>NZ_PKQQ01000041.1 GCF_002893095.1 Stenotrophomonas sp. VV52 | reverse complement strand
TGCTGTTGATCGAACCCAGCGCCTTGTCGACCACTTCCAACGCCTGCTGTGCACCCAGCACCGAGCTGACGTCCAGCTTCTGCGCGTTGCTGGCGGTGGCGGTACCGGCGGTGTAGGCGCTGGTGGCGGCGGCGGTGGACCAGTCGCTGGTGGCGCTCTGGTAGTTGCTGCGGGTCAGGGCGATGTCGGCGGCGACCACGGCCTTGCCTTCCTTCACCGAGGACAGCTTCAGGGTGCCGTCGGTGTTGGCTTCGGCATAGATGCCGGCTTCACCGATCTTGCCGTTGATCGCGGTGGCGATCGCCTTGGCGGCATCACCGACGCTGGCGCCGCTCTTCACTTCCACGGTGCCGATGTCGACGCCGGCCACGGTGCCGCCGAAACGCACGTCGGTGGCAACGGCTGCGACGGCAGCGGTGGCGCCGGTGGCGAAGGTGCTGGTGCCCAGCGAACCGGCGCGGGCGTCGACCACCTTGTCGATGGCAATGGCCTGGCCGGCGTTGGCACCGACCTGGAACAGCTGGCTGGAGAACG
>NZ_PKQQ01000040.1 GCF_002893095.1 Stenotrophomonas sp. VV52 | reverse complement strand
TTGACCCGCGCGAACACACCAATCTTCAGGTCCTTGTCGCTCTGCGAGTTGTAGCCGCTCTCGTCCGCCGCGAGCAGCGCGATCTCGGCAGCGGTGATGTTGACGTCCTGCGCCGCCACCACGTTGCTGGCAATCTGGGTGTACTTGCCACCCGCGCCCAGGTTCACATTGCCACCCAGACTGCCGATGGTGCTGGCCACCTGCGAAACCATGCCGCTGTCGTCTTCATGCTGCTGGCGGTGCCAGCCAGCGAACTTCTCGGTGTCGGAGATCTGTACCGTGCCGATGGCCTTGCTGTCGGCAGTGTTCGCGTTGCTGACCGTGTCCTGCCCGCTCTGCACGGTCAGGTTGCCGGCGGCGCGGATGGTGACGTCCTTCTCTGCAGCGATGTTGGCGGCAGTAAGGGTGATGTCGCCTTCAGTGGTGGCCATGCGCACGCCACCGCCCACGGAGAGTTGGGTTCCGGTGATGGTGTCGCTCTGGCCGGTGCCGTCGCTGCGCGAGTTGTTGGTGCCGAACGGAAGGCCGCTGGTGTTGTTGGCGAAGCCCCAGCCCTTGCCGCTGCT
>NZ_PKQQ01000039.1 GCF_002893095.1 Stenotrophomonas sp. VV52 | reverse complement strand
CGTTCTCCAGCCAGCTGTTCCAGGTCGGTGCGAATGCCGGCCAGGCCATCGCCATCGACAAGGTGGTCAACGCCAAGGCCAACGCGCTGGGCAACGCCACCTTCGACGCCAACTCGATCACCATCGCTGCCGGTACCGTGACCGCTGCCAACAAGGGCACCACGATCTCCTTCGATGGCGTCAAGATCGGCGGCGGCAGCCTGGCTGCGGCGGTCACCATCGACAAGGTCGAAGTCGTCTCGACCGGCGTTGCCGCCGATGACCAGAAGGCCCTGGTCGCCGCGGTGACCACCGCGATCAACGCCAAGATCGGCGAAACCGGCGTGTTTGCCGAAGTCGATGCCACCGCCGGCAAGATCAACCTGACCTCGGTCAAGGAAAGCGTCAACTCGGCCGGTGCCTTCACCGCGATGACCGTCACCGCCGGCACCAGCGCAGGCATCACCGGCTTCAACTCGGCCGCACCGACCGCCACCGCCACTGCGCCGGCCGGCAAGATGCTGAGCGATGTGAACATCGACAGCGTCAAGGGCGCCCAGCAGGCGCTGGAGATCGTCGACAAGGCGCTGGGTTCGATCAACA
>NZ_PKQQ01000038.1 GCF_002893095.1 Stenotrophomonas sp. VV52 | reverse complement strand
TCCGACGTGTCGGCGGTGATCTCGGCCACCCGCAACGTGATCTTCCTGGAAGAGGGCGATACCGCCGACATCCGCCGCGACGGCGTGCAGGTGTATGACGAGCAGAACCTGCCAGTGGACCGTGGCGTGCACCAGTCCGACGTGTCGCTGGCCTCGCTGGAGCTGGGCCCGTACCGGCACTTCATGCAGAAGGAAATCCACGAGCAGCCGCGCGCGCTGGGCGACACCATCGAAGCGGCGATCGACGCCGGTGGTTTCCCGGCCGAGCTGTTCGGCAAGAATGCGGAGGACGTGCTGGCCGGCATCGAAGGCGTGCAGATCATCGCCTGCGGCACCAGCTACTACGCCGGCCTCACCGCGCGCTACTGGATCGAGGCCATCGCCGGGCTGCCGTGCAGCGTGGAGATCGCCAGCGAATACCGCTACCGCGCCGCCTACGCCAATCCCAAGCACCTGATCGTCACCATCTCCCAGTCCGGCGAAACCCTGGACACGATGGAGGCGCTGAAATACGCCAAGTCGCTGGGCCACCTGCACACGCTGTCGATCTGCAACGTGCCCGAAAGCGCGATCCCGCGCGCCAGCGAGCTGGTCTGCTACACGCGCGCCGGTGCGGAAATCGGCGTGGCCTCGACCAAGGCCTTCACCACCCAGCTCGC
>NZ_PKQQ01000037.1 GCF_002893095.1 Stenotrophomonas sp. VV52 | reverse complement strand
TGATCAAACCCGCGAAAGCGGGTTTTTTCGTATCCGGGGTTTGCATGTTTGATCCGCATGCCTGATCCGCGGGGTAGAGCCGGGCCCTGCCCGGCTGCGCGTCACGCGTCGGCGACGTAGAACCGCGACGCCAGGCCCGCTCGACCCGGAAAATACTTGAACCAAGGGCGTGCGGCATCCACCGCTGCTGCCACCGACGCATGCGCCACCAGGCGTTCGAAGTAGGCGAGCAGATGTCGTTCGGTGTCCGGCACCGGCACATAGGCGATGGCATAGAACAGCGCGGGTGAAGCGGCGCAGTCGGCCATGCTGAAGTCTTCGCCGGCCAGCCAGGTGCGACCCTCGAGCTGGCGGTTGAGTGCGGCGTAGCTTTTGAGCAGCAGCGCGCGGGCGGCTGCGGCGCTTTCTTCGCTGCGGCGTTCTTCCGGCTTGAGCAGTTCGGCGGTGAGCGCCTGCATGGGGGTCATCAGATAGAAGTCGCAGAAGCGGTCCCAGAAGCGGACGGCGAGTGCGGCATCGGGGTCGAGTGGAATCAGGCGCGCGCCGTCGGTGGCGTGGTGCTGCTGCAGGTACTCGATGATGATGCTGGTCTCGGCCACTGCCCTGCCCTGGTCGACCAGCAGGGGCATCTTGCCGGCGGGGGAGCGGGCATCGAGCGCTTCGCGCTGGGCGGGGTCGCCGAGATTGAGCAGCTGCTGGTCGAGGGCACTGCCAAGCGCATGGGCGGCGATCACCACCTTCTGGCAGCACGACGAGAGCGGGTGGGCGTGCAGGATCGGCAATGCCATGGAACCTCCAGACCATCGGTGTCGGCCGAGTATGCCTATCGCCGCTGCAGAATGCGTTGACAGACCTTGGGGCGATCCGCATAATTCGCCCCCTGAGTCGCCCAGGTGGCGGA
>NZ_PKQQ01000036.1 GCF_002893095.1 Stenotrophomonas sp. VV52 | reverse complement strand
GCAGATTACGCGACGATCTTGGAGACCACGCCGGCGCCGACGGTACGGCCGCCTTCACGAATCGCGAAGCGCAGGCCTTCGTCCATGGCGACCGGGTTGATCAGCTCGATGACCATCTTCACGTTGTCGCCCGGCATCACCATTTCGGTGCCTTCCGGCAGGTTGGCCTTACCGGTGATGTCGGTGGTACGGAAGTAGAACTGCGGGCGGTAGCCGTTGAAGAACGGGGTGTGACGGCCGCCTTCGTCCTTCGACAGCACGTACACTTCGCCTTCGAAGGTGGTGTGCGGCTTGATCGAACCCGGCTTGGCCAGGACCTGGCCACGCTCGACGTCGTCACGCTTGGTGCCGCGCAGCAGCAGACCGGCGTTGTCGCCTGCCTGGCCCTGGTCCAGCAGCTTGCGGAACATTTCCACGCCGGTCACGGTGGTCTTCTGGACCGGACGGATACCGACGATTTCGATTTCGTCGCCGACCTTGATGATGCCGCGCTCGATACGACCGGTCACCACGGTGCCGCGGCCCGAGATCGAGAACACGTCTTCCACCGGCATCAGGAACGGCTTGTCGATGTCGCGCTCCGGCTCCGGAATCCAGGTGTCCAGGGCCTCGACCAGCTTGATCACGGCCGGCACGCCGATGTCGCTCTGGTCGCCTTCCAGCGCCAGACGGGCCGAACCGGAGATGATCGGAGTGTCGTCACCCGGGAAGTCGTACTTGCTCAGCAGCTCGCGGACTTCCATCTCGACCAGTTCCAGCAGCTCGGCGTCGTCCACCATGTCGGCCTTGTTCAGGAACACGACGATGTACGGCACGCCGACCTGGCGCGACAGCAGGATGTGCTCGCGGGTCTGCGGCATCGGGCCGTCAGCAGCCGAGCAGACCAGGATCGCGCCGTCCATCTGGGCGGCACCGGTGATCATGTTCTTGACGTAGTCAGCATGGCCCGGGCAATCGACGTGGGCGTAGTGACGGGTCGGGGATTCGTATTCGACGTGTGCGGTCGAGATCGTGATGCCACGGGCCTTTTCTTCCGGCGCGGCGTCGATCGCGGAGTAATCCTTGAACTCGCCACCGAAGCGCTCGGCACCGATCTTGGTCAGTGCGGCGGTCAGCGTGGTCTTGCCGTGGTCGACGTGACCGATGGTGCCGACGTTGACGTGCGGCTTGGTGCGCTCGAACTTACCCTT
>NZ_PKQQ01000035.1 GCF_002893095.1 Stenotrophomonas sp. VV52 | reverse complement strand
GGGTTCACCCCCGTTTTCACGGACACTTACAAGAAGGCCGATCCAGGCCATGAGGAGTGTTCATGTCAAAGCGTAGGAAGTTCAGTGCCGAGTTCAAGCGTGGTGCGGTTGAGCAGGCAAGCCAGCCCGGCGTCAGCTGTGCTCAGGTGGCGCGGGAGCTGGGGATTCGCGACACGCTGCTGACTCGCTGGAAACGCGAGGCACAGAGCCCGGGTGCTGTCGCCTTCGGCGGCACCGGGACACCTCGGGATGAAGAGCTGGCCCGCCTCAAGCGCGAGCTGGCGCGGGTAAAGAAGGAACGGGATTTTTTGCGAGAAGCGGCGACGTTCTTTGCAAAGGAATCATCCTGAGGTATCAGGTGATCGAACGTTGCCGCGATGAGTTTCCGATTCGGCTGATGTGCCGCTGCCTGAAGGTATCGGCCAGCGGGTATTACGAGTGGAGCAAGCGTCCTGTGAGTGCCCGACAGGTCGAAAATGAGCGCTTGGTGGTAAGGATGCGTGAGCTGCATGAAGACAGCCGGGGTACTCTGGGAGCCGGCCGCATGCGCGAAGACTTGGCTGAGGAAGGTCAGAGCGCCAGCCTGAACCGGGTAGCGCGCCTGATGGCCGCCGACGGCCTGCAGGGCTGGCCCCGGCGCAAGCGCCGCGGGCAGCGCGCAAGTCCGGCCATGACACCGCCGGGCGTGGTCAACCTGCTTGAACGCGATTTTCTCGCGCTGGAGCCGGAAACCAAGTGGGTGACCGATATCACCGAGATCAAGACCCGTCAGGGCAAGCTGTATCTGTGCATCGTGCTGGATCTGTACGACCAGCGCATTGTGGGCTGGTCAATGCACGATCGACAGGATCGCCAGATGGTGATCCGGGCAGTGCAGATGGCGGTCTGGCAGCGTCAAGGCAGCCACGAAGTCATCCTGCATTCGGATCGTGGCAGTCAGTTCCGCAGCGGTGACTACCAGGCATATCTCGCGGCTAACGGGCTGATCTGCTCGATGAGCGCTGTGGGACATTGCGGCGACAATGCGGCCTGCGAAGGCTTCTTTGGGCTACTCAAGCGTGAGCGAGTCTATCGAACGAACTATCCGGCACTGGATGCAGCACGAGCGGATGTGTTTGACTACATCGAGCGACGCCATAACCCAAGGATGCGGCGAAGGGTCGCCAGGCAGGATCAGAAGGTTGCAGCTCTTTTAGAACCGTCCGTGATATCGGGGTAGAACCC
>NZ_PKQQ01000034.1 GCF_002893095.1 Stenotrophomonas sp. VV52 | reverse complement strand
GCGGGATAATTCAATATTATCCCGCCTTTAGATACGACCCGTACTCGGCGAGTAGTGTAACTTGATTGGTATGTAATTACGTGGTATGTAATACATTACGAAATAGTCGGAGAGTGCGATGGCACGCGGCGGCTTGTACAAGAGCGACATCCAGAAGGCCCGCGATGCGCTGCGGGCACAGGGCAAACACCCGTCGGTGGACGCGGTGCGGGTGGCGCTGGGCAACACCGGCTCCAAGACAACCATTCACCGCTACCTGAAGGAGCTGGAAGAAGATGAAGGGCAAGGCCTTGGCGCCAAGGTCGCGGTCAGCGACGCGCTACAGGACCTGGTCGGTCGGCTTGCCGGTCGCCTACACGAGGAGGCCGAGGCTGTAATCGCCGAGGCCCGGCAGCGCTTCGAAGCGCACTTGCAGGAGCGTAGCGAGGCGCTGGAACGCACCCAGCAGGAGGCGTCCACGCTGAGCGCGCAGCTTCAGCGCATTGAAACTGCCTTACGCGAAGAAAAGACGACCCACGCCGCAGCCCAGCAGGCCTTGGCCGAACGGGTCACCGAGGTCGCGCAGCTCGGCGAACGGATCGCGGGACTGACCGCGCGGCTGGCGGAGCACGAGGCGCATGCCCAGTCGCTGGAGCAGAAGCACCAGCATGCTCGCGAGGCGTTGGAGCACTACCGCACCTCGGTCAAGGACCAACGCGAACAGGAACAGCGCCGCCACGAGCACCAGGTGCAGGAACTGCAGGTCGCGCTGCGCCAGGCCAACGAGGCGCTGACCGCCAAGAACCACGAACTGGTTCAGCTCAACCGCGACAACGGGCAGTGGCTGGAACGCCACAGCCGCCTAGAGAGGGAACTGGCGCAGGTGCGGCAAGCTGCGGACGACCAGCGGAAGGAGCTGGACGCGCTGCGGCTTACGGCTGCGGAGTACCAGGCCTTGCTGGCACGCTGGACCCAGGACGCCCAAGCGTTGGAGAGCGCACGGGTCAAGCTGGCCAATGCTCACGCCGACTTGGCCAAGGAGCGAGAACGGCGTGAACAAGCCGAGGCCGAAGCGTTGCGTGCCGGTGTGCGCCAGGACACCTTGGAGCAGTTGCTGGCGCAGTTGCGGCCCGATCGCGCCGACAGTTCAGGTACCAACAAAAATCCGGCAACCAAATGATTTCACGGAAGAAAAAAAAATTCTGGGGGCATTTTTGCACGTATCTCGGCTTAACCCCACATCCGCCATCCTTATGGGGTTTCCATGGGGGGTGCGCGTGACTTTGTCCGTCGACTCAACACCGACCTTCGCTCGACGCCTCCAACAAGCCCGCCTGCACACGGGTTTGTCGCAGAAGGAGTTGGGCATCCGGGCCGGTCTGGATCCTTACGTGGCCAGCCCCCGAGTCAACCAGTACGAACGTGGCAAGCACGAGCCCAAGCTGGAGACTGCTGAGCGGTTGGCCCAAGCGTTGGGGATCCCCGCCGCCTTCCTTTACACCGACGATGATCTGCTGGCCAAGTTGCTCCTGCGCTGGGGCTCGCTAAGCAAGCAGCAGAAGCGGGAGTTGGTGAAGCTGATCGAGGCCACACCCGAGAAGTAAACCGAACAAGCGCTAGCCCTATGGGCAACCCTTCGCCTCAACCCGCCCATTGGGCGCTCCTGGAGGGAGCTGCAGTGGCCGTGACTAGTGCGACTGACAAGTGGCGGCATCTCAGGCCTACTTGAGATTTTGTTCACGACCGATACACACGCGCCTTGTCTAAAGTGATTTACAATGTCGCCCGTGTCAGCCTCCTCACTTCTACTGCGACTGCTCCTGATCGTCATGCTCGTGCTTAACGGCGCGTGGTCGGCATTTGCGTCGATCAGTATGAACCCGGCCATGGAAGCGCAGGCCAGCGAAGTGGCTGCCGCGGTGCAAGGCGACGAAGACTGCGTCGCCCATCACAGTGCTGAGAATCATCCCGATGCCACCTCGATTGAAAGGGCTGGCACTGGGCATGGCGACCATGCCGGTCCCGACTGTTGCAAGTCTTCTGCGTGCCGGTGCGCCTGCGTACACGCGTGCGCGAGCGCACTTCCGGCGCGCCTGCATGTTTCGGTGCAACTGGCCTTGGGCCTGGATGTCATGCCGCTGCCCCTAGGGCATGCGGCACCTGCCTTGCCTCATCTGATCCGACCACCGATCGGCTAAGCGTCCCTAAGCGCCGCAATGGCGCCGTTGGTGTGGCTTGCATGCCTATTTATAGGCCAGCCGCCCGCTCTGTACCACCGCCCGCCGGTGGCAACACGACGCTTGGAGCATTTTCATGTCGCATGATGATTTTCGTGGTCCACACGGTGGACCGCCGCTGCTACCTTCGCGGCGGCGATTTGTCCAGGGCTTGGCCTTGGGAGGCGCAGTCGCAGGATTAGGTTTCTGGCCCAAAGCCAGTTGGGCGCTCAAGGGCCCGGGACAACCCAACGTACTATCGGGCACCGAGTTTGACCTAACCATCGGCGAGACGCCGATGAACTTCACCGGCAAGACCCGCACCGCGATCACCGTCAATGGGTCCGTTCCGGCGCCGTTGCTGCGTTGGCGGGAAGGCACCACGGTCAACCTGCGTGTCTCCAATGCATTGCCCGCTAACTCCCTCCATGGCGCGGACACCTCCATCCATTGGCACGGCATCATTTTGCCGGCCAACATGGACGGCGTGCCGGGCCT
>NZ_PKQQ01000033.1 GCF_002893095.1 Stenotrophomonas sp. VV52 | reverse complement strand
ACCTGAAGATTGGTGTGTTCGCGCGGGTCAAATCGCCGTTCATCGATCTGATCAACAATGTCGACGCCGCCCGCCAGTCGGACGGGCGACTGCAGGCGATGCAGGGCATGGCGGCCGGTGCAAGTGCGTACCAGGCTGCAAGCGCCATCGCGGCCAAGGCCGGCGACGGCTATGGCAGCGGGCTGCTGTTCCAAGCCGAGGCCGGCATCGGCTTCAAGTCCTCGAGCAGCAGCGCCGAAGGCAGTAGCACTGTCTCGCGCGGCTCCACCATCCAGGGCGGCGGCAACGTCAACCTGACCAGCACCAGCGGCGACATCCATATCGTCCAAGGCGCACTGAGCGCCGGCAACACGGTCGCGCTGGACTCGGCGCGGGACATACTGCTTGAAGCCGGAAAGGCGCACCTGCAGGACAAGAGCAAGAGCAACAACGCCGGTGCCGAAGTGGGCGTAGGTATCATGGTGGGTGCGCAGACGGGCTACTACGTCTACGCCGAAGCCAGCTCTGGCAGCAGCAAGTCCAACTCGGACAGCAGTACCTGGCAGAACACCACGCTGACCGGCCAGAACATCTCGCTCAAGGCCGAGGGCGACACGACGCTGCGCGGTGCCACCGCTACCGCAGACCGGATCGACGTCAAGACCGGCGGCACGCTCACCATCGAATCGCTGCAGGACATCGCAGAAAGCATGTCCAAGGACAGCCAAGTGGGCGGGCGCGTCCAAGTCGCAGTGGGTAACGCATGGGACGTAAGCGGCAACGCAAGCGCCAGCAAAGCCAATGGAAGTTATAAGGGCGTGGGCCAGCAGTCGGGCCTGTTCGCAGGTGACGGTGGGTACCACGTCGACGCGGGGGACGTGAATCTGGTGGGTGGCGCCATCGCCAGTACCAACGCCGCCAACAGTGAGCTGAGTGCGGAGACCTTCACCTTCACCGACCTCAAGAACGAGATGGACTACAGAGCCAGCTCGGCCAGCATCAGCGGGGGGTTCGGTTCGTCAGATGACGGCACAGGGCAGAGGGATGGTGCCGGCCAGCAGCTGTCTTCCATCAAGAACAGTGTCGCCAACGGCGAACTCGGCAGGCCCAACTACGCCGGCTTCAACGGCGGTGTACCCGCGACCGAAAGCGGCAGCGATAGCTCCACCACCTACGCAACCCTGACCGAAGGCAATATCACCATCGGTGGAAAGAAGGTCACCGCCGCCGAGCTGGGTGTGAACACCGACGCCAGCAAGGCGCATGAGGCTATCAGCACCTTGCCGGATCTTCAGAAGCTGGTACTGGAGCAGCAGGCGATGTCGTCTGCGATGGGCACGGTGGTGTCGACCAGCAAACAGATTGCCGGGGACGTCTTTGCCTACAAGAGCGAGCAAGCGGCAATCGCCTACCTTTCGGACCTGGAGGAGCGAGATCCGCAGGCCTATGCCAGGTACTCGGGCATGGACAACGCCGGCAAGGAGGCCTTCCTGTCTGAGCATAGCGCCGCCTACAACGATGCCAAGAAGTGGGGCACCGGAGGGGACTATGGTCGCGCACTGGAAGCAGTGACAACGGCCATCGTCGGCAGTGTTGCCGGGCAGGGCAGCGGGCAGGTGGCAGCCAATGCGCTGGCACCGTACGCAGCCGAGTTCATTGGCAGCAAGTTTGACCCCAATCATGGGAAGGATCCGAACGCCACGATGCAGTTGATCTCGCATGCGTTGCTGGGGGCACTGCTGGCTGAGGCTAATGGAGGAGCGGCGGCCAATGGTGCGTTGGCGGCTGCAGGGGGTGAGCTGGCCGCCAAGTATCTTGCCGATGCCCTCTACGGTACCGAGCCTGACAAGTTGGACGAACAGCAGAAGCAGAGCATTCTGGCATTGTCGCAGGCAGTGGGATCGCTCGCGGGTGCCGCGGCTGCGCAAGGGCTCGTTGGAGCAGCGCGGGGAGCTGCCATTGCGGGCAACTCGGTTGAGAACAATCGCCTTCTGAGAGCCGAAGAACTGGCTCGGATCAAGGATATGAGTAACGGAGACACAGCCAGGGAGGCTGAACTAACAGCAGCGGCATGTGCACTGATCAAGTGTTCAGCCGGATTCCCGGAAGGCAGCGCAGAGCGAGCTCAATGGGCGGCGATCGAGGCAATGGGATCCACCCCGGCCGCGCGAGAGGACCGCGAATGGTTGCAAGTCCAGGTACTGCCGGGATACGTCTACACCGCGGGCAATGGCATGGCCGTAAACACCAAGCTGTTTGAATACGACCTCCTGGATCCGTATTTCGATTGGAGTTCCAGGAACCAGGCTGGTACGCGAGCGCTGGGCGGTCTCCAAGCTTTAGGTGGAAGCCTCCAGGCTGCGGGTGGAGTTCTGCTACTGTCAACCTGTGAAACGGGCATTGGCTGCGTAGCTGCCGGATACACGATTGCTAGTGGATACGATAACGCCGCCGCTGGCGTTAACACCCTCATCAAGGGAAAGCCAACTGCGACCTTCGGCGCGCAGCTGTTCCAGTCGGAAAATATATCCCCGGAAGTGGCAGAGTTCATGTATGCCCTGACACAGGTCGGGGCCGCCGCCGGTGCAACGCTCAAGCCTTCGCTGATTCCAACACGAAGTGTAGTCACCAGTGAGAGTGGCCCACCGGCCACGCTGCTCCCGGAAGAGATTCTAGGCGATGGACTACCGAAGCTAACGGCGCAGGACGCCGCACGAAACATTCGATCGGGCGTTCTTCCAGGCCGCGAGATCGGAGGGCCGGGAACTCCAAGGACCATGCCGTCTACAGTGACTCCGACTGCTTCGGCCGAAGAGTTCGCGCTCAGTATTCTGGGCCGTGGACCCACTCCGGCAGAAATTGCAAAGGGAGAGAGAATGTTCGGCAACAACTGTCCAGGTTGCTGGATTGGCGAGGCTAGCGATGGAACCAACATCACGTACCGCCCTGCAGGGTCCTCAACCGGAAGTCTCCCAACAACCGCAACTGTAGAGGTTAAGAGTGCTACGATTCTGGCGACGACCGGAAAGAAGGTCGCCAAATTCAAGTTCCCCGCTCGTGGCGCCGCAGATGCAATCGACTAAGGTCCGACTCCATGAAGGCTGAAATCGCAGGGTTTGTGAATGAAACTTTGCAAATAATCGCCCTTGAAGACTACTCCGCACAGATATTCCTGATGGAGAGCGGTGACGCCAAGTTGGACTGGCAAGTAGCCGTGGACATGCTCTACAGGTGTGTCAGGTCTGAGCTGGTCAGTCTCCATCCGTATGGCGAAGGATTGGCGAACTTGAGTCGGGAAGCCTACTTCAAGCAAATGTCCAAGTCTGATCCAAGTACAGGCAGTGTTGAAAGCTGGGACATTGCCAAGGTGTGGGTCGGCACTTACGTCATTGGCACTGTCAAGTGCGTTGAACTGCTCGCATCGCATGGCTTGCTCAATCAGGAGGCTGCGCTGATGCTCGCGAAGGGCCTGCGCCAGCACGCCATCACTTCACCTGGGGCATACCCTGACCGAAATTTTGAAACTGCAGAAGACGCAATTGCTCGCGCGCATGTGTTGGAGGAATGTATTGAGATCTCGTCCAGAAGGGCGAGCTCTGGCTTGGCAGTGCAGGAGCGCAACTGCCGACTCTCTCGTGAGCTAGAGCAGATCTTTGAGTCCTATGGCGTTCCAGTGACCGACGTGGCTCTTTTTCCAGTCTGTAGTGCGTAAGACCTCAGGTGGCCGAAGTGGGTCGATTCAAGCAAATCCCAAATCCGTGAGATCAAGCGGGATCCAATGTAAAATTTCGGCTGAAACAGCATGCGGAGAATGCTCAAGAACCCATTAGTCCCAGCGACGCCACTCGATCGTAACGCGGAGCAATCAGGGCGAATAAATCTCTGCAGACAGCCCTTTGGGATGCATCCCGAGGGCTTGTAGCGGTTCCGAGAGGTGATGATGGATTGGCGAGATGGATGTTGGAGCACTCTGACAGTGCAAGTACTGTTCTGACAATTACTTGGCTCGCTTCTTGCTGCTCTTAAGCGGATTGAGTCTCCACGCCTGCTGAAATAGGCAGAGGCATTTCGGTGACTGCGCGGACCGTTGTTTACGTCTACGCCAAGGCCGCGGCTTCTCCATGCGTGTCACCTACGACCCGACCAAGGCCTACCGCAGCGCCCGCGACTCCACCACCGACGGCATGGCCGACAGTGGCTCGATCATGGGCGACATCACCCGCAACGCCGAGGGCACCGCCTCGGGCGTGCGCGCGGCCACCACCGCGGTGGTGGTCACCGTCGGCAGCCAGCGCTCCAGTGGCAACCAGACCCACTCCACCAGCGACGCCCGCGTGGCCCAGCTGAGCGCGGGCGGCGACATGACCCTGATCGCCAACGGCGGCTCCATCACCAGCCAGGGCGCCCAGCTCTCGGCCGAAGGTGACGCCCTGCTGCTGGCCATCAAGGACATCGTGTTCGACGTGGCGCACAACACCGAGTCCAGCACCAGCGATAGCAGCGGCAAGGGCTGGGGCTTCGCCAACA
>NZ_PKQQ01000032.1:2500-5251 GCF_002893095.1 Stenotrophomonas sp. VV52 | reverse complement strand
GCGCCAGCCTCTCATAGGTCTTGTGACGTAGCGTGCACTTGGTATCCATCGACATGTCATGTCGGCCAAGGCAACTTGAGGTTATATGGTCAAGCCACACGGATCATTAGTATCAGTTAGCTCAATACATTGCTGTACTTACACACCTGACCTATCAACCACATAGTCTATATGGTTCCTTCAGGGGGCTTGTGCCCCGGGAGATCTCATCTTGAGGCGCGCTTCCCGCTTAGATGCTTTCAGCGGTTATCGCTTCCGAACATAGCTACCCGGCAATGCCACTGGCGTGACAACCGGAACACCAGAGGTTCGTCCACTCCGGTCCTCTCGTACTAGGAGCAGCCCCTCTCAAATCTCCAACGCCCATGGCAGATAGGGACCGAACTGTCTCACGACGTTCTGAACCCAGCTCGCGTACCACTTTAAATGGCGAACAGCCATACCCTTGGGACCGACTACAGCCCCAGGATGTGATGAGCCGACATCGAGGTGCCAAACACCGCCGTCGATATGAACTCTTGGGCGGTATCAGCCTGTTATCCCCGGAGTACCTTTTATCCGTTGAGCGATGGCCCTTCCATACAGAACCACCGGATCACTAAGTCCTAGTTTCCTACCTGCTTGATCCGTCGATCTTGCAGTCAAGCACGCTTATGCCTTTGCACACAGTGCGCGATGTCCGACCGCGCTGAGCGTACCTTCGAGCTCCTCCGTTACTCTTTAGGAGGAGACCGCCCCAGTCAAACTACCCACCATACACGGTCCCCGACCCAGATAATGGGCCCAGGTTAGAACGTCAAGCACGACAGGGTGGTATTTCAAGGATGGCTCCACTGCAGCTAGCGCCACAGTTTCATAGCCTCCCACCTATCCTACACAGACGAACTCAACGTTCAGTGTAAAGCTATAGTAAAGGTTCACGGGGTCTTTCCGTCTTGCCACGGGAACGCTGCATCTTCACAGCGATTTCAATTTCACTGAGTCTCGGGTGGAGACAGCGCCGCTGTCGTTACGCCATTCGTGCAGGTCGGAACTTACCCGACAAGGAATTTCGCTACCTTAGGACCGTTATAGTTACGGCCGCCGTTTACTGGGGCTTCGATCAAGAGCTTCGCCTTGCGGCTGACCCCATCAATTAACCTTCCAGCACCGGGCAGGCGTCACACCCTATACGTCCACTTTCGTGTTTGCAGAGTGCTGTGTTTTTGATAAACAGTCGCAGCGGCCTGGTTTCTGCGGCCCTCTTCAGCTATAGCTCGCATGAGCCACCAAAAAGGGCGCACCTTCTCCCGAAGTTACGGTGCCATGTTGCCTAGTTCCTTCACCCGAGTTCTCTCAAGCGCCTGAGAATTCTCATCCTACCCACCTGTGTCGGTTTACGGTACGGTCTGCGTAAGCTGAAGCTTAGGAGCTTTTCCTGGAAGCGTGGTATCAGTGACTTTGTCTTAAAGACTCGTCTCGGTGCTCGGTCTTGAAGGATCCCGGATTTGCCAAAGATCCAAACCTACCGCCTTTCCCCCGGACAACCAACGCCGGGTACACCTAACCTTCTCCGTCCCTCCATCGCACTTACGCGAGGTGCAGGAATATTAACCTGCTTCCCATCGACTACGACTTTCGTCCTCGCCTTAGGGGCCGACTCACCCTGCGCCGATTAACGTTGCGCAAGGAAACCTTGGGCTTTCGGCGTGCGGGTTTTTCACCCGCATTATCGTTACTCATGTCAGCATTCGCACTTCCGATACCTCCAGCAGACTTCTCAATCCACCTTCAACGGCTTACGGAACGCTCCTCTACCGCGTACATATAAATATGCACACCCCAAGCTTCGGTTCACTGCTTAGCCCCGTTAAATCTTCCCCGCAGACCGACTCGACCAGTGAGCTATTACGCTTTCTTTAAAGGGTGGCTGCTTCTAAGCCAACCTCCTGGCTGTCTGTGCCTTTCCACATGGTTTTCCACTTAGCAGTGAATTTGGGACCTTAGCTGTGGGTCTGGGTTGTTTCCCTTTTCACGACGGACGTTAGCACCCGCCGTGTGTCTCCCATACAGTCCGTCTCGGTATTCGGAGTTTGCAATGGTTTGGTAAGTCGCGATGACCCCCTAGCCATAACAGTGCTCTACCCCCGAGAGGATACATATGAGGCGCTACCTAAATAGCTTTCGAGGAGAACCAGCTATCTCCGGGTTCGATTAGCTTTTCACTCCTAATCACAGCTCATCCCCGTCTTTTGCAACAGACGTGGGTTCGGGCCTCCAGTACCTGTTACGGCACCTTCACCCTGGCCATGACTAGATCACCCGGTTTCGGGTCTACTGCCCGCGACTATGCGCCCTTATCAGACTCGGTTTCCCTTCGCCTCCCCTATACGGTTAAGCTTGCCACGAACAGTAAGTCGCTGACCCATTATACAAAAGGTACGCAGTCACTCTTTCGAGCTCCTACTGCTTGTACGCACACGGTTTCAGGATCTATTTCACTCCCCTCTCCGGGGTTCTTTTCGCCTTTCCCTCACGGTACTGGTTCACTATCGGTCGGTCAGTAGTATTTAGCCTTGGAGGATGGTCCCCCCATGTTCAGACAGGGTTTCACGTGCCCCGCCCTACTCGTCTTCACTGGAGTGGCCCTTTTAAATACAGGGCTATCACCTTCTATGGCCAGCCGTTCCAGGCTGTTTTTCTAGAACCATTCCAGCTTAAGGGCTAGTCCCCGTTCGCTCGTCGCTACTCAGGGAATCTCGGTTGATTTCT
>NZ_PKQQ01000031.1 GCF_002893095.1 Stenotrophomonas sp. VV52 | reverse complement strand
GCCGGGGTGTAGGGGCAGCGCCCCTACGGTAGACGCATCAACCGCGCTTGACGGGCTTCGGCCCACGTCGCATGTGCACCACATTGGAGGGTTCGGCGGCGGGGCCCGGGTCACTCGCGCCCAACCGCCTCTCTCTGCGCTTTCTCAACGCATCCCGCAGGCAGATGACGCTGGAATTCGTTGCAGAGTGTGCCTTGGCAGTCACTGCCGATCGGAGCGGCCGCGGCCGTGCTTCTTCCATCATCTGGCGCCATTCGCGGGCGATGTTGCTCGTCAAGGACCACCAGACCATGTCCTGGACTTCAAGGTGATGGCCTTCAGGGGTGAACATGTGGCCAGCCTGAAAGCCGAAACCGGCCCAGAGGCCGGTCAAGTCGATTCGTTCGGTGGGGTCTATCGTGGTCATGCGGCCAGCTCGTCCTTGGCGGTGGAGTTCTTGAGGGTCGGCAGGGATTCGTGCGAAAAACAGCCAAAAGTTACCTAACAGGCTGAATCTGTAAATGATTTCCCTTATCGAATCGGTTCTTGCGCATTGAGCGGCATATCCAGAACCACGTCGCACTCCGAGGTAAGGTGTTTCAAAAGCGCGGGCACGGGCGGGATCATGCAGGTGCGACCTTTGGGCATGAACGCGTTGATTCCGCTGCGGTAAAACGCGGTGCCTCCCGAACTGCCGGCCTTGGAGAGCACGAGCGCTTTTGCCGGCCGGCGGATGGGTTGACCACCGTCGCCAGCGGGTACGCATGAAACCCGCCATGCGCGTTGTAGATGATCATGGCGTCACCTACTCCCGGCGGCTGCGCCTGCAGATGGGCTTTGACAGTGGTCGATGTCCAGCCAAACAAGGGATATCCCTCGGGTTCCGGGATCTTCTTTTCACGAATCATGCGGGTTCGGTTTATGCCACCACCGATAAGGCGTTCATTGGCCCGCCCTCGGGTGCACCCGCGATCCCGGCGCGCCGGCGACCAGCTCGGCGAACGCCTCGGGGTCGACATCGGCGAACTCGGCTCGCGCGCTCGCGCGTGCCTGCGCCTCGCATTCGGGTTGGAGCGCCCGCGCATCGGCCAGACAAACCGTCGCGCTGTCGAGCGCGGCGGTTGCTGTGGCGGTCGACTCCTCAAGTTGAGCCACCACAGCCGATAAGAGCTCCTCATCGCCGAAAATCTGCCGGCGGATGAAATCGCCCAGCGACAGCCGCGCCGCTTTCGCGCGGCGGCTGGCGTTGGCCTTTTGCTTGGGGGGCATCAGGACCACGACCCGTTCCGTGGCGTGCTCGGGGGTGTTGACACCCATGTCGGACTGCCCGCATATGTAGGTGTGTCAACACTTGGCACATCCGCACGCCGCCGGCGCATCGATCGTCGATGACTGCCGTTCGAATTTTGGGGGCGCTGTTATGCTCACTCGTACGCAATAAGTTCCAGGACTGGCATGGAGCGCGACCGCTATCCCCTTCTCACCATCCCGGTGCCGCCTGACTTCGCCGAGTACTGTGAAGGCCACGGCGCTGCCCCGGCAGCGGTCCTGCAGGCGTTCATGGCCGACTTGGCGCCGACCGTTGAAAGTGGCACTAGCCTGGACCGAGGGAGAGCCGCCCAGTGGTTTCATGCGATCGCGTGGGACCTGCCGCGCTGGAGTGACGAAGACGTTGACTGACCTCACGACCAGCTTCAACCTCATCACGACCATATAGCTAACATACGTTGCTGGAAAACCTCCCGCGCAATCATATGACCAACTCGACCGACCCTTGGACCCGCCGCCGCGCGCAAGCGTTTCCGACGCTGACCCAGGCGCAGCTCGAGGCCGTTCGGGCCTTCGGGACGGTGCATGACGTGGAGGCGCACGAGGTGTTGTTCGATGTCGGCGAGCAGCACGCCGAGTTTATTGTGGTTCTGAGCGGGAAGTTGCGCATCTCCCACTTGGGCTGGGAGGGCGAACAGGAGATCACCGCGCACGGGCCGGGTGAGTTTTCCGGCGAGATCGATATGTTCTCCAACCGGCGCAGCCTGGTGCGCGGGACCGTGATCGAGGCAGGCCAGATGCTGTTCATCGCTCGCGAGGGATTCTGGAGGCTGATCGCGCGGCATGCCGATATCGCCGAGGTGGTAACGCGCGCGTTCATCCTGCGCCGCACCGCACTGATCGAAAATCAGCAGGGCAATGTCATCGTGGTCGGCTCAAGCCACACGGGCGGCGCCTTGCCCATCAGAAGTTTCCTGACGGGAAACGGCCACCCCTATCGCTATGTCGACGTGGACAGCGACGCGAGCGCCGAGACGTTCCTGCGCGAGCTCGGCATTGCGCGCGCGGACCTGCCGGCCGTCGTCTGCCGCGGCGAGCTGATGAAGCGGCCGTCGCCGCGCGCGATCGCCGACTGCCTGGGGCTGTCGGAGCCGCGCGAGGCGGTGGAGGTCTACGATGTGGCCGTGGTGGGTGGCGGGCCGGCTGGCCTGGCGGCCGCGGTGTATGCCGCCTCGGAAGGTGTGCGCGTGATCGTCATCGAGGGCACCGCGCCGGGCGGCCAAGCGGGCACCAGTTCGAAGATCGAGAATTATCTGGGCTTCCCCACGGGTATATCGGGCCAGGCGCTGGCCGGGCGCGGGCTGACCCAGGCGCAGAAGTTCGGCGCCGACGTGGTGACACCGCGCAGCGCGTGCTCGCTCGATTGCCGCCAGCGACCGTTCACCCTGGGACTCGACGACGGCGAGGCGATCAAGACCCGCACCGTCGTCATCGCCAGCGGCGCCGAGTACCGGCGCCTCGGTCTCGACAACGAACACGATTGCCAGGGCGCCGGCATCTATTATGGCGCGACCCATGTGGAGGCCTCGCTGTGCGAGGATGAGGAGGTGGCGGTGGTGGGCGGTGGTAACTCCGCCGGTCAGGCGGCGGTGTTTCTCTCGAACCGTGCCCGGCACGTCCACATGCTCGTGCGCGGGCAAGGATTGGCCGACAGCATGTCGTCGTATCTGATCAACCGAATCGAGCCGTCAGACAACATAACGCTTCATCGGCATACGGAGGTCGCTGGCCTGATCGGCAATGGTGCGTTGGAGAGCCTGCTCTGGCGGAACAACCAAACGGGTGAGACCGAGGAGAGGCCTATACGCCACCTGTTCGTGATGATCGGCGCGACCCCGAATACGGGGTGGTTGGGCGGGTGCCTGGCGCTCGACGACGCAGGCTTTATCAAGACCGGCGGCGATCTGGCCTCGGAAGATCTGAGCCATGCGGGCTGGGCCCGTGACCGGAGGCCCTTTCTGATGGAGACCGACCGGCCTGGGGTCTTCGCGGTTGGCGACGTGCGTTCCGGCAGCGTCAAGCGCGTGGCTTCGGCCGTCGGCGAGGGCTCGATCGCCGTGCAGTACCTGCATAGCATTCTCGGCGAGAGTTGAGCTGTCTAACCAATGCAAAGTGATGTGGTGGCGGTATGCGGAGTAGCCATTCTCGGCGTCTTGTTCCAGATTGTCACAGGAAGAGCGAAACCGCAGCACCGGACCGGGTCAGTGCTGAAGCTGCCCGGGCCGCGTCCATCCAACCCCAAGGAGAACCGACATGGTAAGCAAAGCACTATGGGTCCCACTCGAAGCCAAACCCGGCAAGGAAGCCGAGGTCGAGGCGTTTCTCAACAGCGGCCTTGAACTGGTTCAGCAGGAACCCGGCACCGCGACCTGGTACGCCGTAAAATTGGGGGCGTCGACGTTTGGCATCTTCGACACCTTTGATGACGACGCCGGTCGAGACGCCCATTTATCCGGCAAGGTCGCCGAAGCCCTGATGGAACAAGCACCGGATCTATTCGCGAAGGACCCGGAAATCCACAAGCTCGACGTACTGGCTGCCAAGGGTGCCGCATAGCCCGCACGCCGGCAAACCCCGTACGATCACCCGAGAGGATGCTACTTGTCGCATCCCGCACGATCATAAGGCCGTTTGTTGAAGAGCATCGGATGGGACTTGTACCAATCCTTCATGGACTGGATCGGTGTCTTGCTTTTCAACACGGACTGCGGCAACTGGTGGTTGTACAAGGCCACGTAACGTAACAGGGTGTGCTCCAGGTCGTCGGCGCCATGGAAGTGGTGGGTGTTGAGCACGTCGCTGATGCGGCCATTGAAGCGCTCGACCATGCCATTGGTTTTCGGCGTCCTGGGCTTGGTCAGGCGGTGCTCGATGCCCAAGGCCCGGCACAGCCGGTCGAACTCGTGATGGCCACTGGGCTGACGCTCGCGCGTGGCGAACAGGCGATCGGTGAACTCCTTGCCGTTGTCGGTCAACAGTTGACGATCTTGATCGGGCTGGCCTGGTGCAGCGCCTGCAAGAAGCTGTGGGCACTGGCGGCGCTCTTGTCGCTCTTGATCGCCACGAACACCCAACGCGTGGCCCGATCAATGGCGACAAACAGATAGCGTCGGCGACGCTCATCGGCCATCTGCGGCAAGTACTTGACGTCCATATGGAAGTAGCCCGGCTCGTAAAGCTTGAAGGCCTTGTGCGGCACTTTCGCAGCGGCCGGCTCGGCGGCTTGCAGTTCTTGCCACACCATAAGACAACGGGCGTGGTAAGCCTCCCGCGCGGCGCCAGCCCCGCGATGGCATCATCAAGTTTGCTCATGTGAGTCTCCGGACGTTCAACGCGATGAGGCTAAGGGGCGGCCTTCTCACGGGATGAGATCGCATCGGCCGCGCTGTCGTTGGCGTGCTCGGGGCGGAATTGTGCCAGCAACTGTTCCAGCGTTTCCTGGCGCACGCCAGCGCGCAGCGCATTGGCTTCGGCTTGCTCGCGGCGCTCCCGCTCCCGGGTGGTTTCGGCGCGGGCGTCGGTGAGTTCGATGCGTACGCTGTCCAGCGTTCGTACGTCCTCGGCCCATCGTGTCTGCAGGGCCTGGTGCTCGGTCGCGGTCAGTCGCAACGCATCCAGTTCCCGTTGCTGTGCCTCCGCGGTGTGCTTGGCCTGCGCCAGTTCGCGCTCCAGACGCCCGTGGCGCTCCAGCCACTGGCCGTTGTCGCGATTGAGCTGCAGCAGCTCGTGGTTCTTGGCGGTCAGCGCTTCGTTGGCCTGGCGCAATGCGACTTGCAGTTCCTGCACCTGCTGCTCGTGCCGGCGCTGCTCCTGTTCGCGCTGCTCCTTGACGGAGGTGCGGTAGTGCTCCAGCGCCTGGCGTGCGTGCTGGTGCTTCTCCTCCAGCGAGCGGGCGTGCGCCTCGTGCTCGACCACGCGCGTCGTCAGCCCGGCGACGCGCTCCTCCAGCTGGCGCACCGTGGTGTTCGCCTCAGTGAGGGCCTGCTGCCCCTGCGCGCGCGCCTCGGTTTCGGCCTGCAGGGCGGTTTCGGTGCGTTGCAGTTGGGTGCTCAGCGCGGCCGCCTCCTGCCGTTGGCTCTCCAGCGCGGCTTCGCGCTCCCGCATTTGTGCCTGGAACTGCTCCCGAGCCTCGGTAATCGCAGTCTCGGCTTCTTCGTGCAGGCGTGCTGCGAGCCGGCCGATCAGGTCCTGCAGCGCATCGCTGACCGCCACCGTCGCCCCGACACCCTGGCCTTCCTCCGCCTCCAATTCCTTGAGGTAGCGATGGATGGTCGTCTTGGAGCCCGTGTTGCCCAAGGCGATACGAATCGCATCGAGAGAAGGATTGATGCCTTGCGCCAACAGGCTGTCCCGCGCCTTCTTGATTTCCGACTTGTAGAGCCCGCCGCGTGCCATGTCCGCCTCCTGAGAATTTCGTACCGTAGTACGTACTACGTATTTACGTACTATATAATATCAAGTCAAGCCGTATTTACGGCTGACTAGTTACGCGGGATAAT
>NZ_PKQQ01000030.1 GCF_002893095.1 Stenotrophomonas sp. VV52 | reverse complement strand
TAAGTGTCCGTGAAAACGGGGGTGAACCCTTGGCAGCTATGTAGGGCTTGTCATTGAAGTCCAAAGCCGTCTGAGGAATTAGTTCGAGCTCGACTCGCGTTGAAGACGCTTGTCGAATTGCCAGTGTCGACCACGCATCATCACCTTTTACGAAGCCAACATTGAAGCGCGCCGTGACGCCGCGGCTCGGCTTGAGGCCATCAATCGATCGGAAGTCGCTGTGCACCCGCGACTTTGCCGTGGGCTGAGCTTCGCCATTGATGTAGAGCGTCGCCGCCCAGCTGGCCTGGCTGAGCGCCAAAGTTGAGCTATTCGCAATTCGCGCCTCAATGACCGGCTTCGGGCCAAAGAAGCTGTCCTCGATCCGTAACGTTGCGCCACTCGCACGCACTCTTTCTAGTTCGGTGATCGTCGGCCGCTGCGCGTTGGCCTGCTCCTGCAGAGCAAGAATTTCTTTTGGATGGGCATCCCTAATCTGCTTGATGTGCCCCCTAACCACCTGTCTTATAGATGCATTCGGGTAGGCCTTGTTCAGCTCAGCCAGATCAAGGCCGGCAACGGCCCAGTTGAAGGCATCCCGCTCATGGGCACTCAGCTCGGCGTCAATTGCGTCAATCGACGCTCTGTATTGCTCCTGCGTGCCGTCAGTGACCAACTTCCTGTCTACTGGACCGCTGCAGGCGGCAACTAGGACCGTCAGAGCAAGCAGCAAGCCCTGCCTGCCCCAGCCAGCTGCGTCGCGTCGACGTTGTTCTTTGATCATGCCCTTCCCCTGTCAATGAGAAGCACAGGATATCTGGTTTTTAGATATCGGAGAACTGGATATAGCTTCTGAAGCCGCTCAACCAGGGTGCGGCCGTGGCCAAGACAATCCATCGCAAGGAATACGCCGCCCTGATTGAGACCGTCAGAGACGCGCGCTTGGCTGCTGGCCTTACCCAAGTACAAGTGTCCAGCAAGCTGGGGCGCAGCCAGTCGTTCATTAGCGATGTTGAGACAGGGAAGCGCAGGGTTGACGTCGTGGAGCTTAGGGACATAGCGCGCCTGACAGGCCTATCCCTGGGCAAGCTCATTGCCGACTTTGAGAAGCGACTCAAAGACTGACTTTACTGAGCTAAGGCTCAGTCTTCTTCAGATGCGTACCACTAGGCTCACGCCTAGTGCCCACCCCACTATCCCGCTCAACGAGCATGCGACCACTTTGAGCAAATGGCTTCTTGCCAGTTCTGGCTACACAGGACTGGCTGGTCAAGTGGTGGCCTCCAGCGCACCATCCGAGCTAGAAGGGAAAGCATTCATAAGCCCTGTCGGCGCGCTTGACTGACGATTCCTTCGCAATAAGAGGTTCAGCGCTTCAAGGAAATCCCTTTGGGGCGACCTCTTCGTACTGACCATAGCTTAAAAGGCTCGGCATGCATTGCAGAACCAGCATGCGCATCTCCCCGCAAGAACAGTGACCTCCACCGCGCGGCTAGCGTTGATACCTCTCCCTTGTTGACGCCACTTCAAGGTAACGAAAGATCCTGGAGGCGCATCTCACGGCTCATCAACCATGGGATGCGGATGCTCAACGTCAACCAGCATGTCGACAGAACGCATGAACTTCAGAAGCACTGCGCCCAGAGGCTTGATGCGGGTGTAAGGCGAGCTTCCGATGCTAGAAGTGGGCAGGACTTCCGCCACGCATGCCGCTACCGGACTGATTGGCGCAAACTGCTTGAGAGTTGCAACCTCGCCGTGACAAACATCCTCCGGCACGTCCAGCAGCCCAAGAAACAGGTCGTCAATTGCATCTTGAGTCGGCAAAGATCCGCCGAGCTCAGTCCCAGCCAGCTGCGCGAATGCTCCTTGCCTTGTCAGATCATTCACGAAAGCAAGATAGTGCGAGTGAAACCGGGCGAAGAATGTATCCACCCCACCTGTGCGAGGAGTCACCGGAAGCATGCACGGATAGTCATCTGCGAAGAATACCCCCTTCGCCGAATTGCTACTAAACGCGCTGGAATCCGTATTGCCAAGTGGAAACCCAACATCCTTTGGCAACAGCGATCCCCTACGAAGCCTGACCACCCGCTGCTCCATCAACAGCTGGATTGCCGTGCATGCGTCGGGGCGCAATCCCCAAACAGCACAAAAACGAATAATTGCCCAGCGTAGTGCATCCCGGACATCTACTGCAGTCTCGAGCCTACCGCTGTCTATAGCTAACAGATAGTTACACGCACACAGGCCTATCGCGTCCAAGGAGCCACCTTCGGCCACGTTGAACATGGACTCCAAGGCATCTACCCGACTTGGCGCATAGCTGCTGAGGCCAGGGAGATTGTGATGAGAAGCCACCAGGCGTTCGGTGATGGACGGCATCAGTAGCCCAAGACGCTCCATTAGTGATCGACGTACGCCCCGCAATTGCTCCGCAGTGGGAGCCTCTGTGCTGCAGATCATCCAGATCGGATGCTCGAAGGCCTCCTTTGCAGCCGCGAACGCTGGATCCCCATGCACCGAGTCAATCAAGTATCCACCAGGACCGCGTAGCTTCCCTGGATGATGCCCCTTGCTGAAGAACCGGTAGAAGGATCGGGGACGACCGTTGGCCGCTTGCGCGTGTATATCGAGCCCAACTCTAGGCAAGAGCAACTGATCAAGATCATCCCAGGTCAGTCGATCGCCATGCAGCCTTCGCACAACGCAGGCCCACACGCTATTGCGGACGACCAGCGCCACGTCTGTTGGAATCTTGCCACGAGGCATACTTATGGATCTTCTGAAGCGGGACTAAAGAATCCCCTAGAACTGGCTGCAATTGTGCATGATGGGGTCCAACGGTAGCTAGGAGTTGCGTCATGCCTATCCAGAATCCAGAAGCAGCAGTCTCCACCGAACTCAGTCGCGAGCTGCTAGAGCGGCATGGGGAGCTCATGGGCGGCAGCGACCTCCAGCGGAACCTTGGCTTTCCAAACGGCCGCACCTTCGGCCGAGCCGTCCAGCGTGAACTTTTGCCGGTTCGCACCTTTCCGCTGCCAGGTCGGCGGGGGTTGTTCGCCAAAACGCGAGATGTCGCTGAGTGGCTGAACTCGCTGTAATTCCTGAGCACGCGAGCTGAGGCCGAAGCCAAAAGGCCCGCACCACTTCTGATCTGCTGAAACTCACCTAGGCGCACAGTGCGCCCCTGAACGGCTTGACGCCAAAACTCCAGCTTCAAAGGAGGCATTTAGCCCCCCAGTTCATCAAATCTCCGACCCCGGAAATGAAATCGCCCCCGCAGCAACGGGGGCGATAGCCTCTCGCCGGAGCGAGAGGGGGTGAAGCTCTACGATAACGTATGTAGGCTCCCGCAATTCCGACTTCGTGTCAAGCGGCAAAGCTGCTTGAGCGGGCATCTGCGCGCTCCGACTGCCATCGTATGGCAATCGGCACGGCACCCCATGCCCGAAATCCCCAATGACCCTGCTGGCCATTGCCGCCAGTACCGAGCCTCATTCTCCGAGGCCAACCGGGAAGTCGATCGATGAAGATCCAACACTCAGCTGACCATGCATTGAGTCATCCCTCAATCGCGATTGCGCAGCGCCACTCCTCGACCATGCGAACTGCAGTCATCCACAAGGAGGCAGCATGAGCAACCACGCGACCAATCCCGTGAGCCCGTTCCAAGGCGTAGCGTCTGCACGCGCCTCCGACCCGCTCCACAATGGGAAGGATCGACCGCTGGCCCCCCGTGAACTAACCGCTGGCCAGATCAAGAGGGGGGACATCTTCACCTTCTTTAGCCCGAAAGAGAACCGGACGGTTACCGTACACGGCCCCCTGCAACTCGCGCTTCGACTGCAATTGGAGTTTGATCCATCAGTGGCGGCCGTGACCGAGAGGCCTCGGTCCATCCCGGTAGGACTTGACAGCATGGAACTCCATTTCTGGTTTCAGAGGCGCGGAGGCCAGGAGATCTATGCAAACGTCATTCCGAATTCGCAGACAGTACCCGGCGTGGATGGCAAGCGTCGTCCTCGCGAGCTGGACCGGCTTCGTTCAGCAGCCAAGGATGCAGGCATCTCTTTGTGGCTAATCACGGAGGACGAACTCAAGGCGCCCGGCGGCAGGAATGAGCTCTGCTACCAACTGCTCGGGTTCTGCCAGTCAGCCAAGGATCTGGGGAGCAGCCTGGCGTTGCGACAGGAAATCGCCGCGACCATCGAGCGAAGCGGCAGCATCAGTGCAGATGAACTCATCCATGAGCTCAGGCACCACCCTCGAACTCACATTCAGGGGGTCGTGGCTGAGTTGCTTCACGTCGGATTTCTGGCGACCGATGCATTTCCTCGAATGACGGGGCGATCAAGGATCTGGAGGGCCGACCCATGAGTTCCAAGTTCAATGCCGTCGACCTCGAGTCGATCCGGGCAACTCCAAGGCCAAATGGGATCGTACTTCCAGCTGATCAACAGTCGGAATTTCAAGCCCGCCTGTCAGCACTCACCAGCGTCCTTGATGGGGCAACCTTGGTCGACGCAGCCCTTCGATGGGGCGTGCCGCGAAATACCCTCTCTCGAATGATCCGGACCGCACTGCTCTTCGACGAGAGCGGTCATCGAGTCGGATACCGAGCCTGCATTCCCTATGCGCGATTCAGCGTGTCAGATCGCAACAACTCGGTCGTCCCCGATAGTTCACATCCGTTCGCCATAGATGCTGTCCTGCAAGCGATCCCCGAACTCGGCGATGCAGTCGCAAGATTCAAGGGCGCCTTGCCAACACAGTCCAAAAGGAGCCCCGCGTTCGACAGGCTGCATTCCCAGTTCGTGAAGGTGCTGACTGGGAAGGGCTTTCAGGCCATGTATCCGCTCAACATCCGTGACAAGGGAAGACGAGCACTGACCTCCCTCATAAAGCGCATCCGAGGCACAAAGAGCGAAAATGAGATGCTCTTGGCTGCGGATGAGCCTACTTCCACCCGAATCGAGAACCTACTCAGCATTCGGCCATTTGATCGAGTTGAGTACGACGAGCATTCCGTCGACATCGACGCATGGCTGGCCATGCCGATGGCGGACGGCTCATTCCGGCTAGAGAAGATTAGTCGGATCTGGCTACTGGCAGTTGTTGATGTCGGGAGTGGCGCCATCCTTGGTTGGGAAATGGTGCTTGGCCGGAAGTACGAGCAACACGATGTAGTCAGCCTGTTCGCGAAGATCATGAGCCCCTGGCAACCAAGGGATCTGAGCACGTCGAACTTGAGCTACTCGACTAGTGCATGGATGCCGTCGATCTACCTAGTGGATGAGGTAGTGATGAGAAGCGCAATGATCGCAATGGACAACGACTCATCCCATCACGCCAAGATGACAGTCCGAAATCTCATTGATCATCACAAGGGAATCCTGCACTTTGGACGATCCGGGATGGGCGAAGGTCGCCCCTACATCGAGGCTCTATTCAAGAAGATTGAGAATGGCCTGCTGCGCCACATCGCCGGCGGCTTTGCTCCCGCAACGCAAGTGAATGAGCGTCAAGTCACTACAAAGCTTGACGGGAAAGACCACCCCATTCTCCTGGAGGTCTTGAAAGACCTCATTGACACCTATGTTACCTCGCACAATGTGACGAGCCGGTCCACTCGCGAACCCAGGTCGCCCAAGCGAATCATTGATGAGCATCTGGCATCTGGGGAGTGGGTGTGGCATGCACCTGGCACCGAAGATGACGTGAGAAACATGACCGTTAGGCGGATGAAGGTGACCATCAGAGGCTCCAGAAGGAGTGGTGTACCTCCCCTCGTCTATCTCGACCACGCTAGGTACAGGTCACCAACACTGTCTGGACAGTGGCACCTGATTGGGCAGTCATTTGACGCAACCTACGAAGACTGGCGAGACATTCGCAAGCTGACCCTCTGGAGAGGCGGTAAGCGTGTACTCACACTTCACGCTCTCGCCCCATATGCGAGCGTGGCCCACACGCTGTCGATCAGGAAGCGCGCGGCACGCTGGGCGAAGAGCGACGCGTCACGGGAGCCCGGTAACTACTGTTTAGCCGACAACATTGAGGCCTATCACGCAGCCGTCCGATCGGCGGCCGCTGGCGTCAGGGACAGCGCCTCGCTCATGGCAGCTGGCGATGTGCCCAAGCCACCTTCCACGACCAACAGTCAGGGGCAAGGCTCTCCACTGATGGGAATCCGCAGGGCCACGTTCAACACGAGGCTCCGCTGATGAAGGCCCCGGCGAGCCTTGAGAACCACCCAATGCACGCGCGACATCGCCCCAATATCCAGACTCTCCCCTTACTGCGAATGGCATCTGGATTCGCCACGTGCCTGGAGTATGGGCGGCCGAGCCTGAGGATCATTGGCGATGGCCGGTGTGGGAAGTCAACTGCCACGCGAATACTTGAAACCACCACTTCTTGGCGACCATTTCCTATTGGATTCCTCCGGATGGTCGTCGGAAAACCGACTACCCCTAGCGAAGGCAACTTCTTCCGCGAGGTCATCCTTGGACTGGGCATGAGGGCAACAACCGTAGCCAGCCCACAGGATCTCCTCCTCAGGATCATCCGGGCAATTGAGCAGGAAGCCGCTAGAGCATCGGCCGACGTGGTCGTGATTGCGATCGATACGGCTGAGCAGCTCACGCTCAAGGACTACGCCCACCTTGCAAAGCTTCAGAACCACTTCCTCGGATCATCAGTGCAACCGTTCTTTCTCTTCATCCACCAGAGCAACAGCGTGATTGGAGGCGCAGACGATCTTAGTCAGCTGGCGCCGCCACATCTGTATGGCCGATTCTTTGTCGACAGCCATCCTTTTACCGGGCTTCTCTGGGACATCCCGACGGAGGACGCTGACGTGCAGGACGCATGTGATGTCGCCTTGGCATTTCGCCAGCTTGACCAAGTTATGAGGTGGCCGGACGAGGGAGGAAAGACCTACACCGAAGCATTCGCACCCTATGCTTACAGCGTTGGCTGGCGCCTTGAGAAGGAGACCGAAGCGATACGCGAACGAATTGAGAACCTTGCCAATCAAGGCAACTATCCCGTTCCCAAGGATTGGCTCATGGCCTCCTTCAACCAGTTTGTCTACCACCTACTCACCAAGATCGCTGCTGGGGTTCACCCCCGTTTTCACGGACACTTA
>NZ_PKQQ01000029.1 GCF_002893095.1 Stenotrophomonas sp. VV52 | reverse complement strand
GCGTGGTCTCCAAGATCGTCGCGTAATCTGCAATACCGGCGGCAGCACAGCGCTGCCGGTCTCGCGAACGGCGGGCCGGGAACCTCGGTCCGCCTTCGCCGTCTAAGGGAAGGCAGTTTTCTAACGTACGCCAGTAGCTCAATTGGCAGAGCAGCGGTCTCCAAAACCGCAGGTTGGGGGTTCGAGTCCCTCCTGGCGTGCCACTTCTCCCTTCCAGCGGCCATGCCGCCTCAGCAGCCAGAGCCGGATGAACAGCAAGATCGAGCACACCAAGGACACCTCCACCGGGGGTGACATCGTCAAGTACGCCGCCGCAGTGCTCCTGGCACTTGCGGGTCTTTTTGCTTGGTTCTGGTTCGGTGCGCCCGAACATGCTGCCCAGAATGCCTGGTCCGGCCCCCTGCGTGGCCTGGGCGTCGCCGTCGGCCTGATTGCCGGCCTTGCGGTGTTCATGCTGACCTCCAAGGGTCGCGACACCCGCGAATTCCTTTCCGAATCCCGCTTCGAGCTGCGCAAGGTGGTCTGGCCGACGCGCCAGGAAGCCATCCGCATGACCTGGGTGGTGATGGTCGTGGTGATCATCCTCAGCCTGCTGCTTGGCGGTTTTGACTTCGTGATTCAGAAAGCGATCCAGTGGTTCCTGGGTCGATAAGGAGAAACCTGTGAAGCGTTGGTATGTTGTTCACGCCTATTCAGGCTTCGAAAAGTCGGTGGCGCAGGCCCTGCGCGACCGCATCGTCTCGCATGAGAAGCAGGACCTCTTCGGTGAAGTCCTGGTTCCGACCGAGGAAGTGATTGAAATGCGCGCCGGCCAGAAGCGCCGTTCCGAGCGCAAGTTCTTCCCGGGTTACGTGCTGGTCCAGATCGAGACCCACGAAGAGAACGGCATTCCGCGCATCGACAACGAAAGCTGGCACCTGGTCAAGGAAACCTCCAAGGTCATGGGCTTCATCGGCGGTACCGCCGATCGTCCGCTGCCGATCAAGGATTCCGAAGCCGAGGCCATCCTGAACCGCGTTCAGGAAGGTGTCGAGAAGCCGCGTCCGAAGGTGCTGTTCGAGCCGGGCCAGATGGTTCGCGTCACCGAAGGCCCGTTCAACGACTTCAACGGCGTCGTGGAAGAGGTCAACTACGAGAAGAGCCGCCTGCGCGTCTCGGTGCTCATCTTCGGTCGCGCCACCCCGGTCGAGCTCGAGTTCGGCCAAGTGGAAAAAGCTCAGTAGAGCGGGGCTCTGCCTCGCTGGCAGCCGTCTGACCCCATTGGCGCCAATTCATACTGGCGCCTAAAAATCTGATATAGTGCGCGGCTTCCTGCCAGGAAGCTGGCAAAAGCATGGGGCCGCCGCAAGGTGGCCTTCTGCATGAATTCAAAACGCGATGCCGGGACGCGACATTCCCGGTCCGATGGGGAGCCTGTGGTCGCAAGGCGCTAGCACCCGGAGAGTATTCACATGGCAAAGAAAGTAGTTGGTTACATCAAGCTGCAGGTGAAGGCCGGTCAGGCCAACCCCTCGCCGCCGGTCGGTCCCGCGCTGGGTCAGCGTGGCCTGAACATCATGGAATTCTGCAAGGCCTTCAATGCCGCCACGCAGAAGCTCGAGCCGGGTCTGCCGGTTCCGGTGATCATCACGGCCTATTCGGACCGTACCTTCACCTTCATCACCAAGAGCACCCCGGCCACCACCCTGCTGAAGAAGGCCGCCGGCATTTCGTCCGGTTCCAAGCGCCCGAACACCGACAAGGTGGGCAAGGTCAGCCGTAAGCAGCTGGAAGAGATCGCCAAGGCGAAGGAACCGGATCTGACCGCCGCCGACCTGGACGCCGCCGTGCGTACCATCGCTGGTTCTGCCCGTTCCATGGGCCTTGTGGTAGAGGGTTAAGAAGATGGCACAGACCAAGCGTGAGAAGGCCATCAAGGCCGCCGTCGTCCCGGGCAAGGCTTATGCCTTCGAGGACGCGATCAAGATCCTGAAGACCGCCACCAAGGCCAAGTTCGTCGAGTCCTTCGACGTTGCCGTGCGCCTGGGCGTGGACGCCAAGAAGTCCGACCAGCAGGTCCGCGGTTCGACCGTGCTGCCGGCCGGTACCGGCAAGAGCGTGCGCGTTGCAGTGTTCGCCCCGGCTGGTGCCAAGGCTGACGAAGCCCTGGCCGCTGGCGCCGAAGCCGTCGGCATGGACGACCTGGCCGAGAAGATGCAGGCCGGCGATCTGAACTACGACGTCGTCATCGCGACCCCGGACGCCATGCGCGTCGTCGGTAAGCTGGGCACCGTGCTCGGTCCGCGCGGCCTGATGCCGAACCCGAAGGTCGGCACCGTGTCGGCCAACCCGGGCGAAGCCGTCAAGAACGCCAAGTCGGGTCAGGTCCGTTACCGCACCGACAAGGCCGGCATCATCCACTGCACCATCGGTAAGGCCGACTTCGCCGAAGACGCGCTGAAGTCGAACCTGCAGGCGCTGCTGCAGGACCTGATCAAGGCCAAGCCGGCCACCTCGAAGGGCACCTACCTGCAGAAGGTTTCGGTCAGCTCGACGATGGGCCCGGGCGTCACCGTCGACCAGTCGTCGCTGAGCCTGAAGTAATCGTTTCAAGCGGGTGCGTGGCCCAGGCCACGTACCCGTGACATTTGAAGGCAATCCGAACGGGCCTGCCCGTGACGATAGCCGTCAAAGACCGCAGGGGCGGTGGGCGCAGGCCGACCGCTTAATCGATTCCCCCGGGAACCGCCCTGCGTAGATGGTGCCCTTCTGGAGTTTTTCTGGTTTTCGCACGTCTGGGTTCACCCAGGTTGGCCATCCAGGTCTAGAACGGCCCACCCTTGGAACATCGTCCCGATGTTCCCGGCGTCCAGGAGGGATGCCGCCCAGGACCGCACACGGCAGGAGCCGTAAGCGGAGTTCAATTGGAGGAGTGCAATGGCTCTCAATCTGTCCCAGAAGCAAGAAGTAGTCGCCGAGGTCGCGGAAGTCGCTGCCAAGGCTCACTCCTTGATTGCAGCACACTACGCCGGCACCACGGTCGCGCAGATCACCAAGATGCGCGAACAGGCCCGTAAGGAAGGCGTGTTCTTGAAAGTTGTCAAGAACACCCTGGCCGAACGTGCGGTGAAGGGTACTGAATTCGAAACCGCAGCGGCCAAGTTCACCGGCCCGATGCTGTTCGCGTTCTCGCTCGACGAGCCCGGCGCTGCCGGTCGCGTCATCAAGGAAGCTACCAAGACCAACGACAAGCTGCAGCCGCAGCTGGTTGTGATCGGTGGCGAAGTGTTCCCGGCAAGCCACGTTGACGTGCTGGCCTCGCTGCCGACCCGTGATCAGGCCCTGGCCATGCTGGCCCGCGTCCTGTCCGAGCCGGTCACGATGTTCGCCCGTGCCGTCAAGGCCGTTGGCGAGAAGCAGGAAGGTGGCGCTGTCGCCGCCGAGCCGGCTGCCGAAACCGCCTGAGTCGCTGTTTACGTGGTTCCTGACGGAACCTGAACCCAGAAAATTATCCAAAGGTATTCAAAATGTCCCTTACCACCGACCAGATCGTTGAAGCCATTGCCGCCAAGTCCCTGATGGAAATCATGGAACTGGTGAAGGCCATCGAAGAAAAGTTCGGCGTCTCCGCCGCTGCCCCGGTTGCCGTTGCCGCCGCTGGCCCGGCTGCTGCCGTTGAAGAGCAGACCGAATTCTCCGTGTCGCTGAAGAGCGCCGGCGACAAGAAGGTCGACGTCATCAAGGCCGTCCGCGCCATCACCGGCCTGGGCCTGAAGGAAGCCAAGGACCTCACCGAAGCCGGTGGCGTCCTGAAGGAATCGGCCACGAAGGAAGAAGCCGAGAAGATGAAGAAGGACCTGGAAGCTGTCGGCGCGACTGTCGAAGTCAAGTAAGCAGCTCCTTGCGTCGCCACCGAATCACGGCGATGCAGCAAAGGCTGGGGGCGTAAGCCCCCGGCCTTTGGTCGTTGTTGTTCTACCGGCCTCGGGCCGGCTACTTACCGGTCCCTGACCGGCAAGTTGGCAGTTGGAAGTAGCGGGAGAAGGCGTGCTGGTGCCGGCAATACCAGCGACTTCCAACTGACAATTTTCATGTTCCCTTCGGGTCGCGCCTGCATGGCGGGGCCCGCACAGCCAAGGTGAGACCCCATGACGTCATACTCGTTCACCGAAAAAAAGCGTATCCGCAAGGACTTCGGCAAGCAGCGCTCGATCCTCGAAGTGCCGTTCCTGCTGGCCATCCAGGTGGATTCCTATCGCGAGTTCCTGCAGGAGAACATCGATCCGGCCAAGCGCCGTGACCTGGGCCTGCATGCCGCACTGAAGTCGGTGTTCCCGATCGCCAGCTACAGCGGCAACGCTGCGCTGGAATACGTGGGTTACAAGCTGGGCGACCCGGTCTTCGACGAGCGCGAGTGCCGCCAGCGTGGCATGAGCTACGGCGCGCCGCTGCGCGTGACCGTGCGCCTGGTCATCTACGACCGCGAGTCGTCGACCAAGGCCATCAAGTACGTGAAGGAGCAGGAGGTCTACCTCGGCGAGATCCCGCTGATGACCGACAACGGCACCTTCATCGTCAACGGTACCGAGCGCGTCATCGTGTCGCAGCTGCACCGTTCGCCGGGCGTGTTCTTCGACCACGACCGCGGCAAGACCCACAGCTCGGGCAAGCTGCTGTACAGCGCCCGCATCATCCCGTACCGCGGCTCCTGGCTGGACTTCGAGTTCGACCCGAAGGACGCGCTGTTCACCCGTATCGACCGTCGCCGCAAGCTGCCGGTGTCGATCCTGCTGCGTGCGCTGGGCTACAGCAACGAAGAGATGCTGGCCGAGTTCTTCGAGATCAACACCTTCCACATCAATCCCGATGAGGGCGTGCAGCTCGAACTGGTCTCCGAGCGCCTGCGCGGCGAGACCCTGAACTTCGACCTGGCCGACGGCGACAAGGTCATCGTCGAAGCCGGCAAGCGCATCACCGCGCGCCACGTGAAGCAGCTGGAAGCCTCGGGTATTGCCGCCCTGGCCGTGCCGGACGACTACATCGTCGGCCGCATCCTGTCGCACGACGTGGTCGACGCCGCCACCGGCGAACTGCTGGCCCAGGCCAACGACGAAATCACCGACGAGCAGCTGCAGGCCTTCCGCAAGGCCGGCGTGGATGCCGTGGGCACCCTGTGGGTGAACGACCTCGATCGTGGTCCGTACCTGTCCAACACCCTGCGCATCGACCCGACCAAGACCCAGCTCGAAGCGCTGGTCGAAATCTACCGCATGATGCGTCCGGGCGAGCCGCCGACCAAGGACGCCGCGCAGAACCTGTTCCACAACCTGTTCTTCACCTTCGAGCGCTACGACCTGTCCACGGTCGGCCGCATGAAGTTCAACCGTCGTGTCGGCCGCAAGGAAGTCACCGGCGAAGCGGTGCTGTACGACCGCAAGTACTTCGGTGAGCGCAACGACGAAGAGTCCAAGCGCCTGGTCGCCGAGCACGGCGACAGCTCCGACATCCTGGACGTGATCAAGGTCCTGACCGAGATCCGCAACGGTCGCGGCGTGGTCGACGATATCGACCACCTGGGCAACCGTCGCGTGCGTTCGGTCGGCGAAATGGCCGAAAACGTGTTCCGCGTGGGCCTGGTCCGCGTCGAGCGCGCGGTCAAGGAGCGCCTGTCGATGGCCGAGTCCGAAGGCCTGACCCCGCAGGAGCTGATCAACGCCAAGCCGGTCGCCGCTGCCATCAAGGAGTTCTTCGGCTCCTCGCAGCTGTCGCAGTTCATGGACCAGAACAACCCGCTGTCGGAAGTCACCCACAAGCGTCGCGTCTCGGCCCTGGGCCCGGGCGGCCTGACCCGTGAGCGCGCCGGCTTCGAAGTGCGCGACGTGCACCCGACCCATTACGGCCGCGTCTGCACCATCGAAACCCCGGAAGGCCCGAACATCGGCCTGATCAACTCGCTGGCCGTGTACGCCCGCACCAACCAGTACGGCTTCCTGGAAACCCCGTACCGCAAGGTGCACGACGGCGTGGTCTCCGACGAGATCGAGTTCCTGTCGGCCATCGAAGAAAACGAATACGTCATCGCCCAGGCCAACGCCCTGACCGACGCAAAGAACACGCTCACCGAGCAGTTCGTGCCGTGCCGGTTCCAGGGTGAGTCGCTGCTGAAGCCGCCGGCAGAAGTCCACTTCATGGACGTCTCGCCGATGCAGACCGTGTCCATCGCAGCCGCGCTGGTGCCGTTCCTGGAGCACGATGACGCCAACCGTGCACTGATGGGCGCCAACATGCAGCGCCAGGCCGTGCCGACCCTGCGTGCGCAGAAGCCGCTGGTGGGTACCGGTATCGAACGCGCCGTGGCCCGTGACTCGGGTGTGACCGTGAACGCCCGTCGTGGCGGCGAGATCGTGCAGATCGACGCCGGCCGCATCGTGGTCAAGGTCAACGAAGTGGAAATCACCGACGCCAGCGACGCCGGCGTGGATATCTACAACCTGATCAAGTACACCCGTTCCAACCAGAACACCTGCATCAACCAGCGTCCGCTGGTCGAAGTGGGCGACGTGATCGCGCGTGGCGACGTGCTGGCCGACGGTCCCTCGACCGACATCGGCGAACTGGCCCTGGGCCAGAACATGCTGATCGCCTTCATGCCGTGGAACGGCTACAACTTCGAAGACTCCATCCTGCTCTCCGAGCGCGTGGTGGAAGAGGATCGTTACACCACGATCCACATCGAAGAACTGACCTGCGTTGCGCGTGACACCAAGCTGGGGCCGGAAGAAATCTCCGCCGACATCCCGAACGTGTCCGAGCAGGCGCTGAACCGCCTGGACGAGTCGGGCGTGGTGTACATCGGTGCCGAAGTGCGCGCCGGCGACATCATGGTCGGCAAGGTCACCCCGAAGGGCGAAAGCCAGCTGACCCCGGAAGAGAAGCTGCTGCGGGCGATCTTCGGCGAGAAGGCCTCCGACGTTAAGGACAGCTCGCTGCGCGTGCCGCCGGGCATGGACGGCACCGTCATCGACGTGCAGGTCTTCACCCGCGACGGCATCGAGAAGGACAAGCGTGCGCGCCAGATCGAGGAAAACGAGATCAAGCGCGTCAAGAAGGACTTCGACGACCAGTTCCGCATCCTGGAAGGTGCGATCTACGCCCGTCTGCGTTCGCAGATCGTGGGCAAGGTCGCCAATGGTGGTGCCAACCTGAAGAAGGGCGACACCATCTCCGACGCCTACCTGGACGGCCTGAAGAAGGCCGACTGGTTCGCGCTGCGCATGAAGGACGAAGACGCTTCGGAAGCCATCGAACGCGCCCAGAAGCAGATCCAGGCGCACGAGAAGGAATTCGAGCGTCGCTTCGCCGACAAGCGCGGCAAGATCACCGCCGGTGACGACCTCGCCCCGGGCGTGCTGAAGATGGTCAAGGTGTTCCTGGCCGTGAAGCGCCGCATCCAGCCGGGCGACAAGATGGCAGGCCGCCACGGCAACAAGGGTGTGGTCTCCAACGTGGTGCCGGTCGAAGACATGCCGTACATGGCCTCGGGCGAGACGGTGGACATCGTGCTGAACCCGCTGGGCGTGCCGTCGCGTATGAACATCGGCCAGATCCTGGAAGTGCACCTGGGCTGGGCCGCCAAGGGCCTGGGTCGCAAGATCCAGGGCATGCTCGAGGCCCAGGCCGCGATCAACGACCTGCGCAGGTTCCTTGACGAGGTGTACAACCACGACAAGACCCAGCACGCCAACCACGTCGACCTGACCCAGTTCAGCGACGAGGAGCTGCTGCGCCTGGCCGGCAACCTGACCGACGGCGTGCCGATGGCCACCCCGGTGTTCGACGGTGCCACCGAAGCGGAAATCAAGCGCATGCTGGACCTGGCCGGTCTGCCGAGCAGTGGCCAGACCCAGCTGTACGACGGCCGCACCGGTGAAGCGTTCGACCGCCACACCACCGTGGGTTACATGCACTACCTGAAGCTGAACCACCTGGTCGACGACAAGATGCACGCGCGTTCGACCGGTCCGTACTCGCTCGTCACCCAGCAGCCGCTGGGCGGCAAGGCGCAGTTCGGTGGCCAGCGCTTCGGTGAAATGGAAGTCTGGGCGCTGGAAGCCTACGGCGCGGCCTACACCCTGCAGGAAATGCTGACGGTGAAGTCCGATGACGTGCAGGGCCGCAACCAGATGTACAAGAACATCGTCGACGGTGAGCACGAGATGGTCGCGGGCATGCCGGAATCCTTCAACGTGTTGGTGAAGGAAATCCGCTCGCTGGCCATCAACATGGAACTGGAAGACAACTGATCGCGCAGGCGCGGCTGCCCCGGCAGCCGCGCCGCCGGCAGTGAATCGACAGCCCCATCGACAAGATTTCCTCCTTTCGGAGAAACACCATGAAAGACCTGCTCAACCTCTTCAACCAGCAGCGCCAGACGCTGGACTTCGACGCGATCAAGATCGCGCTGGCCTCGCCGGACCTGATCCGTTCGTGGTCCTTCGGCGAAGTGAAGAAGCCGGAAACCATCAACTACCGTACCTTCAAGCCGGAGCGTGACGGCCTGTTCTGCGCCGCCATCTTCGGGCCGGTCAAGGACTACGAGTGCCTGTGCGGCAAGTACAAGCGCATGAAGCACCGCGGCGTGGTCTGCGAAAAGTGCGGCACCGAAGTGACCCTGGCCAAGGTGCGCCGTGAGCGCATGGGCCACATCGACCTGGCCTCGCCGGTCGCGCACATCTGGTTCCTCAAGTCGCTGCCGTCGCGCATCGGCCTGATGCTGGACATGACCCTGCGCGACATCGAGCGCGTGCTGTACTTCGAAGCCTACGTGGTGACCGAGCCGGGCCTGACCGCCCTGGAGCGCCGCCAGCTGCTGACCGAAGAACAGTTCCTGCAGGCCCGCCAGGAGCACGGCGACGACTTCGACGCCGCCATGGGCGCCGAGGCCGTGTACGAACTGCTGCGCACCATCGACCTGCAGTCGGAAATGACCCGCCTGCGCGAAGAAATCGCCAGCACCGGTTCGGAAACCAAGCTCAAGCGCCTCACCAAGCGCATCAAGCTGGTCGAAGCCTTCCTGGAATCGGGCAACCGTCCGGAGTGGATGGTCATGACCGTGCTGCCGGTGCTGCCGCCGGACCTGCGTCCGCTGGTGCCGCTGGACGGTGGCCGCTTCGCGACCTCCGACCTGAACGACCTGTACCGCCGCGTCATCAACCGCAACAACCGCCTGCGCCGCCTGCTCGAGCTGAACGCGCCGGACATCATCGTGCGCAATGAAAAGCGCATGCTGCAGGAATCGGTCGATGCGCTGCTGGACAACGGCCGTCGCGGCCGTGCCATCACCGGCACCAACAAGCGCCCGCTGAAGTCGCTGGCCGACATGATCAAGGGCAAGCAGGGTCGCTTCCGCCAGAACCTGCTGGGCAAGCGCGTGGACTACTCGGGCCGTTCGGTCATCGTGGTCGGTCCGTACCTGCGCCTGCACCAGTGCGGCCTGCCGAAGAAGATGGCGCTGGAACTGTTCAAGCCGTTCGTGTTCGCCAAGCTGCAGCGTCGTGGCCTGGCCACCACCATCAAGGCCGCCAAGAAGCTGGTCGAGCGCGAAGAAGCCGAAGTCTGGGACATCCTGGAAGAGGTCATCCGCGAACACCCGGTCATGCTGAACCGTGCGCCGACCCTGCACCGCCTGGGCATCCAGGCGTTCGAGCCGGTGCTGATCGAAGGCAAGGCGATCCAGCTGCATCCGCTGGTCTGTACTGCGTTCAACGCCGACTTCGACGGTGACCAGATGGCCGTCCACGTGCCGCTCTCGCTGGAAGCCCAGCTGGAAGCGCGTGCGCTGATGATGTCCACCAACAACATCCTGTCGCCGGCCAACGGCGAGCCGATCATCGTGCCGTCGCAGGACGTGGTGCTGGGTCTGTACTACATGACCCGCGCCCTGGAAAACAAGAAGGGCGAGGGCATGGCCTTCGCCAACATCGCCGAAGTGAAGCGCGCCTACGACAACCGCGTGGTGGAACTGCACGCCAAGGTCAAGGTCCGCATCACCGAAGTGGTGACCGACGAGAACGGCGACAAGCAGAAGAAGAGCTCGATCGTGGAGACCACGATCGGTCGCGCCCTGCTGGCCGAAATCCTGCCGGAAGGCCTGCCGTTCGCGCTGGCCAACACCGAGCTGACCAAGAAGAACATCAGCCGCCTGATCAACTCCAGCTACCGCCAGCTGGGCTTGAAGGACACCGTGGTGTTCGCCGACAAGCTGATGTACACCGGCTTCGCCTACGCAACCCGTGCGGGCGTGTCGATCGGTATCGACGACATGCTGATCCCGGACGAGAAGCGCGGCATCCTCACCGAGGCCGAAGCCGAAGTGCTGGAAATCCAGGAGCAGTACCAGTCGGGCCTGGTCACCGCCGGTGAGCGTTACAACAAGGTGGTCGACATCTGGTCGCGTACCAATGAACGCATCGCCAAGGCGATGATGGACACCATCGGTACCGAAAAGGTGGTCAATGCCAAGGGCGAGACCATCGACCAGAAGTCGATGAACTCGCTGTACATCATGGCCGACTCCGGTGCGCGAGGCAGCCAGGCGCAGATCCGCCAGCTGGCCGGCATGCGTGGCCTGATGGCCCGCCCGGATGGCTCGATCATCGAAACGCCCATCAAGGCGAACTTCCGTGAAGGCCTGAACGTGCAGGAGTACTTCAACTCCACCCACGGTGCCCGTAAGGGTCTGGCCGATACCGCGCTGAAGACCGCGAACTCGGGTTACCTGACCCGTCGACTGGTGGACGTGGCGCAGGACGTGGTCATCACCGAAGTGGATTGCGGTACCACCGAAGGCCTGACCATGACCCCGATCGTGGAAGGCGGCGACGTCGTGGAGCCGTTGAAGGACCGCGTGCTGGGTCGTGTCGTGGCCGAGGACGTGTTCCTGCCGGGCAACGACGAAGATCCGATCGTGACCCGCAACACCCTGCTCGACGAAGCCTGGGTCGCCAAGCTGGAAGACGCCGGCGTGCAGAGCATCAAGGTGCGCTCGACCATCAGCTGCGAATCGGCCTTCGGCGTGTGCGCCAACTGCTACGGTCGCGACCTGGCCCGTGGCCACCTGGTCAACATCGGCGAAGCGGTCGGCGTCATCGCCGCGCAGTCGATCGGTGAGCCGGGTACCCAGCTGACCATGCGTACCTTCCACATCGGTGGTGCGGCATCGCGTGCGGCAGCCGTGGACAACATCACGGTCAAGACCACCGGTTCGGTGAAGTTCAACAACCTGAAGTCGGTCGAACACGCCAATGGTTCCCTGGTCGCGGTCTCGCGCTCGGGTGAAATCTCGGTGCTCGACGCGCACGGCCGTGAGCGTGAGCGTTACAAGCTGCCGTACGGCTCGATGATCGCGACCAAGGACGGCGACGCGGTCAAGGCTGGCCAGGCCGTGGCCAACTGGGATCCGCATAACCACCCGATCGTTTCGGAAGTGGCCGGTTTCATCCGCTTCATCGACTTCATCGACGGCGTCACCGTCATCGAGAAGACCGACGAACTGACCGGCCTGGCGTCGCGTGAAATCACCGACCCGAAGCGTCGTGGTTCGCAGGCCAAGGAGCTGCGCCCGATCGTGCGCATCGTGGATGCCAAGGGCAATGACCTGACCATCCCGAACACCGATCTGCCGGCCCAGTACCTGCTGCCGCCGCGTTCCATCGTCAACCTGCAGGACGGCGCTGCCGTCGGCGTGGGCGACGTGGTCGCCAAGATCCCGCAGGAAGCGTCCAAGACCCGTGACATCACCGGTGGTCTGCCGCGCGTGGCCGATCTGTTCGAAGCGCGCAAGCCGAAGGATCCGGCGATCCTGGCCGAGCGTTCGGGCATCATCAGCTTCGGCAAGGACACCAAGGGCAAGCAGCGCCTGATCATCAAGGACACCGATGGTTCGGAACACGAAGAGCTGATCCCGAAGTACCGCCAGGTGATCGTGTTCGAAGGCGAGCACGTGACCAAGGGCGAAACCATCGTGGACGGCGAGCCGAGCCCGCAGGACATCCTGCGCCTGCTGGGTGTCGAACCGCTGGCGGCCTACCTGGTCAAGGAAATCCAGGACGTGTACCGCCTGCAGGGCGTGAAGATCAACGACAAGCACATTGAAGTGATCACCCGCCAGATGCTGCGCAAGGTCGAAATCACCGACCAGGGCAGCAGCAAGTTCCTGAATGGCGAGCAGGCCGAGCGCCAGCGCGTCATCGAGGAAAATGCACGCCTGACCACCCGCAACGAGCTGATCGCCCGTTTCGACCCGGTCCTGCTGGGCATCACCAAGGCGTCGCTGGCGACCGAGTCGTTCATCTCGGCCGCGTCGTTCCAGGAAACCACCCGCGTGCTGACCGAAGCTGCCGTCCGCGGCACCTCGGACAACCTGCGCGGCCTGAAGGAAAACGTCATCGTCGGCCGCCTGATCCCGGCCGGTACCGGCCTGGCCTACCACGCCAACCGTCGTCGCAACGCCTCCGGGCTGACCGAGTCGGAGCTGCAGACCCTGGCCGGCTCGCCGGTCGTGGCTGAAGCGGCACCGGTGGCCGCAGCGGTGGAAACCGCTCCGGAAGTCGATTCGACCGACGAGTGATGAAAACGGGGTAGGGCACGGCCGTTGGCCGTGCCTTCCCACCCGGCATCGGTGGCATTCCCGCCACCAATGCTGTAGGATGCCCGCCGGCCTCGAAAGGGGGCTGGTAGACAACCTGAACGGGGGGCAAGGAGAAGGCGCCCCAGTAACGGCCCGGGATCAGGGCTGGCCTTCCGTGCGCGCGGTTGACCGCGTTTTCAGAGGGTTGCTACAATCGTCTGTCTCAGCAGGCCAGTTTTCACCGGCCTGCTTGCACATTTCCGCACTCATGGCCGTTTTTTCCCTCGGCCTCATCTCAGAAGAACTTACTGATGGCGACGATCAATCAGCTTGTCCGCAAGCCGCGGCAGGCAACCACTTACAAGAGCGCCTCCCCGGCTCTTGAAAAGTGCCCGCAGCGCCGTGGCGTCTGCACCCGTGTGTACACCACCACCCCGAAGAAGCCGAACTCGGCCCTCCGCAAGGTTGCCAAGGTCCGCCTGACCAACCAGGAAGAGGTCATCAGCTACATCGGTGGCGAAGGCCACAACCTGCAGGAGCACTCCGTGGTCCTGATCCGCGGCGGTCGCGTCAAGGACCTGCCGGGTGTGCGTTACCACACCGTTCGTGGTTCGCTGGACGCCTCGGGCGTTGCCAAGCGTCGCCAGGGCCGTTCCAAGTACGGCGCCAAGCGTCCGAAGAGCTAAGGGAAAGTACACATGTCTCGTAAAGGTAATACGCCGCAGCGCTCTGTCCTGCCGGATCCGAAGCACGGAAGTGAAACCATCGCGCGCTTCATCAACATGGTGATGCTGAGCGGCAAGAAGTCGGTCGCTGAAAAGATCGTCTATGGCGCCATGGACGTGATCAGCGAAAAGAACCCGAACTCCATCGAGCTGGTGCAGAAGGCTCTGGACAACGTGGCTCCGTCGGTCGAAGTGAAGTCCCGCCGCGTCGGCGGTGCGACCTACCAGGTGCCGGTCGAAGTGCGTTCGTCGCGCAAGATGGCCCTGGCCATGCGCTGGCTGATCGACTCGGCCCGCAAGCGTGGTGAGAACACCATGCCGAAGAAGCTGGCTGCAGAACTGCTGGATGCCTCGGAAAACCGTGGTGGCGCCATCAAGAAGCGCGAAGAAACCCACCGCATGGCCGAAGCCAACAAGGCCTTCGCCCACTACCGCTGGTGAGTTTGACGGCCTTGTAAAACAGGCACGGCAGCACCATTAAGGTGCTGCCTCGCGGCCCCAGAAAGGCTGCGCCAATCCGAAGGCCGCCGAAAGGCGGCGTTCGGCCATCCGAATTCCAAGAAATTGAGAGGCTCCCGTGGCCCGCACCACTCCCATCGAGCGTTACCGCAACTTCGGCATCATGGCCCACATCGATGCCGGCAAGACCACCACGTCCGAGCGCATCCTGTTCTACACCGGCAAGAGCCACAAGATCGGTGAAGTGCACGACGGCGCCGCCACCATGGACTGGATGGAGCAGGAGCAGGAGCGTGGCATCACGATCCAGTCCGCTGCGACCACCGCGTTCTGGAAGGGCATGGACAAGTCCCTGCCGGAGCACCGCTTCAACATCATCGACACCCCCGGACACGTCGACTTCACCATCGAAGTGGAGCGCTCGCTGCGCGTGCTCGACGGTGCGGTGTTCGTGCTGTGCGCCGTCGGTGGCGTGCAGCCGCAGTCCGAAACCGTGTGGCGCCAGGCCAACCGGTACAAGGTGCCGCGCATCGCGTTCGTGAACAAGATGGACCGTACCGGTGCCAACTTCACCAAGGTCGCCAGCCAGCTGCGCGCCAAGCTGGGTGCCGTTGCCGTTCCGATGCAGCTGCCGATCGGCGCCGAAGACAACTTCAAGGGCGTCATCGACCTGGTCAAGATGAAGGCCATCCATTGGGATGAAGCCTCCCAGGGCATGAAGTTCGAGTACCTGGACATCCCGGCCGACCTGAAGGATGCGGCTGAAGAAGCCCGTACCTTCATGATCGAAGCCGCGGCTGAAGCCAGCGAAGAGCTGATGGAAAAGTACCTGGGCGGCGAAGAGCTGGTCGAGGCTGAAATCATCAACGCCCTGCGTACCCGTACCCTGGCCACCGAAATCGTGCCGATGTACTGCGGTTCGGCGTTCAAGAACAAGGGCGTGCAGGCCATGCTGGACGGCGTGGTGCAGCTGCTGCCGTCGCCGATCGACGTGCCGGACGTGACCGGTACCGACGTGGACGACGAGACCGTTGCGCTGAGCCGCAAGTCCGACGACAAGGCACCGTTCTCGGCGCTGGCCTTCAAGATCATCACCGACCCGTTCGTGGGCGCGCTGACCTTCTTCCGCGTCTACTCGGGCACCCTGAATGCCGGCGACCAGCTGCTGAACTCGGTCAAGGGCAAGAAGGAGCGCATCGGCCGCATCCTGCAGATGCACTCCAACGATCGTGAAGAAATCAAGGAAGTGCTGGCCGGTGACATCGCCGCTGCCGTGGGCCTGAAGGACACCACCACCGGTGACACCCTGTGCTCGCAGGAGCACCCGATCATCCTGGAGCGCATGGTGTTCCCGGAGCCGGTCATCTCGATGGCCGTCGAACCGAAGACCAAGTCCGACCAGGAAAAGATGGGCCTGGCCCTCGGCCGCCTGGCGCAGGAAGATCCGTCGTTCCGCGTCAAGACCGACGAAGAATCCGGCCAGACCATCATCTCGGGCATGGGCGAGCTGCACCTGGACATCATCGTCGACCGCATGAAGCGCGAGTTCAACGTTGAAGCCAACGTCGGCAAGCCGCAGGTGGCCTACCGCGAAACCATCCAGATGGCCGACGTCAAGTCGGACTACAAGCACGCCAAGCAGTCCGGTGGTAAGGGTCAGTACGGTCACGTCGTGATCGAACTGTCGCCGATCACCGCTGAAGACCGTGCCGACCCGAAGATCGCCCCGAACATCAAGGACGACTTCCTGTTCATCAACGACATCACCGGTGGCGTGATTCCGAAGGAATTCATTCCGTCGATCGAAAAGGGCCTGCGCGAAACCATCACCAGCGGTCCGCTGGCTGGCTTCCCGGTCGTGGACGTCAAGGTGAAGCTGGTGTTCGGTTCGTACCACGACGTCGACTCCTCGGAAATGGCGTTCAAGCTGGCATCGTCGATGGCCTTCAAGCAGGGCTTCGCCAAGGCCAAGCCGGTGCTGCTGGAGCCGATCATGAAGGTCGAGATCGTGACCCCGGAGGATTACCAGGGTGACGTGATGGGCGACGTGAGCCGCCGTCGTGGCGTCCTGCAGGGTTCCGACACCACCGGTGACGGTTCGGCCAGCGTCATCAACGCGATGATCCCGCTGGGCGAAATGTTCGGTTACGCCACCTCGCTGCGTTCGCAGACCCAGGGTCGCGCAACGTTCACGATGGAATTCGACCACTACGAGCCGGCGCCGAACAACATCGCCGAAACCGTGATCAAGAAGGCCTGAGCGTAAGCTCAGGTCTTTACCTCCCTCTTTTCAAATTCAAGGTATACAACAATGGCAAAGGGTAAGTTCGAGCGCACCAAGCCGCACG
>NZ_KZ622868.1 GCF_002893095.1 Stenotrophomonas sp. VV52 | reverse complement strand
GTAAGTGTCCGTGAAAACGGGGGTGAACCCGCTCGCACTCGATAACTGCGTCTGCTACCGGGGGGCATATCTACGGTGTGCTTGCGAACCATGAAGTTGCCCTGATCGTCCTCCACGTCGCTCCACATGCCGTGCAAGTGGATTGGATGGGCCATCATCGTGTCATTGACCAACACGATGCGCAGGCGTTCACCGTAGTTCAATCGCAGTGGTTCGGCGGCCGAGAATTTGACCCCATTGAACGACCAGGCGAATTTCTCCATATGCCCGGTGAGGTGCAGCTCGATGTCGCGGCCCGGATCTCGGCCGTCAGGATCCTCAAAAGCACTTCGGAGCATCGAATAAGACAGCACCTTGCGACCATTTCCACGCAGGCCGTTGCCTGGATCGTCTAAGCGAGAGGTCGGCTTCATTGCCTGGTTATCAACCAATGGGTTGCCGGCCTCTCCAACGGGGTGCGACTGCATATCGCCGCCCATATCCATGCTTCCCGTGGACATGTCCATGCCGGCCATTGCATGGCTCTGCATCCCCCCCATGTCGTGTCCGGCATGGGGATCGTCCGTAGTGTCAGACATCTTCTTGTCCCCGCTACCGCTGTTCATTTCGGCCATGGCTCCGTGCGCCATGCCCATGTCCGCCATGGTCAGGATCGGGCGCGGATCGAGCTCTGGCACCGGTGCTCGCAGGCCTTCGCGGACGGCAAGGGTGCCGCTGACATGACCGGTTCGCCCTGAGTCCTGAGCGAATATGGTGAAGGCATCCTGGCCGCTAGGCTCTACGATCACATCGAAGGTTTCGGCTACCGCGATGCGGAACTCGTCGACCGTCACCGGGTGCACATACTGGCCGTCAGCGGCGACCACCGTCATCTTCAGGCCAGGAATGCGGACGTCGAAATACGTCATTGCAGAGCCATTGATGAAGCGCAACCGTACCTTCTCGCCGGAACGGAACAGGCCGGTCCAATTGCCCAGCGCGGTTGTGCCGTTCATCAAGTACGTGTAGGTGTTGGCATTCACATCTGAAAGATCAGTGGGCGTCATCCTCATCGAGCCCCACATGCGACGGTCGGCCAACGTTGCCTTAAGACCGTCTTGTTGGGCATCGCGGAGGAAGTCGCCTACGGTGCGCTTGTAGTAATTGTCGTGGTCGGCCATTTTTTTCAATCGCGCAAACAGCGCGTCGCCGCTAAGGTCGGTCCAATCACTGAGCATCACCACGTAGTCGCGGTCGAAGGCAAAGGGTTCCGGTTCGATCGGATCTATCACCAGCGGGCCGTATAGACCTGCCTGTTCCTGAGTGCCTGAATGACTGTGGTACCAATAAGTTCCGCCTTGCTGAACCGTAAAGCGGTAGTGATAGGCATCACCACGGTTGATGCCGTGGAAGCTCAGGCCTGGGACGCCGTCCATGTTGGCTGGCAACAAAATCCCATGCCAGTGGATAGAGGTCTCACTACCGTGAATGGACCCGACAGGCAATGCGTTGGCCACCCGCAGATTGACCGTAGTACCTTCACGCCAGCGCAGAAGCGGTGCAGGCAGCGACCCGTTCACCGTGATTGCCGAACGGGCGCGTCCGGTGAAGTTCACCGGAGTTTCGCCGATCGTCAGGTCAAACTCGGTCCCACTAAGGACATTGAGCTGGCCGGCCCCCTTCAGGGCCCAGCTTGATTTTGGCCAGAGGCCGAGCCCAGCAAATGCGCCACCGGCACAAGACCCTGAACAAAACGGCGACGCGATACGCTTCGCCGGTCATCGACGGGATCGAAAGACATGGGACACTCCAAGCATCGAGGATGCCCGCGCGGCGGGCACAGAAACGCTCTTCCCCAATAAGGGGACGACATGCTCTATCAAGGCGCCTTAGGCACCTGAAGCAATTAGCCGATGGGAGGTCGGATCAGATGAGGCAGCGCCGGCGATGGACGACCGACGGCCAGAAAGCGCTGGACTGGGTCACGCACCACATCCATTGGCACTAGTGCGAATACAACAGGAATAGACGCACAGGCCTGTACGCATGCGCAGCGGCAGGCACTCAACTTGCAGCAGTCTGACGCGGTGTGGTCGCCACGATGGCGTGGCGCCTGGGGCGATTTCACTTCCTGGCTGTGCCCCTTTGCCGCGGCAATATGGTGCTGTGCGTAAGCTGGATCTTCATTAGCGAGTGCCACTGATATCGCTTCGCTGGCGCCTTGCGTATGGAAGGCCGAACCCATCATGTGCACGGAAGACGCAGCCGAACTCGTCCCATTCAGGATGAGGGCTAGGGCCAGCACAACACGAAAGAGGATGGGATGCCACATTCGGCAAAGGATACCCGATTGTTGTGATGGCGGGGTGCAAGCCCTAATTGGAACCTCAGTGCAGGTTGAGGCGCGGACCAAGCCACGTGCTTGACGGCCCATCACCCAAGATCTCGCCTGCTGCCTTGATCACAAGCAGGCCGAAACATGTCCACGGCAATGGCCAGCAGGGCACCGGAATGGACCATCCAGCCGACAAATGCTGCCGATCACTGCCATAGCCACGCCGCTGGTATGGCAGCGCCAGTGAGGGTAAAGTCCGTAGTTACTACGGAGTCAAGCGTACGAATGAAGATCAGTGAGGCCGCCGACGCCAGCGGGTGCCACCTGGAGACGATCCGCTATTACGAGCGGATCGGCCTGCTGCCGCGCCCGGGGCGCTCGGGCAATGGCTACCGGGTCTATGGCCCGGCAGACATCGAGCGGCTGCGCTTCATTGCGCGCGGCCGGGACCTAGGCTTCAGCCTGGAGGAGGTCCGTAGCCTGCTGCAGCTGGCCGGCGATGAGGAGCTTTCGTGCGGGGACGTGGATCGGCTGGCCCGCAGCCATCTGGTCGACGTTCGCGCACGCATGGCCGATCTGCAGCGCATGGCCAGCGAGCTGGAACGGGTGATTGCCAGTTGCAATGGCGGCCAGCGGGCCGAATGCACCATCCTGTCGACCCTGCGCCAGCCGACCTCCGTGGAGGCCACGCGCCAGTGACCGAACTGGACCGCTACCTCGATGCGGCCACGCGCCAGAACACGGTGCGCACCTATGCGTCGGCGCTGCGGCACTTTGAAGTCGAGTGGCAGGGCCACCTCCCAGCGACACCTGACAGCGTGGCCCGGTACCTGGCCGCTTATGCGCAGACCTTGGCGACCAGCACCCTCCGCCAACGCCTGGCGGCCATCGCCTCTTGGCACCGCGACCACGGATTTGTCGACCCGACCCGGTCGCCGCTGGTGCGCAAGGTGCTCAAAGGCATCCAGACCCTGCACCCGGGCCAGATCAAACAAGCCGCGCCGCTCCAGATTCGGCGGCTCGTCGAGCTAGATGACTGGTTGGCTGCAGCGATCGCTGCGGCACATGCCCGGGGCGACGAAGCGGCGGCGCTGCGCCATCAACGCGACCGAGCGCTGGTGCTGCTCGGGTTCTGGCGGGGCTTCCGTGGCGATGAACTGCTGCGTCTGGAAGTGGCCCATCTCACGCTGGTGCCGGGACAGGGGATGACCTGTTTCCTGCCGCGCAGCAAGGGCGATCGCCAGGCCGCCGGCGTCACCTACAAGGTGCCGGCGTTGTCGCGGTTGTGCCCGGTGGAGGCGACCCAGGTGTGGCTGCAGGCGGCCGACCTGCAAGAAGGGCCGGTATTTCGGGCGGTCAGCCAATGGGGCCAGGTGAGCGCCGAAGGCCTGCATCCCAACAGCTTGGTGCGCCTGCTGCGCGAGTTGCTGACCAGTGCCGGCTTTGCCGATGCGGGGCTCCACAGCAGCCATTCGTTGCGCCGCGGCTTTGCCAGCTGGGCCAACGACCAAGGCTGGGACATGAAGGCGCTGATGGAGTACGTGGGCTGGCGCGATGTGCAGTCGGCCATGCGCTATCTGGACGGGCGTGACCCCTTTGCCCGGGACCGCATTGAAGCAAGCCTGCCCAGTCCAACCGCGCCGGTACCGGCGATGGCACTGCCGGCGCCCGAGGGCAAACCGGCCTTGCAGCTGCGCCTGCGCATGGTGCTGACCCCGTTTGCCCGCACGGGCCGCGGCGCGGCCAAGGCCCGAGGCCGGATCGAAGAGATCTGCTTGGCCCCGTTCCAGGCTGTGCGCCTGAACACTGCCAGCAGCGAGTACCAGTTGACTGTTCCCACCGATCCCGACCGGGATCTGGATGAAATCCTGGCCACGTTGCTCGATGACATGCACCGCATGGCCGATACGCACCAGTGTTTCCTGGAAGCGTCTCTCAATACAGACGACGGCCGGCACTGGGATTGATCCCCTCATAACCTCCGGATCCAATGGCTACCCTTCACGAGACCGCCTACCCGCGACTGTAGCCTGATCCCACCGCCAAGGAACTGGAGGAGATCTATACCCCCACCGCCGCTGAGATTGCATTCGCCAAGCAGCTGACCACCCAGCCGGGACCGCAGCTGGCGGTACTGATTCATCTCAAGCTCTTCCAGCGCCTGGGTTACTTCACGGTGTTAGCCGAAGTGCCCGAGCGGATCCGGAAGCACATCGCCAAGGCCGCCCGACTCGGGCGCGTATTGGACACCGACCAGCTCGAACGTTACGACGCTTCCGGTAGCCAGCGCCGCCATATGCCGCAGCTTCGGCAGTTCATCGGGGTACGTCCCTTGGACAAATCAGGCTTGGCCTGGCTGGACACGGTGGCCACCGGAGCAGCCCAGACCAAGCACACCATCCCGGACATTGTGAACGTCCTGCTCGAAGAGCTGGTGCACCACCGCTACGAACTGCCAGGCTTCCGCACCCTGGAGCTGGCCGCCATCGGCGCACGTGAGCGGGTCAATCTGGGCTACTACCGCAGCATCAGTCACGCGTTGACGCCTGCCACGCGCACGCTCATTGACGAATTGCTGCGCGCACCGGAAGGCTCCAGATTTACTGGCTGGCAATCGCTCAAGCGCGAGCCTGGCCGACCGACCAACAAGGAGGTCCGGTTCTATCTGCAGCACATCCGCATGCTGCAGCAGTTGGCCGACCAGCTGCCTCCCATCGATGTGCCGGTGCCCAAGCTCAAGCAATTCCGTGCAATGGCTCGCGCCTATGACGCCAGCGAGTTAGCCGAACTGGCTCCGGACAAGCGCTATGCGTTGGCCACCATCTTCATTCGCGCCCAGCATGCCAAGACGCTGGATGACGCAGCCGAGCTGTTCATCAAGCAGGTGCGCGGGCTGGAGAACACGGCCCAGCAAAAGCTGCTGGCCTACCAGCTCGAACATGCCAAGCGGGCCGACTTCCTGATCGGCCAGCTCAAGGAAATCCTGCAGGCCTATCAGCTCGACGGCAGCGATAGTCAGCGCGTGGACGCCATCGATAACAGTCTGGAAGCGGAAGTGTCGACCTTGCTGGCCGAATGCGAAGAACATATGGCATACGCAGGAAAGAACTTTCTGCCTTTCATGCTGCAGCCCTACGGCGCGGTCAGGCCGCTGCTGTTCAATGGGCTGGAGCTGATGAACTTGCGGGCAACCAGCCACGATGCCGGCATGGAGCCGTTGATTGCAGCGGTGCTGTCGCTGCGCAACCAACGCCGTGAGCTGATCGAGGTCGCATCCCTCGGCCTGGACCCGGAAAAGGACTTCGACTGGATGTCCAAGCTCTGGCGTCAGCACGTGTTTGGCAAGCGGGCCAGCGCGGCAGGCGCCGGCTGGATGCACCGTAAGTACTTCGAGCTGGCCGTGCTGGTGCAGGTCAAGGACGAACTGAAGTCGGGAGATCTCTTCATCCCCAGCAGCGAACGATTTGACGACTACCGCGAGCAGCTGGTCGATGAAGCCACCTTGGCCCAGGAACTGGAAGCCTATGGCCAGGTGTCAGGCTTGCCCACCGACGCTGCGACTTTCGTGGCCGGGTTGCGCGCACAACTGACCGACTTGGCCGACGAAGTTGACGAGCGTTTCCCCGAGAATGTTCATGCGGACATTCTGGAAGGACGCCTGGTACTGCGGAAGGGGCAACGCGCCGAGGTCTCAAGCGCCATTGCCACCGTGGACCGCCTCATCGCCGAACGGCTCCCGGAGTCCAGCATCGTCGATGTCCTGATCGACGCCAGCCAATGGCTGGATCTGCACCGATTCTTCCGTCCGATCGCCGGCACCGAGAGCCAGGTTGAAGATCTCCCTCGACGGGTGATCACCACGCTGTTTTGCTATGGCTGCAACTTGGGTCCGACGCAGACAGCGCGGTCGATCAAGGGCTTCAGCCGTCGCCAGGTCGCTTGGCTCAACCTCAAATACGTGACCGAAGATGTCCTTGAGAAGGCCATCGTGGAGGTCATCAATACCTACAACAAATTTGACCTGCCGGGCTATTGGGGCAGCGGCAAGAGCGCGTCAGCAGATGGCACCAAGTGGAGCGTGTACGAGGACAACCTGCTGTCGGAGTACCACATCCGCTACGGCGGCTACGGCGGCATCGGCTACTACCATGTGTCCGACAAATACGTGGCGCTGTTCAGCCACTTCATTCCCTGTGGCGTGCACGAGGGCATCTACATCCTCGATGGCCTGCTGGCCAACACGTCCGACATCCAGCCCGAGATCGTCCATGGCGACACGCAGGCCCAAAGCTATCCGGTCTTCGGTTTGGCCCACATGCTGGGCATCCAGCTGATGCCCAGGATACGAAACATCAAGGATCTCACATTCTTCCGGCCCGAACCTGGCAGGACCTATAAGAACATCCAGGCACTGTTCGGAGACAGCATCGACTGGCAACTGATCGCCACCCATCTCCACGACATGCTGCGGGTAGTGATCTCGATCCGACTGGGGAAGATCACCGCGTCCTCGATCCTGCGCCGGCTGGGCACCTACAGCCGGAAGAACAAGCTGTACTTCGCCTTCCGGGAACTTGGCAAGGCCGTCCGAACGCTGTTCTTGCTGCGCTACATCGATGACAACGAGATTCGCAAAACAATCCATGCTGCGACCAACAAGAGCGAGGAGTACAACGGCTTCGTGAAATGGGTGTTCTTTGGCAGCCAGGGGATCATTGCTGAGAACGTCCAACACGAGCAGCGCAAGATCATCAAGTACAGCCAGCTGGTCGCTAACATGATCATCCTCCACAACGTAGAAGGCATGAGCCGGACCTTGGCTGAGATGCGGAAGGAGGGGATTGAACTGACGCCCGAGATCCTGGCCGGCCTGTCGCCGTATCGGACCAGCCACATCAACCGCTTCGGCGACTACCATCTCGACCTTGACAGGGAAGTAGCGCCGCTGAGCTATACAGCGAAAGTCCTTGAACAGGCCCCATAGACGGGGAGATACGCTATCGGGCCAAGGCAATTATTATTGCGTTTCAATCGCTTAGGTGGTTTTTGGCCCTATACGTAACGATTCCCTGCCGACCCTCAGAATGGCTCGGTGACGTGCAACGGCGGCTGCAAGCAGGCGTGGTTTTCGACCGGTGATGGATATTTCAACGGTAAGTACAGCGTCGATCCGGGAACGTGCAACGACTTTGACGAGAAGAAATGTAAGGCCGAGTTTGGGACGGGCTACTACTGGAATGCAGCAATGTCTGCCTGCGAACCTGAGGGCGACAAGTGCCCAGGTGGCGCGGCGGCCAACTCCCTCGGTGAGTGCAAGCCCGAGCCGTGTCCTGCTGGTATGACGCAACAGTCTGACGGCACCTGTAAAAACAAAGACAACGAATGCCCTGCGGGCGAGGTCAAGTCTCCCGCTGGTAACTGCCTGCCCGGCGATGGTCAATGCGCTTCGGGCGAGGTTCGCGGTAAAGACGGCACGTGTAAGAAGGACGCCGACGGTGACGGTCAGCCGGATCCGGGCGAGGAAGGCGGGGAGAACGGCGAGGGTAAGACCGTTGACGAATTCTCTGGCGGCGATGACTGTTCGTCGCCTCCGACGTGTAGCGGTTCGCCAATCATGTGTGGTCAAGCCCGCATCCAGTGGCGGATCGACTGCAACACCCGCAAGAACCGAAACGTCGCTGGCGGCATGTGCGGCCAGCCTCCCATCTGCACGGGTGAGAAGTGCGATGCCCTCGAATACACCAGCCTCCTGATGTAGTGGCGCACGGCCTGCGCTGTCGAGAAGCTCAACAGTGGATCTGGTACCGGCAGTAACCCGGACCTTGTGGCGATCCGCAACGCGCTGACCGGCACGGGTGGCTCGGTTGACCCTGGCACCAGCTTGCCGGGCAGCGGCGCATGGCAAGGCGGGCAGGGCACTGACCCGATCCAGCCCGACACGTCCGGTTACGGCTGGGGTGGCGGTTCGTGTCCCGCGATCCCGGCCATCGACGTGATGGGCGCAACTATCCAGTTCGACCCCGCGCCGCTGTGTAACTGGCTCGGCCTCGGTTCCTATTTCGTGATGGGCCTCGCCGCCCTCGCTTCGCTGCGCATCGTCGCAGGTAAGGACTCGTAAATGCCCATCCTGATCAGCTCCCTTTTGTCTGGAATCGCGTGGCTTTTCCGCACACAGCTCGGCACGTGGATTGTTGCCGGTATGGCGTGGCTGCGCATCGCCTGGGCAACCCACGAATTCGCCGTTGAGCCGTGGCTTGAGAACATGCAGCAGCACATCGGCGCTGGTACGCCGGGTGGCGAATGGGGTTCGGTGCTAATTGCGTATGCGGGCCTCATGCGCTTCGATCAGGCTTGCACCATGATCGCGTCTGCGGTCGCCACGAAGTTTGCTGTATCTGCTGCCCGCGCCGTGCTGGTTCGGAGGTCCTAATGCCTATCGAACTTTTCACCGGCCAGCCCGGCAACGGCAAAACCGCGCTGATGATGGAGCGCCTTGTTCAAGAGTCCCAGCGCGGCGAACGCCCTATTTTTGCGTGTGGCATCGACGGTTTGCAGGACGGCTTGGCGACCACGCTGGACGATCCGCGCCGTTGGAACGAAAAGGATGGAGCAGGGGAGTACATCGTCCCCAATGGCTCGCTGATCTTCGTAGATGAAGCGTGGAAGTGGTTCGGCCACCTGCACGACGCCACCCGGCAGCAGACCCCCAAGCACGTTCTCGATCTGGCTGAGCATCGGCATCGTGGCCTGGACTTCGTGTGGACCACGCAGCAGCCGAACCAGCTGTATCCGTTTGTACGCGGTCTGATCGGCACGCACTCGCATGTAGTGCGCCGGTTCGGCACCAAGATGATCGATGTGTTCCGTTGGGGCGAGCTCAACGAGGAAATCAAATCGTCGGCAAAACGCGACCTCGCCCAGCGCACCACGCGCCTGTTGCCATCACAGATTTTCGGCCAATACAAGTCCGCCGAGGTTCACACGATCAAACCACGCATTCCATGGAAGGTGATGGCACTTCCGGCGCTGGCGATAGCTGCCGTTGTCCTCGCCTATTTCGCCTACGAAATGCTCAAGCCGTCCGCCATGGCCGCAACCGCCGCACCAGAGGGGTCGCAATCGGCGTCAGCCGATGCGACCCCTGTGTCGTCTGGTTCGTCCGATGCAAAGCCTCACGAAATACGCTGGAAAACAGCCACGGAATACGCCAAGGACCACCTGCCCCGAATCGCCAGCATGCCCTGGACTGCACCGGTGTTCGATGATCGCAACGCGACCGCCGATCCATTGCTGGTGTGCATGTCATCGAAAGATGGTCTGGACGGCGAGGGCAAGTATCAGGCGGGCAGCTGCACGTGCATCACCGAACAGGGGACGGCCTACGACATTAGCCAGCCCGAATGCCGCACGCTGGCTCGACGTGGCCCGGTCTATAACCCATATCGCGAGCGTCACGACAATCGGCCGCAGACGCCTCCGCAGCAGGCCCAGCAGCCGCAGCAATTCGCAGGGCAGGGTGCCGTACCGACGTTGGAAGGCAGCGTCATCAACCGGCAGATTCGCGCGCTTGGATCCTTCCCGGAGTCAGAACCCTACAAGACGTCGACCAAGGCCGCAGACACCACGAGGGAACTGTGATGACCAGTGGCGGGCGTGAAGTGCTGAAATGGCTGGCCGTCATGCTGATGACGGGCGACCACGTGGCCCGTGTCTTTTTCGGCGGCTATGTGCCGGTGATCAGTGAGCTTGGTCGGATCGCGTTTCCGGTGTTCGCGCTGGTCATGGCCTACAACCTTGCTCAGCCAGGTGCGGACGTCGGCAAGTCTGTTCGTCGGTTGCTGGTGTGGGGGATCGTTGCCCAGCCGGTCCACGCGCTCGCGTTTGGATACTGGCTCCCGCTCAATGTGCTGCTGTCGTTCGCCTTGGCCGCGACTGGGGTTTGGTGCGTGCAAGGTCGGCGCTGGCTTCTGTTCCTTCTGTGCGTTGTTCCCGCGCCGCTTCTTGTCGACTACCAGTGGTCCGGGGTGGCGCTGGTGCTGGCGTCATGGCATTGGTTCCGCTTTCGCCGAGATCTCCCGCAGGCCGGTGCCGGCATCAATGGGCTGTATTTCGAGACGCTGCAGGATTGGCGCGACTATCCGTTCGTCATGGTCCTGCCCCTATGCATGCTTTGCGCGTACAACGGCAACGGCTGGGCATTGCTGGCGCCGCCCGTGTTACTGCTGGGCGATCTGTCTTGGAAGGTCCCGCGTACCCGCTGGGCGTTCTACGGGTACTATGTTGGCCATCTGGCGCTACTGTGCGCCGTCGCACGGGTGGGTGGCATGGATGCAATTCTGATCGCGATCAGCGTTTTCCTTGCCGGTATCGGCGCAAGGTGGGCATGGATTGCGTACACCGTTAGGCGCGATCTGCGGGAATACGATGCCAAGGTCCGGAGTCGCGACGGGATGTAGGGTGCGCCCTAGCAACCTCGATTCGGCACGTTTTCCCAGCCGCCTGGAATCCGACGGAACAGGGTGCCAGCGATACAGCGAAGTTCCTCCGGGCGGTCTGCCCCTGCCTGTTTCGCCTCGTTTTGAGTTTGTCGCTCGGCCGCCGCCCGCCTCAAGCGCGCCTCCGCCAACGCCGCCTCCTTGGCCGCATTCGGATCGACCGTTCGCGGTCGCTCTTGTGGCGCTTGAAACCGTGCGGCCCAAGCTGCGTTCGTCCGGATCAGCATGTGGGTACCGCCAGCCAACAGACCCAACAGCACGATGCCCAGCACGAGCAGCCACGGGAATTCCCAGCGGCTTCGGCGTATGGCGGGAAGGTAGTCCGGTCGTTCTCGTTCCATGAAGCCCCCTAGGCTGCGTCCTGCGGTCNTGCGGTCATTCTAGCCGGGGTGTAGGGGCAGCGCCCCTACGGTAAACGCCTCACACGCGCACGCCAGGTATCGGCCCGCATGCGGCCTGATCTGTTCGGGGGGGCGCGGCGCCGGGACCCGGATCACCCACGGAAGACCGCTGTTCGTAGGATCTCCGCACGTAGTCCCGCAGGTTTACTACGGCCGCCCGTCGACCTGCAGAAATTGGCGTCACTGAAACCCTACTGCCGCAAGGCTTTCCATGCCTGTCCTTGGGCGCATAGCCGCGGCGAGTGTCTTCCATCATCGATCGCCATTCCTGTGCGATCGCCGCTGTCAGTGAAAGCCAGGCCAGATCCTCGGGCAGAAGCTCGCGGCCTTCGGGCGTGACCAGTCGGCCACCCTTGAACGAAAAACCGGCCCAAGGGCCGGTCAGTTTGCGATCACGCATGGGCGAGGGTCCGTCTCTTGTGTTGCACGCGCAAAACTATGATTCTGTATCTCATTGATTAATCAATGGATCGATGCGGTGTTGCACCACAATCGCGCGCGCGCCAATGCTGTGTAGTTGGACATTGCACAACGCTAGTGCATGAATTTGGTGCGGCGCCAATGCACGGCTTCTAATTTGAGGCAAAGCCAATGGAGCGGCTGTGCCCGGCGGCGTAGTTCAAACGAGCGTAATCAATGCTGTGGGGACTGGAATGCTCTTGTCCGGCAGGCTATCGATGATTGTGGCCGAGCCGCTCTCGCAGCAGTCGAGGTGGCCATTGGAGGTTGCGAACCTCTTCCTTTAGGTCGGCCCCGCCACGTGGTCGAGGTGGGGCTCGGACTCGGACTCGGAGGAAGGGATAGTCGCGGCATCGCTAGAGATTCAGCCAGCCTCGCGCTGGCCCGCTGACGCTGATTGTGCACAAGCTAATCGCGCGACGCCCCAAGTTGAAACATCCGTGCTCCGGGCCGGAAGGCAGCGACCTCACTCGGTGCACCTCGAGCTGGGCACGAAGCGCGTGAAGCCTAGAGGCGTCTCCCTCAGGCAAGCTTCCTCGCTAAACAGCGCGGAGTACCCGGGCAGGCATGCCTCATGTCGCGCCCAACAGCTGCCATGACCAAGCCATCACTTCGTCAGCCACTGGCCGTAAGCCTCAACATCAATCATCGGTACGGTCCCACTGAACTGAAGTTGGGCGATGAGTTTGAAGAGGAACGCCGTCGCGGGCTTGTTCTCATTCACAAAGAGATAGCGATCCTTGGAATGGTCAAAGAAGAAGTGACCATGCGCAGCAACGCAGCCAAGGTCCAAGCGCCCGTCGCCGGGATTGGCGGTCAGTGCCCTTTCCAGGGAGGGCCCAAGCGCTGGACTCCAGTCACTTTCAAAGGTCAGCAGCCCGCCAAGAATTGGCATCAAGGCCTTTGGCGGATAGACCCCACCCGCGTGCGGGATTGGCAGGCTAGTGCGCTGCAACTGTCGAACGCTTGCCACCTTCTGCTGGGCGTACGCCACCAGCTCTGCATTCGCTGTCTGCTTGGCTTCGAACACCGCATAGACGCTCTCGGCAGGAACAATGATTTCACCCTCGTAGGTGAAAATAAACGGTGAATACTGCCGATCGAAAATCACCACATCAATCTGCTGGCTGAAATTTCCTTGACTATCCACCACGTGTGCCTTCGCAGCTTGATAGCGCTTTGGTAGGTAGGTATCCAGCAAGCTGATCCACACGTTCTCACTGGCATCCCCCTTGGACCCTGGGTGATTGAACGTCTTCCGGACAGTGGCAAGGCGCAGCTGAACATCCTCATGCAATGAAGAAAGCAGCTGTGAAAGTGACCATTGGGACATCTTGGGACCTCCATACACTCAGCAGCAGGCGCTTGCCTGGTCAACAATGTGAAATAGCAGCGACTGGGGTGGGGCAGCCAGCTGTGCCACACGAAACAGTGTCAGCGGCGCCCCGGCGCGTGCTGGGAAGGCATCTCAGCCATGATCCTGAAACGCCGGCGTTGGCTGCATTGGGCGAGCAATCTCAAGCGCGCGTTTGCTCTCAATCGATCGGTCTGGATAAGCATCTAGTACGATCGAGGGGATCAACCGCTGTGTGATGTCAGAGTAGGTGAAGCCGACCTCTTGTCCATCCTTCGCTCCAGTGGCCTCTACCAGCCCTTCGATCTGCACGGAGGATAGACCCAGCGGTCGCAACTGGTGTTCCAGGACGTAGCGTCGCTGAGCTGAATCAGGACGGTTGAAGGTCAAAATGTCAGCGGCGCGACGGCGTACGGCCGGATCCAGCGCGTTGAGGCGATTGGTGCACATGATCACGGCGGCGGGCACCTTCGTCTGCGCCAGACGATCGATACCCCTGATGAAGGCATTGACCCCTGCTCGATCCTCATGGTGCATCTGCGCCGATTCCCGAGACTGGGTCAGCGCATCGGCCTCATCCACCAGCAAGATGACCCCTCCGGTGCTTTTTCCGCGACCTTGCAATTTGGTCGCTTCTGCCAGCGCGTAGTCGAACGCTGTGGTGAGTAGCTGGGTCATCTCGCCAACCTGTCCCTTGCCTCGGGTGGCCAGGCTGAGCGGGAACAAGGTGATATCAATCTTCTCCTGTCGCGCCACGGCATCACCGATAGTCTCTGCCAATTCGGTTTTGCCAGAGCCGACGTCACCGGAAAGAATGACCAAAGGAGGTCGGCGCAGTACGGAATCAAGCAGCGTTGCGGCACCTGGGTGATGGCGCTTGGCCCACAATTCCAGGCCAGCTGGGTGGACTAGCAGGCCGAGAATCTTCGACAAGCGAGCCTTCTGATCGTCCACGCCAATCAGCCGATCCAATCGGGTGCGGGCGTCGATGTCCGGATAGATGCGACGTTGATCAAACAACTCGTCAAGGGTTGGCTTTGAGTGCATTAGTAGCTCCTGACACTGAGGCGGTCGAGTGCCTTGCCACCCGCAGAGTAGCTGCGGTCAGACACCAGGCTTCCGCTGATACCAGGCTCGGCTGCCCCGGTACGCTGAAATGGAAGCGACTTTTCAAATGACTCCCGCTGAGGAGCCGACAGCGTGAACCAGGCAGAGGAATACGTCAGGTAGTTGTAGAAGCTCGCCCCGGATACATCTGCGCCTGGGCGGAGCTTGCCGGGATCGTCATCGATTCCGGACATGCCTGCAAGATCTTTTGCGGTGTAGCGCAGTGTGGGCTCGATCCAGTTATCACCCCGCTTGAAACCGTAGGTGACTGTGTCCAGATAGCCGGCCTTCAACAATTCAACCACTTCGGTCTCATAAGCGGCGATTCTGTCATCGCTGGGCGCCCCATAGAAGCGCTGCATACGCTTGAGGTCGGCGGCCAATTTCGCTGCCATGTGGCGGGCATGAGTGATCGTAAAGGTGCTGGTGCTTGATTGTGTGTAGCTGCCAGTCATAGGGCCCTCACGCTTGGAAGGAAGAGCCGAAGACCTTTTGCCAGTAGCGCACGGTCTCCTGCTTGGTCGGTGCAGCCAGTGCCGCATCAATCGCGTCGCCGGCATCCAATGCCGCCTCGACAATGGCATCGACCTGCGCGTGACCGTACAATTTGGCCACGTTGTTCTTCTCGTTCACCGGATCAATGATCTGCATAGGCTCGGAGAAGGCGGCGATAATGGCGGTAGGGTAGTAATCCTGGAATGCGATTTGTTCGCGAAGGCCGCTCTGCGCCACGTAGGTGAAGAAGTGCTGGAGCGCTTCGGGGTAGTTGGAGAAATCACGCCCCTCATCGCACAGCTTTGCCAGGATCATCTCGATCATGAAGGACTTGAAACGAAAGCCGGGAACTTCCGTCTTCATGCGCCTTGCCCAGAACTTGACCAAGCGCACCACCTGCACAAAATCCGAAGGCTGCAATTGTTTACGCCGCTTGGCAAACTCTAGGTGCCGGGGAATGCTGGTTCTCAAGAACGAGCCATCATCCTGACTGACTAGGTTGCCATACCAGTCAGGATCGCCGTCATAGAGGATCGGCACCACGTCCACATCCAGCCCAGAACCTTGGAACGAGACTGTTACGGAGTAAGTCTGGGGCTTGACTTGTTCGGGCTTGAAATTTGGATAAGCCTTTCGAAGCCGCTCTGCCAAGTACTCCAGCAGCCTCCCAATGTCCTTGGGGGCGTCTGCCCCACTGATGTAACAGGCCACGTCAATGTCGTTGAGCGACCGCAATGCGGTGCCTTTTGCCAGACTTCCCGAAAGGATCATCTTTCGAAGGGTGAAATCCGGGTGCTGCCCTAGGTAGGTCTCCAGACGCTCTCTCAGTCCACGCGCCTGCGCGCGTAGCTCATTGGCTTTATCGCGTGGCAGATTGACCCGATCGTCGGCAAAATTGACAAGCTCCCTATGGCCTACGTGCTGCGTTCCCATGCATCGATCTCCAAGCCGGGCGCGTGCCGACCGGCGGATAGGTGAGGTGGTACTGCGACTTCCCCGCTGCCAACTTGCCGGCTCGTTGTCGCAGGAACTGCGACTCTTCCCCGATCACGGGCCGGAAAGCTGATAGCTCCCGATCAACATTGGGATGGCTTTCACAGTTTCAAGGGCGTGGGTGGGTGCCGGGACGCGGCGCGCCTGGGACGGGCTCAATCCGCGTCGAGCAGCCGTGCGGCCGGGTTGTGCTGGGCGCCGCCCTGCTGGAAGTAGCCAGCCGCGCTGGCCACCGAGCGGTGATCGGTATTCGCCATCAGGGCGGGCAGCGCCAAGCCTTGGTGCGCCCCTTCGGTGATGAAGCCCGAGCGCAGGTTGTGTCCGCCGAAGTCCCCTCCAGGCCGGCGAGTGCGGCGCGGTGCTGGATGACCACGGCGGTGGTGTGGGGCGCCTATCGCCAAGTCAACCCGGGTGCCCGCACGCGGCAGGACAGCGCGTCATCGGTGATCCTAGCGGTGGGCAGTATCCGCAACTGACTGGCGCACAACGGCAGATGGTGCGCGAGGAGTACATGCGGGGCACCTAAGGTCTTCGGTTTGGGGTGGAAGTCCCGCTGGTCCAGTACGTCATTCAGGCCTATCGCGCGGCGCCGAACCCTCAGCGTCATCTTGCTCCTGACTATCTACTGATGGTAGACCAGCCAGAGTCTCTGCCCGATGGCGCCATCTGGCATTGACTGGTGCATCAGCATCACGGATTGAAGGCGCCTGGCCCTGGCGTGGATTCGATTGCTGTTGTTGGCAAATGCTACGAATAAATGGGTGCCGCCCATTTCCAGGTGCAAACAGGCGGCTTCTCTATCTCGGCAGCTGAGTTGTGCGTCAGAAGTTTAGGGTGGGGCGATCGATGCCTTTGCTTAGGGTTGCGTTATCCGAACGCCACGCGCAATTCGTGTGGATGGCTCGTATCCAAAAGCGCAATGGGACTGGGCGATCTATAACGCTCCGGAAGCGCGCTCAAGTTGCCCTCATGCTCCGAGAGGAGGATGCCGTCCGCGTAGCCCTGGGCGAGCACCGCTAGTCTCACTCGTAGTCCCAATCCCGAGTTGCTCACCCGCTGCGGGCTGGAATGGCTGAATTTGCCCAGGAGCTCATCTACGAAGTTCAAATAGTTGGGGTGAATCACTCGATAGCGCCCGCCTGGCCTGGTCGCGGCGTAGCTGCTCCATCCATCCGGAGCCGGTTGATCCCGAGCTCCGGCGACTCGCTCGCCTTGAGGGCTAAAGGCCTGATCTGATCGACCTCGTCGGGAACCTCTGGCTGCATTCTGGTCAATGTAACGGAGGATTGGGCCTGAGTCGTCCTCAGAGCCCGTATGGTTTGCACGTAGTGCTGTATCTGCGCCTGCTGGTGGTGATTGTTGATCTGGGTGTGTCGTGAGCCTGTACCTTTTAGCGTTGCAGACCCTCCTGGCCTGGCGTAGCGCCAGGCCAGGAGGAAGGTCCACAAGGCTGGAAATCCTGCTGGGATCAACGTGTACCCCTGGAGTTACGATCAGCCGACTTGTACGCCTTTGCTCCGCACACCAGTTGAGGTAGGCCTGTAGATACGCCGTGGCATTGGGGTGGGGGTGTCTCTGCAAGGCGGAAGCCGACTCATTCATAAGGTCAAAGCCGCACGCACAGGTGAGCAACTTCGTGGGCGTGCCAGCGACTGTCACCGGAAATCCATTGCATCGTGGGCAACTCTGGCGCAGGCGAACGCCATGCCAGGGACACGTGGAAATCCAGGGCAGCTGATGCAGTGTGGTGTGATACCCGAGTCTGATGCAAGGAAGGCAGTACCTCAACCTGAGATGGGAGGGCAGTCTCGGGTCGTCCGTCATGAACGGATACCACGCCGCCAAGTCCCACTCGGGCGGAGTCTCGATCCCAAGGGTTGTAGAGAGTGCCTCTTGTTGTACTTGCGAGGTCGTCAGGCTCAAGAGCAGGTTGATGTTTCTGTTTGGCTTGATTCCGAGGAGTTGTGAGTACTCCGTGACCCGCCTGGCCTGGTTCAGTCGCGATAGCCTCGCGACGCAGCCAAAAGCCGATTGGTATGGAACAAGTCGGAGGTTGCCGCCGACCAGCTGAGCGCCGCTCCTCATTTGCCTACGGCCCTATTTCTTGAGCTTTCGAAGCCGGCGTATGCGCTGCGCAGGAGAGCTTCATCAATGTGCTGGGTAGTAAGCCCTTCGAAATCGTTGCGCCCAGGGGTTCTACCCCGATATCACGGACGGTTCT
>NZ_PKQQ01000026.1 GCF_002893095.1 Stenotrophomonas sp. VV52 | reverse complement strand
GCGGGATAATATTGAATTATCCCGCGTGACACCCAGTGGGCCCATCAGACGGACGTCAAACAGTACGAAACCACCATTTCCGTGAACTTCCGGCATGTACCGCGCTTCCAAGCAAGCATTCGCAAAGCTATGCTCATTGGCAATGCTCTCTTCCTTGGCCCCTCTTACGCGTAACCAACGCCCGTTTGCTCGGGTAGTCGTGTTGCCCTGCGCGGGTCGCCGATGAAGCTGCGCGCGTTCCGGACCCGTAGGCTCCGTCTGCGCTTTGCTTGGCTGGCATTGCTGGCGCTGCTGTTCCAGCAGATCGCGCTGGCCGCCTACGCTTGCCCCGTCAACGAAACGCCACCGGAACCGCGGATGGTCTTGGCCGGTTGCGAAGGCATGGAAATGCCCGACCCGCAGGCGCCGGCCCTGTGCGACCAGCATTGTCTGCGGGATCACGTCACCAGCCAAGACCTCAAAGCGCCACAGGTGCCGTCGCTCGCCCTGCCGCCGCCGCACTTCGCGTTGACCGCAGCTTTGCTGCCTCCGGTTGAAGCCCAGTACTACGAAGACGTGCCCACTTGCCGGTCCGACCCGCCGCCGGCGCAGCGCTTCTGTAGCCTGCAGATCTAGACCCCCAACGTAACCCGACCCCGCGCTGCCGGATCCGCCGGCGCGCTCGTCGTTGCGTGTTCGGAGGTCTCATGTCGCTTTCTTTCCCGCTGCACCGTCGGTGCAGAATTCGCCGTTTGCGCGTCTGGGTGCTCGCTTTCGGCTTGTTTGCCGTCCCTCCTGCCTGGTCTGCTACGGCCAGCATCACATTCGATGACGCGGTACGCTTGGCGGCCGAGCGCGCCCCGATGCTCCAAGCGCGTCAGTCGCAGATTGCGGCCAGCCAGGAAGAAGCCGTCCGCGCGGCGGCCTTGCCCGACCCCAGGTTGACGCTGGGCGTCGCCAATCTACCGGTCACCGGCGCCGACGCGTTCGACGCTAGCGCCGACTTCATGACCATGAAGCAGATCGGCGTGATGCAGGACTTCCCGGCGCACGCCAAGCGTCAGGCACGCCAGGCGGTCGCCGACCGCACCGTCGAGCAGGCACAGGCGCTGTCGGTGGCCGAACGACTCGCTGTGCGTCAAGCCGTGGCGCAAGCCTGGATCGCCCTATGGGCGGCGCAACGGGAAGTCACGGCGTTGCAGGTCCTACGCGAACCAACCGGCATAGCCGTTCGTTCCGCCAAGGCACGGCTCGCCGGCGGCACCGGTTCGGCGGTCGACGCGATGGCGACGCAAAACGCCGCGCTGGAACTGGAAAACCGCATCGACGCCGCTGAGGCGTCGTTGGAAGTCGCGCGTGCCAGCTTGGCACGCTGGTTGGGCGAAGAACCGATGGCGCTTCGCATCGAGGGCGCACCGCCCGAGCTGATGACGCTGCCGGTTGCCCCAGCCACGCTGGTGGCCTCGGTCGATCGACAAGGGCCACTGCTGCCTTGGCGCTCGCGCGAGGCCGTTGCCGAAGCGCAGGTGGATGCCGCTATCGCCGAGAAGCGACCGGATTGGAGCCTCGGCGTGACTTACGGGCAACGGGATCGTACGCCCGACGGCATGCCGCGCAGCGACATGCTGATGGTTGAGTTCGCGATCGACCTGCCGTTTTTCACCCGGAATCGGCAGGACCGCGGCGTGGCCGCGCGGCGTGCCGAACTGGATGCGGTGGCCGCCGAACGCGAGGACGCCCGTCGTGCGCAGGCCGAGCGCGTGCGCATGACCCAGGCCGAATGGGAAGGACTCAAGCGGCAAGTGGCGCGCAAGGAAACCGAATCGCTCCCGCTGGCCCGTGACCGCGCGAAGACCGCGCTGGCCGCCTACGCCGCCGGCGGCGACCTGCAACCGTGGCTCGAAGCGCGCCGCGACGAAATCGAACTGCACGTGATGCACGCCCGCCACCTGGGCGAACTCGGCCGCGCCTGGGCGGCGTTGGCCTATCTACTGCCCGAAGAGGAACGTTCGCCATGACGTACACGATGAATCGAGTGGCGATGATCGCTGCAGCGGCCGCCCTGTTGGTCGTCGGCCTCGCCGGTGGTTACTGGTGGGCCCAGCGCGGCAACGACCACGACATGGCGATGGCCGACGCGCCGGCGACAGACGCTGGCGAGCGCAAAGCGCTGTACTGGTACGACCCGATGGTGCCGGACCAGCACTTCGACAAGCCGGGCAAGTCGCCCTTCATGGACATGCAACTGGTACCGAAGTATGCCGACGAAGTGGCCGGCGGTGGTGTCAGCATCGACCCGGGCCTGCGGCAGAGCGTGGGCATCCGCACCGAGGAAGTCGAGGTCGGCCGGTTGGCGGCGACGGTACGCGTGCCAGGCACACTGGCCTGGAATCTTCGCCAAGAAGCCGTGGTCAGCGCGGTGACCGAAGGCCTGGTGAGCCGGGTACAGGTCAAGGCGCCGTACACGAAGGTCGCGCGTGGTCAATCGCTGGCGACGTTTCTCTCACCGGCTTGGAGCAGTGCGTTGGCCGAAGCGCAGGCGCTGCGTCAGGCGCAGTCGGCTTCGGCGCGGGAGCTGCAATCGGCCGCTCAGCAACGCCTGCGCGTGCTGGGCGTCCCCAGCGGCATGGGCCGTGACGGCAGCGTGACGTTGAGCGCGCCGCACGACGGTGTCGTCACCGAAGTGCTGGCCCGCGAAGGCCAAGCGGTGACGCCGGGCACACCACTGTTCCGCGTCAACGCCACGGCCACGCTGTGGCTGGAAGCGGCGATCCCGCAAGCCGATGCAGCTCGGTTGCGACCGGGCACGCCGGTCCAGGCGCTCGTCAGCGCCGTGCCGGGACAGACCTTCGACGGCGAAGTCGAGACGCTATTACCCCAGATCGACATGGCCAGCCGCACACAGCAGGCCCGGATCGTGCTGCGTAACCCCGACGGTGTGCTGGCGCCGGGCATGTTCGCCGAAGTGACGCTGCAGCCCGAAGGCGGCGCGCCGGTGCCGTTGGTGCCCACCGAGGCGCTGATCGCCACCGATACGGACAGCCGGGTGATCGTGCAGGACGCCAAAGGCGGCTTCCAGCCGGTACGCGTGCGCACCGGGCGCAGTGGCGGTGGCCGCACCGAAATCCTCGCCGGGCTCAAGGGCGGCGAGCGCGTGGTCGTGTCGGGCCAGTTCCTTATCGACTCGGAAGCCAGTTTGTCGGGATTGCTCGGACGTCTTGAAATGGCCAAGGCGCCCGAAGCCGCGGGCCAAGCGGTCCTGCACGAGACCGGGGCCACCGTCGAGTCCATCGCCGGCGGAATGATCACCCTCAAACACGGCCCGTTCGCGACGCTGAACATGCCGGGCATGACGATGGCTTTTCGGCTGGCCAATCCGGACGTGGCCAAGGACATCCAGGCTGGCGACCGCGTACACGTCTTCGTTCGCTCCGACGCCAGGGGACTGATGGTGGAACGGCTTGAGCTAATCGGAGAACGCGCAGGAGATCAACCATGATCGCCCGCCTGATCCGCGCCTCCATCGCCAACCGCGCCCTCGTGCTGCTGGCGGCCGTGCTGCTGGCCGCCGCCGGCCTGTGGTCGGTGCTCCACACGCCGCTGGATGCGTTGCCCGACCTGTCCGACGCCCAAGTCATCATCCGCACCCAATGGTCCGGCCAAACGCCGCGCATCGTCGAAGACCAAGTCACCTATCCACTGACCGCGACGATGTTGTCGGTGCCCGGCGTCACAGCCGTGCGTGGTTTTTCGTTCTTCGGTGACTCCTACGTCTACATCCTGTTCGACGACGACACCGACTTGTACTGGGCGCGCTCGCGCGTACTGGAGTATCTGAGCCAGGTCCGCGACCAATTGCCTCCCGACGTCAGTCCCGCCCTTGGGCCCGACGCTACGGGCCTGGGCTGGATCTACGAGTACGCCTTGGTGGACCGCACGGGCCAGCATGACCTGGGCCAGTTGCGGGCGCTGCAGGACTGGTTCCTGCGCTACGAGTTGAAGACCGTGCCCGACGTGGCCGAGGTCGCCAGCGTCGGCGGCATGGTGCGCGCTTGGCAGATCGTGCCCGACCCGCAGGCACTGGCGGCCCGCGGCCTCACCGTGGAGCAGGTGATCGCGGCGGTGGATGCGGCCAACGGCGCCACCGGAGGTTCGGTAATCGAGCAGGGCGAGGCCGAACTGATGGTGCGCAGTGAGGGCTATCTGCGCAGCCGCGAGGAGTTCGAGCGCGTCCCCCTCAGCAGCACCGCCACCGGCGTGCCCGTCCTGCTGGGCCAAGTGTCCACCATCACCCGTGGCCCGACCTTCCGTCGCGGCATCGCCGAACTCGACGGCCAAGGTGAAGTCGCCGGTGGTGTGATCGTGCTGCGCACCGGCAAGGATGCGTTGAGCGCGATCGAGAACGTCAAGGCTAGACTGAAGCAGTTGCAAGCCAGCCTGCCTGAGGGCGTGGAGATCGTCCCGGTCTATGACCGTTCCGAGCTCATCCGTGAGGCCGTACGCAATCTCACCCACAAGCTTGGCGAGGAGTTCCTGGTGGTGGCGCTGGTGTGCGCGCTGTTTCTTTGGCATCTGCGCTCGGCATTGGTCGCGGTGATCACGCTGCCGCTCGGCGTGCTGGCCGCGTTCATCGTGATGCGTTATCAGGGCATCACCGCGAACCTGCTGTCGTTGGGCGGCATCGCCATCGCGATCGGCGCGATGGTCGACGGTGCCGTGGTGATGATCGAGAACGCGCACAAGCATTTGGAGCATTGGCGCGAAACCAACGGTCGTGACCCGGAGGGCGAGGAACGCTGGAATCTGATGGCCGCGTCGGCCATCGAGGTCGGTCCGGCACTGTTCGCAAGCCTGCTGGTGATCACCTTGTCGTTCGTGCCGGTGTTCGCGCTGCAGGCACAGGAAGGTCGGCTGTTCTCCCCGCTGGCCTACACCAAGACCTATGCGATGGCGGCGGCGGCCGCTTTGTCGGTGACCCTGATCCCGGTGCTGATGGGTTACCTGATCCGCGGCCACATCCGTCCCGAGCAGGCCAACCCCGTCAATCGCGTGCTGATCGCCGGCTACCGGCCGGTGCTGGACTGGGTCCTGCGGCATCCGCGCCTGACCCTGGGTTTGAGCGGGTTGTTGCTGCTGCTCACTGCCATTCCGTATGCGCGCATCGGCAGCGAGTTCATGCCGCCGCTCGACGAGGGCACGTTGTTGTATATGCCCACAGCGCTGCCGGGGTTGTCGGCGGGAAAGTCCGGTCAGTTGCTGCAGCTTACCGACCGCATGATCAAGACCGTGCCCGAGGTCGCGCACGTGTTCGGCAAGGCAGGCCGTGCCGACACCGCGACCGACCCGGCGCCGATCGAGATGTTCGAGACCACGGTGACGTTCAAGCCGCGCGATCAATGGCGGCCTGGCATGACCATGGACAAGTTGCGTGCTGAACTTGATGCGGCGGTGAAGGTGCCGGGTCTGACGAACCTGTGGGTGCCGCCGATCCGCAACCGCATCGACATGCTTGCCACCGGCATCAAGAGCCCGATCGGGATCAAGGTGTCCGGACCGGACACCCAGGTCATCGAGCAGATCAGCAACGAGCTCGAGCGCATGGCGAAAACGGTGCCCGGCGTAAGTTCCGCGCTGGCCGAGCGCGTGACCGGCGGTCGCTACGTCGATGTCCATATCCGTCCGGAAGTCGCTGCGCGCTACGGCCTGAGCCAGGCCGACCTGCAGAAACTCATCGCCACGGTGGTTGGCGGCGATCCCATCGGCGAAACCATCGAGGGACGCGAACGCTATCCGATTGTGCTGCGCTACCCGCGTGGGCAACGCGATTCGCTGGCGGCGCTGGCGCAGTTGCCGCTGGTCGCTCCGGGCGGCGTGCAGCTCACGCTGGGGCAAGTGGCCGACCTGACGCTGACATCCGGCCCGCCGATGCTCAAGAGCGAAGCCGGTCGCCTTGTCGGTTACATCTTCGTCGATGTCGTCGGCCGGGATCTCGGCTCGGTAGTGAAGGAACTGCAGCAGCGCACCGCCAAGGACATTCAGCTACCACCGGGGTACGGCATCGCCTGGTCGGGCCAGTACGAATATCTGGCGCGGGCGCTGGCTCGGTTGCAGTGGGTCGTGCCGGCCGCTCTGGCGATCATCTTTCTGCTCATCTACCTGGTGTTCCGCCGCTTCAGCGAGGCAGCCATCATTCTGCTGAGCGTGCCGCTGGCGCTGGTCGGCGGGCTGTGGCTGATCTGGGGACTCGGCCACGCGATGTCGATCGCAACCATGATCGGTTTCATCGCGTTGGGCGGCGTCGCCGCCGAGTTCGGCGTGATCATGCTGCTGTACCTGCGCCACGCCTGGGAGCGGCACCTGGCGGCGGGCGAACCGGAGACTCTCGCCACGCTGGAGGCGGCCATCCGCGAAGGCGCGGTGCTGCGCGTGCGGCCCAAGGCCATGACCGTCGCCGTGATCCTCGCCGGCTTGCTGCCCTTGTTCATCGGTGGCGGTGCCGGGTCGGAAGTCATGCAACGCATCGCCGCGCCGATGATCGGCGGGATGGTCACCGCGCCGTTACTGTCGATGCTGGTGATTCCGGCCGCGTATCGCCTGCTGCGTGGTCGCACTTTGTCACGAACCACGCCCGCGGCACCGCCGCCAGATGCCGCGACGTGTAAAAGACCACATTGAAATTGCTTTTTTAACGGCGGCGGCAGGCCGACTGCATTGCCGTCGCATGACTCTGCAGTCATCCCTTCAACAATCGAGGTAAGAACAGATGAAACTGATGCCCTTCGCGTCCACCCTGGCGATACTGCTGCTGGCAGCATGCTCGCAGGCACCCAGCAATGACGATGCGACCACCCATGGCTCCGCTGCGACGGCTGACAACATGGCTATGTCGGCCACAGAACATGCACAGATGGCTGATCGGGAAAAACCCGCTGCGCCCGAGAGGGCAAAAAACGCTTCAGCCGCCGGCACGGTGGAGTCCGTCGACATTGCTGCCGGCAAGATCACCATCGCCCATGGCCCGGTAGAGGCACTGCACTGGCCGGCTATGACGATGGGCTTCACGGCATCGCCCGAGCTGATCGCTCCGGTGGAGGTCGGACAGAAAGTGCAGTTCGATTTCGAGGCGCGAGGCATGACGGCCAGGATCACCCGAATCGCTCCTGCACAGTAGCTGGGTCTGCGGGATATCCGAGGGGCGGCGGTGTCGCCCTCGGACCAGAACTGCGTCGGCCACTAAGTGGCTTCACCTGGAAGCTGACCTCGCGAAAATGGCGAAGGAGCGGCGCTATGTCGAGACAGGCTCGCCGTGGACGGTGTTGCCATCGGCCACGGGCGACCTTCCTCAGTTCCGCCGAGTAGCGGCGGAGGGTTCGTCACCTCATTTTGATTCTACAAGAATAGTTGTATAGTGCAGTTATGAAAGATGACTTTGCTGTCTCAGCGCTGTCTGCCCTTGCGCATTCCGACCGCCTAGCCGCATTCAGGATGCTCGTGCGCGCAGGCCCCGATGGCATGCCGTCGGGCGAGATTGCCGAAGCGCTTGGGATTGCGCCACCGCGCATGAGCTTTCACCTTGCGACCCTGGAGCGAGCGAGCCTTCTGCGCTCTTGGCGCGACGGGCGGCGCGTCCTGTACGCGGCCAGCTACGAGGACATGCGCCAGCTTCTTGAATTCCTCACCGAGGACTGCTGTTCCGGAAATCCGGACATCTGCGGCGCCCTCAATAACCTCGTCATTCCTTGTACCGTGGAGACCTGCGCATGAGCTTTCCTCAGCCCTTTAACGTCCTGTTCCTATGCACCGGTAATTCAGCCCGCTCGATCCTGGCCGAGAGCGTCCTTCGCAAGATCGGCGATGGCCGTTTCAATGCGTTCTCCGCGGGCAGCCACCCCAAGGGGGAGGTCCACCCTCTGGCAATCGAGACGCTGCTTCAGGCCGACTACCCAGTCGAGGGCCTGCGCTCCAAGGCGTGGGACGAGTTCGGAGTGCCGGATGCCCCGCGCATGGATTTCGTGTTCACCGTCTGCGACCAAGCCGCCGGCGAGGCCTGCCCGTTCTGGCCAGGACAGCCGGTTACCGGGCACTGGGGCATCGAGGACCCTAGCCACGAAACGCGCGGGGACATGTGGCAGCGCGCTGCCTTCCGGCAGGCGCTGGTGTACATGGAGAACCGCATCAAGGCGTTCGTCGCGCTACCGATCCACACGCTGTCGCGAGCGACCTTGACGGCGCAGGTAGGCGACATCGGGCAGTTCGAGGGCGCCACGTCGCCCCGACCCGACGTGGCTTGAGAGATCATCATGACGCTGACGATCTACCATAACCCGGCCTGCGGCACGTCTCGGAATACCTTGGAAATGATGCGCCAGTCAGGTGAAGACCCGGTGGTCATCGAGTACCTGCAGACGCCGCCCACGCGCGAGAAGCTGGTCGAGCTGCTGGCCGCGATGGGCATGCCCCCTCGTGAACTTCTGCGCCAGAAGGGAACACCTTACGCGGAGCTGGGCTTGGACAACCCCGCGCTCACCAATGAGCAACTGGTGGACGCGATGATGGCGCATCCGATTCTGATCAACCGCCCCATCGTTGTTTCCGACCGGGGCGTGGCCCTGTGCCGACCGTCCGAGAAGGTGCTCGCGCTGCTGGACAAGCCTGTGTCCTCCTTCACCAAGGAAGACGGCGAAACCGTGACGGTTGCCGGAGCGTCGATGTGATCGATCGCATTGCCGCAGATCTGCCGAGCATCGACGCAACGCAACTTGCACCGATCGACGTTGATGCACTAGCTGGGCCCGGCGACCCTAGGCACCCGCCCCGGATCCTCATCCTCTATGGCTCGCTGCGGGAACGCTCTTATTCCCGGCTGCTGGCAGAGGAAGCCGGCCGACTCTTGCGCTGGTACGGCTGCGACGTGCGAATCTTCGATCCGCATGACTTGCCACTGCCTGACGGAGCCACGCCGGATCATCCGAAGGTGGGTGAGCTGCGCGAGCTCGCGTACTGGTCCGAAGGCATGGTTTGGGTCAGCCCGGAACGCCACGGCGCCATGACCGGAATCATGAAGGCGCAGATCGACTGGATTCCGCTGGCCGACGGGGCCAAGCGCCCGACACAAGGCAAAACCTTGGCGGTGATGCAGGTGTCTGGCGGCTCGCAGAGCTTCAACGCAGTAAACCAGCTGCGCGTACTGGGCCGTTGGATGCGCATGGTCACCATCCCGAACCAGTCCTCGGTGGCCAAGGCCTTCCAGGAATTTGATGAGGCTGGGCGCATGAAGCCGTCTGCGTACTATCAGCGCGTTGCTGACGTATGCGAGGAGTTGGTGAAGTTCACCTGGCTGGTGCGTGGTCGCTCAGCGTACCTGACCGATCGCTATTCCGAACGTGTTGAGAGCGCCGAAGAACTGTCCAAGCGCGTGAATCAGCGCTCCATCTAACCCTTGTCGGAGCGGTGCATGCTTGCCCTCGCGATTTTCATCGTCACTCTTGTATTCGTCATTTGGCAGCCGCGCGGGTTCGGTATCGGTTGGTCGGCACTGGCCGGCGCCGCAGTAGCGTTGGCGACCGGCGTCGTCGGGTGGGGTGACGTCGCCACGGTGTGGGGGATTGTCTGGGATGCGACGTTTACTTTCGTCGCACTCATCATCATCTCGCTCATCCTAGACGCGGCCGGCTTCTTCGCATGGGCGGCGCTGCACGTGGCGCGCTGGGGCGGCGGCAGTGGTCGGAAACTCTTTCCGCTGATCGTCTTGCTTGGCGCTGCGATCGCGGCAGTGTTCGCCAACGATGGCGCGGCTCTCCTGCTGACGCCGATTGTTCTTGCCATTCTGTTGCGCTTGAACTTCCCGCCCGCGAGTGCGCTCGCGTTTACTGTGGCCTGCGGTTTCATCGCTGATACGGCCAGCCTGCCGCTCGTTGTCTCGAACTTGGTCAACATCGTCACCGCGAACTTCTTTGACGTCTCGTTCGGGCGCTACGCAGCGGTCATGGTGCCGGTGAATCTGGTGTCGGTCGGCGCCACGCTGATCGTCCTGTGGCTCTGGTTCCGCCGCGACATTCCTCGCACCTACCCGGTCCACGATCTTGAAGCGCCGCATCAAGCGATCCGCGACAAGGCGGTCTTCCGCGCCGCCTTGCCCCTGCTCGCATCACTGCTCGTTGCCTACTTCGTGACCGGGCCGCTGGGCGTCCCGATCGCCTTGGTGACGGGTGTGGCTGCGCTGGTGCTGATGGCAATTGCGGGTCGCTGGGCGACAGGCGGCCGAGGCGCCACCATGGCCCTGACCAAGATTCTGCGCGGTGCGCCCTGGCAGATCGTGCTGTTCTCGGTTGGCATGTATCTGGTGGTTTATGGGCTTGGCAACGCCTGGCTGACAAAGGCGGCAAGTGCGGTGCTTGAGTGGCTGGCGGCGCAGGGAACCTTTGTGGCCACGATCGGTACCGGCTTCGCAGTGGCGGGCCTCGCTTCGATCATGAACAACATGCCGGCGACGCTGGTGGGCGCGCTGGCCATCGATGGGGCCAATCTTCCGGCCGCCACCCGCGAATTGATGATCTATGCCAACGTCGTGGGCAACGACCTTGGCCCCAAGCTCACTCCGATTGGGTCGCTCGCGACCCTGCTGTGGCTGCACGTCCTCGCCGGCAAGGGCCAACGGATCACGTGGGGACAGTACATGAAGGTAGGGCTAATCCTCACGCCCCCGGTCCTGTTGGCCACGCTCGTCGCTCTCTGGATTTGGCTGCCGCTCGCTCAATGACGCTGTCGGCGCACAGGTTCGCCGGCAGCGATCACATCTTCTTCAAGGGTGCCGCGGTGGGGGGCGGCGGCACCGGGCCCGGGTCGTTGAAGCACAGCATGACCTGATCGATGCCGAACTGGTCGGCCAGCACCCGCGCGGTCACGGCATGCACCAGGTCCAGGTCGACCGAGGGCGCAGCGACAGTGATGGTGGCAGCGATCGCACGGCCAGGTTCTTTGCCGGGGACCAGACGTAGGTCATCGACCGCCTTCACGCCGGGGTCGGTAAACATCGCCGCACGCACCTGTTCCAGGTTGATCTCGCTCATGGTGTCGAAGGCTCCAAGGCACTGCCACCGGCGCGGGGAGCTCGGTCGCGATGCAGCCAACGATAGAGCACTGGCAGCACCAGCAAGGTCAATGCAGTGGATGAGACGATGCCGCCGATGACCACGGTGGCCAGCGGCCGCTGCACCTCCGAGCCGGCACCGATATTCAAGGCCATGGGCAGGAAGCCCAGCGAGGCCACCAGGGCGGTCATCAACACCGGGCGCAGGCGGCCAAGGGCGCCGTCACGGACAGCGTCGTCCAGCGGATCGCCCTGTTCGCGCAGGCGGCGGATGAAGGCGATCATGACCAGCCCGTTGAGCACAGCCACGCCCGACAGCGCGATGAAGCCGACGCCGGCGGAGATCGACAGCGGAATCCCGCGTAGGGCCAGCGCCAGCACACCGCCGGTCAGCGCCAGTGGAACGCCACTGAACACGATGGCCGCATCCTTGGCCGAGCCGAAGGCCATGAACAGCAGGGCGAAGATCAACGCCAGTGTCACTGGAACGACCACGCCGAGGCGTTGGGTGGCCGAGATCAGCTGCTCGAAGGTGCCACCGTAGTCGATCCAGTAGCCCTCCGGGAGCCTCACATCCTGGCCGAGGCGCGTGCGCAAGTCGCCGACGAACCCGCCCAGATCGCGCTCGCGCACGTTGGCGGTGATCACCACCCGCCGCTTGCCATTCTCGCGGTTGATCTGATTGGGCCCGCGCTCCACCTGTATCTTCGCCACTTCCCGCAGCGGCACTGTACGAGGCCCACCATTGGCGCCGGTGGCCAGGCGGCTGGACTCGTCCACACTGGCACTTTCCGGTAGTGGAATGGGCAGATCCGCCAGCACGGCGGGGTCTTGGCGCTGCGATTCGGGCAGGCGCACCACCAGGTCGAAGCGACGGTCGCCTTCGATCAACTGGCCGGCGACACTGCCCCCAATGGCGGTGGCCACCGTTTCCTGCACATCGCCCGGGTTCAGGCCATACCGTGCCAATGCCGCCGAATCTGGCGTGATGGTGAGCAATGGCAGGCCGGAGACCTGCTCGGCCTTGACGTCCTCGGCGCCGGGGACGCTGCGCATGACGCGCTCCACCCGGCTGGCCAGACGGGCCAGCTGGTCGAGGTTGTCACCGTAGACCTTGACTGCAACATCAGAGCGGACGCCGGAGATCAGCTCGTTGGTGCGCATCTGGATGGGCTGGGTGAACTCGTAGTTGCTGCCCGGGATTTCCTTGGCTGCCGCCTCCAGCTCTTCCACCAGCTCGGCCTTGGGCTTGCGCGGGTCGGGCCACTGGTCGCGGGGCTTGAGCATCAGGAAGGTGTCGGCCATCGATGGCGGCATCGGGTCGGTGGCCACCTCGGCGGTGCCGATCTTGGAGAAGATGTTGGCCACCTCCGGGAACTGGGCCAGGCGCTTCTCCAGCGTTTCCTGCATGGCCACCGACTGCTCCAGACTGGTGCCGGGAATACGCATTGGCTGCAAAGTGATGTCGCCTTCATCCAGGCTCGGTACGAACTCCGAGCCCAGGCGGGTGGCCAGCACGCCACACCCCACCACCAGCACGGCCGCGCCTGTCAGCACCACGACCCGCCGACGCAGCGCCCAATCCAGCAGCGGCGTGTAGCGAGCGCGTGACCAGCGCATCAGGCGGTTGTCGTGCTCGGCCACGCGGCCGCGCAGGAAGGTAGCGATCGCCGCCGGCACGAAGGTCAGCGACAGCACCATGGCACCGGTCAGGGCCAGCACCACGGTGATGGCCATCGGGTGGAACATTTTCCCTTCCACGCCCGACAGCGCAAAGATCGGCAGGTAGACCGCCGCGATGATGCCCAGACCGAACAGGCTGGGACGGATCACCTCAGCGGTGGCCGAGGCAGTCAGGTCATAGCGCTCTTCATCGTTGAGTTGGCGGCCCAACGCGTGCTGCGCCTCTCCGAAGCGGCGCAGACAGTTCTCGATGATGATCACCGCCCCGTCCACGATCAGGCCGAAGTCCAGCGCGCCCAGACTCATCAGGTTGCCCGACACGCCGCCACGGACCATGCCGATGATGGTGAACAGCATCGCCAGCGGAATCACTGCGGCGGTGATCAGCGAAGCGCGCACATTGCCCAGCAGCAGGAACAGCACCACCACGACCAGCAGCGCGCCCTCGATCAGGTTCTTGGACACGGTATTGATGGTGCGGTCCACCAGCGCGGTGCGGTCATACACGGCCTTGGCATGCACGCCCGGGGGCAAGCTGGCGTTGGCGGCGTCCAGCTTGGCCGCAGCCGCTTGGGAGACCTCCCGGCTGTTGGCGCCGAACAGCATGAAAGCGGTGCCGACCACGACCTCATGGCCGTTCTGGGTGGCCGCGCCCGTGCGCAGCTCCTTGCCTTCGCCGACGCTTGCGACATCGCGCACCCGGATGGGCACGCCATCGCGCCGGTCCAGCACGATGTTGCCGATCGCCTCCAGATTGGCCAGCTGGCCGGGCACGCGCACCAGGAACTGCTGGCCGTTGCGTTCGATGTAGCCGGCGCCGATGTTCTGGTTATTGCGCATGACCGCGGCGACCACGTCGTTCAACGTGAATCCCAGCGCCACCAGCTGGGCCGGGTCGGGGGTGATGTGGATCTGCCGCTCAAAGCCGCCGATGGTGTTGACCTCGGTGACGCCGGGCGTGGTGCGCAGCTGCGGCCGGATCACCCAGTCCTGCAGGGTGCGCAGGTCCGTGGCCGTATACGAGGTGCCGTCGGGCTTGCGAGCGTTGGGCTCGGCCTCCACGGTATACATGAAGATCTCGCCCAGGCCGGTGGAGATGGGCCCCATTTCCGGGTCCAACCCTTCGGGCAGTTGGGAGGCGATCTGCTGCAGGCGCTCGGCGACCTGCTGGCGGGCAAAGTACAGGTCGGTGCCGTCCTTGAAGACGACGGTGACCTGGGAGAGCCCGTAGCGCGACAGCGAGCGGCTGTAGTCCAGCTTGGGCAGGCCGGCCATGGCCGTTTCGATGGCGAAGGTCACCCGTTGCTCGGCCTCCAGCGGCGAGTAGCCCGGGGCCTGGGTGTTGATCTGGACCTGGACATTGGTGATGTCCGGCGTGGCGTCGATGGAGAGGTGACGGTAGCTCCACACGCCAAGCGCAACCAGCGCAGCGGTGAGCACCAGCGTCAACCAGCGGTGGCGGATGGACAGCCCAATGAGGCGTTCAAGCATGGCGGGCCTCATTCCTCTTCCACAGTGGACTTTTCGATGTCGGCCTTGATCAGGAAGCTCTGGGCCACCACCACCTGATCACCGGCCTTGAGCCCTTCCAGCACTTCGGCGCGCTCAGCGTCGCGGCGCCCCAGTTTGACCGGCCGGGTGTGGTAGATCTCTCCCTGCTGCACGTAGACCACGTCCTGGTCTTCTGCGGTCTGCAGCGCGGTGATCGGCACCACCAGCGCCGCCGATTGGCGATCCACGGTGACCCGCGCCTTGACCGCCGAACCCGGCCGCCACAGGCCATCGGTGTTGACCACCGTGGCGCGCGCAATGGTGCTTTGGCTGGCCGTGGCGGTGCCTGGCAGGACGCGCTCCAAGGTGGTCTGCGCGGTGACGCCATCGCTCAAGCGGGTGACCGTCACCGGTACGCCGGCACCGATGTGCTGGACGTCGGCCCCAAAGATGTGCAGGTCCACCCACAGGGTGGACAGGTCGGCGACCTCGAACAGTGGCGTGCCCTCAGCCGCCGCCATGCCCACAGCGGCCGTACGCGCCATCACCACGCCACTGATCGGCGCGGTGACGGTATAGGTGGTCAGGCTTAGATTGCTCTCTACCGTGGCCAGTGCCTGGCCGGCACGCACCTGATCACCCACGCCGGCTCGCACAGAGCGGACCGGTCCGGGGAAGCGTGCAGTGACCTGGGCGATGCGCCCATCGATGGGGGTCAGCAGACCTTGCACCTCATGCTCGTCAGCAATCTCACCGGGGCCTGCCGGCGCGACCTGGATACCCGCCGCCTGCGCCGCCTTGGCGGCAATCTTGGTTTCCAGCGGCGCTTCCTCGTGCTCGCCGTGCTCTTCGCCCTCTGCGGCGGCGGCGCCCTCAGAGGCTTCGTTGGGAGTGGATGCATTGCAGGCGGTCAGCAACAGGGCCATGCCCAGTGCGGTCCAGGAAAAACGGCTCATGGGCTATCTCCAAATGAAGCGGCCGCCGGCGGCGTTACAAGCGCCTGGCCGGTCAGTCGTTGAATTTCGATCAGGGCGCGTTGCGCATCCAAGGCCACGTCCAACTGCTGCTGGGCCATGGCCGTACGTTCGGACTGCAACTGGGCCCATTCCAGGTAACTGATCGCCCCAGCGCGGTAGGCACGCTCAGCGGCCCGCTCGGCTCGGGCCAGCTTCGGCAACACGTCGCTGTGCAGGCGCGCCACCTCGGCTTGTGCGACGGTGTAGCGGCCATGGGCCTCGACCAACGTGGAATACAGCGACAAGCCCTTGGCCTCGCGCTCGATCGTCAGGACCTCCAGTTCGGCTTCGCCGGCGCGGATCTCTGGCTGTGCGCGGCTGCGGCTGCCCAGCGGCACGGACACGCTAGCGACCAGTGCAGTGTCGTCGGTCTCCTGCAGGCGGCGCACGCCGAGCTGCCAGGACAGGTCCGGTGAGGCCGCCGAACGCGCCAGCTGCAGTCGTGCCTGCGCGATCCGTCGGGCGTCGGCAAACTGCGCCAGTTCCGGAGTCCGCTCCAGCTCATCGGCCAGCGTCTGCATGGAGGCGATCGCCGGCAGGGCCATCGGATCGGCCGGAGCCACCTCGAAGGTGGGAGTACGTTCGCCCCACAGCGCGGCCAGATGCTGACGGGCGGCCAATCGCTGTTGCTCGGCCCGATCACGCGTCAGCTCGGCCCGCGCCAGCGCTGCCTGCGCGGTGAGCAGCACCGATTCGGGCGAAGCCCCGGCCTGCAGGCGCTGCCGGGCGGCGGCCACGGTGCGCTGGCGTTGGCCAACATCCATCTCCGCCAGGCCGCGTTGCCGGTCAGCACCGACAACGGCCAAATAGCGCTGCGCCGTCTCGGCGAGCAAGTCCAGCCGCCCGGTCTCGCGCTGCACGGCCAGCGCGTCAATTCGGCTTTGGGCCAAGGTCCGGCGCGCGTCGAGCTTGCCGCCGCGCTCCAGCACCGAGCTCAGGCTCAAGGTCAACTCGGCGCTGTCCAGACCGCGGGCCGCGCCAGTGCCTAAGGCATTTTCGACCTCGGCACCGACCGTCCACGGGGGTCGCTGCACCGCCTGGTCGCGCTCGGCAGCCAGCACGGTGGCGCGCGCATCGACCAAGCGCAGCTCGGGGTGGGTTTGGGCCACGCGCGCGAACGCGTCGTCCAAGGTCATCAGTTCGGCCGCTGCCGCCGGTGTTGTCGCCGCAGTCAGCAGCAGCCATGCGGCCAAGGCCGCCAATCGCACATGCATGAAGTACTCCAGAATTTTCGATATCCAAAAGGGCCCGTTCACGCCGGCGAGCATCACCCTGCGATCGGTGGCCGGAATGACGCCAGCAGGGGCTCATGTCGGTACCCGTCCGCATGGGCTGTCGCCGCGAGCCAATGCCGGCCGATATGAACCAGTACCACCTCTGGAGCCGGCGCGGCTTGGCTACAGCACAGCACCGGCTGCGTCACAAGGCCCACAGCCAACTGCGCCAGCAGCAGCCAGCGCAGGCCACAGCTCAGCCGGCCAAGCGCTGTCATGCAGGCGTTTTGCGCGCGTCGGCATGTGCCCGGCGAGCATCACCCAAGATCTCGAAAGCCTCCTTGATCACATACAGGCCGATCAGGGCGCCAATCACGAAATCCGGGTAGGGGCTGGCCAGCCACCACACCAACAAGCCGGCCAGAATCACCCCAACGTTGGCCACCACATCGGCGCGGGTAAACAGCCAGGTCGCTCGCAGATGCACTTCGCCGGACTTCAATGGGGCGAGCATACGGAGCACTTTCAGATTCACGGCCAGCGAGACCAGAGCGGTACCGATCATCCAACCGCTGACCGGCTCGGCGCCGTACATCACCCGGCGGCCCACTTCGACCAGCACGCCTACACCCAGCACCAGCAGCACGCTGCCACTGACCCACGCGGCGTTGGCCTTGAAGCGCGCCGTGCGCCCGATAGCGACCAGGCCAATGGCATAGGCGGTGGCGTCAGACAGCATGTCCAGCGCGTCGGCCAGCAGCCCGGTGGAATGGGCAATCCAGCCGGCAATGCCGCCGATCACGGCCATCGCTGCATTCAGCACCAAGGCGATCCAGAGGATGCGCCGCTCCTCCTTGTTCTTGGCTTCGTGGTGGCACCCGCAATCACTCATGTCCTGGTCCTCTGTTGTGTTGTTTCATTGCTTGTTTGCGCCTGGCTGTCTACGCACACCGGAACGGGCATTGGCGAGGAACCCCACGATGGCGACGGTGCCTACCAATACCTGCGCCAGCAGCGACTGCCAGGTGGGATACAGGCCGATCCATTCGATGCGCGGCAACGCAAGCGGTGTTTGAGAGATCCAGCCCGCTTCCTGCAACGCGGCCACGCCTTTGCCGATCAGGATGACCGCCATCACCGCGATGAGAATCGAGCTGATCGAAAAGAACCGGCCAATTGGCAGTCGCTTGCTCATGCGCAGCATCCAGTACGCCACCGCGGCCAACACGGCCATTCCCGCCACCAGGCCTGCGAGGATGGCGGTGGACGCCTGATCGCTCCACATCGCGATGTAGAACAAGATCGTCTCAAACACCTCGCGGTACACCGCGACAAAGGCCAGCATGAACAGGAAAACAGCCGAGCGCCGTGTCAGCGCAGTCGTCAGCTTGGCGTGCAGGTACTCCTGCCAACGCCCTGCAAGGCTCTTTTGGTGCATCCAGATGCCTACGCTGAGCAGGACAGCGGCAGCGAACAAGGCCGAGACGCCCTCGGTGACCTCCCGGTTCGCACCGCTGATATCAACAAAGTAAGTGGCCACTGCCCAGGTAGCTGCGCCTGCCAACAACGCGCAGATCCAACCCGCATGCACATACGGCAACACATCAGACCGCTCGGCTTTACGCAAGAACGCCACGATGCCAATCACGATCAGCAGCGCTTCCAGTCCTTCGCGTACCAAGATGGTAAAGCTGCCCAGAAACGCGGTGCTGGCTCCTATTCGGGTGTCCTGCAGCGCCACGTCCGCCCGATCAAACAGCTGGGCAATTTGCGCTGCCTGCCCGGCAACGTCAGCCGCGGGCGCATGCTGATCCAGCTGCGCGCGGTAGCCTGCCATGGCCGTCTCGATCTCTCGCAGCAATGACGGATTGCGCGTGGCCAGCGTGGGTTCAAGCGGCTCTACACCATCCAGATAGGACGAGAGCGCAAGCTTTTTGGCTTGGGCCAGGTCCTCAGCAGCGTAAGCGCGCTGGCTGGCGGCCAGTCGCTGCCGCGCCACCGCAAAGCGATCGGCTCCTGGTGCCGCTTCGTTAACAGCCTGTGGCTGCGAACGCAGGTAGGCGATGATCGCGTTTGCCTGATCGGCGGGCATCGTGGTGGCAAGATCGGCCTCTCGCGTGCGTGTCAGCGCTTCGAGCGAGGGAATGTGCGTATGGGCCTCGGCACTGGTGCGCCATAACGCCTCACCTTGAGCCTTGGCTTGCGAGGAGTACCCCAAGCTGCCCACATAGAATGCCAACGCCCAGCGATCACTTTCTGATAGCCCAGAGTAGCTGACCATGCCGGTACCCGGCACACCCTGGGAAATGACCTCGTACAACGACAGCGGGGTGCGCTGCGCGGCGCGAGTGGCATCGGTGAACGCGATCGGCGGCGGCCTTAACGCTTGCGCGGTGGGGCCATCACCGTGACCTGTGGGGCCGTGGCAGGCCGCGCAATGCTGGCTGTAGATGGACGCGGCCTGGGAGGTCCTCGGCGGGCTCGCCGGAACAGCGCCGATCGGGTAGCGAGCCAACAGCGCCGTGCCGAGCCCGCGCGCCAACGTTGCCACTTGCGTAGGGTCGGCCTTCTCTGCGACTGCCTGGAGCAGGAGTTCGGCCTGGGCCGTCAACTCGTGCTGGTTCTGGCCACCGGGCAATGCTGCCAGCTGACTGCGCACCGCGCCCGCAAACTCGCGCATTTCGGCGTATTCACTGGGGGCAATAACGCGGCCGGCCTGGACCGCGCCGGGGTAGTCGACCGCGATGTAATCGAGCATCTGCCACGTTTGGCGCAGGTCTGCTGCGGCGGGCTCCGCCTGAGCGGAAGCGGGCAAAACCCAGCCGATCAGCAAGGCAATCAGGCAGTAGCGAATCAAGGCGATGGGCAGTGGCATTGTCGTCACACGCGGCGGCGCTGCCGGAGTGGCGGCGGGTACGGGTACAGCGTAAAGTCCGTAGCCGCTACGGAGTCAAGCGTACTACGAATGAAACTAGTGAGGCTGCCGACACCAGCAAGGGACATCTGTCGATCATCCGCTACTACGAGCAGATCGCCCCACTGCAGCGTCTGCACGCTCGGGCAGGCGCTACCGCCGTATGCGCCTGCCTACATCGGCGGCTGCGCTTGGGCGTCGGGGAGCTGAGGTTCCACCTAGCGAACTCACGGCACATAGCGGGTTTTGGGCGAGATATGCAGCCGGTCCATGTTCAAGCGTTGCCCTGAATAACCGGCTAGATCTCTTCCCCAAGTAGCGCCTTCATCTGCGCGATTTCAGCACGTTGAGAGTCGACGATTTCGTTGCATAGCGCCTGGAGTTCAGGATCACTTAGGTTTGTTTGCTCGCACATCAAGATTGCGCCGGCATGATGGGGGATCATTGACCGTATGAATTGACGGTCGCTGACGGCTGCCTGCTCGCGGATGCCAATCCAACATGCGGCCATGAAGAACAATGCGCCGAGGCAAAGCAGGACGTTCCACCTACGATTCGGATACATGGTGGACATCAGCACAATTTCGATGAGCAACATCGGAGAAGCCATCAATCCTGCCATGTAGAACTGGTTGACGTTTCCGTAGACATTCTCCCAACGATCCACCATTGCGTACATGAATGCGTACATCACCAAGAACGAAAGCACCATCATGACGATCAGGCGGGCGTAGTGGCTTCGATGGTTCATGGAAGGAGGGTGATTCGACATCGAATTGCTCCTGATTGAGGGCGGCGCAGGGGCGATTTTTCTCCCCTGCGCGCGTCAATAACTACATGGTCTTGCCAGCTGCAAATTCTGCCGAACTCAAGGAGCCGTTCTTGTCGAGGTCAAGCATGCCGAAATGCGGCGCGAGTTTGTGCTTGGCCATCTCCGCCTTCGAGAGTTTGCCATCCCTGTTCGCGTCCAGCGCAGTGAGTTCGCCGGGTGCCGCATCCTGTTGGCCATGACCGCTATGTTGTTCTTTATCGTTGTGGTCCATCATCTTGCTGTGGTCCATCTGGTCGTGCTGCATCTGGCTGTGTTCGGTTTTGGGTTGGGTCGTTGGGGGAGGAGTGGATTGATCCGCGGCCATGGTGGGACCGGCAATCAAGGAGAGTGTCAGCAGGGAAAGTGGGGCAACGCGTTTCATGGGAAATCCTAGGAGAAAAGAGCCGTCAGTGATGAGAGGATGTACCGCGCACCGGCTCAGCGTGGCGGTCATCGGGTGAAGGGAGCTCAGGGGTGCTGGTTCTCGCCAACCGCAACGCGTTGGTCACCACTGAAACCGAGCTGAGGCTCATCGCCAGGGCGGCGATCATTGGGCTGAGCAGTAGCCCAAAAGTCGGGTACAGCGCTCCGGCTGCGATTGGCACCCCGATAGCGTTGTAGATGAAGGCGAAACCCAGGTTCTGCTTCATGTTGGCGACAGCTGCAGTGGAGATGGCTCGCGCCTGCACGATCCTGCGCAGGTCTCCCTTGACCAACGTTACCTGTGCACTGGACATTGCCACCTCAGTCCCAGTGCCCATCGCAATACCGACATCGGCTGCAGCCAGCGCGGGCGCATCGTTTATTCCGTCGCCGGCCATTGCTACGCGGCGGCCTTGCGCCCGCATTTGCTTCACCAGCGCGACCTTGTCCTGCGGACGCACTCCGCCTCGCACATCCTCGATGCCGAGCGTGCGCCCCACCGCTGCGGCTGTTGCCAGTGCATCACCCGAGGCCATGACCAACATCAGGCCCTCGGCACGCAGCGCGTCCAGCGCCGCCGATGTGGTGGGCTTGATTGGATCTGCGACAACGATCGCGCCAGCCAGTCGCCCGTCAACAGCGAGGTACATCACGCTTGCCCCCTCCTTGCGCAGGTTCTCGGCGGGTTCAAGCACGGGCGCAATGTCTGCACCAGTCGCTTCCATCAGCGCCTGATTGCCCAGTGCAATCATGTGGCCATCAACACGGCCACGCACACCTTGACCGGTGATGGATGCGAAATCGTCCGTTGCGGACAAGGCCAGACCGCGCCGCCGGGCTTCGGTCAAAATCGCCTCGGCCAACGGGTGCTCGCTGCCCTGCTCAAGGCTGCCAGCAAAGCGCAGCAGCGTGTCGCCATCGTATCCGGCGGCAGAAATAGAATCCCTGAATGCGGGGCGCCCTTCGGTCAGGGTGCCTGTTTTGTCAACGATCAGGGTGTCGATAGTGCGCAGTTGTTCTATGGCCTGTGCGTCGCGGAACAGCACACCTGCCTGGGCCGCACGCCCCGTGGCAACCATGATCGACATGGGCGTGGCCAGGCCCAGTGCACAGGGACAGGCAATGATCAGTACCGACACGGCATTGAGCACCGCATAGGTCCATGATGGCTCCGGTCCGAACAGGCCCCAGACAAGCAAAGTCAGCACGGCTGCACCCAGCACGGCCAATACGAACCAGTACGCAACTTTGTCCGCCATGCGCTGCATGGGCGCACGCGAGCGCTGCGCCTGGGCAACGAGTTGCACGATCTGCGCCAGCACGGTGCTGGAGCCTACTTGGTCGGCACGGACGATCAGGCTGCCGGTGCCATTGAGAGTGGCGCCAATGACACGCTCCCCCGGCATCTTCTCAACCGGAATAGGCTCACCAGTCAGCATTGACTCGTCGATGCTTGAGCGACCTTCATCCACAGTGCCGTCCACCGGCACCTTCTCTCCGGGGCGAACGCGCAAGCGGTCGCCCACGTGGACGTGTTCGAGCGGAATGTCTTCTTCGCTGCCGTCCGCCTTCACCCGCCGAGCGGTCTTGGGGGCCAACCCCAACAGCGCTTTGATCGCCGCCGACGTCTTGGAGCGTGCTCGCAGTTCGAGGATTTGGCCGACCAGAGTCAGGGATACGATGACCGCAGCCGCCTCAAAATAGACCCCCACTCGACCGTGCTCGCGGAACGACACCGGGAACAGGCCTGGAGCTATGGTCGCTACCACGCTATAGAGGAAGGAGGCCCCGACGCCAATGCCGATCAGGGTCCACATATTCGGGCTGCGGTTGCGGATCGACTGCACGCATCGTTCGAAGAAGGGCCACGCTGCCCACAGGACTACCGGGGTACTCAGAGCAAATTCCAGCCAGGTCCGTGATCTGACAGTGAGGATGCCCAGACCTGGCCCGAACATGGCCAAGACAAGTACCACCAGCGTCAGTGGCAATGTCCACCAGAAACGTCGGGAGAAATTACGCAGCTCAGGATTCTCTTCGTCGTCCAGGCCCGGCATCTCCGGTTCCAATGCCATGCCGCAGATCGGGCACGTCCCCGGGTGGTCCTGGCGAATCTGCGGGTGCATGGGGCAGGTGTAGATCGCGCCCGCCGGCACGAGCTCCTCATCGATGCTGGCCTTGGAAACTTCGGGTGACAAGTATGTGCCTGGATCGGCCGTGAAGCGCTGTCGGCAGCGGGCCGAACAGAAGTGATAGTCCATGCCGTTGTGGGTGGCATGATGTACCGCGGTCTGCGGATCGATCTGCATCTCGCAGACCGGGTCAACAACCATTGCCGGAGCGCCGGGCGCGCGGCCGGTTGCAGACTTGGATTGGGTGTCGCCCCGCGATGCCACACCCGTATGGTGGTGATGAGGGTCGTGCGGATTCATGACTGCATTTCTCCGACGGATTTCAGAATTGGACCGCAGGTTGCCGCAGTCTCAACCAGACCACGTTCAACGAGGCGCTTGGGTCCGCTGCAAGCGCCAGCCTCCTTGGTCAGTAAACTCCGCACTTTGTGACAGGTCCGTTAGCGCTTGGGCCTGGAGGACCAGTGGATATGGGCGATTCGCCAGCCCTGCGAAGTACGCTCAAGCACCATGGTTTCGGTGCTCAGCAACGCCATCGGCTTCCCATCTTTCGTCGCGTGCAGTTCACTTTCGCTACCGACCCAGGCTAGATCGCCTCGCGCGTGGGCGGTGCGCCGGAGAACTTCCACATGGGCGGTCTTCAGAAACGCTGCATCGTGTGTAGCGTGACCATCCAGGTATTCCTTGCGAGAGCGCTCGGCGCCACCGTTCTCAAGGATCAAAACATCATCGACCAGGAAGGCCCCGGCCCGGTCAAGGTCACCGGTCTGCAGGGCTGTAGAGAATTGCTCGACGATAGCTACTGCTGGCTGTGCTTCGGGCGCAATGGCAGTGGTCGCTGTTGTCGAATGCTTCCCCTCATGCGCATGCAAAAGGCCTGGGATCGCCACTAGCAGAAGCAGGCTCAAGCTCCTCATCAATCGCATAGTCATGCGTAGCTCCAGTTCAGTGGGTCAATGTTTATGGTTATGGCCGTCATCAGCCGATTGGGACGATTCCGTACCCTGCATGGACATGCCATCGTGCGGATTCTTAGAGGGGTCAGATGCTGTCGGCGTTGTCGGTGCCTGCGGAGAATGGGTGTGGGACTTGCCATCGGCATGGACGTGGGTTGGTGCTGCAGGAGCGTCAGCCTTGCCTGCACTTTCCTGGGCGGTCATGCCGTGGCCTTCCGCGTGCGCCCCTTCCGGATGTGCTTCACCTTCACCATGGTGATCGGCTTCGGCTTCATCGTGGTGGTCCTTGCCTCCGTCCGCATGGGCGTGCCCGCCGGTTTCACCGCCCCCGTGAGAATGACCTCCGCTACTACCTACAAGCGCGTCGTACTGCGTCTTGTCGAGCTTCGGCAGTTCCTGCAGGAATGCGGCCATGTTCCAGATATAGTCATCGCCCATGCTTTTGCCCCAAGCAGGCATGCCACTGGCCTTGACACCATGCTTGATGACCCAGAACGCCTCGGCTGCATCAATGGTCTCCTTGGTCAGGTTCGGCGGGGACGGGTACAGGCCTTTGCTCAGCTCGGTCTCTGCGGCGCCAGGTGACAAATGACAGCCGGTACACATCGCGTTGTAGTTCCCCGCGCCCTGCCGGATTCGCTCTGGATCATTCAGATCTGCAGGCACCTCCAGCTTGGTGGCCCGTGCTGAAATCGACTGCTTCCGCGCCGCCTCCAGCAGGGCATAGACGGGGCGCGTGTGTGGATCGTCGGCAGCCACATTATAGATTCCGGAGTACACAACACCGGCGGCGCCGATAGCCAGAACGGCGAGCGCGATGCCGGTAATAAGCAGAGTCTTTTTGTTAGCGGTGGTTGTCATGAATTATCTCTTCAGAACCAAGTGCGTAGACCGACGACAATGCGAGTATCGTCAGCGCTTTCCAATTCGTTACGACGCAAGTCGGCTGTGTTGCCCAAGGCGCGCTCGTGAACCAGGCCAATGTACGGCGCAAATTTGCGGGTGAACTCGTACCGAAGACGCAATCCAAACTCGGCGGTACTGAGTCCTGCGCCGATGCCGCGCGCCGGGTCGTTCTTCCCGTACGCCTCGATTCCGACCATGGGTTGAAGAATCAGGCGATTGGTGAGAAGTAGTTCGTACTCGGCCTCGAAGCGTGCCCCAAACTGGCCGCGCTCCCCAAAATAGGCTGTTGCCTCGACCTCGAACTTCTGCGGAGCAAGACCCTGCACGCCTATGGCTGCGAATGTTTGTGCCCGTCCTGGCTTGAAGTCCTGGCGCACACCAGCCACCAAGTCCCACCAGGTGGCTATGCTTCGCCCGTAGAGCAGCTCAAGGTCTGCTGCCTCAGTGCGCCCATCGCTGCGTTCACCCTCGCTGCGCAACCAGAGACGGTTGAGGTCGGTACCGATCCAGCCCTGACCTTCCCACGCAAGTCCGGTCCCTGGATCTGCATCCCAGGCCTCCAAGCGGTCCAGCAACATATAGCTGTGGATCGCGTTGTCACCCGTGGCGTGCCCCTCCGAAGGCGCCACCGCTGCAGCACGATCGACGTCGGTGACAACAGGGATTGGTGTGCGTGGCATGGTCGAGGACGGAGCATCGTGGACCATCTTTGAATGGTCCATGGCGTCAGTGGCCATGTCGCCTTCTTGCATGGACGACATATCATGATCCATGCCTTTTGGCTCAGGCGTCTCGTGCTGCATGCCCGAGTGATCAGTGCCGCGCTTGGATGCATTTGGGCCAGACGTCTTGGACGCGTCAGCTTGGGGCTCGGGTTTAGGCGCCTCGGGCATTGTCATGGAAATTTTCGAGTGATCCATGGTCTGTCCGAACGCGGGTGATGCCAATGCAACCGCGATGAGCAGGGTGAATGCCGACCTCGTCGGCTTCATCTGGTTTTTCATCAGGTTATTCCTCCACCCGCACGGCGCGCATCATGCCGGCTTCCATGTGAAACAGCAGATGGCAGTGGTAGGCCCAACTGCCCAGCGCATCAGCTGGGTTCTACCCCGATATCACGGACGGTTCT
>NZ_KZ622867.1 GCF_002893095.1 Stenotrophomonas sp. VV52 | reverse complement strand
GTAAGTGTCCGTGAAAACGGGGGTGAACCCGATTTGCCCCAGGAGCGGCTGGAGGAGCTCCAGATCACCTTCAAGCAGACCCCCTACGACATCAAGGCACGCTAAGCATGGCTCTTTCCCTCAAGGTGTATCAGCAGCGGGCGTTGTCCAGCCTGGCCCAGTTCCTCGAAGACGCCCGGCTGACCGGCCCCGCATCCGCGTTTGAGAAGAACGTGGATGCCGGTCTGGTCACGCAATACAAACCCATGCCTCATCTGGAGGCCTCGCCCTACGTGTGCCTACGCATTCCAACGGGCGGCGGCAAAACGGTCATGGGCGCGCACATCATCCAAGCGGCGGGCGACGCCTACCTCGAGCGCGAGTTCCCGCTGGTCATGTGGATGGTGCCCACCACCCAGATCAAGACCCAGACGCTGGAAGCCTTCAAGAACCCCCGTCATCCCTACCGCCAGGAGCTGGATGAAGCGTTTGGCGGCAAGGTTGCGGTGTTCGATGTGGAGGACTTCACCCACATCCGCCCCGCTGACTTGGGCACCAAGGTGTGCGTGGTCATTTCGACCATGGCGGCCCTGCGCGTGGAGAACCAGGAAGGCCGCAAGGTTTACGAGCACCACGAAGATCTGGAGCCCCACTTCGCCGGCAGCGTGTCCGATTTGCCCTACTTGGAGCAGAACAAGGCGGGAAAGGCCATCGCGTCCTTTGCCAATCTGCTGAAACTTCACGGCCCGTTGGTCATCACCGACGAAGCCCACAATGCCAACACGCCCCTGTCCTATCAGGTCTACGAGCGCCTGGGTGCCAAGGTAGTGGTGGAGCTGACCGCAACCCCGGAGGCCAGCAAGAGCAACGTGCTGGTCAGCGTCAGTGCCTTTGAGCTCAAGGGCGCGGACATGATCAAGTTCCCAGTCGTGCTCAAGGAGCACGTCGGGCAATGGGAAGTCGCAGTGGGCAGCGCTGTGGCCCGCCGTAACGAGTTGGGCAAGACCGCGCTAGGCGAGCCGGACTACATCCGTCCCATCCTGCTGATTCAGGCTGAGAACGCCAAGGGCATCGCCACGGTTGAGGAGGTCAAGAAGCACCTCATCGACAACGAGAAGGTGCCCGAGAAGGCGATTGCCATCGCCACGGGCGATCAGCGCGAGATCGACGGGGTGGACCTGTTCGCCAAGGACTGCCCCATTGAGGTCATCATCACCAAGCAAGCGCTCAAGGAAGGGTGGGATTGCTCCTTTGCCTACGTCTTCTGCTCGGTGGCCCAGGTCAAGAGCGACAAGGACATCCAGCAGCTGCTGGGGCGCGTGCTGCGCATGCCGTATGCCACCCGCCGCAAGCAGGAGGCCATGAACAAGGCCTACGCCCATGTCACGACTGCGGCGTTCAATCTGGCTGCCGCAGAGCTCACCAAGTCGCTCATCGACATCGGCTTCAACCCTCTGGAGGCCGTGGGCGCCGTGCTGCCGGATCCCACCCCTGGTCCCGGCTTGGACTTGCAAGGCGGCAAGGTCAATCCGGTCCCCGTGACGCCCAAGGCCACCATTGCTGTGAGCAAACAGCCGGACCTTACTGGTATCCCTGCTCGGGACCAGACCAGCGTTGTTTTCACTCCGAACGAGGAAGGCAAGGGCGGCTCGGTGGAGATCACGGGCGAGGTGGACGACTCCACCGTGGAAGCGATCACCAAGGCTGTGCCAACCAAGGAGCGCGAGGAAGCGGCGGCTACAATCCAGCGGCACCAGATCGCCGCCAAGGCCGTCAAAGCCCCTAGCCAGAACGGCGCGGTGTTCAGCGTGCCCCGGCTCGGGGTCATGGAGCAGGGCGAGCTGGAGTTCGTGGAGAGCGGCGCCACGCCGCCGGGCTTCACCTGGGACTTGCTGGCCTATCCCCCGGACTTGACAAGCCTCAAGTTCAATGCAGATAGCAAGACCTTTGAAGTCGATTTGGTGGAAGAGAAGGTCAGCTACACGCCGATTGACGACGACGTGAATACCTACTTGCCAGGCTTCGCTAAGGACCGCACTCAAGCGGACTTGGTGGGCTGGTTGGACCAAAAGATCCGTGATCCGGGGGTCAAGCAGCCCGTGCTGCGGGAGTGGTTGCGCCGGTCCATCAGCGGGCTGTCCGAAGATCGGGGCTTCTCGCTATCGCAACTGCTCAATGGCCAGTTCGTGCTCCGACGGAAGCTCGGCGAGCAGCTTCAGATCGCCAAGGCGGAGGCGCTCAAGGATGGCTTCCAGCAGGCCCTGTTTGGTGCCGACGCTGAGATCGTGGTCAGCGACGAGCCTGATGCCATGTTCACCTACCCCGCGGACATGACCCAGTATCCAGCGCATTCTTACTACCAAGGCGGCACGTATCGCTTCCGCAAGCACTACTACCCCTTCGTGGGCGATCTTCAATGGAAGACCGCCGGGGGCAAGGTGGGCGAGGAGTTCCTCTGCGCCCAGGCCATCGATCAGCTGGACGAGGTGGAGTTCTGGGTCCGCAACCTGGTGGACAAGAGCCAGTTCTGGATGCCGACGTCCAAGCAGCGGACCTACCCGGACTTCGTTGCCAAGCTCAAGGACGGTCGCCTGCTGGTCGTTGAATACAAAGGCGGCGACCGTTACACGGCGGACTCCGAGAAGGAGAAACGCATGATCGGTGAGCTGTGGGCCAGCAAGAGCAAGGGCAGGGGGATCTACCTCATGGCCCAGCTGAGGGACGAGAAGGGCAACAGCGTGACCGAGCAACTTCAGGCTGCCATTCGGGAAAAGAGGTAAGCAAGCAGTCATGGAAGACCGGCCTTATACCTCACGTTCTACCCCATAAGCCCTCAAGGGAAAACGGAGCCGACAATGCAAGTCCTGGTCACGCGCAGGCGCAGAGGCGTCTTCTGCTTCATGGCAGAAGAGATCGCTTTGCGAGTCAAAGAGCAGCGCTTTTATTTGGCTCAAGCCAAAGCCCGCCTCCTGACGCCGTTTGCTGCGATCGAAGCAGAGGCGGAAGCCATAGAGCAGGACTGCTTGGAGAATCCGCCAGAGTGCTTCGACCCCGAGCAATGGGACATGTCCATGGTTTACGAGGCGGCCTTTCATCAGAGCCTCGAACATTACGACCTGCTCCATGAAATGCGAGAGCGCACCCTGCTGGGTATCGCCGCTGGCATGTATCACCACTTCGAAAAGAGCTTTCGCGTCCGCGTCGCTCGCGAACTGCGCCAGGCCGGGTGGGTCATTGGAGAGAAGAGCCGGGATCAGGTCTGGCGGTGCGAATGGACTCAGCTGGAGGCGCTGTTGGTCGCTTTCGGGTGGGATGTGCCGTCAGTGCCGCACTACCAAGACCTCGAGGCCTTGCGGCTGGTCGTCAACGTCTTCAAGCATGGCGAAGGCCCGGCCTTCGAAGCCTTGAAGCAGCGTTTCCCTCGATTCGTTCCCCAACTGGAGTCAGATGAGGGGTCGTGGCGCTACGTGGACTACACCCACATGTGCGTGACCGAGGAGCATTTGGATGCTTTCTCAAATGCCATCGTGAGCTTCTGGGAGGCCATCCCCCTTCAACTGGCAGTGGAAGAGGGGGTGACTGCTTTGGAGCTTCCATCCTTCTACGCCAAAGCAATGCGGCAAGACGGGTGTCCGACCTTCATGACGCAGCAGCCCGCTCCCAACTCCCCCTGACTAGCCGAGCCGTTGATGGCATGGGGCTGGTCGTTGAGTTATTGCTCCCCGCCGCTGTCGAGCCATCCGTTCACCAACGCGCGTTGGAGGGCGAGGGCAACTTGAGTCGCGGCATACACCCAGTCGTCGTCTTCCGCGTATGGATCCTCTTCCGAATCTTCCTTTCCCCCGTGGAAGAGGTTGTTGCGGACTTGCTGCATGGCTTGGACGAGGGCCACCGCATCTGAGTCTGCATCCAAGGGGCTGGGCATGAAGCGGGCCACTCGGCGCCCGTCCTCCTTCACGATCCTCTGTTTCATGGGGCGTTCGTCGCGCTGACCAAGAAGGCGCTTGCGTGCCCACTCGGGGACTTCTTTCAAAAAGGCGTCGCCAAGCGAGCGGGCGCGGTCTTCCACTTTGCGCCAAGCCACATCGGGAATCGGATCGCCTTGCCTATCCTTCCGGAAGAAATCTCCATGCCGTCGAAGCTGGAACTCCAGTTTGCTGAAGGTCTTGAGCAGATCGTAGGCGAGGTCAGGGCGAATGGGCATGCCGGCATCATATCTCAGCCCTACGATCCCAATATGAAAGGGCCCGGCAACGCGTGATTAGTCGCTGGGAAGGTGGCGCTATTGTGAGTAATCGGGTCGACGGGTCGGTCCTGCATTGGCCCTTGTCCCGCCAATGGGCTATAACCCTTGCTTGCCCTCAACGGAGTATTTGCCTTGGCCTTGACCACCCTTCAGTCGATCAACGCGGAAATCAAACAACTCGAAGCCCAAAAACGGTTGGTGGAGAAACGCGACGGTGAGGTTCCTAAGGCCATCGCGGTGCTTCAGAAGTATGCGAAGCTTCTCAGTGCTGCCCAGCGTCGCCGGATTGCTAAGCTCATTGGCGAGGCCATCGACGTCAAGCCGGCGCGTTCCCCGAAACTTTCTGCTGGGCCGCTGAAGGGTCGAAAGCTCGGCAAAGTCGCTCCCAAGTATCGACTTCCGACGGGAGAGACCTGGGCAGGTCGTGGACTGGCACCCACGGCGTTCGCGGCATGGGCCAAGTCGGCAGAAGGCAAGGCGTGGGCGCAGGCGAACCCTGAGGCCAAGTTCCCGCCCGCCGCTGGTAAGGTGAAGAAGTCCGCGGCCAAGGGGGCTGCGGAGGTGGGGAAGGTCGCCAAGAAGGCAGGGAAGGCAAAGCCGATTCGGAAACCTGCCAAGAAGGCCAAGCCGAAGCCGGCTGCTTAATCCCGTGGACAAAGGCCCTGCGAATGCCCGTGCCAAGGCGTTGGCCGCTGCACACGTGTTGCTCGACATGGCCGACGGAACGCTCTTACAAGAGGAGGCGGGAATGCGACTGCGCAACGAGCTTGGGCTTCATTGGTCTGCCTTGACGTGCGTCCAATACTTGTCAGGGGAAGACGCGGTCGCTGCATTGACCGCCCTTCCGGGCGAGTGGAGCGAGCAGGGGCGGACGAAATCGGATCTCCTCCAAGCCGTGGTCATGGCCCTGGCGGTCGTGGATGAGGTGCGGGGCAGCCGCGGAGGGAAGGTGTCTGCCAGCAAGCTGTCCCTGCGCCTTCAAGAGGTGCGAGCCGCGGCCGTGGGGCAGGGCGAATGAAGCGAACCTTGTCCGCTCCGAGCTATGCACTCCTGCAGGCCAGCGTGGAGTGTTGGAAGTGCGGCGAGGCAACGCCGGTCACGTCGGTGTGGGTCCCGTCCTTCGTGGACTTCGCAGACGTAGAGGGGCCAGAGGACGAGCCGGAAGCAGGCGATGCGGCCACGTTGCACGGGATCGAGGATTTGGACGATCACGTCGCTGCGCATGTGCGTGAGGTGGCACCTTGGCTCAGGCCAGGGCGCTCGGAAACCGCCGATGCCACTTACTGGGTCAACCATTGCCAAGCGCTGTTGCGCATTACAAGGCGACTTCTTCGTGATGGGCGTCAACGGCCCGTTCTTCCCTCAGTTCCGCGCCGAAGCCGACGGCCTTGAGCTCCTCTCTGGGCGTGGACCCTTGAGCGCCAATGCGACGGCTGCACAATCCGGATGGATGGATTGGATTGCTGAGCGCCTGTCCGCCTGAAAGAGCGTTCGGGATCTTATGGTATCGGGCCAAGTGAACCTTGTGCGTGCCCGTTCAAACGAAGGTTCGTATAGCTAGATGAGGTCATACAGGAGCACGTGCAACCCCTGGCGGCAGTTTGGACCACCATCTTCCCACTGCCAGCCGCTTCTGAACCAAGGCCCGGAACGTTTCAGGGGAAGGAGCTGGCCCGCTTCGCTTGTGCCTGCACTGGTTGCACCGGGCGTGTGCGGCCACCACGTTCCCGGATACGTCTCGGCCCCCGTCCTGCTGGGCGACCAGGTGCTCGGCGGTGCATTGAAAGGCTAGAGCTTTGCTGGGCTTCAGCCCGAGTTCTGAAGGAGCCGCGAGCCACATCGGTAGGCCGCAGTAGTAGCAGCGGCCAGACTGGGCATGGAAGGCGGATGTGCGGATGGATTTGCGGCGCTTGGTCGTCATGGATGGCTCCGGAATCAAAAAAAGATTCCCGCGCCCCCATTGGGTGGACCTCGGGCACCCGGAGCCTATTGGCTATGCGGGCACAACACCGACGCTTCTGCGACCGGCGATTGCTTTTTAGCTTACTCGTGTCTTCGGTGCAAGCGCTTGGGTTGGCATCTGCAAAATCGTGTTGTCAGATCCTCTTGCGGAAATGGATTTATCGAGTATTGGTGAAGTAAGCCCAAGCCGGGCCATATCCCTTTTCCCCAATATCCGAGGAGGATTTTTCATGCGCAAGACCCTTTCTTTTTCTCTGGCCTTGATGGCCGCGTTTTCTGCCACTTCGGCGTCCGCCGCTGACGTCACCGAAGACCTGATGATTTCTGCGACCGTGAACAACGAGTGCAGCCTGCTCGTGACCCAGCTGGGCGGCGGTGAATACAACGGCTTGGCGTCCGGCACGCAGGGCTATTCCAATGGTGCGTTGATGGTTCGCTGCAACCAAGGCACCGCCTTCAGCATCGTGCCCGGCGATGGGTTGAACTACGGCGCCGCGATTGCTCGTCCCAATCACCGCGCCGTGTCCGATGGGGCCGGAAACTTCGTCGCCTACGGCCTCTTCAAAGATCCTGGTGCCAGCCAAGTGTGGGGCAGTGGGGCCGATGCTTGGGAGGGCGTGGGAACCGGTGAGCAGCAGATGATTGGCATCGGTTATGCCTTCTATGATTTGAACAAGGTGCCCGGCGGAACCTTCTCCGACACCATCGCCGTGACCCTGACTTACTGATCCTCAAACGTTTTCCTTGAGCCCCCGGAAATCTCCGGGGGTTTTCTTTTGGTGGTGGGTTGACAACTTTAAAAGTTTTGGTTGGATCAAAGGAGGTGATCGTTTCGGAGGAATGATGTTGAAGCGTTTGTTGGTGGTTTCATCGTTTTTGCTGTGCGCCGCTCCTGCATCGGCGGGCAACGTGTCGTTGTTTCCCACAAGCATCGTGGCCCCGGCTGGAGAAAGGGCAGGCGCGTTGACCTTGGAAAACCATGGAGGCGCCTCGGAGCGCTTCCAGGTCACGGTGTTGGACTGGTCCCAAGATTCCAACGGGCAGGACGTGACCAGCCCCGCCAAGGCGGTGATCGCGGCACCGTCCATTGTCGAGATCCCGCCTGGATCCCGCCGGGCCGTGCGGTTGGTCCGCACCCAGAGCGTCGGCGCCCCCGGCTACTACCGCGTGCTGCTGCGCCAGTTGCCCCAGCCGTCCACGGCGGGCCAGGTGCAGTTGTTGATCCACCAGAACCTGCCGGTGGGGTTTGAAGACGCCAAGGCCGGTCCTCCGGTGCTCATGGCCCGCTTCACCCCCGACGGCCTTCTGCTGACCAACACCGGTTCGACCGCCGCGCGCCTGACCGCCGTCGGTCCTCAAGGCATGCCGGCATGGCGCGAAGGGGCGCTGGGATGGGTATTGCCGGGGCAGAGCAAGCACGTGGAGCTCAAGCCTGGCCTCAAGGCGTCCACGCTCTCGATCACGGTCAACGGGTCCCCCGTCGTCGTCCCCGTGAACTGAGGGCGACACGTGCGGCGGGGAAGCGTCCTGGGCCTCGCGCTGGCCCTGTCCATCGGCAGCGCGCACGCGGCCATCCCAGACGGGGTGGAGCCGGTGCTGGCCGCGCCAATCCGGGCCAACGGGCTGCCCGCGAAGGACCCCGTGTTGCTCTGGCAGCAAAGTGGGGCCTGGGTGGCCGAATCCACGACCTGGCAGCAGCTCGGCGTGACCCTTCGCCCGGGCGAGGAGGGCCAGGACCTGACCGACCAAGCCTTGGGCGTGACCGTGGCTTACACCCCCGAGAACGCCACCGTCCAGCTCACCATTCCGGCTGACCGCAAGCCGGCGCAGCAGCTCAGCCAGCACGGCACTCCGGTTTCTCAGGTGTCGCCCGCCATCGGGGGCGTCTTGGTCAACTACAACCTCGCCACCCAGATTGCAGGCGGCCAACAAGCGACGTCCTTGGCACTGGAGGCGCGCACCGGAGGGCGTTGGGGCGTGGTCTCCACCACCGGGCAGCTCAACCAATCCCCCAACGGGTTTGGCATGCGCCGCGGCATGACCGCTTGGCAGAAAGACGACCTGCCGCGCCAACGGACTTGGCAAGCCGGCGATGTCTACGCCACGCCCCGCATCGGCCCGGTGGCGCTGGGCGGCATTCGCCTCGCGAAGGACCCGGCAGCGCTGGATCCGCTCACGCCGACGTGGCCCGTCCCGACCTTGGGGGGGATCGCGTTGGATCCGGGGCAGGTCAAGGTCCTGTCCAACCAGGCCGAAATCACACGCCAAGACGTCAAGGCCGGCCCCTTCACCGTGGACGGTCGAAACGTGGCCCTGGGGGCCAGCCAAACGGATGTAGTGGTGCGTGACGCCTACGGCCGGGAAACTGCCGTTTCCACTGCACGGCTCTACGTGGCCCCAACCCTGCTGCGTCCTGGACTCTCCGCTTGGGAAATCGCGGCCGGACAAGTCCGCGAAGACGAAAACCGCTACGGCACGGCCGGCGTCGGCGCTTCCTGGGCCAAGGGCGTCAACGACCGCTGGACCATCCGAGGTGGTGGTCAGGTGGACGAGAACGGCAAGGGCAACGTCACCGTGGGTTCCACCTGGGCCTCGGGCACCTGGGGCGTGCTCGACGGGGAGGTGGGGCGCTCAAGCGACGGCGGGACGCGTTGGGCTGCTGCCTACGACTACCGAGGGCCCACCTTTGGCCTGCGGCTGGAACACGAAGAAAACGACGGCTTCTGGCGACTGCAGAGCGAGACGGCGCTGCCCATCGCTTCGCGCACCCAAGCCAGCGTTTCCTACCGCCCGGATCGCCGCTTCACTTTGCGTGGCATCTACAGCGCCATCGACACGGGGCGCTCCAGCCTGGCCTTCGCTTCCTTGGGCGTGAGCGCGAACCTGGGCACTGCAGGCCAGGTGTCCGCCAACGTGCTGAAGGACCTCAACGGCGGCGATCTCCAGGTATCGGCGAGCTACACGTATCGCTTCGGCAGCAAGGCCAGCGTGGGTGTGCGGGCCCGCCAGGCCCCAGGCCAGGATGCCCTGACCACCCGAGCGACCTACCGCACCGAGGGCGGCCTTCGCGTGGCTGCAGAGCACACCGAGGGCGATCAGGGCAGCACCCAGGCCACGGCGGATGCCATGACGCGTTACGGCGACGCCCGGATCATGCTGGACCGCTACGACGGGCAAACCCAGGTGGCGGCCAACTTCTCCGGCGCCGTGTTCCTGGACCACCGCGGCGTGGCCTTCGGGCGACCCGCCTACGCCAGCTTCGCCGTGGTGGATGTGCCGGGCCAGGCGGGCTTGCCGGTGCGGGTCAACGGGGCGCCGGTGGGCATCACCAACCGGCAGGGGCGCGTGCTGGTCACCAACGTGCCCTCCCTGCTGCACACCACCTTCAGTCTCAAAGATAAAGACCTGCCCGTGGGTGTGGAGATTGGGGAGACCGAAAAGCAATCCGTGGCCCCCCGCCAAGGCGGCGTGCGGGTGACCTTCCCGGTGCTGACCCGGAACGCCCGGGCCTTCACCCTGACAGGGGCCAGCATCGCGCCAGGCACCCTGGCATCTACGCCGAACGAACAAGCAATGGTGGGCTACGACGGAGCGCTCTACTTGGAGCACCCCGAGCCGGGGATGGCCGTCGAGGTGTCGGGCGTGTGCAAAGCCGTGTTGCCGTCGCCGCTGCAGGGCATTGGGGTTGTGGCGGAGGTGAGGTGCGACTAAGCGTCCGGATCCCCTTCGCGGGTGGGCGGACCAGACGATCCCCGTCCTTACCAGCAATCACTTGGAAAACCTTCGACCTCTAGTCTGCGCCATTGCCTAAACGCCGAGGCACGACTACATTCCGTGGAAGGGGGGACGGCCAGACCAGTTGAGAAGGAGCGCCCAATGCCCATCAGGGCTGTGGTGTATGTCAGCGAAGCGTCCGACGCGTTGCGCGGCGATCTGCTTGGCCTCCGGAGCGGCAAGCTCCAGGAGCTGGTCGACGACGCAACTCGTTTTAACCGGGACGCAGGTGTCAGTGGGGTGCTCTTGTTCGACGGGACGCGCTTCCTCCAATACTTGGAGGGACCCCCGGACGGGTTGGACGTGGCGTTCTCTAGGGTGCTCGGAGCCTCGAGCCATCACGATCTGATCGAGCTGCAAAGAGGGACGATCACGGATCGCCGCTTGCCTTACTGGCCCATGCGCTGGTTGCCAGTGGAAGTCAAAGAGCTGAGCGAGGTCGCGGTGGGCGATTGGGCCGGCTTCAAGGTGCGGGGCGACGGAGAAGCATTGAACGCAACCGCGATCGACCGTTTGATGTTTCTGGTGAGCAGGCGCGCACTGGTGGGGAAGTGAGTTGTTGGCGACCGCCAGGCCGCGCAAGGAATCCGACCCCTACGTGCAACCCAAGTCTTCGTGGATCGCCGTCACAAGCTGTCGGAAGCGGTAAGGCTTCGGGAGAAATCGAACCGTCTCGGGCAGGGGGGGCAGCTGCGAGCGTTGAAGACCAGACGCGAGCATGACGCGGGCCTGGGGTTGAGCAACCGCGGCTTCCGCCGCGACCTCCAGCCCGTCGGCGCTGTCTGGCATGTTGAAGTCGGTCACTACCACCGCGAACCTAGCGTCGCCGCGCAGGAGGACGAGGGCCTCGTCCCCGTTGCTGGCGGGAGTGACTTGGAAGCCCTGAGAGGTCAGAGCCTCGACGACGACGTTGCGGAGATCGTCTTCGTCTTCAACAAACAACACGTGGATCGGCATCTCAATGCTCTGGTGCGGGGAAGCAGAGGCTAACGCGGGTTCCCTTCCCAAGCTCGCTCTGGAGCTCGGTGAACCCGCCGGACTGGGCCGTGAAGCCAAATACTTGGCTCAAGCCCAGCCCGCTGCCCCTTCCAATGGGTTTTGTGGTGAAAAACGGTTCGAATACCCTGGCCTGCTGGTCCGCCACAATCCCTGAACCGTCGTCTTGCACGCTCAGGCAGATGTATGGTCTTTCCAGCTCGCTGGGGAACGTAGGATCGCGGGCTTGCCGCGCAGAGGCCGTGATGAGGATCGTTCCGCCCTTCGGCATGGCATCGCGGCTGTTGCACACCAGGTTAAGGATTGCGGCCTCCAGCTGTGCTTTGTCCAGCGACAGGGTCGGAAGGCCTCGAGAAACCTCGATCGTCACTGTGATCGCGTCACCGGCAGAGCGGCGAAGCAGCGCTTCGCATTCGGCCATCAAGGCGGCCAAGTCGACGGCCTCTGGCACCAGGGTTTGTCCCTTGCCGAAGGTCAGCAACTGCCGAGTCAGAAGGGCCCCGCGCTCGGCGGCCCGCTGCGCGGTATCGATGAGCTTGGCCACGCCTCCGTCTTTCACCCTCAGGCTGATGAGATCCAGACAGTTGGCCACGATCGTCAACAGGTTGTTGAAATCATGGGCCAAGCCGAGCGTGAACTTGCCGATGGCCTCCATCTTCTGCGCCTGCAGGAGATCGCGCTGGGCTTGGAGCAGCTGCTCCTGCGCCTCGTGGCGCTCGGTGATGTCGCGGGTGATTTTGGCAAACCCCACCAGCTCCCCGTCTTCCCAGATGGGGTCGATCACCACACTGGCACGGAAGCGTGTTCCGTCCTGCCGCAATCGCCAGCCTTCGGCAGCGTAGCGCCCCTCCAGGGCGGCGGTGCGCAAGTTTCGCTCTGGCAATCCGGCTTGGGCTTCCTCGGGCAGGTAGAAGCGGGAAAAGTTGGTGCCGACTACGTCGGCAGCGACATATCCCTTGATTCGCTGCCCACCCGGGTTCCAGGTCTGAATCACCCCGGCGGTGTCGAGCATGTAAAGGGCGTAGTCGGTGACGGAGTTCACCAGCAGGGCAAACTGCCGGCTCTCGTCCCTCAAATCGGTTTTCGCTTTCGCTGGTTGGTTCATGGGTCATCCTCTCGGCAGGGCCACCGAAGGGCGACAGAGTGCGCAGTGTAGAAGAGCGACGGCCGTCATCCTTTTACGTTTCCTTCACAAATCGGGCGAGCCCTCGGGCCACACTGTTCAATCGTGGCACAACCACGCAGAGCGCTTGTAGGGAGAAAGTCATGGGATTGGACGGCAAAGCAGTAAGGGTTCTTCTTGTAGAGGACGAGCCCACTCTCATGATGGTCTTGGAGCAGGCCATTGCCCAAGTCGGCTACGACGTCTCCAAGACGGCGGAAGACTTGCCCACAGCCTTGGCATGCGCCGAGGAAGCCGCTTTCGATGTGGCGGTGCTGGACGTCAACTTGAACGGGGTCGAGTCTTACCCCGTGGCCGATCGCTTGGTCGAGTTGGGGGTGCCGTTCCTGTTTACGACCGGTCTTGGGGCCAACCGGCTGCCCGAACGCTTCAAAGACACGCCCTTCCTTGAAAAGCCTTTTCGCCTGAAAGAGATCGCCGCCGCCCTCCAGTCCCTTCGCCAGGGACTGGAGGTTCACTGAGTTTCCGGGCCTTGGGCACCGGTCGGGACCTTCGGGTCCCTTTTTTAGTTCAGCGGGGCCTCGGTCTGCTGGTAAGTGCCCACGGTCTCGCCCACACCCAGGATGTGGCCCTTCGCGGCCTTTAGCACCTCGTCCCGCGTCGCGCCGGCCTTCAAATCAAGCACGGTGTCCAAGGCCAACAGCTGGAAGTGGTAATGGTGGGGTGGATCGCCCACTGGCGGTTTGGGGCCGAAATACCCCACAGACCCTCGGCTGTTCGCCCCCTGCAGCATTCCCTCCGGTTTCAGCAGCCGCGGATCGACCGGCAGGCCCTCCGGCAGCGATTGCGTGGTCGCTGGGATGTTGTAAGCGACCCAGTGAACGAAGGGTTTGACGTTGGCTGCATCCGGATCCTCCATGATCAGCGCATAGGACTTGGCACCAGGCACCGGGCTCCAAGAAAGAGCGGGCGACGCATCGTCGTGATACGCGCTGAAACGGGGAGGCAACGCTTGGCCCGAGGCGAACGACGGGGAGCGGAACTCGAACGCGGCGGCCTTGCCGATCCGATCCTTGGCCAACGGCACTCCAGACCCCTGATTGACTTGGGCCATTAAGGGACCGCTGGGCACCGCAGCAGCGGGGGAGGCGGACGCTTGGCCCTGGCCGTAAGTCACCCGATAGATGACGCCATTGGCGTCGTCGCCGACCAGCAGGGCACCGCCCTTCGTCATTGCCAATCCCACCGGGCGTGCAATGTGTGCCTGGCCATTGTCGACCAGGAAGCCGGTCAGGAAGGGCTCAAACCCGACCGGCTTGCCGGCGTCGAAACGAATCCGCACCACCTCGTAGCCCGATGCTGGCTTGCGGTTCCAGGAACCGCGCATCGTCACGAAGGCATCCCCACGGTAGGCGGCCGGAAACTGCTGGCCGGTGTAGAACAGCATCTGCATGGGAGCGGCGTGGGCCGTGTAGCCCAGCACCATGGGCTCGCTTGTCGCGGCCCATTGCTGTTTGCTGATCTGCCCTGGCGGCGTGCTCTGGGGATTCACCCCGTCCTTGCCCCAGATGTGAGGCCAACCATACTTCTTTCCCTTCTGAATGCGGTTGAGCTCCTCGGGCTGTTCGTCATTGCCCAAGTAGTCGATGCCGTGATCCATCCCCCACAGCTCCCCCGTTTTGGGGTCCCAAGCAAAGCCGATGGTGTTTCGCAGGCCGCTGGCAAAGATGGACCGGTTCTTGCCATCCGGCGAGGACCTCAGCAGCGCCGCGTGCTCGGGATTGGTCTCGTTGCACGCGTTACAGGACGAACCCACGCTGATGTAGAGCATCCCGTCGGGGCCGAAGGCCAGCGTGCGGTTGGGGTGCTGGCCGCCATCGGGCAGGTCGTTGATGATCCGTTCCTCTGGACCCAACGTGCCGTCCGGGCGTATGGGTGCGCGATACACATCGTTGGCGGTGGCGACATACAGCTGCCCGTTGGCGATGGCCAGCCCATGCGCTCCTGGACGAGAGAAGACTACCTTCGGCTCGGCGTCCAGAGCCCCGTCTTCATTGGCATCCTCCAGCAACAGCACGTCGCCTTGATCTCGACGCGAGATGTAAATCCGCCCGTCTGGTGCCACGGCGATGATCCGGGGATTCTGAAGGCCTTGCACAAGGGGGCGCACTTGGAAGCCGCTGGGCACCTTCAGGGCCTGAACGCGGTCGGGCGTCGCGTCCAGCTTGGCCGGCTTGAACGTGTGGACGTTGGCTTGGACGTCGGTTCCGTCCCCCTGCTGAGCGAGGGCGAGAGAGGGGGCCAAGAAGACGAGCAAAAGCGCGGAACGGGTCATAAGGATGGCCTGGCGCTGAGGAGCGTTCAGCATGGGGCGGGAGCGGTCAATGGCCTGCGAATGCGTTGCATGCGCGCCGTTCACCACGAGGGCCATCGATCTCCAGGCCCACGCACCGCCGGTCTGAGATGCTCCGCCGTTCGCCAAGCCTTCACTCGGGGATCGCTTGATCCGCATCCCAGCCTCGATACGGTAAGGCTTCGCCCGACACGAGAGGAGGACATCCATGGCAGAGCTCAAAGAGAACCTGTTGGACTGGCTGCGCGACGCACACGCAATGGAGCAACAGGCGGAGACCATGCTCAAGGGGCAGGCGTCCCGCATCGAGCACTACCCGGTGCTGAAGGCGCGCATCGAGGAACACATCCAAGAAACCATCGGTCAACGCGAACTGCTGGAGGGGTGCATCAAGCGCCTGGGCGGCTCGCCGTCGACCCTCAAGGACGTGATGGGCAAGATGGCAGCCTTCGGTCAGGCCGTCGGCGGCATGACGGCCTCCGATGAGATCGTCAAAGGCGCGATGGCCGGTTACGTCTTCGAGCATTTCGAGATCGCCTCCTACACGGCCCTGATCGCCGCAGCGAAGACGGTGGGCGATGCAGAAACGGCCCGGATCTGCGAAGAAATCCTCGTGCAGGAAGAGGCGATGGCCGACTGGCTGGCGGCCCACCTGCCCGAGGTGACCGAAGAGTTCATGGTGCGCGACGCCACGCCGGGCGTCGAAGCCAAAAAGTAACCGCTGCGCCGCGCCGGCCGGGTTCACGCCCGGCCGACGCGGCCGGGCCTACAACGAAAGGCCCTAGGATTGGAGGCGGCTGGCATGCCCAGGCCCATCTGGAGTGGTTCGTTGTCCTTCGGGCTGCTCAACGTTCCGGTGTCCCTCATGTCCGGCGAGCGTCGCATGGATCTGAGCTTTCGCATGTTGGACGCACGAAACAAAAAGCCCATTCGCTACGAGCGGGTCAACGCCGAAACCGGCGAAGAAGTGCCTTGGAAGGACATCGTCAAAGCCTTCGAATACGACAAGGGCAGCTACGTCGTCATAGAGAAAGAAGACATCGCCGCGGCCGCCCCCGAGACGCACGAGTCCATCGACGTGGAGGCCTTTGTCGACGCCGAGAGCATCGGGCTGAGGTTCTTCGAAAAGCCCTACATCTTGGTGCCCGGCAAGAAGGCCGAAAAGGGCTATGTCCTGCTCAGAGAGACCCTGAAGGAAACCGGCAAGGTGGGCATCGCCAGGGTGGTCATCCGCACGCGCGAATACATTTGCGCGGTGATGCCCGAAGGCGATGCGTTGATCATGATCCTGCTTCGCTACCCGCAGGAGTTGGTGGCTCCGGACGAATACAAACTGCCGCAGGGGGGGGCGTCGGACTACCGGGTTGCGCCCAAAGAGCTCGAAATGGCCAAGCAGCTGATTGAGAGCATGACCTCTGAGTGGGAGCCGGACAGCTACCAGGACGAGTTCCGCGAGCGCCTGTCCGACATCATCAAGAAGCGGGTCAAGCAGGCCGGTGCCACGACGACGTTTGAGGAACCGGAGCACCGCGAGGACTCGGCGACCAACGTGGTGGATTTCATGGCCTTGCTCCAAAAGAGCTTGGAGACCAACAAGCGCACCCCGGCGAAGGCAACGCCGGTGAAGACCGCCTCCAAGCCCTCCACCAAAGACAGCAAGCCTGCCAAGAAGGCCGCCGTTAAGAAGGCCCCAGCAAAGAAAGCCGCAAAGAAGTCCCCCGCCAAGAAGGCTCGAAAGAGCGCCTGATCACCCAAGGAGATTCTCATGAGCGACGACAAGAAGAACACCGGCAGCCCGGACCGCGACCGCATCAACGTCAACGAAGACTACGAGCTCCAGTATTGGACCAAGGCGCTGGGCGTGTCCGCCGACGAGCTCCGGGCCGCCGTCAAAGCCGTGGGCCCCACCGCTGCGGCCGTTCGCAAGCACCTGGGCAAGTAACGAGGAGCCGTCATGTCCTTGGTCGAATACCGCCGCAAGCGCCGCTTTGACCAGACCAAGGAGCCGGAGCCTGGCAAAGCGCTGCCCCAAGGGCAGCGCGCCATTTTCGTGGTCCAACTCCACCACGCCAGCCGCCGGCACTACGACTTCCGGCTGCAAATCGGCGACGCCCTGAAGAGTTGGGCCGTCCCCAAAGGCCCCAGTTACGACCCCAAGGTCAAGCGCATGGCCGTGGAAGTAGAAGACCATCCCGTCGACTACGCCAGCTTCGAAGGCGAGATCCCCAAAGGGCAATACGGCGGTGGGCACGTGGCCCAGTTTGATCACGGCGTCTGGGCCACCCAAGGAGACCCAGAGGCACAACTTGCCAAGGGTCACCTGCGCTTCGAGCTGTTCGGCACCAAGCTCAAAGGCGGGTGGCACCTGGTCCGGTCCGGCAAACCGGCCCGTCAGCCGCAGTGGCTGTTGTTCAAGGACGACGATGCGTATGCGAGCGATCTGGAAGCGGACGATCTGCTCGCCGATGTGTCGGCGGCCCCAACGGCAGACATCAAGAGGGCCGGCGGCGGTAAAGCCGACAAGAAGAAGCTCAAAGCCCTCCCTGCAAAGCGTGCGCGACGGAAGAACTGGGCCAAGAAGGCGTTGGTCCTCCCCAAAGCGAAAGAGGCGGCTCCGCCTTCCGGCCCCTTCGAGCCCCAGTTGGCCAAGCTGGGGGAGGCCCCGCCGCAGGGCGACCAATGGGTCCATGAGATCAAGTGGGACGGGTATCGGATCCTCGCAACGGTCGCCGATGGAGCCGTCCGGCTCTGGTCCCGCAACGCGTTGGAGTGGACCGACAAGATCCCCGAGATACGCGACGCCGTGGCGGCGTTGGGCCTTACCTCTGCTGCCTTGGATGGCGAGCTCATCGCCGGATCGGGCACCAAGGAGGACTTCAACCTGCTCCAGGCGACATTGTCCGGGGAGCGGCAAGGCGCGCTGGCCTACGCGCTCTTCGACCTGCTGCACATCGATGGCGTGGACGTGGCCGCAGCACCTCTGCTAGAGCGCAAGGCGCTCCTGCAGGAGCTGCTGGAAGGCCAAGCCGGCCATTTGGCCTTCAGCTCTCACGTTCAAGGCGACGGCAACGAAGCCTACCGTCTGGCTGGCGAACAGCACTTCGAGGGCATCATTTCCAAGCGCGCCGATCGCGGCTACCACCCCGGCCGCAGCGACGACTGGCGCAAGACCAAGCAGCTTGCCAGCGATGAGTTCGCAGTGGTGGGCTACACGGCCCCCAAGGGCAGCCGCAGCGGCTTTGGCTCGCTTTTACTGGCCAAGCCCGACGCCAAACACGGTTGGCTCTACGTGGGCCGGGTGGGCACCGGGTTCTCCGACGCCTTGATCAAGGACGTGAGCAAGAGGATCCAAGGGGGAGGCAAGAAGCCGACGGCCTACGTGCCCACCGAGGACACCGATCTTCGCTCTGCCACGTGGTTCGAGCCGCGCTTCGTGGTGGAGGTGTTCTATCGCGGCATCGGGGGGCAGCAACTGCTGCGCCAAGCCTCCTTGAAAGCCGTGCGGGCCGACAAGGAAGTGAATGATTTGGCGGATTCGGATCGCGCCGCCCCGGCGAAACCGGCCCGTGGCAAACGGGCATCGGCGGCGTCTTCTGCCCGCAAGACCGCCGCAACGCCTCAAGTCGAACGCGTGCCCCCCAAACTGTCCTCCCCGAGCAAGGTCCTTTTCCCTGGCGACGGCTATACGAAGCAAGACGTTTGGGATTACTACTCGGCAGTGATGGATCACCTGCTGCCCGAGGTGATCAACCGGCCCTTGTCGATCATTCGCTGTCCCGCCGGCACTGGCAAGCCTTGCTTCTTCCAAAAGCACCACACCGCCGGGCTGGAGCTGGTGGACTCGGTCAAGCTGAAGGAGGACAGCGGCATCAACGCCCACTACCTCGTAGTGCGCGACGCGGCCAGCTTGCTGGAGCTGGTCCAGTTCAAAGCCCTAGAGTTCCATCCGTGGGGAAGCCACGCGGAGGAGCCCGACCGCGCCGACCGGGTGGTGTTCGATTTAGACCCGGGCCCAGACGTGCCATTCGCGGAGGTAAAAAAGGCCGCCAGTGACATCCGGAAGCTTCTGGGCCGACTGGAGCTGGAGTCCTTCCTGCGGGTATCCGGAGGCAAGGGCCTTCATGTCGTGGTGCCCTTGAATCCCGGGTGCGACTGGGACCTGACCAAGCGCTTCGCCAAAGGATTCGCCGACGCGTTGGCCCAGTCGGAACCTCAGCGGTTCTTGGCCACCGCCACCAAAGCCCTTCGAAACAAGCGGATCTTTGTCGACTACCTGCGTAACGGTCGAGGTGCCACCGCAGTGGCGTCGTATTCCCTGCGGGGTAGACCGGGCGCGCCTGTCGCGATGCCTCTGGCGTGGAGCGAGCTGCCAAACCTCAAACGGGCTGACGCGTTCACGATCAAGGACGTGCCGGGCAAGCTGAAACGTCGCCGCAAGGATCCCTGGGAGGGCATCGATGCGTTGAAGCAGAACTTGTCGAAATGGGCCCGAAACGACTAGCCGCTATCCCCGCGGTCGTGTCCGAGCGTAGACGGGCAGACGCGAGCGTCGTTGGCAGCTGCCGAGCACGTGATGAGCACGCGGGCTTGATGCCGGCTCCTGTCCAATGAGCCTCATGCAGTGCGATGCTCCCTCTCCGACCCCGGTGACCGTCTGGACCATCGGGCATTCCACTCGACCTTGGGACGAGTTCTTACAACTGCTGTCCGCACAAGGCATCTCGGCGATCGCGGACGTGCGTCGCTTCCCAGGATCGCGTCGTTACCCTTGGTTTTCGTCCGAGCAGATGGCTGAAACGTTGCCAGCGCACGGCGTGGAGTATCTCTGGATTCCTGAACTGGGCGGGCGACGCAAGGTGCAGCCGGATTCGCCCAATGGCGCGTGGGACAACGCCGCGTTTCAGGGCTACGCAGATCACATGGCGACCGCCGAGTTCGCCGGCGGGCTATCGAAGGTGCTTGCACTGGGGGGCAAACATCGGACCGCGCTGATGTGCGCGGAGGCACCGTGGTGGCGCTGCCACCGACGTCTCATCTCCGACCTGCTGATGCACCGGGGCCATGAGGTGTTGCACATCATGTCCCACGCCGAACCCAAGCCGCATCCGCTGAACCCGATGGCGCAGGCCGCCGGGCCAGCGCTTGTCTACCCACCGGCTCAGACGGAGCTGTTCTGAACCAACCAGTAGGGCGAGCGCGACACGCGATCGCCCGGCGCATTTCCCCCATCGAGCAAGCGAAGATGACCAGTCCAAGCCCGCCAACCTCGCAGGACCTGCCTGCCTTCGACGCCATCGTGATCGGCGGAGGCTATGCGGGCATGTCGGCTGCCTTGCAGTTGGCGCGCGCTTGCCGCACGGTGTTGGTGATAGACCACGGGCAGCCCCGCAACCAACGCGCTGGGAAGGCGCACGGGTGTTTGGGGTGGGATGGGGTGAGCCCCGCAGCCATGCTTGAGACCGGTCGCCGGCAGTTGCTCGCCTACGAGCGAGTGCAATGGGCGACCGATGAGGCCACCGACGCCGCCGGTTCACTCGAGGCAGGGTTCCGTGTCGATTGTGCATCCGGCGATTACTACTACGCCCAGCGACTGCTACTTGCGCACGGCGTGGAGGATCGGTTGCCCGACGTCCCGGGGCTCGCGGAGCGATGGGGAAAAACCGTCCTCCATTGCCCCTACTGCCACGGCTATGAAATCTGCGGAACAGCCATCGGCGTGCTTATTGCGTCCAGATCCGAAGCGATGGACCAAGTCAGGGCGCTTTCTCAGTGGGGACAGATCACGGCGTTCCACGACGGCGCGCTTTCTGCGTCGGAGGTGGAAGAGCTTTCTCTGCAGCTGAGGGGCATCGGTGCGACCTTGGAGAAGGAGGCCCTGGTTGGCATGACCGGCAAAGCGTCCTTGACTCTCGCAGACGGCAGCTCCCGCGAAGTGGAAGCCTTGTTCGTCCACCCGGAAACCACGTTGGCCTCCGGCTTGGCCAAATGCTTGGGTTGCGCAACCGAGGACGCGGGATGCATCACCACCGATTCGGCCAAGCAATCCACCATCCCAGGGGTGTTCGCGTGCGGCGATGCAGCCCGGTTTGCAGGGAACATCGCCCTGGCGGTGGGGGAGGGAGCCTTGGCGGGCGTGGCCGCACACCGATCTTTGCTTGGCTTGCTCCCCTAACGCAGGCCCCGAAGGGCTCAAGAATGTCTCTATTTCCGTCCAATAGGATCAATCGCTGAACGGCGAGGGCCGCTCTCGAGTGACTGAAGCAGCGCTCCGGTCGTGCGCACTTGGACGCTTCCTGTGGATCGCAGCAGCGTCAGCGCGGCGGACCTGCGCTTTGGCAGGCACGCCGTGGCGTCGGAGATGACAACGGTAGAGAACTCCCGCGAGTGTGCGTCGATAGCGGTGGCGTGAATACAGGAATCCAAGGCCATGCCTACAAGCACCAGGGTGCGAACGTCCAGCTTTGCGAGAAGCACGGCCAGTGGGGTCGCCAGGAACGCCGAGTGCTTCGGCTTGAGCACCGTGTAATGATCCGGACCAGGGAAAAGGAGTCGCGCAATGTCACCGGCCGGACCGTCCTCATGGCGACACACTTCCGCCAGCTGGTGAAAGCCGCACTTCCAGTCGCCAAAGTTGTCGTTGGCATAGATGACGGGCCAGCCCCTTTCGTCAAACGCCGCTCGAATCTGACCGGCTTTTTTCGCGGCCCGGAGGGCCAGCGGTGCGAGTTGCTGCCCATCGGGAAAGTTGAACTTGCTGAACAGGTCGATGATCAGGAGGGCGGGGGAGCTCACCTCAGTCCCCCGTCTGTGAATGCGGCGCTTCCACCGCCTTGGATTGTNTGTGGCGAATCCTTCTGACGCAGGAAGATGGTCAGCACAACCTGCGCCAAGACCGCTAGAGACTCGCTTTGCCAGTTTTGCATGGACTCAAACCAAAAGTCGCTGCTGGAGAGGTGATCGGTTAACGATGGGGGCAGCAACCCGTCGATTTTCCTGAGACTTGGCCCTCCAACTTCCCACTGCCTGGAGCGAGAAGGAGAGGAAGAACAGGAGAAAGAAAACAATGGCCAAAGAGTGGCCGTAGAGGCTCTTCCAGACGCCCCCCTTGCGCACGGGCCAAGGAACCGGCCCTGATCCTACACGGGGCTCTTCTTCTGCTGGGTCGAGGGGCCTCGACTCCGCCGAGCCGGCTTGGCGCAGCCGGACGGTGAGCAGGACATACATGCCCATCTGGAGGAACTCGCTTTCCCAGTTCTCGAAGGTGGCGCTGCTGAAGTGGCCCGTGGTCAGGTAGCTCCAAAACGGCAGAGACTTCAAGCCGTGCTGGGCCAGTTCCTCGTTATGGACCTGCCATCCGGTCAGCGCTTGAGCCACCAGGAAGACGGCCATCAGCGCGAACAACACGATCGACAGGCCATTGCGACGCCACATGTTGTTGCCCTCCCGTAAGAAAGCGGGCCCGCAGGCCCGCTCCGACGTTACTGTTTGCTGGCAGCGCTCTGATTGCCGCCTTGCTCGGCCAGCATGGTCAGCTTCTCGTCCGTCGCCTTTTCCTCCTCCAACGTCTCCAGAAGGTAGGGCAAGGCGTCCTTGTAGCCCAGCTGTTTGGCCAACGCCGCGATGGTGCCGTAGGAGGCGATCTCGTAGTGCTCCACCTTTTGGGCACCGCCAATCAGGGCGGCGTCGCGCACCGGGCCCTTCTCAATGGAATCGATCACTTCCTTGCCTTCCTCCACCAAGCCTTCCATCGCTGCGCATTTGATGCGCTTCAGGCGGATCCCCAGCACCTCCACGACCTGATCGATGCGTTCGATCTGCCCTTGGGTCTCTTCCAAGTGGGTCTCGAAGGCGGCGGCCAGGTCCGGATTCTCCGCAGCACGGGCCAGGCGGGGCAGGGCCTTGGTCAGCTGCTTTTCAGCGCTGTAAATGTCAGAGAGCTCGTGCACAAACAGTTCTTCAGCGGTCTTGATAGCCATGTGGGCATCCGAGTTAGGGAGAGCCATTACCATGCCCCGCTGGTCGGCGACGATGCGTGAAGGACCGGTGCAATCAAGGTTATGACACGCGCGTAGCGGAGGAAACGGAGAAATCTGCACCATCAGACGTGCCAAAAAAGGGAAGCGGTCAGGGCCGGATCCATGCACCCTGTCAATGAGGGACTCCCCGGGCCGGTCGCCGCCATGGGAGTCATGATGAACGTCCCTCCCACGGCGTGGTCCCATGCGCTTGAGCAAACTGGACATCGCCATCGGCCACTTGGAAGCCGCGTGCGCGCTCTATCTGGCGGGCCATCACCCCGCCACCGTCGTGCTTCTGGCCGGCACGGCAGAGGACATGCTTCGCGCGCTGCCCCCGGCCAACGACACCCCCACCATTGGCGAGCACATGCTCCAGGTGGCCAGGCAGATGAGCGCCCGCCAGGATCTGGTCTACCGTGACATCAAAGAGGACATGGTGGGACTGCGGAATGCAGTGAAGCACGCGACTCGAGAGGGCGAGCACCACGTGGATCTGTTCCCCGTCGACGAGCACCGCTACCTCTTGGGCGCGTTGCTGAATGCGTTTCGCTGCGGCGCTCACTTCTCTGCGGCGATGACAGAAGCGTATGTGCGGATCGCCGATGCCGAAGGATGAATAGCCTTGCGAAGCGAGTGAGCGCAGTTAGACCTTGGACTGTCGAACCCTAAGGGTCTTCGCTTTCCCCCCGAGGACCTCAACGACCGTCCGGGCGGCGTAGCGCAGTTTCAAGGCCATTCTTGCCGCGGGGCAAGCGCAGTGTTGGATCTTCACGTGTGGCTCAACTGGCGCTCGGCAAGATTCCCGCATGGATACCCCCGACGTTCCTGAAAGTGGCTTGACCATCAAGCTTTATCGCGAGAAGGGCAGTTGCACGCTTCGATTGGAGGATCTTCCTAGCAATCCTCCGAGCGACGACGAACTTCTTTGGGTGGATCTATGCGGGGCTCCCAATCAGCAAGCCGAACAGGTGTGGCGCGCGCTGAGGTTGAATCCCGCATCCCTGCCGAGCAGTCCCATCGCCACCAATCCCCGGCTTGAAAAGTTCGCCGACCATTTCATGGCGCGTGTAGTGGCAGTGTTGCGTGGGAAGGGGCTGAAGTTCCAAGGCGCGGTGTTGACCGTCGTGGCTGGGGCGAACTTTGTGGTGACCCACCACGACGAAGACATTGCCTTCTTGGCCGATCTGCGGGAGCGGGAACCCGAGAGCGCCCGCGACATCGGCTGCTTGGGCGAGGCGAGCTTCGTGGCCGCATTGTTGGATTGGCATCTTTCCACGTATTTCTCCGCCGTCGCGCTGTTTGAGGTGGAGATCGAACGGTTGGAGAGTCGGATCTTGTCTGATCAGCCCCCTGGGCGCTCGGCCCTGCCCGAGCTCGCCGCGCTCCGAGCCGCGGCCTCTCGGCTCCGACGGATGCTGGCACCGCACCGAACTGTCTTCGACGGCCTCTCGCGGCCGGACTTCGTGCCTGACGGGGCCGAAGAGGTGGCGCGGCACTTGCGCGATCTGGACGACAGGTTTGAGCGAGCGTTGGACGTGGTTGAGAACGCCCGAGAGCTCGTTGTTGGCAGCTTCCAGCTCTTCAGCACCCAGACCGAGCTCCAAACCAACGAACGCATGAAGCTGCTGACCTTCGTGACGGTGGTGACCGGCTTGCTGGCCGTCATCGCGGGCGCGTTGGGCATGAACTTCGATGCCAACTTCTTCGGCATGAAGACCGAAGGCTTCTGGATTGCGGTGGGCATCATGGCGGGGTTGGGCGCGACCTCAATTTTCGTCGGGCGAAAGCGCGGGTGGCTGTAATCCTGCCCCGGTCCGTGGCAGATAGGGTTTCTGCGAGGCACAGGCGGAAACCTGCCTGAATCCGCTGCGTGTCGTCCCTGGTCCCAGCTTCAGGTAATGGATCGGAGGCTGCCCCGTCAGAAAGTTGGCGTTCTCCTGAGGGATTCAGACTGGCTTTCGATCTTCATGTCTGCCATGAAGTAGTCTGGGATGGATGGTGAAGCGCAGGTTAGAAAACGATGCAAGGGGGAGTGAGGAGTGCTCAGTATGATTCGCTTTGCAGCGCGCTCGATGGGATTCATGGAAGGCAGGAGCTGACGGAGTTCGCCTCGGATTGGGGCCTCCACCGCAGTCCCAGCGGGGACAGCGCCGTGGAGCTATGGAAAGGCACGGCGATGGGGGCCGGCGTTGAGATCTTGTTGCTTCCACCCGTGTCCGCTTCCAGCGACTGGGCCATCTCGACGCTGGTCACGGTCGGAGGCCGGGTCGAGCATGTCAGGCGACGCGCGTTTCGGATCTGATGAGAGCGGCTGCTCCAGGCCTACGACGGCCTTCCCTGGTGCACCCAATACTGGGTCAGCAGGGAGGCGATGCGTCGGTTCGTCGACGTCGACGCCAAGCCAGGATCTGTCCCACCACGGCCGTGAGCAGCAGCAGGGCATTGGTCACCACAAACACCGTTGACCCCAAAAGTGCACTGTAGACGGTGAAAAGGGTGGACGCGGTCATCTGACCGACGAACAGCCACTTGGAGACCGTTTCGGGGTGGGGAGACTGCCACTGTTTGATCATTTGCCGGACCAGCGTGGCAATCAGCACTACGGTTGCAGCCCAGCCGAGAACATCAGGATGCATGGCCGCTCACCCGTCCTTTGAGTCGTGGACAGTTGAACCGTCTTGGTCGTGCGCCGGGCGCTTATGAGGCTCCTCAATGATTTCCTTGTTGAGGATGCGAACCTCACCCACCATCAGCAGGCGCATGTCGCGCACGATGTAGTCGGCCAACGCCTCATTGGTGATGTCGTCACCGGCGATGTCCAGCCGGAAGCCTTGGCCCTGAATCCCGCCCCCGTTGCTGAAATCAATCTCGAAATCAAAGCACACCCGCTTATCCATGTTGCCCTCTCCATCGGTGAGATTGGGCGGCACTGAAGGGCCGCTTGCTACGCTAAAGGCGATCATCGGCGTAAGGGGGCAGCCCACAACTGGCCCCATGCCCGGATCTGAGGGCAGGCTCACTGCCGTTCCCGCTTTCGGCGGTCGTAGAGTTTCATGTCTGCGCGATTGATTGTATCGGCCACCGATTCCGAGGGCCGACCAATGGCGCAACCGCCGGAAAAGCGGATCGGTGCCTCGCCGGCGCGCTCGTGGTAGGTGTCCTCCAACACGCTCAGCCGTTCCAACGTCGCATCGGGGACGAACACGAGGAACTCGTCGCCCCCGAGCCGAACCACCGCTTCCTCGCCTTGGAGCGGGGCGGACAGGAAAGCCACGAAGTCGACCAGCACCTTGTCGCCTTGGGCGTGGCCTTGGGTGTCGTTGACTTCTTTGAAGTGGTCCAAGTCAAACACCAGACAGCCCCACCCATCGAACTGCTGGTGGGCCAGATCGGCCAAGTAGCGACGGTTGAACGCTCGGGTGAGCGGGTCGCGGGTCGCCAAGTCGTGGAGCTGCTGCTCTTGGATGTGTTGAGTCGTGATGTCTTGCGCGTGGCCCAGCACGTAGGGCGGTTGGGCTTCTGTGTCCAGCACGTTGTGATACGCCCAGAAGCGGCGCGATCCGTCGCGGGCCACCAGCTCCATCATGCCCGAGTCGCTCTCGTTTTCCCGGATGCGATCCAAGTAAGCCTTGAACGCGTCCTGCTTGCTCTGGGGAATGAGCTCGGCCAGCGATCGGCCGACGACGTCACCCTCCGAGAGACCCAGTGAGTGCGAGGCCGCAGGGTTGACCGACGTGACCGTCCCGTCCAAGGAATGCGTGCAGATGAGGCCGAGGCTGTGTTGGAACAGCCTGCGGTAGCGTGCCTCGCTATGCGCCAAGGCCTCGACCGCCGCCCGTTGCTCCGTCACGTCCTGGATCGCGCCGATCAATCGGGCACCGGTTTCGGTCTCTTCCCGCTGGCCCACCACGTGGACCCACGTGCGCTCCCCCGAAAGCTTGCTGGACGGAAGGGTCAAATCGATGGGCACACCCGATGAGATACAGTCTTCCAGGGCGGCCTCCAGCCGCTGCCGTGCGCCTTCCGGATACAGGGCAATCGCCGTGTCCAGGCCGGGCACCGCGTCGTCAGAGACGCCATGGATCCTCCGGGTCTCCTTGGTCCATTTGACTTCTCCAGTTCCAAGCACCAGCTCCCACCCGCCAACCTTGGCCAGTGCATTGGTGCGCTCCAGAAAGAACTGGCTTCTCTGAAAACGCCGTTGCAAGGCCTGGGACTCGGTGACCCGCTCAAGAAGGCGAGCGCGCTGCTGCATGCCGACTGCGGCGGCCTGGGCCAAGCAGGACAGGGCTGCTCCCTGCTCCGCTGAGATCGTTCCCGGGTTTGGGCTGAGCAGGCAAAGCGTTCCCACGTTCTGGCCATTGGCGCTGATGGGTGCGCCGACGTAGTGGCGGACGAAAGGAGGGCCCAAGACCAACGGGTTGGTCGCAAACCTTGCATCTTCAGAGGCGTCTGCCACCTCAAACAGCTCGTTGGACTGGATGGCCCAGGTGCAGAAGGAGATGTCGCGCGGCGTCTCGTCCACGCCGGGAAGGCCTACTTGGGCCTTGAACCATTGGCGATCCCCGTCCACCAAGGAGATCAAGGCGATCGGCATGCCCGTCATGTTCCGCGCGGCCCGGGTCAGGGCATCGAAAAAGGGCTCGGGATCGGAATCAAGGATCCGCAACGACTCCAGAGCAATCTGACGGGCGGCCTCGGCCATCGGTCACCTTCATCATGTAGGGTTACCGCGATAGATTATTCAGATCCTGCGTCTGGGGCCGGTGAACGCCAGGCTGAGTGGCGGATCGGGCCGCCGCCCCACAAGGCAACGCTTAGACAGCGTTGCCCCCCTATGCCGGCTCCGACGACGGCTTGGGGCCCTTGGCCATGAGGTAGCGACAGCCACCCGAATCATCCGTGAGTCGCTTGGGCAACCTCAAGGACGCTGAGAGAAGCCTCAAGCCTCCCATGGACCACTTGAGTGGCCCGGCACGCGGAGCCAGGGCGCGATGACATGGGCCCAGTTCGCGGTGCCTTGGGTTTTTGTGGACCGCTTCGCGGATTCGATATTTAGTCAAACGCCGACGGGTGGCTGCATCTTGCAAACGTCAGATTTCGATCAAGGATGAATGTATTGAACATTCTGACGGGAGGGTTTTATGCGGTTGATGTGGGAAGCCGAAAGGCGTCTTGGATGGTCGGCTGATTTGCGGCCGAATGCGGTGACGTCGGCAGAGAGGGGAGTGTTCTGATGCCGCGTCTTATCAAGCCTCAATCCCCGCAGCGCCTCCCCAAGGTCTTGCTTCCGAAGGCCATGCACCAAGCGCTCCAAGTGCAAGCCAGCATCGCTGGCGTGACCATCGCCGAAGCCGTGCGCCAAGTGCTGACCGTTGCGATCACCAAGCCTTTATCCCCGTCGCAAGGCCAGGTGCTTGGGCCTCGCATCGCGTTGGCTCCGGTGTCGGCCCCAGCAGAGTTGGTGGCGAGGTTGAAGTCTAGGGCATGGATGGAACAGGTCAGCGTGGCCGAAATAGTGCGGCGGGCGTTGAACGATTTCCTGACTGTGCCAGCACCCGTGGTGGTGCCCGTGTGCGACAAGATCCTGGCTTGGGGACAGTACATCCACGGTCGCCAGTGGAAGCACCCGGAAACCCTCCGGGCCGTGTTTGAAAGTCGGCTCTACCTGCACCCGGCTGATCCGTCTGACGACACCGCAAGCGCTTGGAACTGGGTCAAGGCATGCTCGCCAGCGCAAGTGTGGACGCGCATGGGGGCTCCAACCCCAGCAGAGCTTGAGCGGGTCATACAGGCCGATACGAAGGCCCGAGATGCATTGCTTGCTCCGCGCTTGGAACTATCCGAGGAAGAAACGAGGCGATGCTTTGACGTTCGGTTGATCGCCGGACTGGCCATGACCGTCGCCCGGAAAGGATGGCCAGGGGCGCCATTGATGCATGGCGCGTATGGCCGCCACTGGATCATCGAATCGACCGCGAGAAAGAGGGAAGATATCCTTCTGCAGGACATCGGATTGCGTGTCTGGGCCGAGACGATGGCCATGAAGGCCAATCGCGCCACCCAGCAGGCTGCATCCGATGAGACACGGGGCTCCGAAGGGTTCTTGGTGACGCACGAGGTGGGGAGCTGCTGAAGCCGTTCCTGGGCGGGCGGTTTAAGAACGGCAACATCCACGTCATCTTCCACAAGCACGCCTTGCACCTGGTTGACCGCCTGAACGCCCGGATCGCGGAACCGCTGCCCAAGGCTTTGCCGGCGCCCGGTTGCCCCTGGACATTGCGGCATTGCATGGTGGAACGTGGAGGTGGGCACGGCCGGTCCCCTGAACCGCCAAGGGCTTGCTCCAGTGGCCGGCGGAAGGCATGCCCTCAGTGACTTTTGAGGGTGAAGCCCCGTGGCAGTCGCCACTGGAGAGCCGGGGTTGGGCCGTTGAGGGTTTACAGTAATCTCGCAAAACGGCAGGATCGGGGTTTGACCAAATCCAAGGGAAAACCGTGGCACTGACGCTCGAAGAAATCCGCAAGAAAAAGGCTGAAGCGGAGGCCTTGGTGGCCGAAATGGAAAAGGCCGAAGGCGACGCGCTGGCGGCCGAAGCCGGGGCCAGCTTTGCAGGAGTCTACGAGACCTTGCAGCAGTTTGCGCAGCATTACACGACGAAGCAGAAGAACGATCTGAAGGCGCTGCTTGAGCCACGCAAGGCGGTTTCTGCAAGCGCCGGCATCAGTCGCGCCCCGAAGTTCCAGATCCCGGACGGGACCACGTGGGCTGGCACCGGGCGGCAGCCCAAGGCATTCCTTGCGTGGGCCGAAACTGCTGAAGGCAAGGCGTGGAAGAAGAAGAACCCGGACCAAGAATGGCCGGCGCACCCGTATAAGGCCTGACCGGCATTACAGCGTTGCAGATAGAGCCCCGGGAAACCGGGGCTTTTTTTGTGGGCGTTCAGTGAATGGCAGCCACGCGCAGGCTGGGGCGGAAGCCCCGGCCCATGTCCTAACCTCCCCGGAGGGGGCTTTTCAGGCGCGGCCCCGGCCGCGTTCTTTTGAGCTCTTGGAGAGAAAAGGCAACGTCAAAAGCGGCATGAAGCAAAAGCGCATTGGGAGAAAGGCAGGTGGGGCCTCGGCTTCCGCCGGGCCCGGTGCTGAGCGGGAAATGTGAGGCGTTTCAGGGTTTTTCAGCGATTCGCGGCCCTTCCGGCAGTTTTGATATTTAGTCGATAAAACGCAGGGTGAAAGTATTGCGATTTTTTTGAGGGGGCTTAGTTTGAGTGGGTAGTGAGGGAATGCCCCCTCTTCAAAGGTTTTCTAATGATTGCTTGCGCTATTGGCCGGTCAGGCTTTGTTGCCCTTGGTTATCGGGGGGTCTTCTAATGGCCCACCACCACGCCAGGCCCCTCCAACTCAAGTCGGGCGAATGGGGCGCCCGGGTGCCCGCCCCGAATGTTCGGAACGGCGACAGGCTCACTGTGGTTGCCGGGAGCGGCAGCTCCTGGGAAGCCGTCGTTGTCGGCGTGGTTTGGCAAGGCCCGGAGGCCGCGATTTGCCAAACGGCTCGGGGGCTCATGCAGTGTGGGTGCTGCGGGGAAGTGGGGCAGAAAGGGGCCTACCCCTTCTCAACGTATCCGGCAGAAATGCAGCGTTGCGACGATTGCGGGGGTTCGGCATGAAGCCCCCAGCAACGCGTCGCCGCCGCTATTTCGCCTATCAACGCCGCTCGGGGTCCACGTGCTACTTCGACAAAGCCATGCACGCCCACCTCCAGCGGTATCCGCACACCATCGGCCATTACCAGCTCACACGCTTCTTGGGCACTTCCGCGTTGCTGACCGCTGAAGAAGCGGCCGCCCAAGGATGGATGGCCAAGCCCAGCCGGAGGACCGCATGACAAGGCGCTACGTCCTCTGGCCCTCACAAGCAGGGTTCGAATGAAAGAGTTGATTGAAATCGAGAACGCCGGTTACCGCCACCGGGTCAAATACATGTGCGACTCAGAAGATGGCTTTGGCGTAGTGACTCGCCAGGAATACAGCTACCTCAAAGATGGGATTGTGGTCTGGAGTCAAGAGTTTCCGGCGGGCGTTTCGTTTCGTGAGATGGCCCTCGTTTTTATGGATTCGGGGTTGTATGTAAGAGCAGACCTGAAGGAGAAGAGGAGGAGCGGATGAGCCGCTACACGCTACAACCCAAGCGGAACAACATGCCACTTGTGGAGACCATCCATGAAACGTGGATTGACGCGCCCAGCAAAGCCGCGTTTCAAGCCCTGGCCGCCGCGCAAGGCCTGAGCATGCGCGCTGCACTGGCTCAACTCATCGAGCAACACGCCCAGATTCGAGAACCGTTTTCCCCTCGATGCCCGACGCCGTGGGCCGGAGAGGCAAAGGGGCGAGAGCGCTATAAAACCGCGCTTCCCAGTGTGCAGGTGGCTCCCGATGTCGCTATGGCCTTGCTCATCGACGCCAACCGAATCGGCATTCGTCAGACAGAAGCCCTTCGCCAGTTGGTCTGGCGATGCATCCACGCCAGCGCCTGACGAATCGGACTGCCTTTTGGGGGATGGGGCCAAGGACAGCCACCCGGAGGCTGGGACGGGAGCCCCGGCCCAGGGTCTTTCCTCGCCAGAGGGAGCTTTTCAGGCGGGGCTTTGCCGCGTTCTTTTGAGCTCTTGAGCAGAAAAAGCAACGTCAAAAGCGGCGTGGAGAAGAGGCAGGAGGGGCCTCGGCTTCCGCCGGGCCCGGTGCTTGGCTGGAAATGTGAGTTATTTCAGGGTTTTTGTATTTTCTGCGGTTGTCCGTCAGTTTTTTGTTTTAGTCAGGAAAATGTAGGGTCAATCTATTGCGAAAAGTTGGTTTTCTTTTACCTTGAGATCAGAGAAGGGCGCCGATGCTCTTTAACCAAAGGAAAACCCATGTTGACGTTCTTTGCTTTTTGCCTCTTGGCTGGATTGGTCGCCGGATTGGCCATTGCTGATCGACTGGATGCGCTCTGATGAATACCCGCAGCCAAACCCAAGCGCCCGCCCGGTCCTCCGTCGCCACCACCTCAGCGCTCCTGCGATTCCTGTTCGACGCCATGTCGGGGATGGGGGCGGCCAAGCTGGGATGGGAGATGGTCACCGACCCCAAGGCCAAGCTGTCGGACATCGCCCTCGGCGTGCCGCTTTGCCTGGCTCCTCCAACGATTGCGGCCACCTGGGCGCTTTGCTTGTTCGGCATCGCCCAACACCACCAACTTTTTTGAAACCAGAACCCCTGACAACCACGGAGGACCCCGCTCGTGCGCAAACTTTTCAACAAACTGCTCAACATCGCCATTTTTGGCATGGTTCTGTTCGCCCTGGACCAAGTCCCGGAACGCCTGGATCGCATGTCGCAAACCGCCCAGAACCTGGTTCAGCAGGTGGGCTACTCGGGCCCCATGCAGGGCATCCCCTCGGGCGTGCCGGACGGTTACGAGTTCTGATGATCCCTCCGCCCTGGCCACCTTCTGAACTCGTGCGCCTCGCCTGGGCTGCGCGCCGGGATCTTCTTGCCAGGCAGCACCTGCTTCAGGCGTTCCAAGATGGGGCCGATTTCCATTCCCCTCTGTCCAGCAGCGATCTGAACAATGACCTGTTCGCCGTCGCCGGGGATTGCGTCGCAGGCGTGGTGGTTCGGCAGCTGGCGGGCGTCAAGGACGCCGAAGAGTGGTTGCACGCGTTTCTTCGCGCGCACGACTTGCATCAAGCGCTGGCACCCGCAGTGGGAATCGCTGCCAAACGGCGCTTCTGATGGCAGCGATCCTCTGAGTAGCGGGGGCGGTGAATGGACCTGATCTACGAGTTGGGTTTGGCCGCCGCTTCCGCTCGTCCGTTAAAGTCCTTGATCCAGTCCAGCATCGTCTGCACGTCCGCCAGAAGCTCGTCCGGCGCTGGAAGCCACGTCGGCGTCTCCATGGACTGGGAGTGCTCGAATGCTGAGTATTTGGTCATCATGCTATTGATCAACGCGCAATCATCTGCCGTGATGGCATGCAAACGCTGAAGCACGTTTAGCGTTCTGACTTCTCGCCTGAAGCGATTGATGACGCCTGAGCAAAGGTCATCCTCAACGGATCGCTCCACCAGGATGCGGAAGTTGCTGCAAGACGCTTTGAGAAGGATTGCTCGGACGTCGGGGTCTTGCTTCTTGATTCCGACGATGCTGCTCTTGATATGTTCAAACCCTGTCTTGGGCTTGAGTGAGAAGGCGTCAATCGTTGTCGGCATGCCGGTGCTCGCGCCGTCGCGGCCGATGGCTACTGTGGTGACCTCTACCGGGGGGAGTGCCAGGTCAGCGCGCTGCTTTGCCGCGTTCCTCAGCAGGACCATCAGGGACAGCCGGTGGGTGAACACGATCACCTGCCGTTGCTCTGCCAAGCTAACCAAACGCCTAGCAACAGCTTCCTCATAGAGTTGGTCCAAGGATGAAATCGGGTCGTCGAAGATGACCGGGATGCCGCGATCGGCTCCCGTGGCATCGGCGAGGAACGCGGCCAACGCCACGATGCGCTGTTCCCCCTCGCTGAGCACCTCCCTGTTCTTCACCGACAACGCGGCGTCCTTCAACTCAATGAAAAAGCTGTAGACGCCTTTTCCCGAAGACTTGTGGTTCATGCGCACCGGGAGGCTGCCACCGCCCAAGCCGTCAAGCTCCGCGTTGAAGCGATCGCAAGGGTTCTACCCCGATATCACGGACGGTTCT
>NZ_PKQQ01000023.1 GCF_002893095.1 Stenotrophomonas sp. VV52 | reverse complement strand
ACCTGAAGATTGGTGTGTTCGCGCGGGTCAAGTCGCCGTTCATTGATCTGGTCAACAACGTGGATGCTGCCCGCCAGTCCGATGGACGCCTGCAGGCGATGCAGGGCATGGCAGCCGGTGCCAATGCGTACCAGGCCGGCAGTCCCATCGCCAATGCGGCCAAGGGTGCTGGCAGCGGTGCGCTGTTCAGTGCCGAGGCCGGCATCGGCTTCAAGTCCTCCAGCAGCAGTGCCGACGGCAGCAGCACCGTCTCGCGCGGCTCCACCATCCAGGGTGGCGGCAACGTCAACCTGACCAGCACCAGCGGCGACATCCATGTGGTGCAGGGTAACCTGAGCGCAGGCAACACGCTGGCCTTGGACTCGGCAGGCGACATCCTGCTGGAGGCCGGCAAGGCGCACCTGCAGGACAAGAGCAAGAGCAACAACGCCGGTGCCGAAGTGGGCGTAGGCGTCTCGGTGGGTGCGCAGACCGGTGTGTACGTGTATGCCGAAGCCAGCGTCGGCAGCAGCAAATCCAACTCCGACAGCAGCACCTGGCAGAACACCACGCTCACCGGCCAGAACATCTCGCTGAAGGCCGAGGGCGACGCCACCCTGCGTGGCGCGACGGCCACCGCAGACCGCATCGACGTCAAGACCGGCGGCACGCTCACAATCGAATCGCTGCAGGACATTGCCGAGAGCATGTCCAAGGACAGCCAGTTCGGCGGACGCGTACAGGTCTCGATTGGCACCGCATGGGATGCCAGCGGCTACGCCAGTGCCAGCAAGGCCAACGGCAGCTACAAGGGCGTGGGCCAGCAGTCCGGGCTTTTTGCCGGGGACGGCGGCTACCACGTGGATGCCGGCCATGTGAACCTGATTGGTGGTGCCATTGCCAGCACCAATGGAGCCAACAGTGAGCTGACCGCCGAGAGTTTCACCTTCACCGATCTCAAGAACGAGATGGACTACCGGGCGAGCTCGGCAAGCATCAGTGGTGGATTCGGATCAGGCGGGGAGAAGGCAACTGACGCGAATGGCAATCCCGCTGCCACGCCCAACGCTGCTGGTCAGTTCAAGGATATTGGCAGCAACGTAGCAAACGGAAAGTTCGGCAACGCAGACGGCAGCAACTTCAGCGGTGGCGTACCCATGACCAGCAGTGGCAGCGACAGCTCCACTACCTACGCCACCCTGACCGAGGGCAACATCACCATCGGAGGCAAGAAGGTCACCGCTGCAGAGCTTGGCGTGAACACCGACGCCAGCAAGGCGCATGAAGCAATCAGCACCTTGCCGGACCTGCAGAAGCTGATGCAGGAACAGCAGGCGATGTCGTCGGCTGCGGGTACGGTGGTGGCTACCAGCAAGCAGGTGGCGGGGGACGTCTTCGCCTATAAGAGCGAGCAGGCAAAGCAGGCCTTTGAAGAGAGCCTTAAAAAGAACAATGCCGAAGAGTGGGCCAACTACTCAAAGCTGGACAGTAATGGCAAAGCGGGCTACCTGCAGAATGCCAGTCAGGAGTATCGTGAAGCTCTCAAGTGGGGCACGGGCGGGGAATACAGCCGCGCCCTGGATGCGGTCACGACGGCGATTGTAGGAAGCGTTGCGGGCCAAGGCGGTGGCCAGGTGGTATCGAACGCGCTGGCTCCGTATGCCGCCGCGCTGATCGGAGACCGATTCGACACCAACCACGGCAAGGATCCAGATGCGGTCATGCAGCTCCTCTCCCACGCCGTACTGGGTGCACTCCTGGCAGAGGCAAATGGAGGAAGCGCTGGCAATGGAGCACTTGCTGCTGGTGCTGGGGAAGTTGCGGCGCAGTACATCGCCGATTATCTGTACCCGGAGGGTCTCTCGAATCTCACCGAGCAACAGAAGCAGACCGTTCTCGCACTGTCACAGGCTGTAGGGGCGATTGCTGGCGGGGCCGGCGGCAACGGGCTTGCTGGCGCAGCGCTGGGATCAAACATTGCCCAGAACTCGGTGGAGAACAACCGGCTTCTGCACCCGTCCGAGGTCAAATTCCTGGCCAAGAAGGAGACGGTTGATAGCTACATTGCCTTCATGGCAAGTCACGGCGTCGTATTGACCGCGGAGGAGGCGCGTTCCAGCCTTAACCGGTTTGCCAGCTCAAAGGAAGACAATAGCTGGTCGGCGATACTTGGCCAAGATCCGCTCACCAGTGAGTTCCTTTCCAGCATGTCGAAAGGCCTCACCTACCAGGATTCCACCGGGAAAAGTCACGCGTTTTTTGTCAGCTCCACTACTGAGCTGAAAGATCCTACGATCAACCTGAATGCGCTGTACGACGCAAGGTTTGACCCTGTCGTAGCCCAGTACCTTGACAGCATTGGGGCCAACAACCGCCAGCCCACTGACCTGAATCGCGAGTTGTTTGGGTATGGGCAGTTGGCCGGCTACTCCTACGCAGATGGGCAGGCATCTGCTTGGGGCGACATCAAGTTGATTGCAAACTCCGTAGTGAGCTTCGGTCAGTCTGTGCTCTACAGCGGCACCAGCGACCAGATCGGCCCGTACGATGAGCTCAAGCTGAAAGCAAACCTCCAGCTGCTTCTGAAAGATCAAGGTCGGTGGGCAGAGGCGGGTTTCGTAGAAGGTGCAGAGTGGGCAACAACTCAAAGGCTCATGTGGTCTGGGATGGCACTCGGCGAGGCCGGCGGTTTCCTTGGTGGTAACCTCATCAAGCACATAAAGCTTCCTTGGAGACTTGCTGATGATCTTGCTAAGGCAAAGAGCCCACCAATAGCGAGCTGGGCGGCGGATAGCGAGGCTGGTACCAGCACTAAAGCGCCAAGTGGGGATCTGACAGGGCAGCCGGAGTTGCCGCCAAGGAATGCGCATGCGGACCAAGTGCGCGCGATCGATAGGCAGAATGAGGCGGCGGTGGCACTTGCAAAGTATGGTGAGAACGTTGAGCAATTGCCCAATACAAAGAAGAACGCGGCCAATCCCGATCTTAAGATCAATGGTCAGATCGCCGATGTCCTCTCACCGATCACCAATAGCCCGATCTCGGTCCTCATGTCAATTCGAGGTAAGGTAGAGAAGCAGGCGCCCACCATAGTGGTGAACTTGCAGGATTCAGTTATTACGATCTCACAGCTGGAAGGGGTCCTTCGGGCTAATCCCGTCCCAGGACTCAGGGCGGTCTATATCATGAAAAACGGAGAAATTACCGTGATGAAAGGTGTCCAATGAGTCTCACAATGTGGATTGAGATCGAGGCGGGCGCGAGCATGCGAGGCATATCAGATACCTTGACGGCCATGGACATCCAGATGGAACCAGTGGACGGTGCTGCCACAGGCTTCTTCAATCGGTCGCATTGCCAGTTCCTGTTCCGGTATGACTCCTCACCAGAAGAAGTAGTAGTCGATTCCTTGAAAGTGGATTGGCGCGTTGGCGTCCGTGGATCCTTTCACTACCGAGCGGACAATCTTCATGAAAGCTTGGCGGACATCGTTGAATTCGTGCGGTCCTATGCGGCGTCCCAGCCCTTCAACTTTGTACTGTCGTTCCAGCTGGAGACCGTCTACGCGGTCAGGGACCAGTCCGGACTACGGTTCCTGGTGCCAATGCCTGAAGGCTGAATCCGATTTCGACTGCAATGAGGTCTGGGGGCCGTCAATGAGCAACTGGAATTCGGTTGCTAGGACGGCTGCGGTGTCTGTCAGGAAGTCGACACGCATATACACGGGACGGTAAGCGTACAACCAGCCAACGGTGCGGCGAGCCTTATAGGAACGACCTGCGAGCGACAAAAGGCTCGGAATGGCTCATGAGCCTTCCCCAGTCGGAAAGTAAACATGATGCATCATCTAGATGGCCGCTTGTCCGCTGAAGATGCTTACCAGGTAATGATGGCATTCCTGCAGGCGTACGGTGAAAGGGGAGGCGGCGAAGACACGTTGGTGGACGTTCTGTCCGGCGCTATGTCGTACTTGTGGGAAGACGGAACGCCCAATGACCCTGCGATGTGGGGCGATTGGGTCGCGGCATTTGGTCAGGCAAGGCCACTGGCTCGTGGTTCTAGTGATGCCGAGGTCACACACGGTGAACCAAATGCGACTATTGCATTGACTCTAGGCGAGGCCTACCGGACGATGACGACCTTTCTCGACAGCCTCTATGAGCTGCGGGGTGGCGATCTTCCTCTAGTTCATGTCATGGATCTTCTCGGATCCGCTGCAGTCGGCGAGCCGCCAAACAGGCAATCGCCGGAGTGGCGCGACTGGCTGGAAAAAGCCCATGCGACCCTTGCGGAAAGCGATCGTGCGCGCAGTGAGGGTGATGTTCTTGGCAAGTGGCCATACTGCTAGCTACCACGGTGTTGGCAATTCGATACGTCACTACGTTGTCGATCGTGGTTCCTTGGAAGCATTCCTTGTGGATGCTGGATCGTGCGCCTCCATCGAAGTCTCGCGGCAGCTTCAAGACCTTGACTACATGACGGAGGCCGAGACGGGCAATCACCGGTGTACGACTCTTCGGACAAGGTCCGCCCTACAAGACATCACCTGTGGGTTGCCTTTGTGATGCAGGCTGGAGTCTGATTTGAAGAATTCCGGGGGCGAAATGGGTGAGGCCAAACGAACGCTTTTGGAATGGCTGTACCATTCCCTATGGCTGCTCTGCCTTCTGGTGGAGTCAGTCTCAGCCTATTCCCATTGGAATCGACGCTCTAGACTGGCGGCAGAACTACTATCCGCTCCGTACGGCGACTGGGTTCGACTGGCGGGCGTAGTTGCCACACTGTCACTGCCGGTGCTGTGTTGCATCCTGATAGCGCGAATGAGGGACTTGAAATGGGCACGCGCTTGGGAAGTCGCCTTGGCACTCATTGTCATTTCCATGTTCCTGTACAACGTTTCATTTATCAGGTCGTGAGATTGCAGGCTGCGTCGTCGGTGGCCTCGCAGGGCCTGGCTCTACGCATTGGGGCGGCTTATGAAGCACAATCAAGCCATGCGCCGATTCCGACTCCCGCTCGTGCTGCTCGCCACCGCCCTGCTCGCCGGGTGCGCCACCAGTACCGACATCCGCAGCCCGCTGGCCACCTGGGTGCCGTCGCCGAACCATAACGTACGCAGCCCGGTCATCATCGTGCTGCACCACACCGACCAGGACAACGTGCAGCAGAGCCTGCACACCCTGCGCACCGCCAACAGCGGCGGCCGGGTGAGCTCGCACTACCTGGTGGGGTCCGATGGCCACATCTACCAGCTGGTGGCCGACAACCTGCGCGCCTGGCATGCCGGTGGCGGCCGCTGGGGCAGCATCACCGACCTCAATTCGGCCTCGATCGGCATCGAGATCGACAACGATGGCAACAGCCGGTTCGCGCCCGACCAGATCGCTGCGTTGATCCGCCTGCTCACTGACCTGTGCACGCGCCTGGACATCCCGCGCAGCCAGATCATCGCCCACGCAGACCTCGCACCGGCCCGCAAGCAGGACCCCAGCCGATACTTCCCCTGGCAGCAACTGGCCGAGGCTGGATTCGGGATGTGGCCGCGCGCCAGCGATGGCCCGGCGCCCGAAGGCTTCGATCCGTGGCTGGGCCTGCAGGCCTTCGGTTACGCACTGGACGACCGCGCTGCTACCGTAGGCGCGTTCCACCGCCGCTTCCGAGGCCGCGACGACCTGCCGGCCACCCTCGACGCGGAAGACGCCCGCATTCTGCATTCGCTGCTGCTACAGACCCGGTGACATGACCAAGCATTCTGCCTTCGCCCTGCTGGGCCTGACCCTTCTCACCGCCTGCAGCACCGTTCCTCCAACCAAGCCAACCGCCGCCCCGCCGACCAGCACCTATGCCAAGGCCGACTGGAAGGCGCTCCCGCAGGTTGCCGATGCTGACCTGGAGGCCGGCTTCGCAGCCTGGCGCAGCGCCTGCCCGCGCCTGAAGAGCGATGCGGTCTGGGCCTCCACCTGCGCCGCCGCCGCCAATGTGCAGAACACCCCGGCAGCGATCCGCCAGTTCCTGCAGGACAACCTGCAGGTCTACGCGCTTCGCGCCGGCGGCCACCGCGCCGACGGCCTGATCACCGGCTACTACGAACCGGTCTACACCGGCAGCCTCACCCGCACTGCCAAGGCCACGGTTCCGGTCTACGGCGTGCCAAGCGACATGGTCAGCGTTCAACTCGATGAGCTCTACCCCGAACTTAAGGGCAAGCGCCTGCGCGGTCGCGTGGAGGGACGGGTGCTCCGGCCCTACGACGATTCGGCAAAGATCAGTGCCCAGGGTGCCAAGGCACCGGTACTGGCCTGGCTGACCCACCCGATGGACCTGCAGTTCCTGCAGATCCAGGGCTCGGGCCGCATCCGCCTGGACGACGGCCGCCAGCTGCGCATCGCCTACGCCGACCAGAACGGCCACCCGTATCGCCCGATTGGGCGCTGGCTGGTGGAGCAGGGTGAGCTGAAGAAGGAAGACGTCACCATGGACGCCATCCGCGCTTGGGCCAATGCGCACCCGGCACGCGTGCCCGAACTGCTGGCCAGCAATCCGAGCTATGTGTTCTTCACCAAGGGCCCGGAGGGCGACGAAGGCCCACGCGGCTCCTTGAACGTGCCGCTCACCGCCGGTTACAGCGTTGCGGTGGACCGCAACGTGGTGCCGCTAGGCAGCCTGTTGTGGCTCTCCACCACCCGCCCGGACGGCAGCGCGGTGGTGCGCCCGGTAGCCGCGCAGGACACCGGCGGCGCCATCGCCGGCGAAGTGCGTGCGGACCTCTATTGGGGCACCGGCGACGCGGCCGGCAAGCTGGCTGGCGACATGAAGCAGAAGGGCAACCTGTGGCTGCTGTGGCCGAAGGGTGTAGCGCTACCCACTTCCACTGCTGTCGAGTAAGGACGCGAGCATGGTCTTCTTCTACGCGATGGTTGCGGTAATGGTGGTGGAGATCGTGCTCATGCTTGTATGGAGCCCGCTCTACTTCGGGCTGGGCATCCGGTTGTTCAGCGAGCGCATTCCGGCGACGGCGGAGATGCGTCAACGGCTGGTGCTGAACTGCCTGGAGCGCGACGTGGCTACACAGGAGTGGATTCCACTGGTGTTCCGCGCACTGCCTGATGGGCGCATGGCATTCCGCGAGAGCTTCTTCCTGGCCGTTTCCGGGCGCTATTACCCGGTGATGCGTGGGCTGGTGACGGTAGATGCCAGGCGCAACCAAGTGCGGGTGGAAGGCATTTGCAACTGGATGACCTTGGGATTCGTGGTGCTATGCGTGGCGATGCCGATGGTGGCGACGGCCACATGGCCGATGCTGCTGATCCTCGGGTTGTTCTTGTATTGCTACTTCATCCAACGTCGTCGATACCACGAGGTGGCCGACGCGTTGCGCGAACAGATGCGCACCGAATTGCCCGAAGCCATCATGCAGTTGCGGCGCCGGGTGGGGTGATGACACGCATGGCGTGTCACTACGCGTAGACGCGTGCAGCCGCGTAGCGACACGCCACGCGTGTCCCACGCAATCCAAAGCCGCAAATACGGTAGTGCCACGCCCTGCGTGGCAAACCGAAGCCAGTAAATCTACTGCCCCCCAATCAGTGATTACTCGCAAGCCCCCACCACGCCCCAGCGCTAGCATTTCCCCACCAGGAACTGCCGCGACCCCACCATGCACGAAGGCCTCCTAAAAAGCTGGAACGCCGGCCACGCCCGCCAATCCATCATCGCCTTCATAGCCCGCGTCACCCAGGAAGGCGGCCCCGAGTATGTGGCCCCGGCCGCACGCATCGCCGTCTTCGACAACGACGGCTGCCTCTGGTGCGAAAAGCCCATGCCAATCCAGGTCGACTTCCTGCTCCGCCGCATCGCCGAGCAGGCCGAAGCCGACCCCGCCTTGCGCGAAAAGCAACCCTGGAAGGCCGTATACGGCAAAGACCAGGCCTGGCTGGGCAGCATCATCACGCGCCACTACGAAGGCGACGACACCCTGCTCAAAGAGGCCGCCGAAGGCCTGCTCTCCGCCTACGTAGACGATGAAGTAGAAGCCTTCTCAGCCAAAGCCCTGCAGTTCCTGCTCAACGCCCGAAACCCCGCCCTCGACCGCCCTTACCTGAAAACCGCCTACGCGCCCATGCGCGAGCTGCTCAGCTACCTCGAAGCCAATCGCTTCACCAGCTACATCGTCTCCGGCGGCGGCCGCGACTTCATGCGGCCCATCACCCAGTCGCTGTACGGCATTCCCCCAGAACGCGTGGTCGGCACCTCGGTGGTGCTGGAGTACCGCGAGAAGGACGGCATCGGCACGCTGGTCCACACCTCCAAGCTCGAGGTATTCGACGACGGCCCCAATAAAGTCGTACGCATCTGGAGCCGCATCGGCGCCCGCCCGATCTTCGCCGCCGGGAACTCCAATGGCGACATCCCGATGCTGCAGTTCGCCACCCAGGGCGAAGGGGCCTCACTGGCGCTGCTGGTCACGCACGATGATGACGTTCGCGACATCGCTTATACCTCCGGCGCTGAGAAAGCGGTCGCCTTGGCCGCCGAACGCGGTTGGCCGGTAGTAAGCGTGCGCGATGATTGGGCGAAGGTGTTCGTGGACTAAGCGGGGCGAGAATCTCATGGCTTCGTGAGAACAACCCTTTCGTTCGCGTCAAAGTCAAGCAGGGCATGGATTAGCAGAAATTTGCTAAGATTAGCGAAACAGCGAAAAGCTCGCTAATGGAGTCATCCATGTCCCTGCAGACCACTCTTCCCTACTTCGCGCGCCCCGATCTGTTGGAGAGCGTTACGCGGCTGCTGCTCTCGGGCGCCAATGTCACGTTGTTCGCTCCGCGTCGGCATGGAAAGACGTCTTTCGTTCGTCACGACCTGTTGCCAGCGTTGCACGAGGCGGGATGGTTTGCCGCTCGGGTTGATCTATGGCGTAACCGTGACAACCCTGAGCTTGGGCTGGTGGAGGGATTGGAGTCGGTTGCCTACGCAACGTCGTCCCGCAGCCCGTTGACCCGCCCACTAAGCCTGGCCTCGCTTCGCGCCACGCTCAAAGTGCCAGGCGTAGACATTGAGGGAAGCTGGTCGCCGGCGAGCGGGCCGACCCAGCATCCAGAGGCCAGCCTTGAGAATCGCCTGGCCAACGCTCTGCACGTAATTGCAGAAAGAGGTAACCACTCGCTGATCGTGCTCGACGAGTTCCAGGCATTGGCGAAGAAGAGCTCAGACAACTTTGTTGCCTCGTTCAGGACAGCGTTGCAGGATGTTGAGGGTCGCCTCAGCGTGTTCTTCACCGGTTCCTCCCGCGACGGTTTGATGAGGCTTTTCAATCGCTCGAAAGCACCTCTGTTCCGCTCCGCCGAGTCGGTGACGCTGCCCAATCTGGGGGACAACTTCGTGGACTCGCGGGCGGACTACCTCAACGCGGTTGCATCGATAAAGGTTGATCGCGATGCGCTGAAGCGTCTGTTTCCCCGGCTCTGTTACACACCACTGTTCTTGAATGAAATCACCCGGATTCTTCTCGTCAAAGGTGATGCGGACCTGGACGGCGCCGTGTTCGAGTGGCACAGGTCCAAGTACGAAAACGAGTATGCAGAGTGGTTCAGCTCGCTGGCGGATGTAGAGTCTGCCGTGATCATCTGGTTGGCCATCAGCGGTCAGAAATCGGTGTACACGGAGGAAGCTCGAGAGTTCGTTCGGAAGCTCATGCAGGAAGACGCCGCACCACCGACCTCCCGGGTCCAGACAGCAATTCGGCGGCTGACAGCGGCGCAGGTTCTGGAGCCGACCGGCGTCAACGGGTCTTATGAAATTGCCGACCAAGGGCTGCAGATCGTAATCAGCAACGCGGTCAATGAAGACCTTATCAGGCCCAGCCGCGACTCCCTCATCCAGTTCCCGAACAGCCGCGGCCCCGTCGGCTGAAAGAGGCATTTGCGTGCAGAAAGACGAACGCACGCATCGGCTGGTACTGCGAAGCTGCATCGCAGGGTAATCGGAGAGCCGTGACCAATCTCGAGATCATGCGCACCTACGGATGTTCGATCCGAAGGAATGTCCGGATCGGCGGGCGCTGCGGTGACTGCCATCTAACGATCCATGATGACCGATGCGATAGCAGGATCTGCCGAGAACACGAACCGGTTCTGGAATTGATCGCCCACTGGTTCGATCCGGTGGACGGCGCCGTATCTCCGAGCGGCAGGATCCTTGGCCAGGCGAGCGGACCAGGCATCGTGGTCTGCCCGAGATGCGGAGGTAACCAAGCCCATGCAGAGACTCAGGCCGCAGGTGAGATCCTCGACTAAGCCTTCGCTTCCCACGGCGCGTTCCAGAACAGATCGATGATGCAGAGCCAGGTTCTGCGCATCCAGACGGGTTATCTCGTCGCCACGCATCTTCATCAGCGCCTTCGAGAACAGCGCCGGGTCTTTCAGTACCTCGTCGGACCTTCCACCTGAGAGACTGTCCTGCTCAATGAATGCCGACTCGGTGGGAAGGTAGGAACCGGACGCAAGCGCGCCCACCGGCTGGGTCTCAGCCCGTGCTGGCCGCCCCGTGTCGCGCTTCGGCGGCAGGATGATCGCCTTGATGGCCGGATCCGCTGAGAACAGGAAGCGGCTCTCGAGCCGATCACCATCACGCTCAATTGTCCCGAGGATCACATGTCTCACGGCATCGGGGTGTTCATACAGGCGCTCGGCCCACGCGTCGTGATCGGCGTGCGATCCGGCAGACACTGCGCCCATGCAGAGACTCAGGCCGCAAGTCAGATCCTCGACAACGCCCTGCGTTCCCACGGCACGTTCCAGCGCACTTCGGTAATGCCTGGTGAGATCCTGCGCCTCGATGCTCTTCTTCTCGTCTTCGCGCATCTTCGCAAGCGCCTGCGAGAAAAGCGCGCTGGATTCAAACAGCGGATCAGCGATTTGAGACGAGATGCCGTCGCGCTCGATGAACGCCGACTCGGTGACAAGGTAGGGAGCCGCTTCCGCGTCGGTACACCCCACGCACTGCAACACCACCGCGACAACAGCGCACCTGACCGGCCAGTTGAGCATCCGAACGTCCTCATGAAATCTGGAGTGCATGATCCAGCCAGGCGGCGCCTTCTTCTCTGGTACTAGTCCTAATTCATTGATCCCATTACCAAAGTAGGTGCCCACCGGAACCCCAAAGTCTGTGCAGCCTGTTAGGATTTGGACCATGCTTTGCCCCCCCTTGAGTGGCAAAGATTGTGTGGTGCGAGGCAAATGAGCGTAGCCCGCCGCAGCAGACAATGGTCCAGAACCATTGCGACAATGCGAGGCGGCCTAACAGCACTAGGTACTGGCTTAAGAGGGCCTATGCGTCGGAGTCAGGGTGCATCCGAGACGGGCGGCAGGCACCTGCCCAGAAGACAAACAAAACAGGGGGAGAGGGAAGATGCTAGTGGTAGTTAGGCATGCGCAAAGCATGGCTAATGCGGGATTTGCAACCGCCGATCCCGAATCCATTGCCCTTACTGCCGCAGGGGAGGAGCAGGCTCGCGCATTGGCAATGACCTGGTCGGCTGCGCCTGACCGCATCTTTACCTCACCATTCCTCCGGGCTAGGCAGACATCACAACCACTCGCCGAACGCTTCAAGATGGTCGTTGCGCCCCTGGGGGTCCACGAGTTCACTTATCTATCGCCTGAGCGGTGCGTGGGCACCTCGGCAGCAGACCGCAAGCAGTGGGTAGAGGACTACTGGTCCCGTTGCGATCCAAACTATGTGGATGGACCTGGTGCCGAGTCATTTGCCCAGCTAGTTGCCCGCGCTGCGCGAGCGCTGCGCATTCTTAAATCCTATTCCGCGCATGAGCAGGTGGTCGTGTTTAGCCACGGCCAATTGATGCAGGCGATGCGCTGGATTTGCGGGAGCAAGGCTCCCTCCGTGGTGAACGCTGCAGCGATGGGCGCATTTCGAAAGCTGGATTTGGATCAGCCTATAGCCCATTGCCAGAGGGTATCTTTCGAATAGAAGGCGATCGCGGATACTGCCAACCTCCCGGCCCCGCCCCCGCCGCAGATCTTTGGCCTGGTCGGATCAGAAGACTACCCGTTACGCGCGAAAAGCAAAGGCTGTTGATGAGGGGCGCACTTTTGGTATCGGTAGGAGATGATTGGGCTCACAGGCTCTGGGATGTGAACGCCACGCCTTTCAGCAGCCCGCCTCATCAAGTAGGAGGGCTCGTGGACGTCGTTCCGGATCTGATCCCAGATCACGTCGTCATTCACGTGAATTGGAAAGCTCGTGTCCGGCAGCAGGCGAAGAAGTTGCTTCGTCTGTGTGATCAACTCATGAGCGTATGGGCGCACTCTGGGATCTCTGCATGCTCCAGATAGTGCTCGTATCATGTGGCTTGCCGCATACCACTGGCGATCAGCCAACCGCTGCAAGTGGAACAGGCGATACGCGCAGGCGAGCATGAGAAAGCCATAGATGTCACCTCGTTGATAAAGGCCATCCAGGTCATATGCCATCACCGGCAAGCGGTTCTCATCAGTGCTGGCCGTGTCGCCTGGGAATGAATAGCGCACCCCGAGTAGCCCGGCGCTGGACGTAAATAGGCGATTCCAGCCAACAGCCGTCCTCATATCCCACTCTCGAAGGCTGAGGGCTGCAAAGGGCCACTTAAGCACCGCCTCAAGTTGGGGGTGCTGCAGGGCAAGGTGCTTGCGCCGCCTCAGTGATAGTGATCGCAATCCCTGCCGATATGCACTGAACTCATCGCTGCGCATCATCAACGCACCATCTAGGCTCTGGCGCCGAAGAACATAGCGTGCCCTCAACTCTTCCTCCCCGCCTTCCACCAGAGACCATGTATTCCAGAGAATCCTGGAGTGCAGCCTGTCCGATGCATCAGAGGCAGGACGACCTAAATTGGAGCACTGCATCGCTTGGAGTGCTTGGCAAGCTTCGTGCAACTCCCCCATCGGAAACCTCCAAAAAAAGTAGACGTTGGAAGGGTAGTTTTGCTGGATGAAAAGGCTACGGTAGAGCGCTAGGGTTACCTGGAACCTAGCATCACTGGAGCGTACGTGAGCCTACCAAGTAAAGAGCCGGATGCATTGTCTGTGGCTTGGGTGGCGCAAACCTATGGTGGGCTGGTGCCGGCCAAAGACCTGTCGCGACTGCTCGGGTTCAATAGCCCGGCAGCACTTAGGCGGGCAAGCGCCACAGGTCGTTTGCCAGTGACGCTGTTTCGTCCACAAGGTCGTCGCGGGTGGTTCGCTCACGCCGCCGATGTCAGCGCATACCTTCGATCTCAGGCACCTCAATCTCCGAGGGAGGCAGGCAGCCCATGACCTAGCCCAATCTGAACTTCCCTTGCCGGAAGTTGGAAAGAAAAAACCCGTGAGGTAGGACTCACGGGTTTTTGGGTCGGCGACTTTGCAGGTCTTGCCGATACTTTCCCCTTCCCTGACTCCCCTGTCAAGCCTGCGCAGGCCTGTCACGGGCACCTATGTCCGACTCGGCTGGTGGGGCTCGCCCAGGCCTCTTGGACGGTGCTCCTGTGGGGTGCGCATGAGGAATCGGCATGTCCACAGACCCACAATTTGGTGGCTTATCGTTTGAAGACCGTCACCAGCTTTACACCCGCATAAAAGCAAGTGAGCTCAGTATTCGGCAGCTCGAGAACATGATTGCCGGCAGCGGAACCAAGACCGTAGGCAGGGCGGCGCTGAGAAACGTTCGTGTTCGGCACAACTCAATCAAGAACGGTAGTGCGCGAACAGTTGAAAGCCACACGTGCGAGTTGGTCTTTGCCTATGAGCTTGAGCTTGACCCCGAGGTGCTGGGCTACTACGTACAAGTACCCTGCCGCCGCGTGCAGCGAACCACGGCGTCCGGGCGCAATCACATCAGCACTGCACATGTAGATTTTCTTGTATTTCGCAGGGACCACGTAGAGCTAGTGGAGTGCAAGCCGCTATCGTGGCTGGAGAGCCAACTGGCGCTTCCGGACTCCCTTTGGGTCAAGCAGGACGCGGTATGGACCTATTCCCCCTACGCCCAATGGGCGCGGCAGCATGGCCTCGCGTTCAGAGTCTGGGTGCCGCCCACTCCAACCGGTGTGTACCTCCAGAACCTTGAAGCCTGCTACGCGGTAGCCGGTGATGCCCTTCAGCAACATGAAACTACCGCAGTAACCAAGGCAGTTGGGCTAATCGCCAAGCGCCCCCTTCTGCTGGACAGTCTCCTCGCCGAGGTGCCCGGCTTCACACCGCGCCTAGCGCTTTGGATGCTGGGAAGATCGGCGGCCTTCGGTCCATGGCAGAGCACTCCCGCGGCTAGGACTGACCGCTTCCATCTGTATGGCACGAAGGAGCAGGCCAAGGAGGCGGACGAGCTACTGCTTGGAGCCATTGTCAAAGCTCAGTCGCAACCAGCTGTGGACGATCCATTACTGGTGGCAACCGCTACAGACCTCCAGCGGGCACACCAGCGACTCAGTAGGCTTGCGCTGATTGAGGCCGGAAGTCTGCCCGCAACACGACGGATGGGCGCTCTGCAGCGACAGGTTCGAAAGGCTGTTGCCGAAGGAAGATCCGCGCTTTCGGCTTGTCTTACCAAATATGCCCTTAGCGGAAACCGAGCATCGCGCCTGCTTCCGGAACACGAGCAAGCCATAGAGACCGTCATCGCGCTGCACTGGAACACGGGGAGAGTACATAGACCGAAGGACTTGCTTTATGTGTTTGAAGAGGAGTGCCTTCGGTTGGGGGTTGAGCCTTGCGGTAGAGCTCGACTGGATGCCAGGCGAAGAAGCGAGAGCCCAACACGTCATGCGCTATCCACGGGTGGCTTTCGCGCCTACCACGCGACGCGTACACGCACCGATCCTCGCCATCGCTCGCTGCCTCCGATCGGATATGGCCACACACTGCACGTGGATTCGTCGGATCTAGATGTTCGATGCGCGCCGAACCTGATTCACTGCTTCCCAGCAAGCAAAGCAAAGTTCTATATCGGCATAGACGGAGCGACGGGCTATCCGATGGCTCATGCAATGGTATTTGGCTCAGCAAGAACCGACGCCTTGGCATTGCTCATGCGTGAGTACGTCAGAAGACAGGGCTTCCTGCCCAAGTTGATCCATCTGGATCGAGGGCCGGAGAACACCTCCCGCTGGCTACAAGATTTCTGCCATGGCGAGATTAGTCTAAGGTTCTCCCCAACGGCGGGCAGCGCCTGGAATGGCATTGCTGAGAACGCCATCAAGCAGGTCAACGAACAAGTAGCACAGCGATTCCCAGGAAGCACGCGGCCCGACCAGATGGGACGTAAGGTCGACGGCAGGTTCAAGAGCCGAAACAATGCGAGGACGGACTTTGTCCGTGTGCACGAGGAGTTCCTGAAGTTCGTCTATCACGACCTTCCTATGACACCGGGGCCAGATGATACAACGCCAGCTGAGAAGAGGGTTGAGGCGCTCGCGGCCTACGGCGCTGTCGGAACACCGTGCGAATGGGACGATGGGTTCCTAATCAGAACTGCGATCAAGGTGGAGACCAAGAAGCGAATCGACCGCCAGCGTGGCGTACGCACTGCCGATGGTTGGTTCACCAGTGACGAGCTTCTACAAGAGCTGCGAACTGAGAATGCCAGTGAGGTTCGCAGCGACTGTTGTGACCCAAGTGTGATGTACGTGAAGGTTCGCGGGAGCTGGTTCAAGGCCTTCCACAATAAAGTGCAAAGCGATGCGCTCTTGTCGGATCAGGAGCGACTGTTTCATTTGCTCTGGGCACCCACGTTGCGCTCACAATCGGCAAAAAGAAAAGAGGAAGTTGCCCGTGCTCGTCATTCGCGCCGAGTGCAGGCCCAAGCCGCAAGGCCCGCAACAGAGCACCTTGCCCCGGCGCCAATGACCGGCAGCGATGAGAGGATAGATATCGAGCCAGTGCCACCTGCGATCGCACAGGACATCGTTCCGTTCGATGAACGGGAGGACTACTGATGAAGATGGTTCAGCACCCAGCCTACGAGGGCCCACGCAAGCGATTGCGAATGGCGCTTGACCAACATCGTCCTGGGCATATGGTGTTCATAATCGGGCCATCGGGCGTAGGCAAGACCACGATGAGGCGCTCGGTAATGCAGGAGATGTTTGGCAATCCAGCATGCTGGGATTGTGGGCGGATACCCCTGGTCGAGACATTCGCCACACTTCCTCACGGCGCGTACTTCAGTTCGCGTCAGCTCGCTGTCTCTATTCTGCAAGAGTTGCACGCGCCCACGTTGGCGTGGCTACTGGACGGAAGCTATCTCGAGGAGGATGCAAAACTGCGAATACGACGTGAGCTCGCCGCAGCAACATCGGAGTGGGCGTCCTTAGCGCGAACAAGACAGACAGAAGGCGAGTACTGGGGGATGGTGCAGCGAAGCCTGAGAGCGCGTAGTTGCAAGTATGTATCAATCGATCAGGTCACAGCGCTACTAGTCAACCACAGAGACAAGTCCCCCGCTGACCACACCCTCCATCTGATGGCGATAGCTGAAGCCACAGGCGTGATGTTCGTTATGACTGGGGTGCACAAAGCCACGCAGTTGTGGTCGGTAAACTCCGAGTTACGACGCCGAGTCACAACTGTTTGGGTGCCTCCATATAGTGATAAGCGTCGGGATGACAAACTGCCGTTCCTTCGTTTGCTCAAGTCATTGGCCACTCGCTACGGGCTATCACAGGATGATCTGCTAATCCGGATGGCCAACGATATCCTTGCCGCTACCGGCGGCGTATTCGCTGAGGTGGTCGAACTACTGGGGCGGGCAGATATTGCTGCGAAGCAGGAGGGATGCAACAGAATTCTCAAGCGACACATCGAGATCTCCTACTACGGAAGTGAGGATCTTAGGAACCTATGGCGGGACATCGACGCCTTTGAGATGAGCATGGTTGCCGGCAGTGTTACTGAGCGATCAGAACATGTGAAGGCGCGCTGGGGATCTCCAACCTGAGGGAAAGGAAATGGTGATTACCGACTTAAATCAGATGCGGTGGGGCGCCGATGCAAGGCGGCGGCGCGACAATCTCGCGCGAAAACCGCACGCCAGGAGGCAGTTCGCGGCTGCATTAATCATTGCGATTGCACTCCTCTCCCCCTTGGCAGAGGTGGCGGAATCCACGAGTCACGAGGGCCAAGATATAGACCCTTCGCAGGAAGGTATAGAAGCGCTCGACAAAGCGGAGGATTTCTGATGAAAGTTCTCCAGCACCCAGCATACAGACGGCCGCGAGATCGCCTGAGGGCAGCTCTAGACAATCACAGACCGGGGCACATGGTCTTCGTCATCGGTCCGTCCGGTGTAGGGAAGACCACGATGCGTCGGAGCGTTATGCGTGAGATGTTTGGGAACCCCAACCTGTGGGAAAAGGGAAAAGTTCCTGCCATCGAGACGTTCGCGTGCTTGCCAGTTGGAGCATACTTCAGTTCGCGATACCTCGCCCGCGAGTTATTGAAAGAACTTAATGCGCCGACGCTGACTTGGGCGCTGGAGGGCGGATCACATTTGTCAATGCCCCCTTCGGACATTCAAGCCGAAGTTCGCGACAGAGACCTTCAGCTTGGACGGTATCAACTCAGGCTCACCGAAGCGGAGTGTTGGTCGTCTGTAAAGCGGTCCATGATTGCGCGTGACTGCAAGTATGTCGCTATCGATCAAATATCAGCGCTTCTGGTGAACCACAGAAACAAGTCACCTGCGGACCATGTATTGCACTTGATGACGTTAGCAGAGTCCGCCGGGTCGATGCTCATAATGACCGGGATCCACAGGGCAGTTCAACTCTGGTCGATCGAATCCGAGTTTCGTCGAAGTGTGACGTCTATATGGGTTCCGCCATATAGCGTTAGAAGAAGGGAGGACCGGGCTCCATTCTTGCGCCTCCTTACGTCGCTGACCGAAAGGCACAATTTCTCTAAACAGGACCTATTGATTCGAATGGCGGCGGATCTACTGGTCGCGACGGGAGGTGTCTACGGAGAGGTCGCTCAGCTTCTGTCGCGAGCTGAGGATGCGGCCAAGCAGGAAGGAAGCGAGCGGATCCTTAAACGTCACATAGAGGCTTCCTACTATTCAGACAACGATCTTGCCAACCTTTGGCGAGATATCGAGGATTTCGAGGATGCAATGGAGGCTGGAAGCGCCACAGCCAGGGCGAAACGGCTCAAGTCTAGTTGGGCCTCCTCTTATGGGGAGGTGTGCCGTGAAGTCTAGTACTCAGCGATTTACCTGGTCGTCCTTGCCTCCACTTCAATTGAAGGGTGTGGGAACGTCGCGAGTTGAATCCTTGGAGCACTACGTTCTACGGCAAGCGTGGACAGTCGGCGTGACCATGGCCAATATGATGTCGATAGTCGGTCCAGCTATTGATGGTGGGCGTAGAGGACAAGTCATGGGCTCGGGCAAGTATTGCGGTCCCAGCCGTGACTTCAGTCACCGTATCAGCACGCTCAAGATGCTGACCGCCCAGGACGACCTGCAGTGCGGCACATTCTGGGTTTTGGAGGACGTACTGGCCACCTACGGAGGAGGCCGAGACACAACGCGCCGCCGCTGGTGCCCAGTGTGCTACCGCGATTGGGACGATGATCTCTCATATGAGCCGCTATCGTGGATCGTCGACATTCAAGCTGAGTGTGACCAGCATAAATGCAAGCTCGAAACCACCTGTACAAGGTGTGGCGCGGACCAGCCGAGCTCAACAGACTACCAGCGGCGTAGAAGATGCCACAAATGCAAGCAATCGCTTTCCGGTGATGGTGTCGCCGCAGCGATTACTGGCGACGAGGCATGGGGTCAGCAGCAGCTTGCGTCCATAATCGAGCTTTGCGCGACGCCCTCACAACCCCAGATTCCATTCGAAAACTATGTTCGATTCGTGAAACTGCTCGTTGACGGACATCCGATGAGGCGCGCGTATCCTAACGCTCTCAAGGCGGAGTTCTACCGCGCCACCAAGAACTTGACCAGGGGTCGGACGACCATTCGTGCCATTGTCAATCTCTGCGCTCTCCAGTCCATCTCAGCACGCGACATCTTGCTAAGCCCAGATGCGGCGGCTTCCGAGCCGCTGTTGGATCTTTGGTTTAGCTATGCAACGTTAAAGCTACCTGTTGGGAGGCACGCGGAGCGGCTTGAGCGATGTGCCAAATGCTTTTCAGATGTTCTGAAGTCATCCGAGAAAGACCACTATGTACCGCAGATGAAAGTTGTACTTAGACGCTTCAGGCTCAATAGGCAGTTGCTAAGAGAGATGCACCTTGACGTCTACGAGGAGTACAAATTGAGATACGAAGAGCAAGGTCCGTACAGTCAAAGAGTTCACTTGAACAGGGCAATGGATCTTGCGCTACAGATGGTTGAAGGAGATGTAGACCAAGTGGGATCCCACCGCAAACTTCAGCAGGCAGCCAAGCAAATCGGCCAGCGATGCAATGTGTCGCTGGATGTGGGATTCTCGGTGATGCTCGGAGCACGAAACGTGCTGAAGGCGCTAAGTGAGAACCGCTTGCGAAAACAGCGGTCTGGTGGCCGGCGACCACATAGCGTCGCCTAGCCCTCGCGGCCTCTGTCAACTTTCATTCGTCTCGTGAGCCAGTCCCAACTCAGTGCGAATACGCTTCAAGACCAGGTCGCGCAACGGTCCACTGAGCGAACCATCAATGGCTGCGGCATAGATGTCATCATCACGATCTCCGATGGGCAGGCCCTCCAAGCGCAGAGAAGCCTGAGCTTCAATGAGTGCTTGGCGAAGCTGAGTTCTATTGGCCATTTCTGCCCCCGGAGGTTTAGCTGATTCTAGCGAAAGTTCATATGACGAGGGTTTGCCATGAGGGCTCTAATCCTTCGGATCCGACGCAATTTTGACCTAACACCGTTACTTTCGGCGACTCTGGTAGGCTGTACCGCTCGACGCCGGCGTCTCTTGGAACCTGGTGAAGTGACCGAGTTGCCTAGGATCGCAGCGGCCCGAAGCTATCCCGGCCGCATTGGCCCTGATCCAAGTCCGCTTCTGGCCGCGGATTCATATGATCGAAGCAACACACGGATAGCTGCACAGGCAGCGGGAGTGTTGCAGATGAAGCGCAGGAAGAGGATCTACTACACCGACACCCAGAAGGCACTGATGTGGGATCGCTGGCAGCAGGGCGAGTCGCTGCACCAGATCGCATCCTTGTTCGATCGGCACCATAGTTCGGTGCGGAACATCCTGGCCGAGCATGGCGGGATTCGTCCGCCGGTGCGGCGACGATCTCCGAGGGTGCTGAGCTTGGCCGAGCGTGAGGAGATCTCCCGTGGGCTGGCGGCGGGGCGCTCGATCCGTGCGATCGCCGCATCGCTCGGGCGGGCGCCTTCCACGGTGAGCCGAGAAGTCGGCCGCAATGAGGGCCCTGAGGGCTACCGCGCCAGCCAAGCCGACCATGCCGCCTGGGACCGAGCGCGGCGTCCCAAGCCCTGTAAGCTGGCGCTGCATCGAGCCTTGGCCGCTCGTGTGGCAGAGAAAATCCAGCGACAGTGGTCGCCTGAGCAGGTGGCCGGCTGGCTTAAACGCACCTATCCCGATGATGCGAGCCGTCAGGTGTCCCACGAGACCATCTATCGCACGCTCTACATCCAGTCGCATGGCGCCTTGAAACAGGAACTGCTCGCGCATCTGAGGCGCACGCGGGCGATGCGTCGTTCACGACACCACACCCAGAAGACAGAGAACCACGGCCGGATCACCGACACCGTCTCGATCAGCGAACGGCCAGCCAGCGCCGAAGATCGGGCTGTGCCGGGACACTGGGAAGGCGACCTGCTGTTCGGTGACCGGAACAGTCAGATCGCCACGCTGGTGGAGCGGCAGACCCGCTATCTGATGTTGGTGAAGGTGGCAGGCAAGGACACCGAGACCGTGGTCAATGCACTGATCAAGAACGCGCGCCGCCTGCCGAAGCAGCTGTACCGGTCGCTGACCTGGGATCGGGGCAAGGAGATGGCAGGACACCGCCGCTTCACCTTGGCCACCGACATCCAGGTCTACTTCTGCGATCCGCATCATCCCTGGCAGCGCGGCACCAACGAGAACACCAACGGCCTACTACGGCAGTACTTCCCGAAGGGGATCAATCTGGCCGATGTCACGCAGGCGAAGCTGGATGCCGTGGCGCGCCAGCTCAACGAACGGCCACGTAAGACGCTGGGGTACGAAACACCGGCAGAGCGATATCGACAAACTGTTGCGTCGATCGGTTGAATCCAAGGCCAGAAGCGGATACTGCAATCATTGCTGCCTGAGCGCACTCTCCAAAGGCAAGGGGAGCGCCTGCTGTTCGCCCGCTGTCACATCAACTGCGACTAGCTCCAATCTTTGATCGCCTACCTGGCAGGGCATTCCGCGCACCAGCATCCTGTTCGATCTGATGACTAGTGATTCTCAGGACCGGCTGCGGTACCGGTGTACGCCTGCCCCATTGTCACTACTTGATCAGAAAGTCATTCAGTGATTTTCCGCTTGCTACCAGCTCGGCTATCCATCGCGGTTGCCGCCCTCGACCGGACCACGTCTGGCCGCGCACTGCAGGATTACGGTACTTGGGAGCGATCTTGGGCACTGTCGATTTAGCAGACCTCCGATCGCCTCGCTTCTTGGCGGCTTCGGAGGGCGCGATCACTGAAGCGCCGTAGAGCTCTTCTATCGTGTAGCCATGATCTTTGACGTACTTATTGATCTTGGCGCGCATCGCTGTGGCCTTAGGGCGTGACAGCACTTTAGACTGCTGCTTCTCCGCCTGAGCAATCAGTGAGCGAAGTTCCTTGGCCGAAAGGCCGCTGATATCAATAGTCATGAATTCTTCCCCCGGTGTCGAGGCCCTAGCCTATTCTCAAATGACATTGCGTGTCACTCCATATCCACTATGAGTCGCTCAATCACAGGATCGACTACTAAAGTGGATCGTGTTAGCTACTCTCTCGCTGCACGTGACTTTCGCGTGGTATATGGACCTGAGGACTAAAGACGGGCCGTGAGTGATTGCTGTGGCGTCGCCAGGAGTTCTTTGAGATCGCCTGTTTGAGGCAATGGATGAATCGACGTTAGACTCAAGCGCTTTCCGTAGCAGATCAGGGAGGCAACGCGCACAACCGTGAGATCAATTCCCTTCATTGTCGCTGCCGCGTTGGTGGGAACTTCGCTGGCCGCAGATGCTTCTGAGGATAACCTCCATAGAGATCCTTACTTTGATCCAGGAGGCGCCGTCAGGTTCAACTATGGCTGGCTCGACTACGGGCCGACCAGCCGCCTGCAGCTTGAACTGATGCGTGCAGATCTTGATGCTGGAACCGGACCGTTTTCCTTCTCTGCCCAGTACCGCTGGTACGATGGTTTCGACGCCGTGCATCACGCCTACGCGGGCTGGCAGTTCTCCGATGCTACCCAGCTCAAGGCAGGTATCCAGCAAGTCCCGTTCGGGCTGCTCCCCACCGTTTCGCAGAGTTTCTGGTTCGGCTCCGGCTACTACCTGGGCATCGAGGATGATTACGATCCGGGCCTTGTGGTGATTCACCGCAGCGGCAGCACAACTTGGCATCTTGGCTGGTTCTCCGGAGACGAATACGGGTCCGGGGCTCGCTACGATCGCTACTCCTTTGATGTCGCGCAGACCGAGGCGTTGCCGTATCGCGAGCGGCAACGACTGCATGCACGCGTGGAGAGCGCGCGCGACTGGGGCGGCGGCGAACTGTTGCTGGGCGCATCAGCGTTTGCTGGCAAGGTGCAGAACACTCAGACACGGCGTCACTACGGTCATCAGGGCGCGGCCCTCCATGCACAGTGGCAGCGCGATGGTTGGACCGCGCAGCTGCAGTGGGCGCGGTACCGGTATGACGTGCCCGGAGATCGCATCGCAATGTCGGCGTTCCAATCCCCCTTCCAGGTTGCAGCGCAGGCGGATGTGCCAAGCGCCAACATCGCCTATTCGTTCGGCCAGAAGGGCTGGCTGGATGACATCACCTGCTATAACAACCTCAGCATGACCCGCCCGGTCGGGCACCGCGCGGGCCTTCGTGATTCGTGGCAGAACGTGACCGGTTGCAGCCTGCAGAAAGGCATCTTGCTCACCTATGTCGACTGGATCGCTGGCCGCAACATGTGGTTTGCTGGTGGTGATGGTATCGGCATCGACGAAGGAGGCCCTTCCAGCTGGCATTCGCGGCTGAACCTCAATATCGGCTTCTACTTCTGATCGGCCTCGCGCAAGCCGCAGGTTCTTCCACCCAATAACACGGAGGTATCCATGCAGAGCACGGCTCCGCAACATCCCCCCGTTCGCCAGCGGATCCTTCCGCAGGTGTTCATTCCCACGGCAGCCATCGTCATCGCGCTGCTCGCGCTTGCCACCTTCGCGCCCGAAATGGCCACGCGGTGGTTCACCGCGGCCAAGTCATGGGCTGCCAATGATGCAGGTTGGTTCACCATCCTTGCAGTAGCCGGCTTCCTGGTCTTCGTTGTCGGCGTCGCCATCAGCAGTTACGGCCGCATCAAGCTCGGCCCTGACCACAGTACGCCGGACTACAGCTACGGCTCCTGGTTCGCCATGTTGTTCGCTGCCGGCATGGGCATCGGTCTGATGTTCTTCGGCGTTGCCGAGCCCATCATGCACTACGCCACGCCGCCGGTTGGTTCGCCCGAGTCGGCCGCCGCTGCCCGCCAGGCGATGCGCATCACCTTCTTCCACTGGGGCATCCACGCATGGGCGATCTACGCTGTGGTGGCGCTGTCGCTGGCGTACTTTGCGTACCGACACAATCTCCCGCTGCGTGTCCGCTCCGCGCTGTATCCGCTCATCGGCGACCGTATCCACGGCCCGTTGGGACATGCCGTGGACACGTTTGCCGCGCTGGGTACCATCTTCGGCCTCGCCACCTCGCTGGGGCTGGGCGTCATGCAGATCAACGCCGGCCTGAACTACCTGTTCGGCCTGGAGGTCAGTACCCTCGCCCAGGTTGGCTTGATCACCGTCATCACACTGGTGGCCACCGGATCGGTCGTGGCTGGCCTGGACAGCGGCGTACGCAGGTTGTCCGAGCTCAACATGATCCTGGCGGCGGCGCTGCTGGCCTTCGTGCTGGTCTGTGGACCTACCGTTCACCTGATGCAGGCGCTGGTGCAGAACACCGGCATGTACGTTTCCCAGCTGTTCTCGATGACCTTCAACCTTTATGCCTACGAACCCACGGGTTGGCTGGGTGGCTGGACGCTGTTCTACTGGGGCTGGTGGATTGCGTGGTCGCCCTTCGTTGGCATGTTCATCGCGCGCATCTCACGTGGACGCACCGTCCGTGAGTTCGTGGTGGGGGTGCTGCTCGTACCGCTTGGCTTCACATTCCTGTGGATGACCATCTACGGCAACACCGCGTTGCACATGGTGCGGGCGGAGGGCATCCAGCAGTTGGTGCAGGCGGTCTCAACCGACAGCTCGATGGCGCTCTTCGAGTTCCTGGAGCACCTGCCGCTGACCATGCTGACCTCTTCGCTGGCGGTCATCCTGGTTGCGCTGTTCTTCGTAACCTCAGCGGACTCCGGTGCCCTGGTAATCGACATGCTCACCTCGAAAGGCGAGGAGGAATCGCCGGTCTGGCAGCGGATCTTCTGGGCGCTGCTCGTCGGCGGCCTGGCGATTGCATTGCTGGTGGCTGGCGGGCTGGAATCGTTGCAGGCTGCCACCATTGCCAGCGCGTTGCCATTTACGATCGTCATGATCCTGATGTGCTGGGGACTGCTGAAGGCCATGCATCTGGATGCCACCAAGCGCTCGATCCTGCGCGAGGCACGTATCCTGCCGGGTACCAGCGAGGATTGGCGGGCGCGCCTGCGCCTGCTGGCGCACAACCCGTTGAAGATCGAGGTGACCGGCTTCATCGAGCAGCGCGTCATTCCTGCATTGGAAGAGGTTGCCGCTGAGCTTCGCAAGCAGGATCTGCCGGTCCAGGTCTCCAAGGGAGAGGATGGTCGTGCGTGGCTACAGGTTGGCCATGGCGAGGAGATGGACTTCTTCTACTCCGTACGGCCCCAGCCCTATGAGCCGCCGACGTTCGCCCTGCAGGATCCCCGTCGGCCGGTCAGCGAGGGCACCCGTCATTACCGTGCGGAGGTCTATCTGCGGGAGGGCGGGCAGGACTACGACGTCATGGGGTGGACCAAGGTTCAGCTCATCCACGATGTGCTCGATCAGTACGAGCGCCACCGTCAGTTCCTGGACAAGGTGCGCTCGTAGAATCCGTACACAGATGCCGCCCGGAGGGGCGGCATCTGCCTTGGGCCGGGCATGACCCTGCCTTTGACGTGGCCTCGGCACCCGACCGTGCTATTGATGGTCGAACTGCCCAGGAAGTAGCCCGTGCTCACCAGATTGAGGCTTGCAGCCAGCAAAGTTACAAAGCGGATGTGGTTCCGCTCCACCCTGTATGGCGCCCTGGGCATCATCACAGCGTTGGCCGGCGCGTTCCTGAAGTTCCTAATTCCCTCCGGCCTTGCTGCACGGATCGGCGCCGATTCCGTCGGTAACATTCTTGGCATACTTGCCGCGTCGATGCTGACGGTCACCACCTTCTCGCTGTCCACCATGGTTTCGGCATACGGCTCCGCGTCCAGCAGCGCCACCCCGCGCGCGGCCCGCCTGCTGATCGAAGACACCCGGGCCCAAGGTGCGCTGGCCACCTTCATTGGTGCCTTCCTGTTCTCGATCGTGGGCCTCATCGCGCTCAGCACCGGCATCTACGGGGACAGCGGCCGGCTTGTGCTGTTCGGGGCAACCATCGCGGTCATCATTGTCATCACAGTGACGTTGCTCAGGGCTATCGAGCAGTTCTCACGCTTTGGCCGCGTTGGCGAAACCATCGATCTGGTGGAGCGGGCGACCAAAGCGGCAATGAAGCGCCGCGCCGAGGAGCCTCGGCTCGGCGGAGCCAGTGCTGTCCCGGTAGGGGAGGGGGCGGTACTGCTGGTTGGCGATCAGGTTGCCTACGTTGAACATGTGGACGTCGCCCGGATCGACGGCATTGCACAGGAACATGATCTGCGCGTTCATCTGCTCTGCCAGCCGGGTACGTTCGCAACTCCGGCCCGTCCCTTGATAGCCATCGAGGGAAATCCACTTCCGGAAGTGCAGAGTGAAGTGATCTCAGCCATTTCCTTCAGTGACGCGCGCTCCATCGAGAATGACCCACGGTTCGGGCTGGTAGTGCTTGCGGAAATTGCCCAGCGAGCCATGTCACCTGCAGTGAACGACCCTGGCACCTGCATCGACGTCATCGGGACCTGTGTCAGGCTGCTCTGTGCATGGGCCAGCCACACTGGGGACGCTGCGACGTGTGATGTGCTTTATCCGCGTGTGCACGTGCAGTGCCTCGATGTCCGCGACATGTTCGAGGATGCATTCACACCAATCTCCAGGGATGCGGCCGGCTCGCTGGAGGTCAACATCCGGCTGCAGAAGGCCTTCGTAGCGTTGGCAGGGTCCTCGAATGAAGCGACTAGAGTCGCATCACAGGCGCATGCCCGCATTGCGTTGGAGCGCGGCCTATTGGCCATGGATTTCGAAGCTGATCGCAAGGCGCTTCGAGCCGTCGTATCTAATTTGACTCTGGAAGATGTGGACCAACGTTCGTAGTAATTTCCTAACAATGCCTTTGAAGCGCTGCGCTGGCTATCAGTGCTCGGCTGTGGTCTGGAACACATCCGGCCAGCCCACCTTCCACAGCATGTATGCGGCAGTAATGAAGATCAGTACTGCAAATACCGTGTTCAGAGCTCCACGATAGCTGGCAAGCTTCGTCGAAGTTGCTGCTCCTGCAGTACCACCAGCCATGCCGGCAACGACGAACACTGCCGCGAGCTTCCAGTTGATCAGACCTGCATGCGCGTAGTTCAGTGCGGTGGTCATGCCAAATGCGGCGACGGCGACGAGCGAGCTTCCGACTGCGGCGATCATCGGCATGCCCGTCGCGGCCACCAGTGCGGGCACGATAAGGAACCCTCCGCCAATGCCAAAGAAGCCGGATAGCCCGCCGGCGGTGGCGCCCAGCCCAATCAGTGCGGGCGCGTTGCGTCTGCCGAGCCGAGCGTCCGCGAATCCAGGCGTGTTGCGCCTGCGAAGCATGGCGATGCCGACAATGACCATGACCACAGCAAACAGCGCCAACAGCCTCTTGCCGTCGAAGGCCTTGCCCACGCTGGAACCCAGGTAGGCGCCCGCGACCCCCGCCAGGGCGAAGACCGAAGCACAGGGCCAACGAACATTCCCTCTACGGGCGTGTACCACCAGATTCGACACCGCATTGACCGCCACTGCCAGGGCGCTGGTGCCGATAGCCGCATGCGGATCTTCCACGCCGACCACGTAGAGCATCAGTGGTACCGCCAGGATGGATCCGCCCCCGCCAACCACGCCGAGCACGAAGCCGACCAGAACACCAGACAGGCCGCCCAGCACCCACTGCAGCAGAGATAGGGTTTCCATATGTCAGTCGCCGGACGCCGGACCTTGCTGCAGCCGTGTTGCGATGGAGGAAAGGTCATAGCCTGCGTCCGAGGCAACAGACAGGACGTGGGCAAACGCCGCTCTGTTGTGAACGACTTCCGACAGCGCCCAGAGCATCGCAGCACGGGTGCCGGTTCTGCAGTACGCGGCAACAGGGCGTGGCAGCGCGTCGATCAACCTGGCAAAGGTATGCACCTGATCATCGGTAATGACACCAGGCACGACGGGAAGATAGGCAAACTGCATGCCCGCCTGGTGGCAGGCAGCCTGCAGCGCATGGTGACTGGGCTGCTCCGGCTGTTCGTCGTCAGGCCGATTGCAGATCACGCTCGCAAAGCCCTGCTCCTTCAGAGTTTCAATATCCTCTGGCAGGAGCTGACCGGATACCTTGAGGTTGGCAGAGAGTGGTTTGAGGTTCATGGTTGTCCCATAGGTGCAGTGGGGTGATGAATGAGGCCATGCAGGATCACGCCTGCGATCATTGCCGTGGTGAAGATGATCGCGAAGGGCTGGCCGGTTCCCAGCAATGCGATGGCAGGGCCGGGACACACTCCGGCCAGTCCCCAACCCAAGCCGAATATTGCCGAACCAATGACCAGGCGCCGGTCGATGATGCGATGGGTGGGAATGTGCAGCGATTCGGCAAGCAGAGGTGTTCTACGGGCGCGTATCCGCAGGTAGGCTGCGCCGGAAGGAATCAGTGCGCCCAGCATGACCAGCGCCAGTGAGGGGTCCCAGGCGTCGCTCACATCAAGGAAAGCAAGCACGCGGGCTGGGTTGGCCATATCGGATACAACCAGGCCCAATCCGAAGAGTGCGCCGCACAGGAACGCGGCAAGACGGATCATGCCGGGCCCCCGGTCGCAATCTGTACCAGGGTCGCCGTGGCCATGCCTACGAGCATGAACACGCAGGTCGCCACCACTGACCGCGGCGACGCCCGGCCCAGGCCGCAGACACCGTGCCCACTGGTACAGCCCGCCCCAAGGCGAGTTCCGTAACCCACCAGCAGTCCCGCAATCACCAGCACCACAGTTCCGTTTGCGGAGAGCGCCGGCAGGGGTATGGGTCTGGCCGCCAATGCCAAGCCTGACGCCAGGGCAAGTCCTGCCAGAAACAGGACAGCACTGCTGCGCCCGCCGTCACCTGTCATGCCCAGTGCCCTGGCAAGCAGACCCGAGATGCCAGCAACGCGCCCGAGAAGGAGTAGATAGGCTCCGGCCGCTGTACCGATCATCGCACCCCCAGCGAGCGGCCAATACCAAGCCAGATGAGAGAGCGTCATAGCAGGTCCACCGGCAGCTTGAGGTAGCGCACGCCGTTGTCTTCGGGTTCGGGCATATGGCCTGCGCGCATGTTGACCTGCACTGATGGCAGGATCAGCCGTGGCATCGGAAGCGTGGCATCACGAGCCTCCCGCAGTTGCACAAACATGGCTTCGCTCACGCCCTCGTGCACATGCATGTTTGTCGCCCTTTCGGCACCGATGGTTGTTTCCCATGCGAAATGGTCCCGGCCGGTGGCTTTGTAGTCGTGGCACAGGAATACACGGGCGGCGTCGGGCAGGGACAGCAGGCGCTGGATCGAGCGATACAACTGGCGAGCCGAGCCACCTGGAAAGTCGCATCGGGCGGTGCCGTAGTCCGGCATGAACAGCGTGTCTCCAGGAAATACGGCGTCGCCGATCACGTACGCCAGACAAGCGGGAGTATGGCCTGGCACGTGCAGCGACATCGCCTGCAGATTACCGATGCGGAAGGAGGCACCGTCAGCGAACAGGTGATCGAACTGGCTGCCATCACGCTTGAACGCAGTACCGGCATTGAAGACCTTGCCGAAGGTTTCCTGGACGGTGGTGATGTGTTCGCCAATAGCCAGCGCGCCTCCCACCTGCTCCTGCAGCCATGGAGCCGCGGACAGGTGGTCGGCATGCGCGTGGGTTTCCAGCAACCACTGCACCTGCAGGCGCTCGGCACGCACGTAGTCCACCAACGCCGATGCGGAGGACGTGGACGTGCGGCCTGCGGCCATGTCGAAGTCCAGGACGCTGTCGATGATGGCGCACGCTGAAGAAGTTGGATCGCGTACGACATGGCTGGCAGTGAACGTAGCAGGGTCAAAGAACGTCTTCACGGAAGGTGAGGGAAGCAGGCCGGCACGCGCATCACTGACCAGGCGCACAGCCTGCTCCAGGGGGGCGTCTACCGCTACGGATGGGATCATGGCTGGCTCCAGGAGGCTTCGTGGCCTGAGAATTACATAGTTACGTAATCTGTGCAACTATGGAAACATGCTAGATTGAATCGGTTACCCATGGTGTTCGCATCACATCAGCCGCCCAAGTTGCCATTGCCTGTGACCAGCCCCCCATTCAGCCCGTCTGACCTAGCCACGATGAAGGAGCGCGTGCCCGAAGTGGCCGAGTTGCTGCGCTTCATGGCCACCCCCTCGCGCCTGTTGCTGCTATGCCAGCTCGCGCAAGGTGAAATGACGGTGGGCGGACTTGAGGACGCAACTGGCATTCGACAGCCGGCGCTCTCCCAGCAACTGGCCGAACTCCGCCAACGAAAGCTTGTAGCGACCCGGCGGGAATCGCGGTCGATCATCTACCGCATGGCAGACCCGCGCGTTGCAGCACTGCTGGGCGCGATGCATGGGATCTTCTGTGCGGACGATGCATCAACTTGAAGTGGCCTAAGGCGTCCTAGAAGGGACGGGCTAGACTCACTGACCTAGGGGAATTTAGGCCATTGGCGTAGTCTGCCCCAAAACCAATTGACCGCAGCAGGCTCGAGGTCTGCTGCGGCCTAGGGATGTTTATCAGGGATGGGGTGGATGTCTGCGTATGGCCGATAGCGGGACATAGGACCCGCGGCGAATGTCCACCTCTTCTTTGGCGATTCGGTCAGAGCTCAATTCAGTCTGATCAACTGCCTACCAGCTTGTCGACCTCGCCTGCGAAATGATCTTGGGATCTGGGAAGCTACCCTTGAGAATGCACCGAGGCGACCGCGATGCCGGATTTCCCCTCAGGCGCTATGCCGGTTTACAATAGACCGTCAAATACCTAACGGATCGGCTAGCGATGACTCCACCCTGACGCTTGATTGAAGAAGCGATCCAGACACTTAGGTCTGGAAGGGTGCCTGTTTCTTTCGTTTGGCGCGCACGGCTGTGCGCGGAGATCATTTCCTATGTCTGCAATTTATCCCCTGCGCCAGCAATGGCTCGGTAACATCCGTGGTGACCTGCTGTCGGGCATCGTCGTTGCGCTAGCCCTGATTCCTGAGGCAATCGCGTTTTCCATCATCGCCGGCGTCGACCCAAAGGTAGGTTTGTATGCCTCGTTCTGCATCGCCGTCATCACCGCCATCGCCGGTGGCCGCCCTGGCATGATCTCGGCTGCGACCGGCGCCATGGCGTTGGTGATGGTTACGCTGGTGCGCGAGCACGGCATCCAGTATCTGTTTGCCGCCACCATCCTGGCCGGCGTGCTGCAGATGCTGGCCGGCGCCCTGCGGTTGGGCTCGCTGATGCGCTTTGTGTCGCGCTCGGTGGTGACCGGATTTGTGAATGCACTGGCGATTCTCATTTTCATGGCGCAGCTTCCCGAGCTCATCGGCATGCCGTGGATGGTGTATGCGATCTGTGCTGTGGGTCTGGCAATCATCTACCTGCTGCCGCTGCTGACCAAAGCCGTTCCTTCGGCATTGGTGGCGATCGTGGTTCTTACGGCCGCTTCCATGTATTTCGGCTTCCAGGTACGCACCGTAGGCGACATGGGGGCGCTGCCTGACAGCCTGCCGTCGTTCCTGATTCCGGACGTGCCATTCACCTGGGAGACACTCCAGATCCTGCTGCCGGTTTCGGCGACTTTGGCGGTCGTTGGCCTGTTGGAATCGCTGATGACCGCGCAGATCGTCGAAGACATGACCGATACCCCGAGCCAGAAGAATCGCGAATGTGCGGGCCAAGGCTTGGCTAACACCGTAACGGGCTTCTTTGGGGGCATGGCAGGCTGTGCAATGATCGGCCAGTCGGTGATCAACATCACTTCCGGTGGCCGAGGCCGTCTCTCCTGCCTGGTGGCCGGCGTGGTTCTGCTCCTCCTCGTTGTTTATGGGTCAAACCTGGTGAGTCAGATTCCAATGGCCGCACTGGTCGCGGTGATGATCATGGTCAGCATCGGAACCTTCAGCTGGCGCTCGCTGCGCGAGCTGGCCGTTCATCCCAAGAGCTCTTCAATTGTGATGATTGGGACGGTCATCGTGACCGTGGCTACCCACGACCTTGCCAAGGGCGTGTTGACAGGCGTGGTCCTGTCGGCCGTGTTCTTCACCCGCAAGGTCGGAAAGATGCTGAGCATCGACGACACCCAGGTCGACATCGACTCGCGCGTCTACGTTGTGAGGGGGCAGGTGTTCTTTGCGTCTGCCGGACAGTTCGTGAGCAGCTTCAACTATCTGGATGTCCCCAAGAACGTCAAAATCGATCTGAAGGACGCCCACTTCTGGGACCTGACCGCCGTTGATGCGCTCGACAGGGTAGTGATGAAGCTGCGCGAGCACGGCGCGACCGTTGAAGTGTTCGGTCTCAACGATGCAAGTGAGACCTTGGTTGATCGCCTGGGAAAGCACCGTACGCCAGGCGCCGCGCTGTCGTCGGGTCATTGAATGAGCGAAGCGGGCACCGAAAGGTGCCCGCGTCCTTTCCGGCGGTCATCGAACTGACATATGGGAAGGTAATACTTCGATTGTTCTAGATAAATAGTTGCGATGGTATGCGTACCCTGAATGTTCTGTTCCTCTGCACAGGCAACTCGGCGCGCAGCATTCTTGCCGAGGCACTAGCCAACCATTTAGGGCGCGGACGTATCCGCGCTTACAGTGCCGGCAGTTATCCCAAGGGCGTAGTTCATCCAGTGGCCCTGCAGGTGCTCTCGGAGATTGGCTTCGACGTTGCCGGGCTGTCGAGCAAGCCGTGGGAGGCATTCGCAGGTCCGGAAGCACCACAGATGGATCTGATCGTGACCGTGTGCGATCGCGCAGCGGGTGAAGCGTGTCCAGTGTGGCCAGGTCACCCGGTTACGGCTCACTGGGGTATCCCCGACCCGGCTGCAGTACAGGGCAGCGCGGAGCAGGTCCACAAGGCGTTCCTGAGCACGCTTCACCAGCTCCAGCATCGTCTCGGCTTGCTCTTGGCGCTCAAGCCTGAAGCGCTGGACCGCATGACCCTGCAATCGCAGGTGCGGGCGCTGGGCAATGGCGCCGAGGCTCACGCGCCAGATGACAGCGGAGAAAAAGCCCCAACGTAGTCGCTGATTTGCCTTACTGCCTCGCGCGCGTATCGGGTCACCCCGATCAGCGTGGCCGACGCTGCGCCATTCCAGTCGCCATAGCCAAGCAGCCAGACCGATGGCGCTGCGACCGAACGGACCTGGGTGTCATCCACGTCGATCCGACCCAGGGCGTTGACCATGCCCATTCCTTCCAGGTGCGACAACGCCGGCCGGAAGCCGGTGCACCAGATCACGGCGTCCAAGTTGCGTTCGCTGCCATCTGCCCACTGTATGCCGGTGGCGGTGAAACGGACGGGTGGCGGCATGGAGACCAGTACACCGCGGCGCCGCGCATCCACCACCGGCGGCACCATGACGATGTCGCCAAAACCACCGTGCGGAACATCCGGTTCGCGGCCTTCCTGCTGGGCCCTCCACTTCTCGGTTGCGCGTGCGAACAGAACGCGCCCGTCCACATCGTCGGCCAGGAAGGCTGGCTTGCCCTGGGTGATCCAAGTGGTGTCGGCCACCTTTGATACCTCGGCCAGAATCTGTGCCCCTGAGTTGCCGCTGCCGATGATCGCCACGCGCATTCCGGCAATGGATCCAGGATGGCTGTAGTGGGCCGAGTGCAGCTGCGCGCCGCCGAATGCGTCCATACCTTCATAGTCGGGCGTGTAGGGATGCCGCCAGGTACCTGTGGCGCTTATCACTGCACGCGTATGCCACTGTCGGCCGTCATCTGCTTCCACCAGCAACCGGGTTCCCGAACGACTGACGCGTTCCACCTGCACGGGACGGATGACGGGCAGTGCATATTTGTGCTCGTAGCGCGTGAGGTAGTCCAGCACTTCCGCCTGCGAAGGGTACGGTTCCCGGGTGGCGGGCATCGGCCAACCGGGAATCGAGCTCCAGCCCGCCGGCGAGAACAGATGCAAGGATTTCCACGCATGCTGCCACGCCCCACCAGGTGACGCTTCAGCATCAAGAATCACATAGGACAGCCCGCTGCGACGCAGGAAGTAGCCAGCCGAAAGACCCGCCTGCCCACCTCCGATCACCACCACATCGACGCTGTCCATCTGGAATTCCTCACATCGCTGCACTCAGGCGGCGTTCCTGTGCTGCTGTTGATCGGAGATCTTAAGTGCATCCAGGTAGCGCTCGGCATCCAGTGCGGCCATGCAGCCGAAGCCGGCGGAGGTGATGGCCTGCCGATAGTGCTGGTCGGCCACGTCGCCTGCGGCGAACACGCCTTCCACCGAGGTCTGGGTGGCATTGCCGCCCAGGCCCGAGCGGATTTCCAGGTAGCCGTTGTTCATCGCCAGCTGGCCGTCGAACAGGGTGGTGTTCGGGTGATGACCGATTGCCACGAAGAAGCCGTGCGCGTCGATGTCGCGGGTGCTGCCGTCCAGGGTGGACTTCACGCGCACACCGGTCACGCCGGCATCGTTGCCCAGCACTTCCTCGACCTGGTGGTGCCAGACGGTTTCGATCTTGCCGGCCGCGACCTTGGCGAACAGCTTGTCCTGCATGA
>NZ_KZ622866.1 GCF_002893095.1 Stenotrophomonas sp. VV52 | reverse complement strand
AGGGGCGCTGCCCCTACACCCCGGCTAGAATCGGCAAGGCACGCAATCAGGGAAATTCGGGCATGGACAAGCACGGCTGGCAAGTGGTGGCAGGACTGCTAGGGCTGGCGCTCGTGGGATGCGCCTTCGGCCTGGCGGCAACACGAGGTGTACTGGCGCAGGAGCGCAACGACCGAGCGGTCTGCCCGAGCGAGGCAGCAGAACCTGCTGTAGTCCGAGAGGCTGCGCCAGCCTCAGTTGTTCTGGGACTTCCAGTACCGGACGCCGCCCAGTGCGCAGGCGGGGTCTACATTATCCGAACGGAACACGGCTTCGAATCGCTGCTAAGCGGCGGACAGCCGATCCGCTGCACGCGTTGACCTTACCGCCTCAAGTGCCTTCGTAACGGTTCTGCGGTGACTCCGGGAAAGTGCCAAGGATCCTTGCCTCCTTTCCAAGCACAGCCCCCTGTACCCCGGGAGCGGGCTGCGGCGCAGCATGATGGTCGCGCGCGTCGCTGGCGAGCGGCCGCTCATTGCGCTGGGCCTCCACCGGTGGCTTGAACGGGTTGTACGGCTCACCCCAGCGAGCGATATCCCGGCAAACGTCATCCCGCACCACGACGCGGGTGTGCTGCTCAGTGACGCACCGGCACGAGTTGCTGGTGGACATGCAGTAAATGTGCGGGTCCGATACGACTGGCCGCGCCATGAAAGCTGGCGCCGACCACGGCACGTCCTGTACCTGGGGGGTGATGGCGGCGATGTAGTCCGTTCCTGTCCGCATCGCAACGCGGCTCGCAGAGGGATTGATCGCAGGGTCGCCGCCGCCGCTCCGGGTCGCCGTGGGCGCCCCAGAGGCGGCAGCAGCGCCCTGCTCTTTCGTGGACGCGATTTCCGCGTATGCATTGCGGAACATGAAGTACCACACGCCCCCAAGCATCAGAACGCCGGCACCACCGATCAAGATGGCCTTTCTTACCAACGCCGGCATACGGTACTTGATCGTGTGACCGCTGTTGGCGGAGACGTACATCTTTCCCGCCGTTTCGATTGGGAACCGGAACACCTCGTAGTCCGCCTTGGACCGACCTCGCGGGCTGCGCGGGTCTTCCATGATTTCGTCGCACCGGTACAGCTTGGAGGCCAGTTTTCCAGACTCGCGCAGCAGATGCTCATGGCAACCCACGAGATCCTTGATGTGGCTGTCCAGGTACTTGGGGTGCTGGGTAAGAAGCACCATGCGCACGCCTTCTTCGCCGCGCATGGTGTTCATGGCTTTGAGGTAGTCGGGGGCGTAGCCCGACCGGCGCTCGCCGAACCACTTCTGAGCCTCGTCAACGAACAGGATGGCGCCGGACGGCAGCTCCTGCCACTTACGCGGGTCTTCCCAGTCAATCACGCCGGGCACTTCCAGCCCCTTGAACCCGGATTGATACACCTTCTCTTCGTCTTTGACAGCCTCGTTCATCAGCTGCACGGCACGAAGCGTCTTACCGCTGCCGAGAATGCCGGTCAGCAGCGACATTGCTGCGGTCTTATAGATGCTCATGGGGTATCCCTTTTCCGCAAGAACAGGCGCTCAGTTCCCTTGAAACCGTAAGCGCTCAGGATGATCGATACGGCCACATCGATGCCGAGGGCATGCAGCCACATCGCGATGCTGCCCGGCATCGCTTGCCACTTGGCAATGGCCCAATCAAGGAGCGGCTGAAGAATGAGCAGGTAACTGCCGAGCCCGACACCGAGCCCCATGAAGGTCTTTGTGACCCAGCGCGCTGCCTTGTTGATGATCAGCTTGGAGAGCCAAACACCCAATCCATCGGTAAAGTCAAGCATCAGTTGCCCCTTATGATCGCGATTGCGGTCAGCGTCGCGCCAGCGATGATCAGGACACGAAGCACGGCAATGAAGTCCAGCACTTGCTGGGGCATTTCGAACTTGATGCCTTCGACCGACAGGCTGAACCCGAGCTGCCCTCCCCCATAGGCGACTTTGCCTTCGTCAAGCGACAGCTCTTTGCCCGAGTCGTCAATGAAGATGCTGCCCTCTCCGTTGTCGCCGTCGCCCTGCCCTGCATGTCCTTCGACGGAACCCTTGATGCCCTCGACGGCGCATCGCGAACGCCACTGCTGCAACAGCTGGGAATACGCCTCCGCCTTGCAGCTGGAGCCAACGCAGACCGGCACGTCACTATTCGAACAGCCTTGGCCCCCGCTGATCGTTGACCCTTTCGTGTTGCACTGAATCTTCCACGTAAACGTGAGATGGAGACACTTGAGCGTGTCGCCTGTGCATGCGGGGGCCTGCTCGCAATTGCCGCTGTCCGTCGCGGAATCACCTTCGCCGTCGTCCGAGCTGGAGCCGCCGCCGCTGCCGGTACCGGGCTTGCCGTTACCGGATGTGTTCTTGCCGCCGTCAGGCGCGTTGTCGCCGGTTCCGTTCTTGGCAGTGCCATTGGGAACAGATCGGTAATTGGTCACGTTGTACGTCGTGCAGCTGGTGCCAACACAGACCTCATTCTGATGGCCCTCCTTGCGCTGCCACTCCTGCTCGGGCGGTGCCGGTTGCGACGGTGGCGCTACTGGCTTGCCCTGCGGGCTCTTGCTCTGGCCGTCACTGCCGTCTGCCTGTGAGCCTTCCTGTCCTGGCTTCCAGCAGAAGGTCTTTCCGGTGGACGACGTGGCGCAGTGGTCGCCATTGGGCTTTGAACAGGACGTTTGGCCCGACCCGAGCGCTACACATTCGTCCTGCTTAGGCTTCTGTGGAGCTTCCTTGTTGTCCCCTTCCGGACCGATGCCCTCCTGCCCCTTGGGCCTACTACACGTCTGGCCGGTGTAGTACCGATTTCGCTGGCCGTAGACCTTCATACCGCCGTTGCTCTGCGAAAAGGTCTCCCCGGTGATCTGACAGCCGCCAATGCACTTTGCGGGCTCTGAGTACCACGGGGGCGCATCGCCGGGTGGATACCGACTGTTGCGCGACTGGCAGCTCTGGGAGAAATAAGTGCTACCGGCGTTGGCTGTATTGGAGCCGTTCGAGCACGCGACCTGCGCAAGATATGTGCCCGCGTCTGCGAGCCTGACATTGGCCCCGGTATAGGTGACAGTCGAGCCGCCGACCATTTTGCATATGCGCGGCCCCTCGCTGTCAGCGAGGTTGGTCGCGGCAACGAACGCCTCGCCCTGATCACAGGTAACAGGGTTTGGGCCGCACGACTGTGCAGCAGCTTGAGCCCCGGCGGAACAGAGGTGAAGCACTGAGGCAACCAGCACCGCCGCCACGGCATACGCGACACGCCGCACCAATGCCCTTGCGAAGTACTGACCGAGCGCGCGCATTAGACGCGAGCCGCCACGGCGGTGAGCGCTACCCACCAAATGAGCATTACCAAGCCTTCCATAGGGGTCCCCAATTGAAAAAGGGGAGGTCGCCCTCCCCTTGTGGCCTTACTGACTTCGATCAGCGACGACCGCCGATCAGACCAGCAGCGCGCAGGCCCCACACGGCAGCGGCCAGTGCCAGGACGATGACCAGCGCGTAACCAGCGTACGTGGTGATCTTGCTGGTGATGGTGGACGGGTCGAACGTCGCATCCTGAGCCATGGCGAGGCCCGGCAGCATGGAAACGGTGCCGATCAGGGCAACGCCACGAGCCTTGGTGGACGCAGCGAGGGCCTTGGCACGCAGGGCGAAGCTTTCACGGTTCATACGGTTCATCGGATTTCTCTCTCTTCAGGTGGGAAAAGCAGGCGTTTTGCGACGGCCAAGATCATCACGGAAGTGAAGAACACGGCGCCGACCTCGTTGGCCTGTTCAACGGTGGGTAAGTAGTGCGTCCAATCCGACTGCTCCAACCAGACCTCCTTGCTGCAATGGTCGGTTGCTTCGTCGTACGTGACGCACGTGAGAACGCGGGCCATGCTCACGGCCTCCAATAAGTGGTGCTGGTGAGCTGGCCCATGGGTCAAGCCTGCGGCTTTGCCGAGGCGGGTGCGGCCTTCGCGCCGACCGGAACGAGGTCGACGTAACGCTTGAGCGTCAGATCGCCGTAGGTACCCAGCGCGAAGGACTTGGGATCAATGTCGTACTCGCCCGGCGTATAGGCGGGGCGCTGGCCGAGGCCGACACGGAACGGCAGCTCGAAACCGTTGCCCAGGTCGAGGCCGACCATCTGGGAACGCATGATGGTCCCGGCTTTCTGGTTCCGCTCTTCATCGACAACAGCAGATTTCACGCGGCAAATTGGCATAGTCCTTCCCTCACATATTTGTGGAGTGCGTCACCCTTGGAGATACCGCGAAACCGTCCGGGGTGACCGTCACGGAGGATGCGGGCTTCGGCTACATCGGCCCACGAAGGACCGAACGCGCCACGAAGTACGTTGAGGAAGGGGCCGACCTGTCGGTGTGCCCACTCGATACCGGCTTCCACCGATACGTCCACCTGTTTGCGGATGGTGCGCAACCTGCTGCACACACCTTTGATCAAGTCGCGAAGAACGCTGTATGCGCCACGGAGGTAAGAGCCGGGATCAAGCAGCACTTCCAGCGGAACCTCGACGTGCTTGCCATACAGGCGCACCTCTGCGCGCACCCATGGGGAGGACGACAGCCCGAGCTGCTTGCCCTTCTCGTACACGCACAGCTCTTTGTGGCCTTTTCCGCCGACGTACAGAGTGTTGCCGGTGCCGTGGCCTTCATCGGACATAAAGCGGTGCCGAGGAGGACAGCCGCCCTCGGCGAAGCCACCTTCCGCAGCTACTTGACGCAGCGCGTGTACGTCCAGGCGCTTGCCTTCGAAGTCGTCATGGGCACAGTCAACGCGGCTGATCTTGGCTTTGAGCTGAGAGGCGGCGTTGAACGTCACGCGCCAGTCCTTGACCCATTTGCAGCCAGCGCCGGTGATGCTGACGCACACCGTTTCCCGGTTGCCACCCATGCCGATGCGGCCAACAAGCTCGCCCTCGCGATCTTTGAGGACGGCGGACAGGGGGTAGAAATTCCAGTTCTTCTCGCGGATGGCACCCGCTACGACTTCACCCCGGAAACCGAACAGCTTGTACAGCAGAACATCGACGTTGGAACAGCGAAACTCTTCAAGGGCGGAAGCGGGCATCACAAGGGTCAGGTAGTCGATGATCGCGGTTTGCTCACCCTTTTGGCCCGTGTTACTCCCCGGGCCAATCTGCGCTGCTCCCTGCCCCTTTTCCCCGACGTAAACCGGGGAAAAGCCCCTCTGCGGCGTCATGGCCACCAGCACACGTGCGGAAGGCGCGCTCATTCGAATGGCCCGCGACGAATGGCCTTGAACCACACGTAGGTCAGCAGGAGCGCGATGGGTACGAGGAAGATCACTTGCGAACCTCCGCTGCTGCCCTGGCTGCGAACGCAGCGTCACGAATTGCGGCGGTGGCATCGCGCTCGCGGCGGGCAATCAGCCACGCGCCGAGTCGAGCAAGTCCGGCGAACACGGAGAGGACCCCCAGCGTGCCGACAGCGAGCATGTATGCGTCCATCCCCTACCCCATCCCCCAGCCCCTAGATTCCCGCCAGCGCCCTAGGGGGAGCGGCTGGCGGGTGGTGTCAAGCATTCCTCGACACCGGGGCGAACTGTAAAGTACCCCTATACACCCCTGTCAAGTAGGTATCGACAATGAGCGCCAGCTACGACCTGTTCTGCCGCTGGAAGCATGTGCAGAAGATCCAGAGTGACAACGCTGGGGCTCTGGCGCTGGGCGTTTCGCGCGCGACGGTTTCTCTTTGGAAACAAGGCAAAAACGCCGAAATCCACTACATCGAGCGGATGGCAAATGAGATCGGTGACAGCCCGGAGATGTGGTCGGCGGTCGTGATGGCCGAGCGGAGCAATTCGGAGCCCGAGAAGGCCGCTTGGAAGCGAATTGCGCAGAAGTTGGCTACGGTCGCCATGACCCTACTGCTAGGGGTCGGACTCGGATCGCCTCGCGACGCACAGGCCGCTGTAGGGCATTCCGCCACGGACTCTGTATACATTATGCGAAATGTAGTGACTGGGTTTTGAAGCGCTGGATCCTTGTTCCTTCGCATTCTTACCGGTGCTTCCTCGCTATCCCGACCTTGAGCGACTGCAAGTTCTGATGGGTCCACGCCTTCAGGTCATGGGACAATTGGTTGGTCGCTCCCAACTGCACCAAGTCAATGCCCCGGATTTCCGACTTCGACAAGTTCCTCGCCGACCAGAGAGCTGACAAAGCGAAGTATGGCGACCTGTCCGAGCGCAAAGCCCAATGGATCGGCAAGATCGACGCTCTTTACGGCCAAGTCCGCACGCTTCTTGAACCCTATCAGGCGAATGGCAGCATGGAGTTCACCCGGTCCCTGAGCGAAATCCATGAGGAAGAGCTTGGTAGCTATCAAGCACCCAGCCTGACCATCAACCTGGGTGCCAGCAGCGTCCGTTTCATGCCGATTGGCACCATGCTGCTTGGATCGCCTGGTCGAGTCGACCTCGTGGGACTGCGCGGTAGCGTGCGCTTTATCCTTGTGTTGCCCGATATGGACCGCCCGATGCATATGGCCGCTGCGGAACCGAAACGAGGCCGGCTGGATCTAGCACCGTATATCTGGAAAATTTCGACGTCACCGCCCGGGATTCGCTACAGCGTAATCGATGCAGCCAGCCTGCAATCCGCGATCATGGAGGCCGCAAATGGCCACTCCCGTCATCGCTAACCCCGATGTTCCGAACTATTCCCAAGTCGTTGGTCATCACGCCATGGCCAGAGAAGCGATTGGGCTGCTGTTCTCAGATTCGAATCCGGACTACTCCGACTTCCCACTGGAAGCGGTTGAGAATAGACGCAGGTCGGCGTTGAAGAACCAGGAGCTGCGCGACATGATGGCCCTCCTCGCCTTCCTTGAAGCCTGCTTTCGGCTGGACTTCACCAACAGAAAGCGTCTGAAGCTGAAAGATAGGCTTTCTAAGTCTCTCATCAAACTGTTCAATCGAAAGCACAACAAAGCCAGGTTGATGGAGGACATCATCAAGGGATGGCAACAGGAAGGCTTGTTGTCCCATTCCCAATATGACCGCATCAGCAGTGCCTTCAAGCTCAGACACTGGATCGCTCATGGGCAGTACTGGTCGCCTACCAAGATCAAGCCTCACGACTTTAGCGAGGTCGCAGAGTTCGTTGAAGGATTGGTCAATTCGCGCGTCTTCAAGAGCGACGGTATCGATCTGGTAGGTTCGCCCCGCATACTGTGACCCCCTGCCCTCGCTCCAAGTCAACTCAACGTGTCCACGTCTAGGCTGTGGCCTCAGCTCCGCCGGCGTCCGCTCACGCGCGGCTCTATCGCTGCATTGATCGCCCCCAGCCGGTCAGCAATCGGACCGAGCGTTGCCTTGCTCACCCCCATCTCTCGGGCCATGGGCACCACCTGTCGCGCCACCTCGGCCATGGTTTGAATGATCGGCCGCGCCTGCCCCTCGGACAGTTGGTAGTAAGGCGCGAGGTTCAACAGATCCTGCAGGTCGGATCCTGCGTCTCGCCTCCGGCAAAGGTCATTGTGTGATAGCCGCCCGGACCGCTCATGTAGGTCAGGTCATACGCGGGGGAAATGTCCCACTGGTTGTTCCGCCCCGTGATGAAGGCAAAATTCTCCTGTTCGCCAACAGCGCATAATCGAGTTGATCTGCCATGTCTGTTCCTTGAGCGTTGGTGAGGCTTCCAGATGGGATGACGCACTAACAGTTGGTTTCCCAGGACGCTGAGGTTGACTTGAACTGGGGGGAACTCGTGGGCCAAAGCATTTCCTTGTACTCCTCCCGGATCAGGCCCGACTCGCCTGTCGGTCGAATGTGGGTCAAGAGATTCGCGCGCCTGCCGTTCAAGCCAGGTTGCAGGGGCACGACACGCCACGCTCCCCCGGCGACCGAGTTGTACTGCACGTACTGCGAGGCAGGGCGGCCCATGTCGTACCAAGTGCTGCACCACATGTAGGTAGCGACGACCGACCAGGTTGATGAAGCCGGGTCGTAATCCATGACGACCGGAATCAAGCCTGATCGCCACACTGGAGGATTGGCAAAGCCGTCCACCTCCGGGATCCGCAACGTGGTCTCCTTGGGCTTCCAGCCGGTTGCGCGCATGGCGATATCTCGCGTGATGGTCCCTTTCGCTGTGCGCTTCACCACTATCAGCCGGCCGTCGGAGAGACGCACTTCCTCTTTCCACCTCTCACTCATGCGACTGCAGCCGACCATCGTCAGCACCAGCGTGCACAGCAGGATGAGGCGCAAGGCGCGGACCAACGCGGCGGTTGCCCCTGCAGTCTCCATGTTGAAAGCTCCTATCAACGTCAGAGAGTCATAATCTGGGCACGCGAATGCGGGCCGGACCGCTTACCGCTCCCGCAAAGCCTCTTGCCCGTGCTGTTGCAGCGGGCTCAGCAGGTAGTCGATCACCCGCCGCTTCCCGGTCTTGATCTCGGCGCTCAGCGTCATGCCGGCGCTCATGGCCACCACCACACCGTCGATATCCAGCGTGCTACCGTCCAGGCGAATGCGGGCAGGAAACACCAGGCCCAGCTGCTCGTCCTGCGCCGCGTCATGCGACACGCTGACGACCTTGCCGGTGAGATAGCCGTAACGCGTGTACGGGAAGCTTTCAATTTTCACCGTCACCGGCTGGCCGGGGCGCACGAAGCCGATGTCCTTATTGAGAACGCTGGCCTCGACCTCCAGAGCCTCCTGCGGAACTACCGCCAGCAGCTCCTGCGCTGGCGTCACCACCCCGCCGACGGTATGAACCGCCAATTGCTGCACGGTGCCGTTTACCGGTGCACGCAGCGTCATCAGCCGGTCGCGCTGGTCGGCCTTGGCCAGCTCTGGCGTGCCTTGCGCTACCTGCTGTTCGGCATCGCGAAGCTCGTCGCGGGTCTGGCGTCGGAAGTCGGTAACCAGCACGCGCAGCTCTTCCTCGGCAGCGCTGAGTGCAGAATCGATCTCGTGCAGCCGATTTCGCTGGGTAGCCAATTCGCGATCCGCTGCGATGCGCTCCTGCTCGCGCAGCAGGTATTCGTGGCGGCCTACGTACTTCCCCTCGACCAATCGGCCATAGTCTTCGGCGCGGTCCCTGGAAATGCGCGCGGACTCAGCCAATGGCGCGATCGCGTCGCGCGTGGTCTGCCGTTCGGCGCGACGCTGGTCGATCGTGGCCAGCAGGTTGTGGCGCTTGGCCTGCAGCGCGTCGAATTGGCTGTTTGCCAAGGCCTGCTCGGCGGCGAAGCGCTCGGCTGGCACGTCGGCGGCAAAAACCAACTGCGGCGTTCTGCCGCTGTCAATCGCCTTGTCCAGTGCCGACAGGCGGAGCGAGGCCAAGCGTGCCTCGGTCAGGGTCTTACGGGCCTGTGCCAACTCGGCGCCAGTTGCGGTGGCATCGAGCTCGATCATCGGCTCCCCCGCCTTCACCCTCTGGCCGTCACGCACGAGGATTCGACGGACGACCGCGGTTTCTGCCGGCTGCACGATCTTCGTCCGCGAATCGACCACCATCCTGCCCGGCGCCACCGCGACGATATCGAGCTTGCCGATGGCTGCCCACAGCAGCGCCACGACGAAGAACGCGATGAGCACACGCATGGTCCAACGCGCTGTGGGAGAAACCGGAGTTTCGATCAGTTCCAGATGCGCGGGCAGGAAGGCGCGCTCATCTGCATGGCGCACCGGCGTATCCATTTCGCGGCGCGACGCCCATGCTGCGCGGAACACGCCGAGATAACGCTGCGCGAACGCTTTCGATCCTTCCATCACGTGCTTCATGGCGCTCCCGCCTGCAGCCGGTGCAGCCGCGCATAGTGGCCGTCAGGCCGATCCACCAGCTCAGCATGACTTCCGGTCTCGACGATGCTGCCCCGCTCCACTACTACGATCCGGTTGGCGTGACGCACGGTCGAGAGCCGATGCGCGATGATCAGCACGGTGCGCCCTTTGCAGATGGACCGCATGTTGCTCATTACCGCGTGCTCGGACTCATAGTCCAGTGCGCTGGTGGCTTCATCCAGGATCAGGATGCGCGGGTCGGTGATCAGTGCCCGCGCGATCGCCACGCGTTGCCGCTGGCCGCCGGACAATCCGGCGCCGTGCTCGCCAACCACGGTGTCGTAGCCTTCGGGTAGTTCCGTGATGAAATCATGCGCGCCTGCCAGTTTGGCCGCGTGGATCACCCGCTCCAGCGCCATGCCCGGATCGGCCAGTGCGATGTTCTCGCGGATGGTGCGGTTGAACAGGAAGTTCTCCTGCAGCACCACCCCTAGCTGGCGTCGCAGCCAGGCCGGATCGGCCAACGCCAGGTCATGCCCATCGATCAGTACCCGGCCGCGCTCCGGCGTGTAGAGCCGCTGCACAAGTTTGGTCAGTGTGCTCTTTCCCGAACCCGAACGGCCGACGATGCCGATCACCTCGCCGGCTTTGATGTCCAGTTCAATCCCGGCAAGGACCTCCGGCGCCTCTGGGCGGTAACGGAAATGCACCCGCTCGAAACTGACCCGGCCTTGTATCGGCGGCAACGCCACCCGGCTGCCCGGCACCTCCGTGCGGGTGTTGAGGATATCGCCCAGCCGCTCGACCGAAATTCCGACCTGCTGGAAGTCCTGCCATAGTTGTGCCAGTCGGATGATCGGTGCCGCGACCTGTCCGGACAGCATGTTGAAGGCGATCAGCTGCCCGAGTGACAGCTTGCCCTCAAGCACTTGCTTGGCACCGAAGAAGAGGATGGCCACGCCAACCAGCTTCTGGACCAGTTGCACGCTTTGCTGGCCGACGGTGGCCACGCGCGTGACGCCGAAGCCGGCGCTGACATACCCCGCCAGCTGGTTGTCCCAGGTTCGGGTTGCGCGCGGATCGACCGCCATCGCCTTGACCGTACCGATACCACTGATCGTTTCGACCAGGAACGACTGGTTGTCCGCGCCGCGTGCGAACTTGTCCTGCAGGCGGCGCCGCAGCACCGGTGTAATGCCCGCCGAGATCAAGGCGTACACCGGCAACGAAAGCACGACGATCAGCGTCAGCCAGCCGCTGTACCAGAACATTACTGCCAGGAAGACCACGGTGAACAGCAAGTCCAATACCGAGGTCAGCGCCTGGCCGGTCAGGAAGGTGCGAATGTTCTCGAGTTCCCGCACGCGCGCGATCGTGTCGCCGACGCGGCGTGATTCGAAGTAGGCCAACGGCAGCGCGAGTACATGGCGGAACAGCCGGGCACCCAGCTCCACATCGATCTTGCTACTCGTATGCGAGAAAACATAGGTGCGCAAGCCGGTCAGTACGACTTCGAACACCGCCATGCAGACCAGGCCGATGGCGATTACGTCCAAGGTGGTCAGTCCGTTGTGCACCAGTACTTTGTCCATCACCACCTGGAAGAACAGTGGTGTGACCAGCGCAAACAACTGGATGAACAACGAAACGACAAACACCTCCAGCAGCATTCGCCGGTACTTGATGATTGCCGGGATGAACCAGGTGAAGTCGAAACGCGCCAACTGTCCAAGGACCGAAGCCCGCGAAGCGACCTGCAGCAGGCGCCCGTTGTAGCGTTGCTGAAGCTCCTCCAGTGATATCTGGCGGGGTCGGCGCTCAGCCAGGTCATGAATCAGCGCTTGCTCACCCTGGATCCGGGCGATCAGGAAAGCCTGACCGTCGGTGCCCCACGCCAGCGCGGGGAAGTTGGCTAGCGACAGGCGAGTTGCCGCCAGCGTGGAGACCTTCGCCTTCAGCTCGAGCTTGCGCGCCGCGAGCAACAGCGTGGTCTCATCGAACGCCTCGCCATTTCTGCCAAATTCATGCGCCAGCTGTGCGGCGTCGGCAGCGATGCCATGGAACTGCGCGAGCAGTACCAAGCCGCGCAGGCCCAGATCGTGTTGATGGGTTTCGTCAGATGTGGCGCTATCGCCTTCCGCGCCAACGACGGCAAGTGCTGCGGTCCCCTGTTGCATAACGTCCCTGCTATGCGGGCCCCGACTGGGCCTTATGCGCGTAGCATTGGCATGGATTCAGGATCGCGTCAATACTTTGGCGCAAACTGCGACCGACCGCTCACTTTTCTGCCTTCCAAGGGGTGCTGCGGGCCGCAGGAATGCCGTTCAGGTCTCCTGGTTGCGCGACCCCAGGCTGACCGAGCTCAGCCCCAGCGCTGCCGGATCGGCCTCCAGCTACCTGCACGCCTGAGACACGTCAATACCGTCTCTGTGCTTCAAAACAAATGCCTCAAAATCCTCGGGTCCAGGCGCAGGTCCGGCTGGACCCCCGGGGTGGCCCGAGCGCTTCAGGCGCGCGTACATGGATTCCCGAAACTTCTGAACATCCGGCGCTCGCTGATCAGACTGCGCCATGGCATGAACGAACATCACATCCCTCCCATTGTCCAGCAGCAGAAGCGGGACGCCTTTGCAACTGAACGAGAATGACGTGGTTTCCTCCGCCCCCCCGTAGAACCGAATACCCTTCGCCTCGACTGTGCGCGCAAAAGTTTCGGCACTTCTGCGGAGCTCCACATACTCCTCGAATGGAAGCGATTCGAACGTGGCTAGGTTTGACTGTATTCCTGTGGGATACAGAAGCCATGTTGCTGAAATCATTGCGATGGAAAGAAACGAGACCAGCAGTATTGTGGTTTTCATTGTGGATCTTGGCCGGCCAGAAGCAGAGGCTGCACTTACACTCTCCAGACTTTGCTGCCTACGGGTACGTCAGACTCATCTAGTCCAAGCAGATAGACCATTAATTTGAAACCGCCAGGTCGAAAGTGCTCATAACGAAGTTCTGCCTTTGCGGGCAACCTGGTGCCGTCCGGGCGCTCGACGATAACGGCACATTCGCAACTGTGCTTGTCATGCGGGAGCGCCAAATCGGGCGTGACCACCAAGTCTCGGCCGGTGATCATAAAGCAGTGCTCGACGCTTAGTAGAAGCTCCATTCGTTTCCTCTCAAAATCGCGTGCAACAACGCTTGAGTAATGCCAACTCGTTGATTACAGGTCGCCACTGCAATTTTCATGCTGGATGCTCCAATCATTGTCAGGTAGCTTTCGTTACGCTTTGACTTGATACGTCAGCCAGCGACGCTTCCAACAGGTTGACATAGGTGTCCAGTCTTATCCGCATGCCCATCAGCACCCAGCCGAGTACATATAGCAGAACCATGGCGGCAATCACCATGCCCGAGACAAGATTCACGTCGAAGGCAGCCGCCCAGTCGCCCCACTTCCAGTTGCGGAACTGAAGATAGAGCGCCACCAGCATGGGAAACAGCTTGAGAAAGACATGATCGCGGTCCGCCTTACGCCTGACCTGAAGATGGTGGCCGTGGCCGCTCCGGAATACCTGGCAAGGTGCGGAACACCCACGTCGCCTGCCGACCTTCACCAGCATGCCTGCATCAACTGGAGGCTTCAGGCAGACGGCAGGCAGTATCGCTGGGAGTTCAAGAAGCGGGGGCAGCGCCTGGATGTCGCGGTGGAAGGTCCGGTCGTCACCAATCATGCTGACATCGGCATCGCGGCCGCACTGGGCGGACTCGGCATTGCCTATCACTTCGAGCAGGATGGCGTGGCCGAGCATATTGCCCAAGGGCGGCTGGTCCAGGTGCTTGCGGATTGGACGGTGTCGCGGCCTGGGCTGTTCCTTTACTACCCGAATAGACAACATCGACCCGCCCTGCTCGGAGCATTGATCGACTGCCTGCTGGACAAAGGCGTGTTCGCTGAGGTCCAGGAAGCATAAGTCGAAGAACCCGGCACCCGACCGGGGCCGGGCGCCGGGGCTTCATCAAATGGCGTTGATGCGGCGGTCACGCAGAGCCCTTCCCGAGGATCCCGCCGGCTATACCCCGAGCATCTCAATGATCGCTTGGGCCATTTTTCTTTTTCGAGGGGAGAGGCGCCTGATCAGGGAAAGAATCGTTCCCTCAAGCTCATTCTGGACGTGGTCCGCATTCATCTGCACGGCCGCGTCGAGTCCTTCTCCGTCAGTCGAGGACAGCCCGCGTCCAGTGGCCAGCCACTCGAACCGTACTCGAGTGATGACTGCAATCTGCGCAAGGTGAGATACGCATGGCGTCGTGCCCTTCGGACACTCCCACTGGGCTACGGCGCTGCGTTCAACCCCGGCTTCTTTCGCCAGTTGCGACTGAGAGAGCCCTGCTCTCGTCCTTGCTGCCCGGATTCGGTCCGACATCGCCCACATCGCAGTCCCCCTGCTTATCCCTTTGCATCGGATACCTCGAAACTTTCCGAAGATTCTGAACACCTCGCAGAACAACGGATTCCAAGAATATCGGCCAGCGCCCCGGAATATGAAGGAGCTGCGGGTATAGAGGCGGTCCCAGCACACGAGTTTCTCGCTACTGGTCACGGCACGCCGTTGTCAACGTGCTGGGCAAAGCCGGCACGACGCTCGAGGCGAGCAAACCACGCTTCCACAGCCGGAAGATCAGGCTTGTCACCTGGGGTCATCCGCCAGCGCTGGGTCGACAGATCGGTCGCCTGCCAGTCCCAGCGCCCGGACCATGTAACGTTATGTCATATCATAACGTGGTAGATTGCTCGGCCCCTCGTTGTTGAGCACAAGACCTTGAGCGCCACTACTCCTGTCCTCGACGTCCGCGCCCTGAGCGTGGCGTTTTCCGGTAAACCGGTCCTTTCCGATCTCAGTCTCCAGGTCGAGACCGCCAGCATCTATGCCCTGCTTGGTGGCAACGGGGCCGGCAAGTCAACGACGTTGTCGGTGCTGCTGGGCTTCCTGAAACCTACTGCCGGCCAGGTCCTCGTAGCTGGGGTAACGCCCTGGGTAGAGCCGGCCCGTGCACGTAGCCAGTTGGCCTGTCTGCCGGAAAACGTGGCGCTGTACGAACATCTCACGGCGGTCGAGAACGCGGACTACCTGCTTTCGCTCAGCGGCATGCGGGTATCGCGCGACGCCTTGGTGGAAGCGTTGCGTACCGCGGGCCTGCAGGAGGCTGCCTGGCACCAGCGACTGGGGCGGTTCTCCAAGGGCATGCGCCAGAAGGTGGCTATCGCCATCGCCTTGATGCGCCAGGTGCCCGTCCTGCTGCTGGACGAACCGACGTCCGGCCTGGATCCGGGTGCCAGCGCCGACTTCCATGGTCTGCTTGAATCCGTACGTGCGCGCGGCACTTCCGTCCTCATGGTGACCCACGACCTAATGGGTGCGGTGGACGTCGCTGACCGGATTGGCGTGCTGGAACGTGGCCGGATCGCCTACGAGTCGGAGAAAGCCCGGTTTGACCTGCCGGCGCTGCATGCCCACTTTTCCGGACGGGCACGCGCGGCATGAGTGCCTGGTCGTTGGTCATGCGCAACGAACTGCGCGCCATGGTGCGCAGGCGCACTGCCGTGGTCGGAATCGTGCTGCTCGTCCTGCTGGCGATCGCCGCCTCGGTGGTGTCCGCGCACCACATGCAGTCTTCAGCGGAGTACCGGATGCGCCAACAGGCTGCCGCGCAGGAGGCGTTCGACGCCCAGCCGGACCGGCATCCGCACCGCGTCGTGCACTACGGGCACTTCGTGTACCGGTTGCCCACCGCGCTGGCAGCTTTTGATCCAGGGGTCGATCCTTTTACCGGCAGCAGCATGTTCCTGGAGGGCCATCGCCAGAACTCGGCCAACTTCGGCGATGTGATGCAGAGCTCGATCCTGACCCGGTTCGGCCAGCTCACGCCGGCGTTCGTGCTGCAGATCCTGGCACCGCTGATGTTGATCTTCCTCGGCCATGGGGTGTTGGCCGAGGAGCGGGAGCGCGGCACGTTGCGTCAGCTCATGCTGCAAGGGGCCACGGCGCGCGCCATCGTGTGCGGCAAGCTGGCGGCCCTGTGGCTGGTGTCGGCGCTGTTCATGCTTCCCGCATTTGTTGGGCTGGCAGTGTTGGCAGCGGCTCCCGGGGCATCGCTGGCGGTCGCGGCGGCCTTGATGCTGGGGTACGTGCTGTACCTGGGCAGCTGGTGCGTCGCGATCGCGGTGGTATCGGCACTGTTGTCCCGCCGCCGTGACGCGTTGCTGGTGCTTGTTGCCGGCTGGGCGGTTACTTCTTTGCTGGTGCCGCGCGTGGCTCCGGACATCGCCCATGCCGCGTTCGCGCTGCCCGATCGACTGCAGACCGAGGTAAGCATCGGCCGCGATCTTCGTGCTTTGGGTGACAGTCACAACCCGGATGATCCCTACTTTTCAGCGTTTCGCAGGCAGGTGCTGGCGAAGTACGGTGTTTCCCGGATCGAAGACCTGCCCGTGAACTACAAAGGCCTGTTGGCCGTCGAAGGCGAGCGCATCACGTCGGCGTTGTTCAGCGACTACGCCCAGCGCAGTGCGGAGCTGCAACACGCCCAGAACCAGCTCGTGGGCCGGTTCGCCCCGCTGAGCCCCTCCATCGCGCTGCGGCAGCTCTCGATGGCGGCCGCTGCGACCGATCTCTCTTCGCATCTGCGCTTCCTTGAGCAGGCCGAAGCGCACCGCTACCGCATGGTCCAGCATCTGAACCAGCTGCAGGCCGACGCGGTGAGCTACGCCGATGACACGGCCAAGGATCCGAGGGCCGATCAGCGCAAGCGGGTTGATAGCACCCACTGGCAGGAGATTCCGCATTTTGAGTACGTACCGCAATCGTGGACGGCAGGCCTGCACGCCATGATGCCCGGCCTGCTGATGTTGTTGGGGTGGCTCATCGCCAGCCTGCTCGCCCTGGTGCTGAGCACCCGTCGTCTGGAGGTGACCCGATGAACGTCTGGAAGTACGAATGGATGCTCCTGCTGCGCTCGAAGGTGGCCGCAGCGGGTCTGGCATTGCTGGTGGTATTGACGATTGCGAGCCTGGTCTCCGGCGTGCAGAGGATCGACAGCCAGCGCGAGGCAATCAGCCGAATCGTCGCCCTGCAGCAGGAAGACATGGAGGCGGTCATGGCTGCCCATGGCGGATCGCAGGATGCCGGTACTGCGGCCTATTACTCGTTCCATCCCACCTGGAATCCGCCTTCGCCACTGTCCTTCGCCGCCGTGGGAATGCGTGACGTGGCTCCTTTCATGCTGCGGGTTCGGGCCCTCGGGCTGGAAGCCCAGATTCACGATGGCGATGCCTTCAACCCGGAACTGGCGTTGGCAGGACGTTTCGACTTCGCATTCCTGCTCACGTTCCTGGCGCCGCTGTTTGTCATCGTCCTGTTCCATGACCTGATATCGTCAGAACGTGAAGCTGGGCGTGGACGACTGCTGGCCAGCCTGCCAGGCTCCATCATGGCCTTGCATGGACGTCGTGCATTTGTCCGGTTGGCGGCCTTGGGCATCGCGTTGGGTGCTCCCTTTACTGCGATAGCGATGCAGCAAGGGGTTCCGGTCCTTCAGATCGCCGGCGTCCTGGCGCTGATGCTCGTCTACCTTGCCTTCTGGCTGCTGATCGCGCTTCTGGTGGGTTGGCGCGGTTGGAGTTCAGGGACGAATGCCGCAACGCTCGCTGCGGCGTGGGTGACGATTGCCCTGGTGCTGCCGGCACTGTCAAACGTGGTCATTGAACGCGCCATTCCAGTGGAACAAGGCGCGGAGATCGCGCGTGCGCAGCGTGAGACGGTCAATGGGGCGTGGGATATCCCCCGCGAAGACACCATGAAACGGTTCTATGCGAAGTATCCCGAATGGAGCGCTTCGAAGCCACTGGGGAGCGCGTTCCACTACAAGTGGTATCTGGCCTTCCATCAGAACGGCGATGACGAGGTGGCCCCCATGGCAGCGGCGTACCGCGCGGGCATCGAGCGACGTTCGGAGGCGGCAACGCGACTGGGCTGGCTGCTGCCGCCAGTGGGTCTCCAGGCCGCGTTGACGCGCATGGCCAAGACAGACATGCGCGCGCACCTTGCGTACCAAGGGCGGATCCGGGCTTACCACGCACAACTTAGGCACTTCTACTATGGCTTCCTCTTCCAGGATCGCCCGTTTGAGGCAGTACACTACCTGCAGGCGCCCACGTTCTCCTCCGAGGGTGCTGACGACGGACGTTGATCAGGGCGCTGCCGTCTCCGGCACGCCCCCCTCTGGTACGTACACCATCCGGCCGTCCGGCAGGCGGTAGGTCACGCCGGCCTTGATACCGCCACCCTCTCCAATCTCGCCTGTCGACTCGTATTTGGTCAGCTCTTCGCCCTTCTTGACCGTGATCCGCATATCGGCCTGACCTGGGTTCTCGATCACGGTGACATCGGCCGAAGAGAACGGATTCAGCGGATTCTTGACGACGACGATCATCAGGATGCCGGTCACCACCAGGAACAGATCGATCAGGTTGACGACAGACAGAATGGGGTCGTCGGCTTCGTCGTCTTCGAGAAAGCGCATCAGATGTTCTCCTGCTGTCGTTCAAAGTGACGCAGCTCCTCAAGCAGCCAGCGCCTGCGGATGGTCATCACGAAGAAGGTCAGACTGGCGGCAACCAGCGCCAGAATCACCGACGAGAACGCGACGACCATATTCTCACCCACGCTCTGCGCGTCGCTCCTGGTCAGGGCCAGCAGTGCCGGTCCCATCGGGATCATGGTGGCCACCAAGCCCAGCATGGGCGCAGTGCGCGAAACGATGCGCAGCAGCTCCAGACGCTTGAGTATCCAAAGTTCTGCGTCATCCGTGGTTCCGCCGGCACCGGCGTGCCACCGCATCAGCGCCGAGTTGTACTGGCCGCGCCAGCGCTTGAAGGCCTCCCAAAGGAACCCACCCAGCGCGACGAAGGCGTAGGCCAGTGCTGCCAGGATCAGCATGAGAACGGGCGCGAGGAAGATATGGGAGAGCTCGTAGAGCGTTCTTTCAATGGCATTCATGGGTCATCGTTCTTGCATGGAGGGGGATACAGGGGATCGGGATTGCAGCCACGCACCGAGCGCGACGAGCATCAGGATCGTGAGCAATGCCAGCCAGGTGCTGTTGCTGGACTCGGCAGGCGGTGCAGCAGCGGTCTGGCGCATGACGCGTCCCCGAACACTCGGTACCGGCGCCGGGAGGGTTGCCGCGGGCGTAGCAGATGCCGGAATTACGGCCGCGGGCATGGGAGTGCCCGTTCCCTGCGAGGTTCCGTAGCCTGCCCTGCCGAGGTGGGAAGGTTGCTGGATCGTCGCGTTGCCATCCGGCCGGGTCAGCGCCGCCAACTGGTCAAGCCGGTCCTGAAGCTCCCTGCGCGTCAGATCATCCGGCGCCCAATAACCTCGGGCTATGGCTTCCTGAAGCCGAGCAATGAGCTGGGCCTGGGCAGTGGGATTGTCCTGTTCGAACCAGCTCGAGATGCCTTGTCCCCTCGCATCGCGGACATAGGTGTCGTGCACGGCCTGCCACTGCGCCTCGCGCACGGTACCCGGTGCCGTGACCTGCCAGCCCAGCAGATTGTCTGTGGTCTTCAGCACTTCCAGCGTCCCCGCGTAGCCCTCCGCTTTCATGGCTGCCGTCCATGCCGGATTGAGCAGGCCGGCACGGAGCTCGTCTGCCAGGAAGCGGGTCGCCGTCGTGGTCTTTGGGGCCGCTTCACGCAGGTCCGAAATGAACAGCGAGGGCGTCTTCCCATCCAGATGCCTCACAGCCAAGGCCAACCCGCCCAGGTACTCGAAGGGATGGTCCGTACTCAGCAACCCATTGACGTTGGAAGACCGCGAGAGCACCGCCGCCTGGACGCCACGAAGCTGCTCCGCGAAGAGGTTGCCGCCCGATAGTGTAATGGCACGCCCCTTGGCGTCGTAGCCATACTGCAGGCTTTCCAGAAACCCGTTCGCCAGTGTCGCGTCGTCCTTTGACGCACCCTCGGAGCGATCAAGCACCGCACGGCCGAGGCCACTCCCGAACACACCAGGCGCATTGCTGAACACCCGCAGGTTCGAGAGTGCCCTTGCCTGCTCTGCAGACATGCCGCGCTGACGCAGGGTCTGCTCGACCGCGGCGGAGTTGCGCGCGATTGGATTGGACGCGGTGGCCGGCATGCGGCTCAGGTGTTCCACCGCATCTGCAAGCATGCGCAGGAAGGGATCGAACTGGTCTCGGTACACACTGGTGGCCTGCACCACGACGTCGATGCGTGGATGCTTCATCTCTACGTCCGGCACGATCTCCAGCGCGATGACCTTGCCGGCGTCGTTCCATTTCGGCCTCAACCCCATCGCATGAAGGACCTGCGCCTCCAGCACCCCCAGGTGGCGAATGGCTTCGCTGGACCACAAACTGATGGCCAGCTTCTCCGGGAATGCCGCACCGTGCTCCTGGCGGTAGGCGTCAATGAGCTGATCCAGTGCCACCCGCCCGCTTTCAAATGCGGCCCGGGTCGGCAGGCGGTCAGCCTCGAACGCGTACAGGTTCCGACCACTGCGCACCTCAGGCGAACGAATGGGATCGCCTCCTGCGCCCGGCGGAACGAAGCCGCCAGCGAGGCCCCTTAACAAGGATTCGACTTCCTGCGTGTCCACCAAGGCGGCATCCAGCTGCCGGGCGCGCTTCAGCTGCGTTCGCACTGCTTCTGACAGGTGCTCGACGGACACCTCGTCCTCGCGAAGGTACTTCTGCAGTGTCTGGTAAGGAAGACCATTACGGATCTGCTCTGCGTCGCCGGTGTTGGCTTCTTCCGCATCCAGACCTAGCGCCTCCAGGTAGGCCGGGCCAAGCTGCTGCATCACCGTCATGAACCGCAGTTCTTCAGGAGCGGACTCTCCGAACGTATGCAGGCCGAGCGGCAGCTGGCGGCGGGCCAGTTCGTGCAGGTGATCATGCAACGCCTGCAGGAAGGCCGGAAAACGGGACTGCATGTCCACCGCACTCCACCCCATGTCGCCGGCGATACCCGAGCTGTGCGCCAGCTCCTGCAGCTGCGCGGCAGTCGTGTCGCGAACCTGCCCATCATCGAGCTGCTGGTACTCGTGCACCAGCTGATGCAGGTCCCGAAGCTCATCGTAAAGCCCCGATGGCGCGAATGCAGGCGTCTGGTGACTCACGACCACGGCGCGACCACGGCGTTTGGCCTGCATGGCCTCGCCGATATTGTCCTGGATGTACGGGTAGAAGACGGGAACGTCGCCAACCGTCAGCCATGGATAGTCGCCCGCCCAGAGCCCGCGATCCTTGCCAGGCGTCCACTCCTGGGTTCCATGCGTACCGAAATGAACGATGGCATCCGCCTGCCACTCAGCACGAATGTAGAGGTAGGCCGCCAGGTAGTAATGGCTGGGGACTGCACCCAGATCATGGGTGGCCTGGCCCACCTGCCCTGCCCTGGGCGGCTGTGGCATCACCAGCAGATTACCCAGGCGCAGCCGCGGTAACACGAAGCTCTTCCTGCCGTTGACGGTGCGGACAAACGGACTGCGTGCAGGATCACCCCACTGACTGTTCAGCTCAGCCCGGCGTGCCGGTGGAAGCGTGGCCACCCAGCGCTGATAGCGCTCCAAGGGGAGCGCCACCGCCAGATCGCGTGCAAGAAGATTCTCCAGCGTCTCTGGACGATAGTAACCGCCGAGCAGCGCCTGCGAGCCTTCGATGATCGCCTTCTCACTGGCAGGTGCCACGGTGTAGCCGGCGGCCTGAAGCTTGGGCAGGAGTGAGGCGACACTGCGCGGCACATTCAGATGCGAAGCCGACAGGTTCTTCTCTCCATCCGGCGAGTTCCAGAACAGAAGGGCCAGATGTTTGTCGGCGACAGGCACCGTGCGCAGCTTTCCGATCCTGACAAGCTTGCCGACGAGAGCCTCCACCTGTTCTGGAATAGGCTGCAGGCTGCCATTGTCTGTTGCTGAGACCACCGTCGGGTCCGACGTGCCCCAGGTCTCAGGCAGCGCGACGAATGTCGCCATCTGGGACATCGGGACGCCGCTGGTCGCGTTGCGCCACTCCTCGCTGTTGCCTTGCCGGTAGTTCAATCCCTGTATCACCGGAACATTCAGACCGACGAACTCCTGCGAAAGCGCTGCTCCATTCTGCAGGTGGGTGAGATTGACGACCGCAGAAACGTTGATCGCGGCAACTGCGTTGCGAAGTCCATCATCCAGCGCCTGGTCGTACCAGACTCCGAAAAGGGAAATCTTCTTCCGTCGCCCTTCCGTGATGAGCGCGTCGACCACCTGGGTCTGCATTGAACTGACGTTGTTGGCGGCGATGATCACCGCTACGCGCGGCCAGGCAGCTTGCCCAGCCTTCTCCCAGACATCTTCCAACTCCAGCTGATTGTCAGACGCTGGCTGGCCAAGCCCAGCGTAGTAGCCGACGGCGGGGAGTACGCGTGGCGTGCGAACGCTGTCGAGCGCGGGGTCCTGCACGGCCCATCGGCGGAGCCATTCGCCCAGCGCCCTGAAGTTGTACTCGCCACCATTGGCGTAATAGCTGGCCACGCGGCGTGCGTGGCCGGTGTCCAGACCCGCCGATGCGGGCGGTCCGCCACCCACTTGCACCCAGGGCGTCTGCCCGCGCAAAAGCGCGGGCCTGATCGATGCCATGACCTGCTCGGCATCCGAGGGTCTGGGACTGTCGACGATGACCAGGTCGACGCCTGCCGGCCATCCGTCGGGCAACGCACGCCCACCGCCCACCAGCCGGTGCTCGACGCGTACGCCCTCAGGTGCCATCAGGGCATCAACCGCCACAATCTTCGCAGGCATGATGAAGTCATTCGTTACCACCTCCACCCGTAGGCCCCCTGCCCATGCAGGCAGGGAGACCGTCAGGCCGAGCAGCAGCATCCAGGCTCGTGCGCGCACTTAGAAGGCCAGATCAAAGCCAGCGTGCACGTAGCGACCGGTTTCCGGATACGCGTACAGTGCACCGGTCTCGTCAAGCCGCTTGTCCGCAATGTTGTCGATGCCGACCACCAGGCTGAGCGTGGGGGTGATCGCCCAGCGGGTATCCAGCGAGACAAGCGCATAGTCGGGCAAGGTCACCTGGGCCGTGCCGGACGCCTGCTTCTGCGGGCCGATGTACTCGACGCGAAGCGTCGCCTGCAGCGGACCGTGCTCCCACACCAGATTGGCTGCCCCACTCCGCTCGGGGCGCTCATTCAGGGTCTGTCCGGTCTCCTTGTCCTCGGTATCCAACCAGCTGTAGTTGGCGTCGATTCGAAGGCCTTCGGCCAGCGGGATCGTTCCGGAAAGCTCCATGCCACGAATCCTTGCCTCTGCCACATTGGTGTAGTTGCGCAATTCGCGCCCACGGACACCGCAGGAACGCACGCAGACCGTCTGGATCAGGTCCTTCAGTTCATTCTGGAAGACCGTGGTCTGGATGGACCAGCCTTCGTGCTGCCACGCCCCCGAGAGCTCATAGCTGGTGTTCTGCTCGGGCTTGAGCAGCGGGTTGCCGACGATGGTGAAGCGGCCTCCCCCACCCACGGCGGAGTACTCCGGCGATAGCTGCTTCAGGCTCGGCGCCTTGAAGCCAGTGCCAACACCGCCCTTCAACGTGAACGCGTCACTGACATGCCATACGGCATAGCCGCGCGGACTGTGGTGCCAGCCGAACTCGGAATGGTGATCTGCGCGATCGCCCACAACCACCGAGAGTCCTTCGGTGATCTGGATCTCATCCTGCAGGAAGAGCGCAGTCTGGATGGCCTGCACCTGGCCCGACGCTGCGGCTGAGGCATCATCAAGACGCTCGCGACGCCATTCGCCACCCACGCTTACCCGGTGAGACGATCCGAGATTCAGAGTCGCACGACCGTCAACGATGTCATCCCGAAGGCGCTGCGGTCGGGTTGCTTCGCCGACATCACGGCGGTTCTCACGGTCCAGCTTGCTCTGGTAGGCGCTGAAGCGCGTCTGGCCCCAGCTCCATGTGGCGTCGTGGGACAGCGTGGTCTGCTGGCGCTCAATGTCGTCGATGGTCTCATAGACATAAGGCGCGTTGCCCGCCTGCAGCGCATTGCGCTTACGGAACTCCTTGCCCTCCAGGTGTGACAGGTCGATGCGCTGACTGTCCGTTGGCGTCCACGTCAGCACGGCGCGACCGGTGTTGACCCGGCGCTGCTCCTGCTCGTCAAGCCGCTCATCGGTAGGATCCCTGGTTGCGTCCTTCTGGTGGTGTTCTGCAAACACGCTGAGACCAAGCGTGCCGGGTAAGAGCGCCCCGCCCGCATAGAGACCGGCCTGCGTGGTGTTGCCGCCACGGTCACCGCCCACCACGCCGCCGTTGTAAACCACGTTCCCCTGCCAGTCGTCGGTGGCCCGGCGACTGATCACGTTTACCACGCCGCCGAGGGCTTCAGAGCCATACAAGGACGACATGGGGCCGCGTACCACTTCGATCCGTTCGATCGCGGCAGCCGGCATCCAGCCCAGGTCGAAATCGGCATGAGCAATCGCATCGCTGGCGGCATTCACCCGCTGACCATCGAGCAACACCAGCGTGTACTCGGGGTCCATGCCGCGGATACGGATGCCATGACGGCCGAAGCCGACGCCAGCCAGGGTCACACCGGTGGTGCCGCGCAGCGCGTCACTGAGGTCCAGCACGGCTCGCGCCTGGATCTGCTCGCGTGTGATGACGCTGATCGATGCCGGAGCATCGCTGGCCAACCGATCGGTCGCGGTCGCTGTGACGACGACGGGATCGAGTTCAAGGGCTGCGGGGGCGGCGATGGCTGTGGAGCTACAGGCAAGCGAGACAGCAATAGCCAGCGTGCACTGACGCGCACGGAGTTGAAGCGAACGAGGCATGTTGGAATGATTCAAGGGGGTGTAATGCTATAACATAGCACCATTAACACTATCATCACAGACTCAAAATTGCGGCCGCCTTTCGGCGGCCGCCCTGCCCCTGGATCAGAAGGCGTAACGAACGCCGATCACCATGCTCCTGCCCCGCAGCGGGGACTGGTCTTTGACGAACGACGTATGCACGTACGCGGTCTTGTTGAGCAGATTCGTTGCCCGCAGGTAGAACTCCGCTGACTGGCGCTCCGTCAGTTCCAGGCGATACGCGAGGGTGGCGTTGAGCATGTCGTACCCGCGGGTCCGCGTCTCGTACTGCGCGATGCGGTCCTGCGAGAAGGTGTGGTAATACTCGGCATCCGCGGTGTACGGCCCGTTCGACCACTGGTGGCGCACGCCCAGACGGCCCGGCGGAATGCGTGGCAGGTTGTCGTCCTCCCCCGTGACCTTGGCGCGCACGTAGTCACCGAACAGCGTCGTTCTGTGTTCCGGGTTGAGTTGCAGGCTGATCTGGCCGTCCGCGCCGGTGAACGTGGCATCGGCTGCCGTGTACAGAAGGTAGTTGTGTGGCACGCCGGTTTCGTTGTCGGTTTCAATGAACCGGGCGAACACATAGTCATCGATATCCTGATGGAAAAGGCCGATTTCAAACTCAACCGTCCCGCCTGCCTTCCGCAGCGTCAGGTCCACGGAGCGGGCCGTCTCCAGTACATCGGTCCGACCCTCCGGGAAGGTCGGCGAGGCACTTCGCGAGCGCACCAGACCAACTTCATAACTATTGGCAGCCAGGTTGTTTCCATAGGCGTACAGTTCCCGGACGCTCGGAGCCCGCTGGGTTCGACCCAGGCTCAGGGCCGCCGAATAGCCTTCGGCGAAGTTCCAGTTGAGACCCACCGAGGCGGAGAACGGATTGACCTTGGAGCCCGGGTTCCTCTTGACGAAGGTTCCGACGCTCTCGTCTTCCAGGTACTGCTCCCAATCGGGTCCGTACCACTCGGCAAACAACGCCTGGTATTCGGCATTCAGCGCATGCCGGAAGGTTGGCAGGGGAATGCTGATCTCCCGCCAGTCCTTTCGTGCGGCGAACAACAGATCCACGGGCCCGAATGACCGCTTTTCATCCAGGAACACACCGATGTTCTTCGTGTCGTGACGCTGGGCGCTGTCGAGCCCATAGCCGTTCTCGGGGAATGGGACGTGCATGTTGTTGACGTTAAGCCCACTGAACTCACCATCGGTGTACTGCACGCCCAGCGTGCCGGTGAATCCCAACACCGGGTTGTGGGTCAGCTCAACGCGGCCGTCATCGACTTCGTTCGTGTAGCGATTGAACAGCGACGGGCCGTCGATCTCATCATGCCGGTAATCCGTGTGCGAGAGGCGCAGCCGGAAGTGCTGGAAGCCTGGCAGCGGGTCATCGTAGTCGGCGCGAACGTCGGTGCGTTCGCTGCGCAGGCTGATCTTTGCGGTGTGGTCATCGGAAGAACCGAACGGATCCTCATAGGCACCATGCGCGGCGCAATGCAGGTCGATGCCGTGCGTGTGGCAGACGCCATTCTTGTGCGAATGCCCGGGCAGACCGTAGTCACTCTCCTGCAGCGTATACGCGGCACCAATGTATCCCTTGTCGGTGATCCAGGAGGCACCGAAGGACGAGGTGGTGCCTTCGGCGAAGGAGTCTTTCAGCTGACCGCCGGGGATGTCGTAGTCGTCGCTGTGATGACGCGCCACTTCGGCATGGACTGCGAACTGGCCAGCGCCTGCGGTGATCTGGCCCACGCCGGTCCTTTCCTGGTCGCCGGAGCCCAGGCGAACTTCCGCCGCGCCCGTGACGCCATTGGTCGGCAGGCGCTTGGGAACGCGCCCGTCGATCAGGTTCACTGCGCCGCTCATGGCGCTGCCGCCATACACAACCGCTGCCGGGCCACGGATGATCTCAATAGCTTCCAGCAGCATCGGGTCGGTGGTGATGGCGTGGTCCGGCGACACCGAGGCGGCGTCGAAGAGGTTCGCGCCATCGGAGAGCACCTCGATGCGCGGCAGTGTCTGCCCGCGAATGACGGGCCGTGATGCGCCGCCGCCAAAGTTGTCGAGATGCACGCCGGGCAATCCTTCAAGGGTCTCGCCGAGGGCGCCCTTGCGGCGGTGTACGAGCTCCTCCCCGGTCAGCACCTGGACCGGCAACAGGGTCAGGCTGGGGTCCACACCCCTGTCACCGGTGACGGTGAGCTGGTCCAGGTCGGTCGGTGTACGGGAAGTTTCCTGGGCGAGCGCAGGGGCGGCGGTGATCAGCAGCGCGGAAATGGAAGCGGATAGAACACGGGTGTTCATCATGATTCTCGTGCAGGGCATGGCGACAGGTCAGCGTCAGCCATGCGGCGGCAAGGACTAACCGTCGGGGCAGCGCGTGTTCCTTCGTGGGAGGGGTGTTACTTCTGGTGGTGCGGGGTAAGCGCACGAGAGTTATAGTATAACATTACGCAAAAGTGAAGAGGCTTTGCGTGTGGGCTCAACGCTGTGTCCAGCGACCGGCGACCCGCATCATGGAGTTCTGGCGCTGGGCACAGCGCCAAGCGCGTGAGATGGGCGCTCAGTCGACTGGCCGGCCGAAGCGTTTACCCAGCAGATCGGACTTGAGTCGAGGCTGACCATGCCGATTTACTGCTGCCACCTGGCGTGTTGCACGCCCGGGTCTGTTTCGGCGTATCGCGAACGGGCAATGCAGGCATCCAACAAATCGACGCCTCAATGCTCCGCCAGTGCATTGATCTCCGCGCATTCCACCACCCCCGGAGGATGCGCCTGCGACGCCAGTGCGATCATCGCCCGGCCGATGGCCTCGTTGCTCGTCACCATCGAGGGGGCCATGTGCTCTGCCATCTTCATCAGCGGCCCACCCAAGAGGTAGAGCGGCTTCAATGCGCCGTGTCGGGTTCCGGTATGTTCGACCGGCCTTACCCCGCCCGGCCGCAGCATCACGGTACGTATGGGCAGTGCGCCCAGTGCCTGCTCGGTTTCACCCTTGATCCGCAGCGGCATGACCCGGCTGGTTGGGTCCGCATAGGCACCCGATACGTAAAGGAAGCAACCCGCTGGATTTGCCTCGGCCCATGCTCGCGCGACTGCCAGGGTGACCTCCAGCGTGACGTGCCAGTATTCCGGTTCAGGCGTACCGACTGGCGGCGCGCCGGCACAGTAGAAGCAGGCATCGAAGCCTGAAAGTTGGTTGGCAATCGTGGCGGCCTGCATGAAGTCGGGAAGGACAATCTCGTCCTTGCCCGGGCCCGCATCGTCTGGTTTGCGAACCAGTGCCGTCATCCGGTCGACCACAGTGGACGCCTCGCAGGCACGTACCACGCCCTGCCCCACCAGCCCGGTTGCACCGGTCACCAGAACTTTCATGATGGAACCCCTCTGCCCAACTGCCAAATCGCGATCAAAACTATCACCTGCACCGAGTGATGGAGCTGTGGGTGACCGCTATAGCCTTAAGTCGACCGTAGAAGCGCCTGCCTTCAACGGAGCCACACGAACCGATGTCGGGACCAGAAGTTGTGCGATGCACGGTACAACTTGGCAAAGCCCGCGTAGCGCCATCACTCCAGGGCCGGTGCCTAGGTACATGCGCCTTCCCGTCTCAATGCCGAGGTCACGGATCCAGAGTCCCCTAGCCTTCAGGAAGGGAGCCGTTGGGCAGCCGGGGCTGGAGAAGAGGCCCGTCACGACGGTAACGAATGTCAGCAGCTTCATCCGCTCGTTCGTCTGGAACTCGGTCTGAGTGCTGAGCAGCTGAGAGCTCCCCAATACGAGCTCCCGGGCATTGGCGACCACGTCCAAAGCTCGCTCGTACCGATCGTCCAGGTCACGCAGATGACGAGCTACGTCCTTGCACGACAAAATTCTCGTGCTCGAAGACGACGCGGACTTTGCAGCGCTGCTGAGCGAGGTGCTTTCCATGGCTGGCTACAATGTTTGCTGGGCCAGATCGACGCCGGAGGCCATGGGCTGCATCAAGGACGGTTGCGTTGCTGCCGCGGTCTTGGACTGGCGTGTCCTTGGCGACAGCGCCGAAGACGTGGCAGATCGGTTCTCGCTGATCAGTTCAGATGCGGCGCAACGAGCTGGCTGATTCTGTCTACACCCGTGGCGCGTTGACCTCGCGGATGGCTGCGCTGCACCAACGCAGCCCATTCAGCCCTCGTGGCTTCAGCAAGATCGGACTGATCAACAGGAATCCAATGCATTGACCAATACGGGAAGCGCCTGGCTCCTGTCATTGCACGCCCCAACTCCATCACCTCAAAGTGGCTCGTCGCGTTGCGTATCCGTCGATAGGCGGACGCTACTCCGTCAGCAGGATGGTAGAGGTGGAAAGGAAGCGGGTCGGCTCGGATTGTGCCAACGCCTCTGCAAACCCTTTGGCGAAGCGCTTGGTCAAGTCCCAGTCGCACCCGGGGTTCAATGGCACGACCACGTGCAGACCCTTGCCCCCGGAGACGCGCAGGAATGACTCCAGCTCCAGCTGCCCAAGGAGCTTGCGAATTTCCACTGCCGCCCTCTTGACCTCGGAGAACGGAACCTCTGGGCCTGGATCCAGGTCGAAGACCACGCGATCCGCCCTGTCTGGCGCTTCCGCATGGCTGCCCCACGGGTGGAACTCCAGCGCGTTGAACTGCACCAGCTCCAGGAGGCTGGCCGCGTCTCTCACGACCAGATAATGCGCGTTTATTCCGCTGTCTTCCTTGAGCCGAACCGAGTCCACCAGTTCCAGGCCGGCGGTGTGGTGCTTCTGAAAGAAGAACGGTCTTCCGGTACCACTGGGGCAACGGATGATCGATAAAGGGCGATCAATGATTTCGGGCAGTAGATGGTCCATTACTGCCGTGTAATAGTCCCAGACGTCCCGTTTGGTGGCCTTGATGTCCGGGAATATCAGTTTGGCGGGGCTGGAGAGCTTGGGAGCGTTCCGTGGCTCACTGGCCGTTTTCGTTGCCGGCCTGCGGGCGCTCGTCGTCGCTTTGCGAGCCGCATTCGATATCGCACCCTTGCCAACTTCTGTGGTCGTTCCGTTTCTATCCGAGTCCATCAAGTCCGCCACGTCTTTATCGCCCCTCACCGCCTTCAGGGAGGGCTGACGGAGCAGTTGCTGTCCTCCGATACCTCGGTAGAACACCTCCACGACGAACCGGGGGGTGAACCAGGTCGCTGACCGGAGGTCCGTCTCCTGGGTGGGCACATGGGCCGTAGGGGTCTTCCCGCCAGCCCGCCCGATGAGGTGGGTTAGTTCTTTGATAAGGACATCGGAAAACCCGGAGCCCACGCGGCCCACGTAGAGCCAGCCGTGCTTTGGATCCGGCTTGGCCAGCAGAAGGGAACCGAAGCCCGTGCGGTTGCCTTTTGGCGCCGTGTAACCCACCACGGCGAACTCGTCGCTGGTCAGCTGCTTGGTCTTCGTCCAATCCTCGCTTCTGCCTCCGTGATGGGCCCGATCAGCCCGCTTGGAGATGATGCCTTCAAAATGGCGCTCGCCCGCCAGCTGATAGGCCGATTCTCCGTCGCCTTCGATGTGGGAACTGTAGGCCAAGTGGCCCGTAGAACCTTCCAACAGCGCCTGCAGAAGAGCCTTGCGATCTACCAAGGGCGCATTGGCGATGTCGACCCCATCGATATGGAGCAGATCGAACAACGCATAGGCCAGCGTGCCTTGCCGCTCGCCTGACAAGGTAGCCTGAAGCAGGTTGAAGTCCTCCTTCGTACCGCTGCCGGCGATGAGCTCGCCGTCCAGCGCGCCAGACTTCAGCCCTAACGCGGCCACGGCGTCCCGGATTTCAGGAATCTTGTGCGTCCACTCCAGCGCGTTGCGGGACCACAAGCGCACCTCGCCGTCGTTGATCGTCGCGAGAATGCGATAGCCATCCCATTTGATCTCATGAACCCACTGCTCCCCCTTCGGGGGCGCATCTCCGAGCTTGGCCAGCTGCGGCTCGAAGGGCCCAGCGGGAGGTTTCGCCGTCACAGCGCCAGAGAGTGCCAAGGCCTTCTTCGCCCAGTCTTTCCTGCGGGCTCGCTTCACCGGAACAGCAGTCAGCTTCTTTTTGCCGCTCTTGCCCGCGCCCGCTCGCTTGAGGTCTTCGGCGGGAGCGGGTGCCACATCCGCCAGGAGATCGTCAGCCTCCAGATGCCCTGCAAATGCATCGTCCTCTTTGAACAGCAGCCACTGCGGCTGACGTGCAGGTTTGCCAGAGCGGACCAGGTGCCAGCCGCCCTTGAGCTTGGTGCCGAAGAGCTCAAAGCGGAGATGCCCTTTTGCAAGCTGCGCTTCCGGGTCACCATTCGTGGCCCAGACGCCGTGATCGAACTGCGCGACATGACCGCCCCCATATTGCCCCTTGGGGATTTCGCCCTCGAAGGAGGCGTAGTCTACGGGGTGATCCTCGACCTCCACCGCCATCCGCTTGACCTTGGGATCGTAGCTGGGACCCTTTGGCACCGCCCAACTCTTAAGGGCGTCCCCCACCTGCAGGCGGAAGTCGTAATGGCGGCGGCTGGCGTGGTGGAGCTGAACGACGAAAATGGCCCGCTGCCCGGTTGGCAGCGCCTTGCCGGGCTCGGGCTCCTTGGTCTGATCAAAGCGACGCTTGCGACGGTATTCGACCAAGGACATGCCGGCGACCTACTTGCCCAGGTGCTGCCGCACCGCAGCGGCTGTTGGACCTACTGCTTTGACGGCTTCACGTAGTTCATCTGCCGAGACCCCGAAGGCGTTGGTCCAATACTGAAGCTCGTAGTCCTCATTGACGTTGATCCGCTCGCGGTCGGGGCCGCCTGTCTTGCTCTTATCGTCTGTCACGGTTTTATCCTCACATCGTCGTTATCGAAGCGAACGTCGCTCAAGGTTCCCTCGCTGGGCTCTTCGTTGCGCCCGCACCGTCGCCCGTGGCCAGTTCGGCGCCCGTAAGTGGATCTTCTTCCGGATCCGAAAGCGTGCGCAAGCTGACCGCCTCCAACGCCAGCTTCTCGCGCTCAGAGAGGCCGACCGAACAGTCGCCGTCGCCGCCGTCCAATGCTCCCTGGGCATCGCGATCGCTGACCTGCTCCCAGAGATCGCCGCTGTTCCAGCTCCCGGTGGCGTCGCCTTCGCCTTGAGACATGTCCATGTAGAGGTCAGTGAAAGCCGGATCGCCGGGCATCTTGCCGGGCGGGAAGTTGGGGCGAATGCTGTAGAGCGCCTTTTCAAATGACTTCTGATGCGCGATTTCACGTGTCATCAGGAAGCGCAATGCGTCCTTGATGCCCGGATCATCCGTCACGTTGATGAGCCGCTCGTAGACGATCTTGGCGCGTGCCTCGGCGGCGATGTTCGAACGCAAATCCGCACTAGGCTCGCCTATGGAGTCGACATACGAGGCATTCCAAGGCACGCCACTGGAGTTCACGAGCGCAGGGCCGCCGCCGTAGAGGATCTGTTGCGTGTGACTGGTGCTGTTGCCGCCCAGGTTACGCATGTCCTCCACCTCGGCCATGCCCTCGGACTGCACGGCCTTGGGGCCTTGGTTGAGCATGGCAATGATGGTGCCGATGATTTCCAGGTGGCTGATTTCTTCGGTGGCGATGTCAAACAGGAGGTCTTTCCTGCCCGGATCGGTTTCTCCCAGTGCCTGGGTGAAGTAGCGCATCGCAGCGGCCAACTCCCCTTGGGGGCCGCCGAACTGTTCCAGCATCAGGGTGGCAAGGGCTGGGTCAGAACGTTCGACCCGGACGGTATACATGAGCTTTTTATGGTGCAGAAACATGGTGGGTCCTCTGGCGTTGGCTGGGACAACATCGTGTGGGTGTTGCCCAAACGCTACTGGGCAATGCATATGTATGAAGCGAACCTGTCGTGAAGGATTGGCGATGGGCCTACCAAAAGCGCACAGCTTTCTTTCACATGTGGTGGTGTCCCTGCTGCGCGTGTGCTCGTAACAAGATGCATGCACGCCATTCGCGATCTGTTGATCGTCTTGGGCGGAAGCTGAACGTCCCGATGCGCTTGGACCTGACGATGAATCGATCTGCGCTACTGCTACTCCTGCTAGCCTCCCCCGCAGTGTTCGCCCAGCAGGGTGACGGCACCGACGTCCAGGCCGGCGTGCACACCTTCAAGCCAGGCAAGATCGAGGCTACGCCCAGCCGCATCCAAGCCCTGAAGGTCCCGAACGGGTTCCAGGTTCGGCCCTTGGCCCAAGGCCTGCAGAATCCGCGCATCATTGCCGTTGCTCCCGACGGGCGAATTTATGTATCGCGGCGCGACCAGGGCGATGTGCTGCTGCTGGAAGACCAGAACGATGACGGCGTTCTCGATGCAGAGCCGAAGGTCGTATTCACTCGGCCGGGCTCTCACGGGTTGGCCGTCGCGAATGGGATGTTGTATGTGGCCACGGTGAATGATGTCTACCGGGCCCGCATCCGACCTGACGGCACGTTGGGGCAGGAGGAGCGGATCATCAACGACCTGCCCGACGGGGGTCAGCACCCCAATCGGACCTTGGCGTTTGGCCCGGACGGGATGCTTTACATCAGCGTCGGGTCTTCCTGTAACGCCTGTAATGAGACCAACCCTGAGCACGCCACGCTGCTGCGAGCTTCGCCGGATGGCAAGACCCGCTCCATCTTCGCCAGCGGATTGCGAAACACCATCGGCTTCGCGTGGGATCCCAAAACCGGCGAGCTGTGGGGCATGGACCACGGCATCGATTATCTGGGTGACAACGAGCAGCCCGAAGAACTCAACCGGATTCAGAAAGGCAAGCAATACGGTTGGCCCCACATCTGGGGCAAGGATGGAGAAAACCCGCAAAGCACGCCGCCGGGGCAGATCAGCAAGAAGCAATGGGCGGCGATGAGCGAGCCCATGACGCTGGGCTACACGGCCCACGCGGCTCCGATGCAGTTGGTGTTTTACACCGGGGCGCAGTTCCCCGCCGAATTTCGCGACGATGCGTTCGTGACCATGCGAGGCTCCTGGAATCGTAAACCCGCCTCAGGCTACGAAGTGGTGCGGATACGCTTTGAGAACGGAAAGCCGGCGGGCGTTGAGCCGTTCCTGACCGGATTCCTGGCTGACGCCGGGAAGTCGCACATCGCGCGCCCGGTTGGCCTGGCCGTGACCAAGGGCGGCGCCTTGCTTGTCGGAGACGACGCCAACGGCATGATCTATCGTGTGAGCTATGGCACCGGACCGTCGGCGGCCGCCGAACCCACGGTCGTGCCTGGCGACGTGCTGATGGCCCAGGTCAAGGACGGCTCTGGGGTTCCCTTGGTGCTGCAACGCGTCGGGCAAGCCGGCAATGCCAGCGTCAGTTCCCCCGCCTTCGCCGAAGGCCAACCCCTTCCGCCGCGCTTCAGCGCCTACCACGACGATGCTTCTCCGCCGCTGTCGTGGACGCCGGTGCCCAACGCAAAGTCGTATGTGCTGATCATGGAAGATCCGGATGCTGCGGAACCGAAGCCGTTCGTCCATTGGGTGGCGTACAACATTCCGGTGACGGCGAACGGCCTGACGGAAGGGCTGCCCACGGATCCGAGGCTTCTTAAGCCCGCGGGAATGATGCAAGGCATCAACAGCCGTGGTTCGGTGGGTTACTTCGGGCCCAAGCCGCCAGTCGGGGACCCGCCCCACCATTACCACTTCCAACTGCTGGCGCTGGACGCGATGCTTGAGCTGAAGCCTGGGGCGTCGCGTGATCAGGTGCTGCAGGCGGCCAAAGGACACGTTGTTGGAAGTGGCGAAGTCGTAGGTACCTACCAGCAGAGCGACCCACCGCTCAAGTAATCAAGTTTCTCCATCCCGGGGCGGCGACTCCGCCGCCCCGTTCGGCGCAACCGTCATCCAGGCAGGCCCAACTTCCAGCTGCCGCCGGTCTTTTCGAATCGGACCATCACCTTGGAGAGGGCCTCCGGTGACGGGTCGGCGGCAAGCACCATTACCCCGGGGCCGGTGCCCAGATACATCCGCCTTCCCGGCTCAATGCCCAGTCCGCGCATCCACAGCCCCCTCGCCTTCAGACATGGAATGGTTGGGCAGCCGGGATATGTTTCGAGCCCGTCATGATGAAGCGCATTGATCATTACGCTCTTCGGCGCGCGCCAGAAGCCCTTGAGAAGCGCTCGTTGGTCGGGGGTCAAGTTAGTCCAGTCGTCGTGCATGATGGTTCTCCTCTGTGTTGTCCCTCGCCGGGATGGCGAGGGAGTCGGGAGGTTCAGAACCGCGATAACTGATACGGTGCGACGTATTCCCGCGAGGGTGTTGTATTCCGCCACCCTCCCGACACAGGTCAACCAACTTGCATTCAGCTATCGGGTTCTGACACCCAGGAGACACCATGCGACCGCAGTGAGCGTACTGGAAATCGAATTCCTCTATCACCGGGGCCGCACGTCAGCGCGGCTGGAAAGAGCATGTCGCGATAGGATCAGTTCGCGGAGATTCGTGTGCTAGCCCGCATTTACCAAGGCACTGGGTCGCAGTTCGGGCTTGCAAGGGCGGGCGATGAGGTCTCTACGACGTCGCTTCCAAGCTGTCGCTACTGGCACATGCCGCGCAGACAGACCCAGATTTCACTGCTTGGCCTGGCAAAGCATCTCACTGGCTATCGCAACGTACTCGGAAAGAGGCCTCATACCCATCGCTGCCCTTCGCGACTCAACTTGAGCGGGATCTTCAACTTCGTCTGGAACCCACGCAGTGCGATGACATCCCCCCTGTGTTCCAAATCGCTGAGGAACGTGCGTCCGGTCCCAAAGATAGGCAAATTGCTCTGGGTTCACTTCCTTCATCTCAACCAGTGGCTGCATCAATTCCAAGGCTCGGTGCTGAAACTGCGGATCTCGATCAGCATGAAGGGCCAGTAATGCGGCAGCATCGGCTGCCTTTCTTCCGACCGCAGATATCCGCGGCCAGCCGATCGACTTGATGATCTCCTTGAGCCGCTCGGTGTTCCGTGCATCAACTCTGAGTACTTCTTTCACGTCAACCTTCTGTGCGCTTCTTACCTCTTGATCCCTCAATTCCATCGCTACCAACTCTTCAGCAACTCGATCTTCATCGGAAGGTGCGGCCTGGGCGACTGCGCATCCACTAGAGAACAACATGCAAAAAGTAAGTGGCACATACCTGATAACCTGTCCCAGCACAAAGCTCTCCTTGCCAGCGTGTTGCTCGATCAGTCGGTTCGGTGATTAAACCGTGTATTGGACGGGGCGCTCCAAGATTGCAGGTGGGCGCTTCTCATTCAGTTGGTCTCTACTCTGCCCTGCACCGCTGCCATCCACCAGCGGGTGACGAGACCTGCTCCCACCCATTGGCCAGCTTGCGCATCGCCTGACCACTCACACATGCGCGTCCTGACTTGGCGGCCGCATCACTGCCCAATGCCGGCAGCTTCATCACGTCGTCAGAGGGTCCTGGGCGCCCGGCGCGGCGTGCCTCACCCTGAAGTGTGCTCGCTTCCAGTTGGTCGCAGTAGAGCTTCACTCTTGGATCCGGGTGATTGGGCGACCGATACTGCTCGCAGTTGAAAGGCGTGGTGGTCTTCGACATGGAGTTGTAGGCCGCCTTTGGCACGACTGGCGCAGGCTTGGGGCTGGGCCCTGTGGCGGTGTGCATCTGCGCGGCCGCTGTCGACGAAACCAGCAACCCCAAGGTGATCATTGCCAAACGTGCGTCCATGTAGCCCCCTTTGTCCTACCCCGATTCTGCATGCATCAGGGCTGGCCGGACAAGGGTTCCATGACCCTGCTAAACGGCTTGACGGTGAGGAAAACCCGGATGCCACGTGAAGAAAACCTCTTCGCCTGAGCATTTGGCTTCACGGTCCTTGAGCATCGCCGGCGCCAACCTATAAGCCCTTCCACCAGAGGATCGATACATGGCGATTAAAACCCTTGAAGAGCTGTTCGTCCACGAGCTTTCCGATATCTACAGCGCAGAGAAGCAGCTGACCAAGGCGCTTCCGCGTTTGGCTCGGGCGGCAGAAAATCCCGACCTGGCTGCCGCGTTTGAGACCCACCTTGAAGAAACGCAGGGTCAGATCGAGCGCATCGACCAGGTAGTCGAAGTACTGGGCATCCGCCTCAAGCGCATCAAGTGCGCAGCCATGGAAGGGTTGGTCGAGGAAGGCAAGGAAGTCATTGACTCGGTTGACAAGGGCCCAGTGCGCGACGCTGCGTTGATCGGTGGCGCCCAGAAGGTGGAGCATTACGAGATTGCCTCGTATGGCACCATCGCGGCGATCGCCAAGCAGCTTGGGTACAAGGACGCGCTGCCGCTCCTTCTTGAGACCTTGGAGGAAGAGAAGGCAACCGATGAGAAGTTGACCCTCCTGGCGAAGTCCGGCGGTAACGCCAAGGCCGCCCAAGCGGCGTGATGTACACCTTGGAGGGCGGCACAGGATGCCGCCCCTCCACGCAACTCGTACTGGAAGGGCAAACGCCGCGTCGCTTGGTCAACTCTGGGCCGTATGCTCATGTGGAAACGTAACGGTTTATCCATCGTGCTGCTCCTGCTCCTTCTCTGCTTCCTGGGCGGGCAGGTGTGGACCGGCTTTCTGGCGCACAATCAGGAGCTCGCGGACGCACACCGTGCATCGTTGGACCTGTGGGAGTACCTCCAGAGCGGGCACTTCGTCAGCGCCACGTTCGAGAACTGGGAGAGCGAGTTCCTCCAGATGGGCATGTATGTTCTGTTGACTGTCACCCTTCGCCAGAAGGGGTCCGCTGAATCCCGGCCACTGGACGAAGCCCAGGAAGAAGATCGTGTTGAGCCTGGTCCCACCCCGTGGGCCGTCCGCAAGGGGGGGCTCTGGAAGACGTTGTACGGCCACTCCCTGGCGATCACCTTCGGCGCCCTGTTCGTTATGAGCTTCTCCCTGCACCTGGCGGGCAGCTGGCGTGCGGAGGTCGAAGAGCAGCTGGCGCTGGGACAGCCCGCCCCGACATGCTGGGAACACCTCTGGAGCAGCAGCTTCTGGTTCGAGTCCTTCCAGAACTGGCAAAGCGAATTCCTGGCGGTACTGTCACTTGTCATCNGTACTGTCACTTGTCATCCTGACCATCTTCCTGCGTCAGAAGGATTCGCCCCAGTCGAAGCCATTGGCCGCCCCGCATGGCCAGACCGGCGATTAGGAGGCCGGAGATTCCATGAGTCAGTCCATTCCTGCACTTCTGATCATCGACATGTTCACGCTGTTCGACTTCCCGGAAGCTGACCAGGTGAAGCCGAGGGCCTTGCGGGCCGCCGGGAAGATCGCGGTGCTAGCGCGGCGCTTTCGCGAGCGGGGTAACCCGGTCATCTATGCCAATGACAACTTTGCCAACTGGCAGATGGACTTCAAGGAGCTGGTGGGGCTCTGTCTGGCTACGGAGGGCGCATCTTCAGAGATTGCCCAGGTGCTGCAACCTCAGCCCGGTGACTACTTCGTGCTCAAGCCCAAGCATTCTGCCTTCCTGGCCACCCCGCTGACCGTGCTGCTTGCCAAGCTGGGGGTCAGCGAGCTCGTCGTTGCAGGAATGACCGCCGAGTCCTGTATCGCCGCCACCTGCTTCGATAGCAATGCCAGGGAGTACGACACGATCGTGGTGCAGGAGGCGGTGGCTGGCATAGGTTCACTACGAAAGACCGCGTTACGGCTCCTGGAGGATTCAAAGGCGGCGCGTGTCCTTAAACTGGCGAGCTATCTGCGCCGCTGAGGAGTCAAGGCCCACTACCGTGAACATGTTCGCCGGTCGGGTCGTGGATCTGGATCACCCTGCCCTTTTGCCAAGCGTCTGCCGCCGGATCAATGGCGGGGACGGGAATATCGGCGCGACGTTCTCGCTTGTCTCCACTGTTGACGCCCAGCCGGGAATCCCGGGCTGCGACCATCGCGGGATCGGCTTGCCGGTCCGCCGTGAAACCCATCATCAACTGCGGCATTCCCCGGGGTAGATCCTTGTCGAGATCGGTGTGCCAGGTATGCCAGGTCTTTCCATAAGTGTGAACAAGTTTTTCCATAAGCTCATGCTCGGCCAGCTCTGGAATGCCTGGCGCGACCAGCTGCCCGGATTTCACCTCATGGACGTGGCTATGCCAGAGCGCCTTTTCCTGCTCAGGCAGACCGGTGAACAGCTTCTCACTGATGATGTACTCCACACCCATCAACTTGGCATCTTTCACGTTGCCATCGTAGATCGTGCACTGAATGACATCCTCGTTCAGGATGGCGCAGTAATGGTGCGCCTCCATCTGGACCTTCATTTGACCGTTGTAGAAATGAAATCCATCCAGGTAGGCATTGACGGCCTCGATTGGGGGACGGTTCTGAAGCACCGCCGCGCCCGTCTCCAGGACCTTGGTCTTGGCGGTTTCCTCAGCCCCGGGGGCTTTGACGTTGGACTCGGTGTTCCCACCTCCGCAAGCGGTCAAGGCAAGTGCTGCTGAGGCGGATAGGATTGATCGGCGCATCTTGCTTCACGCCCAGGCCGGTTTCAGGGCGGTCGACGACGTACGAACGACTGCAGGTGCATACGCCATATGGCCGACAGCTGCGATCAGATCAAGTAGTTGGGATGCAACCGGGCTACCCGCTTTCGGAATCCCGATGAAGTGGACCCATGAACCCTCAACCTCCACTCGTGTTCGACCAAGCTCCGGGGACGCACTCAACAGTGCCTGCAGGTTCTGGATCCATGCGTCGCAGGGGATCGCGTCCAGCTGGACTGCGGTGGTGGCATCTCCCACGTAAAGATCTGCCATTTCGATTCTGGTCACTCGCGGCGTCGCGGCCCGAAACTGTGGGTATGCACTCATAACATCGTCCTGGGAAAAACTGGAGTACGAATATCCGCTCGTCAGGTGGCACAGCGCGTCATCGCGGCGTAGACGGTGCGTCAAATGATTCGTCCGCTCGGTGGCGTTTTCAGGAAATACACATCGCCGTGCGCGTTGGATCTCTAGAATTCGCCCCAGCGCCACCGTTGGCCCGCATGCAGGAGTCACGATGAACCGTTCTTCCAGCGTAGTCGCCGATAGCGATTGTCCGCCGTGGACGTGAGCGGGTGGCATCTGCTGTACCTGGTCTGGCTGTCTGCAGGGAGCATGGACTTTGTACTGCACAGAGCCAGCAGCATTGAAACAACCTCAGGACTGAGGGAATCCAGACTTCACTTGGTTCAGATTGGGATTCTCGGGCTTGCAACGATCCTTTGGCTCTGCTTCCGGGCATCCCCTGCTCTATTGACGATTCTCCTGATCCTGGTGTGCAGTCATGCCGTCACAGGCTACTGGGACACGCGGGTGGCCTATCCAACCCGGGCAATCCGCCCCGTGGAGCAGCACGTTCACAGCATTCTGGACATCGCTCCGTGGGTGGCGGTGGGCGCTGTTTATTGGTTCATGCCGGACAGGCACATGGGGGCTGCTCTTACATTTGAGCCAGCCCCACTTGCCATGTGGCTGTTTGCCATCCTGCCGGCGTTGCTTCTCACGGTGTTTCCTGCACTAATTGAATTTCGACGCTGTCTATCGTTCCGCGCCCTGTGATCGCAAGCGTGTCTCTCAGGGAATGAGAATTACCTTGCGGCAGTCCTCCTCCTTACGGTCGAAGAGTTCGTAGCCGCGTACGGCCTCTTCGAGCGGAAGACGATGGGTGATGATCACGCCCGGGTCGAGTGCGCCTTCCCCGATGTAGTCAAGCAGCTCAGGCATCAGCCCCTGCACGTGGGTCTGGCCCATCTTGAAGGTCAGGCCCTTGTCGAACGCGTCGCCCAGAAGGAAGCCGTGCAGGAAACCCGAATACACGCCAGGGATGCTCACGGTGCCGCAGCGGCGGGTGGCTGCGATGCACTGGCGGATCGCAACACCGCTGCTGCCTTCCACCTTCAGCGTGGCCAATGCGGTTTCCAGAGCGCTACCTTCGGCTTCAAAGCCCACCGCTTCAATGGAGGCATCCACGCCGCGCCCATTGGTCTGGGTGACGATGTACTGCGCCGGGTCTTCGATCTGACTGAAGTCCACCGGGGTCACGCCGTAGGTCTGCGCGGCGAATGCCAGGCGGTATGCCAGATGGTCGACCATGAAGATTGTCTCGGCGCCCAGCAGGCGACAGCACGCGGCCGCCATCAGGCCTACCGGGCCGGCACCGAAGATGGCTACGGTAGATCCCGGCTTGACGCCTGCGTTGATAGCGGCCTGGTAGCCGGTCGGCAGGATGTCCGAAAGGAAGAGTACCTGTTCGTCGGGCAGCGCATCCGGCACGCGCAGCGGGCCTACGTTCGCCTTGGGAACCCGCACATATTCAGCTTGCCCGCCTGATACGCCGCCGTACAGATGGCTGTAGCCAAACAGCGCGGCCGGGGGACGGATCCCCTTCTGGTTTACCGCTGCGCCCTTGCCGGTATTCGTGGTCTCACACGCCGCGTGTTCAGCGAGCTTGCAGTGGAAGCACTCGCCGCACGCGATGACGAACGGCACCACCACGCGGTCGCCCGGCCTCAGGTCGGTCACGCCGCCGCCTACCTCTTCCACAACGCCCATGAATTCGTGACCGAGCACGTCGCCGGTGTGAAGATCGGGGATCTTTCCGCGGTACAGGTGAAGGTCAGAGCCGCAGATGGCGGTGGCCGTGACGCGCAGGATGAGGTCGTCGGGTGCTGCCAGGGTCGGATCCGGGACCGTGTCCACCCTAACGTCTTTGCTGCCGCGGTAGGTCAACGCGCGCATCGGGCGCTCCTGTTTGCGTGATAAGTGCAACAAGAAATACCTGCCATGGCGTTCCCGGTCGGTGACTGCTGTGTAGTGGGGATGTGGACTCCACCAAGACGCTGTGCTCATGGGTCCAGGCTCAGCATGGATATCACCCCAAACCCTGGAGCGATCCATGACCAAGTTACCTCTCAACCCTGGTGCGGACGTGGCTGATCAGGACAAAGCGCACACGCCCGACAAGCTTCGGAACGACGACGCTACCTGGAAGGACAAGGACATGCCGGAGTCGGAGCACACCGCCAAGCCTGAAGACTACGAGCGTCCGCCGAAGCCGTAAGGCAAGCGACCGGTTCCATAGCCAGGAGAACCAGATGGCCTTGATACATTCGATCTTGATGGGAGCAGTGGCCGGGATGCGTGCGATGACGCCCTTGGCTGCGGTGACCAATGCCGCCCGTAGCGGCAACCTTCCCGCCGATAATGGTGCGCCGCGTCTTCTTTCCAATAATCTCGCCTCTGCTGGCATGCTCGCTTTGGCGGGCGGCGAGTTGATCGGCGACAAAATGAAAACAGCGCCTGATCGCATCGTGCCAGCCGGCATGGTGGCGCGGGTCGCGACCGGGATGATCGCCGGCGCGGCACTGGCGCCCCATCGGCACAGAGGGCTGGGCGCACTGTTGGGGGCTACCGCAGCGGTGGGCATGGCTTATGTGACGTTCGATCTACGCATGCGGGCGATTGCCAGGTACGGACAAACCAGCACTGGCGCCGTGGAAGATGCCATTGCAGTTGGAAGTGCCGCACTGATCACGCAGGCTGCAAAGGGTGGCAAGCGGAGACGCCGCTGGTAAGCCGATTTCAGCAGGCAGCAAGCAGCACGACGAGTTTGGCTCAGGTCTGGGCGACGACAGAACCGCCCAGCACCTGCCAACCGATGTCCGTCTTGACCCAGAGCCGGCAGTACCTGAAGCGACCAGAGAACGCCGTGCCATCGATGGTTCCCGATAGTCGGGCTGCTACGGTCGTCACGGCGACCTGGTCCCGCACCGTGACCTCCACGGAGTCCCACTCGGCCAGCGTCAGCTTCTGCCTGCCGGAGCGGTGCAACGCCAGATCGTCCTGCTTGTGAAAGACCTCGCCAGACGGCCCCACAAAGATCAGGTCGTCCGCGATCAGTTCATCCAGTGCCTCCACATCACTGGCGAGCATCGCCAGACGCAGTGCTTCCTCGTGTTTCCGGATTTCAGTTTCCATTCGAAAGTCCTGGTCGTAGGTTGTTGCCCGATGAGCATGTCGGAACTACCTCTCCACCACGCTCCGGATCACCGTGACGGTTCTATCAATGGCTTCCCGGTCGATCTGCCAATGGGTCACCAGCCGCATCTTGCCACCGTACGCGCCGTTGGCGCGGATGCCCTCAGCTTCCAGGGCGTCCATCAGCCTAGGCATGTCCACCCCTTCCGGCAGCGCGAACCACACCATGTTGATGTGGACGTCATCCATGTCGACGTTGATGCCTGGCACTTCCGCCAGTCGCTCGGCCAGGTACCTGGCATTGTCGTGATCCACGTCCAGTCGCTGGGTCATTTCGGTGAGCGCAAGGATGCCCGGCGCGGCGATGACGCCTGCTTGACGCCATCCGCCCCCCAGTAGCTTGCGGTTGTAGCGGGCGCGTTTGATGAAGGCCGCCGGGCCAGCCAGGATGGAGCCGACCGGTGCGGCGAGGCCCTTGGAGAGGCAGCACATCACTGTGTCCACGTGCTGGGTGATCGCTTTTACGTCGCACCCCAGATAGGTAGCGGCGTTGAACACGCGTGCGCCATCCAGGTGGATGGGAATGCCGTGCCTTTGGGCGATGGCGGCTGTGGCCTCCATCGCGGCCAATGGGATCACGCGGCCGTTGCCGTGCGCGTTCTCCAGGCAGATCAGCCCGGTGCGGGGAATGTGGATGTCCTCCCCTACCCGGATGCGGGACTCGATCTCACTGGGCTCCAACAAACCCTGCTTGCTGGCAATCGTGCGCAGCTGCACGCCACTGATCACCGCCGCAGCGCCGTTCTCGTGCCAGACCAGGTGGGAGTCGTCGCCGGCGATCACTTCATCGCCGCGGCGGCAATGGGTGAATACGGCCAGCTGGTTGCCGAAGACGCCGGTTGGGACGAACAGCGCATCTTCCTTGCCCAGCATCTCGGCAGCGAGGCGCTCGAGCTGGATTACGGTGGGATCGTCCTGATAGACGTCATCCCCCACTTCGGCGGTGGCCATGGCCTGGCGCATGGCCGGCGTTGGCTGGGTGACGGTGTCGCTGCGCAGGTCAATCCACTGCATTTGGAAACTCGCTGAATGTGGGCGGTATTGGCCCCGGCGGGCCATTTCCCCATTCTAGATCATGCCCTGGCCTTCTCGTGGCAGCGTGGGTATCAGCAGTTCCGACGATGAGAAGATGTCGCTGATGCAGTTCAGCCCGATGCCGTCGTGGCGGAACTGGGCGATGGCCGGCTTGTCCTTGTCCTGGTCGTCGTTGGTCAGGAATAGCCGGATGGTGTGGCCCGCCTTGAACCGATAGGCATTGGGCACGATAGGAATGCGATACGAAACACGCTCGCCCACCGGCACCGCCCGGTAATTGCGGCACGGCAGCCAGGGCGCACCGATTCGTGACGCGCGCTCGTCGACCTCGCGCAGCCCTGCCCGCAGATAGCCCTGGGTGACGTTGACGATGCCGCCCTTGGGATCCACGTCCTGCAGGCAGACGATCCACGCCACGTCGGGCGCGCTGCACACCGCATCCAGCTTCAGCTCGATGTCGCCCGCCATGTCCAGGTCGTGGGTCAACGGTGGCGTGTTCCACACCAGTCGGTCCGGCGGGTCGGTCTCACTGAGGCGGACCCGGTTCATACCGGTGCCGAGGGTCATCATGCGGCGAGCGCCCTCACTGCCCTGCCCTCCCATGACGCCGTCGGCGCCCAGTGCGAGGGCGCTGTGGACCGACTGCGCAGGCGGCCAGGTGTCAGAGGCACGCCATTCGGGATCGCCTTCCAGTATGTAGCGGACACGCGGGCCTTCCAGACTGCCGGTGTCCTGCCCCTTCAGCCAGTGATCGAACCAGGCAAGCGCCTCAACATGCAGGCTCTCCCACGGCCAGGAGAGGCCGAACTCGCCCATCATCGCCACCTGCACGTGTGGACTGCTCTTGAGCCGGTCGAGCGCCCAGAACGTGTGCGGCAGGTGCAGCGAGACATTGCGCCAGTCGCAGCCGAGGTAGGTGGGAATGGTGACGCGATCCAGCAGCGGCAGGATGTCCCGGTCATCCCACCAGGCATCCTTGTAAGGGTGCTCGACCAGCGCGGCGCGCCAGAGGTCATCCCACGGGTAGGACGGATGGGGCAGGTTGAGCAGCAGTTTGAGGCCGGCGATCATCGCTTCGCCGTTGAAGTGCTCGAAACGCTTGTGCACCGCTGGCAGGTGCAGCGCCTTGCTCGCGGCCTGGACCAGCTTGGAGCGGAAGACGTTGTCGCCCTTGGTGGAGGTCATGCCGATCATGGCCAGGAACGGCGTAAGGAAGCCGGTGGACCCCAGCCCGTGGTGGGTGCACGACTTGTAGAAGTCGTAGGTGCCGGCAATGGGCATGATCGCCTTCAGGTGCGGCGGCTGCTCGACGGCCGCGGCCATCTGCGTGCCGGCAAAGTAGCTGATGCCCACCATGCCGACGTTGCCGTCCGACCAGGGCTGCGCTGCCGCCCACTCCACCAGGTCGTAGAGGTCGCGGCGCTCCTGGCTGTCCGAGAAGGTGTAGGTGCCACCCGAGCCGCCGGTGCCCCGGAGGTTGGCGATGACGTGCACGTAGCCACGGGGGACGAAGAAGTCCGACTGCCCCGCCTCGATGAAGCCCAGTGGTGCACCGCTGTTCTGCAGTTGCCGGGCATAGGGGGCCGCGGCGATCAGGACCGGATAGCGGCCCGGGGTGCCGGGTCGGTAGATATCGACCATGAGGTCGGTACCGTCTCGTACGGTGGCCGGGACATCGTCTTCGCGGACCACCTCGTGGACGGGCTGGGAGAGATTCCGGTAGGCGCGCCCGGTGGTTTGCGGGCCGTTGAGCTTGCGCTGCCCGGGGTCGATTCCTGAAGCGGAGAGGTTCATGAAGCAGTAGCCGTTGGGGTGTTCCGCTAGTGTGGTGCGCGGCGCAACGGGGCTCTTGATGCAGGTCAAGCGAGGTCACGTCTGCGTGTTCGCAGAGTTAGGTGGCCGTGAATGTTTTCACTGAATGGGGGGCTCGCTCTGGAGCCTTTTGTAGCTTCAGACCTCCAAGTGCATCCGGACGCTGGCTTGCCCCGTAGCTATCAGGGCACACCGTTGTGCGCTCGGGATAAGAGGACATACACATGTACAACTCAATTCGGCGTTTGGCTATGGCTTCGTGCATTGCAGCAGCTTGTCTGGCTACCGTCAGTGTTTCGGCTGCTGAGAACCCCATGGTTGGCGGCGCGGCCATGTACCCCACCAAGACCATTGTGGAGAACGCTTCGACTGCCAAGAATCTCACCACCTTGGTGGCAGCCGTAAAGGCGGCTGGCCTGGTAGATACCTTGTCCGGGACTGGGCCGTTTACGGTGTTCGCACCTACCAATGATGCCTTTGCGAAGCTGCCCAAAGGCACGGTCGATACGCTGCTGAAGCCTGAGAACAAGGCGAAGCTCACCAAGATCCTGACCTACCACGTGGTTCCCGGCACGCATTCCGCCGCAGAGGGGTTCACCCCCGTTTTCACGGACACTTAC
>NZ_KZ622865.1 GCF_002893095.1 Stenotrophomonas sp. VV52 | reverse complement strand
CGATGTTGGACAGGTACAGGGCCTCTTCCACCGCAGTGTTGCCACCGCCGACTACGACCACATCCTGGTCACGGTAGAAGAACCCGTCGCAGGTGGCGCAGGCGGACACGCCGCGGCCCTTGAACGCCTCTTCGGTCGGGATGCCCAGGTACTTGGCGGTGGCGCCGGTAGCGATGATCAGGGCGTCACAGGTGTATTCGTGACTGTCGCCGATCAGCCGGAACGGGCGCTGGGACAGGTCGGCCGTGTGGATGTGGTCGAAGATGACTTCGGTCTCGAAGCGCTCGGCGTGAGCCTGCATGCGCGCCATCAGGTCCGGGCCCATCAGGCCATGGGCGTCGCCCGGCCAGTTGTCCACCTCGGTGGTGGTCATCAGCTGGCCACCCTGCTGCAGGCCGGTGATGACGACCGGCTTCAGGTTGGCGCGGGCGGCGTAGACGGCGGCGGTCCAGCCGGCCGGGCCGGAACCAAGGATCAGCAATGGAATGTGTCGGGTGATGCTCATGGCTCAGCGGCTCCGTGCGTCGGCAGGAAAGTAGCGCTTGCCCAGCCGCAGGGCGACATGGACCAGCAGGATCAGTACCGGCACTTCCACCAGCGGGCCGATGACGGCGGCGAAGGCGACCGGCGAGGCCAGGCCGAAGGCCGCGATGGCTACCGCGATGGCCAGTTCGAAGTTGTTGCCTGCCGCGGTGAACGCGATCGCAGTGGTGCGTGGATAATCCTTGGCGATCAGCTTGCCCATGAAGAAGCTGATGACGAACTGGATGATGAAGTACAACGTCAGCGGGATCGCGATGCGCACCGCGTCCATGGGAATCCGCAGTACGTCACCGCCTTTCAGGCTGAACATCGCCACGATGGTGAACAGTAGTGCGGCGAGCGTTATCGGGCTGATGGCAGGCAGGAACTTCTCTTCATACCACTGCACGCTCTTGCGCGCCTTCAGCCATCGACTGGTGAGGAAACCGGCCAGGAACGGGATGCCCAGGTAGATCAGAACCGCCTCTGCGATGGTCCAGACGCTGACATCGATGACGCTGCCCTGCAGTCCGAACACCGGCGGCAACCACGAAAGAAAGAACCACGCGTAGACGCTGAACAGCGCAATCTGGAAGATCGAGTTGAATGCCACCAGGCCGGCCACGTACTGGCCGTCGCCGCGGGCGAGCTGGTTCCACACCAGCACCATGGCGATGCAGCGCGCCAGGCCGATCAGGATCAGGCCGGTCATGTACTCGGGGTAGTCGCGCAGGAACAGCACCGCCAGGCCGAACATCAGGAACGGGCCCACGATCCAGTTCTGCAGCAGCGAGAGCATCAGCACGCGCTTGTCGGCAAAGACGGTGGGCAGTTCCTCGTACTTCACCTTGGCCAGCGGCGGGTACATCATCAGGATCAGGCCAATGGCGATTGGGATGTTGGTCGACCCTACGGAAAGGCTGTTCAACGCGCTGGGCACGCCTTCGAGCATCGCGCCCAGGCCGACGCCGAGCGCCATGGCGGCGAAGATCCACAGCGTCAGGTACCGGTCCAGAAACGACAGGCGGGAGGTGTCAGTGGTCATGGGGGCTTCCGGGAGGATGGTCAGTTGATCTGCGCAATCGGTTCAAGCTGGGCCTGGAGGGCTTCACGGTCATCCCATGTCCCGTCAGGAATCTCCAGGAAAGCCTTCAGGCGGGCTTTGATGATCTGATGCGCCCTGTCGAACGCTTCAGCCTTCTGTGCATCCGAGCCTTCCACACCGGCCGGGTCGAACAGGCCCCAGTGCACGCGCACGAAATCGCCAAACACAACCGGGCACGCCTCGGCGGCCGCGCTGTCGCACACGGTGACGATAAGATCCATGGCAGCAGCATCCGCTTCAGCAAATTCGTCCCAGGACTTGCTGCGCAGGCCCTCCACCGGGAAGCCCTCGCGCTGCAATTGGGCAATGGCGAACGGATTGACCCGACCGGCTGGCTGGCTGCCTGCACTGAAGGACTGATAGCGGCCTTCGCCCCACTTTTTCAGGGTTGATTCGGCCAACACGCTGCGCGCGGAATTGCCGGTACAAAGGAACAGAACACGACGGGTCATTTTGGCGATCTCTGGGTAAGGGGTCAGCAGCCTGCGGGGCGTTCACAGGCCTGTTCGTCGGCACAGCAGTTTTCGGTGAGGTAGGCCACCAGCGCGTTCATCGCCACGAACTCGGCCCGGTAGCAGATGGTCCGGCCACGTTGCTCGGCGCTGATCAGTCCCGCAGCCAGCAGTTCCTTCAGGTGGAAGGAGAGCGTGGCGCCAGGCAAAGAGAGGGCTTGGGCAATGTCGCCGGCCAGCTTGCCGGCGCTGCCCGCCTGAACCAGAAGACGGAAGATCGACAGGCGGGTGGCATGACCCAGGGCTGCCAAGGCGTGGGTTGCGTTCTTATGTTCCATGATTCTAGAATAATGGAAGCGAAATGACAGGACAACCCCCGTGCAGCAGATCCCCAACGTGGTCCCGGGTGCCATGGACATTCCCACGGCCGCCAAGCTCAATGATCCGGCCGCGCAGCCACACCGGCCACGCATCCTGATCCTGTACGGGTCGCTGCGGCCGCAGTCGTTCAGTCGCAAGCTGGCGCTGGAGGCGCAGCGGCTGCTGGAGCAGCTTGGGGCGGAAGCCCGCCTGTTCGATCCACATGAGCTGCCGATGCTTGACTCGGTGCCAGCCAGCCACCCAAAGGTGCAGGAGCTGCGCCAGGCCTCGCTGTGGTCGGAAGGACATGTGTGGGTCAGCCCGGAACGCCACGGCACCCTTACGGCGGTATTCAAGAACCAGATCGACTGGCTGCCGCTCGAAGAGGGCAGCGTTCGCCCCACCCAGGGCCGTACGTTGGCCGTGATGCAGGTCTGCGGCGGTTCCCAGTCGTTCAACGTGGTCAACGCGCTGCGCGTGCTCGGCCGGTGGATGCGGATGGTGACAATTCCCAACCAGTCCTCGGTGGCCAAAGCCTGGCAGGAGTTCGATGACGACGGTCGAATGAAGCCTTCGGCGTACTACGATCGCGTGGTGGACGTGATGGAGGAACTGGTCAAGTTCACCCTGCTGGTGCGCGGGCGTAGTGACTACCTGGTGGACCGCTACAGCGAGCGCAAGGGGGCCGTCGAGGCAGCGGCGCTGGCCGCTGCCGCAGGCGTGGTGGAGACCGTTTTGAACCAGAAGGAAAGTGCGTGAACGCTGTCATCTATCACAACCCAAAGTGCGGCACCTCGCGCAATGCCCTAGCGCTGATCCGCTTTGCCGGGATCGAGCCGGAAGTGATCGACTACCTGGCCAACCCACCCAGCCGTGCGCGCCTGGTCGATCTCATTGCGGCGGCGGGATTGAGCGTGCGCGATGCCATCCGGCAGAAGGGAACGCCGTATGACGAACTCGGGCTAGGCGACGCAGCACTGAGCGAGGAAGCGCTGCTTGATGCGATGCTGGCGCACCCGATACTCATCAATCGTCCTTTCGTACAGACCGATAGGGGTACTCGTCTGTGTCGGCCTTCGGAAGTGGTACTGGAGATCCTGCCGCCGCTGCCCGGACCGTTCCGAAAGGAAGATGGAGAGTTGGTGACCGGGCACCCGGGAAGCTCGACGCCGTGATCCCATTGCCAGGCTTGGCTTGCCACCGCTGAGAACCACAGGAGGTCATGCCCCATGTCGGCGCTGAATCCCACGACAAGCGACAGCGCATGGCGCGTCTTCCTGGTGTTCCTGCGACTGGGGCTGACGTCGTTTGGCGGTCCAATCGCCCACCTGAGCTACTTCCGTCTCGAGTTCGTCGAACGCCGCCGTTGGCTGACGGACTGTAGCTACTCCGATCTGGTGGCCCTGTGTCAGTTACTGCCAGGCCCGGCCAGCAGCCAGGTAGGCATGGCGCTGGGCTTGCGTCGCGCCGGCTGGCCTGGCCTGTTGGCCGCTTGGGCCGGCTTTACGCTGCCGTCGGCCGTGCTGATGATCCTCTTCGCTTCGGGCGTTGCCAAATACCAGGCCATCATTGAATCCGGCTGGCTGCATGGCCTGAAGATCGTGGCAGTTGCTGTGGTGGCCCAAGCAGTATGGGGAATGGCCAGATCCCTGTGCCCGGATCGTTTACGGGCAGCGATGGCGGTCTTTGCGGCTGTGTTGACCTTGTCCATGCCCTCGATCGCCGGCCAGATCGTGGTGATCATCGCCAGCGGACTGCTCGGTCGCTGGATACTGAATATCGAACCGGCGTCCGGCCAATCAGACTGCGGCTATTCCGTCTCGCGAAGAACCGGCGCGGTGGCACTAGTGCTACTGGTCCTGCCGCTTGTTCTGCTGCCCTTGTGGGCGGTGGCTAGCGGCTCCCCCTTGGCCGCGCTGATGGAGGGTGTGTACCGCGCTGGCGCCTTGGTCTTCGGCGGCGGCCATGTCGTGCTGCCGCTGCTGCAGACCGCGGTCGTCCAGAGCGGCACCGTGAGCACGGCGGATCTCCTGGCCGGCTACGGTGCGGCGCAGGCAATGCCGGGCCCTCTCTTCTCCTTTGCAGCGTATCTGGGGGCTATGGCCGAGGGGCCGCTGGGTGGCTGGGCAGGCGGCCTTGCGCTGTTGGTGGTCATTTTCCTGCCAGCCCTTCTTGTGCTCGTGGGGGTGCTGCCGTTCTGGGAGTCCCTGCGCCACCGCAAGGATCTCCAAGCTTCGATTGCAGGCGTCAATGCCGGGGTGGTCGGCATCCTGCTGGCGGCGTTGTATGACCCGGTGTGGACAAGCGCGATCCATGACCGGTGGGATGTCGCGATGGCACTGGCTGCGTTTGGGCTACTGGTCGTTGCGCGTGCTCCGCCGGTCCTGGTCGTGTTGCTGACTGCCGTAGCGGGTTGGGCGGTGACGGAATAGCGCCGCCAGGACGGTCAGGAGCGTTTCGGCAGCGCAACCTGGTCCGCTTGTGGCCGGAAGGGGGCATTTGCCCAAAGCTTAGGCTTGGGGAGCAGATGTCCAATGCTGGATCTACGGACTCTTACCGGTGGTAACGAAGGCCAGTTTCCGACCCAAAGGGGCATTTAAGCCAACATCTCGCCTAGCCGACGCATCCAACCACGAACTTCGCCATCGGGATCACGCTCTTCCAACATGGCTGCTGTCATGCAAGGGAACGCATGCTGAGCCAACTTTCTCTTGGCGTTGGAGTCTTTAAGCGGACTGCCTACGCCGGCGTGGGCGACAAAAGCCTCCCCGAAGACCTTTGGAACAGCTTTGCCCGCCATGGGGTGATCAGTGACTTCAATCTCAAATCCGAACGCGAGCGCAATTGCGTCCTTGTGCAAGTAGCTCTCAATCTCATGCTTGGTTGTGACGACAGCCCATGACCCGTCCCCACGGTCATTGACCTGCTGCGCGCTTAGGGCATATGCCGGGACATCGCCGTCGTAGATGTGCACCTCCTGCTTGCCTAGGCCCCGCAGGTAGTGGTGATTGACCCAGTGCTCCAGCGTTCCACCGCCCAGGACAACAAATGCCAGTCGCTCATCGGATGAAAGATTTGGCAGGTTGGAGTCGACCTCGTGGAGCGCTTTGGAAAGGGCTTTCAAGGCTAGTACATCGGTTGGACCTTCGACGCACACTAGTACCTGGACCCGGCTGTCAGGCGTTACGCCCAATGCTTCAGCCACCTTACCGAACACGTCGACCCCCGACTCAACCTGCGGCTTTTTCGTGTCGGAGTGGCGAGAGATGTAACGAATGCTCTGCTGGGGTAGCGCCGAGGCAAATCCGGGACTGTGAGTGGTCAATATGACCTGACAGCCGGGGTCTTCTGACAACACCTTGAAGGAGTCGATGAGAATCCGTTGGTTGCTGGGGTGCTGAGCAGTCTCTGGCTCCTCGATCGCGTAGATGATGCTGCGCTTGGTGCTGGTTTTGAGCCGTCGCTCCGCTTCGGCTTTGAAGAAGCTCACCAGCACAAGCCGCCTGACGCCGCTGCCTCGCTTATTCAACGGTATGCCATCGTCGGTGCTCAAGCCGAGCGAAAACAGTCCCTGCCACTTGGCGGCGGTGGGAGGGCTGAACTCTGGTGTAAGTTCGCTGGCAAGGTTGGGATCGATCGTGGTCAAAGCTCTGTGCGTGTTCTTCGCAATCTCTTCGGCCTTCTCGCGAACCTTTGTTTGGATTCGAGCAATGTCATCTTGGACCTCTGCAATGGCAGCAGCGACGGCTGCCTTCATCGGGCTTTGGACCTCGCTGTCCGAGTCCCGACTGCTCCGATCACTTTGGAAGAGAGCGAACATCGGCAAGTGAGGCTCAATCTGGTCCCAGATACGTTTGACGTCCTCCTTGGACTTGCCGACCGCGATCGCGACCTCTTGAAGCTTGAGGTCGCCAGCGGCCGCCCAAAGTGCGCGGCGCATGCCAGGGTTGCCCTTCAATGCAACCGCCAAGCCAAGATCTTTCACCCTCTTCTGGAGCTCCTTCTCCTTCAATTCCAGCAGGTTGTCGTAATTGGCCGCAGTGGGGTGAAACGCAAGCACCAGCACTTCCGCGGATGGCTTCTTGCTGGTGCAGTCGTAGGTTTTACGAATTTTCAGCCGGCCGTCCAAGGTCAAAAGATACTCATCAGCCAACGTGGTATCTGCCCCCGCGTCTAACGTCAGTGTTGGCGGAAGCTCCGAGAACTCACACGTGATCGAAACGGTCTTGTCTACGCTGTGAACATGAGCATCTCCCTGCTCCATGGCCACCACGTCTGCGTTGAAGAATATTTCCAGCGCTTCCAGAATCGCTGACTTGCCGATGTCGTTCCGGCCGACAAAAGTAGTCAAATCGTCCAGTTCGACCCGGATCTCATCCCCATAGCAACGAAAGTTGGTAATGCTGATTGCTTCCAAGCGCATATCTTCGCTCCCCCTGAGCGCCTTCCATGCAGCCAAGCCGGCCGCCACTGGATAGTGCCTCGAGGCTGCGGAAGCGGCAACCGAGGCAATCTGAGGGCCAGAGCAAGGGCGCTAGCCTTCGGCACCTAAGATGGCCCGCTACTCGTAACGCTTCATTCTCACGAATGCGTTCCTGGCTGGCCAAACAGGCGTACGCTCTCATCTGGTTCCGCAGTTCCCTGAACTGTCGAATCTGGGAACCTGCCCTGAAACTACAGTTCGGCATAGTTCGTACTCACGCGATTCGCCATAGTTGGTGCCTACAGCACTGACTTTGCCAAAGCGTCCATCATCAGCGGCACGCGGCCCCAAGCACCTGCCCCCCGTTTTGCACTACATTGGTGCAATGACCGCTGCAGCACCGTCCCCGTCCCTTGATGTCCTTGGCACCCCGGTGGCCTGGGCCGATGCCGAAGGCCGCGTCACCGGCTGCAATCCCGCGTTCGCCCGCTGGCTGGGCGTAAGCGTCCGCCGCCTGCTGGGCCAGCCGCTGGCCTCGCTGGAGGTGCAGGGCGAAGCCCTGGCCCACTTCCTCGCACGTGGCGAACGCGACACCCTGCGCCTGCACCGACTGGCTCTGGCGCTGCCGGGCGAGGCGCCGCGATTCGCCGAAGGCTGGGTCAGCCGCCACGACGACGACGGCTGGCTGCTGGAAGCGCACCCGGTGGACGAATTCCCCGGGCTGGACCCTACCCAGGCCCTGCCCAGCGCGCTCAGCGCCGCGCTCAAGGGCCTGGCCCACGAGCTGCGCAACCCGCTGGCCGGCCTGAAGGGCGCGGCCCAGCTGCTGGCCCGGCGCAGCACCCAGCGCGACCCCGAAGAGCGCGAACTGATCGAGCTGATCGGCTCGGAGATCGAACGCCTGAACGGGCTGCTCGAACAGCTGCTGTCGCCGGCCCCGGCCGCGCCGCATGCGCCGCTCAACATCCACGCCTCGCTGGAGCGCGTGCTGCGCCTGGCCGAAAGCGAAGGCGGCTGGGCGGTCCGGCTGCAGCGCGACTACGACCCCAGCATTCCCGAATTCGACGGCGACGCCGATCGCCTCACCCAGGCGGTGTGGAACCTGGTGCGCAATGCGATCCAGGCCGGTGCCGGAACCGTCACGTTGCGCACCCGGGTGGAACACGGTGTCCGCATCGGCGACCAGCTTCAGGCCATGGCGCTGCGGCTCGAGATCGCCGACGACGGCCGTGGCGTACCCGAAGCGCTGGCCGAACACCTGTTCCTGCCGCTGGTCAGTGGCCGTGCCGAAGGCACCGGACTCGGCCTGGCGCTGGCCCAGCAGGTCGCACGCGAACACCGGGGCACGCTGACCTACCGTTCGCGCCCGGGCCATACCGTATTCACCGTGCAGCTGCCGATCGGGCAGGGCACTCCCGCAAACGAGGAGACCGCGCATGGCGGCTGACAGCCAGGCCCAGCGCGTCTGGGTCGTCGACGACGACCGTGCCGTGCGCTTCGTCCTGAGCACCGCCCTGCGCGATGCCGGGTACGCGGTGGAAGGATTCGACGGCGCCGCCGCCGCGCTGGAGATGCTGGCCAGCCAGCCGCCGCCGGACCTGCTGTTCACCGACGTGCGCATGCCCGGCGACGACGGCCTGGTGCTGCTGGACAAGCTCAAGGCCGCGCATCCGCAGCTGCCGGTGATCGTGATGTCGGCCTATACCGACGTGGCCAGCACTGCCGGCGCGTTCCGCGGCGGTGCGCAGGAATTCCTGTCCAAGCCGTTCGATCTGGACGACGCGGTGGCGCTGGCCCAGCGCGTGCTGCCGGCGCCGGACATCGCCGTGGCCGAACGCAGCGCCCCCGCCGTGGAAGCCACCCCCGACCAGCGCCCGCAGCTGGTCGGCGACACCCCGGCCATGCGTGCCCTGTTCCGCGCCATCGGTCGGCTGGCGCAGGCGCCGCTGTCGGTGCTGATCAACGGCGAAACCGGCACCGGCAAGGAACTGGTGGCGCACGCGCTGCATCACGAGTCGCCGCGTGCGCAGGGCCCGTTCGTGGCGCTCAACACCGCCGCCATTCCTTCCGAACTGCTGGAAAGCGAACTGTTCGGCCACGAGGCCGGTGCGTTCACCGGGGCGCAGCGCCGCCACGTCGGGCGGTTCGAGCAGGCCGATGGCGGCACGCTGTTCCTGGACGAAATCGGCGACATGCCGTTGCCGCTCCAGACCCGCCTGCTGCGCGTGCTGGCCGAGGGCGAGTTCTTCCGCGTCGGCGGCCGCGAACTGATCCGGGTGGATGTGCGGGTCATCGCCGCCACCCACCAGGACCTGGAGTCGCTGGTGGCGCAGGGGCGGTTCCGCGCCGACCTGCTGCATCGGCTCGATGTGGTGCGGCTGCGCCTGCCGCCACTGCGCGAGCGCCGCGAAGACATCGTGCAGCTGGCCGATACCTTCCTGGCCGCCGCCGCGCACAAGCTGGACACGCCGCCCAAGCGCCTCACCGCTGCCGCCCTGCAGGCGCTGCGCGAGCATGACTGGCCGGGCAACGTGCGCGAGCTGGAAAACGTGTGCTGGCGCATGGCGGCGCTGGCCGCGTCCGACACCATCGGCGTGGCCGACGTGGACAGTGCGCTGCATCGCGGCCAGGCGCCGCGCAGCCGCGCGCACGGCGACCCCGGCCAATGGGAAAGCCTGCTCTCGGCCTGGGCCCGGCAGCGCCTGGCCGAAGGTGCCGAAGGACTGCACGCGCAGGTGCGCGAGCGGGTGGACCAGGCGTTGCTGGAAGCCGCCCTGCAGATCACCCACGGGCGTCGAGCCGAAGCCGCCGCGCGTCTGGGCATGGGCCGCAACACGCTCACCCGCAAGCTCGGCGCCGGTCGACGGCGCGGTAGCTGAATGCCTGTTCATGCGATGTAAGCGCCGCGTCGCGGCGTCTTTCATGATGCGTGGACGAGCCAGACGTTAGTTTGCCTATCAAGGAGTTATCCGATGCGTCGTTCCCAACTCGCCCTGTTGTTGCCGTCACTGCTCGCGCTTGCCGCCTGCCGTACCGCGCCCGAGCAGCGCACCGCGCCGGCGCCGGTGGTGCCGGTCGTGAGCGTGGCCAAGCAGGCTGAAGCCAACCTGGCACCGGCGTCGGCCAGCATCGTCAGTGGTCGCCTGGTGCTGGTGCCGGACGCGCGTGGCGTGCATATCACCGGCACCATCGGTGGGTTGCAGCCGCTGCAGACGGCCGCGTTCCACGTGCACGAGCGGGGCGACTGCAGTGCCGTCGACGCCAGCAGCGCGGGTCCGCATTTCAATCCGGCCAACCAGCCGCATGGCCGCAACAGCGCCGGTGCGCATCACGCCGGCGACATGGACAACCTGCGTGCTGATGCGCAGGGTAGGGTGAGCGTCGACGTGCGCCTGCCCGCGGTGACCCTCGGTGGCGGTGCCGCCACCGATATCGTCGGCCGCGCGCTGGTCGTACATGCCAACGCCGACGATTACCGCAGCCAGCCCGCCGGCAATGCCGGCGCCCGTATTGCCTGCGGCGTGATCCGGGCTACGCGCTGAGCGCGTTGCCTGGCTACGTCGCTTTTCCGTTCGTTACCCGCAAGGAGATCCACATGCGTCTGATCCATACCGCGTTGTTCGCCGCCGTTGCCGCCGTGGGCCTGACCGCCTGCAACAAGCCGGCCGAGACCACCACCCCGGAACCGACCCCGGCCACCGACACCGCACCGGCCGCCGATGCGGCCGCTGCTGCCAAGGACGCACCGCCGGCGATGACCAGCGAAGCGCACGCCAATCACACCGCGATGGCCGAACTGGCGCCGACCCAGGGCAACAACGTCAAGGGCAACGTCACCTTCAGCGTCGTTGACGGCAAGGTCCACGTGAAGGGCGACATCAGCGGCCTGAAGCCGAACAGCGAGCACGGCTTCCACATCCATGAGAAGGGCGACTGCAGCGCGCCGAACGGCGACAGCGCCGGCGGCCACTTCAACCCGTCCAAGGAAGACCACGGCAACGTGGCCACCACCCCGCACCACGGTGGCGACATTCCGAACATCAAGGCGGACGCGCAGGGTAGTGCCGTGGTCGATGCCGACGTCTCCACCAACGTCAACATTGGCGAAGGCAATGACTTCGACATCATCGGCCGTGGCCTGATCGTCCATGCCGACCCGGACGATTACAAGACCCAGCCGACCGGTAATGCCGGTGCGCGTCTGGCGTGTGCGGTGATCAAGGCCGCGCCGTAATCGATCGGCGGTTCAGCCACGCAGGGCGTGGCTCTACCGGGTGGTTGATGCAAACGAAAAACGCCGGCATTGCCGGCGTTTTTTTTATCGTGTCAACAATGCCCGCGCGTCCTGCCCGGCTTCGCAATGCACGAAGAGGACCGGCAGCCCGTGGGCTTCCAGCACCGCGGCCATCTGACGCTGGCGCATCAGGTACTGGTCATAAATGCCCTGCAGGCGCTCGCAGTTGCCCTTGTCGTGGTTGTAGAACGCGCACCAACCCGCCGGGTCGAACAGTGCCATACGCACTTCGCCGTCAGCGTATCGAAGCAGCGGTTCTGGCGATTCATCCAGCCATTGTTCCGACTGTGGGGCCATCAGCGCCGTTTCGATCAGCGGCCACAGCGCGGCCAGGCCCTGGTTGTCGTACTGCATCGACATCATTGCGGCCAGGTCGTTCACCGTGAAATAGCGCGCGTGCTCGATCTGCGCGCCAAACGCGTTCTGCGCCAGCAGCGCAGTGTCGGCCTGGGCCATGCCCTGGGCCAGCAGCACGTCTTCCAGCGCGCCCGCCACGGCGGAGGTCTGGGCCACTTCGGTGCCGGTCAGCAGGAACGGCACCACCCGCAGGCCGCCGCCGGTAAGGCTGGCATCGGCCTGGAACGGCAGCGGCACTTCACCGTCGGCGCCAGCCCCGAACGCCAGCAGGCGCGGGCCTTCATTGCGGCCGGGCGCACGCATCTGCAGCTCTTCCAGGCGGCGGTGGATCGGCCAGCCCGGCCGCAGCACCTCGGCCGGGTCGAAATGGGCGCCGGCGAACACGAAGTCCAGCCCGCTTACGCCGGGAACCAGCTTGGCCAGGTCGCGGCCAACGCGGTCGGCCAGTTCACCGGCCTGTTCAGAGCCCAGGGCGGCGTTGCGTGGGGCGTCTCCTCCGGCCAGTTCCAATGCCAGTACGCCAAGGGCATTCATGCCGGGGTCGGGTTTGCTCATGGGATCACAGTTGGCCCATCACAGGGCGGCAGCTACACTTGCCCCCATTATGCCTGCTCCTTCGTGCAGGCCATGTTGCAGACACCCTTCCCATGCCAGGTATCTCCATGCCCAACGCTCGTCCCGTCGCCATCCTTGGTGGCGTCCGTATCCCGTTCTGCCGCCAGAACACCGCCTATTCGGATGTTGGCAACCTGGGCATGTCGGTGCGCACGCTGGGTGCACTGGTCGAACGCTTCGGCCTGCACGGCCAGCAGCTGGGCGAAGTGGCCATGGGCGCGGTGATCAAGCATTCCAGCGACTGGAACCTGGGCCGCGAAGCCACGCTGTCGTCGGGCCTGTCCCCGCTCACCCCGGGCATCACCATGCAGCGCGCCTGCGGTACCTCGCTGGACACCATCATCAACGTGGCCAACAAGATCGCGCTGGGCCAGATCGAATCGGGCATCGGCGGCGGCTCGGACACCACCTCCGACGTGCCGATCGTGTACGGCAAGAAGCTGCGTGCGCGCCTGCTGGCCGCCAACCGCGCCAAGACCACCGGCGACAAGATCAAGGCGATCCTGAGCGGCTTCAAGCTTTCCGAGCTCAAGCCGGAATTCCCGGGCGTGGCCGAGCCGCGCACCGGCAAGAGCATGGGTGACCATTGCGAAGACATGGCCAAGGAATGGAACATCTCGCGCGACTCGCAGGACGAGTGGGCGGTGTCCTCGCACAAGAAGCTGGCCGCCGCCTATGAGCGCGGCTTCTTCAACGACCTGATCGCCCCGTTCCGCGGCGTGGAGCGCGACAACATCCTGCGCCCGGACACCTCGCTGGAGAAGCTGGCCACGCTGAAGCCGGCGTTCGACAAGGTTTCCGGCCGTGGCACGCTGACCGCCGCCAACTCCACCCCGCTCACCGACGGCGCCTCGGCGGTGCTGCTGGCCAGCGAGGAATGGGCGCGTGCGCACGGCCACGAGCCGCTGGCCTACCTGCGTGATTCGCAGGTCGCGGCGGTGGACTTCGTGCATGGCGAAGGCCTGCTGATGGCGCCGACTGTCGCTGTGCCGGAAATGCTCAAGCGCAACGGCCTGACCCTGCAGGATTTCGACATCTACGAAATCCACGAAGCGTTCGCCGCCCAGGTGCTGTGCACGCTGCGTGCGTGGGAAAGCGAGGACTACTGCCGCAACCGCCTGGGCCTGGACGCGCCGCTGGGCAGGATCGACCCGGCCAAGATCAACCTGGTGGGTTCGTCGCTGGCCACCGGCCACCCGTTTGCGGCTACCGGTGCGCGTGTGATTGCCACGGCTGCCAAGCAGCTGGCCGAACGCGGCGGTGGTCGCGCGCTGGTGTCGATCTGCACCGCCGGCGGTATGGGCGTGGTGGCGATCGTCGAGCGTTGAGTCAAACGAATTTGAAATGAAAATGGCCACTGGAGGGTGGCCATTTTTTTTGAGTGTGCGGGGGGCCGGCCGGTGGCCGGCACCACCGGTTACGGGATTCGTGGGTTTCCGAATGCGTCGCGGTCGACCGGATGGTCCAGTACTGGCGCCGGTTCGCTCATCAACGACTGCTCTTCAACGGTTGCGCGCTCCGGGACCACCGTCGCCAACGGCGCCGTCGTCCGAACCAACACCACGCGTTCCTCGCCACGCTGCTGGCGCAACGCATTGCCATAACACTGTGCGGCCAACGCCGGCTCACCGCGCGCGGTAAACACCTCACCTAGCGCTTCCCACGCATCCGGGCCGGCACCGGCGGCGATCGCGCGGTGCAGGTAATCCTCGGCTTGAACGTGGTCGCCCTGGCGTACTGCAATGCGGCCCAGCGCCAGCAGCAACGCTGGGCTCGACGGCTGCTGGCCCAACCAGCGCTGCAGGTTGGCCTGGCGCGTCGCCAGTTTCTCCACCGGCATCTGCCCGTACAGGGTCACCAGCGATTCGTCCCAGCGCGAATCCAGCGCCTGCTCGAGGTTGAGCAGGGCCGGTTCGTCCCAGTCCAGCGCCACGGCGCGCAGGGCGTAGGCGGAGACCACGTCCGGGTCGCTGCGCAGCGCCTTCGGGGTCGCTTCCCACTGCGCGGCCAGCGCATTCACGTCGCCCGCTTCCAGCAGCGACTGCGCGGCCAGGCGCACTTCCAGTTCCGAAACCGCATCGTCCGGCAGCACCTTCTGCTTGCGCAGCGCGCCGAGCTGGCCATAGGCCTCATGCGCGCGATCCGCACGCGCCAACGCTTCGGTGCGCAGCCACAAGCCGCGCGGCGGCAGCGGCTGGATGCCCGGGGCGTCCAGCGCGTTGATCGCATCCACCGGGCGTTCCTGCCGCAGCAGGCGTTCGGCCTGCATCAGCGCGTAGGCCGTGGCATCGGAGGTGGACAGGCGCTGCAGGTACTGGTCCACCGCCGCCTGGTCACCGCGTGCTTCTGCACTGCGCACCGCCGTGGTGTACGCCACCGCAGTCACTTCGTCGTCTTCGGCAGCAGTAGCCAGCAGTTTTTCAGCGCGCTGCCAGTGGCCGTACTCATGCGCCTGCAGGCCTTCGATCAGGCGTGCGCGGCCCTGCTTGCGACGGTAGCGGCCCCACGCCCGGAACGGCGAGGCCACCAGGCTCCACAGCAGCCACAGCACCAGCAGGGCCACCAGCGCCATCAGTGCCACCTGCGGCACGGTGGAGCGGTAGTCATTGCCGCCGGCGCGGTAGATCACCTCGCCGTACTGGCGCAGCGATTCGGTACCCAGCCATTGCGCGGCCACCACGCCCAGCACCACGGCCAGAAGCAGCACCACCACGGAATAAATCGGCTTCATCTATCAACTCCCATCGCGCATGGAGCGCAGTTGCTGCAGGGTGCTGCCCAGTTCGGGCAGCGGCGGGCGTAGCACTTGGGCGCGCAACTGCTGCAGTTCAACACGTCGCTCGCGCAGGCCGGGTGAATCCGGCCACAGGCGCGGCATCCACAGCGCCACGCGGTCCAGCGACTGTTCAAATTCCGACTGATTGCCGCGTTCCACCGCCGCGCGGGCCAGGGTAAGTTCCAGCTGCAGCGAGTCCCACGCGGCAGCGCGTTCTGCACCGGTGAGTGGGCCCTGCGCGGCGGTGGGTGTAATGGTCACGAACGGTGCCAGCACCTGGTGCCACCACGGCGCGGTTGCGCTGCCGGCGGCCGGCACGATCTCTTCGGGCAGCGCGCCCACGGCCTGCGCGAAGCGGGTCAGGCGCTGGTTGATCTCCGCGCGCGGGCCCGGGCCCAGCGCATCCACTGCATTGCGCTCCTGCATCAGCGCCTGGCGCAGGTTGAGGAATTCCGTGCCCTGCACTTCGTCCAGCGCGGCCGATGCCAATGCGTACAGGCGGCGTGCGCCGTCCACGTCGTCGGCGAAGGCCAGCCGCTGGCCGGCCTGGCTGAGCAGCAGCTCGGCCTCCTCCAGCTGCAGCGTCTGCGCGTTGTGGCGGGTGCTGTCGGCCAGCCGCGCCAGGTTTTCTTCCAGCAGCGCGTTGCGCTGGCTCAGGCCCAGCATTTCATCGCGCAGCACGCGGTTGGTGGCGGCGGCGTCCTGGACCCGCTGCGAGGTGGAACGCTGGTCGCGGCGCAGGGCCTCCACGCTGCCGGCCAGGCCTTGCACCAGCACGTTGGCCTCGGCCTCGCGCTGGGCGCTGCGCGCCTGCTGGGCCTGCCACTGGGTCCAGCCCCAGGCGGCGCCGCCCACGATTACCGCTGCTGCGGCAATCGGCAGGATCCAGCGCAGTGGTGAATGGGTCGGGGGCGGAGCGTCTTCGTTCATGCAGTCTTCCTTGTCGCCCGCGCCGGTGCATTCACGAGCTGGCGGGCGCTCAGGCGTACAGCATCGCTCGCCGCCCAAGGGACCTGCAAGGCCGGAACCGACCCCTGTTCAGCAATCTGCGCCGGTGGTGATCGCAGCGTGTGCGGCGGCCGCCAGCTGGGCCGGCACCGGGCCGTCGGCCAGGCGCACCCGGGCGAAGCCGGCCTCCTGCGCGAGCGCCGCCAGGCGTGGGCTGGCGGCCACTACCTGCTGGCTGCGCAGGCGCGCCAGCAGGTCTTCCGGAAGCTGCTCCAGCAACAGGCCCAAGGCTTCGGCACTGCTGAGCGCCAGCACCCACGGGCAGGGTTGGCGACGCAGGCGCTGCAACTGGCGGGGTGGCAGGCGCAGCGGCTGACGGCGGTAGACGTCCACCCGCTGCAGCTGGGCGCCACGGTCCTGCAGGGTCTGCGCGATGATCCCGCGCCCGCCCGGGGCGGTCACCAGCACCGCGCGCAGGCCCTGCAGCTGGACCAGGGCAGGCAGGTCGAGTAGGCCCTCGCTGTCCATCCGCTGCGGTGCCTGTACATCGGTAGCGCCGTGCGCGCGCAGCGCCGCAGCAGTGCCTGCGCCCACCGCAAGCCAGGTGCCGGGGTGCGGCGCATCCAGCGGCACCAGCCGCGCCGCCGCGTGCACGGCGGCCGGGCTGCTGAACACGACCCGGTCGGCGCCCAGCGCCTGGGCCAACGCGGCACGGGTGGCGTCATCGCGCTGCGCCACCAGGGCCCAGGGCGACAGCCCCAGCACCTGCGCGCCCAGCGGTGCCGCAGCGCGGCGCAGCGCCGCGTGCTGGCCGCGCGGGCGCAGCGAGAGCAGGGTCCATTCCGGCACATGTGCGGGGCGCTTCATTGCGGGCATTATGCGAGGCCTTCGCCGTAACGTCGCCGTACCGATGTCCGAATCCGATTCCCCCACCGCGCACCTGGCCGCCCTGCAGCAGGTCCTGGAGCGCATGCCGCCGGTCGCGGCCATGCAGATCCGCGTGGATGGCTATTCAGAAGGCGTGCTCTCCCTGCGCGCGCCGCTGGCCGCCAACGTCAACGACAAGGGCAACGCCTTCGGCGGCAGCCTGTCCTCGGCCCTCACCCTGAGCGGCTGGGCGCTGGTCACCCTGCGCCTGCGCCTGGCCGGGTTCGACGCCGATGTGTACGTGGCCGACAGCCACGTGCGCTATCTGGCCCCGGTCTACGAGGACCTGACAGCCCAGGCCCAGGCCGCCGACGAGGCCGACTGGGAGGCGTTCCTGGCCACCTTCGCCCAGCGCGGCAAGGCCCGCATCGAGGTGGTGGCCCGCCAGCCCGGCGAAGCCGGAAAACCGGCAGCTGAACTGAGCGGACGTTTCGTTGCCTTCGCAAGGCGGTAGGATGGGCGCCTTGCCGATTGGGGAATTCGCATGCGTCGTACCTTCCAGATCCTGCTGTTGAGCCTGCTGTCGCTGACCAGCATGTCCGTGCTGGCCGCCGACCCGAAGAAGATCACCAAGGGCCAGCGCAAGCAGCTGGAAGAGACCCAGATCAAGTACGACTCCACCATGCGCTGGGGCACCGTGGAAGACGCGCTGCCCTACCTGGACCCGGAAAAGGCCAAGGAGCACCCGCTCACCGACCTGGAGCTTAGCCGCTTCGAACAGGTGAAGATCTCCAGCTATCGTGCCGGCGAGAACGTCCCGCTGCCGGACGGCACCATCGGCCGCAACGCCGAAGTCCGGGTCATCAACCTCAATACCCAGTCCGAGCGCACCGCCCGGGTCCGCGAGATCTGGCGCTGGGACGCCGAGGACAAGCGCTGGCTGCAGGCCAACGGCCTTCCGGACCTCTGGCAGGACCGCTGAGCCCCTGTCGGGGCCCCGCAGGGCGCCGGTTCGCCCGCATGTGCGACAATCGGCGCCCGCTTATCGACCCGTGATCTGAGTGAATTACGAAGAGCTGCTGGCCTTTGCCGGCCGAAACCCGATGTTGTCGATGGCCTTCGTGGGCCTGACCGTAGCCATCCTCGTCACCGAGGTGCGTCGCCTCATGCGCGGCTACAAGTCGATCAAACCGGCTGAACTGACCCAGCTGATGAATGCCGGCGGCGCGGTCGTGGTCGACCTGTCTGCGGGCACCGATTTCGAAAAGGGCCACATTGCCGGCAGCCGCAACGTGCAGCCTGCCCAGTTCGGGCCGGAGCACAAGCTGGTGGTCAACGCGAAGCAGAAGCCGGTGGTGCTGGTGTGCCGCACCGGTACCGCCTCGGAAACCGCCGCCAAGGCGCTGAAGAAAGCCGGTTTCGAGCAGGTCCACGTGCTCGATGGCGGCCTGCCTGCCTGGCAGCAGGCCGAGCTGCCGCTGGTCAAGGGCCGCAACTAATTTGACGGATTTGGCCGGCACGCCTTGTGCGCGCCCGCACACGCCCCCATCGCAGGGCATGTAACAATCCATTACTACTGCATTTATTTTTTGGAGCATCAGGAAATGTCCGAAGACACCATCACCAACGGCGCTGTCGCGCCGGCCGACGCCGCCACCGGCCCCGCGTTCACCGTCGAGAAGATCTACGTCAAGGACGTTTCCTTCGAGTCGCCGAACGCCCCGGGCGTGTTCAACGAAGCCGTCCAGCCGGAGCTGCAGCTCAACCTCAACCAGCGCGTGCAGCGCCTGGGTGAGAGCGCCTTCGAAGTGGTGCTGGCCGTGACCCTGACCTGCAAGGCCGGCGACAAGACCGCCTATGTGGCCGAAGTGCAGCAGGCTGGCGTGTTCGGCCTGGTCGGCCTGGACCCGCAGTCCATCGACGTGCTGCTCGGCACCCAGTGCCCGAACATCCTGTTCCCGTACGTGCGTTCGCTGGTGAGCGAGCTGATCCAGGCTGGCGGCTTCCCGCCGTTCTTCCTGCAGCCGATCAACTTTGAAGGCCTGTACGCCGAAACCCTGCGCCAGCGCCAGGAACAGGGCGAAACCTCGCTCGCCGATTCCGAGCCGGCCGGCAACGCCTGATCGGCGCTGCAGTGGTACCGATGAACGACACCGCAGACAAGATCGCCGTTCTCGGCGCAGGCTCCTGGGGCACCGCCCTGGCGAGCCTGCTGGCGCGGCACGGGAAACAGACCGTGCTGTGGGGGCGCGACGCGGCGATGGTGGACGCCATCGACCAGCGCCACGAGAACACCCGTTACCTGCCGGGCATTCCCCTGCCGGAATCGCTGCGTGCCACCACCGACCTGGCTGCGGCCGTCGAAGGCGCCACGTGGATCCTGGTGGTGGTGCCCTCGCACGCCTTCGGTGAAACCGTGCGCGCGCTGGCGCCGCTGCGTCCGGCCAACGCCGGCGTGGCGTGGGCGACCAAGGGCTTCGAGCCCGGCTCCGGCCGTTTCCTGCACGAAGTCGCGCGCGAGGTCCTCGGACCGGACGTGCCGCTGGCGGTAGTAACCGGCCCGTCGTTCGCCAAGGAAGTCACCCAGGGCCTGCCGACCGCCATCACCGTGCACGGTGATGACGCCGAGTTCGCCCAGCAGGTGGCCGAAGCCATGCACGGCCCCGCCTTCCGCGCCTACACCGGCGACGACATGGTCGGTGCCGAGCTCGGTGGCGCCATGAAGAACGTGCTGGCCGTGGCGACCGGCGTGGCCGATGGCATGCAGCTGGGCCTCAACGCCCGTGCCGGCCTGATCACCCGCGGGTTGAATGAAATGCTGCGCCTGGCGGCCGCGATTGGCGCCAAGCCAGAAACCCTGATGGGCCTGGCTGGCCTGGGCGATCTGGTGCTGACCTGCACCGGCGACCTCTCGCGCAACCGTCGTCTCGGCCTCGCGCTGGGACGTGGCCAGAGCCTGCAGGACGCCGTACGTGAGATTGGCCAGGTGGTGGAATCGGTGCAGACCGCCGACGAAGTCATGCGCCAGGCCCGCCGCCACGGCATCGACCTGCCGATCTCGGACCGGGTCCGCGCCGTACTGCACGGCGAACAGACCCCGGAAGAAGGCCTGCGCGCGCTGCTGGCGCGAGAGCAGAAGCCGGAGTATCCGGATACGCTGTTCAAGTGAGCAAAGAAAAACCCGGCGAAAGCCGGGTTTTTTTTTGAAGCGCAATCACAACCCGATCTCGGTGCAACTACTTGCAATGCCGCGCGCTGGCTGACCACGCACAATGTGGCGCAATGAATGACTTCTCGAACCGCCAACAATCAACACATGACCAGGCAATCGAAGCTTGGTTGCGCGATTGCGTGCTTCCAGCGGCGCGCGCGCTCGAGGCTGAACCAACCCAAGCCACATCCTTGGAAGATGTCCGCAAGCATCTGGCCAAGCGAAGAGCCGAGCGCCACCTAGCCGCTTCGAACCCCAGCCGGTAGAGCCGGGCTCTGCCCGGCTGCTCGTAGCACCAAAACCGCCTTCCCAAAAAAGCGAAGCCCGGCGGAGGGCCGGGCTTCATGACGCGTGGGAGAGAGGTCACACGCCATCCAACAACGTACCGTTGTTCTGTTGCATTACCAGGTGAAGCGCGGGCCCACGAACCACTCGCGGTCGCCGGCCTTGGCCAGCTTCACTTCGCCGCTCAGGCCCCAGTTCTGGTTGAACTTGGCCTGGGCGCCGACACGGCCGTAGAACTCGCCGTCCGGGTTGATGCCGTGCTTCTTGCTGAAATCTTCGTAGCCGGCCAGCGCGTAGCCTTCGATCATCGGGGTGAACGCAGTGCGCACGCCGACTTCGGTGGCATAGCCGTTGAAGTCCAGGCCGTGCTTCGGGTCGAACTTCTGGTACGCGACGCGAGCCACCAGGTCGGTGGTCGGCGCGATGCCGTAGTTGTAGCCGACGCCCACGCGCCACTGGTCAACATCGGCGTTGCCGCGCTTGGTTTCCTGCGAGTTGTAATCGCCAAAGACGTGGAAGTTCGGCGCAATGGCAACCGAGCCCTTCGCGGCCCAACCATCAGCGTCGCCACCCTTGGCGTCAGTGTTCACGTAGCCGCCTTCAACGTAGTTGTAAGACAGGCCATCGGCGGCCGAAGCAGCGAACGGCAGTGCAGCGACCAGGCCCAGGGCAAGCAGGGAAGACTTCATCATCGGGAACACACCTTTTTTATTTTGGTTTTGCCGGCCGCCCGCTCTGGGGGAGGGGAGAGAGAAGGGCGGTCGACAGGTGTAAATTATCCGTTAGCCGACCTAATCGACCCTGAATATTGAACTGACCGGTACATGAATAAGGTGCGCGTTCAGGGAACTAGCTGGTGATGGCGGGTCAGCGAGGTTCGCCCGTCGGTAACTTCTCGCCGTGCCAGTGCCGACTTATCTCAGAAGTCATCATTAATGATAGGAAATGTCGCATTTTCTATCTTTTATGATGGATATGGCAGACTCGACATCCCAGATTGCCCGCGGCTGGAGATGTTGGAGCCGCCATCTTCCATGGGAAGATGTGAAGGTGAGAGATCTGTCATAGATGATAGGATTTACCGCAATTCCTATCATTTATGACTGATATGCGCCGGAGCTCCGCCGACTACGCGACGTCTACCACCATGAACTCTGCAAAGCATCTTGCAGGGCTGGTGAAGAACGCCCGCAAGGCGCGCGGATGGTCGCAGGAGAGCCTGGCGGAGCGTGCCCGGATAAGCCCAGCCACCATGAATCGCCTGGAGAAGGGCAACGTCAGCATCTCGCTGGGTACATGGCTGGCAGTCATGGACCGGCTTGGCCTGCTGCACAAACTCGATCAGCTTCAGGACCCCGTCTCGGACGCGATCCTGGAGCGGACCCAGACCAAGCATCCGGTTCGCCACGACCCTTCCGATCTGGACTTCTGACCCGAGCCCAACCCATGCCCTATGTCTTTGTGCACCTTCCCGGTGAAACGGATGCTGTGCCGGCCGGGCTCCTGACGTTGACCGAACAGGGGATCGATCTGCGGGCATCGCAGTTCGCCTACGGCAGGCGCTATCCCCTCCGGCGAAATCCTGGAGCGATCGCCGTTGATCCGGTTTCACTGCCGTTGGATCAAGCGGCGGACCTGCAGGTTCCGATAAACGGCTTGGCCATGTTCGGCGCGCTGCGGGACGCCACACCGGACGACTGGGGCCGTCGGGTGATCGAGAACCGGCTGGGCGCGCCCGCCAACGGCTTGCCCGAATCGCGGTACATGCTGGAAGCGGGCAGCAACCGGGTCGGTGCGCTGGACGTGCGGTCGGCGCTGGACAGCGAACCCCATGACGGCGGCCTGCCATCGGCAATCGATCTGCAGTACCTGGTCGACGCTGCAGGACGTGTGGAAGAGGGGCTGCCGGTTCCGAGGCACCTGGAGCATTACTTCATGGGCGCGCCGTCGCTCGGCGGTGCGCGCCCAAAGGCCACTGTCGTTGACGGTGGACGCGAGTGGATCGCAAAGTTTCCGTCCATCAGGGATCGCTTCAACGTACCCAGCGTCGAGCGAGCCACACTGGAACTGGCGCGGCGTGCAGGTCTCTCGACACCGGCTACGAACCTTCAGACCTTGGCTGACGGTCGGCAGGTGATGCTCATCGAGCGTTTTGACCGCGTCCCTGCGGGTGGCGGAATGAGCCGGCGGCATACCGTCAGTGCGTTGACCATGCTGGGACTGACCGAACATGACTCGCCCGACTCAAGTTACGCACAGATCGTGCGCACGATCGAGCAATGGGCGGCCGACGGACGGGTGACTGCACAGCGAGAGGAACTGTTCTCCCGCATGGTATTCAACATTCTGGTGACCAACGACGACGATCACCTGCGAAACCACGCGTTCGTACACGATGACGGCGCCTGGAACCTCAGTCCGCTTTATGACGTTGTGCCCAAGCCACAGGCTGGTACCGAGCGTAACCTTCACTTGGGGGTAGGGCCCCAAGGTCGCAGAGCAACACTCGGCAATGCCCTTGCAGGTTGCGGCGACTTCGGACTCACCCAACCCCGCGCGGCTTCACTGATCGAGCTCATCGTGGGAGTTGTTCGTACCTGGCGCGCCGTGTTCGAAGAACTGCAGGTCTCCACTGCAGATTGCGACGCCGTTGCTACGGCTTTCCGCAGGGCCGGTGATATCGGCATGAGAGACGTCGAGAGATTGCTGTAATCAGAGTACTGTACGTACCACCACGAGTGCGCCGAAGATGGTGCCGATAAGTCAGAGAACCAAGGAATGGACTGGACGCATCAGGACGCCACCGAAAAGCCCCCAGCCACCGATCTCGGCAACCGCATCATCAAGGTCAACCACGCGGGTGAGCATGGTGCGGTAAACATCTACACCGGGCAGATCCTCCTGGCACGGGTGACTGCGCCTCATATGGTGGCCGAGCTTTGCGAGTTTCGTTCGCACGAACAGCGGCACCGCGCGATCTTCCGCGCTGAGCTGGAGCGACGTGGTCGCCCGCGCTGTCGAAGCTATCACCTGTGCGGAGCAGGCGGGCTGGTCCTAGGCCTCGTCACCGGCCTGTTCGGCAGCGCGGCGATTTCAGCAACTACTACAGCCGTCGAGAGCGTGGTGCTGCGCCACCTGGAGCATCAGCTTGAGGTACTGCGCGGCAACGACCCTGACGCTGTCATCGCCATCGCATCCATCGTTGCAGAAGAGCAGCAGCATCATGACCAGTCACTGGCCCATGGCCAGACTCGCTCTTTCTGGGCAAGGCTGCTTGATCCCATCGTGACGAACTCCACGGAAGCCGTCATCTGGATGGGCATGCGGCTATAAGCCGCAACTGGATGGCATCGCAACGCCATCAACACTCACGATGGCGTCCAGCCGGATCCGGCTGCCGTCATCCAGCAGCATGTGTTCCTCACCGTTGTGCGCCTGCAGGTCGCTGATGCGCGCCTGCACGGTCTGCAGCTGGCCGGAAGTGTCCAGGTACTCAATCGCAACACGGCGGCCAGTGGTCGCCGTTGCCTCAAGCACGTCGTGGAATTCGCAATCGATGGGAACGTAAGTAGAGTTCATTGCCGCAGTCTCCTCAAGGTTGCTGGCCGGAAACACCGGCCAGCCCGTTGTACTTCCTTCAACGCAACTTCACGCCCGGGAAGTCCACCGGCACCGCGAACGCCACGTTGACGTAGTTGGTGAACAGGTTCAACGCAATGTGGGCCAGGATCTCCACGATCTCTTCGTCGTTGAAGCCCACGCTGCGCAGCTGCGCCACGTCGCTGTCGTCGATCTGGCCGCGGCCTTCCACCACGCGCAGCGCGAAGTGCAGTGCGGCTGCCGTCTTCGGATCGTCCGAATCGCCGCCCTGCGCGGCGCTCATTTCCTGGCTGCTGGCGCCAGCCTTGCGGCCCAGTGCGGTGTGCGCGGCCAGGCAGTACTCGCAGGCATTGCGGTTGGCGATGGCCACGGCGATCTTTTCGCCCAGCGTGGCCGGGATGACGCCGCCGCCGAGGGCGCCGAACGAGCCCCACATGCTCTTCAGCGCGGCGGTGGAATTGGCCACGGCGCGGAACATGTTCGGGGTGGCACCGAAGGCGGAATGGATCTGACCGAGCAGGGCCTGGCGTTCGCCGGTGGTGTCCTGGGGGGTGACAAGGGGGATACGGGACATGGCTTGGATTCCTGTTGAGTGCCGGCGCGGTGTGGCCGGTTGATGGGCATAATAGGAACCCGTTCGGGACGTTTGGTGTCTGTATGTCGCTGATAGATGTCAATTCGTCCATTACGTCGATTGACCGGCTCAGCCCGGTGCTGGAGCGCTTCCGGGTCGACGCCACCCTGTTCCACGCCGGTCCGCTGTGCGGCCACCAGACCTTCGACGCGCAGCCCGGGCGCGGCTTCCTGCACGTGCTGCGCCGGGGCGAAATGGACCTGCTGTACCGCGACGGCAAGCAGCTGGCGCGTACCCACCTGTGCGAACCCACCCTGCTGCTATTCCCGCGCGCGGTGCACCACGAGTTCATCAACCCACCGGTGGACGGCTCGGACTTCACCTGCGCCACGCTCGACTTCGACGGCGGCCTGCGCAACCCGATCGTGCAGTCGCTGCCCGATGTGATCCTGCTGCCGTTGCGGGCCATCGATGGATTGCAGGCCACGCTCGACCTGCTGTTCGCCGAATCCGACCGCACACGCTGCGGTTCGCGCCTGCTCGCCAACCGCTTGTTCGAAGTGGTGCTGATCCAGGTTCTGCGCTGGATCATCGATCACCCCGACCAGGCGCAGGTCTCACCCGGCATGATGCTGGGCCTGTCCGATCCGCGCCTGGCCAAGGCGTTGATGGCAGTGCACGCCGCGCCCGATGCAGAGTGGACGCTGGAGCGCATGGCCGCGCTGGCCGGCATGTCGCGCAGTGCGTTCGCGGCCGCGTTCAAGACCGCCACCGGCACCACGCCGGCGGCGTACTCGCTGGACTGGAAGCTGAACGTGGCCACGTCATTGCTGCGCGCTGGTCGCCCGGTGAAGCAGGTGGCACTGGAGCTGGGCTTCGCCGATGCACCGACGTTCTCGCGCGCCTTCCGCCGCCGCACCGGTGCCTCGCCGCGCGAATGGTTGAACACGCGCGGCGAAGCGGGTTGAGCGCGCCTTACTTGTTGAGGAACGCCACCAGCGCAGGCATGGTCTGGTCCGGCGCTTCTTCCATCAGCCAGTGGCCGGAGCCTTTCACCAGCACGCCTTCCACATTGGTATCCACCATCTTGGCCTGGTCAATCAGGAACTGGCCACCGGCCTTCTCGCCGGAGAGCACCAGCATCGGCATGTGCAGCGGCGTCTTCGCAAACCCTGCAAAGTCCTTGGCATCCTGCTCGAACGCCTTGAAGTATTCGAACCCTGCACGCATGCCACCCGGGCGCGCGTATTCGCTCGCATAGAACTGGCGATCCGCCTCGGGCACCGAGTGATTGCGGTCGGCCGCGAAGTCATTCCAGAAGTGCTCGAAGTAGGTGCGCTCGCGGCCGTCCACCAGCTTCAGCGGCGTCTCGCCGTAGAAGTGGAAGTGCCACAGATCGCGCAGCAGCCACACATGGGTCCAGTCGCCCACGCCGGGCAGGAACGCGTCCATCAGCACGATGCTGTCCACTTCATCGGGATACTGCGCCGCGTACGCATACGCCACCATCAGCCCGATGTCGTGGCCGACGATCTTCACCTTCGGGTAGCCCAGCGACTTCACCAGCGCGTGGATGTCCTGCGCGAGCGTCTTCTTGTCGTAGCCACCGTCTGGCTTGGACGACTGGCCGGCGCCGCGCAGGTCCGGTGCGATCACCACGTGGTTGCCCGCCAGTTTCGGCATCAACGGGCGCCACATGTGGCTGGTTTCGGCGTAGCCGTGCAGCAGTACCACCGGCGAGGTGTCGCCCTCGCCAGCCTGCAGGTAATGCAGGGTCACGCCGTTGACCTCGGCGCTGTGGCTCTGGATGGCGCCGGCGCCAGCGGCGTGTGCAGTGCCCTGCACGGCCAGCAGCACCAGCAGGGCGCTGGCCGCGCGGCGGAACGAACGGGAAAGCAGGTTCATGACAGTCTCCGGGAGAATAGACAGGGTTACAGTTGGCTCATGCCGCCGTCGGCGATGATTTCGGTGCCGACGATGTAGGCCGACTCGGGTGAGGACAGATGCAGCACGGTGGCGGCGATCTCTTCCGGCGTGCCGAAGCGGCCCAGCGGAATCTGGCTCTGGATCTGTGCGGCGGTGGCGTCCAGCGCGGCCTTGTCCAGGCCGAGCTTTCCGTAGATCGGCGTGCTCACCGGGCCCGGGCTGAGTACGTTCACGCGCACGCCGCGCGGCAGCAGTTCGGCAGAGAGCGTCTTGGCCAGCGAGATCACGGCCGCCTTGCTCGCTGCATACACCGAGCTGTTCGGCATGCCGATGCGCGCATTGATCGAGCCGTTGATCAACACCGAGGCGCCGCTGTTGAGCAGTGGCAGCAGTGCCTGCAACTGGAAGTACGGGCCCTTGATGTTGGTGTTGAAGGTCAGGTCCCACAGTGCTTCGTCCACGTCGGGGTAGGCGGCGAACTTCGCCGCACCGGCGTTGAGGAACACCGCGTCCAGCCGCACCTGCTGCTCGGCCAGCGTGGCGGCCAGGGCGCGCGCGGCGGCGAGGTCGCCGGCGTCGTTGACCACTGCGATGGTGTTGGCACCGAGTGCGGCCCGGGCCTGCTCCAGGGCGGCCGCATCACGGCCGGTGATGACCACCCGGGCGCCCTCGGCGATGAAGGCGTGGGCGGCGGCCAGACCGATGCCGCTGCTGCCGCCGGTGACGAGGACGGTTTTGTTGTTGAAACGGTTCATGCTGATCTCCTTCGATGGTGGCGTTGTGCCGTGAGCCCATACTGCTCGAGCGTTTCCCTGTTTCCGTGCCACAATCGCGACGAACTCGTTCGAAAGGATCGAACATGTTGTCTGCCGACGAACTGGCCCTGCTCGACGCCATCCGCGAGACCGGCAGCCTCTCGCGCGCGGCCGCCCGACTGGGCAAGGCGCCCTCCACGGTCTCGCATGCCGCCCGGCAGCTGGAGGCGCGCTTCGATGCCCTGTTGTTCGACCGCCGCCGCTACCGGCTGCAGCTCACCCCGGCCGGCCAGCTGCTGGCCCAGGAAGCGGCCCGGCTGATGCTGGACGTCTCCCGCCTCACCCGCCGCGTGAAGCAGGTGGCGGGTGGCTGGGAAGACCGGCTGTGGATCGTCACCGACGAGATCCTGGAGTTCGACACCCTGCTGCCGGTGATCCAGTACTTCGACGCACTCGACTCCGGGGTCACCCTGCGCATCACCCACGAAGTGCTCACCGGCACCTGGGACGCGCTGCGCGATGGCCGAGCCGACCTGGTGGTGGGGGCCACCAACGAGCCGCCGGTGATCCCCGGCCTGCGCTGGTTCGAGCTGGGGGTGATGGAGTGGGTGTTTGCAGTGGCCCCGCATCACCCCCTGGCCAAGGTGGAAGAACCGCTGGATGCGGCGACCCTGCAACAGCACCGCGCGGTGGTGGTGGCCGACACCTCGCGCAAGCTGGAGGTGCGTGGCTACGGCGTACTCGGCGGGCAACCCTCACTGGCGGTGCCCAGCATGTACGCCAAGGTCCGCGCGCAATGCGCTGGGCTGGGCGTGGGCTGGCTGCCGCGCGAGCGCGCCGCCGGCCTGCTGGCACGCGGCGAGCTGGTCGAAAAGCGCGTGGCCAACCCGCGCGAACCGAACCTGCTGTACGTGGCCTGGCGCGGCGACCACCAGGGCAAGGCGCTGGACTGGTGGCTGGCGCAGTTGAAGCAGGAGCGGCTCGCCGCACGGCTGGTGAAGGGAATCGCGATCAGCTGACACGGCGATGCCCCGCGAACGCAATGCTCATGCGCTGCGCTCTTCTTCAACCGCGGCACTTGCAGGCAGGTGTCGCTCGATCCACTGCTTGAAGTCGCGCACCACGCCCTCGCGCCCCACGTCGTTCAACAGGTCATGCGCGTGGTCCTTGTACAGCAGCAGCGTCTTGTCTGCCGACCCCGCGTTGTCCTCGAACACCTGGCTGCCCGCCGGCACGGTGACCTTGTCGGCGGTGCCATGCGCGATCAACACCGGCAGCCGCAGGGTGGGGAATCCGCGCTTCAGCCGGTCGATGCCGACCAGCATCTGCGCCACGGTCAGCGCGGTCTGCTTCTCGTTGGCGATCAAAGGATCCGCATTGAGCGCGGTCACCACTTCGGGGATGCGCGAGAACTCCTTGTTCGGCAGCTTCAACACGCGCAGGGTGGGGAACGGGCCGCTCAGCCAGCGCACCAGCGACAGCACCGCATCCGGCGCGGGCACCTGGAAGGCGTAGCTTTCGCAGATCAGCCCGGCCAGTTCGTCCTGGTGCCCCAGCGTGTACGCCGAAGCGATCACCCCGCCCGCGCTGTGCCCGAGCAGGAACACCGGCAACCCCGGCTCGCGCGCACGCGCCACGTCCAGCAGCGACTGCACGTCCGCCAGATAGTCGTCGAAGTGCTCCACATGAAAGCGCGGTCCGGTGGACTTGCCACGCCCACGCAGGTCCACCGCATACACCGCCAGCCCCATCGCCGTGAACTGCGCGGCCGCCCACTGGTAATGCCCACTGTGCGAGTTGAACCCGGGAACGATCGCCAGCACCGCACGCACCGGGCCGCTCGGCCGCCAGCTGCGGATGAACAGCTGGCGCTCGCCGCCGCTGATGAATTCCTCGGTGCGCGACGGCGCCGACCCGCGCGGCTCGGAGGGCACCGCATGCAAAGCTGCAGGGGGAACAGTGTTCATGGCCGATCCTCGAAACGTGGGGGAGGGGTGTCAGCTCTGCAGGAACGCCAGCAGGTCCTGGTTGAGCTGGTCTTTCGCGGTGTCGCCCAGGCTGTGGCCGCCGCCCGGGTAGATCTTCAGCTGCGCGCCCTTGATCAACTTCGCCGAGCGCAATGCAGCCGCTTTGATCGGCACGATCTGGTCGTCGTCGCCGTGGATGATCAGCGTGGGCACGTCGAAGCGGCCCAGGTCGTCGGTGAAGTCGGTTTCCGAAAATGCCTTGATGCAGTCGTAGGCATTCTTGTGGCCGGACTGCATGCCCTGGTTCCACCACGAGCGGATCAGGCCTTCAGAGACCTTCGCGCCGGGCCGGTTGAAGCCGAAGAACGGGCCGGTGGCCACGTCCAGGAAGAACTGCGCACGGTCGGCAAGGTAAGCCGCACGGAAGCCGTCGAACACCTCGATCGGCAGTCCTTCGGGGTTGTCGGCGGTCTTGAGCATGATCGGCGGCACCGCGCCCATCAGCACCGCCTTGGCTACGCGCTGGGTGCCATGGCGGCCGATGTAGCGGGCCACTTCGCCGCCGCCGGTGGAGTGCCCGACCATGGTCACATCGCGCACGTCCAGGTGTTCGAACAGCTGCGCCAGGTCGTCGGCGTAGGTGTCCATGTCGTTGCCGTCCCACGGCTGGCTGGAGCGCCCGTGGCCGCGCCGGTCGTGCGCGATGCAGCGATAGCCGTTGCTGGCAAGGAAGAACATCTGCGCTTCCCAGGCATCCGCGTTGAGTGGCCAGCCATGGCTGAAGGACACCACAGGGCCACTGCCCCAGTCCTTGTAGTAGAGGGTGGTGCCGTCTTGGGTGGTGAACAGGCTCATGGGCTGTCTCGGCGGGGAAGTGGGCGGTCTACGCAGCCTCACATGCAGGCGTGGCACCAGCATCTGTCGTTCGGGCGCGCGGGTCGTCCCCCATCCGGGGGCAGTGGCGGCGGCGCGGCCACGCCTATGCTTGGACCGTGGCCTGCACAGGGAGCCCGCTCATGCTCGACCGTCTTGCGGTACTGGATGAGATTCTGGAATGCCATGCCGGCGTGCTGGGGCGGGACTACCACCCGTACCGCAACCACACCTACCGCGTGGCCAACTTCCACTGGTGCATGCTGCCGGGCTCGCTGGAAGACCTGTACGTGCTCTCGGTGGCGGTGGCGTTTCACGACCTCGGCATCTGGACCGCCGGCACCTTCGACTACCTTGAGCCTTCCGAAGCACTGGCCCGGCAGTACCTTGAGGAGCGCGAGCGCCCCGAGCTGATCGACGTGGTACTGGCGATGATCCGCGAGCACCACCGCCTCTCGCGCATGCCGCGCGACCAGGACCGGCGCATCGAAACCTTCCGCCGCGCGGACTGGATAGACGTTTCACTGGGCGCATTGCGCTTCGACCTGCACCCGGACGACTTCACCCGTATCGTGCGGCGCTTCCCGCGCCTGGGCTTCCACCTGCGGCTGGTGCAGTTCTCGTTGAAGCACGGCCTGCGCCATCCGCTGCGGCCGCTGCCGATGCTGAAACGCTAGCGACTACTCTTCCAGCCGCACCAGCCCACGACGCAGCGCGATGTGGATCGCCTCGGTGCGGTTGCGCGCACCGATCTTCTCGAAGATGCGCGCCAGGTGCGACTTCACAGTCTCGGCGGAAATGCCCAGCGTGTTGGCAATGCGCTTGTTCTCCCAGCCCTGCGCCAGCGCCGAAAGGATGGATAGTTCGCGCGCCGTCAGCGCTTCCTCACCCAGGTGCTGCGCGATCTCTTCGGAGATCTCCGCCGACAGGCAGCGCTTGCCCTGTGCCACCCGGCGCACCGCGTCGATCAGCTCGCCGCGCAGCGAGCTCTTCAGCAGGTAACCGCAGGCACCGGCCGCCAGCGCCTCGCGCGCATTCGCATCGCCGCGGTAGGTGGTGAGGATCACCACCCGCGCGCCGGGAAACTCCGCGCGCAGGCGGCGGGTCATCTCGATCCCGCCAACGCCCGGCATCTGCAGGTCCACCAGCGCCACGTCCGGCAGCAGGCGCCGGAACTGTTCGAGCCCCTCATTGGCATCGGAGGCCTCGCCGACCACGGCCATGTCCGTCTCCACCTCCAGCATCGAAGCGATGCCCTGGCGGATCAGCGGATGGTCGTCGACGGTGAGGATGCGGATGGTCATGGGCGGGTCCGGGTCAGGAGTGCACCGTGCCGCCAGACGCGCCGCAACGCAAGCGTAGTTTCCGAAGCCCGCCGCTCAGTCATCGCGCCGGCCACCACCGGCCCGCCACCGCGGCAGCTGCAGCCGCACCCGGGTACCGCCGCCGGGCAGCGCCTGCACGTCCAGCGTGCCGCCGCACAGCGCAGCGCGCTCGCGCATGCCGGGCAGGCCCCAGTGGCCGTCCGCGCCGCCCTTGGCCAGCACCTCGTCCTGGATGCCGCAGCCGTCGTCGTCGATCTCGACCGTGGTGCGCAGCAGCCCGTAGGTAATGCGCACGGTGATGTGGGTGGCGCTGGCGTGGCGGCAGGCGTTGGCGAACGCCTCGCGCACGATGCGGTACACCTCGCCCAGTTCAGGCTGGCGCCAGCGACGCGGGCGGCCGTGTACTTCCAGCTTGAAGGCCACCGTGGGCGGCAGTTCCAGCAGCGCGGGCAGCGTGTTCACTGCCGCCTCCAGGTCATCGCCAGTGGCCTCATCGCGACGCAGTTCGCGTATGCGGTCGCGCCCTTCCACCAGCCCGGACTCCGCTTCTTCCAGCGCCTTCGCCAATCCGGTTTCGGCGGCCGCCGTGTCCCCGGATGCCAGCCGACGTCGCGAAGACTCGATGCGCAGCATCAGCGCCTGCACCGACTGCAGCAGCGTGTCGTGCAGGTCGCGCGCAATGCGCTCGCGCTCGCCCACCCGCGCCCGATACACCCGCTGCATGCGCTGGCGCGCCACTGCCACCCGCCAGCGCACGAACAGCCACACCAGCACGGCGCCCAGTGCCAGCATCGCCAGCGCGAACCACGCGGTCTGCCAGAACGCGGGCAGCACGGTCACGTTGAAGGAGGCCTGCTGCTTCGACCACGCGCCGGTGTCGTCGCTGGCAATCACCCGGAACCGGTAGCTGCCAGGTTCCAACCGGCTGTAGAGTGCCTGGCGGCGGGTACCTGCTTCGCGCCATTCCTCGTCCACCCCATCCAGCCGATAGCGGAAGCGCACCCGCTCCGGCACGCGCAACGCAGGCGCGGTGTAGTCCACGCGCAGGTCGCGGCTGCCGGCGGGCAGGCGCAGGTAGGGTGAGAGGGGTACCGGCTTGTCATCCACCTGTAGGCCCAGCAGCGTGGGCGGCAACGGCGCCGTGGAAGGATTGCGCGCGATGTGGCGCGGGTCGATCCAGTGCACGGCCCGGTTGGTGGCGAACCAGATGCGGCCCTGTGCATCGGCCAGGATCGACGGCAAGCTGCCGCTCTGTTCAGAGCTGCCACGCAGCCCATCAAGCACGCCGAAGCGCTCGAACGCTACTGCATGCGAAGGGTCCTTGCGCCACATAAGCACTTCCGCAGCCGGTACGCGGGTCAAACCGTTGCGACCACCCAGCCACAGCTCGCCATCGGGCAGCAGCACGATGCCGTTGGTCTTCTCGAAGGTTTCGCCATCGCGGCCGAGCAGCCGGTGGAAGGTTTCGTTGGCGCGCATCGAAACGCCGCGCGCGCCGCCTATCCACAGGGTGTCGCCGTAATACTGCAACGCCGAGATGCGACCGATCTCCGGGCCGCCTTGGTTAAAGTCCTGCTTTCGGCCGTTCTCGAACATGCGGATGGTCTGGCCCGCGTCGCTCCAGATCCGCCCTTGCGAATCTTCAGCCAAGGCACGTGGCGTGGAGCCTTCCTGCATGCCGTACTTCGCGTTCTGCGCTTCCCATTTGCCATTGAAGAACCGCAGCAACCCGCCATGCAGGCGGCTCACCCACAGCCCACCGGCGCGGTCGCTGGCGATCATGGTCACCACGCTGTCGCCGGCCAGCTCGGGGGGCAGCGGTACGCGCTCCAGGCCGGTGGCGGTCACCTTCGCTATCCAGCCCGTAGCGCTGCCCATCCACAGGGTGCCGCTGGCATCGCGATGCAGCGCGCTCACGCGTCCCATCGTCGGCCCGCCCAGCTCCTGCACTTGGCCACCGTTCGGCGCGGCCGGGTCTGGCGTCACCCACATCGGGCCGCGGTCCGCATTGCCGACCAGCATGCGGCCACCGTCGCCCGGCGCCATCACGAACGACTGGTCGCGGCGCGGCAGTGCGATCGCCGCCAGCGCGTTGTCGCGGAAGCGGTCCAGTCCATTGGCCGTGCCCGCCCAGACGTTGCCTTCGCGATCCTCGAACAGCGTCCACACCACTTCCGAGGTAAGCCCCTGCGCCGGCCCGAAGTACTCCGGCTTGGGCAGCGTCACGCCGGGGCCGGGCGCACGCAGCGAGCTCGCCTCACGCACGCGTGCAATGCCGCCCTCGGTGCTGAGCCACATGCCGCCATCGCGGTCGAAGCGCAGGCCGCCGCCCTTGAAGCCAGGGTCCAGCCAGCTGAGAGTGGCACGGTCATGGCGCGGGTCCGGGTTGGCATGGGCCAGCGGTCGTGCCCCCCAGTAGTCCACCGCCCAGACCGTGCCGTCGGCGGCCTGGTCGAAGTAGGGAATCTGTACCGCCTTGGGGTAGGGCGCGAACCGCGCAGCGTGCGGTGCCAGGTAAGCGATGCCGAACGTGTCGCCATGCGTGTAGCCGATCCACAGCCCGCCCTCGCGATCAGCGAACATCCGCTCTGGCTGCCACGCCGGGTTGAAGCCCATCGCCTCCCCGGTCTTCCAGGTATCGTTGTCCGGGTCCAGCCAGACCAGCGCCGCCGGCGTGATCGCCCAGAGCCGCTTGCCGGCATCGCGCGCGAAGGCCATCACCGAGCCCAGCGGCACATCATCGCGCTGGTACTCGTACTGGCTGGGGTGGGGGCCACCGAGCCGGCTCATGCCGCCGCTGAAGTAGCCCACCCATACCGAGCCATCGGGCTCGGCCAACAGGCTGAGCACATCGTCATCGATCAGCGCCTTGCCACCGGCCTGGGTGATGCGTTCGAAGCGCACCCCGTCGAAGCGGAACAGGCCTTGGCGGGAGCCGATCCAGAGCAGGCCATCGGGGGTCTGTGCGATGGAGAAGATCTGTGCGGGCGCGCCTTCTTCGGCGGTCCAGCGGTCGTGGCGGAGCTGGGAAAGGGCGCGATCCGGGGAGAGAGCTTGGGCTGGGAGTGTGGCCAGGAACAGGAGCAGGCAGAGCAACGCCCCAACGGCGCCATGCAGGGGCCGGTTCGTGACGTGCGGGGATGCAGGACGAACCGGAAGCCAGGGCATGGTGGCGGAACCAGTGGGTGGGGGTGCGCGATCGGCGGAGTATGCCATGGCGCAAAAGCCCAATGGCGCGAGAGTCCTCGAGGAAGCATGGATTGTCGGACGAGGGTAGGGTCGGTCCCCAGACGACCGCCGATAGCATTGATCGGCGCGGATGACGCATGACACTTCGCCGAAGGAACGCGTACCGCCTGGCGGCGGGTAGATGCCCCAGCGCCGGCAGGTTAACGGCAAGGAAAGATATGATCGGGACAGGTGGGTCGACATTTTCCCAGTCGCCCATCCAACAATACCCAACGGAAGCGTAAAGGAAGACGCATGGCAGCACTGAAAACGAGAAATACAGTCCTCCGCACGCAGCTCGCCGTGGCGCTGGTTCTCGTGGCGTCAGCGGCCGCTGCCAAACCTTCTGCAGAAGCCACCTTCGACGACTGGCTATTAGCATTCAACAGTAACGACAAGGCCAGGATCCAAGCCTTCAATCAGCGTTATTTCGCCGACCCGAGTCACAACCTGGATTACCTCATTGACGCCCGCGAGGAAACCGGCGGACTTGACGTGGTGAAGGTCGAACGCGATGAGCCGACGATCTTTGTAGCAATGGCGCGGGAGCGCAATTTTCCCGCGTACCGTCGGATAACGATCATGTCAGGAAAATCGGACGATGCAGTGGGTCCCGAGATCAAGCAGGAGCCTCAGCGATTGCCAGATGACGAGGCGCTGAAGGCGCTTGATTCGTTCGCTACGCACCTTGCGAAAGCGGACCGATTTTCCGGCGCGCTTGTGATTGAGCAAAATGGAAAGCGGCTGTACGGCAAGGCATTCGGTCTGGCGGATCGCGAAAAGAGCGTGCCTGCGGAACTCGACACCCCATTCCTTTTCGCGTCTCAAGGCAAGATGTTCACGGCAGTGGCGGTACTGCAGATGATTCACGCCGGAAAGTTGCATTTCGACGATCCCATCGGGAAGTACTTGACCGAGTATCCGAACAAGCAGATGGCCAAGGTGACCGTCCGACAGTTGCTCTCGCACCAGGGCGGGACCGGCGACATTGGCGTCCTCCAACCGGAAGAAGGAAACAATCGCGCTTGGGTCCGGTCCATTGATGATCTCATCAAGCTAAATGGCAATCGCGCGCCATCCTTTCCGCCAGGATCCGCATTCGAGTACTCAAACTACGGCTTCGTGCTGCTTGGCGCACTGATAGAGAAAGTCAGCGGACAAAGCTACTACTCATACGTGGAACAGCATATCTTCCGTCCCGCGGGCATGCTCGCCACGAGCTTCCCGGAGATTGAGCACATGTCCGGTGCCGCAGAAGGTTACACCCAAGGCGAAGATGGAAGGCTGGTACGCAGTGCAAGCCAGCTTCCATGGCGGGGCTCTCCAGCCGGGGGTGGAGTCTCCACTGTCGAAGACCAGATTCGCTTCGTGGCCGCCCTAAAGACGGGCATCTTGATCCCGCTACCCATGTTGAGCGAAGCAATCAAGCAACAGACGGAATGGTACGGGTATGGATTCATCTCTTCTGGACCCGAAGAGTTTCCGCATTGGGGCCATGGCGGAGGCGCCGCAGGAACCAGCGCCGCCCTTTCCATCTACCCATCAAATGGCTTGACGATGGCTTGTTTGAGCAACCGAGATCCCCCCGTCTGCGATCGACTGCTTATCAATCTCCATTGGCATATGTCTCCGCCGCCGCCAGTATCAAGATAGGCACCTGTATCCCCTTGGTTGTAGTGCCAAGTACGCACGGGAGCAGTCAGGCGCTCTCACTGGACTTCGTTGGAAGCATAAGCTCCAGTCCATACTCGACGGAGGACACGAAGCTGACTTCGGGTAGATCAGACTCTCGAAACAAATCGCCAGCTACCTTTGTACGGAACAACTCAAGCCAAGCAAGCTGCGGCCGATCAGGAGGACCATGACTTATCTGGAGGAGCAGGAATTCCTCCTTGCTATCCCACACAAGGCGTAGTTGCGCGCTCCCCACTACCACGGAGGTAGTCGAGCTTGTCGGTGAACTCTCGTGGCGCACATCAAATCCCAGTGCTTCGACAAGGATCCGAAACTGATCGAAGGCACCTTCGACGGTCAGTATGTCCATGGCGTCCCTCGCTGCTCGGAAGATGTGATCTACGTGGAATCCATCAAGAAGCTCTAGCACCATTGCGAGAAGGCAGCTCTGCAGGCGTGCTTGGATGGCTTGGGAAGGTGGATCCCGGGTTCGACCGCGCGTGCCTCACCCCAGCGTCAGACGTACTTTGCAGCAATCCCTGCGATAGCCAATACTGCGCCACAGTTGAGAGCGGTCGTATGGTCTTTAGCAACGCCGACGGCGGCTACTGAGATGCCGATCAAAGCCGCAAGGTTGTAGATATGCTGGCCGTAGAAAATGAAATCGATTGCATTGGCGACTGCAAACGCGGCAAGTACCACGAGGATGGGCGTCGATCTCGGCCGAGAAACTGAACTCATTGGTAGATCCTTCTTTCCGTGACTAAAGCCTAGCTCAGCTTGTCGTCAACTCTGCTGTTGACTCGGCCGATCCGTGTAGCGGAGGATCATATCCATAGCTACCCTTCGAGGCAAAGGGTAGACACGCATGATTCGGAGAGCGAACTGATGTCGTTGAGGCTAGTCGATGTGAGGCTTGAAACTCCCAATGGCTCTACACGCCTCGCGCCATCGAGATCATTCATGGCCGATGCCAGGCGGCACATCATCTGGAGAATACGCACTTGAACGGCAGCCCGACAGCTAAGGTTCTCTTCCGCGTGCCCGACGGCGAAGGCGGTGCCGACGTCGAAACCCTGTGGGCTGTTCCGATTGGCGAAGATCGCTATCAGCTGGCCAACTCCCCCTTCTACGCTTACGACGTTTCCTGGGAAGACATCGTGCTCGCGCCCTTCAGCGATACAGAGGGGATGCCGACCTTTGGATCCGTGGCTGTGAAGTCTGGCAACCGCACCATTCGCATCATATGTGAACCGCCCGTAGCCTCGGGTAACGCGTCCGACGCCGTCGTCCAAGGCCTCGTATTACTGGGTTGCAGCTATGAGGGCGCCAACGCCTGCTATCTGTCCGTGAACATTCCCGCCACGGTGGACCTGCAGGCTGTGTGCGCGTACCTCATCCGCCACGAGGTGCAATGGGAGCACGCGGACCCGAGCTACAACGGGATCTATCCGGAGGGCTAAGAGTTCCTTGCGGAAGAGCTTCACTCCGACTCCTGCCCAGCAAGCTTCATCACCCAGCCAGGTACCACAGGCTCACCCTGGTAGAACGTCTTGGGCATCTTCTCAGCCATCGCCCATCGCTGGACCCAACTGATCCCCGCACCGCCGTTGTAACCCTCGGGGCGCAGGTAGGCAGGATCCTCCATCGCAGTCTCAAGAGTGATGAAGTGGTATCCCCGGCGGCGCGTAGCGGCAACCAGTTCTTCAACGGTATCCGCATTGAGCGCGTTGGCATGCATCAGCCATACCTGCGCCGGCAGCCTGCCCAGCAGCTGCTGGGAGCGCTGCTCGTAGTAGTCCAGCTTGTTGAGCATGTAGGGGACATAGCCACGGCGCAGTTGGCGCAGCCGCGCTTCACGCTCTGCGGGGTCCGTCTCGGTATCGCGTACCTGGTCATACGCGAACGCCCAGATCCACTCCGCGTTGTCGACGGTAACCGGGGCGATGCGATAGTTGTGCTGCTGCAGGAACGCGGCCAGCTCGGCGCGCGCCTCCGGCGATCGCCCGGCCTGCAGGTACGGGTGCCGGAACCAACGCAGCGTCTGCCCGTACTCAGCAAGCAGCGGGCGGAGGATCACTTCCCCGCGCAGGATGTCCCGCTCGTATTCCTCCAGCGGCACCGCATGCATGGAGACATGGCTGTAGGTGTGGTTGCCCAGCTCGAAGCCGGCGTCGAGCCAGTCGCGAAGCATCTGCACCCGTGCAGGCTGCACCTGCCCATCGACCTCCAGTTTGCCTTCATTGACGAAGCCCACCACGGGCATGTCGGTGCGCTTGAGGGCGGCGATCAGTCGGGCGTGCTGGGCATCAAGCTCCGGCTCGGCGCGTTCACCGAGGCGCTGCCACGGGAGGTCATCGATGGTGAATGCGATGCGGCGGTCCGGCTCGGCGGCCCGGGCGAGGCCCGCGATGCAGAGAAGCGCCAAGCCAACACATCGGAGTAATCCATTACGCACGTTCTGCCCCCATTGCGATGATCGCGGAGTATAGAGCCGAGCCCCCGCGCTCGGATTGGTCCTGGCCCTTATGCGTGCCGCATCCCCCGAATGGGGGCGGCCCGATCCTGTGTAAAGTCACAACAACGCGCTTGCCGCAGCTAGTTGGCGGTCCTAACATCAAGCTCGCGGCCTCGGCCGGAAAACTTCTTCTGCGATGAGGTGCAGCCGTGAGTGGCGGAATTCTGCTGTCCCAGGTGCTGGCCGGCAAAGCGGTCCCATACTCCCGGCCAGGCAGTGTGAGCGCGATCAACAAGCAACCCATCGCGGGCAGAATCCGGGTGACCACGCTGGGAATCGACGTCGACCAGCAAGGTGATCTTCGTGTCCACGGTGGCCCGGACAAGGCGATCCACCACTACCCTCTTGATCACTATCCCTACTGGAAGGAGCACGTCCGGCACGAGCTGCTCGAAAGCCCGGGTGCCTTTGGTGAAAACTTCTCGTCCTCTGGTTGGACCGAGAGCGAGGTCAATATTGGAGACGTGATACGAGTCGGGACGGTGACACTCCAGATCTCGCAAGGCAGACAACCCTGCTGGAAGCTCAATGACCGGTTCAACGAACCCGGCATGGCGCGACGGATGCAGAGCTCTGGACGAACGGGCTGGTACTACAGAGTGCTGGGCGCGGGAACGCTTCACGTTGGAGATGAGATGACGGTCATTGAAAGGCCGTGCCCGCAGTGGTCAATGAGCCGTCTCAACAACCTGCTGTTCGACAAAGTGCTCGATCAGGACCTTTTGGAACAGGCAAGACACCTGCCACTCACGCCTTCGTGGTTGAAGCTGGTCATGCATCGCCTTCTCTAAATTCGTTAAAGCCTAAGCATCCGCAGGTTGAAATGGCCGCTAGAACGGACTAAGCTAAGTAAACTAAGTCCGAACGAGGGCCGCGGTGCATACCTACAACATCCACGACGCCAAGACCCAGCTTTCCCGCCTGGTCGAGCAGGCTGCGAGAGGGGAGTCGTTCGTTATTGCAAAGGCCGGCAAACCGATGGTCAAGGTGATTGCGCTCGACAGCCCATCCTCTCTCGAGATCAAACGGTTTGGCTTCATGGCAGGGCAGATCAGCGTGCCCGATGATTTCGACCGGATGGGTGATGCTGCAATTGCCACACTGTTCGAGGACGGCCAATGAAGCTCCTCCTTGATACCCATCTACTCCTGTGGGCTGCGCAAGGCGCTGACCGCTTACCACCCGATGCCCATGCGCTGATGAGCCAACCTGAGAACGAGCTGTTCTTCAGCGTCGCCAGCCTATGGGAAATCGTGATAAAGCGTGGTTTGGGTCGGGATGACTTCAAGGTCGATCCCCGCGTGTTGCGTCGTAGTCTGTTGGACAACGGATACAGCGAACTGGCGATACTCAGCGAACACGCGGTAGCCATCGATGGCCTACCGCCCATCCACAAGGATCCCTTTGACCGACTGCTGGTCGCCCAGGCGACGGTTGAGGGCATCACGTTGCTGACCGCCGATGCGCATGTGGCTGAGTACCCCGGGCCAGTGCGTCGCGTCTGACGCCACCTTTGGGATCCTCACCGAAAGCCCAAGCGGGCTGAGGGCGGACAGCAAAATGTGACAGGGCCGCTTTGTGCGGCCCTTTTTCATGCGCCGAGGTTTACAACCTACTGTTTTTCTTAACCATTCACGCTCGACTCTCGCCATCTGCAGAAAAAGCTAAAGATCGGTCCCCCTCTGCCGCTTATGTGATGCACAGCACACTTTCATGTTTTCTTAACCAGTGCGTCATCAGGGGATCAGAAGTTGAACAAAGTATTCAAGGTGGTATGGAGCAAAGCCGTGGGTCAGTGGGTTGTGACCTCGGAATTCGGGATGGCCGCAGGTGGCCGCACCCGTCGCACGACCAACCGGCTGACCACCGGCCCTCTGGCGGCGCTGAGCCTGATGACCGCTCTGGCACTGTACGGTCCCTCCGCGATGGCGGCGGTGGACATCACCAACGTCGGGTTTGAAGACGGCACGTTGAGCGGCTGGACGTACTCCAAGACCGGCACCCAAGGCTCTACGAGCTATAGCGGCAACGGTGTCGGCGCTGCGGTGGTCACCGGCATGACCGATTTCAAGTCCAACAACGGCAGCCATATCTGGACGGTGACGCCGTTCGGCAACAACATGGCCTCGTTGCAGGCGGGTAACGGTTCGGACACGTTCGCCACGGCTGCAGCCGCACTTGGGCTGAACGCTGCAAGCAGTTCGCTGGTGGAAAGCACGATGGCCGGGAATCCCACGAATGCTTCGTGGCTGTACCAGGACCTCACCCTCGCTGCGGGTGACTTCTTCAGCATGGCGTGGCAGTACGTCTCGACCGACTACGAGCCGTTCAACGATGCCTCGCTGACCTCGCTGATCAACCTCGGCGATGCCTCGGTGTTCGCGACGGTGAACAACCAGAACGCGCAGTACGCGCTGCTGGGCGCCACCAACCTCGGCACGGGCAGCTACTCCACCGGCAGTTATGGTGCGACCGGCTGGCAGGTTGCAACGTACCAGGTCAGCACGGCCGGCACGTACCGCTTGGGATTCATGTCATTGAATCTGAAGGACACGCAGCTGAGCCCCGTGCTGTTCGTGGACCAGGCACCGGGCCTGACCTTCGACAAGGGCGTGCCCTTCGGTCCGGTCGCGCCCAACCCGGGCAGCGGCGCGCCGACCACGCCGACCACGCCGACGACTCCGACCGGCCCGATCATCATCGATGGCCCCAAAGGCACCGATGAGCTGGGCAACGAAGACGAGGCGTCGTTCGAGGGCGGTACGCTGGTGGTCGACAAGGACACCAACGTGGATGTCGACTTCAAGATCGACGACAAGCCCGGCACCATTGATCAGAACGGCCACGACTCGACGTTCACCGGCAAGATCGAGGACTCCACTGCCGGCGTTCCGGGCTCGCTGATCGTCAAGAACAGTGGCAACGGCGGCTCGGTCACGCTGACCAACACCAACGGCTACACCGGTACCACCGAGGTCGACGAGAACACCACGCTGGCACTGGCCGGCAATGGTTCCATCGACAAGTCGAAGAAGCTGGTGATCGACGGTACGCTGGACGTGACCCAGGCCACTCCGGTCGTCAACATCACCTCGCTGGACGGCAAGGGCGATGTGGCGCTGGGCAACAACACGCTGTCCATCACCGATGCCAACGACGAGTTCGAAGGCACCATCGGCGGGCAGGGCGACGTGGCCATCAACGGCGGCACGCAGGTGCTGTCGGGCACGAACACCTACGCTGGCGGTACCTCGGTCAGCAACAATGCCGTCCTGCAGGTAAGCAGTGACGAGAACCTGGGCGACGCCGCAGGCAAGCTCACGCTTGATGAAGGCACCCTGCACACCACCGGCGACGTCAACAGCGATCGCGACGTGGTCCTTGCCGGCAATGGCACCTTCACCACCGACACCAACACCACGCTGACCAACAGCGGCGACGTGTCCGGCAATGGCGGCCTGATCAAGAACGGCGAAGGCGGCCTGGAGCTGACCGGTNNNACGCTCAACGGCGGCGTGCTCAACGTCAGCAGTGACGGCAACCTGGGCGATGCCGCAGGCGGCCTGACCTTCAACGGCGGCACCCTGCACACTACCGGCGACGTCAACAGCGATCGCGACGTGGTCCTTGCCGGCAATGGCACCTTCACTACCGACACCAACACCACGCTGACCAACAGTGGTGATGTGTCCGGCAACGGCGGCCTGATCAAGAACGGCGAAGGCGGCCTGGCGTTGACCGGAACGGTCAGCCACAGCGGTGGCACCACCGTCAACGAAGGCGAGCTGACCCTGTCGGGCCAGAACACCTACACCGGCGGCACCACGCTCAATGGCGGCGTGCTCAACGTCAGCAGCGACGGCAACCTCGGCGATGCCGCAGGCGGCCTGACCTTCAACGGCGGCACCCTGCACACCACCGGCGACGTCAACAGCGACCGCGACGTTGTCCTTGCCGGCAATGGCACCTTCACCACCGACACCAACACCACCCTGACCAACAGCGGCGACGTGTCCGGCAATGGTGGCCTGATCAAGAACGGCGAAGGCGGCCTGGACCTGACCGGTACGGTGAGCCACAGCGGCGGCACCACCGTAAACGAAGGCGAGCTGACCCTGTCGGGCCAGAACACCTACACCGGCGGCACCATGCTCAACGGCGGCGTGCTCAACGTGAGCAGCGACGGCAACCTTGGCGATGCAGCGGGTGGCCTGACTTTCAACGGCGGCGAGCTGCACACCACCGGCGACGTCAACAGCGACCGCGACGTGGTCCTTGCCGGCAATGGCACTTTCACCACCGACACCAACACCACGCTGACCAACAGCGGCGACGTGTCCGGCACTGGCGGCCTGATCAAGAACGGCGAAGGCGGCCTGGACCTGACCGGTACGGTGAGCCACAGCGGTGGCACCACCGTCAACGAAGGCGAGCTGACCCTGTCGGGCCAGAACACCTACACCGGTGGCACCACGCTCAACGGCGGCGTGCTCAACGTCAGCAGCGACGGCAACCTTGGCGATGCAGCGGGTGGCCTGACCTTCAACGGCGGCGAGCTGCACACCACCGGTGACGTCAACAGCGATCGCGACGTGGTCCTTGCGGGCAATGGCACCTTCAGCACCGACACCAACACCACGCTGACCAACAGCGGTGATGTTTCCGGTAACGGCGGCCTGATCAAGAACGGCGAAGGCGGCCTGGCGTTGACCGGTACGGTCAGCCACAGCGGTGGCACCACCGTCAACGAAGGCGAGCTGACCCTGTCGGGCCAGAACACCTACACCGGTGGCACCACGCTCAACGGCGGCGTGCTCAACGTCAGCAGCGACGGCAACCTTGGCGATGCAGCGGGTGGCCTGACCTTCAACGGCGGCGAGCTGCACACCACCGGTGACGTCAACAGCGATCGCGACGTGGTCCTTGCGGGCAATGGCACCTTCAGCACCGACACCAACACCACGCTGACCAACAGCGGTGATGTTTCCGGTAACGGCGGCCTGATCAAGAACGGCGAAGGCGGCCTGGCGTTGACCGGAACGGTCAGCCACAGCGGTGGCACCACCGTCAACGAAGGCGAGCTGACCCTGTCGGGCCAGAACACCTACACCGGCGGCACCACGCTCAATGGCGGCGTGCTCAACGTCAGCAGCGACGGCAACCTCGGCGATGCAACGGGCGGCCTGACCTTCAACGGCGGCACGCTGCAGGCAACCTCGTCGATGACCACCGGCCGCTCGATGGTGCTGGACAGCGTGGGCGCGCTGCGCAGCGCTGAAGGCAGCACCCTGGCGGTCACCGGCCCGATCAGCGGCGGCGGCACCCTGGTGGCGGACGGCCAAGGCACCCTGGTGCTTGGCGCGGCAAACACCCACGCAGGCGGCACGTTGATCAGTGGCGGCACGGTCGTGCTGGCGCATGCTGGTGGCCTGGGCTCCGGCGCCGTGGCGATCGATGATGCGACCCTGCGCACGACGGTCGACACCCAGCTGTCGCAGTCGCTGCTTGTGACGGGCGAGGCCACCCTGGATGTGGCCTCGGGCACCACGACGCAGCTGACCGGCATGCTGGACGGCTCGCGAAGCACCGGCTGCTTCATCAAGAGTGGTGCGGGTCGCCTCAACATGGCAGGCACCGCGATCCTGGCCAATGGCACCTGCGTCAACGAGGGCACCCTCAGTGCCAATGGCGTGCTGCTGAGCGACGTGCAGGTGGAACGTGCCGGCACGGTGCGTGGCACCGGCGCCATCGCCGGCAACATGCGCGTCGACGGCACGCTGGCCCCGGGTAACTCGCCGGGCACGCTGGCAGTGACGGGTACTGTCACGCTGACCGACGCCGCCACGCTGCAGATCGATATCGACGGATACGGCACCGGCGCCGGGGCCGGCAACTATTCGCGCCTGGTGGTGTCCGGCGCGGCCGGTCGCTTCGTTGCCAACGGCACCCTGCAGCCGCTGCTGCGCGGCATCAGTGGCAATGCGAGCAACACCTTCACCCCGAAGGTCGGCGACATGTTCCGCATCGTGAGCGGCGAAGGCGGAGTGACCGGTACGTTCGACAGGCTCCTGCAGCCGACCGAGGGCCTGGCCGCCAGCACGCGCTTCCAGGTGTACTACACCACCGGTTTCGACATCGACCTGTACGTGACACCGACGGCCTACAGCGCTGACCTGGTGGGCAAGGTCAACGGAAATGGCCTTGCCACTGCGGCTGCACTGGATGCCCTGGTGGAAGCCAGCGACGCCGGCACCACCACCGCGGAACAGACCGATCTGCTGCGCGCGGTGTGGCAGCAGGACGCGGCGGAACTGCCGGTGCTGGTGACCGCCCTGACCGGCGAGAACCACGCCAAGCTGGCCGCGCTGGCGCAGTCCAATGCGACCGCACTGGCCGACGATGTGACCGGTCGACTGGGCCAGGGTGTGCTGGTGGATGCATCCAGCACGCGTATCGAACAGCTGCTGTGGGCCAACATCGGCTACGGCGATCTGTCGGTTGACGCCGATGCCAGCGCCGACCGCTTCGACGCCCGCCAGCGTCGTGCCACCGCCGGTATCGACGTGTACCGCTCCTCCAACGTGGCGTGGGGCGCCGGCCTGGGCCGCACGACGTCGGAACTGGAGCGCAGCCCGCTGGACAACACGATCGACAGCAACGCGTTCTTTGCCTATGGCGCTGCCAAGGCAGGTGCGGTCGTACTGGACGGCATGCTGTCCTACTCGGCCGATCGTTGGGAAAGCCAGCGTCCGGACGCCCTCAGCGCCGGTGGTGCACTGTCCGGCAAGGCCTCGGGTACTACCCGGATGGCCAGTGCCGGCGTCAGCCTGCCCTTCACGGCGGCAGGCCTGAGCTGGCAGCCCTCGCTGCGCGGCAATTGGCAGAAGGTTGAGCGCAATGCCTACCGCGAAGGCGGTGACTCGCTGGCGGCGCTGGACGTTGCACGCCTCAAATCCGAAGGCAGCCGCGCCACGCTCGGCCTGTCGGTCGGCTCGCTGGTGAACGATCCGCTGGCGGCGCGTGCGACCTGGCAGTTCGGTGTGCAGGCGGGTATCAACCACGGCCAGGTTCGCCAGGCCACGGTGACAACCGTGCTGGCTGGTGAGCAGGTGGACCTGTCCGCCGCCGACGCGGGCAAGGGCTTCGGTCGGGCCAAGCTGCAGGGCACCGTGCGCCTGGGAGCGTCGAGCTACCTGTACGGTGGCGTCAGCACCGAGCAGGGGTCGGGCGTGGAGAACAACAGCGTCAACGCGGGTATCCGCATCGCGCTGTGATGGCAGGCAGCGGGAGGGCCGAGCCTTCCCGCTGCTGCATGCAACCGAGGCCGCGCAGCCCCCTGGGGTGCGCGGCCTTTTTCATCTACTGGGTCGAAGGCAAGAGGCTACCGGCAATCGTTGAGATTACGATTGACCAGTTTCGTGTGCTCTGCCCGGTACTGGCGGACCATGGAAAACCCTGGCCCGTTCGAGCCTTCCGAAGGCTTCGAGAGAATCACCAGTGGGCCATCTGGCTGGGCAACCACCGTGGTCACGTCCCAGGTGAGAGAAGCGTGTGGCCCATACGCTTCAAGCGGCTGCCTAGGATAGCGTTCTTCGAGCACCGCCTTCAACGCCGAATGCGTGGCTTCCGCGTACGATCCCATGAACGATGTGGCAACGGGTTCGCCAGTCGTGGCCAGCGTCGAGAGACTCGCCACGTTCATGCGCGTTGTTCCGATCATGCAGACACCCTCGCGCGCGAACACTGAGCGGGTGGATGTCGCGGGAAGGCACGTGTCAGCCGGCATCGGCTCCTCGGCGTCACGCGGCAGCGCATTGAAAGCCGCAATCAGCTGGTCTTTCGAAAGCGCTGCGGCCAAGGGGCACTCCGGCAGGACGGGCAAGTCCGCAAGCGGCACGGCGACCACTGGGTGTGCATCCGGCTCCAGCGAGGCGAAGAAGGTGGCGGCCGCCTGTTTCATTGCCTCGCATTTCGACGCGGAGGTCTCAACGGAAAGCAGAACGGTGCCCGCCTTTGTGCGGACGCTCTGGCTGGCTGCGCAGGAGGTCGCGGTCTGAATGTCGTGGGCGATCCCGGGCAGCCCTCGATAAGTGAAGCGGGTAGAGGTCGCGCCCGGGATAGGCCGCTCGAAATTCACTTGTCCTGTTGCGGCGTCGCGGTCCTGCCCACGCATGGCCATGAACTTCATTCCGTCGTGCCCGCAGCCGAGCATGTCGGCCTGCGTAAGGCTCTCCGTTCTGGACCGGAAGGTGAAGTCATTGAACAGGCACGGCAGTCGAACCGAGTAGCCGCCGTTCGTGGACATCGCCGTTGTCCAGCCATCCGGCCCCAACGTGCCGGCGCCCATGCGATGCATTTCCAGCCCCTCAGCAGGGCCGTTGGCAATGGCCGGGGCAGCGAAGCCTGGCAGCAGGGCGGCTAGCAGGCCAAGGCGGTAGGGCAGTCGGCCGTGAAGAACGAGGCGGAGTGAGAGCATCAGCGAGTCCATTCGGAGGGCAAAGGTAAGCAAGATACAACGACGGACACCATGGGCGACCACTCAGCGCTATCTCGTCGACGATCCAGGTGATTCATCGGCGGCTTCTGGGGCTTGGTCGCAAACGGGTTGCCACGCCCCCCGCGCGGCTGGCAACTTGCAGCGGCGATCACGTCGACCTTGAACCCCGCGTGACCCCCGTTGCCCTCAAGCAGGTAACGCCACCCGCCCGTGCGGCATCTCCTCATCCGGGCCGTTGCCGATCGGATGCTGTTTCGCGCCGGGTGCCCAGTGCTGCGCCGTATGCCGCAGATTCGCTGGTCCCACGTCAAGGATCTTGCCCCGCTTCCCGTTGACGTCGGAGCGGATCACCGTTCCGTCTGCACAGCGCCCCACCAAGGCGAGATGGCTTACACCAGGAAATCTCCATCACAGCGTCGGCGGCTCCGCACAGCGCTCGGCCACCACACCGCCATCCACGAACGCGCCGACCGCGGCAACGAAGCAGTGCGGCGCTACCAGAGGAAGGAGATGCGCGCCTCGTTCCACCGTGTGGAAGGTGACTGCCCCCGACTTGCCGAGTGTGGCAGCATGCTCCACCGCACCGTCATACGACGTGTTGGGATCAAGCGTGCCCTGCAGAATCAGCGTACGCGGCAGGGCTTCGGGGCTCTTACCAAACCACGCATCGCGCGGATAACGCGGAACGCCGCCGCTAACGAGCAGGCCGGGAATGGGACTTACGAACAACGCGCCCTTTGCCTCTTCCTCGACCATGGAAAGGGTCAGCTCCGGACGAGCATTGTTCTCTGAGGCGGCGATAAGCATCACCAGCGGCAAGGCTGGTTGATCGTTGCCACTCTGCCCGAGCTTCCCGAGCGCAAGGTTCCAGTCTTCGGTAGACGCGACCAGCGATCGAGCGTCGCCGTCCGAAAGATCCTGCACGATCCGGGGAATACGATCGCGCAGGATCGGGAAGCTCAGCAGGGCGCCAAAGTAGCGGCGTAGATCACCGCCCGGCACGACGTTCTGCCAAGCCGCATCCTTCACCGTCAACAACTTCCGATATCGCTCGAGGCCTTGCTCATCCATGCTCTGTCGACCCACCTGGTCGACCAGGGCCGTGCGTCGGCTGAGGTCCCATGTCTCGGTGGTTTCAAGAGGCACCAACCCATCGAGGATCAGGCCATCCACCTGCAACGTGTTGACCTGGAGTGCCCGCAGCGCCAACTGGGTGCCGTAAGACACCCCGTAAAGCAGCACGTCACCGTTTCGATCCGCACCTGACATCAACTCGCCCAGGTCCTGCGCAGCCTCGGTAATGGAAAAGGCCGAGGTGCGCTGCAGATTGGCGTACATCTCACCGATGCAGGGGCCCCATTCCGCCCCCGCCAGCCCAGTGCCGTCAGGGCTATCGGGCGATTCCTGGACGGGGCAGATCCGCGACGACCGACCCGTGCCCCGGTGATCGGGGATGACCAGATCGAAACCGGGAAACGCACGCTGGTAAATCTGGATCGTGGGGTACAGCGACGCCCCTGATTCGCCCGGGCCGCCGGAGAGCAGCCAGACCTCGCCACGCTTGGCGTGCCCGGAGGTTGCCGGTATGCGCCGCACGAACAGCGAGAGCTTTTCACCCGAGGGTTCCGCGTGGCGCAGTGGTACGTTCACGGTGAAGCATTGGGAGCCACGCAGGGCAGGCGCTGCGTCATCCTCGCAGGCTTGTGCCTCCGGCGCCGATGCGTGAGAGATCAAGGGTGAGGCGGCAAGCAACAACGTCCACAGCGCCTTGCGATACATCGGCCTTCCCCTGGCTTGAATGAGTACCAACACTGAGGGGAGAGCAGGAACGAAGCTACTGCCGGAAGTAATCCCCGACGTTGCCGCTCTTTGCGCTGTGCGTCCCAAGGGTCAGGACAACGTGCGCCACACCTCGTCCGTCGGCTCGCCATTCAAGGCCAGGTGTGCTGCTCTCGCAGGCGGTCTGATCGCCGCTGCCAGATCCCCCAACGTATAAGGCTTCCGCAGTAGCGCGAACCCATGGTCGGTTTCCCGCGCAAGCAGCTCGCTGTACCCACTGGTCAACACCACATGCAGATCCGGGTAGAGTCCGCGCAGTGTTTTTGCCAGCTCCAGCCCGCTGATGCCGGGCATCACCACATCAGAGAACACCACGTGGTAGCGCGCATGGTTCTTCTCCAGCTCCACCAGCGCATCGTCGCCATTGCGCGCCAGGCATACGCCACAGCCCAATTCCCGCAGCGCCGATACCGCGAACTCGGCAACGTCCACGTTGTCCTCTACCACCAGCACGTTCAATCCCCGCGCGTCCTGCAGCGACTGCGCGCCTGAAGCATCGTCAACAGCCAGCGCCTGGTTGGTCAGCGGCAGGTAGAGCACGAACGTGCTGCCCTTGCCCACGGTGCTGGTCACATCCACCTCGCCCTCGGACTGCTTGACGAAGCCGAACACCTGGCTCAGCCCCAGTCCGGTCCCTTCGCCCACGCCCTTGGTGGTGAAGAACGGATCGAATACCTGACTCATCACCGCTTCTTCGATGCCGCAGCCGTCATCGCTGACCGACACGGCAGCGAACGCCCCTTTCAATGGCGGCGCAAAGCGCACCGAGGGCATTGCCTCAACCCGGCGCACGCAGACGCGTACCGTGCCGTGCTCCGGGATCGCGTCGCGCGCATTGACCGCGAGGTTGATCAGCGCGGTGTCCAGCTGTGTCTTGTCCAGCAGCACATGCAGCGGCTCGTCGGGAAGCTCAAGCTCCAGCCCGACCCGGCCGCCGAGCAGAGTGCGGATGATATCGCCCAATCCTTCCACACCGTTGCCCAGCTCGAACACCTGCGGTGACAACGTCTGCCTGCGCGAGAAGGAAAGCAGGTGAGACACCAGGCTGGTCGCGCGATCAGCTGCCGCGCCGATGGCCTCGATATGCCGGCGCTGCCGCTCGTCGCGGGGAATGCCATAGCGCAGCATGTCCACCGAGCCGCTGATGACCTGCAGCAGGTTGTTGAAGTCGTGGGCCACGCCACCGGTCAACTGGCCGATCGCTTCCAGCTTCTGCGATTGGCGCAACTGCTCGCGCGCCCGGACCAGCTCGGCATGCGCCTGCCGTGCCTCCTCGCTGATGGCCTCGACTTGGCGCGAATGCTCGTTGCGCTCGGAAACGAACTCGGTCTGGTCACTGACCACCCACAGGATGCCCCCGACGGTGCCATCGGCCACGCGGATGGGGGAGTACGAGAATGTCCAGAAGGGTTCACCCCCGTTTTCACGGACACTT
>NZ_PKQQ01000018.1 GCF_002893095.1 Stenotrophomonas sp. VV52 | reverse complement strand
CCTCGACCAAGGCCTTCACCACCCAGCTCGCGGCACTGTTCCAGTTGACCGTGGTGCTGGGCAAGCTGCACGGTCGCATCGATGCCGCGCAGGAAGCGGAGTACCTGGAACAGCTGCGCTTCCTGCCGGGCAGCGTGCAGCATGCGCTGAACATGGAGCCGCAGATCGCGGCCTGGGCCGAGCGTTTCGCGCGCAAGAACAGCGCGCTGTTCCTCGGCCGTGGCCTGCATTACCCGATCGCACTGGAAGGTGCGCTCAAGCTCAAGGAAATCACCTACATCCATGCCGAAGCCTACCCGGCCGGCGAACTGAAGCACGGTCCGTTGGCGCTGGTGGATGAAGACATGCCGGTGGTGGTGATCGCGCCCAACGACAGCCTGCTGGAGAAGGTGAAGTCCAACATGCAGGAAGTGCGCGCACGTGGCGGCGAATTGTTCGTGTTCGCCGACCAGGACAGCCACTTTGTGGAGTCGGAAGGTGTGCATGTGATCCGTACCCCGCGCCACGCTGGCGTGCTCAGCCCGGTGGTGCACACCATCCCGGTGCAGCTGCTGGCGTACCACACCGCGCTGGCACGCGGTACGGACGTGGACAAGCCGCGTAATCTTGCGAAGAGCGTTACGGTGGAGTGATCCGGTCGGCTGGATGGCGGGCACACTGCCCGTCGTCCAGACTGTGTGAATCTACTGCTCTGTCATTGATCGCAGCCGCGCTTTGGGATTGGCATCGCGTGCTGAGCGCAAGGCTGCCTGGGCTGCCATGAGTTCCTGGTGCGAGAGTTGCCTTGTGCCGGGCGGCAGGAACCATCCCTTGATGCAGCTCATATCCCTGACAGCGATCTGGATATGGCTGTCCCTATGGAATCCTGAACGTGGCGCCAGCTCCGGGCCTTGCCTGAAAGCACCTCGTACGGCCTGAAAGTATCCAAAGCCATCGGTAAGCTCGTATCGGGAGTGAATGAACTCGAGCACCGCTCTATCCAGTCCCCGGAGCAGCACTTCGTCGTCACGAGGATGCACCTGCAGATTGAGCGGTATCCGCTCCCCGCTGCGTAGTCGAGCAGCTTGAAGACTCAGGTAAGCGTTCTCATATTCCAGGCGGCCGGCCCCAGTAGTCATATCCAGGCACCGAGGGACGCTATAAACGCAGGCGACGACCGCCGGGGTGAATATTGGCTTTGCGGTGAGCCTTCGGAATGGCTGGCTGGCCGCTGCTTGAGCGAACGCAAGTGCTCGGTCCTGGTCTCCTTCAAAGAGATAGAAACCCGGGCCCAGCCAATCGTACTGATTATTACTTTGCTCCGGAGCAAGTGCTCCCGAGATCAGTCCATCTCTCACTGAGATGTCGCAGCCGTGATAACCGATTTGGAGGTTGCTTGTGCTCACCGGTAGCAGCGTTTGAGCTTGCCGGAGCGATTGAGAAGGCCAGCTTTACGCATTATGGCCAATGATTGCTCCGGCGTAAGGTCGTACATCCTGCGGATCCTTTCCTCATCGCTCACCGTGAGTAGTTCGGCAAGCGACATGGCTGCAGGAGGCAAGTCTGGATCTGCGTCGGTCGAGACCTGAGGACTGGATTTTCGAGTGACCATGCACGGAGCGTACCTCAAGCAATCCTGCAATATCCGAGAATTCCATGCATCAACTCAAACTTGTGCTGTGCATGGCGTCGAAAGTGCAAACAAGCGCTTGAAAACAAGGGCGCGGTGCCGCGCACATTACTTCCATGTGGTCAGGATCTGGATGTCGGGAACGGCAATTTTCATTCTGCAGGTCTGGCCTCGTCCGGAGGCTGAATGATGCTGAGACGTTCAAGGGCTTCGTCAAAAAGAAACGCATCAAGTTCGCGGCTGGCCGCATCGAATGTGGCTTGCCACTGGGTGCCCCTGGCGAGCTTGCTGAGATCGGCCATCAACGGAAGTGCGTCCGCGTCACTGTTCGCAAGAAGCGCCTTCAAGCGCTCTACCTCGGCCAAGGGTAGGCGGGGCTGCAGCGTCGCCCGGTTCGCAACGTCGACCGGATCGTCCGACGCATCGTCGAAGTCCTGCAGGCCGTCAAGGACGGTGTGTAGCTCGCGCTCGACATCTGCCAGTAGCGTTCCCACCTCTGCACGTGCGTCGGCGTCCCTGCACGCCCTTTCCAGCTCGGCCGCAGCGCGCTGTACGGCGCTCGCGCCAATGGTGCCGGCGGTGCCTTTCAGGGTGTGCGCCATTCGCACGGCCAGCTGCGCGTCGTCCGGCCAGCTGCTGCGGAAGGCGTTGGCGAAGTCGCGGTTGCTGCGGCTGAAGCTGGCCAGCAGACGGCGGTAAAGAGCCGCGTTGTTCAGGGTGCCTGCCATGCCGGCCCTGGCGTCGATACCAGGCAGTGTGTCCAGCCCGATGGGCATGCTGGCGTCGTCCGCATCATCAACGACCGGGGGTGCCGGCGCAGAAACGGGGCGGTTCGGGCAGCACCACCTGGCAATCGTCGCGAACATCGGGCCGATCTGCAGTGGCTTGGCGATGTGGTCGTTCATACCTGCCGCCAGCACCTTCTCGCGGTCGCCGGCCATGGCATTGGCGGTCATCGCAAGAATGGGCAGGGTGGCCATGCCGAGCGTCTGGCGGATTTCACGGGTGGCGGTGTAACCGTCCATCACCGGCATCTGGCAGTCCATCAGCACTCCGTCAAAGCCGGCATCGCGCGCAAGCAGGTCGACGGCCTCCTGCCCGTTCTGCGCGAGCACCACCTGCATGCCGGCCTGGCCCAGCAGCTCCATGGCCAGTTCCTGGTTGAGCTCGTTGTCCTCTACCAGCAGCACCCGCAGCCCGGTCAGCTGCGCGAAGGCGTCAGCGTGTGCCACCGCGCGCTCATTGGCCCGCGTCTCCACCAGAGTGCCGAGATCGAGTGCCGAGCCGACGGCTTCAAGCAGGGTGGACGGCGTTACCGGTTTGGTCAGCAGGGCGCGCAGAGAGACGTCACGCTCGCGCGCTTCGTTGAGTGCGTCCTCGCGCCCGTAGGCGGTTACCATGATGACGGCCGGCGAACGCGGGCCATGCTGCGCTTGGACCTGCTGCATGGTCTGGACACCGTCCATGCCCGGCATCTTCCAGTCCATCAGCACCAGGTCGTAGGGTGCCGCTTCCGCACAGGCCCTGTTGATGGCCTGCAGCGCGGTGGCGCCGTCCACTTCCAGGTCCACTTCCAGCCCGAACGAGCGCGCCATGCTGGAGAGGATCTCGCGCGCGGCGGCGTTGTCGTCCACCACCAGCACCCGGACGCCGACCAGTTCATCGGCGTGGAACATGCGCCGGCTGTAGTTGCCCTCGCGGGTCCCGAAGCGGGCCTCGAAATGGAAGGTCGAACCTGCTCCCGGCGTGCTCTCGACCCAGATCCGGCCGCCCATCGCGTCCACCAGGCTCCTGCATATGACCAGGCCCAGGCCGGTACCGCCATACTTGCGGGTGGTGGAGGCGTCGGCCTGGATGAAGCTCTTGAACAGGCGCGCGCATTGCGCCGGGTCCATGCCGATGCCGCTGTCGCGTACCCAGAAGTGCAGGGTGGTGGCGACGTCATCGCGCTCCCGCGTTTCCACCCCCACCACGACCTCGCCGTGGGGGGTGAACTTGAGCGCGTTGTTGCCCAGGTTGATCAGCACCTGGGCCAGTCGCAGCGGGTCGCCCACCAGCGTGCCGGGCGCGGTCTCCGGAATCTCGAACAGCAGTTCCAGCCCCTTGTTCTCGGCCCCCACGCCGAGCAGGTTGGCCAGCTGCTCGAATACGTCCTCGAGCCTGAACTCGGTCTTCTCAAGCTCGAGCTTTCCCGCCTCGATCTTCGAGAAGTCGAGAATGTCGTTGATGATCTGCAGCAGATGTTCCGCGGCCCGGTTGACCTTTTCGATGTAGCCGCGCTGGCGCGGGGTCAACCCGGTCTGCAGCGCGAGGTGCGACATGCCAATGATGGCGTTCATCGGCGTGCGGATCTCATGGCTCATGTTGGCCAGGAACTCGCTCTTGGCCTGGGTCGCCTTTTCAAGCGCATGCTCGGTAGCCTTGTGGCCGGAAATGTCCTGGTTGACGCCGTACATGTAGCGCGGCGCGCCGGTTGCCTCATCGCGTTCCAGGCGTGCTGCCGATCGCAGCCAGATCGTGGTGCCATCGTTCGGACGCTGGTAGGGGTAGGTCGCCTCGTACTGCGCGTAGTGACCTTCAATCGCGCCCAGGAAACGTTCGCTGACACCGGCTGCCGCACCCGGATCGGCCGCGATCACCCGGTCCAGCCACTCGCGCTGCAGGTTGTAGCGTCCATCCTCGCGGGCCACTTCGCCGAAGATCTCCGCGGCGCGTGGCGACGCGTAGTACGCGTCGGCATCGCTGAAGTCGATATGCCAGTACGCGCTGCTGGTCAGTTCCAATGCCACGTCGGAAAGAAAATTCATCCGCCGCAGGGTCTGCTCGGTACGCTTGCGCTCGGTGATGTCTTCGAAGGCGACCGCGACACCGCCACTGGCGCGAACGCCGATCGGGGTGGCGCTTGCGCTCAGCCACGTCAGTTCACCGGATGCCTGCCGGATGCCCATTTCGATGCCATGCGCGGCATTGCCCGTGCGCAGCGTAATGCTGGCCGGGTACTCGTTCGGCCTCATCGGGGTCAGGTCGGCGCGCAGCACCTGCCAGCCGATCAGGTCGCGCGCCCGCAGCGCTTCCATGCTGGTGCCGGTCAGGCGCAGCGCTACATGGTTGGCTTCCACGACCCGCCCGCGGGCGTCGAACAGCATCACCCCCACCGGCAGCGCGTCGAACAGGGCCACCAGCCGCTGCCGGTGCGCTTCCAATGCCTGCAGGTCATGCGCGTGTGCAGTGTCCACGGGAATCTCCGTGCGGGTGATCAGAGCTCGTCGGCTTCGGTTCCGATCGCGTCGTGCATGCGCACGGCTTCGCGGAGGGTTTCGCCATCGCCGTCGGCGAACTGTCGTGCAACCTGCTCGAATGCCTGCTGGATGGCCAGGAACGCGTCGGTGACGTCGGGGTCGAAGTGGGTGCCGCGCCCCTTCACGATCATCGCTACGGCGTCCGGGTGCGGCATCGCGGGCTTGTACACGCGCCGGCTGATCAGCGCGTCGTAGACATCGGCCAGCGCCATCAGCCGCGCGGGCAGGGGGATGCCGTCGCCCCACGCACCCTGTGGGTAACCGGAACCATCCCACTTCTCATGGTGGCCGTACGCGATGTCCTGGGCGACCTGCAGGAACTGCGCATCCTCGTCGCCGAGGTCGGCCAATGCCCGCGCGATGGCGTCGCGGCCGATGCGCGGATGCTGCTTGATGATCTCGAACTCGTCCGCAGTGAGCTTGCCCGGCTTGAGCAGCACATGGTCGGGGATGCCGACCTTGCCGATGTCGTGGAGCGGGGCGGACTTGAACAGGACGTCGATGTTGGCGGGCGTGCAGAAGTCGCGGAAGCGGGGATGGTCGCGCAGCTGCTCGGCCAGTAGTTTTACGTAGGCCTGGGTGCGCCGGATGTGGCTGCCGGTTTCGTTGTCGCGGGTTTCGGCCAGCGAGGCCATGGCGCGGATGGTGACGTCCTGGATGGCGCTGAGCTGGCGGGTGCGGCGCGCGACCTCGCGATTGAGGTACTCGTTCCGGTACCGCATGAAGTCGCGCACCATCTTCAGCTGCAGGTGGTTGCGCACGCGGGCAAGGGCGATGGAGGGGCTGATCGGCTTGGTGATGTAGTCCACCGCACCCAGGTCCAGGCCCCGGCGTTCGTCGTCCACCCCGGCCAGTGCGGTCAGGAAAATCACCGGGATATCGCGGGTAGCCTTGTCGGCCTGAAGCTGCTGCATGACCTGGTAGCCGTCCATGCCGGGCATCATGATGTCGAGCAGGATCAGGTCGGGCGGCGGTTCAGCCGCCGCGATCTGCAGGCCGCGCTCCCCGCTGGGCGCCAGTTTCACCTGATAGTCCTCCCGGAGCAGCTCGCTCATCAGGGAGAGGTTTTCAGGCGTGTCATCGATGACCAGGATGCAGGCCTTCTGTTCGACCGCATTCATACCGTGGCTCCCTTGCGGCAGGCTCTATCGGCGGAAAATCGGAAGGTTCCCTTACAGCGTCCAGCTAGACCGGCATCCTACACCCGGGCGGGGGTCAGCCGTCAGCCTTGTGCTGCCGACCTCAGGCAAGAGGCGAACACATCCTGGGTCGCATCGTAGGCCTGGGTCTTCACCTGCATCAGGCCAAGGATCGACGAGAACAGCGCGTCGTGGTCGGTGCGCTGCATTGCGCGCTGCTCCAGGCACTGGGTGTCCAGCCCCCGCGAGGCGGAGAACCGGCTGGAGAACCACATCACCATGGGTACCGATGTCTGTTCCGCCGGCGCAATGGCATACGGAATGCCATGCAGGTAGAGGCCCTTCTCGCCCAGCGACTCGCCGTGGTCGGAGACGTAGATCATCGCCGTGTCGTAGTCCTCCATGGCCTGCAGCTCATGGATGGTTTTGGCCAGGAAATGGTCGGTGTACAGAATCGCGTTGTCGTACGCGTTCACGATCTGCTCCTTCGGGCAGTTCCCCAGCTCCGGGTTCTCGCATGGCGGCGTGAACTGGCGGAAGCTGTCGCGGTAACGTTGGAAGTAGCTGGGACCGTGGTTGCCGAGCTGGTGCAGCACGACGAATTTGTCACCCGGGGTGGCGCGCATTTTCTCTGCCAGGCCCTTCACCAGGATCTCGTCCATGCAGCGGCCCTTGGCGCAGAGCGCCGGATCGCTGGCGTCGGAGACAGACTCGAACGGAGTTCCCTCACAGACACCCTTGCAGCCGGACTGATTGTCGCGCCACAGAGTGCTGATACCCACGGTGTTGAGGACATTCAGCAGCGACTGCTGCGAGCGGATCTGTTTCTCGTCGTAGTTGCGGCGGCCCAGCTGGGAAAACATGCAGGGAACCGACACCTCGGTGCTGGTGCCGCAGGAATGCATGTCCGGGAAGTTGACCACGCCGATCCGGGCGAGCTCGGGCGTTGTCTGGCGTGCGTAGCCGTTGAGTCCCCAGTTCTGCGCCCGCACCGTTTCACCGACGACAAGGACCACCAGTCGCGGCTTGGCGCCTGCCGCCGAAGGAACGCGAACCGCGTCCATGGCGATCGGCGTCCTGGGGGCCTTCCTGATCGGCGAACTGGAACGCAGGTTCTGCTGCAGCCCGACGATGTAGTTGAGTGGGGTCGCCAGGTACTTGATCTCGCGATGATTGCGCAGCATGGAAGCGACATCGGCGTTGGCCAGCATCACGCTGCCCGCGCCCATCACCAGCAGCGCGACCATGAAGACCGGCCGGATCCAGAGCGTGCGCAGTGCAGGGCGCGGCGTGATGCGTACCCGCCACACCGCTACGGCCGGCAGCGCAGCGAACACCAGCAACGGCAGCAGCAGGCTGGGCGTCATCAGCTCCCGCGATTCCTTCACGTCGGTCTGGAGCACGTTGCGCACCATGTCCGCGTCCATGAACACCCCGTAAGTAGTCATGTAATGCACGGCCATGGCGGTGACCACCAGCAGCACGGTGATGACCGGCTTGGCGCTCCAGCGCCAGATCAGCAGGGACAGCAGCAGGCCGTTGGCCGCGATCAGCAGGCCCAGCAACGCCGTCGAGAACAGCAGGTTGCCCGGGTGCAGTGCGTAGGCCGCCTTCCAGAAAGGACCGTTGCTGGCCGCAGCGAAGAACAGGCTGGAGGCCAGGATCAGGGTTTCCTGGCTGACCTCGGGTCGCCAGCCGCCCAGGTAGCTCCGGAGACGGACGCCCGCACCGGCGTCGCGCGCCGAGATGTCCTGCTGGACCGCTGCCTGTGTTGCGTTTGCTGAAGCCATGCCCGATGCCGATGAAAGTAAACCGGCGGCAAGCTTGGGGGGCGGTTCGTCGGATTTCGGTCGGAGGAACGCCCGGTTTTGTTAAGAACCCGGAAGCCCGACGTTGCCCGGCCCCTATCCTGCTTTGCCGTTTCTGGCGTCGGCAAAACTTTAGTCGGGGGCGACAGCGACATTCAGCGTCGGTTCTAGTCGTAGTGCCATTCTCGGGTTGTAGCCCTTGGCTGCGTCAATCGGTCCCACCACGCAAGGCGTGTGGCTTTAACCAGTCTGTAACAGGAATAAGAATGAACGTTCGCGAGCTTCTGCACTCCAAGAAAGACGCTGTAGTCACCATCGACGTTGAAGACACGATCGGCGCCGCCGCCCACAAGATGAGCGCGCACCGCATCGCCGCTCTGGTGGTGACCCGGGACGACGTGCCGGTCCGGATCATTTCCGAGAAGGACATCGTGCGCAGCCTGGCCGACGACGGCCCGCAGGCCGGTCGTCGTGTGATTTCCACGTTGCCCTCGGCCGGCCTGGAAGGTATTTCGCCGGATGCGTCGCTGAAGCAGGCGATGGCGCTGATGACCTACTCGCGCCACCGTCATCTGATGGTGACCGACGGCAGCCGCCTGGTGGGCATCCTGAGCCTGGGTGACATCGTCAAGAACCTGCTCAGCGAGCTGGAGCTGGAGAAAGCGGTGTTGCAGGACATCTACATGGCCGCGCATTGATTGATGCGCGGTAGAGCGGGGCTCTGCCCCGCTGCCGACCATCCGTGCAGCGGGGCAGAGCCCCGCTCTACGAGGTGGGCGGTTCTTTCAACCGGCGCAGGTCTTCGCGGAACAGCTGGTAGCCTGCGTCGCGCTTTTCAGGGTCCTGCCGTAGCACCCAGGATGGATGCACGGTCGCGAAGCCACGCGTGCCATCCTCCAGCGTGTGCCAGCGGCCACGATCGCGGGTGAGGTTGAAACCGCTGCCGAACACCGCGCGTGCGGCGCTGGCGCCCAGGCACACGATCACCTTGGGGTTGACCTGCTGGATTTCCGCAATCAGCCACGGTCGGCACGCATTGATGTGGGTGACCTGTGGCTTGGAATGGATGCGCTTCTTGCCGCGTCGTTCAAAACGGAAGTGCTTCACCGCGTTGGTCAGGTACAGCGTGCTGCGGTCGATGCCCAGTTCCTGCAACGCTTGGTTCAACAGCTGGCCGGCCGGGCCCACGAAGGGGTGACCGCTCAGGTCCTCGCTGTCGCCCGGCTGCTCGCCTACCAGCATGACCTGCGCGTCGCGCGGTCCTTCGCCAAACACCGTCTGCGTGGCGGGCTCCCAGAGCGGGCAGCGCCGGCAGTTGGCGGCGGCGTCGCGCAGTCCGTCCAGCGAATCCCCACTGGCCGTGGCAGGGCCACGCATGGGAATGCTGCGTTCGGGAATGCGCCGCTGCGGTGCCCGTGCTTCGCGGTCATGCATCTCCTGCACGCGGTCGCCCGCGTCGCGCACCAGCGTAGGGAGCAGGCTCGCTTCGGGCAGGTGTTTCCAGTACTTCGCAGGCTTTTCTTGCTGCATCATCCGCGTGTTCAACCGCGCCGGATTGAATATGTTGGCGTAGTAGGTGCGCCACAGTTCTTCGCGTGCGTCTTCCACGGGTGCATCGGCCTGTTTGCCACCCGGGCCGAACGCCAACGCCTGGCCATCCCAACGCACACTTCGATAGGGCGTAAGGATCGCCCAGCGCATGCCTGTGAATCGGCGCTCGAAGAACGGCGCCACGCGATCCACGATGTGGTGGTCCGGTTCGAACCAGGCAATGAATGCATCCTGTTGCCCAGGCACTTCACGGAAGCGCACGAAGGCTTTCATCTTGTGGGTGTCGCGGCGCACTGCCTGGGCCAATGCCATCGCGCGCAGCACGTCTGGGTCGGTAGGATTGCCGAGCAGCCCGCGTTCGCCGTGGGTCATGCGCCACAGCATCCGATACAGCAGCGACATGCGATGCGGGTCGCGGTGGCACAGGCAGGTGGCGGCCAGCTCGATGAAGGCTTTCGGCACTGCTGCGGCCCGCGTAGCCGTGGCCTCCGCAGGCGCGTGCTGCAGCGATGGGGCATCCAACAGCCCGCCACCGTCGCCATGCAGCCAATCCAGCTGCTCGGGCATCACCTGCCGCTGCAATGCCAGCCGCGCCGCATCGCGCCACGCGTTGAGTGACCACGGCGGATCCACCCGCACACTCCAGCGCGACATCTCAGCCGGCCACCGCATCGAACAGGGAGCCCTGGCGCGGCGGCGGGGCCAGCCTGGCACGTAGTGCCGCAGGGTCGTCCAACGCGCGGCGCGGGTGGTGGTCGGCCAGCTGCACGAACGGCAGCAGCTTGCTCATCGGCGCGCGCAGGCGGGCCACGTCGGCTACGCGCAGGCGCACGTGGCGGCGTGCCATCAGCACCCGCTTCACGTTGCGCACGCCCAGGCCGGGGACGCGCAGCAGCATCTCCTTCGAATCCCGGTTGAGGTCTACCGGGAAGCTTTCGGGGTGCCGGATCGCCCAGGCCATCTTCGGGTCGATGTCCAGGTCGAGCATGCCGCCCTGGGTGGTATCGGTGATCTCGTCCACGCCGTAGCCGTAGAAGCGCAGCAGCCAGTCGGCCTGGTAAAGGCGATGCTCGCGCGCAAGCGGTGGCGCCTGCAGCGGCAGGATGCTGCTGGCATCGGGAATCGGGCTGAAGGCCGAGTAGTACACCCGGCGCATGCGGTAGTTGCCGTACAGATTGTCGGCAGAGGTGAGGATCTGCTGGTCGCTGGCGCCATCCGCACCGACGATCATCTGCGTGCTCTGCCCGGCCGGCGCAAATTTCGGCGCGCGGGCGCGGCGCTTGCCTGGCTTGGCTGGGGCCGGGGTGACCGGCGTGACGGCCGTCGTCGCAGCAGCGGCCCTGGCTTCCTTGGCCTCCTCGATGCGCCAACGCAGCTCGCCCATCGCACCGCGGATCGACGGCAGCGACTTCTCCGGCGCGAAGCTGGACAACCCGTCTTCGGTAGGCAGTTCGATGTTGATCGACAGTCGATCCGCATATCGGCCGGCCGCGGCCAGGAGTTCCGGCGAGGCCTCGGGAATGGTCTTCAGGTGGATGTAGCCGCCAAAGCGGTGCTCCTCGCGCAGCTGGCGCGCCACTTCCACCATCTGCTCCATGGTGTAGTCGGCATTGCGGATGATGCCGCTGGAAAGGAACAAGCCTTCGATGTAGTTGCGCTTGTAGAAATCCATGGTCAGCGCCACCACCTCGGCCACGCTGAAACGCGCGCGCTGCACGTTGCTGGAAACCCGGTTCACGCAGTAGGCGCAGTCATAGATGCAGAAATTGGTCAGCAGGATCTTCAACAGCGACACGCAGCGCCCGTCCGGGGTGTAGCTGTGGCAGATACCGGGGCCGTCGGTACTGCCGATTCCGCCGCTGGCCCGCGAGTCGCGCTTGCCGGCGCCGCTGGAAGCGCAGGAAGCGTCGTACTTGGCGGCGTCGGCCAGCACGGCCAGCTTGCGGATGGTTTCCATGCGGAAACGGTAGGAAAGACCAATCTCACGTGGTGAGACTGGTCAGAAACAAGCTGAAGGCTTCAGCCTGGAGCGGTCAGAACGACACCTTCACCGAGTCCGCACTGTAGGTGGCGGGCCCGTGGTACACCACTTCGATGTTGTTGCCGTCCGGGTCGATCGCGAACGCGGCGTAGTAGCCCGGGTGGTAGGGGCGTTCGCCGGGCGCGCCATTGTCCTTGCCGCCGGCCGCCAGTGCCGCCTTGTGGAAAGCGTCGACCGTCGCGCGGTCGCGCGCCTGGAAGGCCAGGTGATGGCGGCCGGTCAGCTCGCCGGCGGCCGCGTCGCTGTCGGCGGTGGAGATGAACAGTTCGTCGGCCCAGAAGTACGTATCGCCTTCACCCGCAATCGGAATGCCGATGGTGTCGAACACCGCCTGGTAGAAGCGGCGGCTGGCGGGCAGGTCGCGCACGATCAATTGCAGGTGGTCGATCAGGCGGCCGCGGTGCAGTTCCATGGTTTCCATGCCGGATCCTTCGTTCGAGGGAAGGGCACGTATACCACCGGTCGGGTGTGCCCGCCGTGGCGGGCACATCGCCTCTGGATCAAGCCAGCGGTGTATTGGAGATGATCTCCACCCAATAGCCGTCCGGGTCCTTGATGAAGGCCAGGTGCTTCATGCGGCCATCTTCCAGCCGCTTCTGGTACGGCACCTTCAGTTCATCGAAGCGCTTGCACGCCGCATGGATGTCCGGAACCGACACGCAGATGTGGCCGAAGCCGCGCGGGTCGCTGTTGCCGTCGTGGTACACCGCGCCATCCTGGGTCTCGGTGCCGTGGTTGTGCGTCAGTTCCAGCACGCCGGGAATGCCGGCCATCCAGGTGCGGCGGGCGTCGTCGCCTTCGGGAACCGCGGTGCCGGCCGGCAGCAGTGCCAGGAAGTAGAGGCTGAACTGGGCTTCAGGAAAATCGCGCTGATCGAGCAGGCGGAAGCCGAGCACGCGGGTGTAGAAGTCCAGCGATGCAGCGGCGTCCTTGACCCGCAGCATGGTGTGGTTGAACACGAAACCGGTGGTTTCCGCCGGCGGCTGGGCAGCCACGCCGGGCTGGGACTGCAGGGAGGCAAGGGTCATGGGGGATCCTGTGGAGGGCCGCGCACTGCGGCTGGCCGTTCAGTTTAGCGGGGCGGCGGCAAGGCGACGTAGAATGCTGCATCTTCCTGGCCCGTCGTCGACATGTCTCAGCGTGAATGGGTGGCCGCTGCCATCCGCAAGATCGAAGCCGATTTCAACCGTTCGGCCGACACCCACCTGATTCCGATGGACCTGCCGGGACATCCCGGCATCGAGCTGTACTTCAAGGACGAGTCCAGCCACCCCACCGGCAGCCTCAAGCACCGCCTGGCGCGCTCGCTGTTCCTGTACGCGCTGACCAATGGCTGGCTGCGCGAAGGGTGTCCGGTGATCGAGGCCTCCAGCGGATCTACGGCGGTGTCCGAAGCCTACTTCGCGCGCCTGCTGGGGCTGCCGTTCATCGCGGTGATGCCGGCCACCACCTCGCCGGAGAAGATCGCCGCGATCGAATTCCACGGCGGCCGCTGCCACCTGGTCGAACGCGCCTGCGACCTGAACTGCGAATCGGAGCGGCTGGCGCGGGAAACCGGCGGCCACTTCATGGACCAGTTCACCTACGCCGAGCGCGCCACCGACTGGCGCGCCAACAACAACATCGCCGAGTCCATCTTCAAGCAGATGGCCGAGGAGCCGCACCCGGTGCCGGAATGGATCGTGTGCAGCCCGGGCACCGGCGGCACCGCCGCCACGCTCGGCCGCTACGTGAGCTACCGCCGCCACGACACCCGCATCCTGTGCGCGGACCCGGAAGTGTCGGTGTTCTTCGACGGGTATCGCGCGGCGCTGTCCGGCGAGCCGTGGCGCGAGCTCACCTGCAGTGGCGGCTCGCGGGTGGAAGGCATCGGCCGGCCGCGGGTGGAATCGAGCTTCATTCCGACCTGCGTGGATGCCATGGTCAAGGTGCCCGACGCGCTGAGCCTGGCCGCGATGCGGCATGTCAGCCGGCAGCTGGGGCGCCGCGTGGGCGGCTCCACCGGCACCAACTTCATCGGCGTGCTGCACGTGGCCGAACGCATGCGCGCGGCGGGCCGCAGCGGGTCGATCGTGACCATCCTGTGCGACAGCGGCGAGCGCTATGCGCACAGCTACTACAACCCGGACTGGTACCCGCGCCAGGGCATCGACGTGGAACAGGCCGATGCGGTGATCGCCGCCGCCGTGGCCGGGCAGGGCCTGCCGGCGCTGCCGGACGCAGCGCTGGAAACCCTGTACTGAATCGAACCCGCGGCCGGGAGGCCTTGTGACGGGCACGGTGCAGTGCCATATCGTGGAGGGTATGCCGCGCCTGCGGCCCCGTTGCCTGGAGATGCCCGTGACCACCGCCAACCCCCTGCTCGATTTTTCCGGCCTGCCCCGTTTCGATGCGATCCAGCCCGAACACGTCGGTCCGGCCATCGATACGCTGCTGGCGCAAGCCGAAGCGGCGGTGAAGGCGGCAGAAACGGTACAGCCGGTGACCTGGACCACCTTCGTGGACCCGCTGGACGATGCCACCGAACGCCTGTGGCGCGCCTGGGGCCAGGTCGGCCACCTGCAGGCGGTGGTCAACACCCCGGCGCTGCGCGAGGCCTACAACAGCAACCTGCCCAAGGTGACCCGGTTCGGCAGCGCGCTTGGCCAGAACCTGGCGCTGTTCGAGCAGTACCGCGCGCTGGCGGCAGCCCCGGAAGCGGCGCAGTACGACCCGGCGCGGCGCAAGGTGCTGGACAACGCCCTGCGCGATTTCCGCCTTGGCGGCGCCGAGCTGGATGAGGCCGGCAAGGCCCGCTACAGCGCGATCCGTGAGGAGCTGTCCGCGCTGTCGGCCACGTTCTCGCAGAACGTGCTCGACGCTACCGATGCGTGGTCCCTGCACGTGGAGGACCGTGCCGAGCTGGCCGGGGTGCCGGAGGATGTGGTCGCCGCGGCGCGCGTTGCGGCTGAAAAGGATGGCCTGGCCGGCTGGAAGCTGACCCTGCAGATGCCCTGCTACCTGCCGGTGCAGACCTACGCCGAGCACCGTCCGCTTCGCGAGGCGCTATACCGCGCCAACGCGCTGCGCGCCTCGGAGTTCGGCGACGCCACGCTCGACAACAGCGCGCATATCGACCGCATCCTCGCACTGCGCGCGGAACTGGCGGCGCTGCTGGGCTTCAGCAGCTATGCCGAGTATTCCATCGCCACCAAGATGGCCGACGACGCGCCGCAGGTGCTGGGCTTCCTGCGCGACCTCGCCGCACGCGCCAAACCCTACGCGCAGCGCGACCGTGCAGAACTGGAAGCGTTCGCGCGCGACGAACTGGGACTGCCGGCGCTGGAGGCCTGGGACCTGTCGTTCGCTGCCGAGAAGCTGAAGCAGGCGCGTTACAGCTATTCCGAGCAGGAAGTGAAGCAGTACTTCACCGAGCCGAAGGTGCTCGCCGGGCTGTTCGACGTCATCCATGGCCTGTACGGCCTGCGCGTGGAACCGGACCAGGCGCCGGTGTGGCACCCGGACGTGCGCTTCTTCCGCGTGGTCGACGCGCAGGGCGCGCTGGTCGGTCAGTTCTACCTGGACCTGTACGCGCGCGAAGGCAAGCGCGGTGGGGCGTGGATGGACGATTGCCGCAACCGCCGCGATACCGCGCAGGGCGTGCAGACGCCGCTGGTGTACCTGGTATGCAACTTCGGCAAAGGCGCGGACGGCAAGGCGTCGACCTTCAGCCACGACGAAGTGACCACCCTGTTCCATGAAATGGGGCACGGCCTGCACCAGCTGCTGACCCGTATCGGCGAGCTGGGCGTGGCCGGCATCAATGGCGTGGAATGGGACGCGGTGGAGCTGCCCAGCCAGTTCATGGAGAACTTCTGCTGGGAGTGGGACCGCGTGCAGCAGATGACCGCGCACGTGGACAGTGGCGAGCCGCTGCCGCGTGCGCTGTTCGACCGGATGCTGGCCGCGCGCAATTTCCAGAGCGGCATGTTCACCGTGCGCCAGCTGGAGTTCGCGTTGTTCGACATGCAGCTGCACAGCAGCTTCGATCCCGCGCAGGACAGCGTGCTGCAACTGCTGGAGCGCGTGCGCGACGAGGTGGCGGTCAACCGGCCGCCGGAGTGGAATCGCTTCCCGCACCAGTTCAGCCATATTTTCGCCGGTGGCTACGCGGCGGGGTATTACAGCTACAAGTGGGCGGAGGTGTTGAGCGCGGATGCGTACGCGGCGTTTGAAGAAGCGCCGGGTAATGTTGCCGAAACCGGAAAACGTTTCCGCGACGAGGTGCTGTCGCGCGGCGGCAGCCGCAGCGCGGCGGAGAACTTCGCCGCGTTCCGTGGCCGTGCACCGAGCGTGGATGCGCTGCTTCGGCACAACGGAATGAACGGCTGAGGTAGTGCCGGCCGCTGGCCGGCTCCTCGTGCTGCCGGCATCGCCTGGAGCCGGCCGGCGGCCGGCACTACGGGCTCGGGGCCTTCGTTACGGGGCGTAGATCATCTTCCGCGTCATGCCGCCGTCCGCGATATGGTCCTGTCCGGTGATGAAGCCGGACAGGTCCGAAAGCAGGAATACCGCCAGCGCGCCGATGTCCTCGGGCTGGCCGACGCGGCCCACCGCATGCTGCGCATGGTCGCGCCGCGACAGTTTCGGGGTGCGCCGACGCGCCGGGGCCTGCCAGGCGTCGGTGGTGATCCAGCCCGGGCTGATGCTGTTGACCCGCACCTCCGGGCCGGCGCTGATCGCCAATGCATGGGTAAATGCCACCAGCCCGCCCTTCGCGGCGGCATAGGCCTCGCTGTCCGCTTCGGACTGCCACGCGCGGGTGGAGGCGATATTGATGATCGCACCGCCCTGCGCCTGCAGCGCAGGCAGCGCGTGCTTGCTGCACAGGAATGCGCCGTGCAGGCTGGACAGGCGGCGCTGCCATTCGGCCAGCGTCATCTGCGCCAACGGCGTGCCATGCGCGCTGGCGATGCCGGCGTTGTTGACCAGGCCGTCGATGCGGCCGAACCGCTTCTGCGTAGCCCTCATCAGCGCCTGTACGCTGCGTTCGCTGGCCACGTCCGCGCGCTGGAACGCGGCGCGCTCGGGCAACGCCCACTCCTTCAGGCAGGCACGGCCGGCGTCGGCATCCAGGTCGGCGATCATCACGCTGCCACCGGCGCCCAGCACCGCCTGCGCGATGCCGCGGCCTACGCCCTGTGCGCCACCGGTGACGATCACCACGCGGTCGCGCAGCGGTTGCGCCGGCCAGTCGGTGATGGGCGGGGTCAGTGGCATGGTGGGGTGTCCTTGCGGCCGAGCAGGCGGGTCCAGCCTTCGATGCCCAGCTTGTCCAGGGTTTCGATGTTGCGCTCGACGATCACGTCCGGGTCCGGGAACGCGGCCACCGCGCGTTCCACGCTGTCTTCGCGCAGCAGGTGCAGGGTGGGGTAGGGCGACCGGTTGGTGTAGTTGCTCACATCATCCGGCGCGGCACCGGCGAACTGGTACTGCGGGTGGAAGCTGGCCACCTGCAGGATGCCCTGCAGGTCCAGCGTCTCGATCGCCGCGTCGGCGTTGTCGAGGAAGTCGTTGTAGTCCAGGAAATCGGTCAGCACGTCCGGATGGATGATCAGCGTGGTGTCGATCTGCTCGGCCGGCGTGTCGCGCAGCAGCAGCAGTTCTTCGGCCAGCTGCTCGACCAGCGCCTCGGGCGTGGTCGCGTCGCTCAGCACGAAGCGCACCTGGTCCTTCACGTACACCGCCTTGGCGAACGGGCACAGGTTCAGCCCGATCACGATCTGCTCCAGCCACTTGCGGGTGTCGGCGATCGGGTCGGGGGCGTCGGTGCCGTCGAAGGCGGGGGTGTCGTTCATGCCGGGATCAATCGCGGAAGTTGTCGAACTGCAGCGGGATGTCGAACTTTTCCTTCTTCAGCAGGGCAATCGCATCCTGCAGGTCGTCGCGCTTCTTGCCGGTCACGCGCAGCTTGTCGCCGTTGATCTGGCTTTCGACCTTGAGCTTGGCTTCCTTGATCTTCGCTGCGATCTTCTTGGCCTCTTTCTGCTCGATGCCCTGCTTCACCTTGACGTCCTGGCGCGCGCCGCCCAGGTTGGTGAGGATGTCGCCGAACTCCAGGCAGCTGGCGTCGATCTTGCGGGCGGTCAGCCGCTGGCGCAGGATCACCGTCATCTGCTCGAGCTGGAATTCGCTCGGGGCCGTCTGCTTGATCACGCTGTCTTCCAGCACGAACTTCGCGTCCACGCCCTTGAAGTCGAAGCGGGTGGACAGCTCGCGGTTGGCCTGGTCGACCGCATTGGTCAGTTCGTGGATGTCGACTTCGGAAACGACGTCAAAAGAGGGCATGGGGAATCTCCTGCAGGTGAAGCCCCCATTCTAACCAACCGCGCATGCACGTCCCGGCACGGGCGGCGATAATGGGGCATGACCACCGAACGCTCCCCCACCCGCGCCGTCGCCTGGATGCTGCTGGCCGTGGCCTGCTTCTCGCTGATGGATGCGGGCATGAAGCAGCTGTCCTCCAGTTACCCGACCCTGCAGGTCACCTTCCTGCGCGGCGCCGCTTCGCTGCCGTTCGTGCTGGTCTGGGTACTGGCCACCGCCGGCCCGCGCTCGCTGGTTCCGGTGCGCTGGGGCCTGCACCTGCTGCGCGGGCTGCTTGGCATGGCGATGATCGGCTGCTTCGTGTTTGCGCTGCGCAGCCTGCCGCTGTCGACCGCCTACACCATCTATTTCGTGGCCCCGCTGCTGATCGCGGCGCTGTCGGTGCCACTGCTGGGCGAAAAAGTGGGCCCGCGCCGCTGGATCGCGATCGGCATCGGCCTGGTCGGGGTGCTGGTGGTGCTGCGCCCCGGGGTGGGCGGGTTCATTTCCATTCCCGGCCTGATGGTGCTGCTGGCCGCCACCGCCTACGCCATCGCCGCCATCACGGTCAGCATGCTGACCCGCACCGACACCCCGCAGTCGATGGTGGTGTGGTTCCTGGTGATCCTGGCGCTGGGCGCCGGGTTGCTGGCGATCCCGGACTGGCAGCCGCTGCAGCTCGGCCACGCCGGGCTGATCGCCGGCATGGGGCTGGCCGGGGCCGGGGGGCAGGTCGCCCTGACCCGCGCCTTCCAGCTGGGCGAGGCCTCGCTGATCGCGCCCCTGGAATACACCGGGCTGGTCTGGGTGATCGGCTGGGACCTGCTGTTCTGGGGCGTGCTGCCCGACAACTGGACCTGGCTGGGCGCCGGGATCATCGTCGCCTCGGGCCTGTACCTGCTGCACCGCGAGCGGGTCAGGAAGGTGACCCCGCCGCAGCCGCTGGACCACCCCTGAGGCCCGCCGGGCGGGCGATGACGCCGCCTTATAAACAAACGGAATATGATTCGGTTCCGCCGCACGGGCCAGGGCCGTCCCGCGCTGGTAGGCTGCACGCCCCCTCCCGTCGATGCCCCGGTTGACCGCGAAGTGATCGAGTTCCAGCGCCTGCACAAATCCTATGCCGTCGGCGGCCGCGCGATCGCCGCGCTGCAGCCGCTGGACCTGACCATCGAGGCCGGCGAAGTGTTCGGCATCATCGGCCACTCCGGGGCGGGCAAATCGACCCTGATCCGGTTGATCAACCGGCTTGAGGAACCGACCGGCGGGCGCCTGCTGATCAACGGCGAGGACGTCACTGCGCTGGACAGCGACGGCCTGCGCGCGCTGCGCCGGAAGATCGGCATGATCTTCCAGCACTTCAACCTGCTGTCCTCGCGCACGGTGGCGGCCAACGTGGCCTTCCCGCTGGAGCTGGCCGGCACCCCGCGCGCGGAGATCGATGCGCGGGTCACCGAGCTGCTGCACACGGTGGGCCTGGAGGCGCATGCCAACAAATACCCGGCGCAGCTGTCAGGCGGCCAGAAGCAGCGCGTGGGCATTGCCCGCGCGCTGGCCACGCGCCCGCAGATCCTGCTCTGCGACGAGGCCACCAGCGCGCTGGACCCGCAGACCACCGCGTCGGTGCTGAAGCTGTTGGGCCGGATCAACCGCGAACTGGGCCTGACCATCGTGCTGATCACCCACGAAATGGACGTGATCCGTCGCGTCTGCGACCGCGTGGCCGTGCTCGACGCCGGCCACCTGGTGGAAACCGGCCCGGTCACCGAGGTCTTCCTGCACCCCCAGCACCCGACCACGCGCAGGTTCGTCAACGAGTCTGAACAGGTCGACGAAGGCGAGCTGCACAAGGACTTCGAGGCCGTGGCCGGACGCATCGTGCGGCTGACCTTCCTCGGTACCGACACCTATGAGCCGGTGCTGGGGCGCATCGCCCGCGAGACCGGCGTGGACTACAACATCCTGTCCGGACGCATCGACCGCATCAAGGACACCCCGTATGGCCAGCTGACCGTGTCGCTGGTGGGCGGCGACGTGCAGGCCGCGCAGGCCGGCTTTGTCGCCGCCGGCGTCCACCTGGAGGAGCTGCGCCGATGATCCTGGCTACCGCAGGCGGTTTCTTCCGCCATCTCGACGCTGCCAAGTGGGCCGACATCGGCCAGGCCACCATCGACACCCTGTTGATGCTGGCCGGATCGCTGCCGTTGACCCTGGCCATCGGCCTGCCACTGGGCGTGCTGCTGTTCCTGACCGGTTCGCCACAGCTGCACCGCAAGCCGGTGCTGTATGGCGGGTTGGCGCTGCTGGTCAACCTGCTGCGCTCGGTGCCCTTCATCATCCTGATGATCGTGCTGATTCCGATCACGCTGTGGATGATGGGCACGTCGCTGGGCGTGCGTGGCGCGATCGTGCCGCTGGTGATCGGCGCGGCCCCGTTCTACGCGCGCCTGGTGGAAACCGCGCTGCGTGAAGTGGACCGCGGCGTGATCGAAGCCAGCCAGGCGATGGGCGCCACCACCTGGCAGCTGGTCAGCCGGGTGCTGCTGCCCGAAGCGCGGCCCGGCCTGATCGCCGGCGCCACGGTAACCGTGATCGCCCTGATCGGCTTCACCGCCATGGGTGGCGCGATCGGCTCCGGCGGCCTGGGCGACCTGGCCTTCCGCGACGGCTACCAGCGCTCCCACACCGACGTGGCCCTGGTCACCGTGGTGCTGCTGCTCGTACTCGTGCAGCTGCTGCAGATGCTCGGCGACTGGCTGGTGGGGCGGTATTCGCGGAAGTGATGTGGGAGGCCGACGCGAAAGGTCGGCCAATCTCCGGGGTAGAGCCACGCCCTGCGTGGCTGCTCCTCAGCATCACCGTACGTTAGGAACCTCATACCCCAGCCGATCCACCTGCTCGCGGTGCTGCGGCACGCGCTTGAGCTTGTCGGTGTTGACGCCGTACTCGTCGCGCAGGCGGGTGGCCAGCTCCTTGTACAGGTCCTTGTCCATGTCCGGCTTGCGCGCGAAGATCCAGGCCATCTCGCGGCCCGGGTAGCCCAGCATCGCCCACGAATAGTCCGGGGCGACTTCCAGTACGCGGGTGTGGGTGGGCACCACTTTGTAGAACCAGGTGCGCCAGTTGTGGTTGCCGCTGTCCTCGTCCACCGAGGCGCGCACCGTGATCTGCTGCAGCGGCTCGGAGAAGCCGTCGCGGAAGGAATAGGTGATGGAGACCTTCTGGTCGCCGCGCAGGCTGTACTGGTTGACGCTGGCCACGTGGCCGCGCTCCACCGGGTTCGGCACGCGGCCGATCACATACCAGGTGCCCATGAACCGCTGCAGGTCGATCGGGGCGCTGGCCCCGGTGCTGACCGACGGCGCAGGCGTGGACTTGCTGTCGCCGAATGCACAGGCGGACAACAGCGACAGCGTCGACAGCAGCAGGACAACGCGAAGCGGGCGGTTCAGGGACATGCGATGGAAGGCTCCAGTGGCTGCAGGGGCATGGTGGGTGGGACGACGAAGAACGTCAATGGTGCAACCGATGAAGGTCGCAGCCTGTGAGATGGGGGCAGGGCAAGGTAGCGCATCACTTTCGCACGGAGTCGTGTCATGCCCCTGTCGTCTTCGCGTCGTTCCCGGCCTTCACAGTCCCGCGCGGCCCTGTCGGAAGCGCCACATCCTGATGTCCTTCGCTGGGTCCGCCAGGTGGCCCTTGCCGGCGTCGCGCTGGTGCTGGTCTGGCCTGCCGCGCGCGGCCACAGCGAATGGCTGGGCTGGCTGCCGATGTGGCTGGTCGGCATGCCGCTGCTGGCTTGGTGGAGCCTGTACCGTTTCCGCCTGCCGGCTGCCGTGCGGAACCGGCAGGCCCAGCGTCGGCGCGGGCCGCAGGCGCGCCGCCGGGTCCGCGTGCAGCCGCGCCGGGCGCGCCCTGACCTTCGACAGGGGGGAGCCGGGCAGGCCGTGTGATAGCGTCGGGGGGATATGACCGCCTGGAGCCGCAATGTCCCGACTCGCTTCCGCCTGCCTGATGGCAGGCTTGTTCTCCGCTGGAATGGCCGGAACCGCCATGGCTGCTGAGACCCCCGCCGATCCCTACGCGTGGCTTGAAGATGTCACCGGTGACAAGTCCCTGGACTGGGTCAAGCAGCAGAATGCCAAGTCCGAAGGTCGCCTGGCCCAGACCCCGGCCTTCAAGCAGATGGAAGCCAGCATCCGCGAGGTGCTCGATTCGGACGCCAAGATTCCCGGCGTGCAGAAGATCGGCGACTACTACTACAACTTCTGGAAGGACAAGCAGCACGAGCGCGGCGTGTGGCGCCGCACCACGCTGGACGAGTACCGCAAGGCCTCGCCGACGTGGGAAACCGTGCTCGACCTGGACGCGCTGAACAAGGCCGAAGGCGAGAACTGGGTCTGGCACGGCGCCGACTGCCTGCGTCCGGATTATTCGCGCTGCCTGATCGCGCTGTCGCGCGGCGGTGCCGACGCGGACGTCACCCGCGAGTTCGACCTTGCCAACAAGACCTGGATCAAGGACGGCTTCTTCCGCCCCGAATCCAAGGGCGGCCTGGGCTGGATCGACCGCGACACCGTGTTCGTCTACACCGATTTCGGCAAGGACAGCATGACCACCTCCGGCTACCCGCGCGTGGCCAAGCTGTGGAAGCGCGGCACGCCGCTGTCGGCCGCCAGCGTGGTCTACGAAGGCAAGCCCGATGACATGTACATCGCGGCCATGCACGACGACACCCCCGGCTACGAGCGCAACCTGGTCAGCCGCACGCTGGCCTTCTACAACAACGAGCTCTACCTGCGCGCCGATGACGGCACGCTGACCAAGATCGACGCGCCGAACTCGGCGGAAAAGGGCCTGCGCAAGCAATGGTTGACCCTGGAACTGCGCGATCCGTGGACGGTGGGTGGCAAGACCTACGCCGCCGGTTCGCTGCTGGTCACCAAGCTGGATGATTACCTGGGCGGCAAGCGCGATTTCGAGGTGCTGTTCGCGCCGACCGAAACCACCTCGCTGGCGGGTTCGAGCTGGACGAAGAACCACCTGGTCCTGAACGTGCTCGACGACGTCAAGAGCCGCCTGCAGGTGCTGACCCCGACCGCGAAGGGCTGGGAGAAGAGCGATTTCGTGGGCGCACCGTCGTTCGGTACCGTCGCGGTCGGCGCAGTCGACGCTGACGACAGCGACGCGGTGTGGATGACCGTGACCGACTACCTGACCCCGACCACGCTGGCCTTGGCCGAGATCGGCAAGCAGCCGGAAGTGCTCAAGACCATGCCAGCGTTCTTCGATGCCGAAGGCAAGGTGATCGAGCAGCACTTCGCCACCAGCAAGGACGGCACCCGCGTGCCGTACTTCGTGGTGCACGCCAAGGACATGAAGCTGGACGGCTCCAACCCGACCCTGCTGTATGGCTATGGCGGCTTCGAGATCTCGCTGACTCCGTCCTATTCTGGCGGCATGGGCCGCGCCTGGCTGGAGAAGGGCGGCGTGTACGTGGTCGCCAACATCCGTGGCGGTGGCGAGTATGGTCCGCGCTGGCACCAGGCGGCGCTGAAGCAGAACCGCCACAAGGCCTATGAAGACATGGCCGCGGTCGCGCGCGACCTGGTCAGCCGCAAGATCACCTCGCCGAAGCACCTGGGCGTGCAGGGCGGCAGCAACGGTGGCCTGCTCACCGGCAACATGCTCACCCAGTACCCGGAGCTGTTCGGGGCCGTGGTGGTGCAGGTGCCGCTGTTGGACATGAAGCGCTACAGCCACCTGCTGGCCGGCGCTTCCTGGATGGCCGAATACGGCAACCCGGACACCGCCGACTGGGAGTACATTCAGACCTTCTCGCCGTACCATCTGTTCGACCCGGCCAAGACCTACCCGCCGGTGCTGTTCACCACCTCGACCCGCGACGACCGCGTCCACCCGGGCCACGCGCGCAAGATGGCGGCGAAGATGATCGCGGCGGACAAGGACGTGACCTACTACGAGAACATCGAAGGCGGGCACGGCGGCGCGGCCAACAATGCGCAGGCGGCGCACATGTCGGCGCTGGCCTATGCGTTCCTGTGGGAACGCTTGAAATAAGAAGATGTGCCGACCAGCGGTCGGCACCTACCCTTGGGTAGCCACCGACCGCTGGTCGGTGGACATTTCCGGGTGGTGGGGCGTCTGGTTGGCTCCACCCTTTTTCAACGCCGCGCAGCACTGCGCGGCGTTTTTTTTCAGCGCCAGGTTTCCAGCCCGCGCCGGATCCGCGCCACCGCTTCCTGCAGCCGCGGAATCTCCTGCGTGTAGGCCAGGCGCACGTGCTGGTTGGCGCGGTAGTGGCCGAAATCCAGCCCGGGGGTAAACGCCACGTGCTCGGTTTCCAGGAAGTGCGCGCAGAACGCCTGCGCGTCGTCGGTAAAGCCGCTGACGTCGCAGTACAGGTAGAACGCCCCTTCGGGCTCGACCTCGATCCGGAAGCCCAGTTCGCGCAGGGCCGGCAGCAGGTAGTCGCGGCGGGCCTGGAAGGCATGCCGGCGCTGCTCGAAGATGGCCAGGGTGTCCGGCTCGAAGCAGGCCAGCGCCGCGTGCTGGGCAATGCTGGAGGCGCTGATGTACAGGTTCTGCGCCAGCTTCTCCAGCTCGGGCACCGCCTGCGGCGGCGCCACCAGCCAGCCCAGGCGCCAGCCGGTCATGCCGAAGTACTTGGAGAAGCTGTTCAACACGAAGGCGTCGTCGTCCACCTGCAGCACGCTGGGCGCGTCCATCCCGTAGGTCAGGCCGTGGTAGATCTCGTCCACCACCAGGTGCCCGCCACGTACCTTCAGTGACTGCGACAACGCCGACAGCGCATCCGCGGGCAGGACCGTGCCGGTCGGATTGGCCGGCGAGGCCACCAGCGCGCCCACGCTGGCCGCATTCCAGTGCGCGTCCACCAGCGACGGGGTCAGCTGGTAGGCGGTCTGCGGACCGACCGGGACCAGCTGCGCGGCGCCTTCCACCAGCCGCAGGAAATGCCGGTTGCACGGGTAGCCGGGGTCGGCCAGCAGCCAGTGGCGGTCCGGGTCGACCAGCAGGCTGCTGGCCAGCAGCAGCGCGCCCGAGCCGCCCGGGGTGACCAGGATCCGCTCGGGGTCCAGGTCCAGGTTGTAGCGCGTGCCGTAGTACCCGGCGATGGCCGCGCGCAGCGCCGGCAGGCCACGCGCCGCGGTGTAGCGGGTGTGCCCGGCGGCCAGCGCGGCCTGGCCGGCGCGCACGATCGGGTCGGCGGTGGTGAAGTCCGGTTCGCCGATCTCCAGGTGGATCACGTCGAAGCCCTGCTGCTCCAGCGCCTGTGCGCGGGCCAGCAGGGACATCACGTGGAAGGGGGCGATGTCCTGGCTGCGGCGGCTGTAGCCGGCCGTGGGGGTGGGGGTGCTCATGCGCCCCATGATAGGGGAGCGCCCACGGGCTAGACTGCGCCACCACCATTGCATTCGCGGGCAAGGAGCCTTATTTCGTGAATCCCACCGTCTCTTTCCTGGTTGCCAGCCTGATGACCGCTTCCGTGCATGCCGCCCCCGCGCTGACCCCACCCGACGCCGAGAAGCATCCGCACACGGTGACCACGCCGTTTGGCGCCACCCGCAACGACGACTATTACTGGCTGCGCGACGACAAGCGCGAAGCGCCGGCCATGCTGGCCTACCTGAATGCGGAAAACGCCTATACCGACCAGGTGATGGCGCCGCTGAAGCCGCTGCAGGACACGCTGTACAAGGAGATCGTCGGCCGCATCAAGCAGGACGACGCCAGCGTGCCAGCGCGTGAGCGCGGCTACTGGTATTACACCCGCTTCGAGACCGGCAAGGATTACCCGATCCAGGCGCGCCGCAAGGGCAGCATGGAGGCGCCGGAAGAGATCCTGCTCGACATCAACCAGATGGCCGCCGGCAAGGGCTACTTCAGTGTCGACGATGCCGAGGTCAGCCAGGACAACCAGCTGCTGGCCTGGGCCGAGGACGACGTGGGCCGCCGCCAGTACGTGATCCGCTTCAAGGACCTGCGCACCGGCGAAGTGCTGCCCGACCGCATCGAGAACGTCTCGGCGAACGTGGTCTGGGCCGACGACAACCGTACCCTGTTCTACGTGGAAAACGACCCGGAAACGCTGCTCACCGTACGCGTGAAGAAGCACGTGCTGGGGACCCCCGTCAGCAGCGACGTGCTGGTCTACGAAGAAGAGGACGACAGCTTCTACATGGGCGTGGGACGCACCCGCGACGACCGCTTCATCACCATCGACCTGCACAGCACGGTGAGTTCGGAAAGCCGCTACGCACCGGCCGCCAACCCGCAGGCGTTCACCGTGCTGGCCCCGCGCGCGCGTGACGTCGAGTACGACGCCGACCACTTCGACGGGCGCTGGGTGATCCGCACCAACGACGCCGGCGCGAAGAACTTCAAGATCGTCACCGCGTCCACCGATGCCACCGCGCGCAGCCAGTGGAAGGACTGGGTCGCGCACGACGACAGCGTGCTGGTCGAAGGCTTCGAATTGTTCGATGGATTCACTGCGATTGCCGAACGGTCGAACGCGCTGGAACGCGTGCGCCTGCTGTTCGCCGATGGCCGCCAGGACTACGTCAAGGCCGACGAACCGGCCTACTCGATGGGCCTGGCCGCCAACCCGGAAGCGGACACGCCGTGGCTGCGTTATGCCTATACCTCGCTGACCACGCCGGCCACCACCTTCGAGCTCAACACCGTCACCGGCGAGCGTCGCCAGCTCAAGCAGCAGCCGGTGATCGGCTATGACCCGTCGCAGTACACCACCGAGCGCGTCTGGGTGACCGCGCGCGACGGCGCGAAGGTGCCGGTGTCGCTGGTCTACCGCAATGGATTCAGGAAGGACGGCAGCGCCGCGCTGTACCAGTACGCCTATGGCAGCTACGGCATGTCGATGGACCCGGGCTTCAACCAGACCGTGGTCAGCCTGCTCGACCGTGGCGTGGTCTATGCCATCGCGCACATCCGGGGCGGCGAGGAAATGGGCCGCGCCTGGTATGACGACGGCAAGCTGCTGAACAAGCAGAACACCTTCAACGACTTCGTCGATGTCACCCGCGAGCTGGTCCGCCAGGGCTATGCGGCCAAGGACCGCGTGGCCGCGTCCGGCGGCAGCGCCGGCGGCCTGCTGATGGGGGCGGTGGCCAACCAGGCCCCGCAGGACTACCGGGTGATGGTGGCGCAGGTGCCGTTCGTCGACGTGGTCACCACCATGCTCGACCCGACCATCCCGTTGACCACCAACGAGTACGACGAGTGGGGCAACCCGGAGCAGCGCGAGTACTACGACTACATGCTGCGCTACTCGCCGTACGACAACGTCACCCGCCAGGCCTACCCCTCGCTGTTCGTCGGTACCGGCCTGTGGGACTCGCAGGTGCAGTACTGGGAGCCGGCCAAGTGGGTCGCGCGCCTGCGCGATGACAACACCGGCACGGCGCCGATCGTGTTCCGCACGAACATGGAAGCCGGCCACGGCGGCAAGTCGGGGCGCTTCCAGCGCTATCGCGAACTGGCCGAGTCGTACGCGTTCGTGCTCGAGCAGCTGGGCGTGGACACCACCCCGTAACGCCACTAGCCCCTATACTCGAACGATGAGCACTAATCGCATCCTGATTCCGTTGGCAGCGCTGGCGCTGCTGTCCCTTTCGGCCTGTGGCAACAAGGGCCCGCTGGTGATGCCGCAGAAGCCGGTGCCGGTGGAAGAGCAGGTGGTCGAACCGGCCGCTGATGCCGACGCCACCGAGGCCACCGACGCCACCAACGACCCGCAGGTGGTGCCCGATCCGGTCGACCCGCAGCTCGACACCGACACCGACGACGACGGGAATGAGTAAGGCCGCTGCTCCCGCGCTGCGCTTCAGCAAGATGCACGGCGCCGGCAATGATTTTGTCGTGCTCGACCTGCGTGACGGCACCCCCGCACCGACCCCGGCGCTGGCCGCCCGGCTGGCCGACCGCCACACCGGCGTCGGCTGCGACCAGATCCTGACCATCGAACCGCCGCGCGCCGACGGCTCGGTCGCAGCCTACCGGATCTGGAACTCGGACGGTTCGCAGTCCGAGCAGTGCGGCAATGGCGCGCGCTGCGTGGCCGCCTGGCTGGTCCGCGACGGCGCCGCGCAGGGCGAACGTTTCAACATCGACAGCCCGCTGGCCACGCACGCCATCGAGCGCATCGGCAGCGACCAGTACGCCGTGGCGATGGGCGTGCCGCGCTTCGAACCGGAGCAGGTACCGCTGCTGGGCTTTGCCCGCGCGCGCCCGGAGTACGTGCTGCCGTTGCAGGGCGACGCCGTCCGCTTTGGCGCGGTGTCCATGGGCAATCCGCATGCGGTGATCGAAGTCGGCCTGGTCGACGCGGCACCGGTGGAGCGGCTGGGCCCGCTTCTGCAGCAGCACGCGAGCTTTCCGCAGTCGGTCAATGTCGGTTTCGTGCAGGTCATCGACCCGCAGCAGGCACGCCTGCGCGTGTTCGAGCGCGGCGTCGGCGAAACCCTGGCCTGCGGCAGCGGTGCCTGCGCCGCCGCCGTGGTGATGATGCAGCGCGGCCGCCTGCAGCGCGACGCCACGGTGTCGCTGCCGGGCGGCGACCTGCGCCTGCGCTGGCCCAGCGACGACGCCGAAGTGGTGATGTCCGGCCCGGCTGCATTCGTCTTCGAAGGGGAGTGGAACGCATGAGCGAGACCGTCGAGAAGATCGGGGCGCATGAAGTCGCCGCCTGGTTGCGCCGCCATCCGGCGTTCCTGAAACAGTTCCCGGACCTGGCGCTGACCCTGGTGGTGCCGCGCGATGACGGCCCCACCGCGTCGCTGGCCAGCTACCAGCTGGAAGTGCTGCGCGACAAGAACCGCGAACTGTCGCGGCGGCTGGCCGACCTGGCCGCCAACGCGCAGGTCAACGAACGCCTGGCCGTGCGCACCCACCAGCTCACCCTGGCGCTGATGAAACAGGGCAGCGCGGCCGACACCCTGCGCGCGATGGCCGCGTCGCTGGAAGAGGATTTCGCCGGCGACCTGGTCCGCCTGGTGGTACTGCAACCGGTGCCGGGGCTGGAACAGGCGCCGTGGCTGCAGGTGATCGAGGAAGGCAGCCCGCTGCTGGCCTCGTTCCGCGACTGCCTGAAGGACGGCGAGCCGATCTGTGGCCGCCTGCAGCCGGAAAAGAACACCGTGCTGTACGGCGGGCGGGTCGACGAAGTGCAGTCCAGCGCCTTGCTGCCGCTGCCCGGCGTGGGCCTGATCGCGGTCGGCAGCCACGACGGCAACCGCTTCTACCCGGGCATGGGCACGCTGTTCCTGCGCATGATGGGCGAAGCACTGGCCGTGGCGCTCAAGCGGTTCGACCCGGCCTGAGCCACAGCCGGCGAGCGACTGCATGAACGCTGTCCAGGACTTCCTCGGCTACCTGCAGGTGGAGCGCCGTGCGTCGGCGCACACGCTGGATGCCTACCGGCGCGACCTGGACGCGCTCGGCAGCTGGGCGACCCAGCAGGATGCGAGCGCCGAAGCCCTCGACGGTCCGCAGCTGCGTCGGTTCATCGCCGACGAACACCGCCGCGGGCTGGCGCCGAAGTCGCTGCAGCGACGGTTGTCGGCCTGCCGCAGCTTCTATGCGTGGCTGCTCAAGCATCAACGCATCGCGGCCAGCCCGGCCGCCGGCCTGAAGGCGCCGAAGGCGCCACGCAGATTGCCGCAGGTGCTCGATGCGGACGAAGCGGTACGCCTGGTCGAACTGCCCACCGATGCACCGCTGGGCCTGCGCGACCGCGCGCTGCTGGAGCTGTTCTATTCTTCCGGCCTGCGCCTGAGCGAGCTGTGCGCGTTGATCTGGCGTGACCTTGATTTCGCCACCGGCCTGGTCAACGTGCTCGGCAAGGGCAACCGCCAGCGCCGCGTGCCGTTCGGTTCGCACGCGCGCGACGCGCTGCTGGGCTGGCGCGACGAGAGCGGTGGCAGCGAGGCGCAACCGGTGTTTCCCGGGCGCAAGGGCGGGCCGATCACCCAGCGCGCGGTGCAGATCCGGATCCGCCAGCTGGCCCAGCGCCAGGGGCTGTTCAAGCACGTGCACCCGCACATGCTGCGGCACAGTTTCGCCAGCCATATCCTGGAATCCTCCGGCGACCTGCGCGGCGTGCAGGAACTGCTCGGCCACGCCGACATCGCCACCACCCAGATCTACACCCACCTGGACTTCCAGCACCTGGCCAAGGTGTATGACGCCGCGCATCCGCGTGCCAAGCGGCGCAAGGACCCGGGCGAGGGCGGCTGAACGGCAGCTTCACGCGCAGGCTTGATGGCGGCGGCGGGCGGCCCCATGTCCCTCGAACAGCTACCGGAGGCACCATGGATCCCAGTCAGAACCCCACCGTATTTCATGCCACCACCATCGTCTGCGTGCGTCGCGGCGAGCACGTGGCGATCGCCGGCGACGGCCAGGTCACGCTGGGCCACACCGTGATGAAGGGCAACGCGCGCAAGGTGCGCCGACTGGGACGTGACGGCCAGGTGCTGGCCGGTTTCGCCGGCGCAGCGGCTGACGCCTTCACCCTGTTCGAACTGTTCGAAGCCAAGCTCGAAAAGCACGGGCAGCTGACCCGCGCTGCCGTGGAGCTGGCCAAGGATTGGCGCACCGAGCGCCGCCTCGGCAAGCTCGAAGCGCTGCTGGCCGTGGCCGACAAGGAAACCTCGCTGATCATCAGCGGCACTGGCGACGTGATCGAGCCGGAAGACGGCATCATCGCGATCGGTTCCGGCGGCTCGTATGCGCTGTCTGCCGCACGCGCCTTGATGGCGCACACCGAACTGGACGCACGCACCATTGCCAGCGAAGCGATCAACATCGCCGGCGACATCTGCATCTACACCAACCGCAACGTCGTGGTCGAGGAGCTCTGAACATGCCCCACAAGATCGAAGTGTCCTCCGCCACCATGACCCCGCGCGAGATCGTGCAGGAGCTGGACCGGCATATCGTCGGCCAGCACGATGCCAAGCGCGCGGTGGCCATCGCGCTGCGCAACCGCTGGCGCCGCATGCAGCTGGTGCCGGAGCTGCGCAATGAAGTCATGCCCAAGAACATCCTGATGATCGGTCCGACCGGCGTCGGCAAGACCGAGATCGCGCGTCGCCTGGCCACCCTGGCCAATGCCCCGTTCGTCAAGGTCGAAGCCACCCGTTTCACCGAAGTGGGTTACGTCGGCAAGGACGTCGAACAGATCATCCGCGACCTGGCCGACACCGCCGTCAAGCTCTACCGCGAACAGGCCAAGGTGCGCGTGCGCACCCAGGCCGAAGAACGCGCCGAAGACCGCATCCTGGACGCGCTGCTGCCGCGCCGTGCCGGCGGCATCGGTTTCGATCCCGAAGCCGCGCGCAACGAACCTTCCGCGCAGGACAATGAAACCCGCATCAAGTTCCGCCGCATGCTGCGCAACGGCGAGCTGGACGAGCGCGAGATCGAACTCGACATCTCGGCCAACGTCAGCCTGGACATCATGACCCCGCCGGGCATGGAAGAAATGGGCCAGCAGCTGAAGTCGATGTTCGCCAACCTCGGCGGCGGCGCCAAGGCCCAGAAGCGCACCCTGACCATCAAGGCCGCGCGCCCGCTGCTGGTGGAGGAAGAAGCCGGCAAGCTGGTCAACGAAGACGACATCCGCACCGCCGCCATCGAAGCCTGCGAACAGCACGGCATCGTCTTCATCGACGAGATCGACAAGGTCGCCAAGCGCGGCGACAACGTCGGCGGTGGCGACGTCTCGCGCGAAGGCGTGCAGCGCGACCTGCTGCCGCTGGTGGAAGGTTCCAACGTCTCGACCAAGTACGGCACGATCAAGACCGACCACATCCTGTTCATTGCGTCCGGCGCCTTCCACCTCGCCAAGCCCAGCGACCTGATTCCCGAACTGCAGGGCCGTTTCCCGATCCGCGTGGAACTGGGCGCGCTGAGCAAGGACGACTTCGTGCGCATCCTGACCGAGCCCAAGGCTGCGCTGACCAAACAGTACGAAGCCCTGCTGCAGACCGAAGGCGTGGCCGTCACCTTCACCGCAGACGCCGTCGACCGCCTGGCCGAGATCGCCTTCCAGGTCAACGAACGCCAGGAAAACATCGGCGCCCGTCGCCTGCACACCGTGCTGGAACGCCTGCTCGACTCGCTGAGCTACGAAGCCCCGGACCGCGACGGCGAAACCATCGCCATCGACAAGGCCTACGTGGACAAACACCTGGGCGAACTGGTCAAGGACCCGGACCTGAGCCGTTACATCCTGTAACCGGCGCGTGCCTGCTCCATCCGCCCCACGACAATCTATCGGGGTGGCCGGCGGGTAGCCCCCGGAGAGACGCTAGAAAACATGGATGTTTTCTAGCAGCCCCCAAGGACGGGTTCACGGCGTGTCTCGGAGCGGGGCTGCCCGACGGCCGCCCCTGCCAGGATCAACAAAAGCGCTGCTTTTTGCTCTACGCCTCGTCGTCCGTCGGCAACGGCTCGGGCGGCGAGCCCGGCTCGAACACCCCGGGCACCACGAACGCACCGAAGATCGCGTCCAGCGTCTGCCGGCCGTCGCGCTGCAGCTCGAACAGCTCCGGCTCCAGCATCGCGCTGTACAGCACCCCGGTCAGGCTCGTGCTGATGATGCGCGCCACCGTGTCCACGTCCACGCCCTCGCGCAACTGGCCCAGTTCGCGCGCGCGCTGCATTGCCGCGCCGATGATCGCCAGCTCCTCGCGCGACATCTCGCGCTGCATCTCCTGCATCGCCTGGCTTTCCACCGACAGGTCATTGCGCAGCATGATCTCCAGCATGTTGCGCAGGCGCTCGTCCTCGGAAATCTCCTGGAACGACACCAGCAGCGCCGAACGCAGGTCGCGCACCGGCGTCGTGCGCTTCGACGACGCCGTACGCCGCAGCCGCTCGATGAACGGGATGCGCTCGCGGTCGATCATCGCCGTCAACACTTCCGACTTGTTCTTGAAGTGCCAGTACACCGCGCCCCGGGTATAGCCCGCGCGCTCGCCGATCATCGCCAGGCTGGTCCCGGCCACCCCGAATTCGTGGAAACAGACCTGGGCCGCGTCGAGGATCCCCTCGCGCGTCGCCTGGGCCGCTTCTTTGGTTTTTCTGGCCATTGCGCTCTGTGCACGTGCTGGATGAAACCGGCCTGAATTGTACCCGTTTACAAACAAACATGCATGTATGTATATTTACGCCCCACTGATCCTCGGTGAGGACCGCGCGTAGCTACGAGAGCGGTTTTCCCAGCCCTCTTTCTGTTTGCCGCGAGCCCCCCACCATGTCTCCAACCCCGTATCGCTTCCTCGCCCTGTCCCTGGCGATCGCCCTGACCCTGTCCGCCTGTGGCGGCGGTGAGCAGGAAGGCCAGCAGGGCGGGCCCGGCCAGGTCACCGTTGCCACCCTCAAGGCCGAACAGGTCGGCCTGACCCGCGAACTTCCCGGCCGCACCAATGCCTTCCTGGTCGCCGAAGTGCGTCCGCAGGTCAGCGGCATCGTCGCCAAGCGCCTGTTCACCGAAGGCGGCCTGGTCACTGCCGGCCAGCCGCTGTACCAGGTCGACGACGCCAGCTACCGCGCGCAGGCCAACAGTGCCCGTGCCCAGCTCGCGCGCGCCGAAGCCACCGCCAATGCCGCACGCCTGAGCGCCAAGCGCATCACCGAACTGGCCAAGGTCGACGCGGTCAGCCAGCAGGACCTCGAAAACGCCGTTGCCGCGCAGAAGCAGGCCGAAGCCGACGTCGGTGCCGCCCGGGCCGCGCTCGACGCCGCCAATGTCACCCTCGGCTTTGCCCGCATCACCGCCCCGATCAGCGGCCGCATCGGCAAGTCCTCGGTCACCCAGGGCGCACTGGTCAGCGCCGGCCAGGCCGAGGCCCTGGCCACCGTGCAGCAGCTCGACCCCATCTACGTGGACCTGACCCAGTCCGCCAGCGAACTGCTGCAGCTGCGCCGCGAACTGGCCAGCGGCCGCCTGCAGGACAACCAGAGCCTGCCGGTGACCATCCTGCTCGACGACGGCACCCCCTTCGAGCACAAGGGCAGCCTGGAGTTCTCCGAAGTCAGCGTCGACCCCACCACCGGCAGCTACGCGCTGCGGGTCAAGGTCGCCAATCCCGACCAGGTGCTGATGCCCGGCATGTACGTGCGCGCCCAGGTCGGCAGCGGCGTGCGTGAGAACGCCCTGCTGGTGCCGATGCAGGGCATCGCCCGCGACGCCAAGGGCGACACCAGCGCCATGGTGGTCGGCAAGGACAACAAGGTCGAAGTGCGCCCGGTCAAGGTCAGCCGCGCGCTGGGCAGCACGTGGCTGGTCGAGGACGGCCTCAAGGCCGGCGACAAGGTCATCGTCGAAGGCCTGCAGAAGATCCAGCCGGGCATGCCCGTGCAGGCCACCGAGATGGGCGCCGCGCCCGCTGCACCGGCAGCGCCGGCCGCCGCAGCCGCCAAGCAGTAAGGGAACACGTCCATGGCTCGTTATTTCATTGATCGCCCCATCTTCGCGTGGGTGATTGCGATCATCATCATGCTCGCCGGTGCGCTGGCGGTGCTCAAGCTGCCGGTGTCCATGTACCCGGAAGTGGCGCCGCCCGCCGTCGAGATCAGCGCCACCTACCCGGGCGCCTCGGCCAAGGTGGTCGAAGACTCGGTGACCCAGATCATCGAGCAGAACATGAAGGGCATCGATGGCCTGATCTACTTCTCCTCCAACAGCTCGGCCAACGGCCAGGCCACCATCACCCTGACCTTCGAAAGCGGCACCGACCCGGACATCGCCCAGGTGCAGGTGCAGAACAAGCTGCAGCTGGCCATGCCGCTGCTGCCGCAGGAAGTGCAGCGCCAGGGCATCAACGTCGCCAAGTCCAGCAGCGGCTTCCTGCAGGTGATCGGCTTCGTCTCCAACGACGGCAGCATGGACGCCAACGACATCTCCGACTACGTCGGTTCCAATGTCGTCGACCCGCTCAGCCGCGTGCCGGGCGTGGGCAACATCCAGGTGTTCGGTGGCAAGTACGCCATGCGCATCTGGCTGGATCCCAACAAGCTGCACACCTACAAGCTGTCGGTGGATGAAGTGACCGCCGCGATCACCGCGCAGAACGCGCAGGTCGCCATCGGCCAGCTCGGCGGTGCGCCGTCGATCAAGGGCCAGCAGCTCAACGCCACCATCAACGCGCAGGACCGCCTGCAGACCCCGGAACAGTTCCGCAACATCCTGGTCCGCGGCGGCACCGACGGCAGCGAGCTGCGCCTGGGCGATGTCGCTCGGGTCGAGCTGGGTGCGGAGAGCTACGACTTCGTCACCCGCTACAACGGCAAGCCGTCCACCGGTATCGCCATCACCCTGGCCACCGGCGCCAACGCGCTGGATACCGCCAACGGCGTGCGCGCCGCGCTGGACGACCTGAAGGCCAACTTCCCGGCCGGGCTGGAATCGGTGGTGCCGTACGACACCACCCCGTTCGTGCAGGTCTCGATCAAGGGCGTGATCAAGACCCTGATCGAAGCGATCATCCTGGTGTTCGTGGTGATGTACCTGTTCCTGCAGAACTTCCGCGCCACCCTGATTCCCACCATCGCGGTGCCGGTGGTGCTGCTGGGCACCTTCGGCATCCTGGCCGCGCTGGGCTTCTCGATCAACATGCTGACCATGTTCGCGATGGTGCTCGCCATCGGCCTGCTGGTCGACGACGCCATCGTGGTGGTGGAGAACGTCGAACGCATCATGTCCGAAGAGGGCCTGTCGCCGCTGGAAGCGACCCGCAAGTCGATGGGCCAGATCACCGGCGCGCTGGTGGGTATCGGCCTGGTGCTGTCGGCGGTGTTCGTGCCGATGGCCTTCATGAGCGGCTCCACCGGCGTGATCTACCGGCAGTTCTCGGCCACCATTGTGTCTGCAATGGCGTTGTCGGTGCTGGTCGCCATCGTGCTGACCCCGGCGCTGTGCGCCACCATGCTCAAGCCGCTGAAGAAGGGCGAGCACCACGTCGCACACAAGGGCTGGTCCGGTCGCTTCTTCAACGCCTTCAACCGCAGTTTCGACCGCTCCAGCGAAAGCTACCAGCGCGGGGTCAAGGGCATCCTGGCGCGGCCGTGGCGCTTCATGGCCGTGTTCGCCGCCCTGGTGGTGGTGATGGGCCTGCTGTTCGCGCGCCTGCCCAGTTCGTTCCTGCCGAATGAAGACCAGGGCATCCTGATGGCGCTGGTGCAGACGCCGGTTGGCGCTACCCAGGAACGTACCCTGGAGGCGATGTACAAGCTGGAAGACCACTTCCTGAAGAACGAAACCGAGGCGGTCGAATCGGTGTTCTCGGTGCAGGGCTTCAGCTTCGCCGGCATGGGCCAGAACGCGGGCATGTCCTTCATCAAGCTCAAGGACTGGAAGGAGCGTGATGCCGACCAGGGTGTGGGTCCGATCACCGGGCGTGCAATGGGCGCGCTGGGTGGGATCAAGGACGCCTTCATCTTTGCCTTCCCGCCGCCGGCGATGCCGGAACTGGGCATCGGCTCGGGCTACACCTTCTTCCTGAAGGACAACAGCGGCCAGGGCCATGAAGCGTTGCTCAACGCGCGCAACCAGCTGCTGGGCGGGGCAGGGCAGAGCAAGCTGCTGGCCAACGTGCGACCGAATGGCCAGGAAGACACGCCGCAGCTGCGCATCGACGTGGACGTGGAGAAGGCCAACGCACTGGGCCTGTCGATCAGTTCGGTCAACAGCACGCTGGCCGCGGCGTGGGGCAGCAGCTACATCGATGACTTCATCGACCGTGGCCGCGTCAAGCGCGTATATGTGCAGTCCGACGCAGAGTTCCGCATGAACCCGGACGACTTCAACCTGTGGTCGGTGAAGAACACGGCCGGTGAAATGGTGCCGTTCAGTGCCTTCGCAACCAAGCGCTGGGACTACGGTTCGCCGCGCCTGGAACGCTACAACGGCGTGTCGGCGATGGAGATCCAGGGCGAACCGGCCCCCGGTGTCGCCTCGGGCGATGCCATGGCCGAGATCGAACGGATCGCCAAGGACCTGCCGCCGGGCTTCGAGATCGAATGGACCGCGCTGTCCTACCAGGAACGCCAGGCCGGCTCGCAGACGCCGCTGCTGTACACGCTGTCGCTGCTGATCGTGTTCCTGTGCCTGGCGGCCCTGTATGAAAGCTGGAGCGTGCCGACCTCGGTGCTGCTGGTGGCGCCGCTGGGCATCCTCGGTGCGGTGCTGGCCAACAGCATGCGTGGCATGGAACGCGACATCTACTTCCAGGTGGCGATGCTGACCACGGTGGGCCTGACCAGCAAGAACGCGATCCTGATCGTGGAGTTCGCCAAGGAGAACCTCGAGAAGGGCGCGGGTGTGCTGGAAGCCACGATGCATGCGGTCCGCGACCGCCTGCGTCCGATCATCATGACCTCGCTGGCATTTGGCCTGGGCGTGCTGCCGCTGGCGATCGCCTCCGGTGCCGGTTCCGGCGCGCAGCGTGCGATCGGCACCGGCGTGCTCGGCGGCATGATCGTCGGCACGGTGCTTGGTCTGTTCTTCATTCCGTTGTTCTTCGTAGTGGTGCAGAAGCTCTTCAACCGGCGCACCGATTCCCGGAAAGCATCATGAAAACTACATCTTTGATCCTGTCCATCGCCGTCGTCCTGTCGCTCTCCGGCTGTGCCACCCTTGAACCGCGGAGCACCGAGGTCGCGCCGGCGATCCCGTCGCAGTGGCCGGCGTCCACCTCAACCGCGTCGGTGGGCGAGGTGGCCGACATCGGTTGGCGCGACTTCTTCGTCGACCCGCGCCTGCAGTCGCTGATCGCGCAGTCGCTGGACAACAACCGCGACCTGCGCGTGGCCGTGCTCAACGTGGACAAGGCGCGTGCGCAGTACCGCATCCAGCGCGCCGACCGCGTGCTTGCCGTGGGCGTGCAGGGGCAGATGACCCGCAGCGGCGGCGATGCGCCGGTCACCGAGCAGTTCAGTGCCAATCTGGGTGTGGTTGAATTCGAACTGGACCTGTTCGGGCGCGTGCGCAACCTGAGCCAGGCAGCGCTTCAGCAGTACTTCGCTGAAGCGGCCAACCGCCGCAACGCGCAGCTCGCGCTCGTGGCCGAAGTGGCCAACGCCTGGCTGACCCTGGGCGCGGACAGCGAACAGCTGAAGATCGCCGAGGCGACACTGGCGACCTATGAGGATTCCCTGCGCCTGAGCGAGGCGCGCCACCAGTTGGGCAGCGTGTCGGCGCTGGAACTCAGCCAGACCCGCACCCTGGTGGAAACCGCGCGCACCGACGTGGCCCGCTACCAGGGCCAGGTCGCCCAGGACCGCAACGCGCTGGTGCTGTTGGCCGGTGGTCCGGTGGACAGCGCGCTGCTGCCGGACGGCGAGTCCACCGAGGTCGCCGCCGTGCGCGCGATTCCGGGCGGCGTGCCGGGCGAGGTGTTGCTGCGCCGGCCGGACGTGATGGCCGCCGAGCACACCCTGCTGGCGGCCAACGCCAACATCGGTGCGGCGCGCGCAGCGTTCTTCCCCTCGATCAGCCTGACCGGCAGTGTCGGTTCGGCATCGTCGGAACTGTCGGGCCTGTTCGATTCGGGCACCCGGGTCTGGAGCTTCATGCCGACGCTCAACCTGCCGATCTTCCAGGGCGGCAAGCTGCGCGCCGGGCTGGGCGTGGCCAACGCCAACCGCGACATCGCCCTGGCCCAGTATGAGAAGGCGATCCAGTCCGGCTTCCGCGAAGCGGCCGATGCGCTGGCGCTGAATGACAGCCTGGACGCGCAGCTGAGCTCACAGCAGGCGCTGGTGGCAGCCGCCGAGCAGGCACGGCAGTTGTCGCAGGCGCGCTATGACGCGGGGCTGGACAGCTTCCTGACCCTGCTGGATGCGCGGCGTACCGCCTACAGTGCACGGCAGTCGCTGGTCAGTACGCAGTTGAACCAGCTGTCCAACCAGGTCGCGTTGTACAAGGTGCTGGGGGGCGGTTGGTACGAGCGCGGGGATGTAGCCGCGCGCTGACTTCAACCGCCCTCGCGCCGCCTCTGCAAGGTCTGGTTGGCCTTTCGCGCCATCTCTTCATAGGTGCGGCGGATTTCCTCCAGCCGCTCCTCGTCCATTTCTTCCAGGTCCAGCAGCTCGTTGTTGGCCTCGGCCGTCACCCGGATCAGCTCATCCAGCTTGATCTGGATCGCGGCGGTGTCCGCGTTCTGGCTGTGCTGGATCAGGAACACCATCAGGAAGGTGATGATGGTGGTGCCGGTGTTGATCACCAGCTGCCAGGTGTCGTTGAACTTGAATACGGGCCCGCTCAGGGCCCAGATCACCACGATGGTCACCGCACCCAGGAAGGTCCACGGCGTACCCGCCGCATAGGACGCCTTCTTGGCGACCAGGTTGAATACGCTGCGAAGTTTCATGGGCACCGGATCGAAGCTGCGTTGCGCCATGATGGAGCGGCGCGGCGTGTAGGCGCCGTGCAGTACCCGCTCAGGCGCCGGCGCTGAGGCGCGGACGGGCGTTCTGGTCGTGCTGGCTGCGCAGGTACACGTTTTCCCAGACCTGTTCGACGAACTCGCGCGCTTCGGCCTCGGTCAGCCGCGGCATGATCTGGTAGGCAAAGTGCGCCTGGAAGGCTTCGTCGCGTTCCCGGTCGCCGGCGCGCGGGTGCGAGATCAGCGAGTCGCAGGCGAACTTGATCCACGGAACGTAATGCCCGAACGAGGGCAATTTCATGTTGCCGTCCGCATGTTGCTTGCGCCAATAGGCGATTTCGGCCTCGACGTTGATCACGTCTGGAATGGACAGCGGCACGGAGGACATGGTTGCGCGATTCACAGGGAGAGAAGGCACCCTGATGATGCGTAACGCGCAGTGCATGGGGTGTCACGGCGATGTGCAGCGGGCGTGCGGATCGCCCCTGCGCAGCTGAAGTATTCATGACCGCGGCACGCCTACCATCGCCAAGGGTGTCGCCAATGACCTGCATCGTGCGCCGCGGCGCACGATGCGCGGTGCCGGTTACTCGCCGATGTCTTCGTTCCAGACCTCGGGGTGGGCCGAGATGAATCCGCCGAGCAGGTCGATGCATTCCTGGTTCTGCATGTCGATCACCTGCACGCCGGCCTCGCGCAGCCAGTCGATGCCGCCCTGGAAGGTGACCGACTCGCCCACCACCACGGTGCCGATGTTGAACTGGCGCACCAGCCCGCTGCAGTACCAGCACGGCGCCAGGGTGGTGACCATGATGGTGTCCTGGTAGCGGCGCTGGCGGCCGGCCTTGCGGAAGGCGTCGGTTTCGCCATGCACGGACGGGTCGCCTTCCTGCACGCGGCGGTTGTGGCCGCAGCCGAGCAGGCGCCCGTCGTTGTGGTACAGCGCCGCGCCGATCGGGATGCCGCCCTCGGCCAGGCCCTGGCGGGCTTCGGCAATGGCGGTTTCGAGCAGGGCGGCGTAGTCGGGGGTGCTGATCATGGGCAGTCCGTTGAAGTGAAGGGGGCATCATAAGGTGCCGCAGGCCGGCCGGCGGTGCGATAATCGGCGACATGAGCGAATCCCCCTACAAGACTGGCACCACCCATTTCGGCTTCCGTGACGTAGCCGCCTCGGACAAGCAGAAGCTGGTGGGCGAAGTGTTCACCTCGGTCGCGCGCAACTACGACCTGATGAACGACCTGATGAGCCTGGGCATCCACCGGGCGTGGAAGCGCTACTACGTGGCCACCGCGCAGGTGAAGCCGGGCGACAGCGTGCTCGACCTGGCCGGCGGTACCGGCGACATCGCGGTGCTGCTCAAGGAGCGCGTGGGCGACGAGGGCGAGGTGGTGGTCGGCGACATCAATGCCGGCATGCTCACCGTGGGCCGCGACCGCCTGACCAACCGTGGGCTGGTCGCCGGGCTGGATTTCGTGCAGTGCAACGCCGAGGCGCTGCCGTTCCCGGACGCCAGCTTCGACCTGGTCACCATTGCCTTCGGCCTGCGCAACGTCACCGACAAGGACGCGGCGCTGCGCGAGATGTACCGCGTGCTCAAGGTGGGCGGGCAGGCGCGCGTGCTGGAGTTCTCCGAGGTCACCGCGGACTGGTTCAAGCCGATCTACGACTTCCACTCGTTCAAGATCCTGCCGAAGCTGGGCAAGCTGTTCGCCCGCGACGCCGACAGCTACCAGTACCTGGCCGAAAGCATCCGCAAGCACCCGCCGCAGGAAGCGCTGAAGACCATGATGGGCGAGGCCGGGTTCGCGCGCTGCCATTACAAGAACCTGACCGGCGGGATCGTGTCGATCCATTCCGGGTACAAGATCTGATTGAACGTAGCGCCGGGCTCTGCCCGGCGCGTCCGTATTCAGGATCCGGGAGGGGGTAAACTGGCGGTTTAACCCCTGATCGGTCCTGATTCAATGCGATCTCCGTTCCTGCTGATTCCCCTGGCCGTCGCGCTTGCCGCCGGCTGCTCCAAAGAGCCCTCCGCCCCGACCGCGGCCCCCGCCGCCCAGCCGAGCGCCGCCAACGCCGTGAAAGCCGCCAACCGCAGCCACGATGAAAGTTCCTACGCCGAGCCGGACAAGGTCGTCATCCAGGACCTGGCGCTGGACCTGAAGCTGGACTTCGACGCCAGGCAGATTGGTGGCACCGCCACCTACACGCTGGACTGGAAGGACAAGGCCGCCAAACAGCTGGTGCTGGACACTCGCGAGCTGACCATCGAGAAGGTCGAAGCCGTCGGCGCCGATGGCAAGACCGCGCCGCTGCAGTTCGTGCTGGCACCGGCCGACAAGGTGTTCGGCAGCAAGCTGACCATCGAAGCCCCGGAACAGCCGGGCAAGGTGCTGGTGACCTACCACACCGCGCCGACCGCCTCGGGCCTGCAGTGGCTGGAGCCGTCGATGACCGAGGGCAAGCAGCTGCCCTTCATGTTCAGCCAGTCCCAGGCCATCCACGCGCGTTCGTGGGTGCCGCTGCAGGACACGCCGAGCGTGCGCTTCACCTACAGCGCGCACGTGACCTCGCGCCCGGACGTGATGGTGCTGATGAGCGCCGACAACGATCCCAAGGCCGCGCGTGACGGTGATTACACCTTCAAGATGCCGCAGCCGATCCCGTCCTACCTGCTGGCGATCGCCGCCGGCGACCTGGTATTCGAGCCGATCTCCGGTCGCTCGGGCGTCTGGGCCGAACCGACCATGGTCGGCAAGGCAGCCAAGGAATTTGAAGACACCGAGAAGATGATCGGTGCGGCCGAGAAGCTGTACGGCGAATACCGCTGGGGCCGCTACGACATGCTGGTGCTGCCGCCGTCGTTCCCGTTCGGCGGCATGGAAAACCCGCGCCTGACCTTCGCCACCCCGACCGTGATCGTGGGCGACAAGTCGCTGGTCTCGCTGGTGGCCCATGAGCTGGCGCACAGCTGGTCGGGCAACCTGGTGACCAACTCGAGCTGGAAGGACATCTGGCTCAACGAAGGCTTCACCACCTACGTCCAGGGTCGCATCACCGAAGCGCTGTATGGCCAGGAAATGGCCGAGATGGAGCGCGAGATCGACCAGAACGACCTGCTGGCCGAAGTGAAGGACATGAGCCCGGCCGACCAGGCGCTGGCCCTGCCGCCGCTGACCGAGCGCGACCCGGACGAAGCGCTGAGCAACGTGGCCTACGTCAAGGGCTCGTGGTTCCTGCAGTTCCTGGAGCAGCGTTTCGGCCGCGAAGTGTTCGACCCGTTCCTGCGGGGCTGGTTCGATGACCATGCCTTCCAGAGCGCCAACACCGACCAGTTCGTCGAGTACCTGAAGAAGAACCTGCTGTCCAAGGAGCCCGGCGCGGTCACCGATGCCGAGCTGAAGGCGTGGCTGGACGAGCCGGGCATTCCGGCGTTCGCCACCAAGGCACGTTCGCGCAACTTCTCCATCGTCGACACCGCACGCATCGCCTGGCAGGGCAGCGACAAGCTGCCGAATGCGCAGATCACCAGCGAATGGGGTACCCAGGAATGGGTCCACTTCATCGACGGCCTGGGCAAGACCCTGCCGGTGGAGAAGCTGGCCGCGCTGGACCGTGCCTACCACTTCACCGGCACCGCCAACGGCGAGATCGCCATGCGCTGGTACCCGCTGGCGATCCGCAGCGGCTATGCCGAAGCCAATGAGGCGGCCGGTGCGTTCATCGAGCGCGTGGGCCGTCGCAAGCTGATCCTGCCGATCTACGCCGAACTGGTGAAGACCCCGGAAGGCCTGGCCTTCGCCAAGGCGGCGTTCGAAAAGGCCAAGCCCAGCTACCACCCGATCACCACCGCATCGGTGCAGGACATGCTGGACAAGGCAAGCGCCGGCAAGTAACCGCCGGGCACTGCGTTGAACGAGAACGGCGGGGGAAACCCCGCCGTTTTTCTTTGTAAACTCGGAACACTCCCTGCAACCGGACCTGCCGATGAAACGATTGATCCTCGCCGCCGCCTGCGCGTTCGCCCTGGCCGCGTGCAGCAACCCCGAGGAAGAGCGCAGGGCGCAGGAAGCGGCCGATGCCGCCGCCCGGGCGCAGAAGGAGCAGAAGGCCGAAGGGGTGGCCAAGCAGTACGACATGGCCGTGGCCGCGCAGGACTGGGAAAAGGCGCGCATCCACGGCGGTTCGTTGCTGGACCAGTACAAGGACACCGACGTGGCCGCGCGGATCGAGCCGGGCTACGCCGAAGTGAAGGCCAAGGCCGAAACCGCGCGCGAACTACGCCGCATGCAGGGCCTGTGGCAGTACAACCAGATGCCGGTGGGCAACAAGGGCAACCAGGTATCGGCGTCGATCTACAGCAAGGAGCGCGTGGACGTGGACGGCAGCGGTCCCAAGCCGGTGCAGCTGATCTTCCGCGACCACCCGGAGTGGAAGCGCCACGCCTACCTGGTGCTGCAGGCCGGCGATTTCCGCTGCCCGCAGTGCACGGTCAAGGTCACGGTGGATGACGGCAAACCGATCAGCATGGCCGCCTGGCGCCCGAAGACCGACGAGGCCATCGCCATGTTCATCACCGACCAGAAAGCGCTCTGGAAGCTCGCCCGCAAGGCGAAATCCATCAGCATCGAATTCCCGGTCAAGGCCGGCGGCACCCGCACCGCCGTCTTCGAAACCGGCGGCGTGGACGCGGGCAAGATGCCCAATTGGTGGAATTGATCGAAGGTCCCGACCACCCCTCTGGTGAAACAGCCCCCTTCTGTTAAGGGGGCGCGCCGACAGGCGCGGGGATAGGAGACATGCCTCGGGGCCCAACTTTCGCATGGCGAATGTTGGGCGAGCAATTGAAACAGCAGGCTCGGTTACGCCGTAAGGGCGTAACCGAACTGCTGTTTGAATTGCTCGTTGAACTCTTCAAAGGTAAAGCGCTGGTTCTGCGTGCCCGGGTGCTCCACCTTCAGCGCGCCCATCAGGTTGCCCATGCGGCCGATGGTCAGCCAGTCGTAGCCCTTCTCGATGCCGTAGATCAGGCCGGCGCGGAACGCGTCGCCGCAACCGGTCGGGTCGACCACGCGGCGCTCGTGCGCCGGCGGAATGTCATAGGTCTTTTCCGGGGTATGGATGACCGCGCCCTTCGGGCCACGGGTGGTGATGTAGGCCTTGACCCGGCTCACGATCTCCTTTTCGTCCCAGCCGGTGCGCTCCTGCAGCAGGTTCGACTCGTAGTCGTTGACCACCACGTAGTCGGCCTGGTCGATGAAGGTGCGCAGCTCCGGGCCGTTGAACAGCGGCATCGCCTGGCCCGGGTCGAAGATGAACGGCACGCCGGCGTCGAAGAACTCCTGCGAGTTCTGGATCATGCCTTCACGGCCGTCCGGGCCGACCAGGCCCAGGGTCACGCCCGGCACGTCCTTCACGTGGTTCTCGTACGACCGCATCATCGCGCCCGGGTGGAAGGCGGTGATCTGGTTGTTGTCGTGGTCGGTGGTGATGAACGCCTGCGGGGTGAACAGCTCGTCGATCACCTTGATCCGGCTCAGGTCGATGCCCAGGCCCTGGAAATACTCGCGGTACGGGCCGAAATCCGACCCCACCGTGCCCATCGGGATCGGCTCGCCGCCCAGCAGGTGCAGGTTGTAGGCGATGTTGCCGGCGCAGCCGCCGAACTCGCGGCGCATGCGCGGCACCAGGAACGAGACGTTCAGGATGTGCACCTTGTCCGGCAGGATGTGATTCTTGAACTGGTCCGGGAACACCATGATGGTGTCGAAGGCAAGAGAACCACAGATCAGAGCGGACATCGATTAAGGCCTATGCGAATGGGGTTTGAGGCCCGGCAGGCGGGCAACGAAACGGCGCCCAGAGGCGCCCAATGCCGCAAAGGTTAACGGGTGCGGCGCCGCAGGGCCAGAACCCCGGCTGTCCGGATCCGCCTGAATGGCCGCCGAGGCTGGCTTTGGGGCAGATTTCTCCTTGCTCGCGCACAGGGGGATTGCTAGGCTTGTCGGCCTCGAATTCTGCCCAATTTTTCGCCATTCCGCATTGGGCGCGGCACCCCTCAGGATCAACTCCCAGATGTTCAAGAAACTGCGTGGCATGTTCTCCAATGACCTGTCCATCGACCTGGGCACGGCCAACACCCTCATCTACGTGCGCGGGCAGGGGATCGTGCTGAACGAACCGTCGGTCGTGGCCGTGCGCCAGGACCGTGCCATCGGTGGTACCCGTTCGGTCGCCGCGGTCGGCGCCGAAGCCAAGCAGATGCTGGGCCGTACCCCGGGCCACATCACCACCATCCGCCCGATGAAGGACGGCGTCATCGCCGATTTCACCTACACCGAGGCGATGCTCAAGCACTTCATCAAGAAGGTGCACAAGTCGCGCGTGCTGCGCCCGAGCCCGCGCGTGCTGGTCTGCGTGCCGGCCGGTTCGACCCAGGTCGAGCGCCGCGCGATCAAGGAATCGGCCGAGGAGGCCGGTGCCCGTGACGTGTTCCTGATCGAAGAACCGATGGCCGCCGCGATCGGCGCCGGCATGCCGGTCACCGAAGCCCGTGGCTCGATGGTCATCGACATCGGCGGCGGCACCACCGAAGTGGCGGTGATCTCGCTGAACGGCATCGTCTATTCGGCCTCGGTGCGCATCGGTGGCGACCGTTTCGACGAGTCGATCACCAACTACGTGCGCCGCAACCACGGCATGCTGATCGGTGAAGCCACCGCCGAGCGGATCAAGGTCGAGCTGGGCTGCGCCTACCCGCAGGCCGAGGTCATCGAGATGGAAATCTCCGGCCGCAACCTCGCCGAGGGCGTGCCGAAGATGATCAAGATCAACTCCAACGAAGTGCTGGAAGCGCTGCACGAGCCGCTGTCGGGCATCGTCAGCGCGGTCAAGCTGGCGCTGGAGCAGACCCCGCCGGAACTGTGCGCCGACGTCGCCGAGCGCGGCATCGTGCTCACCGGTGGTGGCGCGCTGCTGCGCGACCTGGACCGCCTGATCTCCGAGGAAACCGGCCTGCACGTGCAGGTGGCCGACGACCCGCTGACCTGCGTGGCCCGCGGTGGCGGTCGTGCGCTGGAGCTGGTGGACATGCACGGCAACGAGTTCTTTGCGCCGGAGTAATCCGTTCCGGTCCTGTGTCGTGGACGCGCCCCTGCGGCGTGATGCCCACTGCGTGCCTGGCACGCCGGGCATCGCAGCGCCGGGGCGTTGTCGCATCCGCTCCCTTTCCACCCTGATCAGTCGAAACCGCTCGTGCCGCCCTACGCCGGTCCTCCCGTAGCCTCCCGCCAGGGAGATGCCAGCAGCCCACTGCGGCTGCTCGCCTACCTGGCCCTGGCCATCACCCTGATCGTGCTCGACGACCAGGCCGGCTGGCTGGCGCGTGCGCGCGCCCAGGCCAACGTGCTGGTGCAGCCGGTGTGGGCGCTGGCCGGCCTGCCGGGCCGGCTCGGCACCCAGGTCAAGGACAACGCCGCCAGCCATGGCCAGCTGGTCGACGAAAACCGGCAGCTGCGCAACCAGCTGCTGATCGCCAACGCGCGCCTGACCCGCCTGCAGACCGCCGCGCTGGACAACGCCCAGCTGCGCGAACTGCTCAACGTGGCCGAACGCAGCGGGCTGGACGTGCAGCTGGCGCCGATCCTGGACATCGACCTGGACCCGGTCAAACAGCGCCTGGTGCTGGCGGCCGGCAGCCGCGATGGCGTGCACCTGGGCCAGGCAGTGATCGACGCCGGCGGCCTGATGGGGCAGGTGATCGCCACCACCGGCAGCTCCGCCACCGTGCTGCTGCTGACCGACCCGGACCATGCGGTACCGGTCACCGTGGCGCGCAACGGCGTGCGCCTGATCGTGTACGGGCGCGGCGACACCCTCGAACTGCGCGACATCCCGCTCAGCGCCGGGGTGGAAGTCGGCGACGAGATCGTCACCTCCGGCCTCGGCGGCCGCTTCCCGGCCGGCTTCCCGGTCGGCAAGATCACCGCCCTGCGCCCCGACGACACCCACGCCTTCCTGGTAGGCGAACTCAAGCCCGCAGCCCAGCTCGACCGCGGCCGCGACGTGCTCTTGCTGAGGCCAGGCGCCGCAATCCGAGTGCCACCCAACCTTCAACTTTCCGAAGCCTCAGGTGGTCCCCCCGCAGCAGCGGCACCGACGGTAGCGCCGGGCTCTGCCCGGCCCACGGAAACCGCACCGCAGCCAGCCCAACCCGCACCCCAACCCGCCGCAACGGGGCCCACCCCATGAGCCGCCTGCGCGACAAACCCTGGGTGCTTCCGGTCAGCATCGTGCTCGCACTGCTGCTCGGCCTGCTGCCGCTGCCCGAACTGCTGCAACCCCTGCGCCCCTACTGGCTGGCGCTGGTGCTGGCCTACTGGGTGATCGAAGCGCCCGACCGGGTCGGCCTCGGCGTGGCCTTCAGCTGCGGCGTGATCGCCGACCTGCTGTACGGCGGCGTGCTCGGCGAACAGGCGCTGCGGCTGGTGATGCTCACCTTCATCCTGCAGCGCTTCCGCGCGCGGATCCGCTTCTTCCCGATGTCGCAGCAGGTGCTGGCGATCGGCGGCCTGCTGTTCAACGACCGCATCGTCAGCGCCGTGGTCCACATCGCGGTGGGCGAACCGACCCTGCCGTGGTCGTACTGGTGGGCGCCGCTGCTCGGCATGGGCCTGTGGCCGCTGGTGTTCGTGCTGCTCGACGCGGTGCGCTTCGGACGTCGCGGGCGCTGACATGTACGTCCGCCGCCAGGCCAAGAACCCCCACGCCGAAGCCGAACAGTTCCGGCGCCGCGCCGCGCTGGGCTTCCTCGGCGTGCTGGTCTGCCTGCTCGGCCTGGGCGGCTGGTACTTCAAGCTGCAGGTGCTGGACCACGACATCTACGCCACGCGCTCGGAAGCCAACCGGATCAAACCGCGACCGGTCGTGCCCGGGCGCGGCATGATCTACGACCGCAACGGGCGCCTGCTGGCCGAAAACGTGCCCGCGTTCCGGTTGGACATCACCCCGGACAAGGTCAAGGACATGGACGCCACCCTGGCCGGGCTGGCGAAGATCCTGACCCTCACCCCGGAAGACATCGAGACCTTCAACAAGTCGCGCAAGGCACGCCGCAGCTTCCTGCCGGTGACCCTCAAGCTGCGCGTCACCGACGAGGAAATGGCGCGCTTCGCGGTCGACCGCTGGCGTTACCCGGGCGTGGAGCTGGAACCTTATCTGACCCGCCGCTACCCGTACGGCGACCTGTTCGCGCACATCATCGGCTACGTCGGCCGGGTCGACGACAAGGACCTGGAGATGCTGGGCGAGGGCAATGCCGCGCTGACCCATATCGGCAAGTCCGGGCTGGAGCGCTATTACGAGCAGGAACTGCGCGGCAAGGTCGGCTACGAGCAGGTCGAAACCAACGTGCAGGGTCGCGCCATCCGCACCATCGGCCGGGTCGCCGCGCAGTCCGGCAGCGACCTGCGCCTGTCCATCGACGCCGACCTGCAGCGCGCCATGGTGGCTGCCTTCGGCGAGTTCGAAGGCTCGGCCGTGGCGATGGACCCGCGCACCGGCGAGATCCTGGCCATGGTCAGCCTGCCGTCGTACGACCCCAACCTGTTCGTCAACGGCATTTCCCATGCCGACTTCAAGGCGCTCAACGACAACCCGTCGCGGCCGCAGTTCAACCGCCTGGTGCTCGGTGGCGTGGCCCCCGGTTCGACGATCAAGCCGCTGATCGGCCTGGCCGGCCTGGACAGCGGCACCCGCCGCCCCGAAGACAAGATCCTGTCCACCGGCATGTTCTACCTGCCGGGCACCTCGCGCGGCTGGGGCGACGCCAACCGTGGCGGCCACGGCTGGACCGACCTGCGCAAGTCGATCACCCAGTCGGTCAACACCTATTACTACAAGCTCGCCCTGGACATGGGGATCGAGAAGTTCGACCACTACATGGGCTACTACGGCTTCGGCCAGCCCACCGGGATCGATCTCACCGGCGAAATCGGCGGCATCCTGCCGTCGCCGCAGAACAAGGCCAAGTCGCGCAAGGAACGCTGGTATCCCGGCGACACCGTCAACGTCAGCATCGGCCAGGGCGACTGGAAGGTCACCCCGCTGCAGCTGGTGCATGGCGTGGGGGGCATCGCCGATGGCCAGCTGCGCACCCCGCACCTGGTGATGCAGCAGCGCGAAGGATTCGACGCCGACTGGGTGGCCACCCCGCCCGGCGACAGCAAGCCGGTCAGCCCCAGCCCGGGCAACCTGCAGGCGGTGCGCGAAGGCATGATGGGCACCATGCGCCCCGGCGGCAGCGGTGCGCGCGCCGCGGCCGGCGCGCCGTACACCATTGCCGGCAAGACCGGCACCGCGCAGGTGATCAGCCGCCGCGGCACGGCGGCGGTGAATCCCAAGAGCCTGCCGATGCACCTGCGCCACCGTTCGCTGTTCGTGGGCTTTGCCCCGGCCGAGAATCCGGTGATCGCGCTGGCCATCGCGGTCGAAGGCGGCGGTTACGGCGGCTCGGCGGCGGCACCGATCGCACGCAAGCTGTTCGACGCATGGCTGCTGGGCAAGATGCCCGAGGGCATGGAGCCGCTGGACAGCGCCCGTGGCACTACCGCCATCGGCGTCACCGGCTTCGAAGGCGACAGTGCCGCGCGCGAAGCCGGCGATGCCGCCGCTGCCGCGCTGGAACTGCTGCCGGTCGTGGTCGGCGTGCCCGAGCCGGTGCCCGCGCCAACGCCGGTCCCCGGCGTGCCCCTGGCCCCCGCAGCCGCCCCCCCGACGCCACCGGAGCGCACCCGATGAAGGTCTTCCTGCGCTGGGCGACCGACATGGCCGTCCGCTTCTGCAGCACCCTGGACTGGGTGCTGTGCCTGGCGCTGGGCGCGCTGATGCTGATCGGCCTGTCGGTGCTCAAGAGTGCCGGCGGCGACGGCCTGGTGTTCGCCCAGGCGGCGCGTTTCGCGGTGGGCCTGGCCGCGCTGTGGATGATTTCGCGGGTGCCGATCCTGCGCATCCGTTCGGCCACGCCGCTGATCTATGCGATCTCGATGATTCCGCTGCTGGCGGTGTTCGTGCTCGGCACCGGCAAATACGGCCGCCAGTGGCTGGACCTGAAACTGTTCTACCTGCAGCCGGCCGAGCTGCTCAAGGTCAGCCTGCCGATGATGGTGGCCTGGTACCTGCACCGCATGCCGCTGCCGCCGCGCTTCAATACCGTGCTGGTGAGCGCGGCGATCATCGGCGTGCCGACCGGCCTGGTGATGCTGCAGCCGGACTTCGGAACCGGCGTGCTGATCGCGGCCAGCGGCGCCTTCGTGCTGCTGCTGGCCGGCCTGCCGTGGTGGTGGGTCGGCGTGGCGGTCGGTGGCGTGGCCGCGGCGGCGCCGGTGGCCTGGATCTGGCTGCTGCGGCCGTACCAGAAGGACCGCATCATGATGTTCCTGGACCCGGAGAGCGACGCGCTCGGGGCCGGCTGGAACATCATCCAGTCCAAGATCGCGATCGGCTCCGGGGGGCTGGATGGCAAGGGCTGGGGGCAGGGCTCGCAGTCGCACCTGAACTTCATTCCGGAGCAGACCACCGACTTCGCCTTCTCCGTGCTGAGCGAGGAGTTCGGCTGGATCGGCGTGGCCACCGTGCTGGCGCTGTACCTGGTGGTGATCGGGCGCTGCCTGTGGATCGCCTCGCAGTCGCGCGACTCCTATTCGCGCCTGCTGGCCGGCGCCACCGGCCTGGCGTTCTTCGTCTACGTGCTGGTCAACGGCGGCATGATCTCCGGCCTGCTGCCGGTGGTGGGCGTGCCGATGCCGCTGATCAGCTACGGCGGTACCTCGGCGGTCTCGCTGCTGGCCGGATTCGGGCTGGTGATGGCCGCGCGCGCCCACAACCCGGTGCACGGCGGCTACAGCTGAGCGGCGGCGGCTTTCCGTCGCGCCGTTATGTCTAGTCAAAACAGTGGCCACTTAAGTGCAAGGTTTTGCGCAATCCGGCCATTGGATCGTTGCGAATATGCTGAATCCGGCAGCCGGGATGTAGAAGGCGTCAACAAGCCGACGGCAAAGTGCGATGGCGCGCACAGTTATGAATGCGCTTGATCACGATCAATGGACATGTCGTAAACGCCCTGCACAATGGCGGCCCGCAAGCAGCTGCGCGTCGTGCCAAGCGACGCGCCAGGCGCTGCGGGACGTAGTTGACCTAACGGGTACAGGGGGTGCGACGTTGCGCTGGGGAGTAGCGCGTCGCGCTGGTATCGACCAGGTCGGTAAGGCCGGTCGCGCTCATGGGGATGGGGGCGCGACCGGCTTGACCTTATCGCTGCATTTACACGCCGTCTTAACGAATGCGCGCTTGTCTACGCAAATCGTTGGGATTCATGGTGTTAGGGGTTTTATTTCATCTTTGACCTGCTAACCTGCGGCGATGATTCGACGCACTTTGGCTTGCATGCTCACGCTCGGTCTGGTCGCCTGCGCGACCCAGCCGCAGTCCCCGTCACCGCCGCCGCAGGCGTCGGGTGCGCCCAACAAACCCGGCGTGGCCCACAAGGGGCCTGCCGAAGCGGCGCCGGAAGGTGCCGCGCCCACCGCGCCGCCGGTCGATCTGACGCCGGTTCCGTTTGAAACCGCCCGCGCCAACTTCGTGCGCGACACCGCTGCGCGTTACGGCATTCCCGCCGCCCAGATCGAAGCCACCCTGGCCCAGGCGCAGGTGCGCGACCCGATCATCGCGGCGATGTCGCGCCCGGCCGAGCGGGTCAAGCCGTGGAACGAGTACCGGCCGATGTTCATCAGCCAGGCGCGGATCGACGGCGGGAAGAAATTCCTGGCCCAGCACCGCGACGAACTGATGCGCGTGCAGCAGCGCACCGGCGTGCCGGCCGAGGTGATCGTGGCGATCATCGGCGTGGAAACCAGCTACGGCGGCAACACCGGCAGCTACCGCGTGCTCGATGCGCTGTACACGCTGGCCTTCAATTACCCGCGCAGCGGCGACCCGGCCAAGCTGGAACGCGAGGTGCGCCGCGAACTGTATTTCCGCGACGAACTGGCGCGCCTGTTCGCGCTCACCCGCGATGAGAAGCTGGACATCCTGGCGATCAAGGGCAGTTATGCCGGCGCCATGGGCATGGGCCAGTTCATGCCCTCCAGCTACCTGGATTTCGCCGTGGACGGCAACGGCGATGGCCGCCGCGACCTGTTCAACAGCTTTGATGACGTGTTCTCCTCGATCGCCAACTACTTCGTCAAGAAGGGCGGCTGGGTACGCGGCGGTCCGGTCGCGGTGCCGGCCACGCTGGCCGCCGGCCGCGAACCGTTCGACCCCACCGACTGGACCCCGAGCTGGACCCTGTCCGAACTGGGCCAGCGCGGCTACCAGCCCAGCGTGCCGGTCGCCACCGGGCTGACCGCCACGCCGATCACGTTGGAGGGCAGCACCGGCAGGCAGTACTGGCTGGGCTTCCAGAACTACTACGCGATCACCCGCTACAACCTTTCCAAAATGTACGCGATGGCCGTGTACCAGTTGTCCCAGGCCATCGCAGGACAGGAGCTGCCGCCGGCATGAACGCATTCGCACGCTGCAGATGGGGGGTCCCCAGCCTGCTGATCCTGGCCCTGGCCGCCTGCAGCAGTGCACCGAAGAAGCCGCCGGCCGCCAGCGTCGGCGGTGGCAAATCCAGCGGCACGCTGGTGCAGGGCGCAGGCAAGGGCAGCCGTCCGGCGCATTGCCCGGAAGGTTCGCCCTACAAGGCGGCCACCGAGGACCCCAGCACGCGCGGCAACTACCGCGCCGGCGGGCTGTACAAGCCCGGCGTGAACGACAGCACGCCCAGCTACATTCCCAATGTCGCCTGCATTCCCGAGCCGGAGGTGGTGGACCTGCCGCGCTCGCCGGTCGGCAACAAGACGCCGTATGCGGTACTGGGCAAGCAGTACCAGGTCATGGACAGCACCCGCGGCTACGCGGAGAAGGGCACCGCGTCGTATTACGGCGCCAAGTTCCACGGCCGCCTCACCTCCAACCGCGAGGTGTACGACATGTACGCCTTCACCGCCGCGCACAAGACCCTGCCGCTGCCGAGTTTCGCGCGGGTCACCAACCTGGACAACGGCGAGTCGGTGATCGTGCGGGTCAACGACCGTGGGCCGTTCCATGACGGCCGGGTGGTCGACCTCAGTTATGCCGCCGCGGTGCGGCTGGGCATCACCCAGCGCGGCACCGGCAACGTGGAGGTGCGCGCGCTGCAGCCGGGCGACGACAACCTGCTGGCCGACAAGCCTTCGCGCCGCGAGCGCCGCGCGATTGCCGCCGCGGCCGCTGCGCCGGTGCCGGCGCCCGCAGCGCCGGCAAAGCGGGCCAGCGACATGGACCGGCTGGTCGGCGCATTGCCGCCGCCGTCGCCGCGCACCGCCGGCAGC
>NZ_PKQQ01000017.1 GCF_002893095.1 Stenotrophomonas sp. VV52 | reverse complement strand
CGGCCGCGCCCGAGGCGCCCGCTGCACCGCGCGCGCCCGCCGCCCCACCGGCGCCGCCGCATCCGGACCACGCCAGCCGCATGCACATCAACAGCGGTGATTCCAGCACCACCCTGATCACGCAGGGCCGGTTGGACCTGTCGCACCAGCCGTCACAGGCGTACGTGCTGCGCATGGGCGAGGACAACTTCGTCGACGCCTCGATGGCCGACCTCACGCAGTCGCAGCGCGACGCGCCGAGTGGCGAGGCGGTGCTCTGGGTGCGCCGTGGCACGGACCGCTATGTGATCCGTGACCCGGCGCTGATCCGCTCGCTCAGCCAGTCGCAGAAGGAAATCGCCGACCTGGGCCGCGCACAGGGCGCGCTCGGCGAGCAGCAGGGACGGTTGGGCGAACAACAGGGTCGCCTGGGCGAGCGCATGGCCGCCATCTCGCTGCAGGCCAGCCGCGAGGCGCTGGACGCCAGCCGTGAGGCCATGCAGATGGATGCGGCGGAAATGGCCAACCAAGCCGCGCACCAGGGCAGCAGTGACGCTACCCGTGCACTGGCGGCACGCCGCACCTCCGAACGGGCCCGCGAGAAGGCGGCCCAGGCGCGCACCGACCAGGACCGGCAGCTGCAGACCGAACAGGCGGCCCGGCAGCAGGCCGAACTGGCCCGTCAGCAGCAGGGTCTGGCACGCCAGCAGGAAGCATTGGCGCAACGCCAGAGCGTCGCCTCGGCCAAGGTCGCACGCGATGTGCGCTCGGCCATCGACCAGGCGCTGGCCAACGGCACCGCACAGCGGGTGAACTAGCCCGGCAGGGGGGTAGAGCCACGCCCCGCGTGGCTCCACGGGATCAATTGCACCCGATGCTGGTGATCTTGTTGTTCTCGTCCACCTGGATGGTCAGGCGGTCTTCGCGGAAATCCATGGTCACCGCCATGCCCGGCTTCACCACGCGGGCATGCTTGGCACCGGCGGCCTTGACGGTCTTGTCCACCAGCGCCTGCGAAGCAACCTGGCCTTCCAATCCCTTCAATGCCTCGGGATTGCACTTCGTGCCGTTCCCCATGCCGGTCGGGATCGGATCCACCACCGCCTGCGGCGGCTCTTCGGTGTTCTTCGGCGGCGGGCTGCTGCACGCCGAGAGCGGCAGGGCACAGCTGATCAACAGCAACATGGGCAGGCGCACGGCGTACTCCTTGGAAGGGATGTGGCGCCAGCTTGCACCGGCGTGACTGCACGGCGCGTCAACAAGGTGAATACGCCACTAGTCCTGGGGCTGGGCCGCTGACAGTTCCAGCGTTTCCCGCTCGCGCTGCTCTTCGGCTACCAGCCGCAGCATCAGCAACGACAGGGTCACCACGTCCTGGTGGTTGTGTTCGGCCACCCGGCGCAGGTTCACCGCGCTGCCGCCGCGCAGGTAGTTCAGCCACGCAGCGGGGGCTTCGGATCCGGGCAGGTCGTCTTCGCGGATCACCTGCAGCAGCTGGCGTTCGATGGTGGCCAGGCGGCAGTTCTCCCAGGTGCCCCGGTAACGGCGGCGGGTGGGGAACAGCAGGTCCACATGGTCGAGCGGGGTGATCGGGCAGCGCTGGCGGGCCAGGCGGTAGCGGGTCTTCAGCAGCGGTGCGTCGTAGCAGCGGCCGTTGTAGCTGGAAAACACCGTGGTGGGCTGCAGCCAGCCGGCGAACTCGCGCAGCATCGCGATTTCGGCGGCCATGGTGGTCATCAGCAGCTGGCGGATGCGCAGGCCCTCGCCACGCGAGGCGTCGCGGTGCCAGTCGGCTGCGCCGATCATGAAGGCACGGGTGCCGGTGCCACCGGCCAGACCGGTGGTCTCGGTGTCGAAGAACAACAGGTCCTGCGGCTGCACCTGTTCCCCGTCGCGCCTGGCGAAGGCCAGCGACAGCGGTTGGGTGGGAATGGCGCGGGGCAGGAACGATTCGATCAGGAACAAGCCGGGCGCGATCTCCTCGCCGGGTACATGGCGGTCCTGAGCGTCTGCACGCGGTCGCGTTGCGGCTGCGCCACGATCGCGCAGGCCCAGCAGGCGATGCAGGCCACCCACCTCGGGCTTGCGCAGCGCTACCGCGGGCGGCGCTGCAGGCGCCCGCTCCCCGGTCGGTTTGTGCTGGATTTCCTTCTCGACCCAGGCGAACACCGAGTCCGGTGCCGCCCGTCGTGCGTGGGCATCGTTGGCCGCTGCGGGCACCCTTGGCTGCGGCGCTTCAGGCACGGCGGCATGGCCCGTCGCCTGTGCCACGGGTGCAACGCTCTCGGCCGCCGGGCGTGGCGTGGCGTCACCCGCTTGCCGGCGCAGCAGCCGCAGTTTGTCCAGGCTCAGGCTCAAAACGGCACCACGTCGGCGTCGATCCGTTCGCGCTCGGCGGCGCTCGGCAGCGCGTGTTCGTCGAACAGCGCCAGCACCTTCAGCGCCAGCGCCTTGGGGGTGGTGGCGTCTTCCTCCTGGCCGGCCAGCACCGGGCCCACGCAGGCCGGGCAACCGGCCTTGCAGTCGCAGCGCTGCACCAGTTCCTGCGCGCGCTGCAGCAGTTCAGCCTGGCGCAGCCACAGCGGTTCGCTCAGGCCCACGCCGCCGGGGAAGTTGTCGTACAGGTACACGGTGGGGACGAACTGCTGCTGCAGCTCGATCGCGCTGGCGTCGAACTCGGCGCCGCGCAGCTGCCCACGCCCGCTCTGGTCGGCCACCGCGAACCAGGCGCCGTCACCATTGCCCACCGCCTTCTGCAGGTCGCGCGCGTCGGCCATCACCGCCACGGTGGCGACAATGTGCAGCGCATAGGCCGCGCCGAGGAAACCATCCAGCGCTTCCTGTTTGGAATCGAACGCGGTCAGCAGCAGGCCCTGCGGCAACTGCCACCACACCGCCGTGGTATGCAGCTCCTGGTCGGGCAGGTTGACCGGCCCGTAGCCGATGTTTTCGTGGGTGTAATAGCGGATCTTCTTGTAGCCGGCCACGCGCCGCACCACGTGCACTTCGCCATGGTGCGCGTCGCCGCGCCCGGCCACGCAGCCGTCGAAGCGGTCCAGCACCTTGAGCTTGGTGAAGTCGATGCTGTCGGTGTAGTAGTCCACGTGGGTGCGGGTGACATAGGCCTTGCGGCCTTCCCAGTCCAGCTGCTCCACCTGGTAGGGCGTGGACTGCACCATGTGGATGGCGCCTTCATACAGCGTAAGCGCAGCGGCGGAGTAGTCCACCTCGGCGATGATCTGCTGCTTGCCGTCGCTGCGGTCGACCACCACGAAGTTGCCGTCGGCCACCGAACGCAGGCTTACCGCATTGGCCGGGTAGCTGTCGGCGATCCACTCCCAGCGGTCGCCTTCGCGGTGCACCACGTCGGTTTCGGCCAGGGCTTCGAGGAATACCAGCGGATCGATCGGCCCGAACGGGTCGCCGGCCAGGAACGGCAGCTCGAATGCCGCGCAGCGGATGTGGTCGAACAGGATCAGCGGCTGGTCCGGCGCAATGCGCGCGTGCTCGGGCGAGGCGTCGGCAAAAAAGTCCGGGTGCCGCACCACGTACTGGTCCAGCGGCTGCGAGCTGGCCACCAGCACGCCCAGTGCGGGCTGCTGGCGGCGGCCGGCGCGGCCGAAGCGCTGCCAGGTGGCTGCCACGCTGCCGGGGTAGCCGTTGAGCACCACCACGTCCAGGCTGCCGATATCCACGCCCAGCTCCAGCGCCGAGGTGCTGACGATGCCGTCAATGGTGCCAGCGCGCATGGCGCGTTCGGTTTCGCGGCGCTCGGTGGGCAGGTAGCCGCCACGGTAGGCGCGGATGCGCGCCGGCTTGCGCGGGTCGTGGTCGAAGATGTCCTTCAGGTATTTGGTGAGCACTTCGACCATCAACCGGCTCTGCGCGAAGATCAGCGTCTTCAGCCCGGACTTGATCGCAATGCGCGCGATGCGGTTGCTCTGCGAGCGTGCCGAGGCACGCAAGCCCAGGTCGGCGTTCACCACCGGCGGGTTCCACAGCAGCACGTGCTTGGGCCCGGTCGGCGCGCCGGACTCGGTGACGGCGGTCACCGGCGCTTCGATCAGCGCTTCGGCATGCGCCTGCGGGTTGCCGATGGTGGCCGAGCACAGGATGAACTGCGGCTCCACCCCGTAGAACGCGCAGATCCGCTTCAGCCGGCGCAGCACGTTGGTGACATGGCTGCCGAACACGCCACGGTAGGTGTGCACTTCGTCGATCACCACGTAGCGCAGGTTCTCGAAGAACTGCGCCCACTTGGTGTGATGCGGCAGGATCGCCTGGTGCAGCATGTCCGGGTTGGAGACCACGATGTCGCCGTGCAGGCGGATCGCCTGGCGGGCGTCGCCGGGGGTGTCGCCGTCGAAGGTGAAGGCCTTCACCCCGAGGTCGCCGGCGCGGTTGAGCTCGAGCAGCTCGGCCACCTGGTCCTGGGCCAGCGCCTTGGTCGGGAACAGGTAGAGCGCCTTGGCCTTGCCCTGCATGGCGGCACTGACCACCGGCAGGGTGTAGCACAGCGACTTGCCGCTGGCGGTGGGGGTGACGATGGCCACGTGCTCGCCGCGCTGGGTGGCATCCCAGGCTTCGGCCTGGTGGCTGTACAGCTGTTCGATGCCACGCGCCTTCAAGGCGGCGCTCAGCGCCGCCGGCACATCGGCCGGAATCGGGGCGTAGCGGCCCTCGCGGCCTGGAATCGTGAAGCTGCCGGTGATGCGGTCGGAGTAGCGCCGTTGCAGCCGCTCGGTGAGCAGCGCGCCGTTGCGCGAGGGCAGCCCGTCGGTGGTCGCAAGGCGCCGTTCGGCGTCCTCGGTGCGCTTGGCGAGTTCGTAAGCCATGGGGAAACAACGGTCTGCAAAGGACGCCATGGAAACATAAAGCGGTCTCAATGACTGAGACACGGCGGTGCGGATCGGTGAACGGTTCAGTGCCCAACGGAATCTGAAGGACGTGCTGCGTATGCTCCGCCGACGATGCCGCTCACAGGACAGGACGCATGATGCGAGGCAAGGGAGTGCGGGGAACCACGTTGCTGGCAGGGGCGCTGCTGGCAGGCGCGGCGCACGGGCAGGAGGGTGGCGCGGAGCTGGATCAAGGCACCGGCAAACAGGTCACCACGCTCGGCGAGGTCCGTGCGCTCAAACCGGACGAAGAGGTGCCGCTGGATCTGTACCGCTTCAAGAGCCCGGTGGACCCTGCGCCCAATGCGTTCAACCGTGCCTGGCGTGAGCCGCCGTCGCTGCAGGAAGTGGGCATGCGCGGTGGCTATCTGATGATGGGCATCAACTACGGCATCGCCCAGACCGCCAAGGGCCTGCACACGCTGACCCGGGCGCCGGACCAGATCCAGGCTGCGGTTGCGCGCCCGCCGCCGGCCCTGGATGCGGACCAGCAGCGAAGGGCGTTGCAGGTGTGTGCGGCGGAGCAGGGATGCGACGCGGCGGTGGGGGATTGATCGTCGCGTAAAGCGTGGGGACTCGCCATGCGTGTCCTGCGGGGTGTCAGGCAGAGCCTGGGACACGCGTGGCGTGTCGCTACGCGTTTGCCCGCTTTCGTTCGAGGTACCACAGCAGTCCGGCGACTGCGATGAAGGCGAGCAGCCAGGGCCAGCGTGGGCCGGGCGTCTTGTTGGAGGCGGTTGCGGTGGCGGCGCGGGTTTCGGTCAGGCGCTGTGCCGTGGCGTCGCGCAGCTGTTGGCGGTGCAGTGGCTGGGCCGAGACGGGATCGAATACGTAGAAGGACTGCGTATTCTCGCCGCGCTGCAGCTGGTGCCAGCCGGGCTGCTGCGGCCAGTAGCCGGCGCAACGCTGGGTGCCGGTGGTGGGGTCGACCTGCAGGGCGACGGTGCGGCCTGCGGGGTCGCGGACCTGGGTGGTATCGGGCACGTCGCACAGGGTCACACGCTGGCCGGACCACGGCGTGGTGGGCAGGCGTACCGCTGGTGCGCCGGGCAACGCGCGGGCCACCTGGGCGAGCACGCCGGACCACAGTTCGGCGTGGCGGTCGTCGCGGCCTGACAGCACCAGCCGGTAGCTGTCGGTCACCGGCAGCAGGGCGATGCGGCCGCGACCGACGCTGCGCCAGCCGCCGATGGCCGCGCCCTTGGCATCGTGCAGCAGGGCGTCGCTGCCGGGCAGGTCCACCTCGAATCGTTCCAGTGCGGGCGGTGCCGTGCCGTGCGAAGCGGTGTCGGCTTCGTCGGTGTAGGCAGTGCGTTCGCTGGCCGGGCGCTGCGGGCCGCGACGGGCCTGCAGCAGCGCGGCCTCGGGGTCGGCAGCCAACACCAGCGGTACGGCACGGGTGCCGCCGCTTGTCGGCAGTCCCCAGCTGCGCAGCACCTGGCGGGTGGTGTCGTTGAGCGGGCCGGTAGTGCGGACCACCACGCCGAGCCCGGCGCGAAATGCCTGCGCCACCACGCTGCGCTGCGCTGCGCCGAGCGCGGCCAGGCTGCGTTCGTCGAGTACCAGCACATCGGTGGCCGCCAGGCGTGCGGCGGTGAGGGCCACCGGGGCATCGCCGAGCATGACGCCACCCCCGGCGCTTGACTGCGCCTGTACTTCCAGCCCGGTGTCGGTGGCCCAGCGACGCAGGTATTTCAGCTCCGGGCCTGGTGCGCCGCCGATGACCAGCAGGCGCGGTGCGGGAGCGGCAAGGGTCTGCAGCGGGACCGGAACGGTGTCCACGGCGTGCTGCTGGGCGTCGAGCAGGCGCAGGGTGAACTCGCTGCGGCCGGCGGCGCGTGCAGTGCCTTGCAGGCGCACCCGTCCCTGCGCATCGAGCGGGGCGCGGTCGACCACCACGCCGGCGGGGTCGAGCAGCTCGGCGCGTGCGTCGGCCACGCCGTTGGCGCGAGCGCTCACTGTAAACAGGGCGCCCGGTGCGGTGGTGGCCGGTGGCTGCAGCGCCACCCAGCCGGTCGGCGCAGGCGCGGCCTGCAGCGTGGTGCGCGCGGGCAGGGCGGTGTCGCGGTCGCGTGCGGCCAGGCCGTCGCCAACCAGCATCAGGGCGGTGCTGCCGGGGTGCTGGCGCAGGACGGTGGCGAGGTCCGGGGCGCGGGTGGCGCCCGCCGGTGCGGAAGCTTCGGGCAGGGCGATCAGCGTGGTGCCTGCGGCGGTATTTCCAGCGAGTGCGGCGTTGCCGGTCAACACGGTGAGCTGGCCGGCGTCCACGCTGCGCTGTGGCGGCAGCAGCGTGAAGTACAGGAGCAGTGCTGCGAGTGCCTGCAGCGCCATCAGCGCTGTGCGGTGGAGCGGCCGGGCAGAGCCCGGCGCTACAGGCAGGCGCGGCGGGGATGAAGCCGGTGTCAGGAGCCGCAGCGTGCCCACGATGACGATGATGGCCAGTGCGATGGCGACCCACAGTGCGGTGCTCATCGGGAGGCCTCCAGGGCATCCAGGTAACGCTGTGACATCGGGTCCGGTGCGGTCCTGCGTTCTACCTGGGGCAGCGGCCGCAGCAGGGCGCGCCACAGCTGCGCGCGCAGGGTGCCGCGGCAGGCGATGCAGTCGGGCTGGAGGCGCAGTTCTTCGATGGCGGCGGCCAGGCTCAAGGGATCGGACAAGCGACGTTCGTTGCGGCCCAGCCACTGGCTGAGCACGTCCAGGTCCGGTGCGTTGCCGGTGTCGGCCAGCTGCTGCCAGACCGCGACGATGGCCGGGTCCGGCGTGGCGACCGGGCTGATCGCCAGGGTGCGGCTGCCGAGGTCGGCGCGGTCACCGCCCATGCGGCGCCCCTCGTCGATCGGCGGCAACTCGGGCCCGACCCGCGCCAGGTAGATACGCTCGGCCTGCTGCACCTTCTTGATGAACTCCAGCGCCTTGTTGGCGAACGGCAGGGCGCGCTCGGGACGTCCCTGGCGCAGCTCGCCTTCCGACGACCACATCTGGTCCAGCGCAGCCTTCAGGATCGCGCGGGTTTCCGGGTCGAGCAGCGTGGCTGCTTCGGCATGATCGTGGGTGTGCCCGTACTCGGAGAGCACGTCGGTGGCCGCGCCGAACACGGGTGCGGCGTCGGCTTTCGCGGCGCCATGGTCGTGATCGTCGTGGCTGTCCTGCGCGGTGGTGGGCGCGTGCGCGTGATCGTCATCGTGGTCGGCGGCGGGTGTATCGCTGGTCGGCAGGCTGTCGCTGGTTGGCGGTGCCTTGGGCGCGCCCTCGCTCTCCTCGCCGAGGAACTGGCCATAGCGCAGGCGCAGGATGCGCTGGTCCACGCCGATGGCGTCGCTGCGCTTCACGAACTCTTCCGCCGACAGTGTCCCGCGCTGTTTGATCAGCGCTTCGGCGTCGATGATGATCTGGCGCTGGCTGCGGAAGTACGCCGGCAGGGTCTTCTTGACCATGCCTTCCAGGTCGGCGCCCAGCACCTGTTCCTCGCTGGGCAGGCGCAGGATCAGGCTGGTGCTCTGCGCGGTCTGCGGTGTGGGGGTGTGGTTGTCGCGCACGTGCAGCTGCGCGATCACATCATTGCCCGGGCCTGCACCCAGCGCCGCCAGATCCAGCGTGCGCGCGAAACGACGCTGCGTGGCCGGGCCGGTGCCGGTCAGCGCGATGCGCTGCTCGCGGAAGGTGATGTTCTCGCCGCTGCCCTGGGCGAGGGTCAGCGCCAGCTCGGCGTTAGCGGCCACGCCGAAGTCGTCGCTGGCTTCGAACTGCAGCGTCCACTGGCGCTGGCCGGGCGTGGCCAGCACCAGGGTCCGGTCCGGTGCGATGACGCGCACGCTCGGCGGCCGGTCAGGTATCACGTCCAAGCGGTACAGGCGCGGGGCGCTCAACGCGGGCTCGGTGACGATGCGGTACAGGGTCGGGCGACTGGCGTTCCACTGCGCCACCCACGCTTCGCCGTCGCGGCGCAGCGCGATGCGGGTGCCGTCGTGCAGTTGCAGGGCCGCCTTGCTGGGCTGTGCGGTGAAGCGCAACGACCAGTCCAGCGCGCTGCCCTGCACCACCTTGGCATCCAGCGCGGTCTGCGTGCGCGCGGCCTGTCCGGTGTACGCCGGGGCACGGATCTGCAGGCGTGCGGATTGCAGGCGCGGCGGCAGCGCGACGCTGGCCTCCGGAGCGGCGGTGCCTGGAAGCACCGGCAGCGGTGCGCCCGGCGCGGGCCAGCCCACCGCCAGCACCGCGACGAGCAGGCCACCCAGCCACGACGCCAGCAGCCAGCGGCGTGGCCACGGCGTGCGCAGGTCGGGCATGGCGGCGAGCAGGGTGCGGCTGATGCGGTCGCGCTGCAGCTGCTGCAACGGATTGAGCGTGGCGGTGTCGGCGAACAGCAGGTCGGCGCTGTCCTGCGCTACCGGAAGCGCGTCCAGCCGGCGTACCAGCCACTGCCGGTCGAGCCGACGCGCGCGCCAGGTGGCGGTGCCCACGGCCAGCAACAGCGTGACCAGCAGCACCACCGAGCCGATGCTGATGCCCACCAGGCGCACCGCCGCGGCGGTCACGGCCAGCGCCAGCGGCAGCAGCACGGCCGCAACAGCCAGCCACTGGCGGCGACGCGCGCGCTGCCACGCCTGCTGCAGCGGACTCATGCGCCGGCTCCGCGACGTCGTGAGGTGGCCATCCAGCGCTCCAGCGCGAACAGGCAGAGGATGGCGATCAGCAGCCACGGGCCCAGATCGCGCGGTTGCACGACGGGTGCGGCGGCGCCGGTCAACGGCCGCTGCGTGGCGGCGGGCGCGATCCGGGGGGCGGCTGCGGGGTGCAGCTCTTCCAGCAGACGGCGCGGGAACGCAGGGTCGCGCAGGATGGGCAGGGCGTCGGGGGTCAATGCGGCAGTGAAGCGCAGCACCTGGCCGCGACCGAGTGCGTGACGGGCGAGGGCGGGCTTGCCTTCGCTATCCGTCAGGATGGGCGTGCCCTTGTCGGCTACGGCGGTCGCGGACAGCGCGAGCACACTGTTCCCCGCTTCCACCCAGGTGCGCCATGCGTCGGACAGCGGCGCGTCGGACCGCCACACGCCTGTTTCGCCATTGGCGGGCACCGCATCCCCTTCGAGCGGTGCGGACAGTGGTTGTGCGTTCCACGCGCGCTGCACGGCGTCGAGCACGCGCAGCGCCTGTGCATCGTCTGTCGCGGGCGCAGCGCCGCTGACACGCAGGCGTGGCGCAGTGTCGCCGGTGGTTGCATTGATCGGCGCCGCCACGGGGCGCCATTCGACCGCGCGCGACAGCCTGGGCCGCTCCCCATCCAGGCCGGGCATCGGGTCGGGCACGTACACGGTCAACGCGATGCCAGGCGGCAACTGCTGGTCCAGCTCACGCAGCAGGCTGGCCAGCGGCTGCGTGGTGCCCGGCGCAGTGTCCTGCAGCGGCGGGAACCCGGGCGCCAGCCAACGGCCTTCGCTGCCTTCCGGCACCGTCACCGGGGCCAACCCCGGTGCAACCACCACCCACGGTGGCGCCTGTACCGGTGCGCCATGCAGCAGCGGCCGTGCCAACAGCAGCGCCAGCGCCGCCAGCAGCAACAGGCGCACCAGCAGCAGCGGCCATTCGTCGAACCGTATCCGCTGGCGCGGGCGTGCCTTGGCGCGCAGCCAGCGCAGCGCGGCGAACTCCAGTGGCGCGTAGTGATGGCGACGGGCCAGATGGATCAGCAGCGGCACCAGCAGCGACGCCAGCGCCAGCAGTCCCATCGGAAACAGCAGCGAAAGGCTCATCGGCCAACCCCGGCGAGTGCGCGCAGCGGCGCATCCAGCGGCTTGTCGGTATGGGTCACCACATGCGCGATGCCGCCGCGCTGCAAGCGCGACTGCAGCAGGCGCTGGGCCTCGGCGAAGCGGGCCAGGTAGTCGTCGCGGATCGCGCGGCCATCGCCGAGCAGCTCCTCGCCGGTTTCCGGATCGCGGAAACGGTGGCCGTCCTGGAACGGGAAGTCGCGTTCGTCGGCGGTGAGGATCTGCAGTTGCGCCACATCGCGGCGCGCTGCCGCCAGCCGCTCCAGCAGCACGGTGCCGGCCTCGTCGAAGCCATCGCCCAGCGCGATGAGCATGTCGTTGGCCTGCACCCGCTCCCACACCGGTCGCAACGCGTCCGTGGCGGGCCAAGCGCCGTGCGCACGCAGTCGATGCAGCAGCAGGTGGATGCGGTCGCGTTGGCGTGCACCGCTGCCTGCCGGCACCAGCTGCACGCCCTTGCCACTGACGGCGATCATCCCGAAGCGGTCGCCCTGCTGCAGCGCCAATTCGATGATGCAGGCTGCGACCGCGCTGGCGTGGTCGAGCCGCGAAACGCCGGGCCGTTCGCGGTCGCACTGGCTGGCCGAGGCAGTGGCGTCGAGCAGGATCCAGATCGTGACCGGGCTTTCGCGTTCGGATTCGCGCACGAAGAAGCGGTCCGAACGCGCGTACAGCTTCCAGTCGATCTGGCGCAGCTCGTCGCCGGGCTCGTACGCACGGTACTGGGCGAATTCCAGCCCGGCGCCACGACTGCGGCTGGCATGCTGCCCGATGCCCTGCGCGCCTACGGCACGCCTGGGCAACAGGCGCAGTGCCTTCAGGCGGCTGCGCACATCGGCGGGAATGGCGATCGGGGCGTGCATGCGCGGTTCGGAATCAGGCGGGGAACGGCACGGCCTGCAGCAGCGCAGCGATCACGTCGTCGGCGTTCTTCTGCTCGGCTTCAGCGGCGAACGACAACAGCAGGCGGTGGCGCATCACCGGCGCCATCAGCGCCTGCACGTCGTCGCGGGTGGCGGCAAAGCGACCCTGCAGCAGGGCACGTGCCTTGGCCGCCAGCACCAGCGACTGGCCGGCACGCGGGCCGGCGCCCCACTTGATCCAGTGGTTCACCGCTGCGGGCGCACCTTCGCCCGGGCGACTGGCGCGGACCAGGCGGGTGATCCAGGTCAGCACGTCGTCGCTGACATGTACCTGGCGCACCGCAGCCTGCAGGGCCAGCACGTCTTCGGCGTGCATCACCTTGGGCACCGCACCACTGGCACTGCCGGTGGTCTGCACCAGGATGTCGCGCTCTTCCTGCTCGGTGGGGTAGTCCACCCGCACGTGCAGCAGGAAACGGTCCAGCTGCGCTTCGGGCAGCGGGTAGGTGCCGGCCTGTTCGATCGGGTTCTGCGTGGCCAGCACGAAGAACGGCGCGGGCAACGAATAGGTGGTGCCGGCATAGCTGACGGTACGCTCCTGCATCGCTTCCAGCAGCGCCGCCTGGGTCTTGGGCGGCGTGCGGTTGAGCTCGTCGGCCAGCAGCAGGTGGGTGAAGATCGGGCCCTGCTGGAAACGGAAGTGCCGGTGGCCGGTGCCATGGTCTTCCTCCAGCAGTTCGGTGCCCAGGATGTCGCTGGGCATCAGGTCCGGGGTGAACTGCACGCGCCGGAACTGCAGTTCCAGCGCCTGCCCGAGCGAGCGCACCAGCAGGGTCTTGCCCAGCCCCGGCGCGCCTTCCAGCAGCACATGGCCGCCGGCAAGCAGGCCGATCAGCAGCTGCTCCACCACGTCGTGCTGGCCGACCACGGCCTGGCCCAGCGCATCGCGCAGCGGCTGCAGCTTCTGGAGGAGGGCATCAATAGGACTGTCACTCTGCATGGCGAACTCACAATAATCGACGGTAGAGCCACGCCCTGCGTGGCTGGAACAAGGGGCGAAACTAGTTGTTCAACGCATACATCACGATGTTCACTCCGAATCGCGTGTTGTCTTCCGCAAGGAAACGCTTGTTGCGCCAGTCGTAGTCCCACTCGCAACCGTAATCCTTGTTGCTGTAGAGCACGCCCAGCCGACCATCGACCTCGATGCCCTTGAGATAATCGTGGACCAGGTCATCGCCCCAGCCATTGAGCTCGAAGCCGGTGGCTGGCGGACCATCCGGAAACTTGAAGAAGCTGCGGTACAACGCATGCGTGTTGGGCAGCTTCTTCAACGCGGCCGGCCCGAACAGCTTGGCCATCTGCGCTTCGAACGACTTGGCGAACAGTCCGTCGATGTCGTGGTTGCAGTCGTCCACGAACACGAACCCGCCATTGCGCACGTAGCGCACGAAATTCTGCCGCTCGGCCGCGTTGAACTCCACCAGCTTGTGCCCGGCCAGGTAGCAGAACGGCGCGTCCAGCATGCGCGGATCCGACAGCGCGATCACCCGCTCGGTGGGATCCACCCGCAACGTGGTGTAGTCGATCAGCGAGGTGATCAGGTTGGACGGCATGCGCGCGTCCACGTCCCAGTCGCCGGAGTCGTACTTGAGCCGGGTGAACCAGAAGTCGTAGCGCCCCGCCTGCGCGCGGGCGAACGAGGGCAGGGCCGCCAGGGCGGCCCCGCCCAACATCAACCGCAGGAACTGCGCGCGGTTCATTGCCGCACGCGCGCCATCAGACCGCGTCGGACAGCGAGGTGAAGGTGAAGTCGCGCAGCTTCATCGGCGGGATCATCATCACGAAGCTGGACTCGTCACCGGCCACCCGCACCGGCTTGCCCAGCTCTTCGATGTTGTTGAGCATGATCACCGGCGACTCGTTGAAGCGGAAGTTCTTCACCGGGTACTTGATCTGGCCGTTCTCGATGTAGAAGGTGCCGTCGCGGGTCAGGCCGGTCAGCAGCACGGTCTGCGGGTCGACCATGCGGATGTACCAGGTGCGGGTGACCAGGATGCCCTTCTGGGTGCCGCGCACCAGATCGGCGGTGCTCTTGTCGCCACCGCTCATCAGCAGGTTGCCCGGGCTGGCATTGGCGGTCTTGCCCTGCTTCTGCGCCCAGAAGCGCGAGTAGTCCAGGTTGGCGACCTTGCCGTTCTCGATGATCGCCAGCTTGTTGCGCGGCAGGCCCTGCTGGTCCCACGGCAGCACCGGTGCTTCCGGGTGCCACGGGTCGGCGTACATGTTCACGCGCGGGTCGTAGACCTGCTCGCCGAGCTTGTTGCCGCCGCCCTTCTTGGACAGGAAGCTGCGGCCTTCATCGGCCGAGCGCGCATCGAAGAAGTTCATCATGAAGCTGATCAGGCCGGCGGCAGCGGCCGGTTCCAGGATCACGGTGTACTTGCCCGGCTCCAGCGCCTTCGCTTCGGACGATTCGGTCGCCTTGCGCATGGCGATGCGGATGTCCTGGTCGGCCTTGAAATCCTCGGCGTCCTTCAGGTTGCGACCCACCCAGCCCGAACCGCGGCCGTCTTCGGTGCGCACCGTGCAGGTGTAGTTGAAGTTGGTGGTGCGCTGGTAACCGAAGTTGCCATTGCTGTTGGCGGTGGCCTGGAAGCCTTGGCCGTCTTCCAGGAAGCCGGCGGCGATCAGGCCGTTGCCCCGGCACGGGGCGATCGAGTCAGCGGCCACCTTGGCACGGAAGGCCGGGTCGATCGCGGCGGTGGACGCGCTGAAGGTCGGGCTGGCGGTGTAGCTCTGCTTGCCGATGGCCGGCAGGAACTCCGGGTTTTCCGGGGCCAGGCGGGCCAGGTCTTCGGCGCGGCGGACCACGCGCTCCAGCGCCTTGTCGTCGAACTCGTTGATCGAGGCGGTGCCGACGCGCTTGCCGAAGGCCACCGTGACGGCCAGTTCGGTGTTGTCGACGACACCGCTGGTGGACACGTTGTTGAGCGCGAAACGGATGTTGCCGTCGATCGAGCCGGCCAGCACTGCGGTGGTTTCATCGGCCTTGGACAGCGCGATGACCTTGTCGAGGATGGCCTTGGCCTGGGCTTCGGTGAAGATACTCATGGAATAAGGGCTCCTGACCGGTCAGCCGAGGCTGCGCGCGGTGTTGATGACGTTGATGCCGTTGAAGCGCGCGGTGGACGAGCCGTGCGAGACCGCCGAGACCTGGCCCGGCTGGCCCTTGCCGTCGAAGAACGAGCCGCCCAGGCGGTAGTCGCGTTCGTCGGCCACGGCGCTGCAGGCGTTCCAGAACTCCGGCGTGCGGATCTGGTAGGCCACGTCCTCGAGCATGCGGGTGATCTGGCCGTTCTTGATCTCGTAGAACAGCTGGCCACCGAACTGCGCGTTGTAGCGCTGCTGGTCGATGGAGAACGAGCCGTCGCCGATGATGTAGATGCCGTTCTCCACGTCCTTGATCATGTCGGCCACGCTCAGCGCGGTCTTGCCAGGCGCCATCGACACGTTGGCCATGCGCTGGAACTGCACACTGGACCAGGAATCGGCATAGCAGCAGCCGTCCGACTCGGTCTTGCCCAGGATATGGGCCTGGTCGCGGATGGTCTGGTAATCCACCAGCTTGCCGTTGCTGATCAGGTCCCAGCGCTTGGTCTTGACGCCCTCATCGTCGTAGGCGACCGCGCCAAGGCTGCCGGGCTGGGTCTTGTCGGCGAAGATGTTGACCAGGTCGCTGCCGTACTGGAAATGCTGCTCGCGCTTGTCCAGGGTGGCGAAGCTGGTGCCGGCGTAGTTGGCTTCGTAACCGAGCACGCGGTCCAGTTCCAGCGGGTGGCCGACCGACTCGTGGATGGTCAGCCAGGTATGCGAGGGGTCCAGCACCAGGTCGTACTTGCCCGGCTTGACCGACGGCGCCTTGAGCTTCTCCTGCGCCTGCTTGGCCGCGGCGATGGCGTCTTCCTTCATGTCGTAGGAAGAACCGTAGTTGACCACGCCGTTCGGGGTGAGCACCTTGCCCGCCGCCGCGCCGTCCAGGTATTCGTAGCCCATGCCCATCGGCGCGGACAGGCCTTCGCGGGTGCGGAACTTGCCGCTGGCCTTGTCGATGGCGGTGACCGTCATCGGCGCCCAGATGCGGTGCACGTCCTGGTCGATGTAGGACCCGTCGGTGGAGGCGAAGTACTTCTGTTCGTTGACCAGGAACAGCATCGAGTTGACGAAGCTGGCGCCGGCGCCCATGGCTGCGGCGTTGACGTCGAGCAGCAGGTCGACCTTGTCCTTGACCGGCACTTCCATCGCGTTCTTGCGGATCGGGGTCTTCCAGCTCACTTCGCCCACGCCGGGCGCGGCGGCCAGCTGCACCTTGGCGGTCTGCACGCCGGCATTGGCCTTGGCGATGGCAGCGGCCTGCTGTGCGGCGCGGGCCACGTCGGTGGGGCTGAGCTGGTTGGTAGCGGCAAAGCCCCAGGCGCCGTTGACGATCACGCGGATGCCTACACCGGTGGATTCGGTGTTGACCACGTTCTGCACCTTGTCTTCGCGGGTGATCACGAACTGGCGCAGGTAGCGGCCGATGCGCACGTCGCAGTAGGTGGCGCCGGCCTGGCGGGCAGAGGCCAGTGCGGCGTCGGCCAGGCGCTTCTTCAGCGCCGGGTCGAGCGTGCTCTGCAGCTGCTCGGCGGCGATCGCCCTGCCAAAGAACGACGGCACGATCAGGCCGCCAGCAGTAAGCCCGGTCAGGGCAAGGAAGTCACGTCTTTGCAAGGCAGCTCTCCACGTCGGTGTGGGGGTGGCAGGAACAGCGGGTGATTGATTCTTGCGGGCGCAGCGGTCCAGCGGTAGTGACGTTTGGCACGGTGGCCCGGGCGGTCAGCCCAGGCTGCGTGCGGTGTTGATGATGTTGATGCCATCGAAGCGGGTGGTGGACGAACCGTGCGACACCGCCGACACCTGGCCGGGCTGGCCCTTGCCGTCGAAGAACGAACCACCGAAGCGGAAGTCGCGCTCGTCGCAGATCGCGCTGCAGGCATTCCAGAACTCCGGCGTACGGATCTGGTAGGCCGCGTCTTCGACCATGCCGGCGATCTGCCCATTCCTGATCTGGTAGTACAGCTGCCCACCGAACTGTGCGTTGAAGCGCTGCTGGTCGATGGAGTACGACCCGCGGCCGTGGATGTAGATGCCGTTCTCCACGTCCTTGATCATGTCCGCCACGCTCAGCGGGGTCCTGCCCGGCGCCAGCGAGACGTTGGCCATGCGCTGGAACTGCACGCTGGACCAGGAATCGGCATAGCTGCAGCCATGCGATTCGGTTTCGCCCAGCAGGTGCACCTCATCGCGGGTGGCCTGGTAGTTGACCAGGATGCCGTCCTTGACCAGGTCCCAGCGCTTGGTCTTGACCCCTTCATCGTCGTAGCCCACCGCGCCCAGGCTGCCCGGCGCGGTCTTGTCGGCGAAGAAGTTGACCCGCTCGCTGCCCCAGCGGTAGCCGGCGTCGCGCTTGTCCAGGGTGGCGAAGCTGGTGCCGGCGTAGTTGGCTTCGTAGCCGAGCACGCGGTCCAGCTCCAGCGGGTGGCCGACGTTCTCGTGGATGGTCAGGAACAGGTTCGACGGGTCCAGCACCAGGTCATACTTGCCCGGCTTGACCGAGGGCGCCTTGAGCTTCTCGCGGGCATGTCGCGCGGCGGCGATGGCGTCTTCCACCGGGTCGTAGGAATCGCGGTAGGCGGTGATGCCACCGGGCAGCTGGATCTTGCCGCTGGCGTCGCCGTCGAGGAATTCGTAGCCCATGCCCATCGGCGAGGACAGCCCGGCGCGGGTGCGGAACTTGCCGGTGGCCTTGTCGATGGCGGTGGCGGTGAACGGCAGCCAGATCCGGTGCACGTCCTGGTCGATGAACGAGCCGTCGCTGGAGGCGAAGTACTTCTGCTCGTTGACCAGGAACAGGGTGGAGTTGATGAAGTCGGCACCGGCGTTGATCGCGGCCGCATTCAGGCTGAGCAGCAGTTCGACCTTGTCCTGGATCGGCACCGCCATCGCGTTCTTGCGGATCGGCGTCTTCCAGCTCACATCGCCCACCCCGGTCACCGGGGCCAGCTGCACCGGGCGGGTCTGGATGCTCGCATTGGCACGGGCGATGGCCGCGGCCTGCTCGACGGCGGCCAGGATCGCGGCCGGGGTCTGCTGGTGGGTGGCGGCGAAACCCCACGCACCATTGATGATGACGCGCACGCCGATGCCGGAGGACTCGCTGTTGGTGACGTTCTGCACCCGCGCCTCGCGGGTGATCACCGCCTGGTTGAGATAGCGGCCGATGCGCACGTCGCAGTAGCTGGCCCCGGCCCGCTTGGCGGCGGCCAGCGCGGCTTCGGCCAGGGCCTTGTTGCGGGTCGCGTTGGCCGGCTCGAGCAGCTGCTCGGCGGCGATCGCGCGGGAATACGGCAGCATCAGGCCGGCAAGGCCCATACCGGACAGGGTCAGAAACTCACGGCGTTGCACAGCTGGCGATTCCCCGGGAACGATCAGCCTTCGACTGTCGTTTGCGACCCGGTGCTGGCACAAGTGACTGCGGTCATGGTTGGATGTGCGCTGACCCGACATTTCCAATCGTCATGAGCCAACAACGCTGGTCCGAGGCCTGCGAGCGCAACCGCGACCCGATCCTGGCCGTGCTGCGCCGGTACCTGCATGACCGCCACCGGGTGCTGGAGATCGGCAGCGGCACCGGGCAGCATGCGGCGTACTTCGCCGAACAGCTGCCGCATCTGATGTGGCAGGCGAGCGACCATCCGGATTACCTAGGGGGTATTGCCGAGCGGCTGGAAGAGGCCGCGTTGCCCAACGCGCCAGCACCGTGGCCGCTGCAGGCGGAGCTGGCGCCGGTACGGGGGCTGGCGCCGTTGCCGGATGCGTTTGATCGCTTCGACGCCGTGTTCAGTGCCAACACCCTGCACATCATGGGCTGGCCGCATGTGCAGGCCTTCTTCGCTGGCCTGCCGGCGGTGATGGCCGAAGGTGCCCTGCTGTGTGTGTATGGGCCCTTCAACTACAACGGCAGCTATAGCAGCGACAGCAACCGGCAGTTCGATGCCTGGCTGAAGGCGCGTGATCCGGAATCGGGGATCCGCGATGCCGAAGCGGTGGATGCGTTGGCCTCGGCACAGGGGTTGGGGTTGGTGGAGGATTTCGCCATGCCGGCCAACAATCGGCTGCGGATCTGGGGTCGATGACACGCATGGCGTGTCACTACGCGCTTGCGTAACGCTAACGACCTGCATCGAACTGCCGGAGGCAGCGCTGGCAGCTACTGCTGATTTCCGCCAGAAGCTGATCCAGCACGCTGTGATCAATACCCTCACTGACCATAAGGTCGCGCTGCTGTTCCGCGACGCCGGGCAGGTGCAGGCACATGCTGGCGATCACAGTGAGCGCTTCGTCCACATCCAACCGAATGGCGGTTGCCGTTGCGCGCCAGTCGTTGAGCGTGATGTCCCACCATCGGTAGTGGCTTCCCACCTTCATTGCCAGCTTGAGCTTGCGTTTCTGCAGTTGGGGGTAGGGCAGTGCGCTGGAGATGTCATACAGCGGCGCCAGGCGAACCTCGCCGGAGCCCCCGAACAACAGTGAGTAGTTCTTTGCGTGGGCGTCGGTACCGCCGATCAAATAGTTGAAGACAAGTGCCCGGAAAAGCATCTCCACGTCACGGCGAGGCTGGCTGGCGCTGTCCCACAATACTCTGGCGAGTGCTTCGGCGCCGGGCCCGCCCTGGTTCTGGTACTTAATCTGCGGCATCACTCCCAGTGCCTGGCAGAAGTCCTCCTGGTGCACACGCGCCCAACCTGCATCCGTACGCACTCTGTCATAGCGCTCCACGGAGATTGCGGTCTCGCTACCCAGTGCAAGCCGATCCGACTGCGCGGTTGGCATCCCCATGGCGCGTGCCAACCGCAGGCAGAACATTTCGTTTTCTACGAAACCACTGTAGTCGGCACTGGGGGGTTTCAGGATATGGGTGGTGGGAATGCGTCCGCTGGGAACAGCCCAGCCATCGTCCAATCGGAGCAGCGCAATCTTTGCCTGTGCGCCTGCGAGGCTGAAATGGCCGATATCGCCCAGCCAGTGCCCCGTACCGACATCGTGACGAACCTGGGCGAGTCGGCTTGCGACGTCGTCGTCGGTCAGCGGCTCGATACCGTCGGCGTCCCCTGAGAGTACTTCCGGCAGACGCTCGGCGGTGACGAACTGGACCGCACCGGCGCAGTCTTCACCCACGTGGGCCAGCAGCGCAACGGGATTACGCGGCGAAACGTGGAAGCGTGCACCCCACCCGTGCAGTGTGTTGTCGTTGTCGGGCAGCAGGCCCCAGATGACTGCCGCAACGGTCGCCGACGCGTGGGTGTCGCGGTGTAGCGGCAGACTCAGCGACAACGGAAAAGCGTCTGGCAGTGCCACCCAATCCGCCTCGTAGACGAACTGCGGTTGGCCATGCCCATCCATGGTCAAGCGCCCCATCTGCCTGCCCTGCATCAGCACGTGCAGCATCATGGTTTCTTCTTTGAAGTGCGGCGATAGGTCGCCGGCGTTTCGTGCACGGACAATACTGGGGCGGCGACACCCGGTGGCGGCATCTGCCTTGCCCTTTCAAGGATCTCCGCGTAGGACAACGTGCCAGCGTGTGATTGAGCCGAGCCCTGCCGGCGAGGTGAGCGATGCCGATCCACGATCTCATTGATGTCCACCTGCGGGACATCCGCTTCCCGGTTCGGCACGGGCGTTGCTGCCATCAGCGGAATGCCCAGGACATTCATCACCCGAAGCACCAATTGCAACTCTGCGCGGGGCTTTCCCTTCTCAACCTCAATGACCCATTGTCGGCTGACACCGGCGTCATGAGCCAGTCGTGCCTGATCCCACCCGAGCGCTTTGCGCCGCTGCCGGATGAGACTACCCAGATCATCGGGGGTCTTGAGGATGGCCATGGGGTAAATGTAAGCGAATGACTACATTTCTACAAGACCTCTAGCAGAGGATAGTTTCAATTATTTCAGCTAATTACATTGACAGCGCCTATCACTAAGTACGCGATCAGATACATTCGTCGAAATGTATGTGATCGGCGACATGGCGGTAAATGTCGGCGTGCGCTTACAAAAGGCTTACGCCACCTGCACGATATGCAGCGCCTTCGGGTTGCGCCATTGCGCCAGCAGCACCGCCTCACGCGCCTTGGCCTTGTGCAGGTGCGCTTCCTTGACGTGCCCATAGCCGCGGATGTGTTCGGGAATGCTGGCAATTTCCACCGCCAGCGCCACCCGGTCATCGCTCAGGCCTTCCAGCAGCAGTGCCACGGTCTGCTCGTAATCGGCAATCAGCTGACGCTCGCCACGACGCTCTTCGGTACGCCCGAACACGTCGAACGTGCCGCCCCGCAGGAACTTCAACTTCGCCAGCAGCCCGAATGCCTTCAGCATCCACGGCCCGTATTCCTGCTTGATCAGGCGGCCCTGCTCGTCCTTTTTCGCGAACAGCGGCGGCGCCAGGTGGAAGCGCACTTCGAAGTCGCCCTCGAACTGCTGCTGCAGGTGGCGCTGGAACTCGCCGCTGGTGTACAGGCGTGCCACTTCGTACTCGTCCTTGTACGCCATCAGCTTGAAGTAATAGCGCGCCACGGTTTCGGTCAGCGCCGTGCTGCCCGCCTTGTCCCATTCCACGCTGCGCACGCGGTCGACCAGCGCGCGGTAACGCGCGGCGTAGGCAGCGTCCTGATAATCGGTAAGGAACTTGACCCGGCGTTCCACCAGCTCATCCAGCGAACGCGACAGGCGCTCGTCGTCCAGCGGCAGGAATGCAACGTCGCCGCCGCCATGCCCGGGCAACCCGCGCAGCTCGCGCTCGTCACCGGTCTCGCGCGGCGCAGCCGTAGCGCCCCATTCGTTGCCTTCCCACTCGCCCGGCGGCAGGTCCTGCAGCGGGCCCGGGGTGCGTTCGGCGTCGGTGTGGCCATTGCGGACCAGGCCGGAGGCCTGCTGCACCGCCTGCGGGTCGACCACGGCCAGGCGGCCCCACGCAAACGCCTGCTGGTTCATCGCCACCGCCGCGCCGTTGAGCTCGATCGCGCGCATCAGCGCCTCGAACGAGATCGGCACCAGGCCCTGCTGCCACGCGTAGCCCAGGATGAACAGATTGGAGGCGATCGCATCGCCCAGCAGCGCGGTGGCCAGCTGGGTCGCGTCGAGCAGCAGCGGGTCGCGCCCACCCAGCGCCACGCGGATGCCGGCAATGATGTCGGCGGCGGGGAACTGCATGTCCGGGCGGGTGGTGAAGGTGCCGGGCATTGCCTCGTAGGTGTTGAGCACTACCTGCGAGCGTTCGGCACGCACCTTGGACAGCGCCCAGTAGTCGTTCACCACCACCATGTCGCAGCCCACCACCAGGTCGGCTTCGCCGGCGGCGATGCGCACCGCGTGGATGTCTTCCGGGCGCTTTGCAATGCGGATGTGGGTGGTTACCGCGCCGCCCTTCTGGGCCAGCCCGGTCTGGTCGAGCACGCTGGCACCCTTGCCTTCCAGGTGGCCGGCCATGCCCAGCAGCGCGCCGATGGTGACCACGCCGGTGCCACCGACGCCGGTGATCAGGATGTTCCAGGGCTGCTCCAGCGCAGTGCGGAAGGTCGGCGCCGGCAGGTTGTCGAGCAGCGCGCTGCGATCGCTGCGCGCGCCCTTGCGCAGCTTGCCGCCGTGCACGGTGACGAAGCTGGGGCAGAACCCGGTGGTGCACGAATAGTCCTTGTTGCAGTTGGACTGGTCGATGTCGCGCTTGCGCCCGAACTCGGTTTCCTTGGGCAGCACCGACACGCAGAAGCTCTTCTGGCCGCAGTCGCCGCAGCCTTCGCAGACCAGCGAATTGACCACTACCCGCTTCGGCGGGTCGACCAGCTTGCCGCGCTTGCGGCGGCGGCGCTTTTCGGTAGCGCAGGTCTGTTCGTAGATCAGGATGCTGGTGCCCTTCACCTCGCGCAGCTGCTTCTGCACCGCGTCCAGTTCGGCGCGGTCGAAGAATTCCACGCCGTCGGGGAACAGCTCGCGCTTGTTCCACTTCCCGATCTCGTCGCTGACCAGCATGATCGTCTGCACGCCTTCGGCGCGCATCTGGTGGGCGATCTGCGGCACGGTCAAGGTGCCGTCCACCGGCTGGCCACCGGTCATCGCCACCGCGTCGTTGTAGAGGATTTTGTAGGTGATGTTGACCCCGGCCGCGATCGCCTGGCGGATCGCCAGCGAACCGCTGTGGAAATAGGTGCCATCGCCCAGGTTCTGGAACACGTGTTCGGTGTCGGTGAACGCGGCCTGCCCGGCCCAGGTCACGCCTTCGCCGCCCATGTGGGTGAAGGTGTCGGTGCTGCGGTCCATCCAGGTGACCATGTAATGGCAGCCGATACCGCCCAGCGCGCGCGAGCCTTCCGGCACGCGGGTGGAGGTGTTGTGCGGGCAGCCCGAGCAGTAATGCGGCACGCGCGGGAAGCTGGCGCGCGGCAGCGCAAGCTCGGCTTCCTTCTCGTCCATCCAGCGCAGGCGCTGTTCGATCGAGTCGTTGCTGAAGAACTTCTGGATGCGGCGGCCGATGACGCCGGCGATGGTGGCCGGGGTCAGCTCATTGGTGGAGGGCAGGATCCACTGGCCGGCTTCGTCGTACTTGCCGACGATGGATGGGCGCGGGCCCGCGCTGGCCGGCCAGTTGTAGAACTGCTCCTTCATCTGGCGCTCGATGAAGGCACGCTTCTCCTCCACCACCACGATGTCTTCCAGGCCCTGCGCGAAGCGCGCGATGCCTTCCGGCTCCAGCGGCCAGGTCATGCCGACCTTGTACACGCGGATGCCGATCTCGGCGCAGGCGCGCTCGTCCAGGCCCAGGTACTCCAGCGCCTGCAGCACGTCCAGGTAGCTCTTGCCGGTGGTGACGATGCCCAGCCGCGCGCGCGGCGAGTCCATCACCACGCGGTCGATGCCGTTTGCGCGGGCGAACGCCTGCGCGGCCTTGACCGCATAGCGGTGCAGGCGCATTTCCTGGTCCAGCGGCGGGTCCGGCCAGCGGATGTTGAGGCCGCCGGCCGGCATCTCGAAGTCTTCCGGCAGCACGATCCGGCGCGCGAACGGGTCCACCTGCACCGAGGCGGACGATTCGACCGTTTCGGCGATGGTCTTGAAGCCGATCCAGCGCCCGGTATAGCGGCTCATGGCCCAGCCGAGCAGGCCCATGTCCAGGATGTCCTGCACGCCGGCCGGGTTGAGCACCGGCATCATCGCGCTGACGAATTCATCTTCGCTGCCGTGGGGCAGGGTGGAGCTGCGGCAGGCATGGTCGTCGGCGGCCAGCGCCAGCACGCCACCGTGCACCGAGGTGCCGGCGGCGTTGGCATGCTTGAAGACGTCGCCGCAGCGGTCCACGCCCGGACCCTTGCCGTACCACATGCCATATACGCCCTGGACCTTCGCGCCCGGGAACAGGTTGGTCTGCTGGGTACCCCAGACCATGGTCGCGCCCAGGTCCTCGTTGAGGCCGGGGGTGAACTTCACCCTGGCCGCTTCCAGGTGCTGGCGGGCGCGCCACAGTTCCAGGTCGAAGCCGCCCAGCGGGCTGCCGCGGTAGCCGCTGACGAAGCCGGCCGTGTCCAGCCCGGCGGCCTGGTCGCGCAGCTGCTGCATCAGCGGCAGGCGCACCAGTGCCTGCACCCCGCTCAGGTAAATGCGGCCGTCGGTACGCGTGTACTTGTGGTCCAGCGTGTAGCTGTCGTCCAGCGGCCCGGCAGGCAGGTTGGCGGACGAAGGCGAGGTAAGTTCGGCGGTACTGGTCATGGCTGGCCCGTGCTGACGGCTGGCACGGCCACCGCGAGGGCGGCCGGGAAGGGCGGAATTGTATCAGCCGTGCATTTTCTGCCCTGGGGGACTCGCACCGGCGGCACGCTGCGGTTAGGATCGGGGAGGGAGGTTGTTGTGACAACCTGGGGGAGTTTGTATGTCAGTGGGAAGAAACATGCTGTCCAGCGTGGTGCTGGCGGCGGGGATGGCGGTGTTCGGGGTGTCGGCGCAATCGTTGCCGGCATTGCAGGAGTTCTACTTCGATGACGACGTGGCGGCGGTCGCGCCCGTGGTCGTGCCTGCCGACAGCGCCGATGTCGTCGATCAATTGATGAAGCAGCGCGAACGCGGCCGCAAGGCGCTGGAAGCCACCGTGCAGCTGGCCAGCGTGGCCTATGCGCAGGGGCGTCCGGAGCTGGGTCGCGAGCTGTATGCCGATGCGGAGAAGAGCGCAGCCAGCACCTCCGCGCCGGGACGCATGGTGCGCTGGAACCATGGCTGGGACCTGTTCCGTCAGGGCGATGCCGAAGCGGCCCTGGCGCAGTGGCACACCGCACAGCAGGGCCTGCGTGGCAATGCATCGTGGGTGCCGCCGACCTATGCGCTGGCGTTGTGGACGCTCGGTCGCAAGGACGAAGCCGTGAAGTGGTATGCCGCCGCCGTGCGCACCGAACCGCAGCGCTGGAGTACCAGCACCGCCTACGCGCAGCTGCTGCCCAGCTGGCGCGACAGCGAGCGTGCCAGCCTGGCCGAAGTGCAGCAGGCCTGGGCCGCGCAGCCGCCGGCCTGGCCGTGATGTAGCGCCGGGCTCTGCCCGGCACGCAGTGGTACAGCCGGGCAGCGCCCGGCTCTATTCGTCCGCGCTGACCGTTCGGCCCTTGGCCCACTCGCGCAGTCCGTTCACCTGCTCGGCCATCAGCACCGACAACGGACGGCTGCTGCGGATTTCGGTCATCAGCAGCTCGGTGTCCAGCGTGCGCTGTTCGGCGTGCGCTGCGTACAACCCTGCCACCACTGCCTGTTCGATCTCCGCACCGGAGAAGCCGTCGCTGGCCGCCGCCAACGCCGGCAACGCGAAGTCGTCGGCATTGAGCTGGCGCCGGCCCAGGTGCAGGCGCAGCAGTTCGACCCGGGTGTTGGGATCGGGCAGGTCGACGAAGAAGATCTCGTCGAAGCGGCCCTTGCGCAGCAGCTCGGCCGGCAGTTCGTGCACCTGGTTGGCGGTGGCCACGATGAACACCGTGCTCTTGCGCTCGGCCAACCAGGTCAGCAGGTGGCCGAGTACGCGGCGCGACACGCCGCCGTCTTCGCCGCCGCTGGCCAGGCCCTTCTCGATCTCGTCGATCCACAGCACGCACGGCGCCAGCTGTTCGGCCGAGGCCAGCGCCTCGCGCAGGTTCTTTTCGGTTTCGCCGTGGAACTTGTCGTACAGGCTGCCGAAGTCCAGGCGCAGCAGCGGCACTCCGAAACCGGCGGCGGTGGCCTTGGCCAGCATCGACTTGCCGCAGCCCTGCACGCCCAGCAGCAGCATGCCCTTGGGCGGATCCAGCCCGGCCGGGCCCTGGCCGCCGAGGAACACCGACCGGCGCTGGTTGACCCAGCGCTTGAGCCGGTTGGCCCCGGCCACGTCGGAAAACCGGGTGGTGTCATATTCGTAGTGCAGGTGACCGGCACGGTTGAGCAGCTCGAACTTGAGCCTGGCCAGCTGCGGCAGGTCGTCCTGGCTGATCGCGCCGTCGGCGAAGATCAACTGGCGGGCGATCCGGCGCGCATCGACCAGGCTCAGCCCACGCAGGTTGTGCAGGATCTTCTTGACCGCGTCGTTGTCCACCTCCACGCGGCGACCGCCGTTCTCCCGCGCATAGGCGGCCACTTCCTCGCGCAGCATCTTGAGCAGCGCGTTGGGGTCGGGCAGGCGCGGGTTGAAGCGGGTGGCCAGGGCTTCCAGCTCGGCCGGCAGCTCCACCTTGGCGCCCACCAGCACCAGCACGTGGGCCTCGCAATGGCGGCGCTGGATCAGGTCGCGCAGCGCGCGCTGGTGGCTGGCGTAGCCCAGGTAGGGGTGGAAATCGAGCAGCAGGTAGATGCCGCGCTGGTCGGCCTGGCGGATCATCTGCAGCGCCGAGCTGGCGTCGGGCGGGCCGACCGCGTCGTCTTCGCGGTCCATGTCGATCCGGCGCAGGCCTTCGGTGATCGACCAGCGGTGCAGGGCCCGCCACACATGCATCAGGGTCTGCCGGAACAGCTCCACGATGCGACCCTCGTCCTGGGTCTCGATCACGATCAGCGGGGTGTTGGCGCGGATCAACGCGCTCAGGTCCTGTAACTCGCTCATGCCGGCCTGCATTCCTTTGGATCGCGCACGATAGCAAAGCGCCGGGGCATGCAGTGGGTTCAGCCGCGCGACTATCTCCATCACAACGGGCGGTGTACGCTCGGGGCTCGTTCCCCGGAAGCGAGGCTGGCATGAAGACGATCCTGGTAGCCGGTTCCAAGGGTGGGGTGGGTAAAACCACCGTCGCCACCCACTTGGCGGCGCAGGCCGCCCTGGCCGGCAAACGGACCGTACTGGCCGACGCCGACCCCCAAGGCTCCAGCACCCGCTGGGCCGAACGCCGTGCCGGGCTGGAAAGCGCGGTGCTGCCCATCGACGCCACCGGCAAGAACCCGCTCAAGAAAGTGCCCGACGACACTGAGGTGCTGATCATCGACGCCCCGGCCGGTGCGCGCGCCGGTGAGCTCGACGCCTTCCTCGACGTGGCCGATGCGGTGGTGGTGCCGGTGCTGCCATCGGCGCTGGACATCGAAGCCATCGTCGGCTTCCTCAACAGCCTCTCCAAGGTGTCGCGCATCCACAAGCGCAAGCTGCCGGTGGGGCTGGTGCTCAACCGCACCAAGTCGTGGACCCAGACCTCGCAGCAGGCGCTGCAGATGCTGGGCGAGTGGCCCTACCCGGTGGTCGCGCAGCTGCGTGACAGCCAGAGCTACGTGGTCATGACCGGCCTGGGCCGCAGCCTGTTCGATTACCGCTCCGCGCAGGTGCGCGAGCATCAGAGTGACTGGGAGCCACTCCTGCAGTGGTTGAAACAAGACTGATTTTGAAAGGGAACCCCATGCGAGAACTGATACTGCTGCGTCACGCCCATGCCGAAACTGCCAGTCCCGGCCAGGCCGACCTGGACCGGCCGCTTTCCACGGTTGGCCTGGCCGAAGCCGAGGCTGCCGGGAAGTGGCTGAAGGAACACAACCTGCTCCCCGACTGCGTACTGTGTTCTCCGTCGCGACGTACCCGCGAGACGCTCGAAGCGGTGCTGCGGATCACCGGTTATGCAGAACAAAAGCTTGAAGATGCTGTCTACGAGGCCACTCCTGGAACGCTCATCGGTCTGGTAACCGAGCGCAGCGACGTGGAACGGCTGCTGGTGGTGGGGCACAACCCCGGACTGGAGCAACTGGTGGCCCAGCTGACCGAAGGCAGCACCAGCGACTATCGCGGCATGCCGCCGGGTGGCATCGCTGTCCTTCACTTCCCACAGGACGCGCCCATTGAGCCGGGCGTTGCGACGCTGAACGCCTTCTGGTGGCCGTAACCGGTGAAAGCAGTACACACCCTGCTGGGCTGTCTGCTCGGGCTGGCGGCGGGTTCGGCCTTGGCCGAACCCCCGGTACCGTTCCCCGCCACGCCCGCCAATCCCCTGGCTGCGCCGGCCCAGCTGCCGTCGCAGGTCCTGCAGGTCGACGCGGCCCGCTCCCACTTCGGGTTCGAGATCCGCACCCGCCTGGGCCAGCGCATCGAGGGAGTGTTCCCGCGCTTTGAAGGCCGGGTGGACGTGCTGCCCGACGGCCGCCACCAGGTCCACCTGCGCATGTTCAGCCGCTACGTGGAAATTCCCGGCAAGGAGCGCTACACCGCCTGGATGCGCGGCGAGGAGTTCTTCGATTCGGCCCGCTACCCGGTGGTGGAGTTCGACTCCAGACCCTACTGGCCCGACCCGGTCCACCAGGGCGGGGTGATCGAGGGCCAGCTGATCCTGCGCGGCGTGTCCCACCCGGAGGTCCTGAAGGTCGAGCCGGCGGCCTGCCCCCGGGCCGGGTATGATTGCGACGTGGTCAGCCGCGGTACCGTGCAGCGGGGCCGGTATGGAATGGACAGCTGGCAGCTAGCCCTGAGTGATCGAGTGACTTTCGTATTGCGTGCACGCCTCCACGAGGCGCCGAAACCGTGAATCCACTGCTGCGGGTGTTGCTGCTGGCAACGCTGTTGCTGGGCAGCGGCTGTGCGTCGCTGTCCCATGCCGAGCGTGACCGCGCCGCCGGCATCGCCAGCCAGGCACGCTCCCAGCTGGTCGATTGCGACAAGCCGGACCGCTGCGCGCTGGATTCTCCGCTGCGCGCGCTGGCCGGAGACGCCTTCAGCCAGTCCACCCAGGCCGCACCGCGCCATTACGCCACCATCCTGGACGAGGGCGAGACCACCCTGGTGGCGCGCCTGAACCTGATCCGCAGCGCCACCCGCAGCATCGACCTGCAGACCTACATCTTCGACAAGGACGACAGCGCCCGGCTGGTGCTGGACGAACTGCTGGCCGCGGCCCGGCGCGGGGTCAAGGTGCGGGTGTTGATCGACCAGCTGTCGGCGATCTCCGACCTGGAGATCCTGGCCGCGTTGGCCAGCAGTCACCAGAACTTCGAGCTGCGGGTGTACAACCCGACCTTCGGCAAGGCCAAGCTCAACTACGCCGACTACGCCGGCAGCGTGCTGTGCTGCTTCCGCCGCTTCAACCAGCGCATGCACAACAAGCTGCTGGTGATCGACGATGCAATCGGCGTGGTCGGCGGCCGCAACTACCAGGACGACTATTACGACTGGGACAGCGAATACAACTTCCGCGACCGCGACGTGGTGGTGGCCGGCCCGGTGGCACGCGGCATGGCGGTCAACTTCGAAGCCTACTGGCTCGCCCCGCGCAGCGTGCCGGCCGAGCGCCTGAACGACGTGGGCGCCACCCTGCTGCGGCAGGGCGCACCGCCCATGCCGCCGGCCGACTACCGCCGCCCCGACCGGGTCGAGCAGGTATTGGAAGAAGCCCAGGACCCGGCCTACATCCAGCGCATGTTCGTCGACCCCGCGTTCCGGGTCGGGCCGGTCCGATACGTGGCCGACCTGCCGCGCAAGCACCGCAATGAATCGGCCAGCCAGCCCGGCAACGGCCAGCACGTCACCGAGCCGCAGCTGGATTCGCTGATCGCCGGCGCGCAGACCGAAGTGCTGCTGCAGACCCCGTACCTGGTGCTGTCCAAGCCGGCGCGCAAGCTGTTCGAGGCGCTCAAGGCACGCGAAAAGCCGCCGCGCGTGGTGGTCTCCACCAACAGCCTGGCCGCCACCGACAACCCGATCGTGTACGCGCTGTCCTACAAGTACAAGCGCCGCAACCTTCGCGAGCTGGGCTTCAACATCTACGAATACAAGCCGTTCCCGCTGGATGCCCCGGTCGACTACCGCAACCTGGTGCCGGCACCACTGGGAACCGCGCCCAGCAGCGAGCGCAACAGCAGCCTGCTGGGCGGCAGCGCGGCAGGCAGCAACGCGCGTCGCGGCGGCAGCAGTGGCAACAACAACCGGCGCAGCACCTCCGAACCGGAAGCGCAGCGGCCCCAGCCCACTCCCGGCCCGGCCGCGCGACGGCAGACCGACGGCAGCGTGGTCGAACGCCGCGTGCTGCGTGCCGAAACCCGGCCCTCGTTCCTGGGCACCAAGGCGGTCAACAAACCGTTGCCGGTGACCCGCAGCGGCGCGCGCATGGGCCTGCATGCCAAATCGCTGGTGGTGGACCGTCGCATCGGCGTGATCGGTACCCACAACTTCGACCCGCGCAGCGAGAACTACAACACCGAAGGCGCGGTGATCATCGAAGACCCGGCCTTCGCCGAAGCGCTGGCGCAGAGCATCCTGCGCGACATCCACCCGAAGAATTCGTGGGTGGTGGCGCCGCGCACCAAGCCGCCGGTACTGTCCGGTCTGAACTACAGCGTCGGCAAGGCCTCCGAGGCGTTGCCGCTGCTCGACTTCTGGCCGTGGCGCTACGCCACCGATTACGAATTCCAACCCGGCCCTGACTGCCCGGAGCCGCTGCGCCGGCAGGACCCTGCGTTCCATTCCTGCTACGTTGCCGTCGGCGATTTCCCCGAGGTCAACGTCGGCCCGAAGTGGTTGCTGGTGCGCATGCTCACCGCGTTCGGCGCCGGCCTGGTTCCCATCCTGTAACTACATATCGTCGTACGGAGACATCGCATGCCCCAGGTATTCCGCGAACCGGTTTCGATCGACGCGCTCAACGCGCTCAGCCGCAACACCCTGATCGAACACCTGGGCATCGTGTTCACCGCCGCCGGCGAAGACTGGGTGAGCGCTACCATGCCGGTCGACGCGCGCACCCGGCAGCCGTACGGCATCCTGCACGGTGGGGCCTCGGTGGTGCTGGCTGAAACCCTGGGCAGCAGTGCCGGCAACCTCTGCGTGGACACCACCCAGCAGGTCTGTGTCGGCCTGGAAATCAACGCCAACCACATCCGCGCCCAGCGCGGTGGCACCGTCACCGGCACCGCACGGGCGGTGCACGTGGGCCGCAGCACCCATGTGTGGGACATCCGGATCGAAGACGAGGCCGGCATGCTGGTGTGCACCTCGCGGCTGACCCTGGCCGTGGTTCCGGCCGTACGCCCTTGACCGCCGCTGGCGGTTTGCCCGCGATCTGCTGGCAGACCCCGCAGCGCTGGAGTATCGTGCGCGGATGACTTCCCGCCCTTCGGCCTCGCGTGGCGGCGTGGCGCGCGTATGCCGTTACCTGTATCGCGTTCCCCTCCTGCTGGTGCACCTCCTGCTGTTCCTGCCGCTGACCCTGATCGGCATGCTGCCGCCGTGGGGCCGCGTGCGCGTGGGCGGCTGGCCGCTGGAACACCGCGTGGTCAGCGCCTGGTCGGCCGGCCTGATGTGGATCTTCGGCTTCCGCCTGCACCGCATCGGTACGCCGCTGCCGGGCGCGGTGCTGTTCGTGGCCAACCATGTCAGCTGGGTCGACATCTGCATGCTGCACAGCCAGCGCATGATGGGTTTCGTGGCCAAGCGTGAGATCGCCGGCTGGCCGGTGGTCGGCTGGCTGGCCGCACGCGGCCAGACCATCTTCCACCAGCGTGGCAGCACCGAATCGCTGGGTGGGGTCATGCAGGTCATGGTCGAACGCCTGCAGGAAGGCAAGGCCGTGGGCGTGTTCCCGGAAGGACGCACCCGTGGCGGGCACGAAGTGGGCCCGTTCCACGCGCGCATCTTCCAGGCTGCGGTGGAAACCCAGGTGCCGGTGCAGCCGGTAGCGCTGCGCTACGGCGCGCACGGCAACGCGCAGACCGTGGTCGCCTTCGGCGAGCGCGAAAGCTTCTTCGCCAATTTCCTGCGCCTGCTGGGCGAACCGGCACGTCGGGCCGAGGTGCATTTCCTCGCGCCCATTGGCACCCACGACCTGGAAGGCCGTCGCCGCATCGCGGAAACCTCGCGTGCGCGCATCGTGGCGGCCATGACTGCCCCCTAGCGCGATGCTGACCGCTGCCGACTACTGTCCGCCGCGTTGGCTGCGCAACCCGCACCTGCAGTCGATGCTCAGTTCCAGCCGCATGCGCATGCAGCGCGGCCTGGTGCTGCTGGCGGCGACCGGCGCGGTGACCGAAGAACTGATCCTGGACGGTGGCGAAGGCGTGCGCCTGCAGGGCTGGCACAGCCGCATCGAAGGCCGCGAACCGGTCGGCATGGCGCTGCTGCTGCATGGCTGGGAGGGCAGCGCCGAATCCAGCTACATGCGCATGACCGCCGCGCGCATGCTGGAGGCCGGCTACGACGTGGTGCGGCTGAACTTCCGCGACCACGGCAACACCCACCACCTCAATCCCGGCATCTTCCATTCCAACCGCATCGACGAAGTGGTGCAGGCCGCCGGCGACATCGCGCGGCGTTGGCCGCAGCTGCCGCTGGTGGCGGCCGGCTATTCGCTGGGCGGCAACTTCGTGCTGCGGCTGGCGCTGCGCGCACCGGCGGCCGGCGTGCCGCTGCGCCGGGTGGCCTCGGTGTGCCCGGTGCTGGACCCGGCCATCACCATGGAAAGCATCGAGAACGGCCCGGCGATGTACGACTGGTACTTCCGCCGCAAGTGGGCCGGGTCGCTGCGCCGCAAGCGCGACCTGTTCCCCGAGCTGAGCGACTGGGACGACCGCGTGCTCAAGCTCGACATCCGCGCGCTGACCGCGTGGCTGGTCGAACACCACACCGAATTCGGCACCCTGCAGGCCTACTTCGACGGTTATTCGATCGCCGGCGACCGCCTGGCCGGGCTGGAAGTGCCGGCCGACATCCTGATGGCCCAGGACGACCCGGTCATTCCCTATGCCACCTTCGATGGCTGGCGCCTGCCGGCCCATGCCCGGCTCGAGATCGCCCCCTGGGGCGGGCACTGCGGCTTCCTCGAAAACTGGCGCGGCGACGGCTTCTCCGAACGCTGGGTGGCCCAGCGCCTGGGCCTGGAAGCGCTGCCCTGAGGGCCGCCCCGGCGCGCCGCCGCCGGTGTTCTACAATCGGGGTTTGACCCCAAGCTGGACCGTCATGCAAGACAACATCATCCAAGCCCTGCGTCGTGGCGCAGCGGATGAAGCCGCGCAGCTCGCGCGCGAATGGAGCCAGGCCGAGCCGGAGCAGCCGCAGGCGCACCGCTGGCTGGCCCTGGCCCTGCAGCAGCAGGGCCAGCACGAGCAGGCGCTGGAAAGCCTGCAGCGCGCGCTTGAACTGGCGCCGGACAATGCCGACCTGCACCTGCAGCACGCCGGCCTGATGATGGCGCTGCGCCAGTTCGAGGCGGCCGACGCGTCGCTGGACCGTACCGCCGAGCTCAACCCCAACGAACTGTCCGCCTACCTGATGCAGGCCCACCGTGCGCTCATGCGCAACGACGTGGACGAAGCCGAGCGCATCACCCGCACGGCGGCCCGCGTGGATGAAGAGCACCCGGAAGTGGTGGCGCTGCTGGGCCTGGTCGCCCTGCGCCGCAACGACGGCGACCGCGCACTGTCGCTGCTTTCCGCGGCCAGCCGCGCGTTGCCCAACGACGCGCGCATCATCTACGCGCTGGGCATGGCCTACCTGGGCAAGGACATGCTGGCCTTCGCCGAACAGGCGTTCCGCCGCGCGCTGGAACTCAACCCGGGCATGACCTCGCTGCAGGGCCTGCTGGTGCAGTTGGCGCTGCGCCAGGGCAACACCGAGGGCGCCGCCGCCGCGATGCGCCAGCTGCTCGCGAACCCGCAGACCGACACCCCGGCCATGCGCCGCCTGGCCGGCGAACTGGAACTGCAGTCCGGGCAGCCGCTGCAGGCGCTGGAGCACCTGCTGCCGGTGCTGGAACAGTGGCCGGCCGACCGCCACACCCTGCAGCTGCTGCTGATGGCCTGGCAGCGCCTGGGCCGCGAAGCGCAGGCGCGCGAAACGCTCGACGCCAAGCTCGCAGCGCACCCGACCGAACACAACCTGTGGCTGGCGCGGCTGTCGATCGACCCAGTAGGCAGCAGCGAAGCAGCCGCCGTCGGCGCGCGCTGGGTGGAGGCCATGCCCGAGCACATGCCGGCGCTGGAAACGCGCATGCGCCTGCATGACATGGCCGGTGAAGCCGAGGCCGCCGAAGCCGTCGCGCGCCGCATCACCGCGCTCGAGCCGGGCCGCAGCAGCGGCGAATCGCGCGTGGTCGACGCGCTGCTCGCACGCGACCCGGCTGCCGCCGTGGCGCATGTACAGCAGATGGTCGAGCAGGCCCCGGCCGAAGCCAAGCCGAGCCTGCGCGCCTGGCTGGGGTCGGTGCAGGACCGCGCCGGCCAGCACGCCGACGCCCTGGCCACCTGGACCAACCTGCACGTCAGTGAAGCGCCGCAGCGCCTGCCGCTGCCCCCGCAGGCCAAGGCGCCGCTGAGCTGGCCGGACCTGGGCCAGGTCGACGCCGGCAGCGCCGCCCGTCCCATGTTCGTGTGGGGCGCGCCCGGCTCGAACGTGGAGCGCGTGATTGCCGCCATCGCCGCCGCCAGCCCGGTGCTGCGCGGCGACCGCTTCGGTGCCAACCCGCCGGATGACGCCTTCCAGAGTTACCACGCGCTGCAGGACCTCTCCACCGGCAAGCTCACGCCCGAAGGCCTGGTCGCGCAGTGGCGCGCACAGCTGCCGGCGCGCGGCCTGGCCGACGCCAACGTGATCGACTGGCTGCTCTGGTGGGACAACGCGCTGCTCTGGGCGCTGCGCCCGCAGCTGCCGGAAGGCCGCCTGCTGCTGGTGCTGCGCGACCCGCGCGACATGCTGCTGGAGTGGCTGGCGCACGGTGCGCCGGCGCCGTTCGCGGTGACCTCGGTCAATGAAGCGGCCGAGTGGCTGGCGCGCGCGCTGGCCCAGGTCGCCACCCTGCACGAACAGGACCTGTACCCGCACGCGCTGGTGCGCATCGACGAGATCGGCAACGACCCGGCGGCGATGGCCGAGCACCTGGGCCGCCTGTTCGGCGTGCAGTTCCCGCCCGCACAGACGCTGGGCCCGGCGCGGTTCCCCGCCGGCCACTGGCGTCAGTACAGCGACGTGCTGTCGGCCGCGTTTGCCCAGCTCACCCCGGTAGCGGTGCGGCTTGGCTACACCGAAGCGTAAGGAGACCTTGATGAAACTCACCAGTACCCACCTGCGCAATGGCGAGCCGATCGACAGCCGCTTCGCTGCGGGCGATGCGAACGGCTTCGCCGCCAACCGCAACCCGCCGCTGGCGTGGAGCGAGGTGCCCGAGGGCACCCGCTCGTTCGCGCTGCTGTGCATCGACCCGGACGTGCCCACCGTGCCGGAAACGGTCGGCCGCGCCGACTGCAGCGTGCCGGCCGACCAGCCGCGCGCCGACTTCACGCATTGGGCGATGGCCGACATTCCGGCCGACCTGCGGGACATCGCCGAAGGCAGCTGCAGCGACGGTTTCGTTGCCAAAGGCAAGCCGCAGCCGGCCGGCCCGGCTGGCGCGCGCCAGGGCCTGAACGACTTCACCGGCTGGTTCGCCGGCAACCCGGACATGGCCGGACAGTACCTGGGCTATGACGGCCCGTACCCGCCGTTCAACGACGAACGCGTGCACCGCTATTTCTTCCGGCTGTTCGCGCTGGACGTGGCCACGCTGGACCTGCCCACGCCGTTCACCGCCGCCGACGTGCACAAGGCGATGCACGGCCACGTGCTCGCCGAAGCTGCGCTGCATGGCACGTACACGTTGAATCCGGCGCTGGCGTAATAAAAACGCCGCCCGACGAATGATCGGGCGGCGCAGTTCACCGGTAGTGCCGGCCGCTGGCCGGCTCCACGCAATGCATCACTTCTCGACAGCCGACTCCACCACCATATCCAGCACATACGCCTTCGACGACGCATCGGCCGGCGGGTTGGCCACGTTGAAGCGCTTCACCCGCAGCACGTTGCGCGTACCGGCTTCGTGCGTATAGCCCTCGATCACGTCGTAGAAGTTCTCGAACGCACCCGGCGTCCCCTTCTTGATCCCGTTCTCATCGAACTGGATCTCGCGCGTCTGCAGGCACTGCTTGTCGCGGATCATCGGGTGCGGGCACGGCCTGGTCTGCGCGGCCACTTCAATGAACACCGTCTCGCCCGGACCGCCGAAGCGGGTTTCGGCCGTCGGCTGCGGCGTAAACACCAGCACGTCGCCGCTGGCGGTGCGCAGGGTCAGCTGGCCTTCGGTACCCAGTTCGGTCTTCAGCGCGCCTTCCAGCCGCGAGCCCACCGCCTGGTCCAGCGCCATCAGCGCCTTGTCGGTGCAGGCCATCATGGTCGAGGCCATCGGCGAAACGGTCAGTGAGCCGTCGGCCAGGGTGTAGCCCCCGCCCATGCGGTTGCAGGTGTTGCTCACCGCCAGGCGGCCGTCGATGAAGTCCAGCGTCACCGGCTTGTCGGCGCGCGCGAACAGCGCGTCGATGCGCTTGCCGCTGGCGTCGGTGGCGCTGTCGAGCACCCAGTGGTTGCCCTGCAGGCGCTGCACGTCCAGCTGCGCGGCGGCCTTCTGGTCGGCCGCCGCGGTCGGCGCCGGGGCCAGGTCGTCGCGGCCGGGGCCGGCGGGGGCCTGGCTGGAGGGGTTGCTGCACGCGGCCAGCAGGGCCAGCGGCAGGATCAGCATCAGGTTGCGGGTGGTTTTCATGGACATCTCCTTGGGGGACTTCAGTTGCCAGCAGGCAGGAACAGCAGCAGCGCCGCGCCCAGTGCGATCCGGTAGTACGCGAACGCAGTGAAGCGGTGCGCCTTGATGTAGCCCAGCAGCCACTTCACTACGACGAAGCCGGTGATGACCGCGGCAACGAAGGCCACGCCCACGTCGGTCCAGTTCTCGCTGGCCAGCTTGCCGTCCTTGGCCAGTTCCAGGAACGCGTAGGCACTGGCGGCGAACATGGTCGGAATACCCACCAGGAACACGAATTCAGTCGCCGCCGCGCGCCGGCTCAGGCCGAACAGCATGGCGATGAAGATTGCCGCTGCCGAACGCGACGTGCCCGGGAATACGCCCGCCACCACCTGGGCCAGGCCGACCAGCACCGCCACCTTCCAGGTGACCTCGTCCCGGTCGGGCAGGCGCGCGGCGCGCATTTCCACCAGGATCATCCAGATGCCGCCGATGATCAGCGCCCAGGCGATCGGGGTCACCGTCTCCGGCAGCTCCCAACCGGCCAGGCGCACCGGCAGGCCGACCACGGCGGTGACCAGGAAGGCGGTGCCCAGCTTCAGCACGTAGTCGCGGTTGGCGCGGTCGTGCAGGCCGGTGGCCAGCGACCACAGGCGCTGGCGGAACACCAGGGTGATCGCCAGGATCGCGCCGGCCTGGATCACGATGTTGAAGAAGTCCGAGCGCGCGCCCAGCCAGTGCTGGGCGATCAGCAGGTGGCCGGTGCTGGAGATCGGCAGGAATTCGGTAAGGCCTTCAAGAATGCCCAACAGCAGGGCGGAAAACAGGTCGGACATCGGCGCGCACGGGCTCTGGTTGATGCCGGGCGGTGCCCGGCGGCGGTCCCGATCATAAAACATCAATGCCCGCACCAAATGTGTGCGTGGTGCGGCCGTTGCACCATCGTGGTGCGCAGCGTTCAGGCGCCAGTTCAGTGCAGGCCGTGTGAAATCAACCACTTGTGCGCCGCAGAAAGTTGGCACGGGGATTGCTCTACCCACACAGGCAATCACCCATCTGAGGTTTCACCGATGTCCGTGGAAAACGTTGAGAAGCTGATCAAGGACAACCAGATCGAGTTCATCGACCTGCGTTTCGTTGACATGCGCGGTGTGGAGCAGCACGTCACCTTCCCGGCCAGCATCGTGGAGCCGTCGCTGTTCGAAGAAGGCAAGATGTTCGACGGCAGCTCGATCGCCGGCTGGAAGGGCATCGCCGAGTCGGACATGGTGCTGATGCCGGATCCGTCCAGCGCCTACGTCGACCCGTTCTACCAGCATCCGACCCTGGTCATCACCTGCGACATCCTCGACCCGGCCACCATGCAGCCGTACGGCCGCTGCCCGCGCGGCATCGCCAAGCGCGCCGAAGCCTACCTGAAGTCCTCCGGCATCGCCGAGCAGGCCTTCTTCGGTCCGGAGCCGGAGTTCTTCATCTTCGACTCGGTCCGTTTCGCCAATGACATGGGCAACACCTTCTTCAAGATCGACTCCGAAGAAGCGGCCTGGAGCACCGGCGACAAGTACGACGGCGCCAACAGCGGCTACCGTCCGGCCGTGAAGGGCGGCTACTTCCCGGTGCCGCCGACCGACTCGCTGCACGACCTGCGCGCTGAAATGTGCAAGGTGCTGGAACAGGTCGGCATCGAAGTGGAAGTGCAGCACCACGAAGTGGCCACCGCCGGCCAGTGCGAGATCGGCACCAAGTTCAGCACCCTGGTGCAGAAGGCCGACGAACTGCTGCGCATGAAGCACGTCATCAAGAACGTCGCCCACCGCAACGGCAAGACCGCCACCTTCATGCCCAAGCCGATCGTCGGCGACAACGGCAGCGGCATGCACGTGCACCAGTCGCTGTCCAAGGGCGGCACCAACCTGTTCTCCGGCGACGGCTACGGCGGCCTGAGCCAGATGGCGCTGTGGTACATCGGCGGCATCTTCAAGCACGCCAAGGCGATCAACGCCTTCGCCAACTCGGGCACCAACAGCTACAAGCGCCTGGTGCCGGGCTTCGAAGCCCCGGTCATGCTGGCCTACTCGGCGCGTAACCGTTCCGCCTCGTGCCGCATTCCGTGGGTGTCCAACCCGAAGGCACGCCGCATCGAAATGCGTTTCCCCGATCCGATCCAGTCCGGCTACCTGACCTTCACCGTGCTGATGATGGCCGGCCTGGACGGCATCAAGAACCAGATCGACCCGGGCGCACCGAGCGACAAGGACCTGTACGACCTGCCGCCGGAAGAAGAGAAGCTGATCCCGCAGGTCTGCTCCAGCCTCGACCAGGCGCTGGAAGCGCTGGACAAGGACCGTGAGTTCCTGAAGGCCGGCGGCGTGATGACCGACGACTTCATCGACGGCTACATCGCGCTGAAGATGCAGGAAGTGACCCGCTTCCGCGCCGCAACCCATCCGCTGGAATACCAGATGTACTACGCGGTCTGAGCAACAGGTGGCGATGCCGAAGGACTTCCCTCCCACCTTCTGCATCGCCACCGCTTTTCGCACCACCGCGCACCGGCTGGGGAGCCAGGCGCGGGCACCACGCACCACCGTTTTACAGGGGCAAGAGAGACCGGACGCGCAGCATGGGCCTTCCTCCCTCCCGCGTCATCGCGGTCCATGCAGTCCGGCGCAAACGACCGGCGGCCATGTGCAAGTGGCCGTCGGCTCCATCCATCTTCGGGGCATGCGCATGAAATTGATCTCCGCCATCATCCGGCCGTTCAAGCTCGACGAGGTCCGCGAGGCCCTCTCCGATGCGGGCGTGTCGGGCATCACCGTGACTGAAGTAAAAGGCTTCGGCCGCCAGAAGGGCCACACCGAGTTGTATCGCGGCGCCGAGTACGTCGTGGATTTCCTGCCCAAGATCAAGATCGAAACCGTGGTGACCGACGAACGCCTGGACGCCGTGGTTGAAGCGATCCAGACCGCCGCCGGCACCGGCAAGATCGGCGACGGCAAGATCTTCGTCACCGCCGTCGAACAGGTCATCCGGATCCGCACCGGCGAATTCGGCGCAGACGCGCTCTAACCCCACTCGGAGCCCACAATGAAGACTTCCTTGTTCACCGGGTGGCAAGCCCGGTTCCATGCCGTGTGCCTGTTGATGCTGTTCAGCGCGCTCGCGGTGGGTGCACTCAGTGGTACCGCGCACGCGCAGGCACAGGTCTCGCCAGCGCCGAGCGAAACCGTCGCGGTCGAACCGCTGCCGTCGCCCGAAGCGGCCCCGGCGCCCGCCGCGGAAGCCGAAGCCGCGCCCGCTTTTGATCGCGGCGACGTCGCCTGGATGCTCACCTCCACCCTGCTGGTGCTGCTGATGGTGGTACCCGGTCTTGCGCTGTTCTACGGCGGCCTGGTGCGCTCCAAGAATGTACTTTCCGTGCTCAGCCAGATCCTGGTGGTGTTCTCGCTGGTGCTGATGCTGTGGGTGGCCTATGGCTACAGCGCGGTGTTCAGCGAAGGCAACCAGTTCTTCGGCTCGTTCACCCAGTTCGCGTTCCTCAAGGGCTTCACGCCGGAGTCGGTAGGCAACACCCCGATCAAGGGCCTGCCGGACTATCTGTTCGTGGCGTTCCAGTCCACCTTCGCCGGCATCACCACCGCGCTGATCGTCGGCGCGTTCGCCGAACGCATCAAGTTCAAGGCAGTGCTGCTGTTCTCGGCGCTGTGGTTCACCCTCAGCTACATCCCGATGGCGCATATCGTGTGGGGTGGCGGCTACCTGGGGGCGATGGGCGCGATCGACTTTGCCGGGGGCACCGTGGTGCACATCAATGCCGGCGTGGCCGGCCTGGTCGCGGCGTACTTCGTCGGCAAGCGCATCGGCTACGGCCAGACCGCGCTGAAGCCGCACAACGTGCCGCTCACCTACATCGGCGCGATGCTGCTGTGGGTGGGCTGGTTCGGCTTCAACGCCGGTTCGGCTGCTGCCGCCGACACCGTCGCCTCGCTGGCCTTCATCAACACCATCCTCGCCACCGCGGCCGCGGTACTCGGCTGGACCCTGGTGGAAGCGGTCAGCAAGGGCAAGCCGTCCGCACTGGGTGCCGCCTCCGGCGCAGTGGCCGGCCTGGTCGGCATCACCCCGGCCTGCGGCACCGTTGGCCCGCTGGGCGCGATCGTGATCGGCCTGGTTACCGGCGTGGTCTGCGTCTGGGGTGTCACTGGCCTGAAGCGCCTGCTCAAGGTGGATGACACCGCCGATGTGTTCGGTGTGCACGGCGTCGGTGGCATCGTCGGCGCCCTGCTCACCGGTGTGTTCAGTGCACAGTCGCTGGGCGGCACCAATGCCGACCTCGACATCGGCCACCAGGTCTGGGTGCAGTTCGTCAGCGTCGGCTTCACCATTGTCTGGTGCGCCGTGGTCACCGTGGCGATCCTGCTGGTGGTGCGCATGGTGTTTGGCCTGCGCGTGACCGAGGAAGCCGAGCGCACCGGCCTGGACGTCACCTCGCACGGCGAGTCGGCCTACGAGGTCTGAGCGCGCGGCGTCACACTATCTTCGGGGCAACACCTTTGCGTTGATCGACGTTACCTCTTGACGTCACAGCCGGCGGCCTTCGGACCGCCGGCTTTTTAGTGTCCGAAGGCTTCACGGCGATGTCTCAATTTCGCAAAGAATGAGAATTTTCCTACTGTTTCCGGCCCCCAATTCCATTAAAGTCCTCCGGCCGCAGGCTGACCCGTCGCCGCGTGCGCCAGACTCAGCTGCCAAGGATGTGCGTGAAAAGGGATCAAGGACGTATCGATCGCAGCCGTGCGCTGCGCTGGCGCTTGGCCGTGGCTGTTGCCATCGCCTGCCTGCCCACCGCCGTGGGCGCGCAGGTTGCCCGGCCGTCGGACCAGGAACTGTTGCGCCAGCAGGAGCGTGAGCGTGTGCTGCGCGAGCAGCAGGAAACCACGCCCGACGTGCGCCTGCAGGCCACGCCCGAGGAAGCCGTGGGTCGCCTGCCGGCCAACGAATCGCCGTGCTTCACCATCGACCACATCGTGCTGGAGGGAGACCTCGCCGAACGTTTCCGCTGGGCGCTGAAGGCTGCCGATCCGCGCAACGATCCGGCCAGCGGCCGCTGCCTGGGCACCACCGGGGTGGACATCGTGATGAAGCGCGTGCAGAACGCGATCATCGCGCGCGGCTTCGTCACCACCCGCATCCTGGCTGCGCCGCAGGACCTCAAGAGCGGCACGCTCACCCTGACCGTTGTGCCCGGCCGCATCCATGCGGTGCGCTTTGCCAGCGACGAGGGTCGCACTCCGGCGCTTTGGAATGCGCTGTCGGTTGGCCCGGGCGACCTGCTCAACCTGCGCGACATCGAGCAGGCACTGGAGAACCTGCAGCGCGTGCCCACGGCTGCGGTCGACATCCAGATCGCGCCGCCGCAGGAAGGCGCTGCGGCCCGGCCCGGCGAAAGCGACCTGGTGATCAGCTGGAGCCAGCGCGCACCGGTGCGCCTGAACCTGACCCTGGACGATGCCGGCAGCACCTCCACCGGCAAGCTGCAGGCCGGTGCCACGCTGTCGCTGGACAACCTGGCCGGGTTGAGCGACCTGTTCTATTTCAACGCCGGCAAGTCGGTGTTCAACGGCAGGGCACGCGGCACCGACAGCTGGGCCGCCCATTACAGCGTGCCGATGGGCTGGTGGCAGTTGGGCGCCAACGCCAGCGAGTACGACTACCAGCAGACCGTGGCAGGTGCATTCGAGACCTACGAATACAGCGGCTCCAGCCGCAACGCCGAGCTGCGCCTGACCCGCATGCTGTATCGCAACGCCCACGCCAAGACCAGCATGTACGGGCGTGGCTGGTACCGCGAGTCGGACAACTTCATCGACGACACCGAGATCCTGGTGCAGCGTCGGCGCATGGCCGGCTGGGAGCTGGGCCTGGGCCACCGCCACTTCATCGGCAAGGCCACGCTCGACGCGAACCTGGCCTACCGCCGTGGCACCGGCGCGTTCGACGCGCTGGAAGCACCGGAACAGGGCTTCGGCGAAGGCACCGCACGCGGCAAGATCATCACCGCCGACGCCCAGCTCACCGTGCCGATGCAGTGGGGCGGGCAGGCACTGCGCTACACCGGCAGCTGGCGCGCGCAGTGGAACCGTACCCGGCTGGTACCGCAGGACCGCTTCTCCATCGGCGGCCGCTACACCGTGCGCGGGTTCGATGGCGAAGTCTCGCTCACCGGCGAGCGCGGCTGGCTGCTGCGCAATGAGCTGGCGTTCGCCCTCGGCGGCGGGGTCGAAAGCTACGTCGCGGTCGACCACGGCCAGGTCAGCGGCCCGTCCACCGAGTACCTGCTGGGCGACCGCCTCACCGGCATGGCGCTGGGCCTGCGCGGTGGCACCCGTCACCTGCAGTGGGAAGGTTTCGTCGGCAGTCCGCTGCACAAACCCGACGGTTTCCAGACCGCCTACACCACCTTTGGCATGAACCTCGGCGTCTCGTTCTGACGCCAGCTGCATGGCCGCGTGCCTGACCGGTGCGCGCACCCTACACCGCATTGAAAGGAAGCAACGCTGTGAATCGAGTCTACCGCCTGGTCTTCAACCGCACGTTGGGTGTCATGCAGGTCGCTTCGGAGCTGGTCAACGCACCACGCGGCGGCTGCGACGCACGCGGTGGCAACGGCGTGGCCACGTTGCGGCCGATGAGCTTCGCACTGTGGCTGGCACTGGGCTGGGTCGGCGTGGTGCAGCCGCTGTCCGCGCAGCAGTCGCCCAATGCCGGCCGCATCATCGCCGACCCCAATGCACCGGCCGAGCAGCGCCCCACCGTGGTCAGCTCGGCCAACGGCACCCCGCAGGTCAACATCACCACGCCCAGCCGGGCCGGTGTGTCGCGCAACCAGTACCAGCAGTTCGACGTCGGTTCGCAGGGCGCCATCCTCAACAACGCCCGCACCGACACCCAGACCCAGATCGGTGGGTGGGTGCAGGGCAACCCGTGGCTGGCTACCGGCACGGCGCGGGTCATCCTCAATGAGGTCAACAGCAGCAACCCCAGCCAGCTCAACGGCTACATCGAAGTGGCCGGCGCCCGTGCGCAGGTGGTGATCGCCAACCCGGCCGGCATCCAGATCGACGGCGCCGGCTTCCTCAACGCCAGCCGCGTCACCCTCACCACCGGCAGCCCGATCGTCAGCAACGGCGCGCTGGAAGGCTACCGGGTCAACGGCGGCGCCATCCGTATTGCCGGTGCCGGCCTGGATGCCAGCCGCGCCGACTACACCGACATCATCACCCGCTCGCTGCAGGTCAACGCCGGCATCTGGGCCAACCAGCTGCAGGCCAGCCTGGGCACCAACGTGGTCAGTGCCGACCACACCGGCGTTGCCGCGCAGGCCGCCGACGGCGCCGCGCCGGCGTTCGCGCTGGACGTGGGTGCATTGGGCGGCATGTATGCCAACCGCATCTGGCTGGTCGGCAACGAACACGGCGTGGGCATGCGCAACGCCGGCAAGATCGGTGCGCAGGCCGGCGAACTGGTGGTCACCGCCGACGGTCGACTGGAAAACACCGGCGCGCTGCATGCCCAGCAGGACACCCGGGTGAGCGCCAGCGGCGGCGTGGCCAATGCCGGCACGCTCAGCGCCGAGCGCGAACTGCGCGTGGACACCCCGGCCGACATCGACAACAGCGGCGGTACGCTCAACGCGCGCCGGATCGAACTCAACGCCGATGCGCTGCGCAACCGCGCCGGCAGCATCGAGCAGGTCGGCGCGCAGGCGCTGCAGCTGACCGGTGCCGACATCCGCAACGTGCAGGGTCGGATCGGCACCGTGGCCAGCACAACCCCGGGCGAGGGCAGCGGTGGCGGCAACAGCGGTGGCAACACCGGTGGCGGTACGCCTGCGCCGGGCACGGGCGGCACTCCCGGGACCGGCACCGGCACGCCGACCCCGGGTACCGGCACGGTCACCCCGCCGGTCACCCCTGTCGTACTGGCGGCCGGCGTGCTCAACATCGCCCACACCCTGGACAACGACGGTGGCGCCATCGACGGCAGCGGTGCGCTGCAGCTGCAGGCCGGCAACAGCCTGGACAACAGTGGCGGCACGCTCGGCGTGGACACGCTGAAGGTGCAGGGCGAGGCACTGCGCAACGTGGGCGGCACGCTCGACGTGCAGGGCGCCGCCAGCGCCAAGGTGGGCACGCTGGACAACAGCGGTGGCCGCATCAACCTGGCCCAGGGCGTGGAACTGCAGGCGCAGACCCTGCTCAACCGCGGCGGAACGCTGGCCCATGGCGGCACCGCCAGCACCGGCTGGTCGATCGGCACACTCGACAACAGCGACGGCAGCATCGCCAGCAATGCGGCCAGCCTCGGCCTGGACGTCGGCGCGCTGGTCAACACGCGCGGCAGCATCAGCCATGCCGGTGGCAATGGCCTGCAGCTGCGTGCCGGGCGTCTGGACGGCAGCGGGGGCACGATCGCCACCGGCGGCAACATCGACCTGCTGCTGGGCACCGCCGACCATCGCAATGCACAGCTGATCGCCAACCAGGTCAGCCTCTCGGCTACCGCCTTCGACAACCGCGGCGGCACCGTGCTGTCCACCGGGCAGCAGGCCAGCAGCCTGCATGTGCAGGACCACCTGGACAACAGCGACGGCGGCACGCTGGCCAGCAACGGCGACCTGCACGTCAGCGCGGACACGCTCGGCAATGCCGGCGGCACCGTCCAGCAGGCCGGCACCGGCAGCCTGCAGATCAACGCGCACACCCTGAACGGCGCGGGCGGCACCCTGCTCAGCAACGGCAGCCTGTCGCTGCAGGGCAACAGCACCGACCTGCGCGACGGCACCACCGCCGCGCAGCGCATCGACATCCGCACCGGCGACCTGGTCACGGCCGGCGGCTCGCTCACCTCGGCCAGCACCGATGTGTTGCGGCTGCAGGTGGCACGCACCCTGAACAACAGCGGCGGCGTGCTCGGCAGCAACGGCGCACTCGCCATCGACAGCACCACGCTGATCAACAATGGCGGCAAGCTGATCGCCGCCGGCACCGACGCGACCACCGTGCGCGCGACCGCGCAGCTGCAGAACGATGGCGGCATGCTGTCCAGCAACGGCGACCTGCGCATCGATACCGACGGCCTGCTCAACACGGGCGGCAGCATCGACCATGCCGGCACCGGCACCCTGCAGATCACCGCCGGCAACGTGCAGGGCGGCGAAGGCAGCATTGCCAGCAACGGCCTGCTGCAGCTGCAGGCGCAGGCGCTTGACCTGCACAAGGGCAGCACCCGCGCACGCCAGGTGGACATCCAGGCGGGCTCGCTGGACAACAGCGGCGGCAGCCTGCTGTCGACGGGTGACCAGGCACTGCAGCTGCGCGTCGACGGCAACCTCGTCAACGACGGCGGTGCGATCAGCGCCAATGGGGCGCAGCAGATCGACGCCGGCGCCCTGAGCAATCGCGGCGGCGCACTGAATTCGGCCGGTACCGGGGCCACCCGGATCAGCGTGACCGGCACCTTGGACAACACCGCTGGCAGCCTGGCCAGCAACGGCACGACACTGCAGCTGCAGAGCGGCGCGCTGGTCAATGCCGACGGCACCCTCAGCCACGCAGGCAGCGGTGGCCTGACCATCAACACCGGGCGCCTTGACGGCAAGGACGGCCAGATCGGTACGGCCGGCACGCTTTCCCTGCATGCGGGCGCGATCGATCATCGCGGCGCCTCGCTGGCCGCCACCCAGCTCGACCTCACGGCCGCGTCGCTGGACAACCGCGGCGGCAGCATCGTCGCCACCGGGACCGGCGCCAACACGCTGCAGGTGACCGGCACGCTCGACAACGGCGACGGCGGCAGCCTGGCCAGCAATGGCGACCTGGAGATCAGCGCCGACACCCTGGGCAATGCAGGCGGCAGCATCCAGCAGGCCGGTACCGGTGCGCTCACCCTCGACGTGGACACGCTGTCCGGCGCCGGCGGCACCCTGCTCAGCAACGGTGCGCTCAGCCTGCATGGCGACACGCTCGACCTGCGCAATGGCACCACGGCGGCGCAGCACATCCAGATCGACAGCAACCGGCTGGTCACCGCCGGCGGCCAGCTCAGTGCGCTGGGCAGCGGCACCCTGCAGGTGCAAGTCCGCACCCTGCTCGACAACAGCGGCGGCACGCTGGGCAGCAACGGCGCGGTGGATATCGACGCCGGCAGCTTCATCAACGACCACGGCAAGCTGATCGCCGCTGGCGAGGCCGCCTCGCGGATCCGCGTGGCCAACGCGCTGGACAACACCGCGGGTGCGATCTCCGGCAATGGCGACCTGCGCATCGAGGCGGCCTCGGTGCGCAACGCGCAGGGCAGCATCGTCGCCAGCGACGCGCTGCAGCTGCAGGGAGAGGAGCTGGACCTGCGTGACGGTGCGGTCGGAGCCATCGACATCACCGTGCAGGCGGGCAGCCTCGACAATAGCGGCGGCACGCTCAGTGCCACCGGCACCGGCGAAATGTCCCTGCAGGTACGCGACCAGCTGGCCAACAACGGCGGCACCATTGCGTCCAACGGTGCGCAGCGCATCGACGCCGGGTCCATAAGCAACCGCGAGGGCACCCTGAGCGCGGCCGGTACCGCCAACAGCCAGATCACGGTCAGCGGCGCACTCGACAACAGCAAGGGCCTGATCGCCAGCAACGCCGCCGCACTGGCGGTGAGCGCCGGCAGCCTGCGCAACGAGCAGGGCACCTTCAACCACGCCGGTACGCAGGGCTTCACGCTCACCACCGGGCAGCTGGACGGCCGCGACGGCACCGTGGTCACCGCCGGCACCCTGAACCTGTCGGCCGGTGCAGTGGACCACCGTGGCGCCACCGTGCAGGCCGCGCAGATCGCGCTGGACGCGCAGTCCTTCGACAATCGCGGTGGCAAGCTGATCGCCACCGGTACCGGCGCCAACCGCCTCACCGTGGCGGACGCGCTGGACAACGGCGACGACGGCCTGATCGCCACCAATGGCGATGTGGTGATCGAGGCGGCGACCTTCGGCAATGCCGGCGGCACCGTGCAGCAGGCCGGCACCGGCCTGCTCGACATCACCGCAACTACCCTCAACGGCGCCGGCGGCACGCTGGTCAGCAACGGTGGCCTGTCCGTACAGGGCGAGAACATCGACCTGCGCGACGGCACCACCTCGGCCCAGCGCATCCGTATCGACAGCGGCACCCTGACTACCGCAGGCGGCACGCTCACCGCCACGAGCACCGACGCGCTGGTGCTGCATGCGCGCAACCAGCTCGACAACAGTGGCGGCACCCTCGCCGGCAACGGCGCGCTGGACCTGCGTGCGGGCACGCTGCTCAACAGCGGCGGCACCGTGCAGGCCGCCGGCACTGCCGCCAGCCAGATCAGCGTCGACAACGCACTGGACAACCGCACCGGCAAGATCCTGGTCAGCGGCGACCTCGACATCACCGCCGCCAGCCTCGACAACCAGGGCGGCACGCTGCACAGCGCCGCCGACCTCCACGTGGACGTGGACGGTCTGCTCGACAACAGCAACGCCGGCCTGATCGCCAGCGGCGGCGACGCCACCCTCAGCGCGGACACGCTGGACAACCGCAGCGGCAGCATCGAACAGGCCGGCGACGGCCAGCTGCAGATCGACGTGGTCACCCTGCAGGGCGCAGGAGGCCGCATCGTCAGCAACGGCGCGTTGGACCTGCAGGGTGAAGCGGTGGATATCAGTGGCGGCACCACCGCCGCACGCGATGTCCGCGTCATCGCAGGCAGCCTGCAGAATGCCGGCGGCACGCTCACCTCCACCGGTGAGCAGGCCATGGTGGTGCAGGTGCGCGACGCGCTCGGCAACGACGGTGGCACGCTGGCCGCCAACGGCGCGCAGCAGATCAGCGCGGGCGCGCTGTCCAACGTAGGCGGCACCCTGAGCTCGGCCGGCAGCGCCGATACCCGCATCGAGGTCACCGGCCAGTTCGACAACAGCCGCGGCACCGTGGCCAGCAATGCCAATGCGCTGCTGGTGAAGAGCGGCAACCTGGTCAACGAGGCCGGCCGCATCGCCCACGCCGGCGAAGGTGGCCTGACCGTACAGACCGGCAGCCTGAAGGGCCAGCAGGGCAGCATCGCTACGGCGGGGGCCCTGACCCTGCGCGCCGGCGACGTCGACCACCGCGACGCCACCCTCAGCGCCAACCAGCTCGACCTCATTGCCTCCAGCTTCGACAACCAGGGCGGCACCGTGCTGTCCGGCGGCACCGGGGCCAGCACGATTGCCGTGCAGGGCACCTTGGACAACGGCGCCGGCGGTACCCTGGCCAGCAACGGCGACCTGCAGGTCACCGCGGCGACGCTGGGCAATGCCGGCGGCACCGTGCAGCACGCCGGCACTGGCACCCTGGCGATCAACGCCCACACCCTCAGCGGCGAGGGCGGCAAGCTGCTCAGCAATGGCAGCCTGCAGCTGGTGGGCGAAACCACCGACCTGCGCAATGGCACCACCGCCGCACAACGCATCAACGTGCAGACCGGTGAGCTGGTCACCGCCGGTGGCAGCCTGACCGCCGCCGGTACCGACGCGCTGGTACTCAACGTGCGCGGCGCCATGGACAACACCGCCGGCACCGTCGCCACCAACGGTGCGCTGGACCTGCGCGCCGCGCAGCTGCTCAACAACCAGGGCACGCTGCAGGCCGCCGGTACCGCCAGCAGCCAGCTGATTGTCGGTGGCGCACTCGAGAACCGTAGCGGCCGCATCCTCACCGGCGGTACTACGACGGTTACCGCTGCCAGCATCGAAAACCGCGCCGGCATCGTCCACAGCGACGGCACCGCCGCGCTGACCGTCACCGTCGACGGCCTGCTCGACAACAGCGCACAGGGCACGATCAACGCGGGCGGCGATGCCGACATCACGGCGGGCACAGTCAATAACGCGGCGGGCATCCTCGCCGCCGGTGCCGCCCTGCAGCTCGACACGGCCACCCAGCTCAACAATGCCGCCGGTCTGATCCAGGCTGGTACCGCGCTGGCACTGGACGCCGCCGGCATGAACAACCAGGCCGGCAGGGTCATTGCCGGCAGCATCGACCTCGACACCCATGGCCTGGCGCTCGACAACCGCGCCGGCACCGTCGCCAGCCTGACCGGCGCCAACACGCTGCGCACCGGCCTGCTCGACAACAGCGGCGGCCTGCTGCAATCGGCCGGCAACCTGCGCATCGACACCTCCGGCCAGGCGCTGCTCAACGCCCATGCCAACGGCAATGGCATCAACAGCAGCGGTACCCTCGACATCACCAGCGGCGCCTTCGACAACCGCGCCGGTGCGGTGTTCGGGCAGGGCGCCATCACCGTCAATGCCAGCAGCGTGGACAATTCCGGTGGCGGCTCGCTGCAGGGCGCAAGCGACCTCACCCTCCGCGCGCAGAGCCTCACCAACGTCGGTGGCGCCATCAGCGTCGGCCGCAACGCCGACATCGCACTGCCCGGCGCGCTGGACAACCGCAGTGGGCTGGTCGCCGCCGTCGGCACGCTCAGCGTGCAGGCCGCCAGCGTCGACAACCGCAACACCCTCAGCGCGCCCAACGGCCCGGCCCTGGGACTGCAGGGCAAGCAGCTGCAGGTGACCACGGGCAGTCTGGACAACCAGCAGGGCCAGGTCCTGGCCGACAACCTGAAGCTGCAGCTCGGCGGTCTGTTGAACAACACCGGTGGCCAGGTGTCCGCCGCCCAGACCTCCGAGATCAACGCCGACAGCATCGCCAACGCAGGCGGCACGCTGGTGGCCGGCAGCAAACAGATCATCCGCACCCGCGAGATCACCGGCAACGGCAAGCTGCTCTCGCAGGGCGACATGACCCTGGAGCTGCGCCAGAGCTACACCAACACCAGCGAGCTGGCCGCCAATGGCACGCTCACCCTTGCCATCCAGGGCAACCTGGACAACCAGGGCAAGCTGCAGGGTGCCGGGGTCAACATCAGCGCCGGCAACATCCATAACGCGGCCACTGGCGAAATCAGCAGCGTCGGCCTGACCCGCCTGGTCGCCAACGGCGAGCTGGTCAACCGTGGCCTGCTGGACGGCCACACCACCCATATCGACGCGGGTACGCTGACCAACATCGGCACCGGCCGCATCTATGGCGACCGCATCGCGATCAACGCCGGCACCCTCAACAACATCGCCGAGAACGTCGGCGGCGTGGAGCGCTCGGCCACCATCGCCGCGCGCCAGCGGCTGGACCTGGGCGTGGGCGTGCTGACCAACCGCGGCAAGAGCCTGATCTTCAGCGACGGCGACGCCTTCATCGGTGGCGGGCTGAGCGGCTTGAATGCGGTAGGCACCGCGCAGCGCATCGACAACCTCAGCGCCACCATCGACATCGCCGGCAACCTGGACATCAACGCGCTGGCGGTCAACAACATCCGCGAGAACGTGGTGGTGGAGCAGAAGACCACCCAGTACGGCCCGGTCACGCTGAGCCAGCCGGGCTGGTTCAAGAACGGCAACAACACCGGCGCCTTGCGCAATACCTCCAACTTCCAGCCCAACGAGGTCTACTACCTCAACCCGGACGACATCCTGGAAGACAGCGCCTACATCACGCCCGACGGCCAGCAGATCCGCCGCGCCGTGGTGCGCCTGACCGCCAACACCAGCGCCTACTACTTCGCGCGCGGCGGCCTGTACGGGGCACGCGGGGAGCGCTCGCGCCTGACCGTCCAGGACGGCACCGTGGTGATCTACTACGTGGGCCGTTCCGACAACCGCAACAACCCCGACCAGCTCGGTGCCGGCGCCGAAGATCCGTTCCGCGACCTCTCCGCGAGCCAGCCGGGCAGCCCGGCGTTCCGCTATGAATCGGACACGCTCAGCTACAACAACGCCTACGGCACCTGCACCACCAACTGCGTGCAGCTGATCACCTACCCGGACTACGACAATCCGGACGCGATGCTGATCAACATGCAGCGCCATCCAGAGGAGACCAGCGGCAACGAACAGCGCCGCGTGGCGACCCGCACCACCGTGGAAGACGTGCTGGTCTCGGCCGGCGCCGACGCGGTGATTACCGCGGGCGGCAACATCAACATCGCTACCGACGCGCTGCTCAATGAGTACGCCAGCATCGCCGCCGGTCGCGACTTCAGCATCCGGGGGCTGAACGTTGCAACGTCGTCGGTGATCAACCGATCGCGCACGCTGCAGCGCACCGACAGCTTCAACAACGTGTCCTACACCTACGGTGGCTCGTCCAGCCGCTGGAGTGCCGCGCCGATCACCCAGACCCTGGGTGTGCTCGGCACCGAAATCACGGCCGGCGGCAAGCTCATCATCGACGTGGGCAACCTGCGCAACGAGAACGTCGGCAGCAGTGGTCCCAGCGTGGGCAACGGCAACGGCACCTCCAACCTCAACACCAGCGGCCCCGGTGCAGGCTCGGTGGGTCCGGGCGCCGGTGCCGTACAGGGCCCCGGCCAGAGCACTGGCCAGGGTGCGGGTCCGGTGAGCGCGCAGGGACCGGGCGCGGCGTCTGCCGCCCAGGGTGAGAACGGCACCGTCGTGCAGGGCCCCGGCAGCGCCGGCGCGCAGCTGGCCGACACCGCCACCGCGCAGGGCCCGGGCCAGGTCGGCTCGGCCGGCCCCGGCAGCGGCGGTGCACAGGACATCAGCGCCGCGCAGGCCGGCCAAGCCACGGCCAATGGCCCGGCCGCGGTGCAGGCGGGCAGCAGCAACGGCAGTGGCGGCAACGCCGCACTGGACCGCAAACAGGTGGTCGCCGCCGCCGGCGATGACCCGCACGTGGTGGTGACCGCCACTCCGAACGCCAGCGCGCCAGGCGCCAGCCTGTTCAACGTGGACGCCAACCGTGGCAACTATCTGGTCGAGACCGATCCGAAGTTCGCCAACTACCGCAGCTGGCTCAGCTCCGACTACCTGCTGCAGCGTGCCGGGTTCGAGCCCACCCAGACCCAGAAGCGCCTCGGCGACGGCTTCTACGAACAGAAGCTGGTCCGCGAGCAGATCGGCGAACTCACCGGCCGCCGCTTCCTGGACGGCTACGCCAGCGACGAAGACCAGTACCGCGCGCTGCTTGAGGCCGGCGCCACCGTGGCCGGTGCCTGGGGCCTGCGCCCCGGCGTGGCGCTCACCGCCGAACAGATGGCGCGCCTTACCAGCGACATCGTCTGGTTGGTCGAACAGGACGTAACCCTGGCCGACGGCTCGGTCACCCGCGCGCTGGTGCCGCAGGTGTACCTGCGCGTGATGCCGGGCGACCTCGACAGCAACGGTGCGCTGCTGGCCGGTGCCGACATCGATATCAAGCTGCGTGGCGATCTGGTCAACAACGGCGACATCGCCGGCCGTCAGCTGGTCAGCATCGACGCCGGCAACATCCGCAACATCGGCGGCGGCCAGATCAGCGGCCAGCAGGTCGGCCTGAAGGCCAGCGGCAACATCGACATCATCGGCAGCACCGTCACCGCAACCGACGTGCTCGCACTGAAGGCCGGCGGCGACATCACCGTTGCCTCCACCACCCGCCAGTGGAGCGACAAGGGCGACATTCTGCACCAGCAGACCACCACGCTGGACCGCGTGGCCGGCCTGTATGTGACCAACAAGGACGGCGCCGGCGTGCTCAGCGTCAACGCCGGGGGCAATGTCGAGCTGCGCGCCGCGCAGCTGGCCAATGCCGGTACCGACGGCCTGACCGCCGTCGTCGCCGGTGGCGACATCAACCTGACTTCGGTCACCGAGCAGCGCAGCGTCTCGCTGACCCACGACGCGCGCAACTTCACCAGCCAGAGCCAGGCGACCCATATCGGCACCACCATCACCGGTGCCGGCGATGTGGTCCTGAACGCAGGCCGCGACCTGAACCTTGCCGCCGCCAACGTCTCGGCCGCCAACGCCCTGGTCGCCCAGGCCGGCCGTGACATCAACAGCGTCGCCGTGGTCGACACCCAGAGCTTCGAGAGCGGGGCGAAGAGCAAAAACCATTCGCGCGAAGTGACCGCCGCCAGTGGCTGGGTGCTGGGCAACCAGCTGAGTGGTGGCGAAGGCGTCGCCCTGCAGGCCGGGCGCGACCTCACCCTGCAGTCCACCACCGTAGACAGCAGCGACGGCGGCGTGGTGCTCTCGGCCGGCCGCAACGTGGCCCTGACCACCACCCAGGAGACCCATGAGCTGGTGGTGGACGAAACCACCCGCAAGAAGAAGACGCTCTCCAGCACCACCACCACCACCCACGAGCAGAGCGCGGCCAGCTACGCGGTCGGCTCCAGCGTGGGCGGCAAGACCGTGGACATCATTGCCGGCAACGACGTCTCGATCACCGGCTCCACCGTGCTGGCCGACAACGACCTGCGCATTGCCGCGGTGAACAACATCACCATCGAGTCCGCGCAGGACACCCTGAGCGAAGCCAGCAGCTTCAACCAGAAGAAGTCAGGCATCACCGGCGGTTTCGCCAATGGCGTGGCCTCGGTGGGGTACAACAGTTCGAAGTCCAACAATCAGAGCGCCAGCCAGTCCACCACCCAGGTGGGCTCCGCGGTCGGCTCCATGAACGGCAACGTCCAGCTCAACGCCGGCAACCAGCTCACCATCGCCGCCTCCGACGTCGCCGCCGGCAACGACCTGACCCTGATCGGCAAGGACATCAACCTGATCGCGCGCCAGGACACGGTGGACACGCAGAACAGCCAGTCCAGCAAGTCCAGCGGGTTCTCGATGGGCGTCACTTACGACCCGACCAAGGCCTACCGCAGCGCCCGCGACTCCACCACCGACGGCATGGCCGACAGTGGCTCGATCATGGGTGACATCACCCGCAACGCCGAGGGCACCGCCTCCGGCGTGCGCGCGGCCACCACCGCGGTGGTGGTCACCGTCGGCAGCCAGCGCTCCAGTGGCAACCAGACCCACTCCACCAGCGACGCCCGCGTGGCCCAGCTGAGCGCGGGCGGCGACATGACCCTGATCGCCAACGGCGGCTCCATCACCAGCCAGGGCGCCCAGCTCTCGGCCGAAGGTGACGCCCTGCTGCTGGCCACCAAGGACATCGTGTTCGACGTGGCCCACAACACCGAGTCCAGCACCAGCCAGAGCAGCGGCAAGGGCTGGGGCTTCGCCAACA
>NZ_PKQQ01000016.1 GCF_002893095.1 Stenotrophomonas sp. VV52 | reverse complement strand
AGAACCGTCCGTGATATCGGGGTAGAACCCCAACTATAGGGAAAAGATCCAGTCTCTGGAGAATCAGCTTAAGCAAGCCGAGAAGTTCTCAGATATCTGACTCATTGGCGTTCCGCAACTGCGTCCGATGACCAAGCGCAGCGCGGAACGCTCCAGATCCAAGTGTCCAACTGCTGATGAGGATCCTAGCGCTCAATGCGACCGACCATCCTTGCTCTCGATCTCGAGGGGACGCTGATCTCAAATGCTGTCAGCCAGATTCCACGCCCAGGGCTTTATCAGTTCCTTGAGGTCGCTCATGAACTCTTCGAGCATCTGGTCATCTACACCACGGTCCCTGAGGCAGCTTTCCGCAGGATTTCGCGGCTGCTGGTCGAGGAAGGGAGCGCGCCAGGCTGGTTCGCTGAGTTGCCATATACATTCTGGGGAGGGGCAACGAAGGACCTCCGGTATGTGTCTCCGATCCTGGGTGCAGCGCTGTTGCTGGACGATCACGCGGACTACATCCATCCGGGGCAGGAGCGCTATTGGATTGAGGTCTCTTTGTTCGGCGCTCCATATGACGCGGATGACGCCGGCCTGGAAGTGGCCCTTGAGATGCTGAAGGAACGATTGGTTGTTCCGTTGTAGTTGGTGTGCTTAGTGAGTGGGTTGGCGGGTGCAGCTCTTCCAGCCAGCAGCGCCGGTTGCTGCATAGGAATGGGCTGTCGTTCAGGAGATCCGACATGATTCGAACAAGTTTGACCCACCCTTTAGCTATCGCGGAACTCCCGGTTGGCGAAAGGGGAGGGGCAATTGGTGTGACCTTCGCGCCAGGTAAGTACCAAGAAGTTGCGATGACGGGGGCATGGGCGAGAGACATCGATGTGGATGTCTCTGTGATTCAGTGTTGGGGAGCCAGCCACCTGATCACGCTACTCGAGCCGTGGGAGTTCAGTGAGTTGCGGATCGAGTGCTTGCCTCAAGTGGTTGAAGGGCAGGGCATCTCATGGCATGGCCTTCCAATCACGGATGGCGCAGCACCTGACCAGAGGTTGCTCGAACGATGGCCAGTACTGGGGTCAATGCTCGTTCGGAGTTTGCATTCGGGCCTGCGCATTGTGGTCCACTGCAAGGGTGGGCTGGGGCGAGCCGGCACTGTCGCAGCGATGCTTCTACTGCAGTCAGGGGCTGAGCGAACAGCGCAGGCTGCCATTGGCTCGGTGCGACGTGTCAGGCCGGGTGCCATCGAGACCGCTGTCCAGGAGGATTTCCTGCAGCAATGGGCACAGGGACTGCGCTCGTAGTTGCCCTTCCAGATCAAACGCGTGGCGAGCTCATCAGTCGTTCAAGGCCAGCCCTGGCTATTGGCGCCACCGATACCTACGCGATCTAGTCGACCGCTGACACCGGATTCGCTGGGTCGCGCGCCCACTAGTGGACGCGGCGCGGAGAGTATCCGCTAAAGCCTCCAGTCGCTACTTGGCTGCAGCCAGTACTGTCTGCCCAGAGGGATAAACGTCTCCATTGCCACGTCCAAGATCAACGGCTGACGCCAGCCATGGCCTGGCACGAAGCAAAAGTCAGTCGGGCCAAGTGCTCCCGATTGAACTCGGCTAACGAGCCAAGTGCATCTCCTGCTGATCTCTCGATCAAGTACCCGACGGGCGGCCTCCTCGTCCAGATCAGCTTTCAGGAACTCCGACGCAACGTTGCGCATGCCGGCCCACAGTACATACCTCTTGCGTCCCAAGCTCAGTGCATTCCACTCCGGGAGCTGGGTCGATCTCAGGCCATTGCCCAGCGTGGGAGATAGCCGATACTTGCGTAGCAGGTTGGCCAGGTATGCACGGGCTTCGCTCTCTGCGAGCGAGGTTCCCAAGGTCCGTTTGGCAGTGGACGGGCATTCGGCAGCCCATCGGGTAAGCGTACTGGTCAACCTGGCCTCCAGACTCACGTCCTGACGTGACCAAGCGGCCTGATAGGTCCATGCCAGAGGCTCATACAAGGACCTCGCCCCGGAATTGGGGGCTGCGATGGGAATGCGCTGCAGTACGCGAAGTGAGGCAAGCGTATCGAGTGCGGCTGAGGCCAAGCCCTCGGCGGCAACAGGCCCGCTTACGGTCCTTGAGCGCTCCAGTGCGCACCAGGCGCAGGCTAAGAACGGGCCGATTGAACGAACGAAATCGTCCAACTCTGGCCAATGCGAAATGAGGGTCGGTTGGGTGACAACATAGGCCACTTGTCTCTCAGATCGCTCGCCTAGCTCACCAGCATAGCAGCGAGGCGAGTCCGCGTCTATCTGATCTTCAGATATCGCCACACTGCTGTCCGTGGCTGCGCTGGAGTTGTGAGTGAAAGTCCCGTCGCTTCCTCCAGCGGTGTTCTAGGTTCTTTGGGGAGCCGTGCTATGCCGAGGAGCGCGAGTAGGCCATTGAGCATGGACGAATCAGTGGTTCAAGTTCCATGTCGCGCGGCCGATACAGCCCTGTCCAGACTCCTGGCGGGTCGTCCCGGCCACGAATCCAGTCGATGGCATCCCGTTTGCCCAGGAGCTCCGGAGCGACGTTCTAAGTACCCTGCCATGTACTCAATTCAGAAGATCATCGACCTGCTGCTGCTATTGGGCGTTCCTTCGCTGCTCTTCATTGGCGCTTACGTTCTGCGCCGCCCCAAAAGAGAGCTCAGTTGGGAGCCGGTGCTGGATCAGCGAGTTCATTGCTGGAAATGGTGCGCCTATGGCTTCATTTTTCTCTTGTATGTTCCCGGGACGACGTTGTATCGAACGTTGATTCCTACGGGTTGTGATGGACTTGTTTGCGTCCAGTTCTTCACCGCGAGTGGATACCGTATCGCCCCGAGCGAACTTCATGTTGTTCTCGTCGCAACTGCCGTTTTCGCGGGGTACTTCTTTGCGCGTGTTCGAGCTTCGTACTCACCGATTCCTACCAGGGCCCGGGGCTACGTCCTGAAGGTTGCCTATCATGGCAAGGGGGAGTACTCGCCACACTTGGAGATAGCCCGCCAAGTTCGCCGGCGTCAGCTCAGAGCGGAGCTTGCTGAAAGGCGTAGGCTTGAGCGGGAGGGCTTCCACCTATGGTTAAGATCCGTACGGCCGTGGGTTTGCACGTTGGCCAGAGGCTCTACTGTTGAGCTACTTAGCCCCATGCTGTCGGGAAGGGACCCACTCACTCTTGTCAGGTGGCTATCTCGTAGCGGCCCCAAACATGATGTAGTCCTTCTTTCTAGGCGACTTCGTTGGTGTGAGGCGTTCTTCTACCACCTCACCGTGAATCATCGACTTTCCTTCAAGTCAGTTCGATCCGAAGGCATACGATTCAGGGTCGGCTGAAGGCCCCACTCATCACATCCTGTGTGTCTTAGGGCGATACACGATTCTGGGAGGCCGGGCGTATTGGCTAACTGATTGAGTCAAGTCGAGGGCCAGAGGCGGTGGCATTTGACCTTCGGCTTAGCTGAAGATAGTCCAGTGACATTCAGTTCATGAGTCGGCCGCCACCGAACCCACTCGCCCTTTCCGGGCTTTAGTTGAGCCCATTCTCCACTTCAGGCGAATGGGCGGCATATCACGCTCAATGATAGCTCGTGCTCGCACTCACCTTGCCGCGGAAAACGCGGTATGACCAGGCGGTGTAGCCCAGGATGACAGGAAGCATGACCGCCAAGCCGACCAGGCTGAAGCCAAGCGACGACACTGGCGCTGCTGCATCCCAGATCGTCAATGCCGGGGGGAGCAGGTACGGCCACATGCCGAGTACGAGGCCTAGGTAACCCAGGACAAACAACGACAGGCTCAGTAGGAAAGGGGCAAGATCATGAGTGGGGCGTTTCTCCGCGCGCCACAGCGCCACTGCCACGGCGAGCGTAAGAAGGGGGACGGGGGACAGCCACCAGAAATTCCCGTCACTGAACCAGCGAGTCATTAGTCGCAGATCAAGGAACGGCAGCCAGCTGCTCACGAGCCCCATGGCCACGATCACGGCGACCACCAGGGGGCGGGTCAGGCGCCTGGCAAGTGCGTGGGTTCGCCCCTCGGTCTTCAAGATTAGCCAGGTGCCTCCAAGCAAGGCGTAGCCGGCAACCAAGGCTGCTCCGGTAAGCATGGCAAAGGGGCTGAACCATAGGAATGGCCCGCCAGCGTAGGTGTCACCAGTCATTGGCACGCCTTGCACCACCGTGCCAAGAATCACTCCTTGAGAGAACGCGGCCAGAAGCGAGCCAAGGCCGAAAGCCACGCTCCAAAGCCTCTTGGAGCGATGGGCTTTGAACCTGAACTCAAAGGCGACCCCCCGGAAAACCAATGATACAAGCAGCAGAAGTACTGGAAGGTACAGGGCCGAAAGAAGCGCTGCATAGGCTGTTGGAAACGCTGCTAGCAATCCGGCTCCGCCGAGCACCAGCCAGGTTTCGTTGCCATCCCATATTGGGGCAGCGGTGTTCATCATCACATCGAGCTGCTCTTCATCCTCGGCAAAGGGCGCGAGAATGCCAATACCGAGTACGAAGCCGTCGAGGACGACGTACATCAGGACGCCGAAGCTGATGACGGCGAACCAGGCGATGGGCAACCAGGTCATCGAGTCCATGTCAGCGTTCCTCAGAGAGATTGATCAGCGGCCGAGATAGGCCGTGCAGGTGTGCGATCACCACCCTCTAGCGACGGACTTCCGTCTTGGGCATGTGGGCCATGTCGGAGGATCTTGACCAGATACCAGATGCCCCAACCAAATACGAACGCATATCCAGCGACATAGACCGCGAGTGAGATCGCTGTCATCCAGGCCGTTTGCGGTCCCACGGCATCAGCCGTTCGCAAAACGCCATAGACAATCCAAGGCTGGCGCCCCATCTCGGTGACAAACCAGCCGGCCACCAAAGCAACGAACCCACTTGGAAGCATCCAGTTCCAAGCGCGCAGCAGGGCCCCGGAATCGAACAGCTTACGGCGGGCCAGGGTGAAAGCAGAAAGCCAGGCGAGCAGTAGCATGAGGGTGCCTATCCCAACCATGATCCGGAATGCGAAGAACACAGGCGTGACCGGAGGTCGTTCGCTCGCCGGTACGGATGTCAGCGGTGCGAAGGTTCCATCCATGGAGTGAGTCAGGATGAGGCTGCCAACACGCGGAATCGCGATCTCAAGATCGTTCCGCTCTTCCTTCTCATTTGGTACAGCGAAGACGACCAGCGGAACTCCTTCACCTTCTTGGCCCTGATGCCAGTGAGCCTCTACCGCTGCGATCTTCATCGGCTGGTGCTTGAGGGTGTTCAGACCATGCATGTCACCCACGAAAATCTGAACAGGAACGGTAATGGCCGCAAATATCACAGCCGCCCCAAGCATCTTGCGGCCGGCTTCGACGTGCTCCTTACGCCGCAGGTACCAGGCGCCAACACCACCCACCACGAAGCAGGTTGTTATGAATGACCCTATTGCCATATGGGCCAGTCGATAGGGGAACGATGGATTGAACACAACCTCGAACCAGTCAACCGGATGGACCACTCCGTTGATCATTTCGTAGCCCGCAGGCGTATGCAACCAGCTGTTGGAGGCAAGAATCCAGAACGTTGAAAAGAGCGTTCCAAGTGCGACCATGCATGTGGAAAAGAAGTGCAGGCGTGGTGATACTCGCCCCCAGCCGAACATCATCACTCCGAGGAAACTTGCCTCCAGGAAGAAGGCTGTCAGGACCTCGTAAGTCAGTAGGGGGCCGATTACGGTTCCGGCGATCTGGCTCAAACGAGGCCAGTTTGTGCCGAACTGGAACGCCATGACGATACCGCTTACCACGCCCATGCCGAAGGACACGGCAAAGATCTTCTGCCAGAAGAAGAACAGATCCCGCCACACCGGGTTGCGGGTTCGAAGCCAGCGCCATTCCACGAAACCAAGCCAACTGGCCAAGCCAATGGTGAAGGCAGGGAAGAGCACATGGAAGCTGATGAGAAAGCCGAACTGAATTCGGGAAAGGAGGAGGGCGTCCATAACGATCCCAATAGGGGGTGGGTGGTGGCTAGCGGCTCAAGTTCCGATGGTGCCTAGCAATTTCATCGGCGGAGATCCTTGCTCATTGCACGGCAGGCGTCATCTGGCGTCATACGGCTGCTAGGTGTGCAGCTTCCAAATCGAGTAGGCGCTGGGGGTGTGAATAGATGTTGAAGCCATCCGAGCGCGCGAAACCGACAAGACAGATCCCTGCGGCCTTTGCGAGATCTATGGCTAAGGCTGTGGGTGCCGATACCGCTGCAACGATCGCCATGCCTGCATAGGCGGCCTTACTCACCATTTCGTAGCTAGCACGGCTAGATAGAAGCACGAGACCTTCGTTGGTTGAAGTCGATGAGCGCCTCATTGCACCAATGAGCTTATCTAGTGCGTTGTGCCTGCCCACGTCTTCGCGTACCACTTCGATAGCTCCGTCCGGGAGAACCCATGCTGCTGCGTGGGTTGAGCCGGCAGCCTCGTTCATTGGCTGTAGCCCTTTTAGCGAGGACAGTGCTACGCGTAGCGCCAAGGCGGAGTAGGTGGTGGGTCGGTCGATTGGCAAAGGCATTCTGAGCACTTGCTCCAGTCGACTAGCTCCACATAGCCCGCAACCGCTACGCCCGGGTAGGTTGCGGGTGGCGTCGTTGGGCATTGACACGATGGGCGCACTATCTGTGACTTCCATCGCCAGCTCAATGCCTTCCAGCGATGGCCTCACTTCAATCCGGAGAAGTTGGGAGGGATCAGAAATTGTTCCCTCCGTCATGGAAAAGCCCAGCGCAAAGTCTTCCAGATCCGTTGGGCTGGCCATCATCACCGAGAAAGGACTGTCGTTGTAGAGCATCGCGACAGGCACTTCTTCGGCAACGCTGTCCATGATTGAGCCGCGCTCGCCACCACGCCACCGAAGGGTTCTTCGATATGCGATGCCGCAGGGCTCGTTGGCAGGTACTGGGCTGGGCGCTTGCATGGAGATGAGGCCTGGCGGGGAGGGAAGCCGGTAACGATGATCTGGGCGTGCAGGGTCCCTCGGGTCGGGGACTTCTTAGTGGTTTGACAGTGCGGAGAGTATCCCAAGGCGTACACCCCGCTGCGGTCAAAATTTACAAATGTTCGCAGATGGACAGTTTGGCTGAGTTGATCCGACATTCTGTTCGAGGGGCTGTGGCCCGCCTGTCCGCTACATGTGCCTGTAGCTAGAAAACGCCCGATAAATTAGATAGTTACAATCGATGGCGGGTGGCGTGAAGACCTGTTCGTGGTGAGGGCCAGGATGAGCGCTTCGGGTCCGTTGAGGCACTCGTATCGGACACCAGTGCCTCGATTCGATCCCCGGCGTGTACGCCGGACGTCTTGTCTGGGCAGGGTGGACATACTGTCCGTGGAAGGGGAGGCCGTCGCGTGCTTAACTTTTCCCACTCCCAATTGCATGCTGCGAGTGCCTGTCATGTCAGAGCAGAAGATCCCCCGTTACAAAGCCTACGACCATCCTGCCGGTGGTTGGGGTGCCGCCGGTGCAACCGCCAAGGTTCTGATGCAGCAGAGCGTCATTGCCAAGGGATCTAAAGCGCTTTTGTCGATGAATCAGCCTGGGGGATTCAAGTGCCCCAGTTGCGCTTTCCCGGATGCAGATCACACCAAGAAGCTGGAGTTCTGCGAAAACGGTGCGAAGGCCTTGGCATGGGAGGCAACCAAGCATCGCGCCACGCGTGAGTTCTTCGCGGAGCACACTGTCCAGGAGCTGATGGCGCAGTCCGACTATTGGCTGGAGATGCAGGGTCGATTGACCGAGCCGATGCGATATGACCCGGTATCCGACCATTACGTTCCTTGTAGCTGGGATGAGGCCTTCGCGCTGATCGGGCGACACCTGCAGGCCCTGTCCAGCCCGCATGAGGCTGAGTTCTACACCTCGGGGAGGACGCCGAACGAAGCCGCGTTCCTGTACTCGATCTTCGTGCGCGAGTTCGGAACCAACAACTTCCCGGACTGCTCGAACATGTGCCACGAGCCGACCAGCCGGGGGTTGCCGCCGGCAATTGGTGTCGGCAAGGGCACTATCGTGCTCGATGACTTTGAGCATGCTGAGGCCATCTTCGTCATCGGCCAGAACACAGGCACCAACTCACCACGAATGATGTCCAACTTGGTGGAGGCGCGGAAGCGTAATGCTCCAATTGTCGCGGTCAATCCTATGCCGGAACGTGCGCTGATTCGCTTTGCCGAGCCCCAGGACGTCGTGCAGATGGCCACGTTTGGCTCCACCGAGATTTCCAGTGAATTTGTACACATTCGCATCGGCGGTGACCTGGCCCTGATCAAGGGCATCATGAAGGCTATGTTCGAGCGGGAAGCGGCCGGCGAGTCTGTTCTCGATCACGAATTCCTGACCGAGCACACCGTCGGGCTGGAGGCATTGCGTGAAGAAGTGATGTCCCTGGAGTGGAGCCAGATCGTCCAAGTGTCCGGGATCAAGAAGGAGCAGATTCTGCGTTGTGCAGAGATCTACATCCGTTCCCGTGCGACCATTATCTGCTATGGCATGGGCCTGACCCAGCACCAGCAAGGATCTCGCCTTTTGCAGCAGGTTGCCAATCTGCTGATGCTGCGCGGCAACTTCGGAAAGCCCGGGGCGGGCATTGCTCCTATTCGCGGCCATTCCAACGTGCAAGGCGACCGTACCGTCGGCATTGATGAGAAGCCGACGCAACGCTACCTGGACCAAGTTCGCGACGTGTTCGGGTTCGAACCGCCGCGCGAACATGGGCACCATGTGGTTGAGTCTATTGAGGCGATGCTGGCTGGAACCGCCAAGGTCTTCATCGGCATGGGCGGGAACTTCATCCATGCTGTTCCTGATACCGAAATTGCCTACAGGGCAATGCGTGGTCTTGAGCTTACGGTTGGCATCGCCACCAAACTCAACCGTGGCCACCTAGTGCATGGCAAGGAGGCGCTGATCCTACCGGTGGTGGCGCGCTCGGAGTGGATCCATACCCCGCTGGGTGAGCAGTTTGTCACCATTGAGGATGCCATGTCGAATGTCACCGCATCCCGTGGAGTACTGGAGCCTGTGAGTGAACATGTTCTTCCGGAAGTTGAGATCGTGTGCCGCATGGCAATGGCAACACTGCCGGACAGCAAGGTCGACTGGGCAGCTTGCATGCACGATTACAACCATGTTCGTGAGCTGATCGCGGCGGTCTATCCCAGCATCTACGCAGACTTCAATGAACGGATCCAGGCGCCGCGTGGCTTCCACTTGGACATTCCGCCGCGCCGCCGTGAGTGGCCGACACCTAACGGGAAGGCCAATATTCTGGTGTTGCCGGGTCTTGAAGTGAACGACCTGGTCGAGGATCCCACTATGCTTCGGCTGGCCACGGTTCGCTCCCATGACCAGTACAACACGACAATCTACAGCTACAACGATCGCTATCGCGGTGTGTATAACGATCGAATGATCCTCTTCATGAACCTGGAAGATCGAGTAGCACGAGGGATTGGGAAGGAGGAACAGGTGAGCCTCGAGACGATCTCCAGTGATGGCGTCTGCCGGCGGGTCGATGGGTTGACTGTGCTTGACTATCCGATGCCGCGTGGCGCGATTGCGGGCTACTACCCTGAACTCAATCCACTGCTACCTCTGGATTACTTCGATCGCATCAGTGGTACCCCCGCGGCGAAGTCGATCCCGGTCAGGGTGGTCATTTCACAGTGATTGCGCCGGCATGTCGTAGGGAGGACTAAGAATGTCAGCCGAGCTCATTCGGGCGCCAGAGCCGGTAGGTGAGGGCGCACTGGCAGATCATCCCCGCCAACTCACCGACGGTTTCGGACGCAGCTTTCCGTACCTGCGCCTTTCGTTGACCGAAGCCTGCAACTTCCGTTGCAGCTACTGCCTGCCCGACGGCTACCAGGCCGATGGCCGCCCGCGCTTCCTGCAGGTGGAAGAAATCGCGCGCCTGGTGCGTGCGTTTGCCGCGCTGGGCATGAGCAAGATCCGCCTGACCGGCGGCGAGCCCAGCCTGCGCAAGGACCTGGATGAGATCATCGCCACCGTGGCGGCGGTGCCGGGCATCCGCAAGGTGGCCATCACCACCAATGGCACGTTGCTACCGCGGCGCCTGCCGGGCTGGCACCGCGCCGGCCTGACCGCGCTGAACGTGAGCATGGACAGCCTGCAGCGCGAACGTTTCAAGACCATCACCGGGCATGACCGCCTGCCGGAGATCGAACAGGGCCTGGCCCTGGCGCAGGCGCTGGGCCTGCCGGCGATCAAGCTCAATGCGGTGCTGCTGCGTGGCCTGAACGACGACGAGCTGCCGCAGTGGATGGACTACCTGCGTGACCGCCCCTTCAGCGTGCGCTTCATCGAACTGATGCGCACCGGCGACAACGAAGCCTATTTCCAGCGCCACCACCTGCGCGCCGACGTGGTGATCGAGCAGCTGCTGGCGGCTGGCTGGCACGAACGGCCGCGCGCCGCCGATGCCGGCCCGGCGCGTGAGTACAGCCACCCGGACCATCGCGGCACGGTGGGCATCATCGCCCCGTATTCGCGTGACTTCTGCAAGGGCTGCAACCGCCTGCGGGTGACCGCCAAGGGTGACCTGCGGCTGTGCCTGTTCGGCGAGTTCGGCGTGCCGCTGCGCCCGCTGCTGCAGAGCGACGATGACCATGACGCGCTGCTGGCACGCATTACCACGCAGCTTGGCCTGAAAGCGGCCGGGCATGGACTGCACCAGGGCCAGACCGGGCTGACCCCGCACCTGGCCTCCATCGGAGGATGAGCAACACGATGAGTGGGGAATTGAATGCGGCCTTCCATATGGCCGATGTCCGCGACAAGCGCATCACCCGCCGACGTGCGGTGGCGGTGGGCGAGCTGCATGCCGGTCCAGTGGCCTATCCGCTGATCGTCGAGCGCCGCCTGCCCAAGGGCGATGCGCTGGTGATGGCCGAGATTGCCGGCCTGCAGGGCGCCAAGATGGCCTCGATGCTGATGCCACTGTGCCACCCGCTGCCGCTGGAACTGGTGCAGGTGTTCTGCGCGCCGGTACCGGAACGGCAGGCGATCCGCGTGTGGTGCGAGTGCGCCAGCGAGGCGCGCACCGGCGTGGAGATGGAGGCACTGGCCGGCGTCAACGCGGCGCTGCTTACCCTGTACGACCTGAGCAAGCCGGTGGAACCGGCCCTGCGCATCGAAGGTATCCGCCTGCTGTTCAAGGAAGGCGGCAAGCGCGGTGTCTGGCTGCACCCCGACGGCATGGACGATGCCGAGCGCACGCGTTTCAAGCCGCGTGCGCCGAAGGGCCTGGAGGGCGCGGCCTGCGCGGTGATCACGCTGAGCGATCGCGCCAGCGACGGCACCTATGAGGATATCTCTGGCCCGACCCTGGTGACCGGCCTGAAAAAGCTGGGCGGCGAGGTGGTGGCCGCTGAGGTGTTGCCCGATGGCATCGAGCCATTGGCGGGTCGCCTGCAGGCCTTGGCCGCCGAGGGCGTGCGCCTGTGCCTGTGTACCGGTGGTACCGGACTGGGCCCGCGTGACCTGACCCCGGAGGCGCTCCGTTCCCTGAACGCGCGGCCGGTACATGGCCTGGCGCAGATGGTGCGCGCGCTGAGTGCACAGCACACGCCGATGGCCTGGCTGAGCCGCGCCGAGGTGGTGCAGCTGGGCAACATGCTGGTGTTCGCGCTGCCCGGCAGCCCGAAGGCGGCGGCGCAGTGCCTGGATATCCTGGCGCCGGTACTGGGCCACGCCCTGGCGATGGTCGAGGGGGATGGCCACTCATGATTCCCTATTGCGAAGCCTTGCAGCACCTGCTGGACGCGGCCACGCCGCTGCCGGCCGAGCGCGTGCCGCTGCATGAAGCCGGCGGCCGTACCCTGGCCAGTGACATCCACAGCGGGCAGTCGTTGCCGCCGTTCGACAATTCGGCGATGGACGGCTTTGCGCTGCGCGCCAACGGCGCGACGTTCGAGGCCGGTACCGAATTCGCGGTGCAGGGCTGGCAGGCAGCCGGCGATGCCGGCGCCGAAGGCGGCGAGGGTGCCTGGGAAATCATGACCGGAGCGCGCATGCCGGTTGGCCTGGATACGGTGGTGCCGGTCGAGAACGTGGAGATCCTCGCCAGCGAGGACGGCCGCCCGACCCGCATCGCGCTGACCGCGACGGTGAAGCCGGGCCAGAACGTGCGCCTGCGCGGCCAGGACGTGCGCGAGGGTGAGCGCGTGCTGTGCGCCGGCCAGGTGCTGGATATCAATGCCCGCACCCTGCTGCACGCCCTGGGCGTGGGTGAGGTGGCGGTGGTGGCGCGGCCGAGGGCGGCGGTGATCGCCACCGGCAAGGAACTGGTGACCGAGGCGGCGCAGGCGCTGGAATCGGGCCAGATCCGTGACAGCAATCGCCCCTACCTGGTGGGCCGCCTGCAGGCGGCCGGTGCCGAGGTGGTCTGGCAGGGCACGGTGGGCGACGACGTGGCCGCGTTCAATGCGGTGCTGGATGAAGCGCTGGCCGCTGGCGCGCAGCTGCTGATCAGTACCGGCGCGGTGTCGGCCGGCCGCTACGACTTCGTTCCCGATGCGCTGCGTGGCCGTGGTGCGCGCATCGTCTTCCATAAGGTGGCGATCCGCCCCGGCAAGCCGTTGTTGTTCGCGGTGTTGCCCAATGGCGCGCTGTACTTCGGCCTGCCCGGCAACCCGGTTTCGGCTGCCGTGGGCCAGCGCTTCTTCGTCGAGCCGGTACTGCGCCGCCTGCTGGGGCTTGCACCGGAACCGGTGTTGCGGCTGCCGCTGCAGGCCGACGTGCGCAAGCCGCCCGGTCTGCGCTTCCACGCGCGGGCGCGGGTGGAAATGGACGGGCAGGGGCGCCTGAGTGCGCGCGTACTGTCCGGGCAGGAGTCGTTCCGTTTGATGTCCATGCTGCAGGCCAACGCCTGGGTGGTGCTGGAGGCCGAGGGAGACCTGGCCAGCGCTGGCACCTTCGTGCGCGTGCAGGGCTGGGGTCACCACGAACCGGTGCAGCTGGTGAGCCAGGAGTCATGATGAAACAGGTGAATCTGCAGTTGTTCGGTGCGTTTTCCGATCTGGATGCCAGCCGCGAAATCGCCGTCGATGTGGCCGGTGGCACCGTGGCCGATCTGCGCCAGGCGCTGCGCGAGCTGCTGCCGGTGCGTTGGCCGGGTTTCCGCGCGGGCCTGCTGGACTACTCGGCGTTTGCCGACCAGCAACGCGTGCTGCGCGACCACGAGGCGCTGCCCGACGATGGCCGCGTGGCGATCCTGCCACCAGTGAGCGGGGGCTGAGCGATGAGCGAGAAGATCATCGCGACGGTGGTGGACCGCGCGCAGGCGGCGATCGATCCGGCCGAAGGCATCGCGGCGGTATCTGATCCGGGCTTCGGCGGCATCGACGTGTTCATCGGCAAGGTGCGCGACGTCAACATCGGCCGGCCGGTGACCGGGATCACGTACGACCTGTTCGAACCTTTGGTGCTGAACGAGTTCAAGCGCCTGGCGGCAGAGGTCGAGGCGACGTTCGGTCCGAAGCTGAAGCTGTATGTGGCCCACGCCAAGGGCCGGTTGGGCATTGGCGATGTGGCGGTGGTGGTGGCCGCCGGCAGCCCGCATCGAGACGAGGCATTCCGGGCCTGCCGGCAGTTGATCGAGGTGGTCAAGCACCAGTGCCCGATCTGGAAGCAGGAGCATTACGAGGACGGCGACAGCGAGTGGACCGAAGGCTGCAGTCTCTGCCATGCGGATAACGAACCCACGCAAGCTCATGACAATGCCCATGAATGTGCACACGATCACGAACATTCCCACTGACGGCATCGTGCTGGCCGGTGGTCTTTCCAGCCGGATGGGCCGTGACAAGGCGCTGCTACCGTGGCACGGGCGAACCCTGCTAGAGCACATGCGTGGCCTGCTGCGACAGGCAGGTGCGGAAAGGGTATGGGTGAGTGGCAACTACCCGGCCTTCGGTGGCATTCCTGATCGCGTGGCACGCTGCGGCCCGTTGGGCGGGCTCTACAGTGTGGCCATGTGCATGCCGGACGCTGCCGCTCTGGTGCTTCCGGTGGATACGCCCAATGTGACCCCGGCGTTACTACAACGGTTACGTGATGCGCCTTCGGCTGCCTGTGTGCTGTTTGCGGAAGAACCCCTGCCGATGCGGTTGCAGATTGATGACCATTGCCGGCATGTGTTGCGGGAATTGATCGAGAATCCGGCGGCGCACCGCTCGCTACACGCCCTGCGAGAACGCTTGGGCGCAATCGAGCTGCCACTGGCGGATAGCGAATACGACCAGCTACTCAACTGCAACACCTCAACCGAGCTCGAGTTCATTGCATCATGAAAGTCCAGCTACAGCGGCAGGCAGTTCGTCTGCGCGTTGATGAAGAGGAGCTAGCGCAGTTGCTGGCCGGCGAATCGGTGGAGAACCTGACGCGGTTCGGCGGCGATCGCGGCTGGGGCATGGTGCTATCACTGCATGCAGGGCAACAGGCGGTGCTTCTGGAGGGGAGCGAGTACTGCCGGTTGATGCTTCCTCGCGAAGCGGTTCAGTCCTTGGCATTACGTTTGCCCTGTCGTGATGGTCTGGGTTTTGGCATTGCGCTGGATGATGACATCTCGCTGCAGCTTCAATTCGATGTGGATGTACGAGACAGCCTGCGCCAACGAGGTCCGCACCGTCGTGCACCCTCTACCTAGCTCTGGGCGGGCCAGCTATGTAGCGCCTGCGATGCCAAGGATAGGCGGTGAAACCGATCTAAACCCAACCAAACGGGGAAACCAATGATGAAACGAGTTGGACTGTTGTTGCTGGGACTGCTGGCCACGGTGCCGGCCTTGGCGGCCGACCTGACGGTGTCGGCGGCATCGAGCTTGACCGAGAGCTTCCGCGAACTGGGCACCGCCTATGAGAAGGCACACCCGGGAACCAAGGTCGATTTCAACTTCGCCGCGTCCGGCGTGCTGCTGCAGCAGATCAGCCGCGGCGCGCCGGTGGATGTGTTCGCGTCGGCCGATGAAACCACGATGGACCAGGCCCAGCAGCAGGACCTGCTGGCGGCCGGCACCCGCGAGGTGTTCGCGGTGAACGCGCTGTGGGTGGTGGTGCCGCCGCAGGCCAAGGCTGCGCCGCGTACCTTGAAGGACCTGGCCGGTGCCGGTGTGCAGCGCATCGCACTGGGCAACCCGGACAGCGTGCCGGTCGGCCGCTATGCCAAGGGCGCGCTGGAAGCGGCGGGCCTGTGGCCGTCGGTGCAGGGCAAGACCATCACCACGCAGAACGTTCGCCAGTCGCTGGACTACGTGGCGCGCGGTGAAGTGGATGCCGGCTTCGTCTATGCCACCGATGCGCAGGCGATGCCTGATCGGGTGCGCCGTGCCTTCGCGGTGCCGGTGGCGGGGCGCATTGCCTATCCGTTGGCGGTGACCAAGGCCAGTGCGCAACCGGTTGAAGCCAAGCGCTTCACCACCTTCGTGCGTTCGGCACAGGGCCAGGCGATCCTGGCCAAGCATGGGTTCGGCAAGCCCTGAGGCATGGATCTCGACTGGAGCGCACTGTGGTTGTCGCTGAAGGTGGCCGGCTGGGCCACCGCGATCAATCTGGTGCTGGGCGTGGCACTGGGCGCGCTGCTGGCACGTCGGCGATTTCCTGGCCGTGAGCTGCTGGATTCGCTGCTGACCCTGCCGATGGTGCTGCCGCCGACCGTGCTGGGGTATTACCTGCTGGTGCTGATCGGCCGCAACGGCCCGATCGGCGCGTGGCTGCAGTCGTGGTTCGGCATCAACCTGGTGTTCACCTGGCAGGCGGCGGTGATCGCTGCGGCGGTGGCCTCGCTGCCGCTGGTGTTCAAGCCGGCACGCGCGGCGTTCGAGGAAGTGGATGGACAGTTGGAGCAGGCCGCACGCACGCTCGGTGTGTCCGAAGCAGCGGTGTTCTTCCGCATCACGCTGCCGCTGGCGTGGCGCGGCATCCTCGCCGGCCTGCTGCTGGCGTTTGCACGCGCGATGGGCGAGTTCGGCGCGACGCTGATGGTGGCGGGCAGCATTCCCGGCCGCACGCAGACGCTGTCGATCGCCATCTACGAAGCGGTGCAGGCCGGCCAGGACGGCAAGGCCAATGCGCTGGTGATCCTGACCTCGGTGGTGTGCATCGTGATCCTGCTGCTGGCCGCGCGGCTGGTGGGCGGACGTCGCCGGGAGCTGCGTGATGTGGCTTGACCTGCAGGTGCAGCGTCGCCTGCAGGCGGCCGGCCAGGATTTCGTATTGGACGTGTCGCTGCAGTGCACGCAGCGGCAGGTGGTGCTGTTCGGGCCCTCGGGCGCGGGCAAGAGCCTGACCCTGAAGGCGGTGGCCGGGCTGCTGAGGCCGGGCCAGGGTCATGTGCGCCTACAGGGGCAGACCCTGTTCGATGCGGCCACCGGTGTGGATCTGCCGCCGCAGCACCGCCGGCTGGGCTACGTGTTCCAGGATTACGCGCTGTTCCCACACCTGAGCGTGCGCCAGAACGTGGCGTTCGGTCTGCAGAAGGGCTGGTTGAATCCGCGGGTCGGCCAGCGCTTCGATGCGGTGGAGCAGTGGTTGCACGCATTCCGCATCGATACGGTGGGTGATCTGCTGCCCTCGCAGGTGTCCGGCGGCCAGCGCCAGCGTACCGCCTTGGCACGCGCCTTGGTGACGCAGCCGCAGGCGCTGCTGCTGGATGAACCGTTCTCCGCGCTGGACCAGGATCTTCGCCAGCACTTGCGGCAGGAGCTGGAGGCCGTGCTGGACGGGGCCGGTATTCCACTGCTGCTGATCAGCCATGATCCCAACGACATTGAGATATTTGGGGGCCAGATCGCCTGCATCGAAAATGGGCGACTGATCTCTCCTCCCGGCTCGCGTCAGAGGCCGACCCGTCAGCCCCGCCTTCTACCATCCTTAGTCGGCTCCCCAACAAGCCCGGGTCTTGAGGGGAAGAGCAACCATCAGTCAGTCGGAGACTCAGAGAGTCCAAAGCCACGATACATCTGCCCGCGAGCCGCGCAAATGGGAGACGACCCTGGTGCATAGGCATCTCTATGCCGGTAGGCGAGCGGTAGGGCCTGGACCTTCTTGCAAGGCGGATCGACTCGCCCGCGCTTGGCCGCGCTGCGTGGCTCCGGCCGAGGCGGGGACAACGCGCACCCAGCGCTTCCCATATGGCCGAATTGGCGTAATGATCCGCTCGAAGGGAGCGAGACTTCTCCAGCCTCCCGTGGCGACCGACCGCCGAGGGGCTTGGAGGGGCACGGAGGCCATTGGCGCTCTGGGCAATATGGCGAGGAGCCCCCGGTCCGTTTGGCCACCAAGAGGTCGATACTAGGCTCGTAGGGCAAGAGTTCCGGATTGGCATATGACTGAGGTCGACAGCATTGAACGTCTCAGACTGGCCTTTGGTGCACAACGTCCTACGTCGTGAGAGGGGGTGTTTTGTTCGATATGTCACCCGTCATCTAGCGGTCGAAAGATCGAAATGAACTCGAACACGAATCGACGGAACTAGCCACGCTTCAATTGTACTGAGGGAAACATGACGCCAAAGAGCGCCAACCAATCTTCCGAAGAGCGCGCAAACGGCGATCTTGCATGGCCGGACCTTGCGCGCTCATCGATACTGATCGTTGACGACGAACCTGGCATGCGTAGCTTCTTGGTTCGTGCCTTGCGACCGCGATGCAAAGTTGTGGAAGCTGCAGCTGACACCATTGAAGCGGAGCAGCATCTGACGGAGCGCCACTTTGACATCGTGATTGTGGACAACGTGTTGCCAGGGAAGAGTGGCATCGCGTGGCTGGAGGACCAGCGCAGGGGAGGGGTCTTGGCCGACTTCATTCTGATTACTGCGTACGCAGACTTGGATTCCGCTATCGGCGCTATCCGCGCGGGAGCGGCTGATTTTCTTCTCAAGCCTTTCAGAACCAATCAGTTGCTGGCCGCTATATCGCGCTGCCTGGAACGCGGTCGCCTACGGCGGGAGAATGCCATTCTCCGTCACGAGCTACATGGCTCCGGTGCACCAGCTGCGCTTCGAGACAGGCTCACAGGTAGCTCGCGTGCGATTCAGGCCACCAAGGATCTGATCGCGAAGGTCGCACCACTGCCCAGTAGCGTGCTGTTCACTGGAGAATCCGGCTCTGGAAAGGAGGTTGCCGCAAGATCGCTGCACGCGTTGTCCGCACGGGCATCTCATCCTTTCATTCCAATAAATTGTGCAGCTGTTCCCAGCGAGTTGATTGACGTTGAACTGTTCGGGAGTCTCAAAGGAACGTTCAGTGGAGCGAACTCGTCTCGCCAAGGACTGGTCGCCTATGCAGAAGGCGGAACATTGCTGTTTGACGAAGTCGCTGATCTTCCCTTGGCTCTCCAAGGAAAGCTGCTAAGGATGCTTGAAGATAGACGGATACGACCAGTTGGCGCAGATCGGGAGATTCCGATCGATGTCAGATTCATCTTCTCAACCAACAAGAATTTGGTTGCGGAAGTGAAGAATGGAACATTCCGGTCGGATCTCTACTATCGCATCAACGTTCTCGAGGTGTCGCTTCCTCGCCTTCATGACCGCGGCGCTGATGTGTTGGAGCTGGCGGCGGGCTTCATGCGTGAGCTGGGGCTGCAGCTTGGCCTTCAACCGATTCCGATCGACGAAAGGATCCGGGCATATCTTCAGAGCTACTCGTGGCCCGGGAACGTCCGCGAGCTTCACAACTACGTTGAGCGTAGCCTGATACTCGGACACTTTCCGACTCAGCTTGAGCGGTTGGAGTCACTCTCTGACCCACGAAGCCGGCTGCTCTCGGAGGTCGAGCGCAGGCACATCCTTGCAGTGCTTCGTGAGACTGGCGGAGATCGCGAAAGAGCGGCCACGATCTTGGGCATATCGCGAAAGACGATTGATCGTAAGTGCTCCAGTTGGAATGTATCAGCCTAGGAATCTGCAATGAACCGAGCGCGCTCAGTTCGCTTCCGCCTGCTTCTAATCGCGATCCTTCCAATGTTTGTGATCCTGCCGGCTATCGTCGGCGGACTCATCTACCAATGGGATTTGCGCTTCGACCGACTGCTCGCCTCGAAGGTTGGCGGGGACCTGAAAGTTGCGGGACAGTACATGAACCAGCTGCTCGTCAACGACCGCGCGACGCTGGCTGCGATTGCTGATTCGCAGAGCTTCCATGGCGTCATTAGCCAGGGGGTCAACAAGAATGCAGAGCTTGGCAGCCTACTAGCGTCGAAAGCCCAAGGTGGTTCACTAGACTTCATCGCACTGTTGGATTCAAACGGTCGCTTGTTGGCTAGTAGTGAGCCGGCCTCGCCAGCTGAGCTTGACTTGGACTGGTCAGTCATCGAAAAGGCCCTGAAGGGAGCGTCCAGCGTGGAGGTGGGGGTGGTAAGCCGGGACGATCTGATGGAGATCTCCCCAAAGCTCGCCGCACGGGCCGAGGTCATTCGTCCGCATAACGCAAGGAATCCTGTCGATTCGGCCCAGAGTGAGAAGCGGGGCCTAATGATTCAAGCTGCAACGCCGGTTGCACTTCCAAACAATCAGGTTGGCGTCTTGATTGCGGGTACTCTGCTGAACCACAACACCGAGTTCATCAAGCAGATCACTGATCTTGTCTACCGAGATAAGGCCCTGCGTACTGGCGCAACAGGGATAGCCTCCATCTTCCTTGGTGATACCCGCATCAGCACCAACGCGTTGTTGGCGGGAGGGAACCCAGCGTCGGGGACACGGGTGTCTTCTGAAGTGGCCGAGGCCGTGCTGGGCCAGGGAAAGACCTGGCAGGCGAGAGCCTACGTAGTCAATGATTGGTACATTGCCGGCTATATGCCCATTCTCAATGGCCGGGGCGTACCTATTGGTATGCTCTTCGTGGGCTTTCTGGAGGAGCCATTCACCACCGCCCGTCGAAATTCCATCGGAGCGATCGTGTTCGGTTGCCTCCTTGTTGCAGTCATCACCGTACCCCTTTTTCTGTACATCGCTCGCGGCGTGTTCAAGCCACTTGAGCGGATGGATCAGGCAATTGGACGGGTCAAGGCGGGCGACCGCAGTGCTCGCTCCGGAGCAGGGGCATCCAATGATGAAATCGGACGTGTCGCTTCGCACTTGGACCAGCTGCTCTGTCAGCTGGAAGAGAAGGAACGGCAGCTGGTCGCCTGGAACGAGGAGCTCAATTCCAGGGTAGAGGAGCGAACTGCTGGTCTCGCACTAGCCAATAGACGGTTGGAAGAGACGACCCAGCACCTGATTGTCACTGAGAAGCTGGCAACAATTGGCGAGATCGCAGCAGGAATAGCGCACGAGATCAACAATCCGCTTGCCGTCATGCAGGGGAACCTCGAGCTTCTGCGTGACTCGATCAGGGAGCCCGAGGGTCAAGGGTTTGGAGAAGAGATTGACCTCATTGAGGATCAAATTGGGCGTATCAGCACCATTGTTTCCAAGTTGCTGCAGTTCTCCAAGCCCAGTGAGTACTCCGGTCATAGTGAGCTGTTAGAGCCTGCCACGCTGATGTTGGAGACGCTGCCCCTGATTCAACACCTCATCAAGCGCCATCCCGTGAAGATAGAGAAGAACTTCCTGTCCACACGGCTCGTAACGGGCAATCGGGGCGAGCTGCAGCAAATTCTTGTGAACCTCCTGATCAATGCAATCTATGTCATGCAGAAGGGCGGAACGCTGGGATTGGCGACGTTGGACGTTGACGACGTTCATGGTCACCCTGGCGTCGCTTTGCGAGTCTCAGATACTGGAAGCGGCATTCCTCAGGACATTCTGGTCCGAATTTTTGAGCCATTCTTTACGACCAAACATCGTCAAGGTACTGGGCTGGGTCTTTCCATCAGTCAGATGCTTGCCAACCGCCACGGTGGCAGCCTGTCGGTAGTGAGAACCGGCCTGACAGGGACGGTCATTGAACTATGGATGCCCGAGGCTGCCGACGATGAACTGCTTTAGACCTGCTGTAGCAGTGTCATGCGAACGGCGTGATGTCATTCGCATTTCGAACTCAAGTGGAAGGAATTTGTTGCCTAGGCGTATCGACGCCAGCAGTCGATCAATGAATCAGAGGTTGGCATGACACACCGTCTCCCAGATGTTGAAACGAGAATGCGAAGGCAGCCGACGTTGTGGGACGTTGCGTTTGCCGTCAGGGGTACCATCCTGCCCAGGATCGCATTGCATCTACTACTGATTAGCATTGTGACCGCAGGAGCGGTGCTCGCATCAACGGAGCATCCAGGAATCTTTGCTCGCTTCAGTGCCGTTCCGTTCACGCTCATTGGTATCGCACTTTCCGTATTCATGAGCTTTCGAAACAACGCTTGCTACTCCAGATGGTGGGAGGCGAGGCACCTTTGGGGTGACCTGGTCATAGCGTGTCGCTCAATAGCCAGGCAGACGTCCCTGCTGGATCCAAACAGCCGAGCACAGATCCTGCGAGGCCTGTGTGGCTTCAGTGCTGGCCTCTATTCTCGACTGCGCCGGGCCGACGAAGCCCATGCGATCGCACCTTGGTGGGATATTGGCAAGGCATCACAAGGCCCGAATCCGACGGACGCTGTGCTCCAGGGCATTGGCTTGAAGCTTGCCCATCTGGCTCATGAGGGAAGGATCGACTCGATTCAGTACTCGGTGATGGATAAGCAGCTTGCCAACTTGGCTCGTATCCAGGGGGGGTGCGAGAGGATACTCAATACTCCGATTCCATTCTCGTATTCGCTGCTGCTTCACCGGACTGCGATCGTATTCTGCACAACACTTCCTTTTGCGCTGGCAGGAACATTGGGGTGGTGGACCTTTTTACCGGTGCTCATTGTGGCGTACACGTTTTTTGGTCTCGATGCGCTGGGCCGTCAGCTGGAGGAGCCATTCAGTTCCGCGCCGAACGCGCTCCCGATCTACTCAATGCAGAGGACGATCGAGACAGAGCTAATGTCAACGCTGGCTCTGACTGCGGTCGATCAGGAGTCGGTACAGCAGCCAGGTAGGGAGGAGTGAGGCGTGAGCGGAGGGCGGCGGGTGCACTTCTGAGGCCGCTCCGGCATGTAACGACATGCCAGCTCACGCCCTAGCGCTAGTCAGGCATGGGTTGCCAGGCTCACCTGAAAGGAACTCGCCCAAAGATAGCATTCGTACAGCCCCCTTGGTTCCGCTCGCACATATGGGATGGAGTCTGTGAGACGGGAATAGTTCCTCTAACGATCAAGAATGAGCCAGTAGGAGCGTAAGTGATGTCAACAGATATGTTCGTAATGCATTCGGATCATACGCCGGCCGGGGATCAACCCGAAGCGATTGCCAGGCTAATTGCTGGCATCGAGGAGGGAGCAACACATCAGACCTTGAAGGGAATTACAGGGTCAGGGAAGACCTTCACGATGGCCAATGTGATCCATCGGCTGAAGCGACCCACGCTCATTCTTGCGCCAAACAAGACGTTGACTGCTCAGCTCTACGGGGAGATGAAGGCGCTGTTCCCCGAGAACGCCGTGGAGTATTTCGTTTCCTACTACGACTTCTTCCAGCCAGAGGTCTATATCCCAGGTAGCGATCGTTACATCCAGAAAGACTCAGCCATCAATGATCACCTTGAGAGGCTTCGACTATCGACTACGAAGTCTCTGATTGAGCGTAGAGACGTGATTGTTGTCGCTTCGGTGTCCTCAATCTATGGACTGGGAGACCCACAGAGCTACCGGGATCTGCAGGTTGAGCTTGCGCTTGGAATCGAACTGGATCAGAGGGACTTCCTGCGTCGGCTTGCATCGCTTCAGTACGACAGGACTGAGCGGACCCTGAAGCGTGGCACGTTCCGTGTGTCTGGCGATGTGGTCGATATTTTTCCCGCCGACTCTGAGTACAAGGCAATTAGAGTAGAGCTCACGGACGAGGGGAGAGTGCAGTCGCTCACCTGGATTGATGCGGTTACAGGGAAGAAGCTTGGCGATGAGACGCGCTACCTCGTTTCTCCAAAGACACTCTTCGCAAGCCCCAAAACAGAAATCAATGAGGCTACGAAGGCCATCCTCAAGGATTTGGAGGCCAGGGTGACGGAGCTCAACGCATCTGGTCGAATCGTTGAGGCAAATAGGCTTTACGAGAAGATCACGAACGACGTGGAGATGATGAGGGAGCTGGGATATTGCTCTGGCATGGAGAACTACTCCAGTTACCTGAACTCGAAGCCTTCAGGAGCTAGGCCGACGACACTCATGGACTACCTCCCGAAGGATGGCCTGCTATTTGTTGATGAGTCGCACGTCATGGTTCCTCAGATCGAGGCGATGTTCAGGAGCGATCAGAGCAGGAAGGATACTCTAATCGAGTACGGGTTCCGTCTACCTTCGGCGATGAACAACAGACCGCTTAGCTTCTCTGAGTTTGAAGCCATCAAGCCCCAGACGATCTTCGTTTCGGCTACGCCTGGCGCCTATGAGATTGGGAGATCCAAGGGAAGATTGATTGACCAGCTCATCAGGCCCACTGGCTTGCTCGATCCGCTGGTAGAGGTGAGGCCGAGGGAGGGCTACAGGCACGATCTTCTGTCAGAGATCGCCCGTTGTGTACGAGAGGGCGACAGGGTCTTGGTGACCACGCTGACAAAGGTGTCTGCTGAGGAGCTGTGCGAGTTCCTCGAGGATCAAGGGGTGCGTGCGAAGTACATGCACTCGGATATCAAGGCAGAGGATCGAGTTGAGATCATCAATGGGCTGAGGGCCGGCGAGTTCGATGTGCTAGTGGGTATCAGCCTGCTGAGAGAGGGGCTCGATATTCCTGAGGCCTCTCTGGTCGCTATCGTTGATGCGGACCAGGCGGGCTTCCTTCGGTCGAGCCAGGCCCTCATTCAGATGATTGGACGAGCCGCAAGAAACTCGCGCGGTAAGGCGATCATGTATGCCGATACGATCACTAGTGCGATGCGGCAGGCCATTTCTGAGACTGATGACAGGCGACAGCATCAGATCGCGTTCAATGAGGAGTTCGGCATCACCCCGTCAACGTCTCGCGGAATGTTGGGATCAACAGAGGCTCGACCTGACCGGTCGCAAGCCCATTCAGCGGAGTTCTGCGCCAACCTAAAAGACCTCTGTGATCGAATTACATCAAAGGAGCGACAGCTTCTGGAGCTCTCTGATGCCGGGGACGAGGAGGAGATCGAGTTCGTCAGGCTGGAGCTAGACAAGCTATACCGCCAATTCATCTACATGTAACCACTCTTTCGAGTGGTGGGGCGTGGCTCCTACAGGAGCCCGCCTTTTGTGGTGTGGGGGTGGGGCGGGAGGGGTCTGTCACTGGCCTCTGGCGGCGGCTCGAAATCAGGCGCAGACTCAGTTGACGGAGTTAAAGACCCTCGCAGATTGCTAGCTTGCATACTATCGGGGAGTATAGTATCGTTCCCTCATGTGATACGGACAGGTGCGCAATGCCTCACAGCCCTCGGGAGAAAAAGCAGGCCCTTACCCGCGTACGTCGGATCAGCGGACAGGTGGCTGCATTGGAGCAGGCTCTGGAGAGCGGGGCGGAATGTGCTGCAGTACTTCAGCAGCTTGCTGCTGTGCGCGGGGCGGTCAATGGTTTGATGGCGACGGTTCTGGAGAGCTATCTGCGTGAAGAGTTCCCGCATAGCGACACCCACACCGACTCTCAAAGGAAGTCGATTGACGAGACCATCTCTATTGTCCGCTCCTATCTCCGTTAGTCAGTTCGCGACATTGCTTGATGGCGCTAGTACTAAGTAGAGGAGGCAATCTATGGGTGTCCGAACTACTTCATTTCCAAGTAGAACCCGCCATTCCTAACCCCTTCGTGGGTTAGGGCGTCACGACTAGGACGTTGAGGCCTTTCCAGGAGGCTCCAAGGCATGCTGGATGATGTCAGTCGAGTTGCGCCTGTCTGTATTTCTTGGAGCGGGCAATCTCTGTCGGCATCGTTGCCTTCGGCATCTGACTGAGTCATGGGAGGCCCTTTGAAGTGAGCTTCCAGCCTCGTTGCGACTCCCATGCGGTCCGCGCCTGGCTGGAAGGTGGGAGAGCAAGGGCCTGCGATCTATGCGGTGCTGTCCTCCCAGCTTGTTGTGGTTCCCACTACCGCCCTACACCAGAGCCGGCTCCACCACACGACCTTTCGCTGAGCTATCGCACAAGCAAGTGATAGACCTCCCGTGAGCGGTGTTTAGAAGATCATCCATTCTTGAGGCTATGTATGAATGACCCATCCGGCCTGAGCCAAGCTGCAGGCACGCCAGCAGAAGGCTACGTATATGGGATGCCGGCGCACGCGGACCGCCGCGCCGCCGTTGAGGAAGTCCATGCGCGACCGCACCTTCTCACCCAGTCTCCGCGAAGCCTTCTCCAGCTCTCCTTCATGACAGAAGGGGACATGAGTCGAGATCGTGCCGCGATCGACGATCTTTCAGGTCGTATGGGGGCTGCAGTCGAGGATCACACCACACCTCATCACGCGCTTACGTGGAATGAGGGTGATCTGCACTGCGAGAAGCACACTGAGTTCTCTTCCTACCTCTGGAGCGCACCACTGAGCTCAGAAACAGGTGAGCCTTGTGGGGACAACCCGTTTAGACAGGGATTCAAGCCGCCAGGACCCGTGATCTCGGCTGTTAGCGTCAGGCTTTTGCCTTGGACCGCGGAGGCGGAGAAGGAAATAGATTGCTTTGATCCCGTCAGCCGCTGCTACTCGCTGGTTGAGAACGGTGCCGCGGCCATTGTGACCGACTTCCGTCAAGACGAGGAAGGGCTAACCCACATGCTCATCCTTGATCGCGACCTGACTCCGGCGCGGGCAGGAGCGCTGGCGCAACGACTGCTCGAGGTCGAGACATACCGAACGCTTGCCCTCCTAGCGCTACCGCTGACTCGTTCCATGACGTCGAATCTTCGTCGCATGGAGGCGCGTCTGGCTGCAATTACTGAAGAGATGCGCAGGGCCTCCGGCGGACGTCGTGACAGTGACGTGCTCCTCTCGGATTTGACCAGCCTGGCTGCAGAGTTGGAGGCGGACGCCGCGGCAAATCTCTATAGGTTTGGTGCAAGTCGGGCTTACTACGAAATTGTTGAAGAGCGACTGGATGCGTTGGCGGAGGATCAAGTTGCCGGCTATAGCACCTGGGCGGACTTCTTGTATCGAAGGATTGCACCGGCCATGCGAACTTGCCAGTCAGTGAAGGAGCGACAGGGGAAGCTCTCAGACAAGTTGACGCGCTCGATCTCGCTCCTCCGGTCGTGGATTGATGTTGAGCTCGAGCGGCAGAACCGCGACCTACTGGCGTCCATGAATGAACGGGCGAAGGTTCAGCTGCGCCTGCAGCAGACGGTGGAAGGTTTGTCGGTGGCCGCCATCTCGTACTACGTCGTGAGTCTTCTCGCATACCTGCTCAAGGGTTTGCCTGGGACGCATGACATCGCAGCAACCGTCACTGCGATCTTGGTTCCCGCTGTATTGCTGCTGATTTGGTGGATTGTCCGAAGGATCAGGCATGCACACGGTGACTCGGCAGTCGAGGACAAGGCCTAAAGCCTCGCTTAAGGCCACATTCGATTCGCGATAGATGGCCTATCAAATTCAACTCAGAGGAAAGAACAATGGAACGCATTGAGCGTCACGCAAGCTTCGGTGGATGGCAGGACGTCTACCAGCATGAATCATCCAGCCTTGGTTGCACCATGAAGTTTGGAGTCTATCTCCCTCCGCAGGCGTCCAGCGGCCCGGTACCTGTTCTCTACTGGCTCTCTGGCCTGACGTGCACAGAGCAGAACTTCATCACCAAGTCTGCAGTGCAGCAGCTCGCTGCTGAGCATGGCATTGCCATCGTTGCTCCGGATACAAGTCCGCGCGGAGAGTCCGTCGCGGATGATCCAGCTTACGATCTCGGCCAAGGTGCGGGGTTCTACGTCAATGCCACCGAGGCACCGTGGTCCGACCACTACCGCATGTATGACTACGTTGTAAGTGAGCTGCCTGCTCTCGTTGAGAAGAACTTCCCTGTTAGCCAGGCTCGCTCAATTAGCGGCCACTCAATGGGCGGCCACGGTGCCTTGGTCATCGCTTTGCGAAATCCAGGTCGCTATCGCAGCGTATCCGCCTTCTCTCCGATCGTGGCACCCACCCAGGCTCCTTGGGGCCAGAAGGCGTTTTCGGCCTACTTGGGGGGAGATCAGGAGCAGTGGCGGCAGTATGACGCCGTGGAGCTGATTGCAGATGCAAAGGAGCGCCTGCCCCTGCTCGTGGATCAAGGGCTCAGCGATGATTTCTTGCAGAATCAGCTCCGCCCCGAACTGCTTCAAGATGCATGCGCCAAGGTGAATCATCCGCTTTCGCTGAACCTTCGCGATGGTTACGACCATAGCTACTACTTCATCTCCAGCTTCATTGCCGATCATCTCAAGCACCACGCATCGGCGCTGAACACCTAACCAAGGAGTGCTGCCGTGATCAAGACCTCCAGAAATCGTCATCAAGTTGTGATCGTTGGGGCGGGCTTCGGCGGACTGGAGGCCGCCACGCACCTTGAAGGAGTGGATGTCGATGTAACAATCATTGACCGGCGGAACTATCACTTGTTCCAGCCGCTGCTCTACCAGGTGGCTGGTGCGTCACTGTCACCGTCGGAGATCGCATGGCCGATCCGCTATCTGTTCCGTGACCGCCCGGAGGTCAGAACCCTCATGGCGGAGGTCGAGGGTGTGGATAAAGCTGCCCGCCAAGTGATCCTTCAGGACGGCACTCGATACCCTTACGACACCCTTGTGCTCGCTACGGGAGCAACACATGCCTACTTTGGGCATGACGAATGGTCGAAGTACGCTCCAGGCCTGAAGAGCCTGGAGGATGCAACAACCATTCGAGGCAGGATCTTGAGCGCGTTCGAGCAAGCGGAGCTCTGCAATGATCCCGAGGTTCGAGAGGCCCTTCAAACCTTTGTGATCATTGGTGGTGGGCCTACAGGTGTCGAGCTTGCCGGAACCATCGCGGAGCTGGCGCGTGGCACGCTGCAGGATGACTTTCGGTCAGTTGATCCCAGCAAAACCCGGGTATTTCTCATTGAGGCGGGTCCGCGGCTGCTCCCCGTCTTTCCTGAAAAGCTCTCCGAGTACACGAGGCGCGCCCTCGAGAAGCTTGGGGTATCCGTTTTGTTGGGGGCCCCTGTCACCGAGTGCGCCTCTGATGGGGTGATGCTCAATGGCAAGAAGCTGGCGGCATCCACAATCGTCTGGGCAGCGGGAGTTCAGGCGTCTCCAGCCGCACGTTGGCTCGACACCGAATCAGATCGGGCGGGGCGCGCAATCGTCGGCCCTGATCTAACGGTGCCTGGTTCCCCCAACATTTTCGTGATCGGGGACACTGCTTCATCAGCCACTGCGGACGGAAAGACCGTTCCTGGAATCGCGCCGGCGGCCAAGCAGCAAGGCAAGTACGTCGCGGGCCAGATTGAAGGGCTGATAACAGGGGCGCGGAGGACCGCTGCATTCAAGTACCGGCACCAGGGCAACCTCGCCACGATTGGACGCAGCCTTGCAGTAATCGATATGGGGAAGCTAAAGCTGAGCGGAGGAATCGCATGGTGGATCTGGAAGCTCGCTCACATCTACTTCCTTATCGGAGTGCGAAATCGCCTGAGCGTCGCAATGAGCTGGGTATGGAATCACAGCGTTGGATACAGAGGGGCTCGCATCATCCTCCGTGAAAAAGCAAGCAATGCCACAAGCGGCTCATTGGATGGGAAGCTGAAATAGGGGCCAAGACGCTCTGAATGCACACTCGCAACTGACTTCCCGAAGGAGAACACCTTGGCAGATCTATTCACAGCGAAACCAAGGGCACCACTGGCCGAACTGCTACGACCGAAGTCTCTCGACGAGTTCGTTGGGCAGCAACACCTGCTGGGGCCGGGGAAGCCTTTGCGTCTTGCCTTTGAAGCAAGAAGTCTGCACTCCTTCATCATGTGGGGGCCCCCGGGCGTCGGTAAGACCACCCTGGGGCGCCTCGCAGCGATGGTGACTGACAGTCACTTCATTGCGATCTCCGCCGTACTCGCCGGGGTAAAGGACATCAGGCAGGCCATTGATGATGCGCGGGCCGAACTCGACGTCCGCGGTCGCTCCACGGTACTTTTCGTCGACGAAATTCACCGGTTCAACAAGGCCCAGCAGGATGCGCTGCTACCTCACGTTGAATCAGGGCTACTCACGCTGGTGGGCGGCACCACAGAGCATCCAGGACTGGCCGTTAACTCGGCGCTGCTTTCGCGCGCGCAGGTGTACACACTTGAGCCTCTGTCTGACGCAGATCTTGAGAAGCTCTACGAACGCGCCAGACCTCACTTGCGAGGCGTTGACCTCTCCGATCCCGCATTGCAGCTGCTGAAGGGCTTCGCTGATGGTGATGGCCGCAGATTCCTGAATCTTCTCGAGCAGGTCTCAACTGCGGCCTCTGAGAAGCGGGTGGAAGAGGTGGATCTTGAGTTTGCCAAGCGCTCCACCAGCCCGTCACTGCGTCGATTCGATAAGGGCGGGGACGAGTTCTATTGGCAGCTCTCCGCGTTTCACAAATCACTGCGTGGCTCTGATCCCGACGCCTCCCTCTACTGGCTAGCGCGCATTCTGGATGGGGGCGGGGACGTGAGCCAGGTCACACGTCGAATGATTGTTATGGCAAGCGAAGATATCGGAAATGCTGATCCGGGCGCTCTGCACTTGGCCATCCACGCTGCGCAGGCGTATGAGCGACTTGGCTCTCCTGAAGGTGAAATTGTCTTGGCCCAGGCTGCGACCTATCTGGCGCTCTCCCCCAAGTCGAATGCGTCCTATGCGGCTTGGGATCTAGCAAGGGCCTTCGTCAAGGAGCACGGATCATTACCAGTTCCCATGCATCTTCGGAATGCTCCAGCGAAGCTTATGAGGCAGATGGGGTATCGACAAGCATATCGCTACGCGCATCATGAGCCAGACGGCTACGCAGCTGGACAGACGTACCTGCCGGAGGGTGTGGAGAGGCCGAACTGGTATCGGCCCACTGATCGGGGAGCTGAGCGCGCCTTGGCTGAGAGACAGGCATGGCAGCGAGCCTTGGATGAAGAGGCATCGCAAACCGAAGCCGATCCCTCTTCGGGCCAGTGATCCAGCTGAACTTAACGTCTACAACCTACAGAGACATGCACATGCCAAACGCCACATTCGGTGAAGCTTCCTGCAGTGTCGCAGCAAGCGGCCTTGTAGAGGTGCGCGGTGCGCGTGAGAACAACCTTAGAGACGTTGATGTCTCAATTCCTCGCAACGCACTGGTCGTCTTTTCCGGTGTATCCGGTTCCGGGAAGTCATCTCTTGCATTCGGGACAATCTATGCGGAAGCTCAAAGGAGGTACTTTGAGTCCGTTGCTCCCTATGCTCGACGCCTAATCGATCAGGCAGGCGTCCCTGATGTTGACTCCATCGATGGACTCCCGCCGGCAGTAGCGCTGCAGCAGCAGCGTGGTGCCAGCAATGCGCGATCTTCGGTGGGTAGCGTCACCACGCTATCCAGCCTCATTCGTATGATGTATTCCCGCGCGGGAGCATATCCGGCTGATCAGCCTATGCTTTATGCCGAGGACTTCTCACCCAATACTCCCCAGGGCGCATGCGCGACCTGCCATGGCCTTGGCCATGTGTACGAGGTGACAGAGGCCCTCATGGTGCCGGATCCAAAGCTGAGCATCCGTGAGCGTGCCATTGCTTCGTGGCCACCTGCATGGCACGGGCAGAACCTTCGCGACATTCTGGTGACGCTGGGCTACGACATTGATAGGCCTTGGAAGGACCTTCCCAAGAAAGACCGCGATTGGATTCTGTTTACCGAGGAGTCGCCCACTGTGCCGGTCTATGCTGGGTTCACGCCGGCGGAGACGCGTGCGGCCCTGAAGCGTAAAACTGAGCCGAGCTACATGGGAACCTTCACTGGCGCCCGTAGGTATGTCCTGCACACGTTTGCTAACACGCAAAGTGCCCTGATGAGGCGCCGCGTATCGCGATACATGGAGGGTAAGCTTTGTCCCACCTGCCATGGCAAGCGCCTTAAGGCAGAGTCGCTGTCAGTGACATTTGCGGGTGTGGACATTGGTCAATTCATGCAGATGCCTCTTGACCAACTGGCTTCCCTGCTCGAGCCCATTTCTCAAGGAGACTTCAGTGCTCATGCTGGCGGGGGCAAGGCGAACAAGGAAGCCACCCGTCGTGATCGCGCCGATAGGGCGGCCAGTGGGCGGGCGGTCCACGCGGTGTCTCCTGACGTCCGCCGCACCTCAGCGCTGTCGGAGGAGAAGCGCCTGGCCGCGCAGCGCCTCGCTAGTGGAGTGATGAGCCGAATCAGTCAGTTGCGTGGCCTTGGGCTTGGCTATCTAACTTTGGATCGCGCTACGCCGACATTGTCCGCTGGCGAGCTGCAGCGATTGAGACTCGCCACGCAGTTGAGCTCGCTGCTCTTTGGCGTGGTGTACGTGTTGGACGAGCCGTCGGCAGGTCTTCATCCCTCCGACAGCCAGGCTCTCTATGACGCCTTGGACCGCCTCCGCGACGGTGGTAATTCCGTATTTGTTGTGGAGCACGATCTGGAGCTGATGCGCCGTGCCCAGTGGTTGGTGGATGTTGGGCCTGAGGCGGGAGAGCGGGGCGGCAAAGTGCTCTACAGCGGAGAGCCGGATGGTCTTCGTGACATCGACGAGTCACGTACCGCGTTGTACCTCTTTGACAAGGTCCCGCCCCCTAGTGGCCAAGAGCGTCAAGCGAGTGGTTGGCTGGAACTTCAGGGCATCCAGCGTCACAACCTGAAGCGCATTGATGCGAAGATACCTCTGGGCATCCTCACCGCGGTGACCGGGATTTCGGGATCGGGCAAGTCCAGCCTCGTCGCCCAAGCGTTGCCGGAGCTGATGATGCTTCAACTTGGACACGAGCCTGAAGACGACGCGGTGGAAACGGGGGCAGCAGACGGGCCAACCGTCATCGAGACGACAGGGGGACACCTCGGCGGAGATGTCGATGCTATTCAGCGTCTCGTCCAGGTTGATCAGAAGCCAATCGGACGGACGCCGCGATCGAATCTCGCGACTTACACCGGCCTTTTCGATCATGTTCGAAAGCTGTTTGCCGCAACACCAGATGCGCGGCGTCGACGTTACGACGCAGGTCGATTCTCCTTCAACGTGGCCAAGGGACGTTGTGAGACGTGCGAAGGGGAGGGGTTCGTGAGCGTCGAGCTGCTGTTTATGCCTAGCGTCTATGCACCGTGCCCAACGTGCCACGGTGCGCGATACAACGAAGCTACGCTGAAGGTGCTTTGGAACGGTAAGAACATTGCAGACGTTCTGCGGATGACTGTCGAGGATGCACGTGAATTCTTTGGCGATGAGGACGCGATCGCTCGCCCACTTCAGTTGCTGAAGGAGATTGGCCTTGGATACCTTCGACTGGGCCAGCCGGCTACCGAGCTATCGGGTGGTGAAGCGCAGCGCATCAAGCTGGCCACAGAGCTTCAACGAAGCCAGCGCGGGCGGACACTGTATGTCCTGGATGAACCCACTACGGGCCTCCATGCCTCGGACGCGGATAGGCTGCTTGTGCAGCTCCAGCGGCTCGTTGATGCCGGCAATACGGTGGTCATGATTGAGCACGACATGCGTGCCGTTGCTCAGGCGGATTGGGTAATCGACGTGGGTCCAGGTGCCGGTGATGCGGGCGGGCAGATCGTGGCGGCAGGAACTCCAAAACAGGTCGCTCGCGTGAAGAGAAGCCGTACCGCCCCCTTCTTGGCTGAGGAACTCGCCCGCGCGGGTTGACCCGACGCTCTTTTGGCCACCATGAGCGTCCCTGGCGCTCATGGCGGCCAGATCCCGTATCAGAGAGCGGCCAAGCGACTCGGCATTAGCGCTTCCCTGCTTTGGATGGCGTTAGGGCCGAGGTGGGGGAGGGCGCCATCTGCGTAAGGCTTGGTAGTGCTCCGACGGCGGAATGGAGTGCATCGAAAACTACTCTGACGCGAGGTGAGACTGGGCCGCGTTGAGGCCGATAGACGTACAAGCCCCACGGCGCAGGATCGAATTCTTCCATCACACGCTGCAGAACACCTGACTGAATGAGTGGGGCAGCCATGTAATCAGCAAGTTGGGCAAACCCCAAGCCCGCAATGACCCCTGCCATCTCCATGTCGGCATTGTCTGCAATGAAGACCGGTGCTGTCGGCGCCACCTGTACGCCTCCAGCCAGGTACCAGGGCCAGGGCCTGCCTGTATTGATGTCCACCGATGCAACCAGTGGAAACCGCGAGAGCTCGCTAGTCTCCGCTGGTGCTCCGATTCTCTCTACAAGTGCGGGGGAGCCAACGATGTGCAGTCGCATCTCTCCTGCCTTCTTCGCAATGAATCTGCTATCACGCATGAAGCCGACGCGGATTCCGACATCGATCCCTTCATCGACAGCGTCTGCAACCCGATCGCTTAAGCGAACGTCCAAGACAATTCCCGGGTGACTTTGGGTCACTGTATCCAAGGCGGCAAGAACTGCCCTGGAGCCCATGCTGTGAGGGGCACTAATTCGGACTGTGCCCACAATCTGTGAGGCCGTCGCCTTGGTTCGCGGGCGCCACAGCTTGTCTAAGCCCTCAAGCGCCGGCCGCAGCTGATGTAAGAGATCCTCCCCAAAGGCCGTGATGCGAACCTGGCGTGTGCTTCGGTGGAACAACAGCTCCCCGTAATGACTTTCAAGGGCCTGTATCGCTCGGGTGATGGCCTGAGGAGAGCTTCCCAGTCGAACAGCGGCCTCACGAAAGCTCGGCGCCTCAGCCGCGGCCCTAAACGTCTTTAGAAGATCCAGCTCGCTGTTCATCTCAAGGCCCCCATGGTCGTTGGGCTCATATTATTCCATTTCAGGGAATTATGAAATCCTATCAATTCCATATACAACAATTCTTCAGGTCTCCAGAATTCCTCCACACCCTCACCTGACCGGAGAACCTGATGAGCAAGTTCAACTACATCGAAGAGTACTACCAGGCATTCAACCGCGGTGATCGCGACGCGATGCTCTCGATGCTCACTGATGACGTTGTGCACGATCTAAATCAGGGGAGTCGCGAAGTAGGGATCGACGCATTCCGCGCGTTCCTGAGCCGCATGGATTCCTGCTACAGCGAGCAGCTTCACGACATCGTGGTGATGTACAGCAGCGATGGTGCGCGTGCCGGCGCGGAGTACGTGGTGCACGGACTCTACCACCACACGGACGAAGGTCTCCCTGCAGCGGCAGGGCAGATCTATGTTCTTCCCGGTGGCGCGTTCTTTGACATCCGTGATGGAAAGATTGCGCGCGTCACCAACTACTACAACCTGGAGGACTGGATTTCCCAGGTCCACAAGGCGCCCTGAAATGGCTACCAACGTGCGAGTAGAGGTACTGGTCGGCACCGAAATCGAGGACTGGCTCGATCGCGTCGCTCAGTTGCGGATCGAGATATTCAGTAGCTATCCCTACCTGTACGAAGGAGACATGGACTATGAGCGTCACTACCTCCGCAATTATGCGACGTCTGACGGGGGCATCGTTGTCCTGGCCAGGGATGGAAGGGACGTTGTAGGTGCATCGACTGGCCTTCCTTTGTTGAGCGCCGATGCCGCTTTCATTCGTCCCTTCCAGGAGCACGGTCCCCGGCCAGAAGAAGTCTTCTACTGCGGGGAGTCCGTACTGAGGCCGGAGTACAGAGGAGCTGGCTTGGGCCACGTCTTCTTTGATCGAAGAGAGGAGCAAGCCCGACGAAAGGGCTTCAAGTGGTCTTCTTTCGCGTCGGTGGTTCGGTCGGAGACTGATCCGCTTAGGCCACCTGGATATCGAAGCAATGAAGGCTTCTGGACTCGCCGTGGGTATGCACAACAGAGCGCGATGAAGGTCGCTCTTCCTTGGCGGCAGCATGGGGCCACGCACGAAACCGAGCAGACACTTTCACTTTGGCTCCGTTCCTTGGAGGACGTTACATGAAGATTGCAGCAGCTAAGTACGTGATCGGTCGTCCGAAGACCTTTGCCGAGTTCGCTGCGCGCCAGCGCCGAATTCTGAATGACGCACGGGAACAAGGAGTTGAGCTTGCAGTACTTCCGGAATACCTGTCGCTGGAACTGGGTTCGACTCTTCCAGAAGCTCTTCAGCTTAGCCTGAGGTCCACCCTGGAGTCGCTCCAGATCTATCAGAGCGCATGGTGTGAGCTCTATAGCACCTTGGCTGTCGAACTGGGAATGACCATCCAGGCAGGAACGTTCCTCACCGCAACATCCCATGGGATGTATCGCAACCGTGCCTGGTGGTTCACAGCTGATGGTCGCAGCGGATGGCAGGACAAGCTTCAGCTTACTGGCTTCGAGAAGCAGGCAGTTGTCATCGAGCCTGGCGATCGCATCGCGGCGTTTGAGCAGGACGGAAAGCGTGTCGGGATTGCGGTTTGCTATGACAGCGAATTTCCGCTTCCTGTTCGCCTCCAGCAGGAGGCAGGGGTGCGCTTGCTGTTGGTGCCAAGTTGCACCGACACCGACGCCGGTGCCACCCGTGTCGATGTTGGGTGCCGAGCGCGAGCGCTTGAGAATCGGATGTTCGTGGCAAAGGCGGTCACCGCTGGCGTCGCCGACTGGAGTGAAGCGCTTGATGTCAACACCGGTGAGGCAATGATCCTCTCACCGATGGACCATGGCTTCCCCAGTGACGGCGTGCTCGCAGCGACCTCCGACGATCAGGAGTGGGCGATTGCTGACATTGACTTCGCAGCGCTCGAAGCAAGCCGTGCACGAGCGCAGGTAGCCGTCGACAAGGATTGGGATGGTCAGCTCCGCTTCCATTCCGTTGAGGTCCTGAACTAACCAACGTCTAGATGCCTGGGCCATGAAGTGCTCGTGGGCGTCGCTGGCAACTCAAATACCTGGGGAATCAAAATGCATCGTATTGTCATTGTTGGTGGTGGGGCCGGAGGGCTGGAGCTGGCTACGCAGCTGGGCCGGAAGCTCGGGCGCTCAGGGCGAGCAAAAGTCACTCTTGTCGATGCTCGGATGACGCATCTGTGGAAGCCACTTCTTCACGAGGTTGCCTCAGGCGCGTTGGATGCCGCAGAAAGTGAGCTCAACTATCTCGCCCAGGCTAGCTGGAATCACTTCCAGTTTCAGTTGGGGCGGATGACGGGTTTGGATCAGAAGTCCAGAAAGATCGAGCTTGCCCCACTGTACGATGAGGAGGGCAACGTTATTGCGCCCCGTCGCTCGATCTCCTACGACACCCTGGTGATCAGCGTGGGTAGCGGAACGAACGACTTTGGAACTCCCGGTGCAGCGGATCATTGCCTGTTCCTGGACGATCCCGATGCCGCCATTGCTTTCCAGAAGCGGCTGCTGAGCGAGTACATGGGCGCGCAAGCGCGCGGCAAGTCAGAAACACTGGAGGTTGCGATCGTCGGCGCCGGCGCCACCGGTGTCGAGCTGGCGGCCGAGCTGCGTGATGCTGCAAGGCAATTTAGCGCTTATGGGCTGGACAAGATCTCTCCCGAGAATCTGAAAATCACGCTTATCGAGGCTGGTCCGCGAGTGCTGCCAGCTCTGCCAGAGCGCGTGAGCCTGCCGGTCGCCGAGCGACTTGTACATGAAGGCGTTCGTGTCATGTGTGGCTCGGCTGTGACCCTAGTGGATGAAGAGGGCCTGCAACTCGCCAATGGCATCAAGGTTGCTGCGAGGCTGAAGGTATGGGCGGCGGGCATCCGTGCTCCCGTCTTCCTTGCATCCCTCGGGAACCTAAAGACCAATCGCATCAACCAGCTCGAGGTATCTGAAACGCTGCAGACAACGCAGGATCCGAACATCTTCGCATTCGGGGATTGTGCAGCCTGCCCGAATGGACACAGCGGTACAAACGTTCCCCCCAGGGCACAGGCCGCTCATCAGCAGGCTCACTTCCTTGCGCAGGCGATTACCCGCCGTATCGAGGGACGCCCGCTGCCCAGCTTCACCTATCGAGACTATGGATCGCTGGTGTCCCTGTCGAGGGAGGGCGCCGTTGGCACGCTGATGGGTAACCTCATGGGGTCATTCAAGGTCGAGGGCTGGCTGGCCAGGATGTTCTACATCTCACTGTATCGCATGCACCAGAGGAGCCTGTTCGGTACACGCCGGGTGGTTGCGCGCATGCTGGCAGACGCATTGGGACGGAGTACGGAGCCTCGCCTCAAGTTGCATTGATGCGGGCGAGCTGAGGGGCGGAGCTGCGAGTCAACAATTCCAACGCAAGGAATTATGAAATCCAATCTGTTCCATATACAGCAATCCATCGAAGTCCAATACTTGGTCCCAACAGCTCGCCAAGAAGAATGCTGTAGGCGCATTCGACCTGATTGAAACGCGTTCTAGAGCCGGCGCCAGGGGCGGCGCGCCCGATGTACCACTGATCAAGCTCGCCCCAAAGACCGTTGTCGCACTTATCTCGTTACACCCAAGGAGAACTCACATGAAATCCCGTGCAGCCGTTGCATTCGGTCCCGGTCAACCGCTCGAGATCGTCGAAATCGATGTTGCTCCGCCGAAGAAGGGCGAAGTACTGGTGAAGATCACCAGCACTGGTGTCTGCCATACCGACGCATTCACCCTGTCGGGCAATGACCCTGAAGGCCTGTTCCCGGTGGTGCTGGGCCATGAAGGCGCCGGCATCGTTGTCGAAGTGGGCGAGGGCGTGACCAGTGTGAAGCCCGGCGATCACGTCATCCCGCTGTACACCGCAGAATGCGGTGAGTGTCTGTTCTGCAAGAGCGGCAAGACCAACCTGTGCGTTGCCGTACGCGCCACCCAGGGTAAGGGTGTGATGCCTGATGGCACCAGCCGCTTCAGCTACAACGGCCAGCCGCTGTATCACTACATGGGCTGCTCGACCTTCAGCGAGTACACCGTCGTGGCCGAAGTCTCTCTGGCCAAGATCAATCCGGAAGCGAATCCGGAGCACGTCTGCCTGCTCGGTTGCGGTGTCACCACTGGCATTGGTGCGGTGCACAACACGGCCAAGGTGCAGGAAGGTGACAGCGTGGCCGTGTTCGGCCTCGGTGGCATCGGCCTGGCGGTGATCCAGGGTGCTCGTCAGGCGAAGGCTGGTCGCATCATCGCAGTGGACACCAACCCGTCCAAGTTCGAGTTGGCCAAGCAGTTCGGCGCAACCGAATTCGTGAACCCGAAGGATTACGACCGTCCGGTTCAAGAAGTCATCGTTGAGATGACCGGCTGGGGCGTCGATCACAGCTTCGAGTGCATCGGCAACGTCAATGTGATGCGTTCGGCGCTGGAGTGTGCACACCGCGGCTGGGGCCAGAGCGTTGTCATCGGTGTGGCCGGTGCTGGTCAGGAGATCTCCACCCGTCCGTTCCAGCTCGTGACCGGTCGTCGCTGGATTGGCAGCGCCTTCGGTGGTGTGAAGGGCCGTAGCCAGCTGCCTGGCATGGTCGAAGACGCCATGCGGGGTGAGATCGATCTGGCTCCGTTCGTGACCCATACGATGGGCCTGGAAGCAATCAACGAAGCCTTCGAACTCATGCACGAAGGCAAGTCCATTCGTACTGTCATCAACTACTGATGCACCGCAGCACCGGGCAACCGGTGCTGCACTTCCAACAATAGGAGTTTAAGTCCATGCAACACCAAACTATCCATCCCTCGGTCGATTCCGGCGTCGTTGCCGGAACCGCCGGCTTCAAGGGCGGCACGCTGAAGTGCCTGTGCTCTGACAAGCCGGTTGAGATCTCCGTCGCAAGCAATGTGGCCCACAACCATGCCTGTGGTTGCACCAAGTGCTGGAAGCCGGAAGGCGCCATCTTCTCCGTGGTCGGTGTCGTTCCCCGCGATACCGTTTCGATCACGGCGAATGCCGACAAGCTGGCGATTGTCGATCCGGCTGCGACCATCCAGCGCCACGCGTGCAAGGACTGCGGTGTCCACATGTTTGGCCGCATCGAGAACAAGTCCCATGCCTTCTACGGCCTGGACTTCATTCACGTTGAACTGTCCGAACAGAAGGGCTGGGAAGAACCGCGCTTCGCCGCATTCGTGTCTTCGATCATCGAAGGCGGCGGCGCAAGGCCGGAACAGATGGACGGCGTCCGTAGCCGCCTGAAGGCTCTGTCCCTGGAGCCGTACGACGTGTTGAACCCGCCGCTCATGGATGCGCTGTCCGCGCATGCTGCACGACTCAGCGGCGTTCTCTCCTAAGCAGTGTAAATGCCGCCCCTTGCATGCAAGGGGCGGTACTTCCTGACAGTACGCCACCGGCGTATACATTTTCGCTCAGAGCCTGGAGTCTTCGACCATGTCCTTGCTTCCCCCCAACGCAATGCACGAGCGGACTCTGCAGGGCGTACAGAGCACCGGCAACGCACGGGCAATTACGAAGGCCGCGACTCTCACTGCGGTCATGATGTCCGTCGAAATTGCTGGAGGATGGGCCTTCAACTCGATGGCTCTTCTCGCAGATGGCTGGCACATGAGCTCTCACGTGCTGGTACTCCTGTTCGCACTTTCTATCGCTTGGTACGCTGAGCGGAATCAGAGCCGCCCAGAGCGCGCGGCTCGGGTGCTAGCGGTTGAGCTCATCGCGGCGAGCGTAAGCGCGATGATCATGCTTTGGATTGCCGCTTCGATGGCCTATGAATCGACGGAGCGTCTCCATGCGCCAGAGGCTGTTCAGTACTCAGAAGCGCTTGCCATCGCCGTTGCGGGTTTGATTACAAATATATTCTCAGCGCGGTGGCTACATTCTGCCTACCATCGCGAAGGTGCTGCGGTTGATCACTGCCACGTTCCGCATGAGCGCCATGCTGACGAGAAGGGGGCCGATGCGCGCAGGAGTCCCAATCTTCGTGCGGCCTATCTTCACGTCGCTACGGACACCGCTGTAACGGCACTCGCAATTACTGCACTTGTCGTGGGGATGATCTGGGACGTGACGTGGCTGGACTCAGTCACAGGCCTCATCGGAGCGTCGGTTGTCGCAGTCTGGGCCATTAGATTGCTTCGTAGCTCCATTTCGGCGTGGATAGGTCGGCGTAAGTAGCTAGTGCGGTGGTGCCTCCGTGCTCAGCACGGAGGCTAGCCCTGCGATTGGGAGCCTTCCACAAAACTCGCTGCGACCGGAGTCATTCCTGGACGCATCTGGCGAGCCCGCTGAGCGCATATGCCCCACCTCACATGATGCGGAGTTGCTGGCGGGGTGGCCATTCTCTCAGTCAGAGATCAACAAACTGACTGTGATTCTGAAACGTCCATCTTGAGCGGCTGACGTTGCTTCGCAGCGAGGTGACGTGCCCTTCAGTCTAGGTCAGTACCTGGGGCGCCGGCTGTTGCGGCACTAGGGGAGGGCCTGGACGATCTCTTGCTCAGGCGAACGTCTTGGCGAGCCCAAGAGCGCTAGATACTGCTGCAGGGATGCGCCGCCTTTGAAAGCAATTGGCGTGCGGCCGGCTGATGGCCTGGTGTATGGCTCAAACCCCTTCCTCCGGGTCTACTGCGACAGCGCATTAGATCTTCAATTGAACCTCACATTGAGTCAAATGGCAGCAAGCCCATGAAAAGACTGGCGCTTAGTCGGTTGTCTGTGATGGCGGCACTCGTGTTCCTGGCCGCTGCCCGAGCCCCGGTGGCCCAGGCGGCCGAACAATGTGGCCCGGACGCGATGCGCGATCACCCGCCGCAGATCAGCTTCCGCGTCGACAACGACCTGTTCGGTGGCCGCCACCAAGACCAGGGCTATACCAACGGCGCGCAGCTGACCCTGGTCTCGCCGAACCTGGTCGACTACACCGCCGACCCGTGCCTGCCGCGCATGGCGCGCTGGGTGAACCAGTACCTGGAAGGCCTGCACCCCGGCAGGTTCGAGCAGCAGAACATGATCTTCAGCATCGGCCAGGCCATCTTCACCCCCACCGACCCGACCCGCCGCGACCTGATCGAGGATGACCGGCCGTATGCCGGCGTGCTGCTGGCCAGCTTCGGCTTCAACGCACGCAGCGGCGACCGCCTGCAGACCACCCAGCTGGCCGTGGGCGTGGTCGGGCCCTGGGCCCAGGGCAGGCAGGTGCAGAACGCCGTGCACGACGCGCTAGGGGACGAGAAGTTCAAGGGTTGGGACAACCAGCTGCACAACGAGCCGGTGTTCATGCTGACCCACGAGCGCATGCGCCGCTGGCCGGCCGATGCCAGTGTCAATGCCGGCGGCTGGGGCTGGGATGCGATCAGTCACTATGGCGGTGCGATCGGCAACCTGGAAACCAAGGCCAACGCCGGTGGCGAAGTGCGCTTCGGCTGGAAGCTGCCCGACGACTTCGGCAGCACGCCGCTGCGCCCGGCCGGCGAGAACACCGCGCCGACCCGTGGTGGCCGCCTCAGCGGCTGGTCCTGGCACTTGTTTGCGACCACCGACGCGGCATGGGTAATCCGCGACATCACTCTGGACGGCAATACCTTCCGCAACAGCCACAGCGTGGACAAGCGCCACGTGGTCGCCCAAGGCGGCTACGGCATCGCGGTGATGCGCGGGCGCTGGAGATTCGCAATGGCGCGTTACCACAGCACCCGGGAGTTCTATGGCCAGCGCCAGTCGCCGGTGTTCGGAAGCTTCACTATTAGCCGCTCGCTATAGTAGGTGGCGACGATCGCGGGTGTTCGACCATGCAATGTCCTTGAGTGCAGTACCTCGCAGAGCGACTACAGAAGTAACGCGGGAGTGCATGATGGAGAGTACTGAATGATGCTAATCACCAAGCTCGTCGTAGTCATCGTCGCGCTTGCCGCTGGGATCAAGGTGATTGATTGCTGTGTCGTGTGGGCAGCGCGACGAAGGCTGGAGAAACTTCAGAAGCTAAAGGCGCCGGCCCCATCGAGATCTCCTTTACCCGATGCCCTGGTGGTCTACTACTCTCGCTCTGGGCACACCGCCTTAGCCTCTAGTTATCTGGCGAACCAGTTACACGCCGATCTGCGTGCTGTCGAAGCATTTGACTACTCATTGGGCTTGGCCGGGTGGGTGAATGCTATGGCTGATGGGGGTCTTGATGACGCGTGGATAAATCCCGCGTGGATGGATCTAGCTCCCTATGACGCTATCTATTTGGGAACACCCATCTGGCGTGGTTGCCCAGCGCCGCCGGCTTGGGAGTTTGTTAGGAGCAACATGTTCCCTGGGAAAAAGGTCGTACTAGTCACTACATCCAGAGGATCATGGAAGCAGTCAGCTATTGAGCTCCTTGGGCGAGAGATAGTTCGACGAGGTGCGCGATCATTCGAGCATCGGCCTTTGGCGCGCAAGCGTGCCTGGTTCAGAAGATCGGACCCAGATGATCTCAGAATTACGGATCTGATGTGACCGACCTACCATGAATGCCCCCGGCCAATGCTGCGTTTAGTCGGCACCCCTCGCCTTAGCTAGCGCTATGCCAATCGCCGCGTCGCCCCTTGCTGCACGCTCGTCAACGGCCTAGGGCCGTCCCGAGAGTTTCGTGAGGTGGTTTCATTCGCGATTGTCGAGCCGTCCGTTAGACAACGCATGCTGGAGAGCAATCGCAACCTGCGTCGCGGCGTAGACCCAATCGTTGTCTTCTTCGTACGGATCCACTTCCGAATCTTCTTTGCCACCATGGAAGAGGTTGTTGCGGACTTGCCGCATGGCTTCCACCAGCGCGACCGCATCCGATTCGGCATCCAATGGGCAGGGGCAAAAGCGGGCCACCAAGTTCCCGTTCTCTTCAATAATCATCTGCTTCATGGGGCGCTCATCGCGTTGACAGAGAAGGCGCGCACGCGCCGACTCAGGAACCTCTGACGCGAAATCGTCGCCCAACTTTCGGACGCGCTCTTGCACCTTGCGCCAAGCCACGTCGGACGTCGGTTGCCCCGTCCGGTCTTTCCGGAAGAAGTCCCCGTGCCGTCGGAGCTGGAATTCCAGTTTGCTCACGGTCTTGAGAAGGTCGTAGGCGAGATTGGCGCTTACCGGCATTTCAGCATTCTATGTGAGTAGTGTGAGGTCCGAATCGCAAACTGCCACAGCGAAGGCACAAGGACCACCAAGAAATGGCGCTACTTGAGAGCCGCCTAACACGCGGGAGGATGTCATCCTGTAGGCCGGGCGTCGCACCTCATCTAGATTCTTGACCTATAACCGCTTCGGGCTGGCAACGCAGGTCGGCAGTGACTTGGGACAACTTTGCCTAGACACCGCTAAGAATACTTGGATGGGGTTCGCGTGAAGGCCGCGCTTACGATTCGCCTCTCAGTAGTCGTCCATTGATTGCAGGTGAGTGCTGCGCTTCGACTTGGTGGCTGTCGAGTCTGGGTCGGGTTCATCTCCGTTCACCGTTACCCACTCGATGAGAGGGCCCAGGTCGGATTGGCGGCGGGCTTCCGCATACAGCTTGCTATAGGCGGCCATGGCGTATATCGGCGACAGCATGAGCTCCGCTGCCAAGGCGAAGACATCGGACTCGGGTGGCAGCGACACAGTGGTGAAGGCGCCGCTGTCGGCATCGGTGTGGCGCTCAGCCAGCGCATCCAGAAGACGCCGACGGAGTGCTTGCTGGAAGGGGCTATGGGTGGGATTAGGACACCTCAGGCCGTCTTCGACCGGAACCCAGGTGTCCAGTGACCAGGCGGGGGCGAGCACTTGCGGGGTTGCCGCGTCGTCAATCCCCTGTGCATTACCCTTCAGAGTGCCCATAGCCTGGTCAGAAAGCCGATTTCGCAACAACCAGCGGTCATCAACTGAACGCTGCCAGAGAGTCCATAGACTCCCACCGGACCGCCATTGGCCGATCTCCTCGAACAGTTCGGAGGCCAGTCCGCCTCGCGCCTCCAGCTTTGAGGCAAGGCTCCATGAGGCCGCCAGCGCGGGTGGGTTACGGAGCGGATGGGCCACGTTCGATAGGCCTAGCCATTGCGCGAGCACCGCAAAATCGGATAGACCCTCCCTGATTTCCTTAGGAACGGCTGCAACGCATTGTCCAACGGTATCGATGTGCTGCCCGCCCCGCTGGAAGGCAGCGAGGGCCGCGTACAAGGCCCACATCGGGCTGGCCATTGCTTGCTCGGTTGATGGCACCGCCACCTCCCGGCCGACTGTAAGCTGCGCTCGCGCCGCCTCCGTCGCAAGCCCGATCGGATCGAACAGCAGTGACGCACTTCCCATCCGGACCAGATGGATGGAGGCAGTCGCCAAGTCGAGCATTCGTGCGCCCTGAGTGTCCACCATCGGAGGGGTTGGCGGAGCTGAGGTACAGTCAAGGTAGATCTCGGTACGCCACCCCTTAATCACCGGGACGACCAGTCCGTCTTCATTCGACTCGTCCCAAGGGCTGGCCGTTCGCAGTGCGAGGCTGCCAGCTGTTGCTGCTAATTTGAGGTAGGCGTAGCCGAGCCTGTCGTCCGTACCACTGTGGATGAGGCGCTCCTCCAAGGTTGCCCCTACAAGGGAACTGAGGTGCCACTGCCGCCACGGTGGCGCGGGGTTTAGAGAGCCGTCGGGACTGAAACTGGAGTCGCGCGCGAAGACAAAGACCTCACCGATTTCGCTGAGATCGCGGCTTGGCTCCGTCGGAATCATCGAGTATTCAGCGGCATGAAGGGACTGATTTTGGTGCGTGGTTGACGTGCCGATGACGGGCGCAGCCGCGGAAAATTCGGGCCCGGGCAACCGCTGGTCGAGGGGCGCATCCGCAACAACGAACAGCGATTGCGCCGATTCGGCCCCGACGTGCACCAGGGCTTTGTAGAGTCCCGGAGCTAAGGACAGCGAGACCACTCCCGTACCGATGCTGACACGAGCGTAGCTAGCATCGAGCACCGTGATCTGCGCGTTGGGATTGTCCGTCCTCAACACCACCGGCTGCGCTGCAACCTCGTCGGTTCGCAAAGCGGGCATGTCGATAGGTGCAGCAACGGGAGGGGTGTTGCCTGCAGCTGGCAGCACCGGGTAGGGAACCTCGAAGGCGACGTCGGGTAGATTCCCTGGTGTAACGACGAGATGCAGACCCGGGGTCAGCTCCACGATGGGATGCTCGAGCTGGCGAAGCTGGCTACTGCGTAGCTGCCCATTTGGCGTCATGTCGGTGGGCGGCGCGGGTGGGTAAGGTGAGATGTCAGGATCCGGTTGCCGGTCGATGGCCGCGAATTTAGCAATGATGCGGCTCAGGTCGACGGCAACCCGGCGTGGGAGCGCGGAAGCTGGCGCCGACGCCGGGCGCTGATATATTCGAATCCGCTTCGTTGCGGGAGTCAGTGGTGGCGTGTATCCGGTTTCCTGTTCGTAGCGATCGGCCCATAGCACCTGGAAGTAGTCCGCGACGGCGCGATCCGTCACCCATCCGTCGGCGTCAGGCGGTGCGCTGCGCAGCGCGTCCAGTAGGACGCTAGTGAACAGGCCGCGAGACTGCCCGGCCGGGCCAATGTTGCGCTCAAAGGACTGACGTCCCCGCGGCGCTCCATACGCCTGGAACAATCGGACGTGTGCCGTTCGTTGCCGGTCCGGCGGGGTCCAAGTCGGCTCGAGCACCTGGCTCGCCTTGAGTACGTCCTGGCAGCAGTCCGTTACCAGGATGATTTCATCAAAGAAACCCGCGTTGGCGATTTTCGACGCATAACGCAGGACGGCGATATGCGCCGTGTCGCCGTTTTGCGCGACGGCCGAGAATAGTGCCGGGTCGTGAATCGCCGAACCGGCTGTGAACCCGTGTCCGGCGAAGAACAGATACAAGCGCTGTCCAATGCGGTCATGCCATCCGTTCGGGGTGCGCAGCCATAGATTAAGCGCCTTCTTGAGCTCCTTCTCGGTCGGGTTTGCGTCGTCCGGGGTCGCTGCCACGCCATAATCCTGCGACCGTATGACTTGGATACGTCGGGTGTCCAGGTCGCCGTACTCCGGATCGAGGAGCCATTGCCGGAACTCTTCGCCATCGTTCTCAGGTCCATGGAGGTCACTCAGGCCGGGATAACGGTTAATTGTCAGCACGATCGCGTAGTGATCATCTCGCGGCATGTCCACATCTCTCCCTGTTGCGTACACAAGGGCACCTTTGGCGTGCTCTCGAAGATGTCACCATCCGCCGAGGAGGCTCTCAACGCTGAGCAGCGTATCTTCGTCGTCGTCGAAAGCTCCGTGATCAATGCTTGTGCTGTTCAAGCCTGCTGTCTGTCCTTGGGACTTGGACCAGATCGTACGGTTCGGTGCAGCTCCGAGCCACGCGCGGACTGCACCTATTTCGGGAAACTTGCTATCTGAGTAGATGTGGTGCCAAGCGAAGAAGCGTTCCATGCCCAGCAGCGGCATGTCCGGTTCGTCGACGAGCGTTCCGTCGGAATTTGGGCGCGATTCGAGGACACCCGACACCAGATAGAGGAGGGAGCTGGGATAGATGAAGCGCTTCCAGTCCTGCCCATTGGGAAATTTAGAGTCGTCTCCGACGACCTGATCGTCCCGTTCGAATTCATCGCGCATGCCAAACAAGCGGAAGTGACGGATGCGATCGCCATGTTGGGTGATCGTGGCGGCAAAGCGCTCGTAGGTGATGGCGGGCGCCAGGAACACGACGTCGAATGCAATCTCGGCCGGCAGAAGCTCTGATGCCTTGTCAAGCCAATTGGCGATGTAGACGGCGCCAGTGCTGTGGCCGACTAGAGTGATCCTCGATAGCAGCCCTTCAGAGGCATGGGCGGCACGCAGCCGCTCCAGCAGCGCAGTTCCGGCATACAGGTCGGAGCCGTCGCCGAACGCATCGAGTGAGTCCTGCTTCATGCGGTTCCACTGGAGTGCCTTGCCCCATTCATTGAGTCCACTGCCACCAAAATGAACACCACGCAACACTTCCTCTACGACCGTTGCATACAGGCCGTGATCGCGTTGATCCGCGTACCGACGCAGAACACCCTGCAGGATGCGCTTCACCAGAAGGGAAACTTTGAACCAGACGATCAACCCGCGGCCTCCCTCGACCCCGGCGACCTGCGTTGATACCGCCTGCGAGAACGGGGTATCTCGAACGCTCGCTCCGCCCCCGATGAATGCATCGCGTGCTTCGTCTAACGCGGTTGGCAGGGTTTGCATGGCGACCACAAACTCGCTGTCGGTTTGCAAGTCGGCTTCGATCTCGGCGTCGTCGATCAGCGCACTCGCCGCACGCGCACCTGAGGGCCCCACTACAGGTTTGAAATCACGGTAGGGCACGTGATTGCGACTGGGATCGCTCCAATATGTATCAACTGCCTGGCGGACCTTCCCTGCATCGACGTTGCCCGGCGTGATGGTCCGGGCGCCGTTGCTACCTCCCAAGCGGCGGAGCGCGTACTCTAGCGCCTTGCGCACCAGATTCTTGAATACCGGCTCATCCGGCAGCTCGCGCAGGTTGTTGCGGATCGTTTCAACGAAACCCGACTCCCACACGGAAAAAACCGGATAGGCCGATTGAGAAAAGCGCCCCTCAAGTCGCTGGGCAATACCGATACCCGCGGCCTTGTCGACCAGGCCCCCGTGAAAGTAAAGCAGCAAATGACCACGCCCGTCCTTACGAAGCGCCGTGACGATAGCGTCGATATCCTCTGGCTTCGTATCGGTTCCGGCACCGATACGGCCGTTGCGACTGTGGATTTGATGCAGACTGCCCATACCTGGCCCCCTGTGACCAGAATGATGCCAACCCAGAGTGCCATGAGTTTATGAAGTGGGCAATCAGTAATCGCCTAGGTAGGGATTGGTCACCTCAATGCCGAGTAAGCGAAGGGCTAGAGTTGAATGCCCCGGACCATGCCGCAGCTGGGGCGGTAGTTTGCATTTGGCGCTCGATCGATAGGGACACGAGGGCACGGCTCATCGACCTGATCATTGAGGTACAGACGGAGAATTGGCTTTGAATGCCAATGGCGTCCATCTGATACGGTTCCTATGTAGGGTAGCTACCCAGGCAGGGGTAGCGCGGTATCCGTGCCGGGCCTCAAGTTTGGCTACGATCATGCCATCCGCTAATTCAGCTCGCCAAATAGCCACGGTTGGATCGCGGTTGGATCGTCGACGCAGAGGTGAAATTCGTTCGGCGGCTCCTTCTCTGCATCGGTGGCGCAGCGCAGTTCATGTAGTCGGTATTGGAGTAGTGCGGCACGGGTTCTTAACCTGTAGGCTGCCTTACCTCCGAAATACTCGATACGCACCATATCCTTCTGATCTGGTGTCAGATGCGGATGGGGGACGATCGACAGCTCTACCTGTGTCTGCCAGGCGGCGTCCTGGCTAGGCTCGGCCCGCTCTGGCCGAGGATCAGCCAGCTGTTTCAAGCCGCTCAGCCGATTTATAGACAGGTCCAGGAAGCGTCCGGCTTCCGCCTCGTCCTCGGCGATGACAAATGCGCGAACATGCCAGCGCCTGCCTGCCTGCACCAGCGCATGAGGGAACAGTCGTTTGGTGCGAGGTGCTGGGTTGCGCATGGACCGGTGCTCGCCAACGAGCCCCTTGCCCTCTCTGCAGGCACGATTAAGCAGTGCGAAGTGGCGTCGTTCAACGCCGCCGAGGATAAGCTGGGAGCTCTCGATAAAGCCTGTAGCTTCCTGGGGGCGCTCAAACGCAAGGTACTCTTCGATCAGCCCTTCGGTTAGGAGGGGTCTGAAGCCAGACATCGCCACGTATCCGCGCACATGGCTTCGGTACTCAAGGCCGCCTCCATTGAGTTCAGCATATTGGGTTAGCAATCGACTTACCGTGGTGATATGCAGATCAAACACTTGGCGTACTCGCTCATTGGTGACTTGCCCCTCCCAGAGGAGCAGCGTTTCGATGGCTCGAAGTGTTTCCGGACTTTTGTTTGGATTGGGGCGGGGGCGGGGCATGGGGCTGGGCCGGGGTCAGATGACACGCAGCTTAGCATTGATGCTAAGTTAGCGTTTATGATATGTTAGCGTTTATGCTAATGTGAAGTAGATAGCCCAACTTCTGTGGAGTTGCACAGTGTCCAGCTCTCTGTTTGAGGTACTGCCATCGCAACTCTTTCGCCCATTGGCCTCGGCAAATCGGGAGAACTACTGGCGGCTGCTCTTGGGTCTGTACGAAGAATTCTTCGGGCCAGAGGCTGAGGTTCCCCCGGCGACCGGCTGGGAACGGCGGCAGTTGACGCAGTTCATCGAGAACTACCTCGAACACGATGACGCTTGGCAGGCAGAAGAGGGGGTAGGCCAGCTCACTCCGCTCAACATTCGCGCCAACATGTACTTGAGCCATCTCACGGAGAATGGCTGGTTCGAAGAAGAGCAGGTGGGACTCACGCGCACTCTGTCCATGACTGCTGTGGTAAGCCGTTTCCTTGCCACCTTGCAGGTCTTCACAGAAGACACGCCGGCGATGGTGGGCGCGAAGATGCGTTCCATTGAAGACACATTACGTCGGGTGCTTGATCCTGCAAGCAATGTCTACGGTGACGACTTCGTAAACGCCGGCGACAGCGCCCATGCGCTTCTGTCCGGGATTGCCGCCATGAGTCTGAACGTGCGTACCCTGCAGCGCGAGATATTCAAGTCCGCGACCCCCGGGGCGGCTATCCGTCGGTTGTTTGAAGACTACATTTCCAAGCACGTCATGGCTGACTATGCGGACTTGGCTGGCGCCGATCACCCCCTCGCACGAAAGGCGCAGGTGTTGAGCCTAACTCAGGAAATCCATTACGGGGATCATCGGGAACGGATCATCGTGTGGTTGGCCGAGCGACGCTACAAAGGTGATAAAGGCACGGCTGAGGCTGTCTATGAGAAGGCGATCAGGCGATTGAGCAATGTCTATCGTCTGCAAGACTACTTCGATCGCTTGGGCCAGGATCAGCGCCATATCGAGCGTCGCATGCTGGCCATGATCGAGTACCAGCTTCGCGCGCCGGGCCAGCTCGAGAGACGGATCAAAAAGGCTATCGCCGGAGTCAATGCTGCGGAGAACTTCGACGCCTCCATGCCCGTTGGGCCCGGAGCATTGCTTTCCGGTGAACTCCTGTTTCAACCACGCATCGCCCGTCCGCCCATTCCCAGGACCGCGGATTCTCCGCGGCAGATGACAGCCGAGCAGGAGGCGCGGATGAACCTGCACAGGCGTGCGCGTGATGCGCGTACCGCCATGCCAACAGAGGTGAGGGTGTACTTGCAGGGTGTCATGGGAGGAGGTAGGCAGATCCGGGCGTCTCAGCTTCCCATCACCGGTATCAAGCAATTTCGAATGGTGCAGACGCTGTCCACCTACGCACAGGAAGCAATGACAGGCCTCGGAAAGAAGCACCATGAAGGAATTTCAAAGCGACTACCTGGATATCGCTTCCAAAGCGCCGGTGATGAACGAATTGCCGGGCCGTATTTGGACATGCCGGACTTCTACATCACCAAGGTGAAATGACATGGCACGCCACTGGGAAAAGGCGCTTAGCCGCGACACTATGTACGAGGAGCAGGACTACGAGCAGGCGGCCTATCGGCTAGTAACCCACCAGGTCTTGTCCGCCTCGGACCGGGCGACCCGGAAGGATTACGGCATTGTCAGCCGAAATATCAATGACTTTGAGCAGGTAGTTCGTCCCCTCGGCATCGAGCTGTTGCACGACACCAACTACCAGTACATCGTGGCGCGGCCCGTGCACGTACTGACCCAACAGCGAGCCAGCAAGGACGAAACCCTGCTGCTGTTGGTGCTCGCCGGCGTTCATCATCGCGTCCGTTTCGAGGGGCGCGAAGAGCCAAATGGCGAAACTTTCGTCGATTTGCCTGACTTGCAAGAGCACTACGAGAAGGAAACGGGCAGGGACTTTCCCTCGCCTGGGGACTTCCGCTCTTTGATGGCCAAGTTCAAGCGCTGGGGGATTGCTGCCTTTGAGGACAGGGACGATGTACGGAATCAGCTCGCGAAGGTTCGCATCCATCCCGCGATCGGAGATCTGCTGCGGAAGGAATACTTGAGCCATCTGGAATCCTTCCGCAAGGAAGTGGCAGGTGAGGGGGATGCAGCTACTTTCGACGCAATGAATGAAGTCACGGAGGATGGCAATGTATCTGCTTGAGAAATTTCACCTGGTACAGTTTTTCCTATTCCGTGCCGAAACCCTGAGCTTTAGTCCTGCAACGGGCATTGTGGCGCCTAACGGATCGGGAAAATCTGCGATTCTGGATGCGATGCAGATCGTCTTGTACGGAGGGGATCAGAATCAAATCGATCTCAATGCGCAGTCAGGGGGCGTATCAGGCACTCGGGGGCGTTCAGTGCGCGAATACTGCCTCGGTTACTATCGCGGTGACGAGCATATTCGTGAGAATGCGACGTCCTATTTGACCATGGTGTTTCGCGACACTGAGGGCGAATTGCCGCCGGTTTCGGTTGGCCTGGCCCTGGGCGCATCAGTGGGCGACCCAAAGCTGCACGTCTACGGGCGCTATGTGGTCCAAGGGGTTGCGCTCGCGTTAGATGATCATCTTGAAGCGAACGCCGAGGCGGAACTTTTGCCGTTGGCCTGGGGAACGTTCAATAAGCTGATGGAGGACGCAGTCAGTCGCGTGAATGGTAGGCTCGCAGTGCCTCCGTCGGCGGAGAAGCAGGTTGAAGCAATGTTGTTCGCCTTGCGCCCCAAAGGAGGGGGCAGCATCGACCCGAGAGCTTTTCGGCGAGCGATGAAGAATGCGCTTAATCTGCAGAAAGTTCCTGACACCAGCAGCTTTGTTCGAAATTACATTGTCGATGCCCATCCTATCGAGCTCAAGAACTTCCGCTCCCAGCTCGACAATCTGCGCTCGCTTCAAGCCAAGGTTCTGGAAACACTGGACAGGCTTGAGTACGTCAAAAGCTTGATCGCAGCCGGTCATAAGGCTACTCAGACTCGGATGCACGCAGCGACCTATAGGGCGCTGTTGGATGACTATGAGCGTGAACAACACATGGATGCTGTTGATGCGGCACAAACTACGCTGCATGAAGCGCGGGACAGGCATCAGGCAGCGCAGAACGCAGTCGACAGCGCCAAGGCAGAGCATGATCGACTCAACGGCGTGCACATCGAACTAGAGCTTCAATCAGCAGCAGATCCGGCGATCAGTGCCGCCCGTGACCTGGCCAGCGAACGAGAGAGATCACTTAGACCTATCAAAACCAATGTGGCCCAGGCCCTTCGCGAGGTGGTGGCGGGCTTCGAGAAGGCCAACCGCGTGAAACCCGATCTCGGAGGCTGGCAGCATCTGGCGATGCCTTGGGTTGAGCTTCTTGACGCGGTTTCCAGCACATCCGTATCCGATGCGCTTGTGCTTGACGTTTCGCAGGCCTCGGCAGCATTGCGCGAGTCCAGCATGCGGGTTGCTCCGATCATCCAGTCGGCAAGGCGTCAGCTAGACCATGACGAGCAGAGGCTGTCCAAGCTCGGAAATGAGCTTAGGATCGCTAACGAGCAGATCAAACGCATCCAAGAAGGCAAAGCGGAACTCCCGCCGGCCGTCCAAGCAGTTGTGAACATACTTGGAGATAAAGGACTTCTGTGCACGCCCGTCTGCGATTTGGTCACGGTCACAGATGCTGACTGGGCACCCGTAATCGAGGGATTCCTTGGTCGTTCGCGCACTGCCCTGGTTGTCCGTAGCGGCAAATTTGAGGATGCCTTGTCCGTTTTCAACAAGATTCCGTGGGATACAAAGCCGGATTCAGTACTGTTGGTGAACCCGGTGAAGTCGAAGGCGGATATGGGTGTAGTTCCGCCAATGGGTCTCGCGCATCTGATCGCGGGTGACAATCAAGTGGCGGTGGACTATATCCGTCTTCGACTCGGCCGGCTGGAGCGATTGGAGCGCGTCACTACGGATAGCCCTGAGGGCTTCACCCGTACTGGCGAGCAGGCTGGACGTGCTGATTTCGGCCGTCGACGCCCCTTGTCTGCAACGGAACTGGTGCTGGGACGCCAAGATGCCAGCCATCGCCTGGCGGTGCTTCGGCAGCAGCGCAGCACGTTGGGGCAGAACGCAGCCGAGTGCGAGCAGGAGGCGAACCGGTCGCGCCAGTTGGTTGAAGCCCTTGAGAAGTTGGTGGGACTTGAAGGACGTATCCAGGACATTGAAAGATGGCTGAACTCGCACATTCAGGAGCAATCCGCGCTTGATGCAAAGGCGGCGATGCAAGAGATCGCAAGCGCACCTGATCTCCTTGCTCGTCAGCTGCTCATCACAGAGGCAAGGCGAGCTGCCTTGGCAGCACAGTCGAAGCTGGAAGAAAGCAGCAGAGACGTCGGAACTCATGGTGAGGCTTTCCGGCAAGCACAGAGACGGCTAGACGAGCTTGCGGATAGAACCAACGGAATCTGCTCAAAGGCGGCTCTCAGTCGCCGCAATGAATACGTGGGTGATGAGTGGTTCGAAACAAAACGCGATGAGTTTGATGGTTCCGGCCTATCGCTGCATACGATTGTGGCGAAGATCAGTGACGCTACGGTTAGAAGTGGCAATCAGCTGTCTTCCCAAGTGCAGGCGTTGGCAAGTGACATGTCCACGTACGCAAACCAATTCGATCCTCAGATGGATATCGCGGTGGGCGACCTGGGCGCCATGTGCGAGACAATGGCTCAGGAGAAGCAACGGCTAGAGGAATCCGAGCTCCATCACTACCAAGTGCTTTCCGCGGAAGCTGCAGAAGCGGCAGAGCAAACGTTCAAGGTGCAGATCGCCGCCCGCCTGAGCGACCACTTCGCCAGCATGCGCAGCACGCTCAATGAGCTGAACAGTACGATGGAGCGCTTGCCGCCATTCTCGAACAACGAGAAGTATCACTTCGTCACCAATCTCAATAAGGATCATGAGTCGCTGTACAAATTCATACTGAAGGTGGCTGGTGCGGGACTGGAGGGGGATATCTTCTCTGGCCAGGTGGATGCTCCTCCTGAGTTCAGGGCGATGCTTGAGGGAAAGGATGCAGAGGCCAACAGGCTTCTGGAGGACTATCGCAATTTCTTCAACTTCGAGATTGACGTTCGCAGCAATGGTGTGACGGTGACCGACTTCTCAAAGCGCATGGACAAGGGTTCCGGGGGCGAGCACCGCGCGCCTCTTTTCATCGTTGCTGCAGCGTCGATGGCGCGCGCATTGGGAAAGTTGCGCGGTGATCAAGGCGGCATGTCGCTGATAATTTTCGATGAGTTGGGTGACAAGATTGACTCAGTGAATACCCGTGCCGTCTTTGAGTACCTGAAGGCATTGGGCCTTCAGCCCATCGTCGCGGCACCGGACGATGCCTTGGGTAAGATCAACGAATCGGTGGATACCTACATCGAGATGTACCGTGACGACGATCTTATCTCCATCAAACACGTCCGCATTGATGACGATGGTCATGTAATTCTGGATTCCGACAACTGGCGCAAGCATCCCGAGCTTCTCGAGGAAGAGCTCAAGCGTGTTGAAGCAAGTCGAATGCCCCATGGGGAAGGGGTCGTTGCATGACTATAGCCCGGGCCTTCCTGACGTCAATTTTCAATCGCTCCCAGAAAGCAGTGAGTCGTGGCAAGGATGAGCGAATAGCTCTCAGGCTGACAGAGTCATCATGCCCAGAGTTCTTCAGCCTGCGCAGCATCGAGGATGCAAGAGCGTTTCGTTCCGAACTTGAACTGGCTGAGCGCTCTGGAGCCATCGAAATCAAGGCCAAGGTGATGGTGCAGCCGCCTCTAGATGTTGCGGGCGTTGCCGTACTGAACCTCGCAAAGCTGGCGAACTTCTTGGGCGCACGACTTCGTCGTGATTCCGTATCAGAGGCCCGTTCCATGCTGGACACTCACACCGGCCTTTTCCCCGTACTGACCGAGGTCATTGAGCGCTGGTCGCTGGGCCATAAGGTTCGCGGGCAAGAGGCTACCGATGCTTCTGTAGCGCAAATACTGGATGCAATCAGACTCATTTCAGCAAGGCGAGGTGTCGTCAGGGACGAACTGTTGCGCCGGGTTTCGGCCATGATGTTTGGTGACAGCAAGCGAGTGGAGGGCATCGTGAAATGGATCGATTTGCTTTGGTTCAACTCTATTGCACCATCTGGACTTGATAGTAGCGAGGTCTTCTCGGCCATAGGCCTGCACAAGGAACCATTGCCCGTACTGATCTCAGGTCCGCTTACGGTTGTTACGTCGACTACGGTGGTGGGAGTGGTTCATCCATATCTCGGCTTCGCTCCTGCCCACATCGCTGGATTCGTGCCGAATCCAGCCGTGCCGAGCTGGCGTGTTCTTACCATTGAGAATCGACAGACATTCCATGAGTTTGCTGAGGCTGCATCTGATCAGGTCGGCCTCGTACTGCTCTATACCGGTGGTATGCCGTCCCCATCCTGGAGACAGGTCTACATGCTGATCTTGAAATCACTTCCTCGCCAGACAACTCAGGCGTTCCATTTCGGCGACTTGGATGAGGGCGGGATGAGGATTGGCGCCGTCATCGCAGGATCTGCCGCCGAGGCGGGGTTCACCCTGAAGCCGTGGTTGATGGATCCCAGGGAGCTCATTGGTCTCGGTTACGCTCTCAAGCCAACGGCTGAATCGGTGTCTAGCGCAATGTCTCGAACTTGTCGATCCATCGGGTGGAATGACTTGGCCATTCATGTGGAAACGCATCCGGGGACGCTGGAGCAGGAGGTTCTCCTTCCACAGTTTCCAGGCTCCTAGAATTCTGGGCAGTCTGACCTAGGCGACAAATTGCTTTGCGCCGTCTTTAATGCCTTGATGCGCGTGCCCCGATCATTGCGGGAAGGGAATCATGAGATTTTTTGAACTTGATGCTGTAGATATCACGGCGCTCAGTGCTGGCGATCTGCGTGAATTGGTTGCCCGTCTTTGCGAAGCGGAGGTAATCCAGCAGGGGCGTCGGCCGAAGAGCGTTATGTGGGGAGGTGCGCAGGAGGCACCTGATGGCGGTTTGGATGTCCGTATTGAGGCTATGGACTTGCCGTCCAACGACGGCTTTGTTCCTCGTGGGATCTGCGGTTTCCAGGTCAAGAAGCGTGCTATGGGTGCGGCGGCATGCAGGGACGAGATGTTGGAGGGTGGCACCCCAAAGCTCGTACTTGCAGATCTTGCCGATCGGAATGGTGCCTACATTATCGTTAGTGGCAAGGACGATTGTTCAGACAGCATGTTGGCGAGTCGAGTGCGGGCGATGGAGGCGGTCGCGGGGATCCTTCCTGGAAAAGCGTCTCTGCGCGTTGACTTTTATGGTCGAGATCGATTGGCGACTTGGCTACGGCGGCATCCAAGCGTTGCGCTGTGGGTTCGTGCGCGCCTCGGCCGCCCCTTGTCCGGCTGGAGGCCTTTCGGGAGGTGGGCAGCTACTCCCCCAGCCCAGAACGACGCATTCCTTGTTGATGACCACCCCTGCGTGATTGACGCGAACTCGAGCGCAAAGACTCCCATGCCTGTTTCTGAGGGCATACATCTAGCTCGAGAACGGTTGCGCCGCCGCGGTAGTGCGGTTCGCATCACCGGCCTCTCCGGAGTGGGGAAGACGCGATTCGCGCAGGCCCTGTTTGAGGCGAACGTTGGTGAGGAGGCCTTGTCACCAGCTAGCGCAATCTACGCCGACCTGGGTGAGAACTTGACACCGACGGCATCCGAGCTAGTTTCATACATCGTGGCTAACGATCATGCGGTTCAATTGGTGCTGGACAACTGCCCGCCAGACGTGCATCGGCAGTTGCAGAAGCAGGTCTCCGCAAGTAGCGCGATGCTCAGCCTTCTGACAATCGAGTACGACATCTCGGACGATCGTCCTGAGGAAACCGAAGTGATCCACCTCGAGCCGTGCAGCGAGGAGACGGTCTCGATGCTGATCCAGCGGCGGCACCCAGACATCGGGAAGTTGAACGCTGGCAAAATCGCCGAATTTTCCGGGGGCAATTCGCGCATCGCGATCGCGCTGGCCAGCCGGGTAGATGCAGATGAGACGTTGACAAACTTCTCCGACGAGGACCTTTTCCATAGGTTGTTCAGTCAACGAAAAGGAGCGTCCAATGAACTTCTGGAATGCGCTGAAGCGCTATCGCTCGTCTATTCCTTCAATGTTTCCTCGTCCGAGTTCAATGATGAGCTTGGCGTCCTAAGTGCCGTCGTTGGCCTCGATCGTCGTGGTCTGCATCGGGCTCAGGCTGAGTTGATGCGTCGTCAGCTCGCGCAGAGTCGTGGTGAGTGGAGAGCAGTTCTTCCTCATGCACTTGCCAATCGTTTGGCGAAGCGTGCGCTGGAGAACATCCCTGTCGACGCAATCAATGCCGAGCTGCTAAAGCCAGAGAACCTCCGACTTTTCGTCTCATGTGCGCATCGACTGGGATACCTGCACGATTTCGGGCCTGCGGTTCGGATGGCAAATAGTTGGGTGAGCCCCGGCGGACCGCTGCATGATATTGGATCGTGTAACGAAGGCACGCTGTCTGCATTGCTATACATAGCGCCGGTATTCCCGGAGACCGTGCTGCAGCTGATCGAGAACGCCGCAACCAAGCCAGGCTTTGCCTCGCGCGAGAACCGAAACTTCAGGTTGTTCGTGCGCCTGCTGCACCAGCTAGCTTACGACGAGGATAAGTTTGATCGTGCTGCGACGGTCATGCTGAAGTTCTCCGAGGCCGAGAAGTCAGGTGAGAACAGGGACAGCATAGTTGGACAGATGCGGCATCTGTTCTCGTTGCACCTGTCAGGTACGCTGGCGCGACCAGAACGGCGGTGCGCGTTTGTCAGCAAGCTACTCGAGTCGGGCACCGAGAGGCATCGCGAGATCGCAGCCGAGCTGTTCCATGCTGCGTTCGAAGCGACGCACTGGACGTCTTTCTCGGCGTTCGACTTCGGTGCACGTAGACGTGATGCTGGCTGGCAGCCGCGAACGCGTGCCGAAGAGCTCGAGTGGTATGTCGGCTTCTTGAACTTGCTGCGACCGGCGCTTACATGCGATGACTTGACTCTTCGCGAATGGGCGCGCTCACTCCTGGCAGGTCATTTTCGGGAACTATGGACGTTTGCGGGCTGTTTTGATGATCTCGAGGAGATAGTCAGAAATCATGCTTCGAAGGGGGAGTGGCCGCAGATGTGGGTCTCGGTAAAGAAGACGCTTGGCTTCGATGGCGACTCAGCTCATCCCGACCTACTGGCTCGGCTGGAGTCACTTTCGCGCGTTGCGGCACCATCCGACCTCTATTCGGAGATCGAGGCCTATGTGCTGTCCAATACTTGGGATCACATCGAGAGTAGGGGGGAGCAAGTAACCTTCAGTGACGAGATGATCCAAGAGAAGATCATCTCTCTTGGTGAGATGGCCGCAGCAGAGCTAAGTTGCTTAGAGCGATTGGGTCCAGGGATTTGGTCGGGCGAGTTCGATGCACTGCATCCTTTCGGCATTGGGCTGGCGCAAGGCAGCGTCGACCTACTTGCTACTTATGAGCGTCTCTTGAGCCTGGTGCAACTGCAAGTGCCTGCGGAGCTCAATCCACAGATGCTTCGAGGCTATATCAGCGCTGCGCACGATATCGACCCCGGCTTGGCCATGGTGATGCTGGAGCGCGTGCTGGATCATCCATTGTTGCGGGCGTTTTTCATCTACCTGCTCAGCGCCATCAAGATTGGCCCATGGGGGTTCAATATGCTCATTGAGTTGGCACGAGGGGAAGAGTTCGAAGCGTGGCGGTTTGGTCAGCTTGCCTATGGCCGCATGCACGAGTCCCTTACCGACAGCGAGCTCACGGAACTATTCACCATATTGAACCAGCGGCACGATGGCTTCTACACCACGCTTAGTGTGCTGGAAATGCGATTCTTCGCGGGGAGAGGCGGAAACTATGCGCCGAATGAAGATCTCCTTTCGGCAGGGCGCGTCGCCATTCGCGGTCTACTCGCGGGGAAGTGCGGACAGACTGAACTGAAGCGCATCCGAGGGACCAAGCGCATCGCCCAGCAGTGCCTATCTGAGTCGGCTCCAGAACAGGAAGTCAAAGAGATCGTGAGGTTGCTTTGCGAAGGGTTGGATGATCTCAGAATTCGTAGCTCTGACTTCGAAGTCCTCATCACAACGCTATTCCGCAACTTCCCGGAGATTGTCCTTGGAGATATCTTCACGGGCGACGATAGGGAGCGTCGTTTGATTGATCACCTTTTCAAGTATAGGTTCGGAGGTACGTCGCCGTCACTCAGTAGTATACCGGTGGATCGACTGGTTGCCTGGTGTCGTGGCGATCAAGATCGGATCGTGCGCGTTGCTGCAGCGACTTGCGCCTACTCAACTGTAGAGGCAAGCGATATACCACTAGAGCATCCCAAACGCGTTGTCCTCAGTGCGTCCATCAAAGGCTTGCTGGAAGCCGCAGTGGACAAGCAATGCATCGTCGATGTGATGTTTGCCGGAATCCAGCCCATGAGTTGGTCTAGCTCGTTGGCTGACATCATAGAAATTCGGGCCAAAGCTTTTGCTGAGCTGCTGGAGCATCCATTGGCTGAAGTGAGAAATCTTGCGGCGGAAAGGCTTGAACGGGTCGAGCTCACAGTGAGAAGAGAGCGACAGCGGGAGGCGCAAGATCAAAGTCGACGGGAACAGCGCTTTGAATGATGCGTATGGGTGAGATGGAGCCGGCTAGTCATCTTGGTGTTGCGCCCCGCATAGATACTCGGTCCTGTTGGCTCATTGTGAATTCGATGTCCAGCCGATATGGGGCCAGCTGGCATCGCCAGGTGAGCCGCTCCAGGTTGTGACGCCCAACATGGCCCAGTCGGATCTGCTGGGCCGTGGGCGTATGCAGGCCGACTACCTCAACGGGTAGCGGGGCGGCGTGGCAGCGTGGGTGCAGGCTGCGCTCGCATAGCGGTCCTTCCAGTTCTTACGCCAGAAGGGCTGTCGTCAGCGATAACAGCCTGTAGTTAAGCGTCTAGGATCGAAGCGGAGTATGGATGGCCTTAGACCGAGTATCCGCCCTTCGCCGTTCTTAGGAGAGTTTGCCCGCAATTACTCGGCTGCTCTATATGCCTGCTTGCGAACACGTTAACGGCTAAGGACTCTTTCCCACAAGCGGCGGTGAGTTGCTCCAGGCCAGCCGGCGTCACAACGAGGTAGCAACCCTCGCCCCACAGAGAATCCGCATCGATTCCAACCGGGCCGGCGTCACGCCACCAGTGAAGCTCTGCGACCACCGTTCCGCTCGCATCGAAGAATACGCTCGGTGTCTCGTCATGAGCGCGCCAGCGAAGCCCCTCAACCCAGTTTGGGCATAATGCAAACGGATTGGCCGCTGTGTCAAAGCCCATGTCCACGGAGCAGACAACTCGCCTTACCAGCGTTGGTGCCAGATCATTGTCGAGTGGGACGTACTGGCCTAGCCAAACAGCGATGGGCAGCTTGGCGTAACAATCGTCGAAGTCTTCACTATCAGTCTCTGCCCAAGGTGCTCTAAAGCGGTAGAAGCGGTGCTCTGACAGTCGTGCCTTGTGGATATGGAAGCGAGACACCTCGGCCACGACTTGGCCGTCGCAGTGCGCCAGGAAAGGGGCAACATCGCCGTCAACCTCGTCAATCCACTTCTGCTCTCGCTCGGACCAACCGGCACTTCGGTCAATCAGCGGCCTTCGAATCCACTCGGGACGAACTCGCGGGAGCATCAATGGCCGAGGCGGAAGGGGGTAGCCCAATTTCTCCAACAGCATCGGACTGTCCCGGCTCTCCAACTTGCCGGCCAGGCGCAGTTCCCCTGCGACGTGGCGAAGGGCAGCAATGGCAATGTAGGCGTGTGGCTTCATGTAAGTGATCTGCATATCAAGGACACGAAGCTGAGCCTCAAGCTCTTTGACACCAGAGGGCCCGAAGGCCTCAAGTCCACCCCAATCCTGGATGAACATCGCCGCGCGCCGGCGGACTGTCATCTCCTCGATGTCTGCCGCCTTTGCAATGTGACGTGCCGTCGAGCGCAACATACGAGTCCAGCCAAGCGGCGATTCGACGCGCATTGCACCAGTTCTCTCGTCCGTGAATGCCTGGTCGCTCTCTGGCAGGTCACTGAATTCGAGGAGATAGAAGAGTGGCAGTGGCGTCGCGTCCAAAGAGACAGCCAGCCCCCACCGATGCGACAAGAGCGTGGCTGACTCGGCTACCGCAATGTCACGGTGACTGACCATTGCAGCTACGGCGCGGCCCAATACGGGCTCGAGGTTCGCGCTGTCGGCAGCGAGCAGCGTTCCGAGTGCCTGCAAGGGGGCGTCCAACTCACCGTCCATAAGTCGCCGGATAAGAGATGTGAACAAAGATTGACCCTGTCCGGCTTGCCTTGCCAAGCTCAGCGCGCAATTGCGCGCGTGCCGCTGAACCTCTGCAATGGGAAGCCGATAGGCAAAGTGCAGCAAATCCTCCAAAAGGTCCGTGTCGCTGAGTGGTAGCTCGCTCGACTGGAAGGGCCGCCCCAACTGGAGGGTCGGCAGGGATTCGTGTAAAAAACAGCTAAAAGCGAGTTAAGTCATTGGCATGGTTAAAGTTTCCAGCGACGACTGTGCCACTGCAAGCCCCGGGTTGCTATGCTGCTCCCAGAGCCGACGCCTAGAGTGAGGCATGGAGCGCGACCGCTATCCCCCTCTCGCTGCTGAGTGCGAGCATTGGCTGCGCACCGAGGTCGCCGTGGCCTACGACGCACTCAAAGCCGATCCCACGCGGGGTTTGGCCATCGATGACGTGCGAGCCAACCTCGTCAAAGCTCGTCGCGATCGCGAAGCTGCGGCGTCCTCGTGCGGCGGCAATGGTTGGTGCAACTACTGTGGGAGCGACGTGAGTCGCGATGAGGCATTACCGGTAAAGCTTCATCACGACTCACGTCGCTCCCACAAAAGCAGGGTGGCCGCTGCGTACGAAGCGACGCCCCTTCTACGTCCCCTGCACACCCTTCCAGAACGCAACATGCCCGCGAATCTGTTTGGCGGCGTCCTTCGGCTCCGGGTAGTACCAGGCCGCATTGGCGTTGACCGCATCTCCGACCACCACGTCGTAGTAGTGCGCCGTGCCTTTCCACGGACATACCGTAGTGTGGCTGGATTCGCGGAAGTATTCGCGCGGGAGCGACGCCAAGGGGAAATAGTGGTTGTTTTCGACTACGACCGTAGCGTCGCTGCTGGCCAGGGTGGTGTCGTTCCAGATGGCTTGTTTCATTGGGGGAACCTGCAGTGAGGGTGCCGGCCAGTATGCGCGTCGACAAAAAGAAACGGACATACAGCCTCTTCCGACCTGCTGATCCTGTGAGAGCGACGTCAGTCGCGATGAAGCTTTACCGGTAATGCCTCATCGCGACTGACGTCGCTCCCACAGGAAAATCTGACTGCAGGCAGGTTTGTGAAGCTAGTGATTGCCCGCACTCAGCCACCGGGCTTCAAAACCACCTTGGTCCAGCCGTCTTCGCGCGCATCGAAACGTTTGTAACCCTCGGGCGCCTGCGCCAGTGGCAACTCATGCGAGATCAGGAATGAAGGCTTGGCCTTGCCTGCCTGGATCAGGTTGCAGAGTTGGCGGTTGTACGCCTTGACGTTGGCCTGGCCGGTGCGGATCTGCTGGCCCTTGAACCAGAACTCACCGAAGTTGAAAGCCAGGTGGCCTTGCTTGGCCAGCTTGTCCTCGGCACCCGGGTCCTCGGGAATGAACACGCCCACGACGCCTATCCCGCCGGTCGGCTTCACCGTCTTGACCAGGTTGTTCATGGTCAGGTTGGGCACTTCATGGCCCTTGCAGTTGAAACATTGATAACCGACGCATTCGCAGCCGCGATCGGCGCCGTTGCCTTCTGTGAGTTCGAGCACCTGCTCGACGCCGCTGCCTTCCACGTCGTGGATCGCGATTGCACCGATTTTTTCGGCCAGTGCCAGGCGGTCCTTCTGCATGTCGACCACCATGACCTTGCTGGCGCCCTTGATCATCGCCGAATACGCCGCCATCAGTCCCACTGGCCCGGCGCCGTAGATCACCACCGTTTCGCCAGGCTGCACGCCGGCCAGTTCGGTGGCGTGATAACCGGTGGGAAAGATATCGGAAAGCATCACGTAGTCGTTCTCCTTCTCCTGCGCATCCGGCGGCAACACCAGGCAGTTGAAGTCGGCATACGGCACGCGCAGATACTCGGCCTGGCCACCTTCGTACGGTCCCATGCCGGCGAATCCGTAGGCGCCGCCGGCGTTGCCCGGGTTCACCGTCAGGCAATACCCAGTCTTGCCGCGTTCGCAGTTGGCGCAGAAACCACAGCCGATGTTGAAGGGCAGGCACACGCGGTCGCCGACCTTGACCCGATCCACCGCATCGCCGACTTCGATCACCTCGCCCAGGTTCTCGTGGCCGAGGATGCGCCCGGCCTGCATGTCGGTGCGACCTTCGTACATGTGCAGATCGGAGCCGCAGATATTGGTGGTGGTGATGCGCACCAGGGCATCGGTGGATTTTTCGACTTTCGCATCGGGGACATCGACCACGCTGACATCTCGCGGGCCGTTATAGACGAGGGCTTTCATGGGGAATTCCTTGAGCGAGAGTGACGCCGGGTGCCGACGCGCTGTCGCAGCGTTGTTGTTGTGCGGTAAGGGTGTTGAAGCGAGCTTAGCGATCGGCGCGTATGCATCGCGGCAAGACGATGTGATCCGTGGGTGAAACCGGCTTCGTCCGGCCCTGGGGGTTTTTCTCGATGACCGACAATCGTGCTTGCCACTGAAGCGCCATCGATTGACCTGAAACGCCTGCTGGATTCATGAGGCAACCGCTCCGCAAGTAACGCCAGGTGCCGCGAATTTGTCTAAGGCAACGCTGATCAAGTCTCAAAAACCTGAGAAAATAGTCTCATGTATTGGATAGCGGGAATCGAGCGATGAAGCAGCAGACCTTGGCGATGGCGGCGGATCAGGAAGTTGGGTTCGAGCAGTACCGTCGGCCCACGCGCCGGGATGTGTTTCTTTCGACGATGGAGCAGATCGTGCCGTGGTCGGCGCTGTGCGCGGTGATCGAGCCGCACTACCCCAAGCCTGGCAACGGTCGTCCGCCGGTGGGGCTGGAGCGGATGCTGCGGATGTATTTCGTGCAGCACTGGTTCAACCTGGCCGACCAGGCATGCGAGGAAGCACTGCTCGATAGTCCGGCGCTGCGGCGGTTCGTGGGGATCGACCTGGGCCGCGAGCGGGTGCCCGACGCCACCACGCTGCTGAAGTTCCGCCGCTTGCTGGAGCACCACGAGTTGGGCGCAGCGTTGTTCGCCCAAGTGGGAGACGTGCTTGAGGACCGCGGCCTGAAGGTGGGCACCGGCACGATCGTGGATGCCACGATAATCGCAGCACCGAGTTCGACCAAGAACGCCGACAAGGCCCGCGATCCTGACATGCACCAGACGCGCAAAGGCCAGCAGTGGTATTACGGGATGAAGCTGCACATTGGCGTGGACAGCCGCACGGGGCTGGCGCACAGCGCGGCGGTGACCGCAGCCAACGTACACGACAAGCACTTGCTGGAGGACCTGCTGCACGGGGAGGAGCGGCGGGTCTATGGCGACAGTGCCTATGCCAGCCAGAAGGCCCTGATTGGCGAGCATGCGCCGCATGCCAAGGACTTCACCAACCAGCGGGTGCGCAAGGGCGGCGAAGTGGATGAAGCCGAGCGCAACCGCAACAAGTCCAGGATCCGGGCACGGGTGGAACACGTGTTCGCGGTGGTGAAGCGGCTGTGGGGCTTCAGCAAGGTGCGCTACCGAGGGCTGGAGAAGAATGCCAATCGCAGCTTCGTGGTGTTGGGGCTGGCCAACCTGTACTTGGCGCGTGCCCGTGTGGCGGGATAGATGCCCTTGGTGGGCAGCGATGGGGGTGAAAATCCCCGACCGCTGCAAGGTTCAAGCTACAAAAGTCCATGTAGGGACAAAAATCGCTTCATCGAATTCATCTTGATCAGTGCAATCGCTGTGCAGCTACTTGATCAGCGTTGCCTTAATGCCCAGCCAGACTGCGGCGATGCCGAGTACAACACTTGCGCCCGCGTACAGCACGGCAACCCACAGCTCGCCACGCCGCAACAGGTGGGTTGCTTCAAGGCCGAATGCAGAAAACGTGGTAAACCCGCCGAGTAGGCCGGTGAAGAGGAACAATCTTGTGCTTGGGCCAAACAGCTCGAACCGCTCGGCGAGGCCGGCAAGAATGCCCACAACGAGACATCCCAGCACGTTGACGGCGAACGTGCTGTACGGAAAGCGCTCTTGTGCGGTCAGGTGTAGGACGACGCCGCCAAGCTTGTAGCGAGCGACCGCGCCAATGAACCCTCCGAGACCCACGAGCAGGATGGCTTTCATGCTGTGTGACCTGCCGTGAACTCAAGAATGCGCCTGGAGAAATCGATCGGCTCGACTTCGCGCTTGAGGTCCAGCGTGTAGTCGCCGAACCGGTTGATGTGGCTGGTCCGGTATGGCGACAACCCAGCAAGCACTTCCGGGCTGATGTTAGCGCCATCTTGCCGCAGCTCCGCCAGCACCCGGGTCATCTGCTCCACGTTGTGCAGGATGACCAGGTTGGCCACCAGCTGGTTGTAACGCACGATCTTGCGCTGCTCGTGCTGGACGTTCTCGGCAATGATGCCCTCGCCGCCGAAGAACGCCCATTTGACGAAGCCGTTGAACTCCTCGCTTTTGTTGGTGGCGGCGTGGATGGTTTTGCGCACTTCGACATCGTCGATGTAGCGCAGCAGGAACAACGTGCGCACGGCCTTGCCCAGTTCGCGAAACGCCCAGTACAGCTTGTTCTTCCGGCTGTAGGTGCCGAGCCGGCGCAGGATGGTCGAGGCGGTAATCTTGCCCACTTTGATGGAAATCGCGACCCGCAGCATGTCGTGCAGGTGGGTCTCGATCAGCTTCCAGTCGATGCTGTCGCCGAACAGTGCCTGGATGTTCTCGTACGTCCGCCCCGGCTCCGGCCGGGAGAACACCAGATCCTTGATGTTGCGGATGCGAGGCATCAGGTTGATGCCTAGCAGATGCGCCAGCCCGAACACCGGGAAGCTCTGCGCCTGGGTGTCGCCGTGCACCGTGTCGGGCTGGATGTCGGAGCGGTTGGCCAGCAGCCCGTCGAGGATGTAGACCGCCTCGTGCACGCCGCACGGGATGAAGTGGCTGAACAACGCGATGTACTTGTCGGACACGTGGTAATAGCCGATGCCGCCATAGCCGCCGTACCGGATGTGGTACTCCGACAACAGGTTCTGCTCGTACACGCTCCACTTGGTGCCGTCGGCCGAGGCGCTCTTGCCGCTGCCCCAATAACCGGGCAGCTCGAACTTGTTGTACAGGTTGATCACCTCGACGATCGCCTTGTCGAGGGTCTCGTCGGTGACGTATTTCAGGTTCAACCAGGAGATCTGACGCCGGCTGAAACCCTTGACCGAGCGCGCGGTCTGGGTCGGCCCAAGATTGCAGCCGTAGCAGAACAGCGTGGTGATCACCCGCCGCAGCAGATCGTCGACCCGCGCGTCGGTGCCGGCGATCGGACGGAAGTGCACGTGCAGATCCAGCCAGCGGGTGGTGTCAACCAGGACATCGACGATGCTGGTCGGTGGCAGGCGTTCAGTGATCGCGCTATCCACCGCGGCGATCGCCTGCGTTACCTGGGCGCCCTGCAGGCGCCTGAGCACCAATCGCCCGTCGACCACGCTGGCGTGCAGGTTGTCCGGAAACCGGGCATCGACGGCATCGGCCAATGTCGTCAGCTCGGTGCGCAAGCCCTGCACAAAGTCGGCCGCGTCGGTGGCGATCCCCGATACCTCGCCGTAGGCGTCCAGCTCCTGCGCGAACGTCGCCTCGTCGACCAGCTGCTCGCGGTAGTCGTCGTAGCGCTCGCCGTGCGGGATGTACAAGTCGCCGGATTTGAGTTCGTCCTTGACCTGCGCCAGCACCGCCAGCTCGAAATACTTGCGGTGGATCCAGCCGGGGCTGGCAGCAGCCAAGGCCTTGGGCAGCACGTGCTTTCGCCAGGCGGCCGACAGCCAAGTCAGGTCGGTGGTCACCTCCAGCCCCAGCCCGGCCGCGTCGACCGCCTCGCGACGCTGGCTGCGCAGCGCGAGTACGGCGCCGATCATGTGCTCCATGCTGGGATCCTGGCTGGCGGCCCGCAGGCCCATGATCTCCAGACAGTTGAACAGCAGCGGGCGCAATGTCCCGTACGGCGCCAGCAGGAACGGCAGGTAGTTGCGGCCGGCGTAGGCCATGTGCTCATCGCATTCGGCCATCAGCAGGCTGATGTCGGCGACCAGCACGCCCTCGATCGCATCCACGCGCTGGGTATCGGTGCCCTCGACCTGGTAGGCCTGCAGGATCTCCCGGAGCTGGCCGATCAGCGCGTCGGCGCGCTTGCTGTGTTCGAGCTGGTAGGCGATCAGCTTCTGCTGCGCGGTGTTCTCCAGGTTCTGAATCAGCCGGATGAACAGGTCGGCCGCATCGTCGAGCGTCTTGCGGTACTGCGAACGGATGAAGATCGCGGCCAGCGCATAGCGCTTGACCGGGACCAGTTCGGCCAGTTCGCTGGCATCGAGCGCGCGGGCCATCGCGCGGAATTGCTTGAGCTTGGGCACCGAGACATCAATCGGCGGCAGTTGCTCGGCCAAGGTACGCAGGCGCTGGATGTGCTGCAGGTAATGGCGCACTTCCTTGTTGGTCGGCCGCTTGGGCTCGCGCTTGAGCGCGTGCCAGCCGCTGTGATGGCTGCCCGGCGGCGTCAGCAGCAGCTCGTCGATCAGCGCCCGCATCGCCGGCGTCAGCGCGTCCGTAATCTGGCGGTAGTGCGCGTCGTGGACCTGTTCGCGGGCGGCGATCGCGAGACGTTCGAGCGTGCTGAACGCCGGCAGCTCAAAGCGGTGGTGCACCAGCTCTTCGAGCATCACGTTCACGATGTCGGGCACGATGTGTTTGGTCTGAGCCGCCGTTTCAGCAACCGTGCCAAGCCAGTCACGCCCGGCGCTATCGAGCGGGCGGACATTGAGGAACGCCCGCAGCTGGGCCAGGTGCCCACGCTTGCCACCGGACGTGTCGTAGCTCGCCAACCGGTCGGCCGGTACGCGCCGCATCCCCACGGCCTGGGCGACGTGCTGCGCGATGCGTTGGGGCACCTCGTCCAGTGTCGTGAAATAACCCAACCGCTGAAACAGCTTCAGATGCAGCAACAGGGCCAGACGCGTGGCCGGGCCGCTGGTGATGCTTCGGACGCACTGAAGTTCCGCCTCGCTGGGCGTGTAGATGTCCTGCAGTTCTTTGGCGGTGGGATCGGGCTTGAGGCGTGGGTAGGCGGTTTCGTGCAGCGTCGTCATGCGCAGCTCAGTCCCAATGGCGGCCGCCCGCTTCATCGCGCAAGGCGACGGCGAGGAAGCACTGGTGGTTGTCGGCGATGCGGTGCATCTCGTCGAGCAGCATCGCGATGGTTTCTTCCAGCGCCGCGTCGTCAGATGCGGCGATCGCCAGGCGGTAGCGAGTGCCATCGGCATCGAGCCGCTGCGCCTGGTGGGGGTGCAGGCAGATCTGCTCGATCAGCCGATGGGCCTTGGCCAGGCCGCGCACGCGCGGGGTGAGCCGGGTCAGCGTGATGGTCGCCTCCACTGTCGTGCTCGGCACCGGCGCGACAGCCGGCGCCGGCAGCGCCAGGCGCGGGGGCGCGATCGGCGGCAGACTGGCTTCGATGCGCTCACGGGCGAACGGATCGGCGCCATCGAGGTAGCGCATCGCCGAATTTACGTCGCGCCAGCCGACGTACTCCATCAGCGCCTTCACGTCCCAGCCGTTGGCGTTGGCCCAGCCGGCGAAACCCCGGCGCAGCGAGTGGCTGCTGTAGTCGTCGGGCGAGGCCAGGCCGGCCTCGCGGAAGATCCGCCGCAGCAGGCGCACCAGGCTGTTGGGATGCAGCGGCGTGGCGGCGATCCCCGCCCACTGGTCGACCGCGCGGAACAGCGGGCCCTCGTGGAGGTCGGCCGCCGCGATCCAGGCCGAGGTCGCCGCGACCGGACACCAGCGCGACAGCGCCGGCACCTTGTAGGTCCGGCCGGTGTGCTGGCGGTCGCCCTTGCTGTGCGACAGGAAGCAGGTCATGCCTTCGCCGGGCACCAGGCGCAGGTCCTGCACCTGCAGACGAACCAGTTCGTCGCCGCGGAAGCCGCGCCAGAAGCCCAGCAGCACCAGGGCGCGATCGCGCAGGTGCCGGAGCCGGCCGGCCGGATCGCCGCGCGTGCCGGCCGCGGCCGCGGCGCCGTCGAGCCAATCCACCACCTGGCCCAGTTGCGTGAGCTGCAGCGGTGTGGCGCGCTTCTCTTGGCTCGGGTGCAAGGTCTGGATGCCCTTGAGCACCTTGCGCACGATCGGGGCCCGCGTGGGGTCGGCAAAGCCGTGCGCGTGATGCCACTGGGCCAAGGCTGCGAGCCGGTGCTTGAGCGTGTTGAGTGCGAGTTGCCCCGCGTAGGCGGCCAGGTAGCGGGCCACCTGATCGGCGGTCGCCGGCAGATGACCGCCCCAGTCGACCTCGAAGTGACGGGTCGCGCCGGCGTACGCGCGCTCGGTGTTGGCGCGGGTGGCCGCATCCAGGTACTGCTCGACCGTGCTCATGGTGGGTGCTCCCCGCTTGCCATCGCTGCGGACCGACGACGAATCGCCTGCGCTGAGGGTTTCGTACCGCTTCGGGCCGACTCTACCCCAGTTTTGGGGCTAAGGCGGGATAATTC
>NZ_PKQQ01000015.1 GCF_002893095.1 Stenotrophomonas sp. VV52 | reverse complement strand
AGAACCGTCCGTGATATCGGGGTAGAACCCCCCGCAGAACCTACGCGTCCTATCTTGAGAAGGTTGGTGGAAGATCCTTCCTCGTCACCATGGAAGAGCCTAACGCCAACAAGCCCAAGCCAATTGCCTTTGAGGTGGCTGCCGCAGGCGTCACATGGACGAAGGCAGCGTCGTCATTTGGCTCTGCAGCCATCGTTGCCTCCCGCCCTGCCAGGGCAGGAGCATGAGCTCGGAGTACTTTGCGCATACATTGACTGCTCTCGACGATCCAGCGGCAGTCACTTCGCGTACAAGCGCGATGATCGCCGCTGTCAAAGCTCACCGTGACTTCAAGCTCATTGAAGTAATGCGTAGCGCCAAAGTAGATGAGCTGCAGACCGTCTACCTAATGGTGGACGTTGAATGCCACGGTGTGCCCACCCACAATGAATACGGGCTCCGCTTTCGAGAGCGCCTGCTTATACATGTGCCTCAGGACGATGCGAAGGCAACGGTCGTTTGGTCAATGCGGAAGGAATTTCCGAGGCTTGCACACCAGAACAGCGTGACGTCGCAGGGCCCAGCTCAGCTCTGCTTGTACTTCGAACCGCCATCCGTTGTCGCTCGCACCTGGACTCCTTCGTCATTTCTTGCTCGGATCCAGTGGTGGATGGAGAAGAATGCCAAGGGCGAGCTGCATCTGGCCGATCAGCCTTTGGACATGCTGTTCTTTGAGTCTCGGCATGAACTGCTGATCCCTTGGGATCTTGACCAACTGGCGGCAAGGGGGAAGCTCAGTGTCATCGCTGCAGCTGCGCGTAAGAACGATGGCTGGACCCTGCGCATCGTTGATCAACTGCCTGCCAACAAGTCTCTCCACGCTACTCTGGTCAAGGTAGATCTTGAGCCCATTGAAAGCGGGATGATTGAATGGGATCCGCATACTCTCGGACAGTTGAATGAACTCTTGGCACGGCGAGGAGCGGACCTGGTTCCGCTTGTAACCGCGGCGATCCAGGCAGTAACGCCTGCAGCCGGACTCACTCGCCAGGATGAGGTTCCGAGCACGCTTGTGCTGCTCTCTGTTCCCATCAAGCGTGCGTCGACCGGCGAGGTCGAAGGAATCACCTATCGCGCCTTCTTCCTTGATGGTGGGACACTGAAGATCGGCACTATGCTCGGTGCCCTTATCCCGTATGACGGTCGATACTTCAGCTCAGTTGGTGTTGTTGGAAATCAGCCGCAGGAAGGATGGGAGTCTATCGGGCTTGATCCAGTCACCGTTCTTTGGGAGAACAGCCCTGAACGTGCACGCAGCCAGTCGGGCTTCAGCGATGCAGGGCCGCAAGGCGTATTGATCGGCGTTGGATCTTTGGGAAGTGCTTTGCTGGACCTATGGGTTCGATCTGGCTGGGGTCGGTGGACTGTAGTGGATAAAGATCATGTCCGACCACACAATCTGTCACGCCACACTGCATTCAATAGGCAGATTGGGCTACCCAAGGTTCTGGCAGTCTCCGCGAATGCCGGAGAGGTCACGCGTAACAGTTCGGCTGTGACTCCTCTCGAGGAAGACGTCCTCACCAGTACATTGCCAGAGCTGTCCCAGGCCCTCAGAAGCGCAAACCTGGTCGTAGATGCAACTGCAGACCTGGGATACCCGCGGGCGTCAGCAGTCGTGGATGATCGATCACGACATGTGAGCGTCTTCGTAACTCCCAACGGTCGGTCGGGAGTCATGATGCTTGAGGACGTCGCGAAGGAAAGGTGCTTGCGTACGATTGAAGCTCAGTATTACCGCGCCATCATCAATTCCGATTGGGGAAGAGCCCATCTTGAGGGCCATCGCGGAGCGTTCTGGAGCGGAGCATCGTGCCGTGACATCTCAATGGTCCTACCGTACTCGAGTGTGATGATTCACGCCTGTCAGTTTGCCGAGAGCATCCCGGTCCATATTGCCAAGCCCCAGGCCGCCGCGTGGATCTGGCAGCGAGATTTGAGCGGTCAAACGGAAGCGATAGAGATCCCACTGTTTGATAGGCGGATACACCAAGCAGCTAATGGTCTCAGCATCTACATGGATGAAGGCCTATACGAACATCTGCATGCTCTGCGCAGCAAGAGTCTTCCCAACGAGACGGGGGGCATCCTCCTTGGTTACCACGACTTCACGCAGAACCTGCTCGTCGTTGTAGAGGCGCTGCCGGCGCCAACCGACAGTAAGGGTACGCCCGCTTCATTTGAGCGCGGCATTGCCGGAATGCCAGAGGCCGTTGCAGAGGCACAGAACCGCACTGCTGGAATCGTTGGATACGTTGGAGAGTGGCACAGCCACCCAGACGGCTGTCCGCCAGAGCCAAGCCGAGCTGATCTTGTGCAGCTGGTCGGGCTCGCTATGGGAATGCACGAAGAAGGCCTTCCGGCAATCCAAGTCATCGTTGGAAGCCATGACATTCGTGTTGTCCAGGCGGAGGTCCAGTCTTGAAAGATCGCCAGATCGATCTAGTGCTGTCCGGTGGAGGCATCAGAGCAATGACCTTCCACTTGGGGGTCATGCGGGCGCTGGCAGGCGCTGGTTGTTTGGAGTCAGTGTCTCGGATATCCAGCGTGTCGGGAGGGAGCCTTGTCACCGGACTTGTGCTACATCGCTCTGGCATGGCATGGCCGACTTCAGAGCGGTTTCTGGAACAGATCTACCCGGCACTCCGCGATGAACTCACCTCACGCAGCCTCCAGTGGGATGCACTCCGCGAATTGTCGAGCCTGTCGAATCTCCGCTTCTTGCTGAGCCGCTCGAATCTCTTGGCAGCTGCACTGCGCCACCGGTGGGGTATTGAGAACAGGCTTAGCGATCTTCCCGCGACACCTGATTGGTCAATCAATGGGACCAATGCTGAGAACGGACGCCGCTTTCGGTTCAAGCGTGCAGACTTGGGAGATTACCTCACGGGCTACGCAACTGCGGGCAACTTCCCCCTGGCCAGCGCAATGGCTGTCTCGGCCGCCTTCCCAGGCGGCTTTGGTCCGCTTCGCCTCAGGGCGGACAAATTCAGGTGGAAGCGTCGAGCGAGCTGGAGCGATCCTGCACACGAAACGGTAGACTCCCAGCCAGGCTCTGTAATCCATCTCTACGACGGTGGCGTATACGACAACCTTGGACTTGAGCCCTTCTTTGATGCGGGTAGTGGAGAGCCGAAGGAGCCGAACGGCCACTTCATCCTGGTGTCAGATGCAGGAAGGCCCTTGGATATGGGCTTCAGCAAATACTCTCTGAATCCATTCCGGATCAAGCGCGTGGCCGACATCATGTCTGACCAGTCACATGCACTAAGGGTGCGCTCCTTTCACCACTACCTCTCTAAGAGTGCCAATAGGGGAGCAATGATCTACATCGGCAGTCCAACCAGTGGGGACCTTGCAGATCAGGAAGAGGCAAACTTCGTCGCCAGGTTCCCAACGAGCCTTATCAAGCTCACCGGAGCCGACTTCGACAGAATTGCGATCCACGGTGAAAGGCTTACACGCTTGCCCTAGCAGAACTCAAAGCCTCCATTTCCCTAGAATAGCCCCAAGGATGTGTGCGGGCGTTGTGGCGAGACATGCATAGTTGGCTTACCCCGACAAGTGCATCTCTGTTCCGTTTTGCAATCGCCCAAGCTCTGTAGGCTCGGCCTGGCTGCGACGGCTTAGATAGAGGGAGATGATGTCCACACGCTGTGTCCCTGGAGAAAGCCTCGCAGGACAGCGATCCCACATCTCCACTTCCGTTGCAGGTTCGTTCTCCGACATGAGTAGGCTCCTCCTGATTAACTTCAACAGTCACTGATGGATCGCGAGCCGGCGAGGTACCTAATCAACTTCATCCCTTGTCCAAGGCAGCGCTTGCTCTCCAGTCAGCCGCATCTTCCCGATGCGATCTGGCTTACGAGGCCCAATGCGCAGGGCCGCACCAACAAGTGATTCAAGCATGGGCTCGTACATGGACCAAACGACAAGACGATGCTCAAGCTCTAGTCGAGACCTCAGCCCAAATTGATCAGTCGCAGCAATTCCCAGACCCCCTAGCTCATCGGAGACAACTGATATTTGCTTAAGCGGCATCGCCAACTCTCCGAGCACTTCGGATATTTCATGCACAAGTCGACCGGAGTTCAGCGCCTGTGTGATGACCGCTTGTGTTGACGGAGAAAACTTGTAGCCAACGGGCGGCACCCTCGACGACCTCAAACGACTGTTGATTCCTAGCTCAAGAAGGTAAGTCTCCTTATCAAGGATGATGAAGGACAAGCCTGCATCCAAGAATCTGTCTATCAGATGCTTATAGGTCATCGGCTGCCACAACCACTGAGTCGTAGTGCTCCAGTGTTTGGTCTGCCAAGTGCTGCGCCATGATCCAGTCAATGCCCTGGCCACTGCGGAAGCCAGCGATCAGTAGACGCTTGCCGAATCCATCTATCTCGATCGCGTTGAACTCAGCGCCGATAACCTCCGTCCAGACACTTGAAAGGCAGGTGCTTCTGGGAATAGTACCTTCCCAAGTCAGTGATGCCCTGCGTCGGCGGCGAGGCCACAGGATGATATGTGATGCAAGTCGCTTTTTGGCAGCTCCCTGTCAGCGGTAATCCGGAGTCCAGAACGCGCAGAATGTTTGGCGCAGTGCCCCTGTCGTTGGCGCCCCATTTGAAATCAATGGCTTATTTCCACGCAGCGACAGTCTTTGCGGCGTTTGGATGAATGATTGGCGCAGGCGCCAATCATTTGAGCGGCGCACACCCGGCAACGGGTCGCGGTCAATAGCTCGGGGTAACTTTCATCTGCGGCAACGGCCTCGGCGCCCCATCGGTCAGGTTCGGCCCCAGGTCTTCCCACGCCTGCCCCTGATCCACCATCAACCGCCACAGCTGCTGCGACGCGCGGCGCTTCTCTTCGGAGCCGAACCGGTACGACGGAGGGTTGGGTGCACCACTCGCCACCGACTCATACGCATCCTGCCACGCCGCCACACGCTGGGTGGGGTCGTCGGTGCGCGCTACCTCCAGCGTGTAGCGCTGGTAAGCGGAGGCAAGGTTGCGCCAGCGGATCCAGTAATGATTGGCAAAGGAAAAATCGCAGAACCGCTCGCCCGCCACGCTCCCCTTCGCCGCAATCCGGCTCAGCACTTCCTGCGGCATGTCCAGGTTCATGCCCCCCTCGTCGCCCTGCAGCGACACGTGCACGATGCGGTCGCGGTAGCCCGGCGCCCTCGCCTGCAGCACATCGCGCCAGTTCTGCATGGTGGAGACGATGGAGAACAGGAAGCCGGACATCTCAGCGGCGGCCAGCGGCTTGGCGATGGACTGGTAGCTGCGCTGCCAGCCATGGCGGTTTTCAGTAGGCAGGAACACCGCCGCATTGATCGCATCCGGTGAACCCGGTGCTGCGCGCAGCGGCTCGGCCGCGTGCGGATACACCAGGTTGATGCCGAACGTGGGCCAGCGCGGCAGCGCCGCGTCGAACAGGTGGATGGGGAAGTTGCTGCTGATGCCACCATCGGAGAACCAGCACACGCGGAACGCGGCAATCACGGGACCGCAATCGTGCCCGCCACTGGTCAGGCCTTCGGTGCTGTCGGCCACGGTACGGGTGTCCTGCGACGGCACAGGATCGGCCGCCGCTTCGCAACGGCGCTCCCGCCGGGCCGGTTCGTGCAGCGGCACCGCGCTGATCAGCAGCGGGAAACTCAGGCTCATGCGCGTGGCCACCAGCACCGGCAGCTGCTCGCCTTCCAGCAGGCGGTAATAGTCCACGCCCTCCACCCGCTGCGGCGCACCGGCGCGGGCCAGCAGCCAGGCCACCACGCTGGCCGGGAACAGCTGCTCGAACTGCTCACGGCAGAACCAGAACTGCGAGCCACTGAACGGCAGCGTGCGCGGTTCGGTATGGGAGACGCAGGTGGTGATCATCTGCAGGCTGATCGCGTGCGCCCCGCCCGGCTCGCCCGGGTAACGCGGCGCGGCATGCAGGTCGGCAAAGGTCAGTGGCTCGTCCAGCGGCTTGCCGGACAGCGCCTGCAGGTGCGTGTGCAGCCAGTCGGTCAACGCCGGAGTGCCGGACCCGGACTGGGTGGTCCCCGAACACAGCCCGAGCAGGTTGCGCCGCGCCACCCGTGCAATGCGCAGCGCCGAAGCCAGCACGCCTGCCCCATACGCGCACAGCAGCGAAGGCAGCAGCGTGGCCCACATGCCCTCCACCCCGGCCGCCAGCCAGCCGATCCCCAGCAGCCCCACCAGCGCCGCCAGCAGTTCCAGCGGCGCAATGGCGAACACCGCTGCCAGCAGGCACAGGATCTTGCGCGGCAGCCCGGCCTTGCCGGTCAGCATCACCAGCAGCCGGTAGGCGGTGCGAGCGCCATAGGCAGGCTGGAACAGGCTGTAGATGAAGCCGCGCCGCGACAGCTGGGTGGAGACATCGGCCAGTCCGGGGAAACCCGCCTGCGGGCCGAGTGCCTCACCGGCCCGGCAGCGCCGGTCGCCCAGTGCAGCCGCCGCTGCCACCGCTGCGGCAATCGCGCCGGCGGAGGTGCCCCCGATGCTCTTGAACCGGTATTCGCGTGCCAGAGACAGCACCGCGTTGGGATACACGATGCCGCTGGTGATACCGCCCTTCATGACCAGATCGCAGTACTTGTCCGCCACGTCGCCGTCCTCTGCCCTCGCCAGGGGACCAGTATCCCCCAGCCCCCTCTCAGGGCCTGAGAACGGCGCCGCAGTTATTGCGTTGGCGGGGCGGTTGCGGCTGACTGCGGCACCCGGCGTACCTGCGACAGGTCGTAGCCCAGTGCGGCGATGCGGCCCATGGCCTTCTGGTAGTCCTGGTCGGACATCTGCGGGCTGCGCGACATCAGCCACACGTAGTCGCGCTTGCTGCGGCCCACAATGGTCTGCTGGTAGTCATCGTCCAGGTAGACGATCACGTACTCGGCCTTGATCGGCCACACGAACTGCATGCCCCACTCCGCGCCGCCGGTGCCTTCCTTGACCGTGCCGATAGGGTGCATCTGCTTCACCGGCGCCTGGAAGCTGCCCTTGCGGTAACTGAAAGTGGTCTGGATGCGGCCATCCGGGCGCAGCGCATACGATTCGACCGCGTCGAAGGCTTCCCGCTCGGGCCGGCTGGGAATATGGGCGATCACGTACCAGTCGCCCATGAAGCGCGGCACGTCCACATGGGCCACGGGAGGAATCGGGCGGGTATTGCCACCGCAGCCGCTGAGCAGCATGCCGGCGGTGAACAGGGGAAGCAGGGAGCGTAGTGACATGGCGTTCTCCTCGTGGCGTTCAGGCGCGGTCGAACAGGTAGTGGGCAACCATCCACTGCTGGCCCTGCTGGTAGCCGAACAGCTCAGCGCAGGCCATCCAGAACATGCGCCAGCGCTGGAACCACAGCGCGGCGGCAGCATCGCCATAGCCGGCGCGCAGCACCGCCATCACCGCGTCGCGGTTCTGGTCCTGGCGCTCAAGCCAGTGGTTGGCGGTGCGCTCGTAGTGGGTGCCATCCACCAGCCAGCGCTGCTGCAGGCGCAGGTGCTGCTGGAAATGCAGCAGGGTGTCAGCCGCCGGCATCAGGCCGCCGGTGAAGAAGTGGCGGCCCATCCAGTTGTCGTCGCCCTCGGTTTCGAACGGGTACATCAGGGTGCGGTGCACGAAGATGTGTACGAACAGCTTGCCTTCCGGACGCAACCACTGCTGGATGCGCTGCATCAGCCGTGCATAGTTGCGCATGTGCTCGAACATCTCGATCGACACGCAGCGGTCGAAGCTGCCCGGGTCCAGCACCAGCTGGTTCACGTCGCGGGTCAGCACGGTCACGTTCTTCAGTCCGCGCGCGCGGCACTGGGCCATGATGTATTCGCGCTGGCTGTTGGAGTTGGACACGGCGGTGATGCGCGCGCCGGGCAGGCGTTCTGCCATCCACAAGGTCAGCGAGCCCCAGCCGCAGCCCAGCTCCAGGATGTCCTGGCCATCGGCCAGCTGGGCGCGTTCGCCGTACAGCGACAGCATTGCCTCCTCGGCCTGGTCGAGCGTTTCGCGGCCGGTGGGGTAGTAGCAGCTGCTGTACTTCAGGCGCGTACCCAGGCAGTCCTGGAAGAACGCGGCAGGCACTTCGTAATGCTGGCGGTTTGCAGCATCCACGTGCAGGGCCACCGGGCTGCGCGACAGGCCCACGATGCGCTCGGAGAAGCGCTTCGCCTGTGCTTCCACGCCACCGGCACTTTCCTCGCGCAGGCGCGCTTCGCACTGGCGGCGGATGCCCAGCCGCAGCAATGCGTCCGGCAGCAGGCCTCGCTCGGCCAGGCCGGTCAGCCCGGGTGCGTAGTCCGGCAGCGGCAGCGATTCACGGGCGACATTCACGGTTTGGACTCCTTGGGAAACCACGGAAACAGCATCGGGGTGCTGCGCTGATAGGCGCGGTAATCCTCGCCACGGCTGCGCAGCGCCTGCGCTTCGGTAAACGGAATGCCGCTTACCCAACGCAGGAACACATACATCACCAGCGGGCCAGACCAAGCCAGCCACCACAGCGGCGAATGCACGGCCAGCAACACGTAGGTGAACCAGTGCAGCCACTCGAAGAAATAGTTGGGGTGCCGCGAGAAACGCCACAGCCCGTCGCGGCAGGTCTTGCCTTTGTTGGCCGGGTTGGCGCGGAAGCGCGCCAATTGGCGGTCGGCGAGCGATTCACCGCCTACGCTGAACAGCCACATCGCCACTGCGGCGATGATCCAGCCCACCGGCAGGTCCGCGCTCTGCGACACTGCCACGAACGGCAACGCGAACAGGACGACCAGCAGCGCCTGGAACTGGAAGAAGCCGAAGATCTTGCCCTGGTGCCCGTTCCAGTGTTTGCGCAGATGCTGGTAGCGGCCATCTTCATCCTCGCTGCGCACGCGCTTCCACAGGTGCAGGGCGAGCCGCGATCCCCACAGCCCGCCCAGCACCGCCAGCGCGATGCGTGGCGCCGTTGCGCCTTCTCCGAGCAGGGCAGGCAGCAGTGCCGACGCGCCTACGCCCTTGGCCCAAAGCACGTCGACTACACCGATGTTCTGGTGACGGCGTTGCCACCACCAGCCCCAGCTCATGATGACGGCGGCATACAGCCAGACCCAGAGCAGGTTGATCATGTCAGTGGGTTCCCGGAATGTCGGCCGGCCGGTAACCGGGACGCGCGAACAGCAGCTGCGAGACACCGATGGAGCGCTCCAGGAAGCCGCCTTCGCAGTACGCCAGATAAAACTCCCACAGGCGGATGAAACGCTCGTCGAAGCCCTGCGCGCGAACCGCCGGCAGCTGCGAGAGGAAGCGCCGACGCCATGCGCGCAGGGTGAGCGCGTAGGACTGGCCGAAGTCGTGCTGACCGATCAGCTGCAGGTCGCTGCTGCGGGTCTTCGCGGCCAGCATGGCGCTGAGTGAGGGAATGAAGCTGCCGGGAAACACGAAGCGCTTGATGTAGTCCACGCTGCCCAGCGCCTGCTGGTAGCGGTGGTCTTCGATGGTGATGGCCTGCAGCAGCGCCAGGCCCTCCGGCTTGAGCAACCGCCCCAGCCTGGCGAAGTAGGTGTCCAGGTACTGCGCACCGATGGCTTCGATCATCTCGATGGAGGCCAGCTTGTCGTACTGGCCGTCCAGGTCGCGATAGTCGTTCAGCAGCACGGTCACCTTGTCCTGCAGTCCCGCCCTGGCCACCCGCTCGGTGGCCAGGGCGTACTGCTCCCTGGAGATGGTGGTGGTGGTGACGTGGCAGCCGTAGTGAAGGGCGGCATACACCGCGAAGCCGCCCCAGCCGGTGCCGATTTCAAGGACACGGTCGCCGGGCTTGAGCTGCAGCTGTTCGCAGATGCGCGCCAGCTTGCGCTGCGATGCCGCTTCGAGCGTGTCGCCGGGGTCGGCATACAGCGCCGAGGAGTACATCAGGTCGCTGGACAGAAACAGCGAGAAGAACGCGTTGCCCAGGTCGTAATGCGCGGCGATGTTGCGGCGGCTGCCTTCGCGGGTGTTGCGACGCAGATGGTTCCAGCCCTGCAGCAGCCAACCGCCCAGCCGCGCCGGGCCGCGCTCCATGCCATCCAGCAGCGCGCGGTTGCCCACCAGCAGTTGCACCAGTGCGACCAGATTGTCGCAGCGCCAGTGGCCGGCGATGTAGGCCTCGCCTGCACCCACGCTGCCCTGCGCCGCTACCGCGCGGTAGAACGCCGGGTTGTCCACCCATACGGTGACCTGCAGTGGTGCCTCTGCGTCGCCCAGGGTGACATCGCCCAGCGCGTCGCGCAGGTGCAGCCGTCCACCGTGCAGGGGTGCCAGCTGCGCCAGCAGGCGGCGGCGCAGGAAGGCCTCCAGCGCGCTTGGCTGGGGCAGCGCCAGCGGTTGGGTCATGTCGTTCATGGGGTCTTTCCAGCAATGGAAGGGTGGTCGTGCACCGGGTTGCGCTTGAGCCACAAACGCAGTGCCTGCCAGTGGATGGCGGCCACCACCTGCACGGTCATCAGCGGGTAGCGCAGCAGCACGCGGGCCAGGCCTGGGCCGTTGAGCGGATGGCGCTGCAGGGCGAGGTCGGCGTCGAACTGGCGCTCGCCGTCGCGCCACACCTGCATGTGCACGTGCAGGTCGTTGCCGGGGGCGGTGAAGCGCCAGCGGTACTCGCAGTCCATCGGCATGAACGGCGACACGTGAAAGCGTTTGTCGAAGGTCCAGCCCAGCGCACGGCCGTGCGCGTCGGCCTCGCTCACCGGCAGCACGTAGGCATGGCGTTCCTTCCACGGCGTGTTGGTGATCTCGGCCACGATGCAGTCCAGCGTGGTGCCGTCGGCGGCGTAGCAGTAGTAGAAGCTGACCGGGTTGAACACGTGCCCGCCATAACGCAGGTGGGTCAGCAGCCGGATCGGGCCGACCGGTGCGCGGCCCAGTGCTTCGGTGATGCGGCCACGTACCGCTTCGGCCAGCGGCTGGGCGGGGTCGCCCAGGTAATCGCTGCGGCGAAACTCGGCCAGGTTGCGGCGTCCGACCGACCAGAACCAGCGGCGGTTGAACACCGCATCGATCTCATCGAGGTCCAGCAACAGCTGCGCCACCGGGTAGTCGAACGCGTGCGCTTGCGGCGCGTGCCGACGGTGCTGCATGCGACCACGGTAGATGGCGCTTGCGGTCATGCGGGCATGCCCTGCGACAGCGGCCAGTAGGCTTCGGCTTCGAGCAGGTGCAACGCGTCCGCCACCCGGCACGCGCTGCGGATGCCATCTTCGTGGAAGCCCCAGCCCCAGTACGCCCCGGCGAACCAGGTCCGCCGCCGGCCCTGCACTTCAGACCAGCGCGCCTGTGCACGCACCATTTCATGGTCGTGTACCGGGTGGGCGTAGTGCAGGGTGCGCAGGATCTTGTCCGGCGCGATCGCCTCGGTACGGTTGAGCGTCACCACCAGCGGGCTGGGGGTGTCGATACCCTGCAGCGCGTTCATGTAGTAGCTGACAGAACACGGCGCCATCGGATCGCGCGGCACATGCGCATTCCAGGCGGCCCAGGCCTTGCGATTGCGGGGCAGCAGGGAGGCGTCGGTATGCAGTACCACTTCGTTGGGCTGGTAGCGGATCGCGCTGAGCACGCTGCGCTCGATGGGGTCGGCGTCGGACAGCAGCGCCAGCGCCTGGTCGCTGTGGCAGGCGAGCACCATCTGGTCGAAACCTTCCAGGCCTTCGGCGGTCAGCACGCGTACCCCGTGCTCGTGTCGCTCCACCCCCAGCACGCGGGTTTCCAGCCGCTCACGCACCCGCCAGCGCCGACGCATCGCGTCCACATAGCGCGCCGAGCCGCCGGTGACCACGCGCCATTCCGGACGACCGCTGACCTGCAGCATCTGGTGGTTGGCCATGAACTGCACCAGGTAGCGCGCGGGGAAATGCGCCAGGCTGGCGATCGGCGCGGACCACAGTGACGAGGCCATCGGCAGCAGGTGCTCCTGGATGAAGGCACCGCCGTAGCGGCCCGCGTCGAGGAACTCGCCCAGCGACGGCCCTTCGCCGCCACTGTGCAGCAGCTTCGGCGCTTCGCGATAGAAGCGGCGCAGGTCGCGCAGCATGCCCCAAAAGCGCGGCGAGGCCAGGTTTCGGCGCTGGCAGAACAGCGTGTCGAGCGAAGTTGCGTTGTACTCCACGCCGCTGCGCTCGCTGTGCACCGAGAAGCTCATCGTGGTGGGCTGGGAGGCCACACCCAGGTCGTTGAACAGCGCCGTCAGCAACGGATAGTTCTGCGGGTTGAACACGATGAAACCCGTATCCACCGACTGCAGGCGTCCATCCACCTGCACCAGATGGGTGTGGGTGTGACCGCCGAGATAATCGTTGGCTTCGAACAGCGTTACTTCATGGCGCCTGCCCAGCCACCACGCGCTGGCCAACCCTGCAATGCCTGACCCGATCACGGCAATGCGCATGTCAGTGCTCCGCCTTGGCCAGCACCCACGCCGGCACCGGTTTGAGGTCGCGCACCAGGCGCAGCGCGGACATCGCGCGCAGCCCGTACCAGGTGATGTCCACTTCCCACCAGTAGAAGCCCTGCCGTGCAGTGCCCGGGAAGAAGTGGTGATTGTTGTGCCAGCCTTCGCCGAAGGTGAGCAGGGCCAGCCACAGGTTGTTGCGGCTGTCGTCGCCGGTAGCGAAACGGCGCCGTCCGAAGCGATGGGCCAGCGAGTTGATCGTCACGGTGGCGTGGAACAGCACCACGGTGGAGATGAAGAAGCCCCAGACCAGCATCTGGCCGCCGCTGGTGCCCAACCCGGGAGCCATGCGCTCAAGCAGCGCGCCCAACCCGAACAATCCCGCGGCCAGCGCTACCGGCACCAGCGTGTCGAAGCGGTCCAGCCAGCGCAGTTCCGGGTAGCGCACCAGGTCGGGAATGCGCGCCCAGTCGGTACGGAAGCCTTCGGTGGTGAGGAACCAGCCCATGTGGCTCCACCAGAAGCCGTGCACGGTGGGCGAATGCGGGTCGGCCGCGGTTTCGGTGTGGCGGTGGTGGTTGCGGTGGTGCGCGGCCCACCACAGCGGACCGCGCTGCACGCTGGAGGCGCCGATCACCGCGAACACGAATTGCACCACGCGCGAGGTGCGGAAGGTGCGGTGGGCGAAGTAGCGGTGGTAGAACGCGGTGATGGCGAACATGCGCACCGCATACAGCGCCAGCGCCACGCCCACCGTCACCCAGGACACCCCCACCCAGATCACCGCCAGGCAGGCCAGGTGCATGGCCACGAACGGGATCGCCCGCAGCCAGTCCACGCGGTTGCCGCCAGTGCCCGCCACCGGTTGCTCCGCGCCGGTATCGAACCAGCGCAGCACGGTGGCCCAGCGGCTGCGCGGTGCGCAGGCGGGGGTATCGGGGGTGGAACGGGACTGCATGTCGCGCGTCTCCTGACGGGTTCATCAGGAGATACGCAGGCCCGCCGCGTTTGGATGCACCCCTTCCGAAATTAAATCCGGAAGGGGTGGGGCTTACAGGTTGGCGATATCGCCCTTGGCGATGATCGGACCGGTCGGAATGCCCTGCGGCGCGCCGCCTGCCGGTTCCAGCGTGATCGCCAGCGTCGAGCCGTTCACCAGAACATCACGCAGCGCCTCGGGCACCGCCACAGTGTGGGCGCGGTTGATCGAGACCAGACCCAGCGAGCGCGGCGTACCGCCGGCCGGGATCAGCCACAGCTCGGGCGCGCGCCCTGCCGCGTCGGCCGCGGCCGGTACCGGCACCATCAACACCTTGCCCTGCGCTTTGTCGACCGAGGCCAGCCAGCCGGGCGTGCCGTCGTCGCGCAGCAGCGGGGTGACCGGCTTGGTCGCCTGCTCCGGCTCGGCCGGGGTCGGTGCCGGGGTGACGGCGACCGGGGTAACCGGTGCGGGTTCCTGCAGCGGCTGACGGTTGAACACCGCTACCAGCGCCAGGGCGGCGGCCAGGGCGGTCATGCCCTGCCAGAACCCGGTGCGCTGCCACAGCTTGGGTGCGACTACCGCTGCCGGCCAGCCCAGCGCGGTGCGGATGCGCGGCCACACATGCGCAGGCACCGCTTCGCTGCCGAACGCGTCCAGCAGCGGCGCCAGCCGGTTCTGCCACTGTTCGACCAGGCGGGCAAAGCCCGGGTCCTGGGCGATGCGCTGTTCCAGCTGGCGGCGCTCGGCGGCGTCCTGCACGCCCAGCACATACTCGCCCGCCAGGATGTCGGCGCTGGGCGGCTGTTCGTCGTCGAATTCGTCGTGAAGGTCGCGGATGTTCATCGTTCCAGGCACACCCGCAGTTGGCCAAGGCCGCGCCGGATCCAGCTCTTCACCGAACCCAGCGGCGAACCGATGCGACGGGCCAGCTCTTCATAGCTGGAGCCGTCCAGGAACGCCGCGCGGATCAGCGCGCGGCGCTTGCTCTCCAGGGTTTCCAGGCACTGGGCCAGGCGCGCGCGGTCGGACGACTGCTCGGCGGCCTGCGGTGGCTGGGCATCGCCGTCGGGCAGGTCATCGATCACCGAGAGGTCGTCCATCGCGCGCGGCGGCGCGGCGCGCAGGCGGTCGATCGCGCGGTGGCGGGCGGTCATGGAGAGCCAGGTCATGGCCGAAGCCTTGGCGGGATCGAACTGGCCTGCCTTGTTCCAGACCGAGGAAAAGACGTCCTGCAGCACGTCTTCGGCGTCGTTGCGGTCGCGCAGCAGCTGCAGGCAGATCGCGAACAGTCGACCGGAAGCGAGCTGGTAAACCTGCTCGAAGGCGTGGCGGTCGCCGCTGGCCACCTGCACCAGCAGCCCGTTGAGGCGTGCGGCTGCGGCGGTATCGGAAGCATCCAACTCAGGCATCGAGAACTCGGTGTCGGCAAGGCGCGTGCCTGCATGGTCGTTGCTCTTTTGACTGGCTGCAAGAGGGTATTCAGCTGTCGCATATCTTCACCAGATCCTGCCCCCTGGCCGTGGCAAGCTCGGCCGCAGTGGCGGCCGCAGGCGCACTGGGGAACTCCACGCGCACCTGCGGATAGCGGCCCTTGGCGTCGCGCACGTTGCCGGTGCCGGTGAACTGCAGCAGGCGCTGGTCCGCGTTGGCGTAGACCAGCGTGACTGCTGGCACTGCGAAGCCGAACCATGCGTCCAGTTTCATCTGTAGTTGCTGCGCCGGTTGGCCCTGCCAGGTGGTTGCGCCGGTGCGCTGCAGTTTCAGCGGCACCAGGCGTTGACGGCTGGGCAGCACGAACTGGAACGCCACCGGCTTGCCCTCGCGCAGGGCGGCCCAGTGGCCGCGTACGGCTGCGTCGAAGCCCGCGTCGACCACTGCATCGTTCGGCACTACCAACGTGCGGCTGACCGGCGTTGCAGTAGCCGAACTGCGCAGGTACACCGTGCGAGACGCGCCGCTGCCACGCACCCCTTCCTGATAACCATCACGGCCATCTTCCAGGCTGAAGTCCGGCGTCTGCGCGCTCCCCTGCGGGGTCATCCACTTGCGCGCGAACGGGCGGCCATCGGCGCAGCGGTACAGCACCAGCCGCGACTGCGCGGTGGGTGGGCCCTGCAGCCAGTGGGTTTCGCGGTAGAGCAACGTGTTTCCCTCGGCGGAGAACGCGCGCCCTTCCTGGCGCTGGACGGTTTCGGCACCGGCCAACAGCGGGCACAGCAGCAGAAGCAGCCCGGCAGGAACTGTGAATGAGCGGCGCATGCCCGTTTCCAGAGGGAGGTCGTGGAGAGATACGGGGGAAGAGGCGTGGCGGATGCAGTGGCATAAGTCTCCTCCCCTTGACCCCATCCCCCAATCGGCCTACCTTGTGCTCGCCGAAGGTATCCATCTCTTCATGCAGATGAAGGGATGGGTTTAAACGGGAATCCGGTGACGGTGCCTTGCGCACCCATTCCGGAGCTGCCCCGCAGCGGTGAATGGAAACGACACCTGCCAACAGCACTGGGCCTTGCGGCCTGGGAAGCGGCAGGGAGTAGGTGGGCGTTCGCGCCCGTGTCCATCAGCCCGAATACCGGCCCCGGCCGGAGGACACGACCGTCCTCTGATTCGACCTGGAACGTCCGCGGGGAGGTTGCCGGGGCCTGACGCCTTGCACAGTGCAGGGCGCTGCCCCCGTGCGTCCGCTTCGCGGCATCCGGTTCGCCCGCGGGGGCGAAGGTCGCTGGCGGGGCGGGCACGGCAGCAATGGCGTGCGGGCCGCGCAGTTCCTTCGTTCCTCAATGCCTACGCAATGAGGATACGTTTCATGACCACTGTTACCAATCTGGGCTTCCCCCGCATCGGCGCCAAACGCGAGCTCAAGCGCGCGCTGGAAGCGTTCTGGTCGGGCCAAAGCAGCGCCACTTCTCTGCTGGACACCGCCGCCGGCCTGCGGGCCACGCACTGGCAGCTGCAACGCGATGCCGGGGTGGATGTTCCGCCCAGCAACGACTTCAGCCTGTACGACCAGGTACTGGATGCCGCCTTCCTGTTCGATGCCATTCCGGCCCGCTACCGCGCACTGGCCGACGCCGACCCGCTCACCGGCTACTTCGCTATGGCGCGGGGGCTGCAGCGCGAAGGCGTGGACCTGCATGCGCTGGAAATGACCAAGTGGTTCGACACCAACTACCACTACCTGGTGCCCGAACTGCAGGCCGGCCAGGGCTTCGCGCTGCGCGGCGACAAGCCGCTGGCCGAGTACCGCCAGGCCAAGGCGCTGGGCATTGAAACCCGTCCCGTGCTGATTGGCCCGGTGACGTTCCTGCTGCTGTCCAAGACCGTGGATGGCAGTCCCGCGCTGGACCTGCTGGATGCGCTGCTGCCGGTCTACGTGGACCTGCTGGACCAGCTGCAGGCGGCCGGTGCACAGTGGGTGCAGCTGGACGAACCGGCGCTGGTGCAGGATCTCAGTGCCGAAGCGCGCGCTGCGTTCACCCACGCCTATGCGGTGCTGGCGGAAGCCAAGCGCCCCAAGGTGCTGGTGGCCACCTACTTCGGCGCGTTGGACGACAACTTGGCCTTGGCCGCCTCGCTGCCGGTGGATGGCTTGCATGTGGACCTGGTGCGTGCACCCGAACAGCTGGACGTGGTGATCAAGGCGCTGCCGGCCGGGCGCGTGCTCTCGGCGGGGCTGGTCAATGGCCGCAACATCTGGCGCACGCATCTGGACAACGCGCTGGTGCTGGCACGCTACGCCCACGGCCAGCTGGGCAGCGACTGCCTGTGGCTGGCGCCGTCGTGTTCGCTGCTGCACAGCCCGGTGGACCTGGACCATGAGAAGAAGCTGGACGACGAACTGCGTGGCTGGCTGGCGTTCTCGAAGCAGAAGCTGGGCGAGCTGCGCGTGCTGGCCGACGCCATCGATGCGCCGGCACGCGCCGAAGCTGCATTGGCCTCCTCGCGCGAGCGCATTGAATCGCGCCGCCGGTCGCCGCGCGTGCACAACCCCGCCGTGGCCGCGCGTCTCTCCGCGCTGACCGCAGCTGATGCGCAGCGCCATAGCCCCTATCCCCAGCGCCATCTGGCACAGGCTGCCGCATTCAAGCTGCCGCGCTACCCCACCACTACGATTGGCTCGTTCCCGCAGACGCAGGAAGTGCGCGAGGCGCGTGCGCGCAACAAGTCCGGCACGCTCTCCGACGCAGACTACGACGCCTTCCTCGCCACCCAGACCGAGCACTGCGTGCGCATCCAGGAGCAGATCGGGCTGGACGTGCTGGTGCATGGCGAATTCGAGCGCAACGACATGGTGGAGTACTTCGGCGAGCAGCTGGAAGGCTTCGCCTTCACCAAGAACGGCTGGGTGCAGAGCTATGGCTCGCGCTGCGTGAAGCCGCCGGTGATCTACGGCGACGTGAGCCGCCCGCAGCCGATGACGGTGCGTTGGTCGCAGTACGCACAGTCGCTGACCGACCGGCCGATGAAGGGCATGTTGACCGGCCCGGTGACGGTGCTGCAGTGGTCGTTCGTGCGCGACGACCAGGCGCGCGCTGATACCTGCCGACAGATCGCACTGGCACTCCGCGATGAGGTGCTGGACCTGGAAACGGCCGGCATCGGCGTGATCCAGATCGACGAACCGGCGATCCGCGAAGGTCTGCCGCTGCGTCGCGCACAATGGCGCGAGTACCTGGACTGGGCGGTGGAAGCCTTCCGGATCAGTGCGAGCGGCGTGCGTGACGCTACCCAGATCCACACCCACATGTGCTACTCCGAGTTCAACGACATCATCCACTCGGTGGCGGCGATGGACGCCGATGTGATCTCGATCGAGACCTCGCGCTCGCGGATGGAACTGCTGGATGCTTTCGTGAAGTTCCAGTACCCGAACGAGATCGGGCCGGGTGTGTACGACATCCATTCCCCGCGCGTGCCGGACAAGGAAGAGATGCTCTCGCTACTGCGCAAGGCCGCCGAGGTGCTGCGACCGGAGCAGATCTGGGTGAACCCGGACTGCGGACTCAAGACCCGCGGCTGGAAGGAAACCCGGGCGGCGCTGGAAGCGCTGGTGGCTGCGGCGCGGCAGTTGCGGGATGAGACGGCGGACGCGAACGCGGCCTGACGCGGAATCCGGTTCAGGGGTGTCCGCTACACTGGGACACCCCACCCCCGCATGACGCCTGACATGAGCCAATTCCCCGCCGACGTTGCCCTGGTCGTGATTGATCTGCAACCGGACTTCATGCCCGGCGGTGCGCTGCCCTGCGTGGACGGCGATGGCATCGTGCCGGGCATTGCCGCGCTGCTGGCCCAGCGCCGGTACCGCACGGTGGTGGCCACGCAGGACTGGCACCCGGCGGATCACGCCTCGTACGCGAGCCAGCAGCCGGGCCAGCTGCCGTTCGAGACCATCCTGCTGCACGCGCAGCCGCAGACGCTGTGGCCGGATCATTGCGTGCAGGACACGCCGGGCGCGGCGCTGCATCCTGGGGTGGACTGGACGCCGGCGGACCTGATCCTGCGAAAAGGCACGCGGCGCGAGGTGGACTCGTACAGTGCGTTCCGCGAGAACCATGGGCCGGACGGGAACCGCCCGCCCACGGGTCTGGCCGGGTGGCTGCATGAGCGTGGTATCCGCGAGGTGCATGTGTGTGGGTTGGCTCGGGACTATTGCGTGCTGTGGAGTGCGCAGGACGCAGTGAAGTCCGGGTTCCGGGTGAAGTTTCTTTGGGACCTGACGCGGCCGGTGACCGAGGCCAATGATGGGATGGTGCGTGAGGCGCTGGCCAAGGCGAAGATTGCGATCGTTTAAAGGGCGCGTGTGATCCGGCGGTGCGTGGGACACGCATGGCGTGTCGCTACGCAGCTTCGCGCGCAAGCGTAGTGACACGCCACGCGTGTCATCGCGGACCCAAGCGGAAGCCAGCGCACGAACGGCCGTTAGCGACAGCGCTACATGAGCGCACATCAAAATTCTTCGACATTCCAACGGGCGTTGAACCGTTGATTCTGCGACCTCTGTAGCACTAAAAATGCCGCGCCAGCCAATATCCGGCCCACTTGCGACGCACCATAGACGCGGCGTATCGATACACCGTTATCCTTAGGAAATGCCAACTTCTCTGTCATTGAGCAGCTGTGCATCGTGTTGGCTCGGGGTTTGATATCCCCTCGTTCGACTAATGAAAGTATGCAGTTCTGCGTCGGGTGGGTGGCGAATACAACACCCCGTGGGGAAATAAGTCACACCGTTGGTCGAACGGATATCAACCTCCCGACTCCCTCGTCGCCGACGAGGGAGTACTTCCAAGGGAGTACTCGCATGAGCAGTTCGAAGATGGAATCGTCCACCGACCCCAACCAGCAGGTCGGCATCGGCTGGCACCAGCCCAAGAGCATCCGCATTTCCGCCCTGCAACACCCGGCCGGCAACATCCTGCCACCTGGACTCTTCATTCCCCGCCTGCAGCTGTGCGGGGTCTGGCTTGAACGACTGGGGCTGAAGGTGGGTCACCGTGTATGGGTGGAGACCTCACCCGGCCGCGTGACCCTGATACTGGACGAAACCCCAGTCCCCCTGCCCTACCGCTATCGCAAGCACGAACCAAGGAAGAAGCGCTCACGCAAAGCGGATGAGGAACGGTAGAGCCGGGCCCTGCCCGGCTGGCCCCAGGTAGCGCCGGGCTCTGCCCGGCCGCTTCTACGCCATGAACACCAACCGCAGCGCGAACCCGATCAGCAGCACGCCCATTACGCGCTCGAACCAGTGGCTGGTGCTGAGGAACTTCTGTCGCACGGCTGCGGTTGAGAAGGCGACGCTGACCAGTACGAACCATGCGGCGTTGACCAGGCACATCCATGCGCCGTAGAGCAGCTGGATGGGCAACGGGGTCTTCGCGCTGACTATCGTGGTGAACACCGCGAGGAAGAACAGGGTTGCCTTGGGGTTTGTGGCATTGGTCATGAAGCCGATGACGAATGCCTGCCTGAGGCTTTGCTGCGCTGCCTCGGGCTTCCCGTCGGCGACTACACCACCCGCACTGCCCGGTTTGCTGGCGAGGAATTTCACGCCCAGGTAGAAGATGTACGCGGCGCCCAGCCATTTGGCTGCAGTCATCAGCCACGGGGTTGTGTGCAGGAGCGCGCCCACGCCGATCAGGGTGTAGATCACGTGGACCGAGATGCCTGCGCCGATGCCGAGAGAGGTGTAGATGCCGGCCTTGCGGCCGAAGCGGACGCTTTGGCGGACGGCTACGGCGAAGTCAGGGCCCGGGGCTACGACCGCGAGGAAGTGGATGACGGCGAGTGCGAGGAACTCTCCCCAGTAGGGTGATGACACGTGTTGCTCCGGGGTGCTGTCGGGGAACCTATTGTCGCTGAGGAGCCGGCCGGCGGCCGGCACTACGGGGTCACGCGCCGGTGTGTTTCCAGTGCCACGTGTCGGATGGAACCCGTTACCGGAACACTACCGTGCGGTGGCCGTTGAGGATGATGCGGTGCTCTACGTGGCGGCGGACGGCACGCGCGAGTACCTGCGATTCGGTGTCGCTGCCGAGGCGGACCAGATCGCGTGGGGTCATTGCGTGATCGACTCGTGCGACGTCCTGTTCGATGATCGGGCCTTCGTCGAGGTCGGAGGTGACGTAATGTGCCGTGGCGCCGATGATCTTGACGCCGCGGGCGTGCGCCTGGTGATACGGCTGGGCACCTTTGAAGCTGGGCAGGAAGCTATGGTGAATGTTGATGGCGCGGCCGGCCAGGGTCTGGCACAGGCGCGGTGACAGGATCTGCATGTAGCGGGCCAGCACGACCAGGTCGATCTGCTCGCGTTCTACCAGATCGATGATCTGTTGCTCCTGCACGGCGCGATTGTCTGCGTTGACCGGCAGGTGATGGAACGGGATGCCGTAGGAGCCTGCCAGGGCGCCGAAGTCTTCATGGTTGGACGCTACTGCGGCGATGTCTACCTGCAGCTGGCGGCTGTGCGCGCGGAACAGCAGGTCATTGAGGCAGTGCCCCTGCTTGCTCACCAGCACCAGCAGGCGGGCACGGCGGCGGGCGTCGTGCAGTTGCCAGTCCATGTGGAAGTCGGTTGCCAGGCCTGCCATCCGGTTCTGGATGGTTTCGATGGGCTGGCCCGAGTCACGGTCGAAATGCACGCGCAGGAAGAACCGGCCGCTCTCGTCGTCACCGAACTGCTGCGCATCGAGGATGTTGCAGCCCTGCTCGAACAGCAGGCCGGAGACGCGGTAGACGATCCCGGTACGGTCCGGGCATGAGAGGGTGAGGATGGAATCGGGGCGCATGGGTCGAGTCTAGTGGACCCGCGCCGGAAGGAGCAGCGTTGCTGTCAGTTGAAACCTTCCTGCGTGCGCCCGGGCGCGCCCCACCAGCGGTGGGGCGTTACCGGTACGCGTTACGCGCCTGGCGCGTTGAACACGCCGCGTGCTTCGCGCGGTTCGCAGCGCAGGTACTGCGGGGCCGGGGTGACCGAATCGCCCAGGGCGGCGGCGGCGTGCCACGGCCAGCGCGGTTCGTAGAGGATGCCGCGCGCGAGCGCGATGGCATCTGCGTGGTTGTGGCGCAGGATCGATTCGGCTTGGGCCGGGTCGGTGATCAGGCCCACGGCGATCACCGGCATGCGGACCTTGGCCTTGAGTGCGGCGGCGAACTGCACCTGGTAGCCGGGTTCGAGGGTGATCTGCTGGCGCGGGTCGAGGCCGCCGCTGGACACGTGCAGGAACTGGCAGCCGCGCATGTCGAGGATCTGGGCCAGCGTGCTGCTCTGTTCGATGTCCCAACCGCCGGCGACCCAGTCGGTGGCGGAGATGCGCACGCCGACGCTGATGCGGTCGGAGACGGCTTCGCGCACGGCGTCGAAGACGCGCACGAGCAGGCGCATGCGGTTTTCGAGCGAGCCGCCGTATTCGTCCTGGCGGTGGTTGCTGAGCGGCGAGAGGAACTGGTGCAGCAGGTAGCCGTGGGCGGCGTGCAGTTCGATCAGGTCCAGGCCAGCGCGTTCGGCGCGGCGGGCGGCGGTGACGAAGGCTTCGACTACGGCATCGATGTCGGCGGCGTCCAGTTCGGTGGGGACGGTGTCGGTCTTGTTGAACGGCATTGCCGAGGGCGCGACAGGGGTCCAGCCGTGCGGGTCGGAGGCCGGGATCTGGCCGCCGCCGTCCCATGGACGGGGGGACGAGGCTTTGCGGCCGGCATGGGCGAGCTGAACGCCGAGCGGCATCGGCGACCACTGCTTGACCGAGGCGATCACCGAGGTCAGTGCGGCTTCGGTGGCGTCATCCCACAGGCCGAGGTCGGCCCAGCTGATGCGGCCTTCGGGGAGGACGGCGGTGGCCTCGAGGATCAGCAGGCCGGCGCCGGACTGGGCGAGCTGGCCGAGGTGCTGGCGGTGCCAGTCGTTGGCCAGTCCGTCAGTGCTGGAGTACTGGCACATCGGTGCGATGACGATGCGGTTGGACAGTTGGAGCGGTCCGAAGGATACGGGGGAGAAGAGCTGGCTCACGGGCGGGCGACTTGGGGGGAGATCAGAACAGGTGGGTATTGCACCGCGAAGTGGGTTTGCGGGCAACCGTATGTGTGGAACGGTGCGGGAGACAGTCTTACGCGGTAGCTGGCAGCAGGAATGACAAGGCGGGGGCGCAGGGTTGCTCTACCTTCAGGGTGAGCAGGTCGTCGGCGCGCGTGCGGCCGAGGTTTAGTGCGGCTACTGGCAGGCCTGCCTTGGCGGCGGCCTGGACGAAGCGGTAGCCGGAATAGACCATCAGCGAAGAGCCGACCACGAGGACGGCGTCGGCGTTCTGCAGGTGGGCGTGCACGGCGTCTACCCGTGCGCGCGGGACGTTTTCGCCGAAGAACACGACGTCTGGCTTGAGGATGCCGCCGCAGTGCGGGCAGGCCGGGACGTTGAACGCGCTGAAGTCCACGTTCTCCAGGTCGGCGTCGCCATCCGGTGCGATGCCCGCCTCGAGCGTTTCCCAACCGGGGTTGGCGGCCAGCAGGGTGTGCTGGAAGGCCTCACGATCGCTGCGGGTTTCGCAGCCCATGCAGCGCACCTGGTCGAGGCGGCCGTGCAGGTCGATCACCGCTTCGCTGCCGGCACGCTGGTGCAGGCAGTCGACGTTCTGGGTGAGCAGCACTTCCACCTGGCCGCGTGCTTCCAGTGCGGCCAGGGCGGCACGGGTCCCATTCGGCAGGGCCTGGCCGAAGCGCGGCCAGCCGATCAGGCTGCGTGCCCAGTAGCGCTGGCGGGTGGGCTCGCCGCCCATGAAATCCTGGTAGTTCACCGGCGGGGTGCGCTTCCACTGGCCGTCGGCGTCGCGGTAATCGGGAATGCCGGAGTCGGTACTGCAGCCGGCGCCGGTCAGGACGAACAGGCGGCGCGCGCTATGGATGAAGTCGGCCAGGGGCGTAGGCATGCCAGCTAGATGGGGGCGATTGCAGGCTTCGCAATCGCCCCGGCCTGTTCAGGGTCCGGCGATGTCGGCCGGCAGGGCGGGCACGGCGGTGGGGTGGTGGTTTTCGTCCAGCGCGATCATCACGAAGTGGCCGCGGGTGCACAGTTTGCGCTCGCCGGTGTGCAGGTCTTCGGCGATCAGCTCCACTTCCACCTTCATCGAGCTGCGGCCGACTTCGACGATGCGGCCCACGGTTTCGACCATCTGGCCGACGCTGATCGGCAGCTTGAAGTCGACCTGGTCGGAGCGGGCGGTGACCACGGTGCGGCGCGAGTAGCGTGCGGCGGCCAGGAAGGCGGCCTTGTCCATCCAGGCCAGCGCCTGGCCGCCGAACAGGGTGCCCATGTGGTTGGTGTGGTTGGGGAAGACGATTTCGGCCATGCGCACTTCGGTGGGCGGGACGATGTCGGGCGTGGCGGTCATGGGGGGCGGCCGTGTGAAGGGGTGTCGCGCGGATGATACGGCAGCGGCGGTGACACGGACGCCTGCAACGAAAAAACCCCGGCAGCGCCGGGGTCTTTCGGGACACGTTCTGGATGGACTCAGAAGTTCATGTCGAAGGCGACTTCGCCCTGCACGCCCACCTGGTAGGCCGAGGGGCGGCGTTCGAAGAAGTTGGTCAGCTCCTGCACGTCCTGCAGCTCCATGAACGGCAGCGGGTTGCGCACGTTGTACTTCTTCTCCATGCCGAGCTTGGCGAAGTGGTTGTCGGCGCAGTGCTGCAGGTACTCGCGCATGTCGCGGGTGGAGATGCCGGCCACGCCGCCGGAGAGCACGTCTTCGGCGAACTGCACTTCGCAGTCGATGGCTTCGGCCAACATGTCGTAGACCTCCTGCTTCATCTTGTCGTCGAACAGGTCGGGCTCTTCTTCGCGGACCACGCGGACCGATTCGAAGGCGAAGTCCATGTGCGCGCTTTCGTCGCGGAACACCCAGTTGGTGCCCGAAGCCAGACCCGGCAGCAGGCCGCGCGAACGGAAGTAGTACACGTAGGCGAAGGCGGCGAAGAAGAACAGGCCTTCGATGCACGCGGCGAAGCAGATCTGGTTGAGCAGGAACTGGCGGCGCTCTTCGCGGGTTTCGATGCGCTTGAGGTCCTGGATCGAGTCGATCCACTTGAAGCAGAAGTCGGCCTTCTTCTTGATCGAGTCGATGTTCTCCACCGCGGCGAAGGCTTTGACGCGCTCGTCCGGATCCGGCAGGTAGTTGTCGAGCAGGGTCAGGTAGAACTGCACGTGCAGCGCTTCTTCGTACAGCTGGCGCGACAGGTACATGCGCGCTTCGGGCGCGTTCAAGTGCTGGTACAGGTTCAGTACCAGGTTGTTGGACACGATCGAGTCGCCGGTGGCGAAGAACGCGACCAGGCGGTGGATCAGGTGGCGCTCGCCCGGCGACATCTTGGTGTGCAGGTCGCTGATGTCGATCTGGAAGTTGATTTCTTCCACGGTCCAGGTGTTCTTGATCGCGTTGCGATACATGTCATAGAACTGCGGGTAGCGCATCGGGCGCAGGGTCAGTTCAAAACCGGGATCGAGCAGCATTTGGCGGGGCTTGTCAGCCATGGTGATTCCTTGCGAAGAGCGGCCGGGCAGAGCCCGGCGCTACGATCAAAAGCAGTTGGTTGAGGGCCGGCCAACGGCCGGCGCTACCGATGCGGTGTGTCAGCCCGGTGGGGCCGGCACGCCGGTCTTATTGGCAAGCCTCGCAGGCTTCCGGGTTTTCCAGCGAGCAGGCCACGGCTTCGACCGGGGTGTAGCTGCTGACGGTGGTCTTGGCGATCTTGGTGGCCGGACGCGAACGCAGGTAGTAGGTGGTCTTGATGCCCTGCTTCCAGGCGTACATGTACATGGAGGACATGGCGCCGATGTTCGGGCTTTCCATGAACAGGTTGAGCGAGGCGGACTGGTCGATGAAGGCGCCACGGTCGGCGGCCATGTCGATCAGCGAACGCATCGGCAGTTCCCATGCGGTGCGGTACACCTGGCGCAGGGTTTCCGGGATCTGGCTGATGCCCTGGATGGAACCTTCGGCCAGCTTGATGGTGTCGCGCATTTCCGGGGTCCAGTGGCCGAGCTTCTTCAGCTCGTTCACCAGGTAACGGTTGACCTGCAGGAAGTCGCCCGAGAGGGTTTCGCGCTTGAACAGGTTGGACACCTGCGGCTCGACGCACTCGTAGCAGCCGGCGATGGAGGCGATGGTCGCGGTCGGGGCGATCGCGATCATCAGCGAGTTGCGCAGGCCGTGTTCCTTGATGCGCTCACGCAGGGCGTCCCAACGCGCGGTGTCTTCCGGCACCACGTTCCAGGCGTCGAACTGCAGCTCGCCGCTGGCCGCACGGGTGTCGGCGAAGGACGGGTGCTTGCCGCGTTCCTGGGCCAGCTCGACCGAGGTTTCCAGCGCGTGGAAGTAGATGGTCTCGGCGATCTTCTTCGACAGCGCGCGGGCTTCGGCACTGTCGAAGGCCAGGCGCTTGCGGAAGAACACGTCCTGCAGGCCCATGCAGCCCAGGCCGACCGGACGCCAGCGCAGGTTGCCGCGACGCGCCGATTCGATCGGGTAGAAGTTCAGGTCGATCACGCGGTCGAGCTGGCGCACGGCCAGGCGCACGGTGTCGGCCAGCTTTTCGTAGTCGAATTCGCCGTGGACGTCGAAATGGTTGCCCAGGTTGATCGAGCCCAGGTTGCACACCGCGGTTTCTTCGGCCGAGGTGATTTCCAGGATTTCGGTGCACAGGTTGGACAGGTGGATCACGTTGCCGGCGCGCAGGGTCTGGTTGCTGGCGCGGTTGCACTTGTCCTTGAAGGTCATCCAGCCGTTGCCGGTCTCGGCAAGGGTACGCATCATGCGCGAGTACAGCTTGCGCGCGGAGATGGTGCGGTTGGCCTTGCCCTGCGCTTCAGCCTGCAGGTACGCCGCTTCGAAGGCTTCGCCGAACAGGTCGGTGAATTCGGGCACCACGCGCGGGTCGAACAGCGACCATTCCTGGTCGGTCTCCACGCGCTTCATGAACAGGTCCGGGATCCAGTTGGCCAGGTTCAGGTTGTGCGCACGACGCGATTCGTCGCCGGTGTTGTCACGCAGTTCGAGGAAGTCTTCGATGTCGGCGTGCCAGGTTTCCAGGTACACGCAGGCCGCGCCCTTGCGCTTGCCACCCTGGTTCACCGCGGCCACGGACGAGTCCATGGTCTTCAGCCACGGCACGATGCCGTTGGAATGGCCGTTGGTGGACTTGATCAGCGAGCCGCGCGAACGCACGCGGGTGTAGCTGACGCCGATGCCGCCGCTGAACTTGGACAGCTGGGCGATGTCGCCGTACTTGGAGTAGATCGATTCCAGCGAGTCCTGCGGCGAGTCCAGCAGGAAGCACGAGGACAGCTGCTCGTGGGTGGTGCCGGAGTTGAACAGGGTCGGGCTGGACGGCAGGTAGTCCAGGTTGCCCATGCGCTTGTACAGCGCCAGGGCTTCCGGCACGTCTTCGCTCAGGGCGCTGGCGATGCGCAGGAAGAACTGCTGCGGGGTCTCGATCACCTTGCGGGTGTGCGGATGGCGCAGCAGGTAACGGTCGTACAGGGTACGCAGGCCGAAGTAATCGAAGTTCAGGTCCAGGCCGATGTCGATGGCGTCGTTGAGCTTGCGCGCGTTGGTCTGCACGAAGTTCAGCAGGCGGTCGTTGATCAGGCCCACTTCGTGGCCACGGCCGACCGACTGCGAGAAGGCGTGGATTTCCTGGCCGGACACTTCCTTGGCGATGTAGTTGGCCAGCAGGCGCGCGGCCAGGCGGCCGTACTCGGGCTCTTCACCGATCAGCAGGGCGGCGGTGCGGATGGACAGCTCGTCCAGCTCCTGGGTGGTGGCGCCGTTGTACAGGCCGGAAATGGTGCGGGTAGCCACGCGCATCGGGTCGACCGCATGCAGGCCCTCAGCCGAACGCTGCACCGCGCGCACGATCTTGTTCAGATCCACCAGCTCGGTCGTTCCATTGCGCTTGGTGACGCTCATCGCCGTATTGGTCGGCGGCGAAGTCAGCAGGAATTCGCTTTCCTGAGTGGTGGCTGCGCTGGTTTCGGTGCTCACGGCGTTTTCCTCTTGGCGTGATTTGGGGCGGCACTAGGTGGCGCGCTCAGGTCTTCAGGGTGGCACGAGGGCGTCTCAGGAAGCGCGACTGCAGCTCCCGTGGTGACGCCGGTCATCCCTCCCCCCGGAGATTGTCGCGACTGGCTCGGCGGTGGCCTCCACCACTTGGGGTCGGTGGAAGGGCCAGCCACAAGATAGTGGGGGTATATGGGCGAGTCAACGCCAAATGTAGGGAATCTGGGCAATCCCTTGTGGCGCAAGGAGCGGCTGGGAAGGGCGTCCGACGAACGGTCCCGACCTGTGGAAATGGAGTGCGCAGTCAAGCGTCAGGGGCGACTTTTCGGTGTGATGCAGGGGTTTGAAAAACGGAACGATGGCGTCACGCGGGCGTAACGAATTGGCGTGGTCCGGCTCCGCGCGCAGCCACGCAGGGCGTGGCTCTACCGGGGGGATTCCATTCCCAGGGTGCCCGGCCGGGGCACCGCGTTACGCCCGGTGCGGGGTGCCCAGGTATTCGGCGCTCTGCATTTCGATCAGGCGCGAGGCGGTGCGCTCGAAGGCGCCCTGCAGGCGGGTGCCGGTGTACAGGGCGACCGGGGCGTCGGTGGCGGTACAGACCAGGTTGACGTGTCGGTCGTACAGCTCATCGATCAGGTTCACGAATCGGCGGGCGGCGTCTTCATTCGTGCGGTCGAAGTGCGGGATGTCGCCCAACAGGACGGTGTTGAACTCGTGGGCGATCTCGATGTAGTCCGAGGGGCCGCGCGGGCCTTCGCACAGGGCCTTGAAGTCGAACCAGACGATGCTCTTGCCGCGCGCGCGGACCGGGATCTTGCGGGCCTCGATCTCGATGTTGCCGGGCTTGGGCGACTGCCCGCCGCTCAGGGCGGCCCAGCGGCCGGCGAGCCAGGCGTCGCTTTCGGCGTCGCGCGGGGCCTGGTACACCGGCGAGTGGGTCAGCGCGCGCATCCGGTAGTCTTCGGTGCCTTCGGCGTACAGCTCCACGCAGTAGGTCTGCAGCAGGCTGATCGCCGGCAGGAAGCTGTCGCGCTGCAGCCCATTCAGGTACAGGTTCTCCACCGCCGTATTGGAGGTGGTGACCAGGGTGACGCCCTCGGCAAACATGCGCTCGAGCAGGCGCGCCAGCAGCATGGCGTCGCCGATGTCGGTGACGAAGAATTCGTCCAGCACCAGCACGCGCAGCCTGGTCCGCCATTCCTGGGCGATTTTGGCCAGCGGGTCGCTCTGGCCCTGGTGCTCGCGCAGGCGTTCGTGGATGCCGCGCATGAAGCGGTGGAAGTGGGTGCGGTACTTCTGCTCGATCGGCAGGCCCTCATAGAACAGGTCCACCAGGAAGGTCTTGCCGCGCCCTACCCCGCCCCAGAAGTACAGGCCCTTGACCGGCTCGGGCTTCTTCCAGAAGGCCGAAAGGCGGTCCAGCCAGCCGTCCTGGGCGCTGTCGAGCAGGGCCAGGTGGATGCGGTCCAGTTCCGCCAGGGCGGCGTGTTGGGCCGGGTCGTTCTGCCATTCGCCCTTGGCCACGCCGTCGGCGTAGCGCTGGGAGGGGGTCATCGGGGTGTCGCTCATGCGCTGGCGCTGTCCGCAGTGGGCAGCCAGTGCTTGACGCCGTGGGTGATGGCGCCGCGCAGGTCGATCAGCTTGCGATGGAAGAAGTGGCTGGTTTCGGGCATGCGCACCAGCTCGTGCGGGGCGTCCAGGCTGTCCAGCCAGTTGTAGACGGCCTGCGGGTCGACGATTTCATCCTCGTCGCCCTGGATGACCAGCCAGCGGGTCGGCGGCTGCACGCCGTCGAAGTCCCAGCGACCGGCGGGCGGGGCGATCGAGACCAGCACGTCCGGCTGCAGCTCGGCGGCGGCGCGCAGCGAGACGAAGGCGCCGAAGCTGAAACCGGCCAGCCACAGGGTGGCGTCCGGGCGCTGTTCGCGGACCCAGGCAGCAACCGCCTTGAGGTCGTCCTGCTCGCCGTTGCCGTGGTCGAAGGCGCCGGCCGAAGCACCGACGCTGCGGAAGTTGAAGCGCACCGTGGTGATGCCCAGCTCGCGCAGGGTGGTGCCGACCATGGTCACCACCTTGTTGTGCAGGCTGCCGCCCTCGGTGGAGAGCGGGTGGCAGATGATCGCCACCACGGGCTGGGCGGGCACGTCGGCCTTGGGCAGATCGACGGCCACCTCCAGCGCGCCGACCGGGCCGGCCAGCTGCAGGGTGCCGCTTTCAGTGGGGAAAGTGGGATTGTGCATGGCGTCATAATACCGCTCCCCTGCGGCCTTCACCGCCGCGCCTGCCTGGAACCCCATGTTCTATCTGCTTTTCAGCGTGGTCTGCAGCGTGTTGGTCTCGGTGCTGCTGAAGCTGGCCGCCCGGCGCGGCCTGGATGTAGCGCAGATGGTGACCTGGAATTACCTGGTGGCCGCCGGGCTCACCGCAGTGGTGCTGCAGCCGCCGTTGCAGGCGCTGCAGAGCACGCATGCGCCGTGGCCGGCGCTGCTGGTGCTGGCGGTGGTGCTGCCTTCCCTGTTCCTGATTTTGGGCCGCGCGGTGGCGGTGGCCGGGATCGTGCGCACCGATGTGGCGCAGCGGTTGTCGCTGCTGTTGTCGCTGTTGGCTGCTTTCTTGTTCTTCGGGCAGAGCGCGACGCCGCTCAAGCTGCTCGGACTGGGCCTGGGGCTGGTGGCGATGGTGGGCATCAGCCTGCGTCCGCGCGGGCCGGCGGTGGCCGGTGAAGCCGGGAGCTGGCGCTGGCTGCTGGCGGTGTGGGTGGGCTTTGCGCTGGTAGACGTGCTGCTGAAGCAGGTGGCGCTGTCGGGCACGCCGTCGATGGCGGCGCTGCTGGCGTGTTTCAGCATTGCCTTCGTGCTGATGCTGGCAGTGCAGGTGTGGCGGCATGCTAGCGGGCGCAGCCGGCTGAGCGTGCGGAATGCCGGGGCCGGCGCGCTGCTGGGGCTGCTCAACGGCGGCAACATTCTTTTTTATGTGCACGCGCACCAGGCGCTGCCGGACAGCCCGGCCACGGTGTTTGCCGGGATGAACATCGGCGTGGTGGTGCTCGGGGCGCTGGTGGGGGTGTTCGCGTTCGGCGAGCCGACCACGCGGTGGAACCGCGCGGGGTTGGCGTTGGCGGTGGTGGCGATCGGGTTTATCGCCTGGGGATGATTGGCGCAGCCACGCAGGGCGTGGCTCTACCGCCCCACCGGATTACTTGTCGAACCCGAGGATCAACGGGTCGTGATCCGAACTGCGCCACGGGCCAGCTTCATTACGGCCCTGGTACCCCACGTCGTCGGCTTCGTCGGCATTGATATGCCATTCGGCCGCGCCGCGCAGGCGCTTGGCCATGCCGGGGCTGAGCAGGGCGTGGTCGAGGCGGCCAGTCATGCCGCTGTAGACGTAGCTGTAAGGATGGTCGACCTTCGCCACGGCGAAGGCGTCTCGCCAACCCGCGTCATGCAGGGTGCGGATCGGGGCTTCCATGGCGTAGGCGTTGAAGTCGCCGAGCAGAATGGCGTCGGAAGTGCCGGCACCGGTCGGGTCGGTGCCCAGCCACTGGTTGAGCAGGCGCGCCGATTCGACCCGGGTGGGATTCCAGCAGCCCTGGCCGTCCTTCTGGTCGGCGTCGGCGCCGCTGGCTTCGGAGCAGCCCTTGGACTTGAAGTGGTTGGCCACCACCACGAACGGCGCGCCCTTGCCGGCGCGGAAGGCCTGGGCCAACGGCACGCGGCTGTGCGGGCCGAACGGGGCGGTTTCCAGCACGGCCGGGGCGCCGACCGGGGTCACCCTGGAGCTGCGGTAGATGATGCCGACCCGGATCGGGTTGTCGCCCGGGCCCTTGCCGGCGTCGATGAAGCGCCAGTCGGCCCTTTTGCCGCGGTTGGCGTTGAGCGCGGCGACCAGTTCGGCGATGGCCGACTGCGGGCCGTAGCCGTCATTCTCCAGTTCCATCAGCGCGGCCACGTCGGCGCCGAGCGCGTTGACGGTAGCGACCAGCTTGGCAGTCTGCGCCTGGTGTTCGGCCAGGGTGCGGGCGCCGCGCAGGGTGGGATAGCCGCCGCCCTGGCCGTCGCCGTTGAAGAAGTTTTCCAGGTTGAACGCGGCCACCTTGAGTGCGCCGGGGACCACGGGCGCGTTTTCCGGGCGGGCCAGCGCGGGCAGGTTCAGCGGGGTGGTGACCTGCAGGCGCGGGGTGCCCTTGTCGTCCACGTGGACGATGCCTTCCACGTTGCGCAGCACGGTACCGGTGCGCAGGGTTGCATTGGGCGGCAGGTAGGCGACCGGGCCGGGGTCGCGGGCGTTGCTGCCGTCGTCGAGCAGCAGGCGGCGGCGCCGGTTGTCGGCGATGACTTGGGCGTGGGCGTCGGTGCCGGGTGCGGCCACTTCGCTGGGCTGCCAGAGGCGGCCTTCGAAGGACACGGTGAGTTCGCCGAAGCGGGTGAGGCCGTCGGTGCCGGCCAGGGTCAGCGGCGCGGCGATGCGCACGTGCTGGCCGTCGAGCGCGCGCCAGTCGGCGGGGGCGGCGGTGAGGGTGACGGTGGCGGAGGTCGGAGCCGCCGCCGGCGATGCGGTCGGGTGTGCCTGCGGCTGGGCCTGGGCGAACGTGGTGGCGGGCAGCAGCAACGACAGGGCAAGAGCGAGGGAGCGACGGCGCATCGGCGGGGTGGTCATGGAGTGCGGGTGCACAGACTAACGCCGAATTGTGGCGGGAAGCGGGCACGGGTGGGGATTTGGGCGGGTTGGGCAAAGCCGCCTGGGGTGGGTTTACGTGGGACACGCATGGCGTGTCGCTACCCGGGTGGTGGCCGACCCTGCGACCGTGTGGCCGGTCGCTGCGTAGAGACACGCCATGCGTGTCCCACGCGATGCCGGATGCGGGGATGACCCCGCCCCACCGATTACTTCAGATTCGCCAGCATCCAATCCACCGTCGCATGGATCTGCTCTTCCGTAAGCGCAGGATTACCACCCTTAGGCGGCATGATCCCGCCGTCCGGGCCGGTGTAGCCCTCGATGGCGTGCTTGTAGAGCGTGTCCTTGCCCTGGCCCAGGCGACCATCCCAATGCGCGTGGTCCAGCGTCGGCGCCTGGCCAACACCGGTGGTGTGGCACGCCGTGCACAGGTTGTCGAAGATCACCTTGCCGTCGGTGGTGCCGCCATAGGCGACCTGCGAAGCGGCCTTGGCCAGGGCTGCGGCCTTCGCCGCCGCCTGGTCGGCCATGCCGGTGGCGCCGGCATACACCGCGCCGGCCGGGGCAATGCGCAGTTCGGTGCGCTTGGCGGCCTGGGGCGAGATCTCAGGGGGAATACGGGTATGCAGGTACGCAGCGAACAGGATCAATCCGAGCGTGATGGCCATCAATAACGCAATGACCATGGAAAAGCGTTTCAGGAACTCGAGGTCGTAATTCCGCACTCTCTTTCACCCCTGGCTGGCAGTCGTTGGACTACGGCTTGTCCGCCGAGTATGACCAGCGTCGGCGGCGCTCTGCAAGCCGCCGCCAGGTGATGCATTGCAGCATCAACCGCCTGCAGCGCGCAGGCAGAAAACGCAGATCGATTCCACCAGCGCGGTCTGGTCGCCGTGACCGTCGCGGCTGGGCGCCGTAGGGCCGACCAGCGCTTCGGTAAACGCTCCGACGATGCAGGCCGCAGCCACCTCGGTGTCCTGCGCGGGGAAGCTGCCGGCTTCCACGCCGTCATCCACGATGCGGCGGAATACGTCACCGAACAGGCGGCGGCAGCGGATGCGCTCGGCTTCCACTTCCGGGTCCACCGGCTCGGCGATGAAGGCGTAGGCCAACCCGGGACCGGCCAATGCGCGGCGCACGAACGCGGTGATCGCCCGGCGCAACCGCTCCGGGGCGGGCAGCGGTTCGGCAGCGATGCCTTCGAAGATGCGCAGTTCGTGCTCGACCGCGTCGGTCAGCACCTCCACGAACAGTTCGGCCTTGGACGGGAAGTGCCGGTAGATCAACCCGGTGGAGACCCCGGCCTCGGCGGCCACGGCGGTCACCGGGGCGTTGCGGTAGCCGCCGGCGGCGACCAGGCGACGGGTCGCCAGCAGGATCCGCTCGCGGGCCCCGGCCAGGCGTTCTTCCATCAGTGCGGAGCGTTTATAGGCCATTTGCTGATTCTATGTTCAATTTTTGAATTTGTATTCACTTTTGCTGCCGGGAGGACTAGGCTGGAGGCCTATCGTCCCCTTCTTCCGCTCGGAGCTGCCTCATGCACGTCCCCACCATGAACTTCGACCTGGGCGAAGAGATCGACATGCTGCGCCAGAGCGTGGCCCATTTTGCCTCGGCCGAGATCGCGCCGCTGGCAGCCAAGGCTGATGAAGAGAATCTGTTCCCGCACGCGCTGTGGCGCAAGCTCGGCGAGCAGGGCCTGCTCGGCCTGACCGTAGAAGAAGAGTACGGCGGCAGCGGCATGGGCTACCTGGCCCACGTGGTGGCGATGGAAGAGATTTCGCGCGCGTCGGGCGCCATCGGCCTGTCCTACGGCGCGCACTCCAACCTGTGCGTGAACCAGCTGCGCAAGAACGGCACCGAAGACCAGAAGCAGCGCTACCTTCCCGGCCTGTGCAGCGGCGAGAAGGTCGGCGCGCTGGCCATGAGCGAACCGGGTGCCGGTTCGGACGTGGTGTCGATGAAGCTGCGCGCGGACAAGCGCGGCGACCACTACGTGCTCAACGGCAACAAGATGTGGATCACCAACGGCCCGGACGCCGACGTGCTGGTGGTGTACGCCAAGACCGACCCGAACGGCGGTGCCAAGGGCATCACCGCGTTCCTCATCGAAAAAGGCATGAAGGGTTTCAGCACCGCGCAGAAGCTGGACAAGCTGGGCATGCGCGGTTCCAACACCTGCGAGCTGGTGTTCGAGGACTGCGAAGTACCGGAAGGCAACGTGCTGGGCACGGTGGGCGGTGGGGTCAAGGTGCTGATGTCCGGCCTGGATTACGAGCGCGTGGTGCTCTCCGGCGGCCCGCTCGGCCTGATGGCGGCCGGCATGGACGTGGTGATGCCGTACGTGCACGAGCGCAAGCAGTTCGGCGAGGCGATCGGCACGTTCCAGCTGATCCAGGCCAAGCTGGCCGACATGTACGTGGGCCTGAATGCCTGCCGCGCCTATGTGTATGCGGTGGCACGCGCCTGCGACCTGGGCCGCACCACCCGCCAGGACGCTGCCGGTGCGATCCTGTACTCGGCCGAGAAGGCCACCTGGCTCACCGGCCAGGCGATCCAGATCCTGGGCGGCAACGGCTATATCAACGAGTACCCGACCGGGCGTTTGTGGCGCGATGCCAAGCTGTATGAGATCGGCGCCGGCACCTCGGAAATCCGCCGCATGCTGATCGGCCGCGAACTGTTCCAGCGCACCAAGTAAGGGCCCTGCGATGACTGTACTGAGCACCCAGCTGCAACCCGGCAGCGAGACCTTCGAAGCCAACCGCGCTGCCCTGCAGGCGGTGGTGGACGACCTGCGCGCCACCCTGGCGCAGACCGCGCTGGGCGGCAGCGAGGCGGCGCGGCAGAAGCACACCGCGCGCGGCAAGCTGCTGGTGCGCGACCGCATCGATGCCCTGCTCGACCCGGGCAGCGCGTTCCTGGAAATCGCGCCGCTGGCCGCGCACGGCATGTATGGCGACCCCATTCCCAGTGCCGGCGTGGTGGCGGGCATCGGCCGCGTTTCCGGCGTTGAGTGCGTGATCGTGGCCAACGACGCCACGGTCAAGGGCGGCACCTATTACCCGATGACGGTGAAGAAGCACCTGCGCGCGCAGGAAGTGGCCGAGCAGAACCGCCTGCCGTGCATCTACCTGGTGGACTCCGGCGGTGCGTTCCTGCCGCTGCAGGACGAGGTGTTCCCGGACCGCGATCATTTCGGCCGCATCTTCTACAACCAGGCCAACCTCTCCGCGCAGGGCATTCCGCAGATCGCCTGCGTGATGGGCTCGTGCACCGCCGGCGGCGCGTATGTGCCGGCGATGAGCGATGAAACGGTGATCGTGCGCGAGCAGGGCACCATCTTCCTGGGCGGCCCGCCGCTGGTGAAGGCGGCCACCGGTGAAGTGGTGACCGCCGAAGAACTGGGCGGTGCCGACGTGCACACGCGCATTTCCGGCGTGGCCGACCACATGGCCGACAACGACCTGCAGGCGCTGGCCCGCGTGCGCGCCATCATTGCCCAGCTCAACTGGCGCAAGCCGGAGCCGGCGCTGGCGGTGCAGGCCCCGTCCGAACCACGTTATCCGGCGCAGGAGCTGTACGGCGTGATTCCCGCCGACACCCGCAAGCCGTACGACGTGCGCGAGGTGATCATGCGCGTGGTGGACGACTCGCGCTTCGACGAATTCAAGCCGCGCTACGGCAACACGCTGGTCACCGGTTTCGCGCACCTGCACGGCTACCCGGTGGGCATCATCGCCAACAACGGCATCCTGTTCTCCGAGTCCGCGCTGAAGGGCGCGCACTTCATCGAACTGTGCACCCAGCGCGGCATTCCGCTGGTGTTCCTGCAGAACATCACCGGCTTCATGGTGGGCCGCAAGTACGAACATGGCGGCATCGCCAAGGACGGTGCCAAGCTGGTGATGGCGGTGGCCTGCGCCAAGGTGCCCAAGTTCACCGTGGTGATCGGCGGTTCGTTCGGTGCCGGCAACTACGGCATGTGCGGCCGCGCCTACTCGCCGAACTTCCTGTGGATGTGGCCGAACGCGCGCATCGGCGTGATGGGCGGCGAGCAGGCTGCCAGCGTGCTGGCCACGGTCAAGCGCGATGGCATCGAAGCCAAGGGCGGGCAGTGGTCGGCGCAGGACGAAGACACGTTCAAAACGCCGATCCGCGACCAGTTCGAACAGCAGGGCCACCCCTACTACGCCAGCGCGCGGCTGTGGGACGACGGCGTGATCGACCCGGCCGATACCCGCCGGGTATTGGGCCTGGCGCTGTCGGCCAGCCTCAACGCCCCCGCCCGCAAGACCGACTTCGGCGTGTTCCGGATGTGATCCGGCCCCCTGGCATGCGCAACGAGACCACCATGTTCACCAAGATCCTGATCGCCAACCGTGGCGAAATCGCCTGCCGCGTCATCGCCACCTGCCAGCGCCTGGGCATTGCCACGGTGGCGGTGTATTCCGACGCCGACCGCGACGCCCGCCATGTGCGCCTGGCCGACGAAGCCGTGGGCATCGGCCCGGCCCCGGCGCGCGAAAGCTACCTGCGTGCCGACGCCATCCTGGCCGCCGCGCGCAGTACCGGTGCGCAGGCGATCCATCCGGGTTACGGCTTCCTGTCCGAGAACGCGGACTTCGCGCAAGCCTGTGCCGAGGCCGGCATCGTGTTCATTGGCCCCTCTGCTGCTGCAATCCGCGCGATGGGCGACAAGAGCGCGGCCAAGGCGCTGATGGCGCAGGCCGGCGTGCCGCTGACCCCGGGTTACCACGGCGACGCGCAGGACCCGGCGTTCCTGCGCGAACAGGCCGACGCCATCGGCTACCCGGTGCTGATCAAGGCCAGTGCCGGCGGCGGTGGCAAGGGCATGCGTCGCGTGGACGACAGCACGGCCTTCATCGATGCCTTGGCCAGCTGCCAGCGCGAGGCGCAGTCGGCGTTCGGCAACGCACACGTGCTGGTGGAAAAGTACGTGGAGCGTCCCCGCCATATTGAGATCCAGGTGTTCGGCGACAGCCACGGCAACGTGGTGTATCTGTTCGAGCGTGACTGCTCGGTGCAGCGCCGCCACCAGAAGGTGCTGGAAGAAGCGCCCGCGCCGGGCATGACCGTCGAGCGCCGCGCCGCGATGGGCAAGGCCGCAGTGGATGCCGCGCGTGCGGTGAACTATGTAGGCGCGGGCACGGTGGAATTCATTGCCGGGCCGGGCGGCGACTTCTACTTCATGGAAATGAACACCCGCCTGCAGGTGGAGCACCCGGTGACCGAGTGCATCACCGGTACCGACCTGGTGGAATGGCAGCTGCGCGTGGCCAGTGGTGCACCGCTGCCGCTGCAGCAGGAGCAATTGCAGATTCGGGGTCATGCGCTGGAAGCACGGTTGTATGCCGAGGATGCGGACAAGGGCTTCCTGCCGTCCACCGGTACGCTGCGTCACCTGCGCCTGCCTGCGGGCAGCGCGCATGTGCGCGTGGATGCGGGCGTGGAACAGGGCGATGCGATCACGCCGTTCTACGACCCGATGATCGCCAAGCTGATCGTGTGGGACGTGGACCGCGACGCGGCGTTGCGCCGCATGCAACAGGCGCTGGCCGAGTGCGAAGTGGTGGGCGTGACCACCAATGCGGCGTTCCTGCGTCGGTTGGTGATGACCGATTCGTTTGCGAACGCGAAGCTGGATACGGCGTTGATCAAGCGCGAGCAGGCGGCGCTGACGTTGGTCGACGGCGACACCGATGCTGCGTTGTGGGCGCTGGCGGCGGTGGCTGCGGTGGCCACCGACGCGCCGGCCAGCATCGATGCGCACGACCCGCATTCGCCGTGGCAGGCCAATGATGGCTGGCGTCTGGGGCAGCGCGCGGCTCGGCGGGTGACGTTGGAGCATCGCGGCAGCCAGCGCGTGGTGGCCGTTGAAGGCGGCGCTGGCGCGTGGTCGCTGCGCGTGGATGACGCCGAGGTGCAGGCCACCGGCCTTGTCGGCGGTGAGCAGCTTGCACTGCAGATCGGGCAGACCCTGCACCGTGCGCGGATCGTGCGCGACGGCGGCGAGCTTTACCTGTTCGGCACGGACGGCGTGCAGCGCTTCACCCTGCATGATCCGGTGAGCGAAGCTGATCAGGGCGTGGCCGATGCAGGCAGCCTGGTCGCACCGATGCCGGGCCGGATCGTGGCGACGTTGCTGGCACCGGGCACGCAGGTTACGCGCGGTACCCCGCTGCTGGTGCTGGAGGCGATGAAGATGGAGCACACGCTGCAGGCGCCGGCGGATGGGACGGTGCAAGGTTACCGGGTCAAGGCCGGTGATCAGGTGGGGGACGGCGCGGTGTTGGTGGATTTCGAAGCCACGTAATCCATCATTGCCGCAACGTGGCGTCCGACACCATGTCGTGCACGTTCAACGCCTGCATCAACTGGGTGTTGGCGACTTCGGCGATCGCCCTGCCCCGGTTTTCGAACAGCCATTCGTTCTGCTTGTGGAACTCCGGCACGTCACCGAGCTGGCGATACGCTTCGCGCAGCACCACGCGCGCCTGCACCGGCTCGTTGCCGTCCATCAGCGGTTTCAGCAGCGCCACGCCCTGGGCCGGCGTGCCCTGCCCCATCTTCTGCATGGCCTGCACCACGGTGCGCCATTTGCCGATCACCGGGCTCTTCTGCTTCACCAGCAGCGGGTCGTACTCGGCCAGCAGGCGGTCGGCCAGCGCATGGTCGCCCTGGCGCTGCGCCAGGTACACCAGCGACAGCAGGCGCAGCATGCGGTCGGGCATGCCGGGATCGTTGGGGTCGGCCAGCTGGGGACGCATGTCCGCTGCGATGCGCGCCAGCGCGTCGGCGTCGCCCTCCTGGCACGCGGTGTCGACCACCGTTTCCAGCAACTCGCGATGCACGCGGAAATCCTGCGACACGGTCGGCATGGGTTCGGTCGACAGTGCCTCGCGCATGCCCGTGCAGTCGTCCTGGTCCGCCGCCAGCAGCAGGCGCACGCGCACGTTCATCAGTGCCGGCAGTTCATCGTCGGGTTTGCCGAGCCTGGCCAGTACCTCGCCCGCTTCCTTGTAGCGGCGCATGGCGATAAGCACATCGGCGCGCGGGTCGACCGGCCCACGGCGGGTGAGCTGCTCGGACTGCTTGAAGCTGCGCACGGCCTCGTCGTAGCGGTTGGTGCCCAGCTGGATCCAGCCCAGGTTCGCGTATGAGAACGCACGCAGCGTGTTCGACGGCACGGTGGCAGCGCGCGCGTAACGCTCGGCATCGTCGAAGCGGTTGTCGAGCAGCAGGTACCAGGAGGTCGTATACAGGCCTGCGTACGAATCCGGATAGACATCGGCCAGCACGCGCCAATCGTCGAGCGGCCACGACACCGGGCTCAGCTCGTTGCTCCAGGCTTTCAGGTACAGCCGCTCGCGGTGAGGCAGGCGCTGGCTCACGGCCATCGCGCGGGCGAGGTGGGGCTGCGCTTCAGCGCGCTGGTCCAGCCGCACCAGCAGCCTGGCCAGCCCGACGTGGGCCATGGCGAAGTCCGGGTCGGCGTCGATCGCCGCTTCGAACAGCTTGGTGGCTTCGGAAAAGCGCCGCCGGCCCATGGCGCTCTCGGCCAATGCAAAGGACTTCAGGGCCTGCAGGTTGGCGGTGGTGGCCTGCGGCAGCGGTACCGACTGCTGCACCGACGCCACCGATTCGCCCAGCCCCGCGCGCAGCTGGCCGACCACATCGTCCACCGCCGCGATCACATCGGCGGAGCCTTCCGCCTTGGCCCGATAGCTGCGTACCACCGCGCGGCTGGCCGGATCGAGCAGGTCCACGCTGACCAGGTAATGCCCGGCGGACTCGCGGATGGCCGGCGCCAGCACCATGCGAGCGCCCTCACGGGACGCCACGTCGATGGCCAGGTCGCGGTCCAGGGCGCGCGTGGACGGCACCCGCAGCAGGTCGCGCGATTCGGTGACCTTGCTGCCGGAGAGCACGTTGACGTAGCGCGACTGCTCCAGGCTCATCAGCAGGGCGCGTTGCAGTGAGTCGTCGAACAACGCTTCACCACTGGCGTTGTCCACGTCGGCCAGCACCACCCAGTCGCGCTCGGCGAAGGCGATGGCGGGTTCGGGGCGCAGCAGCAGCCAGGTGCCGATTCCCAGCAGGCCGACCAGTGCCACCTGGGCGGCCAGCGCCGCCGGCCGGCGCCACACCGGCAGCACGCGGCGCGCCTTGGCATTGCCACGCGGCATGCGCATCGGGGTGATGCCCAGCTCGCCGGCCTCGAACACTTCCTGCACCGACGGCACCGACTTGAAGCGCCAGCGGCCGTGCGCCTTCCAGAGCAGCCTGTCGCCGCGTTCGCCCAGCATGCTGCTGGCGCGCCGGGTCAGGGTTTCGGCCACCGCCGAGAGCAGGATCTGGCCGGGCCAGGCCAGCATCATCAGGCGCGCGGCCATCGGCTTGGCCAGGCCTTCCACCTCGACCGGCTTGGCACCGGCGGCGACCGCCTCCGCACTGTTCTCCCAGGTCAGCACTTCGCCGACGTGCAGGCCGGCGCGCGCGCTGAGCTCGATGCCGCGCTGCTTGCCGATCTCCAGCAGTTCGCGCTGGTAATCCAGTGCGAATCCGAGCGCGTCGATCGGCCGCTCGAACAGCATGAATACGCCGTCGGAGCGATCGATCTGCTGCCCGTGCCAGTGCTGCTGCAGCGCCAGGACCAGCCGGTCGTGCTGCTGGAACAGTTCGGCTGCCAGGCTGTCGCCGAGCCGTTCAACCAGCCCGAGCGAATCGCACAGGTCGGTGAACAACAGGGCTTTCAGCAGCGGGGGCTGGGTCGAGGGTGCGCTGTCGCCGTCCATGCTAGGGCCAAACCACCTTGTTGGGATCGAACTCTGCCGTGTCCAGCGTATCACTGCGCCAGCCCACGCCCACGATTGCGACGGGGCTCTGGGTAACGCCGTCCAGCGCGAACACCGCCTCGGTGTCGATTTCATTGATGGCAGCGGTCACGAAGGCGGCCAGGCCGGCCTCGGTGGCCGCCATGTACAGGGCCTGCGAGAGGTGGCCCACGTCCAGCAACAGGGCGCGGTAGGCCTTGGCGTGGTTGCGGTACTTCCAGTTGGTGCGGGCGAAGCGCGGCACCAGGACCAGATGGGCGGCCGCGTTCGAGAACCAGTCCTGGCCGGACAGCATGGCCTCGGCGACGTCCTGCAACGGCCGCTCGCAGTGGCGTGGCAGCGCCACCAGCGCATGCTGCACAGGGTGGTAGTGGTACAGCCCCGGCGCCAGGCCCTCTACGCGCTGCACCAGCAGATAGGTCTCGGTGGGATGCAGCCCACCGCCGGACGGCACGTTCTTTTTCAGGAACGTGGTATCGGCCTCCATCTGCACCACGGCCTGGGCCTTCACCGTGCGCTGCAGCAGCTGCGCCAGCTGCGCCTGGTCGATACTGCGGGCGGCATCGAAATTGCGGCAGGTAGTGCGGCGTTCGAGAAGCTGGTCGTACCCGGTGGCCTCCACGGTGGGGAGTGGCTGATAGGTGCCCGGGTGCGGCTGCACCGCCGGCGGCGGCGCGCCCAGCTGCCGGCGCAGGTCGTTGACGGTGACCATGTGGCTGTCGCGCATCTGCGCGGCGCTGTTCACGCCACGCCAGCGGGCATGACGATGGACCAGTGCCGCCAGCGGCCACCAGTGGCCGTCCCGCATGCCTTCGTCGCGCTGGCGGTGGGCGGCATGTTCGTCGTCGTCCGAGATGAGCAGCCCGGTCGCCAGCAGGGGCTGCCAGTCGCCCGGCGGGCAGCCGATGTCGCGCGCGTCGGTCCAGAAACGGGAACCCAGCCCGCCCAGCAGCTCCCGCTGCGCAGCCGTCACCGGCACGGGCTGTTCCAGGTGCGCGGCCAGGGCGACCCACGTGATGGTCGTGGAAGGCTCGGTGCGCCCGGCCAGCATGGCAGCGAAGTCGAGGCGGACCTCCTCCCGTGGCTCGAACATCACAGTGGTGCAGCGGCGCAGTTTCATCGGCGAATGACCGTGGAAGGACCCGGCCATTCTAGCCGGGGCACGGCAGGGTTCCCCCGGGCGTGGCCGGTCTCCAACGTTACCTGCGTACTGCCTCGCACCGCGCGTTTGCACCCCTGCCGGCGCTACATTCCCGGCCACCCGGGCCGATAACCTTCACTTCACCCACTGGATCGACCGCAATGAGCAACGACAAACCGGAAACGAACAAGATTTCCCCTGAAATCGCCGCGCGGCTGGTCAGCAGGCTGATCGACGACCCCGCCTTCCGCGAGCTGTTCCAGAAAGATGCGCGCCAGGCGCTGACCGAGATCGGCTTCAGTCCGGACGAGCAGCCGCTGTGCTGCGATATCCAGCAGCTGGCGAGCGTGGAAGAGCTTCGCGCGGTGCAGGCGCAGCTGGAGCAGTACCTGAGCACGTCAACGCAGGCGATGTTGCTGCCGCACTGCTTCGAGGCAGGCAAGGCCGCCGACTCGCTGGAATGAGTGCACCGCCAGCCTGCGCCCGGTCTACTGGGGACGCAGGCTGGCGTCGGCCAGCGTGTCACGTACGCTCAGCGGCTGCATCAGCTGCATGGGCGCCAGTTCGGCAAACGCCTGGCCGCGATGGTTGAACAGCCATTCGTTCTGCTTCTGGAACTCTTCCGCATTGCCCAGCCGACGTTGCGCCTCGCGCAGCACCACCCGTGCCTGGACCGGCTCGGTTCCGTCCAGGATCGGCCGCAACAATGCGTCGGCCTGGGCGGGCTGGTCTCTGCCGAGCAGCTGCATGGCCAGCACCACGGCATGCCACTTGGCGATCAATGGGCTCTTCTGGGCCGCAAGCAGCGCCCCCTGCTCGCGCAGCAACGCATCAGCGCGCGCGAAGTCGCCCTGGCGCTGCGCCAGATAGGCAAGCGACAGCATGCGCAGCAACCGGTCCGACAGGTTCGGGTTGGCGGTATCCTGCAGCAACGGCAGCAGCTGGTCGGACACCGCAGCCAATGCCGCGGGATTCGGCCGCTCGCACACGGTGTCAACCACCGCGTGCATCAGCAACACATGCGTGCGGAAGTCGACCGATTCGCTCGGCGCCTTCTCGCTGGCCAAGGCAGCAGTCATGCCGGTGCAGTCGTCCTGGTCGGCGGCGAGCAGCACCCGCACACGCTGGTACATGATGGCCTGCAGTTCGTCACGGGCCTTGGGCAGCTGCGCCAACAACGCCTGTGCCTCCTTGTAGCGCCGCTGGGCGATCAGTACGTCTACCCGCGTGTCGCTGACGCTGCGGCCGATCACCTGCTCGGACAACTGGAAGCTGCGTAATGCATCGTCGTAGCGGTTGGTGCCCAACTGGATCCAGCCCAGGTAGCCGAGGGTGCCGGCACGCAGCGGAGCCTTCGGTCCCGAAGCGGCGCGCGCATAGCGCTCGGCTTCTGCAAAGCGGTTGTCCAGCAACAGGTACCCGGCGGTGTTGGCCTGTCCGGCAAAGAAGTCGGGATACACTTCCGCCAGCACCCGCCAGTCTTCCAGCGGCCAGCCATCCGGACGCAGCTCGCTGCTCCACGCCTTCAGGTACAGGCGCTCGCGGTGCGGCAATCGATCGTTCAGCGCCAGCGCCCGCTGCAGGTGCGGCAGGGCTTCAGCGCGCTGGTCCACGCGCACCAGCAGCTTGGCCAGACCCATGTGGGCCATGGCGAAGTCCGGGTCCGCGTCCAGCGCCGCCTCATAGAGCTTGGCAGCTTCGGTGAAGCGATACCGGCCCATCGCGTTTTCGGCCAGGGCGAACGATTTCAGTGCCTGCAGGTTGTTGGTGGTGGCCTGCGGCAACGGCACCGACTGCTGCACCGAGGCCACGGTTTCGCCCAGGCCGGCGCGCAGGCGACCGACGACGTCGTCCACGGCGGCGACCACGTCACCGGGGGAACCCGCGTCGGCCTGGTAGGTACGCACCACCCCTCGGGTAAACGGGTCCATCAGGTCCACGGCGACCACGTACCGGCCGTTGGAGCGACGGATGCTGGGGGCCAGCACCATCCGCGCACCCTCGCGTGACGCCACGTCGCCGGCCAGCTCCCTGTCGAGCGCGTGTTCTGCCGGCACCCGCAGCAGTTCGAGCGACTCCTTCACCCTGCTGGAGGACAGCACGTTGACGTAACGCGACTGCTCCAATCCCAACAGCAGCGCACGCTGCAGGCTGTCATCGAACAGCTTGTCGCCACTCGCATTGTCGACGTCGGCCAGTACCACCCAGTCGCGCTCGGCGAAGGCGATCGCCGGCTCGGGGCGGAGCAGCATCCAGCCGCCGATGCCGAGCACGGCGAGCAGGGCGACTTCCGCCGCCAGCGCGACCGGCCGGCGCCAGAGCGGCTGCTTGCGCTGCGCCTTGGGGTGGGCCTTGGGCATGCGCAGCGGCGCGAAGCCGGGTTCACCGACCTCGAACACCTCCTGCGCGGTGGGAATGCCCTTGAACAGCCACGGGCCGTGCGAGCGCCACTGCAATGTTTCGGCGCGCCCGCCCAGTTCACTGCTGGCACGACGGGTGAGCGATTCGGCCACGGCCGAGAGCAGGATCTGGCCGGGCCGCGCCAGCCCCATCAGGCGCGCGGCCATCGGCTTGGCCAGGCCTTCCACTTCCACCGGCTTGGCGCCGGCCTGGACCGCCTCCGGGCTGTTCTCCCAGATCAGCACCTCGCCCACGTGCAGGCCGGCACGGGCGCGCAGCGGAATGTTGCGGCGCTTGCCCAGCTCGTGCAGTTCACGCTGGTAGTCGAGCGCGAAGCCGAGCCCATCGATGGCGCGGTCGAACAGCAGGAACAGGCCGTCGGAGCGGTCGATCTGCTGCCCGTTCCATTGCTGCTGCAACGCGAGCACCAACCGGTCGTGCTGCTGGAACAGGTCGGCGGCGGCGCTGTCGCCGATGCGCTCGACCAGCACCAGCGAATCGCACAGATCGGTGAACAGCAGGGCCCGCAGCAGCGGGAGCTGGTTGGACGGTCCGTTGTCGCCGTTCATTGCAGGCCCCGGTCAGGGCGCGACGGTCGCAGAGCGCGACCAATGCAGCCGATTGCCACCCAGCCGCTTGGCCTGGTACAGCGCGTTGTCGGCACGGGCGTACCAGTCGCTCCAGTCGCCGAGCGGGTCGATCAGGCACACCCCGATGCTGACCGGGCAGACGTGCGGCTGCAGGTTGGCGCGGCCCATCAGGCCGTGCACCGCGCCCAGGATGAACTCGGCAGCATGCTGCAGGCTGTCGGCGTCGGCCACGCGCAGCAGCAGGCAGAACTCGTCGCCGCCGAGCCGGCAGGCGCGGTCCTGTTCGTTGGCCACCGAGCGCAGGATGTTGGCGATGCTCTGCAGGACGCGGTCGCCGGCCTGGTGGCCGTGCTCGTCGTTGACCTGCTTGAAGTGGTCGCAGTCGATCAGCAGCAGGCCCTGCGGGGCGTCGCCTTCGTGGCTGCGGCATTCCTGCAGGTACAGGGCCAGGCCGCGGCGGTTGTGCAGGCCGGTGAGTTCGTCGGTGCGCACCAGCTCACGGGTATGGGTGAGCTGGTGGGTGGTGACATACAGATTGTCGAGCGCGGTTTCGAGGTCGTGGTTGCGCCGGCGCAGCTGGCGGATCAGGACCTGTTCGTTGCTGACCACGCGCATGATCGTGCGGCGCAGGAAGTAGGCGACCAGGCCGGGATCGCGGTCGACCAGGCGCTGGAAATCGGCGTTGTCCAGTTCCAGCACCAGCGAATCGCTGGTGGCGCGGGCATCGGCGCTGCGCGGGTGGTCGCCGATCAGCAGGCCGAGTTCGCCGAAGAATTCGTGCGGACCCAGCGTCTTGACCACCAGGTCTTCGCCGAAATCGAGCTCGATGCCACCGCTGACGATGACATACATGGTGCTACCGGACTGGTTGCGCAGGAACAGGTGTTCGCCGGCGCGCAGCGGGCGGTGCCGGCCGAACTCGGCGAACAGGGCGAACTCGCCGGCGCTGAGAACGGCATGCACGATGTCAGCCATCGCGGTCTGCGCGATGCCTGGTTCCCGTTCGCACACGTTCGTGGCCAGCTTGCCGCTCATACCGTACACCCGCTTCCTAGCGTTCCCCGGTGAGCGATGGAGGATAGCACCCCTTAAAAGTGTGCGCCTCATCGCAAATTCAAGCCAGGGCGCCCGGAATCCCTCCCGACGCACTGGCCCCTCCCCCCAACGCGGCAACCGGTTCGAACCGGCCATCCTCCACCGCATGGCGTCTTGTGCGGACCGTAGCATCTGGCGGTTGCAGATAAAAGCGGGGCCGCCCCTACAGGGGCGGCCTTTTTCGCTGATCAAGCCGCCCGGAACTGCTCTTCTTCGGTCGAGCCGGTCAGGGCGGTGGTGGAAGACTGGCCCTGCTGGATGGCCTGGGTGACCGCGTCGAAGTAGCCGGTGCCGACCTCGCGCTGGTGCTTCACGGCGGTGAAGCCGCGGTCGGCGGCTGCGAACTCGGCCTCCTGCAGCTCGACGAAGGCGCTCATCTGGCGGCGGGCATAGCCGTGGGCCAGGTTGAACATGGAGTAGTTCAGGGCGTGGAAGCCGGCCAGGGTGATGAACTGGAACTTGTAGCCGTAGCTGGCGATCTCCTTCTGGAACTTCGCGATGGTGGCGTCGTCCAGGTTCTTCTTCCAGTTGAAGCTGGGCGAGCAGTTGTAGGCCAGCAGCTTGCCCGGGTACTTCGCGTGGATGGCCTCGGCGAACTTGCGGGCGAACTCCAGGTCCGGCTTGCCGGTCTCGCACCAGACCAGGTCGGCATAGGGGGCGTAGGCCAGGCCGCGGCTGATCGCCTGGTCCAGGCCGTTGCGGGTGCGGTAGAAGCCTTCCGGGGTGCGCTCGCCGCTGGCGAAGGGCTGGTCGTTGGGGTCGATGTCGCTGGTCAGCAGGTCGGCGGCTTCGGCGTCGGTGCGCGCCACCAGCAGGGTGGGCACGCCCAGCACGTCGGCGGCCAGGCGCGCTGCGTTCAACTTCTCGATGGCCTCGCGGGTGGGCACCAGCACCTTGCCGCCCATGTGGCCGCACTTCTTCACCGAGGCCAGCTGGTCTTCGAAGTGCACGCCGGCCGCGCCGGCTTCGATCATGGCCTTCATCAGTTCGAAGGCGTTGAGCACGCCGCCGAAGCCGGCTTCGGCGTCGGCCACGATCGGCTGCAGGAAGTCGATCTCGTCCTTGCCTTCGGCGTGGTGCAGCTGGTCGGCGCGCAGCAGGGTGTTGTTGATGCGCTTGACCACCGCCGGCACCGAGTCGGCCGGGTACAGCGACTGGTCGGGGTACATCTGGCCGGCCAGGTTGGCGTCGGCGGCGACCTGCCAGCCGGACAGGTAGATGGCGTTGAGGCCGGCCTTGACCTGCTGCATGGCCTGGTTGCCGGTCAGGGCGCCGAGTGCGTTGACGAAGTCCTTTTCATGCAGGTACTTCCACAGCTTCTCCGCGCCCAGCCGGGCCAGCGAATGCTCCACGTGCACGGTGCCGCGCAGGCGCACCACGTCGGCGGCGCTGTAGTTGCGCTGGATCCCGGCCCAGCGCGGGTCGGTGTTCCATTCGTGCTGGATCTGTTCGGCGGTCGGCAGCTTGGTCATGGTGTTCTCCAGGTTGGTCGGCAGCGGGGCAGAGCCCCGCTCTACGGCGGTGGGTCGTCGGGCGGTTCGTGGGCGTTCGGGCGCGTGGTGGGCAATCGGAGGTAGAGCCGGGCTCTGCCCGGCTTGCGTCAGGTCGTTCGCGCGTCAGGCCAGGCGGTCGTACGCCGGCAGGGTCAAAAAATCGGTCAATTCATCACGGCGGCTCAGCTCGGCCAGCAACCCGATCGCCTCTTCAATCCGCGCGCCACCCGGCAGCGCGCTGCTATCGCCCAGCTTTGCCGGCAGCGCGGCCAGGGTGGCGTCCAGCAGCGGCAGGTCGATGGCGGTGCCGTCGTCCAGGTGCTGGCCGGGCACGTGCAGCCACTGCCACAACTGGCTGCGGCTGATTTCGGCGGTGGCCGCGTCTTCCATCAGGTGATGGATCGGCACGCAGCCGTTGCCGTCCAGCCAGGCGGCCAGGTAGCGCACGCACACTTCCACGTTGCCCTCGAAACCGGCCCGGGTGATGGTGCCGGTGGGTGCGGCGATCAACTCATCGCGGCCCACCCGCACATCCCGGCGCAGCACTGCGTGCTGGTTCGGGCCGGGCATGTGCGCGTCGAAGATCGCCTGCGCCACCGGAATCAGCGCCGGGTGCGCCACCCAGGTGCCGTCGTGGCCCGCGGTCACTTCGCGCAGCTTGTCGGCCCGCACCCGCGCCATCGCCTGTTCGTTGGCGGCCGCGTCGTGGTTGATCGGAATCTGCGCGGCCATGCCGCCCATCGCGTGCGCGCCGCGGCGGTGGCAGGTCTGGATCAGCAGTTCCGAATAGGCCTTCAGGAACGGCTGGGTCATGGTCACCTGGCCACGCTCGGGCAGCACCTTGTCGGCGTGCTTCCGGAAGGTCTTGATGTACGAAAAGATGTAGTCCCAGCGGCCGCAGTTCAGGCCGACGATGCGGTCGCGCAGCGCGTGCAGGATCTCGTCCATCTCGAACACCGCCGGCAGCGTTTCGATCAGCACGGTGACCTTGATCTGCCCATGCGGCAGGCCGAGCATGCCTTCGATGTGCGACAGCGCGGTCTCCCACAGCGCGGCCTCTTCCATCGACTGCAGCTTGGGCAGGTAGAAGTACGGGCCGCGCTGGCGACACATCAGGGTGCGGGCGTTGTGGAAGGCGAACACCGCCGCGTCGAACAGGCCGCCGGCCAGCGGCTGGCCGTCGATGCGCACGTGCTTCTCGTCCAGGTGCCAGCCGCGCGGGCGCACGATCAGCACCGCCTGCTCGGCCAGCGGGCGCAGCGCGTACTGCTTGCCCGGCTTGCCGTCCACGCTGGGGCCGGTATGGGTCAGGTCGCCGCGCACTGCGCCGATAAGCGCCTGCTGCCCGGCCAGCAGGTTGCGCCAGGCCGGGGCGGTGGAATCCTCGAAGTCGGCCATGAACACCTTGGCGCCGGAGTTCAGCGCGTTGATGACCATCTTCGGGTCGGTCGGGCCGGTGATCTCCACGCGGCGGTCCTGCAGCGCCTCCGGAATGGCGGCCACGCGCCAGTCGTCGTTGCGGATGGCGGCGGTGTCGCTGCGGAAGTCCGGCAGGCCGCCGCCGTCGAAGAAGGCCTGGCGTTCGCGGCGGGCCTGCAGGCGGCGCTGGCGCTCCGGTTCCACCGCGCGGTGCAGCGACACCAGCAGCGCCAGTACCCCTGCCGGCAGCAGCGCGGACTGGCCGGCCAGCTGGGTGGTGAGGGCGATGCCCGGCGTGGCCGGAGCGTCGGCCGGGGTGGGCTGGGCGGTGGCGAAGGCGGCGACAGCGGACATGTCCAACTCCTGCGTTGCGGGTGATCCCACCGTGCGCTGGAGTGTGGTATTTGACAAAGCAGATATTGCAATGCGTTTTATAAGTTCAACTTATAACCGTGACGCCATGCCCACACCCAAGCCGCCAAGTCCCCGTTTTTCCTACAAATCCGACCGGCTCAAGCCCCTGCGGGCGTTCTGCCAGACGGTGCGGCTGGGCTCGGTCTCACGGGCGGCTGAGGCGCTGTTCGTGAGCCAGCCGGCGATCAGCCAGCAGTTGCAGGCGCTGGAACGGGAACTGGGGGTGGGCCTGTTCGAGCGCAGCGGGCGGCGCCTGGTGCCCAGCCGCGAGGGCCAGCTGCTGTTTGAGATGGCCCAGCCGCTGGTCGAGAGCCTGGACGGGCTGGAGGCCAGCTTCCGCGACAAGGTGAAGGGGCTGGACGCCGGCGAGCTCAACATCGCCGCCAACAGCTCCACCATCCTGTACCTGCTGCCGCGGATCGTGGAGCGCTTCCGCCAGCGCCACCCCGACGTTCGCCTGACCCTGCACAACGCGATCAGCGCCGACGGCACCGACCTGCTGCGCAGCGACGCGGCCGACCTGGCGGTGGGCTCGATGACCGAAGTACCCTCCGACCTCAGCTACGCCCCGGCCTACCGCTTCGAGCAGGTGCTGATCGCCCCGCCCGAGCATCCGCTGGCCACCGCGCCGGAGCTGACCCTGCAGGCGATCTCGGCCTATCCGCTGGTGCTGCCGCCCAAGCGCCAGATCACCTACCGGCTGGTCGACCAGGTGTTCCAGCGCCAGCGCGTGCCGTACACGGTGGCGCTGGAGGTGGGCGGCTGGGAGGTGATCAAGCAGTACGTGGCAATGGGCATGGGTATTTCCATCGTGCCGGCGCTGTGCCTCAACGACGCCGACCGCGACCGGCTGGTGACGCGCTCGATGAGCGCGTGGTTCCCCGAGCGCAGCTACGGGGTGATCGTGCGCCGTGGGCGCTTCCTGTCGCCGCAGGCGCGTGCCTTCATCGAGCTGATCCAGCCGGACCTGTTCAGTCCGCGCAGCTATGATGAAAGCGGTCATTCCGAACGCTGACGCGCTGCCATGTCGATCGAACTGCGCCACCTGCGCTATTTCCTGGCGGTGGCCGACACCCTGCACTTCGGCCGCGCCGCCGAACGGCTGGGCATGTCCCAGCCGCCGCTGAGCCAGCAGATCCGCCAGCTGGAAACGCTGTTGGGCGCGCGATTGTTCCTGCGCAGCAATCGCCGGGTGGAACTCACCGAGGCCGGGCGCGTGTTGCAGGCGCAGGCCACCGAGGCATTGGCGCGGGTCGACCAGGCGATTGAACTGACCCAGCGCGCGCAGCGCGGCGAAACCGGCGAGCTGCGCATCGGGCTGACCCGGGCGACGCCGTTGTCGACGCAGATTCCACGCGCGATCTTCGCTTACCGCCAGCAGTTCCCGCAGGTGCAGTTGAAGCTGCGCGAAATGAACACGTTGCAGCAGATCGACGCGCTGGTGGCCAATGAGCTGGACGTGGGCTTGATCCGCAAGCGGGCGCTGCCGGCCCCGCTGACCTCGCGCAAATTGTTCAGCGACCCGCTGGCGCTGGTGGTGCATGACCAGCACCCGCTGCTCCGCGGCCTGCCGGAGGGCGCGCCATTGGCGCTGCGGCAGTTCGCGCATGAGCCGTTCGTGGGGTTCCTGCGTGAGGTGGGCGCGGGCATCCATGACCATTTCATCGCGCTGTGCCGCAATGCCGGCTTCACCCCGCGCATCATCCAGGAAGCCGGGGAAGCGTCCACGCTGATCAGCCTGGCCGCGTCTGGCCTCGGCGTTACCGTGCTGCCGGCGTCGTGCAGCCACATCCATGTGGAAGGTGCGCGCTTCGTTCCGTTGAGCGACCGCGCGGCCAGTTCGGAAGTGCACGTGGCCTACCGGCGCGGCAGCCCGTCACCGCTGATCACCCACTTCACGAAACTGCTGCAGGGCGGACTCAGCGACTGACGGCGAGCGCGGCCTGCAGCGGCTGCGCGCGACGGCCGAGCCGCCACGCGATGGTCGCGCCAATCAGGGTGAGCACGGCGGTGAACGCGCACACGCCCCACCAGTCCCAGCGGGTGTAGAACACGCCGCCTGCGGCACCGGCCAGGCTGGAGCCCAGGTAGTAGGCGAACAGGTACAGCGCCGAGGCTTCGGCGCGCATCACACCTGCGCGGCTGCCGACCCAGCTGCTGGCCACCGAGTGCCCGCCGAAGAAGCCGAAGGTGACCAGCGCGATGCCCACGGCCATGCAACCCAGCCACGGCAGCGCGAGCATGACGATGCCGAGTGCGATCAATGCGTAGCAGATGCCGAGCACGCGGCCGCGGCCGTGCTTGGTGGCCTGCTGGCCCATCCATGCGGAGCTGAAGGTGCCGACCAGGTAGACGCTGAAGATCAATCCGACCACGGTCTGGCTGAGCTGGTACGGCGGTGCGAGCAGGTGGTAGCCGAGGTAGTTGTAGAGGGTGACGAACACGCCCATCAGCACGAACGCGGTGGCGAACAGCCAAGGCAGGCCGGGGTCGGCGAACAGCTGGCGCCAGCGGGTGGGCAGTTCGCGCAGGCCGCCGCGGCGGCTCTGGAAGTGGCGCGAGGGCGGCAGCTGCACCCACAGCAGCACGGTGCTGAGCACCGCGATCAACGAGACCACGCCGATGCCCCAGCGCCAGCCCCAGTGGTCGGCGACGATGCCGGCGATCAGGCGCCCGCTCATGCCGCCGACGGCGTTGCCGCCGATGTACAGGCCCATGGCCAGGCCGAGCGCGCGCGGGTCCATTTCTTCGACGAGGTAGGTCATGGCTACTGCCGGCACGCCACTGAGGGTCAGGCCGAGGAGGGCGCGCAGCACCAGCAGCGTGCTCCAGTCGTCGACCAGCGCGCTGGCGGCGGAGAGCACGGTGGAGGCGAGGAGTGCGGCGATCATCAGGCCGCGGCGGCCGATGCGGTCGGAGATGAGCCCGGCGACGAGCATGGAGACTGCCAGCAGGCCGGTGCTGAGGGAGAGCGCCATGGCGCTGTTGGCAGCGGAGACGCCGAAGTGGCGGCTGAACTCGGGCAGCAGCGGCTGCACGGTGTAGAGCAGGCCGAAGGTGGAAAAGCCGGCCAGGAACAGGGCCACCGCCGTGCGGCGGAAGGCCGGGGTGCCCTGCTCGATGTGCAGGGACGGCGTGGGCGGATGGGTAGTGGGACTGCGCTCGGGCAGCGCTGCGGTGTCGCCGTTCATTGCGTTCGGGCCCGTGGGGGCGGGCCGGTGCGTAAGGATCAGCGCTCAGGATAGGCCGGGGTTATCGGTCGATCGATAACCTGCGGGGTCTTGATTGAGACGTTTGGGATATCGAACGGTGACGCGCCCGGCGTAGAGCCGGGCTCTGCCCGGCTGCGGTAGAGCCGGGCTCTGCCCGGCTGAGCGCGGTGCCCGAGGGGCCGTTACAACGCCTGCCAGGTGAACCCTTCACCCCGGCGGTAATACACGCGCGCCGCTTTGCCGTACAACGCCTTGGCATCCACCAGACCGAAATACCGCCCATCCGCGCTGTTACCCCGATGGTCGCCCAGCATCAGCACCTTTCCCGCCGGCACGGTCAGGCCGGTGATATCCGGACCCCCACCCTGCCCCAGGTCCAGCTGCGCCAGGGTACGGCCGAAATCTTCCACTTCATCGGTCCCGGCCTGAGCCAGCGGGTTGCCGTTGATGCTCAGGTGCCCCTCGTGCAGGTCCACCCGGTCACCGCCCACGGCGGCAATCCGCTTGATCAGCCGGGTGCCGTCCTGCGGCGAATCGAACACGGCCACCTCACCCCGCTGCGGCACCCCGGTATGCAGCAGCTCCACGCTGGTGAACGGCAAACGCAGCCCGTACGCGCGCATGTCCACCACCACGCGGTCGCCCGGCATCAGGGTGTGCTGCATCGAGCCACTGGGCACCTGGTAGTGATTGGCCAAGCTGTCGCGCGCGGCAGCCAGCAGGCCGAGCATGACCAGCAGCGGCAGCGCTTCCTTCTTCAGCCAGTACAGCACGCCGGTGCGTGCTCCGGCGGCGGGGGCGACCTGGGACATGGGGCGATCCTTGCGGTGAGAGAAGGGTGTGACCGGCAGTGTGGACCCGAGTTCCCCACAAAAGCTACGCACTCTTTACGCGCGGGCGGCCACCGGCGCATGGCTGCTTTATGGCCGGCGCGCGCATCGTGGCCACACCGCGCCTCCGGGTGCTTTGTAGAGATGTTCCATGACCATCCTGTTGATCCGGCAGGCCTCGGCGGACCCGCTGCCGGTACCGGCCCAGCTGGCCGGCCACGCGATCCACTGCGCGCACTGCGCCTCCCTGCCCGCACTGGTGGCATGCCTGCGCGAGGCGACCCTCAGCGCACCGGAGTGGGTGCTGATCGAGACTGCTCCGGCCGAACCGGCGCAGTGGGTGGAGCACGGGCAGGCACTGTGCGCGGCGCTGGATGCGCTGCCGGCGCCGTACATCGAGATGGCGGCCAATGATGACGATGGGCTGGACGCGCACCTGCACCCGCAGCATGCGCCAGCGGCCACGGTGGTGTGCAGCAGTGGCCGCGACGATGCGTGCCGGTTGTCGCTGGCGATTGCCGAGCGGCGTCTGCTGGCTGCGGCCGGGAGGGCGTAAGCGATGTCGATCTTCATCATTCGCGGCCCGGAAGCGGCCGGGCAGTTGATTCGTACCGCGCAGCCGCTGCCGGCGCCGGTGCTGAAGGCGCTGGTGCACCGTGCGATCGATGCGGGTACCACGGTGGCGATTCGTGCCTGTGGTTCGGAACAGGAACTACTGGATGCGCTGCGCGTAGCCGACCACAGCCGTGGCGAAGTAACGCTGCTGGATCCGGGTGCATGCGTGGGCAGCCTGCGATTGCAGAAGCTGCTGCCACACCTGCACAACGTGTATGTGGAAGTGCATGACGATGACAGTGCGGCGCCAGAAACGTGCCTGCCGGAGCATGTAGGCCAGCGCATCGGCGTGGCGCACGGGTATTGCGCGCAGAGTTACATGCATGCGTTGGAGATCGCGTTGGATCACCTGGGGTGTAGTGAAGTGGGGTGCAGGGTGGGTACGTAGTGCCGGCCGCTGGCCGGCTCCTCTTTCGGTTGGGCTCGTGCAGAGCCGGCCGGCGGCCGGCACTACGCGTTGTGGGCAACCGTAGAAAACACGAAAGGCAGGGGTTCCCCTGCCGTTCGTGTGTCACAACATGTGAGCGATCACTTCAAACCGCGGTTCACCAGCAGCGGTTCCACCGACGGGTCCTTGCCGCGGAATTCGCGGTACAGGTCGGCCAGCTCCACGCTGTTGCCACGCGAGAGGATCTTGTCCCGGAACACCTGGCCGTTTTCAGCGGTCAGGCCACCGTGTTCCTTGAACCACTCGAACGAGTCGTGGTCCAGCACTTCGGCCCAGAAATAGGCGTAGTAACCGGCCGAGTAGCCGCCGCCCCAGATGTGGTCGAAGTAGGTGGTGCGGTAACGCGGCGGCACCTGCGGCAGGTCGACCTTGAACTTCTTCAGCGCAGCGGCTTCAAACGGCGCCACGTCCTGCAGCTTGGCGTCGGCCGGCTGGGTGTGCCAGGCCAGGTCGAGCAGTGCGGCGGACAGGTACTCGGTGGTCGCGTAGCCCTGGTTGAAGGTACGGGCCTTCAGGATCTTGTCCACCAGCGCCTGCGGCATCGGCTCGCCGGTCTTGTAGTTCTTGGCGTAGTTGGCGAACACCTTCGGGTCCAGCGCCCAGTGCTCGTTGAACTGCGACGGGAACTCGACGAAATCGCGCGAGGTGCTGGTGCCGGCGATGGACGGGTACTTCACGTTCGAGAACATGCCGTGCAGCGCATGGCCGAACTCGTGGAACATGGTGGTGACGTCGTCGAAGCTCAGCAGCGCCGGCTGGCCCGCGGCCGGCTTGGTGAAGTTGCAGACGTTGTAGACCACCGGCTTGTCGCCGGTCAGGCCGTTCTGTTCGACGAACACGTCCATCCACGCGCCACCGGACTTGCTATCGCGCTTGAAGTAGTCGGTGTAGAACAGCGCCAGCGAGGTGCCGTCCTTGTCGAACACTTCATACACCTTCATGTCCGGGTGGTAGGTCGGAATGTCGGTACGCGGCTTGAAGGTGATGCCGTACAGCTGGGTAGCGGCATAGAAGACGCCGTTCTGCAGCACGTTGTCGAGCTCGAAGTACGGCTTGATCTGCGACTCGTCCAGGTCGTACTGCGCCTTGCGCACCTGTTCAGCGTAGAAGTCCCAGTCCGACGCGGCCAGCTGGAAACCACCCTTCTGCGCGTCGATCACCTTCTGCATCTCGGCGATTTCACCGCGCGCCTTGTTGGTGGCGGCCGGCACCGTATCGGTCAGAAGCTTCGTCGCCGCCGCCGGGGTCTTGGCCATCTGGTCGGCCAGGCTGTACGCGGCGTAGTTCTCGAACCCAAGCAGCTTGGCCTTCTGCGCACGCAGCTGGGCCAGGCGCTGTACGGTTTCGCGGGTATCGTTTGCATCGCCACGCTCGGCGCGGGTTTCCGAGGCATTGAGCACGGCAGCGCGCTGGTCGCGGTCGGTCAGCGAAGCGAGCACCGGCTGCTGGGTGGTGTTCTGCAGCGGCAGCAGGAACTTGCCTTCCAGGTTGCGCGCCTTGGCGTCGGCGGCGGCGGTGTTGATCTCTTCTTCGCTCAGGCCGGCCAGCCTGGCCTTGTCGTCCACCACCACGGCAGCGGCGGCGGTTGCAGCGACCAGGCGGGTGTGGAACTTGGTGGCCAGCGTGGTTTCTTCCACGTTGAGCTTGCGCAGGCTGGCCTTGTCGGCGTCATTGAGCTGCGCGCCGGCACGGACGAATTCCTGGTAATCGCGCTCGACCAGACGCTTCTGCACCGGGTCCAGGCCCAGCGAATCACGCTGGTCGTAGATGCTCTTGATGCGCGCGAACAGCTTCGGGTCCAGGCTGATCTCGTCCTGGTGCTCGGCCAGCTTCGGCGCGACCTCTTCCTGGATCTTCTGGCGCGCGTCGTTGGTGTCGGCCTGGACGATGCCGAAGAACACGCGCGAGACGCGGGTGAGGGTTTCGCCGCTGCGCTCCAGCGCTTCGATGGTGTTGTCGAAGGTGGCCGGCTCGCTGTTGTCGGCGATCTTGCGCACTTCGGCCAGGTGCTGCTTCATGCCTTCATTGAAGGCCGGCAGGTAGTCGCTGTCCTTGATGCGGTCGAACGGCGGCGCCTGGAACGGCAGCGTGCTGGCGCTCAACAGGGGGTTGGTGGACGCATCGGCCGGCTGCTGCGCGGCGGGGGTCTGGGTGTCGGACACGGGGGTGGACTCCTTGCCGGAACAGGCCGCCAGCGCAAGGCTGATGGCGGCGGCCAAGATAACGGTACGCGACATGAAACGGGCTCCTGGAATGAGGTGAAGCGGGCTGTAACCGCAGCCGATCACCCTACTCCCATTGCCTGCGCCCAGCATGTGCCGGACGTGGCGCCTTCCTTCACACGGTGCCGCGGTTCTTGCCCTGCCAGGGCCGGTAGTACTCGCGGATGGCGGCCATGTCGGCCACGTCGTCGCCGGTGGAGTAGAACAGCGGGCCGATGCCGATGGTCTTTTCCGGGTAGTGGAAGTAGCAGGCCAGCACCGGCACGTCGGCCATGCGGGCGATCTTCAGGAACCCGGCCTTCCAGTGGGTCACCGCCTTGCGGGTGCCTTCCGGGGTGATCGCGTACCAGAGCTTGTCCGAATTGCGCAGCAGGCTGACCGCCTGCTCCACCGTGCCCTGCGGCGAGCTGCGGTCCAGCGGGATCACGCCCAGGGTGTGCAGCAGCGGCGAGAGCGGCCACCAGAACAGCGAGGCCTTGCCCAGCACCTTCACCTGCATGCCCAGCGCGATCTTGGCCGCCATGCCCCAGAAGCCGTCCCAGTTGGACGAATGCGGGGCCACGATGAAGACCAGCTTGGGCACGTTGGGGAAGGTGCCGGTGACCTTCCAGCCGCCCAGGCGCAGCGTGCAGCGCGCCAGCCAGCGCAGGAAACGGTTCGGTTTGACCTGCGGCATCTGCGGGGGCACGGCCGGCAGCAGCGGACTACGGTTGTTCAAGCAATCACTCCCAATTGCGTGTGGTGCGGCCGCGCTTGATCTGCGCGCGGCCTTTCTTTTCATCCAGCCGGCGCATCTTGGCGCCATAGGTGGGCTTGGTCGCCACGCGCGCCTTGGGCACGCTGAGGCTGGCCTGGATGAAGGCGGCCAGGCGTTCGCGCGCGTCCTCGCGGTTACGGTCCTGGGTACGGAAACGCTGTGCGTCGATGACCAGCACGCCTTCGCCGGTCATGCGCCGGTCGCGTCGCGCCAGCAGGCGCGCGCGCAACGGTTCGGGCAGGGAGGGCGAGCCGGCCACGTCGAAGCGCAGCTCGACGGCGGTGGAGACCTTGTTCACGTTCTGCCCGCCGGCGCCACTGGCGCGCACGAACCGCTCGACGAGTTCCGTGTCCGGAATCGCCAGCTGGTCGTTGATGGTGACAGGCCCATTTCCCATGGGGCGCATTGTAAGGGCAGGACCCGCACCGTAGGTGACCGCAATGTGCACCAATAGCGTCGAAACGGGGGTCAAAAGTCACGTATGGGCCGGAACCGTCGGTTTGCTGGCCCGGCGCAGGGCGATGCTGCTCCGCGCCACGACGGCTTGACGGTGGCGCAGGTATGCTCGGGGTTCCATGCACCGCAGGACGCACTTCATGATTTCGACCCGTTCAACCGCCCGACGTGGGTTCGCCCGGCTGGGCCTGGGCCTGACCGTTGCACTGGCCCTGGCCGCAGTGGCCCCTGCCTTGGCCGCGCCGCCGTCGGACGCGGACATCAACCGGCTGCTGGCCGCCTCGCGGGCGCAGAACATGCTCGACTCGATGGTGCCGCGGATGGAGGAGATGCAGCGCCAGCAGTTCCTGCAGATCGCGCAGCAGCGCAAGCTGGACGAGGCGCAGAAGGTGCAGTTGCAGCGCATCGAGCAGCGCAGCAAGGAAACGATTCGCCAGGCGCTGTCGTGGCAGCAGCTGCGGCCGATGTACGTGGACCTGTACAAGAAGACCTTCAGCAAGGAAGACGTGCTGGCGATGGCGGAGTTCTATGAGAGCTCGGCCGGGCAGAGCCTGCTGGACAAGACCCCGGCGCTGATGCAGAACGCGATGGTGGCGATCCAGGACCGCATGCAGCCGCTGTTCGTGGACCTGCAGAAGGACCTTGAGGCGATTGTAAATGAGGCGCCGGCGCAGGGGGCGCCGGCGAAGTAAGTCGAGCGGTGCGGATGTGCGTGGGACACGCGTGGCGTGTCGCTACGCGGTCCGGCGGACCGTGACGGGTGGGCTGCGTAGCGACACGCCATGCGTGTCCCCGCGGTCCCAAACCCGCGCGACGCATTACCAGCCGAACAGATCCATGGCCTTGCGAAACTCCCCATCCACCGGCGCGCTGACATCCATCGGCGTGCCGTCCAAATGCGGGAAGCGCAGGCGTTCGGCGTGCAGCAGCATGCGGTGGATGCCCTGCATGCGGAAGCTGCGGTTGTGGCGGCCGTCGCCGTGGCTGGTGTCGCCGATCAGGTGATGCGACAGATGCTTCAGGTGCCGGCGGATCTGGCGGAAGCGCCCGGTCTGCGGCTGGCAGCGCAGCAGCGCATAGCGCGAGGTTTCGAATTCGCCCATGGGTACCGGAATCTCACCCACCGCCACCCGCTGGAAATGGGTGATGGCCTGCTTCTTCACCGGCTTGCCGGGGCCGCCGTCCAAGTCGTGGTCGACGGTGAAGGCTTCTTCCGCCGGCCAGCCCCGGCAGATCGCCAGGTAGTCCTTGATGACGTCGCCGCCCATCAACGACTTGCCCAGCACGCTGGCGCTTTCGCGATCGAAGGCGAGCAGCAGGCAGCCGCTGGTGGCGCGGTCCAGCCGGTGCACCAGGAAGATCGGCCTGCCCAGCTGTTCGCGCAGGCGGTCGGCCAGGAAATCATCTTCGCCACGCGCCAGCTTGCTGTCGTGGACCATCAGGCCCGCAGGCTTGCTGACCACCGCGAGGCGCTCGTCCACGTGCAGCAGCTGCAACGGCGGCAGCGCCACCGGCGCTTCGGCCAGCGCCTCGACCTCGCTCATCGCCGCCACCACGCTGCGCCCAGCGAGAACAACCCGGCCACACCGCTCACCCAGCTCAACATCGGCACGTCACCGAAGTACCAGCCACCCGGCTGCATGCCATACAGTACGGCCGCGACGATCAGCAGGCCGACACCTGCAATCGCGGCTACCGCACGCTTCTGCAGCTTCTGCAGGTTGACGTTGAGCGCTTCAAGGTCGCGCGAGCGCATCGACAGTTCATGCCCGCCTTCCACCTGCTGGCGCAGCCAGGCGTGGACCAGGCGCGGCATGTCCGGCGCGTGGGTCATGATTTCCGGCAGGCGCTTGCGCATTTCCTTCAGCACCCGGCGCGGGCTGTAGCGTTCGCGCAGGATGCGTTCCAGCACCGGCCGCGCCACTGCCCAGATGTCCAGTTCCGGATCCAGCTGGCGGCCCACGCCTTCGATGTTGAGCAGGGTCTTCTGCAGCAGGATCAGCTGCGGCTGCAGGGTCAGCTCATAACGCTGCGCCACGCGGAACAGCTTGATCAGCACTTCGGCCAGCGAGATCTGCGACAGCGGGCGGGTGAAGTACGGCTCGCACACCGAACGCGCGGCCGCTTCGAGTTCGTCGATGCGCACGTTGTTCGGCATCCAGCCGGCTTCAACATGGAGCTCGGCCATGCGCCGGTAGTCCTTGTTGAAGATGGCCATGAAGTTCTCGGCCAGGTAGTACTGATCTTCTTCGGAGAGCTGGCCCATGATGCCGAAATCCAGCGCGATGAAGCGCGGGTTGTCGCGGCGCATCGGGTCGGTGTCGACCCAGATGTTGCCGGCGTGCGCGTCGGCGTGGAAGAAGTTGTCGCGGAACACCTGCGTGTAGAACACGCGCACGCCCTTGGCGGCGAGCGCCTTGCGGTCGATGCCGGCCTTGTCCAGCGCGGCGATGTCGTCGGAGGGAATCCCCCACACCCGCTCCAGGGTGAGCGCGCGTTCGGCGGTGTGGCTCCAGATCACCTCGGGCACGTACAGGTCGTCCGAGTCCACCCAGTTGCGGCGCAGCACGCTGGCGTTGGCGCCTTCGCGCTGCAGGTCGAGTTCGGCGGCCAGGGTGTTTTCGACTTCGGCCACCACTTCGCGTGGGCGAATCTTGTCGGCGCGCGGGTGCGCGCGCTCGACCAGCGCCGCTGCGGATTTCAGCAGCGCGATATCGGCGTCGATCTGCTTTTCGATGTCCGGGCGCAGCACCTTGACCACCACCTGGCGGCCATCGGCCAGGGTGGCGGCGTGGACCTGGGCGATCGAGGCCGAGGCCAGCGGCTGCAGGTCGAACGTGGCGAAGGCCTCGGCCACCGGGCGGCCCAGCGCCTGTTCGACGATGCGCTGCGCGGTGGCGCCGTCGAACGGCTTGACCCGGTCCTGCAGCAGGGTGAGTTCGTTGGCGATGTCGGCCGGAATCAGGTCGCGGCGGGTGGACAGGATCTGCCCGAACTTGACGAAGATCGGGCCGAGGTCCTGCAGGGCCAGGCGCAGGCGCGCGCCCCGCGACTGCGCGGCGATGTCGGACGAGGCGCGCGGCACGAACGGCTTGGCAATGCGCAGCCAGCCTTCCAGCGGTGTGCCGTCGAGCAGATCGTCCAGACGGTAGCGCAGGATCACCCGACCAATGCGGCTTGCACGGAACACCGCCTTCATGCGCGCACCTGGGCCAGGCGCTGCACACGGGCCGCCATGCGTTCCACGTCGTCGCGCATCACATCCACATCGTCATGGAAGGCATCCAGTTCGGCTCGGGCTACCACGTCGCGCGACTCCTCGGTGACAAATTCAGCGGCGCTGTGCGCCAGGTCGGACGCGCCACGGCGCGCATGCTGCAGGGCCGAGCGCAGCGCATTGGCGACCTGCACGCCTACTACTTCGCCAAACACCTTTACGAACGGCAGCTGCCAGTCCGGGTCGAACCGGTTGGCCAGCTGCTGCAGCCGACGCGCCAGTTCGGCATCGCCGGAGACCTTGACCCGCCCAGCCGGGGCGTCGCCGCCACGGCGCGCGTTGGCCAGGAATGGCAGCTGGGCCAGCACGCCCCCCAGCGTGCTGCGCACGGCCAGGTCCGGCTCGGCCTGCGGGTCCACCGGACCCACGGTCAGGCGCTCGCCGTCCACGCCGATCCGCATCGCCAGCGCGGGCGATTCGAGGGTAAGGGCGATATGGCGGCCATCCAGCGCGACCAGCGCGCGGCGGGTATCGGGATCCAGCGCCAGGGCGCGGTTGAGCGCGAGCTGCAGCGCATTGCCGGCCAGGGGCTTGAGGGAGGAGAGCAAAGAGCGGGGCATGGCGACATTCTACAGGGACGGGGTAGAGCCACGCCCTGCGTGGCTGCGCTCGGTCCAGACATCACGCAGCCACGCAGGGCGTGGCTCTACCGTCGGTTGTCGACCCACAACAAAAAGGGCCTGGCGCCCTTGGAAGCGCCAGGCCCTCAGCGGTTCGCGCTGGATCATGCGGGCCCGGAGAGAGGGGGGCCCGCAGGATCCTGCGCGCTACTAACCTCGCTTGCGGAACATCGAGATGATCGCCAGGATCAGGAACACCACGAACAGGATCCAGGCGATGTTGCTGGCGGCACCAGCAATGCCGGAGAAACCGAGCACTGCCGCAATAAGGGCGATAACAAAGAAGATTACGGCGTAGTGCAGCATGTCGATCCTCGCGTCGGGCGTGCCGGATTGGCGTGCTGCCATCTTCACCAAGCTTCGGTGTTCAGGAAGTGATGGGAATCTGGATATGCGATGAAGCCTTCAGCCTCGTGAGCCCTTCGTCAATGCTCACCTGTGGCACATAGCCGAAGTCGCGGCGTGCCGGCTCCATGCTGTACCAGTGCGGGGTGCACAGTTGCTCGGCCAGGAAGCGGGTCATCGGCGGTTCGCCCTTCAGGCGCAGCAGCGGCCACAGGCGTTCGGCCACCGCACCGATGCGGTACGCGGTCTTGAAGCTGATCGACTTCTCCACGCCCGGTGCGCCCACCGCCGCCAACAGCTTGTTGAGCAGCTCGCGCATCGGCAGCGGCTCGCCGTTGGAAATGAAGTACGCCTTGCCCGCGCACGCCGCGCCCGGGGCGAGGTGTTCGAAGGCGAGGAAGTGGGCCAGTGCGGCGTTGTCGATGTAGGTGGTATCGACCAGGTTGGTCCCGTCGCCGACGAAGCGCAGGCGACCGGCGCGCGCCCGTTCGGCCAGGCGCGGCACCAGCTGCTGGTCGCCCGGGCCCCAGATCAGGCGCGGACGCAGCGCCACGGTGGCCAGCGATGCATCGTTGGCGGCCAGCACGCGCTGTTCGGCAATGGTCTTGGTGGCCGCGTACGGCGCCTGGAAGTCTTCGCCGTAGGGCACTTCATCGGCACCCAGGCCCTCGACCGGGTGGGTGGCGCGGTGGGTGACGCTGGGCGTGGAGGTGTACACCAGCGTGCGCACGCCATGCGTGCGGCAGGCCGCGATCACGTTGTCCGTGCCGACCACGTTGGCCAGGTGGTAGCTCTCGTAGCTGCCCCATGCGCCGGCCTTGGCACCGTTGTGGAACACCGCGTCGACCCCGGCCACCGCGTGGCGCACCGCGTCGGCGTCGGCCAGGTCGCCGCGGATCTGGCCCACGCCCAGCGCGGCCAGCGGCGGGTAGTCGCCGCGGTTGAAACTGAGCACTTCATGGCCGCGCGCGACCAGGCCACGGCACAGCGCCTGGCCGAGGAAACCACCACCGCCGGTGACGAGGATCTTCATGCGTGTTGTTCCATTCGGGTTGCGGCCCAGACCGCGAGTTTCTCGCGGCCGATCTTGGCATTGTGGCGGATGTCGACCGGGAAGCCCGGGTGCAGCAGGAAGCGCTCGATGCGCAGGGTGCCCGCATGGGCAGCCGCTTCATCGCGCAGCCGCTGCTGCAGCGCGGGCGAATCCGCGGTGCCCGGCTGCAGTTCATAGCAGAGCACCGGCAGCTGCGCACCGGCGGCGCCGATGCCGACCAGCGCGGTGCGCGCGATGCCGTCCAGTGCGTTGAACACCGGCTCCACCTGTTCGGTGTACAGCGGGCCGTGCGCGGTTTCCACGCGCTGGGTCTTGCGCCCGCAGAACCACAGCCGGCCGTCGGCGTCGAAGTAGCCGACATCGCCCATGCGGTGTACGACGCGGGTGCTGCCGTCGGCCAGGGTTTCAGTGATCTTGGCCGCAGCGGTGGCCTGCGGACGGTTGAAGTAGCTGTCGGTGGCGGTGGGCCCGGCCACGGTGATTTCGCCGACCACGCCGGTGGCCACCTCGCGCACCTGCGCCCAGGTGGGCAGCGGCGCGTCGTCGATGGCGATGATGCGCACCTGGTTCGGCGCCACCACCCTGCCCACGCAGGTGCCGGCGCCGGCTTCGGTGGCCTGGCGCGTGCTTTCCAGCTCGCGACCTTCGATCACCGCCACCGGCAGGCACTCGGTGGCGCCGTAGGGCGTCCAGAACTGGGCGTCGTCGGGCAGCAGCCGGCGGATGCGCGCCACCACGTCGGGCGGCACCGGGGCGCCGGCCGAGGTCACCCGGCGTACGCCGGGCAGCGGCTGGCCATGGTCGGCCAGCACCCGCATCAGCGCCGGCGAACCAAACAGCTGGGTCACCCCGAAGCGTTTGATCGCGTCATGCAGCTTGCGCGGGTCGGCCTTGGCCGGACGGGTGGGGTCCATGTCGGGAATGACCGAGGTCAGGCCCAGCGCCGGGTCGAACAGGGCGAACGGCGGGAAGGTGGGCAGGTCGATGCCGCCCGGTTCCATGCCGAACGCCGAACGCAGCAGCTCGACCTGGCCGACGAAATGGCGGTGCCGGTAGACCACGCCCTTCGGCACGCCGGTGGAGCCGCTGGTGAACAGCAGCGCGGCCACGTCCTCGCCGTCGGTAGCCGCCATCGGCTGCGGGTTCCGCGCGCCGTCTGCTTCCAGCTGGGCCAGGGTAGTGCCGCCCCAGCCCCAGCGCCGCCCGACCGTGACCAGGCGCTTCGCCCCCGGGCACCAGCGCAGCACCAGCCGCGCCACGTGGGCCAGGCCGATGCCGATGAAGGCTTCAGGTTGCGCTTCGTCCAGGCACTGCTTCAGCGCGCGCTTGTCGATGCCGGGGTCGACCAGCACCGGCACCGCGCCGTTCTTGAACAGCGCGAACATCAGCAGGAAGAACTCCGGCGAGGGCCGCACCATCACCACCGCACGCACCCCACGGCCGATGCCGTAGGCAGCCAGGCCCGCGGCCATGGCGTCGCTGCGGGCGTCCAGGGTGCGGTAATCCAGGGTCACGTCGTAGCGCGCCATGCCGTCCGGGCCCGGTTTCCCGGGGCAGCGGATGGCGATCTGGTCGGGGCGTTCACGGGCCAGTTCGGGCAGGCGCGCGGCGATGTTGGTCGGGCTGTTCATCCGTTCATTGTCGCCGCATCAGAAAATTCTTGCGCGGCGGCCGCAGGCGTGGAAAATTCGCGCCCTTCCCACACGCAAACAGCCGCCCAAGGCCGGCACCCCATGTCCCATCCCTGCATGACCTGCGGCGCCTGCTGTACCCAGTACCGCGTGGCGTTCCATTGGATGGAATCGGACGAGGTCACCCCCGGCGGCGTACCGCACCAGCTGACCGAACCGCTCGACCCGCACCGCCTTTGCATGCGCGGCACCCTGTCCAAGCCGGTGCGCTGCGTGGCGCTGGACGCGGAGATCGGCGTGTATTCCCGCTGCAGCATCCATCCCAACCGGCCCAGCGTGTGCCGTGAGGTGGACGCGTCGTGGGAGTTCGGCAAGGCCAGCCCGCAGTGCGACAAGGCGCGGGCGATCCATGGCCTGCCGGCGCTGAGCCTGGAAAGCTGGGCCTGGCGCGACGCGCCGGATCACCCGGACGCCGCGTAACCCCACCCGGGGGTCAAACCGGGTTCGCGTCCAGGAACGCCCGGATCTCCGGCACCAGTACTTCGTGCTTGTCTTCCAGCACGTAATGCCCGGCGTCTTCGAACGCGTGCACCTGCGCCTGCGGCAGCGCGGCCTGGAAGCCGGCCAGGAAATGGTGGTCGAACACGAAGTCGCGCAGGCCCCAGCCGATGAAGGCCGGGCGGTCGGCGAACGACGGCAGCGCCTTGCCGGCACGTTCGAGCAGCGACCAGGCCTTGTCGGCCGGGCCCAGCGGAATGTCCTGCATGAAGCGGATGGTGCTGATCCGGTTGGCGTAGGTGTTGTACGGCGACACGTAGGCGCGGCGCACATCGGCCGGCATCTTCCGCTCCACGCCCAGCCACGAGGCGCCGGACGAGAACGCATTGAAGCTGCGGATGATCCACTCGCCGATCTTCCAGTGGCGGCCCAGCGCGATCTGCCACGGCATCTGCTTGGCGGCCGGCATCGGGAAGGCGGCGGTGTTCAGCACCACCAGGCGCTTGACCTGCGCATGGTGCGACAGCGCCCAGCCGAAACCGATCATGCCGCCCCAGTCGTGCACGGCCAGGGTGACCGGGCCGGTGATGCCCAGGTGCGCCAGCAACGCGTCCAGGTCGTCCACGCGCGACTGCAGCGTGTATTCGTAGTGCGCGTCATCCGGCTTGTCCGACAGGCCCATGCCGATATGGTCGGGCACGATGCAGCGGTAGCGGTCCGACAACCCGGCCACCAGCGTGCGCCAGTAGTAGCTCCACGACGGATTGCCATGGACCATCACCACCACCTCGCCGTCGCGCGGGCCTTCGTCGAGATAGCTCATCGACAGGCCGGGACGGACCTCGAAACGCTGCGGATGGGCGGGGTAACCGGGAAGCTTGGACATCGGGTGGCACCTGTAAAAAGGGCCGGTAAGACCGGCCCTTGGGAATCAACGCAGCGGACGGCTTACCAGACCACTTCGGCCATCGAGCAGTTCAGGCCGGAGCCGATGCCGAGCAGCGCGATGCGGTCGCCCTTCTTCAGCTTGCCCAGCTGCTTGAGCTTGCTCAGCACGATCGGCACCGAGGCCGGGCCGATGTTGCCGTGCTCGCCGAAGATGGTCATCACCTTCTTCGGGTCGATGCCGAAGTTCTTGATGAAGGCGGCGGTGTGCGGCTGGCTGACCTGGTGGATCACGAACTGGTCCAGTTCTTCCACGGCCCAGCCCAGCGCTTCGCGGGCGGCCATGAAGGTCTTCTGGGCCAGCTTGATGCCTTCGATCAGCAGCATGCGGGTGTCGGTGACCATGCGGTCCAGGTTGCCCCGGCACAGCTGGTTCCACTCGGTGGCCGAGCGGGTCACGCCACCGCGGTAGCGCGGCGCGTCCGGCACCAGTTCGGTGCGCGCCATGACCATCGCAGCGGCGCCGCAGCCCAGGGTCAGGGCGGCCATCTCGTTGCGGAAGTCGTCAGCGGTCACGCCCGGCTGGGCCATGCGCTCAAGGGTCTTCTCGTACACCAGGTTGGCGGTTTCGCCGTCGACGATCAGGGCGTAATCGATGTCGCCGCGTTCCAGCATGCGGGCCGCGATGTCCATGCCGTTGATGAAGGCCAGGCAGGCGTTGGCGACGTCGAAGGTCATGCACTCGTCGCTCACGCCCAGGTTGCCCGAGACGATGGAAGCGGTGGACGGCTCCAGGTAGTCGCGGCTGACCGAGGTGTTGACCAGCAGGCCGATCTTGTCGGCGCCGATGCCGGCGTCTTCCAGCGCCTTGCGGGCGGCCAGGGTCGCGGCGTCGGAGGCGAGCATGTCCGCGTCCCACAGGCGACGGGCGTGGATGCCGGCGATATCGCCGAGCACGTCGGTACGGATACCCAGGCGGTCCAGCGTCGGCTGCAGGCGTTCGTTGATTTCCTTCGACGTCAGCGTATGCGGCGCGTCGATGTGCGCCAGGCCGGCGATCGATACATTCTTGAAGAGCATCAGTTAGCGCCAAGGCTCAGGCAAAGGGGGCGCTATTGTAAGCCCCCCGGGCCTTCACCGCACCTTTACGAATTCAGCTTCAGGCGTATGGTGGCGCTGGAGGATGAGCGGTTCAGCGCGGCGGGCACTGGAACGCCTTGAAACGCTGGCTGCCGTCGGCCGGCAGGCCGGAGGCCTGGACGGCGTTGGCCGAGGCGCTGGGGGCCTCGTTGCGGGCCAGGGTTTCCAGCTCTTCCTGCACGCGCAGCGGGTTGCGGTTGTAGAAGCCGACCTTGCTCTTCACGGTCACCACCACCTCGCCCTTGTCGATGCAGCCGGTCGGCACCGGCCCGGCCGGCAGCACCCGCACCGCCTTGCCCACCGGTTCGATCGGCACCCAGGTGCAGGCGGAGGTGGCGAGGATGAGGGTGGAAAGAAGCAGAAGGCGCATGGTGGGGACGCTCGTAAAGGTCATGAGGGATTCTGCCTGAACGGAATGAATGGCGGGTGGATGGGCTCCCGGAGCCGGGCAGAGCCCGGCTCTACGTCCGGGGGCCGCGCCGGCCGGAAGGTCCGACCAGCGCCGCAGCCGGTCGGTTATTTCACCGGCTTCCCATCCGCGTCAATCACCACCACCTCGCCCAGGTTCAGCGCGCGCACCGGGGCTTCGGTCTGCTTCAGGTCGCCCACCACCACCCAAGTCAGGGTCTTCGGGTCCAGGGTGGCGGCGGCCTGCTGGACCTGGGCCGGGGTCATCGCCTCGATCTCGGCCTTGCGCTTGAACACGTAGTCGTCCGGGCGCTGGTAGCGGACGATGCCGCTGATGGTGCCCAGCACAGCGCTGGCGGTTTCATACGCGCCCGGCAGGCTCAGGTTCTGGATGTTGCGGATGCGGGTGACCTCGGCCGGAGTGACGGCTTCGGCACCGGAAGCAAAGTCGGCAATCTCCTTCTGCATTTCCTTCATCGCATCGGCGGTCTTGTCGATCTGCACCGGCGCCATGCCCATCCACGGGCGCTGGCCCAGGGTGCTGCTGGCCATGGTGCGGGCGCCGTAGGACCAGTGCTTTTCCTCGCGCAGGTTCATGTTCAGGCGCGAGGTGAAGTCGCCGCCGAGCACGCCGTTGGCAATGTCGAAGCGGGTGGCGCCCGGGTCCATGGTGGACGGCACCACCTGGCCGGCGTACAGGTTGGCCTGCACCGCGCCAGGCTGGTCGATCAGGTACACGCGGGCCTTGGCCGGGCGGGCCACGTCGACCAGCGGCTTGAGCTGCGGGGCCGGGCCGGTGCTCTTCCAGTTGCCGAACTGGCGCTCCAGCAGCGGCACGATGTCCTTCAGGGTGGTGTCGCCCACCACGATCAGGGTGCCCTGCTCCGGACGCAGCGCGTCGCGGTGGAAGTCGACCAGGTCCTCGCGGGTCAGCGACTGGATGTCGGCTTCATTGCCGCTGCCGGTGAACGGAATGGCGTACGGGTGGCCGGCGCCGTAAAGCAGCGGCGGCAGCACGCGCATGGCCGCGGCGCTGGGGTTGACCTTCTCCTGCTGGATGCCGGCGATCCAGGTCGCCTTGACCCGGTCGATCTCGCTCTGGTCAAAGCGCGGCTGGCGCAGCATGTCGGCATACAGGGCCAGCGACGGCGCCAGATTCTCCTTCAGCGCCGAGAGGTACACGCTGGCGCTGTCCAGCGACGCCGAAGCGCCCAGGTTGGCGCCCAGTGCGTCGGCCGCGTCGGCAAACGGCAGTGCGCCCAGCTTGCCGGCGCCCTCGCCCATCAGGTCCATGGTGAAGTTGGCCGTGCCGGACTTGCGGCCCTGGTCGGCGGTGAAGCCACCGGGGAATTCATAGCTGAACTGCACCACCGGGATGTCGTGGCGTTCGGCCAGGATCACCTGGGTGCCGTTCTTCAACGTGGCGCGGTGCAGCTGCGGGAACTTCAGTTCCGGGAAGGTCTTGGTCTGCGGCACGCCGGTGCTGCGGTCGACCTGGCTGGCGGTGGTGGTGAACTTCGGGTCCACGGCCGGCACGGTGAACGGCTTCGGGGTGGCCGAGGGCAGTTCCGGCAGCGCCACGCGGGCGCCCGGCTCCACCACCAGGGTGTGGTCGCCCGCGCCAAGCCACTTGGCGCCGGCCGCGCGCACGTCGGCGGCGCTGGCCGCGTCGATGGTGGCCAGCGAGCGGCGGAAGCAGCCCGGGTCGCCTTCGAACACGGTGCATTCGGCCAGCGCGTCGGCCTTGCCGCCGAACCCACCGATGCGCTCGATGCCACGGATGAAGCCGGCACGGAATGCGGTCTTGCCGCGGCTCAGTTCATCGGCGGAGGGGCCGTCGGCCACCAGGCGGCGCACTTCCTCGTCGATGATCGCCTCGACCTTGGCCGGGTCCACGCCCTGCTTCACCGTGGCCATGATCACGAAGTTCGAGCCCAGCTGCGAGGTGTAGGCACCGGCGCTGATGTTGTCCACCAGCTTGTCCTGGTGCAGCAGGCGCTGGTCCAGGCGCGAGGACTTGGCCCCGCCCAGCACCTGCGCGAACAGCTGCAGCTGGTCGATGTCGGTGGTGCCGGCCTGGGCCACGTTCCAGGCGCGGTAGACGCGTGCCTGCGGCACCTTGTCGGTCATGGTCTCGCGGGTGGACTTTTCGCGCTTGGCCACGTCGACCTTGGGCTGGGCCATGCTCGGGCCGGCCGGGATGTCGCCGAAGTAACGCGCGACCTTTTCCTTCGCGGTGGCCACGTCGATGTCGCCGGCCAGCACCAGCACCGCGTTGTTCGGGCCGTACCAGGTGCGGAACCAGTTCTTGACGTCATCCAGCGAGGCCGCGTTGAGGTCGTTCATCGAGCCGATCACGCTGTGGTGGTACGGGTGCCCTTCCGGGTACAGCGCGCGGTTGATCTTTTCCCACACTTGGCCATAGGGCTGGTTCTCGCCCTGGCGCTTTTCGTTCTGGACCACGCCGCGCTGTTCGTCGAGCGCGGCCTGGTCGATCGCGCCGAGCAGGTGGCCCATGCGGTCGGACTCCATCCACAGCGCCATGTCCAGCGCGGTGGTGGGCACGTTCTCGAAGTAGTTGGTGCGGTCGGTGTTGGTCGTGCCGTTCTGGCCGGTCACGCCGACCTGCTTGAACGGTTCGAAGTATTCGCCGGCGTGGTTTTCGCTGCCCTGGAACATCAGGTGTTCGAACAGGTGCGCAAAGCCGGTGCGGCCGGCCGGTTCATCCTTGCTGCCCACGTGGTACCAGATGTTCACCGCCACGATCGGCGCCTTGCGGTCGGTGTGCACCACCACGCGCAGGCCGTTGGGCAGGGTGAACTCCTCGAACGGAATGTCGACCTTGGCGACCTGGGCCGGCTTGGCCATCAGCGGTGCCGGGGCAAGGCTGCCCAGTGCGGCGGAAAGCGCAACAGCCAGCAGTGCGGCACGCGGTCGAAGTTGGACGGTCATTCCAGGTCCTTGGTCATGAAAGTGAAGGGGGATGCTAGCCCGGGACGACCGGTTGGGGCATCGGCCAACAGTCATTGCCCATGTAAGGGAACTTTCCACGCCGTGCCGGTACCCCGGCGGCGGGTGTGCGGCTGGCTGAACCGTTGTCCGGACAGTTTCCGAGGGTGGGATCGGACAGGTGTCCGGACAGTGGACACTCTGGAACGCCTATAAAACCCTTTTAAATCAATGATTAAAAGTTGGCACGATGCCTGCTTTGGCCTACGTGCGGAAAGGACGCGATCAAACGAAACATGACTGATCGCTGAACAAAACACGAAATCTTGAATTTGTTCTTGCATCCCCAGATTCGGTGTACTACCTTACTACCACACCACTGCTCACCAACACTAAACAGGCCCCGTCATGAACACCAAGACCATCGCAATCGCCATCGCCCTCGCTGCCGGCTCCGCGTTTGTTTCGAACGTGCATGCCGCTTCCGCCATCACCACCCTGCAGACCGTGCAGGTTCGTCCTTCCGCCGACCAGCTGGCCCAGGCCGAAGTCGAGCGCACCAGCAGCATCCCGACCCTGGCGCTGGTGGAAGTGCGTCCGACCGCCGGCCAGGTTGCCGAATACCGCGCCGAACTGGCCGACAGCCGCCGCGTCACCACCCTTGCCGCCGTTGAAGTCCGCCCGACCGCCGAACAGCGCGAAGCGCTGGCCGCCGAACAGGCCGAACGCAGCACGGACTACATGGGTGCCCTGGCCTCGGCCGCCGGCGTACTGGCCCGCGACGTGATCATCAACCTGCCGGCCCTGCAGGTGCGTCCGTCGCCGAACGACCTGCAGGCCTTCGCGGTCGAAACCGCTTCGGTGCTGGTCCGTCCGTAATCGGGGATTGGCGGCGTAAAATGCAGGAATGACCGCCACCCCGACGTTCCATGTTGTGTTGTTCCAGCCGGAAATTCCCCCGAATACCGGCAATGTGATCCGGCTCTGCGCCAACACCGGCGCGCGACTGCACCTGATCGAGCCGCTCGGTTTCGACCTGAGCGACAAGCAGCTCAAGCGCGCCGGCCTGGATTACCACGAATACGCCCGACTGCAGGTGCATCCAGACCTGGACACCTTCCTGCAGGTAATTGCACCGAAGCGCCTGTTCGCCCTGAGCACCCGCGGCAGCGTGCGCTATGACACCCAGCAGTTCGAAGACGGCGACGCCTTCCTGTTCGGCCCGGAAACCCGCGGCCTGCCGCAGGACGTGCTGGACGCGCTGCCCGATGGGCGCCGCTTGAGGTTGCCGATGCAGCCTGGGAATCGCAGTTTGAATCTGTCCAACACCGTGGCCGTGGTGATGTTCGAGGCCTGGCGACAGAACGGGTTCGTTGGCGGCGCGTGATCGCCTAGAAAGCGTTGATACCCGTAAGCTCGCGCCCGATCACCAGCTGGTGCACGGTCTCGGTGCCCTCATAGGTAATCACCGACTCCAGGTTCAATGCGTGCCGGATCGCCACATGCTCGGTGGTAATGCCCGCTCCACCCAGCAGATCCCGGCATTCGCGCGCGATGTCGATCGCCATGCGGCAGTTGTTCCACTTGGCCAGGCTGACCTGCTGCGGCTGCAGCTGCCCCGCATCCTTCAACCGCCCCAGCTGCAGCGACAGCAGCTGCGCGGTGGTGATGCGCCGGGCCATGTCGGCCAGCTTGATCTGCGCGCTCTGGGTGGCCGCCACCGGGCGCCCGAACAGCACGCGCTCCTTTGTGTAGCCCAGCGCTTCGTCCAGGCAGGCAACGGCCGCGCCGATCGGCCCCCAGCTGATCCCGTAACGGGCCTGGTTGAGGCACCCCAGCGGTCCCTTCAGCCCCTGCACGTTCGGCAGGCGGTTGCGTTCGGGCACGCGCACGTTGTCGAAGAACAGCGCGCCGGTCAGCGACGCGCGCAGGCTCATCTTGTGCTTGATCTCCTGGGTGGTGAAGCCGGGCATGCCCTTCTCCAGCACGAATCCCTGGATCCCGTCTTCGGTATGCGCCCAGACAATGGCGATGTCGGCGACCGGGCCGCTGGTGATCCACATCTTGCTGCCGTTGATCAGCCAGTCGCCGCCGTCCTTCACCGCGCGCGTCTTCATCGCGGCCGGGTCGGAACCGCCGTGCGCCTCGGTCAGGCCGAAGCAGCCGATCACCCGGCCAGCGGCCATGTCCGGCAGCCAGCGCAGGCGCTGTTCTTCGCTGCCGTAGGCGAAGATCGGGTACATACACAGCGAGCTCTGCACCGAGACGAAGCTGCGCAGGCCCGAGTCGCCGCGTTCCAGTTCCTGGCAGATCAAGCCGTAGCTCACCGCGTTCAAGCCGCCGCCACCGTACTGCTCGGGCAGGCTGGAGCCGAGCAGGCCCAGCGACGCGATCTCCGGGATCAGCTCATCCGGGAACCGGCCCTGGTCGAAGGCATCGCCGATGATCGGCAGCACCTTTTCGTCGGTGAAGCGCGCCACGCTCGCCTGCACGGCACGTTCCTCCTCGCTGAGCAGCGAGCGGACATCGAACAGATCGTACGGATTGAGGGCCATGGGCAGCGACATCGCAGGCAGCAACAGGGCCCCCATTGTGACACCAGCCCGGTAGTGCCGGCCGCTGGCCGGCTGCACGCAATACCGGCCATCACCAGGAGCCGGCCGGCGGCCGGCACTACAATGGCTGCTTACAGGAGGCCTTGCCCATGCAGATCCGCAGCGAGCGTCCCGGCGACGCCCATGCCATTCACGCCCTCACCCGCGACGCGTTCGAACACGCCCCGCACAGCAGCCACACCGAACAGCACATCGTCGATGCGCTGCGCGATGCCGGTGCGCTGGCGGTATCGCTGGTGGCTGAAGATTCCGGCGCCATCATCGGCCACGTGGCGCTTTCGCCAGTGCAGCTCAGCGATGGCAGCGAAGGCTGGTACGGGCTCGGGCCGATCTCGGTGTCGCCGGAACGGCAGGGGCAGGGGGTTGGTGGGGCGTTGATGAAAGCGGCGATGGAGTCGCTTGAGGCGATGGGCGCGGCCGGGTGTGTGTTGTTGGGCGACCCCGCGTACTACGGGCGGTTTGGGTTCCACGCAGAGCCGCGCCTGCGTCTGGCCGGGGTACCGGCGGAGTATTTCCAGGCACGGTTGTTGCGCGGGGAATGGCCAGACGCCGAGGTCACCTACCACGCGTCCTTCAGCGCGTAGTGCCGGCCGCCGGCCGGCTCCTCGTACCGCCGGGCATCGCCTGGAGCCGGCCGGCGGCCGGCTCCTCGTACCGCAGGGCATCGCTTGGAGCCGGCCGGCGGCCGGCACTACGGTCTCGAGTTCTTATGCTGCGCCGCAGCATCGCGCGTGAACGTCGGCGATCTAGGCGGAAACGGCTCCTACCGGTACCCTGATGGCCTGATCCAGCAGTTGCGCAGTGACCTGTCGCGCGCGATTCCCAGGCAACCGCCGCCGGCTTTGGCCGGGACGGCACTACCCACGAGTTACGCATCACCATGAGCGAAGAGACCACTGCCCTGCCCCCGCGTGAAGCCATGGAGTTCGACGTGGTTGTCGTCGGGGCCGGCCCGGCCGGCCTGGCCACCGCGATCCGCCTGCGCCAGCGCGCCATCGAAGCCGGCCGCGAGCTGTCGGTGTGCGTGCTGGAAAAGGGCTCCGAACCCGGCGCCCACATCCTGTCCGGCGCGATCATGGACACCCGCGCGCTGACCGAACTGTTCCCGGATTGGGCCGAACGCGGCGCGCCGCTGAAGCAGAAGGTCACCCGCGACGAGTTCCTGTTCCTGTCCGAAGACGGCGCGCGCAGCACCCCGCATGCGCTGCTGCCGGAGTGCTTCCACAACGAAGGCAACTACATCATCAGCCTCGGCGAGGTCACCCGCTGGCTGGCACAGCAGGCCGAAGTGCTGGAAGTGGCGATCTTCCCCGGCTTTGCCGCCGCCGAAGTGCTGTACGACGAGAACGGCGCGGTGATGGGCGTGGCCACCGGCGACATGGGCATCCGCAAGGACGGCTTGCACGGTCCCAATTTCGAACGCGGCATGGAGCTGCACGCCAAGTACACGGTCTTCGCCGAAGGCTCGCGCGGCCACCTCGGCCGCCAGCTGATCGCCCGCTTCCAGCTGGACGCCGGCAAGGACCCGCAGGCTTACGGCATCGGCATCAAGGAACTGTGGCAGATCGACCCGGCCAAGCATGAGCCGGGCCTGGTGGTGCACACCGCCGGCTGGCCGCTGGACAGCGACACTTACGGCGGCTCGTTCCTGTACCACGCCGACGGCGGCAAGGTCGCAGTGGGCTTCGTGGTCGGGCTGGACTACCGCAACCCGTGGATGAGCCCGTTCGAGGAGTTCCAGCGCTTCAAGACCCACCCGTCCATCCGCAAGCACCTGGAAGGCGGCAAGCGCATCGGCTACGGCGCGCGTGCGATCACTGCCGGTGGCCTGCTGTCGCTGCCCAAGACCGTGTTCCCGGGCGGCGCGCTGGTCGGCTGCGAAGCCGGTTACCTCAACGCCAGCCGCATCAAGGGCAGCCATGCCGCGATCAAGACCGGCATGCTGGCCGCCGACGCCGCGTTCGACGCGCTGGTTGCAGACCGCCAGCGCGACGAACTCAGCGCCTACCCGGCCGCCTTCGAAAGCAGCTGGTTGAACGACGAGCTGAAGCAGTCGAAGAACTTCAAGCAGTGGTTCAAGAAGGGCCGCAACGTCGCCACGCTGATGACCGGCATCGAGCAGTGGCTGCTGCCCAAGCTGGGCATCCGCAATCCGCCGTGGACCCTGCGCCACAGCACGCCGGACCACGCGTGCCTGGAGCCGGCGTCGCAACATACGAAGATCGCCTACCCCAAGCCGGACAACGTGCTCACCTTCGACCGGCTGAGCTCGGTGTTCCTGAGCAGCACCAACCACGAAGAAGACCAGCCGTCGCACCTCACGCTGAAGGACGCCAGCGTGCCGGTGCGGATCAACCTGTCCGAATACGCCGGCCCGGAAGCGCGTTACTGCCCGGCCGGGGTCTATGAATTCGTGGGTGGCGAGGGCCAGGAACAGCTGCAGATCAACGCGCAGAACTGCGTGCACTGCAAGACCTGCGACATCAAGGACCCGACCCAGAACATCGTGTGGGTGACCCCGCAGGGCGGCGGCGGCCCGAACTATTCGGGGATGTAACTGCTACAGGCTATCCAGGTAGGCCTGCAGTGCGGTCTCGAACGCGGCGATGTCCCCTGCACTCGCCGCAATTCCCTGCTCGGGAATCTGCTGCATCAGCGCGCGCGCCTGCTCTGCCAGCGCTTCCGCACCCAGCGTGCCGAGCCCGCCCACGATGCGGTGCAGGACTTCCACCGCCGTGTTGATGTCGTCCTGCGCGCGGGCGTCCTGACCGCGCTGCAGGTCGTCCGCGGTGGCTTCGCGCATGCTGTCGATCAGCACCGTCGCCACGTGCTCGGAGCCGAACCGGCGCACGATCGCCGCACGCGTCGGCGGCGCTGCCGGTACCGCCGCCGCCAGCGGCAGCTCCGGTTCCGGCGCGGCATCGCCTTCGTCGGAGGGCAGCCAGCGGCGCAGTGCCTGGCGCAACGTCGCCAGCGCCACCGGCTTGGCCAGCAGGTCGTCCATGCCCGCTTCGCGGCAGCGCTGCACGTCTTCCGCCAGCGCGCTGGCGGTCAGCGCGAGCACCGGCATGCGCTGGCCACTGCCACGTTCGTGCTCGCGGATGTGCCGGGTCAGCGTGTAGCCATCCATCACCGGCATGCGGCAATCGGTGATCACCAGGTCGAAGTGCGCGGCGTCCAGCAGCGCCAGCGCCGCTTCGCCATCCACCGCCACCTCGTGCTGCAGGCCCAGCTGCTGCAGGCGCCAGCGCATCAGTGCCTGGTTGGTGGGGTGGTCTTCCACCACCAGCACGCGCCGCCGCGCCTGCCCGGCCGGCAGCGGCTCCACCTCGCCGCCGGCGCGCTGGTCATCGCGCGCCACCGCGTCTGCCGGCACCAGCGGCAGGCTCACCACCACGTCCACGCGGGTGCCCTTGCCCGGTTCGCTCTGCATCTCCAGCTTGCCGCGCATCAGCCCCACCAGCCGCTGGCAGATGCTCAGGCCCAGCCCGGTGCCGCCGTAATGGCGGGTAATGGCCACGTCGGCCTGCGCGAACGGCTTGAACAGCCGCTCGCGCTGCTCGGCTGAAATGCCGATGCCGGTATCGATCACGCTCAGGCGCAGGGTCTGCGAGATCTCGTCGGCGCGGTCCACCGACAGCGCGATGCTGACCGATCCCTCATTGGTGAACTTGATCGCATTGCTGAGCAGGTTGAACACGATCTGGCGCAGGCGCATGCCGTCGGCCAGGTGCTGTGGACCCACCGCCGCGTCGACCTCCAGGCTCAGCGCCAGGCCCTTGCTGGACGCCTGCGGCGACAGCAGCTGCTGCACGTTGTCGAGCAGGGTGCGCAATGCCACCGGCTGCGGCTCCAGCGGCAGCGCGCCGGCTTCGATGCGCGAATAGTCGAGGATGTCGTCCAGGATCTGCCGCAGCATCTGCGCCGAGTCTTCGATCACGCTGATGATGCGCCGCTGTTCGCCGTCCAGCCCGGTGTGCGAGAGCGCCTCCACCATGCCCAGCACCCCGCTCATCGGCGTTCGGATCTCGTGGCTCATGGTGGCCAGGAAGTTCGACTTGGCCGCCGTCGCGCGTTCGGCAGCAGACTTCGCCGCCGCCAATGCATCGGCCTGTGCACGCGCTTCGGTCACGTCCACCCAGTAACCGCTCCACAGCACCGCACCGTCCGCAGCCGCATACGGCAGCGCGCGCGTGCGCACCCAGCGCACCACCCCGTGCGGACTGGTGCGGAATTCCAGGTCCAATGCGGAAAAGTCGCGCGCGGCTTCGATCAGCGCGGCGTGCACCGCCTCGCGGTCGCGCGGGTCGATCTTGTCGGCCAGGCGGGTTTCGTCGGCAATCACCTCCTGCGTACTCACCCCGAACATCGATTGCAGGTCGCCGGTGATGTACGGGAAGGTGACCCGGCCATCGCTGTCGCGGCGCGCCTGGTAGACGATCGCCGGCAGGTTGTCGGTCACTTCCACCAGCCGCTGTTCCAGCTTGCGCCGCATGCTCACTTCGCGGCGCAGGCGCCAGTAGCCCCAGCCGTGCACGACGATGCCGGTGAGCAGCACCAACGACAGCGGTACGGCCCAGCGCGCCACCGAACGCCAGTCCAACCCGGTGCGGTATTCGGCCAGCAGCCAGTCGCCACGGATCGCCGCCTGTTCGCGCGGGGTGATGTTGGCCAGCACGCGATCGAAGGTGGTGGCCAGCGGCGCGTACTGGCGCTTCACCGCCAGCGAGAGCTGGTCGCTGAAACCGGCCGGGGCCGCCACGTGCAGCTTGGCCGGGTACACCTCGCGCACCACCCGGTCGACCATGGCCAGATTGCCGACGTAGGCGTCGGCATCCCCATTCGCCAATCGCGACAATGCCTGGTCCACGCTGCGCGCCGGCACGATCCGCGCCTTGGGCGCGTACTGCAGGATGTAACCGCGCAGGCGCTCGGGATCCGAAAGCAGGATGCTGCGCCCGTCCAGGTCGCCCAGGCCCAGCACCGAGCGGCTGTTGTTGGGGGTGACGATCACGTTGGGCACGCTGATGAAGGGCTGGCTGAACACCCAGTCGTCGCCCAGATAGTGCGCGTCGTTGGGCATGCCCATCACCACGTCCACGTCGCCCCGGCGCATCTGTTCGCGCACCTCGAACCAGTCGTGCGCCGGTACCCGGTTCAACTGCGCGCCGACCATGCGCAGCTGGCGCAGGTAGTCGCCCGCCACCCCGCTGGGCTCACCGGCCGCGTCGATGAACGACAACGGCGCACCGGTGGGCGCATAGCCCATGCGCAGCGGCGTGGCCAGGACCCGGCGCTCGGCCTCGCCGAGGATCAAGCGCGACTGCGACGACCACTGCAGCGGCGGCAGCCAGCGCTTGTACAGGGCCTCGCGCTGCGCCTGGGTGACCGTGGAAAGCGCGCTGTCCAGCGCTTCGGCCAGCGGCTGGCGCGCATTGGGCACCCCGAAGTGCAGCCGCTCGGGCGGCAGGTCGCTGGGTCGCAGCAGGGCAATTCCGTCGAGCCCGTCCTGCCGGATCAGGGTGCTGGCCACGTGCGCGTTGCCGATGTACACGTCGGCATCGCCCTTGGCGACCATCGAAAGGGCCGCGCGGGTATTGGCCGCGGTCACCTGGCGGGCGGCCGGGAAACGGGCCCGGACCTGGCCACTGGTCAGGAATTCCTGCTCGGTCACCACCCGCAGCCCGGCCAGGTCGGGGTCGGTCGAGGTGCGGGTGTCGCCGACCCGGCCGACCAGCGCCAGCGGGGCGTCGGCATAGGATCCCGTGTAAACCATGCAGCGGGTCCGGTCGGGGGTCAGGGTGATGTTCATCACCACGTCGACCTCCCCCCGGCATGCCGCATCCAGCACGGCCGCCCAATCACGGTATACCCGCACCTTCACCTGCACACCCAGCTGCCGGGTCAACAGCATCAGGTAGTCATGGCCAAGCCCGTCGGGTCGGCCGTTCTGCATCATTTCGAATGGTGGCCATCCGCTGTTGTACATGCCCAAAAGGATGGTAGGGTTCCGTTCGATCCAGTCGGCCTGGCGCGGTGAGAGCGAAGGGGCAGGGGCAGGCGCCGCCACGGCAACTGCACCGCCCAGCGCCCAACCCAGCCACAGCACGACCAGCCAGCGAACAAGCGAGGTACGCATGCTGTCTGTTCTCCCAGGAGTGATCCGCCCACGCGACGTGCCCCGTTGGGGCCGCTGCCTTCAAGGCAATACTAGTCCATGACCTTGCGCATAATCATCGCTGACGACCACCAGGTGGTCCGGGTCGGCGCCAGAGCGGCCATCGAAGCCAGTGGGGTCGGCGTACTGGTGGCTGAAGCCAGCAACGCAGACGAGTTGTTCGCTGCGCTGGAGCAGCACGAGTGCGATCTGCTCATCACCGACTACTCGATGCCACAGAGCAAACGGGTTGACGGAATCGACATGATCCAGAAAATCCGGCGCAACTATCCGGACCTGCGCGTGCTGCTCATGAGCGTCACCCAGAACATCGCGATCCTGCGCATGGTGGTCAACAACGGCGTGCTCGGTCTGTTCGACAAGGGCTCGCTGGTGGAAGAGCTGCCGTTGGCGATCCAGGCCGTGTCGCGTGGCCAACCGTATGTCAGCCGCAAGCTCCGCGAAATCATCGACCGGGTCGGCACCCAGTCCATCGGCGACGACCGCACGCGCGTGCTGTCGCCGCGCGAGGTGGAAGTGCTGCGACTGCTCAGCAGTGGCATGACCGTCAAGAAGATCGCCGAGAAGCTGCACAAGAGCATGAGCACCATCAGCCGCCAGAAAGGCGATGCCATGCTCAAGCTCGGCCTGCGAAGCGACGCGGAACTGTTCGACTTCATGCGCGACAACAAGCTCTAAGGTTTTTTCCAGCGCGTGATGCACGACCACCACCACGTACAGGGCCTGGACAACGACCAGGTGGCCGCCGATTGGCCTGCGATCAGCGACGCCGAACTGGCGTGGCTTCGCGGGCACTACCCTGCGCTGGAAGGCGCGTGCGAGGTGCTCTGGCACAGCCCGCGGCCGTTTTCCGCTGCGGCGCTGGTGGAGTGTGGCGCGCAGCGTTTCTTCCTCAAGCGCCACCACGCCAGCGTGCGCACCGCTGCATTGCTGGGTGAAGAACATCGCTTCATCGCGCACCTGGCGGCTGCCGGGCTGCCGGTGGTGCAGGTATTGCACACGCATGACGGCGCCAGTGCGCTCGAACGCGACAACTGGACCTACGAACTGCATGCGCAGGGCGACGGCCACGACCTGTATCGCGACACGCCGTCGTGGACACCGCCACACGACCCCGCACATGCGCACGCGGCCGGCGCCATGCTCGCGCGCCTGCACCTGGCCGCCAGCGACTACCACGCGCCCCAGCGCAGCACCCACCTGCTGGTGGCACGCGACGACCTGATCCGCGCGCGCGATCCGCTGGCACTGCTGCGCAGTGAACTGCCGACCCGGCCGGCGCTGGCCGATTACCTTTCGCGGCAGCCGTGGGAACACGACCTGCAGCGCGCCGTGCTGCCATGGCATGCAGCGCTCGGCGAGCACCTGCAGGACGAGCCGGTGCTGTGGGGCCACAACGACTGGCATGTCTCCAACCTGCTCTGGCACGGCCACGGTCCGGACGCGACGGTGGCCACCGTGTTCGACTTCGGGCTGGCCTCCCCGGCCAGTGCGCTGTTCGACCTGGCCACCGCGATCGAGCGCAACGCCGTGGCGTGGCTGGACGACGCTGGCGGCGGCCCGGTCGCCCACGCGGACATCGCCCTGGCCCTGCTGGCCGGCTACCGTCAGGTACGGCCGCTGTCCGCCGCCCAGGTGCACCTGCTGGCCGACCTGCTGCCGCTGGTGCATTTCGACTTCGCCCTGTCGGAAGTCGAGTATTTCCAAGGAGTTACCGGCTCCCGGGCGAATGCCGACGTGGCCTACCACACCTTCCTGCTCGGCCATGCCGACTGGTTCTCCAGCGACGCCGGCTGGGCCCTGCTGGACACCCTGCACGCTGCCGCCTGAGCCGGTGGGCTCGCCACGGCGGCCGATTGGTGTGAAAATGACCACTGAAGCGGGGGTGCCTGGATCTGCCAGGCTGAGAGAGTCCCTTGGAACCTGATCCGGTTTGCACCGGCGTAGGGAGCTTTGAGCAGCAGGCGCACCCCCGTTCCGGGCCGGTGCGCGCGCGTGCCTTCGCTTCGTCTCCCCTGGCTGATGACGAATCGAATGAACCGCTGCTACCGCCTCACGCTGCTGACCGCCGCCCTCTGCGCCGCCCTGCCCCTGCACGCCGCCGAACGGTCGCCGACCGACCTGGCCGGCGTGCGCGTACAGGCCAACAAACCGGCCGCGACCACCGCGCCGGGCAGCAGCTTCGGCAACGTCGACTGGAAGAACACCCCGGCCTCGGTCAACGTGCTGGACCGTGCGTTGCTCGACCAGCTGCAGGTGCGCACGCTGTCCGAGGTGGCGCGGCACGATGCCTCGCTGGGCGACAGCTACGCACCGGTGGGCTACTACCAGAACATCGCCATCCGCGGCTTCGCACTGGACCCGGCTACCGGCTACCGCTTCAACGGGCTGTCCATCGCCGGCGAACAGCGCCTGGCGCTGGAGAACGTGCAGCAGGTGGAAATCCTCAAGGGCGAGGCCGGCCTGGCCGCCGGCGTGATGGCGCCGGGCGGCATCATCAACTACGTGGGCAAGCGCCCGGCCGAGGTGCGCAACGTCACCCTCGCCACCGACCAGGAAGGCTCGCGCTATGTCGCCGCTGACGTCGGCACCTGGATCACGCCGCGCTTCGGCGTGCGCGTGAATGCTGCCTGGGACGACACCGCGTCCTACATCGACCACGCCGACGGCCGCCGCAACTTCTATTCCGTGGCGGCCGACTGGCTGATCGGCGAGCGCGGCAAGCTGGAGCTGGACGCCAACTACCAGACCAGCGCGCAGCGCTCGGCCAGCGGCTACCAGCTGCTCGGCGGCAGCGTGCTGCCGCGCGGCGTGGACCGCAGCCGCATGCTCGGCCACCAGCCTTGGCAGCAGCCGGTGGGCATCGCCAGCACCAACATCACCGCGTTGCACACCTTCGACTTCACCCCGGACTGGCAGTCGCGCGTGGCCGTCGGCCACAGCCGCTCGGTGATTGATGACAACGTCGCCTTCGCCTACGGCTGTTACTACGCCGCCGGGTGTGCCGACGGCAGCGTGCCGGGCAACTACTTCGCCCCCAATGGCGATTACGACATCTACGACTACCGCAGCCCCGACGACACCCGCGTCAACGACGAAGCGCGCGGCGAACTGCGCGGCCGCTTCGCCACCGGCTCGGTGCGGCATGAACTCTCGTTCGGGCTGAGCGCGTTCCACCGCACCGTGGACAAGCGCCAGAACGTCAACGAATACGTGGGCACCGCCAACATCGCCGACGCGCAGGTGCCGGTGTTCGATCCTTCACCGCTGCAGCCGGGCCCGTCCGCGCGGCGCCTGGACAGCTGGCAGCGCGCGGTGTTCGCGCTGGACCGCATGCACTTCGGCGACAACTGGCAGTGGCTGGCCGGCGGCCGCTACGTGCGCCTGGACGAGCGCGCCTACGACAAGCGTGGCGTTCCGGAGCGGCACAGCCGCATGTCGCAGTTCCTGCCGCAGACCGCGCTGATCTGGCAGGCCAGTGAGCGCGTCAACGTGTACGCCAGCTATGTGGAAGGCCTTTCCCTGGGCCAGGAAGCGCCGTTCTGGACCAGCAACGGCAGCACCTTCCTGCCGGCCATGCAGTCGCGCCAGCGCGAGGTGGGCATCAAGTACGCCGCGGCCGATGGCCTGATGCTGGGCGCGGCGGTGTTCCGCATCAGCCAGCCGTTCCAGTACGCCAAGCCGGACGACAGCGAAGCGGGCTTCACCTTCGTGCAGGAAGGCACCCAGGCCCACACCGGGCTGGAGCTCACCGCCAACGGCCAGGTCACCGAACGGCTGACCGTGAATGCCAGCGCCAGCCTGCTGCAGGCGCGGGCACGCGACGCCGGCACCGCGTACTACGACGGCCAGCAGCTGGTGAACGTACCCAAGGTGCGCACCGCCGTGCACGTGGACTACGCCCTGCCCTTCGCTGAAGGCTTGGCGGTGAGCGGCGGCTGGCGTTATGCCTCCTCCAATGCCGCCACCGTGGACGGCAGCGTGAAGGCGCCTTCGTATTCCGTATTCGACGCCGGCGTACGCTTCCAGCATCAGCTGCGCGAGCATCCCGTTACTTGGAGCCTGTCGGTGGACAACCTGTTCGACCGCTTCTACTGGCGCGACACCGGCAGCACCGCCGGTGACTACTACCTGTTCCCGGGTGCACCGCGCCAGGCGCGCCTGTCGGTCACGTTCGGGCTATGAGCGCGGCCGTGCTCGAATGGTCGGCGGTGGTAGCCAGCCTGCTCGGCGTCTGGCTGATGGCCGGCCGCCGCATGTTGGCCTGGCCGGTGGGGCTGGTCGCGGTGGGCCTGTACGCCACGGTGTTCATCGAAGCACGCCTGTATTCGGACAGCCTGCTGCAGGTCGCCTTCGGTGGCTTCCTGCTGTACGGCTGGCTGAGCTGGCACCGGCATGCCGAACAGGACGGCGCGATCGTGATCGTGCCGCTGCCGCGCGCGCAGCTGCTGCGCGACCTGGGCGTCGGCGTGCTGTTCGGCATCGCGCTCGGCTTTGCCATGCACAGCTGGACCGACGCCGCGCTGCCGTGGCTGGACGCCATGCTGGCCGCGCTGAGCCTGGTGGCGCAGTGGTGGCAGGCGCGCCGGCACGTGGCTACCTGGTGGCTGTGGATCCTGGTGGATGTGGTCTACGTGGCCATGTACCTGTACAAGTCGCTGGACGTCACCGCCGGGCTGTACCTTATGTTCATCGGCCTGGCCGTGATGGGCCTGCGCGCGTGGACCGCGGCCAGCCATGAAGGGGCCGAGCTCAAACCGCGCTAGCCTTGGCGGCATGAACCCGACCCCCGAACTGCTGCGCCGGCTGCTCCGGGCCAAGGACCACATGGACCGCGCCCCGCACGAGGCGTGGCCGGTGGCGCGGCTGGCGCAGGTCAGCGCGGTATCGGAGGCGTACTTCGCACGGCAGTTCCGGCAGGCGTTCGGGCTGCCGCCGCACCGCTACCTTCTCACCCGGCGCATCGAACGCGCGGTGGCGCTGTGCCGCGACACCGAGCTGCCGATTACCGAGATCGCACTGCAGACCGGCTGGAGCAGCCTGGGCACCTTCGGACGGATCTTCCGCGACATCACCGGGCAGAGCCCCGGCGAGCTGCGCGCCAGCCTGCTGCCGGGTACGGCCGCGCAGGCGCCGGAGTGCATTGCCCGCGCCGCCAGCCGGCCGGACCTCAATACCTCAGTTTCGGAGAAGCGCTCGGGCAGCGGCGGGCGTAAAAAGGAGCCACCAACAACACCGGAGGTTCCATGAAGCAGGGCATTGAAGTGGTCGGGCTGTATGTGCGCGACCAGGAAGAAGCGCTGGCGTTCTACGTGGGCAAGCTGGGTTTCAGCGTGCACACCGACGCTGGCAACGGCGGCTACCGCTGGCTGACCGTGCAGCACCCGGACCAGCCGGGGTTCCAGCTGGGCCTGTTCCGCCCGGGCCCGCCCGTGCATGACGCGGCTACGGCGCAGGCCTTGAATGCATTGGTGGCCAAGGGGGCGATGCCGCCGTTGGTGCTTACGGTTGAGGATTGCAAAGCCACGTATGACCGCTGGTCGGCGGCCGGCGTGGAGTTCAACCAGGAGCCCACCGAGCGCTATGGCACGGTGGATGCGGGGTTCCGGGATCCGTCTGGTAATGGTTGGAAGTTGATCCAGCGCGCGGGGCGGTAGGCGAGTAGGTCACTGGCCAATAAGGTTCTGCCCCGTTATGCGCCACTAGGAGGGCAAGGGATAGCGTCAGACTTTCCTGATTGATGTCGGAATTTCACACGAATAGACTTCGGCGGTCGCTGTTTGCCAACTAAGCAAGTGACGCAACGTTCCCGGTGCAACCGCGCTGGGAACACCGCCATCAACTTGCCTGAGTCAAGGATCGACACGTGAAGCGACCTGCTCCCACTCCGGAGAACAAGGTAATTTTCGCGGCCCTCGTGTGGGTGTCGGTCAGCTTCGGGGGGATGGTCTTGTCGGACGCCGGCGTCTACGGAGCCCAGAGCGTTGCGGAGATAATCGCGTTGATCGCAATGGTTGCACTGTTTCCCGACGAGCCACGGAGGAAGTGCTCGATTTATCGCATGGTCGCCTGTGTGGCGACTGCGCTCGGGTTCCTTGCTGCGTGGATCGTCATCCATGGAGAACCACAAGCAGACGGCTTTGATTTCCCCCGCACCAGGGACTTCAGGACCATCGATGTCGTCGCGGGGTTCGTGGCAACGGGGATTGTTGCGCCACTGTTTGAGGAGAAGCTCGCAAGGCATCTGGCCTTGAGGGGGATTCACGGAATGGTCGGTCCCGCAGTCTCACGCTACGTTGCACCCGGCGTGGTGGCTTCCCTGATCGTATCGACCATATTCGCGCTGGCACATCCATCGCTGATGCCACTCGCATTCCTGCTGTCCCTGGCGCTCTGTCATCTGGCACTGAAGTACGAGTTCGACCTGGTCCAACGCGCCGTCATTCATGGTCTGCTCAACAGCGGAATCATGGCGTGGTATTTCACCAATGGATTCGGGAGCCATCCTTAGCAGGTCGGAGACGCTTCCATTGGTAGGGCGGATGCATCCGCCCTACCGCATTCGAGACCTGCAAAGCGTCAGGCAGGGGGTCAGTGCGCTTGGTGCGTGGACTTGTGGCGGAACTTCCGCGACATCCATTCGCCCAGGTCGTCCATCACGGTGAAGGCGGCCGGAATCACGATCAGGCTGAGCAGCGTGGAGGTGATCAGCCCGCCGATCACCGCAATCGCCATCGGTGCGCGGAAGCTGGAATCACCGGCAAAGCCCAAGGCGATCGGCATCATGCCTGCGCCCATGGCGAGCGTCGTCATGATGATCGGCTGGGCACGTTTGCGGCACGCATCAATCAGCGCGTCATGCTGGCTCATGCCCTGCTCGTCTTCGGCCATCACCGCGTAGTCCACCAGCAGGATGGAGTTCTTGGTGGCAATGCCGATCAGCATCAGCAACCCGATCAACGCAGGCAGCGACAGCATGTTCTGGGTGATCAGCAGCGCACCGAACGCACCACCGGCGCACAGCGGCACCGCCGCCAGGATGGTCACCGGCATCAGCGCGTGGTTGAACAGCAGCAACAGCACCATGTAGATGCAGATCAACCCGGCGGCCATCGCCAGCATGAAGCCGATGAACAGCTCCACGAACACTTCGGCATCGCCGGTGTTGAGGAAGGTCACGCCCGGCGGCAACTGCTTCACGCTGGGCAGGGCCTGTACTTCGGTCATCACATCGCCCAGCGGGCGACCGTTGAGCTCGGCGGTGAGGGTCACGTTGCGCTGGCGCTGGTAGCGCGAGATCTGCGACGGGCCACTGCCCTGGCGGATCTCGGCCACCGCCGCCAACGACACCGGACCGTCGCGGCCGGGCACGCGCAGCTGCCCGATCAGCGCGGGATTGGCCAGGTCGGCTTCGGCGAAGCCCACCCGGATCGGCACCTGGCGGTCCGGCAGGTTGAGCTTGGCCAGTCGCTGTTCGTAGTCACCGGCGGTGGCAATGCGCGCCGCCTCGGCGATGTCCTGCGTGGCCACGCCCAGGTCCGCCGCACGCGCCGCGTTGGGCACTATCTGCAATTCCGGGCGCAGCAGCGAGGCGGTGGAGGTCACGCTGCCCAGCCCCTGGATGCCGCGCAGGTCGCGCTCCAGTGCCGTGGAAGCTTCCTGCAGGCGCTGCGGGTCGTCGCCGGAGAGCACCAGCTGCAGCAGATTGCCCGGCTCGGAGCTCACGTAGCTCACGCGCACGCCGGGCAGGTTGGCCAGCCGAGCGCGCGCATCGCGTTCCAACGCGCGCTGGTCGCGGTCGCGGTCATCGGCCACGCCCCAGTCGAGGATCAGGGTGGCCTTGCGCGGCTCGCCCACGCCGGTGGCGCTGGGGTCGCCCAGGTCGAGCACGGCGCCCACGGCCGTGTAGACCTGCTTCAGCTCCGGCATGTCCTTGAGCAGCGCGCGGGCGCGCTCGGCCACGTCCACGGTTTCCTGCAGGCGGGTGCCCGGCGGCAGTTCAAGATTGAGGTTGCTGCGGCCCAGATCGGACTGCGGAATGAAGGTCGCCGGGATCAGCGGCACCAGCGCCAGCGAGGCCACGAACAGACCGGTCGCGAGCCACAGCGTGCGGCCCCGGTAGCGCAGCGCCCTGTCCACCCAGCCCAGATACCAGGTCATCAACTTCGACTCGGGCTTCTCTTCGCCATGCGGCTTGAGCAGGTACGCGGCCATCATCGGGGTGAGCAGGCGCGCCACCAGCAGCGAGAACAGCACTGCCGTCGCAGCGGTCCAGCCGAATTCGCGGAAGAACTTGCCGGCAATGCCGGGCATGAACGCCACCGGCACGAACACCGCGGCCAACGTCAGCGAGGTGGCGATCACCGCATTGCCGATCTCGCCGGCCGCCTCACGCGCCGCTTCCAGCGGCGGCTTGCCCATGCGCAGGTGGCGCACGATGTTCTCGATCTCCACGATGGCATCGTCGACCAGGATGCCGACCACCACCGACAACGCCAGCAGCGTGATGATGTTCAGCGTGAAGCCGAAGAAGTACATCACCGCGAAGGTGGGAATGATCGACAGCGGCAACGCCAGCGCAGACACCCACGTCGCGCGCCAGTCGCGCAGGAACAGCCACACCACCAGCAGCGCCAGCAGCGCGCCTTCCCACAGCATCGTCATCGACGAATCGTAGGAGCGATGTGTTTCATCGATGGCGGTGGTGACCAGCCGGAAGTCGATGCCGGGGTGCTCGGCCTTGATCTTGTCCAGCGCCTCGTGCACGCCGGCTTCCACTTTCACTTCGCTCGAACCGCGCGTGCGCGACATCGAGAATGCAACGACCTTTTCGCCGTCCAGCAGTGCTGCTTCGGTGGGATCTGCCGCAGCATCGGTGATCGTGGCCAGCGTGGACAGGCGCACCGCGCGGCCGTCCGGCAGCGCGATGGAGTAGTCGCGCAGCTGCTGTGCGTCACCCACCGTACCCAGCGTACGGATGGTCTGCTGCGCACCTTCGATTTCGGCCTTGCCGCCCGCCCGCTCGACCTGGATGCGGGCCAGCTGTTGCGAGACGTCGCCGGCGGTGATGCCCATCGCGATCAACGCGTTCGGGTCCAGGTCCACCCGCACCTGTCGCTGCACGCCGCCCACGCGGGTCACCCGGGCCACGCCCGGCACGCCGTACATCGCGCGCGAAATGTCGCGGTCGACGAACCAGCTGGCCTCGTCCGGCGTCATGTGCGGCGCGACCAGCGCATAGGTCATCAGCGAACCACCGATGTCCACCTTGGAGATCACCGGTTCCTGGATGTCCTGCGGCAGGTCGGTACGGATGCGGGTGACCGCGTCGCGGGTGTCGTCCAGCGCGGTGGCAAGATCCGCCTCCAGCTGGAACTCGATCGTGGTGGTGCTCACGCCTTCGCTGACCGAGGAGATCACGCGCTTGACGTTGTTCACCGTGGCGACCGAGTCCTCCACCTTGCGGGTGACTTCCGCTTCCAGCTGGCTGGGCGAGGCGCCCGGCTGGGTCACGGTGACCGTGGTCATCGGAAAGGCGATGTCCGGGAAGCGCGCCACCGGCAGCTGGTAGAAGCCCCACAGGCCGGCCACGCACAGCACGAAGAAGATCAGCAGCGCAGGCAACGGGCGCTTGATCGCCCAGGCGGAGATATTCATTTGGCGGTCGCCTTGGCATCAGCCACCACGCGCACGCGGTCGCCCTCGCCGAGGAACCCGGCGCCTTCCACCACCACCCGGTCGCCCTTCTTCAGACCCTCCAGGATCGCGGTGCGGCCCTGCACGGCCTGGCCGGTGCGCACGCGCAGGCGCGCCGCCTGCTGCTTGTCGTTCACGGTGAACACGTAGCTGTGGCCATCACGCTGCACGATCGCAGCGGTGGGCACGGTCAGCGCCGGGCCTTCGCCGATGACGATGCGGCCTTCCACGTACACCCCCGGCTTCAGCGTGCCCGGCTCGGGCAGGTCGGCGAAGATCGTGCCGGTGCGGGTCTGTGCGTCCACGCCCGGGGTGACCGCGCGGATGCGGCCGCTGACCACGGCGTCGGCATACGGCAATTCTACCGTGTTGCCTACGGCCACGCCGGTGAGCTGGTCTTCGGGCAGCTCGGCACGCCATTCCAGGCGGCCGTCGCGGATCAGGCGCAGCAGTTCGGTACCGGCCTGCACCACCTGGCCGGGCTGCACCAGGCGCTTGGAGATCAGGCCATCGGCCGGCGCGCGCAGGTCGGCGAAGTCACGGCGCAGCTGCGCCGCGTCGCGCGAGGCACGGGCGGTGGCGGTCTGCGCCTCGGCATTGATGCGGTTGGCACGCAGCTCATCAAGGCTGCTTTCGCTGATCAGCTTCTGCGCCGCCAGCTTCTCGCTGCGCTGGAAGTTCAAGCGCGCCAGCTCCTGCGCCGCCTGCGCCTGCTTCAGCGAGGCATCGGCCTGGGCCAGCTCGCTGTCCAGGGTGCGGTGGTCCAGCTGCAGCAGCACCTGGCCCTTCTTCACCCACTGGCCCACGTCCACCGGCAATGCGGTCACGCGCTGGCCGCTGATCTCCACGCCCAGCTGCATTTCCTCATAGGCGGTAACCGGGCCGGAGACCAGCACCGTGCGCGCCATGGTCTGCTGCTGCACCGGGGCCAGCGACACTGGCAGCGCGGAGCTGGCCGCGGCGTCGGCGGCGGCCTTGTCGTCTTTGTTGCCGCAGGCGGCGAGCGTTACCGCCACCAGCAGGAGGGAAGTGCAGCGGAGAAGAGAGGCGCGCATCAGTGAGCTTCCGTGTCGGAACTGCGTTGCAAAGGAAAAAGGGTCAGGGAGCGCTGGCCAGGCGCTGTTCGATACCGTCCAGCAGCAGGCCCAGGCCCTGTTCGAAGCGCGTGTCGAAGTCGACCTCGCTCCAGACCTCGCGCGCGCTCCAGCAATGCGGGAAGCGCGCCTCGGCCAGCGCCATGAACGACTCACCGAGCGCCTCCATGCTGCCGTCGCCGGGCCAGGACTGTTCTTCAATCACAAAGCCCATCGTGTAGTACACCAGGTCCATCGGCGCGGTCGCGGCCAGGCGGACAGAGGCCCCGGCACCCACCAGGGCGGCGATGCTGGTCTCGCCGACCCGCAGCACGTTCTCGGTGGCCAGGAAGGTGCCGGCATACACCCGCGCGCCATCGCGGCGGGCCTTGAACGCGGTGCGGAACTCGCGCGCGATCTGCAGCAGGGTCTGCCGCCAGGGCTGGCCTTCGGGGATGTCCCGGGCCACGTCCACGATCATCGCGTCGGCCATGGCATCCACCAGCGCCTGCTTGCTCTTGAAGTGCCAGTACAGCGAAGGCGCCCGGATGCCGAGGGTGCAGGCCACCTTGCGCAGGGTCACGCCCTCCATGCCGGCTTCGTCCAGAAGCTTGAAGGCGGCCGCGACGATGTTGTCCCGGGCGATGGGCTGGCGCACTGGGGCTGATTACCTAACGTTGTTAGGGGGCGAATCTAACAGTGTTAGGTTGGAGGATGCAACAGGGGACAATGCTTGGGGGCCCGGGCCGGCACGGCGACAGTAGGGTCGCTTCCTAAACGACCGCCGATAACGGTGATCGATGCTGGGAGGCATGACCTTGGCTGGGGTAACGCTCTTCCCCGTCGAAGGCCCTTGCGTTCGCCGCGCCAATTATTCTTATCGACAGTCGTTTGGAAATCGACTCTACCGCCCCGTTCCACCGTGACGCCTGGACGTCCTGGCACGGCATGGGTCCACCCGGATTCTGGCACCACATGGAAAGGAACCTGCTTTGTTGAAACTACTCAGAATGGTCCTGACGCTTCTCGCCGTCGCAATGACCGCGACTGCCTGCACCTCACACACCGAAGCCGGCACCGGCCTGCTCACCGAATTCGAATACCTGGGCTGCGCAGGCGACTGGAACGAGGACACCCTCGAACCAGAAGCAACATCGAGCGGCACCCGCGACGCCGCCACTTTCCTTGTCCGCAACCCAGCCACCTGCGGCTTCGACCAAGGCAGCAACGGCAAGGCCCACGTGGATGGCGACACGCTGAAGCTGAGCTACACCCTGACCAGCAGCGGCGGCGATGCAGCAGCCTGCATCTGCGAGTACCGCGCACGGTTCCTGATCTCCGGTCTACCGGCAGACGTAGCCAAGGTTCGCGTCAACGGTGACAACGCCAGTCTGAAGGGCGACCTGATCCGGACAAGCAACGCCCCACCCCGGTAGGGTCGCTCCCCAGACGACCCCACCGTTGACTGCATCGCCCGAGAGCAATCGATTTTATTGATCGTACCGACTGCTACGGCACACACAATCGCGAACTCCATCCCAGAATCGCTGACCACGACAGGTCGATCCTGCTCGCCACCGCCGGAATTCGAGGACGAAGTCACCATCCCCTTCCTGGAACGGCGCGGCCGCTGGCTGCGTGACATGGGGTTCAACGCAGGCGCCAAGCTGAAGATCGGCGCCCAGGACGGCAGCATCACCCTCACCGTTCTGGACCACCCCAAGCTGCCGCGCCCGGGCGTACCGCGAACGCTCGAACGCCAGATCCACCACACCATGGTGGAAGCGGACCGCCTGCCCATCTGTCCCAACGGGAGCCTGATGTGAACCTCGAAGGCATCCTGTACGCGGTGAACCGCCGCGTTGCGATCAAGGTGGAGCTGAGCCCGGTAGTGCTCTATCAGTTCCGCCTGGCGGCATGGCGGTTGAACCAGAACCCGTCCTTGCTGCTGCGGCAGATGATCTGCAGCTACATCGCGATGGCCGATAACCCGAAGTCCATCGACCTGAGCGTGACGACCGGGCCTTGAAAGCGTGCCAGCAGACGGACCGGCGCTGAGCCTGTCTCCTACTGCCTCACCTCTGTGGGTTGCATGGGCAGCAACCCACAGAGGGTACAAGCGTGCAGCGCAGCCGTCACGCACCGTCAACGGTTTCCGCTTACCCTGTGATATCGCGCTCAACAGGTCTTCACATGCGGCATTGCGATCTACCGGTGTCTTCGCCCGAGTCCCAAGCCTATCGCCTGCTCCAGGACAGCGACTGGGTTCATGCGGGATTGGCCGAGGCGGCACCGCAAGAGCTTCGCACCGTGCTGACGATGATGCTCGACTGCCCCGAACCGCTGTGGATCTCGTGGGGCCCGGACAACCTGTTCTACTTCAACGATGCCTTCGTGCCGTGGATGGGCAACAAGCTGGCGGGCGCGATGGCCACCCCGGTCAGGATCGTCTGGCATGACGTGTGGGACGAACTGGGCGGCGCGATTGCCGACGCCATGGCCGGCACCCATCGCAGCTTCCGCAACCTGCGCGTCTTCATGGACCGCGACGGCACGCGACGGGAGACATTCGGGTTCTACCCCGATATCACGGACGGTT
>NZ_PKQQ01000014.1 GCF_002893095.1 Stenotrophomonas sp. VV52 | reverse complement strand
AGAACCGTCCGTGATATCGGGGTAGAACCCTGATGACTCCAGGGCCTTCCGAGTTTCCCCAAGGTGCCGGGTGCGACCGCTTTCCAACGAAAGAACTTTGTCCGTAGCTGAAAGTAGCTCCATCTGGTGGGTTGTCACGATCACTATTATTCCCAGGCGGCGCAGCTTCTTGATGCACTCAATGAGAGCTGCTCGGCCGCACGCATCCTGATGTGAACCAGGTTCATCCAAGATCACAACGGCAGGCCGTGCGTATACGGCCCTGGCCAGCGCGACCCGTTGCCGCTGACCAACAGAAAGTCCACGTCCACCTGGTCCGAGCTGGGTGTCGCCGCCTTCGGCAAGACGAGCTAGTAGTGGCTCCAGGCCCGCGAGGTGTATCGCCTCCTCCAACCTCGCCTGACTGGACGCGGCATCTTCGAACCTCGTGATGTTCTCCTTTATCGTCCCGGCAAACAGCGCTATGTCCTGGAGCAGGTATCCAATCACATTGCTTCGGGCGCGCCAGTGTGTAGAGGCTTCACCTCCAATGCAGACGTCTCCGTTGTTGATATCGATGTTTCCCGTAAGGACTTGAAGCAGCGTCGTTTTTCCAGCTCCGGACGGTCCTATCACACCAAGCACTTCACCCGCTTCAAGCCGGAACTGTATTGCGCTGAGCGCCGGACGTGCCCCCCTCCAGCCAGGCGGAGAGCATGATTCGATCCCGCACTCGATCGTTGAAGCGGGCCACGAGGTTCGCGCTGGGAGTGTGCCTCGTTCTGGTGAGTACCCCTTCAGAGCTCCCCGAACTCGTCTCCATGCGCGGCGCGCTCGAGTCGCCTCTTTCCATGTACTTGTTATTTGGTCTACGGGGGTCAACGCACGCCCCATCAGTATGGACGATACGATCATCATCCCGGGGGAAATCTCCCCTACGACGGCCAGCCACGCGCCGACGCCAAGTGCCGCTGACTGGAGTGCCAGACGCACTGTCTTGGAGGTGGATCCAAGGAAAGCTGCGGAGTATCCTGCGTGGATATGTCCCCTAAGGTAAGCGTGTCGCTGGCTTTCCCAATGTTGACGCAGGACTGGCCACATTCCCATAGCGCGTGCTGCGTGGATGTTGTTCACGCTCTCACTCAGAATTCGATTCGCTTCCGTCCGGTTGCTTTGATGCTCCGTGGAGTGGTGCGCCGAGGTCCTCGCTGCAGCTGCAGCTAACCCTGAGATGATCCCTATTCCGACACACGATAGTGTTCCCAACGATGGGCTTATGAAGAATAGGCTTACGATGAAGAGCGGTGACCAAGGAATGTCAAGGTAAGGACATAAGCGCCCCGAGGAAATGAACGCTGTAACCTCATCGAGCTGTTTGAAGATCGCAATTGATGCGGCGGTCTCTCCGCGCTCCGTGCCAATCAGCTTTTGGTGGAGACGCGCCGCGATAGTGATCTCTATGCGGGCTGAGAGGAGTACCAGCATCTGTCCACGACGCGCTTCGAGGGTCCAGTTGAGTAGGAGTAGGGCTGCCAGCGCCGCGCTAAGCATTGCAAGCGTGAAGAGGCTTCCGGATGGAAGCACGCTGTCGTACACCTGGAGCATGTAGATTGGTGACGAGAACATCAGGACGTTGCTGACCGCGCTGATGAGCATGACGTAGCTTGTTTGGTGTTTCGCTTCTTTGGGCGAGGTCATCTTTCATTAGCGTCAAGGCTGCACGAGGCCGCGCGGGATGTAGAACGACTTCCTTGAGTCGCGTGTGAAGATTAGTTGCTCCCTGCTGGTCCGCGGTATAGGGGTTCTTCTTCCTCGTCGTAGGACTTTGGCGGCTATGTGATAAGAAAATTGGACAACTGGAGCTAGCACTTCCCGGACGGAATTGCTTGCTTGATGCTGCAAGTTGAAGGCCTGAGTAGCCGGGTCCCGTGCGGAGGCGATGCGACACACGCATTTCACACCTGGGGTTTAACACTGGGTTGGGTCGATGCCACCTTCAGCGGAGAAAGCTTCATGCGTAGCAACGTGATCATGCTGGCAGCACTTGCCCTGTCGGGCCTGGCGGGGTGTTCCCAGCAGAGCCAGGAAGTGCACGAGACCCAGTTGGGCATGGCCAACCCGGCTTCAGTGCACTGCGAGAAGGTAGGCGGAAAGGTGGAGATCGAGAAGGACGCACAGGGCAACCAGAGGGGCATCTGCCACCTGCCGGACGGCACCCGGGTGGATGAGTGGGAGCTGTTCCGCCGCGACCAGGCGCAGAAGCCGAAGTAGCACGCAGCAACGGCGCGCTTTTAGAACAACGAGCCCTGCGGCGAATCTTCGCGAGGCGGCAATGGCCGCACGAATTTCGTGCAGTCCAACTTCGGCCACTGGCTGTTCTGCGCATCGAAGCCAAGCCGCCTGCGCGCCAGTTTGAAGCGGTGCGAAAGCAGGTCGGCGTAGACGCCTTCGCCGCGCATGCGGGTGCCGAACTCGCTGTTGTAGTCCTTGCCGCCGCGCAGCTGGTTGATGGTGCTCATCACGTGCGCGGCGCGGTCGGGGTGGTGCGTGTCGAGCCAGTCGCGGAAGAGCGGGGCTACTTCCAGTGGCAGGCGCAGCAGCACGTACCCGGCGGTGCTGGCGCCGGCATCGCGTGCGGCTTCCAGTACCGCCTCCAGTTCGGCGTCGTTGATCCAGGGAATGACCGGGGCGACCATCACACCGACTGGAATGCCGGCGTCATGCAGGCGGCGCATGGCGCGCAGGCGCGCGTGCGGGGCGGAGGCGCGGGGTTCGAGCCGTGCGGAAAGATGCGGGTCGAGCGAGGTGACCGAGAAGTGCACGCTGACCAGGTTCTTCTCCGCCAGCGGCGCGAGCAGGTCGATGTCGCGCTCTACCAGGGCGTTCTTGGTGATCAGCGAGAACGGATGCTGGGTTTCCAGCATCACTTCGATGAGCTGGCGGGTCAGCTTGAGTTTGCGTTCGATCGGCTGGTAGGCGTCGGTGTTGATGCCCAGCGCGATGGGTTGCGGGGTGTAGGCCGGCCGCGAGAGTTCCCTGCGCAGCAGCTGCGGTGCGTTGGTCTTGGCGAACAGCTTGGTTTCGAAGTCCAGGCCCGGCGACAGGTTGAGGAACGCGTGCGAGGGCCGGGCGAAGCAGTAGGAGCAACAGCACTATATGTGTTCGAGGAAAAGTGTTCAGCACTGCGTCCCCTACGGCGGCTTCCCTACAGACTACCTGCGGAGTTCCGTCCTCTTGTATTCCAGCCCAAGGCGGTAAAGGGTAGGTTAGCCGGGCATTGCGACTACCCCCAGACTTGAGGCTCTGCGAGCAGGCCAATTCAGGATGAATTCTTCCTGCTCCGCAGTCTCCACTGCACCAGGGCGCACCGAGCGCACCTTAGCGATCGCATCGATGCCGTCTGGAGCGCAGCCCGTGTCAATGAGAAGCATCGACGCCACGGTCCCCGCTCGCCCTAGGCCTCCTTTGCAGTGCACCACGATCCTGCTTCCGGACAAGAGCTCGGCTGCGAACTGGGGTCCTGTGGATTGCCATGGCAGAAGCAGCCGTGCATCAGGAGCCGCACCATCCTTAATCGGTAGGCCGTGCCACATCAAGCCATGCGCTTTGGCACGCTCTGCCAAGGAGGTAATTCGTAGCTCTTCGAACTCCCACGGCTCAATCAACGTGATCAGATGCTGTGCTCCCCACGCGACTATCGACGCCAGATCGATATCCAAGTCTCGGGCCCAAGACCCCGTCATTGCGACGTCCTGATATTTTCCCGGTGCAAAGGTAACGCCGATCGCACCGCCATTCACGCCGATAGGCAGCGTCGCAATCTGCAGTGGATGAGAATTACTTGTTCTGCTCACCTGCGCTCTCCGAAATCAATGGCCCTGTTGGGCGAGAAGCGAACGCTGCGCCCTTTTAACCTGAAAGTCCAACGGTGAGCCTAGTGGTACGGATATGGTCTTACTGAATCCCATAAGCAGCGCAGAATCGCCCAACGCCTGAGAGAGGGGCCAGGCCCCATTCGACGTTGGAACGAGCCTGGAGGACGCGGTTCCAGAGAGCAGTGAGGCCCAGTTCCAGCCTCTGGCCGGCACCATCCTTACTGGGCGGCCGCTATCGGCCAGAAGCGGCAGCAGGCGCGGCGATACCTGAGGCAATGCGATCTGATCGGAGTGGGCTTAAGCGACGCCCTCCCTCGAGCGCCAAGCCATAACTGGATCAGGGGGGGCTCCAACTCAGGGCTCTCGACAACTCAGCTTGACTGCCTCTATTCTTCCTTTCATGTCCGCCTTCTCGGCCCGCCACCGTCGACTCATCCGGTTCAGCCTTTTCGTGCTGATGCTGTTGAGCGTCGTTGTTCGGCCGATCGTGATCCAACAGGGCGAGCTCCATACTGCCGAGCACGACATCGCTGCAACGGCAGAGCACGGGCACTCACACGGTCCTGGAACTGGCGACAACGTAGATCCGAAGCATGCATCGGGCGTGCACAGCGTCCTTCACCAGGCCGATGTGAGCTTTGCCGGCATGCTGGTGTCTTCGAATCTGAACCTAGCAACTGTTCCGCCGGCATCTTTACTGCCCGGCCTGCACTCCGTCGATGAGCCCTCTGGTCATCGCGGCTCGCCATTCAGACCTCCGATCGTCTGACGACACCTGCCGCGCTGTAGCGGCCTGAGCGCGCTGTCCACCCAATGTTGGCCGGCAGCGCGTCGTCATGACCATCGTCGGAGATTTTCCGTGAAATTACGTAGTTTGTGGGCGCTCGCCATAGCCGGCGCCTACGGTGTGGCCGTGCCTGGCCATGCCGCTGAAGTGCTGCGCTTGGAGGATGTGGTCGCCCGCGCCCTCGGCACCCATCCCAGCGTCCAGGCAGACACCGCTCGACTGGAAGCTGTCAGAAGCCGGGCGGGCCGGGAGGCATTGCCTACGCCGCTCGTGCTGGGCGGCGAGCTTGAAAACGTGGCTGGCTCAGGCGGCCTGAGCGGCCTAGACGCCGCCGAATCCACCTTCCGCATCTCCAAGGTTCTAGAACTGGGTGGGAAGCGGGCTGCGCGCCAAGCGCTCGGCGGCGCCGAGGTGGACGCTGCCCGAAGCGAAGCGGACGTCACCCGTATCGCTATCGCAACTTTGGCCGCAGGGCGTTTCGTCGACGTGCTGGCCGCCCAGGAGCATGTCGAGCACGCCGAAGAGCGCATCAAAATGGCCAGCGCCATGCGCCGTGAAGTGGCCCGTTGGGTCGCGGCCGCCCGCAATCCCGACTCGGACCTGAGATCCGCCGAGATCGCCCTGCTCGATGCCGAGCTGAAGCGGGAGCAGGCATTGCAGGCTCTGGAAAGCGCGCGAATGTCGCTGGCTGCCACGTGGGGGGCGCCAAGTCCGGATTTCGGCTCGGTTGCAGGGGATACCGCGGTCCTTCCCCCTCTGGATGATTTTGATGATCTGAGCCGGCGCCTCGCCACGACACCACAACAGCGCGCCTTGGACGCTCAAGCCGGAGTTATAGATGCAAGGAGGGAGATCGCCCGCGCTAGCGCCAAGCCGGATGTCAGCGTTGGCCTCGGCATCCGCCGACTGGAAGCCACCAAGGACAGCGGCCTGGTGATGTCCGTCTCCGTCCCGTTGGGGAGCCGTCGGCGATCGGACTTCTCCGTGGCTGAAGCGGACTACGAACTCACCTCTCTCAAATACCGGCGCCAGGCGCAGATGCTGGAAATGCGTCAGGAGCTGTTTGGCATCTACCAACAGCTCAAGCAAGCGCAATCGGAAGTGGAGTCAGTGCGCCAGCGTCAGTTGCCAAAGGCCCAGCAGGCCTTTGATCAGAGCCGCAGGGGCTTTGAGGAAGGACGCTTCTCCTTCCTGGTACTCAGCCAGGCTCAGCAAAGGCTCTTCGATCTTCGCGAACGGGAAGTCGAAGCCGCCGCGCGCTATCTCCGTCTCCTGGTCGAGGCCGACCGCCTCACCGCTTCTGCCTTGGACATTCGCCCATGAACCGATACGTATTCCTGATCCTGCTTCCAATTGCCCTGGCTGCGTGCGGTGGCAACGAATCGTCGCAACGAGCAAAGCCAGAGGACACTGCTGCGACCGCAGGCGACTATGAGCGAGGGCCGCATCGCGGTCGCATGCTTCGCGACGGCGACTTCGCCCTTGAAGTAACTGTTTACGAAACCAATACCCCGCCTCATTTCCGGCTGTATGCCTATCGCAACGACAAACCGCTGGCACCTGGAGAAGTCAAAGCGACGATACAACTCAAGCGTCTGGACGGCGAAGTCAACAACTTCAGCTTTATTCCAGAGAAGGACTACCTGGTCGGCAGCGGGGAGGTGGTCGAGCCGCATTCCTTTGATGTCAAAGCCGATGCGGTGGTGGGTGGAAAGAACTACGCCTGGTCTTACGCCTCCTATGAAGGGCGCACCACGATAGATCCGAAAGCCGCTGCCGACGCAGGTGTCGTGGTCGAGTCCGCCGAACCGGTGACCATCCGGGACACCGTTTCCCTCATGGGCAACGTCGCGGTCGACACCGGCCGATTTGCTGCGGTCAAGGCACGCTTCCCTGGCGTGGTCCGCAGTGTGGCGGTCGAGATGGGACAACGCGTCTCGGCTGGTCAGACGTTGGCCACAGTCGAGGGCAATGACAGCATGCGGACCTACTCCGTCACGGCACCTTTCAGTGGAGTCGTACTCGCGCGCAGCACGTCGGTAGGCGATGTCGCTGCCGACAACACGCTGTTTGAAATTGCCGACCTTTCGGAGGTCTGGGTGGACCTGCGTGCGCTGGGAAGCGATGCCGAGCGACTGTCGCCAGGCCAGATGGTGACCATTCGCTCGGCAACAGGCGGTTTGGAAGCAACGGGAAAGCTGCAGGGCATCCTTCCGTTGGCCAGCGCTGGCCAGACCGTGGTGGCACGTGTGGCCCTTACCAACAGCGAGGGCAGGTGGCGACCAGGAATGGCCGTATCCGCCGAAGTCGTCATCGCGGAAACGGAGGTTCCATTAACAGTAAAGGAATCGGGCCTGCAGCGTTTTCGGGACTTCACCGTGGTATTCGCCCAAGTGGGCAACAGCTATGAGGTGCGGATGCTTGAACTGGGTAGGCGCGATGGCGATCGCGTGGAGGTACTGAAAGGGCTTAAGCCGGGAACCCGGTACGTTTCCGAGCAGAGCTACCTGATTCGTGCCGACATCGAAAAGTCCGGCGCAAGCCACGACCACTAAGGACGCACCATGCTAGAGCGAATCATTCGCGCGTCTATCGCGCACAGATGGCTTGTGCTCCTTCTGGTCCTGGCCCTCTCAGGCCTTGGGATCTGGAACTACAGCAAGCTTCCCATCGACGCCGTTCCTGACATTACCAATGTCCAGGTGCAGATCAACACCGAAGCTCCGGGCTACTCACCGCTGGAGGCCGAGCAACGGGTCACCTTCCCGGTCGAAACAGCGTTGGCCGGGTTGGCAAAGCTGGAATACACCCGTTCCATCTCACGCTACGGCCTGTCTCAGGTCACGGTCGTGTTTGAAGATGGCACAGATATCTACTTCGCCCGTCAGCAGGTCGCAGAGAGACTTCAGCAAGCGGGATCCCAATTGCCCGTGGGACTAAAGCCAAGCCTTGGACCGGTAGCGACGGGCCTGGGTGAGATCTTCATGTACACCGTGGAAGCGGAGTCCGGTGCTGAAGAGACGTGGACACCAATGGCGCTTCGTACGCTGCAGGACTGGGTGATCCGACCGCAGATGCGCCACTTGAAAGGCGTAACCGAGGTCAACACCGTCGGAGGCTATGTTCGCCAGTTTCACATCACGCCGGACCCGAAGAAGCTCCAAGCATACGGACTGACGCTGCAGGATGTGCTCGAAGCCGTGGCCCGCAGCAACACTAACGTGGGTGCCGGCTACATCGAGAAAAGCGGTGAGCAGTACTTGGTACGCGTGCCGGGCCAAGTGGCCGACATGGCGGGTTTGCGCAAGATCGTAGTGGCTAACCGTGATGGCATGCCATTGCGTGTTGGCGATCTGGCAGAAGTTGTAGAAGGCACCGAACTTCGTACAGGCGCGGCAACCAAGGATGGCAACGAAGTGGTCCTTGGTACGGCGTTCATGCTCATCGGCGAAAACAGCCGGGACGTGGCTCAGCGAACCGCGGCCAAGCTCAAGGACATCGACGCTACGCTGCCTGACGGCGTTCGGGCGCATCCTGTGTATGACAGAACCGAACTGGTGGATCGGACCATCGAGACGGTGAAGAAGAACCTCCTCGAAGGCGCCTTGCTCGTCATCGCGGTGCTCTTCCTGCTTTTGGGCAATCTTCGTGCGGCACTGATCACTGCGGCGGTCATTCCATTGACGATGCTGCTGACGATCACAGGCATGGTCCAGAATCGCGTCTCTGCGAATCTGATGAGCCTGGGCGCACTGGATTTTGGCTTGATCGTCGATGGGGCAGTCATCATCGTAGAGAACTGCCTGCGTCGCTTTGGCGAGCGGCAACACCTTCAGGGCCGTTTGTTGACTCGGGAAGAACGATTTTCCTTGGCGGCAAGTGCCAGTGCAGAGGTGATCAAGCCAAGCCTGTTCGGCCTTTTCATCATCGCGGCGGTCTACATCCCGATCTTTGCCCTCTCCGGCGTGGAAGGGAAGATGTTCCACCCGATGGCGCTTACCGTGGTCATCGCGCTTACCGGTGCCATGGCACTGTCCTTGACATTCGTACCTGCCGCTGTGGCTCAGTTCGTAACGGGAAAGGTTTCGGAGAAGGAAACCAAAGCCATGCGCCGAGTCACCAACGTGTATGGCCCGATGCTTGAGCGTGCCGTCAATGCACGCAAGGTAGTGGTGGCCTCTGCTGCGGTGCTCACCGTCCTGGCGGGCCTGCTTGCAAGTCGCCTCGGCACCGAGTTCATTCCGAACCTGGATGAGGGCGATATCGCCTTGCATGCGCTTCGAATTCCAGGGACCAGCTTGACCCAGGCGATCGGCATGCAACGTCAGCTGGAAGCGGCGATCAAACAGTTCCCCGAGGTAGATGAAGTCGTCGCAAAGATCGGCACTGCCGAGGTGGCCACCGATCCCATGCCCCCCTCCGTAGCCGACACCTTCATCATGCTCAAAGATCGGGACCAATGGCCTGATCCGCGCAAGCCGAAGGCACAGCTTGTTGCCGAGCTCGAGAAAGTGGTTCGCGCCATTCCTGGCAACAACTATGAGTTCACCCAGCCGGTGCAGATGCGGATGAACGAGCTCATTGCGGGCGTTCGGGCTGAGGTTGCTGTCAAGCTGTACGGCGACGACCTGGAGCAACTGGCAACCATCGGCAGCCAGGTAGAGAACGTTGCCAGTGAGATCCAGGGAGCGGCCGACGTGAAACTTGAGCAGATCACCGGTCTGCCATTGATGACGATCACGCCGGACCTGGATGCACTTGCACGATACGGCGTAGCCATTGACGACGTGCAGAAGACCATCTCGGTGGCGCTGGGAGGTGAATCGGTCGGCCAGGTGTTCGAAGGCGATCGGCGCTTCGATATCGTGGTTCGTCTGTCGGAGAACCTTCGCCAGGACGTCCGGACACTGGCGTCACTACCTGTGGCCGTCGCGCCCGGGGTGAGCACAGGCCAAGAGCGCAGCTTCGTGCCGCTGGGCCAGTTGGCCAAGGTCGAGATCGCGCCTGGTCCGAACCAGATCAGCCGTGAGAATGGTAAACGCAGGGTGGTGATCACAAGCAATGTGCGCGGGCGCGACTTAGGGTCCTTTGTCGAGGAGTTGCGCACCAAGGTCGGACAGGAGGTCCAGCTGCCGGAAGGGTACTGGATCGAGTACGGCGGCACGTTTGAGCAGTTGATCTCGGCAAGCAAGCGGCTGTCCGTCGTCGTGCCAGTGGTTCTGGTGATGATCTTCGGATTGTTGTTCATGGCATTCGGCTCAGGGAAGGACGCTGCGATCGTATTCAGTGGCGTGCCGCTTGCACTGACCGGGGGCGTGGTGGCGCTGTGGCTGCGCGACATTCCCATGTCCATCTCCGCAGGTGTGGGCTTCATCGCTCTTTCGGGCGTTGCCGTGCTCAATGGCCTGGTAATGATCAGCTTCATCAAGAACCTGCGGGAAGAAGGCGTCCCCCTGCACAAGGCTGTCACCGAAGGTGCTCTTACCCGCCTCCGGCCAGTCCTGATGACGGCCTTGGTGGCGAGTCTGGGCTTCCTTCCTATGGCCCTGAACGTCGGTGCTGGCGCGGAAGTTCAGCGTCCGCTCGCCACTGTTGTTATCGGCGGAATCATCTCTTCAACGCTGCTGACACTTCTCGTGCTGCCGGCGCTGTATCGATTGGTTCACCGCGAAGATTCTGTTCTGGAAAGTCGCTCCTCATGAACCACCCGTCCCCTTTCTGCACAAGGAACTTGTCTTTGACTTCTTCCAACAAGCTCTTTGCTTGGCTTTCGATGCTTGCCGCAGTCCTCCTGCCGTTTGCGGCGTTCGCGCACGGTGTAAGCGAGGGAGACCAGGCCTTCCTTGAAGAAAGCACCGGTAGGCAACTGATCGCGTTTACCTACCTTGGCGCCAAGCACATGGTGACTGGATACGACCACCTTCTATTTCTGTTCGGGGTGATCTTCTTCCTATACCGCATGCGGGACGTGAGCATCTACGTCACCTTGTTCGCCATTGGCCACAGCACGACGCTGCTGCTCGGCGTGCTCGGCGGCTTTCATGTCGACGCCTATCTGGTCGACGCGATCATCGGTCTCTCGGTGGTCTACAAGGCCTTGGACAACATGGGCGCGTTCAAGCGGTGGTTCGGCGTGCAACCCAACACCAAGATTGCAGTCCTTGTCTTCGGCTTCTTCCACGGCTTCGGCCTGGCCACGAAGCTTCAGGACTTCTCGCTATCGCCGGACGGGCTGGTCCCCAACATGCTTGCGTTCAACGTGGGCGTTGAGCTCGGCCAACTTCTGGCGCTTGCCGGCATCTTGATCGTGATGGGCTTCTGGCGTCGGCTGCCTTCCTTCAACCGCCAGGCCTACGGCGTGAACACCATCTTGATGACGGCCGGCTTCGTGCTCATCGGCATGCAGCTCACCGGCTACTTCGCTTCCTGATTTCTGACCGAGACCCATCATGTCAATCACTATCAATCAACCACTTCCCACGACTGGCCGCCTGCTGAAGTCGACCCTTGTCGCTGCCGCCATTGCCGGCGCGCTTCTCGTTACGGCCGTTCTGCCGGCGGAGTACGGCATTGATCCCACCGGGATCGGCCGAGCGCTGGGCCTGACTGCCCTGGCAGACGGCGGAAGCACCGCCGCAGACCCGGCTACGCCGACGTCCTCGACAGCATCGGACGCAGCGACCACCTTGGCGGAAAAGGCTGCGGCTGCGTTCGGGGCGAACAAGGGGCAATCGCTTGATCCAGCCGCGGTATCGCTCACCAACGGTGAGCTTCGCCAGGACGCGATGACGATCACGCTGGAGCCGGGGAAAGGCAAAGAGGTCAAATCCCACATGGCTGCTGGCGCGGGAATTCTGTTCAGCTGGAAGGCGACCGGTGATGTAGCAGTCGATATGCATGGTGAGCGGCCCGACGTGAAGGGTGCATGGACCAGCTACGCCGTCGAAGCTGCGCAGCGGGAGGCGCACGGCACCTTCGTCGCGCCATTTGAAGGAACTCATGGGTGGTACTGGCAGAACCGAAGCGACACGCCGGTGACCGTGAGCATCGAACTTGTGGGCTACCAAGCCGACATCTATCAGCCGTAACACCCGGCACTTCGCCGACCCAACCCGAGGAGAAACAACATGAAAACTCATAGCGCAGTAATTGCCGGCCTGCTTTTCAGCATGTCCCTTTTCACCACGGCATCCGCTCATGATCCTGCCCTCCATGCCGATCCGGCTCCCCCGGCTGCTCCCAAGGCCAAGCCGACGACTTGCGAACAGCTTGCCGACCGTTCGAAGTACAAGGTGGACCTCAAGGATGCCCAGACCAAGGCGCTGAAGGAACGTTGCGACGCACAGGCAGCTCCGAAGAAGAAGTAAATCCACTCGGATTTAGCCAACGACCCTGCCATTCCGGCGGGGTCGTCACCTCGACCCGAACAGTGGTGGGCGTACACTCCGCCTGTCTGCCGCCTCTGCCCTGAATCCGGGCAAAAGGGCGCACACGGGTTGGTGCCGTCAGAACGTTGCTACCAGGACAATCCCATGCTCGAAGTACTGAGTCACCCGGCGTTTCGGCGCCTGTTTGGTGCCCAGATAGTCGCCCTGGTCGGAACCGGCTTGGCGACTGTCGCCCTTGCCCTCCTGGCCTACGACCTCGCTGGCAGCCAGGCCGGAGCGGTGTTGGGCACCGCGCTGGCGATCAAGATGGTCGTGTACGTGACCTTGGCGCCCGTTTCAGGAGCGTTGGTCCCTGCACGGCTGCGCAAGCGGGTGCTGATCGCACTCGATCTGGTTCGTGCGGTTGTGGCGGTCTGCCTGCCCTTCGTCACCGAGATCTGGCAGGTGTATGTCCTCATCGCTGTGCTGCAGTCGGCATCGGCATGTTTCACGCCGCTGTTTCAATCCACCATCCCCGAAATTCTTCAAGAAGAGCGTGATTACACCCGTGCGCTCTCACTTTCCCGATTGGCATATGACCTTGAAAGCCTGCTGAGCCCGGCGCTTGCTGCCGCACTGCTGACGATCATTAGCTTCCACGGGCTGTTCGCTGGTACCTCGGTAGGTTTCATCCTCTCGGCGCTGCTCGTCGCGTCCACCACCTTCCCGGCCCTCGCTGCGGTCTCTTCCAAGGACGGTCCCTATGCCCGAGCCATCCGTGGAATGCGAATCTACCTCCGCACACCGCGATTGCAGGGCCTGCTCGCGTTGAACCTCTGCGCCGCAGCCGGCGGCGCGATGGTGTTCGTCAATACGGTGGTTATGGTCCGCACCGTTCTGGGCGGGGCGGAGGAGCAGGTTGCATGGGCGCTGGCGGCCTTCGGAGGCGGGTCCATGCTGGTCGCACTTCTTCTTCCGAAGGTTCTCGACCGCATTTCGGACCGGACAGTAATGTTGGCTGCAGGACTGTTCATGTCAGTTGTCCTGGTTACCTTCCTTGGCGTCTGGTTTGCCCTGAAGGGACATCCCGGGTGGACGGCGGTCATTCCGGCCTGGACGCTGCTGGGCATGGCGTATGCCGGCTTGGTTACCCCCGGCGGGCGGCTGCTGCGGCGTTCGGCTGAGTCCGCCGATCTACCATTCCTCTTCGCTGCCCAATTTTCCCTATCGCATGTTTGCTGGTTGATCGCCTATCCACTCGCCGGGTGGGTTGGTGCGCGCTACGGCTTGCATGTTGCCTTGGCCGCCTTGGGGATTCTGGCCACACTCGGTTTGGTCGCCGCGTGGCGCAGATGGCCGGCGCACGATCCAGAGGAGATAGCGCATAAGCACGAACATCTTGCTGAGGACGACCCGCACCTCTTGGCACACCGAGACGTGGATGGCACGCACCGTCACCGGTTTGTCATCGATCAACTTCACACACGCTGGCCAGGCTGACCAAGGCGCCAGGCGGGCGGCGAGCACGGAGCTACCTACTTGCGAGTTTGGTCGCAGACGTACAAGTCCATGTCGACGTCATATCGACACGCGCGCCCACATTCGTAAGATCCCACTTCCTGCGCCCCTGGCAGTGGAGGGCTATTTCTCAGGGCGGCTATTGCAGCCGCCTGGCAATGCTCGAAGGTGTCGTAATCGCCATAAACAGCGTGACGGACTTCCTGAGTGGACGCGCCGGGCGGATAGACAAAGGCAGTCCAGCGCCCCTGGGACCCGCCGCAAGAAACCGCGACTATGGCGACGCCGACGGTTAAGGTTGTCCGACCGATGTCCATGGCCGAATCCTAGCACCGCCGCGCGCCGGGCGGACACCAGCTCAAGCCTATTCAGCTTCGCGAACCAATTTCCTTCGCTCAGGGAAGTCCGCTGTTGGCGATGAACGGACCTCCGTCGCCTGCAAGCGGGCAGGTGACCACGGAAGAAGCGACCTGGAACCGCTCTCTCAGTGTTGCCGCGTTACAGGTTAGGGAAGTTCGCGAAGCAGCTCGGCGTGGCGCCAAGTTCCACCAATGAGCCAATGACTGGCAGAACGCTTTAGGGCTAGGATTGCCTCAGGGGCGTAGTAGGAGTTGGTGTCAGTCTGCGTCCTACACGGACCGTTGACCAAGCCTCTTACAGGACGCCCCATGCCTCGAATTCGCCATTTGGCCATTCGGAACTTTCGATCCATCAAGGCGCTCGACTGGTCGCCCGCCCCGGGCATCAACTGTTTGATCGGTCCTGGCGATAGTGGCAAGTCCACCATCCTCGATGCCATCGACCTGTGCTTGGGTGCTCGACGAAGCATTTCCTTCGGCGACATGGACTTTTTTGACCTCGATGTCTCAGAGCCCATTCGTATTGCCGTGACATTCGGGGAACTGCCGGCATCGCTGATGGACATTGATGTCTATGGCGACTTCTTGCGAGGATTCGATTCGGTATTTGACACCCTAGAAGACGAACCCGCCGCGGGGTTGGAGACAGTGCTTACGCTGCTGCTTCAAGTCGGGGCGGACCTTGAGCCCAGCTGGACGCTGATCTCCGATAGGTCGCTTCAACAAGGCTTGGAACGAAGCCTGCCTTGGAAAGAACGCATCGTGTTAGCTCCGGCACGCATCGGCAGCTTTACAAGCTCCAACTTATCTTGGAGCCGCGGGTCGGTGCTCAACCGGCTAACAGACGAGCGCGCAGAATTGGGAGCCCAGCTCGCTCTAGCAGCGCGTCAGGCGCGCGCCAACTTTGGCGCTCAAGCATCGCCCCACCTGAGTCAGACACTCGGAATCGTCCGGACAACTGCCCAGAGCCTTGGAGTTGACGTCGGATCGATGCCGCAGGCCTTACTCGACTCGCACTCCGTCTCCATCGGCGAAGGCGCCATCGCGCTTCACAGCGAGGCAGGCATCCCCCTTCGGTCCCTTGGTACGGGTTCTTCTCGACTCTTGGTGACGGGACTTCAACGGGCCGCGGCGGAGTCAGCGCCGATTGCCTTGGTGGATGAGGTGGAATATGGGTTAGAGCCCCATCGGCTCATGCGGCTGCTGGATTCCTTGGGAGCCAAGGAGACGCCGCCGCCTCTCCAAGCGTTTCTCACAACACACTCCCCTGTGGCACTTCGTGAGCTTTCAGGTGAGCAGCTGCTTGTAGTTCGGCCACGACCGGCTGGCCATGTCGTCATTTCCGCTGGCTCGACCGACGAGATTCAAAGCACGCTGCGCACTGACCCGGAGGCCTTTCTGGCGAAGTCTGTGATTGTGTGCGAGGGAGCAAGCGAGGTAGGGTTTGTGCGTGGCCTCGATCTATGGGGGGTAGCCAGCAAAGAATCCTCTTTCTTGGCTTTAGGTGGTGCATACGTCAATGCAGGCGGAGGCACTCCGGACAACGCTTTTGCCCGAGCGACTGCGCTTATGGATCTGGGTTACCGAGTCCTCGTCTTCATAGACGCTGACAAACCTGCCGCTCCAGGTGTTGCAGAAGCATATCTTCAATCAGGCGGCAGCCTCGTGACTTGGCGGGCAGGAATGACGTTGGAGGACGAGCTGTTCCTCTGCCTTCCTGACACATCGATTGATGCCCTGCTCCTGAAGGCTAAAGAGCGTGTTGGCGAAGATCTTATGAACCAACAGCTGGTTGCCAAATCGAACGGTCTAACAACTTTGGCGTCCATCGAAGCGCTGAGGCCGAATTCACCCTATCCGCCTGATATTCGCGTACTGCTTGGCGAAGTCTCCCGTATCAAAAAGAATAGCTGGTTCAAGTCGCTTACGACTTACCAGTCAATCGTCCTGGATATCGTCTCTCGGGGCTACGCAAACGCGGACGCTAGCTTCAAGGCAGTAGTAGACCAACTCTGGGCCTTTACCCGTGCTGCCTGAAATCGATCTGCTAGCTATCCAACGCGGATCGATCACCGCCCCAGCAGGATGCGGCAAAACCCAGCTGATTGCCGAGGCGCTGGCATCCCACTCTGGGAACAGACCGATCCTTGTTCTGACTCACACAAATGCTGGCGTCACCGCGTTGAGGACACGCTTGAAACGCGCGGGGGTGCCCAGCTCTGCCTATCGGCTGTCGACGATTGATGGATTCGCTATGCGTCTCATCGCCAAGTTCCCGGCGCGCAGTGGCCATCATCCCCAACTCTTGGAGCTCAACAACGCGGGTAGCGACTACCCCGCGATCCGTGAATCATTCCGGCAACTCTTGGACTCGGGGCATATCGCTGCACCCATCGCAGCCACTTACGCCCGGCTTTTGGTTGACGAGTATCAGGATTGCAGCACCGTTCAGCACTCCATCGTGTCCACCCTCGCTGCGCTTTTGCCCACGTGCGTCCTCGGTGACCCTCTGCAGGCCATCTTCGGATTTGGCGGAAATCGGCTGGTTCACTGGGAACAAGACGTTCAATCGTCCTTCCCAGCAGCGGGTAGCCTTCGAACCCCTTGGCGCTGGCAAATTGCAGGTAATGAAGAGCTGGGCCAGTGGCTGCTATCCCAAAGGCATGCTCTTACGGCCGGCTTACCCATTGATCTAACTACGGCTCCGTCATCCGTTCGTTGGATCCAGCTGGTTGCCGGTAGTGAAGTGCAGCAAAGATTGACTGCGGCACGGACCAATGCGCCTGGTAGCCAAGGAACGGTTCTGGTAATTGGCGAGTCCATGAATGTTCAAGGCCGCCACCAACTCACCAGCCAAACGCCTGGGGCAATGGCGGTAGAAGCCGTGGACATGCGAGACCTCGTCAACTTCGCCAGGCAATTCAATCTTCAGGCTCCTAGTGCGCTGCAAGACTTGGCCACCTTCTCCGCTCTCATGATGACGGGCGTCGGCACGGCGAATCTAGTGACGCGTGTCGGTACCATTCGTAGAGGGAGAGCCAGGACACCTCCAACTCCTGTAGAAGCTGAGGCAGTCGCCTTTGAGTCCGAGCGGACCATGACGCGCGCCTTGCGGCTGGTGGACGCTTTGGCCGAACAGACAGGCACTCGGGTCTATCGGCCCGAGATTCTGCACTGCTGTCGATCAGCCATGCGAAGCGTTATCAACGGAGAGCAAGATCTATTAGGAGCCGCACTTCATGCCCGCGAGCGAAATCGTCACCTCAGCCGCCCCATTGCGCGCAGAGCAGTCGGCAGCACTCTCCTTCTGAAAGGTCTCGAGGCAGACATTGCCGTGGTCCTCTATCCGGAGAGCATGAGCGTGCAGAACCTCTATGTAGCCCTCACGCGTGGTGCGAAAGGGCTGGTGATCTGCTCCAGTACCCCAACGCTGACCCCGACCCCATAGCCTCAACCTAACCATTCTGCGCCCTATCAGGCACGAAGCTTTGCGGCGCTTCATCATTGCAATGGTCACAATGGACCTTGTCCCAAAGTCGTTGCTGAACATCTGGGTCTGAAGAACGTGGGTCTCGCCGGGCAGCGACTGCATCAGGATTGATTTCAAGGTTCTCCTTGTCCCACCTAGATGATTGGGCGGCGAAGGTGGCGTAGGCTATCTGCTTACCAATGATGCGTCAGCGGACAGCAGAATGAGCAGACCCAACTCAGTAGAGGATAAGGCATTGGCCGCTCTTGACCGCCTGGTGAAGCGACGCCCGACCAATGAACTGCTGAAGGCAAAGATGGCCGCAGGTCATCGGATCATCACGCCTACCGCGGTCGCGGCAGAGGCAGGAGTAAATAGAGGGAGCTTTGGATCAAGGCACGCTCGACTTGGGCACGTCTGGCTTAGAATTCAGGAGCTGGCTGAGGAGGAGAGGCGAGGCTCAGTAGCTGAAGAGCTCGCCAGGGTTAAGGCTGAGAACGCAAGGTTGAAGGCTCTGCTTTACAAGACCAACATCCACAACGCATCTCTCCAACTCGCAGTGTCCCGGCTTCAGAAGCAGAGTACCAAGAGAGACGATGGAGCAAATGTCGTCAACTTTCGCCGGAACGATCGGAAGCGTCCCCGGTAGCGTTGGATATCATCCTCAGCACTGCTCGACTCTGAACAACACGGCTCATAGCAATCTTGGAATACTGATCCCTAGAGTTGGTCCGCTCCATCTGGACAATGGCCTGATTTTTCAGGAGGCGATCCTCCCAAAAGTCCTTATGCTCTGGCAGGATGATGCAGCACTTGCACCCCGCGCACAGGCCGGGCGACCGTAGGCCGAAGTTCGGCGAGGCGCGGACAGTGAGGAGGCTTGCTTGTGGGTTGCAGCTGGAACGGTCAGGCAACATATCAATCAGGCAACTTGCGTAGGTCCCTGTCCATATCCGCAGGTCGGTGAGTTTCACGTATGCCACGGCCTTATCGATCGGCGTCTCTCCGTCCATCTTGGACAGTGCCTCGGTCATTGATTCGGCATGCTGCATGAGAAGACGCTGCGCCGGTCCACCTCCGATCGGCCTGCCGAGGGTGATTTGAACTAGGAACCGAGAGGTCTCCATGACTCTCTCTCCTTCCAAGTTCTCGAGCAGAGCCGCATCGTTTCCAATGTACCCTTGATCCGTGATCTGCTCGCTCATGTGACGGAAGTGCGTCCGTAGCGCTGGCATTAGTTCCGGCTTGGATCGGAACACATAGTGCGCAAAGGTGATCCTCCATCGCTGCGGGCGTAGGTACCTCACCTCGTAAACAGCTTGCGTCGTTTCGATGCCACGCTTCTTCGTGAGGGCTTCGACGGCAAACTCACGTTGCAGCAGAGAATTTCTGGATGCTGTCATTCGGCCGATTCCATCGGGACCCGATGGAAGGGACTTGGCGTGGGAGAAGCTGAGCATCAGTGACTTAGTGCCCGATAGTGCTCGCCAAGGCTCCATTAGCCGCACCAGCACCTCGACGGATTTCAGCACGATCGGCAGGTGATTCGTGCCCAACGGGCGCAGTCCGGCAGTCCACTCATGGCGAGTCGCTTCCCTTTTGGCGGAAATGCCACAGATGGAGAACACCTCCATTAGTCCGTCTAGCGACGTCACTGACTTGACCACACCGTGCTGTAGCGTCGGATCGTGGTCCAGGGAGAGGCCAATCAGCTCATGAGCTCGAATCCCGGTGCATCCCTGCAGCAAGACACTGCATGCGCTTTGAGTCATTAGTATTAGGCGTCTCAGGCCCTGAGTTCCGCTAATCTCGCGCTCGTCACCAGCGTCATCAATCCGATCTATGGTGGCCAATGGCTCATGCCAGGGTGTCAGTGTCCCTGGGATCGGGCTCATCTGGAACTCCTCGATGTGCCGTTTGATCTGACGAAAGCAGGCGATTCGTCTCGGTCCCGTAGCACTTCTTGCGTCGATCAGCATCGGGATGACCTCAGCCTGAAGTCTGATCACATCCTCCGAGCCGTACTCAATCCATTCACATGCGTAGGAAAGAATCGGTACCGAGATCTCGTCCGGGACAGGCATCAATCCACCCGTTCGAGCAAGCCCGAGCGGCTCTGTCACGACGTCGTAGGTCTTTCTTCCGTCAAACGGCGCTTCGCACGGTGCTTGTCCGCCTCTGGCGCGCAAGCTGTCCGCGATTTCGTAGATCTGTGTAAGTGGATGGATGAGTTTGTAGGCGGTCGCATGCGTCCACGCCCTGTCTCGACCGGCATCACTTCGGGCCGTCATGTACTGCTCTTCGAGACCTTCGACGTAGTCCCAGCTCATCGCCGTGGTGATATCGAAGAGGGAGTGGATCTCCCGCTCTCCCATGAACTTCACCAGCTCCCTCATGCCCATGTAAGTGCCAGGGATAGACCCAACCGTCATACGTACGGTGTCCTCAATGATGGCGGTCTTGAGGTAGCACTTCAGCTCAGAGAGCAGTCCTCTGTGCTTGTAGTCCGTGAGCAACTCTCCGCGTGCCACAGGGATTGCCCAGTCAACTGTGACAAACTCCTTCTGTTGGCCGACCGTGGTCTGGGCAAAGGTCCAGACATCACTGTCATAGTCAACTTGGAAGGAAGGATGCAGGGTCGCTGCCTGCGCTGTTTCGACCTTTCTTGCTGCGGGCATAGCCATATCTCTAGAATTGATTCGCTAGTGGCGGTACAGCCGGACTATTCAAGTCCAGGCAGGGGCGTCAGCATGATCATCATCGCTGATTGTCGATTCGCAGTTGTGCTCACTGCTGGGATCCATGAATCGCGGAGAGCGAGATAGGCATTCTCGAACTTTCGCCTCCAGATCTCGCTGCCGAGCTCTGCCCTGGCTTCTTCGTATAGCTCCTGCAGTTGAAGAAAGCGCGCGAGCGCGTAGGCTTCGTTTGGATCAGCTGCGGCGAGCGGGCATGCAGGACAGGAACCATAGCTGGTGCAGAGCTTTCCATGGCGCTGCCCTGGTTGAGGACTTTGGAATGGATCTGCACAGCAGAAGCCCTGCGTGGCTGCCGTTTGCTCACGATCACTTCGGGCGGAGCGTGTGTCGATCTTTCCATTTGAAGTCACCCAGCGCTCCTGTGCGGTCATGGCTCCTGCCAGCTGTTCCTTTTGCCGATGCTGCATCGTGGTTGTCTGGTAACTGTCTTGACCAGTTGACAGTAGCCGATGGCCTAGCATTGCTCGGAGCTCGAAGGCGTCGCCGTCGGTCAGCCCATCAACCGCTTCGGAGAACGCAAGCCTGTTTGCTTGAGAGCCAGAGTACTTAAGCCCCCTTCGTTTGCAGAACAACGTGATGTAACCGGTCACCCGCGTGGTCACGTCGTCGGTTCTGGCTGAGTAGGAGTCGATGTGCATTCCTCGGCGCTTGTGCCGCCCGCCTTCGGAAACTGCGTGGAGGAAGAAGTCATTGGCAAGCTCACCAGCAGCGTAGTCTCTGATTCGTTTGGTCCAAGCAATAACGAAACTGATCAATCTTTCAGGCGCTAGCGGGTGATCGCTAGCGGGGAAGGCTGCTCGCTGTGTCGCGCCCTGAGCGGAACTTCCAGCCCTGCGCTTGGAGGACTTGATCACCGTTCGCTTTTGTCCAAGCGGGTAGTGCTCCGATATGCCATTCAGGGTGAGTGTTCTAAGTGGCTGCTCGTTGAAGCCCGAGTGCATGGCTAGTACGAGAAAGAATGGGATCAGATCGCCGCCGATCGGGTGCGCTAGTCTCCTCAGACGGAAGTACTCGCTTTCGCTGATCTTTCCTACGCCTGGGAGCTTGTGAACCGCGCCTTGGCGAGGAAGATGACCGTCAAAGTTTGCCAATATTTGAGCAATTGCCTCTGCCGGATCGCTTAGCGATACAGCGTCGCCCTTTTTCTTCTGAGCGAGGGCACTGTGAACCCTATCTAGAAGCGGCCACACTTCGTCCATTGTCGATATGCATTCTTCGACCGCCGCCTTCATGACGTTGGCCCAAGCCGCACGGTCCAGCTCTTTCGGCTTGCTCTTCCGTGGCAGTCCTGCGAACGGCTTTGGCGGAATACGGATCACCTTCCACCGTGGATCCATCTCGTGCAGCGCAAGAACGACCTTCTTGAAGGTCCCGTAATAGTGGCGCTGGGTCTCCACCGAGAGAACTGTCGGGTGCGTGGTATCCCTACCTTTCAGATACGTTAGAAAGGACTCGCCGAGATCCATTGGAGTGTCGTCTGGGCCGCTTATCTTTACCCCTTTTACGGTTAGGTACTGCACCAGGCCACTCACGATGTTGTTAGCTGAAGAGGATCTAGTCGTCTCCCTGCTGTTCTTGTTAGCTCGGCAGAACGCCTCGGCGAAGAGCGGTGCCGCTGCACCTATGCCCTTCCACCGGCTGAGATTAACGATGTTGTCGCGCAGGTCTCCGGCGCGCCTGAACGCGACTTCTAGGCGACCAGCGCTCTCGCGGACATCCCATTTCTTTGTGTTGCCTACCTTTTCCTCAACTACTACGGCGTGCCGCAGCTGGGCGGATCTTCTTCCTGCCACGTAACGCTCCAATCCGTGTTCAATCTGATTTGATAAGGTGAGTCGGTCACATGCGAGGAGTAGTGCGTATGCTGGCCGTGGAGCCGTGTGAGCTCCAACTCGTCAGGCCTCGACGCCGATTCGCATAAAGGGTTGACCTTCAAGGTGCAGTCTGATCGATTCCCTGGTTTCGCTCTCGAATGCGTTCGCGCTTCGCAGGTAGATGGACTCAGTCGTATCCCTGAGACTGTGTCCCAGTACCGACTGAACATACTTGATCGCATCCATGTCACCGTTTGCGCGCTTCTCCATGTACGTGTACAAGGCGAAGGTGTGTCGAAGGGCGTGAATGGTTATTCGCTCGCGCTGCGTGGATTCGTAGCGAGCCAGGTCACGCTCTTTGGAGAGCCGTTTGAGCAGCCTGTCCTTGGCCTGGGCGAAATGCCGGTCGAAGATCTGCGGGGTTATCGGATTGCCCGCATGCTTGCGGTTGTTTGCGTCGAGGACGAATAGGACGCCGTGATCCTCGAGCTTGTGGTATCCCAGTCGGAGGTCAACGAGGCGCTGCCGAACACCTTTGGCATAGCGCTTCAACGCGTTGAGTAGCCAGACTGGAACGGGAACATTGCGCTTCTTGTTACCTTTCCCGAGCACGGGGATGGCGACTGCAGTGAGAGGATCGCGCCCTTCCGTACGGGCCTGAAGGATGGTTTTCGCTTTGAGATCGCACACTTCCGCCCGCCTCAGTCCTGCTTGATAGCAAAGCTCAGCCATCAATCGCTGCGCCGTGGTTGCGTATGCCAGTTCAACCAGACCGTTTCGCTCGAGCACAGGGTTTGGACCTAGTTCGTCAAGAATACCGACGACGGTCTCGGGATGGAGCGCAGTGATGAGTTCGTCAGCGTCGTTCAGCCCGGGAAGGTCGACGCCAACGTCGAGAACTTGAACAGTTCCTCGCTTCGTCTGCTTGCTCAGCAGCGCTGGTGCCTTCCTCAGGTATCCCCGTTTCACGCAGAATGCGATTAGCTTGGTCACGGTCGACCATCTTCGATGAATAGTCGCGGCGGCGAGCTTATCCAAGGTCACCGCAGAGTCCAGGTCAGTCAAGGTGTCCGCATAGGATCTGAGGAGATCCTCATCTACGTCGGAAACGAGCTTTTTTCTTGCGTCAAGAAAGTGATGGAAGTCGGTGAGGTCAGCCGCGATAGCTGCGGTTGTGTTCTTGCTGCAGGCAAGCTTTGGCTTTGGACCGATCGTTAGATGGGCATCTGCAAAGAATTCAAAAGCGGGCTGAACGATCGTTCCATCAGACCTGCTGACCAAAAAGCAGAAGCCTTCGGGTAAGGGTACGCCTTGCGCACACTTGATTCCTGTCGCTTCCGAAGCGATTGCACGTGCGGTGCATATTTCGACGTCATAGACCATGGCGCCGAAAGCTATCAGGTATACGGAAAGTTTTTTTTGCTGTGAGCCTTACGGTACGTTAACAACTGAAATGAGAATCATGCCTACTTTTTACTTCCATTGATTCATATATTTACGCGTGATCGTGACCCTACTGGTACGCTCGGTGTGAAGGAAGACCTGCTCGCTGGTACGGGGGAAGTGCGCAACAGAGAGGTGGGTTCGTTCGTCGCGCAGGCTAGATTTGCTCCTTCAGTACCAATGTTGGTGTCCGCTTGGCGCGGCAATCGGTAGCGCGCGGTCAATGGCTACCCAAGGCTGGCAGTGAGTTGACATCATCAATCGGGAGACGCCGCGGTTGCTACTGCGCGTTCTTTAGGGAAGCGTGTTGGCTGGGCAGTGGGTACGCCTGGAGCTACCGATTCAATTGCTGCCGGCAAAGGTAAGGTTGCCGCAACGCCACTGCACCACTTTTGATTGCTGGCAACCTTTGGTTGGCCGTCTCCGGGTTCTCCGGAGCGACGCTATCAAAGAGTTTCTCGAGTGCTGCCCGCGTGCTGATCCCTAACTGTGCCGAATGTGCGAGAGGACGGCCGCTGCATACGCGCTCTTTCAACGAGCCATCGAGACAACGCGCTGCTCAGCCATGATCGGCGATCATGTGGCCAAGGTCGGATGCACTCTGCAGTTCAATGATGCGATCGGTCAGGCGTTCAGCTGCGATCTGCAACCCGTCATCGTCTGACGAGTACGGGGAGCCGAACAGCGGGATCTCGACCCACAGTCTCTCCTGCCCATCATGCACATAGGGGCCATGGTCATCCAAGAGAAGGGCTTCACCCACGTGGGGGGAGACATAGGAAAGATCCTTTGTCCTTCCAGACCAGTGGATGTATCGAAGCTCGACAAACCATGCCGGAACACTGCCTTCCCTAGCCAGGAGTCCGGCAATTCTTCTTGCAAGTGCCTCGGGAACCGTAGTGAACAGTACAAGTTCCTCGAACTGCGATCGGACATCCTCTAGGAACCGGTGAAGCCCAGGGCGAGGAATCTGACTGACTGCGTTGGAGATGAGCGTGCCTTCGAGGTCCAGTGCCAGGATGGTTGGCTTCATTGGGAGTTCCTGTCTAAGCTTCTAAGCCTGAGTAAACGCATCGGTAGGTAGCTATCCATGGCGTGGGTCACAGGGTACCGGTTCGGGCTACGCCCCTCTGAAACTTTGCCCAACCACTTCACTTCCGTTGGATTGCTTCTGAGACCTCTACGGCCCAACGCGAGGTGTGGATGATCCTGGTCTCCTGCAGCTGCTCTTGAAGGATCTGGCGTTTGGTGAGCTGAGACACCGCCTCCCACTCGTTCCTGAAGATGTAAGTGGCATTGCCTGACTCGGGACTCTCGAACACGTATCGATTCCTTCCCGTGAACCCAAAAACGATGTACTCACTGAAACCGCCTAATCCGACTGCCATGAAGTCGGGCTCGTGACGAGTGATGGTCCGGATGCGCTGCTTAGCGACTGCGCGGTCGCTGTCGGTCAACTGCTTCAGATAACTATCCAATACCTGCATCGCTCTATCGAACGGGAACTTCCCCGGAGGGAGAATGCGCCAGTTGATCTTCTCGACCCTGACCGGCACCGCGAGGTCCGGGTCAACGATTTCGAAGTGTTGGAAGCATTCCAGGTAGATGTTGAGGAGGTTTGCAATGCTCTCTTCTGGCTCCGTCCGGTCAATGATCCTAGTAGCCATTGCGATACCACTGTCTGTATCTACAGCAGTGAGGAATTCACCAGGTGGTGCAACGTATTCCCTGGGATAGGTCTCATAGGATCTTGTCTGAGTACCGTGGTGAGTGTGTCCGTGCCAGTCCTTCCACGAGGTATTGATTGATCGAGACTTGGTGACCATCGGAAGGTCCTTTCGGATGATCTCTTTGCCTCGGGCATTGAATAACGTCGCGGGTCCTTCGGCGCTTGGCACAATGGAAGCGCCTGCGAGCGGAAGGTCGTCGAATCCCAGCATCGCCGCTTGGTGTTCTGTGAGTGGGCCGCTAAGAATGCGAAACTGTGGCAGCCGCTCAATCGTGCTTCGGTAGACTGATAAACCTCTCACTTGCTTGGGCATACGCTGGTCCTTTTCATGAGGAAGCGGGATAACCAAATATGTTTGGAAAGCCGTCTAAGCTTGCTGCGGAGGAGATGCTATTTCCTTTTCGGGGAGATGGTATCAGTACTCAGAAACCTAGGACGCTCTGTCCCTGTAGGCGCCGCTCGGACTGCATCCATAGCTTTGTACTGATGCTAGCCTCGTTTTCCGTTCGGCTAGAAAAGTTGCCCCTGTGGCGACTTGTCTTGGGGAGGTTGAAAAAGATGAGTGGCCAGCGCTGGCAGCCTAGTGAAACCGAGTTCACGATGCTTCTTTTCAAAGCGCTTCCGGATCAAGTCCGCTACAGGGCCAGTTCCGGACATCCTGGTGCCAAAGCTGGCGTCATACTCCTTTCCACCATGCATCTGTCGCATCAAGCTAAGCACGTGCGCAGCGCGGTCCGGATAGTGCAGCTCGAGCCATTCTCTCCAAATGTCCTTAATCTCGTTGGGTAGCCTGAGAAGCACGTAGCCTGCTGCCCGAGCGCCGTGTTCGTGAGCAGCCTCAAGGATGGCTTCTAGGTCATGGTCGGTGATCATGGGAATGACCGGCGCGATCAAAACCCCTACCGGTACTCCTGCCTCGTGCAGCTGATTCATTGCTCGCAGCCTTGCGTGGGGAGCAGCAGCTCGTGGTTCCAGTTTTGCAGATAGCTTCCTGTCGAGCGTGGTGACCGAGAAGTAGACCGTAACCAACCGATCCTTGGCCATCGACGCCAGCAGTTCGACGTCCCTGGTGATCAAGGCACTCTTGGTGACGAAGCTCACCGGATGCTTGGCATCAGCAAGCACCTCAAGGCATTGGCGTGTAATTTGGTAATTCCTTTCAATCGGCTGATAGCCGTCTGTGTTTATCCCCAACGCAATCGGGGTGCACTTGTAGTTCGACTTGCTAATTTCTGCTCTGAGGCGCTCCGGGGCATTTGTCTTTGCAAACAGGCGCGTCTCGAAGTCTAAGCCTGGTGAAAGGCTCAAGTAGGAGTGAGAAGGGCGAGCAAAACAGTAAACACAGCCATGCTCGCAGCCGCGGTACGGGTTGACCGACGCGCTAAAGCCAACGTCAGGGGATGAGTTGTGGCTGATCACTGTGCGCGCTCGCTCTTCCTGCACCTGAGTTCTCAGCGGTGGCGCGTCTTCCATCTCCTGGTAGACCGACTCCCAGCCGTCGTCGACTCCCACTGTTGCAGTGGTATCGAAACGGCTTGGGACACGCGATGCGGCCCCTCTGCCTTTGAGGGGAACTTGGGCCTTTCGAGCATCCTGTTCCATGGCGACAACTTGGGAAGGTCGGGCCGTTAGTATTATTGCTAACCACAGGCGCCGCAACACCGTGAAATTCAGCTAGCTGTAGGCCATACGGTCGTTTGGCGAGTAGGTTCTGCCCAGGCTTATCCACAGCTTCGGCTGGCAAGGCCTTTATCAGCTGCGTTGGCCATGGAGCGCTTTGGCTTCCGCCAAGAAGATCTGCATCAATGCCCGCGATCGACGTGTTGCTGCAGGCAGTGGAATGCCCAACTGTGCGCAGAGCGAAGTCGCATATGCCATCTGTGCACCCGTGGGCGGCTTGATGTCCCAATCCGTTAGCTGGGGGATGAGCTTTGAGAGCTCTTCTGCCAGGCGGTACTCAAAGCCTCTTGCTTGCCCTTCCTCTTCTTGCATTCGACGCATCTGCATAGCGACCTGCTCCCTGCCCATGGGAGAAAAGGGAAGCTCAAGAGTGAACTCCAGTTCCGGACATACGAGGTAAAAGTTCATGGGAGATGCAATTAGTACTTATAAGTAGACTACCTTTAGAGGCGTAGTCTTTAAAGTACTGGAACCACAAGCTGCTTCGTATGGTCGAGCATACGAACCAAGCGAAACTTGCAGATGTGATCCGCGCGCATCGCATTGATCTGGGTGTCAGCCAAGAAGCCTTTGCTGACCACATCCAGATGCACCGCGCCTACTACAGCAAGATCGAGCGTGGCGAAAAGAACCTCACTCTCGCTACCTTGGAGCGAGTTGCTAAAGGCATGGGTACCTCGATGTCGGCCCTGCTGCGCGCCGCAGGGCTCTAACACTCTTTGCAGACCACGAAGGTTGGCCAACCTCTCCAGGATGGGCGTGTTTGGCCGGCACTGCGCGGGGGATTGTGCCGATAGCAATGTGTTTACTGATTATTCTCTAACCTGTTGATCTATATGGATTTATCTAGTGAACAATCAGGGGGTATTGATACCGTGCTCGCAACCGCGATAGGGATTCACCGATTGGCTGAAGCCTACGTCGGGGGACTTGTTACGGCTGATGATGCTGCGCGCGGTTTCGGCACGGACTTCAGTGCGCAGGCGCGGGGCGGCGAATTCTTCGCCGGTGTCCGGTTCCCAGCCGTCGTCGATGGCCTCGCTGACGGTGACCTCGAAGCGGCCTGCGAGGTGCGTGGTGGAGCCGCGGCCTTTGATTGCGATACCCATGTGGTTACAGGGTAGGGCTGGGGCGTCTCATTGAATGAGACGTCTGGGCGGAGGGAGCGGGCGGAGACCGGGTGTCCATGGGTTAGTAGTATTACTAACCACAGGGGTGTTTGGAAGGGGAAGCGTTGTGCTGTCTGGCTTCTGGATGAACCGGTTGGGGTTTCTCCCCATGGTTATCTACAAGAAGGGATTTTTCTCAAACCAGCTCGAGATACCGCTTCACAGTAGCGCCCAGCCCGGCATACAGCGCCTCCCCGATCAGCGCATGCCCAATGGAAACCTCCAGCACGTCCGGGACCGCCTGCAGGAAGTCCCGCAGGTTGTCCTGCGAAAGATCGTGCCCTGCATTCACTCCCAACCCTGCCGCTTGGGCCGTACGGGCGGCCTCGGCGAACAGCGCCAGCATCACCGCGGCATCGCCCGCCGCGTGGGCTTCGGCGTACGGGCCGGTGTAGAGCTCGATACGGTCGGCGCCGATCGCGGCCGCCTGCGCGATGTCCGGGTTACCGGCGTCGACGAACAGGCTGACCCGGCAGCCGTACGACTTGAGTTCGGCAATCAGCGGGCGCAGCCGCTCGGCATCGCGGCCGAAGTCGAAGCCGTGATCGGAGGTGAGCTGGCCATCGCCGTCCGGCACCAGGGTGGCCTGCGCCGGGCGGGTCTGCTCGCACAGCGGGAGCAGGCCGGGATAGCCCGGGCGAGGCGGCGCGAACGGGTTGCCTTCGATGTTGAATTCCACCCGACGGGCGCGGGTCAGTGCGGACAACGCGATCACGTCCTCGGCGTGGATGTGCCGGCGGTCCGGCCGCGGGTGCACGGTGATGCCATGCGCCCCGGCGTCCAGGCAGGCGGTCGCGGCCCGCACTACATCCGGGTCGTGGCCGCCCCGCGAGTTACGCAGGACGGCGATCTTGTTCACGTTGACGCTGAGCTGGGTCATGGGCTCGGGGGCAGGTCGTTCGGGTCGCGTTCGGCGTCGCGGCGGGCCTGCGCCTGCTCGCGCAACCGGCGCAGTTCGGTGGGGTCGATGGCGTTGTAGATCTCGCTGCCGGTGTCGCGCTGGCTTCCGCCGAAGGTGGCGACATAGCGGCCGCGGACCCAGGCCAGCAGGAACAGCAGGGCGCCGAACAGTGAAAGCATCATCAGCCCGGTCGAGGGCGTTTTGACGGCGAAGGCGAAGCAGCCGATCGCCAGCAGCATGAACAGCCAATACATTGTCATTCTCCCCGGTTGACCGCGCCAGTGTAGCGCCGCTGCCGGGCCCGGTTCCACGTGGCGGTGCCTACAGCAGCGGCGAGGCGAGGCGGGCGAAGGCCTCGGGGACCCGGTGCAGCCACAGCGAGCGGCGACGGTCGTTGCGGACCGGGCTGGAAGCGGCGAACTCGGCGATCAGGATCTTCTCCAGCTCGGCCACGCAGGCCTCGTTGCTGATCATCATCGAAAGCTCGAAGTTGAGCCGGAAGCTGCGGTGGTCGAAGTTGGCGCTGCCGGCGATGCACACATCGTGGTCGGCGATGAAGGCCTTGGTGTGCAGCATGCGCGGGCCGTACTCGTAGATCTTCACCCCGGCCTGCAGCAGCTCGTCGAAATAGGAGCGCGCGGCCTGGGTAACGAACCAGGAGTCGCTCATCTTCGGCACCAGCAGGCGCACGTCCAGGCCACCGAGCGCTGCCGAGGTCAGCGCCATGCGCGCGGCTTCGCCCGGTACGAAGTACGGGGTCACCAGCCACACTCGTTCGCGCGCTTCGTGGATGGCGGCAACCTGCAGGCGATGGATGGTTTCCCACGAGGAATCCGGGCCGGACACCAGCACCTGGGTGGTGATGGCACCGTCCTGCCGCGCCGGCATGTCGTTGGGCCACAGCTGCGCGATGTTGAAGCGTGCCTTGGGCTCGCCGGTGGCGTAGATCCAGTCTTCGACGAACACCAGCTGCAGGCTGCGCACCACGTGCCCGGCCAGGCGCATGTGCAGGTCGCGGTAGGCACTCGGGTTGCGGCTTTCGTCTTCCTCGTCGGTGATGTTGATGCCACCGGTGAAGGCAACACGGCCGTCGATGACCACCAGCTTGCGGTGCGTGCGCATGTTCATCCACGGCCGCTTGAACGGCTTGAGCAGCTGCCGCGGGTGGAACCACGCCACTTCCGCGCCCGCGTCGAGCAGCGGTTTGAGGAAGCGCTTGCGGATCGCCGACGACCCGACCGCATCCAGCAGCAGCCGCACGCGCACACCGGCGCGGGCGCGTTCGACCAGTGCATCGCGCAGCGCGGTGCCGGCGTGGTCGGGGTTGAAGATGTAGTACTCCACATGCAGGTGGTCGCGCGCCTGCGCCACCGCCTTCAACAGCGCGGCGTAGGTCTGCGCGCCGTCGACCAGCCATTCCACTTCGGTAGCCGAACTCGGCGCGAGCCCGGTGGTGGCCTGGCCGATCTTGGCCAGCTCGGTGCAATCGGCATCGGGTGGGCACACGCTGTTGTAGTGCTCCATGCCCGAGCGCGCACGGCCGCGCCGCAGGCGCTGGCGCTTCACTTTCTGCGGACCCAGCAGGTAGTAGATGAAGAGTCCCAGGTAGGGCAGGGCCGCCAGCGACAGGATCCAGCTGAGCGTGGCCACCGGCTCGCGCTTCTGCAGCATGATCCAGCCGATGAGCCACAGCAGGTACAGCACGTACGCGGCGATCATCAGCGGACGCAGGTGCGGAATCGCATCCATCCAGTGGAGCCAGTCGGCCAGTGCGGGGTAGGTGGCAAGCATGCGCGGATCATAGCCGGACGCGGGTGTCCGGTGCGCGCACAAAAAAAGCGCCCCTGTTTCCAGGGGCGCCTTCCAGTCGCGTCATGACTTGGTGTTGCGTATTACTGCTGCTGCTGGAACCCGATCTTCTTCATCTGCGCGTTCTTCGCGGCGGCCAGGACCTTGGCCATCACGTCGTACTCGGAGTCCGGGCTGGCGTCGATGCGCAGCTCGGGCTGGTTGGTCGGGTCACGCTGCACTTCCTGCTCCATGCGCTGCTGGAGTTCGCCCACTGCAACCGGGCTGTTGTTCCAGAACACCTGGTTGCTGGCGTCCACCCGCAGCTCGATCGGCGGCGGCGGCTCGACCAGCTGCGGCGGTGGGTTGAGCACGCGCTGCGGCAGGTCCACGGCGATCGGGTACGTCATGATCGGCGCGGTAACGATGAAGATGATCAACAGCACCAGCATCACGTCCACGAGGGGCGTAACGTTGATGTCGGCCATTGGGCCCTTGCCACCACCAGAACTGAATGCCATGGCTTACTGCCCCTTCTCTTTGGTGGCAACGAAGCCAACGTCGAGCATGCCCTGCTCCTGCGCGATCTTGGTCATCTCGTTGATGACACGCATCTTGGTGGTGCGGTCACCACGCAGATTGAGCGGGGGCTGGGGGGTCTGCTGGGCGGCGGTCGCCAGGCGCGACTCGAGAGTCTGCTTGTCGATCTCTTCGTCGTTCCAGTAGATCGAGCCGTCTTCCTTGACTGCCAGGGTGATCGGACCCTTGCGGTCGGCCGCATCTTCCGGATTCTGCACCAGGTTGGCCTCGGGCAGTTCGACCTTGACCTTGTGGGACATCAGGGGCGCCGTGATGATGAAAATGATCAGCAGCACCAGCATCACGTCCACGAGGGGCGTCACGTTGATGTCGGCCATGGGGCCGCCGCTGTTACCACTACTGAAAGCCATAACGGGCTCCGTCTAGATCGTGTTGACTACGTTCTCGCTGGGTACAGCGCGTCGCAATTAGCGGACGCGCGAACCGGTGGCGAAGAAGTCGTGCAGGTCGTGAGCGAACGTATCGAACTTGCTGATCGTGGCGCTGTTGATCTTGCTGAAGAAGTTGAAGGCGAACACGGCCGGGATTGCCACGAACAGACCGATGGCGGTCATGATCAGGGCTTCACCCACCGGGCCGGCAACGGCGTCGATCGAGGCGGAACCGGTTGCACCGATCTTGATCAGCGCGCCGTAGATGCCCCACACGGTGCCGAGCAGACCGACGAACGGAGCGGTTGCGCCGACGGTGGCCAGCAGGGTCATGCCCGACTGCAGGTTGTTGCTTTCGCGGGTCACGGCCTGGCGCAGGGCGCGGTCGACGAACTCCGAACGGCTCAGGTTTTCACCCAGGCCACCGGTGGCGCCGCCTTCGGCACGCTGGTGGTGGGCAGCAGCCTGCGCAGCGTCCAGGGCGATCTTCGAGAACGGCTCGGAAGCCGGCTGCTCTTCCATCGCACGGATGGCGTCCTGGGCGTTCGGGGTATCCCAGAACAGGCTCACGACCTTGTCAGCAGCGCTCTTCAGACGGGTGGCGCGGAAGATGTTGATGACGGTCCAGTACCAGGACATGGCCGACATGATCACCAGGGTCAGAAGCACGACCCAGGAGACGGCGAAGTCGCCCGGCTTGGAGGTCATTTCGTGGATCAGATGCTCGAAGCCCATCTGCGAGAGGGCATTCGACGGGTTGCCCCCGGCAGCAGCGGCGATGAAGAGTTCCTGCAGCATGACGCTTACCTTTGTTGTGTGTGGTGATGAATGTTGTAGCTAGTTTCGAGTGAGGGGTGGGTGGCATTGGCCACCCGACCCATCAATTCAGCGCAAAGTTGACCGGGACGCGGACGCGACCTGCAGCTTTCTTCCCGCCCGATTCGGCAGCGTTAAAGCGCCATTTGCGGGCGGCTTCCATCGCGGCACGGTCCAGATCGCGGTTACGGCTGGACTTTTCGACCGTCACATTGGTGACGTTGCCATTGGCATCGACATCAATGATCAGGATGACTTCACCCTGGATACCTGCGCGGAACGCGGCCGGCGGGTAACGCGGGGGATTCATGGCCTTCGACGAGATATCGACGCTGGCCTCGATGGAGCTGGGCGGCTGCGGCGGGCTCGGCGGGCTCGGCGGCGTGACGATGTCGTTCGGGCGCGGCTCCGGCACGTCGATCACCGGCGCCTGCGGCGGCGGCGGCACCGGCGAGGGCTTCGGCGGCGACAGGTTCTTCACCGGCGGCGGCGGCTGTTCGGTCGGCGGCGGCGGCGGCGGCGGCGGTGGGGGCGGCGGCGGAGCGTCGACCAGGGTCACCATGATGTTGCGTTCCTTTTCCGCGACGGCCTTGGGGGCCACGGCAGGAATGAGGAGCAGCATCAGGGCGGCGAGATGCAATGCGATTACAAAGGCGATACCCACGATGCGCGGCCAGCTGAGGCCGGTGTCATCGCGTTGTTCGTACCTGTGAACGACTAGTTGTTCCGTCATGCGCCAAGAGCTCATTAGTGGGGCCGGGTACCCGGGGCAGGTAACCCATGATCAGCGGTGCATGACACCGCAGGAACCTCCAAGCTTATACCAATCCTGAGCGCCTGCGCATCACTGGCGCAGGCGTTCAGGCGTTATTCCTACTTACTTCAGGTTGATGATTTTCTTCGCATCGGCCTGATTCTTCACACCCTTCGCCAGCGCCTGCTGGGCGGCCTGCTTGGCCTCTGCGGTACGCCCTTCAGAATGCAAGACGCGTGCCAGGTTCAAGTAGGTTTCACCGTCCTTGGAAAGCGGGGCAGCCTTCTGCCACGCGTCGATCGCCTTGTCCACCTGCGGCGGGTCCAGATAATAGTTCGCCTGGGCCAGGGCCAGGTACACCTGGTAATCCGGCTTCAGCACACCCTTGGCCAGGCCGTCATCGATCACCTGGATGACTTTCTTTTCCTGGTTTTCGGTGTTGGCGTAGATCGAGTAGGCCTGCTTGTACTCACGTTCTTCGCTGAGCTGACCGGCCGCCAGCAGCTTGTCCATGACCGTAGCGGCCTGGGCCATCTGGTCGGCCTGCAGGTACATGCTGGCCAGGTTCATCTGGGCCTTCTTGTCGTTCGGGTTCTTGGCCGCCAGCGCTTCGGCTTCCTTGACTGCCTCACCGGTCTGGCCGGCTTCGGACATGGCCGCCATCAGCAGCTGGTTCCAGTTGTCCTTGGGCGCGGTGCTGCCGGCGATGGCCGCCTTGATCACCGGAATGGCCTCCTGGTAGCGCTCGAGCTGGTACAGGGCCTGGCCCTTGATGATCAGCTCTTCCGGCTTGGTCGACTTGGACTCGGCGAAGTACTTGTCCAGGGTGGCCAGGCCTTCGGCGGTCTTGTCGTCCTGGATCTGCAGCTGGCCCAGCATCAGCATCGACTGGAAGTGGCCGTTGTTGTCCAGGCCGTTGAATTCCAGCACCTGCTTCAGGTAGCCGATGGCAGCGGCGTTGTCGTCGGACTGGTAGGACGCCTGCGAGGCGAGCTGCGCGGCCAGCGACTTGTCGTAGGTGTTGGCAGCGTTGTTGGCCAGGATTTCATTGGCCGCGGCGAGGGTTTCCGGGAACTTCTGATCGTTGTAGCTGTCGATCAGCTTCTGCAGCTGCTTGCCCAGCTTCGGCGAAGCCTTGACGGTCGGCTCCTGGCGGGTGGCGTTGGGGTACAACGCTTCAGCCTTGGCCTCGTTCTTGCTGCCACGACGATCGCTGCTGCGGTCGCTGCTGCGACTCTGGGCAACGGCGTCGGTGACCACGACGCCACCGAGGGCGGTCGCGATGAGTACGGTAAGCACGGCTTGCTTGTGGTTGCGGAAAATCATCTTTCACCTCGGTCAAACCGCCGTGGCGGCATCAAAACGGACTGTCAGAAAAATCTGAGCCGCCAAACGTATCAGAAACCGACAGCGTGAGAAATCGTTTCCGATGCTGCAGCACAGCATCCTTTAGTCGAATCACCCGCACTTCGGGCGCCGTCCGGCGGCTTGGGCCTGCTGGAAGACACCGGTCAAGGCAGGTGCATCGCGCTGGAGTTCGCGGATCCGGTTGGCCGGGTCGGGGTGGGTCGACAGCCACTGCGGGGAGCGCCCCGCGCTGGCCGCCATCATGTTCTGCCACAGGTTGACCGCCTGCGCCGGGTCGAAGCCCGCCTCGGCCATCAGCCGCTGGCCGACCACGTCGGCCTCGCTCTCCTGGGTGCGCGAGCCGGGCAGCAGGAACGCCGCCTGGGCGCCCGCACCGCCGAGCTGGTTGACGGTGCTCGCGGCGCCGTCGCCGTAGGCCGCGCCGGCCAGCGCGCCGAGCACGGCCAGGCCGGTCTGCGCCCCCATCTGGCGGGTCAGGCGCTCTTCGTGGTGGCGCGAGATGACATGGCCGATCTCATGCCCGATCACGGCCGCGAGCTGGTCCTGGTTCTTGGCCACGCTGAAGATGCCCGTGTTCACCCCGACCTTGCCGCCGGGCAGCGCGAAGGCATTCGGCTCGGCATCGACGAACACGGCGGTTTCCCACCGTACGCCCTGGTATTGAGGCGGCAACTGCGCAACCAGCGCGTTGACCACGCACTGCACGTAGGCGTTCTGGCGGCCGTCGCTGCTGATCTTTTCTTTCTGCTTGGTTTCGGCGAATGCCTTGGCACCAAGCTGGTCGAGCTCGGCCTGCGAAACGCCGCCCACCATCTGGCGTCGCCCGGTGGGCGAGGTGGTGGTGGCGCAGGCACTGACCAGCAGGGTGATGACAAGTCCGAGCAGCAGGGGTTTCAAAGCGGGGACTCCCGTGTTCATGTCAGCAGTGTGGCCGACTGTACGTAAGGTTTCGTCAAGCCGGCGAGAGGTCAGTGGATGCCCAGGAAAACCAATGCAGCCAGGGCGATCGCGTTGTTCAGCGCGTGCGCGACGATCGGCGCCCACAAGGTGCCGGTGCGCTGGTAAAGCCAGGCAAATGCCGCGCCCATGCCGCCGTACACCAGCCACAGCTGGGCGATTTCCCACGGGCCGTTGGCGCTGGTGCCGGGCACTTCATGGACCAATGCGAAAGCCAGGCTGCTGAGCAGCATGCCCAGCCATGGCCGGCCGGCCTTCCACAGACGGCCGAACAGCACGCGGCGGAACAGCAGCTCTTCGTAGGCCGGTGCCAGCACGATGGCGAACAGGGCCAGGAACCAGGGGAATCGGGCGAGCGCCTGTTCCATCAGGGCCAGGTTGGTGGGCACCGGTTCGATGCCCGCCTGCCGGGCCAGCCAGGCAATGCCATTGCTGCCGATCACCACGCACGCCGCTACCAGCAGGGTCCAGCCCCAGGTCGAAGGACGGCGCGCGGCCTGGAACGAGGCGCTGCGTTCTGCGGCGTCGGCGCGTCGGCGCAGGAAGTACAGGAATACCGCAGCGCCACCGGTGGCGAACAGGGCCATCAGGATCTGCGCGAGTGCGCCCGGCTGGCCCACGTGCTGGGCGAGCGCTTCGGCCGGCTGCGCGCCGGTGTCGCGCACTACGATGATCGCGCGGTACATGCCCCACAGCAGGCCGCTGGCCATGCTCAACCCGAGCAGGGCGAGCGTGCCGATGCCGAGATCGATCAGGAACCCCGCGATCGGGGAACCGGGCTTCCGTTGAGGCGCCTTGGGAACGGCGGGGGGCAGCGGAGGCGTCGTGGACGCCGGGGCGGTAGCGGACATCGGGTTCCTGGCAGCAAGAGGCGGCAGCCGGGCCGGTTGCAGGTCGCAACCGGCCGGCCCTGGCCCGATTGTGTCAGATATCCAGGTTGGCGACCCGCAGGGCGTTGTCTTCGATGAAGTCGCGGCGCGGCTCCACCACATCGCCCATCAGGGTGCTGAAGATCTGGTCGGCAGCCACGGCATCTTCGATGCGTACCTGCAGCAGGCGACGCGTATCCGGATTCACCGTGGTGTCCCACAGCTGTTCCGGATTCATTTCGCCCAGGCCCTTGAAGCGCTGGATCTGGCGACCCTTCTTGGCTTCGTCCAGCAGCCAGTTGCGCGCCTCGGCAAAGCCGGTGATCTCCGACGACTTGGCGCCACGCACGATCTTCGCACCGCTGCGGATCAGGCCGTGCAGCAGCAGCGACGACTGGTGCAGGGCACGCAGTTCGCCGGTTTCGAAGGCGGCCAGCGGCAACACCTGGACCAGTTCCTCGCCCATGTGGCGACGCGTGACCAGCACTGCGGCCGGGCGCTGCTCGGTCGGTTCCTGCAGTTCCAGGCTGAAGCGCGGCGAGCCCAGGCTGCCCTGGTTGAGACGCGCGGCCAGTGCGGCCAGACCTTCGCCTTCGCCGGCCTTGCGCAGGTGCTCCAGGTCCATCGGGGTGAAGTCGACCAGCGCTTCGAGCAGCTGGCGGTCGTAGCGATGGGCGTTGCGGCCGATCGCTTCCTGCGCCGAGGCGTAGGCCAGCAGCAGCTTCTCCAGTGCAACGCCTTCGATGGCCGGCTCGTTCTCGGCCGGAATCAGCGAGGCGTTTTCAACCGCGTTGCTGGCCAGGTAAGCGTCCAGCGCGGGGTCGTCCTTCAGGTACAGCTCCTGCTTGCCCTGCTTGATCTTGTACAGCGGCGGCAGGCCGATGTAGACGTGGCCACGCTCGATCAGCTCCGGCATCTGCCGGTAGAAGAAGGTCAACAGCAGCGTACGGATGTGCGCGCCGTCGACGTCGGCGTCGGTCATGATGATGATGCGGTGGTAACGCAGCTTGTCCGGGTTGTACTCGTCACGCCCGATGCCGGTGCCCAGCGCGGTGATCAGGGTACCGACCTGGTCGGAGGCGAGCATGCGGTCGAAGCGTGCGCGTTCCACGTTGAGGATCTTGCCGCGCAGCGGCAGCACCGCCTGGTTCTTGCGGTTGCGGCCCTGCTTGGCCGAACCACCTGCCGAGTCACCCTCGACGATGAACAGTTCGGACAGCGCCGGATCCTTCTCCTGGCAGTCGGCCAGCTTGCCGGGCAGGCCGGCAATATCCAGCGCGCCCTTGCGGCGGGTCAGGTCGCGCGCCTTGCGCGCGGCTTCGCGGGCACGGGCAGCGTCGACGATCTTGCCGGCGATGGCCTTGGCTTCGTTCGGGTTTTCCTGCAGGAACTCTTCCAGGCGCGCGCCGAAGGCGCTTTCCACCGCCGGACGCACGTCCGAGCTGACCAGCTTTTCCTTGGTCTGGCTGGAGAAGCTGGGATCGGGCACCTTCACCGACAGCACCGCGATCATGCCTTCGCGCATGTCATCGCCGGTCAGGTTGATCTTGGCCTGCTTGGCGATGCCGTTCTGCTCGATGTAGTTGTTGAGCACGCGGGTCAGCGCGCCGCGGAATCCGGCGAGGTGGGTACCGCCGTCCTTCTGCGGGATGTTGTTCGTGAAGCAGTACATCGTTTCCTGGTAGGAATCGGTCCACTGCAGCGCCACTTCCACGGTGATGCCGTTGGACTCGCCGGTCACCGAGATCACGTTCGGATGCAGCGGGGTCTTCAGCTGGGCCAGATGCTCCACGAAGCTGCGGATGCCGCCTTCGTAGTGGAAGTCGTCGCGACGGCCATCGCCGCGCTCGTCGACCAGCACGATCTTGACCCCGGAGTTCAGGAACGAGAGCTCGCGCAGGCGGCGCGCCAGGATCTCGTAGTGGAACTCGACGTTGTCGTGGAACGCGGTCACCGACGGCCAGAAGCGCAGGGTGGTGCCACGCTTGGTGCTGGCTTCCACCTGCGCAAGCGGGCTGACCGCCGCGCCATCGGCGTATTCCTGATGGTAGTGGAAGCCGCCCTGGAAGATGTCCAGGGTGAGCTTCTGCGACAGCGCGTTGACCACGCTGACACCCACGCCGTGCAGGCCGCCGGAGACCTTGTAGCTGTTGTCGTCGAACTTGCCGCCAGCATGCAGCACGGTCATGACCACTTCGGCAGCGGACACTTCGCGACCCAGCTTCTGGCTCATCTGCGCGTGCTTGCCGGTGGGAATGCCGCGGCCGTTGTCGGACACCGAGACCGAGCCGTCGGCGTGGATCGTCACCGCGACGTGGTCGGCATGGCCGGCCAGCGCTTCGTCGATCGAGTTGTCGACGACTTCGAACACCATGTGGTGCAGACCGGTGCCGTCATGGACGTCACCGATGTACATGCCGGGGCGCTTGCGGACCGCCTCCAGGCCTTCCAGTGCGGTGATGCTGTTGGCGTCGTAATTGCCGGTAGGTGCCGGAGTGTTCTGTTCTTCAGTCATCGCGCTTGCCATAGGCTCCGCAGGTCGGGCCACCGCCGTGGGGCAGGGCGCCGATGGGTTTAGGGGTTGCAACAGCAATTATACCAGCCGGGCGCTTCCGCCCCTGCCCGCACTATGGCACAGGCAGAACCTGCCCATGTTCCACGTGGAACCGGGTGATGTCGGTGCCGCCTTCGAGTGCTGCCGGAGTTTCGGTGGCGGTGATGAAGATCTGCGCCGGGCCGGTCCGCAGACGGTCCAGTACCCGGGCCTGGTGGGTGCGGTCGAGCTCGGACGCGATGTCGTCCAGTGCAATCACCGGCCATTCCCCGCGCTGCTCGGCGTAATCCTCGGCTTGGGCCAGCAGGCAGGTGAGGGCGGTGAGTTTGGCCTGCCCACGCGATAGCGCGTCGCGGCCCGGGATGCTCGCAAAGCCCACGCTCCAGTCTGCGCGGTGCGGACCGACCGAGGTGTAACCCGCCAGGCGATCCCGGTCGCGCGCCAGCAGCAGCGCGTCGGACAGGGACAGGTCCTGCTTGCGCCAGCCTGGGCTGAGGTTGAGCGACTGGATACCCAGATTCGGCGCCAGGTCCTGCGCCAGGCTGACCGCACGGTCCTGCAGTCTGTCCAGATAGTGCTGGCGGCGGCTGGTGAGCGGTTCGCCCGCCTCGGCGAGCTCGTGGTCCCAGGCATCGAGCGCGTGCGGGTGCCCACCTTGCTTGAGCAGGGCGTTGCGCTGTTTGAGCGCGCGCGAGTAGCGCCGCCACAACGCCAGGAAGTCTGGTTCCACGTGGAACAGTCCCCAATCGAGGAAGCGGCGACGTGGTTCACCGCCGCCACTCACCAGTGCGTGGCTGCCAGGCTCGAACGTCACCACTGCCAGCGCTGCACACAGATTTCCCAACTGGGCGACGTCTTCGCCATCCAGCCGGCCTTTCCAATCCTGGCCGCTATGCCGCAGGCCGGCCTTGCGGCGGGTGGGGGACTCGGCGCCACCGCGTTGTTCATCCCACTCGACGAACACATCCAGCGCCTCCAGCCCGTGTCGCACCAGGCCATCGCGCACTCGTCCTCGGAAACTCCGGCCATAGGCCATCACATGCAGGGCCTCGAGCACGCTGGTCTTCCCGGCGCCGTTGTCGCCCGTAATCAGGTTGATGCCGGGTTGTGGAGCAAGTTCCACGCTGTCGAAGCGACGAACGTTGTGGAGGGAAAGACGGCGAATATGCATCCCGCCATTGTAGAGGCACGCCATGCGTGTCTGCCTTCCCGACCAAATCCATACCGACCGGTAGAGCCACGCCCTGCGTGGCTGCTCTTCACCGGACACGCATGGCGTGCACCGACCCGGAATTCTTTGAAATCTGGAGGATGGGCAGGGCCTCTGCCTTGCAGATTTCAAAGAATTTCAGGCTCTACCAGGCCGCTGGGAAGGACATCGGTTGATCCAAGGACCACATTCTTTGAAATCTGCGAGCCACGCCCCGGCCAGGTTCCACAGATCGTGAAACATCCAGCACAATGCGGTTCGACTTACCCACACGCGGCCTGTATGACTTATGCACAAGCGCTGGGCAGGTTGTGGATAAAAAGTCCGCCAAATCCGCGCCTGAAACATATCCACAGGCTGACCCTCACCTTCAGGGGCCTTTTTACAGGGGGTTTCAGCCCTGTATTTCCCTTTACATTCAACAAGATGAGGTAGTTTTCAACCAAATCTGGCCCTACCATCACCACCTAGCTTTAGATTTATATACAGTTTTTAAAGCATAGAGCTGTGATCCAAGGGTTTGAAAAACCCGCACCGCGAAGACCACGCGTAGGGACACGCCATGCGTGTCTGCGTTGGACCAGGCAACCCAAAGCGGGAAGGGCAGCCACGCAGGGCGTGGCTCCACCGGGGTGCGCTTTCTGACGTTGAGAGCCAGACACGCGTGGCGTGTCTCTACGCTAGATGGCTCGTGGCTCGTGCCTGGGCGGCGATGCTCCACGTGGAACGTGCTGGCAAAAAAAAACCCGGCACTCGGCCGGGTTTCTTTCAACGCTGTTCCACGTGGAACAGGTCAGAGGCGCAGCGGCATCACCACGTGACGCGACTTCTCGCTGCTGGCTTCACGCACCAGGGCCGAGGAGTTCGAATCGCGCAGCTGGATGACCACATGTTCGTCGCGCAGGGCAGACAGGGCGTCCAGCAGGTAGTTCACATTGAAGCCGATGGCCAGATCGCTGACGGTGGTGTCCGCTTCGATCTCTTCCTGGGCTTCTTCCTGCTCCGGGTTGTGCGCGCTGATCTTGAGGTTGCCCGGCGAGACTTCCACGCGGATGCCGCGGTACTTCTCGTTGGACAGGATCGCGGCGCGCTGCAGCGAGGCGCGCAGGGCTTCGCGATCCACCTTCACTTCGCGGTCGGCGCCGATCGGGATCACGGCCTCGTAATCCGGGAAACGGCCGTCGATCAGCTTGGAGGTAAAGGTCACATCGTCGCGCTTGACCCGCACGTGGCTGCGGCCGACTTCCAGTTCGATCTCGCGATCGCCGCTTTCCAGCAGGCGCTGCAGCTCGGTCACGCCCTTGCGCGGCACGATGATCTGACGCTTGGCGCCACTGGCCTTCTCCAGGTCGGTTTCGCACAGCGCCAGGCGATGGCCGTCGGTGGCCACGGTGCGCAGGGCATCACCGCGCAGGTCGAACAGCAGACCGTTGAGGTAGTAGCGGACGTCCTGCTGGGCCATCGCAAACGCGGTGCGTTCGATCAGCTCCTTCAGGGTCGCCTCGCCAATCGCAACGCGCTCGGTGGCTTCCACTTCGTCCACCGACGGGAAGTCGTTGGCCGGCAGGGTTGCCAGGGTGAAACGGCTGCGCCCGGCCTGGACGGTGATCTTGTCGCCGCTCTGCGAGACGGTGATCCGGCTGCCATCGGGCAGGGCGCGGATGATCTCGAACAGCTTGCGTGCCGGGATGGTGGTCTCGCCGTCCTGGGCATCTTCCACCGCGATCCGCGACACCATCTCCACTTCCAGGTCGGTACCGGTCAGCGAAAGCTGGCCGTTCTGGACCTGGACCAGGAAATTAGCCAGAACCGGCAAGGTCTGGCGGCGTTCGACCACGTTGACGACTTGTGCCAACGGCTTGAGAAAGGCTTCGCGCTGCAGTGTGAAACGCATGTGGTTCCGTGCCCCTATGCTTTAAAAAAATGTGGAATAAATCAAAAGCTTGGTGGTGCTGGTAGCGCCAGAATCGCTGGAAAACATAGCTAAGTCTTTGTAAATAAAGAACTTTATAGCCTTGAAACTCTCTGCACTACTGCCCCCCAAGGGGTGGGGAAAGCTGTGGATAAAAATAGGCCCGGCTCAAACGTCGTTTTTATCCACAACCTGTCCCTCGCTTACACCCGGATTTTGCACCGTTTTATGCGATGACGCTTGGGTGGCGTGCGTGCATCATTCGCTCAACTTCCGGATCAGCTTGTCCCAGTCTTCCCGCAACTTGCCGTCGGTCTCCATCAACGTCCGGATCTGCCGGCACGCATGCAGCACCGTGGTGTGGTCGCGACCGGCAAAGGCATCGCCGATTTCAGGCAGGCTGTGCTCGGTGAGTTCCTTGGTCAGGGCCATGGCGACCTGTCGCGGACGGGCCAGTGAGCGGGTACGACGCTTGGACAGCAGATCCTTGATCTGCAGCCCGTAGTAGTCGGCCACGGTCTTCTGGATGTTGGGAATGCTGATCGCCTGCTGCTGGGCGCGCAGCAGGTCGCGCAGGGTTTCCTGGGCGAAGTCGGTGGTGATCGCGCGGCCGGTGAAGTTGGCGCGGGCGGTCAGGGTATTCAGCGCGCCCTCGAGGTCGCGAACGTTGGAGCGCATCTTCTTGGCAATCAGAAACGCCACATCGTCGGGAATCTCCGCACCACGCTCGCGGGCCTTGGCCAGCACGATCGCCGCGCGCGTCTCGAAGTCCGGTGGCTCGATCGCCACCGACAGGCCCCAGGCCAGCCGCGACTTCAGGCGCGCTTCCAGGCCTTCCACTTCGCGCGGATACCGGTCGCAGGTCAGGATGATCTGCTGCTTGCCGTCGAACAGGGCGTTGAAGGTGTGGAAGAACTCTTCCTGCGTGCGGTCCTTGCCGGCGAAGAACTGGATGTCGTCGATCAGCAGCGCGTCCACCTGCTGGAACTGGCGTTTGAACTGATCCATGGTCTTTTCCTGCAAGGCCCGGATCATCGCGCTGAAGAACTGCTCCGAGCGCAGGTACAGCACCTTGGCGGCCGGATTGGCCTGGCGCATGGCGTTGCCGGCGGCGAACATCAGGTGGGTCTTGCCCAGGCCGGTTCCCCCGTACAGCAGCAGCGGGTTGTGCGCACGGTCGCCGGGCTTCTGCGCCGCCTGGAACGCCGCGGCCAGGCCCAGCTGGTTGCTGCGGCCTTCCACGAAGTTGGCGAAGGTGTAGTGGGAATCCAGGTTGCCGGCGAACGGCACCAGCGGCTCGGCCGCCGCGGCAGGCGCGGAAACGGTCGAAATTGGCGCGATCTGCGCCTCCACGGCGCGCGGACGCGACCCGATATCAAGAAAAACGTCGCCCGAACCGGAGAAATGCAACATCAGTTCCTTGATCCGGGGCAGGTACAGCGACCGGACCTGGTCCACGATGAAGGCATTCGGGGCATACAGCACCAGGCTGTCCGCGCGCAGATCGGCCTGCAGCGGCTTCAACCAGGTGTGAACATCTTCGGGCGGGAACTCCGCCTCAAGGCGTTCGAGACAACGTGACCAGGCATCCATCGGCAATAATCGTCTGGGGCCGGCGCATGCGCGTGGAAAACCGCAGCAGCGCAGGCCGGAAGGGGAAAGAATGGATGGCGCAGACTACCACCGACGCCCGGGTCCGGGAATGCTTGTCCCGAAGTTATTCACAAAATGATCCACAGCTATTGCACAGGCCGATGAAATCCCGTAGTGACACAGGCTTGACGTGGCCATCTGTAGCCCTATAGACTTTCCGGCTCTTTCCGTCCCCTTCATAGAGGCCCCGCATGGCCACCAAGCGCACTTTCCAACCCAGCAACCTCAAGCGTAAGCGCGACCATGGCTTCCGTGCCCGTATGAAGACCGCTGACGGCCGCAAGATCCTGTCGCGTCGCCGCGCCAAGGGCCGTAAAGTCCTGAGCGCTTGATTGCGATGCCGCTTCCCGCGGCAGACGCAATCCTGACTGTGAGCAGTTCCGACCCGCGCAAGCGATTCCCTCGCTCGGCGCGGGTTCGTACGCGTGCCGAATATACAACGGTCTTCGACGGCGCCCGCCGTGTGTCCGAACCGCTGATGACCCTGCACTGGCTGAAGAGCGACACGCCGGCCAGGCTGGGTCTTGCCGTTTCGCGCAAAGTCGATCCCCGAGCCGTGGGTCGCAACCGAATCAAGCGTGTGCTGCGCGAAGCCACACGCCACCTGCGACCGTGGATGACTGCCGGCGATTACGTCGTGGTAGCCCGCAGCGCGGCCCGTACCGCAAGCAATACCGAGATCCGCCAGGCCTTCGAGCGCCTGTTGCGCCGGCTGGGCGCATTGCCCATGCCTGGCGCGGACGGCACAATGCCGCCGCTACCCCCTTCCCAGTCCGAGCCGGCACCTGGTGCCAGCCCCGTCGAGCCTGCACGCTGATGAACCAGACCCGCGTTTTCCTGATTGTTGCCTGGCTGATGGTGGCCATCCTGTTGTGGATGGAGTGGGGGCGCGACAAGTCCGCGCCGGCCCCGACCGCCCCGGTGGCCGCCCAGACCCAGGGCACTGTCCCGGGCGCTGCCGGCACCGTGCCCAGCGCCAACGTGCCGCAGGCCCCGGGCAGCGCCCCGGCCGTGCAGGCCACCGCGCCGGCCGCCGCCGGCGCTCCGCGGGTGACCGTGACCACCGACGTGCTGCGCCTGGTGCTCGATGGCGGCAACGTGCTCGACGCCGAGCTGCTGCAGTTCCCGCAGACCAAGGCCGAAGGCAGCCCGCCGGTCCGCCTGCTGACCGAAGACCCGGCCCACCCGTACCGCGCGGTGACCGGCTGGACCAGCCAGGACAAGAGCATGCCGGTGCCGGAAGCCAGTGGCTTCACCCTGGTCGGCGATGCGAAGGACTTCGTGCTGGCCAAGGGCCAGGACGAGCTGCAGATCCCGTTCGTATGGAACGGCCCGAACGGCGTGACCATCCGCCGTACCTTCACCGTCAACCGCAACGAGTACGCGGTGAAGGTCAAGGATGAGGTCGTCAATGCCGGTACCACCCCGTGGAGCGGCTACGTGTACCGCACCCTGGACCGTACCCCGACCATCCTCTCGCGCAGCATGACCAACCCGGACTCGTTCAGCTTCAACGGCGCGACCTGGTTCGACAACGACGGCAAGTACCAGCGTCGTGCGTTCAAGGACTTCCTGGAAGACGGCCCGCTGAACCAGCAGGTCACCGGTGGCTGGGTGGCGATGCTGCAGCACCACTTCTTCACCGCGTGGGTGCCGCAGAAGGACCAGGCCGCGAACTACCAGCTGTCCCAGCATGACGGTCGCGACCAGATCCAGGCCACCGGCCCGGCGTTCACCGTGGCCCCGGGCAGCACGGCCAGCACCGAGGCGCGCCTGTGGGTGGGTCCGAAGCTGGTCAACCAGATCGCCAAGGAAGACGTGCCGGGCCTCGACCGCGTCGTCGACTACAGCCGCTTCTCGATCATGGCCGTGATCGGCCAGGGCCTGTTCTGGGTGTTGAACCAGGTCCACAAGGTCGTCAACAACTGGGGCTGGGCCATCGTGGGCCTGGTGGTGCTGCTGAAGCTGGTGCTGTATCCGCTCTCGGCCACGCAGTACAAGAGCGGCGCCAAGATGCGTCGCTTCCAGCCGCGCATCGCGCAGCTCAAGGAGCGCTATGGCGATGACCGCCAGAAGTTCCAGACCGCGATGATGGAGCTGTACAAGAAGGAAAAGATCAATCCGATGGGCGGCTGCCTGCCGATCCTGATCCAGATGCCGATCTTCTTCGCGCTGTACTGGGTACTGGTGGAGTCGGTGGAACTGCGCCAGGCGCCGTGGTTCGGCTGGATCCAGGACCTGACCGCGCGCGACCCGTACTTCATCCTGCCGGTGATCAACGTCGCGGTGATGTGGGCCACGCAGAAGCTGACCCCGGCCCCGGGCATGGACCCGATGCAGGCCAAGATGATGCAGATGATGCCGCTGATCTTCGGCGTCATGATGGCCTTCATGCCGTCCGGCCTGGTCCTGTACTGGGTGGTCAACGGTGGCCTGGGCCTGCTGCAGCAGTGGTGGATGACCAAGCGCCACGGCAGCGACCCGGTGCCGGCACCCGCCAAGAAATAATCGGAAAAACCCGCCACCCGGCGGGTTTTTCTTTGCCGGCGATACAATCGCGGGCACGCCACCCGCTGCACCCCCCAATGGATTGCCCATGCCCCGCGCGCCGTCGCTGTTCCGCTTCTCCATCACCGCACTGCTGACCCTGGCCATCGCCGCCTGCGGAAACGACACGGACAGCCCAGCGCCGGGCGCATCTACGCCCCAGCAACCCAGCGCGCAGGCGGCCGCTGCCGCCGATCCGGCCGCCGCACCCCTGTTGGCCGCCCTGCAGAAGCAGCTCGACGGCCACCGCCGCATCATCGTGCTGCTCGCCGACGAAGAGAAACAGTCCGCGCGCGATCGCGAGACCTCCAGCCGCATCGGACAGCAGCTGTTCCACGACGGGTTGGAGCAGCGCACGGTCATTGCCACCCAGTTCGACCAGCTGCTGCGCAGCGCCAACCCGCAGCGCTTCACCACCCTCGGCACGGTACTGGACTACATCGAATCGGCCCCGGAGCTGTTCGACGCCGACCGCCTGGCGTTCCGCGAAGTCCTGCGCGACCTGCACGAGCGCGTCGGCGCCGATTCCTCGCTGCCGGCGGTGAAGTTGCACCAGCGCATCGGTGAAGACCTGGACGCCCTCGATGAAATCGAGCGCACCTACAACCAGGAAATCACCCGCATCTTCAGCCGCTTCGACCGCACCCGTGCGATTGAACTGAAGCGCGAGAAGTGGCACGACTACATCGCCCACCTGCACAAGCAGTACAGCCGCGACGCGATCCTGCGCGACTACGGCGTGATCGAACCCTACCCGATGTCGATGAAGGACAGCGACCGCGAAATCTTCGGCCGCGACCTGCCGCCCAAGACCGTGGTCCTCACCTTCGACGACGGTCCGCACAAGGCCTATACCGACGACGTAGTCGCCATCCTCAAGCGCTACGACGTGCCCGGCGTGTTCTTCGAAGTCGGCCGCAACCTCGGCGAGGTGCACGCCGACGGCAGCATCAAGTTGGGTCCCATGGCGAGCATCAGCCGCAACCTGATGGAGCAGGGCTATGCCGTGGGCAACCACAGCCTGACCCACGCCCAGCTCTCGCGTACCACCGGCGACGCGCTGCGCGAGCAGGTGCTGGCCACCGACACCCTGCTCAAGGACGTGGACACGCGCCGCGCACCGCTGTTCCGCTTCCCCTATGGCGCGCGCAATGCCGAAGGCCTGCAGCTGCTCAACGAAGCCGGCCTGAAGTCGATCATGTGGAACATCGACTCGATGGACTGGGCCGACCCGGTGCCCGAGTCGATCGTGCAGCGCGTGCTGGGCCAGGTGCAGAAGGAACAGCGCGGGATCATCCTGTTCCACGACATCCACGACCGTGCGGTGAAGGCGCTGCCGCAGATCCTGGACCGGCTGATCGCCGAGGGTTACCAGTTCGCCGGCTGGAACGGCCGCGAATTCACCGTCAGCCGCGCGCGCAATGCCGCCGCCAGCGAGGCCACGGTCACCACCGGCTACGAGAAGTCGTGGGCGATCGTGATCGGCATCGACCAGTACGCCAAATGGCCGAAGCTGGAGTACGCCAGCCATGACGCGCAGGCCATCGCCGACACGCTGACCGGGCAGTTCGGCTTCCCGTCCTCGCAGGTGATCGTGCTCAAGGATCAGCAGGCCACCCGCAACAACATCCTGGCCGCCTTCCACGACCGCCTGGCCGATGACCGTACCGGCCGCAACGACCGCGTGTTCGTGTTCTTCGCCGGCCATGGCGCCACCCAGCGCCTGGCGTCGGGGCGCGACCTGGGCTACATCATCCCGGTCGATTCGGATCCCAATGCCTTCGCCACCGACGCGATCGCCATGACCGACATCCAGAACATCGCCGAAAGCATGCAGGCCAAACACGTGATGTTCGTGATGGATGCCTGCTACAGCGGCCTGGGCCTGACCCGCGGTGGGCCGGCCTCGTCGGCGTTCCTGCGCGAAAACGCGCGCCGCAGCGCCCGCCAGATGCTCACCGCCGGCGGCAGCGACCAGCAGGTGGCCGACAGCGGCCCGAATGGCCACTCGGTGTTCACCTGGGTGCTGCTGCAGGCGCTGGCCGGCAAGGGCGACCTCAACGGCGACGGCCTGATCACCGGCACCGAGCTGGCCGCCTATGTGGCGCCGGCGGTGTCGGCGGTTTCCCGCCAGACCCCCGCGTTCGGCAGCCTGCCCGGCTCGCAGGGCGGCGAGTTCGTGTTCCAGGTGCCCGACAGCCAGGAATACCTCAACGCCGATACCAGCCAGCTGACCGCGGACGCCATCGCGCTCAACAACAAGGTGGATGCCGCCAAGGACGCCGCACCCGACAAGGCCCCGGTCACCGTGGCCGACCTGCAGGGGGGCAGGAGCACGCTGGTGGTACCGGCCGCCGTGCCCACCTCCGACCGCCAGCGCGCACAGCAGGCCAACGACCGCGGCCTGCAGCTGTACCGGGAAAAGCGCTATGACGAAGCGGTGGCCCAGTTCACCGAGGCGCTCAAGCTGCGCCCGGACTTCGCCCAGGCCGCCAACAACCTCGGCTTCGTCTATTACCGCCAGCAGCGCTACGCTGAAGCCGCGCGCTGGCTGGAGAACACGCTGAAGATCGACCCGTCGCGCGCCGTGGCCCACCTCAACCTGGGCGACGCGTACTTCAACGCGGGCGACAAGGCCAAGGCGAAGCAGGCCTACACCACCTACCTGGCGTTGCAGCCGCAAGGCAGCGGCGCTGCGCAGGCCCGCGCCCAGCTGGAGAAGCTCTGAGCCATGAACGCGACCACCGAGACCATCGTTGCCATCGCCACCGCGCCCGGCGCCGGCGGCGTGGGCATGCTGCGCGTGTCCGGCCCGCAGGCACTGCGCATTGCCGTTGACCTGGGCTGCCCGAACCTGCAGCCGCGCCAGGCGCACTACGCCCGCTTCCGCGATGCGGCCGGCGAGGTCCTGGATGACGGCATTGCCCTGTATTTCCCGAATCCGCGCAGCTTCACCGGGGAAGACGTAGTGGAACTGCAGGGCCACGGCAGCCCGGTCGTGTTGCAGCAGCTGGTGGCGCGCTGCATCGCGCTCGGTGCGCGCCAGGCGCGCCCCGGTGAGTTCAGCGAACGGGCCTTCCTCAACGGCAAGCTCGACCTGGCCCAGGCCGAAGCCATCGCCGACCTGATCGCCGCCAGCGACACCCGCGCCGCGCGTGCCGCACGCCGTTCGCTGGACGGCGTGTTCTCACGCCGGGTCGAAGATGCTGGCGAGCAGCTGGTGCGCCTGCGCATCCATGTGGAAGCCGCCATCGACTTCGCCGACGAACCGCTGGATACCCTGGGCGGCGACCAGGTGCGCCAAGGGCTCGGCGAGGTGATGCGCGCGCTGGTCACCCTGCGCGACGACGCCGAACGCGGCCGCCGCCTGCGCGATGGCCTGCACGCGGTGCTGGTCGGTCCGCCGAACGCGGGAAAGAGCTCACTGCTCAACGCTCTGGCGGGCAGCGAACGCGCCATCGTCACCGACATCGCCGGCACCACCCGCGACACCCTGCGCGAAACCATCCGCATCGACGGCCTCGAGCTGACCCTGGTCGACACCGCCGGCCTGCGCGAAGGCGGCGACGCCATCGAGCGCGAAGGCATGCGCCGCGCCCGCGCCGAAATGCAGCGCACCGACCTGGCCATCATCGTGGTCGACGCCCGCGACCCGCAGGCCGGCCACGCCGCGGTGGCCGACGCCATCGCCGACGTCCCGCTGCAGCTGTGGATCCACAACAAGAGCGACCTGCTGGAAACCCTGCCAGCTGACATCGACGCAAACGTCGTGCACGTCTCGGCCGCCACCGGCCAGGGCCTGGCGCGCCTGCACACCCGCCTGCGCGAACTGGCCAGCGGCAGCGCCGGCGACAGCGTCGAAGGCGAGTTCTCCGCCCGCGCGCGTCACGTGGAAGCCATCACCCTGGCCATCGGCCACGCAGAGCGCGCCGAAAGCGAGCTGGTGCACGAGCACCTGGAGCTGGCCGCCGAGGAATTGCGGCTGGCACACGAAGCACTGGGCGAGATCACCGGGCAGATGAGCGCAGACGACCTGCTGGGCCGCATCTTCTCCAGCTTCTGCATAGGCAAGTAGCGACACGCCATGCGTGTCGTGATCCCTGAAGAAGCCGGCTAAACCAGCCAATAGCTCAGCAAACCAAACACAATCGCGCCCGAGAGTGTAGGAATCGCAATACCGCCTCCCCGTAGCCAGCGAGCTCCCCATACGCACGCCAGTGCCGCGACCACCGACGATATCCGGCCGGCGCGGACATCGGTCTCCAGTACATCCCAAAGCGCAACGACTAGAAGCGCGGCGATGGCAGCGGGTCCAACGCCAACCAACCACCGCTCCATACCGTCAGCGCCTCTTCCAGTCCTTCCCTGACGTCGCGCACGCCAAAGGGGCAACCAGCGAAGCAGGAACGTACCTATCCCGCACAGGGCAATCAGCCAAATCATCTCGTTCATTCGCGCGCCATCCGCGAAACCAGCCCGTGCGACAGCGCACCGACCAGGATGCCCAGGGCCAACGCATGATGAGTCGCTACAAACGAACAGAGAATGGCAGCCACCACGACGGAGGCAAGTATCGACGCCCACCACCTCCGCAGGCCTGTCTCAAGCAGCAGCGCCAGGAACAATGACGGCAGCACGAAGCCCAGGCCATCGCGTACTGCCTCCGGCCAGTGATCCACCTCGCGCACGAACACAACGCCAAGCGCGGTGCCACCGGCCCACGCGATGTAGGCACCAACCTGAAGACCGAGCACCCAGTAGTCACGGTGCTCAGGCGCGACCGACGGCAACCTGCTCATCGCAGTGGCGAACACTTCGTCGGTCAACCCGAAGGCGAGCCAAGGCGATCCCAGTTTGGCGTGCTTCTCAGGAATGGCCGACACCAGCGTTGGTCCGTAAAGCAGGTGTCGGGCATTCATCAGCAAGACCGTTGGAACAGCTGTCAACAAACCCGCTCCGGCGGTTACAAGTGAGATCAGCAGGAACTGGCTCGCACCTGCATAGACCAACATCGAGATCAGTAGCGCAGCTGTCTCAGGTAGGCCAGACTGAACTGCGGCAGCCCCAAAGGAAAAACCAATGGGGAGGTAGCCAACCCCCACAGAGAAGCTATTGAACACACCGCGCGAGAAAGCGCCAGAATACCTGCCGGACATGCTTACGGCTTGCGCAAGGTGATCAGGTGGGTACCACCGTCGCGATCGTCGTCTCCATGCGTAGCAAAGACTCGTCGATGCCTGACGATCTCGAATCCGGTCGCAGCTGCCAGTTCCTGGAAGCGCCGTACGTGGGTCTTTCGCTCTACTTCGTAATCGAAGCCTGCAACCATGGCTTGAAGCTCCAACCAGAAGAATCGCGTGTAAGCGCTGACTGCATCGAGCACTCTCTTGCTCGGATCAGCCTGACTGACCAGCAGAAAAAGCTTGCGACAAAGGCGTTCCGCTTGGAGGACGTGACCTCGCTGGGCGTGCATAACTGCAGGCACCAAATGGGAACGGAATGCCGTAAAGAGTTCGCGATCCTCTACATCCTGCCCGTCGTGTCCCCCACGTTCGAGCAAGGACGCTGATTGGAGGATGTAGTTTGAATGGTGGAGAACCAAGGCCTGATTTCTGCTTTGTACATCGTGAAATGGTGGCAAGAACTCGTCTGCTATGCAGAAGAGACCATCATTTCCAAGCAGGCGCATCGCCTTCTGAAGCATGAAAGCAGTGTTGAAGTGATGCGAAGAGCCTACTGATGTGATCAGCTGGCAAGTGCCATCCGAATGATCGAGTTCAAGGAACCCACCCCTATGTAGCTTAATCTCCGGGTGACAACGTGCATTAACCTCCAAGCAAGCGTAAGCCACTGGATCGGGCTCAACTGCCAACGGCCGCAAGTTAGGAAGCATTTCCTGCAGCATCAATAGCGGTACGCCAGGACCCGTACCTACATCTATAGTCGGCAGCACGCAAAGCGATGCCGCTGGCAGAAAGTCCGCGATGTCCTGTGCCATCGCCACCACTTGCCGCGCATAAGCGGGATGAAGAAGTTCGAATGCATCATAGTGGTCGACTTGAATTCGGCTCGAAAACGACTCATCGTCCGTGGAACTTGGGACGGACCCCTGACTGCGGGTGGTCATCTCCTGAAGCTGGAAGGGAAGGCGCAACTCACCCTCATGAAGGGCAAGCTCGGAGAAGACAGACTCGAGAGTCCAACTGATCCCACGCGGCTCAGACTTCACCAGATCCGGCCTTTCAGGACATAGCGGAGATTCGACCATTTTCGAAATCTCGGAAGCGGCAATGGCGAGAGAGGTCAGTCTCAAAGAGTGGTCGGATGACCTTTCGAATGCTCGAGTGAAACGTTGCGGCAGAACTGCGATGAATGGACCGTCTTCATCAATTTCCGAGATGATCATAACTGGGCTCTTGAATGCCATCGGGGGGGCATCCATGAGCTCGGCGCGCAGCTCTCGAAGATGCTCTTCGGGCGCGGCGCTGCTGAGCCTGAACCTGATCATCTGAGTGGCGGACCCATTGGCAACCTCAATGCACACGCGATCAACGACACATCGTGCGCCATCCCACGCGGCGTCATCCCGCGGCCACTCGAGGTGGTGGGAGTGCACCGTTTCACGCGTAGAAAGCGCCGGGTACTCTACAAACACCATCGCTTGCACGCGGCCTTCGATCGCGGAATAGATGTGTGGAACGTCAGCCTCGAACGCATGGAATTCGCCAGTGTCCAGAAGCTTCGGCGAAATCTTTCTGCCCGCCAGCATCCGACCCCGAGTGACTATCAGCTTTTCGCGGACACCAGGTGCGTGACCAGCTGATACCTTGGATTTTCCCTCCTCAATGGTCATATCGTAGACCTCAAGGACGCCGCCGGAGTCGTCTTCCATGCGATCCATCAACCGGACATGCGCGTCTGCACCCACCAAGCCACCAACACCCTCCGTACCGTTCTGCAGAAGCTGGCCGAATGGCGCGTCCAGGACGTTGGCAATCGCCCATAGGGAATCGACAGTTGGTGTGCTCACACCGGCCTCGATCGAAAGCAGCATCGATTTGGACACCCCGCTACGCTGCGCTAGTCCAGAGAGTGTGAGGCCCCGTTCTTTGCGCAGGCGATTCATGTTGATGGCAAGGGGCCTGATCAGTTCCATGCATGTTCCATCCGAAGGAGAGGCTGAGTGGAATGTACGTACCCATCTCAGAACGAGACTGCGAACCAGCGCTCAAACTCAAGAGTTGCCCAGACGTCCTTGGCCCGCTTTTCAATGAATGCGCTAAGCGCGGCAAGTTCACGCAATCGTGGCTCCGCCAAGGCGAACTGGGGGCTGCAATTGTCCAACGCGCTATTGGACAATCTCTTGCGGAGACAGGCGCTTCATTGATTCGGCAACTGGCGTCGCCTGACGACGCAGTTGGACAGCCAATAGGGTGTTTCTCTCGCAACTCGATCACATATCTTGCCGGGACGCAGTTGTAACTAGGTTGACCCGACAGGCGGCGGCCGGAAACGCGAGTAGCCCTTTCTTGCGGCTGTAACACCGGCTAGGCACAATGCCGCACGTCTTTTCCGGCCCTTGCCGCACTGGCGGGGCGGTACCAACAGGGGTGTTGCAGTGTCGAAGTCGTTGTGGGGTTGTGCGTTGCTGTTGTCGCTGGCCGTGGCACCATCGGTGGCCATGAGCGCTGAATCCTCCACCCCGGTGTCGCGCAAGGCGGCGGTCTATGGCCACCGCGGGGCAAGCGCGCTGCTGCCCGAACACACCCTGGCCGCCTACGCCCAGGCCATTGCCGACGGCGCCGACTACATCGAGCCGGACCTGGTGATGACGAAGGACGGGGTGCCGGTGTCCCGCCACGAGAACGAAATCAGCGGCACCACCGACGTGGCGGCCCACCCCGAGTTCGCGAACCGCAAGACCGTCAAGACCATCGACGGCGAGCGGATGGAAGGCTGGTTCACCGAAGACTTCACCCTGGCCGAACTGAAGACGCTGTACGTGCGCGAGCGCCTGCCGCAGGTGCGCAGCACCGCGTTCGACGGCCAGTTCCGCATTGCCACGCTGGACGAGATCATCACCTTCCTGGTCCAGCAGGCCGGCCGTGCCGGGCGCGGCATCGGCCTGGTGCCGGAGATCAAGCACGGCACCTACTTCAAGGGGATCGGCCTGCCGATGGAAGACCTGCTGGTGAAGACCCTGCAGGCCAACCCGTACACGCGCGTGGCGCCGGTGACCATCCAGTCCTTCGAGGTCAGCAACCTGCGCTACCTGCGGAGCACGCTGGGCAAGGACAGCAACATCCGCCTGCTGCAGCTGCTGGGCGATCCCAAGCAGCAGCCGGGCGATGTGCTGGCGGCCAAGGGCAGCCAACGCTATGCCGACATGCTCACTCCGGCCGGGCTGGACCAGATTGCCGGGTATGCCGATGGGATCGGGCCGAGCCTGCGCATGGTGATTCCGTTGGACGCCAACGGGCGTCTGGGTACGCCGACCACGCTGGTGCGCGACGCGCATGCGGCGGGGTTGATGGTGGTGCCGTATACCTTCCGGCCGGAGAATTCGTTCATGGCCGCCGAGTTCCGCAAGGGCGAGGCGAATGCGCGGAATCCGGAGGGGTCGGTGGCGGAGATGCGCGCGTACCTGGCGACCGGGATCGATGCGTTTTTCACCGATGACCCCGCGTTGGGGCGGCGCGCGGTGGATGGGGATGCGAACGCGGCACGGTGATGCGAGGGACACGCCATGCGTGTCCCAGGCGGTCCATCACCGCTCGTCAGGCCGCCGGAACGGCAACACGACGAAATCACGCCCTTCGCGCGGCTGCCACAGCACCGGCACGCGGTGCGGGGAGGGCGGCTCCAGATCTCTGTCGCGCTGCACGTCCAGCTCTTCTTCGTCTTCCTCCTCCCAGCTGTACAGCTTGCGCGGCGCCATCGGGTCGGACAGACGGAACAGCAGTGCGCTGATGATGCCGGCGAAGGCGCCGCCCATGTGCGACTGCCAGGACACGCCCGGTTCGTGCGGAAGGATGGTGATCAGCATGCTGCCGTAGAACAGGAACGCGATCAGCCCGGCCGCGATGGCGGGGCGGTCACGGCGCAGCAGGCCGAGTACGAACACCAGGAACATCAAACCGTGGGTGATCCCACTGGCGCCCAGGTGGCGGCTGCCGATGTCGCCGAGCAGCCAGGCGCCCAGGCCCGAGCCGATCCACAGCAGCGGGAAGGCGCGCAGGGTGGCCTTTGGATAGACGCTGCCTGCCAAAGTGCCAAGGATCAATAGAGCAAAGCTATTGGCGGCCAGATGCTGGACCGAGCCATGCAGCAGCGGTGCACCCAGGATGCCCAGCAGCCCAGCCGATTCCAGCGGCGCCACAGCCCATGGCCGCCAGTCGAAGTGGCCCTGCGCGGTATACACCGCCACCAGCACCAGCACGAAGGCCAGGCTCAGGTTGAACGCCCGCATCACGCGACCGCGGTCGGTGCGGGGGGAAACCGGCGGCTCGCCGGCGGGCAGGGGCAGGTTGGCGTTCATACCTTCATGGATTGCGCCGCCCCAGGCTGAACACAAGGGCAACGCAGCGGGAGAGAGTGGTACCGCCGGCGGGACAATCCCGCCGGCGGCACGCAGGGGTCACGCGTCGCCGGTCTTCGGCGGGTTCTTCAGGCTCAGCACCACGGTGGCGGCGATGATCACCGCGACCACGCCCAGCGAGATCGGGGTCGGGATCTTGAAGATGTCGATCAGCATCATCTTGATACCGATGAACGCCAGTACCAGGGCCAGTCCGTACGGCAGCAGGTGGAAGCGGTCGGCCATGCCGGCCAGCAGGAAGAACATGGCACGCAGACCCAGCACCGCGAACACGTTGGAGGTGAGCACGATGAACGGGTCGGTGGTGATCGCAAAGATCGCCGGGATGCTGTCCACGGCGAAGATCACGTCGGTCACCGCGATCAGGATCAGCACCACGAACAGCGGGGTGTACCAACGCTTGCCGTCGCGCATGACGCTCAGGGCGTTGCCGGCATAGTCCGGCAGCAGGCGCAGGTGCTTGCGCATCCAGCGCAGGGCGGGATTGGTCTCCAGGTCCGGCTCCTGGCCGGCCGAGAACCACATCTTCCAGCCGGTGAAGAGCAGGAATGCGCCGAACACGTAGAGCAGCCAGTGGAACTTGGTGAGCAGCACGCTGCCAGCGAAGATCATGATCGTTCGCAGCACGATGGCGCCAAGAATACCGATGATCAACACCTTTTGACGCTGTTCCTCAGGCACCGCGAAGTAGCCCATGATCATCAGGAACACGAAGATGTTGTCCACCGCCAACGCCTTCTCGACCAGGTAACCGGTCAGGAACTCCAGGCCGACCTTGTTGGCCACGACCTGCCCGGCGGTCTCGTTCAGGTAGTACCAGAGGCCACCGTTGAAGGCCAAAGCCAGCACGACCCAGCCCACCGACCACCACAGGGCTTCCTTGAAGGTCACCTTGTGCGGGCCGCCATGGCGCATCAATACCAGGTCGATCAGCAGCGCGATGATCACCACCGCGCCGAAGCCACCCCATAACCACACATTACCGATCGTCTGCATCGTCTTGTCCGTTGAATGAATGAAATGCCTCAAGCCGGACGGCGAGGACCTGCAACGGAACACCAAGGGGGATCCAGGGACAGAGCTTCGCCATGCGGCGAAGGTCTCGCTCGCAGTCCCCAGCGGTGGGAACTGCCGTTGCACCGGAGCCTGCGGGCTCGAATTGACGGCGACAACGTCTGGGAGCTACTCCCCTTCTGCGGTCGATTCTGGGGGCATGCCGCCCCTGCGTCAAATCGGACAGCCGCCGGCCCGGATACAATGGACATATGAATACCCCTGCCCCCGTAGTCCGCCTCAAGAACGCCTGGCGCTCCAGCCACCCTTGGATCTTCCAGAAACTGGTCGAAAAGCCCGCTGTCCGGCCCAAGCCCGGCGCCATCGTCGACGTGGTCGGCGTGGACGGGGAATGGATCGGCCGCGGCTTCTACAACGGCCACTCGCGCATTGCGGTGCGAATCCTGGAAACCGACCAGCGGGTCCCCGTCGATGCCGGCTGGTTCTCGCGGAAGATCGCGCAGGCGGTGTCATTGCGCCGTGATGTCCTGAAGCTGGACACGGTTTCCGACGCCTGGCGCGTGGTCCACAGCGAAGGCGACGGCCTGTCCGGCCTGGTGGTGGACCGCTATGGCGACTTGGTGGTGGTGGAGTTCTTCGCCGCCGGCATGTTCCGCCACCGCGAGTGGGTCTACGAGGCCCTGCGCGAGCAGTTCCCGGGCTGCCGCTTCCACAGCTTCGCCGACGAACACGTGCAGAAGCAGGAAAGCTTCGACTTCCACGGCAACACCACCACCGAAGCTTCGGTGATCACCGAGTACGGCGTGAAGTTCCGCGCCGATCCGGCCGGCGCGCACAAGACCGGCTTCTTCGCGGACCAGCGCGAGAACCGCCAGTGGCTGAGCCAGGAAGTGGAAGGCAAGTCGGTGCTGGACCTGTGCTGCAACACCGGTGGCTTTGCGGTGTATGCCGCCGCGCGCGGTGCCTCCGACGTGCTGGGCATCGACATCGACGAAGACGTGATCGCCATCGCCAAGGGCAATGCACGCCTGAACAACGTGCGCCCGCGCTTCGTGCAGTCCGACATCTTCCCGTGGCTGCGCGACGCGGCCAACCGCGGCGAGCAGTTTGATGTGGTGATCCTGGACCCGGCCAAGATGACCCGCGACCGCGACCAGGTGATCACCGCGCTGAAGAAGTACCTGGACATGAACAAGCTGGCGCTGGGCGTGGTCAAGCCGGGAGGCCTGTTCGCCACGTTCTCGTGCACCGGCCTGGTGTCCGAAGAGCAGTTCCTGGACATGCTGCGCCGCGCGGCGTTCTACTCCGGCCGCACCATCCAGATCCTGAAGGTGGCCGGCGCCGGCCCGGACCATCCGTTCATGGCGCACGTACAGGAGTCGCGCTATCTGAAGGCCGTCTTCTGCCGGGTAGTGGATTGAATCCACCCCGGTAACCCATGCAGCGTAGTGACACGCCATGCGTGTCATCGCGGACCCAACTGCGCTAACGTCTGACGTTTCCCATCCTTGGTGAGGCGTCATGACCGTGCGTGTTCTGTCGTTGCTGGTGTCGTTGGCGCTCACCGCGCCGCTGTCCGCCCAGGCCATCGAGTTCAGCGCGCAGGAGCTGGAGCGCGCTGCAACGCTGCAGAAGAAGCTGCTCACCCTCGACAGCCACCTGGACACGCCGGCCAACTTCCATCGCGAAGGCTTCGACATCGCGCAGCGGCATGACCACAACGCGCTTTCGCAGGTGGACCTGCCGCGCATGCAGGAAGGTGCGCTGGATGGTGGCTTCTTCGCCATCTACACCGACCAGGGCGACCGCAGCCCGGCCGCGCACCGGCACGACCGCGACGCCGGCCTGCTGCGGCTGATGGAAATCCGCGAAATGCTGGCCGCGCACCCGGACACCTTCGCGCTGGCACTGACACCGGCCGACGCCGCGCGGATCAAGCGCGAAGGCAAGCGCGTGGTCTACATCAGCATGGAAAACGCCAGCCCGCTGGTGGACGATCCTTCGCTGCTGAGCTTCTATCACGCGGCCGGACTGCGCCTGCTCAGCACCGTGCACTTCGCCAACAACGAGTTCGCCGATTCGGCCACCGACGAAAAGGGGGCCGAATGGAAGGGGCTGAGCCCGGCCGGCAAGGCGCTGGTGGACGAGGCGGTACGGCTGGGCATCGTCATCGACCAGTCGCATGCGTCAGACGCGGTCTTCGACGATCTGATCCAGCGCATGCCGGTGCCGTTCGTGCTGTCGCACAGCTCGGCCAAGGCGATCTACAACCACCCGCGCAACCTGGACGATGCACGCCTGAAGCAGCTGGCCAAGGCGGGTGGCGTGATCCAGGTCAACGCCTATGGCGGCTACCTGATCGACACCGGCAAGAGCGATGCGCGCAAGCAGGCCGAAGAGGCGCTGATGAAGAAGATCGGAGCCGGGTACGACGACCTGAGCATGGCCCAGGGCGTGGCGTTGAAGCAGGGCCTAGCCGATCTGGACCAGCAGCTGCCGCTACGCAAGGCCACCCTGGACGACTTCTTCGCCCACTTCGAGCACATCCTGGGCGTGGTCGGACCCGAGCACGTCGGCATCGGGCTGGACTGGGATGGCGGCGGCGGCCTGGCCGACCTGCAGGACGTGAGCGCGCTCCCGAAGATCACCGCGTGGTTGTTGCGCAAGGGCTACAGCGAGAAGCAGATCGCCGACATCTGGGGCGGCAACCTGCTGCGGGTGATGCAACAGGCGCAGCGGCACGCCGCGCCGTAGTGCCGGCCGCTGGCCGGCTCCATGCATGACCCGATCATCCCGAAGAGCCGGCCAGCGGCCGGCACTACGGGATTGTGATCACCCCGGCCAGTTAGCGGGGCCTCGTTACCGACCGATCAACGCATTCCGGCGGCTGTACAGGAAGTACACCGCCAGGCCGATCGCGTTCCAGATCAGGAAGTACTTCTGGGTGCTGTGCGGCAGGCTGATGAACAGGTAGATGCAGCCCAGCGCAGCGGCCGGCCCGACGATCCAGGCCAGCGGGGTACGGAAGCTGCGCTTGGCGTCCGGCGCGCGGCGGCGCATCACCACCAGGCAGATGCCCACCGCGGTGAACGCCGCCAGGGTACCGGCGTTGGCCAGCGCGGCGATTTCATCCAGGCGCGCCACGCCTGCCAGGGCCGAGACCAGCAGGGCACTGAACAGCGTGGTCGCCACCGGGGTGCCGGTGCGCTTGTTCACGGCCGACAGGCCACGCGGCAGCAGGCCGTCGCGGCCCATGACGAAGAACACGCGGCTCTGGCCGAACAGGAAAGCGAGCAGCACGGTGGGCAGCGCGACGATGGCGACGATGCCAATCACCAGCGCGGCGGTCGGGTGGCCCAGCTGGCGCATGATCAGCGCCAGCGGCTCGGCGCTGCTGCCGAACACGGCGTAGCTCATCGCGCCGATCGCGCCCAGCGCCACCAGCATGTAGACGATGGTGCAGCCAACCATGGAACCGATGATGCCGATCGACAGGTCGCGACCCGGGTTCTTGGTTTCCTCGGCCGCGGTGGAGATCGCATCGAAGCCATAGAAGGCGAAGAAGATGATCGCCGCAGCGGCCATCACGCCGCGCTCGATGCCGTCCGGGCCCATCGACTTGGCGAAGCCATACGGCATGAACGGCTGCAGGTTGGCCGGATCGAACGCGGGCAACGCCACCGCCACGAACACCGCCAGCGCGATCAGCTTCAGCACCACCAGGATGGCGTTGAGGGTGGCGCTTTCCTTGGTGCCCAGCATCAGGCCGCCGGCCACGATCCAGGTGATGATCACCGCCGGAAGGTTGAACAGGCCGCCCTCCACGTGCGGACCGGCCGACAGCGCCGCCGGCAGGCGGATGTCGATGCCCATCTGGGTATGCACCCATTCCAGGAAGCCGACGAAGTAGCCGGACCACCCGACCGCCACGGTACTCACCACCAGCGAGTACTCCAGGATCAGGCTCCACCCCACCACCCACGCGAAGATCTCGCCGAGTGCGGTGTAGCTGTAGGTATAGGCGCTGCCGGCCGCCGGCATCATCGTGGAGAGCTCGGCATAGGACAGCGCGGCGCAGGCGCAGACCGCACCGGCGATGGCGAAGGAGATCAGCACCGCCGGGCCGGCCAGGTTGGCGCCCACGCCGATCAGGGTGTAGATGCCGGTGCCGACGATGGCGCCGATGCCCATAGCGATCAGGTGCGGCCAGCTCAGGGTGCGGACCAGGCTCCTGCCGGCTTCATGGACGGTGACGGAATCGAGCGACTTGCGCCGTAGCAGCGATGACATGGAACCTCACAGGGTGACTGGTATCGACAATTTCCCGAGTGTGACCGAACGCGGCGCAGCATTACTACTGCCGGGCGTCGTGAATCGCTTGACGATCATTTCAAATGACCGTGCTTGACGAATCCGGCACAACCTAACGGGCCGCTTGCGATCCATCGGGCCTGCCGCGTCTCGTGGGTGTCGCCTGCAGCCATGCCGCGCTGGTCAGCCGTTCAGGCCCAGCCGCACTCCGAACCCGATCAGGAACACCCCTGCCACGCGCTTCAGCACCACCCCGACACGTGGGTGCTGGATGATCCTGCGCCGGAGCAGGTTGCCCACCCCGATCAACAGCGAGCAGTACGCCAGGCTCAGCACGAAGATCAGCACCGCCATGGTCGCGAAGGTCAGCACGCCCTGGTGCCGGGCCGGGTCGATGAACAACGGCAGGAACGCCATGTAGAAGATGATCGCCTTCGGATTGAGCAGGCTGATCAGGATCGCCTGGCGGAAGTAACGGCCCGGCTGCAGGCGGATGCCACCGCCGTCGCCGTCTTCAGCGCCGGCGCGGGCCGGGCGCAGCAGGCCGATGCCCACCCACACCAGGTAGGCCGCGCCGAGGTACTGCACGGCGTGGAAGACCAGCGGATTGGCGCGGAGCAGGGCGGCCACGCCGGCCACCGCCAGCCACATCAGGATCTGGTCGCCCAGCAGCAGCCCGAACAGCGCGGTGTAGCCGCCGCGCACGCCGCCGCGGCCGGTGGCGGTGAGCAGGGTGAAGGTGCCCGGACCGGGCAGTGCCAGGAACACCAGCACGGCAACGACGAAGGTCCACAGGTCCTGGATGCCCATCCACGGCATGGCGGCGACTCGACAACGGGGGGGCGCCATTGTCGGCTACCCGGCGCTGCCGGGACAGCGCTACGTGGCGTGCCCGGGCAGATCCGCCAGCATCGGCGCCAGGCGCTGCACGCACAACGCATGCAGCTGGCGGATCGCCGGCGAGAACTGCTTGCGGTGCGGGCACACCAGGTTCAGCGGCAGGCTGTCGCCTGTGCCCCCCAGCAGCACCTGCAGGCGCCCGGTCCGCACGTCGTCGCACACATCCAGCCACGACTTGAACACGATCCCTTCGCCGGCCACCGCCCAGCGCCGCACCACGTCGGCGTCGTCGCACACCAGCGGGCCGCGCACGGGTACCACCACGCGCCGCCCGTCCTGCTCGAAGCTCCAGCGGTCGTACGGTCGTCCGGCGAGCTGATAGACCAGGCACTGGTGGTATTTCAGTGCGTCCAGGTCGGTGGGCGCGCCATGCCGTGCCAGGTAGCCGGGCGAGGCCACCAGCACCCGCCGGTTGCCCGGCAGCAACGGCAGCGCCACGTAGCTGGCGGTGTCGAAGCGACCCAACCGGAACGCGATATCCACCGGGTCGCGGAACACGTCGGCCACCTGGTCCGAGAGCAACAGGCGCAGCTGCAGCTTCGGGTGCGCGGCGCGGAACTCGGTCAGCCAGGGCAGCAGCACGTTGCGGCCCAGGTCCGACGGCGCCGCCACCTGCAGCACGCCCTGCAGCTCGGCCTCGTCGCCGCGGACCCGGGCCTGGCCCTCGTGCAGGGTGGCCAGCATGTCCTGCGCGTAGGGCAGGTACAGCGCGCCTTCGGCGGTCAGGCGCAGGCTGCGGGTGGAGCGCACGAACAGCCGCAGGTCCAGTTCGCGCTCCAGCCGGGCGATGGCGGCGGCCACCTGGCCGGGCAGCAGGTCCGCCTCGCGCGCGGCGTTGGAAAAGCTGCCCAGCGCGGCGGTGCGGGCGAACAGGTGCAGATCCTCGAAACGGACCATTTTCATTCCAGCAGTGAAAGTGCTGCTGCATTCTGCGCCTTTCCGACGGTGCCCGGGCGCGCCACCCTGAGCGCCTCACCCAAGGACTCCCCCATGAAAGCCATCGCCTATACCCAGCACGGCCTGCCCATCACCGACCCGGCCGCCCTGGTCGACATCGACCTGCCCGTGCCCAGCCCCGGTCCGCGCGACCTGCGCGTGCAGGTGCGGGCGATCTCGGTCAACCCGGTCGACACCAAGGTGCGCAAGGGCGCGGCCGTGTCCGAGCCGCGCGTGCTGGGCTGGGACGCGGTCGGCATCGTCGACGCGGTCGGCAGCGAAGTGACCCTGTTCCAGCCGGGCGATGCGGTGTACTACGCCGGCGACATCAACCGCCCCGGCAGCAATGCCGAGTACCAGCTGGTCGACGAGCGCATCGTCGGCCGCAAGCCGGCCAGCCTGGACGATGCCGCCGCCGCCGCACTGCCGCTGACCGCGATCACCGCCTGGGAACTGCTGTTCGACCGCCTGCGCATTGCCGAAGGCGGCGGCGAAGGCCAGACCCTGCTGGTGATCGGCGCGGCGGGCGGGGTTGGCTCGATCCTGGTGCAGCTGGCGCGCCAGCTGACCCGGTTGACCGTGATCGGCACCGCCTCGCGCCCGGACAGCCAGGACTGGGTGTACGCGCTGGGCGCGCACCATGTGATCGACCACAGCCAACCGCTGGGTGAAAGCCTGGCCCGGATCGGGATCGAGCAGGTCAGCCATGTGGCCAGCCTGACCCACACAGACCAGCACTACGCACAGATCGTCAGCGCGCTGGCACCGCAGGGCCAGCTGGCCCTGATCGACGACCCCGGCCAGCTCGACGTGATGGCGCTCAAGCGCAAGAGCCTGTCGCTGCACTGGGAGTCGATGTTCACCCGCTCCAGCTTCGCCACCCCGGACATGCAGCGCCAGCACGACCTGCTCAACCGGGTCGCCGACCTCGTCGATGACGGCGTGCTGCGCACCACCCTGGGCGAGAACTACGGGCGCATCGATGCGGCCAACCTGCGCCGCGCGCATGCGCTGATCGAAACCCACCGCGCGGTCGGCAAGCTGGTGCTGGAAGGCTTCTGAGCGCAGGCAGGGCAACGGGGTGTGGGCCGGCGCAGCGGATGAGACCGGCTCGGCCTACACTTCCGCCATGCAACCTGAATTCCTCATCCTTGGCGGCCTGCTCTGTGCCGTCCTCGTGCTGCAGCTGGTCTCCCTGCTGCGGCGTTCCAACCATGGCGACCTGGAGCAGTCCCTGCGCGAGGAAGCGCGGGTCGGCCGCAGCGAGCTGCGCGAGCAGCTGGAAGGGCTGGGCCGGCAGCAGGACGCCCGCCTGGAATCGTTCGCGCGCGCGCTGACCGACCTGTCGACCCGCACCGACCAGCGCCTGGACCTGCTGCGCGACGCGCTGGGCGAAGACGCGCGCAAGGCGCGCGAGGAAGCGGCAGTGACCCAGCAGCGGTCGGCCGAATCGCTGGGCCAGCGCCTGCAGGACATGACCCAACGCAACGAGCTGCGCATCGGCGAGATGCGCGCCACGCTGGAGCAGCAGCTCAAGAACCTGCAGAGCGACAACGCCGAAAAGCTCGACCAGATGCGGGTCACCGTCGACGAAAAGCTGCAGACCACGCTCGAAGCGCGGCTGGGCGCGTCGTTCCAGCTGGTTTCCGACCGCCTGGAGCAGGTCCAGCGTGGGCTGGGCGAAATGCAGCAGCTGGCCACCGGCGTGGGCGACCTCAAGCGCGTGCTGACCAACGTCAAGAACCGCGGCAGCTGGGGCGAAGTGCAGCTGGACAACATCCTCGAACAGACCCTCACCCAGGAGCAGTACGCGCGCGGGGTGAAGGTGCGCCCGGACAGCGGCGAGATGGTCGACATCGCGGTGCGCCTGCCCGGGCGTGGCCATGAAGACACGCCCGTGTGGCTGCCGATCGATTCCAAGTTCCCGCGCGAAGACTACGAGCGCCTGCTCGATGCGCAGGAGCAGGGCGATGCTGACGGCGTGCGCGTGCAGGGCGCGCAGCTGGAACGCGCGATCCGCATCCAGGCCAGGTCGATCTGCGACAAGTACATCGTGCCGCCGCACACCACCGACTTCGCGGTGATGTTCCTGCCGACCGAAGGGCTGTATGCCGAAGTGATCCGGCGCCCGGGACTGGTCGACCTGCTGCAGCGCGAACACCGCGTGGTGGTGGCCGGGCCGACCACGGTCACCGCGCTGCTCAACAGCCTGCAGATGGGCTTCCGCACGCTGGCCATCGAACAGCGCTCCAGCGAAGTGTGGAGCCTGCTGGGCGCGGTCAAGAGCGAGTTCGGCAAGTTCGCCGGCATCCTGGAAAAGGCCGAGAAGCAGATCAGCACGGTCGGGCGCAGCCTGGGCGAGGCCAGCCGCAAGACGCGCACCATCGAGCGCCGCCTGCGCGGCGTGGAGTCGCTCGGCAGTGAGCAGACCGAACAGCTGCTGGGCGGAATCGGGCTGGACGCGGCCGACGAGGACGAGTCGGCAGACGACGCAACGACCACGCAGGACTGACATCGGCAGTTGCTACAGTGTGCGGCCATGCTCTTACCTGCCAGGAAACCGTCGATGCGCCTGACCTTGATGCTCCCGCTGTTGTTGATGCTGGCCGGCTGCAGTACTGCGCCGGGTAACGACACCGCCGCCGCGCCTGCACCGGCAGGTGATGCAACTGCGGAAGCAGCGTCGTGTGCCGCTTCGGGCGGCGAACTGAAGCCGCTCGGCCGCCTGCAGCGCGTGCAGTGCGTTGTTCCCTATGCGGACGCCGGCAAGACCTGCAGCGCCAAGTCCGACTGCACTGGGCAGTGCCTGGCCAATGGCGAGACGGAGATTGCAGCAGGCACCAAAGCCACCGGCATCTGCCAGACCGACGTCAGCCAGAACTTCGGCTGCCGCCAGCGCATCGACGGTGGCGTGGCCCAGGGCACGATCTGCGTCGATTGATTTCGCCTTTCCGGGGCACATATCCCATGTGTCCTTTCCACACTGCACAGGAACACCCGTGAGCCAGACCGTCTACGACATTCCCGTCACCACCATCGAAGGCCAGCCCAGATCGCTGGCCGACTACCGCGGCAAAGTGCTGCTGGTGGTCAACGTGGCTTCCAAGTGCGGCCTGACCCCGCAGTACGAAGGCCTGCAGGCCCTGTACGCCGACAAGCAGGCCGCCGGCCTGGAAGTGCTCGGTTTCCCGGCCAACAACTTCCTGGCCCAGGAGCCGGGCAGCGAGGCGGAGATCCAGCAGTTCTGCCAGCTGGAATACAACGTCAGTTTCCCGATGTTCGCCAAGGTCAGCGTGGCCGGCGACGACATCCATCCGCTGTACCAGCAGCTCACCCAGGCCCAGCCGGCCGCCACCGGCGAAGGTCCGATGCGCGAAAAGCTGCAGGGCGCGGTTGCCAAGTACCCGGACCTGGTGGTCAATCCGGCCCCGGGCGTGCTGTGGAACTTCGAGAAGTTCCTGGTCGGCCGCAATGGCCAGGTGGTCGCCCGCTTCGCCCCCGACGTACCGGCCAACGACCCGCGCCTGCTCGACGCGATCGACGCGGCCCTGGCCGCCTGATCCAGGATCAAAAAAAAACCCCGCTTCGGCGGGGTTTTTCTTTTGATCAGTTACCCCAGTTGGGCATCGGCATCGCATCCACCGGGATCGGGGCGGAGTCGTCGGCATCCTTGCCGCGTTCGCGTCGACCCCGCAGGTCGTTCACGATCTGGTAGTTGCGGCGCTGCAGCCAGGCGTCGCGCGTGAGCGCGTACTCGTCCACGGCGTTGTCGCGGATGTCGTCCAGCGCCAGCAGCTGCGAGCGCATGTCCACCAGCTGCAGGCCCTGCAGCGGGATGCGGATGTTGTCCTGCTCGATGGTGCGGATCGGCGAGAGCGGAATGTCGCCGGCCAGGCCGAACACATCGCGCACGGTACGCGGACCGAAGAACGGCAGCTCCACGTAACGCGAGCTGCGCCAGCCCCAGGCGCCCAGGGTCTGGCCGAAGTCTTCGCTGCGACGCGGTACCTGGCCGGCGCTGGCCGGGTCCCACAGGCCGCCGATGCCTACCGTGGTGTTGATGATGAAACGTCCCAAGCTGTCCCAGGCGTCGCCCGGGCGCCCCTGCAGCAGCTGGTTGGTGATGGTCACCGGTGCGCGCAGGTTGCTGAAGAAGTTGCTCACGCCGGTGCGTGCGAAGCGCGGCACCACATTGGTGTACGCGGTGGCCAGCGGACGCGCGATCGCGCGGTCGACCACGTTGTTGAAGGCGTGCACGCGGCGGTTGAAACCCTCCCAGGGGTCGTAGGCCGAGGTCGACGCCTCGGCGCCGTCGGCGTTGGGCGCCGGGCCGCCGTACAGCGCGGCGAAGTCATCCTCGGCACCGGTGGGTGCGGCGCCAGTGGCGGCCGGTGCGGTGCCATCGGTGGGGGCAGCGTCGGACGCAGCAGCGTCGGAGCCGGAAACTGCAGGTGCAGCGGCCGCGACCGGTGCCGGCGCGGGCACCGCCGCGCCGCCGTCAGCCACCGGCGCGGGAACATCAGTCGCAGCGACGGGTGCCACGGCGACGGTGGCCGGCGCACTGTCACGGGCCGGCTTGGCCGCGCAGGCGCTGAGCGCCAGGACCAGCAGGAAAAGGGAAGCGGTGCGTACGACGTTCATGTCAGCTCGCGGCAGTAGAGGCATTGAAATCCAGGGACGGCGCCAGCCGGTAGGCGGCGCTGAGTTCATTGAGGCCGGCAGGGTTGCCATTGACCACCAGCGTACGCCCGTCGTCGCGGGCGCGCGCGGTGAGCTCGGCCAGCAACGCCAGACCGGCGCTGTCCAGCTGCGTGACTGCGTTCAGGTCGAGCTGCAGCACGTTGTCTGGCAGGTCCTTCAGCTTCGACCACAGCGCCACCACGGCGTCGCGGTCGAGAACGCCGTCGAACACGCAGCGCGAACCGTCGATCCGCGCGCTGGCGCTGTTACTTGCCATTGCCGGCCGGCCCGGCCTGCATGGAACCGGCACGCAGTTCCTTGGCCACTTCCTGGATCCCCTTCTGGCGCAGCGGCGCGTCGAACTGGGTACGGAAGGTCTGTACGTAGGAAATGCCTTCGATGTTCACGTCGAAGATTTTCCACTGGCCGTTGACGTTGCGCATCATGTATTCGACCGGGGTCGATTCGGCGCCGGTGCGCAGCAGCTCGGTGGAGACCTTGACGCCACGGTTGCCGGGCAGCGGCTGCTCGCCCTTGGCGCGGAAGGTCGGCTTGCCCTGGATGGTCAGCAGGGCCGAACCGTAGCGTTGCATCAGGTTGTCGGCCATCGCATCGGCGAACAACTTCACGTCCGCGTCAGAGGCGCCACGCGCGTTGGCGCCCAGCACCAGGCGCGCCGCGTAATCGCGGTCGAAGGTGCGGTTGAGCTCGCTGTCGATGTAGCTGCGCAGGGCGGCCGGGTCCTTGCTGAACTCGGCGCGGCGCTGCTGCAGGGTGGCCAGGATGCGGGAACTGGCATCCATCACCGTCTTCGTCGCCGCGCTCTGGGGGGCGGCGGCGGCGGGCTGGGTGGGCTGGGCGAACGACAGCGAGGGCAGGGAGGCGAGCAGGGCCGAAGCGAGCAGCGCCGGAATCAGGGTCTTTTTCATTTCTGCGGTTCCGTTGCCGGCGCGGCTGCGCCGGGAGCATCCTGGGAAGCGGCGCCGGCATTGCCCGGGCCGCTGAACATGTACTTGCCAACCATCTGGATCAGGTCCACGGCCGGCTGGGTGAAGACGATCTCGTCGCCGGACTTCAGCACGTCCGGATCACCGCCCGGCTGCAGTCCGATATAGCTTTCGCCGAGCAAACCGCTGGTGAATATGCCGGCAGAGGTGTCGGCGGGCAGGTCCTTGAACTTCGGATCCAGCTTCAGCGTCACGATCGAATCGAAGCGGGTCGGGTCCAGGTCGATATCGCCGACCTGGCCCACCACCACGCCGCCGATCTTGACCGGCGCCTGTTTGCGCAGCTGGCCGATCTGGGTGAAGCGGGCTTTCAGTTCATACCCTTCGCTGCCGAAACCCCAGCGCTGGTTGGTCGACGCCATCGCCAGCACCAGCAGCGAGGCCAGCGCCAGCAGCAGGAAAGCGCCGACGGAAAATTCGAGTCTGGGACCGCGGATGGCCATGTTCATATCACCGTATTTGAAGAGCGTCAGGGCGTCAGCGGAACAGCATCGCCGACAGCACGAAGTTGAACATCAGCACCAGCAGCGAGGCGTTCACCACCGCGCGCGTGGTCGCTACCGAAGTGCCTTCGATGGTCGGCTCGGCGTGGAAGCCCACGTACGAAGCGACCAGCGCGGCGGTACCGCCGAAGATGGCCGACTTCAGCATTGCCACGCCGAAGTCGTCCCAAAAGTCCACGCTGTTGCTCAGCGCCGACCAGAACACGCCGTTGTCCAGGCCAAGCACGTGCACCGCTTCGAAGTAGCTGGCACTGATCGCCAGCGAACAGAAGATGCCGGTCAGCAGCGGCACGGTCAGCACCGCCGCCCAGAAGCGCGGCGCCACCACCTTGGCGACCGGGTCGATCGCCATCAGCTCCAGCGCCTTGATCTGGTCGGTGGCGCGCATCAACCCCAGCTCGGCGGCAATCGAGCTGCCGGCGCGGCCGATGAACAGCAGCGCGGTCAGCACCGGCGCCAGCTCGCGGTACAGCGACAGGCCCAACAGCGTGGACAGCGCATCGGCGGCGCCGAAGGTGGTCAGCGTGCGGTAGCCCTGCAGGGTCAGCACCAGGCCCACGAATGCACCGCCCACGGCGATGATCGGCAGCGAACGCGCGCCGATCTTGTAGATCTCGCGGGTCAGCTCGGCCAGGAAATCACGGGTTGGCAGCGAACCGCGCAGGACGGTCAGCGAGAACAGGCCGGCCCGGCCCAGTGAGCGGGTGCTTTCAACGAACGGCATCAGGCCACCTTCGCGCGGGGCGCGGCATCGAACGGGATCGGGCCGTCCGGCTGCCCGTGCAGGAACTGGCGCAGCAGCGGGTCCTGGCTGGACTCGAGCGCGGCCGGGGTGCCCTGGAACACCACCCCGCCATTGGCGATCGCAATCACCTGGTCGCAGATCGGCAGGGTTTCATGCACATGGTGGCTGACGATGATGCTGGTCAGGCCCAGGCTGTGGTTGAGGCGCTGGATCAGGCTCATGATCACGCCGCTGGCGATCGGGTCCAGCCCGGTCAGCGGCTCGTCGTAGATCATCAGCGGCGGGTCCAGCGCCAGCGCGCGGGCCAGCGCCACGCGGCGCGCCATGCCGCCGGACAGCTCGCGCGGCCAGGCGTCGGCCGCGGCCAGCAGGCCGACCGCGTGCAGCTTCATGTCCACCAGCCGGTCCAGCACCGCAGCCGGCAGCCGGGTGTGGGTGCGCAACGGCAGCGCCACGTTCTCGGCCACGGTCAGGTCGGTGAGCAGGCCGTTGCCCTGCAGCAGCACGCCCACGCTGCGGCGCATCGCGCGCAGGGCGCCGCTGCCGGTGGGAATGGGCTGCCCGAACAGGGTCACGGTTCCGGCCGCCGGGCGCAGTTCGCCGGTCAGCGCCGCAAGCAGCGTCGACTTGCCGCTGCCGGAGGGACCGAGCACGGCGGTGATGCTGCCACGCGGTACCGACAGCGAAACGTCGCGCAGGATGGCGCGACCGCCGCGGTCGATCCGCACGTTGTCCAACTGCACCAGAGGTTCTTCGGAAGCCGTCATGGTCGCCATTAACAAAATTCCAACGTTCTAAGATCGTGGTGGACGGCTGAACAAAACCGAACTGGACCGTGCAGTATTGTCGCATGTTGGCTTGGCGTGCCCCGCCCGTACGGGGGATGGGCGGCTGAAACAGTGCATATCGAACGACCGCCAAAGAAGGCCGCAGGCGACATCCACCGTCGTCCATATCAAAGAGGGTCGAGATCGGCGCCGCGCTGCGGCACACTGCCGCGATGACCGACCCCGCTTCAGACTTCCGCCTGTACCACTCCAATTCGCTCGATGTGCTGGCCGCGCTGCTGGCCAGGACGCTGCGCGAGCCGGTGGCCGGGCAGTCGATCCTCGAACCGGACGTGGTGCTGATTCCGCAGGTGGCGATGCGCCGCTGGCTGCAGTCCACCCTGGCGGCGGAGTATGGCATCGCCGCCAACCTGGCGTTCCTGACCCCGGGCGAGTTCGTGGCGCGGGCGTTGAACGCCAATGTGCCCGGCGAGCATGACGATCTCACCGCCGCCGCGCTGCACTGGAAGGTCTACGCGGCGCTGACCGACCCGGCGCTGATGGCGCAGCCGCCGCTGCGCGCGCTGCAGGCCTACCTGTCCCAACCGGATCCGCTCAAGCCCTGGGCGCTGGCCGGCGAGCTGGCCGCCGTGTTCGAGAAGTACCAGGCCTGGCGCCGCGACTGGCTGCTGCGCTGGGAAGCCGGCGCCGACCCGCACGACCCGCAGGCGATCCTGTGGCGGCGCATCGGCAGCGGCCACCAGTACCGCGCCCGTCGCATCCACGCCTATCTGGAGCAGTTCGAAGGCGCCGGGCGGCCGTTGCCGGCGGGGCTGCCGCCGCGCCTGTTCGCCTTTGCCACCCTGAACGTGTCGCCGGACGTGCTGCGGGTGGTGGCCACCCAGGCGCGGGTCGGCACGCTGCACTTCTACATGCCCACGCCCACCCGTTCGTACTGGGGCGACCTGCAGACCCTGGGCGGGCGCCTGCGCAGCGGCGCGGCCGACCCGTTCGGCAGCGGCGCCGACGAGAACCGCCTGCTGCAGGCCTGGGGTGCGGCCGGGCGCGACTTCATGGCGGTGCTGGGCAGCTACGAAGTGGTGCATCCCTCCGGCGAAATCGCCGCCTACCACGATCCCGAAGACGACACCCGCGCGGACATGGCCCACGGCGGCCTTGCCGACAGCCTGCTGCACCGCCTGCAGCGCGACCTGTTCCACCGCCGCACCGCGCCGGAAGGCGCGCTGCGCCCGCAGCTGCTGCGCAACGACCCCAGCCTGCAGGTGCATGCCTGCCACACCCGCCTGCGCGAACTGCAGGTCCTGCACGACCAGCTGCGCGCGCTGCTGCAGGACCCGCGTTTCGACCCGCCGCTGCAGGCGCGCGACATCGCGGTGCTGGCACCGGACATCGATCCGTACGTGCCGTACCTGGAGGCAGTGTTCGGCGGTCGCAGCGGCGGCGAGGACCACATTCCCTACGCGCTGGCCGACACCAGCCCGCTCACCGGCGAACCGCTGGCCGACGTGTTCGTGCACCTGCTCGGCCTGCCGGTGTCGCGCTTCGGCCTCAACGAAGTGCTGGACCTGCTGGCCAGCGCGCCACTGGCCGAAGCCGCCGGCCTGGACGCGGCCGCGTTCGACCGCCTGCACGACTGGCTGCAGGCCGCCGGCGCGCGCTGGGGCCTGGACGCCAGCCACCGCGCGCAGCACCAGGCGCCGGACGACGACGCCTACACCTGGCAGTTCGCACTGGACCGCCTGCTGCTCGGCCATGCCAGCGGCAGCGATGGCGACATCGCCGGCGTGGCGCCGTGGCCGGAGCTGGAAGGCAGCGCGCTGGACGCGCTGGACCGCCTGCTCGCGCTGATGCGGGTGCTGGCGCGCTACCAGCGCGCGCTGAGCGATGCGCTGCCCCCGGCGCAGTGGCGCCAGCGCCTGCTGGCCCTGCTCGACGCGCTGCTGCCGGAGACCCCGGAGGCGGCCAGCAGCCAGCGCGCGCTGGAGCGGCTGCGCAAGCTGATCAACGAGTTCGCCCGCGAGGCCGAACGTGCCGATTTCGATGCCCCGGTCCCGCCGGAGGTGGTGCGTGCGCATTTCGGCGGCGTGCTCGGCGAGGCCGACACCCGCGCGCCGCTGCTGACCGGCGGCATCAGCTTCGGGCGGATGGTGCCGATGCGGCTGCTGCCGTTCCGGGTGATCTGCGTGCTCGGCCTCAACGACGGCGACTTCCCGCGCCGCGACCCGGCTGCCGGGCTCAACCAGCTCACCGCCGAACTGGGCACCGACAAGCGCCGGCATGGCGACCGCTCGCTGCGCGAGGACGACCGCTTCCTGTTCCTGCAGCTGTTCGCCTCGGCGCAGGACGTGTTCTACCTGAGCTACCTCGGTGCCGACCCGCGCGATGGCAGCGTGCGCGAACCGTCGGTGTTGGTCAGCGAGCTGATCGATGCCGCCGCTGAGTACCACGACGACCCGCCAGCGGCAGTGAAACAGTTCACCGTGCGCCATTCGCTGCAGCCGTTCTCGCCGGCCGCGTTCGGCGGCGGCGATGAGCCGCGCCGCTTCAGTTACCGCCAGCAGTGGCACCCCGCTGCGGGCTCGCTCGGCAGCGTGCGGCGCGCACCGCCGGCATGGTTCCAGCAGCCGCTGGCGCCGTTGCCGGAGGACGCCGCGCCGGACCTGTCGCTGGACGCGCTGCGCCGGTTCCTTACCGACCCGGCCGGGCAGTTCCTGTCGCAGCGGCTGGGCCTGCGCCTGCCCGAAGAGCTGGGCACGGCCGAGGACCTGGAACCGCTGGTGCTGGCCGGGCGTGGCCTGGAGCAGCGCCTGCTGCAGCATGCGGTGATCGAGGCCACCCTGGAAGGCGATGACACGCCGTTGTACGCGCGGTTGCGCGCACGCGCGCTGCTGCCATCGGGTGCGCTCGGCGAACGCCAGTTCCAGGCGCTGCAGGCGCAGACCCGCCCCTATGCGCTGGCATTGGCGCAGTGGCGCGGCGACAGCACCGCCGACAGCCGACGCTACGAGGTGGAGATCGATGGCGTACGCCTGCACGGCCGCGTCGACGACATCCACCTGCAGGGCATCGTGCGCCTGCGCGCGGGTGGCCTGAACGGCCCGGCGGCGATCCGGCACGGGCTGGACTGGCTGCTGGCCAACGCTGCCGGCGACGCACTGCCGCTGATCGAATTCCACGACGGTGGCGAGGACGGGGTGGGGCCGCACGTGTTGCCCGCGCTGTCGGCCCCCACCGCGAAGGCCGCATTGCAGACCCTGCTGCAGCTGCGTGGCGAAGGACTGTGCGGTCCGCTGCTGTATGGCCCGTACACCGCGTGGACGCTGTACCGCACCCCGGCCGCCAAGCGCGAAGCCGAGGGCTGGGCGCAGTGGCATGGCGGTGACCGGCGCTGGGGCGAGGCCAGTGGCGACGCCCTGCAGCTGGCCCTGCGCGGGCGCGACCCGTTCGCCGATCCGGACAGCTACCAGCAATTGCTGCAGACCAGCTTCCGGGTGTTCTGCGCTGTGCGCGAGGGCAGGGTGTTCCAGGGCTTCACCGACGAAGGAGCGCCGGCATGAGCGACCTGGACCTGCAGCACGATCCCTACCTGTCCCTGCCGCTGGACGGCGTGCGCCTGATCGAAGCCAGCGCGGGCACCGGCAAGACCTTCACCCTGGCCACGCTGTTCACCCGGCTGGTGGTGGAGCAGGGCTACCGCATCGGCCAGATCCTGGCGGTGACCTTTACCGACGCCGCCACCCAGGAGCTCCGCAAGCGCATCCGCGAGCGCCTGGCCCTGGCCGCGAAGCTGCTGGCGCGCGCGCCTTCTGAAGACGAAGCGCCCGACGCGCAGCTCACCCGCTACCTGCTGCAGCGCGAACTGGACCGCGGCCGCGAAACCCCGGCGGCGCTGGCGCAGCGCCTGCAGACCGCCGCCGACGAAATCGACCTCGCCGCGATCTTCACCATCCACGGCTTCTGCACCCGGGTGCTGCGCGAACACGCGCTGGAGAGCGGCCACACGTTCGACCCGCCGACCCTGCTGCCCAGCGAGCGCGAACTGCACGACCAGCTCGGCGCCGACCTCTGGCGGGTGCACGCCAACGACCCCGCACGGGTCGATGCGCTGACCCGGCTGTGGTCGGATCCGGACGCATTGGCACGCGACCTGTCGGCGCTGATCAAACCACTGCCGCTGCTGCCGCCCGTGCCCGTGCATCGGCTGGACGACCCCAGTGACGCGTTGCAGTCCGCCGCCGAGGCACTCGCGCTCGCCATCGACGCGCATGCCGAAGACGCCCAGGCCAGCATTGCCAACGCGTTCGAGCGCAAGATCTTCGACGGCCGCCGCGCACGTCGGCCCAGCTTCGACAAGGCCTTCGCCGAACTGTTCGCCGGCCGAGCGTCGCGCAGCTGGCCGCGCAGCGACAAGCTGCACCTGGGCAAGCTGCTGCCGGTGGCGTTGCTCGGCTTCTGCAAAGAGGATCAGCAGGGCCTGTGCCCAGCCTCGGCGCTGTTCGACGCGCTGCAGACCTGGTGGCACGCTGCCGACAGCCACGACCAGTGGCTGCGCCAGCAGGCGCTGCTGCTGCTGCACGACCTGCGCGGCCAGGCCCGCGAACGCCTCGACGAGCTGAAGCGGGTCGGCCGGGTGCAGACCTACGACGACCTGATCGACGGCGTGGCCGCCGCGCTGGAAGGCCCGCACCGCGCCGCGCTGGTACAGCAGCTGCGCGCGCAGTACCGGATCGCCCTGGTGGACGAATTCCAGGACACCGACGACCGCCAGTGGGGCATCTTCCAGCGCGTGTTCGGCGATTCGCCGGAAACCCGCGAGGCGGGCCTCGACCCGGCGCTGTTCCTGATCGGCGATCCCAAGCAGGCCATCTACGGCTTCCGCGGCGGCGACATCCACACCTACCTCAAGGCAAAGCGTGAAGCGGTCGCCGCACCCGCGTTGAACCGCAACTTCCGCTCGCGCCCGGGCGTGCTGCGCGCGCTGCAGGCGCTGTACAACGCGGCGGGCGAACGCGCCTTCCTGGAAGCGGACATCGCCTTCGAGCCGGTGCTGCCTGGCAGCACCCGCAGCGACGCCGACTTCCTGCGCGACGACCAGCCCGCACCGGGCCTGACCCTGCGCCTGCTGCGCAGCGACGACGGCGCCGACCTCAAGGCCGACCCGTCGCGCCAGCAGGCCACCGACGCCTGCGTAGCGGCAATCCACCAGGTGCTGCTGGAAGGCCGGCAGGGCCGCGCGCTGCTGCGCGGCATGCCGGTGCAGCCCGGCGACATCGCCGTGCTGGTGCGCCGCCACCATGAAGCTACCCGGATCCAGCAGGCGCTGAGCGCGGTCGGCATTCCAGCGGTGGCCGCTGGCAAGCAGAGCCTGTACGCCACTGCCGAGGCACGCGAACTGCGCGTGCTGCTGCTGGCGCTGCTGCAGCCGGCCGACGAAGGCCGCCTGCGTGCCGCGCTGTCGACCGTGCTGCTCGGTGAAAACGCGGCGGCGATCGACGCGATGGAACGCGACGGCGACCCGCAGCGCGCGTTCCAGACCCGGCTGCTGCTGTGGCGCGAACGCTGGCTGCGCGGCGGACCGTTCGCGGTCATCGCCGACCTGTGCGCCGAACATGCCGAACGCCTGCTCGGCCTGCTCGATGGCGAACGCCGCCTCACCAACTACCTGCAGCTGGGCGAGCTGCTGCAGCAGGCGGCCGGCCAGGCGCTGGGCATGCACGGCCTGCTGGACTGGCTGCAGGTGCAGATGGCGCACGCCGACCAGGACGACGAACAGCAGCTGCTGCGGCTGGAATCGGACGCGCGCCGGGTGCAGATCATCACCCTGCACAAGAGCAAGGGGTTGGAGTACCCCTTGGTGTTCCTGCCCTTCGTCGGCATCGGCAGCGGCGGCGCCAACACCGATGCCAACTGCACGGTCTACGCCGACGGGCGCCGCGAGCTGCACTGGAAGCTGGAGCGCGACGAAGCGTGGAACGCGGCCAGCGCGCGCGCCGCGCAGGAGCAGGAGGCCGAAGATGCGCGCCTGCTGTACGTGGGCCTGACCCGCGCCGAGCATGCCTTGTGGATCGCCGCCGGCGACCTCGCCGGATTGGCGAAGACCCGGCTGGCGCCGATGCTGTCCGACCTGGATGCGTTGCGATCGAACCCGGACATCCAGGTGATCGAAGGCCCCGTGGAGCCGCGCCCCGCGCAGCTGCCGGTGGAACGCGAAGGCGAATTGCCACCGGTGCGCGCGGTCACCCGGCGGGTGCCGCACGACTGGTGGGTGTACAGCTTTACCCAGCTGGCCAATGCGGATGCGGGCCACGACACCGACGCCATGGCCACCGAAGCGCCGGCCCCGGCCGCCGACGAACCGGCCGGCGGCGAGTTGCCGCTGGAGGTCGAGCCGCTGGCGCCGAGCGAACCGCAGCCGGAGATCGATCCGCGCTTCATGGGCAGCCGCTTCGGCAACGTGCTGCACGATGCGCTGGAGAACACCGACTTCGCGCGCTGGTCCGTCTGGCGCGCTGGCGATGCGGCGCCGCCGGAACAGGCCGAGGTGCTGCGCGACTCGCTGCGCGCCGAAGGCTATGCCGACGCCGACCTGGACGATGGCGTGGCGGTGCTGGTGCCGCTGGTCGGGCAGACCCTGACCGTGCAACTGCCCGAAGGCGGCGCGCTGTGCAGCCTGCCCGCGCAGGACCGGCGCGCCGAGATCGAGTTCCACTTCGCCATGCAGGCCACTGCCGTGCCGGCGCTGCTGCAGCTGCTGCACCGGCACGGACTGGTCCGCGACCGGCGCAGCTTCGGCACCCGCCGCCAGCTGGAAGGGCTGATGACCGGCAAGATCGACCTCACCTACGTGCGCGACGGACGCTGGTACGTGCTCGACTACAAATCCAACCGGCTCCCCGGCTACGACGCTGCGCGCCTGGCCGAGGCCATGCAGCACAGCGAGTACGACCTGCAGGCGCTGATCTACACCGTGGCCCTGCACCGCTGGCTGCGCTTCCGCCTCGGCGCCGGCTACGACCTGGCGCGCGACATGGGCGGCATCCGCTACCTGTTCTGCCGTGGACTCGAAGCCGGCCGCGCCGACGCGCCGGGCGTGCATGCGCAGCGCTTCGACCCGGCGCTGGTGGAGGCAATGGACGCGCTGTTCGCAGGTGGCGCCGACGCCCACGCCGGGCTGGTGGCACGCGCGCGGGGTGACGCATGAGCCTGCTCGCCGCGCTGTTGCAGCAGGGCACCCTGCGCACCCTGGACCACGCTTTGGCGCAGAGCCTGCGCCGACTGCAGCCGGACACGCCCGACGCGGTGCTGGCCGCAGCCGCGCTGGCATCGCTGGCGGTGGCGCAGGGCCACGCCGGGCTGGACCCGCAGCAGCCCCGGCGGCTGGTGGATGCCGACCTGGACTGGCCGCTGCCCGGCGACTGGATGGCGCAGCTGCGCGCATCGCCGTGGGTGGATACGCCGGAACGCGACGACCATGCGGCCGCCGATGCACCGCTGGTGCTGGAACACGGCCTGCTGTACCTGCGCCGGTACCGCGAGTACGAACGTCGGTTGGCGCTGGGCCTGCAGCGCATTGCCCGGCAACCGCTGCCCGTGCACGACCCGGCGGCGCTGGCGCCGCTGTTCGCACAGCTGTTCCCGCAGGCACTGGACGGCATCGACCACCAGGCACGTGCCGCTGCGGTCGCGCTGCGCCACCCGCTGGTGCTGGTCACCGGCGGGCCCGGTACCGGCAAGACCACCACCATCGCGCGCCTGCTGGTGCTGCTGGCCGCCCAGGCGCAACAGGCCAACGCCGCGCTGCCGCGGGTGGCGCTGGCCGCCCCTACCGGGCGCGCGGCCGAACGCATGGCCGAAAGCCTGCGCCTGGCCCTGCAGCGGCTGCGCCTGGTCGGGGTGGCCGCCGAACTGGCCGAGGCCCTGCCGACCACCGGCGCCACCCTGCATCGCCTGCTCGGGGTGATTCCCGATTCGCCGCGCTTCCGCCACCACGCCGATAACCCGCTGCCGTTCGATGTGGTGGTGGTGGACGAAGCTTCAATGATCGACCTGCCGTTGATGACCAAGCTGGTCGAAGCGGTCGCCGGCGGTACGCGGCTGATCCTGCTCGGGGACCCCGACCAGCTGCCGTCGGTGGAGGCCGGCGACGTGCTCAGCGCGGTGCTGCAGGCCAGCGGCGACGGCCTCGGCACCCAGGCCGACGATGCCACTGCGCTGCGCCCATTGCTGGCGGCGGCCGCGCTGCAGCCGCTGGCCGCGCCGCTGCCGTTCGCCGGCCGTCGCGTGCAGCTTCAGCGCGGCTACCGGCAGAGCGACGCGCTGGACCTGGCGCCACTGGCGGCTGCGGTGCGCGTGGGCGACAGCACCCGTGCATTGGAGCTGCTGCGCCACGGCCAGCTGGCCGGCGTGCACTTCCACGAAGACCAGGTGGACCCGCTGCAGCAGCACCGGCAGACCCTGCTGGCGCACTGGCGTGGGCTGGGCGAGGCGGCGGACCCGGCGCAGGCGCTGGCCCAGGCCGGCCAGCTGCGCCTGCTCACCGCGCTGCGCGAAGGACCGCAGGGCGCGCGCGGCCTCAACGAACGCATCGAAGCGGCGCTGGCCGGCAGCGCGCGACCGGGCGGTGGGGCGCGCTACTTCCACGGCCGGCTGCTGCTGATCACCGAGAACAGCTACCGCCACCGCCTGTTCAACGGCGACATCGGCCTGTGCCTGCGCAACAGCGAAGGCGCGGTGCTGGCCTGGTTCCCCGGCGACAGCCCGGAACACCCGCGCGCGTTCCACCCGGCCGCGCTGCCCGCGCACGAAAGCGCGTTCGCGATGACCGTGCACAAGGCGCAGGGCTCGGAATTCGACGAGGTGTGGCTGCAGCTGCCGCGTCGCGACAACCGGGTGCTGTCGCGCGAGCTGGTGTACACCGGCATGACCCGGGCGCGCCGGGCGTTGCATGTACTGGGCAGTGCGGAGGTGGTACAGGAAGCGCTGGCGCGGCACGCCAGCCGCTTGTCCGGGCTGGCGCTGCGGCTGGGGGCGGGGGCAGCAGCCCGTGAGGCGACCGCACCGGCACAAGGCCAGCTGTTCTGACGTTGGGTCAGGCGTCCTCGTCGCCTTCTTCCACTTCCCCGGGAACCAGCACGGTGCCGTCCGGGTACACGATCGCACCGTCGCCGCTGACGTCGAAGAAGCCCACCTGGTGCTTGTTGGCCAGGATCTGCACCTGGCCGTGCGCATCTTCAGCCACTTCGTCGTCGAACGAGGCGTAGATCACATGGGTGCCGATGCTGTAGTCGGTTACCTGCGGGCGATCATCCTCGTCGTCCGAGAGCGGACCGTCCATCGGCGGGAAGTCTTCGGCCAGCTCGGCGAAGAACGCCTGCAGCGCCGCCACCGAGACGGCCGCGTCGTCGTACTCGTGCTTCTCGTTCCACTCGGTCTGTGCGTCGTACCACTGCAGGAACGCTTCGACTTCGCGCGGCGCCACGGCCGGGTCGAACACCATCACGTCATAACTCATCGAAGTTTCACCTTGTGCCATGCAGGAATGCAGGGCGTCAGGATACTCCGCCCTGTGTGACCGCCAGCTGCTCGGGGAACAGCGCATAGCGCAGCCCCAGCACACCCATCAGGGCCTCATCGCGGGCCTTGCCGGCCTCCACGGTCTGCACCCGCTGCAGCGACGCCTCCAGCCGGGCCTGCAACGCCGGCGGGGCGGGCAGCGGCCGGCGTTGCGCCACCTGGGCCCGATAGTGCGCGGCCACGTCGTCCAGGATGGTTTCGATGGCCTGCATGCTGGCCGCCGGCAGGCCGTGCCGGGCGCGGCGCAGCTGCAGGATGTTCAGGCCGATGCGCGCCTCGGTCAGCATGTCCACCGAGGCGATGTCGCTTCCTTCGGGTGTAGCGGCCAGGCGCGGGGCCAGCACGCCCAGCAGGTCCAGCATGCGCGCGGCGAACCGCTGGCGATCCTGCTGGCCATGGCCTTCGGCGGCCTCGGCCAGGGTCACCCAGCCCTGGCGGACCAGGCGGCGCGCGGTCCATTCGGCCCCCACCGAGCGGAACACCCGGGTCATCACCACCGCAAATCCGATCCCGATGAACATCGCCACCGACGAATTGATGAAGCTCTGGATGTTGGCGTTGTAGGTATTCTGCACATTCAGCAGCGCCACCAGGTTCACCGTCAGCGGCAGCCCGATCAGCGCGGTCTTCGGCCGGTGCAGCAGCAGCCCCAGTGGCAGGAAGATCACCGCCAGCACCAGCGCCAGGCTGCCGAAGTCGTGCACCGCCGGGAACACCCCGAACAGGTACACCGCTGCCACGCCGCTGGCCACGATCGCCCACAGCAGGAACTGCAGCATGCTCGGCGCCGGGTCGTCCTGCGCGGCGAAGAACGCAGCGGCCACCGCCGCCATCATCGCGCCGTTGCCACCGCCTTCCCAGCCCAGCCCGATCCACAGCGCGCAGTAGGTCATCAGCGCCACGCCGGCACTGGCCGCCGAGAACAGCGCCATGCCGTAGTCCACGTGGCGCGCATCGCCGATGCGCTCGGCGCGCACCCGGTAGTGGGCGGTATCGCGCGGGGCGCTGCCGTGTTCGATGGCGTCCTGCAGGGTCGCGCAGTCCTGCCACAGGTCCACCAGCTCCTCCAGCCGCAGCAGCAGGGTCACCAGCAACAGGTGGTCCAGTTCACCGTCCACCGCCGGCTTCAGTGCCAGGATGCGCGCGCGCAGCGCGTCATGCTCGGCGCTGCTGGCGCGGCCCGGGTGTTCCAGCCACTGCGCGATGTCCTGCACCAGCGGCTCCAGCCCCGGCGGCAGCGCGCGGCCACCGGCACGCAGCGCACCCAGCCGGTCGGCAATCGAGGACAGCACCGGCAGCATCAGCAGCATGCGTTCGCGCAGGCGTTCCATCGATACCGCAGACCCCGCATGGCGCGGGTCATCGCGGCGCAGGAACTCGATCAACGCCTCGAACTGGACCAGGTCGGCGGCCAGCCGGTTACGCGGCCCGTGCGCCTGGCCGCGCAGCAGGATCTGCCGGCACCACTGCGCCGCATCGCCCATCCAGCTGCCGATCCGTGCGCGCAGCATGGGTCGCGCCGAGCTCGGAAAGAACAGCGAGGCGAACAGCACCGCCACCACCGTGCCCAGGATGATCTCTTCGCTGCGCGCCACCACCGTGTCGAAGATGGTGTCCGGCGAAGTCACCGCCGGGAAGCCGATGAACGCGGTGGTGTAGCCGGCCAGCAGGAACGCATAGCCGCGCGGACCGCGGTTGAGCAGGGCGATGAACAGGCAGGCCGACAGCCACAGCGACATCGCCGCGCTCAACAGCAGCGGGGTCTCCACCAGGTGCGGCAACATCCACAGCGTGGCTGCGCCGGCGATCAACGTGCCGACGATGCGGTACACGCCCTTGGCCCGGGTCGGGCCCAGCATCGGCTGGGTCACGATGTAGACGGTGGCCATCGCCCAGTAAGGGCGCGACAGGTTGCCGGCCAGCCCGATGTACAGCGCCGCCAGCGCGGCCAGGAAGGTCTTGACCGAAAACAGCCACGCCTGGCGGTCCAGCAGCAGCATGGGGTTAGTTCTTGTCGACATTCCAACCGCCGCCGAGGACCAGGAACAGCTGGATCTGGTCGCGCGAGACCTGCGCCTGCGCCTGCGCCAACGTGGCGTCGGCGCTGACCAGGGTGCGGTCGGCGTCCAGGCTGGCCAGGTAGGGCGTGCGCCCACCCTGGTAGAGCCGCCGGTTCTGCTCGGCAGCCAGCGCGGCCTGGCCCTGCGCCTGCTGCAGCGACTGTACGCGCTGCAGGTCGTGCGCATAGCGGCTGAGCGCGGTCTGGGTTTCGCGCAGCGCCTGCAGCACGCTGTGGTCGAACTCGGCCAGCGCCGCGTCCGCACCGGCTTCGGTGGCGTGGATGCGCGCGTGGGTGCCCGAGGATGGCAGCGTCCACGAGATCAGTGGACCGATCGACCACTGCTGGGTCAGCGGTTCGCCGAAGTCGGCCAGCAGGCCGGCCGCGCCCAGCGAGGCGCCCAGTCGGATGTCCGGATACAGCGCGGCAGTGGCCACGCCGATCCGCGCGGTGGCGGCAGCCAATCGGCGTTCGGCCTGGCGGATGTCGGGGCGGCGCTGCAGCAGTGCACGGCCATCGCCCACCGGCAGCGGCCGGGCCAGGGTCGGCGCCGCGCTGCAGTCGCTCACGCCAGCGGGAATCTGCCCCGGGGTCTGCCCGAGCAGGGCCGCCAGCTGGTACTCGGACGCCTGGCGCTGCGCGCGCAATGGCGGCAGCGCCGCTTCCAGCATCGCCACCTGCGCGTTGGCACGGGCCAGCTCCGGCGGCGTGCCGCGCCCGGCATCGATCAGCCGCTGGGTTACTTCGCGGCTGCGCTGCTGCAGCTGCAGCGAATGCTCGGCCACGTGCAGCTCGTGGTTGGCGTGGCAGATCTCCACGTAGCTGCCGGCCACCTGGGCCACCAGCGACACCCGGGCCAGGTCCATCGCCGCTGCGGTGGCCTGCTCGTCGGCACGCGCCGCCTCGGAGGCGCGCTTGAGCTTGCCGAACAGGTCGAACTGGTAGGACACGGCGAACCTGCCGTCGGCCAGGTTGATCGGCGGGAGTTCGTGTTCGAGCAGGAACGATTCGGCCGACAGCTGCGCGCGGCTGACCCCGGCCTCGGCTTCGTACTCGAAGCCACCGGCATCCAGCGCCTGCTCGTACACGGCGGCGGCACGACGCAGGTTGGCGTCGGCGACCTTGAGTTCCACGTTGTCGCGCAGCGCCTGCTCGACCAGCCCGTTAAGGGTGGCGTCCTGGTACAGCTCCCACCAGCGCGCCGGCAGCTCGGCGCCGGGGGCCACCTGGGCATTGCCGGTGTCGATGAAGGCGGCGTTGGCGTCCGGGCGCTGGAAGGCGGCGCCGGCCGGCACCGCGTAATCGGGCCCGACCGTGCGGCACGCAGCCAGGCTGGTCAGGGCCAGCGCCAGGCCGATGCGGTGCAGGGCCGGGCGGCTCACAGCGCCGCCCGTGCCGGGTGCGCCGGCGTGGCCGGGGCGGTGTCCGGCTCGATGGTGACGGTGGCGGTGCGCCCGGCAATCAGGTTCACGCCCTCGGGCACGCTGTCGATATGGATGCGCACCGGGATGCGCTGCGCCAGCCGCACCCAGTCGAAGGCCGGGGTCACGTTCGGCAGCAGGCTGGAGCCCTCGCTGCGGTAACGGTCCTCGATACCGGCGGCAATGCTCTGCACGTGGCCCTGCAGCGGCTGCGCCTCGCCCATCAGGCGGATGTCGACCTTCTGCCCGGCATGCACGCCGCGCAGGCGGGTTTCCTCGAAGTAGCCATCGACCCGGAACGAACCGGTATCCAGCACCGCCATCACGGGGTGACCGGCGGTGACGTAGTCGCCGGCACGCACGGTGCGGTCGTTGACGTGGCCGTCGCTGGGGCTGCGCACTTCGGTGCGGGCCAGGTTGAGCTTCGCAAGGTCCACCGCCGCCTGCGCGGTGGCGGCAGCGGCCTGTGCGGCCTGCAGCTTGGCGCGGCGCACTTCGGCATCCTCGGCGGCCACCAGGTCCTGCAGACTGCGGTCGCGCGCGATCTCGCGGCGCAGCTGCTGCAGCGTGGCGTTGCGCTCGCCCAGCGTTGCCCGGGCCTGCTCCAGTGCGATCTGGTAGCGCGCGCGGTCGACCACGAACAGCACCTCGCCGCGCTTCACCGGCTGGTTGTCGGCCACGTTGACCGCTTCGACCAGTCCGGACACGTCCGGTGCTACCTGGACCACGTCGGCGCTGACATGCGCGTCGCGGGTCCACGGCTCGTCCATGTAGTACGACCACAGGTGGCGCAGCACCAGCAGTGCGGCAATGACGGCAACCCCGGTCAGGACGACCGGGACGGTGTGCTTGAGGATCTTGTTCACGATTGCATCCAACGCATCAGGGAAAACAACCCGCCGAGCACGATCACGTACACGGCCAGGTTGAACAGGGCGGGGTGCCAGATGTGGCGGTAGGCGCCGGTGCGCTGCAGGACCACGCGCAGCCCGCTCTTGAGCAGGTACGCCAGCAGCATCAGCCCGAGCAGGGTCGGGACGAACACACCGTAGAGACTGAATTCACCGTACATCGGGGCAGGAACTTCGCAGGGGAGCGGAAAGGGAAACGCCACGGCGTCGCCGGGCGACACCGGGAAACACGGCAGGGCAGGCTTACGTCACGCGGTCGGACGCATCGGCCAGCAGCTTCCACAGCTTCAGCACGGTGCGCAGCTCTTCGGTACTCAGTTCGCCGAAGACGTCCTGGCGCAGGCCGATCAGCTGCTGCTCCAGTTCGCTGACCAGGGCCTCGCCCTTGTCGGTCAGCCACAGCAGGTTGGCGCGGCGGTCGCTGGCGTCGCTCTCGCGGCGGACCAGGTCGCTGGCCGACAGCTTGTCCAGCAGGCGCACCAGCGACGGGCCTTCCATGCCCAGCTGCTGGGCCAGGGTGACCTGGCGGATACCACCGCCGGCGCGGCCGATCATCAGCAGCGGCATGGTGCAGGCGGCGGAGATGCCATAGCTGCCCAGCGCCTGGTCGGCCAGGCGCTGCCATTGCCGCCCTGAGTGGAGCAGGCCGGAGCTGAGCTGCATCTGCAGCTGGGTGCGTTCGTCGAGTGAGCGTTTCATGGCAGATAGATAGGATACTACTAATTACGATCCTATCAATACCCCTGGCCCAACCCCAGCCCAACGGGGCGGGGGACGGCCAAGGGCTCCGTCGGGTACGATGCTCGCCCCCTTCGGGTGCTGTATGCCATGAGCCAGAAAGACAACGACGCGACCCCCGTAACCCAGGCCGAAGCTGAATCGGCCGTGCGCACCCTGCTGCGCTGGGCCGGTGAAGATCCCACCCGTGAAGGCCTGCTGGATACCCCGCGGCGCGTGGCCGAAGCGTATGGCGACTGGTTCAGCGGCTACCGCGACGACCCGCGCGCCTACATGGAGCGCACCTTCGAGGAAGTGGCCGGCTACGACGAACTGATCGTGCTGCGCGACATCGAGTACGAAAGCCACTGCGAACACCACATGGCGCCGATCATCGGCCGCGTGCACGTCGGCTACCTGCCGGCCGGCAAGGTGGTGGGCATCAGCAAGCTGGCCCGCGTGGTCGAAGCCTACGCGCGCCGCTTCCAGGTCCAGGAAAAGATGACCGCGCAGATCGCGCAGTGCATCCAGGACGTGCTGCAGCCGATCGGCGTGGGCGTGGTGGTGGAAGGTGCGCACGAGTGCATGACCACCCGCGGCATCCACAAGCGCGGGGTCAGCATGGTCACCTCCAAGATGCTCGGCAGCTTCCGCGAGGACGCGCGTACCCGCGCCGAATTCCTGCGTTTCATCGAAGTGGGCGGCAAGCGCTGATCGTCCCCACTACATGAAGCACCGCGAACGGATTACACGCTACCGCACCCTGCGCGAGCAGCCCCAGTGGAAGCTGCTGGCGGCGGCCAACGCCCCGGAGATCATCGGCCTGCTGCAGAGCCTGCTGATGGACGGCGAGCGCACCCTGGCCTCGGCGGTGCTGCACGAACGCCTGCAGCGGGCGCTGGACCAGCTCAACGGCGACGAACTGTCGCGCGAGCTGCCGCGTACCGCCCAGGCCTACATCGCCCATTGGCTGGCGCAGGGCTGGCTGGAGCGGCGCCTGCCCGATGGCGCCGACCAGGAACAGTACGAGCTCTCCACCCAGGCCCTGCAGGCGATCCGCTTCGCCGACAGCCTGGAGCAGAGCCGCGTGGCCGCCACCGAAAGCCGGCTGGCGCTGGTGATCGAACAGCTCTCGCAGCTGGCCGCGCAGACCGAGTCCGACCCGGACGCACGGCTGTCGGCGCTGCGCGACGAGCGCGACCGCATCGACGCCGAGATCGCCCGGGTCGGCGCGGGCCGCGTGACTACGCTGGATGGCAAGCGCGCGCTGGAACGGGCGCGGCAGATCATCGGCCTGGCCGATGACCTCACCGAAGATTTCCGCCGCGTCCGCGACGACTTCGAGCGCCTCAACCGCGAGTTCCGCGAACGCATCATCGACGACGAAAGCGAGCGCGGCGACGTGCTCTCGCGCCTGTTTGAAGGCGTCGACGTGATCGGCGACAGCGACGCCGGGCGCAGCTTCCAGGCGTTCTGGCGGCTGCTCAACGACGCCGAACAGAGCGCGCAGCTCGACGCCGCGCTGGAAACCGTTCTGGCGCGCGGCTTCGCCCGCAAGCTGGACCGCAACGAACGCGCCTTCCTGCGCGGCTTCACCGGCACCATGCTCGACCGGGGCGGCCAGGTCCACGACGTGCTGCAGCACTTCGCGCGCAGCCTGCGCGGCTTCGTGCAGAGCCGCGGTTACCTGGAGCAGCGCCGGCTCAACCAGCTGCTCAAGCAGGCCCAGTCCGAAGCGCTGGCCCTGCGCGACGACTTCAGCGCCCAGCGCCCGATCGGCCGCGACCTGCAGCTCACCACCAGCCGCCTGCGCTCCTGGTCGCAGTGGAAGCTGCACGACCCGCGCAGCGCGCATGTCGACGGCAGCGTGCTGCGCAACGACGCGGCCAGCATCAGCCTGGAAAGCGTCGGCGACCTGGTCGCGTCGTCGGAAATCGACTTCCGCACCCTGCGCCGCGACCTGCACGAGCTGCTGGCCATCCAGCCGAAACTGAGCATCGCCCAGGCCCTTTCGCAGCGCGACGCGCCGCAGGGCCTGGGCAGCGTCATCGGCTACCTGTCGCTGGGCACCCGCCACGGCGTCATCGTCGACGGCGAACAGGAACTTGCCCACTGGCGCGGCAACGACGGGCAATGGCGACGCGCCCGCATCCCGCTGGTGTGGTTCACCCAGGAGAAACGCCATGAACTGGCATGAAGAATCCAACGGCGCCGCGCCGGTAGACGGCGCAGGCGACGAGTACGACGCCGAACCGGTGGTGGTCACCCCGCTGCCCAAGCGCAACAGCGATGTGTTCTACATGGGCGACACCGGCCGGCTGCCGCTCGACGGACGGCGCGCGCTGTGCCAGCTGCTGATCGGCCCCAGCATCGACCAGCTGCGCCACGCCAAGCTGTGGCCGGCGCTGATCCGCAACGAGCCGGCGATCCGCTCGGCGCTGTCGGACCTGTTCCTGGAACTGGTGCTGGACCGCGACAGCGGCGTGGCGTTCACCCGCCAGGCCGACACCGAAGACATCGAAGCGCCGGTGCTGCTGCGCAGTTCGCCGCTGACCTTCATCGACTCGGTGCTGCTGCTGTACCTCCGACAGCAGCTGGCCGAGGCCGATGCGCGCGGCAACCGCGCGGTGGTGGCCGACACCGAGATGGCCGAAGCGCTGGCCATCTACGAGAAGAACCTGTCCACCGACCGCGCCGGCTTCAACCGCCGCGTGGCGTCGGCGGTGCAGAAAATGAAAGAGAACCACATCCTGACCCGGCTGGCCGGCCAGGAAGACCGGCATGAAGTGTCGCCGGCCTTGAAGCTGCTGTTCTCCGCCGAAGACGTGTCCGCGCTGTCGTCGGTGTACCGACAGCTGCGCGAGACCCCGGCCGCCAACGCCTGAACGGAACGACCCCCTACGCATGGCCATTTCCAAGCACACGCCCGCCCTGTTCACCGAAGGCCTGCCCGATCCGCGGCTGCAGCAGTTCCGCATGCGCCGCCTGCAGGTGCACAACTGGGGCACGTTCAACGGCCTGACCGAAGTGCCGATCGCCGAGCGCGGCTTCCTGTTCGTGGGCCGTTCCGGCTCGGGCAAGTCGACCCTGCTCGATGCCATGTCGGCCATGCTGGTGCCGCCGTCCATCGTCGACTTCAACGCCGCCGCGCGCGAAGCCGAGCGCAGTGGTCGCGACCGCAATCTCGTCTCCTACGTACGTGGCGCCTGGGCCGACCAGCAGGACCGGGGCACCGGCGAAATCGCCACCCAGTACCTGCGCAAGGGCGCCACCTGGACCGCGCTGGTGCTGGAGTACCGCGCCGGCGACGGCCGCGTGGTCAGCCTGGTGCGCCTGTTCTGGATCGCCGGCAACGGTGCCGCCGCTGCCGACGTGCGCAAGCACTACCTGATCGCCGAGCGACCGTTCGACATCGCCAAGGACCTGGGCGGCTTCGACCTGGACCTGCGCAAGCTCAAGCAGCGCCTGGGCGACGTGCACCATTTCGACAGCTTTACCGGCTATGCGGAACGCTTCCGGCACCTGCTCGGCATCGACAATGAAATGGCGCTGCGCCTGCTGCACAAGACGCAGTCGGCCAAGAACCTGGGCGACCTCAACGTCTTCCTGCGCGACTTCATGCTCGACACGCCCCGCACCTTCGACGCGTCCGAGCGCCTGGTCAGCGACTTCGCCGAACTGGACGGCGCGCACAAGTCGGTGGTCACCGCCCGCCAGCAGGTGGAAACCCTGCTGCCGGCACGCGCGCTGCACGCCGAACTGAAGGCGATGAACCTGCGCCGGGCCGACGAGGAGACCCTGAAGCTTGGCCTGGACAGCTTCCGCGAATCGCGCCTGCAGAAGCTGCTGGAAACCCGCCTGCAGGAAATCGACGTCCGCCACCGTGGCCTGCTTGGCGAAGAGACCCAGCGCCGCCAGGCCCTGGCCAACCATGAAGAGCACCTGGCCGAACTGGAACTGCAGCGCCGCCAGCAGGGTGGTGAGCGCATCGAGGAGCTGGAGCGCGAGCAGGGCCGCGCGCAGTCCGAACACGAACGCCGCCAGGCCAAGCGCGCCCAGGTCGGCAAGGCCGCCGAACGACTGCAGGAAGCGCTGCCCGACGACGCCCATGGCTTCGCCCACCTGATCGGGCGCGCCCAGGCCGAGCTCGACAACCGCCAGCAGGCCGCGGCCGCGCTGGACGACGCCATCGCCGAGCGCCAGGCCGGCAAGCAGGACGATACCCGTCGCTTTGCCGAGGTCCGTGGCGAAATGGACGCGATGGAGCGCAACCCGTCCAGCATCCCCGCGCCGCTGCAGAAGCTGCGCAGCCGTATTTCCGAAGAGACCGGCGTACCCGAAGCAGCGCTGCCGTTCGTCGGCGAGCTGATCCAGGTGCGCCAGGACGATGCCGCGTGGCAGGGCGCCATCGAGCGCGTGCTGTTCGGCTTCGCGCAGTCGCTGCTGGTCGAGGACAAGCATTACAACGAGGTCAACGCATGGGTGAACCGCAGCCACCTGGGCATGCGTCTCACCTACTACCGCGTGCGTCGCAATGACGACGCCATGGCGCGCCAGCCGTCCGCGCGTTCGCTGCTGCACAAGCTGGAGCTGCGCGACAGCGTGTTCGAGCCGTGGCTGCGTCGCGAACTCGGCAAGCGCTACGACTACGAGTGCGTGGATGCCAAGCAGCTGCGCGATGTCGAACGCGGCATCTCGCGCGAAGGGCAGGTCAAGCATCCCGGCGACCGCTTCGAGAAGGACGACCGCAACGCCATCGGCGACCGTCGCCGCTGGCTGCTGGGCTTCAACAACGCCGAGAAGCTCGCGCTGTTCCGTCGGGAAGCGCAGGAACTGGCCCAGCGCATCGCCGACTGCGACCAGGACGTCGCGCGCCTGCGTGGCCAGCGCGACCTCGACAACGACCGCCGCCTGGCCTGCAACCAGCTGGTCAACGTCGGCTGGGAAGAGGTCGACGTCGCCACCGCGACCAAGCGCCTGCAGGACATCGAGTCGTCCCTGCGCGACCTCAAGGAAGGCAATGCCGACCTGGCCCGCCTGGCCGCACAGATCGACCGCAACCGCGCCGACATCGAACAGGCGCGCCGCACCTACGAAGACACCCGGCTGGAACTGCGCGAACTCACCCGCGAACGCGACAAGCTCGAGTCCCGGCGCCAGCACAGCCGCGCCCTGGTGCTGCCGGCGCTGGGCCCGACCCAGGAAGCCGGGCTGCAGAAGCGCCTGGATGCCTATGGCACGCTCGGCCTGGAGACGCTGGAAGCGTACATGCGCGAGATCAGCAAGGGCATCAACGAAAGCCTGGCCTCCTCGCAGCACGAAGTGCACGGCGTCGAGACCCAGCTGGTCGCCTGCTTCCGCCGCTTCGCCCAGGCCTGGCCGGAAGAGTCCGGTGACTTCACCGCTTCGGTGGCGTCGGCCGACGATTTCCTCGCGCGCCTGCAGCGGCTTGAGCGCGACGGCCTGCCGCAGCACGAAGAACGCTTCTTCGACCTGCTGCAGAACCAGAGCAAGAACAACCTGCTGGCCCTGCAGCGGCACAGCGCCGAAGCGCGCAAATCGATCGGCCAGCGCCTGGACGAGGTCAACGCCTCGCTGGAGCAGGTGCCGTTCAACCGCGGCACCCTGCTGACCATCGAACTCAGCGACCGGCGCCTGCCCGAGGTGCTGGAGTTCCACCAGCAGCTGCGCGAAGTCCTTTCGCACCACCAGACCGAAGAGCGCGACGTGGCAGAGTCGCAGTTCGCGGTGCTGCGCGAGCTGGTCAAGCGTCTTGGCTCACAGGAAGGCGAGGACAAGCGCTGGCGCGAAAACGTGCTGGACGTGCGCCTGCATGTCGAGTTCATCGGCGTCGAACTGGACGCCGCCACCCGCCAGCAGGTGGAAATCTACCGCAGCGGTGCCGGCAAGTCCGGTGGCCAGCGCCAGAAGCTGGCCACCACCTGCCTGGCCGCCGCGCTGCGCTACCAGCTGGGCGGGGCCGACAGCCAGCTGCCCAGCTACGCGGCCGTGGTCCTCGACGAAGCCTTCGACAAGGCCGACAACGAGTTCACCGCGTTGGCCATGAACATCTTCGAAAACTTCGGTTTCCAGATGGTCGTCGCCACGCCGTTGAAGTCGGTGATGACGCTCGAACCGTTCATCGGCGGCGCCTGCTTCGTCGAAATCAGCGGCCGCCACGACTCCGGCGTGCTGCTGATCGAGTACGACGAAGAGGGCAAGCGGCTCAAGCTGCCGGAGCGGACCCGCGCCGCGACCGAAGAAGTCGAGGCCTGAGCCTCACCCCGCGAACGTATCCCAGCCCATCCGTGCGATCAGCACGACCACAAGGCCGACGAACAGTTTGCGGATGAACGGCGTGCCGCCGCGCAGCGCCAGCCGCGTGCCAACCACCGAACCGGTGATGTTGGCCGCGGCCATCGGGATTGCGAACAGCCACAGGATGTTGCCGGTGGGCACGAAGAACGAGATCGCGGCCACGTTGGTGGCCAGGTTGACCACCTTCGACGCCGCCGAGGCGCGCAGGAAGTCCAGCCCGAAGAAGCGGACGAACAGGAAGATCAGGAAGCTGCCGGTGCCTGGCCCGAAGAACCCGTCGTAGAAGCCGATCACCGCGCCAATCGCCAGCGCGATGGCGAGTTCCTTGCGGCCGATCTCGCGCGGCCGGTGCAGCGCACCGAAGTCCTTCTTCCACAGCGTGTAGCCGAGCATCGCCACCAGCAGCACCAGCACCAGCGGGCGCACCGCGTCCTTGGGCAGCAGGCTGACCGCCGTGGCACCGGCGAACGAAAACACGAACGCCGTGCCCGCCGCGAACAGCACCGGCCGCCAGGGGAAGCGCACGTTGCGCGCGTAACGGAACGCCGCCGCGGCGGTGCCGAACATAGAACTGAACTTGTTGGTACCAAACAGCATGGCCGGCGTCTGCTGCGGCAGCACCGTGAACAGCCCCGGCAACTGCACCAGTCCGCCCCCGCCCACGGCGGCATCGACCAGGCCGGCAATGAAGGCAATCGCCACCAACCACAGCAACTCAGGGGGTACCAGCTCGAACACGGCAGCACATCACGGCGGAAAGCGCGCCAGCATACGCCCGCTCGGGCGACAATGCCCGCATGAGCCTTTCCGATCCGTGCCCCTGCGGCCTTCCGCACCCCTACGCCGCCTGCTGCGGCCGATTCCATGCCGGCGAGGCGGCGCCCGACGCCGAGGCGTTGATGCGGTCGCGCTACAGCGCGTACGTGAAGCAGTTGCCGCAGTACCTGCTGGCCAGCTGGCATCCCGACACGCGTCCGGAGAGTCTTTCGCTGGATGAACCGGCCGGGCAGCGCACGCGCTGGCTCGGGCTGACCGTCCACGAGCACACGCAGGGCGACCCGGACCATGCCCAGGTCCGCTTCACCGCCCGGTACCGTATCGGCGGCGGCAGTGCGGTCAAAATGCAGGAACACAGCCGCTTCGTGCGGCTGGAGGGGCGCTGGTGCTACCTCGACGCCTTGCCCTGAGCCCCCATTCAATGTGAACCGGTCACACGGCAGACCCCGTGCCGTGACACCGCGCTCACCCGGGCTCACCGATCCTCGGACGGATGAACGCTGTTGCTGCCCCGTCTCCCTCCGCCGCCCGTGCCACCGACACGCTGGCCGCCCGCTACGCCACGGTGCGCGCCCGCAGCGTCGCCTTGGCCGCACCGCTCAGCGCCGAAGACGCGATGGTGCAGAGCATGCCCGACGCCAGCCCCACCAAGTGGCACCTGGCGCATACCACCTGGTTCTTCGAACGCTTCGTGCTCGGCACCCAGCCAGAGTACGCCCCGTTCAACGCCGACTGGCACTACCTGTTCAACAGCTACTACCAGAGCATCGGCCCGGCGCATGCGCGGCCGCAGCGTGGCCTGCTGTCGCGGCCCTCGCTGGAGGACGTGCTGCAGTTCCGCAGCCGGGTCGACCAGCGCGTGATCGAACTGCTGCAGGCCGACGCACTCGATCCGCAGGCACTGCGGCAACTGGAGCTGGGGCTGCACCACGAGCAGCAGCACCAGGAACTGCTGCTCACCGACATCAAGCACGCGCTGTGGTGCAACCCGTTGCAGCCGGCCTACCGCGACGATCTGGTCAGTCGGCCGGGTGTCGCTGCGCCGCTGGAATGGATCCACAGCCCCGAGCAGATCATCGAGATCGGCGCGCCGGCGTGGCCGGCCAACGCCGCATTCGCCTACGACAACGAATCGCCGGTGCACCGCGTGCTGGTGCCGGCACACGCACTGGCGCAGCGCCCGGTCAGCAACGCCGAGTTCCGCCGCTTCGTTGAAGCCGGTGGTTACCGCGAGCCCGGCTTCTGGATGAGCGAAGGCTGGAGCCTGTGCCAGCAGGAGCACTGGCAGCACCCGCTGTACTGGGACGACGCACTCGCCCGCGAGTTCACCCTGGCCGGCTGGCGCGCGATCGACCCGGAGGCGCCGGTCTGCCACCTCAGCTACTTCGAAGCCGACGCCTACGCACGCTGGGCCGGCGCGCGCCTGCCCACCGAGTTCGAATGGGAAGCGGCCGCCGCAGGGCAGGGTACTGCCGGCAACTTCGCCGACGACGGCCGCCTGCACCCGTCCGCGCCTGCCCACGAACGCCCTGCCGGTCGCCACCAGCAGCTGTTCGGCGACGTCTGGGAATGGACCAGCAGCGCCTATGGCGCCTACCCCGGCTTCCGCACCTTCGAAGGCAACCTCGGCGAGTACAACGGCAAGTTCATGTGCGGCCAGTGGGTACTGCGCGGTGGCAGCTGCGCCACGCCCGCCGACCATATCCGCCCCAGTTACCGCAATTTCTTCGCACCGTCGGCGCGCTGGCAGTTTGCCGGCCTGCGCCTGGCCAAGGACGCCGCATGAGCACTGTCAGTGATGCCCTCGACGCGTTGACCGACCTGCAACCGGATCGCGCGCGGATTACCGCCGACATCCTGCACGGCCTGTCGCTGCAGCCCCGCCAGCTGCCCTCCAAATATTTCTACGATGCGCGCGGCTCGGCGCTGTTCGAGCAGATCACCCGCCAGCCCGAGTACTACCCCACGCGCACCGAGCTGCAGCTGCTGCAGGACGTGTCCGGCGAGATCGCGCGCGCGGTCGGCCCGCGCGTGCACGTGGTCGAACTGGGCAGCGGCAGCGGGCGCAAGACCGAACACCTGCTGCATGCGCTGGTCGAGCCGGTGGCCTACACGCCGATCGAAATCTCCCGTGCGGCCCTGCTCGACAGCGTCGCGCGGCTGGCCGAAGCGCTGCCGGACATCGAGATGCTGCCGGTCTGCGCCGATTTCACCCGTCCGGTGGAACTGCCCGAGCCGCAGAACGAACCCGCGCGGCGGTTGCTGTTCTTCCCCGGCTCCACGCTCGGCAATTTCGCCCACGACGACGCGGTCGCCCTGCTCGACGCCATGCGCCAGACCATGGGTCCGAACGGCCTGGCCCTGATCGGCATCGACCTGCACAAGGACCCGGCGCTGATCGAGGCCGCCTACAACGACGCCGCCGGTGTCACTGCCGCCTTCACCCTCAACCTGCTGCAACGGCTCAACCGTGAGATCGGCAGCGACTTCGACCTGGCCAGCTTCCAGCACCGCGCCCGCTACAGCGTGCCGCGCCTGCGCATCGAAACCGAACTGGTCAGCACCCGCGCCCAGCGCGTGCACGTGGCCGGGCGCAGCTTCGATTTCGCCAAAGGCGAGGCGATGACCGTGGAATACAGCCACAAGTACACCGACACCTCGTTCGCCGCCCTGGTCGCCGAAGCAGGCCTGCGCGTGCGCACCCAGTGGGACGCCGCCTCGCCGGCCTTCGGATTGCGCCTGCTGCAACGGGCCTGACCGCGTGGCTTGCCGCTATGATGCGGTTCTACTTGGCTGCACGGATTCACGCCAATGAGGTTCACCTCCGTCGGATTGCTCGGCGCGTTGTGCCTGGCCAGCGGCCCGCTCGCGGCCGCGCCACAGGACGACTTCGACCGCTGCCTGTCAGCGCTGCAGCCGCAGGCCATCAAGCAGGGCGTCAGTGCCGCCGGCTTCACACGGTTCACCGCGGGTCTCACCCCGGACCTGAGCGTATTGCCGCTGCTCGACGCGCAACCCGAATTCACTACCCCGCTGTGGGACTATCTCGCCGCGCTGGTCGATACCCAGCGTGTCGATGACGGGCGCGCGCAGCTGGTCCAGCACCGCGACCTGCTCGCCCGCGTGTCGGCCGAGTACGGCGTCGATCCGGCCACCATCGTCGCGGTCTGGGGCGTGGAGAGCGACTACGGACGCGTATTCGGCAAGCGTCCGCTGCTGCAGTCGCTGGCCACGCTGTCCTGCAACGGCCGCCGCCAACCGTTCTTCCGGGGCGAGCTGCTGGCCCTGCTCAAGCTGCTCGATGCCGGTGACCTGGGCGCGGACGGCCTGACCGGCTCGTGGGCCGGAGCGTTCGGGCATACCCAGTTCATGCCCTCCACCTATGCCCGCATCGCGGTGGACGGCGACGGCGATGGCCGCCGTGACCTGGTCGCTAGCATCCCCGACGCGCTGGCCTCCACCGCCAACTACCTGATGAAGGCCGGCTGGCGCACCGGCCAGCCGTGGGGCATCGAGGTCACGCTGCCGCCAGGCTTCAACGCCAAGCTGGCCGGGCGCACCCAGCGCAAGCCGCTGGCCGATTGGCGCAGCCTGGGCATCACCCCGATCGGCGGTGGTGCACTGGTCCCCGAAGGCCTGCCGGCAGACGCCAACGCCGCGCTGCTGCTGCCCACCGGCGCCAAGGGCCCGGCCTGGCTGGTGTTCCGCAACTACGATGCGATCTACGCCTATAACGCCGCCGAAAGCTACGCACTGGCCATCGCCACCCTGGCCGACCGCCTGCGCGGCGGGTCGGGCACCGTCACCGCCTGGCCGACCGACGACCCCGGCCTGGGCCGTACCGAACGGCGCGAGCTGCAGACCCTACTGCTGGCCCGTGGGCATGACATCGGCGCCGCCGACGGCATGGTCGGCACCGCCACCCGGCGCGCCATCCAGCTCGAACAACAGCAGCTCGGCTGGCCCGCTCCCGACGGCCGTGCCGGCCAACGCATCCTCACCACCCTGCGCACCGCGCCCCCCTTGCCCAAACCCACTACCGCCATGCCCGACAGCACCGTGTTCACCCTGCCGCCCAACCACGCCGCCTACGTGCAGTCGCCGGCCGCGCCCAGCGCCGCCCTGCCGAAGCTGGAGGGGTTGAGCCTGATCGACCTCCAGGGCTTCCCGGCCTGGAAGGTGGAAACCCCGCTGGCCAGCGCCGCGATCTCGGTGTTCGGCGGCCAGCTGCTGTCGTTCGTTCCCAAGGGGGGGCAGGACCTGCTGTGGCTGTCGCCCACCGCGCAGGCGCTGCCGACCCCGATCCGCGGCGGCAGCCCGGTGTGCTGGCCGTACTTCGGCCGCCAGGGGCAGGGCAAGGATGTGCCGTCGCACGGATTCGTGCGCAACGTGCCGTGGACGCTGAAGGACGCACGCCGCGAGGCGGATGGCACCGTGGTGCTGACCCTGGCTCCACCGACGCTGGACAACCTGGACCTGCACCTGACCATGCAGGTGCGCATCGGCCGCACCCTGGAACAACAGCTGATCACCGAGAACACCGGTTCCACCCCGGTCACCTTCACCCAGGCCCTGCACAACTACTTCAAGGTCAGCGACGCCCTGCAGGTCAGCGTGTCCGGCCTGGACGGCCTGAGCTACCTGGACAAGTTCGAGGACTACGCCACTCCGCGTATCCAGAAGGGCGACTGGTCGCTCAACGACCCACGCGACCCCGGCCGCAGCGACCGCATCTACACCCAGGCCGGTGGCCGCTACGTCCTGAAGGACCCGGGCCTCAAGCGCCGCATCGAGATCACCACCCAGGGCAGCCGCTCACTGGTGGCCTGGAACCCCGGCGAAAAGGGCGCAGCCGGCATGGCCGACGTCGGCCCCGGCTGGAAGAACTACGTCTGCCTGGAAGCCGCCAACGCCGGCCCCGACGTGGTGACCCTCGCCCCCGGCGCCCGCCACGTCCTCAAGCAGACGCTCAGCGTTCAATCCCTCTGAAACGCGGCCCGGTAGTGCCGGCCGCCGGCCGGCTCCACGCACACCCGACCGAAGGCCAGCGTTCTACCGCACCGAACGGGGCCGCAACACCACCAGGCAGATCGCCCCGGCCACCAGCCCCCAGAACGCCGACCCGATCCCGGCCAGCGACAACCCGGAGGCGGTCACCAGGAAGGTCACCAGTGCCGCCTCGCGGTCGGCTTCCTCGCGCAGGGCGGTCGCCAGGCTGTTGGCAATGGTGCCGAACAGGGCAATGCCGGCCACGCAGGCCACCAGTTCCTTCGGGAAGGCGGCGAACACCGCCGCCACCGTCGCGCCAAACAGGCCCACCACCAGATAGAAGGCGCCGGCCGCCACCGCCGCGGTGTAGCGCCGCGCCGGATCCTCATGCGCCTCGCGCCCCATGCAGATCGCCGCCGTGATCGCGGCCAGGTTGAGCCCGTAGGCGCCAAAGGGCGCCAGCACTGTATTGGCCACCCCGATCCAGCCGATGACCGGCGAGATCGGCGTGTCATAGCCGGAGGCGCGGATCACCGCCACCCCGGGAATGTTCTGCGAGGCCATGGTGACCACGAACAGGGGCAGGGCAATGCCGAACACCGCTTGCCACGACAGCGTGGGCCAGGTGAACACCGGCACCGCCAGCTCGACCCGCAGCGCCTCTACATGGAGAAGACCCTGCGCGGCGGCGACAGCTACACCCACCAGCAGTGTGGCGATCACCGCATAGCGCGGGAACAGTCGGCGCCCCGCAAGCCACGTGGCAAACATCGCCAACGCCATGCCCAGCTGGGTACCCATGGAAACGAACACATCCAGCCCGAAGCGCAGCAGCACACCGGCCAGCATGCCTGCGGCCAAGGCCATCGGCACGCGGCGCATCACCTTGGCGAACACGCCGGAGAAGCCAGCGAGCATCCCAAGCACCGCAGCAAGCACGAACGCACCGATCGCATCGCTGTAACCCACCGCGCCTGCACCCACTACCAGCATCGCAGCGCCTGGCGTGGACCACGCAGTGACCACGGGCACGCGATAGCGCAGCGAAAGACCAATGCAGGTCACGCCCATGCCCAGGCCCAATGCCCACATCCACGACGCAATCTGCGCCTGCGTGGCACCTACTGCCTGTGCGGCCTGGAACACGATCACCGCAGAACTGGCAAAGCCCACCAGCACCGTAATGAAGCCAGCCACTACAGAAGGCAACGAGAGATCACGCCACAACGAACGCTTTGCAACACCCGACATCACGCAGCTTCCATGAGCACACAGGAACTGCATTGTTGGCAGTCCTGCGCAGCACGCGCAACGCGCGTGCTGCGCTTTGCGATGTCGCCGACGCACGCATGCATGACGCAATGATGAAAAGTTGCAGAAAAGGGTTGACGAATTTCCAGAAGTCTTTAGTATTCGCTCCCTCGCTGCGACGCGGTCTTCACCCCGGTGAACACCAAGCCAAAGCGGCGGCAACATCCTTCGAAAGAAGGTGTTGACGGAAACGAAAA
>NZ_PKQQ01000013.1 GCF_002893095.1 Stenotrophomonas sp. VV52 | reverse complement strand
GTAAGTGTCCGTGAAAACGGGGGTGAACCCGTACCTTCGGAGGCGAACCATGACCGATGGAATTGGCAGTAGAGGCTGCAGTCGACCACTTATCCTTTCTAAAGTGGGCTTCTGCACCACAGCATCTGAGCTGGCTGCCCAGCGGTGCACATTGAATCGCCAGAGAGATCATTCGATCAGAGCGAGGACTCCTTGGCCTCAGAGTGCCGCCGTCCCTCGCTCGGCGAGCGTGGAGCTACTCTGGATCCGATTGACCAGGATTATTGACTGCGAGACCAAGAAGTTCTCTGTCCTCGTCACTCATCGGATTCTTGATTGCATCCTCGACCCGGCGTGCGCACCAGTTATAGAACGCCGGGTGCTCGATCATAAGCCGCGTTTGACCGAGCTCGTTCAGCCTGACTTGGTAGCAATAGCGAACAGGCCCTATGGTAAGAGTCGAGTAGAAGGACTCCGGTGCGAGCGAGTCCCGATCCCCTGTGATAACGAGTCCACCGTGGGCGGCGTACGGCATCTCGGGGAGATTTGTTCGCACTCGCTCAAACGCGACATCCGCATCAACCCTCAGAAGAATGAAGTTGTCTTCATTCGCTCCAATGGCAAAGCCTGCAACATCTTCAAAGGATGGCGCACTCATCTCTGCAAGATGACAGCACATCAGCTTCGCAAAGTATCTGAAAACGTCTAGATACAGAGGGCCGCCTTCTATGAATCGTGGATCGTTAAAGACATCGATAGGGTTCGAGCCTAGCGCCATAAGCTCTTGGGCTCGCGCGTTGAACTGGTCGAATGCCAGGTCGGCCGGCTGAGTCCTTGAGTTGTTGCAAGCTTCGCAGACGCGAGCTGAGAAGTGGAGCGCTTTGGAGCTAGGACTCTGTGCGAAGCGATAAGCACCACCGTGCCTGGCGATCACCATTCCCCGCTTGCCAAACACGGCTTTAAGAGCGGATGCCTTGATCTTGTGCTCACCGGAAAGCGCATCCTTCGATCCACACAAGCAGCACTCTGCAGTAAGCGGCGGAGCGAAAATGTCCATCTCTTTGCTCTTAGGACAATGTAGGAGGGAGAGCGCCACACCGCGCGTTCGCTTCAGAATACGCCTAGTAGAGATATCGGGTCTTGGCGGCATTCTTGATCATCAGCCCAGTGCGCACTGGAACACTGCCGAGTCGCCTGTGGATTTGAGACAGATGCCCATTTTTGGCGACAGCCCAGACATGTCTCTTGGCTCGGAACGGCTCACCCATTGTGACTCACCGCATGCTCTGAGTACCGTCCCGGCTTGGCCCCATGCATTAGCCTGCCCAGTTGCACCAAATTAGGCCTGCTGCGTTCTGCGCACCGCCAGATCGGCGCAACAAGTATCCTCAGCGACTTCCAGCAGGCTTCGGAGCGCACCATGGAGGCCGTCATCATCTTCAGGATATGGGGATCCGAATAGAGGAACCTGAATCCAGAGATGTTCCGGGCCAGAGTGAACGTAGGGGCCGTAGTCGTCGAGCAAAAGGGCATCGCCCAGAGTCGGCGAGGCAAGTCGCAAATCCTTGGTTTGACCGGACCAGATGATGTACTGCAGATCTGCGAACCACTCGGGCGCGCACCCATCCCTGACTAGTAGCGTGGCGATGCTACGAAAACGTTGCTCTGGGACCGTCGTGAACATCACCAGGCGGTCAAACCGCGCATGGATCTCCTCAAGGAACCGGTAGAGTCCAGGCCTTGGTATCTGGCTGGTCGCATTGGAAATGAGAGTGCCCTCAAGGTCCAGTGCCAGGATAGTCGGTCTCATGTGCCACATATTTACTCTCAGGGAACACCACTCCGCCTGCAGGATCGTGGCGACAGGACCGATCGCGATAAATGTCTGAGTGATTCCGATCCGTCGAGCATTTGCAACCGAAGCCCGACCCATCTCAAGCCAATGACACCGTAGCGAATCACAGGTCAGGCTATCAGGTAGCGGTTGCGTACGGAACGCGAGACATTGCGATTTTTTCCCTGCCAATCATTTTGGCGGCGCGTCCCGGCAACTGCGCAAATGCACGCTGCATGCAGTCCTCGCGCGGGCATACCCGGCAACCGGGACCGATCGATACCGAATTGCCCGGGCTCTGGATATCCAGCCCGCGCGAGTAGATCAACCGCTCGGCATGCTGCAGGTCGCAGCCCAACGCCACCGCAAATGTCTTGCGCGGCTGCCCATGGCCCACCGGGCCGCTGCTCACCTGCCGCGCCAACCAGAAATGCCTGCGCCCATCCGGCATGCGCGCGGTCTGGGTCAGCACACGCCCGGGCTGGTTGAACGCCTCGTACACGATCCACAGCGGGCACGAACCGCCCACCTGCGAGAAGTGGAAGTCGGTCGCCGAATGCCGCTTGGACACATTGCCGGCACGGTCCACGCGGATGAAGAAGAACGGCAGCCCCGGCGCGCTGCGCCGCGCCAGCGTGCTCAGCCGGTGGCATACCGCCTCGAACCCCACGCCAAAGCGATGCGCCAGCGCGTCGATGTCGTACGCGCTGTGTTCGGCTGCACGCAGGAACTGCGCATACGGCATCACCAGCGCACCGGCGAAGTAGTTGGACATGCCGATCCGCGCCTGCGCGATCTGCTCAGGTTCGCGGAAACCCGCCCGCGCGATCACCGCATCGATCTGCGCCGCGTATCCCAGCAGGGCCAGTTCGGCCGCCATCTGGAACGCCTGCTGCCCCGCCTCCAGGTAGTCCGGCAGCCACAGCGTGCGGCTGCCGCCGTCGTACACCCGCTTCTCGCGCCCGGCCTGCAACGGCGCCACCTCCACCAGCACCCCGTGGCGGTCGGCCAGCAGTTGGCGCAGGCGCGGCGCCACATGCCCGGCCACCAGCCCCCATTCGGCGAACAGCTGCTCGGCCAGGTCATCCAGCTCGGGAATGTGGTTGTGCATGCGGTTGAAGAAGTCGCGCACCTGGTCCCCGGCGGGCAGCGCCTGCCCGGCCGCCGGGTCGCCCAGCTGGAATTCCAGCGCGGCGGCATGCTCGCGCAGCAGCAGGTGGCGGCGGTGCAGGTCGAGCAGGGCGTGGCTGATCTGCGGAAGGTTGCCGGCCATGGCGCGCAGGTCGGTGCTGCTCACCTCGTCCAGGCCCAGGTCGCGCAGTGTCTGGCCCAGCGCTTCCTGCAGCGCGCCGGGCTCATCCACGTCGAACAGGTCGGTAACGTCGCCCAACACCTCGCGCAGCTTGTGCTGCACCGCTGGAGTGAGCGGGCGCTTGTTGCGCTCGATCTGGTTCAGGTAGCTGGCCGAAAGCCCCAGCGCCCGGGCGAGCTCGGCCTGGCTGTAGCCACGCTGTTCGCGCAGCCGCAGCAGGCGCAGGCCGATCTGGCGTTGGGGGAGCTGGCTATTCACAGAATTAACAGAAATCGTAGCGGGCATTGGCCAGATTAAGCGTAGACAGCCCGGAAAGCGAGTAAGCGTATGTGAATAATGCCAATCACCTTTCGCACCCCGCCGGTATTGCCATGACTGTTGCAGCGCCCCGTATCCGCATGTTGATCGATGGCCAGTTCATCGAATCGGCCAGCTCGCACTGGCAGAACGTGGTCAATCCGGCCACCCAGGACGTCCTGGCCCAGGTCCCGTTCGCCACCATGAGCGAAGTGGACGCCGCCGTGGCCTCGGCCAAGGAAGCCTTCAAGACCTGGCGCAAGACCCCGATCGGCACCCGCGCGCGCATCTTCCTGAAGTACCAGCAGCTGATCCGCGAGCACATGGGCGAACTGGCCCACATCCTCAGCGCCGAACAGGGCAAGACCGTGCCCGACGCCGAAGGCGACGTGTTCCGCGGCCTGGAAGTGGTCGAGCATGCCGCCGCCATCGGCAACCTGCAGCTCGGCGAGCTGGCCAACAACGTGGCCAACGGCGTGGACACCTACACCCTGCTGCAGCCGCTCGGCGTATGCGCCGGCATCACCCCGTTCAACTTCCCGGCGATGATTCCGCTGTGGATGTTCCCGATGGCCATCGCCACCGGCAACACCTTCCTGCTCAAGCCGTCCGAGCAGGACCCGATGGTCACCATGCGCCTGGTCGAACTGGCGCTGGAAGCGGGCATTCCCAAGGGCGTGCTCAACGTCGTGCACGGCGGCGAAGAGGTGGTCAACGCGATCTGCGACCACCCGGACATCAAGGCCGTTTCGTTCGTGGGCTCCACCCGCGTCGGCACCCACGTGTACAACCGCGCCTCGCTGGCCGGCAAGCGCGTGCAGTGCATGATGGGCGCCAAGAACCACGCCGTGGTGCTGCCGGACGCGAACAAGGAACAGAGCCTCAACGCCATGGTCGGTGCCGCGTTCGGCGCGGCCGGCCAGCGCTGCATGGCCGCGTCCACCCTCGTGCTGGTCGGCGAAGCCCGCGAGTGGGTGCCGGACCTGGTGGCCAAGGCAAAGACCCTCAAGGTCAGCGCCGGCAGCGTCGCCGGTACCGACGTCGGCCCGGTGATCTCCTGCGCCGCGCGCGAACGCGTTGAAGCGCTGATCGCCTCGGGCGTGGAGCAGGGCGCCAAGCTGGTGCTCGACGGCCGCAACCCGCAGGTGGACGGCTTCGAGAAGGGCAACTTTGTTGGCCCGACCATCTTCGACGGCGTGAAGCCGGGCATGCGCGTGTACGACGAAGAAATCTTCGGGCCGGTGCTGGTCATCCTCGAAGCCGAAACGCTGGACGACGCCATTGAACTGATCAACAGCAACCCGAACGGCAACGGCACCGCGCTGTTCACCCAGTCCGGCGCTGCGGCACGTCGCTTCCAGGAAGAGATCGACGTCGGCCAGGTCGGCATCAACGTGCCGATTCCGGTGCCGGTGCCGCTGTTCTCCTTCACTGGTTCGCGCGCCTCCAAGCTCGGCGACCTGGGTCCTTATGGCAAGCAGGTGGTCATGTTCTACACCCAGACCAAGACCATCACCGCGCGCTGGTTCGACGACGAGACCCTGGGTCACGGAGTCAACACCACGATCAGCCTGAAGTAATTGCCTGCAAGGGCACGGAGTATTTTTTTATGAGCAACTCGATGACGACGGAACTCGAAGAAGCGCAGCAGGCCTATAGAGAAGCCGCGCGTGACTTCGCCCAGGCCGAACTGGCGCCGCACGCCGCGCGATGGGATGCGGAGGGCATCTTTCCGCGCGAGGCGATCGCCAAGGCCGGGGAACTCGGGTTCTGTGGCCTGTACATGGACCCCGATATCGGTGGCAGCGGCCTGAGCCGTCTGGACGCCGCCGTCGTCATCGAGGAGCTCGCCAATGTGGACCCGTCCACCGGCGCCTTTGTGAGCATTCACAACATGGCCTCGTGGATGGTCTCCAAGTGGGGCACCGACGCACTGCGTGCCGAATGGGGCCAGGCGCTGTCTTCGGGCAGCAAGCTGGCGTCGTACTGCCTGACCGAACCGGGTGCCGGTTCGGACGCGGCCTCGCTCAAGACCACCGCCGTGCGCGATGGCGACCACTTCGTGCTCAACGGTTCCAAGGCCTTCATCTCCGGCGCCGGTGCCACCGAGCTGCTGGTGGTGATGGCGCGTACCGGCGGCCCGGGTGCCAAGGGCGTCAGCGCCATCGCGGTGCCGGCCGACCTGCCGGGCATCAGCTACGGCCGCAAGGAAGAGAAGATGGGCTGGAACAGCCAGCCCACCCGCGGCATCACCTTCGAAAACGTGCGCGTCCCGGTCGGCAACCTGCTCGGCGAAGAGGGAAGCGGTTTCAAGCTCGCCATGAAGGGCCTGGACGGTGGTCGCATCAACATCGCCGCCTGCTCGCTGGGCGCCGCGCAGGGCGCGCTGGACGCCGCACGCCGCTACATGGGCGAGCGCCGCCAGTTCGGCAAGCCGTTGGCCGACTTCCAGGCGCTGCAGTTCAAGCTGGCCGACATGGCCACCCAGCTGGTCGCCGCGCGGCAGATGGTGCACACCGCTGCACGCAAGCTCGACGCCGGTGCCAGCGATGCCACCGTGTGGTGCGCGATGGCCAAGCGCTTCGCCACCGACGCCGGTTTCCAGATCTGCAACGACGCACTGCAGATCCACGGTGGCTACGGCTATATTCGCGAGTACCCGATCGAACGCCTGCTGCGCGACAGCCGCGTGCACCAGATCCTGGAAGGCACCAACGAGATCATGCGCGTGATCGTGGCCCGTCACCTGCTCAACACCGAAGAGGAACTGCGATGATGGATTGGCGCACGCACGAACACGTTGGCCTGAAGGTGGAAGCCGATGGCCACACCGCCGTGGTCACGCTGGACAACCCGCCGGCCCATACCTGGACCGTGCACAGCCTGTCGGCGCTGCGCGACCTGGTCGGTGCGCTCAATGCCGACAACGGCATCTACGCGCTGGTGATCACCGGTGGCGGCGAGAAGTTCTTCTCGGCCGGTGCCGACCTCAAGCAGTTCGCCTCCGGCGACAAGGCGCTGGCCCGCGAGGCCGCGCGCCGCTTCGGCGAAGCCTTCGAAGCGCTTTCCGGCTTCCGTGGCGTCTCCATCGCCGCGATCAACGGCTATGCGATGGGCGGTGGGCTGGAATGCGCACTGGCCTGCGACCTGCGCATCATCGAAGACCACGCCCAGGTTGCCCTGCCGGAGGCCACCGTGGGCCTGCTGCCGTGCGCCGGCGGCACCCAGAACCTGCCGCGCCTGGTGGGCGAGGGGTGGGCCAAGCGCCTGATCCTGCTCGGCGAACGCATCGATGCCGAAACCGCCGTGCGGATTGGCCTGGCCGAAGAGAAGGTCGGCAAGGGCGAGTCCAAGGCGCTCGCCCTGGAATGGGCGAAGAAGGCCGGCAAGCAGAGCCCGTCGAGCGTGGCCGCGTGCAAGACCCTGGTGCAGTCCACCCGCAGTGGCATGAGTCATGCCTCGGCGCTGGTCGCCGAGCGCGAAGCCTTTGTCGACCTGTTCGACCGTGCCGACCAGGCCGAAGGCGTGAACGCCTTCCTGGAAAAGCGCGCGCCGCAGTGGAAGAACGCATGAGCACCGCCGAGACCGTTGCGGAAGCACCGGTGCTGTTCGAAGAGCAGCACGCCGCCAACGGCAAGCGCATCGGCATCGCGACGCTCAACGCACCGCGCACCCTCAACGGCTTTTCGCTGCCGATGGCGCACCTGCTGCACGAGCGCCTGACCGCGTGGGCGGCCGATGACAACATCGCCCTGGTGGTCCTGCAGGGCGCCGGCGAGAAGGCGTTCTGTGCCGGCGGCGACCTGCACAGCCTGTACCAGAGCATGCGCGCCTACCGCGACGCTGGCCACAGCGACGTGCGCGACAACGCCTACGCCGCGGAGTTCTTCGACGTGGAGTACCGCGTCGACTACGCCATCCATACCTATGCCAAGCCGATCCTGTGCTGGGGCCATGGCATCGTGATGGGCGGCGGCATCGGACTGATGTCCGGGGCCAGCCACCGCGTGGTGAGCGAGCGCTCGAAACTGGCGTTCCCGGAAATCACCGTCGGCCTGTTCCCGGACGTCGGTGGCAGCTGGCTGCTGCCGCGCGTACCGGGCAAGGGCGGTCTGTTCCTGGCCCTGACCGGCGCACCGCTCAACGCGGGCGATGCCATCTACGCCGGCCTGGCCGACATCCATATCGCCGAAGCCCAGCGTGCCGACGTGTTCAGCGCGCTGGCGCAGGTGCATTGGAGCGACGACGCCAAGCGCAACCACGAGCAGCTCACCAACCTGCTGCAGCAGCACGCCAGCGACGCCGCTACCGGCCCGCTGCTGCGAAACGCCGCCACCATCGACGCGCTGTGCGAAGGCGACGACGTGGTCAGCGTGGTCAACGCCATCGCCGCACTGCAGACCGAGGACCCCTGGCTGCAGGCCGCGCAGGCCACGCTCGCCGCCGGTGCCCCCGGTTCCGCACGCCTGGCCTGGGAACTGCAGAAGCGGGCGGAAGGTGCCTCGCTGGCCGACGTCTATCGCTTCGAATACATCGCCGCACTGCACAGCGCCGCCCACGGCGATTTCGCCGAAGGCATCCGCGCGCTGTTGATCGACAAGGACCGCACCCCGCGCTGGCAGCCGGCCACCCTGGCCGACGCTACCCCGCAGTGGGCACAGACCTTCTTCGTTTCGCCTTGGAACGAGGCCACGCATCCGCTGGCCGACCTGGGTGCCACCGTTCCTGAAAGGAGCCTTGCATGAGCCGTATTGCATTCATCGGGTTGGGCAACATGGGTGGCCCGATGGCCGCCAACCTGGCCAAGGCCGGTCACGCCGTGCGCGTGTTCGACCTGGTGCCCGCCGCCGTGCAGGCCGCCGTCGACGCAGGCGCCACCGCCGCCAGCTCCGCGCTCGACACCCTGACCGACGCCGAAGTGGTGATCTCGATGCTGCCGGCCAGCCGCCACGTCGAAGGCGTGTACCTGGGCGACGACGGCCTGCTGGCCGACATCCCCGGCGGCGCGCTGGTGATCGACTGCAGCACCATTGCCCCGGCCACCGCACGCAAGGTGTCCGAAGCCGCTGCCGCGCGCGGCCTGCAGATGCTCGATGCCCCGGTCTCCGGCGGCACCGCCGGTGCCCAGGCCGGCACCCTGACCTTCATCGTCGGCGGCGAAACGGACGCGCTCGAACGTGCCCGCCCGCTGCTGCAGGCGATGGGCAAGAACATCTTCCACGTGGGCGCCAGCGGCGCCGGCCAGGTCGCCAAGCTGTGCAACAACATGGCGCTGGGCGTGATCATGGCGGTCACTGGCGAATCCATCGCGCTCGGCGTGGCGCATGGTCTGGACCCGAAGGTCCTCTCGCAGATGATGGCGGTCAGCACCGGCCGCAGCTGGGCCACCGAAGTGTGCAACCCGTGGCCGGGCGTACTGGAAAACGCGCCGGCATCGCGCGGCTACAGCGGCGGCTTCGGCAGCGACCTCATGCTCAAGGACATGGGCCTGGCGGTGGAAGCGGCGATGAGCGTAGGCGCCTCGATCCCGCTGGGCGAACTCGCCCGCAACCTGTACTCGATGAATCACCAGGCAGGCCGCGGCAAGCTCGACTTCTCCAGCGTAGTCCAACTGGTAACCAACGAAGCGTAGTGCCGGCCGCCGGCCGGCAACCCGATAGAAACAGAACGCATCCCATAACAGGGATCCACCGCGGTGGGATGGGCGGATGCCCGGTCAAATACGACCGGCACCCGCCCATTTTTTTTTACACGATGGTCAACGTCACATCGATATTGCCGCGGGTAGCATTCGAATACGGGCACACGATGTGCGCCTTCTGCACCAGCTCTTCAACCTGTGCACGCTCCAGGCCCGGCACGCTGATCTGCAGTTCCACTTCAATGCCAAAGCCAGTCGGAATCTGACCGATACCCACATTGCCGGTGATGCTGGTCTCAGCCGGCAGCGCCACCTTCGCCTGACCCGCCACGAACTTCAGCGCACCCAGGAAGCAGGCCGAGTAACCGGCAGCAAACAGCTGTTCCGGATTGGTACCCGGGCCGCCAGCGCCGCCCAGCTCGCGCGGGGTGGACAGCTGCACGTCCAGCACCTTGTCCGACGAGGTGGCGTGGCCTTCGCGGCCGCCTGTGGCGGTGGCGTGCGCGGTGTAAAGAACCTTTTCAATCGACATGGGAATCTCCTGGCTGTGAACGGAATGGACCGGTTGGTGAGGTGTACTTTGCGCCTCCCGGGCGGACGTGTGGCAACATAAGATCCAGAAAACTTGATCTGGAGTCCGAAATGGTCGACCGCCTGCAATCCCTGCTGGGCCGCTTCGCGGTCAACGCCGAGGTCTTCCACGCCGGCGCCCTGTGCGGCATCACCGCCCTGCCGGCCGAAGGCGAGCGCGGCCAGCTGCACCTCATCCGCAACGGCCACGTGCGCGTGGAACATCCCGACGGCAGCGTGCTGGAGATCACCCAGCCGAGCGTGCTTGTCTACCCGCGGCCCATGGCGCACCGCTTCCTCACCGACCCGGACGCCGGCGCCGACTTCGCCTGCGCCCACCTGCAGTTCGAAGGCGGCGGCAACAGCCCGGTCGCCGCCGCACTGCCGCCGGTGATCTGCCTGCCGCTGGAGGAGCTCTACGGCGGCCAGCCGATCCTCTCGGTGCTGTTCGACGAAGCCTTCGCCCAGCGCTGCGGTCGCCAGGCGCTGCTCGACCGCCTGTTCGAAGTCGTGTTGATCCAGATCCTGCGCGCACTGATGGAGAGCGGTCAGCTGCGCGTAGGCCTGCTTGCCGGCATGTCCCACCCCCGCCTGCGTCATGCCTTGGTGGCCATGCACGAAGAACCCGCCCAGGACTGGACGCTCGAACTTCTCGCCCAACGCGCCGGCATGTCGCGCAGCGCCTTCGCCGACAGCTTCCGCGACACCATCGGCAGCACGCCGGGGCATTACCTGCAGGGTTGGCGTACGCGCCTGGTGCAGCAGGCGCTGCGCAAAGGCCAGCCGCTCAAGCGGATCGCGATTGATGTGGGCTATGGAAGCGAAGCAGCGCTGTCGCGCGCGTTCAAGTCGCAGACGGGCCAGTCACCGCGGCAGTGGAAGCAGGGGGTAGTGGTGTGATGCAGGTCCAATTTTCCCTACATCCAAGTGGAGAAAAGGCCGATGCAATCATGGAGTTTTGAGATCTAGAGTGATGGGCCACGCTAGGAAGCGTTCCAAGAGGTTTCTCGTTTGGCTGTCTCACCCTTCTCCAGAAAGTCACGTCCAGTTCCATCCAACGTCAACAAGCCTCGTACGTTCGCGAAGTCCGTCATAGCACTCCTGCTGCTGGCTGCCGCAGCGTCGTCCGTGGCAATTGCCTGGAGCGACCGCAAACACCTCCCCGAAGGGGACGCAGCGGCCAGCTACGAGACGCGCGCGGCGGCTCATCCCTGCAACGACCTCGCGACGCTTCAATCCAGCGTGGAACTGCAGGCGCTGAAGGCGTGCGAAGGGCTGCCGGACTCCGCGGATATGACAGTCACGCACACCTTTACCGGGTGTTTCGCAAGCAAGTCGATCCAAGACGTTACGATCACTGTCGCCTATGGAGCTGTGAGCTGCGGCAATCTGCGCTCGTCCCTGAGAGGCCATCAGGAGCCTTGAACCACAGGGAGCGGCTGCAGCGCTAGATCGTCCACTCCCGGTCGGTGGTGAACATGATCGTCAACCACCGATCCGTCGACTCCTCGCCCAGTGCCTCGCCAATCTCATCGCGCAGCTGGTCCCATTCGACCAGCTGCCGCGGCGGGTCGTTCGCCGGCACCACGAAGAACAGCTCGATCTGGTCGCCTCGGCCGACCTTCGCTACGTAGCTGCGATGCTCAATGAAGCCATGTTTGGCGACGATGCTGCTAGCCACCTCATCCACATGCGCCTGCAGGTCGACCGGCGTGATCAGCAGGATGTCCGACAGCGCCTGCCGCACCGTGCCCAGTGGCGCCACGACCACGAATAGACAGACCACCAGCAGGATGGCCGGATCGATGTAAGGCACCAGCCACGCCCACCCGGTATCGCGCAGCAGCCAGCCGCCGCCGAATGCCACCAGATAGGCCGCCGACATGCTTGCTGCCACCACCCAGTTCTTCGCGTCCAGCGCGATGAACTCCGAGCCGATGGAGCGGTTGGCGCGTCGTACGAACAACGCCAGGCCACTCTCGACGATGATGGAGATCACCGCAAACACAATGGCCGGCCCCAGCGCGATCTCGCGGCCGCCGGACATCAGTGCATCGACCGCATTGACCGCCGCATACAACGCCGCACCGATCATCAGCGTGCCGCTCACCCCAAGCACAATCGGCTCCAGGTGCCAGAAGCCCATGGTAAAGCGCTGGTTTAATCGCGACTGCAGCGCGTCCACGTTGGTGGACAGGCTGATAAGCCGCACCACCAGCAGCGACAGCCAGGTCATCACCACATCGATCAAGCCATAGATGCCGTCAAAGATGATGAGCGATGAGTTGGCGTATAGGCCAAAGGCCACGGCGATGGCCGCGACGCCGAATGAGGCCGCGATGGAAAGGCGAAGTACGCCCTGTTCCGTGCTGCTGTCGAAGGTGGAGGGGTGCAGAACGCGCATGGTGAAATCGAAAGAGTCCCGGCATGAGCCGCAGCGACCATGGACGAAGTGGGGGCCGTGGTCAGTAGATTGCCCGTCTTTGACTACACACTCCAAGGCTGGGCTCGACGGTCGAGGATTCTCGGGTCTCCCGCCCATTCCCGGCCCGGTTCAGGCCTCCGGTGTAAACTATTGATCGCGCTGGCAAACCCAGCACTTCCCTGCCAGACCCGACACCCCATGACCCTGCCTGCCGCCCTCGCAGACCGCTACGCCGCATCCCTGCGCCTGTCCGTTGCCCCGATGATGGACTGGACGGACCGCCATTGCCGCGTGTTCCACCGGATCTTGGCCCCCGGCGCGCGTCTGTACACCGAAATGGTCCACGCCAACGCCGTGATCCACGGCGACCGCGAACGCCTGCTCGGCTATGACGGCAGCGAGCATCCGCTCGCCCTGCAGCTCGGCGGCAGCGATCCGACCCTGCTTGCGCAGGCGGCGGAAATCGCACAGGACTGGGGCTACGACGAGGTCAACCTCAACTGCGGCTGCCCCTCCGACCGGGTCCAGGCCGGGCGCTTCGGCGCCTGCCTGATGCGCGAACCCACCCTGGTGGCCGAGTGCGTGGCGGCCATGGTCCAGGCGGTGAACATCCCGGTCACGGTCAAATGCCGCTTGGGCGTGGATGAAGACAACGACTACGAAACCTTCGTCAACTTCGTCGATCAGTCCGCCAACGCCGGTAGCGCAATGTTCATCGTGCACGCCCGCAACGCGTGGCTGAAGGGCTTGTCGCCGAAGGAAAACCGCGAAGTGCCGCCGCTGCGCTACGACTGGGCGCACCGCCTCAAGGCCGACCGCCCGAACCTGCAGATCGTCCTCAACGGCGGCCTGGCCACGGTGGAGGCCTGCCAGGCCCAGCTGCCGGCGCTGGACGGGGTGATGCTGGGCCGCGCGGCCTACCACGACCCCTACGTGCTACATCAGCTGGAGGCGGCCCAGACCGGCGCTCCGCCGCAGCCGCGCGAGGCGCTGCTGCGCGCCATGCGCCCCTACATCGAGGCGCAGCTGGAGCGCGGCCTGGCCCTCAAGCACATCACCCGCCACCTGCTGGGCCTGTTCCACGGCCAGCCGGGCGGCCGCGCATTCCGCCAGGTGCTGAGCGAGGGTGCCCACCGCCCGGGCGCCGATTGGGCGCTGATCGAGCAGGCGCTGACCATCACCCGCAACCAGGCCGAACGCGTCGCGGCTTGACACCGCCCAGCAAGACCCTGCAAGGTTCACTTAGATGAACGAAGCGAAGCGGGGGTCGGAAAAGTTCAGACCGGATTCACTGCGTAAAACCAAGAATTTGCAAAAGATTCGTAAAGCGCCGGCCCAGGCCGACGCTCGCCGATTCACAACTTTTGAACGTTTTGACGCGCTCCGTTAGGATCAGACCCGATGCTCTCCCTGCCCCGCCACCGTCGAATTGCCGTTGCCGCCGTGCTGGCGACCTGCGCCGTTGCTGCCATCGGCAGCGCGGCTGCGCAGGCCCCGCAGCCGGAACCGGCCCGCGGCGAGATGGTCCGGGCGTCCCGTGGTGCCCCGCAGGAGCGGTCCCTGTCCGACGCGGTGCGCCGGGTCCAGCGCACCACCGGCGGCCACATCCTGGGTGCCGAGCGGGTGCCCTTCGATGGGCGGGACATCAACCGGGTGAAATACATGGATGACCGGGGCCGGGTCCGCTACATGGACGACCCTGCCCAGCCGCGTTCACAGCCCCGCACGCCGCGTTCGGATATGTCATCACTACGCGGCGATAACCCCTGAACGGGGATAGTTGTCCGCAGTCATCTGTTAGCCACTGGCCCCAGGCCACACCCAGGACACTAGGGAGAGTTCATGCGTATCCTTCTGGTCGAAGACGAAGCCCCGCTGCGGGAAACCCTTGCAGCCCGGCTCAAGCGCGAAGGCTTTGCCGTCGATGCCGCACAGGACGGTGAGGAAGGTCTGTACATGGGCCGCGAAGTGCCGTTCGACGTAGGCATCATCGATCTGGGCCTGCCCAAGATGTCGGGCATGGAACTGATCAAGGCGCTGCGCGACGAGGGCAAGAAGTTCCCGGTGCTGATCCTTACCGCCCGCTCGAGCTGGCAGGACAAGGTCGAAGGGCTCAAGCAGGGCGCCGACGATTACCTCGTCAAGCCGTTCCACGTCGAAGAGCTGCTGGCACGCGTCAACGCGCTGCTGCGCCGCGCTGCCGGCTGGAGCAAGCCCACCCTCGAATGTGGCCCGGTCGCGCTGGATCTTGCGGCGCAGACCGTCAGCGTTGCAGGCAGCAACGTGGACCTCACCAGCTACGAGTACAAGGTGCTCGAATACCTGATGATGCATGCCGGTGAACTGGTCTCCAAGGCCGACCTCACCGAACACATCTACCAGCAGGACTTCGATCGCGACTCGAACGTGCTGGAAGTGTTCATCGGGCGCCTGCGCAAGAAGCTGGATCCGGACGGCGAGCTCAAGCCGATCGAAACCGTGCGTGGCCGTGGCTACCGCTTCGCGATTCCGCGCAACCACGAGGGCTGAGCCGCTGGTGCGGTGACGGGATGATGTCAGGCCGTCTGTGGTTCTTTAAACGCTGGCGGCCGCGCTCCCTGCAGGCGCGCCAGCTGCTGGCTGCCAGTGTGAGCCTGATCGCCTTCCTGGCGATCGCCGGCTATGCGCTGGATGCGGCATTCGCCGACACCGCGCGCGCCAACCTGCGCGAGCGGTTGAAGAACTACGCCACCGCGTACGCGGCCGGCATCGATTTCACCCGCGACCGCTCGTTGTACATCCGCGAGCAGCCGCCGGATCCACGCTTCGACGTGCCCGGCAGCGGGCTGTACCTGCAGGTGGTGATGCCGGACGGCAAGGGCAACTCGATGTCCGCCGAAGGCCCGATGCTGCCCACCGTGGGCGGCGGCCTGCTGGCCCCGCGGCAGGAAGTGTTCGAAGGCCCGCTGCCGATGATCCAGATCGATGGCAGCCAGGGCTCGGTGTACCGCTACGGCCTGGGCCTGGTGTGGGACGCCGACGCCGATCCCGCCACCGAATTCCCGTACACCATCTACGTGATGGAAGACTCGCGCGCGCTCGGTGCGCAGCTGCGCGTGTTCCGTGGTCGGGTGTGGTTCTGGATGGGTGGTGCCGGTCTGATCCTGCTGCTGTTGCAGACGGTGATCCTGCAGTGGAGCCTGCGCCCGATGCGCCGCGTGATCACCGAGCTGACCAAGGTCCAGCGCGGCGAAACCGAGCGCATGAGCGAACGCCACCCGCGTGAGCTGGAACCGCTCACCGACAGCATCAATGCCTTCATTGAGAGTGAGCGCGAAAATCTCGAGCGACAGCGCAACACGCTGGCCGATCTCGCGCACAGCCTGAAAACCCCGCTGGCGGTGCTGCGCACGCAGCTGGATAGTGGTGCCCAGGACCAGGACCTGCGCGAAGAATTCGACGTGCAGCTGCGACGCATGAACAACCTGGTGGGCTACCAGCTGGCGCGTGCGGCATCGTCCGGGCACAAGCTGTTCTCGGCACCGTTGCCGATCGAATCCAACGCCGAGGAAATCGTGCGTGGGCTGGAGAAGGTCTACGCGTCCAAGGGCGTGCTGTGCGAGTTCGACATCGACGAGGCCGCGCGCTTCCACGGCGAACCGGGCGATCTGCAGGAACTGCTGGGCAACCTGCTGGAGAACGCCTTCAAGTGGGCCAACCGCCGCGTGCTGCTGACCGCCAAGCCGCTTACGGAGCGGGGCGTGCGTCGCGCAGGCTTGCTGCTTTCGGTGGACGATGATGGCCCGGGCATCGCGCCGGAAGACATCGCCAAGGTGCTGCAGCGTGGCGTGCGTGGCGACGAACGCGTGCAGGGCCACGGCATCGGGCTGTCGATCGTGCAGGACCTGATCAAGGACTATCGCGGCGAACTGCAGGTGAAGCGTTCGCCGGAACTGGGTGGCGCGCGGTTTGAAGTGAAGCTGCCGCCCGGCCCTTAGTCGGTAGGTACCGGCCGCTGGCCGGTACACCCTCAAAACGAGGGCGAAGCCCCATAGAACCTGCGCAGGTGCGCTGCCACTGCTGGCATCTCCTGCTCCAGCAGGTCCGGCGCGGAAAAGTGGTACTCGGTCGCCACCGCGAAGAACTCATCCGGTGCTTCAGCCGCATACGGGTCGATCACCGTCTCCTGGCCATCATCCACCTGCGCGCACAGCGCATCGAACGCCTGCTGGAAATCGGCGGCCCACTGCTTCTGCCAGTCGCGCGGCAACGGCGGGGTGCCATCGAGCACGCCGTCCAGCACATCGATCCGATGCGCCATCTCATGCACCACCACGCAGGCCCCTTCATGCGGGTGCTTCAGCTCGGCCTGCACGTCATGCCAGGACAGCAGCAGCGGCCCGTTGTGCGAGACCTGGCCGATCGCCTCTTCTTCCCACTCGTGCAGCACCCCGTCTTCGTCCATCTCGCTCTGCGGCACGATGAAGCCTTCGGGATAGACCAGCACCTGCGACCAGCCGCGCAGTCCCACTTCACCCAGTTCCAGCAGCGGCAAGCAGCACAGCGCGGCGATCAGTACCGCATCATCGTCGCCCAGCTGCAGTCCGCCGATCGGCGTGATGGTCTTGTCGTGCAGGAACGCAGCTGACAATTCGCGCAGGCGCTGCCGTCGTTCGGCCGGCAAACCGCGCAGCCACGCGCTACGCTGGCAGGTGCGTTGCCAGGACGTTTCAGGAATGGGACGCGGCGCGGACCGCAGCCAGCGCAACAACGACTGGATCAGCGGAACATGCCCGGCAGGAAGCTGTGCCATTTCGGTGCACGCAGGCGCGGCAGCACCTCATCGTCGCCGCCACCGCCGGTGCTGACCGGTGCGGCGGCGCTGGGCTTGACCGTGGCCGGCGCCGGGGTTGCCGGTGCGGCGGCGGGGGCCGGGCGCTCGCTTTCCGCTGCCGAATACACGCAACCGCCCCGCCCCGAGCTGGCCATCGCATCGGACGCATGCGCGGCAAGGGGAGCCAACAGCAGGATCAGGCAATGGGCGTGGCGCATCGTCAAAGTCCGTGAAGGGGCGAAAACGGTCAATCTTCGATTCTAGCCCGATTCACGGCGTCGATTGGAAGCCTCCCGAAAAGCGCGTTCGGCCGCTTTCCCGCATACTTTTCCCGATCAACCGATGGAAGCTGCCGTGGACGACCGCCAACTGCTGGCCAAACTGGGCGCCGGGCGACTGTCCGGCGACGCGCTGGCGCGCGAGCTGGGCCAGACCCGTGCCGCCATTTGGAAGCGGATTCAAGGACTTAGGGCGGCGGGCATCGAGGTCGATGGGCGTGCCGGCGACGGCTACCAGCTGCAGCAGCGGCTGGACCTGCTGGACGCGGCTGCGATCCTGAATGCGCTCAACCCCGCGCAGCAGGCCGGTCTGGAAAGCCTGGATGTGTCCTGGTCGGTCGGGTCGACCAATACCGAATTGTTGCGGTGCAGCGCGCCCGAGCGCGGCGCACGGGTGCTGCTGGCCGAACGCCAGACCGGCGGCCGCGGCCGTCGCGGGCGGGCCTGGGCCTCGCCGCTGGCGGCGCATGTGTACCTGTCGGTGCTGCGCGGTTTCGCCGGTGGCCTGTCGCGGCTGGGCGGGCTGAGCCTGGTCGCCGGCGTGGCGGTGGCCGAGGCGCTGCGCGCGCACGGCGTGGCCAACGTGGGCCTGAAGTGGCCCAACGACATCGTGGTCGACGGCCACAAGCTCGGTGGCCTGCTGGTGGAAGGTGGCGGCGAATTCGCCGGCCCGGCACGCGCGGTGATCGGGCTGGGCATCAACGTGCGCATGCCGGCCGCGTTCGCCGCGGAGATCACCCAGCCGTGGACCGATCTGGCCACGCTGCTCGGCGACGAGGTCAGCCGCAATGACGTCGTGGCGTGGTTGCTGGCCGCATTGCTGCCGGCGCTGGACGCATTCGAGGGCGACGGACTGGCGCCATTCCTGCCGCGTTATGCCGCGCTGGACAGTCTGGCCGGACGCAACGTGCGGGTGGACGATGGAGGCGTGCTGCATGAAGGGCAGGCACTGGGGCTGGCCGACGATGGTGCGTTGCGCGTGCGCATCGACGGCAGCGAACGCGTGTTCCATGCCGGGGAAGTCAGCGTGAGGGCGCAATGAGCGACTGGTTGTTCGACCTGGGGAATTCGCGGTTCAAGTTCGCACCGCTGCAGGGCAACCGCGCCGGCGACGTGCAGGCCTGGCCGCACGGTGCCGAAGCGATGCCGACCGATGCGCTGGCGCTGCTGCCCAGCGGCGACACCGCGTATGTGGCCAGCGTGGCTGCCGCGTCGCTCACCGCCAGCATGCTCGAGGTGCTGCAAGCACGCTTCAAGCACGTGCGGGTCGCACGCACCGAAGCCAGTTGCGCGGGCGTGCGCATCGCATATGCGGACCCGGCGAAGTTTGGCGTGGACCGCTACCTGGCCCTCATCGCCGCTGCCGAACGCAGCGAGGCGGTGCTGGTGGCCGGGGTAGGCACCGCGCTCACCATCGACCTGCTCGATGCCGACGGCCAGCACCATGGCGGGCGCATCTCCGCCTCGCCCACCACCATGCGTGAGGCCCTGCGCGCGCGCGCGGTGCAGTTGCCCGCGCAGGGCGGCGACTACAGCGAATTCGCCAACGACACCGCAGATGCGCTGGCCTCCGGCTGCGACGGTGCCGCCGTGGCGTTGATCGAACGCAGTCGCATGCAGGCGGCCACCACGCTGGGCGCGGTGCCGGCGTTGCTGGTCCATGGCGGTGGTGCACCCGCATTGCTGCCGTTGCTGGGCGACGCGCAGTTCCAACCGGCGCTGGTCCTGGATGGCCTCGCGCGCTGGGCGGTGCACCAGCCACCGGCGGCGCGGTAGGATCGCCGCATGCTTACCCGTGCCCTGATCGTCGTACTGGCCATCCTCAATGTAGGCGTTGCGCTGTGGTGGATGCTGCGCGGTGACGCTGCGCCAGCACCGCCCCCCGCCCCACCCACCGGCGTGGCGCAGCTGCAGCTGCTCGAGACGCCGAAGGCGGCCGCGCCGGCAGGCGCGCCAGCAGAAGCCCCGGATGCCGCAGGTGCCGCATTGACCGACGCCACCCCGGCGGCCACCAATGGCGCTGAAAAGCCGGCCTCCGAAGTAGCGCCGGGCTCTGCCCGGCCGCCTGAACCGCGCGCGACCTCTCCGGCGCAAACTGCTGCTTCTGCTTCTGCTTCTGCTTTGACGGCCGCCCCGGCAGCGCCCGCACCGGCGACGCCATCTCCGGCCCCGGCTCCCGCCCCCGGCCCGCTCCAATGCATCAGCCTCGGCCCGTTTGCCGATCGCGACACCGCCATGGCCGCCCAGTCCAAGGCCGGCGCGCTGGTCCAGCGCTCGCGCCTGCGTGAGACGGCCAAGCCCGGCGCCAGCAGCACCTACCGGGTGATGATGCCGGCCGCCGCCAGCCGCGAAGAGGCGCAGGCCACGGTCAAGCGCATTGCCGCCGCCGGCATCAGCGATTACTACATCATGGCCCAGGGCGAAGACGCCAACGCCATCGCGCTGGGCCAGTACCGCAACCGCGAAGGCGCCGAGCGCCGCTTGGCCGCCCTGAGCGCGGCCGGCTTCAATGCCCGCCTGGTCGGCGGCAGCGCCGGCACCGCGCAATGGTGGGTCGACGCCGCCCTTGCCGACCAGGCCACCCCCAGTGCCGTCCGCCAGCGCAGCGGTGCCGCCCAGCAACGCTCGCTGGAATGCGCAGGCTTGCGCTAGAATCGCCCTCCGCGCCGGCCAATGCCGTCGCCGTGCCTTTGCCGGCATAGCTCAGTTGGTAGAGCAACCGCCTTGTAAGCGGTAGGTCCCCAGTTCGAATCCGGGTGTCGGCACCATCGATGTCACGGCGAGCATCCGCCCGTAGTGCCGGCCGCTGGCCGGCTCCTCGACTCAATTCGTTTCCGCGTACCGATACGACAGCAGCGACTTCACCAGGAAGGTCACCTGCGTTGCCGAGCGCGCGTCCACGCGCATGACCGGCAGCCGGTGTCCAGCCTCGAAAAGCGCATTGCGGAATTCGGGAATGAGCAGCGCGGGGTGTTCGTCGGTGCGGGTCACGCCCACCGCCAGGCTGGCGTCCGGCGCGATACGCGAGAATTCCTGCAGCAGTTCCACCGTGGAGGCTACCGGGTCGGGATGACCGGCGCTGACCAGCACGATCACGCCAAGCGCGCCTTCGCAGACCATCGGCCACATGAAGTCCAGGTAGCGCTGGCCGGGGACGCCGTACACGTGCAGCAGTTCGCCGTCGTCCAGTTCGATCGAGCTGTAGTCGAGCGCGACGGTGGTTTCCACCTTGTCGCCCATCGCGTCTTCGCTCATCGGCATTTCAGTGCTGACCGGCTCCACGTCGGAGATCGCACGCACCGCCGTGGTCTTGCCGGCGCCCATGCTGCCGACGAACACCAGCTTGTTGGCGGGCAGGCTCATGCCGAATTCCCCTGGAACAGGTTCAGACCGAAGCGGCGCGCCACCCACGAGAAGAAGCGCGAATCACCGGCATCGCGGCGGCGGGAAGGAGGGGTCACGGCAGGCTCCTGGTTCAGTGCGAGGCCACTGGCAACAGCAGCGCAGAAGAGGGATTGCACCGTGTCGCGCGGGATCTGGCAAGCGGCGGCGAGTGCACTCGCCTGCCACGGCCGGGCATGCAGGCAGGCGATGGCCAGCAGCCAGGTGCCCGGCACATCCTCGGCGGTGAGGTCGGGCCAATGGCGCAGCTTCAGTGCGGTGTGCTCGGCCACCGGCGGCAGCAGCTCCGGGCGATGGCGCGCAATGCAGAAATACAGCGCTTCGAACGAATGCCGCTGCGGCAGTCGGTACGCATACTGGTGCTGGAAGGTGGGCGCATCAATCGCCTCGCCCGACCAGGCGATGTCATCCAGCTGCGCAACCACGTCGGACAACGTCGTTGAGGGTGCCAATCCGATGCTGCGCGTGGCCGTATCCACCAGCACGGTAATGCCACCGCGCTGCAGCAGGCGCAACGCCGGTCTGCCGGTTGCGGACGCCAGCTGCAGCAGCAACGGCACGCCCTGCACCGGGCGCTCCACGCTGGGCGCAGCCAGCAGCAGGCTGGACAACTGCTCGTTGATGGCACGCACGGTTGCGCCGTGCGGCAGGCGGCCGGGTGCCGGGTCGGCGAAGCGACGCGCGATGGGAAGGACCGGCACGTTCAATGCGTGCGCTTCGCTGAGCGCGCGCGCCGAATCGGCATGGTCCAGTCCAATCACCAGCAGGTCGCAGCTGTCGGTGGACCACGGCTGCAGCACCACGTCCATGCGCTCGGCGAGCAGCATCGAACTGGCCAGCTTCAGGCGGGTCTGGTGCAGCACGTCCAGCCCGACGGCGGATATGCGGAAGGAACGGGTGGGGGTATTCATGGGGTGTGGCGCGGAACGGATGCAACGGCCGCAGCGCGGCCGTTGCAGCGTCGATCAGCTGAAGTCCAGGGTCTTCTCGAAGGCCTTCAGTTCGTGGCGCGACATGGCCAGGTTGGCCTTGCTGCGGTCCATCACCACGTACAGGAACAGCAGCGGGTTGCTTTCCAGCGGACGGATCAGGTGGTACTGCGTGGTAAGGGTGATCAGCAGGTCTTCGAGCGTGTCCGACAGGCCCAGCGACTCGGCCACGCGGCGCTTGGCACGCACCACTTCGGTGTTGCCGGCCGCAGCCAGTTCCAGGTTGATGTTGCCGCCGCCGACCATGGCCAGGGCCATGCCGCTGTCACCGTCGACTAGGGCGGCGCCGACGAAACCGGCGAGCGAGTTGAGCTTTTCCAGATTGAGATTGGGCACGTAAATCCTTTTTACTTCAGGCAGTGGGAGGGGCAGGCGAACGCCTGCCGGAAGGGCACAACGAAATCGGAGGGGCTCAGGCCGCGCGGTCGCGCAGCACGGCATCAAGACGGTTGGCGCACTCGCGCGCATGGAACAGCAGCACCGCCATGTTGACCTCGTGGCTGGCCACGGCGGTCAGGGTCAGCGGCTTGTCGGCGGCAATGCGGATCAGCACCACGTTGCCCAGCTTGGTGCAGATGGTGGCGTAGTCCGCATCGCTCAGCGCCAGTTCGCGCGACACGGTCTCGCCCAGGGTCAGGAACGAATTGGCCATCGCCGCCAGGCGGCGACCGTCCACGCCCAGCGAGGAATCCTCGGCCACGGCGCGGCCGTCGGCGGTGGAGAGCATCAGCAGGCTCAAGCCCCGCTCGCGCTCGCGCGACTGCTGGAACACCGCTTCGATGGCGGCAACGTCATACAACTGCCGGGCCGGTTGGCTCTCGCCACTGGCATTACGGACGATCTGGTGGATGCTGCTGCGCTGCACGTACTGCCCCCTGAGACAAAACGAAAGACAGACCAACCCTTTGCGGGTTAGTCAATCAGTACTGCGAAGAAGTGTGAAATGTAGCACGTAAATTTCGCCAGAACGGCTAACGTAAGATGAACCGACCGTTTCTTTGCAATGTGTCAAACCATTGACACATAAGGCTTTCACGCCGCGCGACGTCCTCCGCTGCTGCGCCGCCGCGCGTGTTTCGGCGGCACCGTCACTAGACTGGTCTGATTTTCCGTGTGTGTGGAGTCAGCATGAGCAAGCGTCAACCTGCGGTGTCCCTGATCGGCGTGCCGACCGATATCGGCGCCGGCCACCGTGGCGCCAGCATGGGCCCGGAAGCCCTGCGCATCGCCGGCCTCGTCGACGCGCTGGAGGCGCGCGGCGTGGACGTGCGCGACTGCGGCGACCTGGTGGGCCCGCGCAATCCGTGGACGTCGCCAGTCGAAGGCTACCGCCACCTGGACGAGGTGGTGGAGTGGAACCGCGTGCTGATGGACGCCACCTACGCCGAGCTGCAGGCCGGCCGCCTGCCGATCATGCTGGGCGGCGACCACTGCCTGGGCATCGGCTCCATCACCGCTGTCGCCCGCTGGTGCCGCGAAAAGGGACGCACCCTGCGCGTGCTGTGGCTGGACGCGCATTCGGACTTCAACACCAGCGAGGTCACCCCGTCGGGCAATGTGCACGGCATGCCGGTGGCCTGCCTGTGCGGGCTCGGCCCGGACGCGCTGACCCGCCTGGGTGGCCACGCCCCGGCGATCTCCCCGCAGCAGGTGCGCCAGATCGGCATCCGCTCGGTGGACCAGGAAGAGAAGCGCCTGATCAAGCAGCACAAGGTCGATGTGTATGACATGCGCTACATCGACGAGGTCGGCATGAAGCGCGCGGTGGAAGCGGCGCTGGAAGGCGTGGACGAAAACACCCACCTGCATGTGAGTTTCGACGTGGACTTCCTGGACCCCAGCATCGCTCCCGGCGTGGGCACCACGGTGCCGGGCGGGGTGAATTACCGCGAGGCGCAGCTGGTGATGGAAATGATCGCCGACACCGGCCGCATGGGCTCGCTGGACATCGTTGAACTCAACCCCATTTTGGACGACCACAACGCCACCGGGTCGCTGGCGGTGGACCTGGTGGAGAGCCTGTTCGGCAAGTCCACCCTGATGCGCGACTGAGGCGCCTGGCCGGTTCCCGGCGCGTGGCTGAACAGCCGCGCGCCGCGTTCACATCGATTGCACGCGCCAGACCCCAGATTGCACATCACGCGGCGGCAATGCCACCGCGATCTGCCAAAGGCAGGTGGGGCCGGAATTCGGTAGTGACGTTGAACTAATCAGGAGAACCCTATGAAGCGTGTTATTGCACTGATGCTGTTGTCGATGGTTTCGCTGGCCATGCTGTCGGGTTGCAACACCGTTGCCGGTGCCGGCAAGGATGTGCAGAAGGCCGGGCAGTCGGTTGAAGACGCCGCCAAGGGCAACTGATCCAACGATGCAGGCCAGCCTCGCGCTGGCGTGCAACGAAGAATGGCCGGGATTCCCGGCCATTTTTTTTTGTGATTTCCGCCGCTTTTTCTGCCATTCAATGAAGTGAGCGCGCGCTTCATCCGCGCTTGACCGCCTGGAAACACGCGTTATTGCATCCTGTTCCTGCGGCGACATTGCCGTTGCACTACAGGACGCGAACCCATGAACAAAGACATCATTTCCGGCAAGTGGACGCAGCTGAAGGGTAAGGCGCAGGCAAAGTGGGGCGACCTGACCGATGACGATTTCAAGGTGGCCGAAGGCAATGCCGAATACCTGGCGGGCCGCCTGCAGGAGCGCTATGGCTGGGCGCGCGATCGCGCCGAAAGCGAGGTCAAGGACTTCGAAGCCTCCATGCGCAAGGATTACCCGGATTTCCACTGACTCGCAGCGCGGGCCAGCGCGGTGCAGTACCGCGACGAGGGTATGAAACCGGAACGGGCCGCATTGCGGCCCGTTTTTTCGTATGCGCGTACCCGTCCGGCTCAGCGCCAGCCGTACGCGGGGGGGTCAGGCACGAAGCGGTTGGGAAACGCCTGAGGGCCGCTCTCGTTGCTGCGGTACCGGGTCGGAATGACGCCCCGCGCCACCAGGTTGCGCTCGCTGTCATAGCGGATGTCCACGCGCTGCGCGGGCAGGCGGCTGGCGCGTTCGAAGGTGGTACTGCCCGAATACGACGCTTCGCGCGGGCCGTGGCCGGTGCCCAACGCGGGCGCCGGCGCAGCGGCCACTGAGCCGCTCGCCCGGGCCGACGGCATCGCGCTGTCGGCGGCGGCTTCGGCCGATGCCTGCACCTGCACCCGGCTCTTCTCGCGTGGCACCGGCGGCACGCGCGGGGTCGGTGGCACCCAGCGCTCGGCCTCGTTGAACACCGCGATGCCGATCACGCCGATGTTGTCCGGGCGGCCGGTGCGGTCGGCGTAGCTGTTGCCGGGGTGGGTGAACACGAACTGCGCCACCTCCCGCTGCGACTTGCGCCAGCCGGTGATGTCCGCGCTCTGCCAGGGCTCCAGCACGTAGCCGGTCTGGTCAGGCGAGGCCACCTCGCCGTTGATCACGTTCAGGCCGTCCACAGACAGCACCACCAGCACCCGCTCGGGGCTGTTGTTGCGCAGGCGCACCGCGTACGGCGTGCCCTGGCTGCCGGCCACCCAGCGCTGGCCGCGGTGCTGCCAGGTGGGCAGTTCCCGCTGCTGGTCGCGGTCGACCAGGCTCAGGGTGACCGGGCCGGCGTCGGCACGGGGCGGAACGGCGGGTTTGAAGCCACACAGGGCCAGCACGGCAAGCAGGGGCAGGGTCAGGCGTTTCATGGCAGGGGCCTTCGCGGTTGGGTATGACCTTCAACGCGCCGGGCCGGCCAACGGGGTTGGGCGTGGGCAGGTAAACTGGGGGCGTTCAACTGCCTGTAATGATTCCCACATGACCACCCGCGTTCTCACCGGTATCACCCCCTCCGGCACCCCCCACCTGGGCAACTATGTCGGCGCGATCCGCCCCGCCATTGCCGCCAGTGCCGCCTCGGACATCGAGAGCTTCTTCTTCCTGGCCGACCTGCACAGCCTGATCAAGGCGCAGGAGCCGGAGCGGACCCAGCGCTCGACCCTGGAGATCGCCGCCAGCTGGCTGGCGTGCGGGCTGGATCCGGACAAGGTCTGGTTCTACCGGCAGAGCGACATTCCCGAAACCACCGAGCTGATGTGGTTCCTGACCGTCATCGCCAGCAAGGGCATCCTCAACCGGGCCCATGCGTACAAGGCGGCGGTGGACAAGAACCGCGAAGAACAGCTGGACGAAGACGCCGGGATCAGCGCGGGGTTGTTCATGTATCCGGTGCTGATGGCCGCCGACATCCTGATCTTCAAGGCCAACCAGGTGCCGGTGGGCCGCGACCAGATCCAGCACATCGAAATGGCGCGCGACTTCGCGCAGCGCTTCAACCACGTGTACGGCAAGGAATACTTCCCGCTGCCGGACGTGGTGATCGACGAGCAGGTCGCCACCCTGGCCGGCCTGGACGGCCGCAAGATGAGCAAGAGCTACCACAACACCATTCCACTGTTCGCCCCGCGCGCGGAACTGAAGAAGCTGGTGTTCTCCATCCTCACCGACTCGCGCGCACCGGGCGAGCCCAAGAGCACCGAAGGCTCGGCGCTGTTCCAGATGTACCAGGCCTTCGCCAGCCCGACACAGACCGCGGCGTTTGCCCAGGCCTTCGCCGACGGCATCAGCTGGGGCGACGCCAAGCAGCAGCTGTTCGAGCGCATCGACGCCGAACTGACTCCGCTGCGCGAGCGCTACGACGCGCTGATGGCCGAGCCGGAGAAGATTGAAGCGCTGCTGCGCCGTCGCGGCCAGCAGCTGCGCGAGCAGTGCGCCATTCCGCTGCTGAAGGAACTGCGCCACGCGGTGGGCCTGCGCGACCTCTCCACTGCCGGCAGCATCGCCGCGGAAGACGGCGGCGTGGCGCGCGCTGCGCCGCCGCTGTTCAAGCAGTACCGCGAAAAGGATGGCCGCTTCTACTTCAAGCTGCAGGCCGGCGACGGCACCCTGCTGATCCAGAGCGAGGCCTTCGATTCCCCGCGCGACGCCGGCCAGCTGATCGGCGTGCTCAAGCAGGCCGAGCAGGGCGACCAGCTGCAGAGCGAGCTGTTCAAGCTGGAAGTGGAAGTAGACGTGGTGCTGGCCGCGCTGCAGGAGCTGCGCGACCAGTCCGCCTGATGCGGTGCGTGCGGTAGCCATCGACCGCTGGTCGATGGAAACGTCAACGGAGGAAACACGATGGCCTGGTTGTCGTTGGTGTTGTTCCTGCCCTGGTTCATCCTGCTGGGCACCTTGTACTGGATGTTCCCCCGCCAGCCGCGCAACACCGCGCGGCGCCTGTTCGACGGCGCCGCGCTGGTGCTGGCGTTCGTGCTCAGCATTGCCGCCATGCTGTGGGGCCACCATATCGGCGTGGTGCAGAGCGACGCCGGCCCGATCTGGCGCCAGGTGCTCGCGGTGCTTTACGCCTACGGTGCGTTCCTGGGGGTGATGGTGGCCGCGCTGCTGCTGCGCGGCAGCTGGCTGGCCCAGCGTGCGACCAAAGCCGCATCGAAACCGGCCGCCGGTTCGCCCTAGACTGGGTCGGTATACCGTTTCTGCCAGGGATGAGCCGATGTACGTGGACCCCAGCATCTTCACCATCGACACCGCGTTCCAGCGCAATGACTTCGACGCCGCCTACCTGATCGTCGAAAAGGGCCGCGCCGCGTTCATCGACTGCGGCACCGGCCTGGCCGTACCGGCCATGCTCGCCGCGCTGGAGCGTGCGGGCTGCACCCCGGAACAGGTGGACTGGCTGGTGCTTACCCACGTGCACCTGGACCATGCCGGCGGCGCCGGCCTGCTCATGCAGCAGCTGCCCAACGCCACGCTGGTGGTGCACCCGCGCGGCGCACCGCACATGGTCGACCCCACCCGCCTGGTCGCCGGTGCCACCGAAGTCTATGGCGCCGAGGAAATCGCGCGCAGTTATGGCCCGGTATTGCCGGTGCCGGCCGCGCGCATCGTGATTGCCGAAGACGGCCACCGCGTCGACCTGGCCGGGCGCAGCCTGCTGTGCCTGGACACGCCCGGGCATGCGCGCCACCACCTGTGCGTGTGGGACGAACGCAGCCGGAGCCTGTTCACCGGCGACACCTTCGGGCTGTCCTACCGCGAGCTGGACAGCGCACGCGGCGCTTTCATCGTTCCCACCTCCTCGCCGGTGCAGTTCGACCCCGAACCGCTCAAGCAGTCCATCGCGCGCCTGCTCGCCTTGGAACCGCAGGCGGTATACCTCACCCACTACGGCCGCGTGGAGGATATCCCCGCGCTGGCCGCCGACCTGATCGAGCAGATCGATGCGATGGTGGAAATCGGGCGCCAGTGCGATGAGCGCCCCGACCGCCATCGCTGCCTTGTCTCGGCACTCACCGCGCTCTATCTGGAGCGCGCGCAGGCGCACGGCTGCCGCTTGGACGATGCCGCAGTCGAGCGCATCCTCGCCATGGATATCGAGCTCAACGCACAGGGCCTGGCGTGCTGGCTGGACCGCGACCGGCGCTGAGGCGTGCACGGTAACTGAAGTGTCACGTTACACTTTGGCATTCCGTTCTTTTTCTGGTGTCTGCCGTGAATCCGATGCGCATGCTGCTGTTGTCGTCCTGTCTGTTCGTCGGCGGGCTGGCCCACGCGGCCAATGACCTGCCGGGCGGCGGCATCGACCCCGAAGCGCTGTCGCGTCACGTGCGGATCCTGGCCTCGGACGAGTTCGAAGGGCGCGCCCCGGCCTCGCCCGGCGAAGAGCGCACCGTGCAGTACCTGATCGAGCAATTCCGAAAATCCGGGCTGCAGCCGGGCGGCCCGGACGGCAGCTGGGTGCAGCCGGTGCCGATGGTGCGCGCCTCGGTCGACGGCCCGGTGCGCGCGGCGCTGCGCCAGAAGGGCAAGGCGCGCGCGCTGGAAAACGGCGTGGATGTGACGATGCAGAGCCTGCGTCCGCAGGCGTCGGTCGACATCAGGAACGCACCGCTGGTGTTCGTCGGCTACGGCATCGACGCGCCCGAACGCCAGTGGGACGACTACAAGGGCGTGGACCTGCACGGCAAGATCGCCGTCATGCTGATCAACGACGCCGATTTCGAGGCTGATCGCCCGGGCGCCTTCGACGGCAAGGCAGTCACCTACTACGGCCGCTGGACCTACAAGTTCGAGGAAGCGGCGCGACGTGGCGCACAGGGCGTGCTGATCGTGCATGAAACCGCCCCGGCGGCGTATGGCTGGGCCACGGTGAAGAGCTCGGGCACCTCGCCGCTGTTCGACATCGAGCGCACCCCGGAGCAGGCGCTGGCCCAGCACGTGCCGCTGCGGGGCTGGATGCAGCGCTCGGTGGCCGAGCAGGTGTTCCGCGACGCCGGGCTGGATTTCGAGGCGGAGAAGCGCAAGGCCATGACCCCCGGCTTCCAGCCGGTGGTGCTGGGCGACGCCACGCTGTCGGCGCAGTTCAAGCTCAAGCGCGAGCAGGTGGTCACCCGCAACGTGGTCGCCAAGCTTCCGGGCGGCGCGCATGCGGATGAGGCGGTGATCTTCTCCGCGCATTGGGACGCGTTCGGCATCGGCCAACCCGACGCCAAGGGCGACAAGATCCGCCGCGGCGCGATCGACAACGCCACCGGCGTGGCCACGGTGCTGGAGCTGGGCCGCGTGTTCGCGGCCGGCCCGCAGCCGCAGCGCACGCTGTACTTCGTAGCGCTCACGGCTGAAGAAAAGGGCCTGCTGGGTGCCAATTATTACGCCGCCCATCCGCTGGCGCCGCTGGAGAAGACCGCGGCGGTGATCAACATCGAGATGTTCAGCCCGGACGGCGCCACCCGCGACATCGCCTCGTGGGGCAAGGGCCGCGTCTCGCTGGAAGGCGACCTGGAGCGCGTGGCCAAGGCCCGTGGCCGCAGCTACAGCCCGGATCCGAACCTCGAAGCCGGCTTCTTCTACCGCGCCGACCACTTCGCCTTCGCCCGCCTGGGCGTGCCGGCGATCACCATCGGCCCGGGCCTGGACAAGCTGGAAGGGGGCGTGGAAGCCGGCAAGGCATTGCGCGAGAAGTACTTCGCCGACTGCTACCACCAGGCCTGCGACGCCTGGACCCCCACCTGGGACCCGGCCGGCCACGCCGCCGACACCCTGCTGGTCTACGACCTGGGTGCCGAGCTGGCCAACAGCCGCCGCTGGCCGCATTGGGAAGAGGGTTCGGAGTTCCGCCAGACCCGCGAGCGAAGCGACGCTGTGCGTCGCTGAGCGGTAGTGCCGGCCGCTGGCCGGCAACCAGGTAAATCCAAACGCAAAAAAAGGCCGGGGCATGCCCCGGCCTTGTCATTTTTCCGATCCGGAATTATTTCAGGGTGCCATCCAGATAGTTCGGCCCCTTGTTCTTCAGGAAGAACACATACACCACCAGCGACACCGCGATGATCGCCGTGACGTAGATGGCGAAGTCGCCCACCCGGTCGGTCTTCAGCGCGCCCTGGTACAGCAGCGGCGCGGTACCACCGAACAGCGAGTTGGCCATTGCGTAGCCGAAGCCCACGCCCAGCGCACGCACGTGGGTCGGGAACAGCTCGGCCTTCACCACCGCGTTGATCGAGGTGTAGCCGGTGAGGATCACGAAGCCGAGGGCCAGGGTCAGGAAGGCCCACAGCGGGTCGTGCTGGTTCGGCAGCTGGGTGATCAGGTACCAGCTGTACAGCACGCCGCCCACGCCGAAGAACACCAGCAGGCTCTTGCGGCCCACGATGTCCGAGAGCCAGCCGCCAATCGGCTGCAGCACCATCAGGAAGGTCAGCACGCCCAGGTTGATCAGCGTGCCGGTCATCACGTCGGTACCGGCAAAGGCGCTCTGGATCATCTTCGGGCCGTTCACCGAGTAGGTGTAGAAGGCCACGGTGCCACCGGCGGTGATCAGGAAGCACAGCAGCAGCGGGCGCCACTGGTGCACGAACAGCTCGTACATCGAGCCCGACGCCTTGGCGCGGCCTTCGCGGGCGGCTTCGATGGAATCTTCGGTCAGCGACTCATCCATCGTGCGGCGCAGCCAGAACACCACGATGGCGGCCAGGCCACCGATGCCGAATGCGATGCGCCAGCCCCACGCCGAAATTTCCGGCTTGTCCCAGAACAGCAGCATGGTGAACAGGGTCAGCTGTGCCAGCACATGGCCACCGACCAGGGTGACGTAGTGGAATGAGGACAGGAAGCCGCGACGGCCCGGGATGGCCGCCTCGGACATGTAGGTGGCGCTGGTGCCGTACTCGCCACCGGTGGCGAAGCCCTGCAGCAGGCGCGCGAATAGCAGGATCAACGCAGCCCAGCCCCCGATGGTGGCGGCGGTGGGGGTCAGCGCGATCAGGAACGAACAGGCGGCCATCATGGTCACCGACACGGTCAGCGCCAGGCGGCGGCCGTAACGGTCGGCGAAGCGGCCGAAGTACCAGGCGCCGATCGGGCGCATCAGGAAGGTGGCGGCGAAGATCGCCCACACATAGATGGTGGAGTTCTTGTCGGCAGCCGAGAAGAACTGGGATTCGAAGTAGACCGCGAACACCGAGTAGACGTAGACGTCGTACCACTCGACCAGATTGCCGGCCGAGCCCTTCAGGGTGTTGGAGATCGAACGTTTCAGCGCGGCCTTGTCATTGGCGGGCGCTGAAAGGGTAGGGGAGATGCTCATGCTGGAAAACGGTCCTCACGATGGAGCGGTGGTTCTAGGCAGTTTTTACCTTACCCCACGTGCATGACCGGTGGGCATTGCACCATGTAACTAGTCCGGGCACGACAGCGTGCCGCCAGAAGGCATGCCGCGCCTGCAGCAAAGGCCTAGAATCCCCTCTCCCCCCGCCCGCTGGTCCCGTATGGCCGCCACCCCCGCACCCCCGCAGGCCGCTCCCCGCAGCGGCCTGGTCGTCCTGGCCCTGCTGCTGGTGTACGTGGTCTGGGGGTCCACCTACCTGGGCATCCGCTTCGCCCTGGAGGGCGGCGCGCTTCCGCTGACCACCGTCTCCGGGGCCCGGTTCATCGTGGCGGGCAGCCTGATGTACGCCGTGCTGCGCTGGCGCGGCCTGCCCGCGCCGACCGGCCGGCAGTGGCGCAACCTGGTCATCATGGGCCTGACCATGCTGGTGCTGGGCAACGGCATGGTGGTCTTGGCCGAACGCACCGTCTCCTCCGGCCTGGCCGCCACCGCCGTGGCCTCGGTGCCGCTGTGGATGGCCCTGTTCGGCGCCATGCGCGGCCAGCACGCCACCCGCGGCGAGTGGCTGGGCATCGCCATCGGCTTCCTCGGCGTGGTCTGGCTGAATGCGGGCAGCAGCCTCACCGCCTCCCCGCAGGGCCTGGTCCTGCTGCTGATCGCCCCGATCGGCTGGGCGTTCGGCTCGGTCTGGGCGCGTGGTTTGGACCTGCCCAGCCCGTTCATGACCGCTGCCGGCCAGATGCTGTGCGGCGGCGTGATGCTGGTCGCCCTCGGCCTGGCCACCGGCGAGCGCCCCACCACCTGGCCCAGCATGAATGGACTGCTGGCCGTGGCCTACCTGTGCATGTTCGGTTCCATCGTCGCCTTCACCGCCTATGTGTGGCTGCTGCAGAACGTACGCCCGGCGTTGGCCGCCAGCTATGCGTACGTCAATCCGGTGATCGCGGTGCTGCTGGGTGCGCTGATCGGCCATGAGCATTTCGGCCCGCGCGACCTGCTGGCCATGGGCGTGATCCTGGCAGGCGTGCTGGTGCTGACCCTGGCCCGGACCCGCCGCAAGTGAGCGCAGTGGAAAGGACGCCCCTGCAGGAACAGCGCCGTGGCCTGGCCATCACCGCCTTTACCTTCACCCTGTGGGGCCTGGTGCCGGTGTACTGGCACCTGCTCAAGGCGGTGCCCTCGCAGCAGATCATCGCGCACCGCATCATCTGGAGCACCGTGCTGGTGGTGGCCTGGCTGCTGATCAGCAACGGCACCGGCTGGTGGAAGCAGATCGCCGCGCAGCCGCGCGCGTTGCCCACGCTGGCGCTGAGCAGCCTGGCCATCGCCTTCAACTGGGGCCTGTACATCTGGGCGATCAACGCCGGGCACGTGATCGAAACCAGCCTGGGCTACTTCATCAACCCGTTGGTCAGCGTGGTGCTGGGCGTGGTGGTGCTGAAGGAACGCCTGCGCGGCCTGCAATGGCTGGCCGTGGCCTGCGCGGCGCTCGGCGTGACCTGGCTGACCGTCGATGCCGGCACCCCGCCGTGGATTGCGCTGGGGCTGGCCTGCTCGTTCGGGCTGTACGGCCTGCTGCGCAAGTTGATCTCGGTGGACCCGGTGGCCGGGCTGGGCATCGAAAGCCTGTACCTGTTCCTGCCGGCCATCGGCTTCGCGCTGTGGAGCGAGGCCGGACACGGCGGCGGCTTCTTCGGCGGCTGGGGTTGGCGCAACGACCTGCTGCTGATCCTGGGCGGCGCGGTCACCGCACTGCCGTTGATCGGCTTTGCCTATGGCGTAAAGCGCATCCCGCTCTCCCTGGTCGGAATCCTGCAATACATCGCCCCCAGCCTGGGCCTGCTGCTGGGCGTGTTCTTCTTCCGCGAACCGTTCGACAGCGCCAAGGCGATCGGTTTCGCCGCGATCTGGGTAGGCCTGCTGCTGTTCGTCTCCGACAGCGTGTATCGCTCGCGAAAAATCCCCCGGTAGAGCCACGCCCTGCGTGGCTGCGCCAATTTCCGATTTTGTTCAACGTGCTGCAGAACCCGCGCGCATAGCATCGCGCGCACCAGCCATTGAAGAATCGGAGGTGCACGGTGCTGAAGCTGTCTGCGCGTTACCTGTGTCCGCTCATCCTGATGATGACGTCTCCGCTCCCCGCATGGGCGCTGTGCTGCCCGGGCGACATAAAAGACCCCATGTCTGCGAGTAGTGGAATAGGGCAGGCCCAACCTTCCGAGACAGATGTCAGTCTTGATCGGCAGTGGGCCGTTCATACGTTCGAACGTGATGGAGTTGGATACCTGCAGGTCAGTGAAAAGGCAGGAGCGGTGCAGTTCATCATCGGAAGATCGGGAGCGCACTACTGGGTCCTGCCCGCGGGCCCGACCGATACCAGCATCGCCTTGCCCTCGGACCATCGCCCATCCGCGCCGGCGCACGCACGCGAGGTGTACCGGCATCCTGATTTCAGGCTGCTTGTGAGTGGTTGGGGAAGCGCTGCAAACTGGTGGGTGGAAAACGCCTCCGAGCAGCCCTAGCAAGCTGGGCAGACACCCGGTAGAGCCACGTCCTGCGTGGCTGCGCGAGATTCCGACTTTCTTCATCGTGCTGGCGCCTGGGGGCAAATAGCATCGCGCGCATCGTATGACGAACAGTCCGGAGGTCCACGGTGATGTTTCTTTCCACCCGTTACATCTGTCCTTTCATCCTGATGCTCGGTTCACCGCTGCCTGCGTGGGCTCTGTGTTGCCCAGGGGATGCGAACGTCATCAAATATGCCGAAACTGGGATTGGACAACCACAGCCCTTCGCCACCGATCTGAGCGGTGACTCAAGGTGGCGAGTCCATGCATTCGAACGAGACACCGTCGCCTACCTCCAAGTGAGCGACGCGGCAGGCGAACTCGTGTTCATAGTCGGAAACTCAGGAAACCAGTTCTGGCTGTTGCCTGCGGGTCCGGCTGACACCCTGATCAACCTTCCATCGAGTGACTCCGTGACGGCACCGGTGGTGGGTGCCACTGAAGTCTACCGAGCGGATCACTTCCGGCTGCTGGTAAGCGGCGCAGGCGGCGTGCCTGTTTGGTGGGTAGAGAACGTGCCGGCAACTCGCTAGCAGTCGGATGACTCGACGAAGCACAATCGAATTCGATTGCGATGGCAATGAACTGTGCCGCCATAAACCTGTGTGCGTCCGCTGAGTCGCCCAGTCGCCATGGTGGCAGTGGTTCGTGAAAGCTGGTGACGTGGATCAGTCGAGCCAACGGTGACCATCAGGCCTCGGACAGGGCCGAACCAGCCACTCCGTGCTCGAATCTTCAGCTGGCCCCGCTCATTCTCAAGAAGAATGGACACTGCCTCGGTCACTGCGCGGTATGCGGTCAGTTGAAGGTCCAGGCTGAGGCGACAGGGATCGCCTGCGAGATGCGGTTCAGCGAGGCGGTCATTCCTGTCCAGAGCATCGAAGACCCCGCCAGCCTGCAGTGCGAGATAGAGGCCAACATGCTCGACAATCGTGGGGTAGATCATGGCCGTCTCCTCCCGGAACCTCTGAGAATGCACAGCCGCTGCATCGAGGAGTTCCGAGGCCATTTCAGGATGTCCGTGAATCCTGAGCCACTCGACGGTCATGCTGAGCGACGAATCCAGACCATCACCAATCTTCCTGAGATTGAGAGCGCGCATGCGCAACCGTCGCTCGTGCGTGGCGTCGGAAGAGCGGGCGTTGGCAATGGCTTGCTTTCTTGCGTTCGAGTGATGGCTGTACTTGCGACAGTAGTGGGTGATTCTGGATCCAAGAGAAAGCAGGGCGCTGCAGGATATTGCGATGATCAGCTGCGCGTTGAAAGAGTGGGGATCGAATGATTCCGGAAGCCCGCTGACATTCGTGTTGATACGTATGACCATGCTCATCACCGGCATTGCAATGGCAGCTCCCCACCAGCCTTGAAGGCAGGTTAGTGCGACGACTGGCGGGGCCATGAGTAGCTGCATCGTCGTCCTCTCCGCTGCTGTCTCCTGGGGGATCAGTGTCAATCCTGCGCAACACGCCAGCAGCAAGAGTGTCGCGTAGACGACAGGCGGCCTGCTCCATGACGGCCAGTCAATATCGCGACGTCTTTTCCATAACAGAGCGAGTGGCGCGACTGTCATGATGGCAATGTAGTGGCCAAGAACATAGCGCGCAGAAAGAGCAAGGAATCCACCCGATGGTGGCGATGGCCATAGAAGGTGGGCCAGCGAGAGGTTGCCGATTCCTATCAGCAGGGCAGCCATGCCTGCGATGAAGAGTAGCCAGGTATCGCTCCTCGCTTCGATAAGGCGGCGACTCCAGTACACGATGAGAGCGGCAACGGGGAGCTGATATGCCGATGCGATGAACACCCACTCTGGACCGTACCTGTCGAGCATCGGGAGGCGGATCAGGCCAAGATACGCGTAGTCGCCAAGCAGAAGATATGGCCAACCCCGGACAGGCAGCATCAGTAATGCCGCTATCCGGATGCCCGCTGGAAGGAAAAACTGATCCAGTGAAACCTGCCTTGCCGCCCAGCACGCCGCGGCGTAGAGCGCAGCTATGAACAGTCCTTCGGGGAGAGTGCGCGCCCATGGCATAACCGCGCTGACAAACGTTCTTCCCGACATCCATACCCTCCTGAGGTGGGCCGCTGTCGCATTCCGTCTGCGCTGCGTGCCCGTTTCGAGGGCGGGAAAGTAGCGGTCGAAGCAGTGGGTCGCAATGGAGATTCGGAAATTTCAGACAAAAGTGAGCGGTGTTGCCCGATTCCATTGAAGCCCGTCACAGCGCCGGTTTGACGCACGTTCCAGAACGAGGCATCAGCCGAGCCATACGCGTTGACGCATTGTGCACGGTGTTTGGAGTCGTTCGTCCGCTTGCATCATTCCGGATGATGCATCCAAAGCGTCGCGTTTCGCCCCATTCCGATAGGCACCTCTTCCTCCCGCTGCTGAACTGCCTGTACCCGCGTGTGCGGGCACTCAGGGAGAAGATGATGAAGAAGGTGTGGTGGTTGCTATTGGCCGCGTTGCCGTATCCGGCAGTGGCATCGGTGGAGGATCCTCTCGCTCGGCCCTGTTACATGTGCACGGCGGACGAGATGTATGAGCGTGCCGAGTCACTTGGGGTCGGACAGCACTACATTTACAATGGCGCAAGTTGGACCAACATCCAGGGCTTCGATGTGACGGAGGTCAATGGCCAACGCGTGGCGACCCATTTCGTGCCGGAGCCATGGATACGCACGCAGTACAACCAGATGATGAGGGTGTACGACGAGAGGCGGGACGAATTCGTTGATCCATGGGGGACGGTATCGTTGCAGCCGCCGGGTGCGCCCCATGTCGCCCTGGAACAGCCGCAAAGCAGTACGATCCTGTGGGGTCATCACGTTGCGGGCGTCAATCCCCGACACCTGGAAGCCCGCGAAACCGCACGGCGCATGATCACGCGCGCAATTCGCTTCGACTATCTCAATGCGGACACCAAGCATGGGCGCGTGCTGCGCATCGAGTCACCGTGGGGTGGAGTAACGCCGCTCATCTCCCGCCTCAATCTCATCACTTCCTACCTGGGATTCATCGAGTTCTACTTCGACCATGAAACCCGTCGGTGGGAATACCTTGAGTCGGGCGACCGCTATGCCCGGATGCAGGAAACGCCGGAGGACTTCCTGCATGCAGACGGCACTCCGCGCGACTTCCTGTACCGGAAGGAGTACAGAGAACTGCGGCCCTACTTCATGGATCGCGCCAAATGGGCGGGCGTGGAGGTGATCGGCGAGCTGCCCGGCTACGTGGACATGGTCTTTTCCTGCAGTCGCGTCCAAGGAAAGCCCCAGTGCCGGATAGCGAACTACTAGCGGCAGCGACTGCGACGCAACCGACCGTGCCCCTCCGGGGGCACGGTCGTACCGCGCATCAGGTTTCCCGCAGCGCCGTAGTAATCGGCAACCGCGCCGCGCGCAGTGCCGGGAACAGCCCGCCTACCAGCCCGATCCCCAGCGCCCACTTCAAGCCACTCCACAGCAGCTCGGGTGATACCTTGAACTGGAACACCACCTGGCTGAAGTTGCTGCCGATGGTGGAGACGCTGTAGCCGTTGAAGATGGCCCAGGCCACCAGCCCGCCCAACAGTCCGCCGATCAGCGCCAGCAGCATGGTCTCCAGCATGATCGCGGTGACCACCGGCAAGCCGCGGAAGCCGATGGCACGCATGGTGGCGATCTCACGCGCACGGGTAGCCACTGCCGCGTACATGGTGTTGAGCGCACCGAATACTGCACCTACTGCCATGATCGCACCGATCACCGTGCCCAGCACCTTGATCAGCGTGTTCAGTCCACCGCCCTGTTTGGCGTAGTACGCCTTGGTGGTTTCCACGTCCAGCTTCAGGCGCGGGTCGGCGGCAACGCCGGCCTTGAACTGCTTGAAGCCCGCTTCGCCATCGGTACGCACCGTGATCGACTGCCAGGCACTGCGCTGGTAGGTGTTGGCCAGGGTTTCAGCGTCGGTCCACAGTTCCGAATCGTGCGCGTCGCCGGAGTTGAACACCCCGACCACCGTCCACTGCTGGTTGCCCAGGGTCAGCGACTTGCCCACCTCCAGACCACGGAACTGGCCCTGCGCGCCCTTGCCGACCACGATTTCGCGCAGGCCGGGATTGAAGCGACGGCCTTCGGTGATCTTGACCTTGTCGTGCACCGCCCAGGCCATTTCGCCCACGCCACGGAACTGCGCGTTGACGTCGGTGCCATCGCCCTTGGAGACCAGGTTCACCACCTGCGAGAGCTCCGGCGAGATCATCGGCTTGCCCTGCGCATCCTTGGCCACGCCCGGTACCGTGGACAGCAGCGGCACCTGGTCGCGGGTGATCACCGAATTGGTTTCCGCCTGCGAACCGCCGCGCAGCACGATCGCGGTACTCTCATCGCCGGTGCTGTTGAGCGTGGCCTGGAAGCCCTGGCCCATCGCCAGCATCGCCACCAGTACGCCCACCACGCCGGCAATGCCCACCACCACCACCGAGGACGCGCCCCAGCGCTGCGGCAGGCTGGCCACGCCGATGCGCGTGGCGACCAGCGCCAGCCGCCCGCTGCGGGTCAGCAGCAGCCACAGCGCCACGGCCGCAACCACCGCCAGCACCAGCGGCCACGGCAGCATGATCCACACCACCAGCGCCACCGCGAGCAGCAGCACCGACACCAGATTGCCCAACCATTGCTTCTTCATGTCGGTTCTCCTCAGCGGCCCGCCAGGGCGTCGACGATCTTCAGCCGCTTGGCGCGCAGCGCCGGCAGCAGGCCCACCACCACGCCGATGACCAGGATCAGCGCCACGCCCATGGCCCAGGTCTGGGTCGGCACGTGCGGCGGCAGCAGGCCCTGTGTCTTCGGCGACAGGATCGGCAGGATGGTGGCGGCCAGGCCCATGCCGATCGCACCGCCAAGCCCGATCAACAACACCGCCTCGATCATCACCAGCACCAGCACCGTGCTGTCCTTGAAGCCCAGCGTCTTCAGCGTGGCCAGCTCCGGCACGCGCTCGCGCACCGCCTGGGCTATGGTGTTGCCGGTGAGCAGCAGCAGGGTGAAGAACACCGCGCCCATGATCGAGGTGACGATCAGCCCGATATCGGCGAACTGTTTCACGAACGCCTGCTGGAACGCCGACTCGGTCTGGGTCTTGGTTTCATGGTCGGAGTTGGCCGAGATCGCATCGATGGCCTGGGCCACGCGCGAGGCATGGTCCGGGTTGTCCAGGGTCACCGTGAACCAGCTGACCTGGTTCTTGATGTAGTCGTTGGACTCGTCGAAGTACTTCCAGTTCATCATCAACTGGCGTTCTTCATTGGCCGCCAGGGTGCGGTCCTTGGAGCGGAACACGCCCACCAGCTGCAGCGGCCAGTCGTTGCTGCCACCGCGCGGGAAGATGGTGGCCTGCAGCGGAATGGTGTCGCCGATCTTCCAGCCGAACTCCTTGGCCAGGGTCTCGCCGACCACCGCGCCGGTGCGGGTGTCCTGGAAGGCCTTGAGCTGGTCCGGCGGCAGCTGCAGTTCGCGGTACACGTCGAAGTAGTTCGGTGCCACCGAGAAGTTGGCGAAGAAGTTCTTCGGGTCCTGGTAGATGCCGCCGAACCACATGCCCGAGGTCACGTCTTTCACCCCGGGGACCTGGCGCACCTGCGGTTCCAGGCGGATCGGCAGCGACTGGGTGATGGACAGGCGCGAGGCCACGATCAGGCGGTTGGCGCCTTCCACGCTGCCGCCCGAACTGAAGGCCACGCGCACCGAGTCGAGCATGCCGAACAGCAGGAACGCGGCCACCACCGAAAGCAGGGTCAGCAGGGTCCGCGTCTTGCTGCGGAACAGCTGCGCCCATATGAGCGAGAAATACTTCATCGCAGTGACCTCCGTCAGTGGGCCGCAGGCGCGTCGGCCAGCTCGCCCTTGTCCAGGTGCACCGTATGCGTGGCGTACTCGGCGGCCTTGGGGTCATGGGTGACCATGATGATGGTCTTGCCGTGCTCGCGGTTGAGCTGCTGCAGCAGCAACAGGATCTCCTCGGCCGAGGCGCGGTCGAGGTCGCCGGTGGGTTCGTCGCAGATCAGGAAGGTCGGGTCGGACACGATCGCGCGGGCGATCGCCACGCGCTGCTGCTGGCCGCCGGAAAGCTCGTTGGGGCGGTGGCTGCGGCGGTCGGCCAGGCCGACCAGGGTCAGGGCGATCTCCGCATTGCGCTTGCGCTGCGCCGCACCCAGATGGGTCAGCAGCAGCGGCAGTTCCACGTTCTTCTGCGCGGTGAGCATCGGCATCAGGTTGTAGAACTGGAACACGAAGCCGACGTGGTGGCTGCGCCAGGTGGAGAGCTGGCCGCCGGACATGCGGTCGATGCGCTCGCCCTCGATCTCGATCTCACCGCCGCTCGGCGTGTCCAGCCCGCCGATCAGGTTGAGCAGGGTGGTCTTGCCCGAGCCGGACGGGCCCATCAGCGCGACGAAGTCGCCCTTCTGGATGTCCAGGTCGATGCCGTGCAGGACCTGCACCTTCTCGGGGCCGCGCTGGTAGGTCTTGGTGATGTTGCGGAGCGAAACCAGGGTGGACATGGGTGGTTCTCCGTAAATCGATGAAAAGGAAAAGGTTGCGGGCAGCCGCCCACGCGCGCGCCGGGATGGCACGGGAATCGCACTAGCTCGGCTCGCGACCAGGTCGCGGCACCGCCCTGCTTACTGCGGTTGCTTTTCCACTACGGCACTGCCGTCGCGCAGTTCCGGGGGTGGGTTGTTGACCACCTGCTCGCCGGCGCTGAGGCCGGCAGTGACCTGGCGGTCGTTGTTGAGGGCCACGCCTACCGTGACCGGCACCTGCTGCACGCGCTTGTCGTCGCCGACCACGAATGCCACGGTCTTCTGGTCGCGCTCGACCAGCGCCGAGGCCGGTACGCGCACGCCCTTGGGGGCGGCGGCCTGGGCCGGCGCAGCCGCTTCCAGGAAGCTCACCCGTACGCCCATTTCCGGCACGATGCGCGGATCTTTCACCTTCAATGCGATGCGCACCTTGACCGTGGCCTTGCCGCGGTCGGCGGTGGGAATGATGGCGATCACCTCGGCCGGGATCTTCCATTCCGGGTAGGCGTTGAGGGTGGCTTCCACCGGCATCTTCGGCTGCACGCGGCCGATGAAGGCCTCGCCCACTTCGACTTCGATCTCCAGCGAGTCCATGTCCACGATGGTGCCGATACCGGTACGGGTGAAACCGCCACCGGCCGACAGCGGCGAGACGATCTCACCCGGCTGCGCGGCCTTGGCGGTGACCACGCCGGAGAACGGCGCGCGCACGGTGTTGTTGTCCACCCCGAGCTCGGCGATGGCCAGCGCGTCGCCGGCCACGCGGGTGTTGCGTTCGGCGGTCTTGAGCTGGGCCCGCAGGCTGTCGCGCTGGGCCATGGCGAGGTCGTACTGCGAACGCGAAACCAGCTGCTGGCCGACCAGCTTCTGCAGGCGCCCGGCTTCGGCATCGGCCTGCGCCACCTGCGCCTTCAACCCGGCCAGCTGGCTGCGCGCCGCTTCCAGCTGCGAGGCCGAGAGGCTGCGCTGGGCGTTGGCGTCGATCGGGTCCAGGGTGGCCATGACCTGGGCTTCTTCCACCCGCATGCCTTCTTCGATCATCACCTCGCGGACCTTGCCGGTGATCTTGGCCGAGACCGTGGCCATGCGCCGGGCGACCACGTAGCCGCTGGCGTCGAGCACCGAGCTGCTGGCGGTGCCCTGCTGGATCGCCACCACCGGGACGGTGCTGACCTCGATCGGCCGTTCGCGGCCGAACAGGAACCAGGCGATACCGCCCAGCACCAGCAGCGCGACGATGGCCAGCACGATCCACAGACCACGGCGGGGCGTACCCGACGGCGGCGGCGCCGAGGCCTTGTTGCGGTCGATGCGGAGTTCCTTGAGCAGTTCAGCGGATGCGTTCATCGTGAGTCTGGACGTGGAATCGGGCCGAGTGTGACCGCAACCACCGTCACGGGCAATCCGGCGGGGTGCCGGGTGGGGCACAGAATGCCCGCCGGGCGGGGGGGCGGGCAGTGACAGCTGTCACCTGCTTGGGGTGATCGGGGCCACTGGCCGGGCCGATGGCGACGCGCGAAGCTGGATGCCATGATCGTTCCCGATCCCTTTGCCCAGGACGTTTCCGTGCTGCCCAGCTGGCTCTCCTCGCGTTTGCGCCCCGCACCCGACTCGGCCGTGGCCGACAACCTGCGCAGCGGCAAACCGGCCTGGTCCGACGCGGTGCACCTGCTGTGGACCGGCTGGGTGTTCCTGACCCCGATCTTCGGCGGCGGCTTTACCGCCACGTGGGTGTGGCTGACCGTGCTGACCTACCCGGTGTTTTTGGCGCTGTACGGCCGCCAGCTGCTGGCGCCGCGCCGGTACGCGCCGCGTTTTGCGCTGGCGATGGTGGCCATGGGGCTGGTGCTGCTGCCGTGGTACCCGTCGGGCATCAGCTACTTCATCTTCGGCTGCGTCACTTTGCGCGTGTGCCGCACCGGCAGCGCCTGGCGCTACCTGGCCCAGCTGGTGGCGCTCAACGCGCTGTTCGTGGGCATCGCGCTATGGGTGGGCTACCAGTGGCAGCTGGTGGTGTGGATTCCGGCCATGGCGATGATCATCGGCATCATCATCAACGTGGAAAGCACCAACAAGGACCGCGAGGCGGCGCTGCAGCTGTCGCAGGACGAGGTGCGCCGGCTGGCCGCCACCGCCGAGCGCGAACGCATCGGACGCGACCTGCATGACCTGCTGGGGCACACCCTGTCGCTGATCACCTTGAAGCTGGAGCTGTCGCGCAAGCTGTTCGACCGCGACCCGGAGCGCGCCCGCGCCGAAGTGACCGAGGCCGAGGCCATCGCCCGCCAGGCCCTGGCAGAGGTGCGCAGCGCGGTCACCGGGATCCGCGCCAGCGACCTCGCCGCCGAACTTGCGGCCGCGCGGCTGCTGCTGGAGTGCCAGCACGTGCACCTGGACTACCCGCCGCCGCCGCCGATGCCGGTGGAGATCGAGCGCGGGCTGGCGCTGGTGCTGCGCGAAGCGGCCACCAACATCGTGCGCCACGCGCAGGCGCACCAGGCCTGGGTGGCGTTCGAGCAGGACGGGCGCATGCTGTCCATGCAGATTCGCGATGACGGGCAGGGCGGCGTGCAGGTCGATGGCAATGGCCTGACCGGCATGCGCGAACGGGTGGCGGCATTGCGCGGCACCCTGCTGGTGACCTCGGTGCGCGGGCAGGGCACCACCGTGGCGGTGCAGGTACCGCTGCCGGCGGCGACGCGGTCGGTGCCGGCCGCGGCGCCAGTGGCGGTGATTCCATGATCCGCATCGTCCTCGCGGAAGACCAGGCCATGGTGCGCGGCGCGCTGTCCGCGCTGCTCGGGTTGGAGCCGGACATCGAAGTGCTGGGCGCTGCGGCCGACGGTGAAGCGGCGTGGCGCATGGTGCAGCAGTTGAAGCCGGACATTCTGGTGACTGACATCGAGATGCCGGGATTGTCAGGGTTGGAGCTGGCGCAGCGCATCTCGCGGCATGAACTGCCCATCAAGGTGGTGATCGTGACCACCTTCGCGCGCTCGGGGTTCCTGCGCCGCGCGCTGGATGCCGGCGTGTGCGGCTATCTGCTGAAGGACGCGCCGGCCGAGAAGCTGGCCGACGCATTGCGCCAGGTGCAGCACGGCGGCCGCGCCATCGACCCGCAACTGGCGCTGGACGCGTGGTCGCAGGCCGACCCGCTGAACGACCGCGAACGCCAGGTGCTGCGCCTGTCCGGCGACGGCCGCTCGGCCAGCGAGATCGCCACCCAGCTGGGCCTGTCGCACGGCACCGTGCGCAATTATCTGTCCGAGTGCATCGGCAAGCTGGGGGTGGCCAATCGGATCGAGGCGTATCGGTTGGCAAGGCAGAAGGGTTGGTTGTAGGCGGGTTCCCACCTCGGAACGGACGGCGGACACGCATGGCGTGTCACTACGCCTTCGACGCGGACCGATCGCGCCCGACGTCATCGAACGTCGTCCGACCGCGTAGCGACACGCCATGCGTGTCCCACGCACCGCCGGCAGAATCCAATAAATCACCCCGCCGCAATCACCCCCGCGGCGATCCCCGACCCTCCGGCCCCTTCGCCATCGCCTGGAACACGCCATCGCGGCGCACCCACAGGTGGAACAACGCGGCACTCAGATGCAGCACCACCGTGGCGAACAACACATACGCCAACACACTGTGCGCACCGCGCAGCGCCGCATACATCGCCACGTCGTGCGGCAGGATCGGCGGCAGCAACACGCCCTTCCACATCTGGATCGGGTAGCCACCGGCCGACAACATCGCCCAGCCCACCAGCGGCATCGCCAGCATCAGCCCGTACAGCATCCAATGCGAGGCATGCGCGGCGAATTTCTGCCACGCCGGCAGATCCGCCGGCAGCGGCGGTGGACGATGACGAATCCGGTTCACCAGCCGCACCACGGCCAGCAGCAGGATCGCGATGCCCAACGGCCGGTGCAGGTCCACCAGCATCGGCCGCCAGTGCAGCGAGGCGACCATGGTCACGCCCACGAACAGCATGGTCAGGATCAGCACCGCCATCAGCCAGTGCAGCACGCGCGCGGTCAGGTTGAAATGCCCGTCGGAGGTCTTCATCGACGCGCTCCCGCATCCGGTGCCGCACCGCTGGCGGTTTCCCGCTCGCGGCGGTTGAACGATTCCGAGTACACCGCAGACCGCGCGGCCAGGATCGGATCATCGGTACCGGCGATCCCGCTCGGCAGGATCAGCGGATCGAAGTTCACGTTGTTGCAGGCGCCGTTGGCCTGCGGCTGCATTGCGGTCAGGCTGAGCGTGCCGGCCTTGACCCGGCGGCGGGTGTCCGGCCACGGGATGGAGGGGTCATTGATCGCATCGCCCGGCTCGGCCAGCGTGATCCACATGTCCCAACGCACCGGTCCCTGTGCCAGCCGCTGCGCGAATTCATCGGCCAGGTAATCCACGCTCGCCTGCGCGCGCTGCTCGGGGCTCATCGCCTCGAACGCTGCCTGCGGCAGCATGCTCCAGCGCACCGCCTGCTCCGTGCCGTCAGCCGCAATGAAGCGGAAACTGTTCACGCCGTTGTAGTCGGTGTTGGCCCAGCTGGTGGACCACGGCGCGGTCTTCGCCCACGCGCCGAACGCACGTGCCGACGGGTACTTCGCGGCGATGGCCGCCTGCTTGGCCGGGTCCGGCTTGCCGGTGGCCGGGTCGGGAATGCCGGCGCGGGTCTGTTCGAGGAACGCCTGGGTGGTGGGCACCGCGAAGAACGGGAAGCTGTTCATGGCGGTGCGCCACTCCTGGCCGTCGTCGGTGACCAGTTGCAGCGCCATGCTGCGCACCCGCGCGCTGGCATCGGCGCCATGCGGGTCGCCGCCGCCAATCGAGAGGCGGCCCAGCACCGGCACCTGCTGCTGGCGGAACACCCGCGCCGAGCTCAGCGCGGCACCGTCCGGCGTGCCCTGGAAGGTGCCGCTTACGCACACGCCCTTGCTGTGCGCGCGGCGGAACCCGGCATGCTTGGCACCAGTGGCTTCAATGGTGTCGGTGAAGGTCTGCGCGGTCACCCGGTCGCGCCCGATCCAGCCGGCCAGCCAGGCGAAGGCCAGTACCACTGCCCCTGCAATCAGCGCGATCAGGCCGATCCACAACAGCGGCGAATGCGGCGGGCGCGGCGAATCCGGCTCGCGACCAGCGCGGGTATATCGAAAGAGCGACATGAGCCTGCCTTCAAGGTGGGTCACGCGCATGGTGGCAGAACCCCCGCCACACCGATATTCACATTTTCGACAACCTTTAACGGCAGATCCCCGCCGAGGCGGGGATCCGGTTTTTCAGGCATGCCAGGACCAGCGCTTACAGATACCGGCCCTTCAACATCGCCCACGCCGAGCGCAACGCCAGCGCCTCGCCACCGGCCGGGCGACCCGGGCGTTCGCCATCGTTCCAGGCGTACACATCCAGGTGCGCCCACACCTGGCCTTCGGCAATGAAGCGCTCCAGGTACAGCGCCGCAGTGACCGAACCGGCCATGCGCGAACCGGCATTGGCCAGGTCGGCAATGCCGCTGTGCAGGTAACGCAGGTACGGGCGCCACAGCGGCATGCGCCACACCGGGTCACGCGTGGTGTCGCCGGCCTGCAGCCACTGCTGGGCCAGCGTGTCGTTGTTGCTGAACAGCGCCGGCAGGTCCGGGCCCAGTGCAATACGCGCCGCGCCGGTGAGCGTGGCGAAGTCCAGCACGATCTCCGGCTTCTGCTCGCTGGCGTAGGTCAGCGCGTCGCACAGCACCAGCCGACCTTCGGCGTCGGTGTTGTCGATCTCGATGCTCAGCCCCTTGCGGGTGGCGATCACTTCGCCCGGGCGGAACGCGTCCGGCCCGATCGCGTTTTCCACCGCGGCAATCAGCAGGGTCAGCTGCACCGGCAGGTCCTGCGCCATGATCAGCCCGGCCAGCGCCAGCGCGTGCGCGGCGCCGCCCATGTCCTTCTTCATGTTGCGCATGCCGTCGGCCGGCTTGATGTCCAGGCCGCCGGTGTCGAAGCACACGCCCTTGCCGACCAGCGCCACGTGCGGGCGACCGGCCTGGCCCCAGCGCAGTGCGATCAGGCGCGGCGCGCGGTGCGAGGCGCGGCCCACCGCGTGGATGGCCGGGAAATTCTGCTCCAGCAGTGCGTCGCCGGTGATCACCTCGACCTGCCCGCCATGCGCGGCAGCCAGTTCGCGGGCGGCATCTTCCAGCTGCTGCGGGCCCATGTCTTCGGTGGGCGTGTTGACCCAGTCGCGCACGCGCAGGCTGGCGGTGATCACATCGCGCACTTCGGCAGCGGGGCTGGCCACCAGCTGCGCCGGGGCGCGGTTGGGCTTGCGGTAGCGTGCGAAGCGGTAGCTGCCCAGGCCCCAGCCCAGGTGCAGCAGGGTTTCGATCGGCGCGGGCAGTGCGTCGGCCAGCTGCCACACCGTGCCTTCGGGCAGTGCGAACGGGGCATGCGCGTAGGCGTAGGCATCGCCGCTGTCGCCCACGCCGACGATCGCGCCGGCCAGGCCGTGCTCGCCCGGCAGCAGTACGACGCTGCAGCCGCTGCCGTTGAAGTGCTGCGCGTCCAGCCAGGCAACCAGTGCAGGCGCCTGCTGCGCGCGCCATGCCGCGAACTGTTCGCGATCCATCACGTGCAGCGGCAGGGCGTTGGCCGAATCGGTGGTGAAACCGGTGATCTGGGTCATGCGGGGTCGTGCTCCGTTCGTGGCCGGGCGTCCTGCGCCGATGCATTCGCATCGAGCCAGTCGGCCAGCCCGGTCAGGGTGTCGAACTGCAGGTCGGGCTGCAGCGAAGGATGGTGCCAGGTGTGTTCAACGCGGTTGATCCAGCAGCCGCGCAGGCCAGCCTGCATGGCGCCGACCACGTCCATTTCCACGTGGTCGCCTACGTGCAGCACGTGCGCCGGGGCCACGCCCAAGCGTTCGCAGGCGGCATGGAAGATGCTGGCGGCCGGCTTGGCTGCGCCGTGTTCGCGCGAGCCCAGCTGGAAGGCGAAGTGGTGGTCCAGCCCGATCCGGGCCAGGTCGGCATTGCCATTGCTGAGTGCGGCCACCGGCACGCGGGCGGCGATGCGGGTCAGCGCCTCGATCGCATCCGGGTAGCACTCCACCTGGTTGCGCGCGGCGTAGAACGCCTCGTAGGCCGGTTCCAGCAGGCCCAGGTCGGCCCCGCTGTTCTCCAGCGCCTCCTGCAGGGTCAACCGGCGCAGCGCGCTGAGGTCGTAGTGCAGGTGCGGGTTATCGCGGAAGGAACGCTCGCGCAGTTCGCGCATCGCCGCCACCGGGTACATCGCGGCGGTGGCGGGGCTGTGCTGGAGCATCCACTCGTACAACACCTGGTCGATGCGGGCGCCGATGGGGGCGAACGGCCACAGGGTGTCGTCGAGGTCGAGGGTGATGGCTAGGACTGGGAAATTCACCCGGCCATTCTACGCCTGTGGGGGCAGACACGCAGGGCGTGGCTCTACCGGTTACTCCAGCAGCTTGGCCCAGCCCTGGGTGCCTTCCAGCCGCGCCAGCACCAGCTTGATGCAGACCAGCAGCGGGACCGACAGCAGCAGGCCGATCATGCCCCACAGCCAGCCGAACACCATCAGCGCCAGGATCAGGATCAGCGGCGAGATCGCCATCTGCCGGCCCAGCACGATCGGGGTCACCACCTGGCCTTCAATGGTGTGCAGGGCCAGGTAGCAGGCCGCCGGCAGCATCGCCTGGAACGGGTCGCTGAACTCCACGAAGCCCATCAGCAGCATCAGGGTCACGCCGATCAATGGCCCCACGTAGGGCGCGAAGTTCAGCAGCGCCGCCACGGTGCCCCACAACAGAGCCTCCTGCAGGCTGATTCCGAGCAGCAGCAGTACGCCGGAGAAAATCAGCCCGACCAGCGCGTTGATCACGGTGATGGTCAGCACATAACGCGACACCTCGCGCTCGATCGAGCGCAGGATGTCGGCGGTAAACCGCTGCTGCTGGCGGCTGGGGAACAGCGCGATGGCGTGTTTCTGCAGGTTCTGCCCGTAGATCATGAAGAACAGGGTCAGCAGCACTACCGCCAGTACCGAGGCGGCCAGCCGCGGCGCCCGGGTCAACACCTTATAGGGGTCGTCCAGCTGGGTGCGCACCACCTGCACGCGCCGGGCACTTTCGCCGCCGGCCACGCGCGCGAAGTTTTCCGCCGCCTGGTTGGCCTGCTGCACCGGCTTGGTCAGGTTCTGTACCTGGCGCGCCACCTTGCGCAGTTGCTGCGGCGCCTCCTGCGCCCAGTCCATGGCCGGGCCCACAAGCTGCACGCCCAGCGCGGTGGCGCCGCTCAGGCCGACACCAATGACCAGCACCGCAGCCAGGAAGCGCGGAATCCACAGGCGGCCCAGGAAGCGCAGGATCGGGTTGCCGACCAGCGCGAAAAACATCGCCAGCAGGATCGGCAGGACGATGTCCTGCGCGGCCCACAAGGTGAAACAGACAGCGAGGAAGGCCAGCACCACCAGCGACATCGGGCCACGGGGGCGCGGTGCGTGCGGCGGCGGTGCGACGACGTCGAGGTCGGCAGCAGGGGAGGTCACAGGAACGCTCATGCAGGTCGCACGCTGGGTAGGTCACGCATTATTGGGTACGCCGGTGGGTATGGCGTGTGGGTAGCGCCCTGCCGCTGGCAGGGCGATGACGATGACTAACGTTCGGACAGGTCCGTCGCCGCTTCCGCCGGCTGCGGCTGTGCCGCTTCCTGCGTGGCGGTGACCTGCGCGCGCGGCGTGGCCACCGGCGCAACGGTCGGCTGCGGCGTCCGCACCGGTGCGACCGGGGTGGGGTCCACGGCCTCGTCGACCTTGTCGGCCGCCTGCTCGGCGGTCTCGGCCGCGTCGCTGGCCTGCATCGAGGCGACCGCTGCCTGCGCACTGGCCAGCAGATTGGAGACCGACCCGATCATCTGCAGCCAGCGTGCGCCATGGAAGCGGGCACCGCCCGGTTCCAGCTTGCCCGCCAGGAAGCCACCGGCCAGGCCCACGCTGATGATGCGCAGCGGGGTCCAGCCCTCGCGCCAGGCCTGGCTGAGGGTGAACCAGCTGCACTGGGTTTCGTCGACCCGGACCGACACGACCTTTTCCGCGCGTTTGACCCGGTGGCGCAACGCTTCGAACTTCATGGCGAACGCTCCGTCGGTTCGGGCTGCCCTTCGACATCCTCATCGGTGGGCTCGTCGAACAGGCCCAACCGCGCCAGCTGCCGCCGGGTGGCATGCATGCCGGTGTGGCGGAAGAAGAACGACACCCGCCAGATCGCATAGCCGGTCATGGCCAGGCTGACCAGCGAAGTGATCAGCAGCGAATGGAACCAGGACAGGCCCCAGCGCTGCATCAGCGCGATCAGCGTGCCGGCCAGCAACAGCCAGGCCGAGGCGCCGAACACAATCGCCACCCCGCTCCACGCCAGGGCCCGACCAAATGCACTGCGGGCGAGGGCGAACTCGAACGAGGCCAGCCGCCGCAGCGAACGCAGCGTGTGCTTGGCCGAATCCACCGTGGCGCGGCCGGCCTGGCCGACCTCGCGGATGCTTTCATCCAGGCGCGGCGCGGCGCGCGCGCCCGTATCGCCCTCCGGTGGAGGCGTTGCTCCACCGTCGGGCGTCGACTGTGCTTGATCGCTCACGCCGACTTACTTGTCGCCGCCGCTGCGGGCCAGCTTGGCGATGATCCAGCCTGCAGCGAAGGCCACGCCGAACGAGGCCAGCGGGCGCTCGCGGATCAGCTCGGCGGCGCTGTCGACCAGGTCCTTGCCCTTGTCCATCAGCGCGTCGACCTGCTCCTTGGCAGCGGCGCCGCCGAATTCAGCAGCGGCCAGGCCGGACAGCGCGGTGTCGGACAGCTCGGCCTTGACGTTGGCACGGCCGATACGCAGCTCATCACCGGCAGCGCCGGTGGCGCCCTTGATCGCACCGCCGGCGGCGCTGGCGGCCGACTTCAGGTGCGAACCGGCTTCGCCCAGGTGTTCCTTGAGGTTTTCGGTATTGGTGGGGCTCATCGTGACTCTCCGTTATGTAATCGATGGGGAAGGTGACCGCGGATGAACCCGTCGGCAACGAACACAAGGTAATAGCACCGACCGGGTGTAGAGGGTGTCAGCTGGCGTGATCCGCACGCGAAGGCTGGCTGAGCGGTTCAGCGCATCACCAGGTCGCCGCGTGCGTTGCCGCGCACGATGCGCAGCACCAGCTGCTGCGGCGGCTTCTGGAAGTTGGCGCGCCAGCTGGCCAGGTCCGCGAACTCGCCCACGCTGGACTGGATGATCACGTCGCCTGCGGCCAGCCCGGAGTTGGCCGCCCGGCTGCCGCGCTTGACCTCGCTGACCATTACGCCGCCGTCGCCGGCCTGGCGCAGTGTTTCGGGCAGGTCGACAAAGGTTGCACCGGCCAGGCGCGGGTCGAGGGTTTCGCCCGCCACCGCGCGCGGCTGCTCCTTCAGCGTCGCCTTGACCTGCAGCGGCTTGCCGTCGCGGCGCACGTCCAGGCTCAACGCGCTGCCCACCGGCTGCAGGCCTTCCACATTGTGCAGCGCCACCGCGCTGTCAATCCGCTGGCCATTGGCCGCCACCACCACATCGCCCGGCTTGATCCCGGCCGCCGCTGCGCCCGAACCGGCCAGCACGCGGGTGACCAGCGCGCCGCGCGCTTCGCTCAGGCCCAGGTTCTGCGCCAGCGCCTGGGTCAGGTTCTGTGCCTCGATCCCGAGCGTGCCGCGCACCACCACGCCGTGCTTGACCAGCTGGTCCACCACGTCGCGCGCCAGGTTGGTGGGAATGGCCAGGCCCAGCCCGATGTTGCCGGCCATGCTGCCCTGCGGATTGAAGCTGGCCGTGTTGATACCGACCAGCTGGCCCTGCAGGTTGACCAGCGCGCCGCCGGAGTTACCCGGGTTGATCGACGCGTCGGTCTGGATGAAGTTCTGGTAGCCCAGCCCGCGGATACCGGTGCGGCCGACCGCCGAGACGATGCCCGAGGTGACCGTCTGGCTGAAGCCGAACGGGTTGCCGATCGCCACCACGAAGTCGCCCACGCGCAGCTGCGCGCTGTCGCCCAGCGGCAGCGCGGTGAGCTTGTCGGCCGGAATGCGGATCAGCGCCACGTCGGTGTCGCGGTCCGAACCCAGGAACTCGGCCTTGACCGTGCGCCCGTCGGACAGGGTCACCTGCACGTCGTCGGCGTTGTCGATCACATGGTGGTTGGTCAGTACCAGGCCCTCGGCCGCGTCGATGATGACGCCCGAGCCCAGCGACTCGTTGATCCGTTCCTGCGGCACTTCCGGGAACAGGCGGCGGAAGAACGGGTCGTTGAAGTAGGGGTTGCGCACCCGCACCACCTGCTTGGTGTTGACGCTGACCACCGCCGGCATCACCCGTTCCAGCATCGGCGCCAGCGACGGCACCGGCTGCCCGGCCACCGAGGCCGGCAGCGCGGCCGTGGCCGGAATCGCCAGCGACGCCGGCGCCGCCTCGGCACGGTTGTCCAGGTTGGCATTGATCGCGGAGGCGACGAAGCCACCGAAGGCGGCAGCAAGTGCGAGCGTAAGCAGGGTCGGAAGCGGTCGCATGGGAGTCCGGTGGGTGCGGGGGACGGGTATACGGTAATTCAAGCTGAATGAGTCTGTCTCGGCACGGCTGAAACTGGGGTGAGCGGTAGGGGGGGCCGCGGGATTACAGGCATCGGTGCGGGTCTGCACGGACGCGACGCGCGGACGATGCGCGGTCGCAACCGCATGCCGAAACCAGCCCTCCATCCACCGGTAGGGTCGGTTCCCAAACGACCGCCGATAACGCCGATCGGCGCTTTAACGCATGGACCTCAAACCGAATAACGCTCTGCCACCACACGTCCACGTACCTGCAAACCCGCGCACTTGCAGAAAATTTGGCAACAAACCGATCGCACACAACGACCAATTACGCCGCACGCGCCACCGCTCCGCCGCACCCGAACAAAACCGCCGCCACGCATCTTCGTACCAACCGCACCGCTGTTTTAAAGCACTTTTCAGAAAACTGCCTGCCGACACACGTTCCCAACCACCCACCTACCCACCACACCCGCGACTCAAAACCTGCGACAAGACCGTTCCACCGCGGACAACTCCGGTATAGCATCGCCAGCGAAATCACTGACCAGGCCCCTCAGGAGGGCAACATGAGCAACGGAAATGGTGTGACCGCGACCCTGTCGCAGGGCGTCGACAGCGTAAAAGAGACGGCCGAGAACGTTGGCGAAACCATCGCCCACACCGCTGAAGAAGTGGTGGCCTCGGTGAAGAAGACCGCCAAGCGCGCCCGCAAGGCCGCCACCACCCAGGTTGCCAAGGTCAAGAAGGCCGTCAAGAAGGCCGAGAAGACCGTCGCCAAGAAGGCTGACAAGGCCGCCAAGTCGGTGGGCAAGACCCTGGCCAGCGCCAAGAAGAAGCTGGAAGCGGCCAAGTCCAACGCCAAGGCCGAAGCGGCCGCGCTGACCAAGAAGGTTGCCAAGAAGAAGGCCGCCGCCGAAAAGGCCGTGACCAAGACCACCAAGGCCGCCAAGAAGGTTGCCGGCAAGAAGGTCGCCACCGCCAAGAAGGCCGTGACCAAGAAGACCGCCGCTGCCAAGAAGGCCGTGACCAAGAAGACTGCCGCTGCCAAGAAGGTCGTGGGCAAGAAGGTCGCGACCGCGAAGAAGGCTGTCGCCAAGAAGTCGGCCACCGCCCGCAAGGTCGCTGGCAAGAAGACCGTTGCCGCCAAGAAGGTCGTCGGCAAGAAGGTCGCCACCGCCAAGAAGGCTGTGGCCAAGAAGTCGGCCACCGCCAAGAAGGTCGTGGGCAAGAAGACCGCCACCGCCCGCAAGACGGTCGGCAAGAAGGTCGCCACCGCCAAGAAGGCTGTCGCCCGCAAGTCGGCTGCTACCAAGAAGACCGTCGGCAAGAAGGTCGCCACCGCCAAGAAGGCCGTAGCCCGCAAGTCGGCCGCCACCAAGAAGGCTGTCGGCAAGAAGACCGCCGTGGCCCGCAAGTCGGTCGCCCGCAAGGCCGCTCCGGCCAAGCGCGCCGCCAAGACCGTGGCCCGCAAGGCCCCGGCCAAGCGCGTCGCCCGCAAGTAATAGCGTCAAGCACGGCGCCTGCCTTCGGGCCGGCGCCGTGTAGCAATCCCGAGTCGATGTTACACCTGCACCGATTGGGACGTTCAATCGTGCCTCAACTCGTGCAGGTCCGACTTGTTAGTACGTCGGTAGTTGTGAAATGGCGCATTCAGCTTGAATAGCGCTGAGCCGAATGCCTTCAACACTGAATCCTGGTGTCGCTGTGCGCTTGCAACGGCACAAGCTGCCGAATCGGCGGCGACCTAGGTACTTCATCCGAAGATCGAAGCAACCGCCGCGTAGTGGTGGGTCTCCTGCGTGCCGGCAGCAATGCCAAGCCGGAGTTAAAACGCTTGGCGTGACAGGGCGCACCAGACCCGTTGATGTCCACATCCTGTGAAGTAAACTTGCCCGAAACGATAAATCAAGGGGCAAGGGATGCTGGCGATAGTTACGGGCGTGATATCAGGGCTTGTGGTGATCTTCTTTGCTTGGACTGCCAAGCGGATATTTCTAGCGCGTCGCCTGTTTCTCATTCAGCCGAAGCTATTCGACTACTCAGACCTCGTCAGCCAAAAAACCGCGAGAACAATTGAGTTAACCGTATTCAACGGCGGCTCTCGACCTGAAGAAGACGTAAGGGTCCAACTTTCCCCTGCCTTCAACTACACCATTCTTGCTGCAGACCGTCCGGATATGGCTGTGGGGCCAGATGGTTTCCTCAGAATTGATCGCCTTGCACCGAAACAAGACCTCACGGTGGTTATGACCGCTGAGGGCGGGGAGTTTCGCAAGGAGCACGTTGTAGGCTTGGCGTCGAAAGAAGTTGTGGGGAAGGTCAAAGAGAAGCTTCAGGACGCTCAGCTATCGCCAGTAGGCAGTGTAGCGGTGATGCTGCTCATATTTGTGGTGATGCCCCTGCTCGGGTGGGGAGCGGGCAACTTCATTGAGAAGGAGGTCATTCCAGTCTTCGGGTCGCAGATTGGGGATGATGAGCGAGAGGCGGCGACGGCTGTCGTCAGTAGCGCGCTTCGCTTCAAGCAGATTGCTGGTTCGTCGTTTGTCTCTTATGGAGCTTCAAAAAAGACCGCAGACCAGATGCTGGACACGGTTCAAGTCGAGAAGCTAACTCGAACTGGTGATGTCGTGCATATCGAGGTGGCTATCAGCAATCGTACAAAGGAGCGCTTGGTCTACTCTTTGTCCTCCGCTTCGCAGATGAGTGATGGGCGAGGTAGGTCAAAAGATTCGCTTAACTACATTGAGGCCGATATCGTTGCTTTTCCAAACACCGACAAGACGGTAGCTCTGTCCGATTACCTCCCTCCAGCAGCACGTCCGCAAACTCTTTTGCTTGAAGTCAGGGCGGAGTCGGACGGTGTTTACGCTCGCCGCACGTTGGAACTCCAAATCATTACGAATTGAACCAAGCAAGCCCATTGCCTTCGATCATGCAGGCCTTGGTGTAGTTCGTTGGCACTTGCCGTAAGAGTCGAGGTAGGAGCTTTCGATGGCGGGGTCAACTCACGTGCACGTCTCAATCATCCATCAGTATGATGATTGCGCTGCAAAAAATCAGTCAAGGAAGTCTTTCCAGCATGCTCGAAACGCAGAGAAATTCATGGCCCCAAGAATTTGTGTAGGGTCAGTTCAGGCGAGCGGAAAGCCTTAGGTGCAGATGGATTGAGTCAGTTGAACTTCAGGGGTGAGATTCGATGGACGTGAAGCAGTCTCCGTTTTCTCTTTATGACTTTCTTGGATATCTATTTCCGGGCGCCATTGCGATCTTCGCGTTCGAGTACATCTTCAGTTACCTTGGATTGGATACGGGCCTTACCGAGCTAACCGCCCTCACGCGGGCATCAGCCCTGCTCCCGTTTATCTTGTCTTCGTACATTGCGGGACATCTCATTTCATTACTGTCGTCTTTTACGATTGAGCGTCTCTATATCTGGACCCTGGATTATCCATCCAAGTCTCTTCTGAGTTATGAAAGAAGAGCAATCTTCGAAGACAAGTTATCCGCTTTGAACTGTGTGAAGTTCGTTTGTCTAATCATTCTGGCTCCGGTTGCTCTAGGTGTGCTGGCGATGTGTTTCTTCTCTGCTGGTCGACCTGGCCTAGCGCAATCTATGGATAATCTGCTGACAAAGATCATTCGATTGAAAATTACCCGGCTTCTTATCGAAAAGGGACAGGTGGACAACCCCAACAGGTACGCTGGGCCGTGCGATAGCGATTTCTTTCGCTTTGTCTACCACCACGCTCTAGAGAATTCACCCGCCCACATTGGGAAAATGCAGAACTATGTTGCTCTATTTGGCTTCCATCGTGCGATGAGTTTCCTCTGTTGTCTCCTCTTCTGGATTGGTATCGTTTCGGTTGTCTCAAGTTCCGAAGACAGGGCGATGCGAGTGGTAGTAGCGTCTTCAGTACTCTCGTTATTCTTCTTCTTTGGCTTTGCTAAGTTCTATAGAAGGTTCAGCTTGGAAGCTTTGATGGCAATGGCTGTGACCTACTTTTACCCACCTGAGATGGCGGAGATAAGCGTCGCGCCCGTACACCCATCAAAACGCGAGGGATTTTCGAGAGGAAGACACTCCCAGTTCAGTGCCGTATTGAACGATCTCAATCGACGCATCACGACGACGCGTGACAGGCGAAAGGCTGCGAAAGCAGCTAGAGGTGGTTGAATGCGCAACCTAGACTTCAGCTCCTGGCAGGCCATGCTCTCGACCCTGGTCGGGTTGGCCGTCATTACGCTCATAGGCGTGGGTATCCGCCTGCTCTTCATGCAGACCCTGCAGCAGCGCCGCGAGCGCGAGAACCGCCAGATCAACGAGCGGCTGCGTACCCTGATTGCCGCCTACAAGACACTGGGTGGGTCATTCACCGGGGCATTGCACGTTGATCCGCGCCACCTGCGCGACCTGCGGCAACTGGAAGCGGGCAGTGACGAAGGCCTGGACCTCCCGGCCAGCGCCGGCAGCGACCGCGCCCGCCGCATACGCGATGCCGTGGAAGCGGCCCTCTCCGACATCGTGCTGCTCGGCACCGACGAGCAGGTTCGCCTGGCTGCGCATGCCGCCAACGAACTGGCCGAAGGCCGCGCCGTGCCCACCGCCGAGCTGGTGGTGTCGCTGCGCGACTTCATCCGCGAAGCCCTCGACCTGGCACCCATTCCTCCAAGCGTGACCATTCCGCGCCAGGGGCCCGCCCGGCCTGCGCCGGGTGGCGCGCGCGGCAAGGCCGGCGGTGACGACCGCGCTGGCGGACGGGGCGGCGGTGGTGGCGGTATGGGAGGAATGGGTGGCGGTGGCGCAGGCATGGGCATGGGCCACCGCACGGACGACGACGGCAGCCACACCCGCTGACCAAGGCGGTGGCTGCATGCGTCGTCGTCGCTGCGTGGCGGCCTGTTACTTCTTGCCGCTCAATTCCACGATCGGTACGAAGCCGGCATAGATCATCCGCTTGCCGTCGAACGGCATCGGGTTGTTGGCCGGGTCCATGCGCGGGTCTTTCATCATCTTCTCCATGCCGGCATCGCGGGTGGCCTTGTCCGGCCATTCGATCCAGGAGAACACGATGGTCTCATCGTCCTTGGCTTCCACGGCGCGGAAGAAGTCGGTCTGCTTGCCGTGGGTGACATCGTCGCCCCAGCATTCCACGACGCGGGTGGCACCAAATTCGATGAACACCGAATCGCCTTCATTGGCGTGTTTGATGAACTTCTCTTTGTTGGCGGTGGGTACGGCCAGTACGAAACCGTCGATATAGGACATCTGCAGCCTCCGGTAACCGGTGCGCCGGAATGGGCACCTTCAATGGGTACGACGCGGGGGAGTGAGGGAAATCGACAATGCGCTCTGGATCCGTCAGATCCGGTGACGACCACGTGTGCACGCGGTGTCATCACGAAGAATCAAGGGGTTGCGCGACGGAATCGACCCGTTTTTGCCAGTCAGGGTCAGAAAATCCCTAACATCAGTGGGGAACATTCTGATGTTAATGGGCGCCGATTCAGCCCACTATTCAGTGGCCGGGCAGGACGCTCCCCAAGAGACCTGCGGTGTGACGCCCCAGCTGCGTCAGCCGGTGCACTACGGAAAATGGGCGCGTTCGCCGACTACTCCCCAAGAGCGGCTTCCCCAACGCGCGACGCCCCGCAAGGGTATCGTCGTGACCAGATTTCCCTTTTCTCCTTGCTTCAATCAACTTCCTGCGCGGTGTCCACGCGCGGTTCATGCATGTTCGTGCACGCGCAAAACACCTGAAAAATGCAGCGCGCGCGTATGCCAGAGCGCGACTGAACCGTTGCCCAAAATCCACGGTGTTGAAAGCGGCGCACTTCAGGGCGCGTTGTGTCGAATAACGGAGAATTTACATTCCCGATGCAGAAGCCGCTTGCGCCACTGCACGAACGAACAAGAAAAGGTGTACCCCCATGAAGACTTCCCTGATTGCCCTGGCGCTGGCCGCCGCCCTGCCGTTCGGCGCTTCTGCTGCTGAAGGCCTTTCCTACAATTACGCCGAAGGCGATTACGTCAAGACCGATGCCGACGGTGGCAAGGCTGACGGTTGGGGTGTAAAGGGTTCGTACGGTTTCCTGCCGAACTTCCACGCGTTCGGTGAGTTCAACCAGCAGAAGACCGACATCGGCGACTTCAAGATCGACCAGTGGCGCGTCGGCGTGGGCTACAACCACGAAATCGCCACCAGCACCGACTTCGTGGGCCGCGTTGCCTACAACAAGTTCGACCCGAAGGAAGGCCTGGACTTCAACGGTTACAGCGCTGAAGCCGGTATCCGTACCGCGTTCGGGCAGCACGCCGAAGTCTATGCAATGGCCGGCTACGAGGACTACAGCAAGAAGCACGGCATCAATCCGGATGGCCAGTTCTATGGGCGCCTGGGTGGCCAGGTCAAGTTGAACCAGAACTGGGGCATCAACGGCGACATCAAGATGGATCGCCACGGTGACAAGGAATGGTCGGTCGGCCCGCGCTTCAGCTGGTAAGCGGCGTCTGATCGCTTCGCTACGCGCGGTACCGGCGTAGCGGCAGGGGCCCGGCAACTTGCCGGGCCTTTTTTATGCGCGCGCTGGGGCGATAATGCGGCGACTTCCGGAGATCTCCATGTCTGAGTCCATCCCGTTGCAGCAACCCCGCGTCGGCTGCGGCGCCGTCATCCAGCGCGCCGACGGCGCGGTGCTGCTGGTCCAGCGCGGGCGTCAACCCGAACAGGGCCACTGGGGCCTTCCCGGCGGCAAGGTCGACTGGATGGAGAAGGTCGAAGACGCAATGGTGCGCGAAGTGCTGGAAGAGACCGGCCTGCAGGTCAGCGTGGAAAGGCTGCTGTGCGTGGTGGACCATTTCGAGCCTGCGCTGGGCCAGCACTGGGTCGCCCCGGTCTACCTGGTGCGTGCACCGGCCGACGCACAGGCCATGCACCTGGAGCCGGAGGCGATACTGGCGCTGGACTGGTTCCAGCCCGATGCGCTGCCCGCCCCGCTGACGCGCTCCGCTACGGCAGGCCTGGCGCGGCTGTCACCACCGCGCTGAAACAATCAGCGCCGCGCAGCGGCGCCTTCGCCGCGCGCGACGGCTTCCACTTCTTCGCGGCTGGCGCACGCGGTGTCGCCCGGCGTGGACATCGCCAGCGCCCCATGCGCGGCGCCCAGCTCCACGGCCGCCTGCTCGCCCAGACCCTCCAGCAGCGCATGCACCACCCCGGCCACGAACGCGTCGCCACCGCCGACACGGTCGAGCAGGTCGACATCGCGCACGGCGGAGACGTACAGCGCCTCACGGTTGCGCAGCGCGCCGGCCCAGCCATTGCGGGCCGCATTGCTGGCATCGCGCAGGGTGAACGCTACCGCCTGCAGGTTGGGGAACTGCTGCAGGGCGCGCACTGCCGCTGCGTCGGCCGGGCCCACGTCCATCGGCGTGGCACGCTTGCCCAGGTCGGCCAGGTCCACGCCCAGGCAGGCCGCGAACGAATACTCATCGCCGACCAGCAGGTCGCATTCGGCGGCGATCGCGCAGTTGGCGTGGCGCGCTGCGTCCGGGTCCGGGTGGCTGTTCCACAGGCTGGCGCGGTAGTTGAGGTCGTAGGACACCGCCACCCCATGTCGGCGTGCGGCGCGCACCGCCGCAATGGCGGTCTGCGCGCTGTGTTCGGACAACGCCGCGAAGATTCCACCGGTGTGCAGCCAGCGCACCCCGTGCTGGCCGAACAGCACCTCCCAGTCCAGCTCCTGCGGCTGCAGCTGCGACGCGGCCGAGTATGCGCGGTCGCTCACGCCCAGCGGCGCGCGCACGCCGAAGCCGCGCTCTGTGAAATTCAAGCCCATGCGCGTGTCGCGCCCAATGCCGTCGTAGTCGCGCCACACGATCTGGCTGGTGTCCACGCCACCGGCCTGGATCAGCTGCTGGGCGAGCAGGCCGAGCTCGTTGCGAGGCAGCGCGGTGAGCACCGCACTGGCATGGCCGAAGGTGCTGCTCAGGCCGCGCGCCACGTTGTACTCGCCGCCCCCTTCCCATACCTGGAACTGGCGCGCGTTGCGCACCCGGCCTTCGCCGGGATCGAAGCGCAGCATTACTTCGCCCAATGCCATCGCCTGCCAGCGCGGGTGGCTGTGTGCGGCCAGCTGGAACTGCTGCATGCTCATCGTGCCTTGCAGCCGAGCAGGGCCAGGTCGACGCCTTCGGACATGCGCCTGTAGCCGTCGTCATTGGGGTGCAGGAAGTCGCGGGTGATCGCCTCGGGCAGGAACTCCGGCTTGGCCGGGTCGCGCAGGATCTGGTCGAAGTCGATCAGCGCGTCGAAGCCGCTGCGGCCGCCGCGCATCCAGGTGTTGAGAGTGGTGCGGGTACCGGCCGAGACCGGCTCGTAGCGGTCGGAGCCGCCAAACGGGGTGATCGTCGCGGCAATGGCCTGGATGCCGTTATCGTGCAGGCGTGCGGCCACCTGGCGGTAACCCAGCACCATGTCCTCGGCGTTGCGGCCGGCGACCGGCGGGTTGCCACCGTCGTGGCGGATGTCGTTGATGCCTTCAAACAGGATCACCCGGCTCACGTGCGGCTGCGCAATCACATCGCGGTCCAGCCGGGCCAGCGCGCTGTGGCTGCGCCCATGGTCCATGACCTTGTTGCCGCTGATGCCGGCATTGACCAGCACCACCTGGTCCGGACAGGCCTGCTGCAGGCGGGCGGCCAGCAGCGCCGGCCAGTCGCCGTTGCTGCCGCGGGTGGCCGTTGCTCCTTCGGTTATCGAATCGCCCAGCGCCACCACCACCACCGGCACGCTGCTGCGTTCGGCCAGCACCGCCGACACCACGTTCTGGCGGTACGCCAGCTTCACCGCGTTGCCCACCTCGGCCTGGCGGCCTTCGGCAATGCGCAACGCAGTACGCCGCACCGCTGGCTGGGTGGCGTCGGGGAAATAGACGGTCAGTGAAACATCGGCCAACGCCGGCACCGTCATCGGCACCGGGTCGCTGAGCAGCGCGGCGCCGACCGGTACCACCACCTCGCTGCGGCCGTTGAAGGTCACCAGCTTGGCCGGCGTGGCCGTGCCGGTGCGCTGCGCGCTGGCCCCGCCGATATGCAGCGGGGTTGCGCCCAGTTCATTGCTGATGCGGAAACGCAGCGCCGTGGCCGAGCTGGCCAGGCGCATGTCCTGGCGCACGGTCTGGTTGGCGAACTGCACCGGTGCCTCTGGGGTGCCGTCCTGGCGGTCGGGGGCCGGCGAAGCGGTCCAGGCCGGTACCCAGACCTGGGCCTGGGTGGGCAGCGCCGCGGCGCTGGTGGCAAGTGCAAGTGACAGTGCAGTGGTCCAACGCAGCATGGCAGCCCTCCCAGGCGGTCAGGGGTAGATCAGGAGAAGTAGGTGCCGCCGTTGACGTCGACGTTGGCACCGGTGATGAAGCCGGCCGCGTCCGAGGCCAGGTACACCGCGGTGTCGGCCGCTTCCTGCGGGCGGCCCTGGCGGCGCAGCGGCGTGTTGCCGGCCACGGCGGTGCGCACTTCCGGCTTGGTGAATTCGTCGTGGAAGCGGGTGGCGATCATGCCGCAGCACAGCGCGTTGACGCGGATCCCGCGCGGACCGAGTTCCTTGGCCATGGCGCGGGTAAAGGTCATCACTGCGGCCTTGGCGGTTGCGTAGATCGACGCGCCCGGACCACCGCCGTCGCGGCCGGCCTGCGAGGCGAAGTTCACGATCGCGCCGCCTTCGGGCATGTGCGGCACCACCGCGTGGGTGGTCAGGTAGACCGAGCTCATGTTGAGGTCCATCACCTTGTGGAAGAACGCCGGGTCGATCTCGGCCAGCGGACGGCGCTGCACCATGCCACCGGCCACGTTCACCAGCACGTCGATCTGCGCGCCATACGCGGCCTGGGTGGCGGCGACCATGCCGGCCACGGCCTGTGCGTCGGTCACGTCGGCGCGGTGCACGAACGCGGTGCCGCCTGCGGCCTGGATCTGCTGCAGGGTGTCCTGCGCGCTGGCCTCGTCGTTGGCGTAGTTGATGCACACCTTGGCGCCGGCGGCAGCCAGCTTGATCGAGATTTCGCGGCCGATGTCGCGGCCGCCACCGGTGACGATCGCCACCTTGTCCTTGAACTGATTCATTTGCTACTCCAGTGATGCGAGGGGGAAAAAGGGAAACGGATTCAGCGCGGTGGCGGCGCGTCGACCTTTTCGACGCGTCCGGTCACCAGCCACAGGGCGAGCAGGGAGGCCGGCACCAGTGCCGCCACCAGGATGAAAATGGGTGCGTAGGAATCGCGGGTCATCACCGGCACCAGCCAGGTGGTGATCAGCGTGCCGGCCACTGCGGCCATGCCGCCCAGCCCGGCCAGCGAGCCCACGGACTTGCCGTTGAAGATGTCGCCGGGCAGGGTCTGGATGTTGCCGATGGCGATCTGGAAGCCGAACAGCACGAAGGCAATCGTGATCACCGCCCACATCGGGTCGGTGGCCATCACCGCGCCGAGCAGGGCCGGGGCCATGATCGCGCCACCCAGGGTGATCACCCACTTGCGCGCGCGGTCCACGCTCCAGCCGGCACCGATCAGCCGGCCCGACAACCAGCCGCCGCCGAGGCTGCCGATCATCGCGCCCACGTAGGGCACCCAGGCGAAGATGCCGATCTGCTTGATGTCGAATCCGAAGGTGTCGGCCAGGTAGATCGGCAGCCAGGACACGAAAAGCCACCAGATCGGGTCGAGGAAGAAGCGCGAGATCAGGATGCCCCAGGTCTGCCGGTGGCCCAGCAGCTGGCGCACGTTCGGCGCGTATTCGGCCTTGGGCACTGCCGGTTGCTCGGCCGGCGCATCCAGGATCAATGCACGTTCGGCCGCGCTCACCCACGGGTGCTTGTCCGGCCCGGCGCGGTAGATGATCAGCCACGGCAGCAGCCAGACGAAGCCGATGGCGCCGATCAGGATGAAGGTGCCGCGCCATCCGAGCCACAGGAACAGCACCGCGATCAGCGGCGCCGAGACAATCGCGCCTATCGATGCGCCGGCGTTGAACACGCCCTGGGCCAAGGCGCGCTCGCGTGCCGGGAACCACTCGGCATTGGCCTTCACCGCACCCGGCCACGCACCGGCCTCGCTGATGCCGAGCATGGCGCGCACGATGCTGAAGGACAGGATCGAGTGGGTCACCGAATGCAGCGCGATCGAGATCGACCACACCGCAATCGACAGCGCAAAGCCGAGACGGGTGCCGATGATGTCGAACAGCCGGCCGAACACGAACTGGCCGGCCGCATAGAACAGCATGAACACGGTGACCAGCAGCGCGTAGTCTTCCTTGGTGGCGCCGACATCCTTCGAGATCTGCGGCCACATCACCGCCAAGGCGTTGCGGTCGATGTAGTTGATCACCGTGGCCACCGCGATCAGCGCCACGATCAGCCAGCGTACGTAGGTGCGGGTACGGGTAGACACGTTCATTTGCCGTCCTTGCCGGTGGCCGTATCAAAGCGTTTCCAGCCGCCGCTCCAGTTCCACTGCTGGCCGTCGCCGCTCACCGCATGGCTGCCTCCCTTGGACGGGTCATCGGCAAAGCCCAGCGCCACTCGCTGGCCACCGGCCAGGTCCAGCACCAGCACGCTGGCGCCCTTGCCGCGGTAGTGCGCCAGCCGGTCGATGCGGCTGTTGGCGCCGCGCACCGTTTCGGCAGTGCCGTCGTACTGGCCGTGCGGTTCCAGCACGCCATAGAAGATGGTGCTGGCCTGGCCGTCCACGCGCTGCAGCAGCAGCGGTTCGCGGCGCAGGTTGAACGACGGATCGTTGGCCCCGCTTTCGCCGATCAACGCGCGCGACGGCGCGGTGCTGGCGAAGCGGTAGGTATAGAAGCGGCCGTCCAGCAGCCAGGTCAGGCTGCGTGCATCGGTGCCCGGCTCGCTGGAGGCGTCCACCCACACGTGCTGGTAGCCGTTGGCCTTGCCCAGTACCGGGCGGTTGGCCACCGCCGACTGCGCCTTGAAGCCCACGTCCATGATGTGGCCGTTGAAGTGCAGCGGCAGGTCGTAACGGGCGGGCGTGCTGCCGTCCACGCGCAGCAGGTCCAGCACCACCGGCTGGCCCAGCGACGGGTGCGAGAGCAGCGCCTGGGTCCGGGTGAAGGCCACGCCTTCGTACGCCCCCTGCATGCGCGCCGACACGATCTGGGTGTCGTCGGTCACCGCGAACAGCAGCGGTGCAGGGGCCAGCGGCTGGCCCTTCTTCCAGTCGCCGCCGAAGTGGCTCTGCTCGTTCACCACCAGCGTGTTGTGCGCCACGGTCTGCCGCGCCCAGCTGGTGTTCTCGGGCAGGTAGATGCCACCGGCCTTGGATTCGATGTTGAGGAAGCGGGCGGCGCCGTAGTCGGTGACCACGCGCTGGCCGTTGTCGTAGAACAGCCAGTTGAGCTTGTCGAAGTGGCCGTGGCCCATGCCCTGCTTGGTGTTCTTCATCACCAGCGCCTGGCCGTCTTCACCACCCATGCGCAGGATCGCCAGCGCACCTTCCGTACCGTCGGGGCCGTCGCGCAGCAGGGTGGGCACGAACGCGAACGGCTTGGCCTTGCCGTCGGCGAGCGCCTTGGCCACCTGCAGGCCTTCGGGCGAGAGCAGCACGCGCTTCTGCGCCTTGGCCACCGAGAGCAGCCGCGTATCACCGGTGTTGGCGTAGGCGATGTCGATGCCTGCCACCAGCTCTTCGGTGTCCAGGCCCTTGTCCAGGATCGCGTCGTTGATCGGAATGAAGTAACCGCCGTAGCTGCTCTGTACCAGCGCATCCACGGCTTTCAGCAGCACCCCGTCGCGACGCTTGAAGATGCCGCGCTGCGGCTCGTTGCGCTGCACCGCGTTGGCGAACAGGATGAACGGCGCCAGCGCATAACGCTGGTAGTAGGGGCCTTCCTCGTAATAGCCGTCCGGCGAGAACAGCTGGTCCACCTGCTTGAGGAAACCGGCGCTGCCATCGCGCTTGCTGCCCATCAGCGCCTTTTCCACCAGCACCGGGTCGCGCAGCACGTAACCGGTCATGCCGGTGGCGGCCACCGCCCAGGTGGCGTGGTTGTGGATCTTGTCGAAGTTTTCCGGGGTGCCGGCGAGGAAGTCCGCCATCGCGCGGAACACGTTGTCGTCGATGGTGCGGCGGTCTTCGGCGCTGAGGCTGTCGCGGATCGCGTCGTAGCCCTGTACCGCGTTGACCAGCCACACCGAATCATTGAGGGTCTGCCAGAACAGCCGCCCCGGGATCTGTCCGCGCCCCTGCGGGTGCGCACCGAGCCCGGGGTAGAGCTTGGCGTACCCCAGCAGCAGGTCGCGGGCGAAGGTGGCATAGGCCTTGTCACCGGTGAGCCGGTACAGTGCGCCCGCTGCCTGGATCGCCTGGTAATTGCGCTTGTGCTGTTCGTGGGTGTAGCCGCCGCCCTTGTCCTTGGGTACGGGCACGTCGATGCCGGCCTTCATCATCGCGCGCACCAGTTTTTCGGCGCGCGTCTGCTCCTTGGCGAATACCGGGTAGCTGGCGGCGTCGCGGCGCATCTGTTCCCACTGCGTGGGCGTCACCAGCACCGGCGCGGTGACGGCCTCGGTGCCACGCATGGCCGCGTTCGGCGCCTGGGCGTGCGCGGCGGGCAGCGCAGCAGCGCTGAAAGTGGCCGCCAGCAGCAGCATCAGGGGCGTGGAACGGGTCATGGGACGGTCTCCGCGGAGGTATCGGACTGCAACGCCGCCGTGGCGGTGAAGGTGTTGCCTTGCAACGTCAGGTGCGGCTCGCCCACCTGGCGGGTAAAGCGCACGCGGCCACTGCGCAGCCAGGTGGTGTCCTGCAGGCTGGCCTGCTGCACGCCGTGCAGGCGCAGGCTGGTGTCGCCCGCGTTGCCCACCTGTTCCAGCCGGTTGCCGTGCAGCAGGAAGCTGGGGCCGAAGGTGCTTTCATCGGTGCCGCCGCGGTACAGGTTCACCAGCGGGCCACCGATGCGCTGGAACACCGAATCGGCGATCTCCACGGTTTCGGCGTTGTAGGTACCCAGGTCGTCGGTTTCCGCTGCGGCGGCGATCACGCTGCCGCTGATGTCGCTCACGGTGACGCGCTCCAGGCGGATCGCATCGGCCAGGGTGCCCTTGCCGGTGCTGATCACATCGAACGCCTTGTTGCTGGTCAGCCCGTGGATGCGGCTGTCGGCGATCTCCAGCGTGTAGTCGAAGGCCTGGCTGCCCGGCGGCACGCGAACGACCGCGTTGCCGGCTGCATCTGGCGCCAGGCTGCCGTCGATCTCCAGCCCGGCCAGGCGCAGCGAGCCGCCGGCGCGGATCTCGAACAGGGAAGGCCGCGAGAAGCGCAGCGTGGCGGTGCCCTTGGCCGGGCCGACCACGCTGAGCGGGTGGTCCACGGCCAGCACCTGGTTGATGCGGTAGTCGCCGGGCTGCAGTTGCAGGCGGTCGCCGGCGCCGCTGGCGGCCATGGCGGTCACCAGGGTGTCCTCGCCGGGCGCCACGCGGTGCTCTCGGCCACTATCCAGCGCAGTCTTCCGCACCTGCTTGGGATACCACTCCACGCCGACCTGTTCGCGTGGGATCGGCGCAAGGTCGCGCGGCGCGCCCACCTCGGTGCCGGCCGGCGGATACAGCAGGCCATTGGCCGCGCGCTGCAGGGTGAGGGTGCGGCCTTCCACGCCACCCGGGAAACCCGGTGATGCGGCGGGGCTCTGTATGTTGCCGCTGAAGGCAATGCCCGACAGGTCGCCCTGGCTGCGCAGCACGTCGCCAGTGCCTGTCCCGACGAAAAGGTTGTTGCTGATCGCGCTGCGCACCGGCATCGCGTTGCGTTCGTCGTCCAGCCCGGCGCCCAGGAACAGATAGCGCACCTGCACGAAGCTGTTGTGGCTGATCCGCGCGTTGTCGACCTGCTCGTAGCGGTTCAACTGCGCATCGCGGGTGCCGGCCATGAGCGCCAGCGCGGAGGCGAAGCCGTCGCCGGCCACGCCTTCGAAGTAGTTGTCGCGGATGATCTGGTCGCGGTTGATCACGCGCACCCCACCGGTGTGCGGCTTGCCGTTGCCCAGGAACACATTGCGCTCCACCACGTTGCCGTGGCCATGGCGCAGCACCATCGACCCGCGCGATTCCTTGAACACGTTGCCGCGGTACAGATTGCCGCCGGACTTGTTGGAGACGATCTCCACCTCGCCGTCGCAGTGCTCGAACCAGTTGTTTTCCACCACCGTGTTCGAAGCCGACTGCGAATCGTGGCTGGTGCCGACCCGGATGGTCTCGCCGCCGTTGCTGCCCAGGTTGGGGCGCGGCCCGAACCAGTTGTGGTCGATGCGGTGCCGGTTGTCCAAGCCGCTGGTAGCGTTGCGCACCACCACCAGGGTGGTGCCGGCATTTGTCTTGCCGACCAGCTGGTTGTGGTCGAAGCGATTGTACTTGCCGTACATCGCCACCCAGTTATCGGACTGGGCACGGTCGGGCTTGTTGTAGCCGTCGATGACGATCCCGGTGACCCGACTGTGCTCGGCCCACTCCTTGGACGACCGCCGGAAGCTCACCACCTCGCCACCGGGTGCCCAGCCGTCGCGGAACACCAGGTTGGACACCTCCAGGTACGCCCCCGCCAGGCGCAGCTGCGACTGCCCGCTCAGGACCACCTTCCCGGGTGTCTGCGCCGTCAATCGAATTGGTTGACCAATTTTGCCAGTGCCGGTGAGCAGCAGGTCCACATCCCGCCACACTCCATCCGCCAGCACCACCGTATCGCCCGGCTTGAGCGCCCTGGAGGCAGCGGCATAGGCAGCCGCGTCGCGCACCAGGTACTCCTCAGACCAGGCGTTGCCGGGCGCCGTGCCCAACAGAACGAGAAGCAAGGCTTTGGTAGGGTCGGTCCCCAGACGACGCTGTGCATGGATGCACGAGTGGCGCGTTCGCAGGACGCGAAGGAGCGCCCCGCCCGCAACGCGAATCGCACCTTTAACGCATGAACCCAACCGGAGCGTGCTTCTCACGGCCGAACGGGGAAAATCATCTTGCCGTGTCACAGGAAACCCTCCCAGATCACCATCGACGCCAACGCGAACCTGATCCTACCAGCTCCCCTGACGCCCGCGTCAACCAAAATCACATACCACTTTAGCCGCATCTGGTATGCGGTTTGCGCATATCCCTGCTGCATCCGCACATAAACTCCAGCCAAACTGGTCTAGGAGCATCACCGGGGTAGACTTTAGTACCAATTCATTGACATTGGTCTTTCAACCGTGAATCTTCGGACCGAATCCGTGTAGTCGGACGATCCATCCTGGGAGGGAGATCACGATGTTGCATGACCGCCGTACGGCCTCACCGCGAGGCCTTCGCCACACCGCGCTGCACAGCGCACTGTTCTATGCCCTTTGCGCCACCGCGGCCGTGCCGCTGGCCCACGCACAGGACGCCACCCCGGCCACCGCGCCGGCGCAGGCCACCACCCTGGACCAGGTCCAGGTCACCGGTACCCGCGGCACCATCCAGACCTCGATCGACAAGAAGCGCGAGGAGACCGTGGTCTCCGACGTGCTGTCGGCCGAAGACATTGGCGACCTGCCGGCGCTGTCGATCGGCGAAGCCATCGAAACCATCACCGGCGCGTCCACCCACCGCGAAAAGGGCGGCGCCTCGGAAATCTCGATCCGTGGCCTGGGCCCGTTCCTGGGCTCGTCGACCTTCAACGGTCGCGAGGCCACCAACGGCAGCGGCGACCGCTCGGTGAACTTCAACCAGTTCCCGTCCGAGCTGATCAACACCGTGGCGATCTACAAGACCCAGCGCGCCGACTTCGTCGAAGGCGGCGTGGCCGGTACGGTCAACATGGAAACCGTCAAACCGCTCGAGTACGGCAAGCAGACCATCCAGCTGGATGGCCGCGGCACCTGGCAGGAATACGACGACCGCCTGAAGGACGGCGACGGCGTGGGTTGGCGCGGTACTGCCAGCTACATCGACCAGTTCGAGTTCGACAATGGCGGCAAGCTCGGCGTATCGCTTGGCCTCCAGGCACTGGAAGGCAGCAACCCGGAAGAAATGTTCTCCAGCAGTTCCACCTGGGTGGCCTGCGACGGCCGCGAAGTGGTGGCCGCCACCCGCAACTGCAGCCAGGTCAACGGCAACGACGTGGCCAACGGCGTGCCGTACTACCTGGCACCCAGCAGCCGCATCTACCGCCAGTTCATCGAACACGACAAGCGCGATTCGCAGTTCGGTGCGCTGCAGTGGCGGCCCAACGACGCAGTGGAAGTGAACCTGGACTACCAGCACTCCAAGCGCGAATACACCGAAGACCGTTCGGACCTGTCGCTGTCCTCGATGATGCGCAACATCAACAACCGCGTGGTCAACGAAGACGGCGCGCTGATCAGCCACACCGGCAGCAGCACCATCGACTCCACCGGTAATTTCCTGGAGCGCAACGAGGAATACACCGGCGGTGGCCTGAACCTGATCGTGCGGCCCAGCCCGGCATGGATGCTTTCCGGCGACCTGTCGTACTCCAACACCCAGCGTTCGCAGATCGAGCGGTCCACCCGCCTGCGTGCCGGCCGTACCGACGTCAACGGCAATCCGGTGGCGGGCATCAAGAACACCCGCTATGTCGACTACACCTACGACTATAGCGGCGACGTGCCGAGCATCTACCTGGATCCGGCGTTCGACGTGAACAATCCGGACAACTTCACCGACTCGGCGCTGGTCCGCCGCCGCCAGCAGGACCGCGAGCACACCATCCGCGCCGGCCGGTTCGATGCGGCGTTTACCCCGGAAAGCGGCTTCTTCACCGCATTGAAGGGCGGCCTGCGCCGCTCCGAGGCGACCTACACCGACTTCACCGACACCGTGGATGTCACCACCACGAACGTCGCCGCGATCCGCGCCGCCAACCAGGCCTGCCGACAGGCGTTCCCGCAGAACGACTTCCTGGCCAACGCCAGCGGCAACACCATCGACCAGTGGGCCAGCTTCGACAGCCGCTGCCTGTTCAAGGCCTTCACCGGCGCGGACGACACCGGGTTGAGCGCCGACCTGCGCGATCCGGCCAACAACGATGTCACCGAGAAAACCAGCGCCATCTACCTGATGGGCGAGTACAGCAGCGAATGGTTCGGGCTGCCGGTGACCGGCAACATCGGCGTGCGCTGGGTGCATACCGACGTGCGTTCGATGGGCCTGCGCAGCGGGCTGGACGTGACCAACAACCCCGACGGCACCGTGACCCTGCGGCCAAACGGCGACTTCACCGAGCAGGTGCTCAAGGCCAGCAACAACGAATGGCTGCCCAGCTTCAATGCCGCCTTCGAACTGCGTCCGGACCTGCTGCTGCGCGTGGCCGCCTACCGCGCGATGTCACGCCCGGACCTGGCCGCGCTCGGGTACGGCCGCAGCTTCAACCTGGATGAGGTCGACACCGAATTCGGCAGCGTGGCCGATGCACTGGGCAGCATCACCGCCACCGGCAACCCGCGCGCCACCCCGCTGATGTCGTGGAATGCCGACGTCTCGCTGGAGTGGTACGCCAACGCCGATTCCATGCTGTCCACCGCCATCTACTACAAGCAGTTCAACGGCGGCTCGGTGCCGGTGGTGGTGGGTGAAAGCTTCGAGATCGACGGTGAGAGCGTCACCGTGCCGGTCGAGCAGCTGGCCACCAGCGACCAGAAGAGCGACCTGATCGGTTTCGAGCTGACCGGCTCGCACACGTTCTCCTACCTGCCGGGCATCTTCTCCGGGCTGGGCGTGAAGGCCAGCTACAACTACGCCCATTCCAACTTCAAGACCGAAGACCTGCGCCTGGGCGAATCCACCAACCCGTCCACCGGCGTGGTCACCCCGGGCATCGTCGAGCCGGCCAACATCTTCGGCCTGTCCGAGCACGTGGCCTCGGCGCAGGTGTACTGGGGCTTGGGCAAGCTGGACCTGCAGGCGATCTACAAGTACCGCTCCGACTACTACCAGCAGTTCGTCGGCGACCCGGCCCAGAACCGCTACGTGCGCGACAATGGCTCGCTGGACTTCCGTGCGACCTACAAGGTGAACAAGCATCTGTCGCTGTCGTTGTCGGCCAGCAACCTGACCGACGAGCCGCGGGTGTCGGATATGCCCATCCTGGGCAGCTTCCGGGAGTACACCACCTACGGGCGGCGGTATTATCTCGGGGTGCGCTACCGCTTCTGAGCGCGCGTGCCGGTTCCCAGCCACCGTACTGCCAGGCCCTGATATGTCCGAACCCCGCCTTTACCAGTCCATTGCCGCCGAAATCGTCGCGCTGATCGAGAAGGGCGAGTTCCCGCCCGGCTCGCGCCTGCCCGGCGAACGCGACCTGGCCGAACGGCTGGGGGTGAGCCGGGTGACCGTGCGCGAGGCAGAGATCGCACTGGAAGCGCAGGGCCTGATCACCATCAAGACCGGCTCGGGCGTGTATGTGAAGGCACGCCCGTCGGCGGCCCCGGGCGCTTTGCCGGACGTTTCGGCCTTCGACCTCACCGCCGCACGGGCGGTGATCGAAGCCGAGGCGGCGGCGATGGCGGCCAGCCGTATCACCGACGCCGAAGTGGAACTGCTGGAAGGGCTGATTGCAGCGATGACCGACCCGGCCTCGGGCGAGGCCGCGGCCAGCGAGGCCGACCGCCAGTTCCACCTGGCCATCGCGCGGATTGCCGGCAACCCGGTGGTGGAGCACTGCGTGCAGCTGATCTGGCGGATGCGCAATGAACTGCCGCGAGTGCGCCAGGTGTACGCCAACGTGTGCCACAACGACAACGACACCCGTAACGATGAGCACACGGCCATCCTCGACGGCCTGCGCCGGCGGGACCCGGGTGCGGCGCGGGCGGCGATGCGCGACCACTTCCAGCGCCTGTTCGAATCGATGCTGGAAGCGACGGAAAATGAAGCGCTGGCGGAGATCCGCCGGCGGACCCAGCAGGACCGTGAGCGCTTCCTGGCGGCTACTGCGCGGTGAGGCATTCGGGAGCAGCCACGCAGGGCGTGGCTCTACCCCGGGTTGCGTATCGTCGGTAGAGCCACGCCCTGCGTGGCTGCGGCGACACGGCCTGCATCACTCGCCCTGGTACTGCTTTTCCTCAACCAGCTGCGACCCCGCAATGCGGTTGATCTCGTTCTTTACCTTCACCCGCTCGCCATTGGTGCCATACACCCCACGCGCCAGCTGGATGAACTGATCGTCGAACACCTGCGCTGCTTCCTTGTCGCGCAGCTGGTCCTGGATCACCCACATGCGCTCGTTGATTTCCTTCAGTTGCGTCTTCAGCGCGGCCAGGCCCGGCTGTGCGCCGACCTGTTCCTGCCACAGCGGCAGCAGGCCATCGAGTTCGGTGCGCACGTTGGCCACCTTGCCCGCATCGGTGATGCGCTCGGCCTTGATTTCCAGGATGGTGATCTTGTCGATCAGCTCGCCAATCGATACCGGGGTCAGGATCGCGTCCACGCCATTCTCGCTGCAGGTCAGTCAGGGCGGCCATGATAGCGCGGCCCGGCTGAAGGCCTGGTAGGCAGCTTTTACGCCGAATTTGCGCACGGCCGTGGCGCCCCGCATGGCGCCTTTACGCCGCCCCTCACCACACTGTGCGCTTCAACGGCGAGGCCGCTTCTGGAGTTACACACGTGGTGGCAATACTGGATTCAAGGCGCGCGCTGCGCCGCATGGGTGCGCTGGTGGTGGGCCTGGCCCTGAGTGGTTCGGCGTTGGCCGGCGTGAGCGGCAGTGCCACGCTGACCTCGGACTACGTGTGGCGCGGCAGTTCGCAGACACTGGAAGACCCCGCTGTGCAGGCCGGCATCAAGCTGGCCAGCGAATCGGGCTGGTACGCGTCGGTGTGGGGCTCGGGCGTGTCGTTCGAACCGGATGTGGGGGCGCGCAGCGAGTTCGACCTCGTGGCCGGGTGGGGTGGCCAACTGGCGCCGGACTGGGCGCTGGACGTGAATCTCACCCACTACCTGTACCCGTCTACCCAGGTGGACCTGGACTGGACCGAGCTCAACAGCACCCTGACCTGGAAAGAGCGGGTGTGGGTCAGCGTGGGCGTGTCGGACGATGCGCTGGCCAGTGGCCGCACCGGAACCTACGCGCAGCTGGGCGCACGGCTGCCCTTGAATGATCAATGGCGCCTGGAAGGCGCGGTCGGCCAGTATTGGCTCGACAGCGCCTACGCAGACGACTACCTGCATGGTCAGCTCAGCGCCATCTGGACCGTGCACGGCCCGTGGGAACTGCGCGTCACTGCGCATGACACCGACCGTGCCGCCAAACGTCTGTTCGGCAGCAACGCCGGCTCGCGGGTGGAGTTCGCGGTGCAGACCGCGTTCTGAATCAACCGCCGCGAACGCGCAGGGTCAGCCCCTTGAGGAAGTTGCGCAGCAACTGGTCGCCACAGGCACGGAAGTTCTTGTGGTCCGGCTGCCGGAACAGCGCCGACAATTCCGGTTTGGACACCGGGAAACCGGCGCTTTCGAAGATCGCGTGCATGTCCACGTCCTTCAGCTCGAAGGCCACGCGCAGCTTCTTCAGCACCAGGTTGTTGGTGATGCGCTTTTCCACCGGGCGCAGCGGCTGGCTTTCATCGCGGCCGCGAAAATTCACGATCAGCCCGTCCAGGAAGTGCGCCAGCGTGCGGTCGTCGCAGGCCACGAAGCCTTCCTCGTCTTCCTTGCGCAGCCAGCCGGGCACGTTGGCCTTGTCGACCACGAACGCCGGGTCGGCGAGGGCACAGATCTCGGCAATCCTGCCGTCGCTGAGATCGAGCATGTAACGGATGCTGCGCAGTACATCGTTGTTGATCATGGGGGACGTCCAATACCGCCATCGCGGCTGCGTGGCTGGCGGCCATTTTACCCCCAGCCGGGCAGCCGGCCCGGAAACCGGTGTCTGGCCTGTCATCTGACTGCCATGAAAGTGAAGCACAGTGCGCTCCTCAGGCACTTACAGGCAGTGGAGCGGGCAATGCGCAGGTGGCAGGTTCTGGCGGGTGTGGGCATGGTCTGGCTGGCCGCGACGGCCTCGGCCCAGGCCCCGTATGTGGCGATCGAACAGCGCGTGGACCCGCAGCAGCTGGCCGAAGTGGGGCTCACTCCCGCCCAGTTGCAGACCCTGAACCGCCTGCTGCGCGAGGCCGATGCCCGTGCGCCGGCCCCGGTGGCGGCCGCCCCGATGGACCCGGCCGCTGCTTCGGGGCCGCTGCCCGGCGCGCCCACCCCGGCGCCGATGTTCCCCGGCCTGGACGACGGTCCCATCCATGCCAACGTCACCGGCCAGGTCGACGGCTGGCAGCCGGGCACCGTGTTCACCCTGGACAACGGCCAGCAGTGGCAGGTGCTCAAGGGCGAACTGAAGCTCAAGGCCAGCCGCGCCAACCCTGCCATCGTGGTGGTGCCGGGCATCGCCGGGCGCTGGTTCCTGCAGGTGGACGAAGACCTGCCCAAGGCCCGCGTGTTCCGGATCCGCTGATCCGCCAGCGCGCGCCAACACAGCGGCGCGCAGGGTGCGAAAATGGTCGGGAATCCCACGGAGACCCACGATGACCCGTACCGCTCTGATCACTGGCGCCACGTCCGGCTTTGGCGCCGCCGCCGTCCATCGTTTCGCCCAGGCCGGCTGGCGGGTCATCGCCACCGGGCGACGCGCCGAACGGCTGCAGCCGCTGGTCGACGCCTACGGCCCCGAGCGTGTGCACGCCGCCGTGTTCGACGTCCGCGACACCGCCGCAATGGACGCTGCGCTGGCCGCGCTGCCGGCCGGTTTTGCCGACATCGACCTGCTGGTCAACAACGCCGGGCTGGCCCAGGGCACCGCCCCGGCACAGAGCGCGTCGCTGGACGACTGGCGCACCATGATCGACACCAACGTCACCGCGCTGGTAACGCTCACCCACCGCCTGCTGCCGCAGCTGGTGGCGCGCAAGGGCGCGATCATCAACATCAGCTCGGTGGCCGGCGTGTACCCGTACCCGGGCGGCAACGCCTACGGCGGCACCAAGGCCTTCGTCAGCCAGTTCTCGCTGGGCCTGCGCTCGGACCTGCACGGTACCGGCGTACGCGTGACCACCATCGAACCGGGCATGGCCGAAACCGAATTCACCCTGGTCCGCACCCACGGCAACCAGGCCGCTTCGGACACGCTGTACACCGGTGCCAACCCGATGACCGCCGACGACATCGCCGAGCAGATCCTCTGGGTAGCCAACCTGCCGGCCCACCTCAACATCAACCGCCTTGAAGTGATGCCGGTCAGCCAGTCCTTCGCCGGTTTCCAGGTGGCGCGCGACTAAGCCGCGGTCCACACCGCCAATTCATACCCATCCGGGTCGGTGAAGTGGAACCGGCGTCCGCCCGGGAATTCAAACGTCGGCGTGGAAATCTTCGCGCCGGCCGCTTCCACCCGTGCCTGGGTGGCCTCCAGGTCATCCGCATACAGGATCACCAGCGGCCCACCGCTGCGCACCGGCCCATCGGTGGTGAACCCACCGCGCAACCTCCCGTCGTTGAACTCGGTGTAGCCCGGGCCGTAGTCGGTGAAGGTCCAGCCAAACACCGTGCCGTAGAACGCCTTGCTGCGGGCAATGTCGCCCACGTTGAATTCGATGTTGTCGATGCGGCGATCGTTGCCTTCAGAGGTACCCATGCGTGCTCTCCATGACGTGGAGCGCCAGCATAGCCGCAAAAAAAAAGCCCCGCAGTGCGGGGCTTTTTCAGGGCTCAAGGTTACTGCGCCTTGATCGCCATCGCCTGCAAACCAGTGCCGTCCAGCTTCTGCTTGGCTTCGGCCAGTTCGCCGGCACTGCCATACGGACCCATGCGCACGCGGTAGACCGTCTTGCCGTTGATCTGCGCCGACTCCACGCGCGCAGCCAGGCCGATCATCGCGAGCTTTGCCTTGGTGGCTTCGGCATCACCCGACGCACCAAAGGCACCGGCCTGCAGGATGTAACGCACGTTGCTGGCTGCCGGTTGGGCGGCGGCTGCTGCCGGCGTGGCTGCAGCCGTGGTCGCAGCCGTGGTCGTCGCTTCCGGCTTGGGCGTCGCTGCCTCTGCAACCAGCTTCGGCGCTGCCGCCGCAGCCGGGCGCTCGGCCACCGGCGCGGGCAACGGGGCCGGTGCGGCGGTGGTGGTGGCTGCAGTCGCTGCCGAAGTAGTCGGCGCCGCTGCGGCTGCCGGAACCGGGCGGCCTTCCAGCGCAGCCTGCGCGCGCTGCGCTTCCGCCTTGGCCTTGCGCTGCTCTTCCGCGCGCGCGCTGGCGGCCAGCTCCGCGTCGGACATCTCCACTTCCTTGCCGGGCAGCAGGGTGTAGAAGTCGTACTGCGTCGCCGCCGGCTTGGCCGGTTCGGCAGGCTTGGCCGCACCCGGCTTGGGCAGCTCGGCGCCCACGTCGGTGTCGGCGTCGCTGACCGGGGCCGGCTGCGCGTTCGGGTCCGGCTGCGGGCCTACCCGCAGGAAGCCGTCGCCATCGTTCTTGAACAGGTTCGGTGCCGCCAGGAACACCACGGCCGCAATCGCCACACCGGCCACCAGCCATACCCATCCGGGCGTGCCTTGGCTGGTGTTGCGTCGCGCCTGGCTCTTGCCGCGTCGTGCTGCCATTTACTGCTTCTCCACTGCTTACATTTTTTCCGGGGCGGAAACGCCCAGGATGTTCAGGCCATTGGCCAGCACCTGGCGCGCCGCGCACGCCAGCGTGAGCTTGGCATTGCGCTCGGCGTCGTCAGCCACCAGCACCTGGGTGCCGTGATACCACGTGTGGAAGGCATGCGCCAATTCACGCAGGTACTGCGCCACCAGGTGCGGTTCCAGCGCTACGCCAGCCGCTTCCACCACTTCCGGGAAGCGCGACATTTCCACCATCAGCCACAGCGACGGTTCGTCGGTCAGCGACGCCAGCCCGGTCAGGCCTTCAGCCGGGGTGTACGACAGCTTCTTTTCCTGCGCCTGGCGCAGCAGGCTGCACACCCGGGCGTGCGCATACTGCACGTAGAACACCGGGTTGTCGTTGCTCTGCTGGCGGGCCAGGTCGATGTCGAAGGTCAGCTGCGAATCGGGCTTGCGCGCGATCAGGAACCAGCGGGTCGCGTCGCGGCCGGCTTCGTCGATCAGGTCGCGCAGGGTCAGGTAGCTGCCCGCGCGCTTGGAGAGCTTCACTTCCTCGCCGCCGCGCATCACCGTCACCATCTGGTGCAGCACGTACTCGGGCCAACCCTTGGGAATGCCCACGTCCAGCGCCTGCAGGCCGGCGCGCACGCGCGCCAGCGAACCGTGGTGGTCCGCGCCCAGCTCGGTGATCGCGCGCTCGTAGCCGCGCTGCCACTTGCTCAGGTGGTAGGCCACGTCCGGCAGGAAGTAGGTATAGGTGCCGTCGGACTTGCGCATCACGCGGTCCTTGTCGTCACCGAAGTCGGTCGAACGCAGCCACAGCGCGCCGCCTTCCTCATAGGTATGGCCGGCCGCATTGAGCTGGGTCACGGTCTCTTCGACCTTGCCGTCCTTGTACAGCGAGCTTTCCAGGAAGTAGATGTCGAAATCCACCCCGAACGCGGCCAAGTCCTGGTTCTGCTCGTTGCGCAGGTAGGCCACCGCGAAGCGGCGGATCGCGTCCAGGTTGTCCGGGTCGCGCTCGCCCACCACCGAATGGCCTTCCAGCTCCACGGTGGCGCCGGCCAGGTAGGCCTTTGCCACGTCTTCGATGTAGTCGCCGCGGTAGCCGCCTTCCGGCCAGCCGGCACCGTCGGGCTTGATGCCCTTCGCGCGCGCCTGGGTGGACAGGGCCAGGTTCTCGATCTGCACGCCGGCGTCGTTGTAGTAGAACTCGCGCTTGGCGTTCCAGCCGTTCACTTCCAGCAGGCGCGCCAGGCTGTCGCCGATCGCCGCCGCGCGGCCATGGCCGACATGCAGCGGACCGGTCGGGTTGGCCGAAACGTATTCCACACCCACGGTGCGGCCATTGCCGCTCAGGTTGTGGCCGTATTCGGCGCCTTCCTTCAGCACGCTGGTCGCTTCGCGCTGGTACGCGCTGGGGGCCAGGTGGAAGTTGATGAAGCCCGGGCCGGCGATGTCCACGCGCAGCACGTCGTCGCTCTTGGGCAGCGCATCGAGCAGCGCCTGGGCCAGGGCGCGCGGGTTGCTGCGCGCCGGCTTGGCCAGCAGCATCGCGGCATTGGTGGCGAAGTCACCGTGTTCGCGGGTCTTCGGGCGTTCCACCACGAATTCCGGGGTCAGGGTATCGGCCGGCAAGGTGCCGTTGGCGCGCAAGGCTTCAATGCCCTGGCTGATCAGGGCGCGGAGGAGATTTTTCACAAGGCCTGCTTTGGGACTGGAGCGGCGGAATCGGTAATTTTAGCCCAGAAGGCGCCCCGATCCATTGAACCGGGGCAGAGCGGCTGGCTCGGAGGCCCGGGGGGCGGGTTTGTAGGCGCTATCGGGGCCGGGGGCTGAGCAGGCCGTTCAGCTCAGGGGGCGGGGCCGGCCCGCAGCCACCCCCGCTGGGCCATGGAAACCGCCGGGCCATCCCCCACCACGATATGGTCCACCAGCCGCATGCCCACCAGCGCCAGGGCCTGGTGGAGCTGGTGGGTGATCTGACGGTCGGCCGCCGAGGGTTCGGCCCGTCCGGAAGGGTGGTTGTGGCTGACGATCACCGCTGCCGCGTTGTGCAGCAGCGCACGGCGAACCACCTCGCGCGGGTAGACGGCTGCCTCGTCCACGGTGCCGGTGAAAAGCTCTTCGTAGGCCAGAGTCCGGTTCCGTGTATCCAGGAACAGCGCCGCGAACACCTCCTGAGGGCGCGGGCGAAGCCGCAACTTGAAGAAGCGCGCTGCCGAGTCGGGATCGCAGAAGCTGTCGCCCCGTTCCAGGTCCGACAGGACATGGCGACTGGCCAGCTCCAGTGCGGCGACCAGTTTGCAGGCGCGGGCCGGGCCCATGGTCGGCAGCTTCATCAACGTGGCCGCATCCAGATCGAGCAGTCGGCGCAACGGGCCATGTTCGTCCAGCAGTCGCCGGGCACTCTGCACCGCATCCATCCCACCACTGCCGCTACCGATGAACAGCGCGAGCAGTTCGGACTCGGACAGTGCGCGCGGACCGCGCGTCAGCAGCTTCTCGCGAGGTCGGTCGTCCTCGGGCCAGTCTTTGATTGCCATGGTGGCAGTATTCTTTCGCCGACAGGCAAGCAGCCATGGGAAACCGCCGCTCCAGCGGGTGAGACAATCGCGGCCCGGTCGGTCAGTCGAAGATGACGTGCGGATTCCTCTGGTAGTGCGGGAACCAGATGTCTCCTTGGCGGTCGAGCAGTCCCGCCGCATGTGTCGCAGCGATGACGCGGCTTTCATGGGGTCAGGTTGAAAGACCGGTACCGCTGCAACGGGCCGACACATGTTCGGTGATTCTCCTCTGCACATCATCGAACGCGCTGCCCAGCCCCAGCTGACGTGCAGTCAGGCTGTCCTCCGGCAGCATCGTGCGCAGCGTGTCGCTGGCGCCCAACGACCAATGCGGAGCAGCGACCGTGCGTAAGCGCGGATCGACGATGCCTGCAGCCATACCGGTGGTCCAAGGTTGCATCAGCGGCTTCGGGGACACGGACCACCACACCTGCGTGGGCTTTCCCGTTTCATGCAGCTGGACTTCCAGCCACGGGCTTGGGCGGGCAGGGTCTTCGCCGTAGGCCGTCATCCGATACAGTGTCCTGCCTGCCACCGCCCGATCCAGTTCCACCGCTGCTCCGGCCTGCCACTGCTCGGAACTGCAAGGTGAGCCGGCAGGGCGCGAGACCATCGCTTTGCGAAGCTCGTATGGGTCGACCCGGCTGTAGATGGCGTCGGAAACGATGAGCTGGCTTCCGGAATCATCCTCCAACGCCTCCACCAGTTGCCGAATCTCGTGCTTCGCAAGTGGCTTGGCTGCAATTGGCGCGCCTTTATCCGGGTACCTCTGCTGCAAGGCGAATCCTTCACCGGCCGGCAGGATCGTGAAATGCTCTTCGCCCGATCCAGGCGCTGACGAAATGAAGTGCACATCGATCTGCTCGACATGATCGACCGATCGGGGTGCATTGAACATCTTGGCGATGCCAATGATCAGGACAATGACACCGATCTGCCAAGGGCGACCACTGCGCTTGCGCTTCATCCCCTTCCCCTGTCATTCGCCTGCTCCCTTGCAGGTACCCGAATCCTAGGGCCAGTCGGAGACCGGGACAAGCAGCGGCTGGTCAGCCCGGCAACTTGAAGTAACGCGCACTCATCTGCCCCACCACATCCGCCATATCAGTCCGGGTCAATGCGCTTCTGGTGCGGCGCGCTCTCGTTGGGGGAATGCAGGAGAGTCCACATGCCGAAGCCTAGGGCGAAAACGGCAATCACCACGGTGGCTGCCACAAGGATTGCTGTCACTGTCGATGCTCCACATCAACGCGCTCATGGGTAGGTCGCGAAGTCTACGAGCGGCACGCGACCTGGCGTTGGACACTCGTCCCAGTATTGGACGAACCTGCCGCTCCGGAACCGGATGTGTCGGAACTGGCGTCGCCAAGCGCGTGATCCGCGACAGCCGCAGCTTTCGCTCACCGGCACACGGCCACCACCTGGCTTCTCTGGTCGATCAGAACCACCGCCTCCTGCAACGCACGGGCGCCCACCAGCACTTCCGGGTACTTCGGCGAGACGCGCACCTCCGCTTGGGCCTGGCTTACCTGTCCTACGCGGATAGGCTGCTGGACTGTCCCACGCCAGCTTTCCAGCTGGCCGTTGGTCAGCTGCGAACGGACTGCTTCGCCCAACGGCTGCTCGGAGATCTGCTCGTAAACGGACTGAGGCAGCACGAAGCCGACGTTGGCGCCTGTGTCGAGCTGGGCAACAATGGTGTGTGCGCCTACCGATACGGGAATTCGGAATGCCCGCGTATAGGTAAGGGCATTGGCGGCAGCCGGGTCCAGCTTCAGTGTCCGGGTGAACGCCAACGTCCGGTTCGGGTAATCGATCCGCAGCAGGCCGTCGGCGAAGAAGTCGCGGGCGAGGATTCCATCGAACGCGGCCTCGGGTGCGTTGCGTGCGTTGTAGTCGCGGGCGATCACTTCCACGTTCCGGTGCACCACGCCTTCCAGCTCCAGCGCATCGATCCGCACGGTGTCCACGCCGGCCTTGGTCACACCGTCCGAAGTGGTGGTTTCGCCATGCAGCGGCAGGTCCAGCGCCGTGACCAGCCGCATGTCCGCCCGCCCGACACCGCTGGCGCCGGTGTCCACCGCGAACCGGTAGGGCCCTCGGCCGTTGACCTGTGCCTGTACATAGATGCGTCCATCGATGCTTTCGAACGGCATCTGCACCAAGGCGTCGGCAATGGGCTGATGGGCGAGCCCGCAGGCATCGGCCCCGGTTGCCGGAGGCGAGGCGCTCGCGGCTGCGGCGGGGAGGAGAACAATGATCGAAAGCAGCTTCGGCAGGGCAGGGTGCATGGCGCGTTCCTTGCGGTATGGACGATTCCGGTCAGCATCATCCTGCGTCCGGTGCGGCGCGGCCCGCATCCCGCCTGCGACGAATTACCCGATCCGACCGACAGGACCCCGGCCATATGGAGTGAACGACCCGGGATCCCGAGTCTCCCCGGCGACTTCAGCGCAGTTCCACGACGCCATCGCCCCGCCCGCTCATGACAAAAAACACCGTTCTCATGCCCCTGGCGCATCAGGGCCGCAACAGAGCATCGGGTAAGCTACCCGCCTCAGATAGACAGGAATTCCGCAGGTGGCTGACTCCCCCCAGGCTTCCCCGGCGCAGGCGCGCCCGCTGGCAGGCCAGAAGCTGTTGTTGTGCGTGGGTGGCGGCATCGCGGCCTACAAGTCGCTGGAGCTGGTGCGACGCCTGCGCGACGCCGGGGCCCAGGTGCAGGTGGCCATGACCGCCGGTGCCCAGCAGTTCGTGACCCCGCTGAGCTTCCAGGCCCTGTCCGGCCAGCCGACCCGCACCACCCTGTGGGACAGCGCGGCCGAGCAGGCCATGGGCCATATCGAGCTGGCCCGCTGGGCCGACCGCATCGTGGTGGCCCCGGCTACCGCCGACCTGCTGGCGCGCCTGGCCAATGGCCACGCCGACGACCTGGTCACCACCCTGTGCCTGGCCACCACCGCGCCGCTCACCGTGTGCCCGGCGATGAACCACCGCATGTGGCTGCACCCGGCCACCCAGGCCAACATCAGCCTGCTGCGCGAGCGCGGCGCGCAGGTGATCGGCCCGGAAGACGGCCCGCTGGCGGAAGGCGAATCCGGCCCCGGCCGGCTGACCGAGCCGCACGCCATCGTGGCGGCGCTGGCCAGCCTGCAGGACCCGGCCGCGCCCGACGTCGCCCAAGAGCTGAAGGGCCTGCGCGTGGTGATCAGCGCAGGGCCCACCTATGAAGACCTGGACCCGGTCCGCTACGTCGGCAACCGCAGCAGCGGCAAGATGGGCTACGCGCTGGCCGCGGCCGCCGTGCGCCAAGGCGCCCAGGTGGTGCTGGTCAGCGGCCCGGTGCACCTGGCCACCCCGGCCGGGGTGCAGCGGGTGGACGTGCGCTCGGCCGCGCAGATGCGCAGCGCCGTGCTCGACGCGCTGCCGGCAGACATCTATATAGGGGCGGCCGCGGTGTCGGACTACACCCCGCGCCAGATCGCACCCCAGAAGCTGAAGAAGACGGCAGGTACGCAGACGTTGACGCTCGAACTGGTCCGCACCGCCGACATCCTGGCGGAAGTGGCCGCGCAGACCAACGCGCTCAAGCTGGTGGTCGGGTTTGCCGCTGAAACCCACGACGTGGAGAAGTACGCGCGCGGCAAGCTGGTCGACAAGCGGCTGGACCTGGTGATCGCCAATCAGGTCGGGATCACAAACGGTGGCTTCGAAAGCGACGAGAATGCTGCTACGGCGTACTGGCAGGGCGGGGAGCAGGTCTTCCCCGGCACCACCAAGGCGCTGCTGGCCGAACAACTGTTGTCCCTGATTGCCCAGAGGTTGCACGCATGACCCAAGCCCCGTCCCTGCAGCCGCTGCAGGTGAAGCTGCTCGATCCACGCTTTGGTGACGACTGGCCCATGCCGGCCTACGCCACCGAAGCCAGCGCCGGCCTCGACCTGCGCGCCGCGCTGGAAACCGAACTCACCCTGCAGCCGGGGGACACCGCGCTGATTCCCAGCGGTATCGCCATCCATATCGAAGACCCGAACCTGTGCGCGGTGGTGTTGCCGCGCTCCGGGCTGGGGCACCGGCACGGCATCGTGCTGGGCAACGGCACCGGCCTGATCGATGCCGACTACCAGGGACCGCTGCTGATCAGCGCCTGGAACCGTGGCCGCGAGGCCTTCACGCTGCAGCCCGGTGACCGTATTGCACAGTTGGTCGTGCTGCCGATTGCACGCGTGGACCTGCAGGTAGTGGATACTTTCACCGACAGCGCCAGGGGAACGGGTGGATTCGGCCATACCGGGGTGCGCTGACAGGGGGTAACACCGATGAGCAAGGCAACGGCGGAAGGACAGCCGCGACTGACAAGCAAGCGTAACGGGCTGGTGCTGGTGGGCCTTCTGGCCCTGATGGCGGTGTGGTTTGCCTGGAGCGGGGTGCGCCAATGGCGACAGGCCTCGACCGGGCAGGCGCTGGAACAGTCGCGCGACGAGATCGTGCAGGGCGTGCAGAACGCGCTCAACGGCCAGACCACGCAGCTGCGGACCCTCGTCAAGAGCGAGCGGGTCAGCACCGCACTGGCCGCCGGCGACGCCGACGCCACCGCGCTGGCCGTGCGTGAAGGCTGGCCGGGCACCGAAGAGGTCGAGGTGTTCACCACCGACCTCGACCAGGCCTATGCCGACCCGAAAACCTTCGGCTACGCGCGCCTGGCACTGATGGAAGCGGCCATTGCCGGCGACACCGTCACCGCGCGCGTGGTGCGCGACGCCGGGGGCCAGCGCCTGGGCCTGGCCGTGCCGGTGCAGCTGGGCAACCAGGGACCTGCTGTCATCTATGTCCGCCAGCCGCTGCTGCGCCTGACCGACACCTTCGACAAGGTGCGGGTGCCGTCGGCCGGCTACCTGGCGCTGCGCCAGGGCGGGCACAACATCATCGAACAGGGCGACACCTCGCTGTCGCAGGGCGCCGAAGGCCTGGCCCGGCCGATCGGCAAGACCGGCCTGCGCCTGTCGGCGGCGGTGCCGGACGTCGAACCGGGCCCGCTCGGCCTGGGCGCGATCCCGTCGTTCATCGTGGCCGTGCTGCTGCTGGCCATTGCCGGCATGCTGCAGTTCGGCAAGGGCAAGGTGAAGCTGCCGCGCCGCCGCACCGAGGTGGCCGAAGGCGAACACGGCCCGACCCTGCGCGAGAGCCTGGAACTCGACCCCGTGCCGGAAGCGACATCTGCAGCCAGTGAGGCGGGTGCGCCGCCGCCGCTGCCCAGCGGTCCCGGCAACGAGGTCGCCGAAGGCATCTTCCGCGCCTACGACATCCGCGGCGTGATCGGTCGCGAGCTCACCCCGCAGGTTGCAGTGCTGATCGGCCAGGCCATCGGCTCGGTACTGCAGGTGCAGGGGCTGCGCGACATCGTGGTGGGCCGTGACGGCCGGCTGTCCGGACCGGAGCTCAGCGCCAGCCTGATCGAAGGCCTGCGCCGCGCCGGCTGCGACGTCATCGACATCGGCCTTGCCCCGACCCCGGTGGTGTACTTCGCCAGCTATCACCTGCGCGCGGGCAGCTGCGTGGCGGTAACCGGCAGCCACAACCCGCCGGACTACAACGGCTTCAAGATCGTGGTCGGTGGCGAAACCCTTTCCGGCGATGCCATCACCGAGCTGTACCAGCGCATCCGCGACGGCCAGCTGCACGTGGCCGCCACGCCGGGCAGCCTGCAGCAGCGCGACGTCAATGCCGACTACATCCAGCGCATCGCCGACGACGTGCAGTTGGACCGCCCGATCAAGGTGGTGGCCGACGCCGGCAACGGCGTGGCCGGTGAGCTGGCGCAGCCGCTGCTGGAGGCGATCGGTGCCGAAGTCATTCCGCTCTACTGCGACGTGGACGGCACCTTCCCCAACCATCACCCGGACCCGAGCGACCCGGACAACCTGGAAGACCTGATCCAGACCGTGAAGCGCTTCGACGCCGACATCGGCCTGGCCTTCGACGGCGATGGCGACCGCCTCGGCGTGGTCACCAAGGAAGGAAAGATCATCTACGCCGACCGCCTGCTGATGCTGTTCGCGGCCGACGTGCTGCAGCGTAATCCGGGCGCGCTGGTCATCTACGACGTGAAGTGCAGCGGCAAGCTGTCGGACTACGTGCTGCGCAATGGTGGCAGCCCGATGATGTGGAAGACCGGGCACTCGCTGATCAAGGCCAAGATGCGCGAGACCGACGCCGAGCTGGCCGGCGAGATGAGCGGACACTTCTTCTTCAAGGAACGCTGGTTCGGGTTCGACGATGGCCTGTATGCCGCCTCGCGCCTGCTGGAAATCCTGGCCCAGCGCGAAGAGACGCCGTCGGAAGTGCTGGACGAATTGCCCGACAGCGTGTCCACGCCGGAACTCAAGGTGCCGGTGGAGAACGGCACCCCGCATGCACTGGTGTCGCTGTTCGTCTCTGCCGCGCAGGCGGACGACTCACCGTTCTTCGGCGCGCGACTGTCGACCATCGACGGCCTGCGTGCGGACTTCCCGGACGGCTGGGGCCTGCTGCGCGCCTCCAACACCACGCCGGTGCTGGTGCTGCGTTTCGAGGGCAACGACGAAGCGCCGCTGGAGCGCATCAAGGCGTTGTTCCGCGAACAGCTGCAGCCGTTGCTGCCTGGGGTTGAGTTGGGATTCTGAGGAGCCGACCAGCGGCCGGCATTACCCCTTGAAGCGCAGACCCACGCCCGGTTCGGTAAAGAGGTACTTCGAATCGAGCGCGGAATCGCCCAGCTTGTGGCGCAGCTTGCCCACCAGGATGCGCAGGTAATGCGTGTCGTGCTGGTGGGTCGGCCCCCAGATTTCGGCCAGGATCTGCGGCTGGGTCACCACCCGGCCGGCGTTGCGCAGCAGCAGCGACAGCAACGCGTATTCCTTGCGGGTCAGCGCCACCGGCGCGCCGTCCAGGTGCACCTCGCGGCGGACCAGGTCGATATGCAGGTGGCCGTCGTCGAACTGCGGCAATACCCCGTCGGCCGACACCGTGCGCGTGCGCAGCAGCGCACGCACCCGCGCCATCAGTTCCTGGGTGCCGAACGGCTTGGTCACGTAGTCGTTGGCGCCGTTGTCCAGCGCCAGCACCTTTTCGGTTTCGCTGGCGCGCACCGTGAGCATGATCACCGGCACCTGGCTCCACTGGCGCAGCTCGGCCAGCACCTGGTGGCCTTCCATGTCGGGCAGGCCGATATCCAGGATCACCAGGTCCGCGCCTTCGCCCACCAGCTGCTCCAGCCCGTCCTGCCCGGTGGCCGCCTGCAGCACGCGATAACCCTGCGCGCGCAGGCTGATCTCCAGGAAGCGGCGGATCTGCGCTTCGTCGTCGATCACCAGCACGCGCGCCGGTGGCACGCCGTGGGAGGCGTCAGGATTCGTCGTGGTCATCGGCAGGGTGCGGTTGCAGCAGCGGGAGCGTGATGCGGATCAGGGTACCGCGTCCGTCGCGCCCCGGCAGCGCCTGCACGCTGCCGCCGTGCGCGCCGATCATGCCCTGGGTGATGGTCAGCCCGAGCCCGGTACCATGCCGGCCGCGGTCGCCGCGCTCCACGCTGTAGAACATGTCGAAGATGCGCGCGCGCTCCTCATCGGGAATGCCCGGGCCGGCGTCCAGCACGTCGATGCGCAGCTCGCCGTCCACCAGCCGCGCCTGCACTTCCACCGCCGCGCCGGGCGGGGAGAACTTGGCGGCGTTCTCCATCACGTTGAACACCGCCTGTTCCACCAGCGCCGGATGCACCCAGATCGGTGCCAGCGTGCCGGGAATGTCCAGCTGCAGCCGCACCTCCGGCTGGTAGCGCTGCAGCCGGCGCGCGGCCGAGCCCACCAGCTCGTCCACCCCGATCCAGTCGCGGTTGATCTTCAGGCCCTCGTGGCCCAGCCGGGTCATGTCCAGCAGGTTCTGGATGTAGCGGTCCAGCCGCTCGCCTTCCACCAGGATGGTGTCCAGCAGCGCACGCCGGTCGCGCGCGTCCATCGCATCGGCGTAGCTGAAAAGGCTGTCGGCCGAACCGATCATCGCCGCCAGCGGCGAGCGCAGGTCGTGCGACACCGAGGACAGCAGTGCCGAGCGCAGCCGCTCGGTCTCGTTGCTCACGTGCGCCTTTTCCAGATCGGCCACCAGCCGCGTGCGCAGCGCCGCCTGCGCGATGTCATCCACCATCGCTTCGGCCAGCTGGCGCTGCTCCGGGGTCAGCCGCGGCGCACTGCGCGGGAAGCGGATGCCCGCCACGCCGATGGTCCGTTCGTCGCCGTCCAGCAGCGGCAGGAACCACCAGTCCGCGCCGGCCAGGGTGTCGGTGAAGCGGCCGCTGGGCTGGCCATTGCGCTGTGCCCAGTCGGCGGCGGCCAGGTCGGTGTCGCCCGGCGCGGCGCTGCCGCTGGTGCTGGTGTCGGCGCCGATGCGCAGCCAGGCCGGTGCATCCAGCGCCTGTTCCAGCGCCTCGCGCCCGGCCTGCGCCACCTGTTCGTTGCTGGCCGCGCGGGTCAGCTGCCCGCCCAGTACCTGGCGTGCATTGGCATGCCGGTTGGCCGCGCGCAGCGCCACCACCTGCATGCGCAGGCGCGAGGCCAGCCGCCCGGCCACCAGTGCCGCCACCAGGAACAGGAACACGGTGATCACGCCCTGGCGCGCGCTGATCGCGAAGGTGAAGCGGGGCGAGATGAAGAAGAAGTTGTAGGCCAGGAAGCACAACGCCGCCGCCATCACCGCCGCACTGGTACGGCTGCGTGCAGCCACCACCACCACCGCCACGATGAACACCATCGAGAGGTCGTACAGCCCCACCCAGCGCTCGGCCACCAGCGCCACCAGGCAGGCCAGCGCGGTCGCGGTGAGGGCGAGCAGGGAATCGCGGCCGGTACTCAGGGTCGGCATCGAAAGACCATGGCGACGCGCATGCGCGCGCGCCTGCGGGGTGCCGATGATGGTGATCTCGTAGTGCGCGCCGCGCTGGATCAGCTGCTGGGTGAGGGTGCGGTTGAGCATGCGCGCAAACGGCCGCTCGCGGGTACGGCCCAGCACCAGGGTGGACACGCTGTTGTGCGCGGCATGGTCGAGTAGCGCGTCGGCAATGCTCGGCCCGTGCAGCAGCTCGGCCTCGCCGCCCAGCCGCCGGGCCAGCGCGAACGCGGCGTCGATCTCGCGGCGGGTGCCTTCGTCCTCGCGTCGGCGCTGCACGGTCACCACCGTCCACGGCGCATCGCGGCGTTCGGCGATGCGCCGGCCCACCCGCACCAGGTACTCGCTCTGGCCGCCGCCGTCGATCGCCACCAGCACCCGCCGCCGCAGCGGCAGGTTGCCTTCGCCGCGCGCGGCGCGGGTTTCGCGCAGGCTGGTGTCGACCCGGTCAGCCGCTTCCTGCATGGCCAGCTCGCGCAGCGCGGTCAGGTTGGCCGGTGAAAAGAACGCCTGCAGCGCCTGTGCGGCCTGCTCGGGCACGTACACCTTGCCCTGCTGCAGGCGCTCGATCAGTTCGCGTGGCGGCAGGTCGACCAGCACGATGTCGTGCAAACGGTCGAGCACCGCATCGGGCACGGTCTCGCTGACCCGCACCCCGGTGATGCGCATCACCACGTCGTTGAGGCTTTCCAGGTGCTGGATGTTGATCGTGGTCCAGACGTCGATGCCGGCGTCCAGCAGTTCCATCACGTCCTGCCAGCGACGCTCGTGGCGGCTGCCCGGCACGTTGCGGTGGGCCAGTTCGTCCACCAGCACCAGTGCCGGGTGGCGCGCCAGCACCGCGTCCAAATCCATTTCCTGCAGCGCATGCTGCTGGTACGCGCGCTGCAGCAGGGGCACCTGCGGGAGGCCGTCCAGCAGCGCGGCCGTTTCCGCGCGGCCGTGGGTTTCCACCAGCCCGACCACCACGTCCACGCCCCGGCGCAGCTGTTCGTGCGCGCGCCCGAGCATGCTGTAGGTCTTGCCCACCCCGGGCGCGGCGCCCAGGAACACGGTCAGCTTGCCACCGGCCTCGCGCTGAAGGCTCTCCACCAGTGCATCGGCCTGTCGTGTACGGGAATCGGTCATGGGTGCAGAGTGTGATCCAACGCTGTATTGAGCTCCATCACATTCACCCGTGGCTGTCCGAACACCCCCCACTGCGGCCCCTCCGTTTGCGCGGCCACCAGGGCTTCCACCTGCGCGGCGTCCATGCCTCGCGCACGCGCCACCCGCGCCACCTGAACTGCTGCGGCCTGTGGCGAGATCTCCGGATCCATGCCGGCACCGGACTGGGTCACCAGGTCGCCGGGTACGGCACTGGTAGGCACGCCCTCGCGAAGCGCGACCGCCGCCGTCGCCTCACGCACGCGCTCCTGCAGCGCCGGGTTGCTGCGCGCCAGGTTGCTGCCGGCCGCCGCCATCGGGTCGTAGCCGGCGGCCGAGGGCCGGGTCTGGAAGTAGCCGTCCCCGGCAAACGGCTGCGCGACGAGGCGCGAACCCCGCACCTGGCCGTCGACGACCAGCAGGCTGCCATCGGCCTTCGCGGGGAACAGGGCGCGGCTGACCGTCGTCGTGCCTACCGCATACGCCAGCCCAAGCACCAGCAGGCTGGCCACACCCAGCCCAATGGCCGGGCGCAGTGCACCCCGGTGCTGCAGGGCGACGGAAACAGCGGCGCGGGTACGCGCCGGACGGGAAAGCGAAACAGCAGCAGAGCGGTTCATGCGCCGAATACCGAGAAGAGGAAGAGGTCGATCAACTTGATGGCCGCAAACGGCAGCAGCACGCCGCCGAGCCCGTACACCAGCATGTTCCGGCGCAGCAGCGCGGTGGCCGTGGCCGTGCGGAAGCGCACCCCGCGCAGCGCCAGCGGAATCAGGGCCGGAATCACCAGCGCGTTGAAGATCAGCGCCGCCAGCACCGCATTGCGCGGGCTGGACAGCTGCATCACGTTCAACGTCGCCATCGCAGGCAAGGTGGCGGCGAACAACGCCGGCAGGATCGCGAAGTACTTTGAGACATCGTTGGCCAGCGAGAAGGTGGTCAGCGCGCCGCGCGTGATCAGCTGCTGCTTGCCCACTTCCACCACCGCCAGCAGCTTGGTCGGGTCCGAATCCAGGTCCACCATGTTGCCGGCTTCCTTGGCCGCCTGGGTGCCCGAGTTCATTGCCAGGCCGATGTCGGCCTGGGCCAGCGCGGGCGCATCGTTGGTGCCGTCGCCGACCATCGCCACCAGCCGTCCACCGGCCTGCTCGGCGCGGATCCGGGCCAGTTTGTCCTCCGGGCGCGCCTCGGCGATGTAGTCGTCCACGCCCGCTTCGGCGGCAATGGCCGCGGCGGTAAGCGGGTTGTCACCGGTAATCATCACCGTGCGGATGCCCATCGCCCGCAGCTGCGCGAACTTCTCGCGCATGCCGTGCTTGACCACGTCGCTCAGCTCGATCACGCCCAGCACGTGGCGGCCTTCGCACACCACCAGCGGCGTGGCGCCGTTGCGCGCTACCTGTTCCACCCGCCCGGCCAGCTCGGCCGGCACGCTGCCACCCAGTTCGCGCACATACGCGGTGATCGCATCGGCGGCACCCTTGCGGATGCGCCGGCCGCCGTCCAGGTCCACGCCGGACATGCGGGTCTGCGCGCTGAAGGCGAGGTACTCCGCCTTGTCAGGCTCGCCCGTGGTGCAGCCCTGCTCACGCGCAAGGCGCACGATGGATTTGCCTTCCGGGGTCGGGTCGGCCAGCGAGGACAGCAGCGCCGCTTCGCGCAGCTGGGTCGCTTCGATCCCGGCCAGCGCGTGGAAGTGGCTGGCCTGGCGATCGCCGTGGGTGATGGTGCCGGTCTTGTCGAGCAGCAGCACGTCCACGTCGCCGGCCACTTCCACCGCCTTGCCGCTCTTGGCCAGGATGTTGGCCGCCAGCGCACGGTTCATGCCGGCAATACCAATGGCCGGCAGCAACCCGCCGATGGTGGTCGGAATCAGGCACACCAGCAGCGCGATCAGCAGCAGCGGGTCGACCTTCACCCCGACGAACGCACCGATCGCCGGCAGCGTGGCCACCACCACCAGGAAGGTCAGCGTCATCGCCGCCAGCAGCAGGGTCAGGGCCACCTCGTTCGGCGTCTTCTGCCGGTTGGCGCCTTCCACCAGCGCGATCATGCGGTCCAGGAAGCTGTGCCCCGGCTCGGCGGTGATCTTCACGATGATCTGGTCGGAGAGCACCTTGGTGCCGCCGATCACGCCGCTGCGGTCGGTGCCGGCTTCGCGCAGCACCGGGGCCGACTCGCCGGTCACTGCCGCTTCGTTGATGGTGGCCAGGCCGTGCACGATCTCGCCGTCGGCCGGCACCAGTTCGCCGGCACTGACGATCACATGGTCGCCTGGGCGCAGCTCGGCAGCCGGTACCTGGGTTTCACTGGCACCGGCATGCGCGGCTGCAAGGCGACGTGCGCTCAGGTCCTGGCGTGCACGGCGCAGCGACGCGGCCTGGCCACGACCGCGCGCTTCGGCCACCGCTTCGGCGAAATTGCCGAACAGCACGGTGAGTAGCAGGATCGCGGTCACCGCCAGGCCGAAGCCCAGCGGCGCGTTGCCGGTGAGCGTGACCAGCAGGCTCACCAGCGTGCCCACCATCACCACCGCCATCACCGGGCTGTGCAGCAGGTGGCGCGGCGACAGCTTGACCACCGCGTCGCGCAGTGCCCGGCGCAGGCCGGCGCCATCAAGCAGGCGTGGGCGGCGGGTGGAAGTTGCATTCAAGGGATAGGTACTCATGGTCTCGCGTCTCAGCGCAGCGTCAGCGACAGGTGGTCGGCAACCGGCCCCAGCACCAGCGCCGGCATGAACTGCAATACGGTCAGGACGACGATCAGCGCGATCAGGGTCAGCGCGAAGGTCGGGGTTTCAATCTGCAGCGTGCCGGCCGATTCCGGCGCACGCCGCTTGGCCGCCAGCTGGGCGCAGACAATCAGCGGAATCACCAGCACCGGGTAGCGGCCCAGCAGCAGTACCAGGGTGCAGCTCAGGTTCCACCACGGCGTCGCATCGCCCAGCCCTTCGAAGCCCGAGCCGTTGTTGGCGAAGGCCGACACGTACTCGTAGAACACCTGGCTGACGCCATGGAACGCGGGATTCGAGGTGCCGGTGATCGACGGAATGGCCAGCGTGATCGCGGTGAACGCCAGGAGGGTGATCGGCTGCAGCAGTACCAGCAGTGCGAGCAGGCGCACCTGCGGGGTCTCCAGCTTGCGGCCCAGCAGCTCCGGGGTACGTCCGGTCATCAGACCGGCCAGGAATACGCCCAGCAGCAGGTACACGAGGAACTGCTGCAGGCCGCAGCCGATGCCACCCCAGATCGCGCTGACCAGCATGTTCACCATCGGCACCGCACCGGCCAGCGGGCTGAGCGAATCGTGCATGCCGTTGACCGAGCCGTTGGAGACCTGGGTGGTGATCGCCGCCCACAAGGCCGTGCCGTCGGCACCGAAGCGCACTTCCTTGCCTTCCATCAGCAGCGGGCTGGCGGCCGTGGCCGAATGGCCTTCCAGCCACACCGTGGCGGCCACCGAGACGCTGGACATTGCCAGCATGCAGCCGAACACCAGCCCGGCCAGCCGCTTGCGCCCGGTGAAGGCACCGAGCATGAACACCACCGCGATCGGGATCAGCAGGATGCCGATCAGTTCCAGTGCGTTCGACAGCGGGGTCGGGTTTTCCAGCGGCATGCTGCTGTTGGGGCCGTACCAGCCGCCCCCGTTGGCACCCAGCTGCTTGGCCGCGACCATTGCAGCGACCGGGCCCAGCGGCAGCTTCTGGCTGTCCATGCCGGCCGTGGCGTCGATCGGCGTGGCGGTGGGGCCACCGGCCAGCGTGGAGGGCACGCCCTGGCTGGTCAGCAGCACGGCCCACAGAAGGCACAGCGGCAGCATGAAGCGCACGCACGAACGCACCACGTCGGCGTAGTAGTTGCCCACGTCGATGCGGCGGTCGGCCGGCAGGGCAGGGTCGGCGGGTTCGCCTTCCGGAGCGGTACCGAACAGCGCCCGCAGCGTGGCCACCACCAGTGCCAGGCCCATCATCGGGGTGACGACCTGCAGGCCGGTGATCGCGGTCATCTGCGAGAAGTACGACAGCTGCGCCTGGCCGGAGTAGTGCTGCTGGTTGGTGTTGGTCAGGAACGAGACCATCGTGTGCAGCGCCGTGTCCCAGCGCATGTTGGGAATCTGGTCGGGGTTGAACGGCAGCCAGGCCTGGGTCATGAGCACCGCCTGCACCAGCACGGCAATCACCAGGTTGCTGAGCAGGAAGGCGCCCACGTAGCCGCGCCAGGACATGCCGCGCACCGGGTTCACCCCCAGCACGCGGTACAGCGGCTTCTCAATCCAGGCGAACAGCGCGTCGCCGCGCATCGGCCCACCGCGCATCACCCGGGCCAGGTACAGCCCAAGCGGAAAGGCCAGCACGATGCTGGCCAGCAGGATCAACAGGATCTCGGTCATGGTCGGCTCCGGTCAGAACTTTTCGGGCGCAAGCACGACGTACAGCAGGTAGGCGGCGACGACGAGCACCAGCACCCCGCACACCAGCGAAAGCCAGGCGGGCAGGGTAGGGCTCGCCGCGGCGGCGGCAGCAACAACAGGCAGGGTCAGGCTCATAGGACGTCCAGGTGGAACCACTCCACGTCAGGCCGTCATGGTGGTCCCCGGGCGCGTAAACGCTCCACGCCCAAGGTCTTGGATGAGCGTAAAAAGGCCGTAAAAAGTAGAGCCGGGCTCTGCCCGGCTCCTTCAACCCTTACCCGCGCGGGTCGGTCTCCACACCCTTCAACAACCGGTACCGCTGCAGGGTCTCCTCGATCTCCGCATCCAGCGCCTTGCGCTGGTCCAGGTACGAGGCCTGCATGCGCTTCTGGGTCACCAGTTCGGCGTGCCGCAGGCGGATGTCCTCGGCCTGCTTGGGCAGCACCGGCTGGCCGGCCAGTTCGCGGTCGCCCGCGCTGCCCAGCAACGTCACCAGCGCGTCGCGCAGGCTGGCCACGTTGTAGTTGGCGGTGTTCACGTTGTTGTCCAGGATCCCGGTGCGCTCCACGAACACGCGGCGCAGGTCGGCTTCGTCCTCGTAGGTGGAGAGCATCGCCTGCTCGGTGCGCTTGCGGGTGTCTTCCGCCGCCTGGTCCAGCTGCGCCTGTGCCGCCGCCACGGCGGCATCGGCACGCTCTTCCTCGGTCAGGGTGCGCTCCACGCCACCCTTGCGCAGGCCGCTGTTGACGCTGAATTCCTCGCGCGCGCTGTTCACCGCCTCCTGCGGCAGGGCATCGCTGCAGATCCGCTCACTGCCCTTGTTCCAGCAGTACAGCTTCTTGGCCTTGGCATCGGTGCTGCTGCGCTTGGCCTGCGCCTGTGCGCCGAGCACGGGCGCGGCCAGCAGCAGGCCGATCATGGTGAACGTGGCAATCCTGGACATGGGAGCCCCCTGCTCTCAACGCGTAGGACGGCTGCCGTAGCGGGACCGATAGTCCTCCAGCGGCTGCCGGTACCCGACAAGTTCCGGATTTCCGGAGGCAAAATCAAGCAGGTCGCCCAGCGTGGCCACGGCCACCACCGGAATGCCGGCTTCTTCGGCCACGGCCTGGGCGGCCGAACGGCGGTCGTCTTCCGAGGCGATCTCCTGGCGGTCCAGCGCCACCACGATGCCGGCCGGGGTGCCACCGGCCTGCTTGATGATGGTCAGCGCCTCACGGATGGCGGTGCCGGCGGTGATCACGTCGTCCACGATCAGCACGCGCTTGCCGTTTATGTCCGCGCCGATCAGGTTGCCGCCCTCGCCATGCGCCTTGGCTTCCTTGCGGTTGAAGCTCAGCGGCAGGTCGCGGCCGCGCTGGGCGAACTCGCAGGCGGTGGCGGTGGCCAGCGGAATGCCCTTGTAGGCCGGGCCGAACACGACGTCGAACTTCAGGCCGGTGGCTTCCACCGCATCGGCGTAGCAGGCGGCCAGCTGGGCCATCTTGGCGCCGGAATCGAAACGGCCGGCATTGAAGAAGTACGGGCTCAGGCGGCCCGACTTGAGGGTGAACTGGCCAAAACGCAGCGCATCGGCGGTCAGCGCCAGCTGCAGGAAACGGTAACGGTGGTCGCTCATCTGAAGCTCTATTCAATTCTCTTGGAGCGCAGATGCTAATGCATCCCTGCCAATTCAGGCTCGTGACCCCCTGCCGCAGGCCGCTGCGATGGCCGGATCCGGCCAGCCGATGGACCGGGCAACCCGGTATGCTTTGTCGGTTACCGCTCTTGTATCCGGGTCAGCATGCGCATCATCAGTTTCAACGCCAATGGCATCCGTTCCGCCGCCACCAAGGGCTTTCTCGAGTGGTTCCGTGCCCAGGACGCCGACGTGCTGTGCATCCAGGAGACCAAGGCGCAGGAAGACCAGCTGACCGACCCGATGTTCCGGCCGGACGGCCACCACTGCTTCTACCGTGACGCAATCACCAAGAAGGGCTACAGCGGCGTGGCCATCTACAGCAAGCGTGAGCCCGACCAGGTCATCACCTCGCTGGGCTGGGCCCCGTTCGACGACGAAGGCCGCTACATCGAGGCCCGCTACGGCAACCTCAGCGTGGTCTCCTTCTATATCCCGTCGGGCAGCTCGGGCGACCTGCGCCAGGGCTTCAAGTACGAAGTGATGGAATGGCTGCGCCCGATCCTGGCCGAATGGCTGGCCAGCGGCCGCGACTACGTGCTCTGCGGGGACTGGAACATCGTGCGTTCGGCGCTGGACATCAAGAACTGGAAGTCCAACCAGAAGAACTCCGGCTGCCTGCCGCCCGAGCGCGACTGGCTCAACGGCCAGTGCGTGGACGCCGGCCAGGCGCTGGATGTCGGCGCCGGCCAGGGCTGGACCGACGCCTACCGCCTGCTGCATCCCACCGGCGAGGACTACACCTGGTGGAGCAACCGTGGCGCGGCCCGGGCCAACAACGTGGGCTGGCGCATCGACTACCAGTTCGTCAGCCCCGGCCTGCGCGAGCGCCTGCGCGGCTGCTCGATCTACCGCGATGAGCGCTTCTCCGACCATGCCCCGTTCACGGTGGACTACGCCCCATGAGTGAAGCGGCGGCGCCGGTGTCCTACAAGGGCTGGGCCGGCATCAAGCGCGCGTTCGGCACGCCCTCGGCGCTGACCATGGCGTTCCTGGGCTTCGGCAGCGGCCTGCCGTTCCTGCTGATCGCCTCGCAGACCCTGTCCACCCGCCTGCGCGACGTCGGGCTGGACCTGGGCAGCATCGGCCTGATCAGCCTGGCCAGCTTCTTCTACCTGCTGAAGTTCGTCTGGGCGCCGCTGATCGACCGCTACGCGTTCCCGCTGATCGGCTTCCTCGGCCGCCGACGCTCCTGGCTGCTGGCCTCGCAGGTCGGCGTCATCGGCGGCCTGTTCGCCCTGGCGTTCGTGCGTCCCGAACTGGGCGTGACCCCTCTGGTGCTGTGGGTGCTCGCGGCCTCGTTCGCCGGCGCCACCCAGGATTCGGTGGTGGATGCCTACCGCATCGAAATCGCACCGGAAAGCGCCCAGGCCGCGCTCGCCGCTACCTACACGCTGGGCTACCGCATCGGCCTGATCCTGGCCGGCGCCGGCGCGCTGTACCTGGCCCAGTTCGAAGGCTGGATCGTGGCCTACCTGGCCATGGCCTCGCTGATGGTGCTGCCGATCGCCACCACCCTGTTCTGCCGCGAGCCGGCCCAGCCGGAAGTGCGGATGCAGCGCCGCATCGATTTCTTCGGCGCCTTCTGGCAACCCATCGCCAGCTTCTTCACCACCAACGGCGTGGTGCTGGCGCTGGTACTGCTCGCCTTCGTCGGCCTGTACAAGTTCCCCGACCAGGTGATCGGCGTGATGGCCGGCCCGTTCTACCTGGACTCCGGCTTCACCAAGGCCGACATCGCCACGGTGTCCAAGCTGTTCGGGGTCTGGATGGGCATCGGCGGCGCGTTTGTCGGTGGCATCGCGGTCGCGGCCTTCGGCTTCCGCCGCATGTTGCTGGTGGCCGCGCTCGGCGTGGCGCTGTCGAACCTGGCGTTCCTGCTGATGGCGCACAACCCCGGGCAGCTGTGGGCGTTCTACGCCGCACTGAGCGCGGACAACCTGTTCCAGGGCTTTGCCGGCACGGTGCTGGTGGCCTTCATGTCCTCGCTGACCGACCGCAACTTCACCGCCACCCAGTACGCCCTGCTGGTCTCGCTGGCCAACCTGCCCGGCAAGTTCATGGGCGGCGCCTCCGGCTACATCGTCGAAGCTACCTCCTACAGCACCTTCTTCATCCTCAGCTCGGCCACGGTGCTGCCGACGCTGCTGCTGCTGGTCTGGCTGTGGCCGCGCATCCGCGACCGCAGCAACCCCTGAGCCGGCTTCGTCCGGCACGCAGTTGCCCGCCGCCGCCGGGTGGGCCATGATCGACCCCGTTGTGCCGTGGGGGCGGTGCGTTGCCAACAGGGGGAAACACATGGCTGATCTAGTGCTGCGGGATCTCGACCCGCTGCTCAACGAGCGCATCCGGCGGGTCGCGGTCGCGCGTGGCTGGACCCGCGAACACACCTGCGTGGTCCTGCTCGAGCAGGGCCTGTTCGCCAGCGAACTGGAAGTCCGCAGCGGCTTCCACGACCCCGAAGTGAACGCCCTGGCCGACGCCATCGCGGCCCTGCAGGCGCTCCCAGACGTAAAGGCGTTCTGACTCACGCCAGGTGAATCGCCCCCAGGATCCGCGGCCCCCGCGCCCCGGTAACGCTCGGCAGATTCCCCGGCAGCCCCTGTAGGGTCCGGTGCGCCAACCACGCGAAGCCCATCGCCTCCAGGTAATCCGGGTCCAGCCCGTGCACCGCACTGGACTCCACCACCACCCCCGGCAACCGCGCGCTGAGCCGCCGCAGCAACTGGGGATTCCGCACCCCGCCACCACACACCAGCACCCGTTTCGCCTCCGGCAGGTGCGCCAGCAATGCATCGGCCACGGTAGCCGCCGTCAATTCCAGCAAGGTCGCCTGGACATCCGCCGGCGCCAGCCCACGCCCCTCCAGCGCCGCCTCGGCCCACGCCAGATGGAACTGCTCCCGCCCGGTACTCTTCGGCGGCGGCAGCGCGAACCACGGCTCGGAACGCCACTGCGCCAGCACCTCCTCATCGACCCGCCCGCTGGCCGCGAACGCGCCGTCCGCATCGAACGGCACCCCACGATGCCGCTCGCACCACGCATCCATCAGCGCATTCGCCGGCCCGGTATCGAACCCGCGAGGGGTTCCTTCGCGCGGAATCAAAGTGAGATTGGCGATCCCGCCCAGGTTCAACACCGCGCGGTCTTCATCGGCGGTGCCCAGCATGGCCAGGTGGAAGGCCGGCATCAGCGGCGCGCCATGCCCGCCGGCGGCCACGTCGCGGCGGCGGAAGTCGGCCGCCGTGGTAATCCCGGTCAGCTCGGCAATCCGGTTCGCATCGCCCAGCTGGCAGGTGAAAGCCGGATCGGCCAGCGGGCGGTGCCGCACGGTCTGCCCATGCGAACCGATCGCCGCGACCCGGGTCGGATCCAGCGCGGCCTGTTCCAGCAGGCGGTTGGCAGCGGCCGCGAACGCGATTCCGATCTGCGCATCGATCCGGCCCAGCGTATCCAGCGAGCCCAGCTCGCCGCCTTCGCCCAGCGCCACCAGTTCGGCGCGGAGGGCCGGGTCCCATGCATGGGTCAGGCCCTGCACGAAGCGGCAGCCACCGTGGTCGGGGAACTGCACCAGCGCGGCATCGATGCCATCGGCGCTGGTGCCGGACATCAGGCCCAGGTAGAGCGGGGTAGAGAGATCAGGTGCGGTCATGGCCAGGCGGTTCAACAGGGTGCGTGCAGCTTCCGCGCAACCTGTTGCCGCCGTCAATGCGCGCGCATCAGCTGCGCGCGCTGCACCGCGCGGCGATCAGCCGCGGCTGCCCTTGGCCGGCTTGGCGGTGCTGGCCGTCGTCGTGGCAGCCTTGTCGGTCTTCGGCGCCGGGCTGGCGTCGGCATAGATCAGCTTCTCCATGCCCTGGATGCGCGCCAGCGCCGGCGCGGTCTGCGCGCGGAAGGCGACCAGCTCGCTGCCCTGCAGCGGCTCCGGCGGCGGCATCGTCACCGACAGCGGGTTGCGGTGCACGCCGTTGACGCGGAATTCGTAGTGCAGGTGCGGGCCGGTGGCCAGGCCGGTCGAGCCGACGTAGCCGATCACCGTGCCCTGCGCCACGCGCTGGCCGGTCTTGATCTTGCCGAAGCGCGACATGTGCCCGTACAGGGTGGTGTGGCCCCGTCCGTGGTCCAGGATCACCACGTTGCCGTACCCGCGCTGCACGCCGGCGAACTGCACGCGGGCATCGCCGGCGGCCATGATCGGGGTACCGGTGCGCGCGGCGTAGTCCACGCCCTTGTGCATGCGCATCTTGCCCAGCACCGGGTGCTTGCGCGCGCCGAAGGTGGAGCTCAGGCGCGCGAACGGGATCGGCATGCGGATGAAGCTCTTCTTCAGCGGGCGGCCGCTGACGTCGAAGTACTCGCTCTTGCCGTTGCGGTCGAAACGGAAGCCGCTGTAGGTCTTGCCGCCGGAGGTGAAGGTCGCCGCCAGGATCTTGCTGGTGTCCACCTTTTCGCCTTCGCGCCAGGTTTCGTCCATGACCACGCTGAAGCGGTCGCCGGGCTGCAGGTCCTTGGAGAAGTCGATGTCGTACTTGAAGATCTCGTCGGTCATGGTCGCGATCGCCGACGGCGACAGCCCGGCCTTGCGCGCGGCCGCATACAGCGAACTGGTGATCTCGCCGCTGGTCACCACCCGGCGGGTGGAGCTCTCGCGCTTGCTGACCTTCTCGGTGATCTTGCCGTCCTTGAGGCTCAGCTCCACGCGGTTGTCGCCGTCGCGGTCATAGCGGATGGTGCGCAGCTCGCCGGACAGCGGCAGGTCGAAGCCGATCTCGGTACCGGGGCGCAGCTTCACCAGCGAATCGCGCACGCCCGGATGGTCCAGCACCTGGTGCATCACCGTGGCCGGAATGCCGGCCTCGTCGAACAGGTCGCTCAGGGTCTGCCCGCGCTGCACGCGGAGGACCTGCCAGCTGTCGCCGGGCACCTGCTTCATGCGCTCCTGGGACAGCGGCGGCAACGGCAGGGCGAGCGTGGAATGGCTGAGGGAGTAGGGGGCGTCGATGGTGTGCGAGAAGCCCGGCACGATCGTGGCCACCAGCGCGCCGATGGTAGCGAACAGGCTGGCATGCATCCAGTGGCGACGGGTCCAACGCTCGTTGAAGGCCGCGGGAAGGTGCTGGCGAAGCTTCCGATGCAGGGCGGTGTCGTGGAGAACGTGAAGGCGTTCCTTGAAGCGCTGCTTGCGCGCTCGGCCTTGATCGGTATTCAGCATCGTCGATAAGTTCCTGGCTGACCCGGATCACGGGCCCAAACGTCGGTAACATAGACAGGTATAAATACCGCGTCAAACCCTTGTGCCTATTGGCTTTTGTGAAGCGCTTGCGGTTAACTTGTACTTAACGTCATTCATGTAAATAAGGCATCGCCGGGAGTTGCACGTGTCCTCGATTGAACAAGCCCTTGCCCAGATCGGCCGTGGCGCCGACGAAGTCCTCAAGATCGAGGAGCTGCGCCAGCGGCTGGAAAGCGGCCGCCCGCTGCGGGTCAAGGCCGGTTTCGACCCCACCGCCCCGGACCTGCACCTGGGCCACACCGTGCTGCTCAACAAGCTGCGCCAGTTCCAGGACCTCGGCCACCAGGTGATCTTCCTGATCGGCGACTTCACCGGGATGATCGGTGACCCCTCCGGCAAGAACGCCACCCGCAAGCCGCTCAGCAAGGACGACGTGCTGGCCAACGCGCGCACCTATGAAGAGCAGGTGTTCAAGGTGCTGGACCGCGAAAAGACCGAAGTGCGCTTCAACTCCGAGTGGTTCGGCAAGATGGGCGCGGCCGACATGATCCGCCTGGCCGGCCAGCACACCGTGGCGCGCATGCTCGAGCGCGACGATTTCGCCAAGCGTTACGCCGCCCAGCAGTCCATTGCCCTGCATGAGTTCCTGTACCCGCTGGTCCAGGGCTACGACTCGGTGGCACTGGAGGCGGACGTCGAACTGGGCGGCACCGACCAGAAGTTCAACCTGCTGATGGGCCGTGGCCTGCAGGAGCACTACGGCCAGAGGCCGCAGATCGTGCTGACCATGCCGCTGCTGGAAGGCCTGGACGGCGTGGCCAAGATGTCCAAGTCGCTCAACAACTACATCGGCATCAGCGAGCCGGCCATCGACATGGTCACCAAGACCATGAAGATCGGCGACGACCTGATGTGGCGCTGGATCGAGCTGCTGTCCTTTGATATCAGCCAGGCCGAAGCCGTCAGCCTGCGTGAGCAGGTCGCCGCCGGCAGCCTCAACCCGCGCGAGGTCAAGCTGCGCCTGGCCCGTGAACTGACGACCCGCTTCCATGACGCCGACGCCGCCGAACTGGCCATTGCCGGCTGGAACGCCGCCGTGACCGGGCAGGGCGACGTGACCCTGCTGCCGCTGCAGGAAGTGGCGATTCCGGCCGAGGGCCTGCGTATTGGTGCGTTGCTCACCGCTGCCGGCGTCACCCCGAGCAATTCCGAGGCGTCGCGCAAGCTCAAGGAAGGCGCGGTGAAAGTGGATGGCGTAGTAGTAGCCGACGCCCAGCAGCTGTTCGTGCCTGGCTTCGAAGGGCTGCTGCAGGTCGGCAAGCGCAACTTCGCCCGCGTGTTGCTGGTGGCCGCCTAAGCGCCACAAGGGTTCCGCGCCTCCGGGCGCGGGACTGGCATGAATGAATGCACAGTTCCGTGAAAAAAAGTCACGGACCCCCTTCACAAACGACCCGGTTCGGGACATACTTTCCCTCCCCCGACGCAGGGGCCACCGCAAGGCGGCAACCGCGAAGGAACAGGACGCCAACTTCTTCGAAAGAAGGTGTTGACGGAAACGAAAA
>NZ_PKQQ01000012.1 GCF_002893095.1 Stenotrophomonas sp. VV52 | reverse complement strand
GGCCGGCTTCGGCGCGGCCACGGCCGGCGGCGCAGGCGGTGCAGCGGGGACCGCCGGTGCAGCCGGAACCGCAGGTGCGGCCAACGCAGGCGGTGCCGGCGGCGGCGGCGGAACCGCAGCCACCAGGCGCAGCGGCGCTACGCCGACCAGCACGAACAGCGCGGTCACGCCCACCGACACCACGCGCGGCAACGAACCGGTCTGCTGCAGGGTGAGCAGGCGACGCTTGAGGCTGCGGAAGTTCGGCGAGGCGCTGGCCACGCCGACCGCCGGGCGCGGGGCCACGCCCAGCTGCACCAGCAGGCGGCCGTAGTCGTGGCGGCAGTGTCCGTGGCCTGCAACCACGGCGCTGTCGCAGGCTTCTTCGCGGGCCAGCGCGTATTCGCGCGCGGCCAGGTGCACCAGCGGGTGGAAGAACAGCAGGTGCTGGGCCAGCGAAGGCAGCAGGCCCCACCACAGGTCGCGGCGTTGCAGGTGCACCAGTTCGTGGGTCAGCGCCATGTCCAGGTCGTCGGCGGCCATCGCCGGCAGCTCGCGCGCAGGCAGCAGCAGCACCGGGTTCCACGGACCGATCAGCTGCGGCGAGGTGATCCGTGCGGAGATCTTCAGGTGCGGCGCGCGGGCCAGGCCGTGCGCTTCGGCAGCCAGCTGCAGCGCCTGCTGCAGGCCCGCGTCGGTGCAGGGGGCGGCGCTGCCCACCAGTGCGCGGCTCTGGCGGTAAGCGCGCAGGCTGTGCAGCAGCATCACCAGCACGCCGGCGGCCCACAGCGCGAACAGCGCGGTTTGCCAGCTGGGCACGGGGGACGTCGCGGCGACGAAGGGCGCAGGGTCGGTCGCCACTGCGGCACCGTTCAACTCAAGTTGCACGGGCAGCAGCGGTGCTTCGACCCGCGTTGCCGTCTCGATACCGGGCGCCGGCAGCACCGCCAGTTCCAGCGGGCTGCTCCACACCAGGCCAAGCACGGCCTGCACGGCCACCAGCCACCACAACCGGCAACGGGTGGCGGCCGGCAGGCGCGGCAGCAGGCGGCACACGCCCCACACCAACGCCACCAGCACCGCGCTCTGCACGCTGGTCCAGGCCAGGCGGGTCAGCAGTTCCATCATCTGGGTCTCCATGGCTCAGCCCTCCCGCTTGCGCGACTGGAGCTGGGCGACCAGCGCTTCGAGTTCGGCCAGCTCGGTATCGCTGACCTCGGCCTTGTGCGACATGAAGGCCACGAAGGGGGAGACCGAACCCTGCAGGGTTTTCTCCACGAAGCTGGCAACCGCGCCCTGGACCACGCTGTCCTGTTCGCCGGTGGCCGAGTAGCGGTACACGCCCTCGACCTGCTGGCGCTGCAGGTAGGCCTTGCCGCGCAGGCGTTCCATCATGGTCAGCACGGTCGAGCGGGCCAGGCCGCGCTCCTCGCCGAAGCCGGCCGCCACCTCGCCCACGCTGGCGCTGTTCTGTTCTGCTACGTACTGCAGCAGGGCCAGTTCCTGGTCCCCGATGGTCTTGCCGCGCATGACACTCTCCGATGACTACACGTGTCGTCACCGTGCCAGTGACTACAGTTGTCGTCAAGTGTCGGAGGCTGGGAGCCGACGAACGGTATGGGACCACCTGGGTCGGCCAACGGCCGACGCTACCTTGTCCTCCGGCATTGCGCGCCGGGCCATGCATCCCGACGTCGCCCGTAGTGCCGGCCGCCGGCCGGCTACACGCATCGCCTGAATCGTCCGAGTAGTGCCGGCCGCCGGCCGGCTCCACGGATTGCCGGCATCGTGTGGAGCCGGCCGGCGGCCGGCACTACCGGAATGCGGCACGAGGTTTACCCGTGCGGGCCACCCATGACGGGAAGAATCACACCGCTGATGTAACTCGCCGTCACCGGCGAGGCCAGGAACACGTACGCCGGCGACAACTCTTCCGGCTGCGCGGCGCGGCCCATGTCGCTCTTCTTGCCGAACTCAGCCACGTCGGGCGCCTGTTTGTCGGCCGGGTTCAGTGGGGTCCATACCGGACCCGGGGCCACGGCGTTGACCCGGATGCCGCGCGGCAACAGCTGGCTGGCCAGCGCCTTGGTGAAGGCATGGATGGCGCCCTTGGTCGACGAATAGTCGATCAGCGCCTTGCTGCCGAACAGGCCGGTTTCCGACCCGGTGTTGATGATGCAGTCGCCCTCCTCCAGGTGCGGCAGCACCGCGCGGGCCATCTGGATGTAGCCACCGATGTTGGTCTGCAGCGTCTCCTGCAGGTGCGCGTCTTCCAGGTCTTCCAGCCGTTCGCAGTGCAGCTGGAAGGCAGCGTTGTTGACCAGGATGTCGATGCCGCCGAACGCCTTGGCCACCTGCTTGACCGCCTTGTTGCAGAACTTCGGATCGCGCACGTCACCCGCGATCACCAGGCAGCGCGTACCTTCGGCTTCCACATGCTGGCGGGTGACCTCGGCGTCCTCCTTCTCATCCAGGTGCAGCACCGCCACGTCGGCGCCTTCGCGCGCGAACAGTACGGCCACGGCACGACCGATGCCGGAGTCGCCGCCGGTGATGATGGCGCGCCTGCCCTGCAACTTGCCGCTGCCGACGTAGTCAGGCGCGAGGAATCGTGGGGCGAGATCGAGCGCGTGCTCGTTGCCGGGCTTGGCGATGTTCTGGGCCGGCATGGTTTCAGGCTGCTTGCGGGCGCCGGCCTGGGTGGCTTTCTTCGCCGTCTTTTTCGTCGCCTTCTTGGCAGCGCGCGCATCCTTGGCCTTTTCCTGGTCCTGCAGCCGCCGCTGGCGGGCCGCCACGCGCGCCGCGCGCGGATCGGCGGCGGCCGCCTTGCGGGTGGCGGTCTTTACCACCGGGGTGCGCTCGCGGGCCGGTTTGGCGTCGGTGGCGATCGGCTTGGAGGCAGCGCGTTTACGGGTCTTCTTGGCGGTGGCCATGGTCAACTCCTTCGAATCAGTGCCACTGCAGTGTGGCCACGGCGGCTTTCGCATCTGGTGAATGGCATGTCGCCATGCCGTGACCGGCTTCATCCGCCGCATACGCCTGCGGCGGCATCGTGGAGGCCAGAATCCCGCTGGAGCCCTCCCATGTTGCGTCCCCTGTTTGCCGTTGCCGCACTCACCGCCCTGACCGCCTGCAGCAGCACGCCGATGGCGCAGGTCCAGCCGATCGACGGCGTCATCTCCGGCCAGTGTCATATCGACAAGGTGCGCGGCGCGGTGGGGTTGGCCGCCTCGGCCGCCACCGTGGAGCGCGCCCGCGTGGACAGCGACAGCCTGGAGGTGGTGGTGGTGCGCGGTCAGCGCATGGAAAGTGGGGCGACCGCCAGTGGCGCTGCCAATACGACGCCGGCCGGTGCGGAGAGTGGCGGTGAGCGGCTGACCATTGAGACCGGGCGGACCAACAACATCACGGCGATCTTCTGCGGCTGATCGGCATTGCCGATTACCGCGCGGACACGCATGGCGTGTCTCTACGCAGGTTTTGGCTTTTTTACTGCTTTTCGGGCGGTGCGGAGGAAGCGCAGGGTGGCCTGTTCCCATTGGCGCTCGCCCCGCAGGCCGGCCAGCTTCACCAGGGCGCCGTCGCGCCAGCCGTCGAACACGCTGGGGTCGATGTAGGCCTTGCGGCACACCGCCGGGGTGTTGCCCAGGCGGGCCGCCACTTCGCACACCACCTGCTTCTGCAGCGCGGCCAGCGCGCGTTCGCTGGGCGCTTCGGGTAGCGCGGTCGCGGCGAACTGGCGCAGTGCGGCCATGGTGCCGCCCCAGGTGCGGAAGTCCTTGGCGCTGAAATCCGCGCCCATCGCATCGCGCAGGTAGGCGTTGACCTGGCCGGAGTCCACCGGCTGCACGGTGCCGTCGTCGTCGCGGTACTGGAACAGCGCCTGCCCCGGCAGCTGCTGGCAGCCCTTGATCAGCTTCGCCAGCTGCGTGTCGTCGATCTCCACCTCCTGCTGCTGGCCGGACTTGCCGCGGAAGCGCATGCGCGCGCGACCACCCTTGACCATCTCCAGGTGGCGGTTGCGCAGCGTGGTCAGCCCGTAGGAGCGGTTGTCGCGCGCATACTCGGGGTTGCCGACCCGCACCAGGGTTTCGGCCAGCAGCGCGACCACGATCGCCAGCACCTTGTCCTGCGGATAGCCCGGCAGCTTGAGGTCGCGCCGCAGGCGCCGACGCAGGGTCGGCAGCGCCTGGCCGAAAGCGATCACACGGTCGAACTTGCCGTCGCCGCGCACCCGCGCCCAGTCCGGGTGGTAGCGGTACTGCTTGCGGCGGCGCGCGTCGCGGCCAGTCGCCTGCAGGTGGCCGTTGGCCGAGGCGCAGATCCACACCTCGGTGTAGGCCGGCGGAATCGCCAGCGCCCGGATCCGCGCCAGGGTGGCGGCATCGCGTACCGCATGCCCATCCGCATCGCGGTAACTGAAGCCCTTGCCCGCCTTGCGCCGGGCGATGCCGGGCTGCTCGTCGCTGACGTAACGCAAGCCGGCGTCGCGGGCGGCGGCGGCTTCGGGGGTGGCAAGGCGTGCGGGCATGGTGGCAATGGCAGGGATGGGCCTGCAGTGTGGTCGGCACTGGTGCGGCGCCGCGTCAATAACGCAACACAAACACCTCACACCCTTCTTGACGATATGCTCACCGCCTTACTGGTTATCCCTTCAGGAGTCTCGATGTCGTCCTTGTCGTCCCGCGCGCTGTCCTCCATCGGTCCCAGGCTGCTGGGTGCCGTCCTGCTCCCCACCGTGCTGCTGCTGGGTGCCTGCAAGGCGCCGCCCATGGACGAACAGGACGCCGCCGGCGCGCACGCACAGAAGGCCGCCGAAGAAGCGGCGGCTCCCGCTGATGCCACCGCCGGCAAGGCCACCGAAGCACCGCCGGTCGGCAACTGCGACGCCGAACAGGTGCAGAGCCTGGTCGGCCAGGCCTACACCGACGAACTCGGTGGACAGGCGCAGCAGGATGCCGGCGCCAAGGAGCTGCGCGTGCTCAAGCCAACCGACATGACCACCATGGAATTCGTCGGCGAACGCCTGAACATCGAAGTCGACGAAAAGGGCGTGGTCAGCGGCGTGCGCTGCGGCTGAATTGGCGGGTTTTCAACGGGTTTGGTTGCACCCGCAACCGTGTATTGCGGCGTTGCAACAACTGTGATCTAGTCGAAGCATCCGGTGCCTCCCCATGCGCTCAACGGAGTGAGCGGGGACGAGTGTCGCCGCTCACCCGACTTTGAGGCAGAGATGGCCCCCCGCAACCGCCAAGGGCTTTACGACCCGCAAGACGAACGCGACGCCTGTGGTTTCGGCATGGTCGCGCAACTGGACGACCAGCCGTCACGGCTGCTGGTCGACACCGCGATCGCCGCGCTCTCGCGCATGACCCATCGCGGCGGCGTTGCCGCCGACGGCATCACCGGTGACGGCTGTGGCCTGCTGCTGCGTCGTCCGGATGCCTTCCTGAAAGCGCTCGCGACCGAAGCGGGCATCACCCTCGGCGCGCACCATGCCGCCGGCGTGGTGTTCCTGCCGCACGATGCCAGCGCCGCCCAGGTCTGCCGCGACACCCTCGAACAGCAGCTGCGCGACGCCGGCTGCCAGCCGCTCGGCTGGCGCGTGGTGCCCACTGACCCCAGCGTCTGCGGGCAACTGGCGCGCGACACCCTGCCGCAGATCGAACAGCTGTTCGTCGACGCCGGCCCGGGCCAGGACGAAGCCGCCTTCACCCTCGCCCTGTTCCTGGCCCGCCGCCGAAGCGAACAGCAGCTGCGCGAGCACGCCGATTACTACGTCACCACGCTCAGCCCGAGCTCGATCAGCTACAAGGGCATGGTGCTGCCGGACAAGCTGAGCCGGTTCTACCCGGACCTGCAGCGCAGCGACCTGGCCTCCAGCGCGATCGTGTTCCACCAGCGCTTTTCCACCAACACCCTGCCGCGCTGGCCGCTGGCGCACCCGTTCCGCATGCTCGCCCACAACGGCGAGATCAACACCATCGAAGGCAACCGCCGCTGGGCGCAGGCGCGCAGCAAGGTGTGGAAGTCCCCGCGCTTCGACATCGCGCAGTTCGACCCGGTAATCTCCATGCACGGCTCGGACTCGCAGAGCCTGGACAACATGCTGGAGCTGATGGTCAGCGCCGGCATGGACCTGATCCAGGCGCTGCGCATCCTGGTGCCGCCGGCAACGCAGTCGCTGGAGTTCAAGGACGCCGACCTGGCCGCGTTCTACGAGTTCTACGGGCTCAACAGCGAGCCGTGGGACGGCCCGGCCGGCATCGTCGCCTGCGACGGCCGCTATGCCGCCTGCACCCTGGACCGCAACGGGCTGCGCCCGGCGCGCTGGATGCTCACCTCCGATCGCCACTTCCTGGTCGCCTCCGAAGCGGGCGTGTGGGAAGTGCCGGCCGAACGCGTGGTGCGCAAGGGCAAGCTCGGCCCGGGCGAGATGATGGCCATCGACCTCAAGCGTGGCGACCTGCTCGACTCGGACGCCATCGACCGCATCAACCGTGGCCGCGCGCCGTACAAGCAGTGGTTGCAGCAGGGCGTGACCTACCTGCAGACCGAGCTGATCGACCCCTCGCTGGTCGAAGAGCCGTTCGACGAACGCACCCTGCGCAGTTACCACAAGCTGTTCCAGCTCAGCACCGAGGAAGTGGAGCAGATCCTGCGACCGCTGGCCGAGACCGAGCAGGAAGCCACCGGCTCGATGGGCGACGACACCCCGATGGCGGTGCTCAGCCAGCACAGCCGCCCGCTGTACGACTACTTCCGCCAGGCCTTCGCGCAGGTCACCAACCCGCCGATCGACCCGCTGCGGGAAGACTGCGTGATGTCGCTCACCACCCAGCTCGGCAAGGAGACCAACATCTTCCATGCCGGCGCCGAGACGGTGAACCACGTCATCCTCAACTCGCCGGTGCTCAGCCAGCGCAAACTGCGCCAGCTGATCAAGATGCCGCAGTACGTGGACCGCAACCGCCTGATCGACCTGTCCTACAGCCTGGACGAAGGGCTCAAGGCCGGCATCGAGCGGATCTGCGCCGAAGCCGAAGCCGCCGCCCGCGAAGGCATCGTCATGCTGCTGCTCAGCGACCGCTACCCGGTGGCCGATCGGCCGATGGTGCATGCGCTGCTGGCTACCAGCGCGGTGCACCACCACCTCTCCAACGCCGGCCTGCGCTGCGAGGTGAACCTGATCCTGGAAACCGGCACCGCGCGCGACCCGCACCACATGGCGTGCCTGCTCGGTTTCGGTGCCACCGCGGTGTATCCGTACCTGGCCTACCAGACCCTGTTCGACCTCGGCCGGCGCGGCATCCTGCAGCTGAAGAAGGGCGGCGAGCAGTCGCAGATCGGCCGCAGCTACCGCAAGGGCATCTACAAGGGCCTGTCCAAGATCATCTCCAAGATGGGCATCTGTACCGTGGCGAGCTATCGCGGCGCGCAGCTGTTCGAGATCGTCGGCCTGGACGATGAGGTGGTGGACCTGTGCTTCCCGGAAACGCCATCGCGCGTGGCCGGCGTGGGCTTCGCCCGCCTGGACGACGAGGCCCGCGAGCTCACCGTGCGCGCCTGGAACGACCTGCTGCGCCCGGACGTCGGCGGCGTGCTCAAGTACGTGCACGGCGGCGAGTACCACATGTACAACCCGGACGTGGTCATGACCCTGCAGCGCGCCGCGCGCAGCGGCGATGCCGCCGACTGGCAGCGGTATTGCGAAGCGGTGCACGGCCGCCCGGTCTCGGCGCTGCGCGACCTGTTGCAGCTCAAGGCCGCGCCCACGCCGACCCCGCTGAGCGAAGTAGCACCGGCCGAAGACCTGTTCCGCCGCTTCGACACCGCCGCGATCAGCCTGGGCGCGCTCTCGCCCGAAGCGCACGAAGCGCTGGCCATCGCCATGAACAAGCTCGGCGGGCGCAGCAACTCCGGCGAAGGCGGCGAAGACCCGGTGCGCTATGGCACCCACAAGCGCAGCAAGATCAAGCAGGTCGCCTCGGGCCGCTTCGGCGTCACCGCCGAATACCTGGTCAATGCCGAAGTGCTGCAGATCAAGGTCGCCCAGGGCGCCAAGCCCGGCGAAGGCGGGCAGCTGCCCGGGCACAAGGTCAACGAACTGATCGCGCGGCTGCGTTACGCCAAGCCGGGCATCGGGTTGATCTCGCCGCCGCCGCACCACGACATCTATTCGATCGAAGACCTGGCCCAGCTGATCTACGACCTCAAGCAGGTCAACCCGGACGCGCTGGTGTCGGTGAAGCTGGTCTCGCATGCCGGCGTCGGCACCATCGCCGCCGGCGTGGTCAAGGCTGGCGCCGACCTGATCACCGTGTCCGGCCATGACGGCGGCACCGGCGCCAGCCCGGTCAGCTCGATCCGCTATGCGGGCGTGCCGTGGGAGCTGGGCGTGGCCGAGTCGCACCAGGCGCTGGTCGCCAACGACCTGCGCGGGCGCACCCTGCTGCAGACCGACGGCGGGCTGAAGACCGGCCTGGACGTGATCAAGGCCGCATTGCTGGGCGCGGACAGCTTCGGCTTCGGCACCGCGCCGATGATCGTGCTGGGCTGCAAGTACCTGCGCATCTGCCACCTCAACAACTGCGCCACCGGCGTGGCCACCCAGGACGAGCGCCTGCGCGCGCAGTACTTCACCGGCCTGCCCGAGCGCGTGGAGAACTTCTTCCGGCTGCTGGCCGAAGAAGTGCGTGGCTGGTTGTCGTATCTGGGCGTGCGCTCGCTGGACGAGATCGTCGGTCGCACCGACCTGCTGCAGCAGCTGGAGGTTGCGCCGCGCCCGGGCGTCAAGGTGGATCTGTCGCGCCTGCTCAACCCGGCGCAGTACGCCGGCAGCCACTGCGCCGCGCAGCGCCTGTACGAGTCGCCGGACAGCCTGGCCACGCAGATGGACGGCCTGCTGGCCCCGGCCATTGCCGGCAAGCTCGGCGGCGAGCACCGTTTCCTGATCCACAACACCGACCGCTCGATCGGCACCCGCCTGTCCGGCGCCATCGCCCGCGCGCATGGCAACCAGGGCATGAGCGATGCGCCGCTGACCCTGCGCTTCCGCGGCACGGCCGGGCAGAGCTTCGGCGCGTTCAACGTCGGCGGCCTGCAGCTGGAAGTGGAAGGCGAAGCCAACGACTACGTGGGCAAGGGCATGGCCGGCGGCCGCCTGGTGGTGCGCCCGCCGCGCGGCGCGCGCTTCGAGGCGCGCAACACCGCGATCATCGGCAACACCTGCCTGTACGGCGCCACCGGCGGCGAGCTGTTCGCCGCAGGCCGTGCCGGCGAACGCTTCGGTGTACGCAACTCCGGCGCGCTGGCGGTGATCGAAGGGGCCGGCGACCACTGCTGCGAGTACATGACCGACGGCATCGTGCTGGTGCTGGGCAAGGTGGGCCTGAACTTCGGCGCCGGCTTCACCGGCGGCCTGGCCTATGTGCTGGATATCGACCGCGACTTCGTGGACCGCTACAACCACGAGCTGATCGACATCCACCGCATCTCGGCCGAAGGCTTCGAAAACCATCGCCAGCACCTGCACACCCTGATCAGCCGCCACCGCGAACTCACCGGCAGCATCTGGGCCCAGCAGATCCTCGACGAGTTCCGCGACTACGTCGGCAAGTTCTGGCTGGTCAAACCCAAGGCCGCCAGCATCGAATCGCTCACCGAATCGTTGCGCCGTGCCGCGTAGCGGCACGAACCCCGTAGTGCCGGCCGCTGGCCGGCAACCACCAGGAATCCAGAGCAAGCCATGAGCCGCAAGCAAGCCTTCCAGTTCCTCGACCTGCCCCGGACCATGCCGCAGCGCATCCCGGTGGAGCTGCGCACCTCCGGCGACTGGGGCGAGCTGTACGGCAAGTTCGGCAAGGAAGACGCCCAGTACCAGGCCGGTCGCTGCCTGGACTGCGGCAACCCGTACTGCAGCTGGAAGTGCCCGGTGCACAACGCCATTCCGCAGTGGCTGCAGCTCGTGCAGGAAAACCGCATCCACGAAGCGGCCACGCTGTGCCATTCCACCAACCCGCTGCCGGAAGTGTGCGGCCGGGTGTGCCCGCAGGACCGCCTGTGCGAAGGCAGCTGCACGCTGGAAGAGTTCGGCGCGGTCACCATCGGTGCGGTGGAGAAGTACATCGTCGACACCGCCCTGGCCACCGGCTGGCGCCCGGACATGGGGGCGGTGGAAAGCACCGGCAAGCGCGTGGCGGTGATCGGTGCCGGCCCGGCCGGGCTGGCGTGTGCCGATCGCCTTGCGCATGCCGGCGTACAGGCGGTGGTGTACGACCGCTACGAACAGATCGGCGGCCTGCTGCAGTTCGGCATTCCCAGTTTCAAGCTGGACAAGTCGGTGATCAGCCGTCGCCGCAACGTGCTTGAAGGCATGGGCGTGCAGTTCCGGCTGGGCGTGGAGATCGGCCGCGACATCACCCTGGACACCCTGCTGGCCGACTACGACGCCGTGTTCGTCGGCACCGGCGCCTACCGCTACACCGACGGCGGGCTGCCCGGGCAGGACCTGAAGAATGTGCTGCCGGCACTGCCGTTCCTGGTGCAGAACAGCCGCATCGTCGGTGGCAGCGACGCGCACGGCCGGCCGATTGCCGGCTGGGAAGACACCCTCGCCCTGCCTGACCTGGAAGGCAAGCGCGTGGTGGTGCTGGGCGGCGGCGACACCGGCATGGACTGCGTGCGCAGCGCGGTACGGCTGGGCGCGGCACGGGTCACCTGTGCCTACCGTCGCGATGAAGCAAGCATGCCGGGTTCGGCGCGCGAAGTGGCCAATGCGCGCGAAGAAGGCGTGCGTTTCCTGTTCAACCGCCAGCCGTTGTCGATTGAAGCCGGTGCCGACGACGAAGCGATCGGCGTGACCGTGGTGGAAACGCATCTGGGCGAACCCGATGCACAGGGTCGCCGCAATGCGGTGCCGATCGAAGGCAGCGAATCTTTGCTGGAAGCGGACGTGGTGATCATCGCGTTCGGCTTCTCGCCCACCGCACCGGAATGGCTGACCGCGCAGGGCGTGGAGGCAGCCAGCAACGGCCGCATCCTGGCCGGCGGTAGTGGGCGTCTGCCCTTCCAGACCGCGCACCCGAAGTTGTTCGCCGGCGGCGACGCGGTGCGCGGTGCGGACTTGGTGGTGACCGCCGTGGCGGAAGGGCGGGATGCTGCGGCGAGTATCGTCGCGTTGGTCAGCGCTTGATCGGGGTATCGGGCACCGCCTGGGACACGCATGGCGTGTCTCTACGCGGTGCCCGTCAGCGTAGCGACACGCCATGCGTGTCCCACGGACTGCCGGACGCGAACCAGACACCCAACGCCCCCTAGAATGTTGCAACACCACCCCGCTGAAGGACTCCCATGCGCATCGGCCTGGCCGCCAACCGGCTGCATCACCACGACAGGCACGCGGCACTGTTCCGCTGGCTCGGCCCCTGCGAGGCCGGCCTGCGCGAGTTGGGGGTGGAACTGCATGCGGTAGGCCGCACCTTCGACGCGATCCAGCGCTTCGGCTTCCTCAAGGACCTGGAGGCGCTGCGCCGCTATCCGAACGGCCGCGAGGGCGGTCTGATGAAGCTGGTGGCCGAGGTCGTCGGCATGGGCACCCCGGAACGCACCCTTGACGGGGCGATCTACCTGATGGACCCGGTCGATCCCTCCTCGGTATTTCCCGAAGCCACCGCGCTCAAGCGCCAGTGCGTGATCCACGGCAAGCCCTTCATCTCCACCGTGGCCACCGCGCGCGACTGGATCGAGGTGGAACGCCTGCACGCCGCACTGGCACCGGACCCCGGTGCCGACGACCTGCATGCGTTCGGGCAACACACCCTGGCCCTGATCGCGCACGACGCGATGAAGCCGGCCATGCTGGCGTTCGCCGATGAACATTTCGACGTGTTGTCCCGCTTCCGCAGCCGGGTCGGCACCGGCACCACCGGCCAGCGCCTCAACGAGCTGGCCTGGAGCCGCGGCTGGGCCAAGGACAGCGAATGGGTGACCCGCTACCAGAGCGGCCCGATGGGCGGCGACGCACAGATTGCCGACCAGGTGCTCGAAGGCCGCTGCCAGCGCGCGATCTTCTTTGAAGACCCGCACGTGGCGCGCCAGCACGAGGCCGACATCCAGCTGCTCGAGCGCGCGGTGACCACCGTGACCGACCAGGCCGTGTGCATCACGGCACCGCGTGTTGCGGCACGCTGGGCGCAGGCGGCCGCACTGCGCGTGCGCTGACCGCGACAGGTCCATCCTCACGGTCTGGGCTGGCAAAGCCGTGCACCCCCTGCCCGCGCCGCATGAGCGGCGGGCGCCGACATACCGCGGCGCCGGCCAGCCACGCAGGGCGTGGCTCTACAGGAGTTGCCTCAGCATGGCTTTGAGCCTGCGCCCTTCCAGCTGGAAGTAATCCCGCTCCTCCCGCCACGCCGGGAACCGCTGCTCCACCTCGGCCCAGAACGCAGGCGAATGGTTCGGCTGGATCAGATGGCAGAGCTCATGGACCAGCACGTACTCGAACGCCGAAGGCCGGCCCAGCACCAGCGCCAGGTCCAGTGCCATGCTGCCGTCCGGGGCCAGCGAGCCCCACTGCGATGACATCACCTTCAGCCGCAGCCGGGCCGGCGCGCGCGGCAGGTCCGGCAGGTAACGCGGCAGCCACTGGCCGACATCGGCGCGGGTCTGCGCTTCGTAGAATTCGCGCAGCGTGCGGCGCACCGTGGCCTCGGTGCCACGCGCTGGCAGGTGCATGCAGGCACCGTCCATATCGAGTTCCAGGTGCGCATAGCGACCCGTTTCCCAGCGCAGCGGCAACAGCTCCCCGCGCAGCGGCAGCAGCCCGGGTTCGCCGATCACCAGCGGCGGCGGCAGGTTGGTCGACTGGTAGTTGCGCAGCTGCGCGGACAACCAGTCACGATGCTGCTGCAGGAAGCGTTCGCCCATCACCAGGCTGGCGCGCGGCGGCAGGGTCAGGCGCACGCCGCGTTCGTCCACGCTCAGCTTGATACGGCGCGCACGCGGATCGCGCACGCGCAGCACCTCGATCTCGGCGTCGTCCTCCAGCCGCAGGCGCACGGTGTCGCGCTGCAGGGTCGGGGCGGCGGCCGGGGAAATCAGGCGGCGGAGGAAGCCAGGCATGGGGATAGCATAGCGCCCGCAGCGGCGCGGACCTGACTGCGAGGTGCAGCGGGGCAGGGCCCCGCTCTACCGGCTGTTGGTCAATCCGCCTTGCTGAGCTTGAACGCCTCTTCCAGCAGCAGGAACAGGCGGCGCACTTCGCCGCTCTGCAGCGCGAAGCGGGCGTCCAGTTCGGCGCGGCGGCCGTCTTCGTCGGCGTGCTCGAGCTGGTCCAGGGCGCCGTCCAGGAACTTCAGCTTGCGTACGATCAGGTCATCGCCCAGCACGAAGGACAGGTTGTCTTCGAACACCAGGGCCAGCTTGGTGACCTGCTTGCCGGCGTCCAGGTGCTTGTCGATCTCGTCGCAGCGCAGTTCCTGGTGCTGGCACTTGACCACCGCGCCACCCTCCGCCGGGTCCTTCATCTCGCACTCTTCGCCCAGGCTCAGCCCGGTCGGCAGCGGTTCGCCGGCGATCCAGCCGGTGAGGATCGAGCGTGGCGCCACTTCGGCGTTCAGCGGCATGGCCGGGAAGCTGCCGAGCAGGCCCCGGATGTCGGACATCATGTTCTCGCCCTTCTTGCTGCTCGAGCAGTCCACCGCCACGAAACCGTGGGTCAGGTCGACCAGCGCGTCGGTGCGCGAGCTCTTCACGAAGGCGCGCGGCATCAGTTCGTGCAGCAGGTCGTCCTTCATGCGCTTGCGCTCGCGGCCGCCCGGCTTGCGCCCTTCCTTTTCTTCGATCTCTTCCAGCTTGCGCGCCAGCAGGTCGTTGACCACCGCGCCCGGCAGGATCTTGTCCTCACCGCCCACGGTCAGCCACAGCGCGTCGCCGACGCGGTGCGAGAACACGGCCTTTTCTTCACGGCCGAACGGGGAAATGAAACCGCGCGAACTCATTTCCAGCGGGCCTACCGGCTTGAGCAGCACCTGGGGCAGCAGGGTGTCGACTTCGGAAAAATCGGTGGCGGTGGGGAAGCGGAACAGGGTCAGGTTGCGAAAGAACATGGAATTCCGGAATAAGGGCGTGAAAAGGAAAGGTCAGGGGGTGCGGCCCAGCGCCATGAAGTCGAACAGCGTCGGGTCGGCCAGCTGCGAAGGATGGATGTTGCCCAGCGCGCGCGCGATCTGGTCGATCCGCCCGGGATGCTGGTCTTCCCATTGCTGCAGCATCTGCGCTACCTGGCGGCGCTGCAGGTTGTCCTGGCTGCCGCACAGCGTGCACGGAATGATCGGGAACTGGCGCGCCTGCGCGTAGTCCTCGATGTCGCGTTCACTGACGTAAGCCAGGGGACGGATCACTACGTGCTGCCCATCATCGCTGCGCAGCTTGGGCGGCATGGCCGAGAGCTTGGCGTGGTGGAACAGGTTGAGGAAGAAGGTGGCCACGCTGTCGTCGCGGTGGTGGCCCAGCGCGACCTTGCTGAAGCCGTTTTCGGCGGCGTGCCGGTACAGTGCGCCCCGGCGCAGCCGCGAGCACAGCGAACACATCGTGCGGCCCTCCGGGATCACCCGGCTGACCACCGAATAGGTGTCCTGCTCGATGATCTGGTACGCCACGCCGATCGAGGCCAGGTACTCCGGCAGCACGTGTTCGGGGAACCCGGGCTGCTTCTGGTCCAGGTTGACCGCGACCAGTTCGAAGGCGACCGGGGCCTTCTTCTGCAGCTGCAGCAGCATGTCCAGCAGGGTGTAGCTGTCCTTGCCGCCGGACAGGCAGACCATGATGCGGTCGCCGTCCTCGATCATGCCGAAGTCGGCGATCGCCTGGCCCACCTGGCGGCGCAGCCGGCGCGTCAGCTTGTCCTGCGCGGCCGCGTCCGCGCGTGGCGCGCGCGGGGTGGGATCGAGCAGGGGCAGGACCGAAGGCATCCGGCCATTCTACCGGCTCGGCAGGTTGGCGGCCGGGACCGGGAAGTGACTGCGTTCACCCCCGCCGGTCACACGCAGTGTGTATGCTCGGAGGCTGTGGATACCTATACGCCCGAACAGATCGCCGAACGTCTGCAGGTTCTCCGCAGGGAGCACCGTGAGCTGGATACGGAGATCGAACGCATGGCCGCCAATGGCGAGGATGAGCTGGAAGCCAAGCGCCTGAAACGGCGCAAGCTGCAGCTCAAGGACTGCATTGCCAAGCTGGAGGACATGCAGATTCCGGACGAGCCAGCCTGATCAATCCACCGCGACCGGCTCTTCCGGCTTGGCCGCTTCCGGGCTGACCCGTTCGATCGTGTGGCGCAACTCGCGGCCCAGGATGAACTTGGCGTCCTTGGCCCAGGCGTCCAGGCGTTCGTCGAACAGCAGCTTGCTGTTCTCGTCCGGCCACACCAGGCGCAGCTCGCGCAGCTTCTGGATGAAGCCCCGGAACAGGGTGCGGTCGAAGAACTCCGGCGCGGCCGGTGCGTACAGCAGGCTCAGGCGCTGCGCCGCCTGCTGGCACAGGCTTTCCAGCTCGGCCGCACCCAGCGTGCCCGGGCCGTTCTTGACCAGCACCGAAATGGCGATGTAGTAGCGCTCGAATGCCTGCTGCAGCGAATGGCCGATCGCACGCAGGCGGAACACCTCGTCGGTCTGCCCGGTGTTGCGCGCCAGGATGCCACCGTCGTCGTCGTTGACGTTCTGCAGCAGCCCCTCGCGCACGAACACCGCGATGGTCTGCTCGATGCGCTGGGCGAACTGGTCTTCGGTCCACGGCAGGAACAGCTCGGCCTGCAGGAACGGGTACACGGTGCGACCCAGCTGCACCAGCCCGGTGCGGCTCATGCGGCGGTTGTTCTGGAAGCAGCATGCCACCCACGACGACGCGGTGAACAGGTGGATCACGTTGTTGCGGAAGTAGCTCAGCAGCACCGCGGTATCGCCGCTCACGCTGAGCACGTCACCCAGCGGATGCTTGATGCGGGTGAGGACGTTGATCTCCTCGGCGTGCGCGATGATCCGCTCCGGCGAATGCGGGGTCACCGTGACCCGGTCCGAATACGGCATTTCCACCAGCAGCGTCTTGCACAGCTCGATCTGCGCGATCAGGTCGGCCTCGCCCATCGCGTGCTTGGGCGTGGACAGCAGCGCCAGCGCCAGCAGGTTGATCGGGTTGACGTCGGCCGCGCCGTTGATGTGCACCTGGATGCGTTCGGCCAGGTGGTCCACCGTGCCCGACAACCAGGCCGGCTTCTCGTCTTCGGCCACCGGCGCGCCGTCCCATTCCGGCGCCTGGCGGGCCAGCACGTCGTTGAGCGCGATCGGCTCGCCGAAGTTCACCACCACCTGGCCGTAGTTCTGTTTGAGTACCTTGGGAATGGACCACAGCAGCTGCCAGATCGATTCCTTCTCCTTCGGCCGGCCGGACAGTTCGTCCAGGTAACTGCCGCCTTCCATCAGCTTTTCATAGCCGATGTACACCGGCTGGAACAGCACCGGCTTGCGCGGCTGGCGCAGGAACGCGCGCAGCGTCATCGAAATCATGCCGCCCTTGGGCTGCAGCAGGCGTCCGGTACGCGAACGCCCGCCTTCGACGAAGTACTCGATCGAATAGCCACCGGCCACCAGCTGCGCCACGTACTCGCTCAGCACCGCCGAGTACAGCGCGTTGCCGCGGATCGAACGACGGATGAAGAACGCGCCGCCCTTGCGCAGCAGCGTGCCCACCACCGGCAGGTTGAGGTTGATGCCGGCCACGATGTGCGGCGGCACGATGCCGCGGTCGTACAGCAGGTAGGACAGCAGCAGGTAGTCCATGTGGCTGCGGTGGCTGGGCACGTACACCACTTCATGGCCCGGCGCGGCGGCCTTGAACTTGTCCAGGTGGTGGACCAGCACGCCGGCGTAGATGCGGTTCCAGACATGGCTGAGCATGAAGCTGGCCGAACGCACCACCGGGCTGGAGTAGTCGGCGGCGATTTCCCAGGCGTAGGCGTGCGCCTTCTTCCAGGCGTCGGCCGGCTTGGTGTTGTCGCGCTTTGCCTGCGAGGCGATCGCCTCGCGCACGGTGTCCGCTTCCAGCACCTTGTCCACCAGCAGGCGGCGGGTGGACAGGTCCGGCCCGATCACCGATTCGCGGATGCGGCGGAAGTGGGTGCGCAGCACGCGCTGCAGCTTGCGCACGGTGCGCTCGGGGTCCAGCCCCTCGTCCACGGTGGCACGCAGGGAGATCGGCGGGGCGAACCGCACGATGGTGCTGCGGCCGTTGAGCAACACCGCCAGCAGGCGGCGGAAGCGGCCCACCAGCGCCCAGTTTTCCGAGAACAGCACCGCGAACCAGCCGCTCTGCTTGTCCGGGGCGCGGCCGACGAAGATCGACACCGGCACCAGGTTCACGTCCAGCTCGCCGCGCGCGCGGTGCGCCTGCAGGACCTTGGCGAGCGAATCGGAATGGGTCTTGGCGCCACGCTGCTCGGGAATCAGCGAATTGCTGCTGCTCCGACGCGACAGCGCCAGATAGGCGCGCCTGCGCCCGGTCGGGTCGCCGGCAATGGGCACCAGCGGCGAGGGCAGGCCGGCTTCACGGCAGGCCTTGTCCAGGATCAGCGCATTGGAAAGACCATAGTCTTCCAGCACATAGACCACCGGGCGGCCGTCGTCGTACTGGCCGGGGTGTTCGGGTTCGATCTTGAGCGAGAGCCACGGTTCGACCAGCCGGCCGAGCAGGCGCGCCCACCACGGGCGTCGTCCGGACGGGGCGCGGGCCACGGCGCCCACCGGGCTCGGCACGATCGCGGCCGGGTCGGTGGCGGCTGCGGACGCAGGCGCGGTGTCGGGCGACGCGGACGGGGCGTCCGGCGTCTTGGGCGGCTCTTCGCCGGGGAAAGGCAGGGGATTCTGGTTCGGCATCGGCTTCATTATGGCTTAGCCGGTGCAGAAGCACCGTCCTTGACCTGTGCGGCGGCCTCTGCTTCGGCGGCCTGGCGGGCGTCGTGTTCAGCTTTGGCGGCGTCGGCGGCGGCCGCTTCATCTGCGGCGGCCAGCAGCGCGTCGGTTTCTTCCAGGGTGCGCGCCAGGTACCAGTGACCGTCGCGGCGGGCCATGCGCAGCTGGGCGTCGATCTGCTCGCCGGCCAGCGGGTACTGGATCCGCACCACTGCGCTGTCGCCCTGCTGGGACACCAGTTCGCCCTGCACGCCGGTCAGCGCCGCATCCAGCGAAAGCCCGTAACTGGCCAGCGCGGTCTTGAACGCCTTGGCGAACGGTCCCAGCCGGCGCAGGCTGTCTTCCATGCCGGCCGCCTGCAGCTGGGCGTCGGTGGACAGCCCGGCGGTGCGCGCGGTGGCGGTCAGCAGGGTGATGGTGGTCTTCGCGCGCTGCTTGTCGGTCAGCGGTGCGGCGGCGGCCCAGCGGCTCAGCACGTCCACCACCTGGCTGTAGTGGGCGCGCTCGGTGTCGCTGTAGTCGGTCTGGTTGCGCAGGTACTGCACGCCAAACAGGCCCATCGAGTGCGCGGCCTGGCGCACGCCGGTGGCCTGCCCGGCAATCTGGGTATCGAAGGACCGCTGCAGGCGCTGCGGGGCCTCCGGCGCCGAGAGCGCGGCCAGCATCGGCAGCAGCTGCCCGTCCAGCGGCAGGTCGGTCAGCGGCCAGCGGCTGTGGCCGTCCGCCCAGGCCGCCTGCAGGCGGGTGTACTGGGCCGGGGGCACCGACGCGTGGGCGTAACCGACCAGGTCGTTCCCAGCCACGTGGCGGGCGATCTGCTGCAGCGCCGCCACCGGCTCGGCGGCCGGCTTGTCCGGGTCGATCGCATCGCGCTTGCACGCGCCCAGCAGCACCAGGCCGCACAGCGAGAGCGTCATCACCCAGGGTCGGCAGCGCCCCGTCATCAATGGCATGGACATGAATTCGGACTTCCCCGGACCGGTCCGCATCTTGCGGCCTGCGCATTACAGCGGCAAGCCACCTTGCCCGCAGAACGGGCAAGGTGCTCATAACGCATTGTTTTCACTTGGATTCAGTCACGCGTCCAGGTGGTCTGGATGAAGTCGCGCACATAGCCCTGCGACAGCCGCGCATACACCCCGGGCAGGTCCGGCAGGGCACAGCCTTCGCCCCAGCTGACCGTGCCCAGCACCGTCCAGCCGGTCTTCCGCTTCACCAGCAGCGGCCCGCCGGAGTCGCCCTGGCAGCTGTCGATGCCCTCGGTGCCGGCACAGATCACGCTGCCCGCCTGCAGCCCGGGGTAGGCCTCGCGGCAGGTCTTGAAGGGCACGAACGGGGCCTGCACGGTCTGCAGTACGGTGGGCCGGGCGTCGCCGGGGAATTCGGTCACGCCCCAGCCGATCACGGTGAAGGCGCGCCCCGGCCGCAGCCAGGCGCTGTCGCGGCCCAGCATCGGCTCGGCGGTTTCCACCCCGTTGATCGGCCGCTTGAGCTGGATCAGGGCCACGTCGTTGATCAGGTCCTCGGCGTCATACGCCGGGTGGACATGGATCGCCTTGATGTTGGAGGTGCGGCGGCGCGGCGTGGTGTCCAGGGTGTGCCCCACCAGCACCGCCAGCTGCGGCGGCAGCATGCCGTCCACGCAGTGCGCGGCGGTCAGCACCCAGGAGGGCGAGATCAGGGTGGCGCCGCAGCGGTGCCGGTCGCGGTCGCTGTCGCCGCGGTGCAGCGACTGCAGGCTGGCCATGAAGGGGTACTGACCAGGTTCGGCGTCGGTACCGCCGATGATGCGCGGGGACGTGTCCGGGTCGGGGGCGGCCCGCGCCACGCCTGAAACGAGAAGGGCAACAGCGACAGATGCCGCGGAAAGTGTCAGGCCGAACATCCCGGCCGAGCGGTAACCAATACGCATACAGCAACTCCTTTGCGAAAAGTGGAATCAACAGGCACGGCGCAGAACAGCGCGTGCCCGTCCGATTCGACGGCAAAGCAGCCGGGCCGACTGCGTGGTCGGTCCCGTTTTGACAACGCCGGCAGGCTGCCGGCGATTGATGTTTCCGATCCTGCGAACCAGCGCAAGTCGATACCGCGACGCAGTTCCGTCAGCGGCGTGCGCTGCGGATCTCATCCTGGATCGCCAGCGCCGCCGCGCGTGGATCGGCCGCGAGGCGGATCGGGCGACCGACCACGATCGCGTCGGCGCCGTCGGCAAACGCCTGGGCCACGCCCACGGTGCGCTTCTGGTCATCGCCGACCGGGCCGCCCGGGCGGATGCCGGGGCACACGATCGAGAAACCGGTACCGGTGGCAGCGCGGATCGGACCGGCTTCCTGGCCGGAGGCGATCACGCCGTCGATGCCTGCGGCCTGGGCGGCCAGCGCGCGCTCGACCACCACCTCCACCGGCTCGCGGTCGATGCCCATGCCGCGCAGGTCGTCACGGCCCATCGAGGTCAGCACGGTCACCGCCAGCAGGCGCATGTCGCTGCTGTTGGCGGCTGCGCAGGCCTCCATCATGGCCGGGTGCCAGCCGTGGATGGTGGCGTAGCTCACCGGCCACTGCGACAGGCGCTTGATGACGGCAGCCGCGGTGGCCGGGATGTCGAAGAACTTCAGGTCCACGAACACGCGCTTGTCGCGCGCGGCGAGCGCGTCCAGCACCTGGAAGTACTCGCCCGAGGCGAGCAGCTCCATGCCGATCTTGTAGAACGACACCGCATCGCCCAGCCGGTCCACCCACGCCAGCGCTTCCTCGCGGCCCGGTACGTCGAGCGCGAAGATCAGGCGCTCGTCATCGCGCAGCGGCAGCGGGGCGCGGCTCACGGTGCGTAGTCCAGCGCGGCACGCTTGGCGTCGTGGCGGGCCTGGCGCGACTGCGTGTAGTCGTTGTTGAACTGGGCCGGCTCGAATCCGCCGTAGGTCGGGTTGGGCAGCATCCACCAGCGCTCGCCGAACCAGTCGTGGTACTGCTGCAGCAGGGCGTCGCGGCCTTCGTTGGTGTTGACGGTGACTTCCACGAAGTCACCCAGCTGGTCGCCGAACTGCATCAGCACGCGATAGTTCTGACCGGCCAGGCGGCGGCGGCAGTTCTTTTCGCTGCCGGCCTGCTCGCAGTCCTTGACGACGGTGCCCAAGCCCAGGAACACGCTGTCGTCGGCCACCGGCAGGCCTTCGGCGCGCAGGTTGGCCAGGGTGGCCTCCTTCAGGTGCACGGCGCGGTTGGAGATGTACAGCAGGGTCACGCCCTTGGCGTTGGCCGCCTTGGCGAAGTCGACCACACCTGGAATGGCCTTGGCCTTCTTCTCGGCGACCCACTGGTCCCAGGTCATTTCGTCGTATTCATTGCCGTCGCGGACCAGGCGCGCCTGGTAGGGCGAGTTGTCCAGCACGGTTTCGTCCACGTCCAGCACCACGGCCGGCTTCAGGCCCTTGGCGGCGTTGCCGCGCTCTTCAGGCACCAGCGCGTCCCAGTTGGCTTCCTTCAGCGCCTTGTCCAGGTGGTCGGCAGCGGCGCGATAGGTCTGCTCGGTGATCGCCCGGTATTCCTGCGAACGCTGCATCCACAGCACGGCATTGAGGTTGTCGTTGGCGGCCACGGCGGCGTCGCCCTTGGCGGCCGGGGCGGCAGCGGCCGCAGCGGGGGCCGGGGCCGCCGCATCGGCGGGGGCTTCGGTGCGCTTGCACGCGCCGAGCGCGATCACGGCACAGGCAAGCACGGACAGGGAAACAGCGTTACGACGCATGGGGATCACCAGTACTGGGTAGCGCCAGTTTACCGGCTTGGCCGCCTGCGTTCATGCCTCCGGCGGGGCTCGGCTATGCTGCACGCCCCACAAAGCCCCCGGAGCGCAGCCATGACCGACGACACCCAGACCCCCGCCCTGCCCGTGCTCAGCGCGGCCCAGGCCCGCGCGTTGGGCTGCCTGATCGAGAAGGAAGCCACCACGCCGGACGCCTACCCGCTGACCGTGAATGCCACCCAGGTGGCGGCCAACCAGAAGACCGCGCGCGAGCCGGTGATGCAGCTGTCGGCCGGCGACGTGCACCACGCGCTGCGCCAGCTGGAAACGCTGGGCCTGGCGCGGCAGCAGTTCTCCTCGCGTGCCGAGCGGTTCGAGCACCGCACCGCCACCGCGCTGGACCTGACCCGGCAGCAGTTGGCGATCCTGGGCCTGTTGCTGCTGCGGGGCCCGCAGACGGTGAACGAACTGCAGACCCGCAGCGAGCGCCAGTTCCAGTTCCAGGACGCCGACGAAGTCCGCCACCACGTGGAGCGCATGATCCAGCGTGGCCTGGCGGTGCAGGTGCCGCGCGCCGGCGGGCAGCGCGAAGACCGGTACATGCATCTGCTGTGCGGGCCGGTGGATGTTGAAGCGCTGGCGGAGGCGTACAAGGGCGCGTCCAGCGGAAGCGGTGGCGGCAACGCCGCACTGGAAGCGCGCGTGCAGGAGCTGGAGAACGTCGTGGCGACGTTGCAGGAGCAGATGGCGGAATTGCGGTCGCAGTTGGGCGGTTGACGCGCAGCCGGGCAGAGCCCGGCTCTACGTGAGCGGTGCCGCACCCGGCGTCGCAAACACCAATACCTGCTCATCCACCGGCGGCGGTAAGTGCAACGTACCGCGCGCCTCCATCCCCAGCTTGCGCAGCAACGCTGCCGAGCGTTCGTTGTGCGGCGCCACGATGCCGTACAGCTCCGGGTACCCCAGCACATCGCGCGCGTAATGCTGTACTCCGCGCGCCGCTTCAAGCGCGTAGCCCTGCCCTTCGTACTCCGCGCGCAGCGCGTAGCCGATATCCGGCCCAGGCAGCTCGGCACGGCGCACCAGCCCGGCATTGCCCAGCCACGCGCCATCGCTGCGGCGGATGATCGCGTACATGCCGAACCCGTTGAGCGTGTAGCTGCCCAGCACCCGCTCAGCGGTGTAGTCGCGCGCCTGCGCCAGCGTGCGCACGTTGCGGTCGGCGATGTTGCGGATGAAGCCCGGCTCGTTGAGCAGGGCCAGCATGTCGGCCGCGTCCCGATCCGGATCCATCAGGCGCAGGTGCAGGCGTTCGGTCTGTATCACGTTGGACATAGGGCTACCGTTCCAATGGGATGATCAATCAAACAACGCCTGGATCGCCGCCAACCCCGCACTCGCCCGCTCCTTCTTGCGCGCCGCATCGGCCACGGGATCGGCACCGTCGCGTTGCATTTCCTCGGCCGGAATCTCATCGAAGAACCGGCTGGGCTTGAGCCGGACGTGCTCGCCAAACTTGCGGGTCAGCTTGCTGTGACTCATCCACAACTGCACCTTGGCCCGGGTAATGCCTACGTACAGCAGCCGCCGCTCTTCCTGCAGGTTGCCTTCATCCAGGCTCACCTGGTGCGGCAGCACGCCGTCTTCGCAGCCGACGATGAACACATACGGGAATTCCAGGCCCTTGGACGCATGCAGGGTCATCATGCGCACCTGGTTGCCGCCGTCATCCTTGTCGTTGCGCGACAGCAACGCCAGCTGCGCGGCCAGGTCGGCGGTGGAGGCGCCACGCGGGCCGCCTTCGAACCACTGCGCCAGCTCTTCCAGGTTGGCCAGCCGCCGCTGGTACACCGACTCTTCCTTGCACGCGCCGCGCAGTTCGGACACCAGCCCGGAGTCCTTGACCAGCCGCCGCACCAGGTCGCCCGAGCTCAGCTTGGGCATTTCCGCGCGCAGGTCGCGCAGGATGTCGGTGAAGCGGCTCAGGCCATTGGCCGCGCGCGGCGGCAGCTGCGCCAGCGCACCGATCGCCTCGGCGGCATGCGCCATCGGCAGGTCTTTCTCCGACGCCAGCTCAGCAAGCTTGGCCAGGGTGCCGGCGCCGACTTCGCGCTTGGGCGACTGCACCGCGCGCATGAACGCGGTGTCGTCATCGGGGTTGACCAGCAGCCGCAGCCACGACAGCGTGTCCTTTACTTCCTGCCGCTCCAGGAACGCGGTGCCACCGGTGATGTGGTACGGCACGCGTACCAGCTGCAGCGCCTTTTCCAGCGGACGTGACTGGAAATTGCCGCGGAACAGGATGCAGAAGTCGCTCCACGGGACCTGTTTCGTCTGTGCGATGTACGCGATCTCGGCGGCGACTTTTTCAGCTTCGTGTTCGCTGTTGCGACATTCCCACACGCGGATGCGCTCGCCGTCGGCCTGGTCGCTCCACAGCTTCTTCAGGTGCTCGTGCGGGTTGTTGGCGATCAGCGCATTGGCCGCGCGCAGCACGCGGTTGGAACAGCGGTAGTTCTGCTCCAGCTTGATGATCTCCAGCGCGGGGTAGTCGCGCCCCATCTGCTGCAGGTTTTCCGGGTTGGCACCGCGCCATGCGTAGATTGACTGGTCGTCGTCGCCCACGCAGGTGAAGTTGCCCGCGCTGCCGGCCAGCTGCCTGAGCAGCCGGTACTGCGCGTCGTTGGTGTCCTGGCATTCGTCGACCAGCAGGTAGCCGATCCGCTCGCGCCAGGCCAGTGCGATGTCCGGGTTCTCTTCCAGCACCTGCACCGGCAGCCGGATCAGGTCGTCGAAGTCCACTGCGTTGAACGCGGTCAGGCGCAGCTGGTAGCGCTCGTAGACGCTGGCCGCTTCCTTCTCGCGGTTGCTGCGCGCGGCCTGCATCGCCTGTTCGGGCGAGAGCCCGGCGTTCTTCGCGCGCGAGATCAGGTTCTTCACGTCCTCGATGTCGTCCGGCTTGGCGCCGTACATCAGGTCTTTCACCTGCGCGGTGGAATCGTCGGCGTCGAAGATCGAAAAGCCGCGCTTGAGCCCGACCGCCGCATGTTCGATCTGCAGGAACTTCAGCCCCAGCGCATGGAAGGTGCAGATGGTCACCTCGTCCGCATCGTCGCCGCGCAGGCGCTTGGCCACGCGCTCGCGCATTTCCTTGGCGGACTTGTTGGTGAAGGTGATCGCCGCGATGCGCTTGGCCGGGTAACGCCGGCTGCCGATGAGCTGCGCGATCTTTTCCACGATCACGCGCGTCTTGCCGCTGCCGGCACCGGCCAGCACCAGCAGGGGACCTTCGCAGTGCATCACTGCCGCTTGCTGGGGGGGATTGAGACCGTGCATGCCTTCTCCGCTGGGAGGCGCATTGTACCGGGCGGGCGGCCCGGCCGGCCGGATTGACGCGGGGCCCTGCGGGGCGTATTGAAGGGGTTCTGACCGACGCAGGGAGGTGGCAGGTGAACGGACATCTGAAATATCTTCTGTGGGCAGTGGTTGCGGTAATGGCCGTATCGCCCGTAGTTGCGCAGCCCCAGATGGCGGACATGCGCGCCCGGGAAGTACTGAGCAGCGACGCCTTCCTGGTCAGTCACCCGGACATGCGCTACCGGCAGTTGGGGCACCGGGCCCAGGCCGAGGGACGGATGGAACAGGCCCGCAGCTACTACCAGCTTGCGGCCCGGTATGCAGACAAGCTGTCGCAGGCAGCCTTGGCGGAGATGTGGTGGAAAGGCCAGGGAGGCCCGACCGACCGTGCCATGGCCTACATCTGGATGGACCTCGCCGCCGAACGCGGCACGCCGTACCTGCTGTACCAGCGCGAACGGTACTGGGCCGAACTGGATGCGGCCGACCGTGCGCGGGCGGTCAATGAAGGCGGGGCCGTCTATGCCGAGTACGGGGACCCTTCGTCCAAGCCCCGCCTGGAACGCGAGCTCCGCACCGGGCTGAAGCGGGTGAGCGGCAGCCGTACCGGCAGCGTGGCCAGGATGGAAATGATGGTCCGCGACCCCCGCGGCGCCCGCAAGGTGGATGCCGATGCGTTCTACCAGGCCGAATACTGGGAACCGACGAAGTACTGGGAATGGAAGACCGCCGAGTTGAAACGCATCGGGCACGTCAAGGGCACGGTCGATGTCGGACCGGCCACCCGGGTGGCCCGACCAGCTGACTGAGCGGCCATCCGCCTGCGCCGGTCACGGAGCAGATAAAATCGTCCGATGGCCAAGCTCTATTTCTACTATTCGGCGATGAACGCCGGCAAGACCACCACGCTGCTGCAGTCGGCGCACAACTATCGCGAACGCGGCATGCGCGTGGCGATCCTGACCCCGCGCCTGGACGACCGCGCCGGGCGCGGCGTGGTGGCCTCGCGGATCGGCCTGAAGGCCGACGGCGTGGCCTTCGACCGCGAAACCGACCTGGAGCGGCTGATCCGCGACGACCTGGCGGCCCACGGGCCGCTGGGGTGCGTGCTGGTGGACGAAGCGCAGTTCCTGAGCCGCAGCCAGGTCTGGCAGCTCAGCGAGGTGGTCGACCAGCTGCGCATCCCGGTGCTCTGCTACGGGTTGCGCACCGACTTCCGCGGCGAGCTGTTCGAAGGCAGCCAGTACCTGCTGGCCTGGGCCGACGAGATGCAGGAGATCAAGACCATCTGCCACAGCGGCAAGAAGGCCACCATGACCGTGCGCGTGGACGAACACGGCCACGCCGTGCAGGACGGCCCGCAGGTGGAGATCGGCGGCAACGAACGCTACGTGTCGGTCAGCCGCGCTGAGTTCAAGAAGATCACGCGCGGCGAGAGCAGGATCGAACCCGCCCAATCCCAACTGCCGTTGTAATCAGTACAACGTGCGTTCCGGCGCACCGGCCGGCGGCGGGTTGTATTGGTACAGCCAGGTTTCGGTCAGCGTTTTTCCATCGCTGCGGAGGTACAGGCGGATGTCGATCTGGTCGGTGCTTTCATCGGGCGGCACCAGGTCGAACATGGCACGGTAGCCTTTGATTTCCCGCAGCGGGCGGGCTGAGACGATCTCGGTCGTGCCGCGGCTGGTCTGGACGACCGCTTCGACTTCGCCCTTGTCGATCAGGGACGCCAGTTCCCCGCCCTGGAAATCGACCGCGAAACGCCACGAGAAGTGCTCGCGCTTCTTGCCGATCACGCCGCCCAAGCCGGTGCGGGTGGCCACGGCCTGGGCCAGCGGCGGGCGTGCCGGCGGCTCGGCACCCCAGTACAGTCGGTAGCCGATCAGCATTTCCTGGCCCGGCTGCGGCTTCGCTTCCGGGTTCCAGAACGCCACGATGTTGTCGAAGGTCTCGTCCACGGTGGGAATCTCCACCAGCTGCACCGAGCCCTTGCCCCACTGCCCCTTCGGCTCCACCCACAGGCACGGGCGCTTCTCGTAGAACACGCCGTCGTCCTGGTAATGGTCGAAGTTGCGGTCGCGCTGCAGCAGGCCGAACCCGCGCGGGTTGTTGTCCACGAACATGTTGAAGCGCAGCTGGCGCGGGTTGGACAGCGGCCGCCAGATCCATTCGCCGGCGCCGGTCCACATCGACAGGCCGTCGGTGTCATGGATCTCCGGACGCCAGTCCCAGGCCATGCGGCGGTCGTTCTCGCCCACCTGGTACATGCTGGTGCACGGCGCGATGCCCAGGCGCTCGATCGCCTTACGCGGGTACAGCGCCACGTCCACGTCCATCAGCAGCACGTCGCCGTTGGTGATCGCGAAGCGATACGCGCCGGCCACGCTGGGCGAGTCCAGCAGCGCGTACACCACCAGGGTGTTGGAGTCCTTGGCCGGCTGCTCGAGGAAGTAGGCGATGAAGTCCGGGAATTCCTCCGGGCGGTCCATGCCGGTGTCGATCGCCAAGCCGCGCGCCGACTGGCCGTACTGGCCTTCCCTGCCCACTGCGCGGAAGTAGCTGGCGCCCAGGAACGCGGCGAAGTCGCGGTCGGTGTCCTCGCGGGTGTTGAGGCGGAACCCCGCAAAGCCCAGGTCGGCCGGCAGGTGGCCGTTCTTCAGGCCGCTGCTGCCGTAGTCGAACGCGGCCGGGTCATAGGCCAGTTCCTGCGCCTTGCCGTCGACCACGTCGAACATGCGCACCGGCGAATGGAAATACAGGCCCAGGTGGAAGAACTTCGCCTGGAATCGCCCGGGCTGGTCCGCCCACAGTGCGTGGTCCTGGCGGTAGCGGATCGACTGGTACTGGTCCCAGTCCAGCGCCTCCAGCGGCCCCGGCAGGGTGCGCCGGTGGGTCTTGTAGGCGGCCTCGGACAGCGCGCGCGCCTGGCCCTTGAGGATGGCGAAGTCGAACGGCTGCGGCTCGCCGAGCCGGCGCAGCCCTACCTGGCTGCCCTGTGCGGCGCAGGCCGGCAGCGCGGGGAAACCAATGGCCGCCAGGGCCAGGGAAGCGTTGCGGATGAAGTCGCGTCGTTGCATGCAGGCAGCGATGGCAGGAAAGGGCCGGCCATCATAGGCATGCCCGCGTTAATTCGCCGCTGTGGCGCGCGATTGCCGTTCAGGCTGGCAGGCCTGCAGGACCTGGTCGATCTGACGCGGCACGTAGCCGCCCTGCGGGCGCTGCTGGCGCACCTCGCCCTGCAGCCGCAGCAGCGCCTGCCGCCCGCGCACCGGCGTCTGAACGCAATCCAGCTGGGCCAGGCTTGCGCGGGCCAGCCAGCGCAGCTGCAGGCTGCGCGGGTCGGTCGCTTCGCCCAGGGTCAGCGGCTGCAGCACGCGCTGCGCCTCCACCGGCTGGTCCATGCGCACCAGGTTTCGGCCCCAGGCCAGCTGCACCGCCTGCTGCTGAAGGCGTGCGTCCGGTCCGCCCCGCGCGGACTGGCGCATCAGCGTCGCCAAGCGGTCGCCCGCCTGCCACGGGTCGACGTGTTCGCCGATGATCTCCGCCATCCGGCGGTCGGCGCGCTGCACGTCCGGGTCGTCATCGCCGCGCTGCGCCGCCTGCCACTGGCGGCCTTCGTGCAGCGCGGCCAGCGCGTCCTGCCAGCGGCCGGTCTCGGCCAACGCGCTGCCGTAGTCGTACAGGCCCTGCGGCAGCAGTCCGATGCAGTCCGGTTGCCGCCAGATCGCCACCGCCCGCGCGAACGCGTCCACCGCACCGGTGCTGTCGCCGCGCTCCAGCGCCAGTCGGCCCAGCGCATGCCAGGTCAGGCCGGTGTCGCGGTGTCGTTCGCCCAGCGCCTTGCGGGTCAGCCGGTGTACGTCCTGCAGGTCCTGCCCGGCCTCGGCCAGCTCGCCCTGCTGCAGGGCCAGGGTGGCGCGCAGGCGACGGATGCTCAACGTTTCCGGGTGGTCGGCGCCGTACAACGCCACCGCGTCGGCCCAGGCCGTGCGCAGGGCCTGTTCGGCCCCGTCCAGGTCGCCCTGTGCGGCCAGTGTTTCGCCCAGGTGGCGGCGCAGCGTGACCAGCTGCGGGTGGCGATCGGTACTGCGGTTCTGCAGCAGCTGCAGCGCCTGGCGATAGCCGGCCAGGGCGGCCGGGGCGTTGCCGTCGTCGTAGTCGAGCGCGGCCAGGTCGGCCAGGCTCTCGGCGGTGCCGGTGGCGTCGTGGATGCCGTCGCGGCGCAGGGTCAGCGCCAGCTGGAAGGCGTCCCGCGCCTCGTCGCGGTACCCCAGCAGCTGCTGGCAGCGGCCGAGCTGTGCATGGAACTCGGCCACCAGCGAGGGCAACGCCTGGCGTTGTTCTTCCGCCAGCGTCTGCATCGGCAGCAGGTGGGCCACGCACTCGCGCGAGCGACCCAGCATGCGCAGTGCGCGGCCGCGCTGGGTCACTGCTTCCAGCTGCAGTCCCGGCGGCACGTCCTTGACCCGCTCCAGCAGCGCGCGCTGGCGGTCCAGGGTTTCCAGCGCCAGCGCGTAATCGCCCATGCCGATCCGCAGCCGCCCGATCACCCCTTCCAGGTCGGCCAGCGGCAGCGGCTGGTCGGCCAGCTCGGCCTCGCCCCGCTGCTGCCCGGTGGCCAGCAGCTGGCGCACGTCGAAACTGCCGTGGCGCACGCTGGCAGCGCGGTCGAACAGGCCGATGGTGAAGTCCTGCATGGCCTGCGCGCGCGCGATCTCGCGCCGCGCCTGCTGCATCTGCCACAGCGCCAGTGCCGCCAGCGCGATCAGGGCCAGCACCGCGACCAGCGCCAACGCCACGCCCCAGCGATGCCGGCCCAGGTACTTGCGCAGGCGGTACAGCGAGCGCTGCGGGCGCGCCTGGATCGGGCGGCCTTCAAGGAAGCGCTGCAGGTCCTGGGCCAACGCCTCCACCGAGGCATAGCGTTGCGCGGGATCCTTCTGCAGCGCCTTGAGCAGCACCGTGTCGAGGTCGCCGCGCAGGCGCCGGGCCAGCCGCCGCGTGGCCGGCGTGATGCCGGCTTCGCTGCCGTCGCCGCGCAGCAGCATGCTGGAGGCACGCGGCGCATCCACTTCCAGGATCGAACGTTCCCACTCGGCATCGCTGTGCCGGCGCAACCGATACGGCTTGCGGCCGGTGATCACCTCGAACAGCACCACGCCCAGCGAGTACACATCGGTCAGCGTGGTCACCGGCTCGCCGCGCACCTGCTCGGGCGCGGCGTAATGCAGGGTGAACGCGCGCGCTTCTGTCGGCGGGTGCGCGGCGTTGGCAGGCAGTTCGTCGCCGGCCAGCAGCTTGGCGATGCCGAAGTCCAGCAGCTTCACTTCGCCCTCGGCGGTGACCAGGATGTTGGACGGTTTGAGATCGCGATGCACGATCAGGTTGGCATGCGCATGGCTGACCACCGCGCACACCTGCAGCATCAACTGCAGGCGACGTTCCAGCGGCAGCTGCAGGCGCTGGCAGTAGTCGGTGATCGGCTCGCCTTCCACGTAGGCCAGCGCGAGATACGGCTGGCCCTGCAGGTCCACCCCGGCGTCCAGCAGCTGCGCCAGGTGCGGGTGCTGCAGGCGCGCCAGGATCTCGCGTTCGCGGCTGAAGCGCTGGCGCAGCCCGGGGTCGGCATAGCCGCTGCGCAGCAGCTTCAACGCCACCTGGCGCTGGTACAGCCCATCGGCGCGTTCGGCCAGCCATACCTCGCCCATGCCGCCTTCGCCGAGCTGGCGCAGCAGCTGGTACGGACCGACATGGGTGCCGGCGCGGCTTTCTTCGGGCGCGGCCGTCCACAGCGGCTGGGCCATGAAGTCCTGGCTTTCGTGCTCATGCGCGAGCAGCCGTTCCAGGTCGTCGGCCAGCGTGGCGTCGGCCGCACGCAGCTGCGCCAGGCGCGCGCTGCGCTGGTCGTGGGGCATTTCCAGCAACTGATCCAGCAGCGAAGACAGCTGCCGCCAGCGCACTGCGTCCATGGTCCCTTCCCCGGGCGCTGCGTTACCTCTGAGCCGAACCGCCCGCGCCACCGCGCGGGGCCCTGACCGCCGCCGTGCTCAGTCCTCGCGGACCGAGGCCAGCAGGAACATCCGTGCCTTCTGCCAGTCGCGCCGGATGCTGCGCTCCGAGCGCTGGCACAGGTCCGCGATTTCCTGTTCGGACAGCCCGGCGAAGTAGCGCAGTTCCACCACCTTGGCCAGGTGGTTGTCCACCGCCTGCAGCCGCGCCAGCGCCACGTCCAGCGCCAGCAGGTCTTCGTCCAGGCGCACGCCGCTGCTGCTGTTCTCGGGAATTTCCGCCACCCGCTTGAGGTCGCCGCCGCGCTTGCGCGCCAGCCGGTTGCGCGCGTAATCCACCACCACGCTGCGCATCGCCGAGGCCGCATAGGCGAAGAAATGCGCGCGGTCCTCGAAGCGCGCCGCACCGCGTGCCCCGAGCAGTTTCAGGTAGGACTCGTGTACCAGCGAGGTCGCATCCAGCGTGCGCCCCTGCTGCCCCGCCAGTTGGCGCCGGGCCATGCTGTGCAGTTCCTGGTACAGCAGGGTCAGCACCCGATCCAGCGAGGCGCGGTCGCCCGCGCGGGCCGAATCGAGCCATACGGTGATATCCGGGCTATCGTCCATCGCACACCCCGCCGGTGACGTTTGCCCGACTATAACGCCCGTTGGTGCCGCGCGCGCTACGCCTCAGCGTTGGCAGTACCCACACCAGACGCTGGCGCGCTGGCCGATGGTGGCGTGGCGCAGGGGCCGGCCGCATTGTCGGCAGGGTTCGCCTTCACGCCCGTACACCAGCAGTTCCTGCTCGAAATAGCCGGGCGCGCCGTCCGGATTGATGAAGTCGCGCAGGGTGGTGCCGCCACGGGTGATGGCGTGGCCCAGGATCTGCTTCACCGCCGTGGCCAGCCGTTGGTAGCGCTCACGCGAGATCTTCCCGGCCTCGCGCAGCGGGTTGATGCCGGCCATGAACAGGCTTTCGGCCGCATAGATGTTGCCGACCCCGACCACGATCGCCTGGTCCATCAGGAAGGTCTTCACCGAGGCGCTACGGCCGCGGCTGCGCTGGAACAGGTAGTCGCCGTCGAAGGCGTCGTCCAGCGGCTCCGGGCCCAACCCGGCCAGCAGCGGGTGGGTGTCGCCGGCCGGCTGCCACAGCAGGCTGCCGAACCGGCGCGGGTCGTTGAAGCGCAGCAGGCGGCCGTTGTCCAGGCTGATGTCGACATGGTCATGCGCGCGGACCGGGGTGTCTCCCGGTAGTACGCGCAGGCTGCCGGACATTCCCAGGTGCAGCACCGCGCTGCCGATGGCGGTGTCCAGCAGCAGGTACTTGGCCCGCCGGCGCACGCCTTTGATCGCCTGGCCGGGCAGCAGCGCGCCGATCTCATCGGGAATCGGCCAGCGCAGGTCCGGCCGGCGCAGGATCACCCCGTGCACGCGGCGGCCTTCCAGGTGCGGCGCGAGGCCACGGCGGGTGGTTTCTACTTCGGGAAGTTCGGGCATTACAACGGGGGTCCTATGTTCAACGCGGCGGCGCGGAGAGTTCCTTCGCGCTCAGGAACCCGTCGCCGTTGGCGTCCTGCTTGTGGAAGCGTTCGACGATGGTCTGGCGCTGCTGCTCGCGGGTAATCGGCCTGCCCTTGCCACCGGGCAGCTCGTCGGCGCTGAGCACGCCGTCGCCGTTGCGGTCCATGCGGTCGAAGGCGTACAGCATCCACTGCACGTACTCCTCCACGCTCACCTTGCCGTCGCCGTCAGCGTCCATGCGCTGCAGGTAGGTGCCGGTGTCGGTGACCTGGGCCTGCGCGGCGGCGGCAAGCACCAGCAGCGTTGCACAGGAAAAGCGGCGCACCACTCAGTGCGCCGTCAACGCATAGCCCTTCAGGCGCGCCGCGTAGTTCTGCAGCGCGGCGATGCCGCTGGCTTCGGCCTCGTGGCACCAGGCCTGCAGCAGCTTGAGCCGTTCGGCGGCGTCGTTGCCACGGGCTTCGAGCAGGGCCGAGAGGCGGGCGCGGTGTTCGACCAGCACGCGGATGCGCGGGCGCTGTTCGACCCAGCTGCTCAGTTCGGCGCGGCAGTCCGGCTTGAGCCAGCGGCCGTCGTTGACCAGGCCACGGCGCATGCGACGCGGCAGCAGCTGGCGCAGCTTGGCACCGGCCATGGCCGCTTCTTCGCGCAGGGCCGGTACGAACACATTGCGCTGGTAGTCGGTCATCGCCTGGAAGCGGTGCGAGAGCAGCGCCTTCAGGGTTTCGGCATCGGGCACGGCGATGTTCGGGCGCACGTCCATGCTCGGCGCAACGCGCAGCACCTTGGCCAGGCGCAGGGCCTGCAGGCCACGGATGGCAGCCCAGCCGATGTCGAACTCCCAGCGGCGCATCGAGAAGCGCGCCGAGCTGGGGAAGGCATGGTGGTTGTTGTGCAGTTCTTCGCCACCGATCCAGAACGCCCACGGGGTGAGGTTGGTGGAGGTGTCGGCCGACTCGAAGTTGCGGTAGCCCCACCAGTGGCCCAGGCCGTTGACCACGCCGGCCGCCCAGAACGGGATCCACGCCATCTGGATCGCCCACAGCGCGATGCCGGGCAGGCCGAACAGCACCAGGTTCACCGCGAACAGCGCGACCGGGCCCAGGTTGGCGTGCGGGGTATACAGGTGGCGCTCGATCCAGTCTTCCGGTGCGCCGCGGCCGTACTGCTCGATGTCCGCGCGCATGCCGCGCGCTTCGCGGTACAGCTCCACGCCGCGCCAGAACACCGTGCCGATGCCCTTGGTGACCGGGCTGTGCGGGTCTTCCTCGGTTTCCACCTTGGCGTGGTGCTTGCGGTGGATGGCCACCCACTCCTTGGTGATCATGGAGGTGGTGAGCCAGGTCCAGAAGCGGAAGAAGTGCGCGATGGCCGGGTGGAAGTCCACGCCGCGATGCGCCTGGCTGCGGTGCAGGTACAGGGTCACGGCGAAGATGGTGAGCTGGGTGAACACCAGCAGCACCAGCCCCATGCCCCACCAGCCGAGGCCGACGACGCCGCCGGTCAGGAAGTTGAGGAGGACGTCGGGCATCGCAGGACTCCGGGCCGGATCGGCCAGCAGGGAAACAGGGCAGTTCCCGCCATGATGGGGCCAGACGTTGCAAACTTCATCCGTCTGGTGCCATTTTTGCGTAGTCATTCAGTTGTTTTCCCCCTTCGTGAGCATTGCCCCCGCATTCATGACCGTTGCTACCCCTCCGTCGGCCGCGTTGGCCGCCGCTCCCCTGATCGAACTCGACCGGGCCTGCGTCATCCGCGGCCAGGTCCGGGTGCTGCACGACCTCAGCCTGCGCATCGCGCAGGGCCAGCACACCGCGCTGCTGGGGCCCAATGGCTGCGGCAAGTCCTCTTTCATCAAGCTCATCACCCGCGAGCTGTATCCGCTGGCGCATGCCGACGGCACCGTGGCGGTGCGGGTGCTGGGCCAGAACCGCTGGCAGGTGGACCGGCTGCGCTCGCAGCTGGGCATCGTCACCGGCGACCTGAGCAGCAACCTGTCGGACATGCCCGGGCTGACCGTGGAGGAAGCGGTGCTGTCGGGCTTCTTCGCCAGCTTCGTGGTGCCGGCGTTCCGCGAGGTCACCGACGACATGCGCGCCCGGGTGCGTGAAACCCTGGCCCTGACCGGCGCACTGCCGCTGCTGCAGCGGGGCTACGCCGAGCTTTCGGCCGGGGAGACCCGCCGCGTGCTGATCGCGCGGGCGCTGGTCAACCGCCCGCAGGCGCTGCTGCTGGACGAGCCCTCCACCGGGCTGGACCTGGTGGCCCGCCAGCACCTGATCGCCACCATGCGCACGCTGGCCGCGCAGGGCATCACCCTGGTGCTGGTGACCCATCACATCGAAGAAGTGATTCCGGAAATCGAACGCGTGGTGCTGCTGCGCGGTGGGCGGATTGCGGCCGATGGAACGCGCGGGGAGCTGCTGCGCGACGGTCCCTTGTCTGAAGTGTTTGGCGGGCCGATCCAGGTGGTGGAGCACGACGGGCGGTTGACCGCGTTCGCGGGGTAGAGCCCTTTTACCGGTAGAGCCACGCCCTGCGTGGCTCCCCGGAAATCCATCAGAACCTGACCGCCACCGCCCGGCTCTCGATCGGCGCCATCCGGCCCTGGTCCTGCAGCTGCAGGTCGCGCAGCTCGAACGGCGCGGCATAGCCGCTGGGCAAGGCCACGCTGTCGAAGGCCAGTACCAGCTCACCGCCTCCGACGCTCTCGAACCACGCCGCACTGTGCGCCTGCGCCACCGGCCGCAGCACGCCCCCCGGCCCGGTGGCGTACAGCGTGCCGCGCGCCTCGTACCGACCCGGCGCGCCGATCTGCAGCGGCAGCCGCACCTGACGCTGGGCCGCATCCACCTCGGCCTGGCCACTGAAGCGCGCGGTCGGCCGGGCCACCGCGAACGCCACCTTTGCGTCACGCTGCACGCCCTGCGCGGTCACGAAGGCCTGCAGTTCCCACAGGCCCTGCGCCTGCCCGATGTCCTCGGGAATCGTCACCTGCGCACGCAGCCCGTCCTTGCCGGCGACCAGCGGTACCGGCCAGCTGCGACCGTCCGGCGCCACCAGCAGGGCTTCGCCCGCCGCCGGCAGCACCCGCGCCACCGAGCGGCCTGCCGCCAACGCGGTGCTGCCGCCATCGTTCTGGAGGCGGGCGCTGAGCGCGATGCGCCCTCCGGCCAGCACCTGCTGACGGTCGGCCTGCAGCTGCAATGCGATCGGGCTGTTGGGTTCCAGCACCTGCACCACATAGCGACCCTGTGCCTGCGGCGCCTGCAGTCGGTAGCTGCCCACTGCGATGCTGGCGCCGGTGCGGGCCATTGCGCTGCCCTCGTTGACGCCCATGCCAGCGGCACGCAGCTGCTGGGTGTCGACCACCGTGTCCAGCGCCTGCGCACCGTTGGGGTCGCGCACCTGCAGCTGTTCCACTTCCAGCGGGCGCGCACCCTGCACCGGGCTGACCTGGATCACCGCATCCGGTGCGGTCAGCGGCAGCTCGAGGCCGCGCTGCAGGCTGGAGGCGTCCACGGTGTCCCAGTAGCTGCGGCTCAATGCGGTGAACGGCGCCGGCGCGGTCAGCGCCTGGTTGGGGTCCAGCGCCCAGGCGAACTGCACCGGGGCGCGCTCGATGATGGCGTCGGGCATTGGCGCGCGTTCCACCGTCGGCGCCACCGCGTCGGTCGCGCGTGCGGTCTGCAACGGTTGTGCGGCCTGCGAAGGCAGTGCGAACACCGCAGCGGCCACGGCCATGGCCAGGCTCAGTCGTGAAGTCATGGCGTGCTCCTCAAAGGGTCAGGTCGGTGCGCAGGATCGCGCCGAGGCCGAAGCATTCGCGACGGCTCTGGTTGTGGCTCAGCGGCTCGGCGCCCTTGGTGCGCGCCTTGTCGGTGAACAGCACGCTGCCCGCCGCCTTCTGGCTGCTGCATTCCAGGAAGCCGTCCGAACAGCTGTTGAGCCAGTTCTGGGTGAGCTCCAGCCCCACGTTCTGCGCATAGCCACCGCAGTAGCTGTTGCTGTCCCACACCGCCGACTCCACGTCGGAGCCGACCACCGCGCGGAACGGTCGGGGCAGTGCCGGCCGACCGGCAGTGCCGTACAGGTTCTGCGCGTTGTAGGTGGCCATCCAGCCCACCTGCTGCATGCGCACCGCATCGTTCTGGTAACCCAGCAGCCAGCCCACCGAGGCCTCGAAAGCGTTGCCGTTGAGCACCGCGTCGGCCAGCGGCGTACCGGCCGACGACGGTGCCAGCGCGGTGACCTTGCTGATGGTCTGGATCAGCTTCGGGTAGCGGCTGTCGTAGGTGGGGTTGGAGAGGATCCAGCGCACCACGTTGCCACCGTTGGAGTGGGTGATCACCACCAGCTTGGTGATGCCGCGCGTATTGATGAACGTGGTGAGCTGCCCGGCCAGGCAACCGGCTGCCTCGGGCTTCCACATGTACTGCTCGAAATCGCAGTTGACCACGGTGTAATTGGCGCTGTTGGGCAACCCCTGGCGCACCGTGTCGATGATGCCCGGCTGCCAGTAGTCGGCGCGCGCATCGGTCTGCTTGCCGGTGCCGTGCACGAACGCCACGCCCAGCACATCGGCGGCGTGGGCGCTGGCGCTTGCCAGCATGAGTCCCAGGGCGAGGCCGATGCCCTTCCCCACTGCAGTGGTTTGCATTCTTTCGTCTCCGTTTGGGCAGCGGGGCAGAGCCCCGCTCTACCGGTGGTGGTTCCCCCTGATTGCTGGCGCCCTGTGCATTGGTTCCATTGATCGGGAACGGGCAGACAAGTGATGGCGCCGATGCAGAAGCTATGTCGGGCGACGATTGCAGTCCGTGACCCAGTCGCGGGTTCGTAGCATTTGAAACGAATCCCACTGCTGCGGCGCAGCGCGCCGTGCCGGGTCTGGCGGCATGACCTGCGGCGGCTGGCAGGCGGGCTGGAAGCTGCGATCATGCCGGCTTCACGCGCACGTCGAGACCCGCCCATGCCTGCTGCCACCGCCCTCCTCCGTCCCCTGCTGACCACCGCCCTGCTGGCGGTTCTGGCGGGCTGCGCCTCGGCGCCGGCCCCGGCCACGCCGGTGGAGGCCACGGTGGTGACCAAGGCAGTGGGCTACCTTGCCGCCGATGCCGTGCCGGCCAGCCTGGCGCTGGTGCCGGCGCCGCCGGTGGCGGGGTCGGCCGGATTTGCGTTGGATGAGCAGGTCAGCCGCGAGGCCCGCGCGCTGCGCGGCAGCCCGCGCTGGGAGCAGGCGCACCGCGACGCCGAACTGGGCTTCCCGGAAGGCGCCAACCAGTTCAGCTGCGCGATCGGGCTGGATGTGGATGCAGGGAAGACCCCGGCGCTGTACCGCCTGCTCGAGCGCAGCCGGATCGACGCCAGCGCTGCCACGCGCGCGGCCAAGCACCAGTACCAGCGCTCACGCCCGTTCATGGTCAATGGCGAACCGACCTGCACGCCGGACGATGAGGACGGCCTGCGCAAGAACGGCTCCTACCCCTCCGGCCATACCTCGATCGGCTGGGCCTGGGCGTTGATCCTCTCGGAAATCGTGCCCGAGCGTGCCGATGCGATCCAGGCACGCGGCCGCAATTACGGCGAAAGCCGGCTGGTGTGCAACGTGCACTGGCAGAGCGACATCCTGGAAGGCCGGTTCATGGGTGCGGCGGCGGTGGCGCGGCTGCATGACAACGCCGCGTTCCAGAGTGACCTGCTGGCCGCCCGCAAGGAAATCGCGGCGGCACGGAAAGCTGGCGTGGGTTCAAGCCGCGACTGCGCGGCCGAAGAGAGCGTGCTGAAGATCAGGCCCGCCAGCGCGCTGTGACGTAAACAAGAACGGCGCGGATCTCTCCGCGCCGTTCTCGTTTCATCCGATCACACCGCGATCAGAACTTCGCGGTGAACTCCACGCCAAACGTACGCGGCTCGTTGAGGAAGCCGGTCAGGTTGTTGAAGTCGATCGCGCCGACCACGCGGGTCTGGTTGGTCAGGTTGCGGCCGAACACCGCCACGTCGTACTGGCCGTATTCCCAGTTGTAGCCCAGGCGCAGGCCGCCTTCCAGCGACGAGCGGCTGCGGAATTCCGGCGACTCGTACAGGAAGAAGTTCACCGGGCTGCGGTAGGCCCAGTCGGTGTACACATACAGTTCGCTGGCGTCGCTGAGCGGGAAGCCGGCGCGCAGGGTCATGTTGTGGATCCACTTCGGCGCCTGCGGCAGCGGGTTGCCGTTGACCAGCGCGTAGGTGCCGCCGTTGATCACCGTGGTCGGGTCGGTGATGGTGCAGCCCCCACCGCAGATCGCCACCGCCAGGTCGCGGTCCTTGATCTCGGTGTCGTTGTAGCTGCTGCCCAGGGTCAACAGCACGTGGTCGGTCAGGTAGGCCTCGAAGTCCAGCTCCGCGCCCTGGCCGATGGTCTTGTCGGCGTTGAGCAGGGTGGCGGTGTTGTTGCTGCCGCCCACCGCGATCAACTGCTGGCCATCGACGTTGTAACGGAAGATGTTGAAGCCCAGGCGCGCGCGACGGTCGAACAGGTCGGCCTTGACGCCCACTTCGTACGAAATCACCTTCTCCGAGTCGGCCTGCGACACGCCACCGAAGGCCAGGCGGCCCTGGATGGACGGGGCGCGGAAGCCCTTGGCCACGCGTGCGTAGGTGTTGACGTTGTCGGTGATCTGGTAGACACCGCTCAGGTCCCAGCTCACGTCATCGACATCGGTATTGGCGATGTACGGACCGCTTACCGGCGTGCCACCCGGCACGGCCTGCAGCACGCTGGCGGTGAAGTCCTTCTTGTCCTGCGTATAGCGCACGCCGCCACGCAGCTTGAACTTGTCGGTGACGTCGAAGTCGCCGGAGGCGAACGCCGCCCAGGCCTTGTTGCGCTGGCTCTGCACGGCGTGGCCGGTCTGCGGGTTGCCCGGGGTCAGCGAGTCGTAGTTGAAGCTGTCGATGGTGACGTCTTCATCGAAGTAGAACACGCCGGCCTGCCAGTCGAAGCGGCCCCACTCGTTGGATTCCACGCGGAATTCCTGGGTCCACTGGCGGTGGTGCGGCAGGCCGTCGGCCGACTCGGACGGGAACGGAATGAAGCCCGGGCCGTAGTTGCCGGCACCCAGGAAGCTGGCGCCGTAGCCGCCGTCGATATCGCCATGGTTGAGCGACTCGGCGGTTTCATAGCCGGTGATCGAGTGCAGGGTCACGCTGCCCAGGTTCCACTGCAGGCGTGCGCTGCCGCCCCAGGTTTCCAGTTCCGAGAAGTTCTGCCCGTCCTTGGACACCTTGTCGCGGTCGAAATCTTCCACCAGCGCATTGCTGCCCGGCTGGATGATGTTGGCGCGGAACAGGCGCGCGGTGCCGTTGAGCTTGCGCTTGTGCAGGTTGAACAGCGCTTCGAACTCGTCGCCTTCGTACAGGAACTGCACGCGGCCAGCGGCTTCGTCATAGCCTTCAAAGCCCTCGGCCGGGGCGTTCGGGCGGGTGTTGTCGACGTAGTTGTCGCGGCGCTGGTACAGCGCCGACACGCGTGCGGACCAGCGGTCGGTCAGCGGACCACCGTAGGCGGCCTGGGTGTTCCAGGTGTCGTAGGTGCCGTAGGAGACCTTCACGTACCCATCGGCATCCTGCGAGGGACGGGCCGAGTCGAACTTGACCACGCCGGCCGGGGTGTTGCGCCCGAACAGGGTGCCCTGCGGGCCGCGCAGCACTTCCACGCCGGCCAGGTCGAACAGCGGGAAGCCCTTGAGCAGCGGGCTTTCCTGCACCACGTCGTCATACACCAGCGACACCGGCTGCGAGGCATTCAGATCGAAATCGGTATTGCCCAGGCCGCGGATGTAGAAGCGCGGGAAGGCACGACCGTAGGACGATTCGATGTTCAGGCTCGGCACGCGCGCCGACAGGAAGCGGATGTCGTCACCGGCCGAACCGAGTACGTCGAGCTTCTCGCCCTGGATGGCGGAGATCGACACCGGCACGTCCTTGGCGTTTTCCACACGGCGCTGCGCCGTGACCTGCAGGGTATCGAGCGCGACCGGATCCTTGGTGGCGGGGGCATCCTGGGCTGCGGCCGTCAATGGCAGCAGTGCGGCAAGAGCAAGAACGAGGGGGTGCACGGACGGAGTACGGCCGTGGGCAGTGCGGTTCGAGAACATGGCGATTAGGCTGTGTTGGGAGGGGTGGTGGACCGGCGCTACCAGACAATTGTTGCAGTACAACAACAGCGTCGCAAATGCGGGTCATTGATTACCAAGATCCGGGGCCGGAAATGTAAAACCGGATGCGGACCAAACTGAATGTCTTCAGGTAGTGACCAGCACTTATCTCCCTCGTGCGGCATCTGCCACCAGGGTTACTGGCACTGCTGCTGAGCTGCCATCATTCGCGGGATACGGACAGGGTACGCGCAGTGTTGTTGCCGAGGTAGCCAACGACGACATCGCGCTTCCCCGCGGAACAACTCCAGCAGTCTGACTCCGCAGCCTCGCAAACGACCGTTTTCAGCGGTGCTTCCCCACCCTTGGACCCGTCAGGTGCAACGTGGATCATGATCGAACGGTGCGGCAGTACCTGCTCCCGGAGTCAACCGGTGCTACAACCCGGCGGAAAATATCAAGGGCGTAGCGATGAACTCCCGAATAAAGCGGGGCGAGATCCATGAATGTCTTTTTGGAAGGTACAGGCCGCTGCTTGATGCAGAAGGCGCTCCCGTCCTGAGAGATGACAGTGGCAGAACCGAGTTCACGAGGACTGAGTTCCAAGGTCCGATTCCCTATGAGATCCAGAAGCCGCGGCCCGTGGTGATCCTTGGCGACCACAAAGGCCAGTATCTGGTAGTTCCCATCAGCACCACGCAGGACTGTCACAGCAACCCGCGAAAAGCGGGCGAAGCAAGAGGGCTGCACGTCCGCTTGGCGCGGTCGGATCTACCTGGTCTCGCCCGGTACGGAGACGCCGCGACCTGCTGGGCCAAATCCAACATGATCCAGACGGTAGACCGCAATCGCCTCAGACCGCTGAATCGACGCGGTTCGCCGCCGCCCAGGGTTTCGGAGGACTGCTTGGCTTCCATCCAGCGGGCAGTGATCAGGGCAATTGGCTGCCAAGGTCTTCTGGACTCTTTGAACGTAGTGTCGCAAACAGGCCGTAAAGATAGGCCTGCTCCTCGACCGTTGGAACCCGATGAAGCGTCTTCAACATATTGATATTAAATAGTTTTTTAGAATGTTGGCCGACGCATCCGTCCTTGCACAGCATGATCGAAGGATCTAGACTTCAGTCGTTGGCCGAAAGGCACACGCAGTACATTTGGCCGAAAGGCACCGAGAGGCCCGCGAAAGCGGGCCTCTTTTTTACCCAGGCCCCAGGACGGGCGAAGGCTCAATTCGTAGTGACACGCCACGCGTGTCCCCGTCTGACCCTGCCAACGCCGCAATCCACCCCGCGCCCGGCTAAACGACATTGCCCGGTTGCCGGCCGACGGCCGGCACTACCGGTATGCTGGCGACCTTCAAGGTCCCCATTCACTTATCTGCTGCCCATGACTGCCTTCCGCCGCACCCGCCTGACGTTGTCCGTTGCCCTGCTCGGCCTGCTGGCCGGCTGCGGTGGTGAGAACACCCGCCCTGTCCCGGTCACCCCGGTGGTGGTGCCGGCCGCGCAGGCCAAGCCGGTGAAGATCGGCATTGCGCTCGGCGGCGGCGCGGCCAAGGGCTTCGCCCACATCGGCGTGATCAAGATGCTGGAAGCCAACGGCTTCGAGCCGGTGGTCGTTTCCGGCACCAGCGCCGGCAGCGTGGTCGGTGCGCTGTACGCCAGCGGCATGGACGCGTTCCAGATGCAGTCCAAGGCCGTCGCACTGGATGAAGCCAGCATCCGCGACGTGCGCCTGTTCTCCGGTGGGCTGGTGCAGGGCCAGAAGCTGCAGGACTACGTCAACGCGCAGGTCGACAACCGCCCAGCGGAGAAACTGAAGAAGCCGTTCGCCGCCGTGGCCACCAACCTGGACACCGGCGACCGCGCGGTGTTCGTGCGCGGCAACGTCGGCCAGGCCGTACGCGCCTCCAGCAGCATTCCCGGCGTGTTCGAGCCGGTAAAGATCGGCAGCAACATGTTCGTGGATGGTGGCGTGGTCAGCCCGGTGCCGGTGGACGCCGCGCGCCAGCTGGGCGCCGACTTCGTGATTGCCGTGGACATCTCCAGCAAGGCCAGCGGCAAGGCGCCGACCGGCATGCTGGGCATCGTCAACCAGTCCATCTCGATCATGGGCCAGCGCCTGGGCGAACAGGAACTGGCACGTGCGGACATCATCATCCGGCCCAAGGTGCTGGACATCGGCGCGGCCGATTTCAGCCAGCGCAACAACGCGATCCTGGAAGGCGAGAAGGCCGCGATGGCCGCGATGCCGCAGATCCGCACCAAGATCCAGCAGCTGCAGCGCGCGCGCGCCGCGGCGATTGCACCGCCGCCGCCCGCACCGAAGTGCGAGGAACCCTCGCGCGTTGGCAAGCTGATGGGGCGCAAGGAGAAGTGCGCGTAACGCGCCGCATCACTCCAGCTGCGACAACGGCAGCGCCCGGAAATCCTTCACCGTGCGCAGCACGAAACTGGAGTTCACGTCGGCCACCCCGGCCGCGTTGAGCAGCTTGTCCAGCAGGAAGCTGGAGAAGTGCTCCAGGTCGCGCACGTAGATGTGCAGCAGGTAGTCCATGTCGCCGGTGAGCGCATGGCAGGCCACCACCTCATCCCACTCCACCACGCTCTCGGCGAACACCCCGATGGCGTGCTGGTCGTGCTTCTCCAGCTGCACGCGCACGAATGCCTGCAGGCCCAGGCCGATCCGCCGGGGCTCCAGGCGCGCGCCGTAACCGGCGATCACCCCTTCGGTTTCCAGCCGCTGGACCCGCCGCAGGCAGGCCGACGGGGACAGGTTCACCCGCGCCGCCAGTTCGGCGTTGGTGGCGCGGCCGTGTTGCTGGATCTCCGCCAGGAGACGCAGATCCGTGCGGTCGAACTGGTTATCCCCGGACATTGCTGCTCCGCAACATTGAATGGACGCAACGATATTGCGCCACGTCGGCATATCCGTGCAACTTTGCAAGCCTCTTGCGCGTCCCCTGCCCTAGCATCAACGGATGACCTTCCAGGAGTCCTCCGTGATGGAAACCGCCACCGCCCCGCGCCGCGTCGAACACCAGCAGACCGACAAGGGCTACGTGCCGGTGTACACCACCGCCGTGGTGGAACAACCGTGGGAGAGCTACAGCGCCGACGACCACGCCACCTGGAGCACCCTGTACCAGCGCCAGCGTGAGCTGCTCGAGGGCCGTGCCAGCCGGGAGTTCCTGCAGGCGCAGGACGAGATGGGCATGAACGCGCACATGATTCCGCGCTTCGACCAGCTCAACGAAGTGCTGGGCGCCGCCACCGGCTGGACCCTGGTAGGCGTTGAAGGCCTGCTGCCGGAACTGGATTTCTTCGACCACCTGGCCAACCGCCGCTTCCCGGTGACCTGGTGGATCCGCCGTCCCGACCAGATCGACTACATCGCCGAACCGGACATGTTCCACGACCTGTTCGGCCACGTACCGCTGCTGATGAACCCGGTGTTCGCCGACTACATGGCCGCCTACGGCCGTGGCGGCGTCAAAGCCCACGCCATCGGCCCCGAAGCGCTGCAGCACCTCACCCGCCTGTACTGGTACACGGTGGAGTTCGGCCTGATCAACACGCCGGAAGGCCTGCGCATCTACGGGGCCGGCATCGTCTCGTCCAAGGGCGAGTCGCTGTACTCGCTGGAATCGGCCGCGCCGAACCGGATCGGGTTCGACCTGGAGCGGATCATGCGCACCAAGTACCGCATCGATACGTTCCAGAAGACCTACTTCGTCATCGACAGCTACGAGCAGTTGATGGAGGCCACTTCGCCGGACTTCACGCCGATCTATGCGGCGCTGGAAGCGCAGGAGCACCTGCCAGCCGGTGACGTGCAGGACGGCGACCGCGTGTTCCAGAAGGGCACCGGTGAGGGCTGGGCGGACGGCGGCGACGTCTGATTCGCGCGTATCGGGGTAGAGCCGGGCTCTGCCCGGCTTGCCTCACCAAGCGCGTATTTTCGGCGGCGCAGGCAACTGGTTGAGCCGATCAAGTACCGCCTTCGCATGGTAGGTTCGCCCCCACTTGCGCTCGTCCCCCTGTACCAGCACGCCTTCTTTCTCCAGCGCATAGATGCCGGTCAGGGCAGAGCGCTCCGAAACGCCCAGCAACGCAGCAACCTGCGACGCGGTCACCACAGGATGCCCGATGAGCAGGCTGGGAAGGCGATGGGCGACCGAGTCACGGCGGTAGCCCTGCATCTGTTCGGCCCACTTTTTCGCCAACGTGGTCATATCGTCGGCAATCGATATCGCGTCGTTTGCCGATTCCACGATCGCCTTGCACACCATGTCCATCCAAGGTGCCCAGTTGCCCTTGATCTGCACCTGGTTGAGCGCGTCGTAGTACGCATCCTTGCTGCGCAGCAGTGCACCGGACAGGTACAGAGGCGGATAGCCCTCGGCGGCGAGGATCAGCGGCATCAACAATCTGCCGGTTCGACCATTGCCATCCTTGTAGGGATGGATCGTTTCGAACTGCGCATGCGCGATGGCCAGCTGCGCTATCACGATCAACTCGCCCTGCTCTTCTTCTTGCCGTTCGTACTGAAGCATTGAGCGCTCCAGTTCCTGCATGGCCGCTTCAATCCTGTCCGGCGGGGAAGGAATGAAACGCGCATCTTCCGGCCGGCTGCCAAGCGCGGCGATGATGGCCTGTTCCTTTCGATAGACGCCTTTAGGGAAATCGTCGGGAGCGTCCCGCATCAGCATTGCGTGCAGCTGGTTGACCAGCTCGAGGTTCAGCGCGGCCCTGCCGCCTTCCCTGACCGCGTTCAAGCCATGCTGAAGCGCTTGGACATATCGCTCGGTCACCAGTACATCGACTGGCAGGCCGTCCATGCCCAACGTGGCTTCATAGACGAGCAGCTGATCCAGGTCGGTCTGGGTGCCTTCGATCTGGGAGCTCTGTACCGCCTCCCGGCGCGCCAGCGTCCGTGTCACCAACTCAGGCGCGGGCCAATGCCGCATGGCATCGCCAAGCCGGTCAAGGGCTGAGTTTGCATTGGCCATCAGGCTGAATGACGCTGAGTGCCCAGCTGGGAGCCGCCGAGGTGTTGGCGGGGGGCTCATTGCCAGCAGATTGGGGCGCCCCTCCACCGGGGTGAGGTAGGCCCGAAGGGGCCCTGCAATGTCTTCTCTGCGCATTCTGGACCCCGGAACCGGGAAGGTGGTCGGCTGCTAACCTTCAAAAGCCTCTCACGCTTTTGAAGGTTAGGCAACTAAACTTCAAAATTCTGCGTAGGTTTTGAAGGTTAGCGGTAGGTCCAGAGGTACCCCCGGGGCTCTGCCCGGCCGTGGCCTTACCGCGGATACGCAAGCAGCACCACCAGATCCTGCTCCCCGCGCTGCTGCAGCGCATGCAGACTGCCCACCCGGGTCAGCAGCGCATCGCCGGCGGCGACGTCGTACTGCTTGCCATCCAGCACGTAGCTGCCCTGCCCGCTCACGATGTAATAGATCTCGTCCTTGTGCTGCGGGTGCAGGCCGATGCCCGCGCCCTTGTGCAGCACGCGCTTGCGCAGCACGAACGGCAGGTCTTTGTCCTCGGCGAAGAACGGATACGCCGTGGTCGGGCCGGCCCCGCCATGCGGGCCAGGCTGGCTGATCGCGATGTCACGCTCATGCACCACGCGCGACGGCTTGGCCGGGTCGCTTCCCTGCCCTGCGGGCTGGCTCACGTCGCAGTCGATGTCGCGCTTCAGGGCCGGTTTCAGTTCGGGCTTCAGGACCAGCCAGTCACGCACCACCAGGCACGCCACCGCATTCGCGCCGGCCGCACTGAAATGGGTGCCGTCGGCCTTGTTCTGCTCGGGTACGAACATGAAGTACGGCTTGGCGCCCTGCTCGCCCAGTTCGCGGATCCAGCGCGTGGAACTGGCATTGAGGTCGATCAACGGCACCTGCTCCCGCGCGGCCAGCTGTTTCACCGCCTGGGTGTACAGCCCGTGCGTGTCCAGCAGCGAACCGAAGTCATACAGCAGCCGCGCCACCGGCGTGATAAGCACCGGCGTAGCGCGCTTGTCGCGAGCCAGCTGCACGTACCGCATCAGGTACTGCGGGTAGGCGGTGTCCGGGTCGTCGTAACGCGTGGGATCTTCGAACTTGGCGTCGTTGTGGCCGAACTGGATCAGCAGTACGTCGCCGGGCTGGATGTCGGCGGCAATGGCGTCGAGCCGCTTTTCCTCGATGAAGCTGCGCGCACTGCGCCCGGCCTTGGCGTGGTTGCGTACTTCCCACTGCGCGGGATCCAGATAGCTTGGAAGTGCCTGGCCCCAGCCGGTCAGCGGTGCACGTTCCGGCCCGTATTCGGCGGCAGTGGAATCACCGGCAATGAAAATGCGGTGCGGCGCGGCGTGTGCGCTGGTGGCCAGCAGGAACAGACACAGCAACAACGAAGAACGCAGCATGGTCGTGCCCCGTAGCGCCGGGCTCTGCCCGGCGATCGCATGATGTCAGGGTGCGTGGGCCGGGCAGAGCCCGGCGCTACGCGGTTGGTACCGACCGTTGGTCGGTACCGAAGCATTATCTCGCCAACCAGCCACCGTCTACCGGAATGACCGACCCGTTGACGTAATCCGACGCACTCGACGCCAGGAACACCGCCGTACCGGCCAGATCTTCCGGCGTACCCCAACGCCCGGCCGGAATGCGGTCGAGGATGGACTTGTTGCGGTCCTCATCGGCGCGCAGCGCGGCGGTGTTGTCGGTGGCCATGTAACCCGGGGCGATCGCGTTGACGTTGATGCCCTTGCTGGCCCACTCATTGGCCAGCAGGCGGGTGATGCCGGCGATACCGCTCTTGCTCGCGGTGTACGACGGCACGCGGATGCCGCCCTGGAACGACAGCATCGAGGCGATGTTGATGATCTTGCCGCGGCCCTGCGCGATGAAATGACGACCGGCCGCCTGCGAGATGAAGAACGCAGACTTGATGTTGACGTTCATCACGTCGTCCCAGTCCTGCTCGCTGAAGTCCACCGCATCGGCACGACGGATCAGGCCGGCGTTGTTGACCAGGATATCCAGCCCGCCCAGCCCTTCCACGGTTTCGCGGATCACCCGCTCCACCGGCTCGATGCTGATCAGGTTCGCTTCCACCGCCAGGCAGCGGCGGCCCAGCGAGGTGATCTTTGCGATGGTCTCGGTGGGCGGCGCGATGCCGGCGACTGCGACGTCGGCGCCGGCCTGCGCAAGCGCGACGGCGATGCCCTGCCCCAGGCCGGTGTTGCCACCGGTGACCAGGGCGATCTTGCCTTCCAGACTGAACGGATTAGCCATTACGGGTAGTTCCTTATCCAATGCGGGACGCGCGCCGCCTGCGTGCTGCAGACGGCGCGGTGTGGGTCACTTGAGCTGGCAGATGTCCAGCACGTGCATGTCGGTGTAGTCCAGGTTTTCGCCGCCCATCGCCCAGATGAAGGCGTAGTTGCTGGTACCGGCGCCCATGTGGATCGACCACGGCGGCGACACCACCGCTTCGTTGTTCTGGATGACGATGTGGCGCTGCGCGTCCGGCTCGCCCATGAAGTGGTACACGCGGTCGTTCTGGCCCAGGTCGAAGTAGAAATAGACTTCGCTGCGACGGTCGTGCAGGTGCGGCGGCATGGTGTTCCACACGCTGCCCGGCTTCAGCACGGTCAGGCCCAGCAGCAGCTGCGAGCTCTGGCAGGTGGCCGGCACGATGTACTGGTAGATGGTGCGCTCGTTGCTGGTTTCCAGCGCGCCGCGCTCCAGTGCAACCGCGTCCTTGATCGACAGCTGCTTGGTCTCGAAGCGCGCATGCGCCGGGGTCGAGGCCAGGTAGAACTGCGCCGGAGCGGCGGCGTCATCCGAGGCGAACACCACGTCTTCGCTGCCCATCGCCACGTACAGGCCGTCCTTCGGACCCAACTTGTACACGGTGCCATCCACGGTCACGGTGCCGCTGCCGGCGCCCACGTTGATCACGCCCAGCTCGCGGCGTTCCAGGAAGGCATGGCCGGCGGCCGAGGCCGGTTCGGTCTGCTTCGGCAGGGACACCGGGCCCTTCACCGGGGCGGCGCCGCCCAGCACGAAACGCTCGTAGTGGGTGTACTTCAGGGTCACCGCGTCGGCATTGAACAGGCCGTCGAGCAGGTAGAGCTCGCGCAGGTCCTCGTTGCTGGCGCCCTTGATGGCGTCGGGATGGGTTGCGTAGTGGGTCTTGCAGTACATGGCGTCTCCAGAGCAGGGGTGGGCCGACGGGTCGGCCCCGGCGCGATTTCCTGCATTGTAGCGAGACAGGAAACCGGTGTCATTTTGCGGTGCACCGTCGTGCGGGACGAGTCCCGAGGAGTGACCGCGTAGCGGTCAATCTTCCGGCGGCTGGCAGGAATCGCGAACGATCAGGTGCGGGCGAACGCTGGCGATCTGCAGCGCGGCCTGGCCCTCGGGCTGGATCAGCATGGCTGCCGCGGTGCGCCCGGTGTCGCGCGTGTGGCGGCGCACCGAGGTCAGCGACGGCCACAGGCGCGAGGCCAGCGGGCTGTCGTCGTAGCCGATGATGGACAGCTGGCGCGGAATGCTGATTCCGGTGCGCAGGGCTACCTTGTAGATACCGGCGGCCATTTCATCGTTTCCGGTGAAGATCGCGGTCGGGCGGGTCTTGCCCAGCAGCAGCTTCTCTGCGGCGGCCACGCCGGACTCGAAGGTGTAACCGGCCTCGATGATGCGCCCCGGCGGCAGCTCGATGCCGCGCTGCGCCAACGCCTCCACGAAGCCGGCGGTGCGGTCGTGGGCCGAGCGGTAGGCACTGGGACCGGTGACCAGCGCGATGTCGCGATGGCCCAGCGACAGCAGGTAATCGGCCGCTTCGGCGGCGCCGTCGCGGTCGTGGGTGACCACCATCTGCGAGGTTTCATCCAGCGCCGCCGAGGCGATGCGGGTGAAGCGGCAGCCGATCTCGTCCAGCATGTCCACGAGTGCCTGGTCTTCCGAAGCACGGGGGACCAGGATCACCGCATGCAGCTTCTGCTGCTGCACGAAGCGGCGCACGCCTTCGATGTAGCCGGGGCTGCGCGAGTCGCAGGGGTGCACCACCAGCTCGAAGCTGGAGCCGCGCAGCGCGTCCAGCGCGCCGTACTGCATGTCCACGATGTACTGCGCGGTGGGGTTGTCATAGACCATGCCGATCAGGAACGAGCGACGGAAGGCCAGCCCACGGGCCAGCGGGTCGGGCGTGTAGCCGACCTCGCGCATCAGCGTTTCGACCTTCTCGCGGGTGTCTTTGCGCACCAGCGGCGAGTTGTTGATGATCCGAGAAACCGTTTTCTTGGAAACACCCGACAGCCGCGCGATGTCGTTGATCGTGGCGGCCTTGCCCTTGGTCAACCCGTTCGTTGCCGGGTCGCTCTTGCTGCGCAGTGACATGTGTTCAAACCGAGAGAGGTCGAAAGAGTCTACCGGCCCACTCAATCGAGGGCGCGGTAGCGGAACTGGCGGAAGTGGACCTTGCCGTCGCCGGCAGCGTACAGGGCCGGCTTCAGGGCGAGGAACTTCCCGGCCACATTGTGATGGTAGCCGGAGACTTCCATCTGAACCGGGTACTTCTTCCAGGTTCTGCCATCGGTGCTGGAATGGATCGTGACGATGTGCCGGTTGTTGGTCACCCGCAGCCACAGCTTGCCGCCTTTGGCACTGGGCTCCAGCCGGGTGGGGCGCTCCTCGCCGTAGCGGTGCATGATGAACTTCTCCCCATTGCTGCCCACGCCCACGTACAGGCGGTCGCTGTAGAAGAGCAGGGCACCGCCCACCGCGCCGGGTTCGATGTCCATTTCGACCTCGAACTGGTAGGCCTGGTCGCCAGCAATGGCGGTCAGCGGCGAACTGTCGCGCGGGGTGTCGCCCTTGCCCTGCAGGGTCATGCCGTCGGCGCTGAAGCCCAGCCGCTTGTACTCGTCCTGGGCGGGGTTGAAGAAGCTCCACTGTGCGCCCAGCGTGCTGCCGCGGAAGTCGTCCGACAGCGCCATGCCGTGCTGGCCCACCGATTCGCCCGAGGGCTTGGCCAGCGGCTGGCCGAGGTCGCCGCCCTTGGCCACGAACCAGCCGTCGTCGGTCCACTCGATCGGTTCCAGCAGGGCCTGGCGACCCAACGTCCAGTAACCGTTCTCATAGCCGTGGTAGATCATCCACCAGCGCCCGTCGGTGCCTTCCACCACCGTGGCGTGGCCGCGCGACCACCACGGTTCGGCTGCCGACCTGGTGCGCGTGATCGGGTTGTTCGGCGCGTTCACCCACGGCCCATGGATCGAGCGGGAGCGCGCGGTGATCACCATGTGTCCGGTCGGCGGGCCGGCGGTGCCGCCCACGGCGGTGGTCATGTAGTACCAGCCGTTGTGGAAATTGATCTTCGGGCCTTCCTGCGCGTACGCCTCCACGTCCCAGCTTTCCGGGTACTTCCAGCCGTCGTAGACGTGCTTGGGCGTGCCGACCACGCTCAGGCCGTCGTCGGCCAGCTGCACGTAGGCGCCGCCACTCAGGAACAGGTAGCGCTTGCCGTCTTCGCCCACCGCGTGGCCGGGATCGATGTAGCCGCCCAGGCCGATGTCGATCGGCTCGCTCCACGGCCCGCGGATGCTGTCGGACCAGACCACGAAGTTGCTGCGGGTTTCGCCGGTGCGCGCCGGGAAGTAGATGTAGTAGCGGCCTTCATGCTTGACGATGTCCGGCGCCCAGATCGCACCGACGTTCTTCGTGATCGCATGGCCCATCGGCTGCCAGTTCACCAGGTCGCGCGAGTGCCAGATCGGCAGGCCAGGGTAGGCGTCGAACGAGGACAGGGTGAGGTAGTAGTCGTCCCCATCCTTCAGTACCGACGGATCCGGGCGGTCGCCGGCGAAAACCGGATTGAGGAACGTGCCGTTGCCGAGGTCGGCCTGGCGCTGGTTTTCGATGCCGCGCTTCCAGGTGGGTGCGGCAGCGTCGGCCGCGTGTGCGGCGCCGGTGAGCAACAGGCCAGCGGTCACCAGCCCGGCCAGCAGGGTCTTCAGATGCATGGGTGTTTCTCCATCAACAGCGTGGCGGCCGAAGCCGCCACACAATCAGGCGCGCAGCAGCGCCGGCAACCACAGCGACAGCTGCGGGAAGAAAGTCACGATCAACAGCACGGCCACCGCGGCGAACCAGAACGGCCAGATAGAGCGCATGCTCTCGCCTACGCTGATCTTGCCGATGGCGGTGCCGATGAACAGCACCGAGCCCACCGGCGGCGTCACCAGGCCCAGGCCACCGCTCAGCACCAGCACCAGGCCGAAGTGGATCGGGTCGATCCCATAGGCCTTGGCCACCGGCAGGAAGATCGGCGTGCAGATCAGGATCATCGGTGCCAGGTCCATGAAGGTGCCCAGCAGCAGCAGCATCACCACGATCATCAGCAGCACCATGAACTGGCTGTGCGCGAACGACTGCAGGAATGCCACTGCGGCCGCCGGCACCTGCAGGTAGGCCAGCAGCCAGCCGAACACCGCTGCGGTGGCGATCACGAACAGGATCACGCCGGTGCTGCGCGCGGCATGGGTTACCGTGCCCATGAATTCGCGCCAGTCGAGCTGGCGGTACAGCACCGTGGTCACCAGCAGCGCATACACCACGGCGATGGCCGCACTTTCCACCGCGGTGAAGATGCCCGCACGGATACCGATGAAGATCAGCGCCACCAGGCCGAGGCCGGGCAGGGCAGAGACGATGCGCAGCAGCACCGCGCGCCAGCCCGGGAAAATCTCCACGCCGTAGCCGCGGCGGCGTGCCACCACATAGCCGGTCACCATCAGCATCACCGTCATCAGCAGCGCCGGCGCGATGCCTGCGGCAAAGAGGTCGGCGATGGACAGTCCGCCACCGGCGGCGGCCGAGAACAGGATCAGGTTGTGCGACGGCGGCACCAGCAGCGCCACCAGTGCAGCGGTGATGCTGACGTTCACCGCGAAGTCGCGGTCATAGCCGCGCTTGACCATCTGCGGAATCATCGTGCCGCCGACCGCCGACACGTCGGCAATCGCCGAGCCGGACACGCCGCCGAAGAACAGCGAGGACAGGATCGACACCTGGCCCAGGCCGCCGCGCAGTCGCCCGACCAGCGACGAGGCCAGCGCGATCAGGCGTTCGGAGATGCCGCCGCGCATCATGATTTCGCCGGCGAAGATGAACAACGGAATTGCGATCAACGACGCCGAGCCGGTTCCGGCCGAGATCTGCTGCACCAGCACCAGCGTAGGCAGGTCCAGGTACCACAGCGTCGCCAGCGCGGCCGCCGCCAGTGCGTAGGCCACCGGCACGCCCAACAGCAGCAGCACTGCGAAGACAGTGAAAAGAATCGTAATACCCATGACTCAGCGATCTCCCTCTGCTTCTGCGACAGCAGCCGGTTGCACGGCCTGCACGATCTGGTTCAAGGCGAACAGGGCCATCAGCGCGCCGCCGATGCACAGCGGCAGGTAGTTGATGCTCTGTGGCAGGTTGGCGCCGGCAGCCTTGATGTCCAGCCCATCCATCAGCAGCACAGCGGCCCACCAGGCAATGACCACGCCCAGTACCGCAACCACCAGCGAACAGAACACATCCACCGCGCGACGCAGGTTTGGGCCCATGTGCGCGGCCAGCAGGAAGAAGCCGAAGTGGCGGCGTGTGTGCACGCCAGTGGCCGCCCCCAGGCTCATCGCAGTGGCCAGCAGCAGCAGCGTGACCGGCTCGGTCCAGCTCGGCGAATCGTTGATCACATAGCGGGCGAACACCTGCCAGCCCTGCACCACCACCAGCCCCAGCAGGGCCAGCACGGCGATGTGGATGGCGATGTCGGCAATCAGGTCCAGCGCACGCTGGGGCGCCGAGCGCACGTCTACAGTGGTTTCGGAAGTCGTCTCTGACATCGCGGTGGTCCTCAGGCGAAGTCGCGGATGCGACGGGTGAGCGCTGCCAGCTCCGGCTGCTGCAGGTACTGCTGCAGAAGCGGGTCGGCGGCCTTGCGGAAGGCCGGCATGTCGACCTCGTTGAACTGGATGCCGAAGTCGGCCACGGCCTGGCGCGCGGTGCTTTCCGAAGCATCCCACTGCTGGCGCATCACGCCCACCGATTCGCGCGCGGTCTGCAGCAGCAGCTGGCGGTCGGCCGGGCTGAGTTCCTCGAAGGTGCGGCGCGACATCAGCAGCACGTCCGGCGCATAGGAGTGATCGCTCTGCGACCAGTAGCGCGCCGCTTCGAAATGGCGGCTGGAATGGAAGCTGCGCATGTTGTTTTCCGCACCGTCGATCATGTGCGTTTCCATGCCCGAGAAGGTGTCGCCCAGCGACATCGGGGTCGGGTTGGCACCGAGCAGGCGCATCAGCTGGATGAAGATGTCCGACGAGGCCACGCGCAGCTTCAGGCCGTGCAGGTCCTTCGGTTCCACGATCGGATGCTTGGTGTTGTAGAAGCAGCGTGCGCCGGAATCGTAGATGGCCAGGCCCACCAGGCCGCGACTTTCAAAGCCGCGCAGCACGTCGTCGGCGATGCCGCCATCGAGTGCGCGACGCATGTGCGCCACCGACTCGAACACGTACGGCAGGCACAGCGCCTGGGTCAGCGGGAACGCATTGTTGAGCGCTCCGGCGTACACGCGGGTGATGTCGATGACGCCGAAGCGCGCCATGTCGATTGCTTCGGACTCGCGGCCCAGCTGGCCGGAGTGGTACTGGCGCAGCTTCAGCCGGCCGCCGGTTTTTTCTTCGAGCTGCTGGCCGATCCACTTCACCGCGGTCACGGTGGGGTAGTCGGCCACGTGCACATCCGTGGCCGTCAGCAGGCGCGCGCCACCGGGCGCGGCGCTGGAACGTGAACACCCGGCCGACAACAGGGGCACGCTGAGCGCGCCCACGCTGGTGGCAAGGAAACTTCTGCGAGTAATCATCTGCGCCCTCCCAAGCGTACTCGCCATGGCCGACCGGTTACCCGGCGGCGATGGCCCTGCAGGTAATGTCGCCGTAACCGGCGAAACGGATCAGTGCCTGTTGGCCTACGGCAATGTCATGGATACCGGTGGCATTGCCACTGGCGATCAGATCGCCGGCCTTCAGCGGGCGCCCACGCTGGGCAGAGCGGCCCAAGGCGAACGCAAATGCGGTGCGCAGGCCACCCGGCAGCAGGGTGGCACCGCCGGTGCCCACCACCTCATTGTCGATGCGGGTTTCGGCGCGCAGGTCGGCATCGTCCAGCGTGGTCCAGTCAGGAATCTCCGGGCCCAGCACCAGGCCGTTGTTGTTGCCGAAGTCCGAGACCACCACCAGCGGGCCCAGCTTGTTGATCGTGGCCAGCGGGCTGCTGGCCACTTCCACGCCGATGAACAGGCGCGCCGGCTGAGCTTCGGCCTCTTCCGGGGTCCAGTGCAGCTTGTCCGCGGGGGCGTCCTCGGTCAGCTGGAACACGTACTCAGCCTCGACCGCGCCGAAGCCGCCCACGAAAACCGGAATGTCGGTTGTTCCACCGGTAGCATTCCAGAGCCGATTGGAGAAGATCGGGCCCAGCAGGCGGTCGTCCCCGGAGGCATCGCGGCGCTCGGCGGCGATGTAGCCGACCTTCCAGCCCACGACCCCGGCGTCCCACAGCGCAATGGCGTGGTCCTGCACGTGGTAGGCGGTGACCAGGTCGTCCGGGATGGTTCCCGGGAAATCCGGCAGTGACCGGCCCTGCTGGCGGGCCGAAACGAACGCCTGGGCGATGTCGCCCAATCCCTGTTCTGGCAGATCCTGTTTGCCCTGATCGTTGCTCAAGCGGGTCTCCCGTTGTTTTGTTGCACTGCCCATCGACAGTGCTTGGATGAGCTGTATATGGTAAACCGGTGTCATTGGCAATGTGCAGCGCATCAGAAGCTGCCAGCGCCCGGCACGCGGTCGTTTCCCATGCCAAGGATCCCCGGATGCGCTGTCTCGTGTTGATGCCCCTGCTGGCGGGCTGCCTGCTTTCCGCCCTCGCCTCTGTCCCGCTGCCGGCCGATGCGGCCGAACGGCCAGTGCCGCAGACCGAGCCCGCTCCCGGCGCGCCAGACCGCATCGACCTGTGGCCGGCCAGTCAGGTCCCGGGTGAACCGCGTGCGGCCAGCGCGCCGAACGTCGTCGAACGCAGCGACAACAGCGCGCTTCCGGACCGCTACATCGACAACGTCAGTGCTCCTTACCTGGTGGCCTATCGCCCGGCCCGGCCCAACGGCAGCGCGCTGCTGGTCATTCCCGGCGGTGGCTACCAGCGCATCGTGCTGGACAAGGAAGCCACTGCGCTGGTGCCGGCCTTCGTGGAGCAGGGCGGAGTGACCCTGTTCGTGCTGCGGTACCGCCTGCCGACCGGCCGTGATGACCGCCAGGCGGCGCTGGCTGACGCCCAGCGCGCCCTGCGCCTGATCCGCAGCAATGCGCGCCGGTGGCAGCTGGACCCGCACCGGATCGGGGTGATGGGCTTCTCCGCCGGCGGCCACGTGGCCGCGCGGTTGAGCACCGGATTCGCCACCGCGCTCCCGGGCATCGGTGACGCCGTGGACGCGGTCAGCGCGCGCCCGGACTTCGCCCTGCTTCTGTACCCGGTGATCGACATGGGCGCGCATGCGCACACGGGTTCGCGCTCCCGCCTGCTCGGCGAACGGCCCAGTGCCGCGCTGGAAAGGCAGTTCTCCCAGCAGTCCCAGGTTACCGCGCAGACACCGCCTACCTTCCTGGTGCACGCGCAGGACGACAGCGTGGTGCCGGTGCAGAACAGCCTGCTGTACTACCAGGCGCTGATCGACGCGGGCGTGCCCAGTGAAATGCATCTGTTCGCGCACGGCGGCCATGGCTTCGGCGTGCGCATTCCCGCCGCGCTGACCACCACGCAATGGCCCACGCTCGCGCTGCGCTGGATGCAGGCGCAGGGCGGGGAGGGCACACCATGAGCCCCGCCGACCTGCAGCGCCGCCGTTTCCTGCGCGACAGCGCGCGTTACGCGCTGATGCTGGCGGCCGGTTCGTCGCCGATGGCCGCTGCGTTGGCCAACGCACCTGCCGGCGCCGCCTCCGATTCACTGGCCAAGGTCCGCAGTGGGCGCTTGCGGGGTCGTTACACGCAGGGCGTGCACAGCTTCCGGGGCGTGCCCTACGGTAGCGACACCGCCAGCCGCCGCTTCCAGCCCGCCCTTCCCGAACTGCCGTGGCGCGGTGTGCGCGATGCACTGGCCTACGGACCTGCCGCGCCACAGGGCAGCAGGGACGACGGCCCCGGCAACGAGGACTGCCTGTACCTCAACGTGTGGACTCCGGCGCTGCGTGATGGCAAACCACGGCCGATCCTGTTCTACATCCACGGCGGCGCCTACAACAATGGCTCCGGCAGCGACCCGCAGTACGACGGCAGCGCGTTGTGCCGGCGCGGCGACGTGGTGGTGGTCACGGTGAACCATCGGCTCAACGTGTTCGGCTACCTGTACCTGGCCCAGCTGGGCGACGCGCGCTTCGTCGATTCGGGCAATGTCGGGCAGCTCGACCTGATCCAGGCGCTGCAGTGGGTTCGCGAACATGCCGCCGAATTCGGTGGCGACCCCAACAACATCACTGTGTTCGGCCAGTCCGGCGGCGGCGCCAAGATCGCTACGTTGATGGCCATGCCGGCCGCGCGCGGCCTGTTCCAGCGCGCGTGGACGATGAGCGGCCAGCAGGTCACCGCCGCCGGGCCGCGGGCCGCCACCCAGCGCGCACGCATTGCGATGGACGCGGTAGGCGCGCGCGACGTGGACGCGCTGCTGGCGCTCCCGGCCGACGCGCTGCTGGCCGCCACCCGCGCGCGTGATCCCTCGCGGGTGGAGAGCACCTCGCTGTATTTCGGCCCGGTGGTGGACGGCGGCAGCCTGCCGGAACACCCGTTCTGGCCACAGGCGCCGGCGCAGTCCGCACAAATCCCGATGGTGATCGGCAACACCCATGACGAAACCCGCGCCTTCCTCGGCAACGATCCGGCCAACTTCGCGCTGACCTGGGAAACGCTGCCGGCGAAGCTGGAAAAGGAGCAGTTCGTGGACCTGCTGCCTTCGGTGGTGATCGCCGAATATCGGCGCCTGTATCCGCACTACACGCCGTCGGAAGTGTTCTTTGCCGCCACCACGGCCGGGCGTTCCTGGCGCGGCGCGGTGGAGGAACTGGAGGCGCGGGCCCGGCAGGGGGCACCGACCTGGGCCTACCAGCTGGACTGGGGATCACCACTGGACGGCGGGAAACTAGGCGCCTTCCACACGCTGGATATCCCGCTGGTGTTCGACAACACGCGTGCGGAAAGCTCGCGCACCGGGGAGGGGGCCGATGCGCAGCGCATGGCCGATGTGATGAGCGAGGCGCTGCTGGCGTTTGCCCGCACCGGCAACCCGAACCATGGCGGCTTGCCGCAGTGGGAACAGTACGGGTTGGAGCGGCGGCAGACGATGGTGTTCGACACACGTTCCAGGCAGGAAGACGATCCACGCGGCGGCGAACGCAGGTTGTACCAGCAGGCGCCCTTCGTACAGCGAGGCACCACGTAGGGACACGCCATGCGTGTCCGGAACGTGGCCAACAATCCGTGGGACACGCATGGCGTGTCGCTACGCGGGCTTGTCGCGAATGGCGCGCTTTCCGCCCATGCCGATAGGCAGCGTCTACCGAAGAACGGAAATCGATTGATTTTCCGGCCAACGTGCGGCGATTTGTCGTGATCCAGATCAAACATCGCCTTAACGTTCATCGCCTAGACTGGAGGCATGCAAGCCCATTGCGATGCCTTTCCGCGGTTCCATGGACGCGATCGATTGATCGCCGCCGTCGATCACGCGGTCCAGAATGACGATCCGCAGCAGATCGCCACGACCCTGCGGGGTGCGCTGTGCGAGGCCATCGCCGACAGCCGCATCCAGCTGCCGGCGTGCGTGCACCAGCCGATCAGCGACCACTATGCCCGCCGCGAGCTCTACCGCAGCCCGACCCTGGGCTACAGCATCGTGGCGATGAGCTGGGCGCCGGGGCAGGGCACGCCGCTGCACGACCACAGCGGCCTGTGGTGCGTGGAAGGGGTGTGGCTGGGCCAGCTGGAAGTCACCCAGTACGCCCTGCTCGAGCGCGACGGCGAACGTTTCCGCTTCCAGGCCGAGCCTTCCGTGGTCGGCGGCTGCGGCAGTGCCGGCAGCCTGATCCCGCCGCATGAATACCACACTATCCGCAACGCCAGCGACACCGAGCTCGCCGTGTCCGTGCACGTCTACCAGGGCGAAATGATCCGTACCGCCATCTTCGAACCCGAAGGCAACGGCTGGTACGAACGCCGCCTGAAAGAACTGGAAACCGACGACGCCTGACCCGCCGGCCCCGGATCGCCCGCCACCGCGTAGCGACACGCCATGCGTGTCCCACGTACCGCCGGCAACCCACGCGCCTCGGGTGAACCCCGGATCAAATCTAGGAACATCCTCAAAGCACCCTCCCGAATGACGCAGATAGCATCGAAACGTCCCACGACCTTTCCTTGCGGATACTGCTCATCTTGGATACCCACGTCGCCGCCCGCGCCAGGCGGACCACCCGCCACACCACGCGCCGCACCTCCCGTGGCCAGTCGCGCGTGACCGAGGGCTGGCGTGCGAAGGAGTATCTCGATGACGGCATCGCCCATGTCGAAATCCGCGACCGCAGCGGCTGCCTGCAGGTCATCATCGCCAATGCCGCCGAGTTGTACTGGGCCTTGCCGATCGGCTTTCCCACCGCACGGGTGTCGCTGCCCAACTGGCGCCTGAAGCTGCCCGAAGGCAGCATCCCGGCGGACATCTACGAGTGTCCCAACTTCATCCTGATGCGCTACAGCAACGGCAAGGACGTGCTGTGGTTCATCCAGCCCCGCTGACGCTCGACCTGCCACCGCCTGCACGCGATGATGGGGAACCCCACCGCGCAGGAACTGCTTCCGTGTCCACCCACCCGTTCGTCCAGGTCAACGTTTTCAGCACCGATCCGCTGCTGGGCAACCCGCTTGCGGTGGTTCTCAATGCCGATGGGCTGGGCGATGCCCGCATGGCAGCGTTCGCCCGCTGGACGAACCTCAGCGAAACCACCTTCGTTTCCGCGCCGGGCGACCCGCGTGCGGATTACCGCGTGCGCATCTTCACCCCGCTGGGCGAATTGCCGTTCGCCGGGCATCCCACCCTGGGCAGTTGCCATGCGTGGTTGACCAATGGCGGCGTACCGCGGGGCGCAGAGATCGTGCAGGAGTGCGGGATCGGGCTGGTGCGGATTCGTCGAAGCGAGACCGGATTTGCCTTCGATGCGCCGCCGCTGTTGCGCGAGGGGCCGCTGGTGCCCGCGTTGCGGGAGCGCGTTGTTGCAGGCCTTGGCGTGGCCGCCGACGACGTGGTGGACGCCCGGTGGGTGGACAACGGGCCGCCGTGGATCGCGGTGCGCCTGGAAAGCCGGGCAGCGGTGTTGGCGGTGCGGCCGGACTACGCGGCGTTGGACGGATTGATGGTGGGCGTGTTTGCCGCGTGCAGCGAAAGCGACGGCGTAGACGCGCAGTACGAGTCGCGTGCGTTCATCGCCGGCGAGGCGGCGCCGGAGGATCCGGTGACCGGCAGCCTCAATGCGGGCATTGCGCGGTGGTTGCTGGGCGAGGCGCCGACGCGGTATGTGATCAGCCAGGGCACCGTGTTGGGGCGTGCGGGGCGGGTGCAGGTGGAGCAGGAGGGCGATGCGTTGTGGATCGGGGGAACGTGCGTGACCTGCATCGAGGGCACCGTCACGCTGTAGAGCCGGGCAGAGCCCGGCTCTACGTCAGAAGGTCACGGTGTTGTTGCGCTGGGTGACTTCCGCGCCGCCATCCTGCAGCTCCACGCGCACGCGAAGGCCGCTGCGAATACCCGCTGGCAACGGCAGGCTCACCGTGGTCGTCTTCGGCACCAGATCCACCGGCGCTTCCATCGCCGGAATCTCGATACGCGCCAGCTCACGCCCGTTCGCGTCCTCCAGCACCGCCGTGCCCACCGGTGTGCCCACGTGCCCCAAGCTGTGCACGGTCACGTGCACCTGGCGTCCGTCAACGCGCACATCGCCACGACCCACGCCCAGGTCGGGGCGCAGCTCCACCGGCGTACCGGCCTTGATCAGTTCGAACTCGAACACCTGCGCCACGCCCGGTGCGAACCGCAGCGGAAGGCTTGCACTGCGCTCCAGCGATACCTCACGCGTTTCGCCCTTGCCATCGATGCGGTCGTCGCCGTCACGGTCCACGCCGCTGGTCATCCGCCACTGCCCGGCGGTGACGTTCCAGGTACTCATCTCCGCATCCACCGCATGCTTGCCGGTGTTGTACGCAATGACCTTGAAGTGCTCGGTGGACGGCGCATGCACCAGCAGCGCCACCTGCTCGGCCGCGTCAGGCTGCGCGAAGCGCCAGCTCACCGTGTGCCCGGGCCAGCTCTGGTTGCGCTTCAGGGCAATGCCACCCAGGCGTGCCCGCTGCAGGAACTCGCTCGGCGCTTCCACGCGGTCGGACCACCAGTGGCCTTCAGTGTTCATGTACTCGCGCTGCGCCTTGGCCTGGATGCCGTCGGCATGCAGCGCTTCCAGGTACTTCTTGTCGCCGGTGGCTTGCCACGCCATCAGGCTTGAGAACCCGGTGTTGCCGGCGTCCGCATCGGCCACCAGCTTCGGGTTCCATTCGGCGCCCTTGCCCAGCACCTCGACGAAGTTTTCGCCCAGGTTGGCCAATGCGCCGGGGCCCCCGCGCTGCACGCGGTAATCCAGCGCCTTCAGGTATTTGTCGTCACCGCTCCAGCGCCATGCCGCCCAGAATGTGTGCATGACATCGCCGCCGCCCGAGCCGTTGTTGAGCTCACCGCCGCGCACCTTGCCTGTCTGCCAGTTGATCTCGTTGGGCAGCGCCCAGCGGCCCTTGTCGTCGGTGTAGGCGTGCGCCAGGTAGCTGTCGGCCAGCCCGGTGACCAGCTTGCGGCCGGTCGGGTCGGCGTTGTACTGGCCGACCAGGAAGGCCGGGTGCAGCGCCGGGAACGAATACGGCTTCTGCCATTGCCAGTTCGGCTCGCGGTACACCTTGTTGCCGCCGAACCAGTTGCTGGAGAACAGCAGGTTGCCCTGTGGATTGGGCAGGATGATGCGCTCGTCGAACGCCTTCACCGTTTCCATCAGGCGTTCCAGGGTGAGCGGATCGCCCCAGTTGAGGTACAGCATCGCGCTGTTGGCGTTGATGCCTTCTTCGTAGGAATGCAGCTCATCGGTTTCGATGGTGCTCAGGCCGTTGGAGAACATGCCGTTGCGGTACACCGCGTCGGACAACGCGGTGAGCGAGCGGTTCAGGCGGTCCGGCTGCACGCCCATCAGCGCCAGCCCCGGCCACTGCTGGGTCAGGTCGGTATCGTCGGAGATGCCGCCGCCGAAGTCGCCGTAGGCGATCTGCCGGTTGTCGATCCACCAGTCCACGAAGCGGCGCACGTATTTGAGGTCTTCGGTCTGCCGGAACGCCCAGAGCGGCACACCCTTCGGCGCTTCGGGCTGGGTGAACGGCGGTTTGCCCTGGCTGTTGTAGCTGATGTAGTTCCAGTACAGCCGGCCCAGTTCGTGGTCCGGGTCCACCCGCAGCAGGTCGCTCAGGTCCGCGTACACGCGCGCATACAGACGCTGGCGCTTGGAGGTGGTGTGCTCTTCGACCAGGAAGCCCCAGTTGTCGCGCGCCTGGTTGAAGCGGTCGGCCACGTGTTCCTTCTTCGCTTCGGCGCGGTCCTTGTAGACCATGCGGATCTCCGCACCGTCCAACGAGCCCGCGTTGAAGCCCGGCGCGCCCGAGGCGATGCTGATCCACAGGCTGTCGGCGGTGAGGATGCGGTCGCGGAGGTCCAGCCACAGCGTGCGCTTCTCGTTCGGCTTGACCGAGACCGACACATCGATCATGTCGCGCGCCGGCCAGATCGGGTCCTTGATGCGGATGTTGAGCGGGATCAGGCCATCGCGCGCGGGCGGCAGGTCGAGTGCCGGCAGGTCGATGGCCACGCCGTCCAAGCCGTCGTACATGTTTTCCCAGCTGTGCGCCCAGCTGCGGATCAGCGGCTGCGCAGCTGGGGCGTCGCCCACGCCGGACGGGATCAGCACGTGCACGATCGGGAGCGGGTGGGCCGGCAGCGTGTCCGCGCCGCGACGGCGCGAGCCGGCGCCCTTGGGCAGCGCCATCACCGTGCTGCGCTCTGCGGCCGGGTAGCGGCCGTCGATGTACTCGCGCAGGGTGGTGATGTTGAGGTAGTCGGGCAGGGCCTGGCTGTCGATCAGGTAGCGCTGCTTCACCGTGCCTTCCGGCTCGGCGGCGTCGCTGACCTGGTAGGCCCAGATCTCCTGGATTGGGGTTTCCTGCGCGGTATTGTGGAAATGCAGCACGCCACCGGTCTGCGCCGGAATGTCGTCCACGCTGCGCACCACGCCCTGCGGGCGCTGCAGCAGCGGCGTGGCAGCGGCGTCGCCCATGCTGTGGCTGAGCCCACCGAAGGCCGCGCCGCGCACTTCAACGCGGTTGACGGTCTCACCGGCGGGAACGGTCAGGTCGAGTTGCTGGCCGCCTTCCACGTACGTGTTCCAGTCCGGCAGCTGGAAGTAGTCGTTGCGGCCGGGCAGGCGCGAGCGGTTGTACACGCCCGGCCAGGTGGTTTCGGCGATGCCGTCGGTCGCCTTCCACATCCACTGCTTGTGGTCCTTGGTATCGGCGAACTCGATCTTGCGGATGGTCGTGGTGGGTGCGGTGAGCACCGGCGGTGCGGCGTTGTCCCACCCGAAGCGATGGTTCCAGGCGCGCATCGGGCCGGTGTCGGCCACGCTGCCGGTGGGCGCCTTGTTGGCAGCCAGCGCCGCCATGCCGGCGGGGTCGAGCAGGCGATCATAGACGCGGATCTCGTCGAAATCGCTGCCACGCAGGAAGTTGTAGCGGCTCTGCACCTGGTAGGGCGCCATCACCCGCCCGGCCAGGCCGAGCTGGTCCAGCGCCGCGTCATAGTCGGCGGTGGTCTCCGCGCGGGCGACCTCCTTGCCGTCCACGTACAGGCGCACGCCGTGGTTTTCGTCCCAGCCAAAGGCGATGTGCTGCCACTGTTCGGGATCGGGCGTCTTGTCCAGCTTGAACGACACGCGGGTGCGCGCCAGGTTGGCGTCGGTCACGAAGGCATCGAAGCCGTGACCGTTCCAGTCGATGCGCAGCCAGGCCATGTCCCAGCTGCTGTGGTCGGCGTAGCCGACCCGGAAGATCACGAACGGCGCTTCGCCCACCGCGTAGCGCGGGCGCCAGTAGAAACCCAGGGTCCCGCGCTGCGCCTGGATATTGCCCGGGGCGTTCCACGACAGCACACCGTCGTCGGCCCATTGGATGCCGCGGCCACGCGCACCGTCGGCCACGGTGGTGACCTTGTCGACGAAGTTGGGAACGGCATCGCCTTCGGCGTGGTCGGCCTCCAGGCCGTGCTCGGCCGAGACATGGAACAGCAGCTGTGGCGTGCTCTGCGCGGCGGCGGTACCGGACAAGGCCACCAACACCGCCAGTGCCAACGTTCGCGGTAGCGTCGGCCGTCGGCCGACCCTCGCACACCCGTCAACGCCCGAAACGGCCCGAACCACCCCACCCCAAAGCACCATGTGACCTTTCCTTTCCACAGCACATCACCACGGCCGCAGCGTGTGCGCAGGGCCGCCAGAAACTAGCAAACGGGAAGCAGTGCGGCATCTTGCGCCGCAACAGCGGCGTGGTTGCCCACGCCGCTGCCGGTTACGCGCACTCAGAACTTGTAACGAACGCCCAGCTGGTACTGCCGGCCGGTTTCGGTGTACTGCAGCGGCAGGCGACCGGTGGCCGGCGAGTACACCCACTCGTCGCTGGCTTCGTTGGTCAGGTTCATGCCTTCCAGGCTCAGCTCCAGCTTGTCGTTGATCGCGTAGCGGATCGACGCATCGATGAAGGTGGTGCCGGTCATGCCGTGGGTACCGTCCACGTTGAAGCCTGCTTCGGTGCCGGGCACCTGGGTCAGGTAATCGTCGCGGTTGGTGGCCGAAACGCGGCCGGACCAGACGGTGCCTTCATAGAACAGCGTGGCGTTCCAGGACGACTTGGACAGACCGGTCAGGTCGGCCTTCATTACCGGCTGGCCGCTGGAGTTGATGTACTGGATCTGCGACTCGACCCAGGTGTAGTTCAACTGGATGCCCAGGTTCGACCAGTTGCCCGGCAGGAAGGTGAACGGCTGGATGTAGTTCGCTTCCACGCCGTGCAGTTCGCCACCCGGGGTGTTGACCGGCTTGGTGTAGGTGAAGTCATCCGACGGTGAGGCGCCGGTACCGATCAGCAGCGAGTCGGGCAGGCCGCTGGCGCTGTACGGCGCCACTTCGCGGGTGGTCTGCACGAAGCTTTCGATGTCCTTGTAGAACAGGCCGATGCCGGCCATCGCGCCTTCGGAGAAGTACCACTCGAAGCCCAGGTCCACGTTCTTGGCGCGGATCGGGTCCAGGTACGGGTTGCCGCTGGAGATGGTGCGCGCACCGCCGGCTACGGCCACGGTGGCGCCCGGGGTCAGGCTGCCCAGGCCCGGGCGGCTCATCACCTTGGCCGCACCGAGGCGGATCAGGAAGTCCGGGGTGATTTCCGCGACCAGGTTGAACGAGGGCAGGGTGTCGTCGTACTCACGATCCACCGTGGTTGCCACGGTGCCGGTGGCCAGCGTGGAAAGACCGGTGGAGCTCTGCTTGGTCTTTACATAGCGCACGCCGAAGTTGCCCGAGAACGGAATGCTGCCCAGTTCGGTGGAGAACTCGCCCATCAGGTAGCCGCCACTGTCTTCTTCTTCCACGCTGCGCGAGTTGTTGGCGCGCGGGGCGACGGCGAAGGTACCGCTGTTGCTGTAGATGTCGAACTGGTCGGCAATGGCGTCCAGGTTCGGCACCACCCACTGGTCAGGCGTACCGGTGATGCCCTTCAGGCCGGACTGCTGGGTCATGTCCACCGGCACGATCTTGGTGCCGTTGGGGAAGTTCGGCACGGCCAGCTCGCTGGCGCGGCGCAGTTCCACGGTGTCGAAGGTGTAGTTCTTGGCCAGGATGCCGCCCTTCAGGCGGAAGCCCGGGCTCAGGTTCCAGTTGAAGTCGATCTGGCCGGTGTCGAAGTCGTTGTCCACGTACTGCGGACGCAGGCGGATTTCCGCCAGTTCCCAGCCGACCGGGTTGGTCGGGTCGATACCGTAGTTCAGCTTCGGGAAACGGCTGTTGCCACGGTAGTCGTAGCTGTAACCGTCCACATCGTACTTATCCATGATGATGGTGGTCTGGATCGGGTTCTCGTGCTTGGAGCGCGAGATGCCGACCTTGCCGGACAAGGTGAAGTCGTCGCCGAAACGGTGCTGGCCGTTCAGGGCGATCTGCTTGAACTCGGTGCTCCACTCGTCGTGGCGGTTTTCGGTGCGGATGTCGACGTTGTCGAATTCACCGTAGACCAGCGCGTTGTTCTCGATCACGCCGTCCTTGACGATCATCGCCGGCTTGCCGACCAGGCGCGGGGTGGTGCTGGTGCCGCGGCTGAAGGAAATGGCTTCGATGTAGTGCTCGTCGCGCTTGGCGTCGATCTTCGAGTACAGCGTGTCCAGCGAGATCTCGGTGGCGTCGGTCGGCTTCCACTGCAGGGTGCCGGTCACGCCCAGGCGCTTCTGCTCGTGTTCCATCTGCACGTAACGCGGGAAGCGCGGGTGGTACACGCTGGCAGAACGCGCCTGGGTGAACGGCGACGCCGCATTGAAGTTGCCGTTGCTCGGGCCGTTGGCCCAGCGGCCGGTGTTGGAGCCTTCTTCCAGCGCCTGGCGCTCGGAGTAGGCCACCGACAGCAGCGCGCCGAAGGTGCCATCAGCCCAGGTGTTGGAGATCAGCGCGGCCACGCGCGGGTCAGCCTTTTCGGCCATCGCGTTGTAGCTGGCCTGGCCGCTGGCGGCGAAGGTGAAGCCGTCGTAGTCGAACGGGCGCGCGGTGCGCAGGTCGACGGTGGCACCCAGCGAGCCTTCTTCCACGTCGGCCGAGGCGGTCTTGCGCACCAGCAGCTGCGAGAACAGGTCCGAGGCGAACACGTTGAAGTCGAAGCCGCGGCCGCGGTTGGTGCCGCCGCTCTGGTCGCCGGCGCCGACCGTGGTCAGCGCTTCCATGCCGTTGATGCGTACGCGGGTGAAGTCCGGGCCCAGGCCGCGCACCGAGATGTTGCGGCCTTCGCCGGCTTCGCGGGTGATGACCACGCCGGGTACGCGCTGCAGCGACTCGGCCAGGTTCAGATCGGGGAACTTGCCGATGTCTTCGGCGACGATGGCATCTACCACGCCGGCTTCGCCGCGCTTGATGTCCAGCGCCTTCTCGACGCTGGCGCGGTAGCCGGTGACGGTGACGGTGTCCAGGTCGGTGGCCGAAGCCGGGGCCGGGTCCTGCGCCAGGGTGGTTCCGCTCAGCGCCAGGCCGATCGACAGGGCGAGCAAGGTAACCGGTGTCTTTTTATGGATGTTTCGATATTGCATGTTTTCCCTCTCCCAAGGTGCTACATGAAACAGCTATCCGGCGACATGTCAGTGCAATGACACCGCTGGTCAGAGCCGACGTTAACAGTCCGTTGGGAATCGAGCATCTTGCACCGCAACAGACTTGAAATGTCCCGTAGACGCCTGCGGGACAAAGGTTTCTGCCCACCGAACCGGTGGACGGAGCGCGCCACACCGCTAGAATGACACCGCTAGCCATTGCGATTCGGGGCCTGTCCCCGGGTCATGACCACCACGAAGGATCCATCGCCATGAGTCGTGTTGTCTGTTTCGGGGAGTTGTTGCTGCGCATGAGCGCGCCTGGCCGTGAACTGCTGCTGCAGACGCCGCAGCTGGCGGTACACGCCGGCGGCGCGGAGGCCAACGTCGGTGTGTCGCTGGCCCACTTCGGCCACAGCGTGCAGATGGTCAGCACGCTGCCGGCCAACCCGCTGGGCCAGTACGTGGCAGGCGAACTGCGCCGGCACGGGGTGGACACCACCCATTTGCAGACCCGCCCGGGCCGCATGGGCGTGTACTTCCTCACCACCGGCGCGGTGCAGCGCGCCAGCGAAGTGGTCTACGACCGGGTGGACTCGGCATTTTCGCTGGGCCAGGCCAGCGACTACGACTGGGACACCCTGCTGCGCGGCGTGCAGTGGCTGCACCTTTCCGGGGTGAGCCCTGCGCTGAACCCGGCCATGGCCGACGCCACCCTGGTCGCCGCGCGCGCCGCCTGCGAGCGTGGCGTCAAGGTGTCCTTCGACGGCAACTTCCGGCCCTCGCTGTGGGCGCGCTGGGAAGGCGATGCGCCGGCCATCCTGCGGGAGCTGTTCGCCTGCGCCACGGTCGCCTTCGCCGACTACCGCGACATCGGCGTGGTGCTGGGCGGGCAGTTCGAACAGCCCGCGCTGGCCGAGCGCGTGGACGCTGCCGCCGTGCAGGCGTTCGCTGCGTTCCCGCGCCTGCAGTGGATGGCGTGCACGCAGCGCACCACCCATAGCGTGGACCACCATGCGCTGGGCGCGATGCTGCTGGGTCGCGACGGCACCCGCGCAGTGGCGCCCACGCGCGAGATGATCGGCATCGTGGACCGCATCGGCGGTGGCGATGCGTTCGCCGCCGGGATCCTGCATGGCATGATGCAGGGCTTCGAACCGGACGCGATCGTGCGTTTCGGCCTGGCTGCGGCCAGCCTGAAGCATTCGATCCCCGGTGATTTCAACCCCGTCAGTGAAGCTGACGTACTGGCCCTGACGGGCGAGGAGCGATTCGATGTCCGGCGCTGATCCCCGCGTACGCGCAGTATTGAAACTGGCCCCGGTGATTCCGGTGTACACCCCGGAGAGCGTGGACGAAGCCGTCCAGGTGGCCCAGGCCCTGTTCAACGGCGGCCTGCCGGTGATCGAGGTGACCCTGCGCACCGCCGTCGCGATGGACGCGATCCAGGCGATGGTGGAGGCCGTGCCGGACGCGGTGGTGGGCGCGGGCACGGTAGTGACCGCCGCGCAGATGGAAAAGGTGAAGGCCGTGGGCGGGCGGTTTGCAGTGGCGCCCGGCGCCACGCCGACGCTGTATGCCGCTGCACGCGACACCGACCTGCCGTTCCTGCCGGGCGTGGCGACCTCGTCGGAGCTGATGCTGGGCCTGGAACAGGGGCTCGATACCTTCAAGTTCTTCCCCGCAGTGCAGGCCGGTGGCATCGGCATGCTGCAGGCCTGGAACGGCCCGTTCGGCGACGTGCGCTTCTGTCCCACCGGCGGCATCAGCGCGCAGACCGCGCGCGACTTCCTGCACCTGCCCAACGTGCTGTGCGTGGGCGGTTCGTGGCTGACCACGCGTGCGCTGCTGCAGGCGAAGGACTGGGCGGGCATTGAAGGTCTGGCAAGGGCATCGGCTGCGCTGGTCGGCTGAGGCGCTCATAATGACGGCAGTGCCGCTGCCGTCTGTGTGACCCATGTCTGCTTTGTCGATCGCAAAAACCGTGGTGCTGTCCGTGTTGTCGGTGGTGGTGGCGCTGTTCGTTCTGGGCATGGTCAGCGGCATCGCCGGCTGGACCGCGCCGTGGGTGGGACTGGGCGACAGCCAGCTGCGGCTGGCGTGGGACCTGGCCTGGACCATCCTCGGGGGGGTGGCGGCCACGGCATTCGCTGCGCGCTATGCGCCGAATGCACCGTACGTGCATGGCGGGGTGGTGTGGTTTCTGATCGCCGGCGCGTCCGCGTTTGCGGCGTGGGACCTGGGCAACGACTTCCCGTTCTGGTTCGTGGTGACGCTGCTGGTGTCGCTGCCGGTGCAGGCAGTTGGGATCTGGATTGGGGCGCGCTATCGGCCTCGGTAGCATTCCGTGGAGCCGGCCGGCGGCCGGCACTACGCAGCAGCGGCCGCGCGACACGCCGTAGTGCCGGCCGCCGGCCGGCTCCACGCGATGCGAACACCGCATCACACCGTCGGCAACACCTGATCCACGTCTTCGATCCCTTCCCAGGGATCGGCTTTCAGCCGCTGCGCCCGCTGCAGCGCCTTCGGCAACGGGAAGGCATCGGCGGCAGTGATCCTGCCCAGCTCCTCCCAGCGCAGCGGCACCGCAACGCCCGCTGACGGCCGTGCGCGCAACGACCACGAACACACACTCGTTGCGCCACGCGCATTGCGCAGCCAGTCGATGAAGATCACGCCGTTGCGCTTGGCCTTGCTCATGGTGGCCACGTAGCGCTCCGGCGCGTGCTCGGCCATGGCCTGCGCGAATGATTCGCAGAAGTCCTTGGCCTGCGCCCAGTCCGCCCTGGGCTTCAACGGCACCACCACGTGCACGCCCTTGCCGCCAGAGAGACGCACGAAACTTTCGAGTCCCACTTCCTGCAGCCGCGCACGGATGTCACGGGCGGCCGCCTTGATCGCGGTCCAGGTCACGCCTTCGCCCGGATCCAGGTCGAACACCAGCCGGTCCGGATGTTCCGGGTCGTCCACCGTGGCGCCCCACGGATGCAGCTCCAGGGTGTTCATCTGCACCAGTTGCAGCAGCCCTTCCACATCTTCGACGTACAGGTAGTCCTCGCGCCCGCTCTTCTGCTGCAGCGGTATCGCCTGCACGGCGTCGCCCAGGCCGGTGCCGTGGTGCTTCTGGAAGAAACACTGCTTGTCCACGCCATCGGGGCAGCGCAGCAGCGACAGCGGGCGGCGCGCCACTTCCGGCAGGATCCATCGCGCCATCTGCCGGTAGTAGTCGGCCACGTCGCCTTTGGTGAGCTTGGCCTTGGCGAAGACCACGCGTTCGGGATGGCTGATGGCTACATCCGCAACCTCAGCGCCAACCGACTTGGCTCCTGCGCGTGATTTCGCTGGAGCGACCTTCGTAACCGGGGCTTTCGTTCTGCTGCCTACACCGGTCGCCGCGTTCGTCGCCCCAGCGCCCAGGTCCTTGGCAGTCTTGTCTTCGCGCAGACGCTTGAAACTGGCCTGGCGCAGCAACCCTTCCTTGGCCCAGCCCCGGAACGCGACTTCGGCCACCAACGTGGGCTTCACCCAATGCACGCTGCTGGCCTTGAACGGCACGTGCGAAGGCAGGGCCACCGCCGCCTTGTCGGTCGCCAGCGCCTTGAGCTGCTTGTGCATGGCCGCCAGCTTCGCATCGTCGAAGCCGGTTCCCACGCGGCCTACGTAACGCAGGCCGCTTTTATCGGGGGCGGCCATCAGCAGCGAGCCGAATCCACTGCGCGATCCCTTCGGATCGGTGTAGCCCACGATCAGGAACTCGTCGGTGTTCTCGTGTTTCACTTTCACCCATGTCGGCGAGCGCGCGTTGACATACGCCGCGTCCACCCGCTTGCTGACGATACCTTCAAACCCCGCAGCGCCGCTGGCGGCAAACACCTCCGGGCCATGGTCCAGCACATGGTCGCTGTAGGCCAGGGTGCCAGGCACATCGCCCAGCAGGTCCTTCAGCAGCTCCTTGCGATCCAGCAGCGGGGAGCGGCTGATGTCCACGCCCGCGATACCGGGCATGTCGAAGACCACATAGCGCAGCGGCTGCTTGCTGGTGCCGTCGATGACCTTCTGCAACGCGGTGAAGTCACTACGGCCATCGGCATCCAGCACCACCAGTTCGCCATCCAGGCGCAGGTCAGTGACCGGCAGGGCGGTGATGGCCTGGACCACTTCGGGGAAATCATTGTTCCAGTTCAATCCACCGCGCGAGCGCAGCGAGACCACGCCCTCGCTAACGTCGGCCAGCAGGCGGTAACCGTCCCATTTGATCTCGTGCAGCCAGGCATCGCCATTGGGCGCACTGTCACGGTGGTCGGTGAGCTGCGGCTTGAAGTCGTGGGGGTAGGGCTTTTCGCGTGCCTGTTCGAGTTGCAGCGCGCGCTTGGCCCAGCGCGCGTCCGCATTGCGGCGGGACGCCGGTTTCGAGGTCCGGGTCGTGGTGGTCTTCGTGGTCTTCGTTGCAACTTTTGAGGTCGTCGAGGTTCTCGTGGATCGAGTGGTCTTCGTCTTCGCCACGGGTTCCTCCAGCAGTGCGTCGGCATCGGCATCCCGCGCCTCGCCGTCATCGCGCTTGATCAGCAGCCATTGGTGCTGGCGGCCTTTCATCGCGGTGCGTACCAGCTTCCAGCCACCGTTGAGCCGGGTGCCATGCAGCACGAAGTCCAGTTTTCCGGCGGCGATCGCCTCCAGCGGGTCGCCCTCGCAGGCCCAGGTGCCGTGGTCGAACACGTCCACGTGCCCGGCCCCGTAATGGCCCTTCGGAATGTCACCTTCAAACGTGGCATAGGAAATGGGGTGATCTTCCACCTCCACCGCCAGCCGCTTCTCGCCCACGCGCAGGGACGGACCCTTCGGCACCGCCCAGCTCTTCAGCACGCCGTCGGCTTCCAGCCGGAAGTCGTAATGCCGCGAGCTGGCATGGTGCAGCTGCACCACGAAGATCGGGCGGCGTGCCGTGGCGCCCTGCGGGTCATGGTCCGGCTCCGGTGTTTCTCCGAAGCGGCGCTTGCGGCGGTATTCCTGCAGCGACATGGTGGGTTATCCCGCCTTGCGCGTCGGGGCGCGTTTGGCGGCCGCCTTTTTCGTGGCCTTGGTTGCCTTGGTGGCCTTGCTCGCGGACTTGGTGGCCTTGGCTGCCTTTTTGGCCGGCTTGGCCTTCTTCACCACCTTCGAGACGGCCGCGCTCTTCTTGGCCGGAGTGCGTTTCTTGGCATCCAGGCTCTTCTGCAGCAGCGACATGAAGTCCACTACGTTGGTAGCGGCATCTTCACGCGGGGCCGGCTCGTCTTCCACCGTGGTGGTACCGCCCTTGGACTTGATGCGCTTGGTCAGCAGGGTCTGCAGGCGCTCGCGGAACTCATCGTGGTAGTCGTCCGGCTTCCACTCGCCCGACATCGACTCGATCAGCTGCTCGGCCATCGCGGTTTCCTTGCTGCTGATCCGGTAGTCGGCCAGCGAGCCCGTGGGGAGCTTGTGTTCTTCCGGATCCACCAGTTCCTGCGGATAGCGCAGGATCATCAGGACCAGGGCATCTTCATTCGGCATCACCGCACACAGGTATTCGCGGGTGCGCACCACCACGCGCGCAATGCCGACCTTGCCGGTGCTGCGCAGGGTCTCGCGCAGCAGCACGTAGCCTTTCTCGGCCTTCTTGCCGGGTACCAGCAGGTAGGGTTTCTCGTAATAGCGCGGATCGATCTGGGATGCGTCGACGAAGGTTTCCACTTCCACCGTTTCATGGCTTTCCGGCGCGGCGGACTTTATGTCGCTCTCTTCCAGTACGACATAACTGCCCTTGTCGTACTCGTAGGCCTTGACGATATCCTTCCACGGCACTTCTTCGCCGGTGTCCGCATTCACCCGCTCGAAGCGGATCGGCTTTTTGTCGCGCGAATCGAGCATGCGGAACTGCAGGTCGACCTTGCGCTCGCCCGACATGAGCGAGACCGGCACGTTCAACAGCCCGAATGACAGGGTTCCGGTCCAGATCGGTCGGGCCATGGCGGCGCCACTCCAGTGCAGAGAGAGGCGCCAGCTTTAGCTCGGGGGGCGTGAAACGGTTGTGGTGGGGCTGTGTATCGAGTGTGTCTGGCACCGCGTGGGTTACTGCAGGGCGCCGTGGACGGCTGCTGCGGGCATGTGGTCGAGGGCCATCCAGGCGTCTTCCACGATGGCGCGCGCCTGCGACCAGCCGAGTCGCGACTGGCCACGCATCTGCTCCCAATGTTCGGCCAGCTCGCCGTCGGTGTCGTCGTCGTCGCCACGCGGCCAGTCGGCGTAGTGGGTGGTCAGCGCGAAGGTGTAGGCCGGGTACAGGTCTTTCCAGCTGCGCCTTCCCTGACTGCGGCGACGCTCGTAGTCGTTGCGCATGTACTGCAGGTAGTCCTGCGCCACCGCTTCGGGCTCTTCAGCGCGCGGGCGGCGGCCCCGCCGCGCACTCCGGTCCGGCTGCAGGTAGGCGTTGAACAGCACGGGGGCGTTGCGGCGATCCAGGCGGGGCATGACACGTCTCCGGCGAGGGTGGGGCTGGCAGGAATAGCCCCGGCGCCGTTATCCAGCCGTGACAGATGCGTTGTGGTGGTCTTGGCATTGCTTCACGTCGGCCATCCACCCGTGGTGCGTATGCTTTTTCCGCACGGCATCGGGCCGTGTTTCACCCTTTGTTTGTGGAGCCCATCACCATGCCACGCGATCCCCTGCGCGAAGCCACACCCCCGGTTCCCGGCGAACAGCGCGCCAAACATGACCTGCAGGACGCCGAAGACCGCGGCGCCGGCATGTCGCCTTCCGAAGCCCCCGAATACCTGCGCACCGGCGTCGACGAGGTCCACGCCTCGCGCGACCGCAAGGATCCTTCCGGCCAGCCGAACGCTGACTGCGAGGAACATCCGCACCACCGCGCCGCGCGCAAGGCGCATGAGAGCGACAACCAGGACGAGGCGCTGGAGGAGACATTCCCCGCCAGCGATCCTACGTCGCCGTTTGTACCGGCCAAGATTCCGAAGTGAATGCGAGCCTCCGGAACGGCACGACCAACGGTCGTGCCCTGCCGGAAATTACAGCCAGGCCCACTGCACGCCCACGCTGTAACGGCGGTCCGGGCCCGGCTCGAAGTAGCGCTGGTTGCCGTCGTTGACGATGACCGAACCGATGTAGCGCTGATCCAGCACGTTATCGACCCGCGCAAATACCCGCAGCGCGCCCTGCGCCGTGGTCCAGCGACGCGCTGCCTCCAGGTTGAGCAGTGCGTAGCCCGGCGCACTGTCCTTGGCGAGATCGTTGACCACCGTATCGCTCGAGGCCACCACCTCGCCCGCCCACTGCCACGCGCCTGGCTGGTACTGCAGGCGGCCGAACCACTGCTGCTCCGGCACGCCCGGCAGGCGTGAGCCGGCTGGCACGGTGGTGTTCGGGGTGGCGCAGCCGGTACTGGCGCAGACCAGATATGGCTCGCGCACCGTCGCCTCGAGATAGGTGTAGGCGAGGCTGGCCTCCAGCTCAGCGCTGATCGGGTAGAGCAGGCTGGCTTCCAGCCCCTGGCGACGGGTGCGCCCGATGTTGCGGTAGGTGCTGCGCCCGTTGGTGTTGCTGGCCACGGCCAGCTCGTCATCGGTATCGGCGCGGAACACAGCGGCCTCGAACGCAGCGCCGCCGCTGCCGCGCCACTTGGTGCCCAGCTCCAGGTTCCGGCTGCGCGCCGCCGACAGGTTCAGCGCCAGCCCGGGCGCGCCGTCGGCCCGGTAGCCCAGCTCGTTGAAGGTGGGCGTTTCAAATCCGCGCCCGGCCGAGGCATACACCCGCCATGCGTCGCTGGCATGGAACACCACGCCCGCTACCGGGGTGGTGGCCGAGTAGTCGCGCGCGCCGCTGTCGTCCGGGTTGCGCGCGGTAACGTAATGGTCGTTGGAGCGGAAGCGCACCTCGCTGTGGCGCACGCCGAGCAGCAGCGACCAGCGCGGCGCCCACTGCCAGAACGCCTGCGCGAACTGGTCCACGTTGCGCACCCGGTCGCTCTGGTCGCGCCGCAGCGCGCCGCGCACGCCCAGCTCGGACCCCACGAAATTCTCGTAACCGCGCCGATCCTGCTGCTGTTGGTCGGCATTGGCGCCGATCACCACTTCCAGCGGCCGCCCCGCCCAGTCGCCCTGCCAGCCCCAGCGCAGGTCCAGCCCACCGTAGCCTCCCTCCAGGTCGATCACCCCACCGGCATGCAGCGGGTTGGCCTGCGGCCCTGGCGGGATGGCCAGGTACTGCTCCACGCTGCGCTGCCCGGCATAGCCCATGGCGCGCCAGGTCTGCGCGCCTTCGGTGCGGGTGAACACCAGTCCGGCCTGGGCCTGGCGCGCGGATTTGCGGGTGTTGTACTGGGTGGCCACGGCCGTGGCCTGCCGAGGATCCTGCCGCACCTGCTCGCGGGTGAGGCCCAGCGGGTCCTGCGCGTCGGGCGAATCGAAGTAGTTCAGCACCAGGTCCAGCGTGCCACCGGCCACGTCCGTGCCCAGCCGCGCGTTGACCGACTCGCGCCGCGCGGCGCTGTGGTCGCGCCAGCCGTCGGTGCGGAAATGGTTGGCCGCCACGTTGTAGCGCACCGGCCCCTGTTCGCCGCGCAGCTGCGCGCCGGTGCTGAGGGTGCCGTCGCTGCCGCCGGCCATCCGCACCCGCCAGGGGTCCCCGGCCTGCCCGTCGGCGCTCCAGATCTGCACCACGCCGCCCGAGGAGTTGCCGTACAGCGCCGAGAACGGCCCGCGCAGCACCTCCACCCGCTGTGCCGAGAGCATGCTGGCATGGGACAGCTGGCCCTGGCCGTCGGGCATGGTGGCCGGCACCCCGTCCACCAGCACCCGCACGCCGCGCACGCCGAACGTGGAACGCGCGCCAAACCCGCGGATCGACAGCTGGGTGTCCTGGGCCAGGTTCTGGCGATCGCGCGCCACCACGCCGGGCACCCCGCTCAAAGCGTCAGCGATCTGGGCCAGGTTTCCATTGGTTTCGTCATCCAGCCAGACCGTGCTGATCGACGCCGGCAGGTCCACGTCGGCCACCTGCTGGCCCCGCGCAGCCTGCACCTGAACCGTGGGCAGGCGCTCGATGGGGTCGGGCGGAGGCGCGCTGGCCTGGGCCTGTGCCAGGTTCGGCAGGGCGGTGGCCGAAAGCAGCGCACACGCGCGCGCCAGGGGGGTCAAACGAAAGATATTCAGAGGGGGCTCTCCGGAAAACAGGTACCGCACGACAGGGTACGGACTTCAACGTGACGGCAGGCGCCGCGCCCCCGCTGCGGCTTTGTTACGATGCGGTCCCCCCCTCCGTCATCGAAAGAGTACCGCCGTGTCCTTCTTTGCAAATGTGGAACTGGTCCCGGGCGACCCGATCCTGGGTCTGACCGAAGCGTACAACGCCGACAGCCGACCCACCAAGGTCAACCTGGGCGTGGGCATCTACTACGACGAAAGCGGCCGTATTCCGCTGCTTCGCGCCGTGAAGCAGATCGAGCAGCAGCTGGCCAACGAGGCCAAGCCGCGCGGCTACCTGCCCATCGACGGCCTGCCCGCCTACAACCAGGCCACCCGCGAACTGGTGTTCGGCAAAGACTCCCCGCTGCTGGCTGCCGGCCGCGTGGCGACCTCGCAGACCATCGGTGGCAGCGGCGCCCTGCGCGTGGGCGCGGACCTGCTGCACCGCCTGCTGCCGCACGCCACCATCGCCATCAGCAACCCCAGCTGGGAAAACCACCGCGCGGTGTTCGGCGCGGCCGGCTTCGAAGTGGTGGAATACAGCTACTTCGACCCGAAGACCCACGGCGTTGATTTCGACGCCATGGTGGCCGACCTGAACAAGCTGCAGCCGGGCACCGTGGTGCTGCTGCATGCCTGCTGCCACAACCCCACCGGCGCCGACCTCACCGTGGCCCAGTGGAAGCAGGTGGCCGAGCTGCTGAAGGAACGCCAGCTGTTCCCCTTCATCGACATGGCCTACCAGGGCTTCGACAAGGGCATCGAACAGGACGGCGCGGCCGTGCGCATCATTGCCGAGGCCGGCATCGACAGCTTCGTGGTCGCCAACTCGTACTCCAAGTCGTTCTCGCTGTACGGCGAACGCATTGGCGCGCTGTCGATCGTGGCGCCCACCGCTGACGCGGCCAAGGCCGTGCAGTCGCAGGTCAAGCGCATCATCCGCACCATCTACTCCAGCCCGTCCAACCACGGCGCTGCACTGGTGGCCGGCGTGCTGACCAGCCCCGAGCTGCGCCAGCTGTGGGAGCAGGAACTGACCGAAATGCGCGAGCGCATCCACGCCCTGCGCCATGGCCTGGTAGACAAGCTGGTGGCCGCCGGTGCACCGGAATTCGCCTTCATCAACGACCAGGCCGGCATGTTCTCGTACTCGGGCCTGAGCCGCCCGCAGGTGGACCGCCTGCGTGACGAGTACGGCATCTACGCCGTCGGCACCGGCCGCATCTGCGTGGCCGCGCTCAACCAGGGCAACCTGGAATACGTGGCCAAGGCCGTGGCGACCATCGCCAAAGGCTGAGCTTCGGCAAAAAGGTAATCCACGGGGGCCGCTGATGCGGCCCTCGTGCATTGACCGGTAGCGCCGGCCGCTGGCCGGCCCTCACGATCCGTCCCCAACCGATCCATTTGCGGCCACCGCTGTAACCGGTTACCGAAAACCGCGCCTCGTAAACCCGCCACCGACGGGCCACAATACGGCCCCCGAAATGTCTTTGGCAGCCATTCCATGTCCCGTACGTCGCTTACCCGGTACCTTATCGAAGAGCAGCACGCCGGCCGCATCAACGCTGACCTGCGCCAGCTCATTGCAGTGGTGGGCCGCGCCTGCACCAACATCTCCATCGCGGTCAGCAAGGGCGCGCTGGGTGGCGTACTTGGCGATGCAGGCACCGGCAACGTACAGGGCGAAGCGCAGAAGAAGCTGGACGTCATCAGCAACGAGATCCTGCTCGAAGCCAACGCCTGGGGCGGCCACCTCGCCGCCTGCGCCTCCGAGGAAATGGACCACTGTCAGCCGGTGCCGGACACCTACCCGCGCGGCGACTTCCTGCTCCTGTTCGATCCCCTGGACGGCAGCTCCAACATCGACGTGAACGTCTCCGTGGGCACCATCTTCTCGGTGCTGCGCAGCCCGGCCGGCACCGAACAGCCCACCGACGCCAGCTTCCTGCAGCCGGGCACTGCCCAGATCGCCGCCGGCTACTGCATCTACGGCCCCAGCACCCAGATGGTGCTGACCACCGGCCACGGCACCCACGCGTTCACCCTGGACCGTGAAACCGGCGAGTTCGTTCTGACCCAGCGCGGCATGCAGATTCCCGAAGACACCCAGGAATTCGCCATCAACATGTCCAACCAGCGCCACTGGGAAGCTCCCATGCAGGGCTACGTGCAGGACCTGCTGGCCGGCAAAGAAGGCGCGCGCGGCAAGAACTTCAACATGCGCTGGATCGCCAGCATGGTGGCGGACGTGCACCGCATCCTCACCCGCGGCGGCATCTTCATCTACCCGTGGGACAAGAAGGACCCGGGCAAGGCCGGCAAGCTGCGCCTGATGTACGAAGCCAACCCCATGGGCCTGCTGGTGGAACAGGCCGGCGGCGCCGCCACCACCGGCCGCGAGCGCATCCTGGATATCCAGCCGGACCAGCTGCACCAGCGCGTGCCGGTGTTCCTGGGTTCGCGCAACGAAGTGGCCGAAGCCACCCGTTACCACCGCGAACACGACGCGCAGGCCTGACCGCGCCACCCCGTTGCCACATGGCAACGGGGTGACACGTGCACCAACACAGGTCACCATCGGGCTCAAACGCCCACGGATGACCCCATGACGGCCGAAACACCGCGCGACTTCATCGAAGTAATCCACAACGCCATTCCCGCCGACGCCTGCGCCGCCATCCTGGCCCAGATGCGAGCCAGCGCACAGTTGGTGCCCGGCGAAGTTGGCAGCGGCGTCTTCCCGGAACTCAAGCACAGCAAGGATCTCCGCATCAGCGGCCGCCCGGAATGGCGCCAGGTGGAAATCCAGCTGCAGCAGGCAGTATTCAGCGGGGTTTTGAGTTATCTACGCCGTTATCCACAGGCGCTGATTTCCCCGCTCATGTTGCAGGTCCAAGACAACGATGGCAGCGCACGCCGCCTGCGTGCCGAAGATTTTCCCGGCATGGACGACAACGCGCTCTCCGAACTGGCCCGTACGTGCCTGCGCCCGGGCGCCATCAACCTGCAGTGGTACGCGGCAGGCGAAGGCGGCTACCCCTACTGGCATTGCGAGCTGTATCCGCGCGACTCCGCAGGAGAGACCCTGCATCGCCACCTGCTGTGGACGCTGTACCTCAATGACGAATTCGACGCGGGGGAAACCGAATTCCTGTTCCAGGAGCGGAAGATCGCGCCACGCACCGGCAGCCTGCTGATCGCGCCCACGGCCTTCACGCACACCCACCGGGGGAACCGCCCCGAGGGCGGGGACAAGTTCATTGCGACAAGCTGGATCCTGTTCCAGAACGCACAGAAGCTGTTTGGCGCTGGGTGAGAACTGCGACCGCGTTCACATGTGAATACAGCATTTTGGATGCTGCACGGGTCAGACGCGTCAATCAGTAGGCGCCGTCTATCGAAACGGAAAAATCAACAGAAACAAATGCTTTGTGTTTCCCGCTCGATCTCCGCAAGGTTCGCGCCGGAGCGCAAAAACTCCAAAGCAACCAAACTTGTGGATAACCCATGTCGGGAGGGCGGCTAATACAAGACCCTCCACGGGGGAATACGCCCGCCGATCGGTTGCTTTCGGTTTTTGACCTCCCGACGCCCTCGCCCTTACCGGCGAGGGCCATTCCCTGTTGGAATTGGAGGTACATCCATGAATGCGAACTTGAAGCAGGTTCACCCGGACGACAGCCGGCTCACTCCCCGCGACGAGACCTTGAAGGCCGTCCAGCTACGCAGCGTACGCGCCGTACCGCAGATCAACGCCCTCGACCGCGACGAGTACGGCCCCATCCCCTTCGTGATGATCCGCGGCGCCTGGCTGCGTGGCCTGGGGTTCGAGGTGGGGTCGGAGATCAGGATCGAGGGCAGGATCGACGAGATCACCGTGAGGCCGAACTGGCGCGATGCGCCGCCCGAAAATGCCAAAGTGCTCGCTGTGAGATACGGCGAGGTCGCGGACTGAGAGGAGCCCGGGTTCAGCGCGTCCGCAGCGCCTGCAGCCGCGCGCCAAACCACGACGCCGCAGTCTGCTCGGGCTGCCCCGGGCAGGCGATCCGGTAGGGCTTGCCGCTCATGCTGCTGCGGCTGGCCGCCCGCTCGATGAACTGCTCGGCGGTATCCACCTTGTCCTTCTTGAGCAGGTAGTCGTACTTGCGCTGCAGGTGCGCCCGGGCTTCGGCAGCATCGTGCCAGCTGCCGTTGCGCTGGAAGCGGCAGGTTGAACCGTCCAAGGCGCCGATCAAGGACTCGATTTCGCCGCGCGCCGCTTCGCTCGGCGCGGCTGTCGCACTGCCGGTGAGCGCCGTTTGAGCTATTGCCATGGCCAGGATCAATCTGATCTTCATCGGGTTAGCTCCGCCAGTCATACTTGAATCGGATAATGTGCTACTTCTCGCATCGCAAGTGAAGGATCACGCATGAAGCACAGCGAGAAGGGCCAGTGGTGACGGGGCAGAGCGTGCCTTACCGCAGCTACACGTTGGTGAAGCAGTTTGCCACTCCCCAGGGCTGTATAGCAGGGCTCTACCCGTTGTGAGTTATCGACCTCTTTGATCTGGTAAGTACAAATTCTGGGGCTTTTTCAAGTGACTGTATCGCTTCACCCCGCCAGGATGCTGGGCAACTGGACACACACAGATCCGAGCGTATGCGAGTTCCAGCATGGCTCAACCATGATCTACGTGGAGTACGACGCTGCCCATCCGATGGATCAGCAACTGAGCATCGCGCAGATCAGTGTAGATAGCGCTTTCGCTGACGTCAGTCACGCTTTGGCCAAAGCAGAGGAGGTCTCGTCGGCGAAGTATCCGGCGTTCTGGAGACAAGCACGTCGGATTGGTCTGCGACAAAGCCCTCTCGCAGTGTTTGCTGTTCGCTACCTGATTTCCGAGACGCTTCCCATGTACGAGATATCATGGAATCCGTCCTTCGAACCCGAGGAAGGTCTTGACTACTCTGACGAATGGATTGAAGAAGTGGTGCGTGTTGAGCTTCCAGAAGACTTGGATTTTATCCACATAGCTCGCATGGGCAACGGCCAGTTCCAACCGGTTGAGCGGATCAGGAAAAAGTAGCCTTCAGCAGCCCAGGCGGACCTGACAGCATTAATCGGCGTTTCTTGGGAATGGCCAAATTTTCAGAAGTGATCACAAGGAGCGTGGAATGAGTTGGTACACGATCGTCCAAGTGTCGAACGTCGGGGACGTAGAGGTTGCGTTCGAAACTGTGGAAGCCGAGGTTGCTTCTAACTTGAAGCGCGACGGTGTTCATCCGGACGTGCTCGATCAGCTGCGTAAATCCTTTGAACAGGGCGAGGCTAGCTGCAACCTACACCCCGCTTATCTCCAGACCCTTTTTGCAGAGATGGCCCCATTGGTTACCGATGGGATGCTGGAGGTGCGGTGTCTTGGTGAAGAGTTCAAGTCAACCTGGATCATGAGCATCAAGGAGGGGCGCGTTAGCTTCAGGGTTGGGCCTTGGGACGATGAATGATCCAGATCGACCTCTTCTGTGAGTCCTTCCGTGGCTTCATTCTGGCGGCCTGTCAGCAAACCCGAGAACAGGATCTTCGTCGCGGCCATCGCAACCATCGCCGTTGGCGCGGGACAGGGATTGCTCAACGCGTTCGACGTCTTCGGTTCGAAGGCGATGACGGAGCTGGCCGCCTTCCTGGTCTGCATGTGGCTGTTCCCCCGTGAGGAGCGCGCGGCATGGTCGGGGAAGCTTGTCCTGATCCTGGTTTCGCTTGGCCTTCTGGGCGGTGCTCTCTGGGTAGCGTTCGTAGGCTATCCGGACCGGCACAACCCGCAGTGGCTGACATGGGACAAGGTCCCGGTCGCCTACTACCTGCTTGGTCTGGTTACGGGCTGTATTGTCGCGCCCCTGTTCGAGGAAAAGGTGGTCAGGCACCTGCTGCGGTCCGGCTCTGCGCATTACCTCGGCAGATTCCTCGCTTCCCTGGGCGTTAGTGCCTTGTTCGCATGGGTCCACACCGATGCAATGGTGTCTGCCTTCCTCGTCTCGGTGGCCCTCTGCGCCAGCGTGTACTCATTCAAGCTGGATACCCTGCAGCGGGCGGTTATCCACGGGGTAATCAACCTGGTGATTACACACTGGGTTCCGGTCTATCCAAATCTGTAATCAGATAAAGGCCTGGGCCTATATCGCACCCGCCAGACAAAGTGCACAATCGCCCCGGGACCGGGCATGACGCCGGGTACGTTCCGCGCCATGTCCGGGGGGACCGCGCGGGGCACTACAACAGGGGGATGATCATGTTGGATTCGCTTTATCCGGCGGGGCCTTCGGCCGTGCCTGCTCAGTTGACCGCACCCAGCTCCGCGTACCGACGCCATGCATGGCTTGCGGTGGCCGGCCTGCTGAGTTTCGCCGCTGCCTACTTTGCCCTGATGGGCTGGTTTGGCTGGACCGCGTTCCGTGTACTCCGCACGCTTGTGTCCGGCGAGGGCGGCAACACGCTGGTGAACATCATCGTGGGCGTGTGCGCGCTGTTCCTGGCTGCGTTCATGGCCAAGGGGCTGATCTTCCTCAAGCGTGGCCAGGCGTCCAAGGAGCTGGAGCTCAAGCCGGCCGACCAGCCTGAGCTGTTCGCATTCCTGCACCGCCTGGCCGACGAGGCCGGCGCGCCGCGGCCCAAGCGGGTGTATCTGTCCTCGCGGGTCAACGCCGGGGTCTTCTACGACCTTTCGCTGTTCAACCTGCTGCTGCCCTCGCGCAAGAACCTGGACATCGGGCTGGCGCTTGTCAATGCGCTGAACCTGACCGAGTTCAAGGCGGTGCTGGGCCATGAGTTCGGCCACTTCGCGCAGCGCACGATGGCGGTGGGGCGCTGGGTGTACGTGGCCCACCAGATCGCCAGCCAGCTGGTGGCCCGGCGCGATGCGCTGGATACGTTCCTGGCCGGCCTTTCGCGCACGGACTTCCGCATCGCCTGGGTAGGCTGGCTGCTGTCGCTGGTGGTCTGGGCCATCCGCTCGCTGGTGGACACCGCCTTCAGCGTGGTCGCGCTGTCCGAGCGTGCCCTGTCGCGCGAGATGGAGTATCAGGCCGACCTGGTGGCCGCCTCGCTGGCCGGCAGCGATGCGCTGGTGCATGCCCTGCACCGGCTGGGCGCGGCGGACGAAGCCTGGGACCGGTCGGTGGCCTTCGCCTCGCGCGAGTTCGAGGCCGGCCGTGCCGTGGCCGACCTGTTCGCAGTGCAGACGCGGATGCTCGCCAACCTGCGCCGGGTGTCGCCCGACCCGCTGTATGCCGATCCACCGCAGCTGCCGGAGAGCGACCGCGAGCAGCATCGCGTGTTCCGCAGTGCGATGGTGCGCGTGCCGCAGATGTGGTCCACGCATCCGGCCAACGCCGACCGCGAAAACAACCTGAAGCGACGTTACGTGGCGGCTGCCATCGACGAACGCCCTGCCATGCTGCTGTTCCGCGATGCGGACGCGCTCCGGCACCAGATCACCCGCGACATGCTCCGCGAGACGCCGCCGGCCTTCGCCGACGGTGCGGAAACGCTGAGCCGGCTCGACGCCGAGTTCGACATCCGCGCCATGCACCATCGCTACCAGGGAACCTACCTGCGTCGCTCCTTCGTGCGTGGTGTCGCCACGCCCGCCGAGCTGTTCCTGCGTACGCTGACGCCGCTGGACAACACCGAGGTGCGCGAGCGCATCGCCGGCCTGTATGCAGCCCGGCATGGCCAGGCACTGCAGCAGCTGCGCGTGCTGGAAGAAGAGCGCGCGACGCTGGACGCCGCCCGATTGGGTCACCTGCGTGCGTCGGGAAACCGCGTGCATTGGCGCGGCCAGGTGCTGGACGCCCGGCGCCTCGGCCCGGCCATCGCGACCCTGGATGCAGAGATCGCACCGCTGCGCCAGGCCGTCGTCCAGCACGATCAGGAGTGCCGCAGCCTGCACCGGCTGGCCGCGCGCCGCAACAGCGAAGGTTGGGAGGCGGTGCTGGAAGGCCAGGTCGCCCTGCTGCACTTCTGCGAACACGTGGAGGCGGACCTGCGCGATGTGTACGGGGTCTTCGTCAACACGCTGCACGTGGTGACGGCCGACAAGCGCGTTTCCGACAAGGAGATGCGCCGACTGCTCGGTGACGCCGATCGCGTGCAGCGCGCCCTCGAATTCATCTACGGCCGCGCCGGGGACTGCGTCGTCGACGCGACCGTGGTCGAGCACGGTGGCCAGCCCCTGGCGCAGGCGCTGGGCGAGCTGGGCCTGCTCGGACCATCGCAGCAGAACATCAACGACTGGGTGCAGCGCGCGGGCGGTTGGGTTGCGCATACCTGCGGCACACTCTCACTGCTGCGCGCGGCGGCGCTGGAGGCGCTGCTGGCGAACGAAGACGCCGTGGTCGGGCGCCTGGATTCCGGCGAGGCGGCGCCCGCCGCACCGACGCCGTCGCGGGTTCCCGCGGGCTACCCGGTGCTGGTCCCCGGCCAGGAGCGCAAGCTGCAGACCAAGCTGGGCTGGTGGGATCGATTCCAGACCGCCGACGGCTGGGCGGCCAGCGTCGTGCGTGCGTCGGTTGCGGCGGCCATCGTGGTCGGCGTGCTGGTGTTCGGCATGCACACCGGCACCGCGACGGTCTCGCTGTACAACGGCCTGGCCACAGCGGTGCGGGTGACCGTCGACGGCACTACGGTCGCGCTGCAGCCGCAGCAGAGCGCCACCGTGGACGTGGCACCGGGGACCGCGCACAAGGTGGTCACGCACAGCGCGGACGGGCAGCTGATCGAGTCCTTCGACAGTGAGCGCATGCCTGGCCGTTCGCACTTCACGTACAACGTGGCCGGTGCGGCGCCGCTGGTGGAGTGGACGGCGGTCTATGGCGGTGCAGAGGGCGCCCCTGAGCGCAAGCTGGGTGCGCAGCGCTGGTCGGCCACCGATGCCGACGTCGTGCTGGAGACGCCGCCGACCTCCATTTCGACCAAGTATGGAACCGGAGGCACACGTTCGGTGCTGACGGCCATGGGCGATCTGTCTCCGCAGCAGCAGCTGGGCTTCGTCAACAGCGACGAGCAGCGTGCGGCCCTGGTCATGGCCCATGCGCGCTGGGATGCGCCGGGCTCGCGCCACCTGACAACGTGGCTTTCTGCAGCTGCGATGTACTCGGACAACATGCCGGGCCTCATTGCAGATCGACTGACGCGGTATCCCGAGGACGTGGCGACGCTGCGCATGGAGCAGGAGCTCGGCGAGGGCCAAGCGCACGAGGCAGTGTGTGCTCGCCAGCGGCAGATGTCCGAGCGTAAGCCTGGGTCTTCGTCGCTGGCCTATCTGGCGGTGCGCTGCATGGCTGATGGTCCGGAGCAGGACGAGGCGTTCTCCGCTGGACATCGCCGCTGGCCGCAGGAGCCGTGGTTCGCGCTTGCGAGCGGTTACGTGCTTGCCGCTCGCGGCGACTGGGCCGGCGCCAACGAGGTCCTGTCGAAGTCGGCGATGTCGGAGCAGACGGCGGAGTTCGTGGCACCGGAGTTGGCACGCATCAAACGCATGCTGGGCGCCAGCCCGGGCGAGATCGAGTCGCTGGCGTCCCAGTCGGCCCACCTGACCAACATGTTGGCGCTCGACAGCGGCGAGGCTACCGGCTCGCCGTACGATGCCTATCTACCGCTTGGGCGGGGCGAGTACGCGCAGGCGCTGGAATTGGCGCAGGCCGATGCCGAACTGTTGCCCCGCATGGTTCGCCTGGTTGCCGCGTCCGATGGCGCGTCGGCCGACGTGGCCGAGAAGGCACTGGGGCTCCCGGCCGAGGCGGGCGTGGATGGGGATTCCATCTGGACCATGTGGGCACTGGCGTTGCGGCACGGCCGCGATGAAGCGGCATGGCGTGAGAAGGTGCTGGCCACCGACCCGGACGAGGCAGCGCGCATGGTGGCGTTCGTCGATGCGGTGCGGGCGAATGCCTCGGTACAGCAGGCCGAGGCCGTGCTTGGCCACGTCAATCCGAGCAACCGCGGCTACGCCTATACCGTTGCAGCCGTAGTGCGCGGCCAAGCGTGCCCGCAGGTATGGCGCGAAGGGGCCAAGCGCCTGCTGTTCGGTTCGGAGCGTCCGCACCTGATGTGAGGGTATGGACGCACGTGTGGCGAGTCTGCGTCGTTGGCGAAGACTCGCCGCAGCTGGCACTCACTCTGGTGGGAAGCTGACCGGAACGCGGGCCGGGCTGATGGGCCGTTTTGCTGTGCTGCGGGGGTGTTCGTGGCAGCATGCGAGCATGACTCAACTTACGATAGCCTGCCTTGGGGTCGTCACTCTCTGCCTCGTCGGCTGTGCCAACCTGGATGAAGCCCCGACTCTGGCTGCGCCGCCGAGCGCGATGCCCGTGTCGGACGGCGCACTTGCTCAGTCCATTGGCATCGAAACGTTGGGCGGCGTGTTTACTCCGCTGCTTGCCAAAGGGTGCGGTCTTCCGTGCTCACTTTCCCAGACGTTCAGCACGGCAGAGGATGGCCAGGACCAGATCCGCATCCACATGTTGCTAGGGGACGCCGATCGCGTCGACGCAACTGAGTCGTTGGGCACGTTCCAGATCTCAGGGGTCCCGGCCTTGCCTCGAGGCGAACCCAGCATCCGTGTGGATTTCAGGGCGGGGCCGGATGGGATAACCCTTCGCGCCGTGGACAGTAGTGATGGGAGTCGCCTGCCCATTGCTCGTGTCGGTCCCTAGCAGTCTGCAGCTCTGGATGACGTCGGCTGTTTGTGACTTGAATTGAGATATTATAACATTTCTAGTCTAGTGTCCCTGCACAGGTTGCGAGCCCCTGCGGCGCCGCGCCTCTGCCGGGCTGAAGCAGTTGATCGAAGGAGAACAGATGACCGGTACCCCGACTTCCATGCCGATGGGGATGAATGCTCCCCTCGGTGCCAAGCCGGGTGCGGGTCGCCTGTATAGCATCGACGCGCTGCGTGGCTTCGTAATGGTCCTGATGCTGCTCGACCACCTGCGCGAGACCTGGTTCCTGCATGTACCGGTGGCCGATCCCATCGATGCCACCACGGCGCTGCCGGCGATGTACTGGGCGCGCCTGGCGGTGAGTCTGTGTGCACCCATCTTCGTGGCGCTCACGGGCATTTCTGCCTACCTGTTCAGTACGAAGCACACGCTGGCAGAGACCCGCATGTACCTGATCAAGCGCGGGCTGGTGCTGATGGCGCTTGAAGTGTTCTTCCTGTCCGAGCTGTACTGGGGCATTGCCGCGCCCACCTTCTGGCTGCAGGTGATCTGGTGCATCGGCGTGTGCATGATCGTGCTGGCGCTGCTCATCGGCCTGCCGCGCCGGCTGCTGCTGGTCGGTGGCCTGCTGATCGTGTGCGGCCACAACCTGCTTGACGGCATCCGGCTGGAACCGGGTCATCCGCTGTTCGCGCCGTGGGCGATGCTGCACCAGCGTGATGTCATCGACCTTCCGTTTGGTTTTGTCGCCAAGACCACCTACCCGGTGCTGCCGTGGATCGGCGTGATCGTGCTCGGCTTTGCCATTGGTCCCTGGTTCTCGCCGGGTGTCGCCGCTCCTGCGCGTCGGCGTCGGCTGATCTGGCTGGGCACGGCCATGCTGCTGGCGTTCTTCCTGGTGCGCCTGTGGAACGGTTACGGCGATGCGCCGTGGTTCGTGGTGGAAGGCGACCCGATGCGAACGGTGATGAGCTTCCTGGCGCTGACCAAATACCCGCCCTCGCTGCTGTTCCTGCTGCTCACGCTGGGCGTGGGTGCGTTGCTGCTAGCCGCCTTCGAGCTGCTGCGCGAAGGCCGGATTTCGGCGGCGCTGGCGGTGTTCGGCGGCGCCCCGATGTTCTTCTACCTGCTCCACCTCAGCGTGCTGCGCCTGCTCTACCACGGTGCCCTCGCCGTCTGGGGGCCCAACCAGGGGAGCGTGTTCGGCGTCGGGAACTACGGCTGGGTACTGGCCTGGTACGTGGCGCTGATCGTTCCGCTGTACATTCCGACCGCCTGGTTCTCCCGCTTCAAGGCGGCCCGGCGTGATATCGCGTGGTTGAAGTACCTGTAAGCGCCGGGGCGAAGACGGGCACATGAAACCCGGGCGTCGGCGGAGGTAGACTGGCGGCGGCCCCCGGCGGATCCACCCATGCAGCTTGTAATCGCCATACCCTTCTGGCTTTTGCTCTGGGCAATCCTGTCCTCGCCCTTGCTGCTTGGGTTCTATCTCTTTGCACGCTACATGCGCCGCCGCGCCGTCCGCAGTACGGCGGCTGTCGTGGTGTTCTCCCTGGTAGCCACACTGCTGATCGCTCCTGTGCCGACGCCGATTTTCACGGTGTTCCTGCCGCATGCGTTCGTCCTGATCGACAGCAACTACTACCCGACCATCGCAAATGGGCCACCAACCTTTAATCGACTGTGGCCTTGGGTCATTGCGTCGATGCTCATTACATTCGGCGTTGCGCTTGCTGTCTCCTGGCGCTACCTGCGACGACCGACGTACACCGCTGTTTCAACACGAGGCGATCTGCCATGAACGTTGCCGAATTGCGCGCCGATGAAGAGATTCTTGCCGCCCGCGATGTCATGCGGCAGTTGCGCCCGGACATTGCGGCCGACGACTACCTCGCCACGGTTCGGCGCATGATGGACGGCGGCTACCGCCAGGCGGCGGCGTTCGAGGAAGGCGAGGTGCGCGCCGTGGGAGGTTTCCGGATCTTCGAGATGCTCTATACCGGTGGGCCGCTGATGTACGTGGATGACTTGAGTACCGACGCGCGCCAGCGCTCCAGGGGCCATGGGCGTGCGCTGCTGGACTGGCTCAAGGAGGAGGCCCGGGCCAAGGGATGCGTGCAGCTCCACCTGGACTCCGGGGTGCAGCGCGCGCAGGCGCACCGGTTCTATTTCCGGGAGGGGCTTACGGTGAGTTCCTTCCACTTCCGGACTGATCTTTGATAGCCGGGCAGGGCCCGGCTCTACCTCCGGGTGTACGCCGCGATGGCTGACAGCTGTCACTTGGCCCCGGGGTAACGCAACCGGAGAATTTGCCTACACCGCGGCGCTGTACCGGCGCCCCATCGAAGCCAAGGACGTCCCATGAACATGCTGCAGCAGTTCGCCTCGCATACCCCCCTCTGGGTCTGGGCGCTTCTCATTTTCCTGCTGACCCGTGGCATCGCCGCCAGGAAGCCCGGGGAAACCTCGCTGGCCAAGCTGGCCATCGTGCCCGCGCTGTTCACCGTCTGGGGCCTGTGGTCGATCAGCCAGCGCTACGGCGCGTCCTGGGTCGCCTGGGGTGAATGGCTGGTCGGCATCGTTGCAGGCATGGGCATTGGCTGGATGCTGTTGCGTCGCGCCACGCTGACGATGAACCCGGCCACGGGCAAGCTGTGGCGCAGCGCCGACTTCACGTTGCTGCCGCTGCTGCTGATCACGTTTGCGGTGAAGTATGGCTTCGAGTCCGCACTGGCGGTGTCGCCTTCGCTGAGCGCGAACGCCACCTTCAGTGCCGCCTACCTGCTGTTGTCCGGCAGTTTCACCGGTATCTTCATCGGAAAGTACTGCCGCTACCTGCGCGCGTCGCGGCAAGCCACGGAAGGGCGAATGGGCACCGCAAGCTGAGGTCGCGCGTGCATCATGCAAGTTTTCCATGCGCGTCGGAGACCTGAAACATGCTGAAGGAAGTAGGCGGCGTCCCCATCCAGCCCAGACACCGCGCCACCTGCCACTGCGGCGCGGTGGAACTTGAGCTTGATCTGCCCGATGGCATCGTGAGCCCGCGCCGGTGCGACTGCTCCATCTGCCGGCGCAAGGGTGCGGTGGTGGCGTCCGTGCCGCTGGCCGGGTTGCACGTTGTAAAGGGTGCGGAACAGCTGAAGCTTTACCAGTTCAACACCCACGCGGCCAAGCACTACTTCTGCGGCATCTGTGGGATCTACACGCACCACCAGCGCCGTTCAAACCCGGAGCAGTACGGCTTCAACGTCGGTTGCCTGGAAGGCATCAATCCGTTTGCCATTGCTGACGTCGCCGTCGAAGACGGCGTCAACCATCCGGCGGACAGGGCACGCACCTAGCCCGCACTTACGCCATCAACCACACCCGGATAAGCGACACCAGCTTGTCCACATCCAGCGGCTTGGCCACGTAATCGCTGGCACCGGCCTGGATGCACTGCTGCTGGTCGTCGGGCATCGCCTTGGCAGTGAGGGCGATGATCGGCAACTTGCTGAAGCGCCCGTCCTGGCGGATCTCGCGGGTGGCGGTCAGGCCGTCCTTGACCGGCATCATGATGTCCATCAGCACCAGCTCGATCGGTGCGGGGCCATCGACCGCGTTGGTCAGTGTGTCGATGGCCTCCTGGCCGTTGCGCGCGATGGTGACCTTGCAGCCGTGCGGCTCCAGCACGTTCATCAGCGCGTAGATGTTGCGCACGTCGTCCTCGACGATCAGCACGCGACGGCCTTCCAGCGCGGTGTCGCGATGCTGCGCGGTGCGGATCATGCCCTGCTGCGATTCCGGCAGGTCGCTGACCACCTTGTGCAGGAACAGGGTGACCTCATCGAGCAGGCGCTCGGGTGAGCGCGCACCCTTGATGATGATGGAGCTGGAGTAACGGCCCAGGCGCATCTCTTCGGCTTGCGAGAGCACGCGGCCGGTGTAGACGATCACCGGCGGCAGCGCGTGCACGCTCTTCTCGGTGAGCAGCTCGAGCAGCTCGAAGCCGGAGGCGTCGGGCAGGGTGAGGTCGAGCACCATGCAGTCGAAGCTGTGCTGTTCCAGCGCCTGCAGGCACTCCGATGCGGAGCGCGCGCCGATGGTTTCGACATCCGCTACCGCCAGCAGCTCGCGCACGGCATCCAGTTGTACGGCGTCATCCTCCACCACCAGCACCCGACGCGGGCGCTGCGACAGACGACGCTCCAGCGAGTCGAGCACGCCGGCGAGCTCTTCGCGGGTGGCCGGCTTGCCCAGGTACCCCACCGCACCGAGCGACAACGCCTTGTGCGAATGGTCCATTGCAGAGACGACGTGGATGGGAATGTGGCGGGTCCGCATGTCGTGCTTGAGCACGTCGAGTACCGAGAGACCGGACTGGTCGGGCAGGCCGATGTCCAGCACGATGGCGTGCGGAAGCTCGCTGCGGGCTGCAGCGAGCGCTTCGCTCGCGGTGCGTGCTACCTGCGCCCGGAAGCCCATCTCCTGCGCCAGGTCGCTGACGATCTCGCCGAAGGCGATGTCGTCTTCGATGATCAGGATCAGGCCACGACCGTTGCTGCTGGGCGCCGGGCTACGCGTATCCTGCGCCTTGGCCGGGCGGACGGGGGCCATTGCGGCAGGCACGGATACCGCTGCAGATGCCGCCGGGCGCTCCGTACTGGCCAACCGAGCCGCCACTACAAGGCGGAAGCAGCTGCCCTTGCCGGGTTCGCTTTCCACGCTGATGTCGCCGCCAAGCAGTCGCGCAAGTTCCTGCGAGATCGACAGTCCAAGGCCGGTACCGCCGTAGCGCCGACTGATGGAGCCGTCGGCCTGCTGGAAGGCTTCGAAGATGCGCGACTGCTGTTCGGGTTCAATGCCGATGCCGCTGTCGGTCACCGCGAACGCCACCTTGCCATCATGCGTTGCAGAGGCGACCACGCTGACTCCGCCGACGTCGGTGAACTTCAACGCGTTCGAGAGCAGGTTCTTGAGTATCTGTTCGATGCGCTGGCGGTCCGACTCGATGATTGCCGGGCAGTCAGCCGTTGTGGACACGTCGAACGTCAGCCCCTTCTCGTTGGCCACCGGGCCCAGCAGGGCCGAGACGTCGGTCAGCAGCTTCTCCACCCCGAAGCGCTCGGCGTGCACTTCGATGTGGCCTGCCTCGATCTTGGACAGGTCCAGGATCTCGTTGATGAGGTTGAGCAGGTCGGTACCGGAGGCGTGGATGGTGCGCGCGAACTTCACCTGTTCCGCGCTGAGGTTGCCTTCGCGGTTGTCGCCCAACAGCTTGGAGAGAATCAGCGCGGAGTTCAGCGGCGTGCGCAGCTCGTGCGACATGTTGGCCAGGAACTCGGATTTGTACTGGCTGGCGCGCTGTACGTTGTTGGATTCGGCCACGATCGCCGCATTGGCGCGGGCCAGTTTGTCGCGCTCGTCCTCCAGCTGCTGCGACTGGTCGAACAGCTGGTTGTTGGTCTGCTCCAGCTCGGCCTGCTGTTCTTCCAGCTCGTGCTGGGACGCACGCAGCGCGCGGCTCTGTTCTTCAAGTTCTTCGTTCGAAACGCGCAGTTCCTCGCTCTGCACCTGCAGCGTTTCGGACTGCCGCTGGGTCTTGGCCAGCAGCTCGGAGAGCCTGGCGCGGTACGCGGCGGAGCGCAGGGCAACGGCCATGTCTCCGGAGGCGCGCTCAAGCAGCTCCACAACCTCGGCCGGCACCGCACCGAAGAAGCCCAGCTCGATGACGCCGCTTACTTCGCCCTCGTGGAGGCTGGGTGCGATCACCAGATGGCGCGGCTGGGCCTGGCCCAGGCCCGAGCCCACCGTGAAGTAGCCCGGCGGCACATCGGACACCACGATCACACGCTTTTCGTCCACGGCGCGGCCGAGCAGGCTGCCACTCCCGCGAAGCTCGCCGTCTTCAGGCGCATCGGTCGGCGAGGCGGTGCCCACCGCACCGATCTGCCTGAAGCCGGAGCCCTCCGGCACGAACAGCATGCCGGCCTCGGCGCCGGTGAATCGGGCGAGGAAGCCCAGGCTGGTGCGCGCCAGCGTACCGCTGTCCAGATCGCCACCGGTCGCGGTGGCCAGCTCCAGCCGGCCGCGCTGCAGCCAGGCGTCGCGTTCGCGGGCGCGGGTGTGTCGGCGCAGCAGGAAGGCGATGAAGATGGTCAGTACCGTTCCCAACACCGCGCTGGCCGTGCCCGAGCTCAGCGCCGTGTTGTAAGCGGACTCCATTTCCGCCAGGCGCTCCGCCCGCTTGTCGAGTTCGATCGCGCGCATGGCCGCCAGTCGCGCACGGATGTCATCCATGGCCGCCTTGCCGCTGTTGGAGTTGACCACGGCCAACGCCGCCTCGAACCCCTGGCTGCGGCGCAGGTCGATGGTTTCACGCAGCTCGTCCATCTTGTCCTGGACCCGGCGCGACAGCAGTTTGAGCCGGTCACGCTGCGCGGGATCGTCTGAAAGCGCGCTTTCCATCGCCTCCAGCCGGGTGCTGGCAACGGCCAGCGCGGTCCGGTAGGGCTCGAGATAACTCTCGTCACCGGTCAACAGGTAACCACGCTGGCCGGTCTCGGCGTCCTGCACCGCGGAGAGACGTCGCCCATGGCGTTCATCGTCGCCTGGGAGCGGATAACCAGTGCGCTGCCCTTCCGGATGGTCTGGATGTTCTTGCCGGCCAGGAACCCGCTGCCGAGGAAGAAGACCATGACCGCCAACAGCGGCCAGAGGGTGCGGAAGGCGGATCCGGTGTCCCGGGTGGCGAGGCGGGCTTGGGACGAGGGCATGGGCAAGCGAGTGGTTGGGCGCAGCCGCGCAGGCTAGCACGGCCGGAGGCTTAGACCTGCGCCATGCCGCCATCCACGAAGAACTCGATGCCGTTGACGAAGCTCGCTTCATCCGATGCCAGGAAGGCAACGGCATTGGCCACTTCCTGCGCCTCGCCCAGCCGACCCAGTGGCACCTGCGCCGCCAGGTGATCGAACAATCCCTGCCGCGCTTCGTCCGGCACCAGATCACCCAGCCCCGGCGTGCGGATCGGGCCGGGGCTGACCACGTTGACCCGGATATGGCGGTCCTTCAGGTCCAGTGCCCAGGAGCGGGCGAAGTTGCGCACCGCCGCCTTGCTGGCGCTGTACACGCTGAAGTTGGCGGTGCCCTGGATGGACACCGTGGATCCGGTGAGGACGACAGAAGCTCCATCCACCAGCAGTGGCAGCGCCTTCTGCACAGTGAACAGCACGCCGCGTACGTTGGTGGCGAAGATGCGGTCGAAGTGTTCTTCGGTGATTGCGCCCAGCGGCAGCATGTCACCACCGCCGGCGTTCGCGAACAGGATGTGCAGCTTGCCCGCCTGCCTGGCGATCTGCGCATAGACCGCATCGAGGTCGGTGGGCCGTGATGCATCGGCGCGGATGCCGGTTGCCGCGGGACCGATCGCGGCGACTGCCGCATCCAGCTCAGCTTGGCGGCGGCCGGTGATGAAGACCTTGGCGCCCAGCGCAGCCAGGTGCCGGGCGGTAGCCAGGCCAATGCCGGTGGTGCCGCCGGTGACCAGTGCGACCTTGCCATTGAGGGTAGTGCTCATGATGTTCTCCGTTGGGGCTGCCGGAAGGTGGCAGCGGGGTGGAGGAATCATGGGCGCGGGCGATAGTCCGATAAATACTGCCGAATTACATTGACTATGCACGCAGGTGCATAATCCAATGCCATGAACCAACTCATCGCCATCCGCGCCTTCGCGCGTGTCGTCGAAGCCGGCAGCTTCACCCGGGCCGCAGACTCGCTGGACATGCCGGTGACCACCCTGAGCAAGCTCGTGCGCGAGCTTGAAGGCCACCTTGGCGTGCGCCTGCTGCAGCGGACCACCCGGCGGGTGTCTGTTACCGCCGAAGGCCAGGCGTACTACGAGAAGGCGGGTCGCCTGCTGCGCGACCTGGAGGACGTCGACGCCTCCTTCAGTGCCGCCCGTGGCGCGCCGCGCGGGTTACTGCGCGTGGACATTGGCGGTTCCATCGCACGCGACCTGCTGATCCCGGCACTGCCCGACTTCATGGCACGTTACCCGGACATCCGTATCGAGTTGGGCGTCTCTGATCGCACGGTCAACCTGATCAGCGAGAACGTGGACTGCGTAATCCGCGGCGGCGCGCTGGACGACTCGTCACTGGTGGCCCGCCACCTCGGCAATGCGCACCTGATCACCTGCGCCAGCCCAAGCTACCTCAAGGCACATGGGGTACCGGCCTATCCGGATGAGCTGCGTAACGGGCACCGGCTGGTGAGCTATCTGCTGCCCTCGAGCGGGCGCCCAGTGCCATTCCGCTTCCGGGGCGAGCAGGGCCCGTTCGAGATCAAGGCAGAGCACCGCCTCGGCATCAATGAAAGTAACGCACATCTGGCGGCGGCCGTTGCCGGCATGGGACTGGTGCAGACCTTCAGCTACGCGGCAGGCCCGGCGCTGCGCAGCAAGGCACTGGTGGAGGTGCTGCAGCCTTGGCGGCCAGCGCCGTATCCGTTCCATGCGGTGTACCCCAACAACCGACACGTGACCCATCGACTGCGGGTCTTCATCGACTGGCTGGTGGAGGTGATGCCGCCGTTGTTGGCGACACCTTGACCCGCGACGATGGCAGCGGGGTCGCCGCACTGGGCCTACGCATCTTCAGACCAAACAACGGACGCACCCATGTCATCCGTCTGATGACTTCGTAGAGGAAGAACGCCAGTGCAAACGTCACCACCACCAGCAACGGTCCCTCCACCAGCGGCGCAAGACCCAGCGGCTTCAGATTGTGCGCGGCCACCACGATGATGGTCTGGTGCAGGATGTAGACCGGGAACACCGCTGGGACGAGATAGCGCAACGCGCGGTTGTCACTGGGGTTCCAATGCCGGGCAAAGCCCAGCACCGCGACGATCGCGCACCATTGATTCACGCCCCACACCGCCCGCATCAGCATGCGCAGTGCCGGCACCGGCTCACTTTCGGCGTAGTAGGTGACGAAGTAGGCGATCAGTCCTGCCCAGCTGGCGAGCCACAGGATCAGCGCGGTCCAACGCAAGCGGGCCAGGGCGTTCCAGAACGCCTCCGCCCTCGCCAGCAGGAAGCCCAGCAGGAACACTGCCCCGTATTGCGCGTGGTTGTACCAGTCGCCCACCAGTGCATGGGTCGATTCGAAGCGGGCAGAAAGCGTTACCCGCAGCACCGCCAACAGTACGGCAGGCCAGATCAGCGCGCCGTACCCGGAAAGCATGCGTTCCATTCCCGTTCCAGTCGCCCGCAGCGCACCGGGCGCCAGGCTCCACAGCAGCCAGATCACCACCGTGTACACCCACAGGTAGGCAACGAACCACAGGTGGTTCCACGTGGGTACGCGCAGGCAGCCGTCCGCGTCGCAGAAGCCCTCGTAGCCCGAAAGGTACTGGCCCCAGAAAGTCAGGTAACCGTGGTGGTACCCACCCGGCAGCTGCTCGACCACCTCGTAGTAGGACTGCGGCGTCACCACCACGACCATGCCGAACACCAGCGGCACCAGCAGGAACCACGAGCGGCTCCCCAGCAGGCGCAGTCGGCTGCCGCCAGCCCCCGCCCTGGCGTCGATCTTTCCGAACATGAAGGCGGTCGCTGCGCCGGAGACGAGGAACAGCAGCGACAGCCGCCACGGCGCAGTCAGCACCATGAAGGGCTCCAGCGCGTGGCTGGCATTCGGGCTTTTTACATGCCAGTCCCAGGTCACGTAGTACATGCCCACGTGGTACAGGACCAGCACGCCAAAGGCGCACACGCGCACCCAGTCCAGGTCGTATCGGCGTTGCATGGTGCTCTCCAGTGGGCAGGTAGCCCAACGCTGGGCCCAGTCGCCCGGCCCCGCCAGCGCGAAGGGCCGGCCCGCAAGGGCTGGGGGACGAGCCGTGGGCCCACAGGGACGAACCGGAATGGTGTGCCACCGGCCTGCGGCCTACACTTTCCCGATGACCCATCCCGATCCCATGCCCTACGAACGGTATCTCCCCTGGCGACGCTGGGTGGAGTGGGGCTTCTGGGTGTTTCTGGTGGGGACCAACCTGCTGGGCAACAGCATCACCACGGTGATCGACCTGCGCCGGCTCAATGCCGGTTTCGAGACCTGGAAGCCGGTGGTGTGGGAGGCCAGCAGCGCGGTGGTCTGGCTGCTGGTGCTGATCCCGTTCCTGGCCTGGTACACCCGCCGCTTCCCGCTGCTGTGGGACAACTGGCGCCGGCGCCTGATCCAGTACATCCCGGTGAGCATGGCGGTGTGCCTGGTACACGTAACTGCCATGGTGGCGCTGCGGATGCTGGCGTACCGCGCGGTCGGCCAGGAGTACGACTTCGGCCCATGGCCGCGCGAGCTGGCCTACGAGTACCTCAAGGACGTACGCAGCTTCATCTCCATCGTGCTGGTGATGGAAGGCTACCGGTTCATGATGCGACGCTGGCGGGGCGAGGTCAGCCTGTTGAGCGCGCCGGACCAGGGTCCGCCGCTGGAGCCGGTGGATCGACCGGAGCGCTTCCTGGTGCGCAAGCTGGGAAGGGAGTTCCTGATCGCCGCCAGCGACATCGAGTGGGTACAGGCGGCCGGCAACTACGTGAACCTGCGCGTGCGCGGGCATGACTACCCGCTGCGCAGCACTCTGGCCGGCGTGGAAACGCGGCTGGACCCGCAGCGCTTCGTGCGCATCCACCGCAGCTACATGGTGGCCCTGCCACACGTGGCCTCGATCGAGCCGCTGGAAACCGGCGATGCGCGCGTGCACCTGCGCGATGGCACTACCCTGCCGTGCAGCCGCACCTACCGGCAGGAGCTGCGGGACAACGCAGGCGGGATGGCCGCCTGAGGGCACTTGATTCTCTGCACCGTAACGGCGACGCTGCGCACGTCAGGACGCGTTGACTCAACTCTGGGTTCCTACACATTGGAGGTGCACGATGAAGGTTGCAGCCGCTTTACTGTCCCTTTGTTGCGTTTCGTTCTCCTCGTCTGCGGTTGCCCCGCAGCGGGTGCAGTTCACCGGCACCCTGCAGCGGGATGCGTTGCCGGCAGTCGCCGTCGACCTGCAGCTCCCGTCCAGCCAGGCCGCCACGCTTCAGCTCTCCAGTGGCTATACCTTGGAGCTGACAACGCCTGGCAACCCGTCCAGTCCGGATGGCGCCCGCATCAAGTTGCTGTCGCCCGATGGCAAGGTCATGCACACGGCCAGCGTTCCAGGTCCTGGCGTGGCCAGCATCTCGTTCGCCTATCGGGTCTGTGCAGGGCAGGTCACCTACATGAGCCCTGCGCCGGCGCAAGTGACCGCATGCGGGGCGCAAGGCTGATCGCTTCGTTGCCGGCAGCGTCCGTTCAGAGCTTGCCGGCAACTTCGTAGCGCGCCACACCCTGGTCGACCAACGCCTTCAGCTCCCGGATGAGAGCAGCATCGTATGCGTCGAAGTTGAAGCAGGATTTCCCCTGCTTGCGCTTCCTCAGTGCGGGGCTGATGCTGTCCAGCAGCTCCGGAAAGTCATAGATGGGCATGAAGTGGAGGACGTACTTACGCCCTGAAGCCTTCACTGCACCAAAGAACTGTGCCTTGCCCTTGGCATCTGCGTTCTGGCAGTTGGCGTAGAAGTGGCCGTCTTCATCGTGGACAACGAGCAACCGCTGCCGATGGGGGAGCAGGAGATCGCGAAGGGCAGTGAACACATCGACGGACTCTTTCATGTGCTATCCCGGTGTCGAAACGAACGGGTCGGTTCCTGGAGCGTTGCGTCCACCCTCAGCGCGCGTGACAGCATTGAACAGCGCCATGAGTTGCTTGAGACGATAGGGCTTGGACAGGAAGGTGACGCCCTCCGGCAGCGGCGGCAGCTGGCTCCGGGCGTAACCCGAGGCCAGGATCACCTGGGCCTGGGGCAGGTAACGTGCCACGGTTTCGGCCAGTTCGATTCCCGATACACCGTTCGGCATCTCAATGTCACTGAAGACGACATCGAAATCGCCGTGGAGCCTGATCAGTTCCTCGGCGCAGCGGCCGTCCTCTGCCAGGACGACGTCAACGCCGTGGTCCGCCAGTGCATTACCTATCAGATCGCGCAGGTCCAGCTGGTCTTCAACCAGTAGAACGCGGGGCCGCCTCAACATGCAGATTCCGATACGTCAGTAGGTGGTCTGGAAGCCAGTGTGTCCGGTGGGCTGGCGCAGCTCAACGGCTTTTCCCTGAACCATACATCTTCCTCGTCAGTGGCCCGACGTCTTGGAGAGCGTGTTCATGACCACCACCCCGCCGGTGATCATCGCCATGCCGATCACGCCCCACAGATCGATCTTCTGGCCGTGCAGGACCCAAGCCACCAGTGTGATGAAGACGATCCCGACGCCGGACCAGATGGCGTAGGCCACCCCGACTGGAACGCTCTTGAGGGTCTGCGACAGGCAGTAGAAGGAAACGCCGTAGAAGAGCACGACCAGAATGGAAGGTCCCACCTTGGAGAAGCCCTCGCTGGCCTTCAATGCGCTGGTGGCGATGACCTCACTGAGGATTGCCACCGCCAGGTAGATCCATGCATTCATTCCCGTTGCCCTTTGTCTGGATCGGCCGATCTTGGCCCAAGGCATTGGAAAGGGGAATCTTGTCTGATCGGAAATACTGTGCGCAAAGCCGTCGTTACGTGGTGCGCAACGCGCGAGGAACCCAGCCGGGCAAGTGACGCCCGGCCGGCGTCAGTTCCCTATCACTTCCGGGTTGCCACGCTCTGCGCGGCTATCTCGGCCTTCGCCAACTGCTTGCCACCGTGGTAGCCCGCTACGAACACTCCCGCTGCCAGGATCAACCCTGCGAACAGCAGTTTCATTGCCTTGATGCTTGTCATCGGTAGGCCATGGTGATGGGCGTTGGCGTCCGATGCTAGCGGGTTCGCAGGCGCCGCAGTATCAGGGAAATCTGACGTGCCTACAGCACAGACATCCCACCGTCCACGCGCAGCACCACGCCGTTGACGAAGCTGCCCGCGTCGGAGGCCAAGAACAAGGCGGCGCTGGCCAGCTCTTCGGGCTCGCCCAGCCGGCCCAGCGGGATGGCGCTTGCGACCTGCTGTTCGAAGTCACCGCGCTGTTCCGGCGGGATGCCAAGCTTGTCCAGGATCGGGGTGTTGACCGGACCCGGGCTGAGCACGTTGACGCGGATGCGGCGTGCGCTGAACTCGACCATCCAGCTGCGTGCGAAGGCTTCGATGGCGGCCTTGGAACCTGCGTACACGGCGTGGCCGTCCAGTACCTTCTGGCTGGCGATCGAGCTGGTGATGATGATGGCGCCGCCGTCGCGCATGATCGGCGCGATGTTCTGCACGCCAAAGAACACGCCGCGCGCGTTGGCGCTGAACTGGGCATCGAACTCTTCGGGACTGACCTGGGTCGAGTCGTTGATGGTATTCAGGCCGGCGTTGGCCATGTAGATGTCCAGGCCGCCAAAGCGTTGCTTCAGCTCGGCCGCCACTGCGTCATGGTGGGCGATGTCCGCGACGTCTCCAACGAGGCCGGTGGCCGCACTGCCGATGGAGGCCACTGCGGCGTCAACGACGTCTTTTCGCCGCCCGGTGATGATGACGTGGGCGCCCTGCGCTGCGAAGAGCTTCGCGGTCGCCAATCCAATGCCGCTGCTGCCGCCGGTGATCAGGGCGGTTTTGCCATGGAGGGTCTGCATGGTGTTTCCGGAACGTGGGGGGTTCGGAGCACGATAGGCAGGCGCGTGGACGCACGGTAGACGGTGGACGGGAAACGGCGTGTTGAGCGCGGTGAACCAATCAGAGGATCACGACCTGGGCACCCTGCCTGCGCGCCGACGCGCGTAACGGGCCGCTGGACCAGACGTCGGCGATGCGCCGCACGGCTTCGTTCAGATCCGCCTCGGGCCGCACGAAGGGAATGCGCAGCCATTGGTCGCCGCCACCTTCCACGCTGAACATCGGGCCGGGCGGGATGTGGACGCCGGCGGCTTCCAGGCGGGTCGCGAACTGGGTGGCGCTGGTGCCCGCCGGCAGCTGCAGCCACAGCGTCATGCCGCCCTGCGGGAGACGGAAGCGCCATTCCGGCAGGTATTCGATGATGGCGTTGGCCAGCGTGTCGCGGCGCTCGCGCAGCTGGGTGCGGCGGGCGGCCAGCAACGCCTCGTCCTGCAGCAGTTCGGTCACCACCAGCTGGTCGAACAGGGCGGTGCCCAGGTCCAACTGCAGCCGTGCCTTGATGACCGCGTCCATCATTCCCTGCGGCGCGCGGATCCAGCCCACGCGCAGACCACTCCAGTACAGCTTGGACACGCTGCCCACGGTGATCGTCTCCGGGGCATGCGCGGCGAACGGCAGCGGCATTGGCGCGTCTGTGAGCGACAGCGCCTGCAACGATTCGTCGACGATGGGGACGGTGCGCGTGGCCTGCAGTTCGGCGGCATAGCGTGCGCGCTGGTCGTCGCGCATCAGGAAGCCGGTGGGATTCTGGAAGTCCGGAATGAGGTACGCCAGGTGCGGCCGGGTCTGTGTGAGGGTGGCGGCTACGCCATCGAGGTCCCAGCCTTCTTCGCCCAACGCGTCGCCCATGGGAGAGGCCACCAGCCGCGCGCCGCCGAGCCGAAGCGCTTCGATGACGTTGGGGTACACCGGCGATTCGATCATCACCCGGTCGCCAGGGCGCGACAGCGCCCGCGCCACCACGGCGGTGGCGGCCAGTGCGCCTGAGCACACCATGATCTGGTCGGGATCGGTAGGCAGCCCACGTTGGGCGAACTGCTGGGCGATCAGGGCGCGCAAGGCTGGCAGGCCGGTGGGACGGTAGCCATCGCTGCCGAGGTATCCGGGCAATCGCTCCATGGCTCGCTCATAGGCAGCGCCTATGCCAGGTATGGCCGTGGTGGATGCGCAGGTGAGGTCGATGCTGCCTTCCGGGTCGTAAGGATTAGCCACCGAACGCAGCGCGTGGTCGTGCGCGCGGCGGCGTTCGGCAGGCACCGCGGCGAACGTGCCGGCGCCGTGGCGGGTGCTGGCGAAGCCGGCAGCCACCAGGTCGGCATAGGCACGCGTGACTGTGTTGCGGGACACCCCGAGCTGCACGGAGACCGCGCGCTCACTCGGCAGGCGGGTGTCGAGCGGGATGCGACCGTCGCCAATGAGTTCCTGCAGGACCTGGCGCAACCCTCGATACGCCGGCTTGCGCGGGAACTGGCCGACCAGGGTGGCCAGGTGCTGGGGAGTCAGGGTGCGATTCATGGAGCCACTATGGCTGAACTGGCTCTACGTGGAAGTGCCACTTGTCGGGATACTGGCCCCATGAACCTGAATACCTCTCCGCTTGGACTGGCCAATCTCGGCCCTCTCGCCCAGCTCCGCGCAGGCCGCCTGCCCGAACGTCTGGTACGGCTGCTGGTCGGGCTGTATCTGTACGGCATTTCCAACGCGCTGCTGATGCGCAGCACGCTGGGCGGTTCGCCGTGGGTAGTGTTCCACGAGGGCGCCGCGCGGCACCTGCCGCTGTCGCTGGGCACGATCATGGTGCTGGTGGCGCTGGTGGTGCTGCTGCTGTGGATCCCCCTGCGGCAGATGCCCGGGTTGGGCACGCTGGCCAACACCCTGCTGCTGGGGCCGTTCACCGACATCAACCTGCAGGTGTTCGACGCGCCGGAGGCCTTGGGGCTGCGCTGGCTCTACCTGCTCACCGGCGTGGTGGTGTGCGCGATCGCCACCGCGCTCTATGTCGGCGCACAACTGGGAACCGGCCCGCGCGACGGCCTGATGACCGGCTTTGCCCGCCGAGCGGGGTGGTCCATCCAGCGGGTCCGCACCTGCATCGAGCTGGTGGTGCTGGCGCTGGGCTTCGCCCTGGGTGGCATTGCCGGTGTGGGGACGGTGGTGTTCGCACTGTGCGTGGGGCCGATCACGCAGTTCTTCATGCGTTACCTGGTGCTGCGGCTGGATGTGGCGCCGGCACCGGCGCAGTGATGTCGACGGGCGGCGCGTTGCACGAGCAGCCCGCCAAGCTCATTTGTCAGCGCGCCTGCCAGTTGCTCCGGCTCGCGGATGGTGACTGCACTCGCGTAGTGCCTGCCAACGTCATGGCCCATGCCTATCGCCACCAGCTCTACAGGCGAGCGCTTTTCGATCATGTCGATCACCGCGCGCAGGTGGCGCTCAAGATAATCCCGTGGGTTGGCCGAAAGCGTGGCGTCATCGGCGGGCGCGCCGTCGGAGACGACGATGAGAAGTCTGCGCTGCTCGGGCCGGGCGAGCAGGCGCTGGTGTGCCCATAGCAGGGCCTCGCCGTCGATGTTCTCCTTCAGGAGCTCATCGCAGAGCATCAGGCCGAGGCTGCTCCTGGCGCGACGCAGCGGCTGCTGCGCGGATTTGTAGATGATGTGGCGGGTCTGGTTGAGGCGGCCCGGTGCGGCGGGCCTAGCCGCCTTCAACCACCGCTCCCGTGGCTGTCCGCCGTTCCACGCCCCTGTGGTGAAGCCGAGGATCTCAACGCTGACACCGCAGCGCTCCAGCGTGGCGGCAAGGATGTCGCAACAGACCGCAGCCACGGCGATGGGGCGACCGTGCATGGAGCCGGAGTTGTCGATCAGCAGGGTGACCGCCGTGTCGCGGAAGCGGCTCTCGCGCTCCTGCTTGAACGACAGCGGCTGCGTCGGGTCGATGATGATGCGCGCAAGCCGGGCGGTGTCCAGCTCGCCTTCCTCGAGATCGAATGCCCAATCGCGCTGTTGGCGTGCCATCAGATGCCGCTGGAGGCGCGCCGCTAGGCGCCCTACGGTAACGCGGTGCGCGGCGCGATGCCGGTTCAGCACACCGCGTAGCCGCTGAAGCTCCTCCGGGGTGCGAAGGTCCCGCGCGTTCGCGATCTGATCGAACTCGGTAGTGAACACGCGGTAGCCGGTATCAGCGGCTATCGTTCGGCTGGCCGCGCGTAGCCGCGCCGGATTCAATGGCTGTCCATCCCGCCGGTCCAGGGTTGAGGGCACATCTACGATGGCGGGCTGGTCCAATTCGGTCGCATCCTCAAAGTGCTCATGCTGCTTCTCACGCACCGCATCGGTCTGGCCAGGTTCATCCGCCCCCTTGATGGACGCGTAGTTCAATGGTGCGCGATGCATGTGCGCTTCCAGCAACACGTCAGCTGCCAGTGCATCCAGATGCCTGGTGACAACCCGTGCGAAGCTGGACTGCTCGTACATAACGTATGGAAGTTCCTGCAGCATATTTTCGAACTGGTCGTGCACCCACGCTCCATGCTTCGCGAGTGCCGCCGCTCCAGTCACTGGCGACGGCTCACTGGTCAGCCGCGTTCGAAGGATCAGCGCAAGCACCGTCGTTGCGTCCGCCTCGCGCTCGTCCAGCGCGTTCTCCAGTGCAGCAGCCAGGTTTCGCGCTACGCCGCGCATGCGAACGGCTCCCACGGCTTCAATGCGGACGCTCTCCAATGCGTCGTACACCGCGCGCGCATGTGGATTGTTCGGTGCCATGTCCTCATGCATGCGCGCGTCATGGTGGGCCCGGCGCAGCGCACGGGCATCGCTGATGCCTCGGGTGACAGCAAGCCGGCTCAGCGCGAGGCTGCTTCGCGGCGCGGTCTGTTCAGCGTTTCGGTCACCTGCAAGTGCGCGTGAACATGCGTCAAGGGCCAGCCGGACCGCATCCTGTTCCGCCCCGCGCTGCGCTTTCATGTCAAGGCAACTGCACGTTGGCTATCGACTCCGGCAGGTCCTCGCCGAAGACGCGCTGATAGAACTCCGCGACGATGCCGCGCTCCAGTTCGTCGCACTTGTTGAGGAAGGTGAGCCGGAACGCAAACGCGATGTCACCGAAGATCTCCACGTTCTCGGCCCAGGTAATGACCGTGCGTGGGCTCATTACCGTGGCGATGTCGCCATTGGCGAATGCGGCGCGGGTCAGATTCGCCACCTGCACCATCCGCACCACCGTTTCCTGCCCCGCGTCGTTGCGGTGGTGCCTGGCCTTGGCCAGCACGATCGCCACTTCATCGTCCTGCGCCAGATAGTTGAGCGCTGCCACGATCGACCAGCGGTCCATCTGCGCCTGGTTGATCTGCTGCGTGCCGTGGTACAGGCCGGTGCTGTCGCCAAGCCCCACCGTATTGGCGGTGGCGAACAGGCGGAATGCCGGGTGCGGCAGCAGCACGCGCGCCTGGTCGAGCAGGGTGAGCCGGCTGGACGATTCCAGCACGCGCTGGATGACGAACATGACGTCAGGCCGCCCGGCGTCGTACTCGTCGAGTACCAGCGCCACGTTGTTCTGGTAAGCCCACGGCAGGATGCCATCGCGGAACTCGGTGACCTGCCTGCCGTCCCGGATCACGATGGCGTCCTTGCCGATCAGATCGATGCGGCTGACATGGCTGTCCAGGTTGATGCGCACGCACGGCCAGTTGAGCCGCGCCGCAACCTGCTCGATATGGGTGGACTTGCCGGTGCCGTGGTAACCGGACACCATTACCCGGCGCCGATGGGCGAAGCCGGCGAGGATGGCCAGGGTCGTCTCGCGATGGAACACGTAGTCCGGATCGATTTCCGGTACGTGCGCGCTTGCTTCCGCATAGGCGGGCACACGCATGCCGCTATCGAAGCCGAACAGCTGCGCCACCTCGACCGTGGAATCGGGCAACGCTTTCGCATCGCCCGACGTCACCGCATCAGGCGTGGAGCCCGCCGTTTTCCATGATGAAGTCGACAATTTCATCCAGCCCTTTTCCTCTGGAAAGGTCCGTGAAGCCGAACGGACGGGTGCCGCGCATTTTCAGCGCGTCGCGCTGCATCACCTCGAGATCCACATCCACGTATGGCGCCAGGTCGCTCTTGTTGATGACCAGGAAGTCCGACTTGGTGATGCCTGGCCCGCCCTTGCGCGGAATTTCTTCGCCTTGGCAGACGGAGATCACGTAGAGGGTAAGGTCGGCCAGGTCCGGTGAGAAGGTAGCGGCCAGATTGTCACCACCGGACTCGATGAACACCACGTCCAGATCGGGGAACGCGCGGTTCATCTCGGCAATCGCCTGCAGGTTGATCGAGGCATCTTCGCGGATGGCGGTGTGCGGGCAACCCCCGGTTTCCACGGCCATGATCCGGTCCTCGGACAGCGCTTGGCGACGCGCGAGGATCATCGCGTCTTCCTTGGTGTAGATGTCGTTGGTGATCACTGCAATGGAGAGGCGATCACGCAGTGCCTTGCACAGCTTCTCGGTCAGCGTGGTCTTGCCGGAGCCGACCGGCCCGCCGATGCCGATACGCAGGGGACCATGTTGTGAGCTCATGGCGTATGTCCGTGCGAATGCGAGTGTTGGTGGCTGTACGCACCGCGCACCGGACTGAACGGTTCATTGACTTCGCGCACCTTCGCGCCCAGGCCTTCCAGCATGGCGGTAATGACGTGGTCGCGCGCGATCAGGATGCGGTCGGGATAGATGGCGGCGGCGAGGTGCCGGTTGCCGATGTGCCACGCCAGTTCAGTGAGGTGCAGCGGGTTCTTGGCGGTGACTTCCAGCAACGCTTCTTCCGCTGCATGAATGTGGACGACCGTGCCATCTTCCAGCAGCAGCTGCGCGCCGGAAGCGAGCACAACCGGCTCAGGCAGGTCCAGCAGGATCTTCTCGCCGCTCGGCAGTGTGAGTGCGCGACGGCGCACATGCCGTTCGTCGTAACTCAGCACCAAGGTGCCCAGTGACACTCGGGGCAACCAGCCGTGTTCAACGGAACCGTCTTCTACCGCGATGGCCTTAAGCATCTTTCACTCCGGCTGAACATGACGGGTGTCCAATGAATCTACTCTAGCGCAGTTGATTCGAATGCGTCGTTGGCCTGCAAGTCACAGGGAGTCCTTGATGGCTGCGAACGATTGGCGTGGCAAGCTTGAGCTGTGGTTCGAGCACCAGGAAGGCAAGACCCGCCTCATGCGACGCCAGCATGTTGGGCCACTGGCTGTGCAGCGCGCGTTCTATCCAGAAACCGACGGATCCGCACATGTGTACATACTGCACCCACCCGGTGGCATTGCCGGTGGCGACCAGTTGGCGATCGAGTGCCACCTGGCCGAGCAGGCGCGGACGGTGCTCACTACACCGGGCGCAACCAAGTTCTACCGCAGCGAAGAACGGACCAGCATGCAGCAGGTTCGCATCGACGTCGCCGCTGGAGCGGTCTGTGAATACCTTCCCCAGGAGACCATCGTGTTCGCCGGTGCCACCGCCTCCATGAAGACCCAGGCCGTGCTTGCGGCTGATGCCGTGTATATCGGCTGGGACTTCGTAAGTTTCGGACGGCCAGCTGCGGGCGAACGTTTCGGCGCAGGGACGTTCCGGCAGTGCGTGGAGATCGTGCGCGACGGCGAACCGATCTGGTTCGAACGCTTCTGCGTGTCAGGGCCGGAGGCGGTGAAAGACCAGCCCTTCGTGCTGGCAGGCCAACCGATCATGGGCACGCTGGTGTACGCCGGACCGTCCATTGAAGACGCGGCGGCGCGTGTCCGCGACACACTCGGCGACGACGCGCAGCATGTGTTCTCGGTGAGCGCGCTGGAGCGCGTGGTGGTCTGCCGTTACCTGGGCGACCACATGTCGCAGGCCAAGTCGCTGTTCCGCAGGGCGTGGCACGTGCTGCGTGAGGGCGGTATCGGCAAGGGTGGCGTCGCACCGCGTATCTGGGCGACCTGAGACAACCAACGAGAGCAGAGCCATGGACCTGTTGCCACGTGAGAAAGACAAGCTGCTGCTGTTCACTGCGGCGTTGGTCGCCGAACGACGCAAAGCGCGGGGCGTGAAGCTCAACTACCCCGAAGCGGTGGCGTTGATTTCCGCAGCGGTGGTGGAGGGCGCACGTGACGGCAGGACCGTGGCCGACCTGATGTCGTATGGCGCCACGCTGCTGACCCGCAGCGATGTAATGGAGGGCGTGGCGGAGATGATCCACGACATCCAGGTGGAAGCCACGTTCCCGGACGGCACCAAGCTCGTTACCGTCCACAATCCAATCCCGTGAGGTGGTCGTCATGATTCCCGGAGAGTATTTCATCGAAGAAGGATCGATCGAGCTCAACCAGGGACGCGAACGCCGCAGCCTGCAGGTGAGCAATTCCGGCGACCGTCCCATCCAGGTCGGCTCGCATTACCACTTCTTCGAAACCAACACGGCACTGCTGTTCGACCGCGACCAGGCCCGCGGCTTCCGCCTGAACATCCCTGCCGGCACCGCAGTTCGTTTCGAGCCGGGCCAGGACCGCACGGTGGAGCTTGTGGCGCTCGCTGGAGCGCGCGAGGTCCATGGGTTCAACGGCTTGATCATGGGCAAACTGTAGGGGCAGGCATATGGTTACCATCACCCGCGACGCCTATGCGAATCTTTATGGCCCGACCAGGGGCGACCGTGTACGGCTGGCCGACACCGAGCTGATCATCGAGATCGAGGAAGACCGCACCATCTACGGCGAGGAAGTCATCTTCGGCGGTGGCAAGGTCATCCGCGACGGCATGGGACAGGGCCAGCGGCTGGCCAGCGAGGTGGCCGACGTGGTCATCACCAGCGTGATCATTCTCGACCACTGGGGCATCATCAAGGCCGACATCGGGATCAAGGACGGACGCATTTCCGGCATCGGCAAGGCAGGCAATCCGGATATCCAGCCCGGCGTGGACATCGTGATCGGTCCCGGTACCGACGTCATCGCCGGCGAAGGCAACATCGTCACCGCCGGTGGCATCGACACCCATATCCACTTCATCTGCCCGCAGCAGGCCGACGAGGCACTGGCCAGCGGCACCACCACGCTGGTCGGCGGCGGCACCGGCCCCACCGTGGGCACCCTGGCCACCACGGTGACGCCCGGACCGTGGGCGATCCACCGCATGCTGGAGGCCGCCGACGTGCTGCCCCTCAACGTCGGATTGCTGGGCAAGGGCAATGCGAGCCAACCCGAACCGCTGCGCGAACAGATCCGCGCGGGCGTGATCGGGCTGAAGCTGCATGAGGACTGGGGCACCACCCCGGCGACCATCGACAACTGCCTGACCGTGGCCGATGAGGAAGACATCCAGGTCGCCATCCATACCGATACGCTCAACGAGAGCGGCTTCGTGCGCGACAGCTTCGCGGCCATGAAGGGCCGCACCATCCACAGCTTCCATACCGAAGGGGCCGGCGGTGGCCATGCGCCGGACATCATCACCGCCGCCGGGGAAGAGAACATCCTGCCCTCGTCGACCAATCCGACCCGGCCGTACACGATCAACACCGTGGACGAGCACCTGGACATGCTGATGGTCTGCCATCACCTCAGTTCCCAGGTGCCCGAGGACGTGGCCTTTGCCGAGTCGCGGATCCGTCGCGAGACCATCGCCGCCGAAGACATCCTGCATGACATGGGTGTGTTCTCCATGATGTCCTCGGACTCGCAGGCGATGGGCCGCATCGGCGAAACCACGCTGCGCTGCTGGCAGACCGCGCACAAGATGAAGGTGCAGCGTGGGCCGCTGCCCGAGGACAACGCGCGTAATGACAACTTCCGGGTCAAGCGCTACGTGGCCAAGTACACGATCAACCCGGCGATCACCCACGGCCTGGCGCACGAGGTGGGCTCGGTCGAGGTCGGCAAGCGCGCCGACCTGGCGCTGTGGAAGACCGACTTCTTCGGGGTGAAACCCAAGGCCGTGCTGATTGGCGGCATGATCGCGGTGGCCCCGATGGGCGACCCGAACGCGTCCATTTCCACGCCGCAGCCGGTGCACTACCGGCCCATGTACGCCGGCATGGGCCGTGCCGGTGCCTCCACCGGGGTCACGTTCGTGTCCCGGAGCGCGCTGGCCGATGGCATCGGCGAGAAACTCAAGCTCAACAAGCACCTGGTGGCGGTCAAGGTCATCCGTTCGCTGCGCAAGAAGGACATGATCCACAACGGGCTCACCCCCAAGCTGGAAGTCGATCCGCAGAACTACCAGGTCCGCGTGGACGGCGAACTGATCACCTGCGAACCGGTGGATGTGTTGCCCATGGCCCAGCGCTACTTCCTGTTCTAGGCCCGCGCGATGAATGTGGCCAACTGGACACTGCGGGGGATCGGCCAGGTCGTCTTCCAGAACAACCCCTGGAGTGGCCTGGTCATCCTGCTGGGCATCGCGTTCAACTCCTGGGTCTACGCCGCCATCTGCGTGGTCGGCGTGCTGGCCAGCACGTTGACGGCGGTCGTCCTCAAGGCCGACCGCGGGCTGATCCGCGATGGGCTGTTCGGCTTCAACGGCGCGCTGGTGGCACTCGCCCTGATTGCGTTCACCAGTGAGGACTTCCAGAGCGGCGCGGTCCCGTCCGTTGCGATGTTCGTCTACCTGGTCTGCGGCGCGGCCATGAGCACCCTGGCCTTCGCCAGCCTGGCCGCACTGCTGGGCCCGCACAAGGTGGCGCCGCTGACGATGCCGTTCGTGCTGATCGGCTGGCTGTTCCTGTTCGCCATCCTGAAGTTCGACGCCATCGAGGCCGGGCCCATGGCCAAGCCGGTGTCGCCGGATCAGTTCTCGTACGTCGCGCCGTATGTGCTGCCCACCTGGTACATGGGCATCGGCGCGTCGGTGGGGCAGATCTTCTTCCAGGACAACTGGATCACCGGCTACATCATTCTGCTGGGCATCGCGCTGCATTCGCGCATTGCGGCCGGGATGTGCCTGCTGGGCGCGGTGGTGGGTACGGTGGTCGCCGCGCTGTTCGGTGGCCCGGAAGGGGCGATCCGCGATGGCCTGTTCGGCTACAACGCGGCACTGACCGCGATGGCACTGGGGGGCATCTTCCTGGTGTTGACCTGGCGCAGCTTCTGCTACGCGCTGTTCGGCGCAGCGGTTTCGGCGTGGCTGTGGGCGTCGGTGGCGATCTTCCTCAAGCCGATCGGCATGCCGGTGCTGACCTCGTCGTTCGTGATCGTGACCTGGTTGATGCTGGTCGGGCAGTACGCGTTCAAGGCGCTGGTACCGGTACCACCGGCGGAGTCGACCACGCCGGAAGACAACCGGCGGCGCCACGTCGCGCACTCCCCGCCCTGATCAGGAGCGGAACAGACGGCTGTACTGGGTCTCGTGCCACGCGCTCATCATCGCCAGCGCGGGGGAGACGTTGCCGATATCGTCGTCGCTCACCGTCATCGCCCGACCAGCGGCGCGCTCGATGACCGGCATCGAAGCAATCAGGATGCGTTGGCCCGAGGTGTGCCCCAGCGGCACCAGTCGCATCGCGGCAGCGACCTGGGCCTCCACCACGCTCCACATCAGCCCGCGCAGCGCCGTGGGTGGCGCAACATCCCAGTGCGCGCAGGCCAGCGCAAAGGACGCGGGGTAGGTGAGGCGCACGTTGGCAGCGTCGCTGGCCCGCCTCACGCCGAGGTCGATAAGCAGGCGCAGCAGCGACTCGCTCATGCGCCGGTCCTCCAGCTCCAGCTCCCTGCTCTCGCGCCCGGCGGCCAGCCACGCGTTGGCTGATCGGAACGCTGCGCCATCGTCCTGCTCCAAAGCGTGGGCCATGCGCCAGAACAGTGCGCCGTCGAGCAGCGCGTAGCTGTGCTCCAGCACGCCCAGTATCCAGCAGGACGCCGTGCCTTCATCGTGCACGACGCCGGCATGCACGGCCGGTTCCAGTCCCCTGGAATAGGAGAAGCTGCCGACCGGCTGGCTGGGGCTGATCAGCCGCAGCAGGTGCAGGGGCAGTGCAGAGGAGGGATCGAAGCAGTCCACGTTCTGGAATCCGCTTCAGCCCACCATCATCAGCAGGCCCCAGGCGGCGATGGCGCCCCCCGCCACGCGCAGCGACAGGCGTCCGGCCCTGGCATTCATCAGACGCCCGGCACCCACGCCGAGGCCCAGGCCGACCGCATGCAGCACCACGGTTGCGAGCACGAACCCGGCGCCGTAGGTGAGCATGTGCGCACTGCCGATTTCCGCGCCGTGCGCGTAGCCATGGAAGAACCCGAAGAAGCCGGCGACTGCAGCGCCAAACAGCGGGGACACCGGCAGCGCAAAGGCGATGGCCAGCCCGAGCACCGCCACCGACGCCAGGATCACCGGCTCCACCAACGGCAGCGACAGGCCGCCCAGCGCAGCCAGGAAGCCCAGCACCATCACCCCCACGAACGCGGCAGGCACCGCGATCAGTCCGCGCCTGCCCAGGGTGCTCGCCCACAGACCCACCGCGACCATGGCCAGGATGTGGTCCACCCCGAGGAAGGGGTGCGCCAGGCCTGCGGCGAAGTCGGTGTGCGCGTGGTCGGTCGCGCTGACGTGCGCGAACGCGGGGAAGGCCAGCAGGAGCGATGTGGCCGCGAGGAACTTCACCAACGTTTTCATGGCTGACTCTCCAGATACGGAAGCGGTGTTGGGTTCAGAAGGAACCGAATGCAGCGCCGAGGAAGAAGATCGCCACCAGCGAGATCAGCACGCCGACGATCACCGTCATGAACATGTCGAAGTAGCTGTTGGCGTGGGTCTGCTTGCTGATCTGCAGCAGCAGCAGCACCGTGCCGTTGTGCGGGAGCGCATCCAGCGTGCCGGCGCTGACCACGGTAAGCCGGTGCATCAACGCCGGGTCGATGCCGTACTCGGCCGCCATCCGCATGTACTCGCTGCCCAGCGCGTTGAGCGCGATGGCCATGCCGCCGGAGGCCGTACCGGTCAATGCGGCCAGTGAGTTCATGGCCACCACCAGCGATACCAGGGGGCCGCCCGGGATCTGCAGGACTGCATCACGCACCACTTCGAAGGTGGGCATGGCCGCCACCACCGCGCCGAAGCCGACCAGGCTGGCGATGGTGAGGATGGGCAGTGCGGACGAGTTGGCGCCGGCATCCAGGCTTTCGCGCAGCGATTGCAGGCGCTTGAAGTTGAGCACCACGGCGGTGAGGTTGGCGGTGGCCAGCGCGATCAGCACCGACCAGACACCTATGGACGCGTTGACGTCGATTCCCCACGGCGCGCTTTCCAGCGCGGAGAAGTCCACGCGCGGCAGCACGATCAGCGCCATCAAGAAGTTGACCACGATGACCACGACCAGTGGCATGACAGCGACGATGAAGGAGGGGTAGTCGTCGGTGCGCTTGCCGTGCTCCAGTTCGGCCGGGTCGAAGTCGCCGGAGTTCGTGGCCTGCTCGCGGGTCTTTTCCGGAATGACGATCTTTCCATCGTCTTCGGTATACGACTCGCCCGCCGTGCGCGCCTTGGCTTCGGCACGGTGCAGCCACCACATGCCGAACGCCATGGTGATGATCGAGGCCACGATGCCCAATCCCGGTGCGGCAAAGGTGGTGGTGCCGAAGTACGGCATGGGGATGGCGTTGTTGGTGGACGGGCTGCCCGGCATCGCCGACATGGTGAAGGTGAAAGCGCCCAGGCCGATGGCCGCGGGCATCAGCCGCGAAGGAATGTTGGCGGCCTTGAACATCTCGCGCGTCATCGGCACCAGCACGAAGAACGCCACGAACACGCTGACGCCACCGTAGGTGACCACCGCAGAGGCCAGCACCACGGCCAACATGGTGCGTTTCACCCCGAGCTGTTTCGTCAGGTACTTCGCAATGGCGGTGATGGACCCGGTATCGTCCATCAGCTTGCCGAAGATGCCGCCGAGCAGGAACAGCGGGAACCAACGGATGACGAAGCTGCCAGCGCCGGACATGAAGGTGGTGGTCCAGTTGGCCAGCACCACCTCGCCGGAGAGTATCGCGGTCAGCAGTGCCGCCGCTGGCGCCAACAGCAGCACGCTCCAGCCCTTGTAGGCCAGCCACATGAGCAGCGCCAGGGAAATCAGAATCGCGAGCAGACCCATACATGCACTCCCAAGGACGAACCCGCAGAGGCTGGATGGGGAAAGGATACTGCCGCGACGGACGTGCAGCGGTTGTTCCAGTATTTTTACTGGTGCTGCACTAACGGCGGCGTATCTCTAATGACTGTTCTTAACACTTTTCTTACACGCCAACGTTGTTTCAGTGCTGCGGGCTCTGACCTCCCATAGTTGAACTTCCAAGCTGCGAATCCACCAGCTGATCCCAGTGAGCAAGATCGCGCTTGGCGTTCTCACTACCGAGTGTCGCTGCTTTCTCTGCGTAGTCCTTCGATAGTCTGAGATCCTGCGTCACGCCCTTCCCCATGAAGTAAAGGGAAGAGAGGTTGTAATATCCCCTCGGGTCCCCGAGCTCCCCTGCAAGCCGGTAATGCTCTAATGCCACGGACACAGGCTCTCCACTAAGTTCTCCTTGCTCAAGTGTAGTGTTTGCCAGCCAAAGGTGGGCAGCCGCGTAGCTCGGACGCTGTGCTATCGCCAGCTTCAGGTAAGCCACGCTCTTGCGGGAATCTTCGAAACCATTTGAGATGCGTGCATCGCCATGTATTCTTCCAAGCGCCAAGCTTGCCGCCGCATCTCCGCGTGCCGATGCGTTCAACAGCGCATCCAGGTCGACCCCACCGTCCTGTGCCCGCGGCAAGTCCGGAAAGCCATCCAGCCCGCTCGAAACGGCAAGCTTGATGCGATCCTTGAGATCCATGGGATCTGCAATCCTTATTTCGGTAGCTTGTGATGTCGTTGATAGTGTCATGGCAATAGCTATCAATATTTCTCGAATCCTCATCAACTATCCCCCTGTCATGCAGCCAGATACTGCTGGTCAATGGGAATGCAGAATTCAAAGTCCGGTAGTCCCAAACCCTCTGCGTCGAGCTCAAGCGCTGCTTGGCCTTCCGTTTCCATGGACCAATCATTCTGCCCTTGGCGGAACAGCACATCCACAGCCTCAGTAACGTGACCGTCGGCCCACCAGACCTTGGAGTCAAGGGCATGGATGTTTCCGGACCCGTCGCGTCCGCCATTTCTGAGTGCATCCAGACTGATTGCCGCGATACCCCAGTCTTCCAAGGTACGTAGCTCTCCCGCTTCAGATATGCCGTTAATGTTGAGGTCCTGCCACACGCCCAAGCTGCTCCATGCGGCGTCGGACTGGTCGATGATTCCACTACCATCCAAATCGAGCTCCGCTAGCGCTTGGAAGCCATCTCGCGCCCGATTGCCATTGCCAAGAAGCGTGTGCTCCCCGAAGAGCTCCGCACCGCTATCGATGCTGCCACTCTTGTCAATGTCCATCACCAACAGACCGTCTTGTGCCGAGACCCACCCCGTGGCAGCCGCCACACCGTGTCCATCGAAGTCAAAGGAAACGCCAGCGGTACTTGGCAGTGTCTGAACTCCATCACCGTCAAGGTCGACGACAATGGGAGTGAAGTAGGCATCTCCAACATCCTTAAGCTGATCCAGAACGCCGTTGGGCGTCGCTGCCAAGGTAATGTTGACACTGGCAGCCTCCAAGAAGTCCTGGACGAAGTCAATGCAGTTGTTGTCCTTCAGATTGTAGTTTGGGGGAGTTTTGGCGCCCGATCTGTAGCCATTGATGTTGCCAAGCATTGTTTCGATGGACGCAGCGAAGTTTGCATTGTATGAAGAGAACTGATGACTGGACGCCCCGGGGTAGTCCCCGATGTCACTGAAGCTCATGTTGTCGCTGGATGTGCCCCAATCACTGCCAGGACTGAAGCCGATCGACTCTCGCCTGTAACCGTTGTCCGTGAAGTGCTCTACGGTCAGGAATACGTGTCCCGTTCGCGAAACGTGGCCGTCCGATCGTACTGAGCCTGCCGGAGCAGTCCACACAGTGAAGCTCTGCATGTGTAGATATCCTGGTCCGTTGTCTCTGGAGACCTCGTATGTGTTGCGGGTGTCTTCCTGTAGAACAGTCGAGTAGTGCTTGGGCATCTTGCTTCCTTTGCGTTCGAAGTTGGCATTTCATTTTCGGCACGGTCGATCGATCATTGCAGAGCGAGCTCGGTCCTTGTCCTGTCTATGACCGGCTTGAGTAGCTTGCTTAGTAGCGTTCTCTCCTTCGTCCTGATGCGAATCTCAACCGGCATGCCGGGTTTCAGCGGCAACGAGTCTGCTGCTGCGGTCAGGGCATTTTGGAAGGAGATGACAACGGTGTAGTAGGGCTCTCCAGATCGCTCGTCAGTCGTTCGATCAGCCGAGACTCGCTTCACTCTGCCATGCCGCTTTGGGGTGCTGTTTCTGTCCATTGCGGTGAAGTAGAGATCGGCGTTCGTCCCAAGCTCCACTTCGTCAACGCGCCCGACCGGCAGCCGCCCCGTCACCTCGAGACTTGAACCGGAAGGAACGATTTCCATCAAGAGCTGGCCAGGACGCACTACGCCTCCGCGGGTGTGCACCGCCAAGGCAACCACTGTTCCAGCCACCGGTGCTCGAACATCTGCCGACTCAAGCGAGACCCTTGCAGAAGTCAGCGCACTCTTCAGGACCTCCATCTCCCGATCAAGCATGACCAAGCTGTCAAGGCGCTGCGCGCCGCTTGTATGTGAGGCACCCGATAGCCGCGAGGACAGGTGCTTGATGGATTCGTTCGCAATGGCAACCGCTGCCTGCTCCTGGGCTACTTCCGCTTGTAGACTGAGATGCTCACGCTCCATGCCAATGAGTTGGTGTCTGGACAGGTATCCGTCGAAGGTCAACCTTTGAAGGCCCGCCAGTTGCTCCGACGACAACTCCAGCTGTCGCTTTTTGTAGCCGAGTGAGAGGGTTGCCGCGTGGCGTTTCTTCTTTGCCGCTTCCAGTTCAGATTGAGCTCCCATTCTCGTCAGGGCGTCGATGGCCAGATTTTCTTTGAGAATCTGACGGTGCAGGGGATCAAGCTGTGGCGTCGATTCGTCAAGCGCTTTTGCTTCTCCCGGTCGATTGCTGGAAGCCAGTTCTGCGCGAACTCGAGTAGCAGTTTCCTTGGCGATTTTGTGTCGCGCTTGAAGAGAGTGGTAGTCGGCTACAGTAGAAGTCGCGTCAAGACGAACAAGCACGTCGCCTGCTCTGACCATGTCTCCTTCAGAAACATTTATTTGATCGATCACTCCTTGACCGCGCGCTTCGACTGCTTTCTTATTTCCATTTGGTGTGACGACCCCTTGCAATGCAACGTCGCTTGGGAGTGGGACCAGGGCCGCCCATGACAGGAGCGCAACGGATCCGATGATCAGCGCGCTCCTGGGGGTTCACCCCCGTTTTCACGGACACTTAC
>NZ_PKQQ01000011.1 GCF_002893095.1 Stenotrophomonas sp. VV52 | reverse complement strand
GCACCTGGTTGGCCTGGGCCAGCATGGCCGTGCCGGCCTGCTGCAGGATCTGGGTGCGGGTGAGTTCTGCGGTTTCCTTGGCGAAGTCGGTATCGCGGATGCGGCTGCGCGAGGCCGACAGGTTCTCCGTGGAGGTCTGCAGGTTGGCGACGACGGAGGTGAAGCGGTTCTGGATCGCGCCGAGGTCGGCGCGCACGCTGTTGACCGATTCCAGTGCCTTGTCGACCACTTCCAGCGCCTTCTGCGCACCGACGTAGGACGACACGTCCAGGTCCTTGACCACGGCGCCGGTGGCGGTGGCGGCGACCGAGCTGGGGGCTGCGGCGGTGGAGTCGGCCAGGCTCAGCTGGGCGGCGCCGGTGATGACCAGGTCGCGGTCGGCTTCCACCGGGGTCAGCTTCAGGCGATAGGTGTCCGGGGTGCCGGCGGTGGTGACCACTTCGGCGAACACGCCGGTTTCGCCGATCTGGTTGTTGATCTGCGCGGCGGCCGAGGCGGCGAATTCAGTGGTGGTGGTGCCGCTGATGGTGCCGATGGTGACGCCGTTGATGGTGACGCCGGTCAGGTCGGTGAGGGTGGCCACGTCGGCGGTGCTGCTCACGGCCGGGGCGAACTTGGCGTTGCCCAGCGAGCTGGCCTTGGCGTCGACCACGTTGTTGATGGCGATGGCCTGGCCGGCGTTGGCGCCCACCTGGAACAGCTGGCTGGTGAAGCTGCCATCCAGCAGCTTGGTGCCGTTGAAGTCGGACTGCTTGGCGACGCGGTCGATTTCGCTGACCAGCTGGGTGACTTCGGCCTGCAGGGCCTTGCGGTCGGTGGCCGAGTTGGTCGCGTTGGAGGCCTGCACGGCCAGTTCGCGGACGCGCTGCAGGTTGTTGCCGATCTCGCTCAGCGCGCCTTCGGCGACCTGGGCCAGCGAGATGCCATCGTTGGCATTGCGGATCGCGACGTCGGTGCCGCGGATCTGGGTGCCGAAGCGCTCGGAGATGGCCAGGCCGGCGGCGTCGTCCTTCGCGCTGTTGATGCGCAGGCCGGACGAGAGGCGCTGGATGGTGGTCGCGAGCGAGCTGCCGCTGGTGCTCAGGTTGCGCTGAGCGTTGAGCGACATCGTATTGGTGTTGATTACCTGTGCCATGGGTCGTCTCCCTTATTGGAATCCCGGTGCGGAAATGGAACGAAGCGCCGCCGTTTGTTTTTGTTTGGCTGTGTGCTTCGTTGTTGCCAAATGAATAACGGCGCTTTGTCAACAACCTTTAGCCGGAAATTTCGTTGGGGTTTCCGGAGGGGCCACGGAGCCAACCTGAACGGGCAGGGCGCAGGAACGAAAAAGGCCGCGATGCTTGGAGCATCGCGGCCTTGGGGCCTTCTGGAAGCGGTGTGGCGGGTCAGCGTATGACGTTGAACAGCGACATCTGCTGCATCTGCGAAAACAGCGTCTGTGCGGCCTGCAGCGCGGTACTTTCCAGCTGGTACTGGCTGATGGCGTCGGCATAGTCCAGGTCGCGCATCTGCGACAGGGTGCCCTTGAGCGTGACCGTATTGGATTCACGCATGTCCGCCGCGTTGTCCAGCGCCTTGAGCTGGGCACCGCCGGCCGCGCGCGAGTCGATCATTCGTTCGGATGCCCGGGCCACGTCGCGCAGGCCGCTTTGCAGCAGGTTCTGCTGCGCGGCCGACTTGGCCGCCGTGCCGGTGTCCATCTTCAGCGAGCCGATCAGGCTGTCCAGCGTGCTGAAGATGTCGCGGCTGGTCGCGGCGCTGACCTCGAAGCGGTCACCGGCGGCGGGGACGCCGTCGATATGCAGGCGCACGCCGTTGAGCACCAGGTCGTCGCCGGCCTTCATGTTGCCGGTGGAGACCACCGCACCGCCCGCATCGAGCAGTTCGTACTGGTCGGCGGCGGTGAAGCGCACGCTGAAGGCCTGGCCGTTCCAGTTGTCGCTGCCGTCGCGGGTGACGTTGGTGAGCACACCGGTACCGGTATTGGCCGTGTTGGCAGCGCCGTCGACGTGGCCGTCGCCGGTGGCGATGCGCAGGAAGATCTCGCTGCCGGGCAGGGCGTCGAGCACGTAGGTGTCCGGACCCACTTCGACCTGGCGCTGGTTCTGGTCGCCGTTGTAGACCACCTTGCCGTCGACCTGGCTGAAGGGCGGGCTGTCGTCGGCGGTCCCACCGAACAGATAGCGGCCGGTGCCGTCGGTACTGTTGGCCAGGGCCAGCAGGTTGCCGCGGATCGCCTCGATTTCGGTCACCATCGACTGCTTGTCCGACGCGGCCAGCGCCGGATTGTTGGCGTACACGGTGAGTTCGGTGATGCGCCCCATCATGTCGCCGACCTGGGCCAGCGCGTTTTCCTGCAGGCCGAGCCGGTTCTGCACGTTGCCGGCGTTGAGCTCCATGCGCTCCAGCGAGGCCAGGGTGCGGTCCAGCCCGACTGCGGCGCCGGAGGCGACCGGGTCGTCCTTGGCGGTCACCAGGCGGCGACCGGTGGCGATCTGCTGTTCCAGGTGGCTCATCCTGGCCTGCTTGGCCATCATCAGCGACACCGACTGGTTGAACATCATCCCGGTGGAAATGCGGTTGTTCATCGGCTCACGGCTCCGAGGATGGTCTGGAACATGTTGTCGGCGGTGGAGATCAGCTGCGACGCGGCCTGGTAGGCCTGCTGCAGGCGGAGCATGTCGGCCGCTTCCTCATCCAGGTTGACCCCGGACACCGCATCCCGCGACGCCTGCGCCTGGTCGGTGATGACCTGCTGCGCCTGCAGCGAATAGTCGGCCGCGCGCGCGGCGGCGCCGACCTGGGTGGTCAGTCCGCCCAGTGCGCCGCTCAGGGTCACGGTGCCGGCATTGAAGGCCTTGGTCTGTTCGACCTTGGACAGCAGCAGGGCGTTGCTGTTGTCCGACGACCCGGCCGGGGTCGGCCCCATGCTGAAGGTGTCGCCGGTCTTCGGCGCACCGTCCAGCACGAAGCTCCAGCCGTTGGCGCTGATGGTCTGGCCGGGGGTGTAGGTGAACGGACCGGCGCCGTCCACGGTGTACTCGGTGCCGCTGGTGAACACGATGGCGGCCGGGGTGCGCAGCGCGGGGTTGGTCGGGTCGGTGACCTTGACCCCGGTGAGCTTGCCGGTGCCGCTGTTGGACAGCGCGGCGCTGCCCTTGACCGGCGCCGCGGCGGCGATGCGCGAGGTGTCGGTGATCGCGACCGACAGCGTTCCGGCGACGCCGGCGGTGGGCTGCAGCAGCATGCGGTCGTTGGTGGCCGGGGTGCCGCTCATGACCAGTTCCACGCCGTTGATCACCAGCGGATCGGCCGCGCTGCCGGTGCCGGTCATCGGAATGGCGGCGCCGGTGTCGGCGCGGGTCGCCTGCCACTGGGTGCCGTCGAACTTCAGCACCACGTTCTGGCCGTCCAGTTTGGACAGGTCGCCGAACGTGGCGGTCATGCTGGCGGTGCCGGCATTGTTGGCGTTGCCGGTGACGCGCGGGCTGCCGATGTTGAAGAAGTCGCCGCCCAAATTGCCGTACAGGTCCGCGCCCTGGCGGTGCACGTCGTTGAAGCTGCTGGCCAGGCCGATGGCGAGCTTGCCCAGTTCGGCCTGGGTGGGCGTCAATACCGTGTCGCGGAATTCGAGCAGGCCGCCGATCTGGCCGCCCAAATTCTTCGGCTCCAGGGTGATCTTCTGGCCCTGGGTTTCCAGCGCCAGCTGCAGCCGCTCGGGCTGGTAGGGGTCGGTGACCGTGGTGACCTTGCTGGCGGTGGTGCCCACCACCAGCGGCTGGCCACCGGCGGTGTAGACGTTCATGAAACCGCCGTCCTGGATCACCGCCGTGCCACCGGTGTAGCCGATCAGGTTGGCGACCAGCGCATCGCGCCGGTCCAACAGGTCGGGCGCGGCGTTGTTGGCGTTGCTGCCGATCGCGCCATTGAGCTGGGCGATCTCGGCGGCGAGCCGGTTCACTTCGGTGGCGCCGGCGATCAGGCCGTTGTTGACCTCGCCGTTGAGCGTGTCGAGCTGGCCGTTGAGCTGCTGGAAGCGGCTGGCCAGGGTCTTGCCGCCGTCGAGCATGTTCTGGCGGTCCGAGGTGCCGGAGGCATTGGAGGACAGTCCGCTGACCGTATCGAAGAAGTTGGACCACACGCCCGACACATTGGTGGCGGTGTCGGAGAACATCGCGTCGACGCGGTCGGCCATGCTGGACAGCTGCTTCAACCGCGCGAGTTCACCGCTGCCGTCGAGCAGGCGCGAGATCGCCAGCTGGTCGGCGACGCGGCGCACGTCGGTGATCCGGGTGCCATTGCCGATATCGCCATAGCCCAGGTTCTGCGGGGTGGCGGTGGCGAAGTCGGCCTTCTGCCGGCTGTAGCCGGGCGTATTGATGTTGGCGACGTTATGGCTGGTGGTGGCCAGTGCGCGCTGGAAGGCGAGCAGGGCGCTGGAGCCGGTGGAAAGTACGGACATGGGTTACCTCAACGACGGATTGCCCCCAGCCCGGCAGGGCTGGCGGTACTGGCAAACGTGCGGCCCAGGCGCTGGCCGGCGTCGTCCACGGCGGCGATGGCGCGCTCGATGGTCGGGCCGCCGGCGATCGCGGCGATCTTGGCCGCGTAACGCGGGTCGGTGGCATACCCGGCCCGCTGCAGGCCCTGCGCGAAACCGCGCACGTCGCTGCCGGCCTGCAGGGCGTTCTGGTAACGCGGGCTGTTCTTGAGCAGCTTCACGTAGTCGGCAAAGCTGTCGCCAACCGAGCCGTAGGCGCGGAAGCTGGCGGTTTCGTTACGGCGCACGCCGTCCACATATTCGTGGGTGCCGCTGGTGGCGCGCTCGCCGCTCCAGCCGGTGGACTTGATCCCGAACAGGTTGTGCGAGCTGCCGCCGCCATTGCGCTGCACCAGCTTGCGGCCCCAGCCGGTTTCCAGCGCGGCCTGGGCGACCAGCGCCTTGGCGTCCACGCCGAGTTCGCGTGCGGCCTGCTGCGCGTGGCCCCAGATGCTGGCCACGAAGCCTTCCGGGGTGTGCGGGCCGAGCTGCGCGGCGGCGGTGCTGGCGGCGAGGGTGTCGACCGCACCGGGCGCGGCGGCGGCGCCGCCCACGTTGCTCCAGCGGTCGTCGGCCATCGCCCAGTCGGCGCTGGCGACATCCTGCGAAGGCATCGCGCCGTACGGATCGCTGCGGCCGATGGCTTCATGCATCTGGCTGCTCTCGCGCCCGGCGATCAGGTCCAGCGCGCGCTCCATCGGCTGCAGCAGGGCAGCCGGCGCACCGCCGCTCATCTTCTGCAGCAGGTCCACTTCGCTGGTGCCGCCGGGAAGCGGCTCGGCGCCCGGCAGCGCCATTGGCGCAGCCGCCGGCGCGTTGAGGCGGTAGGCGCGCAGCGCGGCGCCGGGATCCAGGCGGGTATCGGTCGGCTTGGCCGCTTCACCTTCGCCGCCGCCGAGCTGGCGCGCGATCATCGCCGACAGGCCCAGGCCACGGCCACGGGTCATCGCCTCGGCGATCTTCTGGTCGTACATGTCGCGGAACGTGGTGTTCTCGCCGGGCAGCAGCGAGTCGCCGAAGCTGGCGTCGCGCATGCTCTTGACCAGCATCTGCGCGAACTGGCCCTCCAGCTGGCGCGCGACCTTGTCGACCTTGGCCGGGCTGTTGGCCTGGGCGGGGTTGAGTTCCAGCGACGGTTGGATGCGCATCAGATCACCTCGAGCTCGGCACTGAGCGCGCCGGCCTGCTTGAGCGCCTCCAGGATCGCGATCAGGTCGCCCGGGGCCGCGCCAACGGCGTTGACCGCATGCACGATCTCGTCGAGCGTGCTGCCGCCATTGAACTTGAACATGCGGCTGCCATCATTGGTGGCGGTGATGGTCGACTGCGGGGTGACCACGGTCTGGCCGCCGGCAAACGCGTTGGGCTGGCTGACGTTGGCGTTTTCGTTGATGGTCACGGTGAGCGAGCCGTGCGAGATCGCCGCAGCGCCCACGTGAACCTGGGAGCCGATCACGACCGTGCCGGTACGCGAGTTGACCACCACCTTGGCCGGCGCACTGCCGGGGGTGAGTTCAAGATTCTCGATGCGCGCGAGCATGCCGATGCGTGCACCCGGGTCGGTGGGCGAGCGGACCGCCACGGTCACGCCGTCCACCGCACGCGCGGCGCCTTCGCCGAACGCGTTGTTCAGCGCGGCGACCATGCGCGAGACGGTGGTGAAGTCGTTCTGGTGCAGGTTCAGGGTGATGTCGCCGCCGGCGCTGAACACGTCGGGCAGGGCGCGCTCGACGGTGGCGCCGTTGGGAATGCGGCCGACGCTGGGCACGTTGACCGAAACGCGCGAACCGTCCTTGCCCTGCGCGCCGAATCCGCCGACCACCAGGTTGCCCTGGGCGATGGCGTACACCTGGCCGTCGGCACCGCGCAGCGGCGCCATCAGCAGCGAACCACCGCGCAGCGACACCGCGTTGCCGATCGACGACACGGTGATGTCGATCGGCTGGCCCGGCTTGGCAAACGGCGGCAGTTCCGCATGGATCGCCACCGCGGCCACATTCTTCAACTGCGGATTGACGTTGGCCGGCACGTTCACGCCCAGCTCGCCCAGCAGGTTCTTCAGGCTCTGCACGGTAAACGGCGCCTGGCTGGTGCGGTCACCGCTGCCATCCAGGCCGACCACCAGCCCGTAGCCGACCAGCGCATTGCCACGCACCCCGCCGACCTGGGCAAGATCCTTGATGCGCTCTGCCGACGCAGGCGCAGCCACCGCCAGCAAGCCGATGATGGCAAACAGGTAGAGCGGGGCTCTGCCCCGCTGCGCACGAATGATCGAAACAATATTCTTCATACCCACCTCAGAACGGCACCAGCGCCGAGTTGAAGAACCGGCTCAGCCAGCCCATCGCATTGGACTGCGCCACCGGCCCGCGCCCGCCGTACACGATGCGCGCATCGGCCACGCGGCTGGAGGGAATGGTGTTGTCCGGGAAGATGTCGGCCGAGCGCACGATGCCCTGCACCTGCACCAGCTCGTCGCCCTGGTTGAGGCGCAGGTTCTTCGCACCCTGCACGACCAGGTTGCCGTTCGGCAGGCGCTGCATCACGGTCACGGTCACGCTGCCCTGCAGGCGGTTGCTCTGCGCACTGGTGCCCTTGCCGGTGAAGTCGCGGCTACCCGACGCCGTGGCACTCAGGATGTCCTTGCCGCCCAGCGTGACCGGCGCGCCGAGCAGCGTCGGCGTGCTCAGGGCAAGGTTGGATTCCTTGTCGGTGCTGGTGTTGGCGGTGGTCTGCGCGGTGGTGTTTTCGGTCAGGGTAATCGTCAGCAGGTCGCCGACATCGCGCGCGCGACGGTCCGAATACAGCTGCAGGCCCGGGCCGGCGGCGTAGATGGCGCCGGCCGTAGCCGGGGCGCTCGGTGCGACCACGGGGACCACCGGGGCCATGGCCGGGTACGGCCGGACGTCGCCGGCGATCACGCAGCCGCCGAGCAGGGCGACCACGCTGGCGGTGGAGAGCAGGCGAAGGGCAGGGGTGAGAGGCAGCATGGCGGGGTCCCGGTTCAAACCGATCAGACGTTGTTGTTGAGGTAACCGAGCATCGAGTCGGTGGTGGAAATGGCCTTGGCGTTCATTTCGTAGGCGCGCTGGGTTTCGATCATCGACACCAGCTCTTCGACCACGTTGACGTTGCTGCCTTCCAGCGCGCCCTGGACCACGCTGCCCAAGCCGTTCAGGCCGGGATTGCCGTTCTGCGCGGGGCCGGAGGCGGTGGTTTCCAGGAACAGGTTCTCGCCGCGTGCCTGCAGGCCGGCCGGATTGACGAAGTCGGTCAGGGTCAGCGCGCCGATCTCCACCGAGGCCGCGTCATCGGCCATCTTCACGCTGATGGTGCCGTCGGTGCCGATGGTCAGCGACTGCGCGCCTTCGGGAATCTGGATGCCCGGCTGCACCGGGTAGCCGCTGTTGGTGACCAGTTCGCCCTGCTGGTTGCGCTGGAACGAGCCGTCACGGGTATACGCCGACGAACCGTCGGGCATCTGCACTTCGAAGAAGCCACGACCGTTGACCATCACGTCCAGCGCGCGGCCGGTCTGCTGCTGGCTGCCCTGCTCGAAGTTCTTCGAGGTGGCCACCACGCGCACGCCGGTGCCCAGCTGCAGGCCGGTCGGCAGCTGGGTCTGGGCCGAGGAGGAACCGCCGGGCTGGCGCACCTGCTGGTACAGCAGGTCTTCGAAGCTGGCACGGTCCTGCTTGAAACCGGTGGTATTGGTGTTGGCGAGGTTGTTGGACACCACCGACATGCGCGTCTGCTGCGCGTCCAGTCCGGTCTTTGCGATCCACAATGCCTGGTTCATGGCCTTGTTCCTGTGTTGGTGCGGGTGGCCGCATGGCGCGGCCGTCGTTCTGGCTGATGCATGGCGCGTGCCACAACCGCGCCGGGATTACGTCGGGGCGCCCGGTCAGCTACCCAGGCGCAGCAGGGAGTTGGCGCTGCGGGCGTTGTCGTCGCCGTGCTTGATCACCTTCACCTGCATTTCGTACTGGCGCTGCAGCTGGATCATCTGCACCAGCGCGCCGGCCGCGTCCACGTTGCTGCCTTCCAGCTGGCCGCTGTCCAGCGACTTGCCCTGGGCCTGCACGAACGGCTGCTGCGGGTCGGTGTTGCGCATCAGCCCGTCCAGGCCGCGCTCCAGCCGCGCATCCTCGGCCTGCACCACGCGCAGGCGACCGATCACCGCCATGGTCTGCGGGCCTTCGCCCTGCGGGATGATCGAGATGGTGCCGTCGTTGCCGATGTCCATCGCCTGGTGCGGCGGCACCGCGATCGGCACGCCGTTCTCGTCCAGCACCGGGTGGCCGCCGGCGGTGACCAGCTGGCCGTTGGGCGTGATCGACAGCGCGGCGCCGCGGGTGTAGGCCTCGCCGCCGCCGGTGGGTGCCTGCACCGCCAGCCAGTTGCCCTGCTCGAGCGACAGGTCCAGCGCGTTGCCGGTGATCTGCTGTGCGCCCTGGCGGCGGTTGAAGCCTGCGTCCACGTGCAGGGCGTCCACGCGCGAGGCGAAGCCGGCGCCCTTGATCGGGAAGGCTTCGGTATTGGCCAGCGCTTCCTTGAATCCGGGCGTATCGGTGTTGGCCAGGTTGTGCGACAGCGTGCCCTGCGCCTGCAGGGAGGCGCGCGCACCGGTCATCGCAACGTAGAGAGCCTTGTCCATGGTGGTGTTCCCGTGCGGCGGTCAGTGGCTCATCAACGGATGTTGATGATGGTCTGGGTGATCTGGTCCATGGTCGAGACCATCTGCGAATTGGCCTGGAAGTTGCGCTGGGCGGTGATCATGTTGACCAGCTGCTCGGTCAGGTCGACCGTGGAGGATTCCAGCGAACCGGCCTGGACCTTGCCCAGGTTGGAGCTGTCCGGTGCGCCGGTGCGCGGGGTGCCGGAGCTGAAGGTTTCCACCCACAGGTTGTTGCCCTTGGCTTCCAGGCCCTGCGAGTTGTTGAAGGTGGTCAGCGCGACCTGGCCCAGCGGCTTGTCGTCGCCGTTGGTGTAGCGGGCGTAGACCACGCCTTCCTCGGACACGGTGATCTCGTTGAGCTTGCCGGCGGCGTAACCGTCCTGCTGGGTGTTGCGCAGCGCGAACTTCTCGCCGTACTGGGTCGAACCGGTCACGTCCAGGGTCATCGCCAGGGTGCCGGCGCCGGTGCTCGGGGTGAACGGGTCCATGACGATCTGGCCATTGGCCGGATTGGTCAGCGCACCGGCGTTGTTGAAGGCCATCGTGGTCGGGGCACCCACGGCCTGGCCGTCCACGTAGTTGTAGACCTGCCACTCGTTGACGCCGCCGGTCTTGACGAAGTACGAGGTCTGGGTGTGGCTGACGCCCAGCGAGTCGTACACGGTGACGCCGCCGGTGGACTCGCTGTAGCTGTTGGAGTCGGTCGGGTCGAAGGGGGTCACCGTGGGCTGCTTGGCGTTTGCCGGCAGGGTGAACGCCACGTTGACCTTCCCGGTCTGCTTCGGGGCGCTGTCGGTGGTGAGCAGCTGCAGGTCGGTGAGGCGGCCGGCATCGAAGCCGGTGCCGTCGGCATTGGGCGCGAACACCTGCAGGCGCGCGCCCTGCGGGTTGGTGACGTAGCCGGCCTGGTCGGTCTGGAAGTTGCCGGCACGCGAGTACACGCGCGCACCGTTCATGTTCATGGTGAAGAAGCCCTCACCGGAAATGGCCATGTCCAGGCTGCGCCCGGTCTGTTCGTTGTTGCCCTGCGAGAACTGCTGGGCCACGTTGGTCAGGCGCACGCCCGAGCCGACCGCGTTCTTGGACAGGCCGTAGCTGGTGGCCGAGAACAGGTCGGCGAACTCGGCGCGCGATTCCTTGAAGCCGGTGGTGTTGACGTTGGCGATGTTGTTCGCGGTGACGTTCAGGTCGGCATTGGCGGCGTTGATGCCGGACAGCGAGATGTTGAAGCCCATGGGGTTCTCCTTGGATGCGTGACGAAGGGACTCAGCTGACGCGCAGCACGTAGTCGATCGGGGCCGTACCGAGGCCCTTGAGGTTGAGGTACAGGCCGTCCGAGCCGACGGTGACGCTTTCCACCGGAGCTTCGACGTAGGTATTGGTCTTGGTCTGGGTACCGGCCGTATCGGTGTGGGTGGCGGCGATGCTGTAGCTGCCGGCGGCCACGCGGTTGCCATTGGCGTCCTTGCCGTCCCACTCGAAGGTCACTTCGCCGGCGGCCTTGGCTTCCACGCTGAGCTGGGTGACCTTGACCCCGTTGGCATTGGTGATGTCCACGGTGACGTAGCCGGCGCCGGGGGCGGCGACCATGCCGCTGGTGCCGCCTTCGGCCTCCAGCTGCCACTTGCTGGACGGCACCAGCACCTCGTGGCCGACCAGCGCCGCGCCACGCAGCACCTGGTCGCCGGCCATCGACTCCTGGAAGCCCTTGACCGTGCTGTTGAGGTCGTTGATGCCCTGCACCTGCGACAGCTGCGCCATCTGCGCCACCATCTGGGTGTTGTCCATCGGCTTGAGCGGATCCTGGTGCTGCAGCTGTTCGGTCATCAGGCGCAGGAAGTCGGCCTGGTCCAGGGTGTCCTTTTTCTTGGTGGCCGTGCTGTTGGGCGCGTTCAGGCCCAAGGCGCTGTAGATGTCGGTGTTGCCGACGCCGCTGGTGGTGCTCATGGAAGGGTGTCCTGCAATAAGAAGGGTCAGCGACCCATGGTCAGGGTGGCCAGGGCCAGTTCCTTGGCGGTGGTCAGCATCTCCACGCCGGCCTGGTAATTGCGCGAGGTCGAGATCAGGTTGACCATCTGCGCGACCGGGTCGACGTCGGCCTGGTAGATGTAGCCGTCGCCGTCGGCCAGCGGATGGCCGGGCTCGTAGCGCTTGATCGGCGCGGCGTCGCTCTGGCTGATTTCCTTGACCTGCACCGTGGTGATGTTCGGGTCGGTGCGGCTGGTGACGGCCTGGAAGATCGGTTCCAGCGGCTTGTACACCGCGTCGGCCGAGCCGGCCACGGTGTCGGCGTTGGACAGGTTGGAGGCCAGGGTGCTCATGCGCACGGACTGCGCCTGCAGCGCGGAGCCGGCGATATCGAAAATGGGCAGGTTGCTCATGGCTTATTGCCCCGTGATCGCGGTGAGCATGGAGCGCACCTTCGATTCGACGAAGCTCAGCGAGGCGCGGTATTCCAGCGCGGCGCGTCCGTAGGCGGCGCGCTCTGCATCCGGGTCGACGGTATTGCCATCGATGCTGGGCTGCACGCCTTCCTTGGTGATCTGGAACGGGTTGAGGCCGTTGCCGGTGAGGAAGTGCTGCTCACTGGTGGTCCGCATCAGGCCGTTGCTGTCGGCGCCCTGGGCGTTGCGCAGGGCGGCATCGAAGTCCAGGTCCTGGGCCTTGTAGCCGGGGGTGTCGGCATTGCTCAGGTTGCTGGCGATCAGCTTCATGCGCTGCTCGCGCAACGGCATGGCCTGGGCGTGGACACCCAGGTAGTCGGAAATCAGGTTGGGCATGGCGCTCTCCCACGGGACGATGTGGGGGAGGGTGCAAGGCTTATGCCAATAACCGCATATCGCGGTTATCGGGAGACCGGTCAGGCCGCCTCGGCGACCTTTCGGAGGCGGTCGAGGACGAAATCCGCCAATTCATGCGGGGAATATTTCGCTACGAAGGCGTTCGCGCCCACGCGTTCGACCATGGCGTTGTTGAATACGCCCGACAACGACGTGTGCAGCAGCACGTACAGGCCGGCCAGGCCGGGGTGGCGACGGATTTCCGTCGTCAGGGTGTAGCCGTCCATGGCCGGCATTTCGATGTCCGAAATGACCATGGCGTACCGCTCGGCCGGGTTTTCGCCGGCGGCGTGGATCTGCAGCAGGTGGTCCAGCGCCTGCTTGCCGTCCGAGAGCAGGGTCGCGCCCACCCCCAGCTGGTCCAGCACGCTGCGGATCTGCTGGCGGGCCACGCGCGAGTCGTCCACCACCAGCACCTGCAGCTGCGGGCCGTCGGCTGACAGCGCCATCGACGGGTCCAGCACTGCCTCGCCGCGCACCTGGGCGATGTCGGCCAGCACGCTTTCCACGTCGATCACCTGGATCAGCTCGCCCTGGAAGCGGGTGACGGCAGTCAGGTAGCTCGATTCGGCGCCCAGCTCCGGCGGCGGGTGGATGTCTTCCACCGCGATGTTGACGATGCGCTCCACGCCGCTGACCAGGAAGCCCTGGATCGAGCGGTTGAACTCGGTCACCACCAGGTAGCCCGGCGCCTTGTCCGCGTCCGGCTCACGCTCGGGGTGGCCGATCGCCAGGCCCAGGTCCAGCACCGGCACCGAACGGCCGCGCACGTCGGCCACGCCGGCGAACTGGCCGGGCAGGCCGGGCACCTGGAACAGGTCCGGGCGGCGCAGGACTTCCTGCACCTTGAACACGTTCACGCCAAAAAGCTGACGTCCGCCAAGGCGGAACAACAGCAGGGCGAGGCGGTTGTGGCCAGCCAGGCGCGTGCGCTGGTCGATGCGGTTGAGCAGGTCATGTGACATGGAGACGGTATCGGCGCCACCGGCATTCCCTTGAGGGCCGCGCGGCAGGTCGCAACGGCACGCCGCTTGCATGACCCTGCGCAACGCCTGTACCCGGAGCCGCCATGCGTATCTATAGCCTCGCCCTGCTGATTGCCGCCGCCGCGCTGGCCGCCGCGCCGGTGCACGCCGCCGGTGGCTGGCAGCCGGTGGAAAGCATCCGCGCCGCCGCGCTGTCCACGCTGCCGGCCGGCAGCGAGGGCGACACCACGCTGGACTCGGCGCTGCGCCTGCCGGCCTGCGGCCAGGGGCTGGTGGCCCAGCCCACCGGTACCACCACGGTCGAGGTCAGCTGCCCGGACGCCGGCGGCTGGCGCCTGTTCGTGCCGGTGAAGGTGCGGCGCAACCAGGCGGTGCTGATCCTCAACCGGGGCATCGCCGCTGGAGAAACCCTGACGGCGGCCGATATCACCACTGCACAGCGTGACGTGGCCCGTATCGCCGGTGCCGCGCTGGCCGACCCGGCCGTGGCGGTGGGGCGGGTGGCGCGGCGCACGTTGAGTGCCGGCAGCCTGCTGTCGGCCAATGATCTGGTCGCGCAGCGTCTCATCCGCCGTGGCGACAGCGTGGCCCTGGTCTCCCGTTTTGGCGGGGTCGAGGTCCGCGTGGCCGGCAAGGCGCTGGCCGATGCCGGTGAACATGAACGCGTGTCGGTCGAGAATCTGTCGTCACGCAAGGTGGTACAGGGTACGGTGGCGGCCTCCGGCGACGTAATTGTGACGCGCTGACCACTGCAACCCGTAAATTTTCCTAAAGATGGCGGCCGTGGTGCCGTTATCCCTTGTGAACCGTAACTCCCAGGACATCACCATGAGCCAGAAAATCGACGGCAACCTGCAGGCGCCCACCCTTCTGCGCAGCATCGCGCCGGGTAACAAGCCCAGCGTGAGCACCGATGCCCCGGCGCGCCCGGTGGAGGCGGCCGACAGCCTGCGGCTGACCGGCGAAGCAACCACCCTGCAGGCCATGCAGCGCGAGCTGAGCACCGCCCCGGCCATCGACGCCGGCCGCGTGCAGGCCGTGCGCGAGTCGCTGCAGAACGGCACCTACAAGATCAACCCCGACGCGATCGCCTCGCGCATGCTCGAGCTGGACCAGCAGCTGCAGGGATGAAGCTGGCCATGAGCGAGCCGCTGCAGCGCCTCAGCGATGCCCTGGACGTCGAGCGCCAGGCATTGGTGGAGCATGACGTGCAGTCGCTGATCCGCGCCACCAGCGCCAAGCTCGACGCGCTGCGTGCGCTGGAGCAGGTGCTGCCGGTGGGGCAGCAGGAGCGGCTGCAGGAGCTGGCCGAACGCAACCGCGCCAACGGCGTGCTGCTCTCGCGCCGCCGCCGCGAGGTCAACTGGGCGCTGCGCCAGCTGGGCCGCAGTGAAGAATCTTCGGCGTACGACGCCAAGGGTCAGTCCAGCACCCTGCATACCCGGCGCCCGCTCGCGGTCGCCTGAGCGGTCAACACGGATATAGTGGGCGCTCTGTTCCAGCGGCCCCGATCCGACCGTGACCCTGTCCTCTACGTTTGTCACCGCACCGCTGCCCCCGCAGCCAGTCCTGCTTGCGCTGTTCGAGCGCATCAACGAAGGCGTGCTGCTGTTCCGCGAAGACGGAACCGTGGCCGTGGCCAATGCCACCGTACGGGCGATGCTCGGCCAGGCCGAAACCGATGGCGACGCCGAAGCCGGTTCCGGGCTGGACCCGGCCAAATGGCTGCGCCAGCTGCTGCCGCCTGACGCGCTGGAACACGCGCGCCAGCACGGGCACTGGAACGGCAGCCTGCCGGTGGGCGAGCGCATGGTCATCGTGCACCTGTACGAGCAGGAAGATGCCGGCCGCCGCCATTACCTGGCGCTGTTCCGCCGCATCGAAGGCCAGGAAGACTACGAACGCGAGCTGCAGCAGCGCCACGCCGAACTGCGGCAGGCCTACCTGCGCCTGAACGGCACCCAGGAAAAGCTGCTGCAGTCCGAGAAGATGGCTTCGATCGGCCAGCTGGCCGCCGGCGTGGCGCATGAGATCAACAACCCGATCGGCTACGTGCATTCCAACCTGGGCAGCCTGCAGGAGTACCTGCGCAGCCTGTTCACCGTGATCGAAGCCTACGAGCGTGCGTTGCGTGCGCCAGATCCGAAGGCGTTGATCCCGGAAATCGACGACATCCGCACCCGCTTCGACATCGACTTCATCAGCCGCGACCTGCCGCAGCTGATGGCCGAATCGCGCGAGGGCATCGAGCGGGTGACCCGGATCGTACGCGACCTGAAGGACTTCTCGTACTCGGGCCGCGACGAGTCGTGGAAGCTGGTCGACCTGCACGCCGGGCTGGAATCGACCATCAACATCATCTGGAACGAACTGAAGTACAAGGCGGAACTGAAGCGCGAATTCGGCCAGCTGCCGCTGGTGGAATGCCTGCCGTCCGAGCTCAACCAGGTCTACATGAACCTGCTGCTCAACGCCGGCCACGCGATTGCAGAGCGCGGCACGATCACCGTACGCACCGGCGTGGAGGGTGAGAACGTGTGGGTGGAATTCGAAGACACCGGCGGCGGCATTTCGCCCGAGCTGCGCCAGCGCATCTTCGACCCGTTCTTCACCACCAAGCCGGTGGGGAGCGGAACGGGCCTCGGCCTCTCCATTTCATACAGCATCATCAACAAACACCACGGCCGCATCGACCTCGACAGCACCCCGGGCGTCGGATCGACGTTCCGGTTGGTGCTGCCGATCAAGCAACCGCGTTGAGGCCGATCATTCGCCTTCCGGCGCCGGTATCGGCGCGGGTTGGGCGGTGTTGGCGCGACGCTGTTCCTCATGCGTCCGAAACGCCTGGTGGATGTGCTTGCGCAGCTCGTCATCGTTCCACGGCTTGGTCAGGAACCGATAAATCGCGCCGCGGTTGATCGCGTCGGTGACGGTGTTCAGGTCGGTGTAGCCGGACAGCACCAGCCGGATCGTGTCCGGGTACAGCATCTTGACCCGGCCCAGGAACTCGGTGCCGCTCATGTCGCTCATGCGCTGGTCGGACAGGATCACCTGCACGTCGTTGATCGCCAGCAGGTCGAAGGCATCGCGCACGTTGCCTGCGGCCAGGATCCGGTAGCCGTCGCGGCGGAACAGGCGCACCAGTGAGCGCAGCACGTTCTCCTCGTCGTCCAGCAGCAGCAGGGTGCGGTCCGGGCGGGTTTCGGCAAACGCTTCCGGACGCAGGTAACGCCGGCGCAGGGTCATGCCCGCCGCGTCGGCCGACATCGGCTCGCCGAACAGGTAGCCCTGGAACACGTCGCAGTCGTTGCGGCGCAGGAAGCCGAGCTGCGCCTGCGATTCCACGCCGTTGGCGATCACGGTCATGCCGAGCTGGTGGCCCATGGCGATGATCGCGCGCGCGATCGCCGCCTCGCGGTTGCCCGCCGGCGCGCTCTTGATGAAGCTGCGGTCGATCTTCAGCTTGTCCACCGGGTACCGCACCAGCGCGCTCAGGCTCGAATCGCCGGTGCCGAAATTGTCCAGGCTCAGGCTGATGCCCTCCTTGCGCAGGTTCACCAGCGTTTCGTGCACGAAGTTGACGTTGTTGGTCAGCGCGCTTTCGTTGATCTCCAGGGTCAGCATGTGCGCCGGCACGCCGGCCGCCTGCATCAGCGACATCACCTCGGCGAAGAAGTTTGGGCGCAGTAGCTGCAGGGTGGAAACGTTCACTGCGATGGTGAAATCGTCGAAGCCCTGGTCGCGCCACAACCGGGCCTGCTTCAGCGCGCCTTCCAGCACCCAGGTGCCGATCTGCACGATGATGCCGAGACGCTCGGCTGTGCGCATGAAGCGCTCCGGCACCAGCATGCCCAGGGTAGGGGACTGCCAGCGCAGCAGCGCCTCCATGCCGACCACGTGGCCGTCGCGGGCGCTGACCAGTGGCTGGTAGCGCAGCTTCAGTTCGCCATTGGGAATGGCGTCGACGATCTGCCGCGCGATGATGCTTTCGCTGTGCGCGCTGGACGGCGTGTTGACTGCATGGATGCGCACGGCGTTGCCGCCTTCGCGCGCGGCCTGGTACAGCGCATCTTCGGCGTGGTCGAGCAGGCGTGAGGTGTCGGTGGCGTGTTCCGGGCACAGGCTCACGCCGAGCTTGCCGGTCATGAACAACGTGTACGGCAGCACCGACAGCGGCAGTTCCAGCTGCTGGCGGATTTCTTCGGCCAGGTCGTCCGGCAGGGGCATGTCGGCCGCGCGCGGCACCGCGAGCAGGAATTCGTCGCTGCCATGCCGCCACAGCTTGCCGCGACCGCGCAGGTGGTGCTGCAGGCGCTGCGCGACCAGCACCAATGCCTGGTCGCCGACCTCCGCGCTCATGTTCTCGTTGACCGAGGCGAAGTGGTCGATGTCCACGTGCATCAGCATCAGCGGCGTGCCGCCGGAGGCGGCCTCGGCCACCATCGCCTGCAGTTCGGGGTTGCCGGCGCCCAGGCGCGGCGGTGCGTCCTCGATGCTGACCAGGGGCAGGGAAGGGTTCCACATGACTCAGTGTTCCAACGTATCGGGGGTGGCCACGCTGTCGCTGCGGTACGGCAGGAACAGGTCGACCAGGGTGCCGGCGCCGTGCGCCGACTCGATCTTGAGGGTACCGCCGGCGCTCTGCGCGCGCTCGCGCATCACGATCAGGCCCAGCCCGCGCGGGCCGTCCGGGTCGAAGCCTTCGCCGTCGTCGCGCACCTGCAGGTGCAGGCCATGGTCATGCACGTCATGCAGTTTCAGGTGCACCTGGCTGGCGCGCGCATGGCGCAGCACGTTGGTCAGGCTTTCCTGGGCAATGCGGAAGCAGGCCTGCTCGATGTCGCCTTCCGGGCGGCGCGGCAGCGCGTCGATCTCGGCCAGCAGTTCGATCGGTGAGGAACGGAACAACACCCCGGCCTGCCAGCGCAGCGCTGCTTCCAGCCCCAGCGCGTCCAGCTGCGGCGGTCGCAGCAGGGTGGAGATGTCGCGCAGCTTGCCTACCGTGGTGTCGGCCAGCTGGATGATCTGCGCCAGGTCCTCGCCGCGCCGCTGCGGGTCGGTCTCGTCCTGCGCCGCATAGGCGGACAGCTTCATTGCGGTGATGGCCTGGCCGATGTCGTCGTGCAGGTCGCGGGAGATCGCCCGGCGTTCGTCTTCCTGCAGCGAGAACAGCCGCCCGGCCATCGCCTGCAGCTCGCGGTTGCTGGTTTCCAGCGCCTCGCGGATGCGTTCGGGTTCGCTCAGGTCGCGCACGATCAGCAGCTTGCAGTTGCGCCCGCCGTAACGCACATCGCCCACCGCCAGGCCGGCCTGGAAGCGCTCGCCATCGAGCCGGCGCATGCCGATCACCTCGGTGCCGCTGCTGGGCAGCGGAATGCTTGCGAACAGCTGCGCACGCACCCGGGCCAGGTCGCCGGCCACCACCAGCGCCGCCAGCGGTTCGCCGAGCAGGGTGTGCTGGCCATAGCCGAATTGGGCGGCGGCGCAGGCGTTGGCATACAGCACATGTTCCTCGGACAGGATCACCACGCCGTCGGGCAGCACCCGCACCAGTTCGCGGAACTGTTCTTCGCGCTCGCGCAGCAGGCGCCGCGATTGCTCGCGCTCGGTCACGTCCTGCAGCGTGCCGACCACGAGCGGGCGGCTGGCGTCGTCGCTGCCCTGCTCGGCGCGCAGGTGCACCATCAGCGCGCGCCCGTCCATGGCCAGCAGCGGCAGCAGCACGTCGATCTGCACGTGTTCGCCGCGCATGTCCTGCAGCAGCTGTTCGGTGAGCGCGGCGGTGGCCGGGTCGGCCGGCACCAGCAGCTCCTCGAAGCGGTGCCAGCGCCGCGCCTCGGGCGGGCGCCGGCCCAGCAACTGGTAGACCTGGTTGGAGTAGCGGCCCAGCCCGGTGGCCGGGTCCACTTCCCAGGCGCCGATCCGGGCCATCTCGTGCGCTTCCTCGACCCGGGTGAGGGCCTGGTCGCGGCGCCGCAGCGCCTGGTCTTCGCGGGTGCGGTCGATGGCGATCAGCAGCCGTGCCGGGCGCCCGGCGTAATCCAGGTAGTTGCTGCGCATCTCGATGCTGCGCGCGGTGCCGTCCTTGAGCTGCAGGTCGGCGGTGATCTCGCACAGCTGCCCGGGCTGGGCCCGGATCTGCTCCAGCTTGGCCGCCAGCGCGGGCTCGTCGCCGGGCGGCCACAGCGCGGTCATCGGCAGCGCGGTGAACTCCTCGCGGGTCCATCCGAACAGGCTGCACGCGGCCGGGTTCACGTCCAGGATCTCCAGCGTGTCCAGGTCGTAGACCAGGATCGGGCCGGGGTTGCCTTCGAACAGCTGGCGGTGGCGCTGCTCGGAGTGTTCCAGCTGCAGGTGGGTCTGCAGCACGTGGTGCGCCAGCGGGCGCAGCAGCAGGTAGATGACCGCGCCGCTGAGGATGACGAAGAAGGCGCCCTTGGCGGTCTGCCAGCGCGCGGCGGTGCCCAGGTCGGCGGTGAGCACCTGTACGGCCGCGTCGCTGCACAGGATCCAGACCAGTGCCAGTACCAGGTAACCGAGCACCACCCGCCAGCGGTCGCGGCGCAGGGCGCGGGCGAGCGGGTGGTCACGACGGTGCTGGGCAGGCGGGCCGGGCGGGGCGACAGGCATGGGGCGCGACAGGTCCGGGGTCGGAGGGGCGGTCCATAGTAGTAGGTGCGGCCCCTTCGGCGCACGCGGCACTCAACTATCGGCGGCATCCGCCGCTAACGATTACGTTCCCGGCTGTCGGGTGCGTTATCGGAGTCATACCGCGTGGACCAAGGCATCATCGCGAGTCTGCTGCAGCACCCCCTGGCGTCGGCCCTGGTGATCCTGGACCGCAACGGGCGCCCGCTGGCCGCCAATCCGGCCGCGCGCGAGCACGGGCTGCCGGCCACGGTGGCGGCCTATGGCGCGCTGCTGGAGGACCTGCGCCTGCTGGCGGCCGATGGCGGCCTGGTGCCGTGCCAGCTGCCGGGGGGGCCGCACGGCCGCTTCGACGGCTGGATGCGTGCGGTGCACGACGCCGGTGGCAACCTGCTGGCCTTCACGCTGAGTGTGCCCGAGCCGGTTGTGGCTGACACCCGCGCGGCGCCGGCCGACCTGCAGGCGCAGGCGCAGATGGAAGCCCTGCTGCGTGAGCAGCAGGTGCACCTGCGCGAAGCCCAGCGCATCGCCAGCATGGGCAGCTGGTCGTGGGATCCGGCCAGCCGCCAGTTCTGGTGGTCGCCGGAATTCCGGGCCCTGCTGGGCGCGGGCGACGCACCGCTGGGCGGCCGCCGGCATTGGCTGCGGCAGCTCGAAACGCGCTCGCGCGGCCTGCTGCGCCAGGCCTGGCGGCGCATGCTGCGCGACGGCAAGCCGAGCACGCTGGCGCTGGAGCTGCCGCGTGGCACGGAGGGCACGCTGCACCTGCGGCTGTGGCTGCAGCCGCTGCTGGGCCCGGACGGGCATATCCAGCGCGTGCTGGGCCAGGTCCAGGACATCACCGAACAGCACCAGACCGACGCGCTGATCCGCTGGCGCACCGAGCTGCTCAATCGCGTCTCGGCCCTCGGCCGGATCGGCGGTTGCGAAATCGACGTGCTCACCCGGCACACGCAGTGGACCGAGGAGTGCTACCGCATCCACGGCCTGCGCAAGGAGCCCATCACCCTCGACCAGGTCCTGGCGCTGTACACCCAGGACTCGCGCGACGCGTTCGACGCGGCGCTGGTGCGGATCGCGGCCGGCGGCCTGCCCGAACAGCTGGACCTGTGCTTCTACCGCCAGTCCGGCCTGCGGGTCTGGGTCCAGGTGCTGATCGAGCTGGACCACCGCGACGGCCTGCCGACGCGCTACGTGGTGCTGTTCCGTGACATCACCCGCGAGCGTGAAGCCAGCGAACGGATCGAGCTGCTGGCCCACTACGACCTGCTCACCGGCCTGCCCAACCGCATGCTGCTGCGCGAGCAGACCGCCGACGCCATCGAGGAAGCGCGCGACCGTGGCGCCGCGCTGGCGATGCTCTTCATTGATCTGGACGGCTTCAAGACCATCAACGACACCTTCGGCCACGCCACCGGCGATGCGCTGCTCAAGGCCGCCGCGGCGCGCCTGCACCAGGTGCTGCGCAATGCCGACCTGTTCGGGCGGTTCAACGGCGATGAATTCATCGTGGTGCTGCGCGACCTGGCCGACCCGGAAGACGCCGGCCATGTGGCGCGCAAGCTGATCGCCTCGCTGGCCGAACCGCTGCAGCGCGGCGACACGACCCTGAAGGTAGGCGCCAGCGTGGGCATTGCCATGCTGGACGAGGAGCACGGCGATTTCGACACGCTGCTGCGGGCGGCCGACGCCGCGATGTACGCGGCCAAGGAAGCCGGGCGCAATACCTGGCAGTACTACAGCCAGGATGCCCTGCTGCGGATCCAGCGCAGGCTGGAGATCGAGCATGCATTGCTGGGGGCGATCGAGCGCGAGGAGTTCAGCCTGGCCTACCAGCCACTGCTGCACGCCGCGCACGACCAGCCGCCGGCGATTGAGGCGCTGCTGCGCTGGCATCGTCCGGGCATCGGCTATTGCAGCCCGGCCGAGTTCATTCCGATTGCCGAGAAATGCGGTGAGATCGTGCGCATCGGCGACTGGGTGCTGGCCGAGGCCTGCCGCCAGGCGGCGGCGTGGGACCGTGCCGGCCTGCAGTTCGATCGCATTGCGGTGAACGTCTCGGCCGTGCAGCTGCGCGACCGGGGCTTTGCCGAGCGGGTGATCGATACCTGCCATGCGCATGGCTGGCCGCCGCAGCGGCTGGAGCTGGAACTGACCGAGTCGGCGCTGATCCGCGACACCGACGTGCTGCGGCATTGTTTCGACGTGCTGGAACGGCACGGGGTGCCGCTGGCGGTCGACGATTTCGGTACCGGGTTCTCCAACCTGCATTACCTGAACCGCTTCCCGGTTGGCCGCCTGAAGATCGACCGCAGCTTCGTGCAGGGCATGTTGCACGACACCGGTACTGCCGAGGTCACCCAGGCGATCGTGCACCTGGGGCATGCATTGGGCATGAAGGTGGTGGCTGAAGGCGTGGAAACCGAGCAGGAAGAGGCGATGCTGCGCCGCCAGGGGTGCGACGAGATCCAGGGGTATCTGTATTCCCGGCCGTTGACCCCGCGGGACCTGGCGCACTGGTTGCGGCAGGGTGGGGCGCAGGGGCAATTGTCGCTGGCTGGGGCCGCGATGGATGCCGTGCGGATTCCGGTTTCGCCGTAAATCGCCGGTGCATTCCGTAACCTATCCGTGGGACACGCATGGCGTGTCTCTACGCGGTGTTACGTTGCTTTGTGGATTTCAGAGCGCGCAATCTCGGCGCCTGACAGGCCCATGTCCCATCCCAACCACGCCAACGTCGGATCCAGGCATGGTTCGTTCTTTGCGTTCCCTGCCATCACCGCCAGTTCCGCCTGCGCCATCTGTTCCAATGCGGCCAACAATGCGCGTCCGCTCAGCAACGCGGCCGGCGCCGGGGCCGGGTGGGGCACGTCGGCAGGCGCGTCGCTGGCGGCGCCTTGCGGTACGTGGTGGGGATGAGTGTTCAACAGCATCGGTCGGTCATCTACACGTAGGCGGAAAGGTCACACACACGAAAGCCCCGGCAGTGCCGGGGCTTCGCGTTTTGCCGTTGCCGGCAACCCTCATCGATCAGAACAGTTCCACCGCACCGGCGGCCATGCTCTGCTGGCTCACCGGCTTGTGCGGCGGGCGCTCCCACTCGCTGCGCATGTCGCGCAGGCGGTTGCCGGTGCGCTGCAGGGCGGTGGCCACTTCGGCGTCAAACACACCGCCATTCTTGTGCAGCAGTTCCTGCAGGCCCACCGCTTCGCGGTTGATCGAGGTCAGGCGGTCCAGGTGGGTGTGCACGCCGCCCAGGGCCTGGGTGGCGATGTCCTCGAACTGCAGGGCGCGCACCGCTTCGGCCACGCTGCTGTCGATGGCACGGCCGCACTCGGAGATTTCGCGCATCCCGTCGCCCAGCGAAGCATTGATCTGGGCCACGTTGTCCAGCATCGCCGCCGCTTCGTGGCGGGCTTCGCGGGAACGGTCCATGTCGCGCGAGGCCATGTTGGAGACCGTCTCGCGGACCTTGGCGATGGCGTCCTTGGAGCTGTGCGCCAGCTTGCGGATCTGCTCGTTGAAGGTGGTGGAGCGCTCGGACAGGTTGCGCACTTCGTCGGCCACCACCGCGAAGCCACGACCGGCTTCACCGGCACGGGCCGCTTCGATGGCCGCGTTCAGGGCGAGCAGGTTGGTCTGGTCGGCAATCGACTTGACGTCTTCCAGCAGCGAGAAGATGCCGTCCAGGTGCTGCGCCATCTGGTCGATGTGCTGCACGGTGGTGCTGCTCTGGCCGCTCACCTGTTCCAGCGCTTCCACCAGCTGCTCCATGCGCTGGCTGGCGTGCTGGGCGAAGCGGGCCACGTCGACGCCGGCGCCGCCGTCTTCACCGGCGCGGTCGACGATGCGGGCCAGCGCCTGGCTCTGCTGGCGCGACTTGCGGTTCATGGCGTCGAAGCTGCCGCCGAGGCCGGCCACGGCCTGGCGGATCAGGTCACGGGCGCGTTCGATCTCGCCGCGCGATCCGTCGATCTCGTTGCCGACGAACGTCCGCAGCTCGGTCAGCAACTGGTCCTGTTCGCGCATCATGCGGGCATGTTCGGGCGAGCGCTGGGCCTGGGCGCGGACGGTCCACCAGGCAAAGCCCAGCCAGCTGAGCGTCATCGTGGTCAGGATCGCCCAGGTCAGGGCGGCCGGCCAGGCGAAGCCGATGGCGAAGGGAAGCAGCAGGGTCAGGACCAGGGGAGCGGCCAGACTAGTGAAAAGGCGTGAGTACATAAACGTTCTCGGGGAGGTGCACGGAGAATGTATCGGCCGTGCCCCCGGGAGCTTTAGTCGGTGTGTGCGGATTTCGTGCTTCGGGCGCATTGCAGCCACGCAGGGCGTGGCTCTACCGGTCAACGCAGCTGACGATCCACCGCTTCGATCATCGCCTTGCGCGAGATCAGGAAATCCCAGTACTGGCCGCCGGTCTGGCGCCACAGCACCGCCGAGCGCACCGCCGCCAGCAGCAGGGCGCGGATCTCGGCCACCACCCCGGCCTGGCCCAGGTAGTGCGGGTTGCCCTGCACCATCACGCGCGGCTTGAGGTGGCTGATGGTGTCGGCATACAGGCCGCCCAGGCTGCCCAGCACGTCCGGGTGGGCGCTGTCGTTCAGTTCCAGCGCCTGGCGACGGGCACGCGCGATGCCCTGGCTGACCTGCTCGACCACCGCGTGCTCACGCACGAAACGGCGCTCCAGCTGCAGCACCGCCAGCGCCAGCCGCGGCAGGATCTCGTCCTGGCCCTGGCTGCGGAAATAGTTGTGCAGGAGGCGCAGGCCCGGGGCCACGTTGGCCGCGCTGCCATACACGGCCTGCGGGCTGTCGGCGTCGATCCGGAATACGCTGTCGATCGCGGTGCGGACCACGCTGGCCTCGGAATGGCCGGTTTCGGCGATGCGGCGCACCTGCTGCAGCGCCTGGGCGATGCCAGCCAGGGCAAGGACGCGGTCGTCGATCGAAAAACTCATGCAGCAGATACCTCGAAGGGGGAAGGGGCGGTGCGCAGGCGCTGTTCCAGTGGGGCGTCGGTGGCGGCGATCACCGCGCCACCCAGGCAGACCTCGTCGTCATACAGCACCAGGGATTGGCCCGGGGTGACGGCGCGCTGCGGCCGCGCGAAACGCACGTCCACGCTGCCATCGTCGCGCACGCGCACGGTGCAGGGATCGTCCGGCTGGCGGTAACGGGTCTGCGCGGTGCAGGTGAACTCCCGCGCGGGCGGGGCGCCGGCGATCCAGTGCGCGGTCTCCGAATGCAGCCGGGTCGACTGCAGCCACGGGCTCTCGCGGTCCTGGTCGACGTACAGCACATTGCTGGCCACGTCCTTGCCCACCACGTACCACGGCGCCGCCGGGCGGCCGCGCACGCCGCCGATGTTCAGGCCCTCGCGCTGGCCCAGGGTGAAATAGAACACGCCCGGGTGCTCGGCGATGACGGTGCCGTCCGGGTCCTGGATCTGCCCGCTGCGCGCCGGCAGGTAACGGCCCAGGAACTCGCGGAAGTCGCGTTCGCCGATGAAACAGATGCCGGTGGAGTCCTTCTTGGCATGCGTGGGCAGGCGCGCGTCGCGGGCGATCCGGCGCAGGTCGTTCTTCTGCAGGTCGCCAATCGGGAACAGGGTCGCTGCCAGCTGGGCCTGGCCCAGCTGGTGCAGGAAATAGCTCTGGTCCTTGCTGCGGTCGGCACCGCGCAGCAGCGCCCAATGCCCACCGACCTTGGCCACGCGGGCATAGTGGCCGGTGGCGATGCGTTCGGCGCCGAGTTCGCGGGCCGCGTCCAGGAAGTGCTTGAACTTCACTTCGCGGTTGCACAGCACGTCCGGGTTCGGCGTGCGCCCGGCGGCGTATTCGGCCAGGAAGTGCTCGAACACGCCCTGCCAGTACTCGCTGGAGAAGTCGCGGAAATGGAACGGAATGTCGAGCAGGCCGCACACCGCGACCGCGTCGCGGCGGTCGTCCTCGGCGCGGCAGTCGCCGCTGCCGTCATCGGCCCAGTTCTGCATGAACAGACCGGCCACCGGCTCGCCCTGCTGGACAAGGCGCCAAGCCGCGACCGACGAGTCCACGCCACCGGAGACGCCGACCATGATGCGCGGGGTGCTCATGCGATCTCCTTGACGATCGAAAGGGGGTGGCGCTGGCCGGCCAGGAAGTCGGAAACGACCTCCCAGACCAGCGGACTGCGCAACCGCGCCGGGTCGGCCCGGAGCTGGGCCGGGTCCAGCCACAGCGCGCGCAGGATGCCGGTGTCCAGCGGCCGCGCCGGATCATGCGCGACCGGTTCGGCCGCGTAGGCGAAGCGCAGGAACGGGGTGCCGTCCGGTGCGGTCCACTGGTAGGTGCCGATGAAGGCCGTCAGTCGTACCGTCCAGCCGGTCTCTTCCAGGGTTTCGCGCAGCGCTGCGTCGGCCAGGCTTTCACCCGGTTCCAGGTGGCCGGCCGGCTGGTTGAGCACGGCGCGTCCGTCGATGGCTTCTTCCACCAGCAACAGCTGCCCGTCGCGTACCACCACGGTGGCCACGGTCACATGCGGCGTCCAGCGGGTGTCCTGCGCTGCGTCCACGTCAGTACTCGTCCGTTCCAGTCAGTTCGGCTTCCATCGCATCGGCGGTATTCGTGGCGGCCTCGATGGCGTCGCCCAGGGCCTGCGCGCCAGCGTTGGCGTCCACCTTCACAACGAACATCGCCAGCGTGTCCTGTTTCACCCAGCCGCCCAGTTTGGCGTCCTGCGAATCTTCCAGCAGGGGGTTGGCGACCTCGGCCGGGAACGCGCCGGACGCCGCCTTGTAACCGGGCGACCAGACCTCGCGGATCCGGTGCTCGCCGTAGGTTTCCACCGCCGAGCGCACGAACACCAGCTGGGTGCGACCGCCTTCCACGTCGAACACCAGCTTGTAATCGCCGTCCTCGTCGATCTCGTACGGGTATTTGAGCGTATCCAGCACCTTGCCGATGGACGGATCCGGCGTGGCCGCATGGGCCCCGGACACGGCAGTGGCCAGCAGCAGCGCGGCGACGGTCGATCTCATGAAAACCTTGTGAATGTCTCGTTGCATGCGGGGATTGTGACGGGGGCAGGGGGCCAACGTCCAATCCGGCGGGTCCGGCGGCTATAATGTCTGGATGCCTCGCGAGCCCTCCCAAGACCCCCATCACGACCACGGCGTAGCGCTGGAACCGGCCCGGCCGGAGGTCGCGCCGCCGCCGTTCTACCAGGTGATGCTGTTGAACGACGACTACACCCCGATGGATTTCGTGGTGACCGTGCTGCAGCACTTCTTCTCCATGGACCTTGAAAAGGCCACCCAGGTGATGCTCAACGTGCACACCCGCGGCCGTGGGGTATGCGGGGTATTCACCCGCGAGGTCGCCGAATCGAAGGTGGCCCAGGTCAACGAGTTCTCCCGCATGAACCAGCATCCGCTGCTGTGCACGATGGAAAAGGCTGGGTAATTTGGGATTTTGCAGGCGTTTGGGCGGCTTCGGTCATGTCTGAACGCCGGTGGGATTGTCCCGATTTCGTGCGTTTTCGACTTCGGGTGCTTGAGCCGCGCTGCGCGCGGTGTCCGGCCAGCGGCCGGACCTACGAATTGTTCCGAACGGTATGAGATCGGGATACGTCCGCGCGGTGTTCCGAACGTGGCGGGATCGGGATGCGTCGGTTGTAGCCGATCGGGATTTCGCGCGGTGTACGGTAGCGCCGGCCGCTGGCCGGCCCAGGCGGTTTGACCGGCGCACGGCCTGCATGGCCGGTTCCATCCCCGGCGAGCGTCCTTCCGGGTAACGGCACCGGGGCTCTGGGGAGCGCCCGCGTGAGTACTAACGCCGTCTGAACGCACTGATCCGCTAGGGTGATGGAAATTGAGCAGGTAGGCCGCATATTGTTCACAACTGCCGCCGGAGTAGAACATGTTCAGTAAAGACCTCGAACACACCATCGGTCAGTGCTACAAGCGCGCCCGTGAGGCCCGCCATGAGTTCATGACGGTGGAACACCTGCTGCTGGCACTGCTCGACAACCCGTCCGCCCAGGCTGTCCTCAAGGCCTGCGGTGCGGACGCAGAGCGCCTGCGCCAGGAGCTGGAGCAGGCCATCGAGGCCTCCGTCTCCCGCCTGGCCGAAGATGACGGCCGCGACACCCAGCCGACCCTGGGCTTCCAGCGCGTGCTGCAGCGGGCGGTCTACCACGTGCAGTCCTCGGGCAAGAAGGAAGTCACCGGCGCCAACGTGCTGGTGGCGATCTTCGGCGAGAAGGACTCGCACGCGGTTTACTACCTCAACCAGCAGGACGTGACCCGGCTGGATATCGTCAACTACCTCTCCCATGGCATCGCCAAGCTGGGCGAGGAGGGCGAAGTGCCGCCGTCGTCGGACGCCGAAGGGCGCGCCGAGGGTGGTGACGGCGAAGGCAAGGGCGACGCCCTGGCCGAGTTCGCCAGCAACCTCAACGACGCCGCACGTGCCGGCCGGATCGACCCGCTGGTCGGTCGCCGCGACGAGATCGAGCGCACCATCCAGGTCCTATGCCGCCGCCGCAAGAACAACCCGCTGTACGTGGGCGAGGCCGGCGTCGGCAAGACCGCCATCGCCGAGGGCCTGGCCAAGCGGATCGTGGAAGGCACGGTCCCCGACGTGCTGGCCGACGCAGTGATTTACTCGCTCGACCTGGGCGCGCTGGTGGCCGGCACCAAATACCGCGGCGACTTCGAAAAGCGTCTCAAGGGCGTGCTCACTGCCCTGAAGAAGATGCCCAATGCGGTTCTGTTCATCGACGAGATCCACACCATCATCGGTGCCGGGTCGGCGTCGGGCGGCACCATGGACGCCTCCAACCTGATCAAGCCGGCGCTGGCGTCGGGCGAGCTGCGCTGCATCGGCTCGACCACCTTCCAGGAATACCGCGGCATCTTCGAGAAGGACCGTGCGCTGGCACGCCGCTTCCAGAAGATCGACATCGTCGAGCCGACCGTGGGCGAAACCTACGAGATCCTGCAGGGGCTCAAGCCCAAGTACGAAGCGCACCACGGCGTGACCTACGCCGACGACGCGCTGCAGGCGGCGGTGGACCTGTCGGTCAAGCACATCGGCGACCGTTTGCTGCCCGACAAGGCCATCGACGTGATCGACGAAGCCGGTGCCCGCCAGCGGCTGCTGCCGGAAGGCGAGCGCAAGGAGCTGATCGACATCGAGGAGATCGAAACCATCGTCGCCAAGATGGCGCGAATTCCGGCCAAGCAGGTCAGCGCCACCGACAAGGACGTGCTGCAGCACCTGGAGCGCAACCTGAAGATGGTGATCTTCGGCCAGGACCCGGCCATCGAGACGCTGTCCTCGGCGATCAAGCTGGCCCGCTCGGGCCTGGCCAATCCGGAAAAGCCGATCGGCAACTTCCTGTTTGCCGGCCCCACCGGCGTGGGGAAGACCGAGGTGACCAAGCAGCTCGCGCTGCAGCTGGGCATCGAACTGGTCCGGTTCGACATGAGCGAGTACATGGAGCCGCATTCGATCAGCCGCCTGATCGGCGCGCCCCCGGGCTATGTCGGCTTCGACCAGGGCGGCCTGCTCACCGAGAAGATCGTCAAGACCCCCCACTGCGTGCTGCTGCTGGACGAGGTGGAAAAGGCCCACCCGGACATCTTCAACATCCTGCTGCAGGTCATGGATCGTGGCGTGCTCACCGACACCAACGGGCGCGAAGCGAACTTCAAGAACGTGGTGCTGGTGATGACCACCAATGCCGGCGCGGCGCAGGCCTCGCGGCGGTCGATCGGCTTCACCCGCCAGGACCACGCCACCGACGCGATGGAGATCATCCGCAAGAGCTTCACGCCGGAATTCCGCAACCGCCTCGACGCGGTGGTGCAGTTCCAGCCGCTGGGCTTCGAGCACATCCTGCGCGTGGTGGACAAGTTCCTGATCGAGCTGGAAATGCTGCTGCAGGAAAAGCACGTCAGCCTGTCGGCAACCCCGACCGCGCGCGACTGGCTGGCCCGCCACGGCTTCGACCCGCTGATGGGTGCGCGTCCGATGGCACGCGTGATCCAGGACAAGATCAAGCGTCCGCTGGCCGACGAGCTGCTGTTCGGCAAGCTGGTCAACGGTGGCCGGGTCAGCATCGACGTCCGCGACGACGAGCTGTTCGTGGAAACCCAGGCCGAGCCGGAGCGGTTGCTGCCGGCAACGGTGGAATGACCTGCGGACGCTGATCGAAGATCCGAAAAACGCCCCTCACGGGGCGTTTTTTCTGGGCGGTGTCTTCAGCGCGCGCGGCGCGTGAAGACCTCGGCGGTGATGGGTTGCACCGCAGTGACCTCGCAGGACTGCGAATCGGTGCGCAGCTTGCTGCCGCCGGCGCCGCAGAGCTGGCCCTGGTGATCGGGGGTGACGAATTCCACCTTGCGCGAGGTGGCGGCGCTGCTGCACGAGCGGGCGAAACGGACCAGGTAGTGGTCGCTGCCGTTCTGCAGCAGGATGCTTTCAGCGGCGCTCCTGCGAACCACCTGGTGGTCGGGGGCCAGCGTGATGCAGTCGGAACCGGCGGCAGCAGCCGTGTCGGGTGCGGTCTGTGCCGACGCCGAGCCGGCAGCGGTGGCGACAACCAGCAGGCACAGCGGGATCAGGGTTTTCATGTCGGGGGCCGGGATGTGGCGGTCCGGAGCGGACCGGATACCACCATGCCTGCGCGCCGCGGCAGGCGAATCTGCATCAAGGCAGGCTGACTGATGTCAGGGTGAAGGCGGTCAGGGTGACTGTTGGCCTACCTGGTCAGGCTGAATGGCGCCCACGCAGAAAGGCCAGCACGGGGCTGGCCTTCGAACGCGTCTTCCGCAGAAGCCGCCTTACCGCTTACTTCATGCGGTAGGTGATGCGACCCTTGGTCAGGTCGTACGGCGTCATTTCAACCTTGACGCGGTCGCCGGTCAGGATGCGGATGTAGTTCTTGCGCATGCGGCCGGAGATGTGGGCGATGATTTCATGCCCGTTTTCCAGTCGAACGCGGAAAGTGGTGTTCGGCAGCGTCTCGCTGACGGTGCCTTCGAACTCAATGGAGTCGTCTTTCGACATGTAGTCCTGTGCAGGTCTATAAACGGCCGAGCTGGCCTTAAGAGCGGGCATTTTACGCAGGTTGGCCCCGGGATGCAAAGTTTGCGTTAACCGGGGAAATAACCGTGGCTCGATCAACCACCGTGGCCCGATCAACCGTAGTGCCGGCCGCCGGCCGGCTCCAGGCGATATCGGGAGCCGGCCGCCGGCCGGCACTACGCCAAGGTTGCCGCCGCCTGTGTTCGAAACCGGCCGCTCCAACTTTCCTGCGCTTCCGGCATCTGCACCTGCTCCCGCACCACTCCTAGAAAACGCTCCCGGGGCCAATGCTCAGCTCCCATGCTCAGCAGATGGTCGTTCTCAACCTGTGCATCGATCAGCGGCCAGCCCTGCCGGTGCAGGTAGTGCGCCAGCCCGGCCAGCGCCACCTTCGAGCCGCCACTCTCCGCGCTGAACATGCTCTCGCCGAAGAACATCCGGCCGATCGCCACCCCGTAGATGCCGCCCACCAGCCGTTCGCCGTCCAGCACCTCGATGGAGTGGGCGTATCCCAGCGCATGCAGGGCCACGTAGGCCTCGACCATGTCCCGGGTGATCCAGGTGCCGTCCTGCCCTGGCCGTGGGCTGGCCGAACACGCCTGGATGACCTCGCGGAACCGCGTGTCCGCGCGCAGGGTCCAGCCGCTGCCCCGCAGGCTGCGCCGGAACCGTGACGACAGCCGCACGCCGTCGGTGCGGAACACCATGCGCGGGTCCGGCGACCACCACAGCAGCGGCTGGCCCTCGGAGAACCACGGGAAGATCCCGCCCGCATAGGCGTTCAGCAGCCGCACCGGCGAAAGGTCGCCGCCCAGCGCCAGCAGGCCGTCCGGTTCGCGCAGGGCGGTTTCGGCGGGCGGAAACGGTGCGTCGGGGCGGTCGTCCAGCCGCCACGGCAGGTGTCGAGTCATGTCGGTTCAGCGTCCTTGAACGGGCTGTGCCCGGCCAGCACCTTCGCATAGCGGCGTACGTCGGCGCGCTCCTGTTCGCACCAGCCGGCCAGGGCTTCGGCGAACGCCGGTTCGGCGATCCAGTGGCGGCTGCGCACCGTTGTCGGCAGGAAGCCGCGGGCCAGCTTGTGCTCGCCCTGGGCGCCGGGCTCGAACCGCGCCAGGCCTTCACGCAGGCAGTATTCGATGCCCTGGTAGTAGCAGGTCTCGAAGTGCAGGCCGGGCAGGGTGGCCCCGCCCCAGTAGCGTCCGTACAAGGTGTCGGCGCCGCGCAGGCACAGCGCGCCGGCCACCGGCTGGCCATCCAGCAGCGCCAGGAAGATCACCAACCGGCGCGGCATCGTCGCCGCGAGGTGCTGCAGGAATGGCAGGGTCAGCGCCGGTGCGTTGCCATACTCGCTGAAGGTCTGCAGGTAGAACTGGTGCATGGCCTGCAGGTCGGCGGCGCTGGCCTCGTCGCCATGCACGATCCGGTAGGTGACGCCGGTGCGGGCCAGCTTGGCGCGTTCCTGGCGGATGTTCTTGCGGTGCTTGTGATCCATCGCGGCGAGGAAGCCGCTGAAGTCGGACCAGTCGCCCGGGTTGTGCCATTGGAACTGGATGTCCTCGCGCAGCAGCCACTCCGGTCCGAAGGCGGAGTCGTCATCGGTCGGGTGGAAGTTCACGTGTGCCGACGACCAGCCCATGCGTCCGACCTCGTTGCGCAGGGTGTCGATGAGCGTCCTGGCGGTCTCGGGATCCCGGGCGAGCAGGCGCGGCCCGGTCACCGGCGAATAAGGCACCGCACCCAGCCACTTCGGGAAGTAGCCCAACCCATGCCGCGCATACGCGTTGGCCCAGGCGTGATCGAACACGAACTCGCCATGCGAGTTGTCCTTCAGATAGCCCGGCACCGCGCCGACCAGCTGGTCGCCTTCCCACAGGGTGAAGTGGCGCGGTCGCCAACCCCACTCCGGCCGCAGGCAGCCGTGCTCTTCCAGCCCCGCCAGGAAGGCATGACTGACAAACGGGTTGCACCCGTCATGCAGGGCATCCCAATCGGCAGCGGGAAGGTCGGCGAGGCGATGAAGAAAGCGTGTATCGGACATGCCCAAAGCATAGGCCAGGGCGATGGGAAAGGGGTGATTTTAGGCAGCGTCGATGGGTTCGCGGATTTCGATAGGAACGTTTTTCCGGGCGGTGCGAAAAGGGTGCTTGAGTGCGCAAACAGGACGCTGAAATGAGCGCAGATTTCCAATCGCGCCTCTCATCTGGCGCAACCCATTTCGTCTTCAAGGAACTTCCAATGCGCAAGTGCAGTGGTCTTGGCTATCTTCTTTCTGCTTCGTTGCTTTCCGCAGGCGTGTGCCTCGGGCTTGCTCCATCGACGTTGCACGCTGCCTCGCCTGCGCCCGAAAGCGACAACGAGATGGACATGCTGCTGACGCAGGCGGCCGAAGCTGCAGTGGGGCGGGTCGCCCTGCTCGAAGGGCAGTCGCGAAGCAGGAAGGTCAAAGCTTCGTTGGACTTGAGGCAGAACGCCATCATCGTGCATCTGGACCGCGGGTTTGTTCCTCGTGATTACGGACCAGAGTTCGAGGATCAGCGGAGTTTGATCAATGTTGCCCTATACGCTGTCGCGGAGCGTGTGCAGTACGTTCCGGAGGTGAAGTACTTGTATGGCGGGTTCGATATCTATCACTACTTCCCCGAGATCAAGGCCGAAGATGACGCTGCTCGTGAAGCTGGGGAGCGCAAGCGACGTGAGCGAGATGAGGGATTGAGTCGAGGTGTGCCCAAAGGATCAGGCATGGCATTCGTAGCAGCCGGGCATGGCTACTACTTCCACCACGGGGAACGCACATGGAAGACGCAGAGAACAGAGCACAACGGTGTAATGGAAGGAATGCTCACGCCTACCTATGCGGAGGAGCTGAAGGCGGCCATTGAGGCTCGCTCGCAGATGCCGGTGATTCGTCCTCGCGCCCAAGGGGTAGTGGATCCTCACCCGGAAAGCGGTCAGGAATGGTGGCGGATGGCTGCTCGATACGCCATTGCGTCGCAGTATCCGGGCAATCCGGAGATATGGAACACCAAGGCAGGAAGCTCTGAGGCTAATCGGGAATACAAGGAGGACATCAACAGTCGTCCGCTCCTGGCAAATCATGTGAGTGCGGAAGTTGCCATTCACCTGCATAGCAATGCAGATGAGGCAGGTACTGCAAGGGGCACTCGCATCATTGTCCAGCCAGGCCGGGCCCCCGACGCCGCGTTGGGGAGCAGTGTGTTGTGTGCAATGAGGGAGCTTATCCAGAGTGCACCGGGTTATGAGTCTTTTGTGGTATCACAAACGCCGCACCCGGAGGACAAAGGCGAGAATCGCCTCGCGGACCTTCCTTCGATCATCGTGGAAACGGCTTTCCACACCAATCCGGATGATGCAGCGGCGCTGTTGGATCCTGTGTTCCGGGCGGCGTCAATGAAAGGGGTTGAGAAAGGCTATCGTCTGTTCCGGGATGGCAAGGCCTGCGTGCCGCTTGCGATCAAGAAGATCAACCGGGTGACCGTGCCGTCAAATGGCAGTGCCGAAACCTCGGTGCATTTCGAGGGCAACCCGCAGTTTCCGGTCACGTTGAGCTTTACGCCCGCGTTTTGCTCCCAGCCCGGGGCATGCCAGGCCGGGGAGCAGACGATCAGCGAGGCGTCGGAGTCGCCGATCCAGCTGCGCCTCAGTTGCCAGGGCACCGGCTACGGCATGGTCAACTGGAGCACCGTGATGCGTGACGCCGATGGGGTGACCTCGGCGCCCATCGAGCACTGGCAGACCTGCAGCAACGATGGTTGAGAGGTACAAAAAGGCCGGCGCTGGGCGCCGGCCTTTTCGTTGACTCAGTTGGCTCAGGCTCAGCCCAGCTCGCCCTTCGCGTCCAGGTAGCGCTCGGCGTCCAGTGCAGCCATGCAGCCGAAGCCGGCCGAGGTGATCGCCTGGCGGTAGTGCTGGTCGGCGACGTCGCCGGCGGCGAACACGCCTTCCACCGAGGTCTGGGTGGCGTTGCCGCCCAGGCCCGAGCGGATGTCCAGGTAACCGTTGTTCATGGTCAGCTGGCCGTCGAACAGGCTGGTGTTGGGGTGGTGGCCGATGGCGACGAAGAAGCCGTGGGCGTCGATGTCGCGGGTGCTGCCGTCCAGGGTGGACTTCACGCGCACGCCGGTGACGCCGGCTTCGTTGCCCAGCACTTCTTCCACCTGATGGTGCCACACGGTTTCGATCTTGCCGTGGGCGACCTTGGCGAACAGCTTGTCCTGCATGATCTTTTCCGCTTTGAGGGTGTCGCGGCGGTGGACCAGGTAGACCTTGCGGGCGATGTTGGACAGGTACAGGGCCTCTTCCACGGCGGTGTTGCCGCCGCCGACCACGACCACGTCCTGGTCACGGTAGAAGAAGCCGTCGCAGGTGGCGCAGGCCGACACGCCGCGGCCCTTGAAGGCCTCTTCGCTCGGAATGCCCAGGTACTTGGCGGTGGCGCCGGTGGCGATGATCAGCGCGTCGCAGGTGTACTCGGCGCTGTCGCCGATCAGCTTGAACGGGCGCTGCTGCAGGTCGGCGGTGTGGATGTGGTCGAAGATCACCTCGGTCTCGAAGCGCTCGGCGTGGGCCTGCATGCGCGCCATCAGGTCCGGGCCCATCAGGCCGTGGGCGTCGCCCGGCCAGTTGTCCACCTCGGTGGTGGTCATCAGCTGGCCGCCCTGCTGCAGGCCGGTGATCACCACCGGCTTCAGGTTGGCGCGCGCGGCGTAGACGGCGGCGGTCCAGCCGGCCGGGCCGGAACCGAGGATGACCAGCTTCTGGTGGCGGGAAGGCTTGGAATTGCTCATGTAGACTCGCAAAGAGATGATGGGGCGGGGCGCTGGCGGTGCATTGCCCGGCGTCCAAGACAGGTCATAGAGTGGCGGCTGGGGGCGGCTGATTCAAGGCGAGCAGCGGAACGCGGTGAGCCAGCAGGGCATTCGCAACCCCTGCGCCGGAGAATTGGCGCCGAACCCTACCGGCCTCGGCATCAGTCGTTTATTATCAAGGACTAACAGTGCATTCCCAAGGTCTGGTCTAAGGTGGCGAAGCAGGTCCCGGAACGATCCAAGTCTGCCGACGGCAAGGCGGCATCGCGCCGTGCCGCGGCTGCGGCGCCGGTCGACAACCCGCGCAAACAGCGTCTGTGGCGCGATCTCGGCCTGATCGCGATCGCCCCGGCGCTGCTCTATCTGATTGCCAGTCTGTTCACGTATTCCGCGTCTGACCCGGGCTGGTCGCACACCGGCAGCGTGGTCGCACCGATCCAGAACATGGGCGGCCGGGTAGGGGCCTGGGTCGCCGACGTGCTGCTGCAGCTGTTCGGCTACATGGCGTTCCTGCTGCCGATCGTGCTCGGGGCGCTGGCCTGGTTTGCGATGTTCGGCCTCAAGCGCGAAAGCAAGGGCGAGCACGACCTGGACCCGGCGCTGCGCCTGGTCGGGCTGGTCGGCTTCCTGATCGCCGGCACCGGCTTCCTGCACCTGCGCCTGTTCAGTGGCGATGTCGGCCATGCCGGCGGCATCCTTGGCCGCCTGGTCGGCAATTCGCTCAGTGCCGGTTTCGGCGCGCTCGGCGCCAACATGTTCGTGCTGGTGCTGCTGCTGGCCTCGATCACGCTGGCCACGGGCATCTCGTGGTTCGTGGTGATGGAGAAGATCGGCCGCGCCGTGCTCGCCCTGCCGCCCCTGCTCAGCAAGAAGAAGGAGCAGGCCAACGAATGGCAGCAGACCCGCGCCATGCGCGAGGAGCGCCAGGAAGTGCGCAAGGTCGACGCCGAAGTGCGCGCCAAGCGTGAGCCGGTCAAGATCGAGCCGCGCCCGGAGCCGGTGCTGGAGAAGAGCGACCGCGCCAAGCGCGAGACCCAGATCCCGATGTTCCGTGGCGTCAATGGCGACGGTTCGGACCTGCCGCCGCTGGCGCTGCTGGACGATCCCAAGCCGCAGCCGAAGGGCTACGACGAGACCACGCTGGAAACGCTGTCGCGCCAGATCGAGTTCAAGCTCAAGGACTTCCGCATCGATGCGCAGGTGGTCGGGGCCTATCCGGGCCCGGTGATCACCCGCTTCGAGATCGAGCCGGCGCCGGGCATCAAGGTCAGCCAGATCAGCTCGCTGGACAAGGACATCGCACGCGGCCTGTCGGTGAAGTCGGTGCGCGTGGTCGACGTGATTCCGGGCAAGTCGGTGGTGGGCCTTGAGATCCCCAATGTCACCCGCGAAATGATCTACCTGTCCGAACTGCTGCGCTCCAAGGAGTACGACAAGTCGGCCAGTCCGCTGACCCTGGCGCTGGGCAAGGACATTGCCGGGCGCCCGACCGTGGCCGACCTGGCGCGCATGCCACACCTGCTGGTGGCCGGTACCACCGGCTCGGGCAAGTCGGTGGCCGTCAACGCGATGGTGCTGAGCCTGCTGTACAAGGCTTCGCCGAAAGACCTGCGGATGCTGATGATCGACCCGAAGATGCTCGAACTGAGCGTCTACCAGGGTATTCCGCACCTGCTGGCGCCGGTGGTCACCGACATGAAGGAGGCCGCCAACGGCCTGCGCTGGTGCGTGGCCGAAATGGAACGCCGCTACAAGCTGATGAGCGCAGTGGGCGTGCGCAACCTGGCCGGTTTCAACAAGAAGGTCAAGGACGCCGAAGACGCCGGCCAGCCGCTGATGGACCCGCTGTTCAAGCCGAACCCGGAACTGGGTGAAGCACCGCGCCCGCTGGAAACGCTGCCGTTCATCGTGATCTTCATCGACGAATTCGCCGACATGATGATGATTGTCGGCAAAAAGGTCGAAGAACTCATCGCGCGCCTGGCGCAGAAGGCCCGTGCGGCCGGCATCCACCTGATCCTGGCCACCCAGCGCCCGTCGGTGGACGTGATCACCGGCCTGATCAAGGCGAACATCCCGACCCGCATCGGCTTCCAGGTCAGTTCCAAGATCGACTCGCGCACCATCCTGGACCAGTCCGGCGCGGAAACGCTGCTGGGCCACGGCGACATGCTGTACCTGCCGCCGGGCACCGCGCTGCCGGACCGTGTCCACGGCGCGTTCGTGTCGGACGAAGAAGTGCATCGCGTGGTCGAACATCTCAAGGCCAGCGGCCCGGCCGACTACATCAGCGGCGTGCTGGACGAAGTGCAGATGATGGGCGACGGCGTGGTGGTGGGCGCGGGCGGCCTGCCCGAAACCAGCGCCGCGGCCGGCGACGAGTCCGACCCGTTGTACGACGAAGCGGTACGGATCGTGACCGAAACCCGTCGCGCCTCGATCTCCGGCGTGCAGCGCCGGCTCAAGATCGGCTACAACCGGGCTGCGCGCCTGATCGAAGCGATGGAGAACGCCGGCGTGGTCAGCCCGCCCGAACACAACGGCGACCGCAGCGTACTGGCCCCACCGCCGCCGAAGTAACGTCTGTATCGGGAGCGCCGATGTACTGCGGTAGAGCCACGCCCTGCGTGGCTGCACGGCGACCATGACGGCATGAACAACCAAGGAACGACGATGATTCGCATGTCATGGATTGCCGCGTGTGCACTGGCATGGGCGCCCCTGCAGGTCATGGCGCAGGCCGCTGCTCCGGCCCCAGCGCCTGTTCCCGCCATCGCCCCCACCTCCGCCCCGGCGTCCAACGACACCCAGGCCAGCAACAACTTCAGCTTCGTGCAGTACCGCGCCGACTATGAAGTGCGCGCCGACGCCAGCAACGTGCAGACCGAGTCCTACGACATCCTGCTCAAGACCAAGGCAGCCGTGGAGCAGTTCAGCCAGGTGCGGCTGAGCTACAGCGAGAAGATGGAAACGCTGGAGGTGCTGTCGGCCTACACGCTCACCGCCGATGGCCAGCGCCGCGACGTTCCGACCGACCGCATCTACACCCAGGAAAGCTATTCCAGCGCAGCGGCAGCGATGTATGCCGACCGCAAGGTCAAGGTGGTGGTGTTTCCGAACCTGGCCCCCGGCACCCGGGTGGTCTACCAGACCCGGCGCACCCAGAACGTGCCGTATTTCCCCGGCTACTTCAGCCTGTGGGAAACCTTCAACGTGTTCCAGCAGTACGACGACGCGCAGGTGACCCTGACCGCGCCGGCGTCGCTGCCGATGTACGTGCAGCAGCGCGGCGTGCAGGGCAGCCAGGCGCCGACCGTGCGCAACGGCCAGGCCCGCTGGACATGGAAATACCGCCGCAGCGAGCCGATGCCGGTGCAGAACTGGACCGCGCAGCCCTGGGAATTCAGCCCCACCATCATGGCCAGCACCTACCGCGACTGGGCGCAGGTGGCCCGCGCCTACCAGCTCAAGGGCGGCGAGGCGGCCAAGGTGACCCCGGGCATCCAGGCGCTGGCCGACGAGGTCACCCGCGGCATCAGTGACCGCCGCGAGCAGGCCGCCGCGCTGTACCGCTGGGTCTCGCAGAACATCCGCTACGTGGCGGTGTACCTGGGCAACGGCGGGCTGGAGCCCAACCCGGCGCAGAGCATCCTTGACAACCACTACGGCGACTGCAAGGACCACGTGGTGATCCTGGAAGCGCTGCTGGCCGCGCGCGGGATCGACAGCACGCCGGTGCTGATCGGCGCCGGCGGCGGGCCGACCCTGCCGGCGATTCCGATGCTGGGCCGCTTCAACCACGCCATCACCTACGTGCCCGAGTTCGACCTGTACCTGGATTCCACCAGCGCCTACGCGCGCTTCGGCCAGCTGCCCGACGCCGACCTGGGCGCGCCGGTGCTGCATACCCGCCAGGCCACCGTGGCACGCACCCCGGACAACGACGCGGCGCGCAACGGCTCCGGCTTCGAGGTGACCTTCGAGTTCTCGCCCGGCGGCGACGTGCAGGGCCGCACCGTGCAACAGCCGCGCGAAGTGAGCGAGATCGGCATGCGCGGCGCGTTCGCCCGGCTCAATGCGCAGAACCGGGCGCGGGTGGAGGAGTCGATCATGGCTTCGTCCGGCTTCGACGGCAGTGGCACCTTGACCCTGCTAGGCGACCCGCAGGACCTGACCCGTCCGTTCAACTACCGCTACGACTTCCACGCCACCGACTACGTGGACTTCGGCGTGGTCGGCGGCATGGTGCTGCCGGACCCACCGGGCGGCGAGTCGTTCCGCGACATCTACACCACCACCTCGGCGCCGGACAACGCGACCCCGTTCTACTGCAACGACAGCCTGCGCGAAGAGACCTACCGGCTGCAGTACCCGGCCGGGGTGCCGATCGTGGCGATGCCGCGCGACCTGGACTTCCACAACGCCGCCGGCGAGTACCAGCTGCAGTGGCGTCGCGAAGGGCAGGCCATCGTGGCCCGGCACCGCCTGCACCAACGGGCCGTGCGTGGCGCGCAGGCGCTGTGCCAGCCCGGCGACTATGCCGCGTTCCGCGAGCTGTACCAGCAGGTACGGCGCGGTTTCCGCGGCCAGGTCGTGTACGGTGATCTTCGTACCGTGCAGTCGGTTCCCTGATCCCCCATTCAGGATGCTCCGGGCACACTGCCGGGCATCCTCCAAATCTTGCCTGGATACCCGCATGAACAGCACCTTCCGCCGCTCCCTCGTTGCCGCCACGCTGCTGGTTGCCAGCGTCGGCTCGGCTACCGCCTGGGCCGGTGCCCGCGATGAACTGAACAAGTTCACCAAGGACCTCAAGGGCCTGTCCGGGGACTTCAGCCAGCAGGTGATCGACAGCAAGGGCAAGGTCAAGGAATCCACCAGCGGCACCCTGGCGCTGTCGGCGCCGCGCCAGTTCCGCTGGGAGTACCTCAAGCCGCACGAGCAGCTGATCGTGGCCGACGGCAAGAACGTCTGGGTGTACGAGAAGGACCTGGAGCAGGCGACCAAGCGTGCGCAGGGCGCCGAAGAGCAGAACAGCCCGCTGACCGCGCTGATCAACCCCAAGCTGCTGGACCAGCAGTACGACGTGAGCGAAGAAGCGGCGCCGCGCGACGGCCTCCAGTGGCTGTCGCTGAGCCCGAAGCGTGAGACCGAGACCTCGTTCCAGTACGCCGCGCTGGGCTTCAATGCGCAGGGCTTGGCGCGCATGGAAGTGACCGATGCAGTCAACCAGCGCACCGTGATCAGCTTCAGCGGGTGGAAGCGCAATCCGGCGTTCAAGCCGGGTACCTTCACGTTTACCCCGCCGAAGGGCACCGACGTCATCGGGAATTGACGCGCAGCCGGGCAGGGCCCGGCGCTACGTGATTCGGCCATACAATACGTACGTGGCCAGAAACCGAACGACATCCCCAGGCCCCGATCTGCTGAGCGTGGATCGGGACAACATGCGCCCGCTTGCCGAGCGGATGCGCCCGCAGACCCTTGATGAAATGGTCGGGCAGAAGCGCCTGCTCGCCCCGGGCAGTGCGCTGCGCCGCGCGGTCGAATCCGGGCACGTGCACTCGATGATCCTGTGGGGGCCGCCCGGGTGCGGCAAGACCACGCTGTCGCTGCTGCTGGCCCACTATGCCGATGCCGAGTTCCGTGCGATCTCGGCGGTGCTGTCCGGCCTGCCGGAAGTGCGGGTGGTGCTGGCCGAAGCGGCGCAGCGCTTTGCCGAGGGCCGGCGCACGGTGCTGTTCGTCGACGAGGTGCACCGCTTCAACAAGGCCCAGCAGGACGCGTTCCTGCCGCATATCGAGCGCGGCACGATCGTGTTCGTCGGCGCAACCACCGAGAATCCTTCGTTCGAGCTCAATTCCGCGTTGCTCTCGCGCTGCCGCGTGCATGTGCTGGAAGCAGTGTCGCCGGCCGACATCGTGGAAGCGCTGGAACGGGCGCTGCACGACAGCGAGCGTGGGCTGGGCAGCGAGCACCTGCAGGTTACGCCGGAGGCGCTGCTGGAAATCGCCACCGCCGCCGATGGCGATGTGCGGCGCGGGCTGACCCTGCTGGAAATCGCGGCCGAACTGGCCGGCGGCGAAGGCGGGCGGATTAGCCCGGAGATGCTGGTGCAGGTGCTGGCCGACCGCACCCGTCGCTTCGACAAAGGCGGCGAGCAGTTCTACGACCAGATCTCGGCCCTGCACAAGTCGGTGCGCAGCTCCAATCCGGATGCGGCGCTGTACTGGCTCACGCGCATGCTGGATGGCGGCTGCGACCCGTCCTACCTGGCGCGGCGGCTGACCCGCATGGCGATCGAGGACATTGGCTTGGCCGACCCTCGCGCACAGTCGATGGCGCTGGAGGCCTGGGACATCTACGAGCGGCTGGGCAGCCCGGAAGGCGAGCTGGCCTTCGCCCAGCTGGTGCTGTACCTGGCCAGCACCGCCAAGTCAAACGCCGGCTATGCGGCCTTCAACCTGGCAAAGAAGGAAGTGCGCGAGACCGGTACCCAGGAGGTGCCGCTGCACCTGCGCAATGCGCCGACCAAGCTGATGAAGGAGCTGGGCTACGGTGCCACCTATCAGTACGACCATGACGCAGAAGGCGGCATCGCGCTGGACCAGACCGGGTTCCCGGATGCGATGGGCGAGCGCGTGTACTACCAGCCGGTGGCACGCGGGCTGGAAATCAAACTCAAGGAAAAACTGGACCGCCTGCGCGCCGAGCGTGAGCAGGCCCGGGCACGCAAGGGACAGTCGTGATCGGCGGATTCGGTACCTGGTGGCAGCAGCTCGGCCTGGTGATGCTGGGCGGCGCGCTCGGTGCGGCGCTGCGTTTCGTGATCGGCGATGCGATGTGGCGCCAGTTCGGCAGTAGTTTTCCGTGGGGCACGCTCACCGCGAACCTGATCGGCGCGTTCGCCATCGGCTACATCGCAGTGTGGCTGCAGACCCGGGGCAGTGCGGCGGTGTATTGGCGGGCGTTCGCGATGGTTGGCATCATCGGCGGCCTGACCACGTTCTCGTCGATGATGCTCGAAGCGGTGCTGCTGGTGCGGAACGGGCGCGGGTGGGTGATGCCCACCTATATCGGCGTCAGCTTGGTCGCCGGTTTCGCGCTCGTATGGCTGGGTGCCCGAATCGCCGAAGCGTCAGTCGCGCGCTGACTCGACAGCGCAAGAGCCCCCTTCTTGTTGAAGGGGGCGCGCCGAAGGCGCGGGGTCAAGGTGGCATGCCCGTCAAGCCAGCGGCGTAGCCGGTGGCGGGAAATCCAGCGTTTACGCTGGATTTACGTGCCGGATCACGATATTGTTTCGCCCCCGTCGTGCCGCCACCAGCCCTGTCATGCGTGATGAAGAAGATCCCGGCACCCTGGAACTGATGCTGCCGCGCAAGCGCGGGCGTCCGCCTACGTTCGGCTACGCGATGACCGATGCACAGCGTGCGGCGCGCTACCGTGCCCGTCGGGCCGGGCAGGCCGACCACGCCGATGTGCGCACCTGCAGCGACATGGTGCTGCTGGACAAGATCCGTGCCTCGATCACCGCCAAGGACGCCGAACTCACGGGGTTCCTGGTGCACGTGCTGTGGCAGCGCTATCCACTGCAGTTGAAGTAAGCGCGGCGCGCACCAGTTCGGCCACGGCCGGTCGCAGGTAGCCCAGCAGTCGTTCGGCTTCCACCCAGCCGGTCGCGTCGTCCAGCTCCAGTTCGTGCAGGTCATCTGCAATGGCCGCCAGGGCCGACTGCCCGAGTACGCGCAATACCCCGGACAAGCGGTGCGCGTGGTGGCGGAATCGGTTGACCGCCTGCTGGCGCAGCGCGTCGTTCAGGCCCATCAACTCGTCCTGCAGCGACTGCAGGTAGCCGTTCCAGACCGATTCGGTGCGGGGTATCGCCCCGGCGTCCCGTTCGTCCGCTGTGCCGGCATCGCCCAGCTGCAGTACATCGAGCAACCGGCGCACCTCCAGCGGTTTGCACAGCACCGCGTCCATGCCGCAGCTGCGGCAGCGCTCCTCATGCCCGGCCGAGTCGTTGGCCGAAATCGCCACCAGCACCGCCGGAATGCGCGCATGGCAACGTTCCAGGTCGCGCAGCTGCACCGCCAGCTCGTAACCGCTCATGTCATCCAGCACGCAGTCCAGCAGCACGATGCTGCACGGTTCGGTGGCCTGGATGCGCAGCGCACTGGCACCGTCGCCGCAGGCCGTGACCGAGGCGCCGAGCACTTCCAGCTGGCGCGCCACCACGGTGCGGTTCAGGGCGTGGTCCTCGACCAGCAGCAGGGTGCGCCCGGCCAGCGGCTGCGCGCTCATGTCCTGGCCGCCGCCTTCGATCACCGCCGGCAGCCGCACTTCGAAGCAGCTGCCTTCGCCGGGCACGCTGTGCAGGTGCAGCTGGCCGCCCATGCCGCGTACCAGGTCCCGGCAGATCGACAGCCCGAGACCGGCGCCGCCCAGTTCGCGTGAGTGGCGGGCATGCGCCTGCGAGAACGGCTTGAACACGGCCTCATGCTGGTTGGCGGGGATGCCGATGCCGGTGTCGCGCACTGCCAGCAGCAGCTGCGCGGTGTCGTCGCGCTGCTGCAGCGACAGGGTCACTTCCACCTCGCCGACGTCGGTGAATTTCACGGCGTTGCCCAGCAGGTTGCTGAGCACCTGGCGCAGCGCATCGCCATCGATCCAGATGCGCGGCAGCGGCTCGGTGTGCTGCAGCAGCACCATGGAAAGTCCCTTGGTGTCTGCCGCCGGGCGGGCCACGCTCATGCACTCGCGGGCAAGCTGGCGCAGGTCCTGCCAGCCCGGGATGGGCAGGTACTCGCCACTGGCCACGCGTTCGTAGTCCAGTGCGTGGCCGAGCAGGTGGCGCAGGCTGACACCGGCCGAGCGGGCGGCGTTGACAAGTTGGCGCTGGCCGTGGTCGAGCGCCGACTGGTGCAGCAGGTCGACCGAGGTCACCAGTGCCTGCGCGGCATTGCGGACCTCATGGCTCATGGTGGCGAGGAAGCGCGCCTGCTGGCGTTCGCTGCGGCGTGCCGACTGTCGCGCCCGGTACATCCAGCCGCCGGCGCCGAGCAGCAGGGACAGGGTCAGGCCCATCGTCACCAGCTCCCATTGGAAGTGCCGCGACATCACCTGCAGCGACGGTCCGCTCAGGTAGGTGGCCTTGGTCCAGCGCTGCATCAGCATGGCGTGCTCCTGCGGGCTGATCGAGCGCATCGCCTGGTGGATCTGGTCGAGCATCGGGCGGTCGCGGTGGCGTACCACCAGGTGCAGGCTGCCCGGCAGGCTGGCGGGACCGCCATGCAACAGCAGGCTGTCGCCGAATTCGCGCCGCACCGCCGGACGCATGGCCACGTCCAGCTCCATCGCCACATCGACTACGCCGGCCTCCACCGCGGTGAGGGCTTCACGCAGGGTAGGCAGGCCGACCACCTGCAAATGCGGGTGGTAGGCGGCCAGCCATTCGGAGAGGCGGCTGCCCTTTATCACGGCCACGCGACGCAGATGTGCGAACTCCGGCGGCTGCGCATGGATGTGTCGGCTGGCGAGCAGGGTCTGTCCACGGTAGTAGGCGGGCGAGGCGGCCAAGGCCGTGCATGGCGCATTGTCCAGCGGTCCCAGCAGCAGCATCAGGTCGGCGCGGCCGTTGCAGATGGCCTCCAGGGCCGCCGTGGTCGACTCCACCGGCTGTTCCTGGAAGCGCATGCCGGTCTGCTCCGAGACCAGTTGCGCATAGCCGCTGATAAGGTTGGCATCGCGCGCGGCGCGACTGTCGGCGGCCAGCAGCCGGTGCTGGGTAGGGTCGGTGGCTACACGCACCAGGCGTGGCTCCGGCTGGCCGAGGACGGCCGGCATCAGCGCGACGACCAGCACCCCGGCCAGGATGCCAGCCGCGATCCGGTCGCCTCTCACCACACCGCCAGCTGGTGGCGCAGAGTGAACAGGTCGCGATCCGTACGCAGGCCCAGCTTGCGGAACGCCGCATGCTTCTGGGTGCTGATGGTCTTGATGCTGCGGTGGCGCTGCTGCGCGATGTCGGTCACGGTCAAGCCGCTCAGGCACAACTGCGGCACTTCGCGCTCGGCCTGCGAGAGCCGGTGTTCGGCGTGTTCGTCGCGGTAGTTGAGCGGAACGTGGTCATGGCCGGCGGCCACCCGGCCGATCGCCCGTGCCAGCTCATCCAGGGTTTCAGCCTTGGAGATCACGCCAGCCGCGCCGGCCGCCAGCGTGTTGGAGATCATCACGTGGTGCACGTTGGCCGAGAACATCAGCACGCGCACCCGGGGAAAGCGGCGCCGCAGCATGCGCAGCAGTTCCATGCCCTGCAGGTCGCCTTCGGCCAGCGTGTAGTCGACCACCGCCACGTCGACCAGGTGGTGCAGCAGCGTGTTGACCAGCGCCCGGGTGGTGGCATGGTTGCCGACCACGTGGAAGCGCGGGTCCTGGGAGAGATGCACGTAACTGCCATGCCGCACCACGTCGTGATCATCGAGCAGCGCGATGTTCAACACGGCGGGTTGCAGGGGTCCGTACACGGGGCCGGGATAGCGTCGGGACAATGGAGGCACGCAATCGTGGGATTTGCGCCATTCTTACTGCTTCGCCGTACTGCAGAGATACTCTGATGTCAGATTAGGACTATTCCTATGCCCGGTACGAGAGCTCCGTCACTTTCTGCGCGCATCCGAACGCTCCCTTCGGAATGATGCACAGGAAAACGGTCACCGACGCTCGCGGTCCAGCAGGCGTGCAAACTGTGACGCCAACTCCACCACCAGCGCATCGGCCGTCGGCCGATACAGCATCGCGATCTCGATGCTGTCAATCGGTGTCAGTCCCTGCTTCGCGGTGAGCACGCGATGCTCGCGGGTCACCGCGCGCGCCGGCAGCAGGCTGATGCCCATGCCGTCGGCCACCGCGCCCTGGATGCCGCCGAGGCTGGAGCTGGTAAAGCCGATCCGCCAGCGCCGGCCCAGGCCCTCCACCGCCGCGATCAGCTCGTCGCGGTACAGCCCGCGCGGTGGAAAGGTCACCAGCGGAACCGGATCCAGCGCGATGCAGGGGCTGCGCGCACTGTCCACCCAGCGCATCGGTTCGGCCCAGCACGCCATCGCCTGGCGGCTGTTGCGGCGCTGTTTGACCAGTACCAGGTCGAGTTCGCCGTGGTCGTAGGCCGCGGCCAGGTCGCGGCTGAGCCCGCTGGTCACTTCCAGCTTCACCTGCGAGTGGCGGCGGGTGAAGCGGCCGAGCAGGGCAGTCGTGCGCGGGTTGACGAAATCCTCGGGCACGCCCAAGCGCACCGTTATCGCCACCGTAGCCCCGGCCAGCGCTTCGCCCATCTGGTCGTTCAGGGCCAGCATCTGGCGGGCGATGCCCAGCAGCGAATGACCGGCATCGGTGGGGTGCACGTCGCGGTTGCCGCGCACCAGCAGCGGGTGGCCGGCCAGCTGCTCCAGGCGCCGGATCTTCTGGCTGACCGTGGACTGGGTGGAATGCAGGCGCGCGGCGGCGGTGGTGAAGCTGCCACAGTCGGCGACCATGACCATCGCGCGCAGCAGGTCCAGCTCGAACAGGGTGCGATGCGAAGCGGCACTGGGTGGCATGGCGCTATCCAGAAAACGAATGCGGAAGCTGCAGCATAGTCAGTCCGCGACCACCGCGCTGGCGCGGGCGAGGCTGCGCGCTACGCGCGCACCGGCGTCGCGCATCATCAAGTGCAGCGCGGGTGGACCGAGCACCTCGAACTCCAGTTCAAGCGCCAGCAGCCAGTACACGACCGCGCCCTGCGGATGCGCGCCGCAGCGCAGCAGGCAGCGCTGCGCATCCAGCGCCTCGAGCACACCGGCCGAGCCGGGCATGCGCTCGCGCACCGTCTCGATCGGAGCGTGCAGGACGATCCGCGCTTCGTCGCCGTGCGGACCCATCGTCAACGACTGGCTCACAAAGGCGCGCAGGTCGCCGTTGGCCGGGGAGGGGCGGGGACGGAAGTGCACGCCTACCTCGGGCGTGCTGGTCATGCGGTCGATGCGGAAAGTGCGCCAGTCGCTGCGCGTGGTATCCCACGCCACCAGATACCAGCGCTTCTCGGCATGCACCACGCCCTGCGGTTCCACCTGGCGATGGCTGGGCTGGCCCTGGCGGTCGGCGTAGTCGAAGCGCAGCTGCAACTGGTCCCGGCAGGCGCCGGCCAGCGTCGCCAGCAGGCGCGCGTCCACCAGCGGGCCGCTCTGGTCAATCGGCAGGATCGCGGTGCGCAGCGCGTCCAGGCGACGGCGCAGGCGGGCCGGCATCACCTGTTCCATCTTGACCAGCGCGGTGATCGCGGTCTGTTCGATGCCGCTGATGGTGCCGCTCACCGCCATGCGCAGGGCGAGTGCCGCTGCCAACGCTTCCTCGTCGTCGAGCAGCAGCGGCGGCAACGCGCGACCGGCACGGAATGCATAGCCGCCAGCGACGCCGCTGCTGGCCTGGATCGGGTAGCCCAGTTCGCGCAGGCGTTCGATGTCGCGCCGCAGCGTGCGCGGATGCACGCCGATGTCGGTGGCCAGCGTATTGCCGGGCCAGTGCGGCCGGGATTGCAGCAGCGCCAGCAGGCGCAACAGACGGGCAGAGGTCGTAAGCATGGCGGCAGGGTCGCGCCTGTCGAGGACAGGATCTGTCCGCAATGGTGGCTAGCCTGTGGCCACGGTGCAAGGGCCTTCCGGCGCACCTCTTCCCCCACACTTACAAGGAGTACTGCATGTCCCTCGTCTTCTATTGGCATCCGATGTCCAGCGCCACCCCGGTGGCGTGCGCGCTGGCCGAACTCGGCGTGGCCCACGACCGGGTGCGAATCGACATCCGCAACGGTGAGCAGCGCACCCCGGAGTACCTGGCGATCAACCCCAACGGCAAGGTGCCGTGCCTGGTGGTGGATGGCACGCCGATCTTCGAAGGACTGGCCATCCACCTGTGGCTGGGCGACCGCTTTGGCGTGGCGCGCGGGCTGTGGCCGGCGGCCGACACCCCGGAACGCCTGCAGGCGTTGTCCTGGTGCGCGTGGGCCTACGTGACCTACGCGGCGGTCATCAACCGGATGTTCCTGGCCAGCACGGACGGTCCGCTGCGCGACGCTACCCAAGCCGCTGCGGCAGGTGAGGCGGCGCAGCAGCTGCTGGCGCTGCTGGAAGATCGCCTCTCCACCCAGGCCTGGATGGTGGGTGATGCCTATTCGCTGGTGGACCTGGTGGTGGCGCAGGTGGTGGGCTATGGGACGTATGTCGGCGCCAGCGTGGCCGCCTACCCGGCGGTGGCCGCGTGGCTCGCCACGGTGCAGGCACGCCCGGCGATGCAGGGCGAGGTTTGAACGGTATTTGGATTGTGAATGTGCAGCATGCCAAAATTTAACTGGTGAATGGGGGCCGCCGCGCCGTATGGTGCGGTGGTCCTTCCGTTACTGCGTCCTGCCATGAAATCCATCGTGCTCTCTGCGTTCCCGCTGCTGCTTGCGCTGGCGCCCTCCGCCCTGGCCGCCGAGCAGGCCGACCTGATCATCCGCCACGCCACCGTGATCGACGTCGAGCACGCCACCACCGTGGCCGACCAGGCGGTGGTGGTGCGTGGCGACGATATCGTGGCGGTGGGCGATGACCGCGCCATCGCCAAGGCGTGGACCGCGGCACGGAAGATCGATGGCAAGGGGCGTTACCTGATTCCCGGCCTGTGGGACATGCATGTGCACTTCGGCGGTGGTCACGAGCTGATCGAAGAGAACAAGGCACTGTTGCCGCTGTATATCGCCCATGGCATCACCACCATCCGCGACTGCTCCGGCGACCTCCCCGAACAGGTGCTGCAGTGGCGCGGGCAGATTGCCGACGGCACGCTGGAAGGCCCGCAGCTTTTCAGCTCCGGCGCCAAGATCGAAGGCATCAAGCCGGTCTGGAAGGGCACCATCGAAGTGGGCAGCCAGGCCGACCTCGATGCGGCGTTCGTCAAGCTCAAGCGCGACCGGGTCGACTTCGTGAAAATCACCGACAGCACGCTGACTCCGCCGCTGTTCCTGGAGGCCGTGCGCGGCGCGCGCGCCAACGGGCTGCGCGCTTCGGGCCACATTCCAATGGCGCTGACCGTGCAGCAGGCGGTGGACGCCGGGATCAGTTCGATCGAACACCTGGACTATGCATATAAGGCCGGGGTCAAGGACGAAGCGGCCATCGCCGCCGACTTCGCCGCCAAGCGGATCGACCGCGCCGAAGCCAATCGCCGCCTGGATGCCGGCTTCGACCACGACACCGCGATGGCTGCGTACCGGGGCTTCGCCGCGAAGGGCGTGTATGTCACCCCGACCCTCAACGGCGGGCGCATCCTGGACTTCCTGGACCAGGACGACCACGCCAACGACCCGTACCTCGCCTACATCGGTCCCAGGCTGCAGGCCACCTACCAGTGGCGGGTGGAGCGGACGGCCAAGGCCAGCCCGGAACAGATCGCGCAGCGCCACCAGCAGTACCACCAGGTGGCGGCGGTGCTGCCGATGCTGCAGGAGGCAGGCGTAACCGTGATGGCGGGTACCGACGCCGGCTTCCTCAATTCGTTCAATTACCCGGGCATCGGCCTGCACGACGAGCTCAGCCTGTTCGTCAAGGAAGGCCTGACCCCGGCCCAGGCGCTGTCTTCTGCGACCCGCGCCGGTCCGTCGTGGTTCGGTACGTTGGACCGCTACGGCGGCATCGCGCAGGGCAAGGCGGCGGACCTGGTGCTGCTGGATGCGAACCCGCTGCAGGACATCCAGGCCACCCGTGCCATCAATACGGTGGTGCTGCGCGGCCAGGTGTACGACCGCAAGGCGCTGGATGCCTTGCTGGCGCAGACACGCGAGAAGGTCGCGCAATGGCAGCAGGCGGCGAAGCAGTAACGCCCGCCACACTCCATCAATAAGAGAGAAAACCCGGCGCCCCGCATCTGCGGGGCGTTTTCGTATACGCGTTCCTGCAACAAATTGCAGTAGCGCATTGATGAAAATTGAATGTGCCGCGTTGCAGCACAAATCTACGATGCGCACCTGGTCAACGCCGACCGGCATTCCGGCGTTGGCAATCACCCAATCCATCAACTTTTGCAACTTGTTGTAGTGCAGCTTGAAAAAAGTTGCATGGGGCGACCGGTGGCTGACGCCTACGCTGCGCACTCGATTGAAGGCAGTTATGACAACTGGCCTTCGCATTCACCCCGTTAATCACAGGAGCAGCTTCGATGAAGCGTCTGATGACCGCGCTGGCGGTAGCCATGACCATGGCGATGTCGGCATCGCCTCATTCGGCCCAGGCCGCCGCACCCAACATCCACGTGGGCGCGATGTACGAGTACGCCGAGCCGGGCAAGGGGGCGCTTCTGAAGCGCGTTCGCAACACCGGGAACGCGACCGCATTCGTGCGCGTTCAGATCAGCGAAGTGCGCTACGCCGCCGACGGCAGCCACCAGGAGATCCCCGTCGACACGGCGGACGGTAGCCAGGCCGGACTGGTCGCCAGCCCGTCGCGGATGATCGTGCCGGCCCAGGGCCAGCAGGCTACGCGCCTGCTGGTGCAGGGTGACCGCAGCAGCGAGCGCTACTACCGCGTGCGGTTCGTACCGGTGCTGCCGCAGTCCGAAGACGAGTTCGCCCTGACCGACGCGCAGCGCGACGACTACCGCAAGGAGCTCTCGGCCGGCGTCAATGTGCTGACCGGCTACGGCGTGTTCGTGATCGTGCACCCGGACCAGGCCCGCTACGACGTGCAGACCGAAACCACCGGCGAGCACGTGCAGCTGCGCAATGCCGGCAACACCACGGTGCTGCTCGATGACGTGCGCCAGTGCAGCGCGGCCGACAAGACCGCCAAGTGCTCGCCCACCCGAAAGATCCACCTGCTCCCGGAGCGCACCGAGCGCTTCCCCCGTAGTGCCGAGCACGTGCACCGCTTCCAGATCGTTGAGGGGGACAGCCGGAAGGACGTCCTGCTCAGCCCCTAGGTTCCGCCCGGAACCGCCGTCCCGTCGCCGGACTCCAGGCGACACCTTCCCGTTGGAGATATGAAGCAATGAACCTCAAGACCACCGTCCTGGCTGCTGCGGCCGCCCTGATCCTGACCCCGGCCGCTGCCATGGCCGCCACTGAGCAGTTCCCGATCCAGGTAACTGTTGAAGCCACCGTGCCGTCGGCCACCGGCCTGCAGATCTCGCCGGTTGGCGACTGGGCCGGCCAGACCCAGCAGATGCGCTGGAACATCGCGACCCAGAGCCTCGCCCCGATCCAGCAGCAGGTCGACATGAAGAGCGGCCTGGGTGCCATCAACGCCTACCTGACCACCGAAGCCATGCTGACCAGCGCCGGCAACGCCATCGACCTCGCGGTCAATGTCGCCGGCCAGGAACTGAAGGTCGGTGCCGGCAATGCCGTTGAAGTGGCCACCTCGACCGAAGCCGCTGCCAGCAAGCGCGCTGCGGTTGCCATCACCGCTGCCGCCCCGACCGGCGACGGCTACGTGCACGGTACCTACCAGGGCAACGTTTTCATGATGTTCGAAAGCGGCACCCCGTAAGCGTTTCTGTTGTTACCCGAGGGGCGCTCCCGCGCCCCTCTCTTCTTCCCAAGGAATGTCCATGTCGCGCCTGCTTCCGATCGCCACCGCCGTGATGCTCTACTGCAGCAGTGCTGCAGCATCCGCTGCGCCTGCCGCTCTGGAGAGCCTGACCCTGCTCGACCAGGCAGGCGGCCTGCCCGACGACTTCCGCGACCACTTCTTCGACGTACCTCTGGTGGTACGCGTTGAGCGCGATGGTCAGTTCCTCGGCGATGCCCGCGCGTTGCTGACCCGCGAAAATACCTTGTCGTTGCTGGAGTTTACCGACAGCCACGACAGCACCGAGCCGGCCGCCGAGCGTGCGCGCTGGTTGCAGGTGCTGGCAACGCCGCGCCCGCTCGGCGCGTGCGCCCAGTCCTGCGACGCCGGCCTGGTGCGCCTGCATTACAGTCTTGAAAGTTCGCTTCTGTCCATCGCCACCGCGAACGGCGGCCGCAGCGCGAGCGACGTACGCCACCATGCGCTTCCCGAAGGCGGCAGCCGCGGCCTGATCCTGCGCCACCAGCTCAATGCCTATGCAGGCGAGGGCATGGACGCGTCCGGTCGGTACGCGCTGGACCTGCAGGGCAGCCTGGGCCAGTGGACCCTGGCCGGCAACTACCAGGTCGACCGCAGCGGCGATCTGGACGGGGAGCTGCGCCACTCGGTGCAGAGCCTGTACGCCCAGCGCGAGTTCCGCGACAACTTCCTGCGTGCCGGCTACTTCCTGCCCAACTTCCAGGGCGTCACCCGGCAACCGCGCGCGGCCGGGTCGGTCAACCACACCACCGTGGGCGTCCTGGCCGGTTCGTCCGACAGCCTGGCCATCGATGCACGCGCACCGAGCCTGTACCCGGTGTACGTGACCGCCAACCGCGAGGGCACCGTGGAGGTGTTCCGCGACGGCAGCCTGATCCTCACCCAGCCGCTGCAGCCCGGCCTGCAGGAGCTGGACACCCGGCGCCTGCCAGGTGGCATCTACGAAGTGGAGCTGCGGGTCATCGAAGATGGCCGCGAAAGCTCCCGCGAAACCACCGTGATACACAAGCCGGGCAACTGGCGCGATCCGAGCCGCCGCTGGCGCTACAGCGCCTTCGCCGGCATGCAGCACACCCTGCTGGACAGCATCGACGACCCGAATGCAGGCGCGTTTGCGGCCGGCGGCATCATCAATTACCTGGCCCATCCGCGTGCGGTGGTCGGGCTGTCCGCGCAGCACCTGGACGGCGCGAATGCGTTCGCCGGTTCGGTGGACTGGCAGATCAGCGACAGCGCGAACCTGTTCACCAATGCCTACACCAGCGAACAGGGGCGGGGCGTTGACCTGCAGGGCCTGTGGCGCTACCGCCATGGCACCGTGATCGTTTCGCACAACCGCACCTGGCAGGAGCGCCGTCGCCCGTGGGACGAAGGCTATGCGCCGTACCCGCCCGATGCCGAAATGCCTGAGACCCGCTCGGGCTGGCTGCAGACCAGCGCCCTGAGCGTGAACCATCGTCTTGGCGACAGCAGCCACGTGGCCGCACGCGTGTCCCACAACCGTGGCGTGAGTGACGGCGTCGGCGTGGATCTGTCGTTCAGTCGTCGCCAGACCCTGTTTGGCAGCGACGCCACCTGGCGCGCTTCGGTGTTCGACCGCCCGGCGAACAGCAGCAGCGGCATGCGTCGCAACCGTGGCGTGGACTTCACCCTCAACATCGCGCTCGGCGAGGACGGCCGCCGCTACACCGGCAGCCTGGGCAGCCGCACCGCAACCGACGGCGGCCGCAGCCTGTACGCCAGCGCCGGTGCGCAGCAGAGCTTCGAGCAGGGACTGGTGCGCAGCATCGGTGGACAGGCCACTGCCGACAGCGATGGCCTGGGCCTGAGCGGCACCGCGCTGTTCGAACATCCCGCACTGCGCGGCGACGTGCATGCGCAGCGCTCCTCGCTCGGCGGCCAGCTCAGTGGCGGCGTGAACCTGGAAAGCACCATGGCCATCGGCGGCGGCAAGCTCGCGATTGCAGGTGCGGCGCAGGTCGGCAGCACCAGCACCGGCATGATCGTGGACGTGAGTTCCGAGCTGCCGGAGGTGGAGCTGCGTGCACATGACAGCCGAGGCGGTTCCTACACCCTGCACCCGGGCCGCAACTTCCTGCCGGTCACCGCGTACCGCACCGGGTCGCTGCAGATCGACTTCCACGGTCGCGCCGCACCGGCGGCCACCATCCAGCCGGCCTCGCTGGATTACCACCTCAACAAAGGGGGGGTGTCCTACGGCAAGGTCGAGGTGCTCAACACCTTCACCGTGATGGGTCACCTGAAGGACGCCAACGGCAAGCCGCTGGCCGGCGCGCATGTGATCAACCATGCCGGCCGCAGCGTGGCGGAAGCCGACGGCTTCTTCGCGCTCGAGATGAGCGCCCGCGCGCCAAACATGGAAGTGCGTCATCCCACCGTGACCGGTTGCAGCTTCGAGCTCGATGGCACTTCAACCCGTCCCGACGGTCACACCTGGCTGGCCGGCGTCCTGCAGTGCCCGTCATCCACCTTGTCCACTGCGCAGTCACAGACGACTGCGTCGGCTACTGGAGCAATGCCGTGAAGACTCATGCCTCCATGGGAACAATGACTCGCAGGGTCCTTGGCGCTTTCTGTGCGCTCGGTCTGCTGGGAGGTTCAGGCGGTGCGAATGCCGCAGACCTGCTGATCACAGCTGAGTTCAGGCCGTCGGCATTGGATCCAGGCCGGAACACCTTTACCAACACCACGCCGCGCGGCACATACTGCGGGTGGAAGCCGGAGTACTGCAGCATGCTGAACTCCTACGTCGTCGACCTGCCGATCAACATTGTCTCCAAGACGTATGTCAAAGGGTCCGACCTCCGCAAGCGCTTCTATGTAGGGCTGCCTTCGCCACGCCGGGTGATCGTCACCAACGAGTCAGGGGAGTCGATCGAGGTCGATGTGGTGATCAGCTCCCTCGCTGGCGAACTTTCTCCCGGTGACAGAACCAACCCTGTGTTCGCTCGGTACCCGGGTGGAGGGTGCAGCTATGTACACACGGCTGCGGTGGGGCACTGGGCGCGATTTGGGTAGAACGTCCGCAATCCACAGGCGCCGGACGCATGCCATTCGGTGGGAGAAGGGCCGAATGGCTTCACAGGCGTGTACGCATCGAATTTCCTTGGGTTTGGATTGACGGTGACCGCACCGTCTCCACTGGGTATGGAGAATGGTCTCTACCGGGGACAGTTGCTGTACACGGTCGGAGGCCTTGGCTCGGACATCGATTTCGGTGACGACGTTGAAATGTCCGATAACGTGTTGACCATGCACTTCGAGTTCCGCGTGGAGCACGACTTCAAGGTCGACAGGCCGCCGGGAACGGACACGATCGTGCTGCAGCCCGAGAACAGCTGGCGAGACTGGGTCGACCGGGGTAGGCCGCCGAGGACGATCCGGCAGGAACTGCCGTTCCTGATGACCAGCTCCGGCGACTTCAACGTTCACCTGGCGTGCGAGCTGCAGGTTGGCGAGCGCTGCGCGATTCGCAGCGAGAACGGCGAACAGGCGGCACTTGATGTTTCTTTGACCATTCCCGGCCTGTATGCCGAAGCAACTGGTGCCCCCGTGGATCGCTATCCACTTACGGCAGGCGGCGCGCCACCGGGGTTCCGGGTGCGTGAGTACATGCAGAAACGCCCTTCTCGGCTCGGGTTCTCGGTCTCCGGTGAGCCCTTGCAGCGAATGCTTGACGCGCCTGGAAGCACGTGGCGAGGAGAGGTCACCGTGGTGTTCGACGCCGCCCTGTAAAGCCCGTGACGTCGACGGGCGCCCTGTAGTAATCGTACCCCTGGAAGGAGTAAGTGCCATTTCTACTGAAACCCTTTCGACACCGCGGCCAAGTCGCTGGCGCGCTGCAGCACTTCCGCTGGCTCTCCTGCTCTTCACGGGCGCTGCCGCCCATGCAGCCGACATCTACATCAGCGCCGAGTTCAAGCCGGACATCAATGATCCGGACAAGCGCGCCTTCACCAACACCACGCCCTGGTCGGGCGTATGCGCCGACACGCACCTGCAGACCTGCATCCGCAACAACTGGTGGAGCATCGACACCAGGATCCGCGGCACCAAGGATGGGATCAAGGAAGCGAACTACGGTCCGAACGGCTTCTACATCGGAATGCCGAGTTCCAGAACGGTAGCCGTTACCTCGGACGACGGGGCGCAGACGTTCGAGCTGGGATTCAACATCATCGGCGCTGCAATGCGGTTGTGGGACCGGGAGGGCGATGGGCCAGCGCAACCGGCGTCCACGGGTGGGCCGAACAACTGCTCTTTGGGCCTGACCAACAGCCAGGCCGGCAACCACAGCGCCATGCGGATGCTCCTGCGCCGGGATGGCGGCGAGGGTGCCGTGGCCTGCGCGTTGCACTGGCTGGCCACCAACAACTACCGCATGAGCGAGTTCGACTTCACCTACAAGCTCACCACGCCCCAGCCGCTGGGAATGCGGAGCGGGGTGTACCGGGGCATGACCACCTACCGGATCGGTGGCACCGGCGAGGGCGCGGACTTCGACCTTGGCAACGGGGTGGCGCTGGAGGACAACATCGTCAACGTCCACTTCGAGCTCACCGTGGAGCATGCCTTCCAACTGGATCTTCCGCCGGGTAGCGAGCGTGCGGTGCTGGCGCCCAAAGGTGGGTGGACGCAATGGAGCGATCACGGCATCGCGCCGAAGTCGCTGGAGCGCGAGGTGCCCTTCAGCCTGAGCAGCTCGGGGCAGTTCGAGGTGTCGCTGCAGTGCCAGCATCCGCTGGCCGATGGGCGGTGTGCCATTCGTAACGTGACCGGGGTGGCGGAGGAGGCGCCGCTGGATATCCAGCTGACGCTGCCCGGCTTCCACGATTCTGCGACGGGTGCCGATGTGGTGGACATGCCGTTGACCACAACGATGGTGCCGCCGGTGCTGGCAGCCGATGTGTTCATCGTCCGTCGGCCTTCAAGGCTGCACTTCGCAGTCAATGGCGAGGCCGTGCGCAGGATGCTGGATCATCCCGGCACCCACTACCGCGGTGACGTTACCGTGATCTTCGACGCAAGTCCGTAGCAGTACTGCGTCATGTGCATGCGACAACAGCGTGACGGTGCCGATGGCGGCGCTGAACTGTTTACCGATATGCGCGGTACGTCTACGCCCAGAGGGGTTTCGCGCACGTGTTGGTAACGCGGAAATCCCTACGGTGGGGTCACCGGCCTCACTTCGATGTCGGGCACTCGGAGACACGACATGGGTAACCAGCAGAATCCGCAGCAGGGCCAGCAGAACCAGCAGGGTCAGCAGAACCAGCAGAACCAGAAGGACCAGCAGCGCCAGGGCCAGCAGCAGCAACAGCAGGACCAGAAGCGCGAGCGCAACCAGCAGGGCAGCCAGGACGAAGAAGAATAAGCTGCTGCCCCAACGGAATAACCAAAGTCCGGCCTCACGGCCGGACTTTTTGTTTACCGGTCGGGCGTAGCAAGTGATACCCATTCGCATTTGAGGTACACTGGGGCGATCGCCTTGCCCGAGTCCCGCCTGCCGTGCTTTCCAGCCTGATGTCTTCGTTTTCCCCCTGGTTGCGCAACGTGGGCGCGGTAGCAGTGCTGGGCATGGTGGCAGCCGCCCCGGTCGCGGCCCAGCAACGCAACCCGCTTCAGAAGGTGGGCGAGACGGTGCTGGACCAGCCCGCGCAAAGCTACCGCTTCGAGCGTTTCGTGATCGAAAGTGGGGAGCCCGCGCGCAGGTGGCGGGTCAATCTTGGCGTGCCGACCAGGACATCCACAACGCCGTCGCCGGTGCTTTACATGCTGGACGGCAACGCCGCGGCCATGGTCTTCGACCAGGCGCTCTTGAGCGACCTGGCCGCGCACGCCGCGCCGGTACTGGTGTTCATCGGCTACGACAACGACCTGCGCATCGATTCGGCCGCGCGCACGTTGGACTACACCGCGTGGGTCGATACCGCTGACGATGAAACCGGCACGCCGCAGTCCAGTGGCGGTGGCGCGCAGGCGTTCCTCGAGGTGATCCAGCACAAGATCAAGCCCGAGGTGGAGCGCCGCGCGCGCGTGGATACCGCGCAGCAGTCGCTGTGGGGCCATTCACTGGGCGGGCTCTTCGTGCTTAGCACCCTGTATACGCAGCCAACCGCATTCCAGAATTATATGAGCGCCAGCCCATCGCTATGGTGGAGCCAGGGCGCGCCGCAGGGTGCGATGGAGCGGGCGTTCCTTGCCAAGCCCGCACCGGCCAACGTGTGGCTGATGCTCGGCGGCGACGAACGCAGCGGCAACCGCGGCGTGCGCGACATGAGCAACCCGCGCGTGGTGGCCCACCTGCGCCGTATTGCCGGCGCCACCCCGGATGCTGCGCACGTGCTGAGCGAACGCCTGGCCAAGGTGCCGGGCGTGCAGGTGACCTACCGCGAATTCCCGGGGCTCGGCCATGGCCCGATGCTGCCGGCCTCGTTGAAGGCGACGCTGGCAGCGCTGTATGGCACTGCAGATCGCAGTGGCCCCGCCCCGGCGGGCGCTGCCGATGCCGCCGCCGAGTGACCGTTCTTTCCCTTACCCAGGCGGCAACGCCAAGGCAACCCTTGTGACACGCGCCGCTGGCGCGCCCCTACAGAAGGAGTCTGCTATGTCCCGTTTCGTTTCCCTGCCGCGTGTTGCCGGCCTTGCCCTGGCATTGTCGCTGGTCACCGGCGCGGTGTCGGCCGAGCCGGTGTTCGACGCGCCGGCCAATGGCTTCCGTGGCCAGGTCAGTGCCCGCAATGAAAACGTGGTGCCGGGCAGCACCGCCGAAGTTACCGGTCGTGCGTTCGTGCCGGGCCAGCGGGTGACCCTGCTGCGCGGCGCCACCGTGCTCAACGACACCCCGTACGTGGTCGACGCGCAGGGCAACTTCAAGGCCAGCGTGCAGGTGCCGGCCGATGCAGTGCCGGGCCAGCAGCCGCTGGTGGTGCGCGCCAGCAACCCGGCCGCTGCAGCGGTGGTGGCATTGCGGGTATCGCCGCACCTGCCGCTGAGCGGGCAGGGGGACTTCCAGCAGACCTCCGGCAAGCTCGTCCAGGGCCTGTACCAGAGCGCCTACAGCGCCGGCAGCAATGCACTGTTCGTCACTTCCGCCGTGGGCCGCCCGCCGGTGACGCAGTCGCAGCTGCTGAAGGTGGACCCGAAGACCCTGAAGGTGGTCACGGCGATCACCCCGGCGCAGGTGCCCGATGCCAAGGGCGGCAGCGTGTTCGCCGTGTATGGCGTGGGCGTGGACGATGCCAACGGCAACGTATGGGTGAGCAACACCCGCCAGGATACGGTGGCGGTGTATCGCCAGTCGGATCTTTCGCTGGTCCATCAGTTCCCGGTGGGCGCGGTGCCGCATGCCCGCGACGTCGTGGTCGATGCCAAGCACGGCAAGGTGTTCGCCTCGGCGGCCGGTGAGGACCATCTGTCGGTGTTCGATGCAAAGACCTTCAAGGCGCTCGAACCCATCACCCTGGCCTCGGGCGTGGATGACGAGAAGTTCGTGCCGATGAGCCTGGTGCTGGACGAAGCGAGCGGCAAGCTGTTCACGGTGAGCATCGGCACGCCGGAAGCGGCGGTGATCGACGTGGCCAGCGGCAAGGTCGACAAGGTGATCGACCTGGGCAACGCGATCAGCGCTTCGGGCGTTGCGTTCGATGCGAAGCAGAATCGCCTGTACGTGGCCTCGCAGGGCACCGACAACCTGCTGATCGTCGACGTTGCCAGCGGCAAGGTGCTGCACGACGTGCCGGTGGGTGCCGGCGCGCTGAACGTGGCGTTCGAGCCGGTCTCGGGTCTGGCGTATGTCACCAATCGCGGCGCTGGTACGGTGACCGTGGTGAACGGCGAGGGCAAGGTGGTGGGCAACCTGGACGGCGGCACCTTCCCCAACCACGTGCGCGAGGACGGAAAGGGCAACGTGTTTGCGGTCAACAAGTCGCGCGGCGCCGAAGATCCCAAGGGCGACCGCATCACCCGCATTACCCCGGCCAAACGTTGATGACCCGCGCGCGCGGGGCGGTGGCCCTGCGCGCGCCTGATTGGAGCGATACATGTTGAATTCCCTGTCCCTGCAGCGAGGCGCCCTGGTGCTGGCCATGACGGCCGCCCTGGTGGCGTGTGGTGGCAAGCCGGTCGAACCTGCGGCCACTGGCGCGCCCGACACGGCCAACCCGACTGATGCAGCTGCAACCACGGCGTTGCCGCAGGGCTGGCTGCGCGTTGCTGGCACCGACGTGCCGACCAGCACCGGGCTCACGGCAGTCCTGCCGGTCACGGTCACCTCCGACGACGGTGAGCAGGTGACGGTGAAGGACAGCTCGCGGATCGTTGCCGGCGGCGACGATGTGATCGCGGTGATCGAAGCACTGGGCATGGGCTCGCAGGTGTACGCCGCGCCGTTGCGTTCGGCCACGGAGGCCGGGCGCAACGCGCCGAAGCAGTTCCTGTTCAACCGCACCACGGGCGTGGAGGGCGTGCTCAGCCTGGAAGGCACGCTGTTCCTCGGCAACAGCCTGCGCCGCCACACCGAGCTGGCAAAAAAGCTGCGCGGTGCCGGCGAAGCGGCAGTGGTGATCGACGACCTGCAGCCGGCGCCGGACAAGGTGCGCAAGGTGGCGGCCGCGCTCGGCGTGGCCGAGGCGGGCACGCAGCTGGCCGCACAGGTGCAGGCGCAGCTGGATGAAGCGACTGCGATTGCCGCCGCGAGCAACGTGCACCCGCGGGTGATTCATCTCTCGGCCACCGGCGCCGGCGGCGCGCCGACCGTGGCGGGGGCGGACAGCGCATCGGGCAAGCTGATCGGGCTGGCCGGTGGGATCAACATCGGCACCGAAGCGGGCGTGGCCAATTACTCTGCGCTGAGCAACGAAGGCGTGGTCGCCGCCGCGCCGGATGTGATCCTTGTGACCGAGAACGACCTGCAGTTGTTCGGTGGGGAAGCCGGTCTGTGGAAGGCCTATCCCACCCTGAAGCAGACCCCGGCCGGCGCGGCCAACCGGGTCTGGGTGATGCCGGATGTGCAGCTCAAGTCCGCCAGCGTGGGTTCGGGCAGCGGCGCGCTGGCCCTGGCCAAGGCGCTGGCGGCGCTGCCTTCGCCGTGAGCCGTGCAGCGTGAAAGGGCGTACCGCGCGACGCCGTGCCGGGGGCTGGGTGCTGGCGATGATGGCGCTGGCACTGCTTGGCGCCATCCTCGCCTCGTTCGCGGTGGGGCCGTTGCGCCTGCCACCGCTGGAGGTGGTGCAGGCCGTGGGCGTGAAGCTGGGCCTCCTGGATGCATCGCAGGTGAGCACCCGGGACATGGCGGTGGTCTGGAACCTGCGCATTCCGCGTGCATTGCTGGGTGCCCTGGTGGGCGCGTCGCTGGCCATGGCCGGGGCGAGCCTGCAGGGGCTGTTTGGAAATCCACTGGCCGATCCGGGCATCGTGGGGGTGACGCAGGGAGCGGCACTCGGCGCGGTGGCGGCCATCGTGCTGGGCGCAGGCAGCGTGGGCGGCTGGACGTTGCCGCTGGCGGCATTTGCCGGCGGTGCAGCGGCGATCAGCCTGACCTATGCACTGGCGCGGCCGGGGCGTAATACCGGCACCGCAACGCTGCTGCTGGTGGGCATTGCGATGGCGGCATTCTGTTCGGCGGCGATCGGATTCCTTACCTACATTGCCAGCGAAAGCGAGCTGCAGTCGCTGGTGTTCTGGCAGATGGGCTCGCTGGCGCAGGCCGACTGGGCCGACGTGGCCGCCGCGCTGCCGGTGTTCGTGCTGGGCACGTTTGCGCTGCTGCGGCTGGCCACGCCACTGGACATGCTGGCGCTGGGGGAGCGCCAGGCGCAGCACCTGGGGCTGGACGTGAAGCGCACGCGGTTGAAACTGATCGCGTTCAGTGCGCTGCTGGTGGGGGCGGCGGTGGCGTTCGCAGGGTCGATTGGATTCGTCGGGCTGGTGGTGCCGCACGTGGTGCGGATGCTGGTTGGCCCTGGGCATCGCTGGCTGCTGCCGGTGTCGGCGGTGACCGGGGCGCTGCTGATCGTGGTGGCCGACACGGCTGCGCGGACCCTGGATCCGCCGGCGGAGATTCCGCTGGGTCTGTTCTCGGCTGCGCTGGGTGCGCCGTTCTTCCTGTGGCTGGTGCTGCACCAGCGGCGGAGCGGGGCGGTATGACCGCGCCGTTCCTGCACCTGGACGGAGTTGGGGTGCGCTTCGGCGAGCGCACCATCCTGCATGACATCCACCTGGGTTTCGTGCCGTGCACGTTGACCGCGCTGGTCGGCCCGAACGGGGCGGGCAAGTCCACGCTGCTGGCGGTAGCCAGCGGCGACGTACCGGCCGATGCGGGGAGCGTGATCCTGCACGACCAGCCCATCGCGCACTGGAAGGCGATGGCGCTGGCGCGCGAGCGCGCGGTGATGCCGCAGGACCATGCCGTGCGCTTCGCGTTCACGGTGGAAGAGGTAGTTGCGATGGGGCGCCTGCCACACCCCGCCGACGCACTGCGTGACGCCGCACTGGTGGAACAGGCGTTGGGCCAGGCGGAAATGGCAGGCCTGCGCGCGCGGGAGATGCAGACGTTGTCCGGCGGCGAAGCGGCCCGCGCGACCTTCGCGCGGGTGTTGACCCAGGACACGCCACTGCTGCTGCTCGACGAGCCGACAGCGGCACTCGACCTGCGCCATCAGGAGCGCACGCTCAAGGCGGTTCGGCAATTGGCCGATGCTGGCGCGTGCGTGATTGTCGTACTGCACGATCTCAATCTGGCCGCGGGTTACGCCGACCGCATCGTCCTGCTCGAACAGGGACGCGTAGCGGCGGACGGAACGCCGGACCAGGTGTTGACCCGCGAGCACATCGAGCGTGTATACCAGCAGCCAGTAGTAGTGCTGAGACATCCGCAACGCGACGTGCCACTCGTCGTAGTGACCTAGCGCCGGGCTCCGCCCGGCCGCGCACACCAGACACAGGCACACCGGAACGTCTGCCGCCAGGGTGGGAGGCGACGTTCGCGTACATTCACGTCACGGTCGTGACGCATCTGGATCGAATGCAACTTATTGCACCCCCTTTTGAACGTAATTGCATCTCAAGTGGCGCAATCGACCCGTAATCTTTGCGGCGTTCCACAAGGGTCAATCAAGCACTCGCTAGCGATTGACCAAATCGATTGTTTGACAACCCACTATGAGGAATTACCCCATGAAGTTCTCCACCACTCTGCTTGCCCTGGCCATCGCTTCTTCGGCCGCCATCGCCCCGTCTGCCTTCGCGCAGTCGGCCGACCTGTCCGTCACCGGCCGCATCTTCCCGGGCGCCTGCGTTGTCGATCTTGGCAACGGCGGTGTCGCCGACCTGGGCAGCATCCGCCTGGAGTCGCTGCAGGCGGATATGACCACCGTGCTCGACGATGTCGATCTGAGCATGACCGTTGCCTGCCAGTCTGCAGTGCGTTTCGCACTGGACGGTGTCGACAACAGCAATGACAGTTCGATTGCCCCGGCCCAGTATGGGTTGGGCGTCACCGCGGCTGACGAGAAGATCGGCAGTGCGCGCCTTGGCCTGGTTGACGTCACCGCCGACGGTGAAGCAGCCAAGGCGATGTACTCGGACGATGGCGGCGACAACTGGATTGTTCACCTGTTCCCCGACAGTGTCACGATCGGAAAGGGCAGCATGCTTGGCTTCCAGGTTGGACAAACCGGTCAGGGACCGAGTCCGATCAAGGACCTGCAGGGCACTGTAAAGGTGCGCGCCACCATCGCCCCGACCAGCGAGCTGACCGTGACGGAAGACGTTCCGGTCCAGGGCAATGCCACCATCAACCTGACCTACCTGTAAGTGTTTCAAGGACTCCGGCGCGTCGCCTCTGCGGTGCGTCGGAGTCGACACTGGGGACCATCCGGGAGATAACTACCATGAAGCTTTCCAACACCTTGTTTGCCCTCATGCTGGTCTCGGCTGCCCCGGGTGCGCTCGCGCAGTCGGCCGATCTTTCCATCACGGGGAATATCTTCCCGGGTGCCTGCACCGTGACCTTGGGTGGCGGCGGTGTCGCCGACCTGGGCGACATCCGAACCGATACCCTGTCGCATGACACCACCACCGAGCTTGCGCCGGTGGACATGTCGCTGGGCGTGGTCTGCGAATCGCCGGTGCGGTTTGCGTTCGTGGGCGTCGACAACGCCATTGACAGCACCTTGGTCGAGAACCAATACGGCTTGGGCCTGACGCCTGCGGGCGAGAAGATCGGTGGTGCGGACATCCGCTTTTTCGACATCGATATCGATAGTGCGCGTGGTTACTGGACGCGCTCCTACAACGACGGCGAAACCTGGAGCCCCGGCGACGACGTCTTCATGCAGCCGCCCCTGATGCAGCACTACATCCTGGGCTTCACAACCCAGACGGGCGCCACCACCGGGCCTGCTCCGATCAAGGCGCTGCAGGGCCAGGTGCGTGTGGTCGCCAGGATTGCGCCTGCTGCAGAGCTGACTCTGACCGAAGACGTTGCCATCAATGGCAGCGCCACAATCAACCTGACGTACCTGTAAACCTTGCAGCAACTGGAGCATGAAAATGAATATCGCCAAATCACTGCTTGCCCTTGCGCTGCTCGCTGCGGCGTCGGGCGCTTCCGCGCAGTCGGCCGACGTGGCCATCACCGGCAAGATCTTTCCGGCCGCCTGCACCACCGAGCTTGGAAACAGCGGCACCATCGAGCTCGGCGACATCCTTGCCGAGAAACTGAACGCCTCCGGTGAGACCTTCTGGGGTGCTACGGTGGTGCCAATGACGGTGACCTGCCAGTCCGCAGTACGATTCGCGTTCATCGGCATCGACAACGCAGATGGCACCGCATCAGAAGCGTCCCGGTACGGCTTGGGGCTCTCTCCAAGTGGTGAGAAGATCGGCGGCTACGTCATCAGCTACCGAGATCCCCTTGGGGACCGCGCACCCGTGCACTACACCCGCTCTCCGGACCTCGGTCTGGAGTGGGAGACGAGCGGAAACGACAATCTGACCTGGTTGGGGAAGAACAGCTTCACAGGGTTCTCCGCCGCCTCGGGGGTCGTTTCCGGCCCTGATCCGTTCAAGTCGCTTCAAGTCAACCTTGAAGTCAAGACGTACCTGCAGGGACGGGATGAGCTGACCATCGAAGGCGACGTGCCGGTCAATGGCAGCATGACGGTCGACTTCCTGTACCTGTAATGGGTGTCTTCCCCTGACGTGACTTGTGCGCTCGGGCGTCCCGTGGAATGCGGGGCGCCCGAGCGCACCAACGGCGGGTCTGCGGGGAGGTTTTCACCGCGAGTTCACGTCTTCAGGCGCATCAATCCTGCGCGTGGACGTCCGTCCAAGCCTGGCTGCCTCTGCAGGGAGCCCACGTGTCAATCGGGGGATTGGCTGGCCAAGGGAGCCGACCATGAACCGTTCCGTGACATTGCTCGCATTGGCGTTCCTTCCTACGGCTGCCATCAGCCAAACGGTTTTCGCACAGTCCGCGGACGTCACCATTGCAGGTCGGATCTCTCCAGCATCGTGCGCCGTCACACTGGACAATGGCGGCGTTGTCGAGATGGGCGAGATTCCCGCGAAAATGCTCAATACCAACAGCAACACCGTGCTGGGGCCGTATCCGCTCGCGATTGCAGTGACCTGCGACTCGCCGATACGGTATGCGTTGCAGGGGACCGACAACACCGATACCTCGACCGCGATCCATTTCTATGGGCTGGGGTTGACCCCGGCCGGTGAGAAGATCGGCGGGGTGAACGTGCTGCTGACCGACGTGATCGCCGATGGCGTGCCCGGTTACGGCACCGCCTCACTGGACAGCGGCACCACCTGGGAGCCCAGCGGCGGCGGCGGCTCCAGCATCCTGCGGGTCTCGCTGCTGGGCTTCAACAAGGAATCCGGCACGGTCAACGGCCCGACCCCGATCGCGTCACTCCGAGGCAGCCTGAGCCTGCTGGCCCATATCCAGCCTGCGCGCAACCTGACGCTTACCAGCATCGTGCCGATCAACGGCAGCGCGACCCTCAATATCATCTATCTGTAACCGGCCCAGGCGGCCTGGGGCGGTCGTGTCGCTTCCGACCCTAAATACAATAAGTTGCACTTCGTTTTGAACGAAATTGCATGTGGTGTGGCGCAATCGGCCCGTAATCTTTGCAGCGTTCCACAGGGTCAATCAAGCATTCGCTCGCGATTGACCAATCCGATTGTTTGACAACCCACCACAAGGAATACCCCATGAAGTTCTCCACCACGCTGCTTGCCCTGGCCATCGCCTCGTCGGCCGCCATCGCCCCGTCTGCCTTCGCGCAGTCTGCCGATCTCTCCATCACCGGCAACATCTTCCCGGGTGCGTGCACCGTGAGCGTCGGCAACGGCGGCGTCGCCGATCTGGGCGATATCCGTGCCGATACGCTCAACGCGGACACCACCACGCTGCTGGCGCCGGTCACCCTGCCGATGAACGTCGACTGCGAGTCTGACGTGCGGTTCGCCCTCCAGGGCGTGGACAATACCGCCGAGACCTCGACGCAGCCGGATCGCTACGGCCTGGGCATGACCGCCAATGAGGAAAAGATCGGCAATGCCAATATCCTGGTGGCCGACGTCACTGCGGACGGCGTGCCCGCGCACGGTACCTTCTCCTACGATGAAGGCCTGACCTGGAACGAGAGCCACCCCGGCGGCCACTTCACCCTGGCGATGCCCGACATGCTGGGCTTTGCCAAGGAGCAGTCGGTCGACACCGGCCCGGCCGCGATCAAGAACCTGCAGGGCAGCCTGAAGGTGATTGCGCAGATCCAGCCGACCGATGAACTGACCATCGATGAAGATGTGCTCGTCAACGGTAGCGCCACGATCAACCTGACCTACCTGTAAGCGTTGCACTGCGCGCCGGCGCACCTCCCCCGAGGTGCGTCGGCGTCACACCTTCACCGCCACTTCACGCCTGCAGGCGCATGAATGCGCCCAGCAAGGCAACAGCATCGTCCCGGCACCAGGCCGGGTGGCTTGTGAATCGGGGGATTCATTGGCTGCGCATTGCTTCACCTCATCGCGCGGGTAGTACGCAGCCAGGACACCCTTGAGGAGCTGGTCCCATGGCTATTGCACGATTCGCTGTTCCCGCCCTTGTCGCGGGCCTGGTGGTGTTGGGCAGCGCGCAGACCGCCTGCGCCGACGGGATGAAGCCCGAAAAGTCGATCGTGATCGTGTCGACCGACCCCAAACATCCCACCGTCATGAACGTTACCAACACGGGCGGGACCGAGGACATGCTGCTGGTGGATGTCCTGCCGATCGACGAGGACACGGCGGATATCGTGGTGGTTTCGCCGGCGTCGGCCACGGCGCGTGTGAAGCCCAACGGGACACAGCAGGTGACCTTCACCGCGATTGAGGGCGTCCAGGATTCGTCACAACAGCGCCTGCGCCGGGTGGTGTTCGAGGGAGCGAAGGGCACGCCCAAGCGTGCGCAGAAGCGTAACGAAGTGGGCGTAAGCGTGCGCCAGAACCTGCCGCTGATCATCCATCCGAAAGGACTGCCGCTGGAGCGGGAGCCATGGAAGTTTCTGAAGTGGACCAGGTCCGGCGATGATCTGAAGGTGGAGAACAACAGTCCCTACGTGGTCCGCCTCTCCCAGGAGTTTGAATCATTGCCGTCAAACACCGTGCTGGGGCTGAGCAATTCATACGTGCGCCCGAATACAGCGCTCATCGTGCAGGTGCCGGCTGGCGCAAAGAATGACACGAGGGTCCGTATCCACCCGGCGACCGTGTACGGGTTCCAGACCGATCATTTCGAGGCGCCGATTACTGGCGAGAAGTAGCGGATGCCTTCCGGCGCCTGCTCTGCATGCGGATGCAACACATTGCATCCCGTTTTGAAACACCTTGCATGTGGCGTGGCGCAATCGACCCGTACTCTTTGCGGCGATCAATAGGGTCTATCAGGCATTCGTACTCCATTGACCAAACATATCGCTCGCCAAACCCGTCACGAGGACCACACCATGAAGCTCACCCACACGCTTTTGACGCTGGCCATTGCGTCTGCGGCCGCCTACGCTCCAAATGCTTTTGCGCAGTCGACCGAGCTGACCATCGTCGGCAAGATTCTGCCCGGCGCCTGCAACGTCGCGCTCAGCGAAGGCGGCGTTGCCGACTTCGGCGACATTCGCTCAAACTCGCTTGAGGAAGACACCAGCACCATGATCGGGTCGAAAGACCTGACCATGACCGTGACCTGCGATTCGGCGGTGCGGTTCGCGATGCAGGGTGTCGACAACACCGGCGACACCTCGTTCGTCACCAACCGCTACGGGCTTGGCCGTACCGCCGATGACGAGAAGATCGGCAGTGCAACGATTGGCCTGAAGGCAGTTACCGTCGACGACGCGAGCGGCTTTGCGACCACTTCGTACAACCAGGGTGAAACCTGGTCCGACAGCGTGGTGCCTGGTCCGGCGCCCATCCCGCGCGATGGAATGATCGGCTTCGCGACGACCCAGGGTGTTACCACCGGTCCCGACGCCGTGAAGTCCCTGCAGGGCACACTTGAGGTAAAGGCATATATCGCCCCGACGGCCGGGATGACCATCACCGGCGAAGTTCCGATCCGGGGCAGCGCCACCATCAACGTGATGTACCTGTAACCGTCACCCCGGAACGTCTGTGCCTACGGAGGTTGCGATGATGAAGTTCACCAAGGCTCTGTTGATGTTCGGACTGTTCGCGGCGGCGCCGCGAGTCCTTGCGCAGTCTGCAGAGCTGACCATCATCGGAAACCTGCTTCCGGGTGCCTGCACTACGGTGTTGGAAGGCGGTGGCGTGGTCGATCTGGGTACGACGCTGCTGGAGAAGCTCAACCCGAACGAAGAGACGCCGCTGGGGTCCGTGCTGGTGCCCATGACTGTAACCTGCCAGATACCGGTGCGGTTTGCGTTCATGGGAATCGACAATACCGGCGACAGCGCTTCCGTGGGGACCCGCTACGGGCTGGGGCTGTCACCGGATGGCGAGAGGATCGGCGGTGCCGTGATCAGCTTCAAGGACCCCAACTCCGATGGCGCGACGGTCCACTACACACGCTCTGAAGATGGCGGGCAGCAATGGGAGCCCAGCGGCAATGCGGGCTCCACCTGGCTGGGCAAGCAATCCATCAATGGGTTCTCCACGGCCTCGGGTGCAACCACGGGGCCGGATCCTCTCGCGTCGCTCCAGGTGAACCTGGAGGTCCGCACCTACATCCAGCCCACCAACGAACTGACCATCGACGACAACGTGCCAATCCACGGCAGCGCCACCGTCGACCTGATCTATCTGTAAGCACCCCTACCGGATGAGGATGCCGTCATGAAGTTCGCCACGACCTTGCTTTCGCTCGCGTTTGTTGTCGCAGCTCCGACCGCCCTGGCGCAGTCAACCGACGTCTCCGTCACCGGCATCATCCACCCGGGGTCGTGCGATATCCAGCTCGGCGGCAACGGTGTTGTCGATCTGGGCACGCTCAATACCGCCAATCTCAATACCGATCGGCCTACGGATCTGGAGCCGCGGACGATGACCCTGGCGGTGAGCTGCGATTCCCCGATGCGCTTCGCACTGGAGGGCATCGACAACCGGCAGGAAAGCTCCATTTACACGCAGATGTATGGCCTGGGCATGACCCCGGAATCGGAGCGCATCGGTGGCGCCGAGCTGAGCGTAGGGGATGCCACGGCTGACGACGCTGCCGCCTACGGCACCCAGTCGCTGGACAGCGGCACCACCTGGGACGCGTCCGCCGCGGCACCCCTGAGTCCGATCATTCCCGATGCGTTGCGCGGATTCACTACGGAACAGGGCGTGTCGACCGGGCCCGCGCCGATCACGTCGTTGACGGGCAATCTGGTGGTCGGGGTCAGGATCCAGCCCACCGACATCATGCGCCTGACCGGTGAAGTGGATATCACCGGCAACATCACGCTCAATGTGATTTACCTGTAAGCAGTGTATGCGCGGTAAGGCTGCAACCGCCGGGCGCGGTTGTGGCGGCGGGTGAATCGGGGGATTCATGGCAGCAGGCACGGGGCGATGGGCCAAACACCGACCGTTCAAGCGGCGACATGGATGAGCGGCCTGCTGCTGTGCGGCTGCCTGCTGGCCACGCCTGCGCGCGGGCAGGAAGCGACGGCCGAAGAACCGCAGGATGAGCCGGAGGACGACGACGTACTTGTGTTCGACGCCGACCTGCTGCGTCAGCGCGGCCTGGACCCAAAGCTGGGCGAGTACCTGAGCCGGGGCGCGCGCTACACCCCCGGCAAGCAGACGGTCACGCTGATGGTCAACCAGCAGCGGATCGGCCAGGCGGAGGTCACCTTCGACGAGGAGGGCAGGCTGTGCCTGGACGAGGCACTGCTGGAACGCGCTGCACTGAAACTGCCGAAGGCCACAGGACCCGGCGGCACAGTAGCCTGCGACGACTTCAGGAACGCCTATCCGGCGACCGTGGTTGAAAAGGATCCGGGCAAGCGCACGGTGACCCTGCTGGTGCCCGGCGACAGCCGCCTACCCGGGCGGGAAGGCGTGGGCGGCTATGTGCAGGGTGGGGTGGGCGCGCTGTTCAACTACAGCGTGATGACCACCCGCAGCGACAGCAGCAGCGGCGCCAGTACCTACGTGGCCGCCATTACCGAGGCCGGCTTCAATGCCGGCGACTGGATCCTGCGCAGCCGCCAGAGCTACACGCGGTCGGACGAGAAGACCACGTTCGACGTCACCCAGAGCTACGCGCAACGTACATTCGCACGCTGGAAGACGGTGGTGCAGCTGGGTGAGCTGGACATGTTGACCCCGGTGCTGCCCGGTACCTCGATCACCGGTATCCAGCTGCTGCCCGAAGCGGCATTGCAGGTGGGCGACGGCCCGGTGATCACCGGCATCGCCAATTCCAACGCGCGGGTGGAAGTGCGCCAGCGCGACGTGCTGCTGTACGTCACCGTGGTCGAGGCGGGGCGTTTCACCTTGTCCGGACTGCCGCCGCTGTCGGCGCTGACCGATGTGGATGTGAAGGTGGTCGAGGCCGACGGCAGCGAGCATGGTTTCACCGTGCCGGCCGTGGCCCTGGCCGGACTGGTGCGGCCACAGAGCGGATATACCGTTGCAGTGGGGCGGGTGCGCAACGTGGAACTGGCGCCGGGGCGGCAACCGTGGGTGGCCAGCGCCAGCTGGAGTGGGGCGCTGGGCGGCTGGGGCACCGGGAGCGTGGCGGCGATGGCGGCGCAGGACTACACCGCGCTGGGTGCCAGCGGCTTCGTGGGCTGGCGCTTCGGAACGTCGCTGAGCCCGTACGTGCTGCTCTCACATGCGAAGGATGACGAAGGCACGCGCCGCGGCTGGCATGCGGGGCTCGGGCTGCAGCAGACGCTGGGCAGCCAGCTGTCCTTGAACGCTGGCGTGGCAATGCAGTCGCGCGAGTACCGTGAGCTGGTCGATGTGGTGTCAGCCACCACCGACGACACCAGCCGCGCGCGCTACCGGGAGCAGGCCCATGTGTCCCTGAGCTGGTCCACGCGCTGGCTGGGTTCGATCAGCGCGGGGTACTCGCGCGCTACCGTCTTCGACGGTCGCCCGACCTCGCGCGCATCGTTGTCGTGGGGCCGGAATTTCCGCTGGGCCACGGTGTCGCTCAATGCCGAGCGCGACCTGGCCCAGCGCGACGTGCCGGACAGCCGCAACGACACCGTGGAGGGCGACGCGTACCGGGTGTACCTGAGCGTGAGCGTGCCGCTGGGTGAGCGTCGGCGTGCGCGCACCAATGTGCAGCATGATCGCTCCGGCGAGCGCATCGGGTTGTCCTACACCGACGCGCCCAGCAACACCCTGAGCTATCGGCTGGGGGTGGACCGCGATACGTTCAGCGGCAGGACCGACACCAGTGCCTCGGCGGCGTGGTTGCCGCGCTACCTGCAGACCAGTGCGTCGTACACGCGCTCCAGCCTGGGCAATTCGTCCAGTTCAGTGCTGCTCAGTGGCGGCGTGGCGATGCACGGCCGCGGGGTGACGGTGTCGCCATACCCGATCCAGGACACGTTCGGCATCGTTGCGCTGAGCGACAAGGTGTCAGGCGTGGAGATCAGTACGCCCTATGGGCCGGTGTGGACCGATTCCTGGGGCAAGGCGGTGGTGGCACAGCTGACGCCCTATGCCACCAGCATGGTGGAGGTGGACACCGCCAGCCTGCCGCGCAACATGCTGCTGGACAACGGCGCGATATCGCTGGAGGCGGGCCGCGGTGCCGTCGCGCAGGTCGACCTGGCGACGCGTTACAGCCGGCGCATGCAGCTGCTGCCGAAGCATCCGGACGGCAGCGCGCTGCCGCGCGGCACCACCGCGTTCCGCACCAATGACGACCTGGTGGGCATGGTCACCGCCGGTGGCTCGCTGTTCGTGTACGACGCGGTGGACGGCGAAACACTGGAACTGCACCTGCCTGATGAAAGCGTCTGCACGCTCACCTATCGGCTGGATGAGGACGAGGATGGAGACGTGATGATGCCGGTTGCAACGGTTACCTGCATGCCCGGCGCAGCGGAGCCTTCCCAATGAGTATGCACGGCGTTGCAGCACGGATCCTGCTGTGCGCGCTGCTGCTGGCGGCCTGGCTGCCGGCGCAGGGGCGGATCGACCCGCTCAAGCGCTGCACGATGACCCTGTCGCCGGGGATGATCGACTACGGGCAGCTTACCCGTGCGCAGGGAATCAGCCGCCCGTTCCTGCCAGGGCAGGGACCGGGCCTGGCGCGCGGGCCTGGGCTGATAAGACCGAGCGGGATGGCACTGCCGGCGCACACCCTGTTCCTCAACCTGGTGTGCCCGCAACCGATCAACCTGACCATGCTGTTCCATGCGCCGTCGCGCGACCCGTCCACGTTCGATCTGGGCGGCGCGGGGTTTTACACCCTGCGCGTGCACGACGTGGGGGTGGACGAACAGCCGGTGGACATCGGGCTGGTGACGGTACCCGGTGAGCCGCCCAGCACCATTGCCGAGGTGCTGGAATGGGTGCCCGAGCATGCCTGGGTGCCGATGCGCGCGGGCATGCAGGTGCCGGGCAGCCGGTTGTCGGCGCAGATCGACGTGCAGGCCTGGGTGACCACGGACCTGGCGTCGGTGCGAGACGCGCAGGCGTGGGAAGCGGAAGGCATCATCGACGCGGAGGACGCGCGCCAGTTCGTGGCGCTGGGGCAGCGTGCGCAGGCGATGCCCAGTGCCTGCACGCCACGGCTGAGCCCGGCCTCGCTCGACCTGGGCACGGTGCCACGCAGCAGCCTGCACGCGGATGCGGCCACCGGATTGCCACCGCGCACGGTGCAGCTGCAGTTGAACTGCAGCGGGCCGGCGCTGCTGGCGGTGAAGCTCCTGGACAACCGGGCTGGTGCGGACGCCGCCGGATGGGCAGCGGGTGTTCCCGACCCCGGACGCTTTGCGATCACGCCGCGCGAAGGTGGGGTGGCGGGCATCTATGTGCTGTCGTTCGGTGCGGCCATCGCGGACGGCAAGTTGATGCAGGTAGTGCAGGGCAGCGGCGAACGCGCCAGCAGTTGGGCGGTTCACCCGGAAGGTTCGCCGCTGCAGCGCTTCGATGCGCAGTCGACGGTGTATGGCTTTGCCCAGCCCGGACACGCGGTTCCCGCCGCGGTGGACAATCTGAGCGCACCGCTGCAGGTGGACGTGCAGCTGGCGCCTGCCTCCACTCTGGAGGACGGGGATGAAATCCTGCTGGATGGCTCGGTAACGATCGAGATCGTGTATCTGTGACGCTGCCAGTTTTCAGCGTTCCAGCAGGCTCTCATTGACATATCGGGAAATCCCGATACATTGGCGCCATGGAACTGCTCGATGTCTTCAAAGCCCTCTCCAACCGTACCCGCCTTGAGATCCTGAAAGGATTGAAGGACCCGGAAAAACACTTCCCCCCGCAGGACGAGGGCGATGTGCATGCGGTTGGGGTCTGCGTGAGCAGCATCCAGGAAGGGGTCGGTCTGTCGCAGTCGACGGTGTCGGACTACCTGGCAACCCTGCAGCGCGCCGGATTGGTCGAGGTCAGGCGTATCGGGCAGTGGACGTATTACAAGCGCAATGAAACAACCCTGCGGGCTCTTGCCGAGATCATCGGGAAAGAGCTGTGAGCTTTTGTCCAGACATATCGACAATTCCCGATATGTCGCTATATTGAATCCAGGATCTGACATGAAAGCAGTTGTACTGACGTCGTTTGGTGGGCCGGAAGCGTTCGAACTGCGGGAGGTGCCGGTGCCGGTGCCGCCTGCGGGGCACGTACTGGTGCGGGTGCAGGCCACCTCGATCAACCCGTTGGATTACCAGGTGCGGCGTGGCGACTACGCCGATCTGGTGCCGTTGCCGGCGATCACCGGGCACGATGTGTCGGGCGTGGTAGAGGCGGTGGGGCCGGGCGTTTCTTCCTTCAGCGTGGGCGACGAGGTCTGGTACACGCCGCAGATCTTCGACGGCCCGGGCAGCTATGCCGAGTACCACGTGGTGGCCGAAGCCATCATCGGTTTGAAGCCGCCGTCGTTGACCCATCTGGAAGCGGCGAGCGTGACGCTGGTGGGTGGCACCGCGTGGGAAGCGCTGACGGTGCGCGCGGGGCTGCGGGTGGGCGAGAGCATCCTGGTGCATGGCGGTGCGGGCGGCGTGGGCCATGTGGCGATCCAGCTGGCCAAGGCCATCGGGGCGCGGGTCTACACGACGGCGCGGAAAAGCCAGTTCGAATTCGTGCGCTCGCTCGGTGCGGACGTGGTGATCGACTTTGAAAATGAGGATTACGTAGAGGTGATCCAGCACGAGACCGGTGGGCGCGGTGTGGATGTGGTGTTCGACACGGTAGGCGGCGACACGCTGGCGCGCAGTGCGGACGTGCTGGCCCAGCTGGGGCGGGTAGTGTCGATCGTGGACATCGCACAACCGCAGAACCTGATCCAGGCGTGGGGAAAGAACGCGAGCTACCACTTTGTGTTCACCCGCCAGAACCGCGGCAAGCTGGATGAGCTCAGCGCATTGATCGAACGCGGCCAGCTGCGCCCGCATGTGGGTGCCGTGTTCCCGCTGGCGGAGATCGCGGCGGCGCATGCGTTCCTGCAGCGGCCGGACAATGGGCTGCTGGGCAAGGTGGCGATTGCCGTGGGACCGCTGGCGGATGTTGCAGGCGCGCGGCCTGCGGCCAACCGCGAGCGTGCCGCGTGATCCACGAGATCGCGGTACTGCCGGTGCGACCGGAGTGCGTGGATGACTTCCGCGCAGCCTTCGACGCCGTTGCTCCACTGCTGCGCCGGGCCGATGGTTACCAGGGGCATGTGCTGGGGCAGGGCGTTGAATCACCGCAGGTGTTCACCCTGATCGTACGTTGGCGGTCGTTGCACGATCACACGCCGATGTTCGAGGCCAGCGAAGACCATCGCGTCTTCATGCTTGGGCTGCAGGATCTGTTGTCTGGAGAACCGACGGTACAACACATCGAAAGCACTCTTGTGATCTGAACCGCGCGCGGTCGTGCCGGCAGGGGCCGGCACGACCGCAGGTGGTTCGTCCGTTGGTAGAGTTGGTCCCCAGACAACTGCCGACCATGCTGATCGGTGCTGGGACGCAGGGTACCTGCCGAAGCGCGCGCCTTACCAACCAAATGTGGCGGTGGCCATTACCGTGCGGCCGCTGCCGTAGTAGCAGGAAGAGACGCCGGTGCAGGTGGACACGTAGCGTTTGTCGGCCAGGTTGCTGGCGTTGAGCGCAAGCTTGACGTCGGTGCTGCCGAACTGGCCAAGGTCGTAACGGATCGCGGCATCGAACAGGGTGTACGAAGGAATACGGTACAGATTCGCGCTGTCGCCATAACTGACCCCGTTGTAACGCGCACCTGCCGCCAGGCTGAGCCCGCGCAGGGCGCCGGCCTGGAAGGTGTAGTCGGCCCAGAACGAGGCCGTCAGGTCCGGGACCATGGCCAGCTGCTTTCCGCCGTAAGCACTCGAACGCAGCATTTCCGAATCCATCCGCGACGCCGCACCGATCAGGCTCAGGCCGGCGATGGGAGTAATGCGGCCTTCCAGTTCGATACCGCGTACGCGGCCTTCGTCGCCCTGGATCGAGCACACGGCAGTGCCGGTGGCGCCGCAATTACGATGGCTGGCGACCGGGTCGTCGACGATCATGTTTTCCTGGCGCAGGTCGTACACGGCCAGGGTGACCAGGCCGTCTACATTCGCCGGCTGATACTTCACACCTGCTTCCCACTGCGCGCCGGTAACCGGTTCGAACGCGGTCTGCGTGAAGCTGTCCAGCGGCGACTTGGTGGCAGGCTGGAACGATTCGGCATAGCTGATGTACGGCGTCAGCCCATTCTCGAATACATACAGCAGTCCACCGCGACCGGTGAAGGCTTCGTTCTTGATCACGTTGTGCGGCCCCGGCTGCGAGATGCCGGTGGCGATGTTGCGGGTGGCGCTGAGGGTGTCGTCCTTGGTCCAGTCGTAACGCCCGCCCAGGGTGAGTCGCCAGTTGCCGGCCGCGAGCTGGTCCTGCAGGTAGATGCCGCTCTGGCGGTTGATGCCGCTGGTCGGGGTCTCGCTGGTGATGGTGGGGTTGTACGGGTAGTACACCGGGTTGAAGATGTCGATCGGGCGCGGGTTGCTCATCGCACTGCGCACGCCCCCCCAGTCCGCTCGCTGCCAGTCCCAGCCGAGCAGCACGGTGTGGTCGACCGCGCCGGTGGCGAAACATGCCTGCAGGCGGGTGTCGAAGGTGTCGCCGTCCGAGTCGCCGGTGCCCTGTACGCCGCGACGGTTCTGGGTGCGGCCGTCGGCGTTGAGCGCGCCGAAGGTGACCACGCCGCGGTACAGCGAGTCCACATGCGTGCGGCGCGCGTTCTGGGTCAGGGTGAGGTGGTCGTTGAAGGCGTGTTCGAACATCCAGCCTGCGGTCCACAGGGTGCGGTCGAACGTGTTCCAGTCCGGCTGGCCGATGAAGGTACTGTTCTTCATATGACCGTATTGCGTGGGGTTGAGCGTGCCGGCCATCGGCAGGAACTGGTAGGTGGAGCCGCCGTCGTCCTTCTGGTACATGCCAAGCAGGGTCAGGCGGGTGCGCTCGGCGATCTGCCAGGTGTAGCTGGGGGCGAGGAACCAGTGCTCCTGCGCGGTGTGCTTGATCTGGGTGTTGCCGTCGCGGTACAGCCCGACCAGGCGGCCCAGGTGTGCGTTGTCTTCCGTCCCGGTACCCACATCGAACGCGGCGCTGTACTGGCCGTTGGCTTCCACGCCGAGGCGTAGCTGCTGGACCTGGTCCGGCGTAGGCGTCTTGCTGACCTGGTTGACCATGCCGCCGGGGGCGACCTGGCCGTACATCACCGCAGACGGGCCCTTGAGCACTTCGACCCGGTCCAGGTTCCAGCTGTCGAACATGCTGCGGTTCCACTGGCTGCCCTGCGGGGCGCGCATGCCGTCGAGCGTCACGTTGTTGGCCCAGCTGCCGGCGTCGAAACCGCGGATGCGGAAGTCGTCCACGCGGTTGTCGATGCCGCTGCTTTCCAGGCTGACACCGGCGACGTAGCGCATGGCGTCGTTGAGCGACTGCACGCCACGCGCGTCCAGTTCGGCGCGCTCGATCACGGCGATGGACTGCGGGGTTTCGGCGATGGCGGTGCTGGTTTTCGTGGCGCCGCTGGTGCTGTTGGTGGCGCGGTAGGCGTTGACCCGGACGGCGTCGAGGTCGGTGGCGGATTGGGCCAGGGCGGGCGGCGTGAGCGCCAGCCAGCAGGCGAGGGTGAGCAGGTGGCGGCGGGACGATGCGGGGGAGAGATTCATTCCCGTATTTTCTGGGACTTGCGCATTCAATGCAATTGCGACCTATTCGCATGTGACGCTTTGTCGCGGGTCTCGACCGACCTTGGTGACCTGGCAGGTGTTCTGCTGGGAGAGAGATTGCCACTTCAAGTGGTTCAGCGTTCCACGGGTGTGGCCAAAAACCGCTTGCGCCCGGCTGCCACAGGTCTAGAATGCGCGGCACACCTTCCTGATCCACCGTGATGACTTCGATGCCGCTCCTGACGTTCTTTACTCGTAACCGCGCTTGCGCGGAACGGGCGCGTCTGCCTCGAGGCTCCACGGGCGGCTGATCGATCCACGATCACCGCAGGACCCCAGACAGAGCGCCCACCGGGCGCTCTTTTCGTTTCTGCCTTTCCCACAGCCGCTCCACAACCATTCGAAGGAGAACGTGCCATGCACCAGATCGCCGAGCCCCAAACCTGGCCGCACGCCCGATAGCCAACGGCGGCGTGCGGCTCCCCAGAGTTGGCAGCGAGATACTCATATGAACACCCAGACCCAGACCCGGAACCTCCGTCGCAACCTCGGCATCATTGCCCACATCGACGCTGGCAAGACCACGCTCACCGAACGCCTGTTGTGGAAAACCGGCGAGATCCATCGCGTCGGCGAAGTCCATGACGGCGCCGCCACCACCGACTTCTCGGCGATCGAGCGCGAACGCGGCATCACCATCGGTGCGGCCGCCGTGCAGGCGCATTGGGCGCCGCGCGACGAACCCACCCACCACCTGACCCTGATCGACACGCCTGGGCACATCGACTTCGCCATTGAAGTTGAGCGCTCGCTGCGCGTGCTCGACGGCGCGGTGGCGGTGTTCTCGGCCGTGGACGGCGTGCAGCCGCAGTCGGAAACCGTGTGGCACCAGGCGCGCCGGCATGGCGTGCCGCTGATTGCGTTCGTCAACAAGATGGACCGCATCGGCGCGTCCTTCGAGCGCGTGCTGGCGCAGCTGCAGGACAAACTGCAGGCGCGTCCGTGGGCGATCGGCTGGCCGCTCGGCGCGGAAAGCGATTTCCACGGCTGGGTCGACCTGGTCGACCGCAGCACGGTGCTGTGGGACGACGCCGGCCAGCCGACGCGCAGCGCATGGACGCCCGCCGAACACGAACAGTGGGACCCGCGTCGCGAAGAACTGGTGGAAGCGGTGGCCGACCATGACGAGCTGCTGGCCGAGGCCTGGCTGGCCGGTGAGGCGGTGGACCCCGCGTCGCTGCGTGCTGCGTTGCGCCGGGCCACGCTGGCCGGTGCCGGCGTACCGGTCCTCGCGGGTGCTGCGTTCAAGAGCAAGGGCATCGAAACCCTGCTCGACGCCATCGTGGACTACCTGCCTGCGCCGGAAGACCGGCCGCCCGTGGTCGCCACCGCGGAGCACGGCGAGGTCAGCCTGCCACCGGACCCGAACGGTCCACTCGCGGCGCTGCTGTTCAAGATCACCCACCAGCACCATGGTGCGTTGAGCTTCGTGCGGGTGTATTCGGGCACGCTGAAGGTCGGCGATGCGTTGGCCAGTTCGCAGCATGCGCAGGGACGCCGGGTCAGCCGGCTGGTGCGGGTGCAGGCCGACCAGACCCACGACATCAAGCAGGCGGTGGCCGGCGACATCGTGGCGGTGCTGGGCTGGAAGGACGCGGTGAGCGGTGAGACGCTCAGCGCGCCGTCGCGCCCGCTGCTGCTCGATGCGATCCGGGCACAGCAGGCGGTGCTGGCGTGGCGGTTGACCGCGGAAAAGGCGGCCGACCTGATCCGCATCGCGCAGGGCCTTTCGAGCCTGGCCCAGGAAGATCCGTCGTTCCGCGTCGAAACCGAGGCGGACAGCGGTGAAACCCTGGTCTGGGGCATGGGCGAGCTGCACCTGGAGGTGATGGTGGAGCGGCTGCGCACCGAGTGGAACGTCAACGTCCGCACCGGTGCGCCGCGGGTGGCCTACCAGGAAACCCTCCGGCAGGCTGTGCGTGGTGTCGAAGGCAAGGTGGTCAAGCAGACCGGCGGCCAGGGCCAGTACGCACGGGTGGTGCTGGATGTCAGCCCGCGCGAGGACGGCGAGGTGCATTTCGTCGACCGCACCGTGGGCGGCGTGATTCCGCGCGGGTTCGTGGCGGCCGTGGAGAAGGGCGTGCGCAGCGCGCTGCTGGAAGGGCCACGTGGCCATCCGGTGGTGGGCATCGAGGTGGCGCTGGTCGACGGGCAGACCCATGCCAAGGATTCGTCGGACATGGCCTTCCACCGTGCCGGTGCCGAAGCGGTGAAAGCCGCGCTGGTGCAGGCCGGGACCACGTTGCTGGAGCCGGTGATGGAAGTGGCCATCCACGTGCCGTCGGTGAATGTCGGCGACGTGGTGGGCGACCTCAACCGCCGCAGTGGCCGCGTCGCGTCCATCGAGGACCAGGGCGGCCGGGCGGAAGTGGTGGGCTATGCGCCGCTGGCGCAGTTGTCCGGTTACACCACGTCACTGCGGTCGTTGACCCAGGGCAGGGCATCCAGCGACATGCGCTTCAATGGGTATGAAGAGGTGCAGGCTGCGTAACTTTGGAAACAGGCGGGGGCCGGCAATGCCGGCCCACTTTATAATGGGCGCAATCGTTGCCGGAGTCCCCATGAACACCCCCCATTTCTATCCCGTCGGCACGCCCGGCCAGCCTTGGGGCGATTACGAGCGCGCGGCCTGGCGCGCACGACAGGTCGTGCAGCGCAGCTACGCGGATGATGTGGTGGCCGCACTGAACGCGCTGCCTGACGAATTTTCCGTCGTCCAGTACGGCAAGCTGCAGGCGGGCAACGATGATTACCCGCTGCTGCTGGCCATGACCCGCGACTGGAACCTCGCCCTGCCTACCGCGCTGGTCACCGGTGGCGTGCACGGCTACGAAACCAGCGGCGTGCATGGCGCGCTGCAGTTCCTGCGCGACCACGCGAGCGCCTACGCGGGCCGCTTCAACCTGATCGTCGCCCCGTGTGTCTGCCCCTGGGGCTATGAGCGCATCCAGCGCTGGAACCACGATGCGTTCGACCCGAACCGCAGTTTCCGTGACGGCGGCCTGATCACCGAGTCGGCCGCGCTGATGGCGTGGATCGCCGCACGCAACGACAACCTGCAGGTGCACCTCGACCTGCACGAAACCACCGACAGCGACGCGCATGAATTCGACCCGGCGCTGGCCTCGCGCGATGGCAAGGCGTGGGTGCCCGAGTCCATTCCGGACGGGTTCTACGTGATCGGCAACAGCGAAAATCCCGAACCGGATTTCCAGAAGGCACTCATCGCGGCCGTGGCCCCGATCACCCACATTGCCCCGGCCGACGCGCAGGGCAACCTGGTCGGTCTGCCGCTGCAGTCCAACGGCGTGGTCTGGGGTGAGTCGCGCTCCATCGGCGCCTGTGCCGGTTTCACCGATGCGCGCTTCGCCACTACCACCGAGGTCTACCCGGACAGCCCGCGGACCTCGCCCCCGGAGTGCAATGCCGCCCAGGTGGCGGCGGTGTGCGCGGGACTGGATTTTGCATTGTCGTCACTGTCCCCCCCGTAGGGTTGCTGCTTTAAGGTAGGCGGCAACGCAGGGGGATGAACCGGTGCACGAGCGAGCTGCCCCAGCAGAAAACCCGCTCACCGATGGCTTCGGTCGTCGCTTTCCCTACCTCCGCCTGTCGCTGACCGAGGCCTGCAATTTTTCGTGCAGCTACTGCCTGCCCAACGGCTACCAGGCCGACGGCCGCCCGCGTTTCCTTGAGGTGGACGAGATCGGGCGGCTGGTGAGCGCCTTCGCAACGCTGGGCATGCACAAGATCCGCCTGACCGGTGGGGAACCGAGTCTGCGCAAGGACCTGGGCACCATCATCAAGCGCGTTGCCGACGTCCCGGGCATCCGCAAGGTGGCGATCACCACCAATGGCACCCTTTTGCCGCGGCGCCTGCCGGGCTGGCACCGCGCCGGGCTCACCGCGTTGAACGTGAGCATGGACACCCTGCGCCGCAAGCGCTTCCACGCGATCACCGGGCATGACCGCCTGCCGGAGATCCAGGAAGGCCTGGCGCTGGCACAGGCGCTCGGGATGGAATCGGTGAAGATCAACGCCGTGTTGCTGCGCGGACTCAACGACGACGAATTGCCGGCGTGGATGGACTTCCTGCGCGACCGCCCGATCAGCGTTCGCTTCATCGAACTGATGCGCACCGGCGACAACGCCGACTATTTCGAACGCCACCACCTGCGCGCCAGCGTAGTGGTGGAGCACTTGCTGGCGGCCGGCTGGCGACTGCGCCCGCGTGCTGTCGACGCCGGTCCTGCGCGGGAATATACCCATCCCGATCATCGCGGCCGCATCGGCGTGATTGCGCCGTATTCGAAGGATTTCTGCCAGGGCTGCAACCGGCTTCGGGTCACTGCGCGCGGCGACCTGCGATTGTGCCTGTTCGGTGAGTTCGGGGTGCCGCTGCGCGCGCTTCTGCAACACGACGACGACCGCGACGCGCTGCTGGCCCGCATCACCACCCAGCTTGGCCTGAAGGCGGCCGGGCACGGGCTGCACCAGAACCAGACCGGCCTGGTGCCGAACCTGGCATCGATTGGAGGATGAGTACCGAATGAGTGGCGATATGTCCGCAGCGTTCCACATGGCCGATGTGCGCGACAAGCGCGTAACCCGTCGGCGCGCCGTTGCCGTGGGCGAGTTGCAGGCCGGTCCGGTGGCCTACCCGCTGATCGTCGAGCGCCGCCTGCCGAAGGGCGACGCATTGGTGATGGCCGAGATTGCCGGACTGCAGGGCGCCAAGATGGCATCGGCGCTCATGCCGCTGTGCCATCCCTTGCCGCTGGAGCTGGTGCGGGTGCACTGCGCCCCGGTGCCGGAGCGGCAGGCGATCCGGGTCTGGTGCGAGTGTGCGAGCGAAGCGCGTACCGGCGTGGAAATGGAAGCCCTGGCCGGCGTGAATGCCGCGCTGCTGACACTGTACGACCTGAGCAAGCCGGTCGAGCCCGCGCTGGAGATCGGCCCGGTGCGCCTGCTGTTCAAGGAAGGCGGCAAGCGTGGACTGTGGATCCATCCCAAAGGCATGGACGATGCAGAGCGCGCGCGTTACCAGCCTCGGTCGCCGCGCGACCTGCACGGTGTGGCGTGTGCGGTGATCACCCTGAGCGACCGTGCCAGCGACGGCAGCTACGAGGACCGTTCCGGCCCGCTTCTGGTGGAGGGTCTGCAGGCACTGGGCGGCAGCGTGAGCGCGGCCGAGGTCTTGCCCGATGGCGTGCAACCGTTGGCGCGCCGATTGCAGGCGCTGGAAATTTCCGGGGTAAGGCTGTGCCTGTGCACTGGCGGTACCGGCCTGGGGCCACGTGACCTGACCCCTGAAGCGCTGCTCTCGGTGGGCGGTCGCCGCGTGGAGGGACTGGCGCAGATGGTGCGCAGCCTGAGCGCGCAGCACACCCCGATGGCCTGGTTGAGTCGTGCCGAGGTGGTGCAGCTGGGGCAGATGCTGGTGTTCGCCTTGCCGGGCAGTCCGCGTGCAGCGGCGCAATGCCTGGAGATCCTGGCTCCGGTGCTGGGCCACGCGTTGGCCATGGTCGAAGGAGCCGACCACCGATGATCGACTACGCAGAGGCGCTGCGGCGAATGCTGGCCTGTGCCGACGTGCTGCCCGCTGAAACGATATCGTTGGGCAACGCCCGCGGCCGCGTCCTGGCACGTGATGTCACCAGTCCGCAGTGCCTGCCGCCGTTCGACAACTCGGCGATGGATGGGTTCGCGCTGCGCTGCGCAGGCATACCCCTGCCGGTCGGCGCCATGGTGGAGGTGCAGGGTTCGCAGGCAGCAGGTGATGGTGCCAGCCAAGGCGGTGGCGGCGCGTGGGAAATCATGACCGGCGCACGCATGCCGGATGGGCTGGACAGCGTGATTCCGGTCGAGCAGGTGCGGGTGGTGTCGCGCGCCGACGGGTCTCCGCAACGCATTGAACTGCTGCAGGCGGTCGCGCCGGGCCAGTTCGTCCGCCAGCGCGGGAAGGACGTGCGAACCGGCGACCTGCTGCTCGCGGCAGGCAGTACGCTGGCGACCAACGCGCTCACCGTGCTCCACGCTACGGGCATCGCCGAGGTGGAGGTGCGCCAGCAACCGCGCGTGGCGGTGATCACCACCGGGCGGGAACTGGTGACCGACGCCGGCCAGGCATTGGATGACGGGCAGATCCGTGACAGCAATCGTCCCTATCTGCTCGAACGGCTGCAGCAGGCGGGGGCGGTGGTGGTCTGGCACGGGGTTGTGGGCGACGATGCCAACGCGTTCGATGCCGCCGTAGACCTTGCGCTGGCGGCAGGTGCGCAGCTGGTGGTCAGCACCGGTGCCGTGTCGCAGGGGCGTTACGACCTCATCCCGGAGGCACTGCGTGCGCGCGGCGCCACGCTCCACTTCCACAAGGTCGCGATCCGGCCGGGCAAGCCGCTGCTGTTTGCGCAGTTGCCCGGAGGCGCGTTGTATTTCGGTTTGCCCGGCAACCCGGTGTCGGCGGCCGTGGGCCAGCGCTTCTTCATCGAGCCGGTGTTGCGCCGGCAGTTGGGACTGCCGCCCGAGCGTTCGATACAGGTGCCGTTGCAGGCAGATACGCGGAAGCCGACCGGCCTGCGCTTCCACGCGCGGGCGCGGGTCGAGCTGGATGTTACCGGCCAGGTGTCGGCGCGCGTGCTGGCAGGGCAGGAATCGTTCCGGCTGATGACGACGCTGCAGGCGAATGGCTGGGTGGTGCTGGAGATCGATGGCGACGAGGTGGCCCGCGCGGGCACGCCGGTTCAGGTAGTGGGCTGGGGGCACCGCGAGCCGGTGCAGCTGGCCACGAGGGAGGAGGCATGAGGACGATCCAGGTGCAGCTGTTCGGCGCATTCTCTGAACTGGTGCCCGGGCGGGTGCTGCAGGTGGAGGTGGAGGGTGATCGGGTGGAGGATCTGCGCAGGGCGATGCAGGTGCAGCTGATGCAGGGCTGGCCTTCGTTCCGCTGTGGACTGCTGGCCTACAGTGCGTTTGCTGATGAGCAGCGGGTGCTGCGCGACAGCGAACCGTTGCCGGGCGATGGGCGGGTGGCGGTACTGCCGCCGGTGAGTGGCGGATGAGCGCGGGTGCCCGACAAAGGCTGCATGTCGTGGAGCGCACCGACGAGGCGCTGGATCCGGCCGACGCGATCGCGTTTGTGTCCGATCCTGGTTTCGGTGGCATCGATGTGTTCATCGGCAAGGTGCGCGACCTCAATCACGGACGCGCGGTGCGGGGCATCAGCTATGACCTGTTCGTGCCACTGGTGCTGAACACGTTCCAGCAGCTTGCCGATGAGGTGGAGGCGGAGTTCGGACCCCGGCTCAAGCTGTATGTGGGCCACGCGAAGGGCCGACTCGCGGTGGGCGATGTTGCGGTGGTGATAGCGGCAGGCAGTCCGCACCGCGATGAGGCATTCCGCGCGTGCCGTGCCCTGATTGAAGCGGTCAAGCACCGCTCGCCGATCTGGAAGCAGGAGCATTACGAAGACGGCGACAGCGTGTGGAGCGAAGGCTGCTCGCTGTGCCAGCCGGACTCGGCGGTCGATCATCATTCCAACGAACCCAGGACCGCATCATGATCCGTACCCTGCGTACCCTGTTTTGCCTGGCGGTGCTGGCCACCGCGTTGCCGGCCGGGGCGGCCGGCCTCACGGTGTCGGCCGCGTCCAGCCTCACCGAGAGTTTCCGCGAGATTGGCGCGGCGTACGAACGTGCCCACCCCGGCACCAAGGTGGACCTGAACTTCGCCGCATCCGGTGTGCTGCTGCAGCAGGTCGCGCGCGGGGCACCGGTGGACGTGCTGGCCACGGCCGACACCGCGACCATGGACCAGGCGGCGCAACAGAACCTTCTCGCGGCCGACACGCGGCAACTGTTTGCCAGCAACCAGTTGGTGGTGGTGGTGCCCAAGGCGGCGCGCAACGCGCCGACCTCGCTGGCAGCGTTGGGCGGGGCAGGCGTGCAGCGCGTGGCAATTGGCAACCCGGACAGCGTGCCGGTAGGCCGCTACGCACGCACTGCGTTGCAGGATGCCGGCCTGTGGAAGGCCATGGGCTCCAAGACGATCTCGACACAGAATGTGCGGCAGTCGCTGGACTACGTGGCGCGTGGCGAAGTGGATGCAGGCTTCGTGTACTCCAGCGACGTGAACGCAGGTAGCGACCGCGTGCGGCAGGCGTTCGCGGTACCGCTGAAAACGCCCATCACCTACCCATTGGCCGTCATCAAGGACAGCGCCAATGCCGCCGAAGCCAAGCGGTTCGTGGCGTTCGTGCGCTCGCCGCAGGGGCTGGCGATCCTGAAGAAGCACGGCTTCGGCGCGCCCTGATCGATGGCGTTGGACTGGACCGCCTTGTGGTTGTCGCTGAAGGTAGCCGGCTGGGCCACGGCGATCAACCTGGTGCTGGGCGTGGCCCTGGGCGCATTGCTGGCGCGCCGCCGCTTTCCCGGCCGTGAGCTGCTGGACACGCTGCTGACCCTGCCGATGGTGCTGCCGCCGACCGTTCTGGGCTATTACCTGCTGGTGGTGATCGGCCGCAACGGCCCACTCGGCGCCTGGTTGCAGTCCACCTTCGGGATCAACCTGGTGTTCACCTGGCAGGCCGCGGTGATTGCCGCGGCGGTGGCCTCGCTGCCGCTGGTGTTCAAGCCCGCACGCGCCGCGTTTGAAGCTGTGGACGGACAGCTGGAGCAGGCCGCGCGCACCTTGGGCGTGTCCGAGTTCGCGCTGTTCCTGCGGGTCAGCCTGCCGCTGGCGTGGCGCGGGATCCTGGCCGGGCTGTTGCTGGCGTTCGCGCGGTCCATGGGCGAGTTCGGGGCCACGCTGATGGTGGCGGGCAGCATTCCGGGGCGCACCCAGACATTGTCGATCGCGATCTACGAAGCGGTGCAGGCCGGGCAGGACAGCAAGGCCAACGGGCTGGTGATCCTGACGTCGGTGGTGTGCATCGTGATCCTGCTGGCCGCCGCGCGGCTGGTGGGGCGCAGACCGGAGCCGCGCGATGTGGCTTGACCTCGACATCCGCCGCCGCTTCAGCGCGCCGGGCCAGCAGTTCGAACTGAACGTGCAGCTGCGGTGCACCCAGCGCCAGGTGGTGCTGTTCGGGCCGTCCGGCGCAGGCAAGAGCCTGACCCTGAAGGCCATTGCGGGACTGCTACGGCCCGAGGCCGGGCATGTGCGGTTGGGTGGCGCGACCCTGTTTGACGCCGGGCAGGGCGTGAACCTGCGGCCGCAGCAACGGCGGCTCGGCTACCTGTTCCAGGACTACGCGCTTTTTCCGCACCTGACCGTGCGCCAGAACATTGCATTTGGGTTGCACCGCGGGTGGTTGAATCCGTCCCGCCGCGAGAAGGACGCGGAGGTGGAGCGCTGGATGGCGGCGCTGCGCATCGAGCACCTGGCGCAGATGCTGCCGGCGCAGGTGTCCGGCGGGCAGCGCCAGCGCACCGCGCTGGCCCGGGCACTGGTGACCCGCCCGCAGGCCCTGCTGCTGGATGAGCCGTTCGCCGCGCTTGACCACGACCTGCGCGCGCACCTGCGCCAGGAATTGCAGGAGGTGCTGGAGGCCACCGACGTGCCGTTGCTGCTGATCAGCCATGATCCGGCGGACGTGGCGATGTTCGGCCAGCAGGTGGTTGAACTGGCGGACGGGAAGGTCAGTCGCGCCTGACGTGTCGGCAATCGGATAGTCCACGCACGTCTCACGCCTCATTTACGAAATCCTCTCCATCCTGAACCCTCACAACCGATGCGGGTGCCGGCCATGTCCTCCAATGTCGTGAAAATGACCCGGATGCAGCTGACCGCCATGGTGGTGGGCGGCATGATCGGGGCGGGTATTTTCTCGCTCCCACGCACCTTCGCCGGGGCGACCGGTCCGCTGGGTGCGGTGGTGGCGTGGACCATCGCCGGGTTGGGCATGTACACCCTGGCACGGGTGTTCCAACTGCTGGCCGAGCGCAAACCGGACCTGGACGCGGGTGTGTTCGCCTATGCAAAGGAGGGCTTCGGTGACTATCCGGGCTTCCTGTCCGCATTCGGGTACTGGGTCGGCAGCTGCATCGGCAACGTGTCGTACTGGGTGCTGATCAAGTCGACGCTGGGGGCCTTTTTCCCGGTTTTCGGCGACGGCAACACGGTGGTGGCGATCCTGGTCGCGTCCGCCGGGATCTGGCTATTCCACTTCATGATCCTGCGTGGGGTGCAGCAGGCGGCGGCGATCAACAAGATCGTCACCATCGCCAAGGTCATTCCGATCATCGTGTTCCTGGTGATCATTGCGTTTGCGATGAAGATGGACGTGTTCCGCTTCAACTTCTACGGCGGCGACCTCTCCGGAGGCATCTTCGAGCAGGTCCGCGCCACCATGCTGGTCACCGTGTTCGTGTTCCTGGGCATCGAAGGCGCCAGTGTGTACTCGCGCTACGCGAAGGACCGCAAGGACGTGGGTGCGGCGACCATCACCGGGTTCCTGGTGGTGACCACGCTGATGGTGCTGGTGACCCTGCTGCCGTTCGCGGTGATGGAGCGCGCCGACATCGCCGGCATGCGCCAGCCGTCGATGGCAGCGGTGCTGGAGGCGGTGGTGGGGCGCTGGGGCGCGATCTTCGTCAGCGTCGGCCTGCTGGTGTCGGTGCTGGGTGCGTACCTGACCTGGTCGCTGATCTGTGCCGAGGTGCTGTCGGCTGCGGCGCGGACCAAGGACATGCCGGCGATCTTCGCGCGTGAGAATGCCAATGGCGTACCTTCGGCTGCGCTGTGGGCGACCAACATCATCATCCAGCTGATCGTGATCAGTACGTACTGGTCGCGCGATGCATTCTCGCTGATGCTCAACCTGACCAGTGCGATGTCGCTGATCCCGTTCCTGCTGGTCGCTGCCTACGGGCTGCAGCTCACCAGGCGCGGCGAGACCTACAACGAACGACCCAACGAGCGCGGCCGCGACATGGTGCTGGCCATCCTGGCCACCCTCTACACGGTGTTCCTGCTGTACGCGGGCGGGATCAAGTTCATCGTGCTTTCGGCGGTGCTGTATGCCCCGGGCAGCCTGCTGTACTTCTGGGCGCGCCGCGAGCAGGGCGGAAAGATCTTCACCAAAGCGTCGGACTTCATCATCCTGGGCGTGGCCGTGGTTGCCGCCGTGGTCGGCGTCTACTGGATCGCGACCGGCTACATCCAGATCTGACCGGCCATGGCGCCCACTGCAGGCGACCGCAGGCTCTCGCTGCTCGAGCTGACCGCGCTGGTGGTCGGCTCGATGATCGGCTCGGGCATCTTCGCGCTGCCCGGCGCGTTCGGCAACACGACCGGCGTGTACGGCGCGCTGCTGGCCTGGCTGATCGCCGGTACCGGCATGCTGATGCTGGCGTTCGTGTTCCAGTCGCTGTCGCGGCTGAAGCCCGAACTGGACACCGGCATCTACGCGTACGCCAAGGCCGGTTTTGGCGATTACGCCGGCCTGTTGTCGGCGGTGGGTTACTGGCTCGGCTGCTGCCTGGCCGACGTGGCCTGCCTGATCCTGATCAAGGCCACGCTGGGCCAGTACTTTCCGGCGCTGGGCGATGGCACCACGGTCATCGCGATCCTGTCGGCCTCGCTGTTGCTGTGGGGCTTCCATTTCCTGATCCTGCGCGGGATCAAGGAAGCGGCGCTGATCAACACCATCGCCACGGTAGCCAAACTGGTACCGCTGGCGGTGTTCGTGGTGTTCCTCTTCATTGGCTTCCGCGCCGACGTGTTCGCGCTCAACCTGTGGGGCTTCGAGCCGCCGGCCGCCTCCACCCTGTGGCAGCAGACCCGGGGCACGCTGCTGCTGACCGTGTTCGTGTTCGTTGGCATCGAAGGCGCCAGCGTGTACTCGCGCTATGCGCGTCGCCGCGAGGACGTGGGCATCGCTACCGTTGCCGGCTTCCTCGGTGTGCTGTGCCTGCTGGTGATGGTCACCATCCTCTCCTATGGCGTGCTGCTTCGCCCGGACCTGGCCGCGCTGGCCACGCCGTCCATGGCCGGGGTAATGGAGGCGATTGCCGGGCGCTGGGGCGCATTGTTCATCAGTATCGGGCTGTTGGTGTCGGTGCTGGGGAACTACCTCTCGTGGTCGCTGCTGGCGGCCGAGGTGCTGCATTCGGCCGCGTTGAACGACGCGATGCCGCGGGCACTGGCGCGCGAGAACAAGGCCGGCGTCCCGGATGCGGCGCTGTGGCTGACCAATGGCGTGATCCAGGCGTTCCTGCTGGTCAGCTGGTTCGCCGACTACGCCTTCACCCTGGCGCTGAAGATGACCAGCGCGATGACGCTGGTGCCGTACCTGCTGGTGGCCGCCTACCAGTTGAAGCTGTCCTTGGCCGGCGAGGGCGGGCATGCGCGGATGCGCTGGATCGCCGGCATCGCCACGGCCTATGCGGCGGCGATGCTGCTGTCCGGCGGCAGCCGTTACCTGTTGTTGTCCAGCCTGCTGTACGTACCGGGCTCGATCCTGTTCTGGGTCTGGCAGCGGCAGCGCGGCATTGCGTTCCGGCCGCTGGAACTGCTGGTGCTGGTAGTGCTGTGTACGATGGCCGTGATGGCGTTGGTCGGGATGGGCAGCGGATGGCTGAGGCTGTGATGCGTCGCGTATTCGACCGTCTGAGTGCACCGTATCGGGGGCCACTGTGCCGTACTGGACAGGTGCTGGGTGCGCTGTTTTTCATTGCATCGCTGACCCCCAGCCTGGTGCCGCGCGGGTATGTGGCGCAGGGGTTGTTAAGTGGCGTGTGTTTTGCGCTGGGCTACCTTCTGGGCGTGGCGCTGGCAGGTTTGTGGCACCGGTTGATGCTGCCGGAGCTGGGGAAAGGCCGGCTGCAACGGCTGTTGCGCTGGCTGCCGTGGGTGAGCCTGCTCGCCTGCGTGCTGACTGCGTGGTGGGTGCGCCCCTGGCAGGATTCGGTACGCGCGGTGATGGGCCTGCCGCCGATGGACGAAGGGTTTTCGCTGCGCCTGCTGGCGATCGCGCTGCTGGTGTTCGGCGTGCTGCTGCTGGTGGGGCGTGCCTTCGCGTGGGTGGCGCGACGGGTAGGCGCGCTGTCGCGGCGGGTAATGCCGGCGCCGGTGGCGCGCTTGCTGGGCATCGTGGTGGCCGCCGTGCTGTTCTTCAACATCGCCAACGGCGTGCTGCTGCGTGGCGCGCTGCACGCGGCCGATGCGTCGTTCCGCAGGGCGGATGCCCTGATTCCGCCGGAAGCGACGGCGCCGACGCGACCGGGCAGCACCGGCGGGCCCGGTTCGCTGGTGGCGTGGAAACAGATGGGCCGTACCGGTCGCGATTTCGTACGCAACGGTCCCGAAGCGGCACAGATTGCAGCCTTCACTGGTAAGCCGGCGCTGCAGCCGATCCGCGTCTATGCGGGCCTTCCGTCTGCCAGTACTGCGCGTGCACGTGCGCGGCTGGCACTGCGCGAACTGCAACGCCAGGGCGGCTTCGAGCGCGCCAACCTGGTGGTGATCACGCCCACCGGCACCGGCTGGGTCGACCCGGCGGCGGCCGACAGCCTGGAGTACCTGCTGCACGGCGACGTGGCCAGTGTGGCGGTGCAGTACTCGTATCTGTCCAGTCCGCTCTCGCTGCTGGTCGAACCGGAGTATGGCGAGGAGACCTCGCGCCTGCTGTTCGCCGAGGTCTACGCGTATTGGCGGACATTACCCGTGGATACCCGGCCGCGTCTGTTCGTGCATGGGCTGAGCCTGGGCGCGATGAATTCAGAGCGCTCGGTCAACCTGTTCGACATGATCGATACGCCGATCGACGGCGCGCTGTGGAGCGGGCCGCCATTTGCCACGCGGATCTGGCGGCAGACCACCAACCAGCGCAACCGCGGTTCGCCTGAGTGGCTGCCCGTGTTCCGTGACAGCCGTTCGGTGCGCTTCATGAACCAGCAGGGCACGCCGGTGCCCGCCGATGCGCCGTGGGGCAGGATGCGCGTGGTGTACCTGCAGTACGCCAGCGATCCGATCACGTTCTTCACGCCGTACGACGCGTGGCGGCAACCGGACTGGATGGCCGAACCGCGTGCGCCGGACGTCTCGAAGGAAGTGCGCTGGTACCCGCTGGTGAGCATGCTGCAGCTGGCGCTGGACATGCTGCTGGCCGACCGCACCCCGATGGGGTATGGCCATGTGTTCGCACCGGCGCACTATGTAGTCGGCTGGCAGGCGGTGCTGGGGAGGGGCGACTGGAGCGACGGCGACACCCGCCGCCTGCAGGACCTGCTGGACCCGCTGCGACGCCAGGAGATCGAACGGCGGCGAAACCCCAGCGGCGGGTGAGTCAGGACGGCGGTGGCACGTTCGGAGGCGGATCCTGCGGCGGCAGCATGCGATGGCGGGCCAACCGCTCGGTCACCGCAAGCACCAGGGCCGAAAGCAGCAGCATGCCGTGGATGGCCGACATCCAGCGCAGTGTTTCCGGGTCGATCCGGCTGCCTTCTTCCAGTTTCATGAAGATGCGCAGCAGGGCGATGGCCGAGATCGCGATGATCGACCCCATGAGCTTGTTCTTCATCGCCGCGAAGTCGACCATGCCCATCCACTGTGGACGCCGTTCGCCTCCCGAGTCGATGCGGGTCACGAAGTTTTCGTAGCCGGCCAGGGTGACGATCAGCAGCAGGTTGGCGACCAGCGACAGGTCGATCAGCGAGAGCGCCATCAGCACCGCATCTGCAGCGCCGAGGTCGGTGATGCGCAGCGCGTAGTTGGCAAGCTGGCGAAGGAACACGAACAGCAGCAACAGCAGCGCCACCACCAGCCCGAAATAGAACGGTGCCATCAGCCATCGCGCATCGAACAGACTGCGCGATACATTGCGGCGGATCAGGCTGCGCAGCTTTTCCATCAATCGACCGGCCGGTCGGTGATGTCCGGACCGGTGTCTTCCATCAGGTCGGCCGGACGCTCGCCGTAGATGGTGTTGCGCATTTCACGCCGTGCGTCGCGGATCGCGGTGCCGTCCAGCGGGCGGATCCGGATGATGCGGCAGGACTGCGGCATGGCCACGCTGGAGGTGCGCGGAATCACGCTGTCCCAGCGTGCGTTGACCGTACCGAAAGAGTTGGTGATCTCCACCGTGTGCGCGATCGACAGGCCCGTGCAGCGGCCGCGCAGTTCCAGCAGGTGGCCTACGCTCTGGCTGGTCCATACCGCCAGTGCGCGATCGCCCAGCGGTGTCCACTGGGTCTGGCGCACGAAGCGCGCAAGGCGGAACGAGGCTACTGGCGGCCCGGCATGCTGCACGTACAGATTGAAGCGGTCCTGGGTGCTCAGGGTAGGCGAGGTGGCACATCCGACCAGGGTAGTCACGGTCACGGCAAGCAGTGCGGTCAGCAGGCGGCGCATGGCGGTTCCCTCACGTGAGTGGTGCAGCAGGTCGCCCGTCCCTGTCGGGACGGGCCAGCCCTGGTTCGGTACACCCGGATCAGCGGGTGACGCGGGTGGTGGTGCCGTCGCTGGAAACGCGCACGCGGTCGCCGACACGGTAATCGTTGGCGCTGCCGTCCTGGACCACGGCCACCGTGCGGCCATTCTCGAGCTGCACGGTGATCTCAACGCCATTGCGCGCATTGCGCGACAGCGCATTGCCTGCGGCGCCACCTGCTGCGGCGCCGGCGATCGCACCGACCGCATTGGCGCGGCTACCGCCGCCGATCGAGCTGCCGGCCACGCCGCCAATCGCCGCGCCGACCAGGGTGGGCACGCCGCGCGAGTCGTTCTGGATCTGCACGCCACGGATCGACTGGATGGTGCCCATCTGTACGTCCTGGGCACGGCCTACTTCAGACCGGTTGAAGGTGCTGGGCGTGGTGTGGGTGGCGCAGCCTGCCATGAACAGGGCAGACGCCAGCAGCGCCGTGGCAACGCCTGCATGAGGAAGTTTCATTGTGTGTCTCCATCGAGTGAATGCGCGGAACACGGAAGGAATGTCGCCGTCCCTGTGCGTGATTCGGGTCCTTGCAGCAGCGATTAACTACCTGCGGGGTAATGCGGATGTGAAGACGCTGCAAACGCCTAGCGCGGCAACAGATCCTCGACTTACAGCGGTTTTACAGCACTGTCCGAAAACCGACGTTCACCTGCGCATTACCTTTTCAGGGCTACTTCTTCACGCACGCTCACTGCATCCAATGGCCGACCGCGACGGCACGCGGGGCCGCGTCTTCCCCACGTTCCGTGATCGAGAGAGGTCCGCACATGTCCACTGCACCGGTGTATGGCGTTCATTCCGAAGTTGGCGTCCTCAGGAAGGTGATGGTCTGTTCCCCGGGCATGGCGCACAGTCGCCTGACCCCGCGCAACAAGGACGACCTGCTGTTCGACGATGTGATCTGGGTCGACAACGCAAAACGCGACCACTTCGATTTCATGTCCAAGATGCGCGCCCGTGGCGTGGACGTGGTCGAGATGCACGACCTGCTCACCGAGACGCTGGAGATCGACGAGGCGCGCAACTGGATCCTGGACCACCAGATCAACGCCAATGAAGTAGGCGTGGAGTTCATGGCCGAGGTGCGTGCCTACCTGCAGGGCATGCCGGCGCGGCAACTGGCCGAAACCCTGATCGGCGGCCTGAGCGTGCTCGACCTGCCGGACGACTTCGCCGGCCCGACCCTGCAGAAGGTGCGCGAGGTACCCGACCTGGTCGGCTACCTCCTGCCGCCGCTGCCCAACACCCTGTACACCCGCGACACCACCTGCTGGATCTACCAGGGGGTGACCCTGAATCCGCTTTACTGGCCCGCGCGGCATGAGGAGACCATCCTCACCACGGCGATCTACAAGTTCCATCCCGATTTCACCAAGGCCGACTTCCCGATCTGGTTCGGCGACCCGACCGTGGACTACGGCAACGCCACGCTGGAAGGCGGCGACGTGCTGATTCCCGGAAACGGCATCGTGCTGGTGGGCATGAGCGAGCGCTCCTCGCGCACCGCCATCACCCAGCTGGCGCAGTCGCTGTTCAAGAACGGTGCGGCCACGCGGGTGATCGTGGCGGTGATGCCGAAGCTGCGTTCGGCCATGCACCTGGACACGGTGTTCACCTTCGCCGACCGCGACGTGGTGACCGTGTTCCCGGGCATCGTCGACCAGATCCGCACGGTCTCGCTGTATCCCAGCGACAAGGACCCGGGCTTCGAGATCGTGTTCGAAACCAAGCATTTCAACGACGTGGTCGCCGAAGCGCTGGGCTTCAAGCAGCTGCGCATCGTCGAATCCGGCGGCGACCGCTATGCGGCCGAACGTTCGCAGTGGGACAGCGGCAACAACCTGGTGGCGATGGCACCGGGCGTGGTGGTGGCCTACGACCGCAGCACCCAGACCAACACCGACCTGCGCAAGCAGGGTATTGAAGTGATCAGCATCGTCGGGGCGGAACTGGGGCGTGGGCGTGGCGGTGGCCACTGCATGACGTGTCCGCTGATCCGGGACGCGGTGACGTTCTAGTCTTTAAACGGAGGCCGGAAGGATGCGATTCCCAGGGTGGATGGCGCGTGCATCGGTACTGGCGGCGGTTGCGCTGGGAATGGCGGCCTGCGGGCGGGGCGGCGGGCCGGCGGGCGGTGAGCGGCCCCCAACCCTGGTCGCGGTGGAAGTGGTGAAGGCACAGAGCGTGCCCAACATGGTGGAACTGCCGGGGCGGGTGGAGGCCAGCCGCTCGGCTGAGGTGCGGGCGCGCGCCGATGGCATCGTCGAGCGCCAGCTGTACGTGGACGGCACCGAGGTCGAGGCCAACGCACCGCTGTTCCAGATCGACCCGCGCGACCTGCAGGCACGGGTGCAGCAGGCCCGCGCCTCACTGGCCTCGGCCCGCGCGGCCAAGGCGCAGACGTCCTCACTGCGCGCGCGCCTGTCCACGCTGGTCCAGCGCAAGGCGGTGAGCGTGCAGGAGTACGAATCGGCGCAGGCCTCGTTCCGCCAGGCCGACGCCGCGTTGATGGAAGCGCAGGCGGCGGTGGACCGCGCCCAGCTGCAACTGGACCATGCCACCGTGCGCGCGCCGATCAAGGGCCGCACCGGGCGCGCCCAGGTCAGTGAAGGCGCGCTGGTCAGTGCGGCGGCGGCCACGCTGATGACCCGTATCGACCAGGTCGACCCGGCGTTCGTGATCTTCAATCCGTCCAACATTTCGATGAACGAACTGCAGCGCGGCGTGGCCGACGGCCGTATCGACGTGGGCGACAACAAACAGGTGAAGGTGACCATCCTGCTCGACGGTGGCGAGCGTCTGCCCACCCAGGGCGTGGTGGATTTCAGCGAAACCGCGATCGACCCCGCCACCGGCAGCCGGACCCTGCGTGCGCGCTTCCCCAATCCGGATGGCCGGCTGCTGCCCGGGCAGTTCGTGCGCGGCATCCTGCAGATGGGCAGCATCCGCAACGGCACCAGCCTGCCGGAGCGCGCGATCCAGGTCGGCGAAGACGAGGCCAGCGTGATGCTGGTCAACGATGAGAACGTGGCGGTACGCCGTGCGGTGACGCTCGCCGGGCAAGCCGATGGTCGCTGGGTGGTGCAGAGTGGCCTGACCCCCGGTGACCGGGTGATCGTGGACGGCTGGCACAAGATCCAGCCGGGGCAGCCGGTTTCCATCCAGTCCGAGCCGATTCCCAAGGCGAAGGCCAAGGCTCCATGAGCGGTTATTTCGTCTACCGCCCGGTCCTGGCGTGGGTCATCGCGCTGTTCGCGATCCTGTTCGGCGGCATCGCGCTCAGCACCTTGCCGGTGGAACAGTACCCGGACGTGGCACCGCCCAGCCTGAGCATTTCGGCCACCTTCGTCGGCGCCGACGCGCAGACCATTGATCGCACTGTGACCTCGGTGATCGAGAACGAGCTGAGCGGCGTGGACGATTTCCTGTTCATGACCTCGACCAGCCGCGCCAATGGAACCGCGCAGATCCGGGTCACGTTCCGCAGCGGCACCGATCTGGACATCGCCCGTTCGCAGGTGCAGGACCGCCTGGCCCGGGTCGAGCCGCGCCTGCCCGACGAAGTGCGGCAGATGGGCGTGCGCGTGACCCAGGCCAGCAACGGCTTCCTGATGCTGGTCTCGTTGCAGTCGGACAAGGGGCGCTATTCGGCGCTGGAACTCGGCGACTACGCCAACAGCAACGTCGCCGACGAACTGCGCCGCGTGCACGGCGTGGGCGATGTGACCCTGTTCGGCTCCAGCTACGCGATGCGGATCTGGCTGGACCGCGAGAAGCTGGTCAGCTATGGCATCTCACCCGGTGAGGTGATGGCGGCCGTGCGCGAGCAGAACGCGCAGACCGCCGGTGGCGGCCTGGGCCTGCAGCCGACCACCCCTTCGACCGAGACCACTGCGCAGATCGTGATGCGGGGGCGTTTCAGCACCCCGGAACAGTTCCGCCAGGTCATCATCCGCGCCACGCCCGGCGCGGCCACGGTGCGGCTTGGTGACGTGGCGCGGGTGGAGCTTGGCAACGACAACTATGCCTTCAACCTGCGCTTGAACGGGCAGGAGAACGCGGGCCTTGCGGTGTCGCTCGCCACTGGCGCCAATGCACTGTCCACCGCCACGGCGGTGCGCCAGCGCATGCAGGAGCTGGAATCCAGCTTCCCGGACGGCATGCAGTGGAGCACCCCGTTCGACACCACGCCTTTCATCGTCGAGTCGGTCAACGGCGTGGCGATGACCATGCTGCAGTCGCTGGTGCTGGTCTCCATCGTGGTGCTGCTGTTCCTGCAGAGCTGGCGGGCGGTGTTCCTGCCGACGATCGTGGTACCGGTGTCGCTGCTCGGTGCCTGCCTGGGCCTGCTGGCCTTTGGGGTCTCGATCAACCTGCTGTCGCTGTTTGCGATGGTGGTGGCGATCGGCATCCTCAACGACGACGCCATCGTGATCGTGGAGAGCGTCGAGCGGATCATGCGCGAGGAGGACCTGCCACCGCGCGAAGCGACCGCCAAGGCGATGGGCCAGCTCTCCGGCGCGATCATCGCCACCACGCTGGTGCTGCTGGCGGTGTTCATTCCGATGGGATTTTTTCCCGGCTCGGCGGGCGGCATCTATCGCCAGTTCGCGGTCACGCTCAGCGTCTCGCTGGTGGTTTCGACCATCCTGTCGCTGACCCTGGCGCCGGCGATCTGCGGCGCGATGCTGCGTCCAGCCAAGGAGCAGGAGGGCAAGGGCGGCCCCGCGCGGCGGCTGTTCACTGCGATCAACACCGGGCTGGACCGCAGCCGCCGCCGTTATGCCGGCTGGGTGGGCAGCATGCTGGTGCGGCCGTGGCTGTGGATCGGCGTGTTCGCGGTGGTGACTCTGCTCACCGGGCTGCTGTATGCGCGACTGCCAGGCGGCTTCCTGCCGACCGAGGACCAGGGCTACATATTCGTCGCCTACAACGCCGCGCCCGGCGCCACCATGGAGCGTACCCGTGCTGCCGCCGAGCAGGCCGAGGCGATCCTGCGCCAGCAGCCGGAAGTGCGCAACGTGGCCACCGTGATCGGCTTCAGTTTCTTCGGGCAGGGCCAGGCGGTGGGCATGTCGTTCGTCGACCTCCACCCGTGGGCCGAGCGCAGTGGCAGCGACCACAGCGCGATGTCGCTGGCCGCGCGCATGAGTGCGGCGTTCACCCGCATTCCGCAGGCGCAGGTGTTCGCGCTGAATCCGCCTGCGATCCAGTCGCTGGGCAATGCCTCCGGCTTCAGCATGAAGATCGAGGACCGCAGCGGTGTTGGCGGGCCGGGGCTGAGCGCTGCGGCCATGGGCATTGCCGCCCGTGCCGCCGCCAGCGACCGGCTTACCGGCGTGCGCCCGGAAGGCATGCCACGCGCGCCACAACTGTTCGTCGACATCGACCGCACCCAGGCGCGTGCGCTGGGCGTGCAGCTTTCACAGGTCAACCAGGCGCTGGGCATCATGTTCGGCTCGGCCTACGTGAATGATTTCGTGCGCCAAGGCAACGTGCTGCGGGTGTTCATCCAGGGCGATGCCGAACAGCGCATGCGCGCCGAGGATGTCTCCGACCTGCGCGTGATCGGCAACAACGGGCAGTCGGTTCCGTTCTCGGCGTTCGCCACCACCCGCTGGACGGTGGGCGAGCAGCAGGTGGAGCGCTACAACGGCTTTCTCTCGGCCACGGTCTCGGGGCAGGGCGCGCCGGGCGTGTCCAGCGGCGCGGCGCTGGTGGAGATGGAACGCATCGCCGACGATGTGCTTCCACCCGGCATGCGCCACGAATGGACTGGCACGGCACGCGAAGAACGCGAGGCGTCCGGCCAGGTCGGCATGCTGCTGGGCCTGGCTTTCATCGTGGCGTTCCTGCTGCTGGCCGCGCTGTATGAGAGCTGGGTGACCCCGGTGATCGTGCTGCTGGTGGTGCCGCTGGGCATCCTGGGCGCGGTGGTGTTCACCGCCGCGCGCGGCATGTCCGCCGACGTGTACTTCACGGTGGGCCTGGTGACCATCATCGGCCTGGCAGCGAAGAACGCGATCCTGATCGTGCAGTTCGGCTTGGACGAAGAAGCGCGCGGCGTGCCGGTACGCGATGCGATCCTGCAGGCTGCGCAGCAGCGCCTGCGTCCAATCCTGATGACCAGCCTGACCTTCGTCGTCGGCATGGTGCCGCTGGTGATCGCCACCGGGGCCGGTGCGGCCAGCCGCCAAGCGGTGGGTACCGGCGTGCTCGGCAGCATGCTCAGCGCCACGGTGTTCGGCATCTTCTTTACCCCATTGTTCTATTACGTGTTGCGCCGGCGTGCGCGGGCTAAGCAGGTGGACCCGGCGACCGCCGACCCAGTGAAGCGCGAGGGTGACCATGCATAAGCGCATGCTCGGGCGGGCAGGGGTGGCGCTGCTGGCGTGCCAGCTGTGTGCGTGCAACCTGGCGCCCACGTATGAGCGCCCCGAAGCACCCGTGCCGGCAACGTATCCGCCCTCGGCCGTGGACGGTAGCGTCGCGCCGTCGATTCCGTGGCAGACCTACTTCCACGACCCGGTACTGCGCGACCTGATCGGTCAATCGCTGGCGTACAACCGCGACCTGGCCGGTGCCGCCGCCCGCATCGAACAGGCGCGCGCCCAGTTCCGGATCCAGCGCAGCCAGCGCCTGCCCGGGCTGGATGCCAGTGCCTCGGGCCAGCGCCAGCGCGGGCCGTTGAGCCCAGCTGACAACGCGCCACGGGTCACGCTGGAAAGTTACGGCGTGCAGGTGGGCATTCCCTCGTTCGAACTCGACTTCTGGGGCCGCGTGGCCAACCTCAGCGAGGTCGCGCGGCGGCAGTACCTGGCCACGGTGGAAGCGCGCAACACCGCCGAGCTCTCGCTGGTGGCGAACGTGGCCGCGAGCTACTACGCGGTGCGGGCCAGCCAGGAGGGCATCGTGCTGGCCGAGCGGTCGCTGACCAGCCGCAACGAAACGCTGGAACTGGCGCAGCTGCGCATGGATGCCGGGCTGACCTCGTCGATCGACTTCAACCAGTCCTATGCGCTGGTTACCCAGACCGAGCTGCAGCTGGCGCAGCTGCGTCGTACCCAGGGCCAGGCGCTGCAGCTGCTGCAGTTCCTGGTCGGCACTCCATTGCCGGCGACCCTGCCGGCCGGGCTGCCGCTCGACCCCGACGCGCAGTTGACCCGGCTCGACCCGGGTCTGCCCTCGGCGTTGCTGGAAGCGCGCCCGGACGTCCGACTGGCCGAGCACCAGCTGCGCGCGGCCAACGCCAACATCGGCGTGGCACGGGCGCTGTACTTCCCGATCATCGCCCTGACCGGCGCGGGTGGGTATGCGTCCACCGAGCTTTCCGGCCTGGTTTCGGACAGCAACCGGGTCTGGTCATTCGGCGCGGGCGCAGTGCTCCCGCTGCTCGACTGGGGCGCCCGCCGCGCGCGCGTGGATGCGGCCAACGCCGGGCGCGACGAACGCGAAGTGGCCTACCAGTCCACCGTGCAGAACGCTTTCCGTGAAGTCGCCAGTGGACTGGTCGCGGCCGAACAGAACGACCTGCAGATCGCCGCGCAGGTGCGTGCCGTGGAAGTGCAGCAGGCGCTGGTGGTGACCGCGCACGATCGCTACGACGTGGGCCTCACGCCTTACCTGGAAGTCCTCGACGCCGAGCGCAACCACTTCGCCGCCGAACAGAACCTGCTGCAGCTGCGCGCCGCCGCGCTGCAGGACGCGGTGAACCTGTACGCCGCACTCGGTGGCGGCCAGGACCTGCGGGAGCGACCCGTCGACTGATCGTGCAGTGCACCCGTGATCCGCAACTCCAGTGAGGTACACCTTCCATGCGCATTCCCGCCCGATCGCTCTGCCTGGCCGCCGTGCTGCTGCCCGGCGCTGCCGCCGCCCAGATCCGCGACGCCAGCCAGGACGCGGAGATCCAGCGCCTGCGCCAGACCGTGGAGATGCTGACGTCGCGCATCCAGGCGTTGGAGGCCGGGCAGGCCGGAACGGCACCGGCGGCAGCTGCGGTTGCCATACCGCCAGCGCCCACCGCGCCACCCGGCACAGCGCCGGTTGCCAGCGCGCCCGCCGCGCCACTGCTTGCCGCCACGCCCGAGACGCTCAACGTGCCGGAGTCGCCGCTGCCCACGCGCGACACGTTCGACGAAGACGAGCAGGCCAGCGCCCGTGTCGACAACGAGGTGCCTCCCGGGGACGAACTGGAGGGCTTCTTCCAGATTCCCGGTACCGGCACGTGGCTGCGTCTGGGCGGGTACGCCAAGCTCGATGCGATGTTCGACAGCGGCGACGCCGGCGACAGCGACCAGTTCATCACCTCCGAAATCCCGGTCGACGGCGGCCGCGACAGCACCCGCTTCAACATGCACGCGCGGCAGACCCGCTTCACCATCGAAGGTCGCCGCGAAACCGGTGCCGGCCAGCTGCGCTTCCTGGTCCAGAATGATTTCTTCGGCTCCGGTGGCAGCTATGGTTACCGCCTGCGGCACGCCTGGGGCCAGCTAGGCAACACGTACGTGGGCTTCGGCTGGTCGGCCTTCATGGACCTCGACTCCGGGCCGGACACCCTGGACTTCGCCGGTCCGCCGGCATCGCCGTCGGCACGGCTGGCCAGCATCCGCCAGTACTTTCCGCTGGGCAACGGCAACCAGATCATTCTCGCCGCCGAACACCGTGCCCCGGAACTGCAGTTCAATGCCGTAACCCAGCGTTCGCGCACCGCCACTCCCAACCTGGTGCTGGCCGCGCGCCACGAAGCAGGGTGGGGCAGCCTGCAGGCGTCGGGCCTGCTGCGCTACCTGGCCTACGACTCGGCCAAGGACAGCAACGAAGGCAGCGACAGCGCCACCGCCGGCGGCCTGGCCCTGAGCGGTACCTGGGGCGGCGGCGACCGGGGCGACTACGTGGTGTTCGGTGCGGTCGGCGGCGAGGGCATCGCCGCGTTCCTCGGCGACCTCGGCGGGTTGAACCTGGATGGCATCGTCGACCCGCAGGGCGACCTGAAGCTGCTGCAGCAGTACGGCGGCTGGGTCGGTTTCACCCACCACTGGTCGCAGCGCTGGCGCTCCACGCTGACCTACAGCCGTCTGTACCTGGAGCGCGAAGACCTGCTCGATCCGAGCGTTTTCCGGCGCAGCGACTATGCCGCCGCCAACATCGTCTGGCAGCCGGCGCCCAGCTGGAGCTGGGGCGCCGAACTGCTGTACGGCAAGCTGCAGGAGCAGAGTGGTGAAAGTGGCGACGTGTTCCGACTGCAGACCGCGCTGAAGTACGACTTCGTGAAGTAGGAGGCCCCATGTCTGCCCGAACCCGATACCGCCACAGTGCGCGCCGCTGGCAGCCTGCGTTGCTGGCCGCAGCGCTCTCCGCGTCCGCGCCGCTGGCTGCGCAGGACGCCATGCTCGGCACCATCCTGGAAGAACCCGGTGCGGCTGGGCTCGGCTTCCTCAGCCGCATCGAGTCGTCGCCGTACAAGGGCGCCGACGACCGTGTCGACCTGATGCCGCTCTACCTGTACGAAGGCGAGCGCTTCTTCCTGCGCTCCAACGCGGCCGGCGTACGCTTCGCCACGCAGGACAACCAGGGGCTCGAGCTGTTCGTCGAACGCCGGCTGGAAGGGTATCCGGAAGACGAGACCCCCGAGATCCTGGAAGGCATGGAAACCCGCAACAGCGAAGCGGACATCGGGGCGCGCTACTACTTCAAGCACAACGACCATGCGCTGGATCTCAGCGTACGCCAGGACCTTTCCAACAATTCCAACGGCACCGAGATCCGCGCCGCCTACGGCCACACCTGGCGTGGCGACCGCTGGGCCCTGCAGCCGGTGATCAGTCTCAACTGGCGCAGCTCCAAGCTCAACGATTACTACTTCGGCGTAGAGGATTACGAAGTAACGCCTGAGCGCAGTGCTTACTCGGCGGGCAGCGGCGTGGACGTCGTCGCCGGGCTGTACGGCCGTTACCGCATCCTGGAAAACTGGAGCCTGCTCGGTGGCGTGTATGCCAAGCGCTATTCCAGCACCGTGCGCAACAGCCCTCTGGTGGACAGCAACCTCGAATGGGGCGGCATGGTTGGCGCGGCCTACGACTTCGGCAACGGCCAGGTGCGCTGGGACGACGACCACACCCCGACCTATGTGAAAGTGTTCTACGGCCGCGACTCCGCCGATGGCTGCCACCTGGTCAAGATCATGACCTTCAGCTGCGTCAGCCTCAACGATGACGACCCCACCGACATCTGGGGCGTGCACGTGGGCCGGCCGTTCGTGTCCGGGCTCAACGGCTGGCCGCTGGACCTGATCGGCTATGTGGGCGTCCTGCGGCACAACGAACGCGGCCACCAGCCCGATGCGTGGCAGATCGACGCGTACATGAAAGGCTTCTACTACGGTTTTCCGTGGTCGCACCGGGTCAAGACCCGGATCGGCTTCGGCTTCGGCGTGTCCTATGCCGAACGCGTGCCGTATGCGGAAGTGCAGGCGCAGGCACAGCGCGAGCGCAATACCTCCAAGGTGCTGAACTACCTGGATCCGAGCATCGACGTGAGCTTGGGCGATATCTTCGGCAGCGAGCGCTGGCACGAGCTGTACTTCGGCTTCGGTGTTTCGCACCGCTCGGGCATCTTCGGTTCGGCGCAGATGCTGGGCACCGTCGACGGTGGCTCCAACTACATCTACACCTACCTGGAAGGCGCCTTCTGATGCAGGTTCCGGAACTAGCCGGGGGCGCGATCCTGTCGGAACAGCAGGGCGATGGCGATGTAAGCCGCGCCCATGGCGACCAGCGCCAGCCCCACGCCCCACGAGGCCGATGCTCGTCCGGCCCAGGCCACGCCGCTCACGCAGACCACGGCCGCGACCAGCGCGACCAGGCCGGAGACCAGCGAGATCCAGCGCTTGCCGCCCGGTTTGAAGCGGAATGCCAGGCTGATCTGGGCGATCGCCTGCACCACCAGCACCGCGGCCACCGTGGTGGCCACCGCATAGGCGGCCCATTCGGGGTGGGTGTAGATGGCGATGCCGCCGATGATCTGCGCCGCGCCCAGTGCAATGGTCATGGCGAAACTGGGCAGGCCATGCAGCAGGAAGGCCTCGGTAAGCTGGAGCGCACCGGCAATCACCAGCAAGCCGGCGATCAACACGGTCATGGTGCGCACCATGAAGGACGAGGCGTAGATGCCGAATGCGCCCAGCCCCAGCAGCAGAATGCCCACGATCAGCAGGCGCGGCCAGCTCGATTTCATGGCCATGCCGATGGAGCCGGGATCCTTGCCAAGACGGGAGAGGACGGTCATCACGGTCGCTCCGGGGTGGATCGCTCAATTACCTCCCGCCCGCCGTTACGCGTTGGTGAAATGGCGACCAGTAAATCCCGCAGAACGGTGCACGCTGCACATCGCAGTAACGCCACCGCTCCTATACCCAACAGACCGTCGTTACGGGGGAGTAGTGCCATGATGAACCGGCTTTCGTTCCGCATCCTGGGCGTCGCGCTGTCACTGGGCCTGGCCACGGCCACCTCCGCGCACTCCGTCATCCAGCAGGATCCCGGTGGCGCGCTGGCGGAGCCTGCGGCTGCGCCGTCTCCAGCGGTACTGTTCACCAACGTACGGATCTTCGACGGCACCCACGCACGTCTCTCCGGTCCGAGCAACGTGCTGGTGCAGGGTAATACCATCACCCGCATTTCCACCGGCGCCATCGACGCGGCCGGCGCGCGCGTCATCGACGGCCGGGGCCGCACGCTGATGCCGGGGTTGATCGACGCGCACTGGCACAGCATGTTCGCCGGCATTCCGATCCAGACGCTGATGACCGCCGACAACGGCTACATCAACATCGTGGCAGGCGCCGAGTCGCGAAAGACGCTGATGCGTGGGTTCACCACCGTGCGTGACGTCGGAGGGGCGGTGTGGGGCCTGAAGGCAGCGGTGGATTCCAGGCATGTGGAAGGGCCGCGGATCTTCCCGTCCGGCGCGATGATCACCGTGACCAGCGGTCATGGCGATTTCCGCCAACCCTCCGACCTTCCACGCACGCTGGGCGCGCCCGGCTCGCGCCACGACCTGCTCGGCGACGGCGCCATTGCCGATTCCCCCGACGAACTGCGCATGCGCGTGCGCGAGCAGCTGATGCGCGGCGCCAGCCAGATCAAGCTGACCGCCGGTGGCGGGGTATCCTCACCACATAGCCCGCTGGACGCGGTGACGTTCACCGAGGCGGAACTGCGGGCGGCGGTCGAGGCCGCTACGGATTGGGGCACCTACGTGGCCGTGCATGCCTATACCCCGGAAGCCGTCCAGCGCTCCATCCGCGCCGGGGTGAAGTGCATCGAGCACGGCAGCCTGATGGACGACGCCTCCGCCCGACGCATCCGCGACACCGGTACCTGGCTCAGCACCCAGCCGCTGCCGGAGGAACTGGCCAACGCGTTCCCGCGCGGCTCGGAGCAATGGTTGAAGGCGCAGGAGGTGTTCGCCGGCACCGACCAGACCTACCGCTTCGCGATCAAGTACAAGCTCAAGACTGCCTTCGGCACCGACGTGCTGTTCTCCAGCGCGCTGGCCGGCCAGCAGAACCGCATCCTGGCCAGCCTCACCCGCTGGTACACCCCGGCCGAGACCCTGATCATGGCCACCGGCACCAACGCCCAGCTACTGGCCCTGTCCGGCAAGCGCAGCCCCTACGCCGGCCGCCTTGGCGTGGTGGAAGAGGGCGCCCTGGCCGACCTGCTGCTGGTCAATGGCGACCCGTTGGCGGACATAGCGGTCATCACCAACCCCGACGCAAATTTCAACTTAATCATGAAAGACGGCAGGATCTACAAGGAAGACCTCTGAAAATGCCGCCGGAACACGCGTAGCGACACGCCATGCGTGTCCCACGGAACAACGCCCTCCACGCAGTCAGTTCCCCATCCCCATCCCACCCCCCGCCTTGAAGTTCAACACCAGCAGAACCACCCGCCAGAAGATGAACGCATACGCCGCACACAACAGGATCTGCAGCAGCAGGTGCGACTTCATCCGGCTCAACCGCCACAGCCCATCCAGCAGGTTCAGCAGCAGCAACGAGCCTCCGATCGCCACCACCACGTACCCCACCAACGTCGGGTTCACCAGGTCCAGCTCCCCCGGCCCCTCCCGCACCACCTCCAGCCCGGCCGCCGTGATCAGCGTGGAGACCGCCATGTTGCGGGTGTTTTCAAATATCAGGCGCAGCACGCCGTTGTCGAAGAGTTGAACGGCGATACGCCTGATCGAAGCAGGAAGCATGGCTCACCCCTTGCCGGCGTATGTGCCGGGTCAGGCACAGGGTTGTCCGCACCCCATTAAGCCCGCGTGGACGACCCGCGTGCATCGCGTGCGACTAGGTAGCTTTACTGATGCGCGCATGCGCCACACCGGCCCAGACTTTGTCCAGGTGATCCGTATGGGGCAGGGCACATGGCCAAGGTAGCTTCGAACCGGGCGTTGTATGCGTCGATGGAGTCGTCGGTCGGACCGGAGCCGGGGGCGTTGTGTGGTATCTCCGATCTTGGGTCCCGTCGCTACAGCCGGTATCCCACCACGCGCGCGGTCCGCTACGCGACCGAACCCGGGTGCCCGACCGAAGGCGAGGGCACCGGTGACGGCAACGAACCGCCCGGCGGGCAACCGCCCTCCGCGCCTGTTTCGAGCGCCACGCTGGATGGAAGCTACCGCGGCGCGAGCTACCGGGTCACCGCCTGGCAGCCCCAGGGCAAGCCGGCGTTCGTGTTCCTGCTGGCGATCGGTGAGCGGAAATTCCTGCAGCCCAACATCCCCGAAGGGGCCGACTTCGAGGAGGTCATGCGGCACGCAGCACATTACGTGGAGCAGCTGCTGGACGAAGACGAAGCCTGATTCACGTGACGCGTCACGTCGGTCCTTGAGGCGTATTCGCTCCGATTTCACAACAATGTCACCTTTGTCACCTCGATGACACCACTTTTGTGGTCAATGTCACGACAGCGTCATGCGTTCCTGGCGCGGATGCGGCGTTCTAGGGTCTTCCAACCCAGAGCCCGCCCATGCTTCCGACCACCCGCACCCTGCATCGCAAAGCGCTGACTGCCGCGCTCCTGTCCGTCCTGACCCTGCCGGCATACGCTGCCGGCGTGAACTGCCAGCTGCTGGATGACAACGGCGCGCCACTGCCGATCGACAGCACCGCTACCGGCGACCAGAGCCTGGCCTGCGGCACCGATGCCAGCGCCAGCGGCAAGGGCAGCACCGCCGTGGGCACCTGGGTGGACCTGGACAATGACGGCGCAGTGGACCCCAATGAGGTGACGTGGGCCAACGGCACCAACGCGACCGCAGTCGGTGCTGCCGCGCAGGCCCTGGCTAGCAACAGCACGGCCATCGGCGTGCGCGCAGTGGCCGTCAGTGAAGGAAGCGTGGCTATTGAGGGTCGGCAGGGATTCGTGTAAAAACGGGCCGAAAGTGAGCTAACTGCCTGTCGCAGCTGGCTTTATTGGCCGCTCCAGAAAATCGAGGGTTGGGCAGCACTCTCCCGCCGGCACTTGGGCGCACCGCGCTATTTTCTGTTCGAGATCCCTCTCCAGCTGTCGCAGCTCGCGGATTCGTAGACGGACATCGACGAGCTTTCGCTCGGTCAGCTGACGGGTCTGCTCGCAAGAACCTTCGCCTGTGATCTCTAGCAGGCCAGCGATCTCGTCGAGGCTGAATCCCATCATCTGAGCGCGCCGGATGAACTGAAGCCGATTGACATCGTTTTCGTCGTAACGACGCACGCCTCCTATGGGTCGCTCGGGTTGACGCAGCAGCCTACGCCGCTGGTAGTAGCGCACGGTTTCGACGTGCACATCGGCCGCCGCCGCCAGCCGGCTGATCGTAAACGTGTTCGGACGCACGGCTTGACTCCGTACCTAGGTACAGAGGCTAGTATGCTCTGATGCAAACAACCCCGGCCAAATCGTCTGTTCCAGCCATCGTTGGCGCGAGCATCGCCGCCATTGGCGCATCGGTCTGCTGCGTCGTGCCGCTGGTGCTGGTCCTGCTGGGCATCAGTGGCGCCTGGATCGGCACCCTGACAGCTCTCGATCCCTTGAGGCCCTGGTTCAGCGCCGCCGCCGTACTGTCCTTGGCCGTGGCGTTTTGGATGCTGTATCGACCGGCGGCACGGTGCGGTGTGGATGGCAGTTGCATCGCCCCGGACGCTCTGCGACGCAGGCGACGTTGGCTCTGGTTGGCGACAGCCCTCATCGTCCTGTTGCTGCTGTTTCCCTATTACATCGTCTGGATTCTGTAGGAGGCGCGATGCACAAGTGGATACTGGCCCTGGTGGCTGCTCTGTCGGTCGGTGCCGCTCTTGCGACGCCCGCAACCGTAGTGATGCTCGATGCTGAGAACATGACCTGTCCCGCCTGCGGCATCACCATCAGGAAGGCGCTGGAGAAGGTGCCGGGCGTGGCCGATGTGAAGGTGGACACCCGGGCTGAAACAGTCACGGTGACGTTCGAATCGAGCCAGACGGATGCAGCCGGAATCGCGCGTGCAGTCACGGAAGCAGGCTTCCCGGCCAAGGTGCGGACTGGCGGTGAGTGACGTCAAGCTGGAAAGCATCTTGACCTGCCCGGAGTGCGGCCATCGGGCGACCGAGACAATGCCCATCACAGCGTGTCAATTCTTCTATGAGTGCACGGGCTGTGGAGCGGTTTTGCGTCCGCATCAAGGCGACTGCTGTGTGTTCTGCTCGTTCGGAACAGTGCCATGTCCACCGATCCAACAGAACAATCCCTGTTGTGGTTGAACCGCGGACTCCGATAATAGTTGGACAGACAGGCTGCGAGATCGACTGTGCCACCCTGGAAAGCGCGCCGCTCAACCAGCGGTGTGCATGCGAAGTGGTCGACATCCTCCGTCTGCACGAGTCGATCCGGGGTGCCTTTCCGGAGTTCACGACTGATCCCGCCGTACACGCGCACTTATTTTCACCCTATGCCTTGTTCGTTGATCGGCCCGCGTTGGAGGCCATGGGACGAGTCGCGGCGGCGGTCTTCGACGTCGCAGGAAACCCGGGATATAGCCAACGGGTCCTGCAATGGGCCCCTGACATTGCAACCCATGATCCGGGTTCGGCGGGGGGCGTCCTGGGTCTGGACTTTCACCTGACGGTCGATGGCCCGCGGCTGATCGAGGTCAACACCAATCCAGGCGGTCTGCTCCTCAATGCCTTGTTGCTCGATGCCGTGCGGTCTTGCGCGCCGCCAGCATGGGCCACCTGGACCAACGCGGCCCAAGCGCGTGATGCGGCCGTCACGGCCTGGATGGAGGATGCTCGGCAGCAATCCGGGCGCACGCCGTCGCGCCTGGCCATCGTGGACAGCACTCCGCGAGCGCAGTTCCTTTACCCCGAGTTTGTGCTGTACGCGAACGCGTTTCGGGACCATGGCGTGGACTGCGTGATCAGCGCTCCCGAGGATTTGTCGTTTGGTTCGGACGGGCTTGAGGATGCCCACGGTCGAATCGACACTGTCTACAACCGGTTGACCGATTTCGCGCTCGAGGATGCCTCGCATGCAGACATTCGTGAGGCTTACCTGGCAGGGGACGTCGCGCTGATGCCGCATCCCCGAGCACACGCGCTGTTTGCCGACAAGCGCAACCTTGCGGTGCTCGGGGACCCGGCTCTGCTCGGCGGGTTCGGGGTCGATGCGGGTTCGACGGCACTGCTGGGCCAGGTGATCCCGCCCACGGTCGAACTCGTGCCCGCGAACCGGGATGCGTTGTGGGCAGTGCGCAACGGATATTTCTTCAAGCCTGCAGCAGGGTTTGGCAGCCGTGGGAGTTATCGGGGCGACAAGTTGACCCGGCGGACTTGGGCGTCTATGGCGTCGGCGACCTACATCGCACAGGCCTTCGCGCCACCGAGCATGCGGATCGTGCATGGGGGCCAGTCCCTCAAGGCGGATGTGCGCTGCTTCGCGTCCGAGGCGGGTGTCCTGTTGTTCGCGGCCAGGCTGTACCAGGGCCAGACCACGAACATGCGCACCCCCGGTGGTGGATTCGCAGCGGTGCTCACGTCGTCACGGATCGAGGAGTGATTCCCCACCGGAGCCGACCCTTGGGGCGTGTCGTGGCTACAGCCAGGCGAGTGCCGATTCAGCCAGTTCGCGCTCCTCATCGATCGCGACGTTCCATATGCTCGGCCCGCCCCCGCGGTCGATCCGCGTGGCTCCAGCATCGTTGACGTCAGGTGCCAGCGCCAGGCCGAGCCAGGCCAGTCGCGCGACGATGCGAGCCCGCAAAACCGGCGCGCGATGGCCGATGCCGCCGGAAAAGACGACATGGTCGAGACCGCCAATTGCCGTGGCCATGGCCGCGATGGACTGCGCAATCCGGACTGCAAAGAGCTCCACGGCAAGCTGGGCCTGCGGGCCGGGATCCGTCAGCAACACGCGCATGTCGCCATGGCCGGCGATTCCGGCAAGGCCTGCACTGCGGTACAGGCCGTTTTCAAGCGCCTGCGCATCCAGGCGTTCATGCCTCAGCAGATACAGCAACGCGCCGGGATCGAGATCTCCGGAGCGGGTAGGGCTCGGGATTCCACCCAGCGGAGTGAGCGCCATGGTGGTGTCGCGGCTGCGGCCGCCCTCGACGGCGCAGACGCTGCAGCCACCCCCCAGATGCGCGAAGACAGCGCGGCCCTTCAGGATTCCAGCGTCGTGGCTGGCCACTATGCGGAGCGCGGAGGCAAAGGCGAGTCCATGGAAACCGTAGCGGCGGATGCCCAGCGCATCCCATGCTTCAGGGACAGGCAAGCGCCGGCTCCAGGGCGCGAGCGACGCGTGGAAGTCGGTGTCGAAGGCCACGCCTTGGCGCGCGTGCGGCCAACGCATGCGCGCGGCACGCGCGAAAGCGAGGGCTACCGGCTGGTGCAAGGGTGCGAACGGCACCAATGCATCCAGTTTCGCGAGCACGGTTTCGTCGAGCTCGCGGGCGTCGTGCAGGTCACCGCCATGTACGATTCGGTGCACCACCACGTCGGGGCTGGGCCACGGCTCCGACAATGCCTCGAGCAGGGTGGCAAGGCGCTCCTGCGCATCCACGCCGACTGGAATTTCGGCCCGGGAGCGCTCGAGCAGACGAGACTGCGCGCCGTGTCCCTCAGTGTTGAACAGATAGGACGCGCCCTTGAGGGTGGACGAGCCAACGTTGAGTGCAAGAAGCCGGCGCGTGGTCACAGGTGTCCCCGAATCATGTTCATGGGGACCGCACCGCCCGGCGCAACAACTGCGCATTGATTGCCACAACGACGGTGCTCAGCGACATGAGCACTGCCCCAAGCGCAGGTTGCAGCAGGATCCCCCATGCGGCGAGAACGCCAGCGGCGAGAGGGATGGCGACGATGTTGTAGCCGGCGGCCCACCACAGGTTCTGGATCATCTTGCGATAGGTGGCCTTGCTCAATTCGATGATCGCTGGCACGTCGCGCGGGTCGCTGCGCACGAGTACGACGTCGCCGGCCTCGACCGCGACGTCCGTCCCTGTGCCGATGGCGATGCCGACGTCGGACGTGAGCAGCGCCGGAGCGTCATTGACACCGTCACCCACCATCGCGACGCGCTTGCCCTGGGCCTGCAGCTCCTCGATCTTTGCCACCTTGTCCTCGGGCAATACCTCGGCGAAGACGGTGTCGATGTTGAGTTCCTTCGCGACCGCGTTTGCGACCGCCGTGGAATCACCCGTCAGCAGGACAACCTCCAGTCCTTCGTCGTGCAGCCGCTTGACCGCGTCGAACGATTCGGGACGGATGGCATCCGCGATCGCAAATACGGCGAGCACCCGGTCGCCTTCCACCAGGTAGGTTGCAGATTGACCATCGGCTGCCGCTGATTCGGCAGCCCGCCGAAGCGTCTCCGGCGGTTCGACCGCGAGCATTCTCAACAGACCCGGCCCGCCAACGTGAAGCGAGCGCTCCTCGACGACTGCGCGCACGCCGCGTCCCGGCATGGACTCGAAGTCCTGCGACATCGGAACGTCGATGCCATGTTCCTTGGCGCTGGTCATCAGCGCCTGCGCGATCGGATGTTCAGCGTCGCGCTGGACCGACGCGGCCACGCGAAGCACCTCGTCGTCGGTGAGTCCATCGGCGGCAGTGGTCTTCACGACGCGGTGCGAACCGAGCGTGAGCGTGCCTGTCTTGTCGAACACGACCGTGTTCAGCAAACGGGCCTCTTCCAGGCCGCGTCGATCGCGCACGAGCAGGCCGTTCCGTGCGCCAATCGTGGTCGAGATGGCGGTCACCAGCGGGATGGCCAAACCCAGCGCATGGGGACAGGCGATCACGAGCACGGTCACTACGCGCTCGATCGTGAAGCTCCACGGTCGACCGAGGAGTGGCCAGACAATGGCGGTAACCGCGGCGGAGACGATGGCGATGATCGTGAGGTAGAACGCCGCCCGGTCCGCCAGGGCCTGGGCGCGCGAGCGCGACGTCTGGGCCTGCTCGACGAGCCGCATGATACCCGCGAGCGCGGTCTCGTCGCCGGTTCCCGTCACCTCGACACGCAACGAGCCCTGTCCGTTGACGGTGCCGGCGATCACCCGGTCGCCCGTCGACTTGTCCATCGGCTTGGACTCGCCGGTGATCATCGCTTCGTTGACGGCGCTGGTCCCTTCCTTCACGACGCCGTCGGCGGGAATGCTCGCGCCGGGCCTGATGAGCAGCAGGTCGCCGCGCTTCAGTTCCGCGACAGGGACTTCCTTCGCGGTACCGGCCTCATCCAACCGCACCGCCATATCAGGCAGCAGCTTCGCGAGTTCCTTGAGAGCGCCCTGTGCCTGGTTGATCGAACGCATCTCGATCCAGTGGCCGAGCAACATGATCGCCACCAGCGTCGCCAGCTCCCACCACAGGTCCAAGCCCTCGACAACGCCGAGCGTGACCAACGCGCTGTAAAGGAAGGCGACGGTGATCGCAAGCGAGATCAGCGTCATCATGCCCGGCAGGCGATTTCTCAGCTCGTGGTATCCGCCGCGGAGGAACGGCGAGCCGCCGTAGAAGTACACGATCGTGCCGAACACCGCCGGGATGTACGCCGACCCCGGGAACTGTGGTGCGGTGTAGTCGAACCAATGCTGGATCATCCCGCTCCAGATCAGAGTGGGGATGGTCAGCAGCAGCGTGAGCCAGAACTTGTCGCGGAAGCTCGCCACGCTGTGGCCGGCATGCTTGTCGTGCCCGGCATGGACGTCACCTTCAGCACCCGTGCGGGGATGCGGCGGTTGCTCGCCGTGCGCCTGATGATCTTGATGATGATGATTGTGTTGCGTCATGGGTCTGCCTTCCTGGATGCACTGATGCGCCGGGCACCAGCGGGGAGATAGATCAGTGTTCTGTTACAAGTGTCCCGATCTGGCGATGGCCATCACCAGCCGCAGTGAGAGCAATCCCGCAGCAGCGAAAGCCACCATAGCCAGGAAAGGCATGTGACCGAACACTTGCGGGCCGTCGGAATGCAGGCTCAACAGCGCACCGCTTACGTACAGGCCCAAGGTGACCAGGGCCAACGCCAGCCGGTTGCCCGTGCGCGCGATTGCCTCCTGCGTGGAACTCAGGCCATGGTGGTGTACGGAGAAGGCGGGTCGTCCGTCGCTCAGTTGCGCCTGCCGCAACAGGTCGGTGGCGATCTGTGGCAGTTGGCGCGCAGTGCGGGCCAGCCGCATGGCAAGCGGCCTGTTGCCGCTGGGGCGGCTGGCTTCGGCAATGTCGGCGATCGCGGCCGCCTGCGCGGACAGCGTCCCCAGCAGGTCCAGATTCGGATCCAGCGCCCGCAGCGTGTTCTCGACCAGGAACAGCGTCCGGATCAGGGACAGCAGGTGGGCCGGAAGCCGGAAGCCAGCGCCCTGCCCAATGCGTGCCACGCGCCAGATTGCCTCGGCAATGGACCACTGCGCCAGCGGACGGCTGGCCATCTCGGCCAGGATCAGGTGGATCTCGCGCACATGCGAGCGGCGGTCGACCTGCGACGGGAAGAAGCCCATGGCGATCGCTGCATCCAGCACGCCCTCGGCGTCGTCGGCCGCAATGGCCTCGACCATGCCGCCGAGCGCGAGCCGGGATGCAGGGTCGAGCACGCCGATCGATCCAAAGTCATGCAGGCACAGGCGACCGTCGTCAAAGAAGAACAGATTCCCCGGGTGCGGGTCGGCATGGAAGACGCCGGCGCCGAAGAGCTGATGCACGTAGGCACCGAGCAGCGCCCTTGCCAGTGCGGGAGCGGCCGCTGTGCCGTACGCGGCCTCCAGACGGGTCCCGTGGCTTCGATCCTGCACAAGCACGTTGCGGGTGGCATACGGCTCGACGACGTGCGGCTGGGTGATGCCGGGCAGGGCATCCAGCACCTTGGCCATGCGCCGCATGTTCTGCGCCTCGTGACGCATGTCGATCTCGTCACGCAGGAATGCGCCTAGTTCGTCCACCAGTTCGAGCGGCCGGTGGCGTTTCAGTGGCGGCCAGATCCACTGGGCGATGCGCATCGTGCGCCGCAGGAGCAGCAGATCCGCCTGCACCTGGGCATGGATCCCGGGGCGGGTGATCTTGACGACCACATCGCGACCATCATGCATGCGCGCTGGATGGATCTGGGCCACTGAAGCCGCGGCCAGGGGCTTGTCATCGAAGCTGGCGAAAAGTTCGCCGACCGGCGCGCCAAACGCCTGTTCGACGATACGCATGGCCTCCTCCGCCGGGAAGGGGGGCACATCGCTGTGCAATCGCGACAGCGCCTCGCGATAGGGCGCCGGCAGCAGGTCCCAGCGCAGGCTCAAGCCCTGGCCCAGCTTGACGAAGGTGGTGCCCAACCCCACCAGTGTGGTGCTGACGTATGCCGGAAGCAGGTCGGGTGCACGTCGGCGCAGGCGCAGCACGGCGACGCCGAGCTTGAGTCCCGCCCAGGCAATCTGGCCTCCGCGCCGCACCGTGCCCGCCATCAACGCGCGCTCCCGGTTGGACAACTCATGGCGTCGACCCACTTGCAGGACGCAGGATCGTGGCCGGATCGCCCCGACCATCCACTGCCGCCAGCTCCGCTTCCGACAACAGGCCGCCCCGGGACTGGCCGAGGACGCCCGCGGCCGCATCGACCACGTGCGCCCAGGTGCTGCGGTTGGCGAACAGCAGTCCCGGCACGTCCAGCGTGCCGCCGCGGTTGACGAAGCCGAGCGCCGCGGTCGTGGCCGGGCCAGTGTCGAGCCGGCGCAGCGCGCCCAGGAAGGGCTCGGGCCGCGTATGCGTGACGAATATGCGCGGCCGTTCCGCCGGGAACAGTGCATGGACCTCGCTGTCGGAGTGCACGTACCGCGCCTCGTCCGGATCGCGCGGCGTGCGGAACCGGCCGGGCTCGCCGAGATAGACGATCGCGGCCGACACGCCACGTTCAACGAGGCGCACCTGCGCGTGGCGCACTTCCTGCAATTGGTAAGCACCGGTGGCGACCAGCAGGATCGCCGCTGTCGCCGGGTTGCCGGCCAGGCATAGCGCACCTTGGGTGGCCAGCGCCTGCGCCTGCGTCGGTGTCAGCTCGTGCGGCACCGGTCGCTTGGGGACGACCAGGGTGGTGACCGTGCCGCGTTGCGCGTAGGCGTGGGCGAGGGCCGCGGCGGCGCCGTTGGCGTCCGGGGGAAACACCACGCGCGATATGTCGGCCATTTCGCCCAGGAGCGCCTCGGCCATGGTCGGATCCTGATGGGACTGCTCGTTCTTCGCGTTCTCCCACGTGTGCGAGGTCAGCACGAGAGGCACGCCCAGCCAGCCGGGCGGTCGCCCCGCCTGTGCCTGGTGACGCGCGAAGATCAATTCCTGGCGCACGGCGCCAAGCATCTTCGGTGCGAACGCCTCGTAGGTGACCACCAGGTTCAGCCCGCCCTTGTTGCCGAGCGCGGCGCATACCACGGCTTCCTCATTAAGCGCGGTGATGACCGCGCCAGTGGTCGATTCCGCGACACCGGGCTCGGGCTCGTGCACCCGGTGCTTCATTGCGTCCAGGGTGCGATCGAGCTTGTTGCTGCGCAGCTCGTCAGGATTGCCCACGCGCACGCGCAGCCCCGGGTTCGCTTCGGCGATGGCGACGAACTGCTCGTCGAGCGCGGTCATCGGCGAGCTCTCGCCGCCGGCGCCGCGGTCGGCGATCGCCGGGACGCGGGGCGGTTCCACCTGGCGATCGGCCAGCGCATGGTCGCGCTCGCGCACGCGCTGCTGGAGGTCGTGGCTGTTGAGTGCGGCAACAGCCTCCTCGAGCTCGGACGCGGCCACGAACAGCGCCGCGGCGCCTTGATTGAAGAGCGCGCGTGCCTCGGCCTCCTTCGACGGATTCCCGGGCAGGGGCAGGTTGTGCGAGGCGTTGGTCCCGGCGCCGGGGAATCCGAAGCCCTTCACGGTTTCGGCAATGCCATAGGGCAGCCGCACGTCGGCATCGGGAACGGCGGCGCCCGCTTGCAGGCGCGACTCCATCACATGGATACCCCACGCGATGCTGGCCGGATCGCGCCCGTCCAGCGCGATCGGATCAAAGCCGTTCAATCGCAGGTGCCGGTCCAGCCACCGCTCGCCGCCCTGCTGGGCGATCTGGCTGCGCTGTTCGATGCGCCGCCCGTTGAGGATGATGATCGGGCTGACCAGCCCGCTGTCCTCGGCACGCCACCAGCGCGGCGCCCAGTCGCTGCCGCGCTGTTCCTCGAACGCACCGTCGCTGAGGAACGCCACCAGGCGTTCGTCCTTGAGCGGTGCATGCACGTACTGCAGTTCGGCAAAGCCGAGATAGCCGCCTTCCATCACGCCCCCGGCGGTGTGCGCATTGACGTGGGAGCCCAGGGGCGACGCCGGTGTTCCGTCCGGATTGAGGGTGTAGGCATAGAAGTCGCCGACGAACCGGCTCAGCCCCGCGTCGGAGCGGTCGTAACGTTCGGCGTGCCGGGCGGTCATGTTGCCAACCAGCACGTTCAGCGCGTCGATGGCGGCCACGCAGTGCCCCTGGCCCATCATCCATGCGCGGGTGACGCCATCCAGGGCGTCCATCAGCAGGTAGCCGGCGTAGGCCGGCACCATGTTGAGGGACCCGCCAGTGTGGCCTTCGGGCGTGGCCTTGAAGTCATCGGCCTCGAGGGCCGCGCCGTCGGTGCGGACCCGCTGGCTGTAGGTCATGTGGGCCACCAGCCACATGCCGGCGCTGGTGACGCGATCGGCCGCGGCGAGCCGCTGCCAGGCGGTGCCGGCATCGGGCGTGCGGCCCAGGGCCACCAGCTCGTGCACCATCTGGCGGACCCGGAGCTGGGTGAGCGGGTCATGTCGGATCACGCCGTAGCCGGCCGCCCAATGGTCAAACGCGGGATCGGCCCGCCGGTGGGCGTCGGCGAGTTCAAGGGTCCGCTGGCGCTCGGCGGCCGACAGCTGGTCGGCGGTGCAGCAGTTGAGATGCAGGTTCATGGGTCCTCCGGGGAGTCGGCCGAAGCGGACATCAGGGTCGATGCCGCGTCAGCGAGGTCCGCGCCGAGCGCGATCGCGTTCGACGGGTGGGCAATGGTGTCGGTACTGACGATGCGGGCCAGACCTGCTTCCTGCAGGCGGGCATAGGCATCGCCGGCGAACACCGGATGGATGGCGACCAGCAGTGGCGGCGGCAACGACAACCGGCGCAGGTGTGCGAGGGTCTCCAGGATGGTGTGGCCGGACGACACGATGTCGTCGATCAGGACCGGGGTCCGGCCCGCCACGGCCTGCGGGTCGGGCAGGCTGACGCGCACGTCGTAGTCGCCGTGCCGCTCCTTGGCCAGCACCTGGTAGGGCATGCCGGACAGGGCGGCGATGTCCGCTACCCACTGCTCGCTCTCGCTGTCAGGGCCGATCAGCACAGCGTCGGGGACGGTCTCAGCGATCCAGCGGGCCACGGCCGGCGTCGCCGATACGTGGACCGTCGGAATGCGGTAGAGCGACTGCAGGCGCTCGACGCGGTGCAGGTGCGGGTCCACGGTCACCAGCCAGTCGAAAGCCTCTTCGAGGAATTGCGCAAACAGCGGTGTACTGACCGCCTCGCCGCGATGGAAGCGGGTGTCCTGGCGCATATACCCCAGGTAGGGTGCGATGAGGCCGACCGAACGAGCCCCGAACTCGCGCGCGGTCCGGGCGGCGAAGCGCAGCGGGAGGGCCAGGGCATCGGCGTTGCGCAGGCTGGCCAGGATCGCCACATCGGCGCCGTCCAGTGCGTCGTCCAGAGTGACCAGCGACTCGCCATCGGGGAAGTGCCGCCAGGCCACGGGTGCAATGCGCGCCTGCAGGGGCTGGTTGATGGTGCCGGCCAACACTGCATCGGCCGGGAAGGGCATCAGCACACGGGTCATGGAACCTCTCCAAGCACAAAGGGTTGCAGCGTCGCGGCGTGCTCCAGGGCGTAGGCCAGTTCTCCCGGCGACTCCGCATGCAGGGTCATCATGGGCTGTCCGCGCTCGACCGTATCGCCGATCCGCAGACCGGTTTCGAGGCCGGCGGTGGGGGATGTCGGGGCGCCGGCCAGCTTGGCCAGTTTGGCCAGCCTGCGGTTGTCGATCGCCGCGATGCGGCCCGATGCAGGCGCCGGGACGTCGGCGGTGAACGCCGCCCGTGGCGGTTCGCGGAAGCCTCCCTGGGCCTCGCAGATCGCCAGGAACTTGGCCAGCGCCGCCCCGGAATCCAGCACGCCGCGCGCGCGCTCCAGTCCGGTGCCGGCGTTGCTGCCCGCTGCCATGTCCAGCAGCGCCGCGGACAGCGCAAGTGCGCGTTCGCGAAGGTCGGCGGGTGCATCGGCCGCGTTGCGCAGCACCTTGAGCACGTCGTGCGCCTCGAGCGCCGGGCCGATTCCCCGACCCACCGGCTGGGTGCCGTCGGAGCGATGGATGCCCAACTGCAATCCCAGCGCGCCCGCGGTGTGGGCAAGCCGCGTGCCGAGGCTGTGGGCCGCGGCCTCACCTCGCACCTTGGCCGTCGGACCCACCGGCATGTCGATCAGGACGTGGGTGGAGCCCGCGGCTATCTTCTTCGACAGCACGCTGGCGACCAGTTGGCCGTCGCTGTCGAAATCCAGCGGGCGCTGGACCCGGATCAGGATGTCGTCGGCCGGGCTCAGGCGCACGTTGCCACCCCACACGATGCAGCCGCCCTCGCGCTCCACCACCCGGCGCATCGCCGCCAGGTCGAGCGCCACCGGCGCCATCACTTCCATGGTGTCGGCGGTGCCCGCGGGCGACGTGATCGCGCGCGACGAGGTCTTCGGGATGCGGTAGCCCAGCGCAGCCACGATGGCCACCACGATCGGGGTGGTGCGATTGCCCGGCAGGCCACCTACGCAGTGTTTGTCCAGCACCGGCCCTTCGCCCCAGTCCAGGCGCTGGCCCACGGAGATCATGGCTCGCGTCAGCGCGGTCGTCTCCGCATGGTCCAGGCGGTCACCCGCGCTGGCAGTGACGAAAGCTGCAAGCTCCAGGTCCGACAACCTGCTTTCCATCACGTCCTGCACCAGGGCGAAGTACTGCGCGTCGTCCAACCGGGCGCCGAACACCTTGGCACGGAGCGCGCCCGCCGACGCCGCGGGTTCCGCGTGCCTGACGCCGGCGAGGGCGTCGGGCGCGGGATCGAGGAGCGTCCACGCGGCCTCCGACAACGCCACCTCGTCCAGGCCGAGCCGATCGTCGATGACCACGTTCAGCGTCGCCACCAGCGTGCGGGCGTCCACGTCCAGCCTGACGCGCGTCATCGCGGCAAAGCCTTCCGAGCGACAGACCTCGCAGTCGCGGTGCATATAGACCACCGGCTGCTGGTAGGTGTCGATGCCGGCACGGGTGACGCGCAGGCGGGTGTGGCCCGGGGCCTGCGTGGTCATCTCGCATCCTCCAATCCGACTTGCTCCAGGTGCCCCGGCACGCGCGCACGCCAGCCCAGTTCACGCTGCACGCGCCCGCGCAGCGTGTCTGCAGCGTCGGGCTCGCCGTGGGTGAGGTAGACCATGCGCGGCGCGGACGGCGCGGTGCGCATCCAGTCCAGCAGCTCCCCGGCGTCGGCGTGGCCGGAGAAGCCCTCCAGCTGCACCACCTCGGCGCGGATGGGGACCTCGCGGCCGAACATGCGCAACGTGCGCTTGCCTGCCGCCAGCGCGGCACCGCGTGTTCCTCCGGCCTGGTAGCCCGCGAGCAGGATCGCGTTGCGGTCATCGGGGCCGAACGCCTCGATGTGGTGCAGCACGCGCCCGCCGGTGATCATGCCGCTGGCCGAGATGATGATCATCGGCCCGCGCTGGCGGTTGAGTGCCTTCGACTCTTCTACAGTGTTGACGAAGGTGGCCACGTCGAACATCCGCTGGCAGTCCTCGTCGGACACGTGGTGCTCGGAGTGGTGGTCGTGGTAGTGCCGGGTCGCGTTGATCGCCATCGGGCTGTTGAGGTAGACCGGCACGCGAGGGATGTCCTTGCGCTCACGCAGCCGGGCGATATGCAGCATGAGCGCCTGGGCGCGGCCGATGGCAAAGGCGGGAATGACGATCACGCCCCCGCGGGCGGCAACGCGGCGGATGATCGGTGCCAGCTCGGCTTCTTGGTCGATCGGAATGTGTTCCCGATTGCCATATGTGGATTCGCAGACCAGGACGTCACAGGCGGGCAGGGGCGTCGGCGGATTCATCAGCGACTCCTGCTGCCGTCCCAGGTCGCCACTGAAGTGCAGGCGCTGGCCCTGGACGTCAAGGCTGACATGGGCAGCGCCCAGGATGTGGCCGGCAGGATGGAAGCGGATCGTGACGCCTGATGCGACCTCGATGTCGCGACCATAGTCATGCCCCTTGAGCTGCTTCAGGCTGCGGCAGGCGTCATCCTCGGTATAAAGCGGCCGTGGTTCCTTGTGCTTGGAGTACCCCTTGCGGGCCGCGTACTTGGCCTCCTCTTCGAGCAGGTGTCCGCTGTCGGGAAGCAGCAGGCCGCACAGGGCCACGCTGCCATGGGTGCAGTGGATCCGGCCGCGGAACCCTTGTTTGACCAGTGCGGGCAAGTAGCCCGAATGGTCCAGGTGGGCGTGGGTCAGGACCACCGCGTCGATTGATGACGCCTCGACGGGAAACGGAGCCCAGTTGCGCTCGCGCAATTGCTTGTAGCCCTGGAACAGGCCGCAGTCCACGAGCACGCGCTGACCGTTGGCCTCGACCAGGTAGCGCGAGCCGGTCACGGTGCCCGCGGCACCGAGGAATTGCAGGGTGGGGTTGGAAGACGCTGTCATGGTGTGGCTCCTGTTCTGGAAGGGAAGTGATTGCGGAGGGCATGGCGAGGGCCGAGGCGCATCTGCATCGCCCGCGCGCCTGTCAGGGGCGGATCAGCTCCACTGTGTCGTTGACCTTGGGGCTCCCGGAGATCACTTCAGCCTCCGCGTAGTGGCTGTCGAACAGTTCGACGATGCGCACTTGGCCAACGTTCTCGCGGCGGTAGCGTGGACCGCCGGCCCGCGAATGCCGGATACGGCGCTTGTGCCGGATCACGTCCAGCACCTGCCCGACCTGGGCACCGTCGGCCTGCCCGACACAGACCACAAGCGTTCCGTCCTGCTTTTCCAGCACCTGGCCGCGCATCAACACGTTGTGGCGGAACCCACCCTCGTTCGCGGAGACGACCCCCGGCAATGCGAACGCGAGCGCGAGGGCCAGTGCGGCGACCCAATGGCTGCGATTGGTACCTCGGGGTCTGGAATGGGCGACGTGTGTGACCGTATTCATGGTGTGGACTCCTTAGATGGGCTGCGAGGGGTGGCGGCATCCGCCAGTGGAAGGCGTTTGAGCAGCAACGCGTTGAGGGCGACGATCACCGAACTGCCCGACATCGACAGCGCGGCGATTTCTGGCGACAGCACGAACGGATAGAGCACACCGGCCGCCAGCGGAAAGGCCAGCACGTTGTAGCCCACGGCCCAGCCCAGATTCTGATGCATCTTGCGCAGAGTGGCGTGGGCGATGGTGGTCGCGCGAACGACGTCATAAGGGTCGCTGTGCATGAGCACGATGTCGGCACTCTCGATGGCGACGTCGGTGCCGGCGCCGATCGCGAACCCAACGTCGGCTTGGGTGAGCGCCGGTGCGTCGTTGATGCCGTCGCCCACCATGCCGACCTTGAGGCCCTGCGACTGCAGCTTGATGACCTCATCGGCCTTGCCGCCCGGCAGCACGTCGGCCAGCACGATGTCGATTCCCAGGTCCTGTGCCACGCGCTCGGCCGTGGGGCGGTTGTCGCCGGTGATCATCGCCACCTTGATGTTGCGCCGGTGCAATTCGTCGATGGCCGCGCGCGAGGTCTCCCGGATCGCGTCGGCAATCGCGAAGAAGCCTGCGAGCCGGTCACCCACCCCGGCATAGATCACCGTGCGACCGGCACCGGTGAGGCGCGCAGCCTCCGCTTCCAATACCGAGAGGTCGATGCCGTGCTCGACCATCAGGATCCGGTTGCCCAGCACCACCTGCACCCCGTCAACCACGCCGGTAGCGCCCTGGCCATCGATGTTGGTGAACGCGGTAGCGCGCTCGGCTACCGGACCGGCACGCTTCAGGATGGCCTGCGCCAGCGGGTGCTCGGAGTGCGCCTCGACCGCGGCGGCCGCGGCCAGCAACCGCTCCTGCGTCCAGCCCGGCGCGACCGCCATGTCGACCACCTCGGGGGCGCCGACCGTCAGGGTGCCGGTCTTGTCGAAGATCACCACGTCCAGGCGTGCGCTCTTCTCAATCGATTCGGCATGCTTGAAGAGGATGCCGTGTCGTGCCCCCAGGCCAGTGCCGATCATGATCGCCATCGGCGTGGCCAAACCGAGTGCATCGGGGCAGGCGATGACGAAGACGGTGATCGTCAGCGTGAGCGCGAACAGCAGCGGCTGTCCCAGCCACCAGAACCAGACCGCGAAGGTCAGCAGCCCGATCACGATCGCAGCCAGCACCAGCCATTGCGAGGCGCGGTCGGCGAGCAGCTGCGCGGGCGCCTTGGAGTTCTGCGCGGTCTGGACCAGCTTGATGATCTGCGCCAGTGCCGTGTCGCTGCCGATCTTGGTGGCGGTGTAGGCGAATGCGCCGCTCTTGTTGATCGATCCGCCGACGACGGACTCTCCGGGATCCTTGCGCACCGGCATCGACTCGCCGGTCAGCATGGATTCGTCGACCTGAGAGCTGCCTTCCGTCACGATGCCATCGACCGGGATCTTCGCCCCGGGCCGCACGATCACGGTCTCGCCGACCAGCACTTCAGCGGTGGGAATGTCGAGCTCCTGCCCCTCGCGCCGGACGACCGCGCGGGGTGGGGACAGCTTCAGCAGCGCTTTCATGGCGTCCGAGGCGCCGGCGCGAGCCCGCATCTCGAGCCAGTGGCCAAGCAGGACGAAGGTCAGCAGGACGGCCGAGGCCTCGTAGAAGTTCGGCCCGTCGAAGAAGAACGTCGACGCGATGCTGAAACCGTAACCTGTGCCCACGCTCAGGAGCACCAGGACCGCCATGTCCAGCACACCCCGTCGCAGGGACCGGATCGCGGCGCTGAAGAATGGCCAGCCCGGATACTGCACGGCGCCGGTCGCCAGCAGGAACAACCAGACGTTCTCGCGCAGTCCGAACGGCACCGGCGGCGGCTCTATCAGCCCGCCCATGGGCGACCACACGAATACCGGGATCGCGAAGGCGAGGGCGACCAGGAAGCGGCGGCCCATGTCGCGCGCCGCGGCGTGCAGATCGCTGCCGTGGTTCATGCCCGCATGGGCGTCGTGGCCCCCGGCATCCGTGGCGTCATCGCCGTGGCCGGCGTGGGCGTCAGCGGGGCGCTCTGCGGCCAATTCCTGTCCGTGCCCGGCATGCGCAGCATGGGCGTGCGCGCCTGCGGCGGGGTCGGCATCGGGCATCGGCGCGTTGCATTGGAAGCCGCAGTCGCGGATCGCGGTGGCGACCGCGCCCGCCGACAGGCGGGCCGGGTCGTAGGACACCTGCAGGGTCGCGGTAGCGAAATTCGCGCTGGTGGCGTTGACTCCAGGCAGCGCGGCCACGGCCTTCTCCAGCGTGCGCGCGCAGCCGGCACTCACCATGTCGCCGATGGGCCAGGTGCGCGTGCGCACAGTGGGTTTGTGGACGTGCGTCATCGGGTTTCTCCTTGGGATGGAGCGGGGCCGCGCCGGCGTCGCGGGATGAAGGCCGGCACTTCCTGCATGTAGCGGACGTAGTCGTCGCCGAAGCGGCTCAAGCAGTCTTTTTCCTCACGACGCGCCAGGCGGGCATAGGCCCACACGAGCACTGGATAGCTGGCGAGCGTGAGCAGCGTGGGCCACTGCAGCAGGAAACCGGTCAGCACGAGCAGGAAGGCGACGTACTGCGGGTGACGCATGCGCGCATACACGCCCTCGCGGGCGAGCCGGCCTTCACGCTGTGCCCGATACAGCACCGGCCAGGCGGCCGACAGCAGCCAGAAGCCGCCGCCGATCAGGACGAAGCTTGCGATGTGGAATGGGCCGAAATGCGGGTTGGCGCGCCAGCCGAACCACATCTCGAGCAGATGGCCCGCGTCATGGCTCAGCCAGTCCACCTGCGGATAGTTGGCGCTGAGCCAGCCGCCCAGGACGTACAGCGTCAGCGGGAAGCCATACATTTCCGCGAACAGGGCCACGACGAAGGCGGAGAACATACCGAACCCACGCCAGTCCCAACGGGTCAGCGGTTTGTAGAAGCTCCAGGCGAAGAAGATGAAGAACGCGGCGTTGATGGCGGCGAGGAGCCAAAGACCGTAGCCGGAGTCGGGTGCCTGCATGTCAGTGCCCTCCGTTCGAGGTGTCGGACGTTTCGTCGTTCAGTGCCCGCTTGCTACGGCTCTCATGCTGGCCATGGGGTGTGTCGTCGGCATTGCCGTCGCGCCCATGACTTCCGGAACCTCCATGACCGCCATGCCCCTTGTGCATGAACACATGCATCAAGGGACATAGCAGCAGGATGGCCAGGGGCAACCAGCGAAGCGTCCCCCCAAGGTGGGCGCGGTGCTCGACGGCGAGATAGAACACGGCCAGCGCCAGGAAGATCCAGAAGACCCAGCGTCGGGAGCCTGAGGGGGCAGGACTGGAGGCTGTCATGGCAAATTCTCCTCTGTGGGGCGGCGTCCAAGAAGTCGCCGGGGGGTGGACTTGACGAACCCGCCGCCTTCAGCAGCGGCAACAGATTCGATCAATGCGCAGACGTCATCGCCAGTCGGAATGGAGTCCGGAAGCTCCGCCCAGGCGTGGATGGCACGCTCCATTCGTCCGTGCATGGCGAGCAGCCTGTCCAGTTGTTGGCGGGTGTCGTCGAGCCTGCGCCGAATGATGTCCCGCACAAGCGGACAGGGACTATGTCGCAGCAGGCTGTGGTGGATGATTTCCTCGATTTCCCCCAGCGTGAAGCCAAGGTGTTGCGCCGTGCGAATGAAGTGCAGGCGAAGGAGCTCCGAGGTGGAGAACAACTGGTAGCCGCCCTCGGTATGCGTGGCCGCTTGCAACAGACCGCGCCGCAGGTAGTTGCGCACCACATACACCGTGACATCGCCCTGCCGTGCCAGCTGGCGGACCGTCATCAGCGGCAGCGTCACTTCTTCCTTGGTCGTCATCGGCTTGCTCCCGGCGAGGTGTTGATCAGGCTAGACCTGTGTCTCGCACACAGGTCAACCGGCCTTGCGGTGGGCGAAGCCAGTAACGCGCGAATTGGCCGTGGACGGACGGATGTTCGCGGCCACAGTTGCATGAGCCGTCGGTCCCTGCCTGCGTTGAACGGCCCCATCACTACTTCTCCTTGGGTAGTGCGGAGGAGGGGTGCGGCTTCCTGGCCAGCTGCCGCTGCTTGATCAGCGAGTACAGCGCCGGGATCACGACCAGGGTGAGGATGGTCGAAGACACCATGCCACCTACCATCGGCGCAGCGATTCGGCGCATGACTTCCGAGCCAGTACCGCTGCTCCACATGATGGGCAGCAGGCCCGCCATGATCGCGACCACGGTCATCATCTTCGGGCGCACGCGGTCGACCGCGCCTTCGATGATGGCCTCGCGCAGGTCCCGTGAATCCAGTGCCCGGCCTTCGGCCTGCCTCTGCGCGGCACGCGCTTCAAGTGCGTGGTCGAGGTAGATCAGCATCACCACGCCGGTTTCCGCGGCGACGCCCGCCAGCGCGATGAAGCCCACGATCACCGCGACGCTGGTGTTGTAGTCGAGCATCCACATCAGCCAGATGCCACCGACCAGTGCGAAGGGCACCGACAGCATCACGATCAGCGACTCGGTGACACGGCGGAAGTTGAGGTACAGCAGCAGGAAAATCAGCGCCAGCGTCACCGGAACGACGACACGCATCTTCTCCGCGGCACGTTGCATGTATTCGTACTGTCCACTCCAGGTCACGTAGTAGCCAGGCGGGAACTGCACCTGCTCGGTGACCGCTTCCTGCGCAGCCTTCACGTAGCGGCCGAGATCGCTCTCTCGGGTGTCGACGTAGATGTACGCCGCCAGCATCGCGTTCTCGGTGCGGATGCTCGGCGCACCCTTCCTGACCTCAATCCGCGCCAGTTCGCCCAGCGGCACCTGGGCGCCGCCGGGCACCGGCACAAGGACTTGGCTGCCTATCCGGTGCGGATCGTCGCGGAGTTCGCGGGGATAGCGCACGATCGCGCTGAAGCGTTCGCGGCCCTGGAGGATGGTGGTGACGATCTCGCCGCCCAGCGCGGCGGCCACCACGTTCTGCACCTCGCCCAGGGTGACGCCGTACTGGGCCAGGCTGCCAAGGTCGGGGGTGATGTCGAGGTAGTAGGCGCCGGTCAGGCGTTCGGCGAACGCGCTGGTCGTGCCCGGCACTTCGCGCACCACGGCTTCGATCTCGGTGGCCAGCGCGTCGAGTTGCTCAAGGTCCGTGCCGAAGAGTTTGATGCCCACGGGCGTGCGGATGCCGGTGGCCAGCATGTCGGTGCGCGCCTTGATCGGCATCGTCCAGGAGTTGGCGACGCCCGGGAACTTCAGCGCCGCGTCCATCTCGGCGATGAGCTTGTCGGTGGTCATGCCGTCCCGCCATTCGTCCTCGGGCTTGAGGTTGATGACGGTCTCGAACATCTCCAGCGGTGCGGGATCGGTGGCCGTCAGGGCACGGCCCGCCTTGCCGAACACCGACTCCACTTCCGGGAAGCCCTTGATGATCCGGTCCTGCTGCTGCAGCAGCTCCGAGGCCTTGGTCACCGACATGCCCGGAAGCGACGCGGGCATGTACAGCAGCGTGCCTTCGTTGAGGGTTGGCATGAACTCGCTGCCCAGCCGCGATGCAGGCCACAGGCTTGCAAACAGGGCGGCCAACGCAAACATGATTGTGGCCATGCGATGCCGCAGAACGACGTTGATCACCGGCCGATAGGCCGCAACCAGGAACCGGTTCACCGGATTCTTGTGCTCGGGCACGATCTTGCCGCGCACGAACAGCAGCATGAGTACCGGTACCAGCGTGATCGACAACAGCGCGCCACCGGCCATCGCGAAGGTCTTGGTGAAGGCCAGCGGCTTGAACAGGCGACCTTCCTGAGCCTCCAGGGCGAACACGGGCAGGAACGAGACGGTGATGATCATCAGGCTGAAGAACAGCGCCGGCCCGACCTCGCGACAGGCATCGATGATCAGCTGGGTCCGGCTGCGGGAGCCGTCGGAGCGCTCGATGTGCTTGTGCGCGTTCTCGATCATCACGATCGCCGCGTCGACCATCACGCCAATCGAGATCGCGATGCCGCCCAGGCTCATGATGTTGGAGTTCATGCCCAGCATGCGCATCGCGATCACCGCGATCAGCACGCCGACGGGCAGCATGACGATCGCGACCAGCGCGCTGCGCGCATGGAACAGGAATACCAGGCACACCAGTGCGACGATCAGGCTCTCCTCGAGCAGCGTCGTGCGTAGCGTCTTGATCGCGCGCACGATGAGATCGGAGCGGTCGTAGACCGCCTGGACGCTGACGCCCTCGGGGAGTCCACTCGCAAGCTGGGCGATCTTGTCCTTCACCCCCCCGATCACGGCCAGGGCGTTTTCGCCGAAGCGCGCAATGACGATCCCGCCCACAACGTCGCCTTCGCCGTCCAGGTCGACGATGCCACGGCGCTCATCGGGTACCAGTTCGACCCGGGCGACGTCGCCGATCAGCACCGGTGCGCCCCCTTCGGCGCGCAGAACCAGGCTCTCGATATCCTCGATACCGCGCAGGTAGCCGCGGCCCCGCACCATGTACTCGGTCTCGGCCATCTCGATCACGCGGCCGCCGACGTCGCGGTTGCTCTCGGCGATCACCTCGGACACGCGTGAAATCGGGATGTCGAACTCGCGCAGCCGGACCGGATCGACGGTGATCGAGTACTGGCGCACGAAGCCGCCGACGCTGGCGACCTCGGCCACGCCGGGCGCGGTGGTGAGCTGGTAACGCAGGTACCAGTCCTGCATCGCGCGCAGCTCGTCCAGCGAGTGGCGGTCGCTCTGCAGCACGTACTGGTAGACCCAGCCCACGCCGGACGCGTCGGGTCCCAGTGCCGGTGCCACGCCAGCCGGCAGGTTTTTCGACGCGACGTTGAGGTTCTCGAGCACGCGCGAGCGCGCCCAGTACAGGTCCGTGCCTTCTTCGAAGATGACGTAGATGAAGGAGGCGCCGAAGAACGAGAAGCCGCGGACGTCCTTCGACTTCGGCGTCGCGAGCAGGGCGCTGGTCAGCGGATAGGTGACCTGGTCCTCGACCACCTGGGGCGCCTGCCCCGGGTACTCCGTGAACACGATCACCTGCACGTCCGACAGATCCGGTTGTGCGTCCAGCGGCGTGTTCATCAGTGCGTAGATGCCGCCGGCGACGATCGCCAGCGTCATCACCAGCACCAGGAAGACGTTGCGTACCGACCACTCGATGAGGCGACCAAGCATGTCAGTGCCCCTCGTGGCCGGTGGCGGAGGGCGGAGCCTCCTCCGGGGTGGCCGGCATCGAATGACCCGCGTGCGGATCAGCGGCTTCGTCACCATGACCTGCGTGCGGGTCGGCGGCGTCCTCGCCGTGCCCGGCGTGTGGATCCTCAGCGGTGCCCGAAGGCGCGCCGTGTCCTGTGTGACCCTCAAGACCCTGGAGTGCCGACTGCAGGTTGCTTTCGGCGTCGATCAGGAAGTTGGCGGAGACCACGACCTGCTCGCCCTCGGTCAGGCCGTCGAGGATCTCGATGCGATCGCCGCCGCGCCGCCCCAGGCTGACATCGCGCGGTGCGAAGCGGCCAGGGCCGGTCTCGACCAGCACCACCTGGCGCGTGCCGCTGTCGAGCACGGCCGAGCGCGGAACGGTCAGGACCGGTCCAGCCCCCGGCTCCTCCAGCACCACCGTCCCATACAGCCCGGGCCGCAGGTCGCCAGCGGGGTTGGGCAGGGCGATGCGCACATCCACGGTGCGCGTCATCGCATCGATGACGGGCTGCACGAAGGTGACCTCGCCCTCGGCCACCTGGCCCGGCAGGGCCACGGTTTCAAAGCGGGCCGTTTGGCCGGGCTGGATACCCGCGGCCTGCGCCGCCGGCACCTTGGCGATCACCCACACCTTCGACAGGTCCGCCAGGCGCAGGATGGTTTCGCCGGGCTCGAAACGCGCGCCCTGGACCACCGGCTTCTCGATCACGACCGCGTCCGCGGGCGCGGTGAGCACCAGGCCCGTCTTGCCCATCTGCGCGTCACTGATTTCCCAGTTGCGCAGGCGGGTGCGGGCGGCATCGCGCAGGCGGACCATCGACGCCGCGCTCGCGGGATCGGACCCGGCCAGCCTGCGGGCGGTCTCGTCGGCCAGCCGGTATTCCTGCTGCGCCGCGGCCAGCTGCGGGCTGTAGACGGAGAGCAGCGGCTGCCCGGCGCTGACCCGCATGCCGGTCTGGTTCGCGTACAGCCGCTCCACCCAGCCTTCGAAGCGCGGGGCGATCGCGTACTGCCGGGTCTCGTCGACCTCGACCGTGCCGCTGGTGCGCACGGTAGCGGACAGGGCTCCGCGCTTGACCGCTTCGGTGCGCACGCCCAGCGCCTGCACCTTGTCCGGCGGCAGCACCACCGTGCCCGGTGCCGCCGGCGGTGCGTCGTCGGCATAGACCGGGACGTAGTCCATACCCATCGGATCCTTCTTCGGCACGGGCGAAGTGTCTGGCAGGCCCATGGGATTGCGGTAATAGAGCACCTTGCGTTCCGTCGTCGCCTCGGCAGAGGTGTCGGCGGACGAGGAGTCTTGTGTGGCGCGGCCGGCCATCCAGCCGATGGCCAGGGCGGTGAATGCGACGCCGATGGCGAGCGACAGGGTCTGGACACGGGTCATCGGATCTCTCCTTCGATGGCGCGCACGGCGGCGGCGCCCAACAGTTCGTCACGCAGCGCGTCGACCCGTGCGAGGTCGGCGCCCTGCCATTCATTGAGTGCTTCCAGCAGCGTCCCGAAGTCGACTTCACCGACCTGGTAGCTGGCCAGCGCGGACTGCCAGGTGGCGTCCGCCTGCGGCAGCAGCGTGTTTTCGATCAGTCCGCGGCGTTCGCGTGCGCTGGTCCACTGTGCCCAGGCGGAGGCGCCGCGCTCTTCGACGTTCCGAAGCGTGGCGTCCATGCGGGCGAGTGCTGCGTCTTCGAGCAGACGGGATTCGCGCTCGCGCTCGCGTCGGGCGCGCTGCTGGAACGGGATCTCCACCTCCAGCATCAGCTCGGTGCTTTCGATCCCATTGCCGAGTTGCATCGCGCCCACGCCCACGGTGATATCGGGATACCGGTTGCGACGCTCCAGCACCACGTTCGTGCGGGCGGCCTCGGCGCGGGCGCGCTGCGAACGCACTGCCGGATGCGCATCGGCGCCATCCAGCGCTTCGGCCAGCGAAGCGCTGCGAACGAAGAGGCGGGGCGCCTCATCGGGGGTGGTCAGCGGCGCATCGGAGCGGCGGCCGAGCACGGCGTTGAGCGTAGCGACTGCCTCCTGTTTGGCCGCGAGGCGCTCGATCCGCTCGCGCTGGAGGCTGGTCTGCTCGACCTGGGCACGGATCGCGTCCTGCTGTGCCGCACGGCCCAGGGCGTAGCGAACGCCGGCGATCTCTTCGATCTGGCGGAGGAGGACGATGCGCCGATCGAGCACAGCGACCGCCTGGTCTGCGTGCCAGTAGCGTGCGTAGGCCGCCTCGGCATCAGCCAAGAGGTCGCGCGTCGCGGTGACGCGGTCGAGGCCGAGCGCGACCGCGTCCTGGCTGGCGACGGTCCGCGCCAGGCCGCGCTTGCCCCAGAGCGGGAAGCGCTGGCGCAGGGCGTAGGAGACTTCGCGACCGGCATCGGGAGTCCGCCAGGGCTTGTCCGGATCCAGGCCGCTGAAGCCCACCGACGCAGACGGATCAGGCAGTGCGCCTGCAGGCAGGATTCGCGCCTCGGCGGCCTGGGCTTCGAGGTCCAGTACCCGCAGCTCGGGGTTGTGTTCGAGAACCCAGACGCGGATCGACTCGAGGCTGTGCCCCGGGACAGGGTCGGTGGCCGACACAGGCAGCGCCAGCGTCCACAAGGTGCTGGCGAGCAGGCAGGGAAGCAGGTGCCGGAGCGGTGGCCGCCGGCGGAACAGCGGGCGAGGAAGCAGGCGCCTGGCCTGCAGTCGGTCGAACGGGGATGCCATGTCAGATGTCCTTGGGCCGAAGCGACGCAGGTCGCTCGGACGAGGGCAGGAGCACATGCCGTGATGCAGCACGGCACGAACGCAGAGCACTGCGCCGCACAGGAGGTGCGGGGCAGTCAGCGTTCGGGCATCAAATCAGCAGGAGGGCCGCTGGGTGGGCGGTTGGTCGGTGCCAGGCAGGTCTGGGGGGCGAGTCGACCCGGATGGACGTGGCCACGTGGGAGCCATCCGCGCCATCAGCCACCGCGACCCAGGAGTGCCAGTCGCCGGCGAGCAGCGGCGGGACCGGTGGGATACGCCCACTGTTCGCCGAGATGTCACCTTCGGTGCAGTGTGCGTCGCACAGCGCCTTGCTCGCCGAGGGGAGCAAGGCATCGCAGTCATGGCCGTGGCCGTGTCGGGCGTCGCTGGCGGCAGTGACGAGTGCGGCCGGCGAACCTGGGAGATCCAGGCACTCGCCATGTCCGGCTAATGCGAGCTGGGACCAGAGCAGCGCCGCCATCGCGAGGAGGACGGTGCGCTGGAACCATTTCCGGTGGCGAAGGCGGGCCATGACCGCAGCTTACCCCTTGCCAAGGAGGGTGTAGTTGATCCAAATCAACCGCTGGTCAGTCCGGGGGCCCGGTCCGGCTCGGTCGTCTTCGCTGCCGCTGGGACTGCCACCGACTTGGCCAGGCGAAGCGCGTTGGCCACCACCGACACCGAGCTCACGCTCATGGCGAGCGCCGCGACCATCGGACTCAGTAGGATCCCGAACGCGGGGTAGAGCACCCCGGCCGCGAGCGGAACCCCGAGCGCGTTGTAGACGAACGCGAAGGTGAGGTTCTGCTTCATGTTGGCCACGGTGGCCTGAGAGATCTTCCGGGCGCGCAGGATGCCGCGCAGGTCGCCCTTGACCAGGGTGATCTGCGCGCTCGACATCGCGACGTCGGTGCCAGTACCCATGGCAATGCCGACGTCGGCGGCGGCCAGCGCCGGCGCGTCGTTGATGCCGTCGCCCGCCATCGCCACCCGCCGGCCTTCGCGCTTGAGGCGCTGCACCAGTTCGGCCTTGTCCTCGGGGCGGACCTCGCCATGCACTTCGTCCAGGCCCAACTCTGTGGCCACAGCCCGTGCGGTGGTGAGCCCGTCGCCGGTGGCCATGATGATGCGCAGCCCGGCGGCGTGCAGCTCATTGATGGCGGCCGCGGCCGACGCCTTGATCGGGTCTGCGACCGCGATCAGACCCGCCAGGCGACCGTCCACGGCGAGGAACATGGCGCTCGCACCCTCGCGGCGCAGACGCTCGGCGACGTCGACATGCGCACCGGGATCGGCGCCCAGATCATCCATGAGGGCGGTATTGCCCAGCGCAAGCGCGCGACCGGCGACGGTTCCGCGCACACCCATGCCGGTCACCGAGTCGAAGTCCTCCACGCGGTCGAACTCGAAGTTCCGGCGTCGGGCCTCGGCCACGATGGCATCGGCCAGCGGATGCTCGCTGCCCTGGTCCAGGCTGGCCGCCAGGTGCAGCACCTGGTCGGCGTCGAAGCCCTCGAAGGCCACGACTTCCTTGAACGCGGGGCGTCCTTCGGTGAGGGTGCCGGTCTTGTCGACGATGAGGGTATCGATGCGGCGCATGTGCTCGATGGCCTCGGCATCGCGGAACAACACGCCCACCTGTGCCGCCTTGCCGGTGGCGACCATGATCGACATCGGCGTGGCCAGACCCAGCGCGCAGGGGCAGGCGATGATCAACACCGAAACCGCGTTCAGGATGGCAAAGGTCCAGGCCGGCTCCGGGCCGAAGAAGCCCCAGATGAAGAAGGTGGCCACCGCGATCGCCAGGACCGCGAGCACGAACCAGTAGGCGACGGTATCGGCCATCCGCTGCATCGGCGCGCGAGCGCGCTGCGCCTGCGCGACCAGCTGCACGATCTGCGACAGCACAGTGTCGGAACCCACCTTGGCGGCGCGGATCACCAGCGCGCCGGTGCCGTTCTGGGTCGCGCCGATGACCTGATCGCCAGTGGTTTTCTCGACCGGGATCGGCTCGCCGGTGAGCATCGACTCGTCGACCCTGGAGCGGCCTTCCACCACTTCGCCATCCACCGGCAACTTTTCGCCGGGTCGCACGCGCAGGTGGTCGCCGACATGCACGTGGGTTAGCGGGATGTCTTCCTCGGTGCCGTCGGCATTGACCCGCCGGGCTTCCTTGGGCGCCAGACCAAGCAGGCCCTTGATTGCCGCGGACGTTTTCGAACGCGCCCGTAGCTCCAGCATCTGGCCGAGCAGCGTCAGCGACACGATCACCGCCGCCGCCTCGTAATACACGCCGACGCGCCCATGTTCGGTAAACGACGGTGGGAACAAGCCGGGTGCCAGCGTGGCGACCAGGCTGTAGCCAAAGGCGGCCGCAACGCCAATCCCGATGAGGGTGAACATGTTCGGGCTGCGGTTGCGGATCGACTGCACGCAGCGCTCGAAGAACGGCCAGCCGGCCCACAGCACGACTGGTGTGGTCAAGACCAGCTCGACCCAGGTCTGCACGTCGATCGACAACGGCAGGATCTGCACGTCGCCCAGCACGACACGCGGGAGGTACTGGCCGAACATGGCCAGCACGAGCGTCACCACAGTCAGCGGAAGCGTCCACCAGAACCGGCGCGAGAAGTCGCGAAGTTCCGGATTGTCATCGTCCTCCAGGCTCGGCATTTCCGGCTCCAGCGCCATGCCGCAGAAGGGACAGTTGCCTGGACCTTGTTGCCGGACTTCCGGGTGCATCGGGCAGGTGTAGATGGCGCCGGGCTGTGCCACCTCGGGTTCGTCCTGGGGCGTCAGATAGCGCTCCGGATCGGCCACGAACTTCGCGCGGCATCGCTCCGAGCAGAAGTGGAAAGGTGTGTCGGCGTGGGTCGCATGATGCTGCGTCGTGGCGGGATCGACCTGCATGCCACAGACCGGATCGGTGACCCGTCCATCCGCAGCCTCGACAGGGGCTGCGCCTGCAGAATGGTGATGGTCATGGGACGACGGTGAGTTCATGCCGATGCTCGCTTTAGTGGGGATGGACTGCCAAGGCAGTGTGCCATTGCGGGTTACACAGCTATTCGGGGCTGAGCGTCCCGAGCACTGAAACAACAATCAGGATCAAGATGGCCAGCGCGGCCTCAGCCGTAACACTCTGCCGCAAAGCCCGCACCTCCTGCGCGGGATCTCCGCTGGTCAGCGCTCGTTCCAAGCGCGGCACCAGCGTCCATCGGTGCAGCGCTCCCAAACCCAGCATTCCAGCGAACAGGGCCAGTTTGAACAGCAGCAACTTCCCGTAGGTGCTCTGGAACAGGGCCGAAAACGACCACGCGGTGAGATCCCCGTAGTGCGCGATGCCGGACACGATGAGCGCACCAACGAAGATCGTTCCCAGCGTCGAAAAACCATGCAGAAAGTCATGCGTTGATCGCAGACGCCCGCTGCCGTTCGTCTCTTTGCCGCGCAGCAGCATGGCAAGGAACATCAGGACCGCTGCGATCCAGCCGCCTGCCGCGAGAAGATGGACGATGCCTGCAGCAAGCCGGACCGCGCCTGCCAAGCCCTCGCCAGCGGCGGCGTGGCCGTTCCATGCCAGCGAAGCGAGTGCGCCGCCCGCCAGCATCGCCCCCAGCGGGAAGGCGGTCTCCACCTTCCCGCGGCGACGATGCCATCCGAGCACGAACATCAGGGCGACCAGCAGCGCGCCTCTCGCCATGGCTGCCCGGCCCGCGGACGTCTCGAGCAGATACCAGCCAAGCGATGCGCGATCAACCTCGGCAAGCGGCATTCCCATGATGCCCGCGGTCTTGAAGACGACATCGAGCCCGGTGAGCACGAGACCGGCTACGGCACCCGCCAATAGAACGCCCATGAGTGACCACCCGGCCAAGGCGTCGGCGAGTGCCGATCGACGCGACCCGTACCAACCGAAGAGTGGAACCCCGAAAAGAACCATGATGACAAGGTATTCCAGGAATCTCAGTGCATAAGCCGACAGGTCGAACATTCGCGACTCCTCAGCGCACCGTGAAGCTGAAGCTGCCCGGCATGGGGTGGTTGTCACCACCGACGGCGCGGTATTCCACGGTATAGACGCCCGGAGTCAGCGGCTGGGGCAACTTGGCACGCAGGGTCTTACCGTTGTTGACGATCTCGGTCGTGAAATTCTCGATCGGCATGGTGGAACTGCCGTGCTTCATGAGCAACTTGAGACGCGACGCCCGCGGAATCAATGTTTCGTTGAACACGAGATCGATCTGGCCCGGCGAAGCCACCACCGCATTTGCCGCCGGTGTGGACTGCTGCAGCGGGGCGTGGGCGTGCGCGATCTGCAGGGAGAACTGCCCAGCCGCAATCGCGAGGACGAGCGCGAAGGAGCGAAGGACGTTTGATGATTTCATAGGGATAAATCCTCATTGCGAATGTGATGCAAAGCCCCGTTCGGCGCCGTGCTGTGTTGGATCCGACAAGCGTTAGGTGTCGGGCTGTCACCGAAACCACGGTTGGTCGGCTTTTGATATTTGAGATGAGGATCCCGCCGCTCAGGCGGGATCCTCGACGCGTCAAGCCGCCATGGCGCTGCAGCTTTCCGCGCAACGGCGACAAACTTCGGCGCAGCGCGCCATCTCCGGGTCGTTCATGGCGTCGCATGCTTCGGCGCACTGGCGGCAGATCTCCGCGCAGGCACTGCAAACCACCGAGTGAGCGCTGGCGCCACGCAACATGGCGTCGGCGCTGGTGGCGCAGATATCGGCACACGTCGCCAGCAGGGCGATGTGCTCCGGGGCTGCGTGGGCACCTCCTTTGCTCAGGCAATAGTTGATGGTCTCAAGGCAAATCGCGTGGCATTGCGTGCAGTTGTCGATGCACTCGTTCATGGCCTGAGACCGGTGGTCTTCGGAATGGTGAGTCATGTGGATCTCCTGCTTCATCGCGGACGAGAATCGGCGCGCCCGCAACACCGCCCCCTGTTGCTCTTGCGGATCAATGCTGTGCGAAGGGTTCGGTGGTTCCGTCGTGATGGACCAGCTCGACCGTATACGGCTGCTGGCGTCCTTCCGGGACCTCCATGCCCGGCGAACCGAGCGGCATTCCGGGCAGGACCAGGCCGCGTGCGTCCGGCTTTTCTTCGAGGAGGCGCTTGATGTCCTCGGCCGGGACATGGCCTTCGATGACGTATCCGTCGACCTCGGCCGTGTGGCAGGAGCCCTTTGCATAGGGGACACCCAGGCGCTCCTTGACCGGACCCAGGTCATCCATGTCATGCACATCCACGGTGAACCCCGCCTTCTTCACGTGGTCGATCCAGCTACCGCAGCACCCGCAGGTCGGGGTCTTGTGGACGGTCATGCGTGGCAGGGCGGCTGGAGTCGCGTCGGCTGTTTCCGGGACGACCTGTGCAGTGGGCGCGATGGTGGATTGCGCGGGTGTAGCCGCTTGGGTGCAGGCACCCAGGCCGGCGACCGCAAAAGCCGCCCACGCCAGTCGGTTCAATCTGCAGGTTTTCATTTCTGGTTCTCCGCTTAGCGCTTGGTCCGCGAAGACCAGTGGATGTGGGCGATCCGCCAACCGTCGGTGGTCTGCTTCAGCACCATGGTCTCGGTGCTCTGGACGGTCAGTGGCTTACCGTCTTTCTGGGCGTGCAGCTCGCTTTCGGTTCCGACCCATGCGAACTCACCAGCGGTGCGTGCACGCTGACGGAGCAGCTGGCGATGGGCGCCCTTGAGGAATGCCGCATCGCTGACTGCGTGATGACCCAGATATTCCTCGCGGCTGCGCTCGGCACCCCCGGACTCGAGGATGAGGACGTCGGCAGCGAGCAGGGCTTCGACCGTGGCCAGATCGCCGCTAGACAGGGCCCTGTTGAAACGCTCCGCTACGGCGACCGCGGCCTCTGCAGTGACTGGGACGTCGACGTCCGCAGATGCCGCGGCAGCGGGGTGATGTGCGTGCGGCTGTGTCGCCTGCGCCATTGCGGGGGACACGACGGCCAGTGCCAGTGCGAGGGTGAACGAGATTGCTGTTGCGTTCATTGCGTGGGCTCCAAGGAGATCAATGGGTGTGCGCATGGCCGTCATCGGCCACGGGCGTGTGTGGTGCAGGGTGCGACTCCACCTTGCCGTCGGGATGGCCGTGGCTCACCAACCCGACTTCCGTGTCGCTGGGTGTCGGGCCGTGGTGATCGTCGTCCACGCCCGGCGGGTGCGCATGCGGCATGGAGTTGTTGCCCGGCTCGAATAGGGCAGGGTGATCCTCGGCCTTTTCGTCGTCATGGTGGCCTTGCGTCTCGCCGCCGCCATGCGAATGACCATCACTGCTGGCCACCAACGCCTGGTAACCGGCCTTGTCCAGCGTGGGCAGCTTCTGCAGGAAGGCCGACATGTTCCAGATGAACTCATCGTCCATGCTGCCGCCCCACGCGGGCATGCCGCTGGCCTTGATGCCGTGCTTGATCACCCAGAACGCCTCAGCTGGAGCGACCGACTGTTTGCTTAGGTTCGGTGGCGCGGGGTACAGGCCCTTGCTCATCTCGGTGGCCGCCGCCTCTGGCGAAAGATGGCAGGTCACGCACATGGCGTTGTAGTTGCCCGCACCCTGGCGGATACGCTCAGGATCATCCAGGTTCGTGGGCACCTGAAGCTTGGCGGCGCGCACCTCAATGGAACGCTCGCGCGCCGTTTCAAGTAGCGCATACACCGGGCGACTATGCGGATCGTCGGCGGCCACGTTGTACACGCCCAGAGAGACCGTGGCAGTTGCCGCGACCGCAACCAATCCCACGCCGGCACCGAGCCATACCCACATCCTTTTGTTGGATTTCATTGTCAGTTCCCCTTAGAACCAGGTACGAAGGCCGATGACCAAGCGCGTGTCTTCAAAGGACTCGCCATGCTCGCGTCGCATGTCTGCGGTATTGCCAAACGCGCGCTCGTACACCACGCCGATGTAGGGAGCGAACTTTCGGGTGAACTCATAACGAAGTCGTAGCCCCGCCTCAGCGGTACTCAGACCCGAACCTATCCCGCGCAATGGATCGTTCTTGCCATAGGCGGTGACTTCCACCAGCGGCTGCAAGATCAGCCGGTTGGTTAGCAGCAATTCGTACTCGGCCTCGACATTGGCGGCAGTCTGGCCCCCTTCGCCGAGATAGGCTGTGGCGGACACTTCGAACTTCATCGGCGCCAAGCCCTGTACACCGATAGCGGCGAAGTTTTGAGATGCCCCAGGCTTGAAGTCATGACGCACACCGGCCACCACATCCCACCACGTGGAGATACTGCGGCCGTAGAGCACTTCCAGATCAGCCGACTCGGTCTGACCATCCGTGCGTTCGCCTTCACTGCGGAGCCAGACGCGATTGAGGTCCGTACCGATCCAAGCCTGGCCCTCCCAGCCCAGCCCGGTGCCCGGATCGGCATCCCAGGCTTCCAGGCGATTGAGCAGCACGTAGCTCTTGATCGAGTTGTCATGCACCGGATGCGCGTGTTCCGGCGCGATGGCCGCCTTGCGATCCGCGTCCGTCACCGCGGGTATCGGGGTGCGCGGCTGCGTTGGCACTGCAGGCCCGTGTCCCATCTGACTGTGGTCCATGCCCTGCATCGACTGTGTCTGCGCTTTGGGCGTTGCGGGCGTGCTCGGAGGCGCGCCGTGCCCCATCTTGGAATGGTCCATCCCCTGCATCGCAGGCGTGGCCGTACTAGAGGTGTCGGCTGCAGCGGGCTGTGCCATCTGACTGTGATCCATGCCCTGCATCGACTGCGCCTGTGCTGTGGGCGCCGCAGGTGTGCTCGCGGGCGAGACGTGCCCCATTTGCGAATGGTCCATGCCCTGCATGGCAGGCTCGGCTGCTTTAGCCTGCGGCGCGGCGTGGCCCATCGTCGCATGATCGATCGTCGCTTCGCTCGGCTTGGCCGGTGTTGCAGGCTTTTGGGCTGGCGCAGGTTTTGATGTCGGCGCCTGTTGTGCAGAGTGATCCTGAGTCTGGGTCTGCGCGCCCTGCTCCATCGGCATGGAGCCGTGCTGCATGGATTGGGCGCTGGCCGCATTGGCCAGGGCCAGCGAGATAGCCAGCGTCAGCGCAGTCAGGGTGGTATCGCGTCTATTGATGTTCATTCGTCGACCCTCACCGTGCGCATCATTCCGGCTTCCATGTGATAAAGCAGGTGGCAATGGAACGCCCAGCTGCCCAACGCATCGGCACGCACGCGATACGTGCGTCGGCTACCCGGCGGCATATCCACCGTGTGCTTGCGCACCATGAAGTTGCCGTTGTCGTCCTCCACGTCACTCCACATGCCGTGCAAATGGATGGGATGGGTCATCATCGTGTCGTTAACCAATACGATGCGCATACGCTCGCCGTAGTTCAGCCGCAGCGGCTTGACATCGGAGAACTTCTGACCGTTGAAGCCCCAGGAGAATTTCTCCATATGTCCGGTCAGATGCAGCTCGATCTCGCGACCGGGGTCGCGTCCGTCAGGGTCTTCAAAGGTGCTCTTGAGCATGGAATACGTCAGTACATGACGGCCGTTATCGCGCAGGCCATTACCCGGATCATCCAAGCGCGAACTCACGCTCATGGCCTGGTTGTCCAACAGGGGATTGTTGGTCTCGCTGGCAGGGTGTGATTGCATGCCCCCGTGCTGCATGCCTGCCATGGCACCATCGCCGGCGGCGGGCATCGCATGGCCTGCATGGGCCGAGGTCGCGTTACCGCTGGCAGGTGGGGTCATGCCAGGCATGCCCATGGCCGCACCACAGCCGCCTTCCATGCCCTTGCTGCCGCCAGACATATCCATCGATCCATGATCCATGCCCATGTCTGCCATCGTCAGCAGCGGCCGGGGATCCACAGACGGAACGGGCGCGCGTAATCCTTCGCGCACGGCGAGCGTGCCGCTGACGTAGCCGGTGCGACCGGAGTCTTGGGCAAAGATGGTGAATGCGTCCTGCCCGGAGGGCTCCACGATCACATCGAAGGTTTCTGCTACCGCGATGCGGAACTCGTCGACGGAAACCGGATGGACATACAAGCCATCTGCTGCCACCACGGTCATCTTTAGCCCCGGAATACGCACATCGAAGTACGTCATGGCAGAGCCATTGATGAAACGCAGGCGCACCTTCTCGCCACTGCGGAACAAACCGGTCCAGTTGCCCAGCGAGGTCGTGCCGTTCATCAGGTAGGTGTAGGTGTTGGCGTTGACGTCGGACAGATCCGTGGGCGTCATCCGCATCACGCCCCACATCTTGCGATCTTCCAACGTGGCCGACAGGCCGTTGCGCTTCACATCGCGCGCAAAATCGCCGACCGTGCGCTTGTAGTAATTGTCATGGCCCGGCATCTTCTTCAAACGATCGAACAGGGCCGTCGGGTCCAGGTCTGTCCAATCGCTCAGCATCACGACGTAGTCGCGATCGAAGCTGAAGGGCTCCGGCTCCAATGGGTCGATGATGATCGGGCCATAGAGCCCGGCTTGTTCCTGGAACCCCGAGTGGCTGTGGTACCAGTAGGTGCCGCCCTGATGCAGGGTGAACCGGTAGTGGTAGGTCTCACCACGTCCGATACCGTCAAAGCTCAGGCCCGGCACGCCGTCCATGTTGG
>NZ_PKQQ01000010.1 GCF_002893095.1 Stenotrophomonas sp. VV52 | reverse complement strand
TAAGTGTCCGTGAAAACGGGGGTGAACCCCAAGCCGCATCGCGGGCCGTCCCCCACCCCCTCAGACACCAGCGCGGATTGGCGGCGTCACGCCAACCGCTCTTAACCCTTTCCCCCACTGCCTCAAAGGAGGTCTCTATGAAACATTTCATCCTCGCTCTCACCATCGCCGCGTTGCTGGCCCCTGGCATCTCGTTCGCTCAGGACGCCGCTCCGGCGGAACCGCAGAAGACCAACAAGCTGCGCCTGTTCAAGGCGGGCGGGATTGGCTGCGCTGCCGGTGCAGGCATCGCCCTGCTGACGGGCAAGAAAGAAAAGACCCTGACGGCGTGCGCCGCGGGCGCGGTCGTTGGCGGTATTGCTTCGTTTCGCGCACAGGTTCAGGAGGCGGAAGAGGTCGCCCAAGCCGCGAGGCAGGCGGGATTGGACGCGCAAGTGCAGACCAAAACAGTGCAGACCACTGACGGCCAGGCCGAGGCTTTGGACGCGTTGACGATTCGCTACAACCCCAAGGACATGCAGGGCAGCAATCCGAAGACGGCCGCGACCTTGGACAAACTGGCGGCTCTGCTCAAGTCCTCGAAAAGCCAGTTGACGATTCGCTTTGAGGGCGGGGATCTCGCGGTGTGCCCGATCCCCGCGGAGGAGTTGTATCGCCGTGGGGCACTGACTGCTCATCGCTCGATTGTGGCGTGCGGGGAGGACAACGAGCCCTTCCTCATTCGTGTGACGCCCATCCCTGACGTTCGCTAAGCCAACCGAGAGCTGGGGGGCGAAAGCCCCTTGGCTCAAATCTTTTTCAAACTCTTGGAGGATCCGATGAGCAACACCCCCCAAAGCCCGGAAGAGCTTCGCCGTCTGCAGGAGCTGGCTGAGCTTTTTGATGACGACACCGCCCCGTCGCCCGCCACCACCACTCCGCCCACAACTCCAAGCGGCGGTGGCGAGGTGTTGAACGCTGCCAAGCATTGGGGCCGCGCCCTCGGGCGCAAGACCAAGGAGCTGACGGAGAAGGCTGTCGAGAAGACCAAAGAAACCCAAGAAGCCTTGGCACGTCGAGCAGAAGAAGCCAAGGCACGCAAGGAAGCCGCCGCAGCCGAGCAGGCGCGGCAACAGCAAGAACAAGCCGAGCGGGAGGATGCGGCAAAGCCATCCGCCCGTGCGCAGCGGATGGATGTGTTCACCCCTAAGCCGCGTTTGGAATCCACAGCGGTTGCACTCGAAGAACCAAGCAGGGCCCAAGAGCCGCTGGCTCCGGTGGTCGTTGTCGAGCCAGAAGCCTTAGAACCGATAACGCCGGACGTGCTTGCGGAAGAGGAGGCAGTGAAGCCGGCGGACCTTTCCGTTGCTTCGGAGGCATTGGAGGACGTGGAGGCGCTGCCCCCGTCCACGCCCGCGCTTTGCATCGCGAACGTGGCAGCGGTTCAACCGGAGCTCTCGCCAGCGCATGCCGCCCCTGCTGGCTCGATCTCAACAACGATCAGCCGCAAGAAGGGTTGGTCAATCGTCGTTGTGGCCAGCGTCGCGTGCCTGGTGCTGGGTGGGGGCATTGCTTGGTGGGTCACTCGCGACACCGGGAAAAACGAACCCGCTCCCACGGCGGCTCCTGCGTCTGCCGTGGCTGCGCCTGTTTCAACTCTGGAAGTGCCGGGCCCGGGGGTTAAGCAAGCGCCCCCTGTTTCGGCTCCTGAACCCGAGCAAGCGCCGGTTGCGGCCGAAGCGCCGCCCGCGTTGCCGGTTGAGAAGGGCGCCGTGCCTGCTCTCGCAGAAGCGCCCAGGGCGGCGGCACGGGCCGAGGTTCAACCGGTGGAGAAAGGCGACAAGCACGCTCCAGACGCAGTTCGAAAGCCGGCCCGGGTGGGTTCCAAAGCGATGCCTGCCGCGGAAGCCAGAGCAAAGCCCATGGCTAGGAAATCGGCAGCGGAAACGCCGCGGGATGAACCGCAGTGGCAGGAGAAGGCAGACAGCGACATGGACGCCTGGGCAAAGAAGGCTGGAATCAACTAACCCCCTTGCGCAAACAAGATGGTCGGTTACAAGTAAATGGTAGTTACATTCAAGGGAGGTTTTACGTTGGGTTGGTTCTTCTTGCCGTATCGCGGCGCCGGGGTTTCATTCACCTCTCGCTTCATGCGGTGGCATGGCGAGACGTTCTTGGGGCGTCCTGATGATCTGGGTTTAAAAAATGTCCCGCAGGCCGTCAAAGACAGTTACTACGATCTGGCCGAGGATCGTCCGGTTGAGTTGCAGCAGCACAATCTGAAAGCGTGGTCCCTTGGGCAGCAGCACGCAGAGGAAGCCCGGCAGGTCAGTAAGGCCGAAATCCCGAAGGCAACCTTTTTGGCCGTGATGGCCGTCAGCTTTGGTTGCGCCCTGATTGCGGCGCCGTTCTCCAACTGGGCTGAATCGCCGGTTGGGATGGCAGTTCAGTTGGTTGCCGGCGCTCTGGATCGCTTGAGTGGACAAGAATCCCGCCCCAAAAGGGCGGCGGCGTCCGCCGAGCCAAAAGCGAGCACGGCACCTGCTCAAAAGGCTGCGCTACCTGCTGAGAAGGAGGCCACTGCGGAGGAACTTGCCGCGCTTCGCGCTGAGTGCGAGGACAGATGGAAAAGGAACGACATTACCAGCAATGCGATTGTGCGGTGCAGAACGATTTGGAATGAGTTGAGCCAGGAGGAACTGAAATGAGATTGAATCTTTACAACCTGCTGGACCTCGCCAACCAACTCAAGCATCGGATCCTGGTGCGCGGAGCGCCTCAAGGGATCGTTGATGCCATGCGTCAAAAATCCTCGGCCAACTACAAGAACGTCCAAGGCCTGGTCAACGCGCACAACCGTGTCTCCAGCCGCCGGCTGGTGGTTCCGAAAGGTCGTGAGAAGAACGCCACGGATTTGGGAGCAGAATACGACGCCGTAAGCGGCTGCTACGTGGTTCCGGAGTCGATGGACGAGAAGGACGAGAAGTTCTCTGTCTTCTGGCCTTCGGCTCCATTGGATCTGCAGAATCAGGAGGGCAGGGCGGAGCTGACCAAAGACGGGCGGCTGATCGAGAGCCGGGTGCTTCCCAGAGACAAGTTCCAAGGGGGAGATAGCACGGCGCTCTTCTTGATGTATGCAGCGCTTCCCATCCTCGGTGCGCTGATCTCAGCTCTCACCGCCATCCCTTACGTCGGTATCTTGGGGTGGTTGCTGCTTCCGGTCGTCGTCCCCTACGTGAGGGCCATTCAAAGGAGCGAGGGCACCGCGGATGCGTTGCGGGCGTTCTTCCTGACCTTTGCATTGCCGTTGGTGCTCATCAAAGGCCTGGGGACGGCGGCTTGGACCAGCGACACCGTGTTGAACGGTGCCATGACGGCAATGACCCTTTATCTCGTGGCCGGGTTCCTCTACTGCCTGATTGCTCCGGTGGAGCAAGATCAGGAAGCGTGGGGCGGAAGGCTGGCACGTCTGAAGGCTTTTGTCCTTTGGAGCAGTGTTGGCATGGTTGCGCTGTTGATCACGACGCTCTTCCCTCCGGTGATCGGCGGCTTCGCCTGGTTCGTGATGGCCGGCGCATACGGGTTTGTCTACTACTCGCGGGACTACAAAGAGCGCACGTTGGCGCTTCAGTCCCAAAGCTCCCGGTTCAACCTGGGCAAGCAAGGGTTGATGGAGCGGGCGACGGCCGAAGCCTTGGAGAACCAAGTTCGGAAAGCCTTGGCTGACAAAACCCCATTCGTTGCCTGGGGCACGGCGACCGGCCACCTGAAGAGAAAAGGGGCGAAGTTCTGCTACGACGCCGGTTCCCCCGCGGGCATCAGCGTCGATGACCTGTTCATGCACGCCATGATTTTGGCCGAAAGCGGCATGGGGAAATCGTCCTACATTCGGTGGCTGATGGCCGAAATCATGAAGTCGGGCTACCCCTGCGCTTTTGCGGTCTTCTGCGGCAAGGGGGCGCTCGCTGGCGAGGTTCGCGGCATGCTGGACTACGTGGTGGAGACCGGCGTCCACCTGGGGTTGATTGAAGGCCTGGATGCCCAGGGCGTGAAGGCTGCGCTGACCAACACTCGCATGGAAGACGACGAGACGGATATTTGGAAGGGGATGTCCGCGGACATCATCGATCACGCGACCGTCATCCTGGAAGCGCTCCACAACCATGAGAACAAGATGCGGGCGTTGGATGCCGCAGAGAAACTGGGCCTGGAGCTTGAGATCGAAGGATTGCTTCAGAAGCAAGATGCTGAGGTGGCCAATGGCGGGGATGGTGCTGATATCGATCTGGTGATCGCCGACCTGGAAGCAAAAATGGCCATTCGCCAGCAAGAGCTTTCCAAGGAGCGCGAGTGGCAGTGGACGCTGGAGCGCCTGAACAAGGTTCTCATCGCCATCAACGACATTCGCACCACGCAGACCAGCAGCTTGCCCGGTGAAAGCTTGTTGGCGGCGGCCAACTTCCTCGGCGTGCAACCCATGCATCTGGGAAGCGATGAGGACTTTGCGGCCCGCAAGAAGGACTGGGACCTTCGGCTGGAAACGGCTCAAAAGACCATTCACCCGGACCTTTTCGTCGGCGGCTCATTGCTTCAGATGTCGTTTGAGTTCGTGCTCAAGAAGTGGCCGACCTACCCGGCCGAAACGCGCGGCAGTTTCATGGCCAACGTGGACCGTCGGATCAATCCCCTGATGCGCGGCAAGTATTTGGTGGACGAGAACGGCGTGCCCTGGCACAGCATTGAGCGAGGCGAAGTGGACGTGGGCCAGATGCTCAAGGGCACCTCCATGGGCGTGAACCTGCCCGACACGCGCCACGGCACCGCCGGCGTGTTGGTTCAGAACCTCATCTGCCAGCGTCTGAACAACGGCATCAAGCTGCGGAACGAAGTCAGTGAAGAAGAATGGCGCGGGCGCGGCGAGCTGCCGGTGATCTTGATCAAAGACGAGTGCCAGAACCTCATTGGGCGCGAGGACCAGATCATCCTGCCGATCTGCCGCTCAACGAAGATGGGCTGTATCTACGCCACCCAGAACGTGGACGGCATTCGGGTGAAGCTGCCCGGGGATGCGGCTGATCAGTTCTTGGGCAGCTTCCAGAACCTCGTTCTGCAGCGCACCACCCCGAAGAGCTACGAGTATGCGGCCAGCCGCTATGGCGTTGAAGAAATGACCTCCTTCAAGCAGAAGGCCGTTGGCTTGGACTACTCCGGTGGGATTGAGATGGCGTTGGACAACTCGTTGTTCGACCCGAATCACCCCATGGCGGCCGGCATGAAGCAACTGCGCAGGGCGGGTGCTGGGCGCTTGGTGGCGACCCACATCGACCCCGTCACCAAGATGCGTTGGACCGGCCAGAAGCTCACGGGGGTTAACGCCGTGAAGGACATTGAGGTGCCGGCGTCCGGTCACCGCGAGGCCCAACCGTTGTTTTCGCAAGCCGAGTTCACCGGCCTGCTGAACCAGCAGGGGCGAGCCATTCTTTGGTTCAACCGGGCTGGCGTTCGTCGCGCCGACGTGTGCAACACCCCCTTCCTTCCACTAAGCCAAGTCGAGGAGGTGGTTGCGGCCATCAAGAAGGAGCGCGAGGCGCGCTCCAAAGACCTTCAATCCCCACAGCAGGAGACCAAGCAATGAACAATCACCACGTTAAAGATCAACAGTTCCGCGCTCAGATGGCATCGAGCAAGGAGCCCGTCGCAGAAAAATGGACAGAGTTGGACCGGAAGGCCCAAGAGCAAAAATCCGAAGTGGAGCGCATGCAGCGCTCCATGGAGCGACGTTTGGACCCAGAGCGGCTGGTGGCGCTGGAGGAGCGAGCAGCGGACTTGGCCAATCAGCGCCATGAAATGGAGGTGAGAGGGCGACCCAATCTCTTCCTGGTCAAGCAGCGGGCAGCGTATGACAAGCAAATGGCGGAGCTGGAGGCTGGTCTCAAAGAGACCCGTAAAGACATTCGAACGTGGCTTCGGAAGTCGGGTCCGGCGGAGATTGCGAAGCATCAAGAGCGGATGGCGAGCAAGCAAGAGGAGCTGGTTAAGACCATCGAGCAGCGCCAGGGAGTGAGCCAGATGCCCTCTGAGCGCGCCAAGGAAGAGCAGCAACGCGCGGGACAGGTGGAGATTCCCATGATGCGCCTGGACGAGTGGCGCAAGCAGCGCCAGCGCAGCGACGACGTGCAGGTGGACTTTCCGAAATACGGCGCGGGCAAGTGGGGTGGGGCCACCTTTGCCGCAACGGCCTTGGCCGAGCAGAAGAAGATGCGCCTCTATGAGGAAGAGTTCGATTGGCAGAAGCAAGATCGCGAGCGCCAACCCAATGTGTTCCGCCAGTAAACACACCACTCAGGGCCCTTCGGGGCCCTTTTTGTTGGGCACGTTCCCTTGTTTGTGAGTGGATCGATCTACCCATAAAAGCAAACGTCAAACGCGGCTCAAAGCAAGAGGCGGGATGGGGGTTGGAAAAGAGAAGAAAGGTTTTGACTAAACATCAAAAGTGTCGATCAATCGAGATTTCTAGGGTTGCCAGTTTTATGAGATGTGGTTGGCTGTAATCAGTCAAACACAACCGGGGGAGGCCCCTATGTATATTTTTGCCGATGCTTACGAGTATGCCGTGGACAATGTGGGGAACCTGTTGATCACTTTGGGCGCGTTTTCGGTGGTGAGCTACGTGGCCGCCAACGTGGCGGGGTTGCTGGCATGATGACGTGGTTGAAGGAGGATTTGGAGCAGATGGATCTGCACACCGTCTCGCTTTTCCTGCAAACCGGGGTTTTGATTGGCGCGGCTTTCATCATCAAGATCGCTTGCTGATTGCCAAAAACGAAAAACACGGTATGCAATGGGGATGGAACCCCAACGTGACAACGCAGCAGGCAACCCCGGTGGGGGCGATTTCTTGAATCGTCCCCACGAGCCGTTGCTTCATCCCATTCTCCACCCCCTGACGCTGGCCCAGTTCTACGGGAAGCATCACGAGGCCGCCGCTGCCGCCGATGCGCGGGAAGTGTTGGACCTGGCCACGCGGTTTTGCCGAGAGGCCCAGGTTTTCGGGTTGGACACCCAGACCGACGCGGGCTTTGACTGGGTGCTGACCCCCAGCCGTTTCTCCAACCGCATTTCCCTGGAGCTGGGGCAGGGTGGCCACACCGCGTTGCTTCAGGTCGATCCGGACCTGTCCGCTCACCCGCTCGACGCAGCCATCCATGCCGGCGTGCTGGGCCACAAGCCCCTAGCCTCCGCCTACGCCTTGCTCCCGGCCGAGCAGCGGGATGGGCTGTTAAGAGAACTGAGGGAATCCATCGGCCAGGTTCAGTCGAACCGCTCCGCAGCGAAGCAGCTTCAGGCCCTCCGAGCCCTGCCTGAACTGCCGGTGCTGTCTCAGCCGCCTCTGGACATCGCCCAACTGCTCCGGCGGTTTGAGGTCCCCGATGCCCAAGCCCGCTTGGCGGCTGACCACATCAAGGCGACCTATGGAGAAGCGCTAACCACAATGCATGGTAGCCAGGTGCTGGCAGCAGCCCATGCGCATGCCCCGCACTTGGGGCTATACGGAGCCCCTTGGCAGACGTGGCTTTGCGAGAGCGCAACGACCGGCAACCTGGATGGGGTGAAGGCCTGTTTGCGCATGCAGGCCGAGCCCAATGTGCCCGACGCCAACGGCGAGACGCCGCTACACCTTGCCGCGCGCCACGGCCACCCCGACATCGTTCGTCGGTTGATTGAGGCCGGCGCGGACCCCGCGTTGGGGAACCCCCGTGGGGAGACTCCCCTGCATGTGGCGGCCCAACACAAACGCGCGCAGTGCTGCCTGGAGCTCATGGCTGCAGGCGCGGACCCTGGGCAGTTGGATCGTGAGGGGCGCAAGCCGGGCGACGCTCACCGGGAGAAGGCACGTGAGCAAGTCCACGGTCTATGACTGCTGGAGCTGGACGGTTCCGTCGAGTATTGAACCGAGCCGCGAGGTGCGTTATTGGCCCCAGGCGTTGCTCTCCGGTTCGGTCATCGCAGCCCTGACGTATCCGGCCGCGCTCTGGCTGGGTTGGAAAATCCCATCCTCACACTCGCTGATGAACTTCGGTCAGGCACTAACTGGCAGCCTGGCAGCGCTGGGCAACCTTGCCACCGGCACGATCTCATTCCGAGAGCCTGCCGCCGCGTTCTGGGAGGTGGCCAAGGAGCAGGCCACGTTTGGCACGTTGTCACGGGTCGGCGTTGCGGCGGGCTTGGCAGGGTGGGCGTCGGCATGGGTGACCCGAAGGGGGTTAATCCCTCGAGCCAACCAGTGGCACGTTTCGGGAGCTCAACTGCTTGAAGGCAAGGAAGCGGTTGCCGAAGCCCGTCGCCGTTCTCTCAGTCCAAAGGAGTCTCGCTCAGAGACGCACGCAGTCTCCATCCACCCGGAATGGATGCGATCAAAGAAGGACTGGGCCCAGCACATGTTCATTTGGGGCGGAACAGGCCAAGGCAAGTCCGTCATTCTCAAGCACATCCTCGCTCAGGTCGTCGGTAAGAACAAAAAGGCGTTCATCTACGACATCAAGGGGGATTTCACGGCCATATTCCGGCGCCCGGTGATCGTCTGCCCGTTTGATAGGCGGAGCTACGTCTGGGACGTGGGGCAAGATGTCGCAACGCAGACACAAGCCTCAGCATTTGCACAGTCGATCATCCCGCCGGAAAGCGGAGCCGGTGCGTTCTGGGCCACTGCCGCTCAGACCCTGTTAGAGGGGTGTCTCCGCGAACTGCAGGCCACCCGGCGACGGGATTGGGGCTGGGCGGACCTGGCTGCGTTGCTCGCCAGGCCGGCCAAGTCCATGTTCGAGGCCATGTCCGTTTACTTCCCTCGCGCAGCGATGTTGATCGCGTCTGAGGACTCCAACACGACCGGCAGTGTCCTCGCCTGCCTGGCCAACGGCACCGCCGTGATTGATCGCTTGGCGACTGCGTGGCCAAGGCGAGACCCGAAGCGGAGCTTCTCAATGGTGGCGTGGATCCAAGACGGATACAAAGGACGCAAACAGCTGATAGTGCAATCAGGGCCGGATCCATTGCTCGCACGCGCGTATATCAGCGCGATGGTCAACATCGCTGTTCCGGAAATCCTGGCATTGAAAGACGATGAGCGAGGTCGTCACCTGGGCTTCTACTTCGACGAACTGACCACGGCCGGAAAACTGAACATTGAACCGCTGATCGCCGTGGGCAGAAGCAAGGGCGTCTCGCTGGTCGCCTGCGTGCAGGACTTGAGTCAGATCCAAGACGTCTACGGAGACAAGGCCGCCCAAGCGTTCGAGTCGATGATCGGCACCGTGGTCTGCTGCAAGACCGCCGGGGCAACAGCGATCGAGCTGGCCGGCAAGATGGGCAAACGAACCGTGGCTTGGCGCACGCATGACAAGAACGCCACGCTCCACGAGGAGTCGAGGGCCGTAGTTTCCCCCGGCCGGCTGATCGATGATCTAGGGCCCAGGAAGGGAAAGCAATACGGCCCTGAAGGGTGGGGCATCCGGGCCATCGTCCAGACCACCGGTGACTTGCTCCTGCTGGACTGGCCTGGCGTGAGTTATCCGAAGGTTCGAGAGGGACAGAAGCGGGCGAAATGGACGAAGCAGGGCGCTCGCCCGGTGGAGCAAAAGCCCATGCCACCGAGTGACGCGCAGAGCGCCGCAGAGGTCCAGCGGGTCTTGAAGATGACCGCCGACCAGGCCGCCGCGGAGCTGCAAAAACGCGGTGCCACGCCGCCGAAGCTCCGCGCCGTTTCAGACGACGAGCTGGAAGCCATCTTCCGCAAGTAGTGGGGTTGTGGAGTCGCTGGGTTTTGGTAGATCTGAAGGGATAGCCAGGACCTGGAGAACTCATGATCAACACCACACTGCTGAAGCGAAACGCCGGGGGAACCAAGGGTGGTTCTGCGTCGATTTACTACCTCTTGGCCCAGGAAAAGCTCTCTGAAGAAGCCGAGCAGGCAAGCATGGCCGTTGGCTACTACAGCCGCTCCGCGCCGAGCAAAGAGGCGCAATCTAAGTTCTACGGCGGCTTGGCCCAGCACCTGGGTCTGGCAGGCGTCCGCGCCACGGAAGAGCTGATGATTCCGCTGACGGATGGATTTGACCCCAAGACCGGTCGAGCGCTATGCCACGGAGCCGGGGATCGCGGACAGGTCAAAGTCCGCTTTGATAAGACCGGCAAGGCCCCGTTGCGCGACAAAGACGGCAAGGTGGTCACGTATCTGGCCGGTGGGCATCGCATCGGCTTTGACCTGACAATCAGCGCACCGCTGGATATCTCCGTGGCGTTTGCACTGGCGTCCGATCCGGCAGAGCAAGAGGCCATTCATGCCGCGCACCGCAACGCGGTCCAGCGGGCGATGGAAGCCTTCGAAGCCATGTCCGAAACCCGGCGCAACAAGGCCGGGAAAGACGTCATTGGGGTGGATGGGTTGATCTGGAGCAGCCATCACCACTACGCCTCACGAGCCGACGAAGCGACCGGGGAGATGGGCCCGAACCTCCACACCCACAACCTGCTCTACAACCTTTCCTTGGGCAACGACGGCAAAGAGGCCAGCCTCTCTGCTGAAGAAATCTACCGCTACCGCAAAGCCATGGATGAGGTCTACAAGACCGAGCTCTACCAGGGCATGAAGGCGCTGGGCTATGGGGTGGACCGAATCCGTGAACTGGACGACGACGGGCAGGAAACCGGGCGCGTCTACGCGCGGATCGCGGGCCTGGACGAGGGGGTGACGGATCGCTATGGCAACCGCCGCAAGGAAATCCTCGCTTACGCGGCCAAGCACAACGTGTCTAATCAGCAGGCCACGTTGGCCACGCGCAAAGACAAGGACGAGCCGCCTTACCAGGAGCTCATCGCGCACTGGCAGGACACGCTGAAAGGCTTCGACGTATCCACGGAAAGCCTGAAGCAGGCCAAGGGCAACGCGCACGAAATGGAGCAAAAATGCCCGGCAGAACTGCTGGAGCGGCTCCATGAGACCGACGCCATCTTCTGCGACCACAACCTCTTGGAGGTCTTGGGCCAGGAATACGCCGGCAGCGTGACCGTGCCAGAGCTCTACGGCTTGGTTGAAGCGTTCAAGAAGGAGCACGGCCTGGTGCTGGTCAACCCCATGCGCCTGCACGACGACGACAAGGGCGACTCGCTGGCAAGGCGGCATACCCAGGAGCGCTACTGCGCCCCGTGGATGCTCCAGATCGAGCAGGAGGTGGTGGCCTTCGCGATTGACCGAGCCAAGGAAACCCATCACCACGTGCCCCAGGCCGACGTGGACCGGGTGGTGAAAGACTACGAGAAGGCCAAGGGCTTTCAACTCTCCCAGGAGCAGCGCCACGCGTTGGACCACATCACCCAGGGCAGCGGGGGCGTGGTCAATCTTTCTGGGCTCGCCGGAACCGGTAAAACGACGATCAGTGAGTGTTTTCGGGCAGCTTACGAAACCCAAGGATTCGAGTTGCTGGGCGTCTGCGTTTCCAACGCCGCGGCCGAGAAGCTGGAGGCGGAAAGCGGCATGTCCAGCGTGAGCATGGCGCAGATGCTCCATGACCTGGACAAAGGAAAGATGCAGTTCCGCAAGACGGACGTCATTGTGGTGGATGAGGCAGGCATGGTCGATGCGCGCAACACCCACAAGCTTTTCAGCTACGCCGCCAAGGCGGGGGCGAAGGTCATCATGCAGGGCGACGTGGAACAGCTTCAGCCCATCGGGGCGGGCTCGGGCTTTCAGCTGACCAAGCAAGCGGTCGGCGATGCCAAGCTCACCGAGATCCGACGCCAGGGCAAACAGGAAGACCGAGAAACCGCGTTGTCGTTCTACGCCACGGACGAAAGCGGTCAGATCATCGATCTGAAAAAGGCCAGCCGTTCCCGGGCCCAGACCCTCGACAAGGGCAACGAAATCAAGGCCCGGTTGCTCGACACCATCCGCGAAACGGCCACGGAGAAGGACGCCCGCGAGCGCTTGCTGCACGAATACTTCGAAGACCCAACCCCGATGCAGGAGAAGTTGGTCATCGCCCACACCCGTGCAGACGTGGCCGCGCTCAATGCGGGCATCCGGGCTGGGTTGAAAGAGCGTGGAAAGCTGGACCAGGAAGAGGTGGTGATCGAGGCCCGGGACAAGGGGCGCAAGTTCGACTTGGCCTTGTCGAAAGGCGATCAGATCGTCTTCACCGCGAAGAACAAGGACCTGGGGGTCATCAATGGCACGCAGGCCGTGGTGGAGAACATCAAGCCCTCAAGGGCGGGCGGCTACGACATCAGCGTTTCCATTCGCTCGGAGACCAAGGCCGATGGCCGGCGATTGACGTTCAACAGCTTCGAAATGAAAGCACTGACGCATTCCTATGCCGGGACGGTTCACAAGAGCCAGGGCCAAGGCAAGCGGGAGGTCTACCACCTGGCGAACCTGGGCATGCTCGACGCCCACAGCGCCCTGGTGGCCTACACCCGACTCACGAAGGGTTCCTACCGCATGTATGCGACGTCCGATGACGTGGAGCGGTTGAGCGAACGCCTGGGGCTGGAACGCCTCAAAGAGACCGTGCTCGACGCGGGACTGAAAGACGATCCGCAACGGCCGGTTGTCCAGGGCCTTGGGGCAGTTGCACGCCCCAACACTCAACGCCCAGCCGCTCAGCGAACGCGCATCCAGGGCAAGCTCGACGCACTGCTGAAGGAGCACGCGGAACGCCCAAAACCGCAGATGAGCGAGGGCGAGCGCAAGGCCCGTTGGCTGCTGGAAGTGCTGGAGCCGTTGCGGCGGGCGCGAAAGGCCTCTCCCAAGCTGCCAGCGCAGTCCCCGAAACACAGGCAGGGCTTCTCGTTGTGAGCAGCAGGCTGGGCGGCCCGCGGCTCCCGCCGGGGCCTTTGCTTTACAGGGTGGCCATGACCACGGCCTGCAGCACCATCACCGCCACGCCGAAAAGGAAGGGGTAGAGGAATAGCCATTTGAAGAACCCCCAAGCCAGGGACGACGGAGCCCCCGCCGAGCGGCGCGGAAACGCCTCGGGCCACGCATACCCTGCCGCCAAGGACTTCACGTAACCCGTGGTGCGGCGACGTGGGTCGCGGATAAGAATGCCCGGCGGCTTGCTATAGATTCGCCAGCCATGCTGAAAGGCCTTGTAGCGCCACGCGTATTCGTGAGCCTCGGCATCGGCCTGGGTGCCCGTCATGCTCGACAGCGGGACGAACGAGAATCGGCGTCCCTGCCAGCCCCCACGAGCACTGCGGTGCTGCTGCTCGCGTTGCTTTAAATCGACGGTCTGCCCCACGTAGCAGCACCCGTTGTCAAAGAACAACCCGTAGAGATGGCGTGGGCGGGGCAGGTATTTCTGATTGCGTTTCCAGTTCAAGGGTCCTCCATCGATGGGTATACCTACATACCCATAAAAGAAAGAACCGATTCGTCAAGCCATGGCACGAACAAGGGCCCCGAAGGGCCCTTGCCGAGATACGATCACCTCCTTTTCCACCACGCAATCGTTTAGCGCCCCAAGTTGATGCTCAACCCGAAGCCGGCTACCGGCTTGTTGCCAGAGCCGAAGGACAGGCCCGCCGAGACGCTGACCTTTTCAGACACCCGAGCACCCCAGCCCACGGCCATTGCAGCACTGCCCCCCGAGAACCCCACGCCCACGTTCAGGTTCACCTGTCCAACGGCCGTGCCCCCGTTCTGGGCCGCAGCGGTGGCCATCTGGCTCATCGCGCCGAGTTGGGCGCTCAAACCGTTGATCCGGCGATCCTGGTGCCGCAAACGGCGGTCGGTGTCGGTCCAGCGGTCATCCCAGACCTGCTGCATTTCATAGACCTGCCCACCGTTCACGGCGTCCGTGGAGCCCTGTTCGATGCGCCCCGGAGCCACGCTGGTCACGCGCTGATTGCCCGCGTTGACGCCCGCGGTGGTCACCGAAGGGCCGCCTTGGACGGTCACGCCCTGGGCGTTGACCGTGGTCTTGCCGACCTGGACAGAGCCTTGGTCGGACAACTGCACGTTGTCACTGACCGCCACGGTTTGGGTGCCGTCTTCGTCGGTAGTGACTACGACGTTGGCACCTGCCTTTACATCAGAGCCGCCCACACCATCCTTTCCTGCGGGGCCTTGAGGCCCCTGAGGGCCCTGCGGACCAGCGCTGCCACCCGGATTTTGCGAGAGATTGGCGATCCTGCCATCCAGGTCATACATGGCCTCAGCGACGTTGGTGTAGGTTGCGCCGCTGAGGAACTGGAAGAGGGGTTTCACGAGTTGACCGCTGACGATGTCAGCACCCGCGCCCAGCGTCCTCACGGCGGCGGCGACCTGCCTCACGTTCGCTGCATCGGTGTAGTTGCGCCCGTCGCCAACATTGGTCACACGGCGCTCGTTGTTCGTTATTCCGACGCTGAACTCGTCTGATTCGAAGCACTGGGAACCAGCGCCGAGTGCAACGCACCCGTCCGCAAAGCCACGTGCCGAGGTGCCGCCAACGACCTGGTTGTTTCCCGTGACTTCAACGCTGTTGCCCATGGTCACGTTGTTGTTGCCACTGATACTGCCACCGGTGCCCATGTGTGCGTTGTTGTCACCAATAACCTGTCCTCCCCACCCCGTGATGGCGTTTCCGCTCCCTTTCGTGGTGACCAGGATCCCCGTGAGCAGGTTCTGGTTGCCCTCGATTTCGTTGCCCGTCCCGATGGTCGCGTTTGTGGAGCCCGTCGTCGTGTTGTTCTGGCCAAGCTGGGTGTTGCTCTCACCCTCAACCGTATTGCCGCGTCCGACTTGCAGTGATCCTGAGGCAAGGCCGGGGGTGGGGGAGGATTGAGAGTTGTTGTTTCCGAAAACGATACCTGCCGTATCAATCGCATTGTTGCTGCCCATCACAGTGAAAGCCGAAAGGAGCTCTGCGGCCGAATGCGTGGTGTTGTTCGTTCCCACCAGAACACCATTCAATAAATGCTTGTTGGTGATGGACTCGTTTCCGTCACCGGCGATATAAGTATTCTGAGCCGTTTGAGCAGCCGCTGGGGTGCTGGGGATTGCAACGACAGCGAGACCGACCAGTGCCGTTAAGATGGATGCGCGAAGTGAAGACATGAAAACCCTCCCGAGTATGGATTGATACTTCATCCATAGCAGGCGATTTCATTTCCGCAAGTCGATCAGGTGATCTTTTTCAAGGTGTTAGGGAAAGTTGCAAAACAAACCCGCGCCGGGAGCGTCCAGTTCCAGGCCATCCGGTTTTCATTGCCCCAAGCCAAGCACGCCGTTTCCATTCCCGCAGGGCACCAAGCCGGCGCCAGCGCCCGGGCCAGCACTTCCGAAGAGGGCTCCCCGGTCACCGAAGGAAACGCGCCCGGTTTGCGCCCCTGGCGGTAGGCCCACTTGGCCTGGCCACACTCTTGCTTGAGCTCCACGTGGGGATAGTCTCTCGGGCTGGTCCACCGGCCGCCCCAGTTCAGCCCCACGATCTCCGCCAGCTCTCCAAAGCGTTGATAGCCGGCCATTACATGGGCATCGCCCAGGTTCCAGCTGGGCTCCCCGTTGACGAACACAGCGGCATCCAAGGCCAGCCCGAAGTTGTGGCAGCTGGAGAACGCCCCAACGCTGGTCACGCCGGACCCGGAGGCAAGCAGGGCCGCCTGTCGCTCGGGGCTTCGATACCCTTCCACGGGCCGCACATCAAACCCTTCCGCGGCCAGCTGGGCCTGGACAGCTTCCACCTTTTCCCGCAGCGCTGGGGAAACCCCTTTCCACACCCTCTCGCTTTTCGGGTGGAAGAAACGGTAAATGGCACCGTGCGGCTTTGGGGCTTGGTAAACCCGAGGCGGGGTGGGCTTGGGGTTGGGTTGAACGGTCGAACACCCGGCCAAGGCCAGGCAAGCCAGAACGGCGGCAATGGTAAAACGGGGCTGCATGCTTTCCTCCCAGAAAGATCAATGGATGCTTTCAGGAGTAGTGGATTTTCAGGAAAGCGCAAGTGAGCTAAAAAAGCCCCCGAACAACCGGGGGAGGAGGCCTGCAGCTCGGGGGCTTAATGGAACAGGGAAAAGGAGTAAGAAACCCCGTCCCGTTGCAAGCCATAGCACACGCAAAGGCGAAGTCAACTGCCGTTTTTCTTCCCTGTCTTTTTTAGGTAGTCCCGCTGGGCTTTTGCAGCCGCTGCTTTCGTGACCTCAAAAAGCTCGCCCAGGTCTTGCATATCGGGGTTGTAGTAGCGGGTCAGCATCTGGGTGGTCTTGTGCCCAGAGAGCTGCATAGCCTGGTGTATGGGCAACAAGTTGGCCAGCTCGGTGATGCGGGTGTGGCGCAGGTCGTGCAGGGTGGCGTCGGTCACCCCCGCTTGTTCGCGGGCGCGTCCCCAGGCCTGGGTGAGCGTGTCCGCTGCAATCGACGTCTTGCCCTCGTCCAAGCTGAAGACAAAACCGGAGCTGGGGCGCACGGCGGGCGGGTTCTTGGGGGAGGGCGGGATGCGATCCTTGCGCAGCTTGGCGGCGTGGAGCTCTTGGGTCAGGGTGTCCAGCACTGCGACGGCCTCGGATGTGAGGAAGATGGTCCGATGGATGGGCTTGCCGCCCTTGGGGTTCTTGGTGTCGCGGAATGTGGCCTCGGGACGCTGCTTGCTGTAGTCCAAATCCTCCCAGCGTAGATTGATGGCTTCGCTGCGGCGGGCCGCGGTCCAGCGCAGGAAGGCAATGGCAGCACGGGTGGATGGGGACATGGGGGCGAGGGCGGTCAGGATGTCCGCCCACTCCTTATCAGTGACCACCCGCTCGCGCTCGTTCCTCACCTTGGGCTTGAGCGTGGCGTGGATGGGGTTGTCCATCTTGAAGCCCCAGCGCTTGATCGCTGCCGTGAAGACGCTGGAGAGAACGGCGAGTTGGCGAGTGATGGTGGCCGGGGCGAGGTAGTAGTCATCTTCCAACGACTGGGCCATGCCGCCGTTGGCGAGGCCGAAGTCCTGGGGCGTGAGCTTGTCCACCGGCTTGCTGAAGGTGGCGGGGAAGCGCTTGGCGAGCAGGCGCAAGAGGCGCGCATCGTTGTCCCCCGACTTCTTCTTGTCATCCTTGGCTTTGAGTGAGAGCACCTCGGCGATGTAGCGCTCGATCCAGACCCCCAGGCTCTGGCTGCTCATCAGGTTGGAGGCGGGTTGCTTCTCTTCGTGGAGCGCGGCGCGCTCTGCAGAAGCGAACGCCTCGGCCTGGGCGAGGGCCTTGGCTCGGGTCGCTTCGCTGTAAGGGAAAGTGCGGTTGATGGCGTGCAGGTTGCCCGCTGCATCCTTGCGCTTGATCTTCACTTGGAACGCCGAACCGCGGTCGTAGACGCCCTTTGTGCGGGCGGTTTTTTGGGGACGGGCCATTCGTTCAGTCCTTGATTAGAAGAATGGATTTTCCCAAGGTTTTCCCTGGAGTGCAATAAGTCATTGTTTCTTAAATGACTAGGATGAGAATCGTTCGCATTCGTAATGCGTAGGTCGCAGGTTCGATTCCTGTTGCCGGCATCAGTTGCAGCAAAAAGCCCCGGCCTTGGTCGGGGCCTATTGCTTGTGCGGCGTGGCCGCCATTCGTCTCGGCTGCCGCGGGCACCGCCCTTCAAGTGCCGCGCCTGGTGCATCATGGGCCCCCGTCCAGACGTCTTCCAGGTTTCCCCCATGCGTCCCGAAGAACTCCTGCCCGACAACACGAACGAAACCGAACGCGGCGGCGTAGTGATCCGCAAAGGCACCGTGGGTGCTTTCCTCGCCTCGGCGCAGGTGTGGCGCGACCCTGCCGCCAGCGCAGATGCCAGAGCCACGGCAGAAGCGGACATGGTGTCAGTTCTGCCAGCGATGCAGGCATTTGGTCTGTTCGAGGTGTTCGAGGTGCGAGACCCGGCGCTCAAGGCGTTGGTGGCCAGGCATCTTCCGTAGCCTCAGGGCTGCTGTTTCCACCAATCTTTTCGGCCTCTGCCGGTCCGTCGCGCGCGCTCCTTTCGCTGCGCCTCCTGCTGTTCCTCAGGAGATCGGCGGTCAGGTCCGAAGCACATGTGATTGAACATGCCGGCGCGCTCTGCGCGCCCGTGAGTAGTGGCGTCGTGGTGGGTTGTCGTCATCAGCACAGGCTAATGGCGGTCGGTGTCACTGGTTGAGACGAAGCGACACCACCTCGAATAGCGCTGGTCTCCGCGATCACGGCTCGAGACCGCGTGGCCGGAGTGTTGGTTCCAGGCCGGACCGTTCCCAAGCGGTCAAAGGGTCTGTAAGGTTGGGATCTACTTCAAAGGAACTGAACCACACATGGGAAGCTTCTCAATCTGGCATTGGCTGATCGTGCTCGTCATGCTGGCGCTGCCGGTTGCAGCCGTCGTTGCAGTTGTTCTCTTCCTGAATTTCCGCCGCCGCGCAGGCAAGTGATGGAGGAGGAGGGCGTCAACTTTTGACGCGTCCACCGAACCGCCAGTTGATCGTCACCGTTCTCTGCGCCAGCCCGAACAGAAGCTGGCGCAGATAACCGCCCATTGCACCTGCCGTCAGGCCGGCCATTGCACGGCGCGCCGGATCAAGCGCTCGCTGGGAGTGGTCCGCAACCCAGGGCAGGGTGGCCAGCAGTTGGCTGCCCAGCAGCAGGGCCAAAACATCCAGCCCCACCATATCCACGAGCGCAGCCAGCGGCGCCAGCTCGGGATTGCAAGCCAGCAGCAGTACCAGAACCACGGTGGAAACCGCCAGCACCCGGCGACCGGTCGTGCTGGCGGTAATGCTGCGCAGAAAGGAGGGCAGGGGCACGGAGCTTACTCGCGTGGGGTCTGTCTCCGATCATGGGGCCGTCAGCAGCCGGGTTCAACGCCCCCCTGAGGTGGCGTCGGCGATTTTCTGCAACGCGTGGTCCAGGATAAAGGACGCCGCCTTCTGGCGCGGCTGGAACTCCTTGAAAGAGTCCAGGAAGGACTGCACCACCCCCATGCCCAGGTGATCTGCAGCATGTGGTCGATGAATCAGTCGTAGCAGGTGTTGGATGTAACGCGCGCAGCGCGACGAGGTTGCCGTCGTCGTCGAAGTGGACCAGCCCCGTCGTTACAGCGCATGCCTTCATGGGTAAGCCGGTTGATGTTGGGCATGCGGCTTTTCCGGAGGCGGCCTGAATGGGTTAACGTCTTGGCATGCCTCCGCCAGGACTCGCCATGAAGACTGCAGTTTTCAGTGCTCGCCCCTACGACCGTCATTTTCTGGAGGCCGCCAACCAGCAGGGTGGTACGGCAGATGCCTTCACGTTTGAATACTTCGATGTGGGCCTGGACCTGGCGACCGCGACGCTGGCACAGGATTGCCAGGCGGTGTGTGTATTCGTCAACGACCGCCTGGACGCGCCGGTGCTACGCGCCCTGCATGCTTTGGGCGTGCGTGCGGTACTGCTGCGCTGTGCGGGCTTCAACAACGTAGACATCGCAGCAGCTGAGCAGCTGGGCCTGTTCGTCGCGCGCGTGCCGGCGTACTCGCCTGAGGCGGTGGCGGAGCATGCACTGGCGCTGATCATGACGCTCAACCGGCATACCCATCGGGCCTACAACCGGGTGCGCGAAGGCAACTTCATGCTGGACGGGCTGCTTGGGCGCACCCTGCATGGCAGGACCGTGGGCATCGTGGGTACCGGCAAAATCGGTCTGGCCACCGCGCGCATCATGAAGGGCATGGGCTGCACTGTGCTGGGGTTTGATCCATACCGATCGCCTGCGTTTGCAGAAATTGGGGAGGCGGTGGCGCTGGACGAGCTTCTGACCCGTTCGGACATCGTGTCGCTGCATTGCCCGCTCACGCCGGACACGCATCACCTCATCAATGAGGAGTCGCTGGGGCGGATGAAGCCCGGCGCGATGTTGGTAAATACCTCGCGCGGTGGACTGGTGAATACCGATGCGGTGGTGCGCGCATTGAAGTCGCGCCACCTCGGCCACCTGGCCATTGATGTGTATGAGCAGGAAAGCGCACTGTTCTTCCAGGACCTCTCTGGGGAGATCATCGACGATGACTTGTTCCAGCGCCTGATGACGTTCCCGAACGTGCTGGTGACCGGTCACCAGGGGTTCTTCACGGTCGAGGCGCTGCAGGAGATCTGCAGCATCACCTTGGGCAATCTGTCCGACTTCGCCAACGGGGTGGAGTGCAGGAACAGAGTGGCGGCTGCTTAGGCAGCATTGAACTTCACGCTTTTAGACCGTCGATTTCCAGTTGGAACGCGTTGGATAGACGCGCTCAATTTCCACGAAGTGACCGTCTCGCGAATACAAAAGGACGAATTTGCCATCCCGGGTGGTGTAGACGTAGGAACCGGGCTCTGGCCCGCGCTCGAACGTGGCCAGCCCATCCAGCCCGTCGCCCTCGCGCTCAATGCCTTCATCGCGAGATACTGCCGCCGCCAGGATGTGCGGGTCCGTTCTGGCTATCGCCAAAAGCAGTGCCTTTTCCAACACTTGCTCGCGATCCTCCAGCGCAGTCGGCTTCCAGATTACCGTCACTCAGTCTTGTCCTTATTGCCCGCCAAGGCGGCGTCCAGCCGTGCCTGCAGGCCGGCTTTAACCTGGTCCATGTGCCGCGCAGCTTCTTCGCTCGACAGGGCCGGACGTGGATCGGCACGTGCTTCCTGGACGCCTTGGCGCAGAAATTCGGTGTATGCCGCATCTTCGCGGGCCCGCTTGAGGGCGGCGGTGCGATCGGGTCGGCGGCGGCGCTTCTCCGGATCATCCGAATAGCCACTGGCATCCACTTGGTAGTGGCTGATTCCCAGCTCGCTACGCAGCACCCGCACAGCGGCATCCAGCCCAGCGAACAGGCGCGTGACGCCAGCCTTTGTGGCCAAGGCGCGCTCGGCCGCACCAACCTTGAACATGACCGAATAGCCCCCGGGCTGGCCAACCAGAACGGTGTCACGAACACTGCCAGCGGCGGCGAGCTCACGGGCGGTGGCAAGTTGTACTGTCTGCGCCATTTTCGGCTCCCATGTAATCATTACGCAGGAATCATACATAGGTTATCCGTGAAGTGCGCATTGAGTGGACGACTTGGGTGAGGACCGCTTAGGCAGCTTTGGCCTCCCGATCTTCCACGCCGGTGTAGCGGACGACGGGCTTTTCGGGCTCGCCATTCACGAGGCCGAGGGGCTCGCCGTTCCACAGCGGTGTGATGACGATCCTGCCCTGGAAAGCTTCTATCCGCACCTGCGCGCCGACGGTGAAGCCGAAGGTCCGCATCCAAGCGCCGCTCAGGGTGATCAGGGGGAGGGGGCCGAACTTGTCGCGGCAGTGCTCGTCGATCTGCGGCATGGCGCGGATGTTGTGGGCGTAGCGGGGCCGGTAGCGGGGCAGGAGTGGCAGCGGCGGGGTGGGCGGTTCCAGGGGCGACTGGTCTGGAGCGAGGGTCATGTGTTTGCCTCCATCAAGGAAATGGCCCTCGCCGGTTAGGGCGAGGGCGTCGGGAGGTCAAAACCGCGGAATGCCAGACGGCGGGCGTATTCCCCCGTGGAGGGTCTTGTATTAGCCGCCCTCCCGACATGGGACATCCAGTATTTCGGCATTCAGAGTTTTGAGCTCCGGGGGCGACCTTGGGCGCATCCCGGAATCGAGGCAAGATGATTGTTTCTGTTGAATTTTCGATTTCGATAGGCTGTGCCTACTGATTGACGTGACTGACCCGTGCAGCGCGTGAAATGGTGCTGTGGGGTGTGATCGTGGGCACAATTGGGGGCGGCGACAGAGGCGATCGCGTGCGCGACAGTGGGGGAGGGGGATGTCGGGATGGGCGCGTGGGTGGTCTTGAGTGCGTCGGCGGTTCCAGCCGGGCAGAGCCCGGCTCTACCCGCGGGAGCGACGTGATCTCCGCCCGTGACGCAGTTGATGTCTATACATGTACACGCGACTTTGCCGAATTCGGCAACTGCGCGCGCCGTGCGACAACGTGTCGCAGCCATTTCCGGGCTCTTCCTGCGCCAGATCATTGTCAATGGACTTCTTAAATGGTGCATAACGGCATAAAATCAGGGGGCTGACATGTACGTCCTCCGTGCCGCCCCCTGGGACCGGTACACCTGCCTTTGGCTGGCGGGGCGCGCTTGAGATGGCATTCCCTACGCAATTGGATCGACCGATGATTCCGTTGAAACCCCTTGGGCGCTGGTTGCGCCCGGGCCTGCTGCTGGCGTTGTCCGTGTTCCTGACGGGCTGCAGTTCGGCCATTCTCGACCCGAAGGGCCAGATCGGCCATGACCAGAAGACGCTGCTGATCACGGCTACCGTGCTCATGCTGCTGGTGGTCGTGCCGGTCATCATCATGACCCTCACCTTCGCCTGGAAGTACCGTGCCTCGAACACCAAGGCCCGTTACGAGCCGAAGTGGTCGCATTCCACCGCCATCGAAGTGGTGGTGTGGTCGATCCCCTGCATGATCGTGCTGGTGCTGGCCGTGCTGACCTGGCGCTCCTCGCACTCGCTCGACCCGTACCGACCGCTCGAGTCGGAGACCAAGCCGGTCGTGATCGAAGCCATTTCGCTGGACTGGAAGTGGTTGTTCATCTATCCGGAAGAGAACATCGCGACGGTCAACGAGATCACCTTCCCGGTCGATACCCCGCTGAACTTCAAGATCACGTCCGATTCGGTGATGAATGCGTTCTTCATCCCGCAGCTGGGCACGATGATCTACTCGATGACCGGCATGGAGACCAAGCTCCATCTGATCGCCAACGAGATCGGTGAGTTCCCGGGCATGTCCTCGCACTACAGCGGCGCGGGCTTCAGCAAGATGCACTTCACGGCGCATTCGGTGACCAACGAGCAGTACCAGCAGTGGCTGGCCAAGGTGCGCGCCGAGTCCAGCACGCTGAACAAGGAAGCGTTCGCCGCCCTGGTGGCCGACCGCAACCACGACTGGCACCCGGTGACCTATTTCGGCAGCAGCGAAGCCGGCCTGTTCGACTGGGTCATCGCCAAGCACATGGGCAACAACCAGCACTACGGCATGAACCACACGGGCATGTCGCACGGCGCTGCGGGCGAAAGCCACGAGGGCCATGAGATGCCGGCCGGTGACCATGAAGGCCACGACGCAGCAATGGCTCCGGCCGGCGCTTCGGCGGCCGACCATGCCGAACACACTGCAGACGAGCACGCCGCCGCCGGTCACGCCGGCCACGCGGGCTCGGGAGAATAAGCATGAATCTGTTGGGTAAACTGACATTCGCTGACATCCCGCACGACCCGATCATCATGACCACGCTGGTAGGCGCGGGCATCGGTGGTCTGCTCCTGCTGGCGGTCATCACCAAGTTCAAGCTGTGGGGCTATCTCTGGAAAGAGTGGTTCACCTCGGTCGACCACAAGAAGATCGGCGTGATGTACCTCATCGTCGCCTTCGTCATGCTGCTGCGCGGCTTTGCCGACGCCATCATGATGCGTGCCCAGCAGGCCATCGCCGCCAATGGCGCCGAGGGCTTCCTGCCGCCGCACCACTACGACCAGATCTTCACCGCCCACGGCGTGATCATGATCTTCTTCGTGGCGATGCCGCTGATCACCGGCCTGATGAACGTCGTGGTGCCGCTGCAGATCGGCGCACGCGACGTGGCCTTCCCGTTCGTCAACTCGCTCAGCTTCTGGCTGTTCGTGGCGGGCGCGGGCCTGGTGATGATCTCGCTGGGTGTCGGTGAGTTCGCGCAGACCGGCTGGCTGGCCTTCCCGCCCTTGTCGGGCAAGGAGTACAGCCCAGGGGTCGGCGTCGACTACTACATCTGGGGCCTGCAGGTTGCAGGCCTGGGTACGACACTGAGCGGTATCAACTTCTTCATCACCATCCTGAAGATGCGTACCCCGGGCATGAAGCTGATGCACATGCCGGTGTTCACCTGGACCGCGCTGGTCACCAACGTGCTGATCATCGCCGCGTTCCCGGTGCTGACCGTCACCCTGGTGCTGCTGACCCTGGATCGTTACCTGGGCACGCACTTCTTCACCAATGACGGTGGCGGCAACGCCATGCTGTACATCAACCTGATCTGGATCTGGGGTCACCCGGAAGTCTATATCCTGGTGCTGCCGGCCTTCGGCGTGTTCTCGGAAGTGATCGCGACCTACTCGCGCAAGGCGCTGTTCGGTTACAAGGGCATGGTGTACGCCACCGCCTGTATCGGCGTGCTGTCCTTCATCGTGTGGCTGCACCACTTCTTCACCATGGGTTCGGGTGCCAACGTCAATGCCTTCTTCGGCATCACGACGATGATCATTTCGATCCCGACCGGTGTGAAGATCTTCAACTGGCTGTTCACCATGTTCCGCGGTCGCGTGCAGTTCACCACCCCGGTGCTGTGGACGATCGGCTTCATGGTGACCTTCACCATCGGCGGCATGACCGGCGTGATGCTGGCCATTCCGGCCATCGACTTCGTGCTGCACAACAGCCTGTTCCTGATCGCGCACTTCCATAACGTGATCATCGGCGGCGTGGTGTTCGGCATGTTCGCGGGCATCACCTACTGGTGGCCGAAGATGTTCGGCTTCCGCCTCAATGAAACCTGGGGCAAGGCTGCCTTCTGGTGCTGGTTCATCGGCTTCTATGTGGCCTTCATGCCGCTGTACGTGCTCGGCTTCATGGGCATGACCCGTCGCATGCAGAGCTACCCGAACCCGGAATACCAGCCGTTCCTGATCGTGGCTGCCTTCGGTGCCGCGATCATCGGCGCTGGCATCCTGTGCCAGATCATCCAGGTGGCCGTGTCGATCCGCGACCGCAAGAAGACCGCCGACCTGACCGGCGACCCGTGGGACGCCCGTACGCTGGAGTGGGAAACCTCTTCGCCGCCGTCGTTCTACAACTTCGGCTCGCTGCCCAAGGTCACCGAACTGGACGACTTCTGGGAGCGCAAGCAGCGTGGTGAGGCGTGGGAACGCCCGGCGAAGTACACCGACATCCACATGCCGCGCAACACCGGCACCGGTGTGGTGATCGGCGCCTTCAGCCTGGTGTTCGGCTTCGCGATGATCTGGCACATCTGGTGGCTGGCCATCGTCGGCCTGGTCGGCATGATCGGCACCTTCATCTGGCGCACCTTCGACAAGGACGTGGATTACTACGTGCCGGCTGCCGAAGTGGAGCGCATCGAAACTGAGCACCGCCGTCACCTGCAGGCGCAGGGTCTGGTGAAATCGGAGTTGCAGGCATGAGCAGCACTATCGCCAACACCGTGAACCACGGGCACGCCGCGCACGCGGCGGCCCATGGCCATGACGACCACGAACACCACGACACCGGCGAGAACACCGTCTTCGGTTTCTGGGTGTACCTGATGAGCGACTGCCTCATCTTCGCCAGCCTGTTCGCGACCTATATCGTGCTGGCCGGCGGCACCAACGGTGGCCCGGGTCCGAAGGACCTGTTCGACCTGACCTTCGTAGCGTGGGAAACCACGCTGCTGCTGGTGTCCTCGCTGACCTTCGGCCTGGGCATGATCGCGCTGCACAAGCACAAGGTCGGCCAGATGTACCTGTGGCTGGGCCTGACCTGGCTGCTGGGCTTCGGCTTCATGGTCATGGAAGTGTGGGAGTTCAACCACCTCATCCATGAGGGCTTCGGTCCGGACCACAGTGCGTTCCTGTCGGCGTTCTTCGCGCTGGTGGGCACCCACGGCCTGCACGTGAGCGCCGGCCTGCTGTGGCTGCTGATCATGTTCATCCAGATCAAGCAGAACGGCCTGACCCCGACCAACAAGACCCGCATGGCGTGCCTGAGCCTGTTCTGGCACTTCCTGGACCTGATCTGGATCGGCGTGTTCTCCGTCGTCTACCTGAAGGGAGCGCTGTAATGGCACATGACAATCACGCACACGACCACGGCCACGGCGCCGCTGGCGAGAGCCACGGCAGCGTCAAGTCGTACCTGGTCGGTTTCCTGTTGGCGGCGGTGCTCACCATCATCCCGTTCTGGGCAGTGATGAAGGGCGGCCTGCCGGTGTTCACCACCGGTGTGATCATCATCGTTGCCGCGATCCTGCAGATCTTCGTGCACCTGGTGTTCTTCCTGCACCTGAACCGCTCGTCGGAACAGCGCTGGAACGTCAGTGCGGCGGCCTTCACCGTCGTGGTGATCGGCATCATCGTCGCCGGCACGCTGTGGGTCATGCACAACATGAACGTGCACATGATGCATTGACATCTTCGGATGTCGCGCAAGCAGAAAGGCCGCCCGGAAGGGCGGCCTTTTTGTTTGGATAGTGGTTCGAACCGGCCAACGCCAACATTGGAATGGCGACCCTCGGTAGGGCCGGTTCCCAAACGGCCGCCGATAACGCATCACCGTCCGGTAACGCATGACCTGTGACGGAAACGCGCCTTCGTTTGGAGGTCATGCGTCAACGGACGTGGCACCGTTATCGGCGGTCGTTTGGGAACCGACCCTACCGAAGGGCGTATCCCAGCAACACCCCGCGTCCCCGGGCGCAGGTTCCGCCACCGCATCACGCGGCGTTGCGCAGGAACTCCTCGGCGTCTACCGGCTTGCCCAGGTGATACCCCTGCAGCAGGTCGCAGCCCAGCTCGTTGAGGTACGCGCGTTGCCCGGCGGTCTCCACGCCCTCGGCCACGATCTGCAGCTGCAGCGAGCGGCCCAGTGCGACGATCGAGGAAACGATCGCCGCATCTTCGGCGTTCTCTTCCAGCTCGCGCACGAACGCGCGGTCAATCTTCAGTTCGGTGGCCGGCATGCGCTTGAGGTAGAGCAGGCTGGAATAGCCGGTACCGAAGTCGTCGATGGAGATCTTCACCCCCATCTCGGTCAGGCCATGCAGGATCTGCAGGCTCGCTTCCACGTCCTGCATCGCCGTGGTTTCGGTCACTTCCAGGGTGAGGAAATGCGGCGCCAACGCATGCTTTTCGAGCGTGGTCTTCACCGTTTCGAGCAGATTGGTCGAGGCGAACTGCAGCGGCGAAAGGTTCACCGCCATCGACCACTCCGGATGCCCGGCGTCGTGCCACTGCCGCAGCTGCGCGCAGGCCTGGTCCAGCACCCAGTCGCCCAGCTGCAGGATCAAGCCGCTGCGCTCGGCGATGGGAATGAAGGTGTCCGGGCCCAGCAAGCCCAGACCCGGATGCTGCCAGCGCACCAAGGCTTCCGCCCCGATCACGCCGCCGCCGTCGGCACGGAACTTGGGCTGGTAGTGCAGCACCATCTCCTCGCGCTGCATCGCGCGGCGCAGCTCCTGCAGCAGCTTGAGCTGGCGGTTGGCGCTGACGTGCATGGCTTCGGTGAAGAACGTATGCCCGTTCCGGCCCGAGTCCTTGGTGTGGTACATGGCCGCGTCGGCATGCGCCATCAGCTCGCGCTCGGTGGTGGCGTCGGTTGGGTACATCGCGATGCCCAGGCTGGCGGTGACCTGCAGCTCCACGCCGTCGATCTCGAACGGCTCGCCCACCGTAGCGATGATGCGCTCGGCGATTTCGGCCGCATCTTCCGGCACGTCCAGCTGGATCACGATGACGAACTCGTCGCCGCCCAGCCGCGCGAAGGTGTCGTGGCCGCGCAGCAGCCCCTTCACCCGTTCGCTGACCTGGATCAGCAGTTTGTCGCCGGTCTGGTGGCCGTAGGCGTCGTTGACCGCCTTGAATCCGTCGAGGTCGCAGAACATCACCGCGAAGCTGAAGTTGCGGCGCTTGGCCTTCTCGATGGTCTGCTCGATCCGGTCCTGCAGCAGCATGCGGTTGGGCAGCTGGGTCAGCGGGTCGTGCAGGGCGGCCTGCATGAGCTTCTCGTTGGCCTGGGCCAGCGACTCGGCCAGCATGCCGGTGCGGGTGCGCATCTGGCGGTCGAACAGCGAGGCGATCAGCGCGATGCCCAGCGTGCCCAGGGTAGTGACGATGACCAGCACCGCCAGCCATTTGGTATCCAGGCCGTCGGCGTAGACGGCGCCGCAGATGCTGCCTTCGGGGAAGTGGGCTGCGGCCATGCCGGTGTAGTGCATGCCGACGATGGCCAATCCCATCACCAGCGAGGCCAGCCCGCGCAGCAGCATCGGGCGGCGCGTTTCGGTGCGCAGGCGGAAGGCGATCCACAGGGCCGCGCCGGCCGCAACGATGGCAATCAGGAGCGAAGCGGCGAACCACCACGGGTCATACTCGATGCCCGGTTCCATGCGCATGGCGGCCATGCCGAGGTAGTGCATGCAGGCGATTCCAAGCCCCATCAACACCGCGCCTGCTATGAGCCGTGGCCACGGCAGTGCGGCGTGCGAGACCAGCCAGAGCGCGTAGGCCGAGGCGCCGACCGACGCCGCCAGCGAGTACAGGGTAATGGCCAGGTCGTAGCCGACCGGAATGGGCAGGTGGAAGGCCAGCATGCCCACGAAGTGCATGGACCAGATGCCCAGGCCCATGGCGGCGGCCCCACCGGCCAGCCACCAGCGCGCCACGCGGCCTTCGGTGCTGGCCAGGCGGCCGGCCATGTCCAGCGCCGTGTACGAGGCGAGGATTGCAACCAGCAGCGAGAAAACGACGAGACTCTGGCTGTAGGTGCCGGTCATGGAGAAGCCTGGGGGGACATGGGGAAGGAAAGGCGCGGGCGCCCGCCACGGTATCGGCCATGGCAGCGGAAGATTGAGCGGGGGCGTTCAGCCGGCGGTTGGGCGCACGTCTCGGTTGCTGCGACGCGGCTCGGCTATCCTGCCCGACAGAGAATGAATTGGAATTGACATGGCCAAGCGGCTTACCGCCTACGTGTGCACCGAGTGCGGCGCGGAATACAGCAAGTGGCAGGGCCAGTGCACCGAGTGCGGCGCCTGGAACGTGCTGAGCGAAATCACGCTGGAAAGCGCGGCGGCTGCCAAGTCGCCAGCCGCGCGCCGCTCGGGCTGGGCCGGCAAGGTCGATGCACCGAAGATCATGGCGCTCAAGGACGTGCAGCAGACCGAACACCTGCGCGTGAGCACCGGCATCGGCGAGTTCGACCGGGTGCTCGGCGGCGGCCTGGTCGAAGGCGCGGTGGTGCTGGTTGGCGGCGACCCGGGCATCGGCAAGTCGACCCTGCTGCTGCAGGCGGTGGCGAAGATGGCGGCCGGGTTGCCGGTGCTGTACATCACCGGCGAGGAGTCGCTGTCGCAGGTGGCCGGCCGCGCAGTGCGCCTGGACCTGCCGCTGGACAACGTCCACGCGCTGGCCGAAACCCAGGTCGAGGCGATCCTGCAGCATGCGAGTGCGGCCAAGCCGAAGTTGATCGTGGCCGATTCGGTGCAGACGCTGTGGACCGAATCGCTCACTGCTGCGCCGGGCTCGGTGAGCCAGGTCCGCGAGAGTGCGGCGCGGCTGGTGCGGTTTGCCAAGGAAACCGGCACCGCCGTGTTCCTGGTTGGACACGTGACCAAGGAGGGCGGCATCGCCGGCCCGCGCGTGCTCGAGCACATGGTGGACGCGGTGCTGTACTTCGAAGGCGAGAGCGGCAGCCGCTTCCGCCTGCTGCGCGCCTTCAAGAACCGCTTCGGTGCGGTCAACGAGCTGGGCGTGTTCGCGATGGGCGAGAAGGGCCTGAAGGAAGTCTCCAACCCTTCGGCGATCTTCCTCTCCGGCGGCAGCACCCGTCAGCCGGGCAGCTGCGTGATGGTCACCCGCGAAGGCACCCGCCCGCTGCTGGTGGAGGTGCAGGCACTGGTGGACGCCTCGCCGCTGTCCAACCCGCGCCGCGTGGCGGTGGGCCTGGAACAGAACCGCTTGGCCATGCTGCTGGCGGTACTGCACCGCCACGGCGGGGTGCTGGTCGGCGACCAGGACGTGTTCGTCAACGTGGTGGGCGGCATCCGCGTGCAGGAAACCGCCGTGGACCTGCCGGTGCTGCTGGCGGTGCTGTCCTCGCTGCAGGACCGGCCGCTGGCCGAGAAGACGATTGCCTTCGGCGAAGTCGGCCTGTCCGGCGAGATCCGCCCGGTCCCCAACGGCGAAGACCGCCTGCGCGAAGCCGCCACGCATGGCTTCAAGCGCGCCATCGTGCCCAAGGCAAACGCGCCGAAGACCGGCAGCGTGAAAGGCATGGAAGTAATCGCGGTCGAGCGTCTGTCAGAGGCCATCGACGCGATCTGAATCCGTCGCCCTGCTGTGCTAGTTTTCCGCTACTGGATCCCACGAAAACGACTGCATGCAAGACGACGCCCTGGATGTGACCGGCCCCAGCGAGATCCGCCGCGCAGGGGTCGACCTCAATGGATTGATGACGGTCCTTGGCAAGCACCTGTATTCCACCCCCGTGGTGGCGTTGCGCGAACTGGTGCAGAACGCGCACGATTCGCTGCTGCGGCGGCGCCTGGAGCAGCCCGGCTGGCAGGAGGCGGGCCGGATCGAGGTGCGCGGCGACGCGGCCAACGGCATCGTGCGCATCATCGATACCGGTGCGGGCCTGACCCAGCAGGAGATCCACGATTACCTGGCTACGGTGGGCGTGGGCTATACGCGCGGCCTGCGCCAGGCGGGCGCCGACGACGAAGGGTTGATCGGCATGTTCGGGCTGGGGTTCCTTTCCGCGTTCGTACTGGCGCGTCGGGTGACCGTGCGCACCACGTCCTACCAGCAGCCCGCGCTGGGCCACTGCTATGTCTCCAGCAATGCGGAGCAGTACACGGTGTCGCCCATGCCGGCCCGCGCGGTCGGCACCGAGGTGGTGCTGGAACTGCATCCCGGCTACGCCCATCTCGCGCAGGAGTCCAGGCTGCGCGACATCCTGGCACGCTACTGCGCGTTGCTGGGCGAACCGATCCACATCGGCCAGGACCCGCGCGCGGTCAATCCCGAGCCGCCGCCCTGGCGCCCACGGGCGGGGGTCGCACTGCACCCACTGCAGGCGCAGCGCCGCGCGCTGGAGTTTGCCGCGCAGTTCGAGCGCAGTTTCGAACCCATTGCCTGCATGCCGCTGGGTGCCGGAGTTCAGAGCGACGCGGTGGGGCTGCTATGGGTACAGGATGGCGCAACCTACGGCACCAGCGACAACCGCAACCTGTCGGTTTTCGTGCGCGGGATGCTGCTGGACGACGATGCGCGCGATCTCCTGCCGCCCTGGGCCGGCTTCATCGGCGGCGTCATGGAGTCCGCCCGACTGACGCCCACCGCCAGCCGCGAAGATCTGCAGCGCGATGACATCTACCACGCGGTCCAGCACGCCTTGTCGGAAGCGCTGATCGACGGGCTGGCAGGCATCGCCATGCAGCAGCCCGAGGCCTGGCGCCGGATACTGGCGCGGCACAATGAAGCGCTGCTGGGCGCATCACTCTGCGATGAGCGCCTGTTTTCGCTGCTGCTCGAGCACGTACGCATCCCCAGCTCGCACGGCGATGTCAAGGCCGGTGAGCTGAGGTCGGGGGGCGCGGTCCACGTGATCCTGGACAGCGGCGGCGGTTTCGAGGAAATGCTGTTCCGTGCGATGGGTGTACCGGTGGCGCATGGCAACCGCTATGCGGTGGTGCCTTTCCTGCGCCGCTGGGCCCAGGCCAAGGGCGTTCGCCTGGTAGAGCTGGGCACCGAACAGGGAAACCGGGCGCTGTTCCGTACCGACACCCTGCCAGAGGTGGAGCTCGACTGGTTGCAGACGCACCTGGGCGACGGTGAGCAGCTGCTGCCCGCGCACTTCAGCCCGCTCGAGCTGCCGGTGGTGGTGGTGCCTGATCGCGATGCCGAGCTGAAGCGCCGCCTGGAAGACGACGAAAACAACAAGCGCGTCTCGACGGCCGCGGTGCGCTTGGCGCGCCAGTTCACCGCCCGGATTACCGCGCGGTCACCCACGCGCCTGTACCTCAACCTGGACAATCCGGCCGTGCGCGCGCTGCTGGCCGCAATGCGCGCCGACCACCCGCAGGCGGCTGCGGCTGCGCGCCTGCTGCGCTCGGTGAAGGTCATCCTCGGCGCGCAGGGGCGCGCGCAGGACGACGGCGTGGCCAGTGGTGATCTCAATCGAGCATTCGGCGGCATTGCCGATGCGGTGCAGCAGATGCTGCAGGCGCGCTGAAACTTACATTGCAACGATACGCAACACAGGACGGCAACGCGTGGATATCTGGAACTGGGTGGGGAAGCTTCAGGACGACCTCGACGAGGCAGGACAGGCACAGGGCGCGCAGTTGCTGACGCGCTTGACCGATGAGGTCTGCGAGCTGCGCATGGACCGCGTGGATGCGCTGCTGCCGGAAGCGCGCGCGCTCGGCAAGACGCTGGCCAATCCCTGGGTGGAGGTATTCGTGGGCCATTGGGAACTGCGCAACCGGGTAGGCAATCGCCTCGAGGGCGAGGCGGCCTTGGGCGATACCGTTGCGTTGTTCGAACGTGCCCATCGCCCCGATACCGTGGAGTGTCCCCAGTCGGTGTGTGTCACCCAGGACCTGGCCGCCTGTTACGGCAATATCGACGGACCGGGGTGGGTGTCCGAACGCATCGAGGTGTGCGACGAAACGCTGGCGCGGATCGACCCGGGCTGGGCCTGTTACCAGTGCCTGAGCTGCGAGCGGGCGGACGCGATGATGGACGACGGCAACAGCCAGGGGGCGCTGGATTACCTGGATGCCCAGGCCAGCGCAGTGCTTGCCCACGGCGGCACGGTCGACGACAGCTTTCCGGAGATGCGCGTGAAGATCCTGCTTGGAAGTGGTCGCGCCGCCGAGGCGCTGGCGTTGATCGACCAGCGCCAGGGCGAGGTGGACGCAGGCGACTACGACGAACCGGCCAACTGCAGCGTGCCACGCCGGCAGTCGCGCGCGTGGGCGCTGGCGCAGCTGGGCCGCGACGACGAAGCGTTGCAGGCGATGGTGCCTTGGGCGCAGTTGTCGCCCAACTACCGCCGCATGTGGGCGCACACGGTGGCCCTGCTGGTACGCAGGGCACCCGAGCGCAACAGCTGGGACCTGGGGCGCCGGCTCAGCCTGACCCTGGCGCACTTCGCCCAGGTCGGCGCGCACCGAATGGTGGTGGAAATCGCGGGCCTGTGCGTGGAGATGGCGCTGCAGCGTGGCGCGCCGTGGAGTGCACGACGCCATCTGGCGCTCGCCCGTGAGCACGTGACCCGGTTGCGACAGGACCGAGGTGCTGCGCAGGCGGTGGCGGCGATGGCGGCGGAGATCGACGCCGCTCCGGCTGCGGCCTCCGCGCCGGTGCCCGCCGAGCTGCTTCTGGAGTGGCTGGCAGGGCAGGACGGAAGCGGGCGTGACCCGGAACGCGAGGCGCAGTGGCTTCTGCAGGCTACGCAGGAACGGCCGGAGGATGCCGCGCTTCTGGACATGGCGGCCTCGGCACTGGCTGCCTGTGGTGCCGGGGAGCAAGCGCTCGCACTGCTATGGGCCTTTGTCGAGCGCCATCCGCACCAGGATGGCGCCCCGGCGTATTCCCTGGCGCGCATGCTGGTGGAGCGCGGCGACCAGGTCGGGCTCGACCGGCTGGTGCGGCACTACCAACGGCAGGTGCCAGCGTTCGCGCTGTGGTGTCATGCCCGGATGGCGCACAAGCTGTCTGACTGGACGGCAGTGGAGCAGGCCTGTACGGCGCTGCTTGCGCTGTCGCCCGACGCGCAGGAGGCGCGCAGCCTGCTGGCCGGGGCGCTGATGTCGATGGGCCGTTTCCAGGACGCCGCCGCCCACTATCGTCTGCTCATAGAAGCGACGGATGCGCCGCGCAGTGCGTACTGGGACCACATGACCGCCGCCAGCGCCGCCCGCGATTGGGACGCCGTACGCGCGTCGGCCGCCGCGCTTGGCATGGCACTGGAGGGCAGCGAAGGTGTGGTCGAGGAGGCCTGGGGCACCGTGATCATCCGCTCCATCGACCCGAACGATCCGATCGAATACTACGCACGCCGCACCGGCCCGGTCACGGCCCGGATCGTGGAAAACGCACCGTCCAACCGCCGCCAGCGGGTCGGCGACTGGGTCGTCTTCGACGCAGCGCTGGTCTACCCGGCGCCGGAAGATGAGGACGAACGCAGGCATTTCATGCCGACCTATCCTGAAATCCACCTGCTGGAAGAGGGCGGCTACGCAACCAGCTGGCTGGTGGACGGCGTGCATCCCGGCGAAGAGGCGTGGAACGCATTCTCCGAGGCCGTTGCGGCCCAGGGCTGGAAGCTGTGGACCCATAACCGGGACGATTACGAGGTGGTCGACACGCAGGCTGGCGACGTTGCGCTGCCGGGCGTTCTGTTCACCGTCGCCCAGCCGCGCGGGCAGCTACCGCTGGTGCTGCATCGCTTCCTGCTCGAAGCCACTGCTGGCTGGCCTCACCGCATGTGCTGGCTGCGCTTGGCGGAGTCGTGCGATCAGGACGAACAGCCACATCTGGATGTCATTGAGCGGTACGGTCTGTAGGGCCCAAAGGGCGCAACCGGCTAGCGGGAGCGCCCGAACACCAGCTCGATCGCAAACTGGCTGCCAAAAAACGCCAGCAACAGCAGCGCCATCGCCGTCAGCGTCCAATGCACGGCCTTGGCGCCGCGCCAGCCGTAACGGCGGCGGCCGATCAGCAGCACGCCGAACACGATCCACGAGAGCACGCTCAGCACGGTCTTGTGCACCAGCTTCTGCGCCAGCAGGTCGTCCACGAACAGCACCCCGGTGACCAGGGTCAGGGTCAGTAGCGCGAAGCCCGCGCCGATCACCCGGAACAGCAGCGACTCCAGGTCCGCCAGCGGCGGCAGCGCACGCAGCCAGGGCCGGAAGTCGCGACGGCGCAGGGCGCGTTCCTGCAGCCACAGCATGATCGCCAGCAGCGCGGCCACGCTCAGCGTGGCGTAGGCCAGCAGCGCCATCCAGGCGTGGGTGGCCAACTGCCAGCCCAGCGGCTTGCTCGGCGCGTGGCCATAGGCGTGGTACGCGCACAGCAGCACCGCCGCCATCGGGAACACCAGTACGCCCAGCGTCGCCATGCGCCCGCGCGCGGCCACCAGCGAGGTCAGCCAGGCCATGCCCAGCCCGACCAGCGACAGCGCCGCGAAGAAGTGCATGTCCGGCCCCCCGCTGGTGCGGATGGCCACCAGCGCGTGGTAGCTGCCGTGCAGGACCATCGCCGGGATCGCCGGCCACAGCCAGCCCGGGGAGGCGGCGGCGTCATCGCGCACCACCGCGCGCACCAGCAGGCCGGTGGCGGTCAGGTAGAGCAGGGTGGCGATGAGAACGATTGTCATCGTGCCAGTTTCTCATACAACGCGTGGCCCCGGGCCGGGCCCGGCGACCGGCTATACTGTGGGTCTCTTTGTCTTTCGTTCTGAACAGGTTGCCTCCATGTTCGAGTCCCTGACCCAGCGCCTCTCCGGCACCATCGAGCGGCTGCGTGGCCGCGGTCGCCTCACCGAGGAAAACATCCGCGAGGCCACCCGCGAGGTCCGCATCGCGCTGCTGGAAGCCGACGTCGCCCTGCCGGTCGTGCAGGCGCTGGTCGAGCGCATCAAGGTGCGCGCGGTCGGCCAGGAAGTGCTCAAGTCGCTGACCCCCGGCCAGGCGCTGATCAAGATCGTCCGCGACGAACTGACCGCGGTGATGGGCTCGTCCGCCTCGGACCTGAACCTCAACGTGCCGGCCCCGGCGATCATCCTGATGGCCGGCCTGCAGGGTGCGGGCAAGACCACCACGGTGGGCAAGCTCGCCAAGCACCTGAAGGACAAGCGCAAGAAGAAGGTGATGGTGGTGTCGGCCGACGTCTACCGTCCGGCCGCGATCGAGCAGCTCAAGACCCTGGCCGACCAGGTCGGCGTGCTGTTCTTCCCCTCCAGCGCCGACCAGAAGCCGGAAGCCATCGTGCGCGCGGCGATTGACGATGCGCGCAAGTCGTTCGTGGACGTGCTGCTGGTCGATACCGCCGGCCGCCTGGCCATCGACGACGCGATGATGGCCGAGATCAAGGCCCTGCACGCGGCGGTCAACCCGGCCGAAACCCTGTTCGTGGTCGACGCCATGACCGGCCAGGACGCGGCCAACACCGCCAAGGCCTTCGGCGAGGCGCTGCCGCTGACCGGCGTGGTGCTGACCAAGACCGACGGTGACGCCCGTGGCGGTGCCGCGCTGAGCGTGCGCTACATCACCGGCAAGCCGATCAAGTTCGTCGGCGTCAGCGAAAAGCCGGATGGCCTGGACGTGTTCCACCCGGACCGTATCGCCAGCCGCATCCTGGACATGGGCGACGTGCTGTCGCTGGTGGAGCAGGTCGAGCAGCAGGTCGACAAGGACAAGGCGCAGAAGCTCGCCGAGAAGGTCGCCAAGGGCAAGAAGTTCGACCTGAACGACATGCGCGACCAGCTCGAGCAGATGCAGAACATGGGCGGCATCGGCGGCCTGATGGACAAGCTGCCCGGCCTGGGCCAGATCCCCGAGCACCTCAAGCAGCAGGTCAGCCAGGGCAAGGAAGTGCCGCGCATGATCGCCATCATCAATTCGATGACCAAGAAGGAGCGCCGCAATCCGGGCCTGCTCAACGGCTCGCGCCGCGCCCGCATCGCACGCGGTTCCGGCCTGACCCCGGCCGACGTCAACAAGCTGATGAAGCAGTATCAGCAGATGGAAAAGATGATGAGCAAGATGGCCGGCGGCGGCATGAAGGGCATGATGCGCAGCATGAAGGGCATGAAGGGCATGATGGGCGCCATGGGCGGCCGCGGCGGTTTGCCGTTCCGGTGAACCCGCGAATCCTCGAACGCGCCGACAGTTTCTGTCGGCGTTTTTCATTGCAGGCCCCGATCCTGCTGGCCCCGATGGCGGGCGCCTGCCCGGTCCCGCTCTCGGCCACGCTGGCCAATCAGGGCAGCATGGGCGCAATGGGCGCAGTGCTGTCGCAGCCGCATGACATCGTGGCGTGGATGGACGCGTTCCGCGCCCATTCCAGCGGCCCGGCCCAGGTCAACGTGTGGATTCCCGACGACGCGCCGCTGCGCGATGCCGCTGCCGAAGCGGCCAGCCGCGCGTTTCTCGCGCAGTGGGGGCCGGAGGTGCCGGCCGAGGCGGCCGACGGCGGTCCGGCCGATTTCGATGCGCAGTTCGACGCACTGATCGCGGCGCGCCCGGCGGTGGCATCGACCATCATGGGCGTGTTCTCCGAGACCCAGGTGCAGCGCCTGAAGGACGCCGGCATTGCCTGGTTCGCCTGTGCCACCACACTGGCTGAAGCGCTGGCCGCCGAAGCGGCCGGTGCCGATGCGGTGGTCGCGCAGGGCTTCGAGGCCGGTGGTCACCGTGGCGCGTTCGACCCGGCAGCCGCCGAGCGCCAGCTTGTCGGGCTGTTCGCCCTGGTGCCGCGCCTGGCCGACCGCCTACAGGTGCCGGTGATCGCCGCCGGTGGCATTGCCGACGGGCGCGGCGTGGCGGCCGCCCTGATGCTGGGTGCCAGCGCGGTCCAGGTCGGCACCGCGTTCCTGCGCACGCCCGAATGCGCGATCGATCCCGCCTGGTCGCAGGCACTGGCAGCAGCCGAACCGGAAGACACCTGGCCGACGCGCGCCTTCAGCGGCCGACTCGGTCGTGGCCTGGCCACGGCCTATGTGCGTGCTGCGGCCGATCCCGCCGCGCCGCCACCGCGGCCTTATCCGGTGCAGCGCGGGCTGACCGCGCCGATGCGCGCGCAGGCCACTCGTGAGCACCGCATCGATGCGATGCAGGCGTGGGCGGGGCAGTCGGCCTGGATGGCGCCGGAGCGTCCTGCGGCCGACGTGCTGCAGTCACTGTGGGCCGACGCGCGCGAGCTGCTCGGATGAGCGTGTACTGCAACGGGCACCCTGCGACTGCTGCGGACCTCGCGGCTGCACTGGTCAATTACGGCCACTTCACCTCGCTGCAGGTGCGGGGGGCTGCAGTGCAGGGGTTGGACCTGCATCTGCGCAGACTGCGGCAGGGAACGGAGGAATTGTTTGGCACCGCGCTGGATGGCACCCGGGTGCAGGCGTGGATCGCGGCGGCGCTGCAGGCCGAAGGAGTGTCCGATGCGTCGGTGCGGGTCACCGTGTTCTCGCGCGCGTTCGATTTCCGCCAGCCGCTGAAGGCGGTGCCGGTGGATGTGCTGGTGTCCGTGGCGGCGCCGGCATCCATGCCGGGCACGCCGAAGCGCGTGCGCAGCGTGGTGTATCAGCGCGACCTGCCGCACCTCAAACACGTGGGCACGTTCGCGCTGTTCCAGCACCGTCGGCAGGCGATGCAGGACGGTTTCGATGACGCCTTGTTCGTGGACGCGCACGGCAGGATCAGTGAAGGCAGCACCTGGAACGTGGCCTTTGCGCGCGGCGGCGAACTGGTGTGGCCGCAGGCGCCGGCGTTGCGGGGTACGCACGAGCGGCTGCTGCAGGCGGGGTGGGGTGGGGAACCGCAGCTGGCGCCGGTAGGATTGGATCAGCTGGGTGGGTTCGACGCGGCGATAGGCCTCAACGCCACCGGCGTCTGGCCGATCGCGGGCATCGACGGGTACCGGTTTGCCGAGTCGGAGGCGCTGTCGCGGCGGGCGGCGGAAATCCTTGCCGCTGAGGCCTGGGCAGCTCTGTAGAGACACGCCATGCGTGTCCCGCGCAATCCCGAACGGAACCGGTTCCCGCGGGACACGCGCGGCGTGTCGCTACGCCGGCCATTGGCCGGTCGAGGCGGCGCCGGCAACTCCCCATTCAGGTTCGCCGCCACCGTCGGGCTTGGAATGCCCAGCCCCCGCCGCTATAATCGCCGGCTTACCGCGCCATCCTGGCGACTGGGCAATAGAGGAAATACCACCATGGTCAAGATTCGACTGACCCGCGGCGGCGCCAAGAAGCGTCCGTTCTACCACATCATCGTGACCGACTCGCGCAGCGCGCGCGACGGCCGCAACATCGAGCGCGTTGGCTACTACAACCCGGTTGCCCAGGGTGCCGAGTCCCGCATCGTGCTGGACCTGCCGAAGGTCGACGCATGGGTCGCCAACGGCGCCCAGATGACCGACAAGGTCCGCAACCTGTACAAGGAAGCGACCAAGGCCCAGGCCGTCGCGGCCTGATCCTGAAGGGCCGCGCCTGGCGCGGCCCGTCGGCATACGCAGATGAAAGATACCGAGCGCCGCATCCTGCTGGGCAGGATTGTCGGCGCTTTTGGTGTGCGAGGCGAGATAAAGCTCGAGTCCTGGACCGAGCCGCGTACCGCCATCTTCAACTATCAGCCCTGGATCCTGCGGTCACCCGCCGGCCAGGAAAGCACCCTCAAGGGCGCGCGTGGACGCCAGTCCGGCAAGCATCTTGTGGCGGTGTTTCCCGATGTCACCGACCGCGACGTGGTCGAGTCGATGTTCGGAACCGAAGTCTATGTAGCACGCAGCGCGCTGCCGCCGCCGAAGGCCGACGAGTATTACTGGGTCGACCTGGAAGGCCTGCAGGTGCGTACCGTTGAAGGCGTCGAACTGGGCCGGGTCTCGCACCTGTTCTCGACCGGCTCCAACGACGTGCTGGTGGTGCAGGGCGACCGTGAGCGGATGATTCCGTTCGTGCAGCCGGACTTCGTGGTGTCGGTGGATTTCGAGGCCAATCTGGTCGTCGTCGATTGGGACCCGGAGTTCTGATCGATGCGCATTGACGTCATCACCCTGTTCCCGGAATTCATGGCGCAGTCGGCCGCGCTGGGCGTGGTCGGCCGTGCGGCCGAGCGCGGCCTGCTCGACCTGCATGGTTGGAATCCGCGTGACTACGCCGAGGGCAACTATCGCCGGGTGGACGACCGTCCGTTCGGCGGTGGCCCGGGCATGGTGATGCTGATCGAACCGCTGCGCGCCTGCCTGGCGGCCGCCAAGGCGGCCGACCCGGCGCCGGCGCCGGTGATCTACCTCAGCCCGCAGGGCAAGCCGCTGACCCAGGCCAAGGTCCGCGAACTGGCCGCGCTGCCGCGCATGATCCTGCTGTGCGGCCGCTATGAGGGGGTGGACGAACGGTTCCTGGCAGCGGAAGTGACCGAGGAAATCTCGATCGGCGACTACGTGCTGTCCGGCGGTGAGCTGGGCGCGGCGGTGATCGTGGACGCGGTGACCCGGCTGCAGGAAGGCGCCCTGAACGACGTCGAATCGGCCGCCCAGGACAGTTTCGAAGGCCCGCAGGGGCTGCTGGACTGCCCGCACTTCAGCCAGCCGGCACACCATGAATGGGGCGATGTCCCGGACGTGCTGCGCTCCGGCAACCACGCCGCCATCGCCAACTGGCGCCGCCAGCAGTCGCTGCTGCGGACCTGGCTGCGCCGCCCGGACCTGCTGGACGAGTCCGCCCTGTCCAAGGCCGACCGCAAGCTGCTGGACCAGGCCAAGGCCGAGCACGAGTCCCCGTAGCGCGGGGCGCCCAAATACGCTAGAATCGCGGATTCCCATCAGGCCTTACCGGGCCCGATGCCGGAAACCCAACAAAAAACGTGCAGCACAGTCCGGTGACTGCATGAGCCCACGTTGTCAAAACGACACGACCACCCGAACACTATCGGTGCACCCATGAGCAAGCTGAACAAGACCATCCTCTCGGATTTCGAATCCGCCCAGATCACGCGCGAGCTGCCGAAGTTCAGCCAGGGTGACACCGTCGTCGTCAACGTGAAGGTGAAGGAAGGCAACCGCGAACGCGTCCAGGCGTACGAAGGCGTTGTCATCGGCACCAAGAACGCCGGCCTGAACTCCGCGTTCACCGTCCGCAAGATCTCGCACGGCTACGGCGTCGAGCGCGTCTTCCAGACCCACAGCGCCATCATCGACTCGGTCGAAGTGAAGCGTCGTGGTAAGGTCCGCGCCGGCAAGCTGTACTACCTGCGTGGCCTGGAAGGCAAGGCTGCCCGCATCAAGGAAGATCTGGCTGCCGCTGCGCAGGCCAAGGCCGCCCGCCTGGCTGCCAAGAACCAGTAATTCCGACCGGCACCTTCGGGTATCGCGTCAACGAAACGGCCACCGCAAGGTGGCCGTTTTTGTTTCTACCGCGGATCAGGATCCGCCACAGGCGACGGCGGCGCGGCCGGAATCTCTGCCGGCACCGCCATCTCTTCCCGGTGCGTCGGCAACATCGTCGCCTTGCGCCAGCCGCCCCAGCGGTAGTACGCCAGCGACATCAGCATCGCGCAGAACGAACTGATCGGGAAGCTCCACCACACTGCATCGGCCCCCCAGCGGTCCTGCAGCAGCTCGGCAAACGGCACGCGGATGCCCCACAACGACGCGGCCAGGATCAGCAGCGGCGGAATCACCGCGCCGGTCGATCGCACCACGCCGGAAATCACGAAGTTCACGCCGAAAAACAGGAACGACCACACTGCGATGTGGTTCAGATGGCGCGCCACGTCCAGCGCTTCGCTGCCGCTGGGCAGGAACAGGGCGAGCGTGTACCGGTCGAGCAGGATCAACGGCAGGATCAGCACGCCGGTCAGCAGGAAGTTGTACATCACCCCGCTGCGCGCAGTGCCACGCACGCGTGACCAGTTGCCCGCGCCCACGTTCTGCGCCGCCATCGACGAGCACGCCGCGCCGATCGCCATCGCCGGCATCTGCACGTAGGTCCACAGCTGCAGCGAAGCGCCATAGGCCGCGGCGGTGTCGGTCCCGTAGCTGTTGACCATGGTCATCATCATGATCATCGACAGCGAGATCAGCACCATCTGAAGGCCCATCGGCACGCCCTTGACCACCAGCGCGCGCAGGATCTCGGTATCGATCCTGAAAAGCGCCATGTCCTTGCGCCCCAGCCACAGCACGTGGCGCTTGTTGCGCATGTACCAGAGCAGGCCGACCAGCGACAGCGTCTGCGCGATCAGCGTGGCCCACGCCGCACCGGCAATGCCCAGCTGCGGGAACGGACCGATGCCGAAGATCAGCAGCGGGTTGAAGACGATGTCCAGCACCACCGACAGCAGCAGGAAGCGGAACGGCGTGCGCGAATCGCCCACGCCGCGCAGCGCCGAACTGAGGAAGGCGAACGCATACAGCGTGGGCATCGCCAGGAAGATGATGCGCAGGTAGGCCTCGGCCAGCGGCAGCGACGCCGCGGGCGTGCCCATCGCCGCCAGCAGCGGGTGCGACAGCCACCAGCCGGCGACGGCGATCACCACCGACAGGCCGATGAAGAAGGTGGCGCTGGTGCCCATCACCCGTCGGGCCTGGTCGATGTTGCGCGCCCCCATCGCCTGGCCGATCAGGATGGTGGCGGCCATGCCGATGCCGAACACCGAGCCGATCAGGAAGAACATGATGTTGTTGGCGTTGGCGGTCGCGGTCAGCGCCGCCTCGCCAAGGAAGCGGCCCACCCAGACCGCATTCACCGAGCCGTTCAATGACTGGGCGATGTTGCCGGCCAGGATCGGCAGGGCGAACAGGAACAGGTTGCGCCCGATCGGGCCGGTGGTCAGGTCAAGCGGCGCTTTGGCCATGTGCTATGGAGATCAGGTCCGGACAGCGGCACACTAGCACCAAGCCCGTCAGTGGGATATCGCCATGCATAGAAGCCCTGTAGTGCCGGCCGCCGGCCGGCTCCTCGCACAACCTGACCGATTCATGGCGGCGGCGCTGCTGCTCTTGATAGCCGCTGCACTGCCCGCATGTTCGAGTACAGACCGCATGCGCGATACCCAGGTCCGGCCTACCGACCGCCCCGAGTGCAACGTGGGCAGCCAGCGCCAGGATTTGAATGCCGGGGTGCCCACCCTGATCGGCGGTACCGGCTGCCGCACCGACCCGTCCCAACCGATGCCGCTGAACAAACGAACGGAGTAGCGATTCACCGATGACCGACGTTTTCGTGCCCGAACCGAGTGTCCGCCTGGATGTGTGGCTGTGGGCGGCGCGCTTCTTCAAGACCCGCAGCCTGGCCAAGCAGGCGGTGGAAACCGGCAAGGTCGACGTGGCGGGGCAACGCCCGAAATGCTCGCGCGCGGTGTGCGTGGGCGAGCAGCTGCAGATCAGCCGCGGCGATGAAGTGTATGAAGTGCAGGTACGCGGCCTGAGCGACCTGCGCGGCCCGGCGCCGGTGGCGCAGCAGTTGTATGCGGAAAGCGAAGCGTCGCTGGCACGCCGTGCTGAAGCCAGGGCGCAGCGTGCGGCGGCGCGGAATGGTTACCAGCCGCCGGAGCATCGCCCCGACAAGCGTGCGCGGCGGTTGATCCGTGCGCTGGGGGACCTCGACGCGTTGTAGGCATCGCGAGGGCCGGCCAACGGCCGGCGCTACCGGAGAGGCCCGCACCCTGCGGACCTCTCCTGATCCCTCACCGGTGCAGGTCGTACCGGTCCAGCTCCATCACCCGTGCCCAGGCGGCCACGAAGTCCTGCACGAACTTCTTCTCGCCGTCGGCGCTGGCGTACACCTCGGCCACCGCACGCAGCACCGAATTGGAGCCGAAGACCAGGTCCGCCCGGCTGCCGGTCCAGCGCTTCGTGCCGCTGCTGCGGGTGCTGCCGACGTATCCATCACCGCTGGCCTTCCACTCGGTACCCATGTCCAGCAGGTTGACGAAGAAGTCGTTGCTCAACGTGCCCGGGCGTTCGGTCAGCACGCCTTCGGTGCTGCCATCGACGTTCGCCCCCAGTACGCGCAGGCCACCGACCAGTGCGGTCAGCTCCGGCCCGGTCAGGGTCAGCAGTTGCGCGCGGTCGATCAGCAGTGCCTCGGCAGGCACCGCATAGCGCCCCTTGGTGTAGTTGCGGAATCCATCGGCATACGGCTCCAGCACCGCGAACGATTCCACATCGGTCTGCTCCTGGCTCGCGTCAGTGCGGCCCGGCGTGAACGGCACGTTGACCGTGTGGCCACCGGCCTTGGCCGCCTGCTCCACACCCACCGCACCGGCCAGTACGATCAGGTCGGCCAGCGACACCTGCGCGCCACCGTCGCCCTTGAAGCCGGCCTGGATCTTCTCCAGCGCGGCCAGCACCTTGGCCAGCTGCTTGGGCTGGTTCACCGCCCAGTCCTTCTGCGGGGCCAGGCGGATGCGCGCCCCGTTGGCGCCACCGCGCTTGTCCGAACCGCGGAAGGTGGATGCCGAGGCCCACGCGGTGGACACCAGTTCGGCCACGCTCAGCCCGGCGGCTGCGATCTGCTGCTTGAGCGCGGTCACATCGTTGCTGCTGATCTGCGCCTTCGGCGCGTCCGGCACCGGGTCCTGCCAGATGAAGGTTTCGGCTGGCACTTCCGGGCCGAGGTAGCGCGCACGCGGCCCCATGTCGCGGTGGGTCAGCTTGAACCACGCGCGGGCGAACGCGTCGGCGAACGCCTGCGGATTTTCCAGGAAATTGCGCGAGATTTTCTCGTAGGCCGGATCCAGGCGCAGCGACAGGTCGGTGGTGAGCATGGTCGGGCGGTGCTTCTTCGACGGATCATGCGCGTCGGGAATCACAGCCTCCGCATTCTTGGCCACCCACTGGTGCGCACCGGCCGGGCTCTTGGTCAGTTCCCATTCGTTGCCAAACAGGATCTCGAAGAAATCATGGCTCCACTGCGCCGGGGTGCGCGTCCAGGTGACCTCCAGGCCGCTGGTGATGGTGTCGCCGCCCTTTCCGCTGCGGAATTTGTTGGCCCAGCCCAGGCCCTGGTGTTCCAGGCCGGCCGCTTCCGGTTCCACGTCCACGTTGTCGGCCGGACCGGCGCCGTGGGTCTTGCCGAAACTGTGGCCGCCTGCGATCAGTGCGACGGTTTCCTCGTCGTCCATCGCCATGCGGCCGAAGGTGTCGCGGATGTCGATGGCAGCCTTGATGGGGTCGGGGTTGCCGTCCGGGCCTTCCGGGTTCACGTAGATCAGGCCCATCTGCACGGCTGCGAGCGGGTTTTCCAGCTTGCGCGAGTGGATGTCGCCGTCGGCGTCGTCATCGGAGACCAGCACGCCGTGGTCCTCGACCACGCCTTCGGAGCCATGCGCATAGCGCACGTCGCCACCGAGCCAGGTGGTCTCGCGGCCCCAGTACACGTCCTGGTCTGGTTCCCAGGTATCCGGGCGGCCGCCGGCGAAGCCCAGCGTCTTGAAGCCCATCGATTCCAGCGCGACGTTGCCGGTAAGGATCAGCAGGTCGGACCAGGAAATGGCCTGGCCGTACTTCTGCTTGATCGGCCACAGCAGGCGGCGCGCCTTGTCCAGGCTGACGTTGTCCGGCCAGCTGTTGAGCGGGGCGAAGCGCTGCTGGCCACGGCCGCCGCCGCCGCGTCCGTCACCGATGCGGTAGGTGCCAGCGCTGTGCCAGGCCATGCGCACGAACAGGCCGCCGTAATGGCCGAAGTCGGCCGGCCACCAGTCCTGCGAGTCGGTCATCAGCGCGGTCAGGTCGGCCTTGAGTGCGGCGTAGTCCAGCCCGGCGAAGGCCTTGGGGTAGTCGAAGTCCGCATCCAGCGGGTGCGAACGGGAGGAATGCTGGTTGAGCAGGTCCACGCGCAGCTGGTTGGGCCACCAGTCGCGGTTGGTGGTGGCGTCGCCGACGAGGGCGTGGTTGAACGGGCACTTCGCTTCGCTTTTCATGGGTGGTTGTACCTGTGGACTGGCGAATGTGGGAGGGGCCCCGCGGTGCATGCAAGGGCAGCCCATCTACCCTATGCAAGGCGTTGCTATCGGTAAATTTGATTGAAACTAAGGAATCGATAGTCGTGATCTATCAAAAGGGCGCCGGCCAAGGGAACCGGCGACCGGGTCAGCGCTTGAAGAGCATGCCCACTACGTCGCTCGCGCCAAATTTGCCATCGCCATCCTGGTCGAAGGCGTTGAGCAGCCCGCCGATGCCGCCACTGGCGGAAGCAGGCGTTTCGGCACCCAGGGCCTGGCTGAGTTCACCGGCATTGCCCTGCTGGGCGAAGCGCTGGGCCAGGAACGACATCACAATGGGTGCCAGCACGGCCAGCAGTTGGGTGGACCGTCCGCTGTCCAGGCCGGTCTTCTGGCCGAGCAGCTGGGCCGCCTGGGAGGTCTGCCCGCCGAACATGTGACCCAGGATGCCGGCCCCGTTGGTGGCGCCGCTACCGCCGCCGCCGAGCACGGCGCCGAGGATGCCGCCAATGTCCAGGCCGCCTGCGCCACCGCCGCCGCCGAGATGGTCCTTCTGCAGGGCGTTGAGCAGGGACTGGGCGCCCTGTGGCTGGCTGGCATTGGTACCAAGTGCACCCAACAGCAGTGGAACGGCTGCACTGATGGCCGAAGAGGCCTGCTGCGGTTCCAGGCCCAACTGCTGGGAAACCTGCTGCAGGCCTTGGCCTTGCTGCAATTGCGAGAAAAGAGCTTGAGTTAGCGAATTCGCATTCACGACCGACTCCTTTGCCCCGGGATGGGACGGCCGGAGCATAACGCCGCCTGCACGAAGGGCATGCGAAGGCTTCACGTCGGGGGTGGGCATCGCCTTGGTAGCGCCGGCCGTTGGCCGGCCCACGCAGGGTCGGATCCGGCCGAAGCGGCCCGACCTCCGGCTAAACCAGTGCCTTCAACCGGTACAACGCCTCCAAAGCCTGCTTCGGGGTCAGCTCGTCCGGGTCGATCGCCGCCAACGCCTCCTGCGCCTTGCTGGACGGGGCGGTGAACAGCCCGAACTGCTGCGGCGCATCCAGCGCCTGCGGTGTCACGCTGGCGGTCACGGTCTCGCCGCCACGCTGCTCCAGCTCGGCCAGCCGGCGCCGGGCCTGGGCCACGGTGGCCCGGGGCAGGCCGGCCAGGGCGGCCACCTGCAGGCCGAAGCTGCGGTTGGCCGGGCCGTCCTTCACCGCGTGCATGAACACCAGCGCCTCGCCGTGCTCGACCGCGTCCAGGTGAACGTTGGCGATGCCGCTGGTGCCGCCCTGGTGCTGCTCGTCGGCGAGCGCGGTCAGCTCGAAGTAGTGGGTCGCGAACAGCGTGTAGCAGCCGTTCTCGAAGGCCAGGTGGCGGGCCACCGCGTCGGCCAGGGCCAGGCCGTCGTAGGTCGAGGTGCCACGGCCGATCTCGTCCATCAGCACCAGCGACTGCGCGGTGGCGTGGTGCAGGATGTAGCTGGTCTCGCTCATTTCGACCATGAAGGTCGACTGCCCGCGCGCCAGGTCGTCGCCGGCGCCGATGCGGGTGAGGATGCGGTCGATCGGGCCGATCACCGCGCGGCTGGCGGGCACGAAGCTGCCGATATGGGCCAGCAGCACGATCAGCGCGTTCTGGCGCATGTAGGTGGACTTACCGCCCATGTTCGGGCCGGTGATCACCAGCATGCGGCGGTCCGGGTGCAGGTCCAGGTCGTTGGGCTCGAACGGCTGCTCACGCACCGCTTCCACCACCGGGTGGCGGCCGCGCTCGATGCGCAGGCACGGCGCGCTGTCCAGCTCGGGGCGGGCCCAGTCCAGCGCCTGCGCGCGTTCGGCGAAACCGGCCAGCACGTCCAGTTCGCTTAGCGCCGCCGCGCACTGCTTCAGCGGTTCCAGCTCGCTGCCGAGCGTGTCCAGCAATTGTTCGTACAGCAGCTTCTCGCGTGACAGCGAACGCTCGCGCGCTGAAAGCACCTTGTCTTCGAAGGACTTCAGCTCTTCGGTGATGTAGCGCTCGGCATTGGTCAGCGTCTGGCGGCGGGTGTAATGCACCGGCGCCTTGTCGCTCTGGCCCTTGCTGATTTCAATGTAGTAACCGTGCACGCGGTTGTAGCCGACCTTCAGCGTGGCGATGCCGCTGCTGGCGCGCTCGCGCTGTTCCAGGTCGACCAGGAACTGGTCGGCGTGGGTCGAGAGCCGGCGCAGTTCGTCCAGCTCCGCGTCGTAGCCTTCGGCAATCACGCCGCCGTCGCTGAGTTTCATCGGCGGGGTAGGGGCGATGGCCGAGGCGAGCAGGTGCGCGCATGCGTCATGCGAACCCAGCGACTCGCGCAGCGCCACCAGGCGCGGCGAATCCAGCGGCGCCAGCACCGCACGCACCTCCGGCAGCAGCCCGAGCCCGTCGCGCAGCGTGGAGAAATCGCGTGGACGCGCCGAGCGCAGCGCCACGCGGGTCAGGATGCGTTCCAGGTCGCCGAGCGCACGGAAGGCATCGCGCACATCGCCGTCGGCACCGCGGTCGATCAAGGTCGCCACCGCATCGTGGCGCTGTTGCAGCACTTCGCGCACGCGCAGTGGCCGGTGCAGCCAGCGTCGCAGCAGGCGCCCGCCCATCGGCGTCACCGTGGTGTCGAGCACGCCGAGCAGGGTGTTGCGGGTGTCGCCGTCAACGCGCGTATCCAGTTCCAGATGGCGGCGCGTGGCCGCGTTCATCGCGATGGCTTCGCTGGCCGACTCGGTGGCGATGGCGGTCAGGTGCGGCAGCCGCTGCTTCTGGGTTTCTTCCACGTAACCCAGCAGCGCGCCGGCGGCAGCGGTGGCGCGCGGCTTGTCGTCGATGCCGAAGCCGGTGAGGTCGTGCAGCTTGAAGAAGGCCAGCAGCTGGCGGCGGCCGCTGTCGGCGTCGAACAGCCACGGCGCCCGACGGCGGATGCCGCTGCGCTGCTTCAGGAAGTCCGGCCAGTTCTCTTCGTCCGGCACCAGCAGCTCGGCCGGTTCCAGCCGGGCCAGCTCGGCCTCCAGCGCGTCTTCGGAATCGACCTCGTTGACCAGGAAGCGACCGCCGGCCAGGTCGGCCCAGGCCAGACCATAGCCATTCTTGCCACGCGACAGTGCCATCAGAAGCGTGTCGCGTCGCTCGTCCAGCAGCGCCTCATCGGTGACGGTGCCGGGGGTGACGATGCGCACCACCTTGCGCTCGACCAGCCCCTTGGCCAGCGCCGGGTCCCCGATCTGCTCGCAGATCGCCACCGACTCGCCCAGCGCCACCAGTCGCGCCAGGTAACCCTCATAGGCATGTACCGGCACGCCGGCCATCGGAATGGGCGCGCCGCCGGAGCTGCCGCGCTGGGTCAGGGTGATATCCAGCAGCCGCGCCGCCTTGCGCGCGTCGTCGTAGAACAGCTCGTAGAAGTCGCCCATCCGGAAGAACAGCAGCAGGTCCGGGTAATCGGACTTGGCGGCAAAGAACTGCTTCATCAGCGGGGTGTGTTCGGCGGGCTTCTGGGTCACGCGGGGTCCATCGGAGCAGGCGGGTCCCCCTATTGTAGAGCCACGCCCTGCGTGGCTGGGCCCTGCGCTGATCCACTTGGTGCCACGTCCTGCGCTTTCATGGGAAGCAAAAAAAACCCGGGCCCGTCACTCACGTAAAGCGTGTGAGGAGGGGAGCTGATCCGGGTGTGTGGATCCATTGTATTCCCGGGTCAGCCAGTCAACACCTTGATGCGGGGATGGGCCGCAAGGATGTCCATGACAATCTGGTAGAAAGTGAGCCTTTTTCCAGCGTCCAGCGCCTGCAACTGGCCCGCGATGTGCGGTCGGTTGAACCTGTCGTTTCCATCCAGCTTAGCCTGCAGCCAGGCACGGGTAGTCTCCACACCGAGCGCTCTGCGGCTATGTTCGATGTCCTTCCAGATCAACGTCGCGCCTGCGTGTCCGGCCGACACCCCGTAACCGCCGTAAAGCATGTCATCCAGCGCATCCAGGCTATGCCCGAGCTGCCAGTCCTCGTCGGCCATGAAGACGCGGTTGATCTCCGCGTAGAAGCTGGGGATGTCGTGCACGGCGCCGCCCTCGAAAACCAGCACCAGGGGATCCGGGTTCGTCATTCCGTCCTGTCCGTCGGGATGGGGTGTCACACATGTATATGGGAATCGCCAACGGTTATTTAACTGCGGCGTTGCGGCGTGAAAGAGTGGGCTTCTGTTCACGATCCGCCTCGGAGGCCGTTCGCCCATGTCCATCGCCCGCTCCCTGTCGCCGCTCAAGGTTATCGGTGCCACCGCACTGTCTGCAATGCTGCTGTTGGCTGCCCCGCAGGTCGTTTCCGCTGAAGAGGCGGCCTCGCCGCTGCGTGCCTACCTGGCCGCCAAGCACGACGCCATCCAGGCACAGTCGGCCAAACCGGCTACGCCCACCGCCATCCACGCGAAGGTCACCGCCGAAAGCCGCTCGGGCGTGCGCCGCCTGCGCATAGGTCAGACCGGGGAATTCCAGTACATCAGCGACAGCGGCCGCGACTACGCCGGCTACAACCTCGGCGCCGGCTCCTGGGACTCGCTGGTGGGCACGCTGGCCAGTGCCGTGGCCGACGAATACATCGTGCAGGCGGCTGCGCAGGGCGTGCCGCTGGATGCGCTGGACGTGGTGTTTACCAGCATTCCCGAGCGCAAGAGCGAGAACCTGGACTACCCGAACAACCTTTCCTACGTGGCCTACATCGACTCACCGGCCACCGATGCGCAGCTGCAGGCACTCAAGCGCGCCGTGCATGAGAAGTCCTCGGCCATCGACCTGGTGACCCGGCCGCAGCAGGTCAGCCATGCCGAGGTGGAATACATCCACAGTCCAGCGTCGCGCGATTCGAAGCTTCCGCCAGGTCTGCGCGACTTCATCACCGAAGAAAAGCGTCCGGCGGTGCTGGCAAGGCAGGTCAAGCCGGCCGCCGGGAAGGCCAAGCCGGCTGGCACGGAGCCGCTGGTCGCACGCGCCCACGTCGAGCCCCACACCGGCCTGCGCCGCACATTCCTGGGCAAGGACGGGTACCACCAGCAGCTGCACGACAGCGCGCCCGAACTGCTGGGCTATGCGCTCGCCCCGACCGTCGAGGAACACCTGCTTGGCGTGACCGGTACCTGCCTGACCCACATCTTCGAGGTGCAGGCCGCCTCGCGGAACGTGCTGCTGGATTCGCTTGAACTCACCGTGGACGGCCAGGTGAGCCCGCGCTTCGGCAGCAACGTCACCTCGCCGGCCCGCTTCAGCGATATCCGCTACAAGGTGCGCATTGAATCGCCGGCGTCGGAGCAGGAGATCGACGCGCTGCGCCAGTCGGTCGAAGCCACCTGCCCGCTGTACAACCTGGTCAAGGACGAACAGAAGCTGGAAGGCAGCATCGTGCGAGGCGCGTATGCAGAAGCCGCGCGCTGAGAGTGCATTCGGCCGCCGCGCCGCGCGCGGCCTGCCGTGGCGACGCAGCCACCTGGCGCTGGCGCTGTGCACGCTGCTGGCGCCGGTGGGCGAGGCTGCCGAGCCTGCCGAGGAAAGCACTGCGTCCGCCTCGCAGACCCAGGGCTCCAACGCCCGGTTGCTGGACAAGGTCTCGGTGCTCGGTTCGCAGATCGCCGGGGGCGGCGCGCAGGCGGCGCTGCCGGTGGTTGCGGTGGACCGTGAGCAGATCGACGCCACGGCGGCGACCAACGGCAACGAGCTGTTCCGCAGCCTGCCGCAGTTCGGCGATGTGGCCATCACCGAGAAAGGCACCACCAATGCAGGCCGCAACTCCAACGTTGCGCGCGGCGATGTCGGCTCGGTGAACCTGCGCAACCTGGGCTCCAAGTACACGCTGCTGCTGGTCAACGGCCGCCGTACCGTGCAGCACCCGATCAGCAACAGCGGCGACGACACCACCTACAACGCCAATGCCATTCCGGTGTTCGGCCTGGAACGGGTCAACCTGCTGCTGGATGGCGCGTCGTCCATCTACGGCTCCGACGCCATCGCAGGCGTTGTCGACCTGGTGATGCCGAGCAACCTGGCCGATGGCGGTGGGATCAAACTGAACTACGGCAAGGTGAGCGACGGCCACCGCGAAGACGTGTCGCTGGAAGGATACTTCGGCAGCGACTTTGCCGGAGGGCGCGGCAACCTGTCGCTGCTGTACGGCTTCTCGAAGCGCACCGCACAGCTGAACTCCGATGCGTGGTTCACCGCCACCGATGGCCGCCGTCCGCTCGGCGACGGCACCAGCGTGCCGGACCCGAACGGCACCACCGGCTTCAGCACGCGAACCCCCTGGGGCCACTTCGAGACCTACACCGGTGGGCGCCGTACCGGCAGCTGGTACGTCAATCCGACCACGGGTGCCTTGACCAGTGGTTCGGTGCCGACGCGCTACCACTACGATTCGGCGGCCGAGCCAGGCATCACCTCGTCGCCGGCAATCCGCAAGGGCAACGTGTTTGCCAGCGGCCGCTACGACCTGACCGACAACCTGCAGCTGTTCGGCGAACTGGCCTATTACCGTGCCAGTTCCGAGTCCTGGGTGAGCAGCGAGTCCGGCTTCGGCGGTGATGGCTTCCTGCTGCACATCCGCCCGGACGCGTACTGGGTGCCGCAGTCGCTGCGCGGTGCGGACGCGATCCGGCTGCTCAACTATCAGTTCGCAGACTCCGGCATTCGAAAGGTCAAGGTGGACAACGACCAGTCGCGGTTCCTGCTGGGCGTGCGCGGCTGGACCGAAGGTGGCTGGAACTGGGAAAGCGCGCTGCTGTACTCGCGGGCGCGCAGCACCGACACCCAGCAGGGCGGGCTGACCGATGCTTTCATCGAAGCGGTGAACCGCACCGATGCCAGCGCCTACAACCCCTTCAGCGGCGGCGACCCGGCCAGCATCCGCGTCGGTGACGCCACGCCCTACGACACCTCGTCGTTCATCGGCGAGGCCACCCGCGAAGGAACGGCGGAACTGGCGCTGTGGGACTTCAAGATCAACCGTTCCGACCTGTTGAGCTGGTACGCGGGTGACATTGGCATGGCGGCGGGCGTTGAGTACCGTTATGAGAGCCGCACCGACGACCGCGATGACAACATCGACGGCAGCAACCCCTACACGGACTGGTACACCGGCACCATCGCGCGCAGCAATTTCTTCACCCATAGCCCGCGACCGGATGTCCACGGCAGCCGCAACGTCAAGTCGGCGCTGATCGAATTCGCGGTGCCGCTGGTCTCGCCGGCGCAGAACGTGCCGTTCGTGCAGTCGCTGGACCTGCAGTTGGCCGGACGGTGGGAGGACTACAGTGATGCGGGGCAGGTCGCGAAACCGAAACTGGCGGCGGCCTGGAAAGTGAACGACAGCGTGCTGCTGCGTGGCTCGGTAAGTGGTGGCTTCCGCGCACCCGGACTGGAACTGGTCAACTCACCGCCGACCTACGGGTTCGGTTTCAACAACGATGCCATCCGCTGCCACGCGCTGATCGCCAAGGGCGCGCAGCCCGACTACAGCGCCTGCTTGAATGCCTTCAGCAGCGGCTCGGTGGTGAAGCCGTCGGTAAGCGCGGTGACCTCCTACGGTGAGGATGTCAAACCGGAAACAACGAAGCAGTCGTCGTGGGGCGCAGTGTTCGAGCCGCGGTTCCTGCCGGAACGCTTCGGCACGATCAGCCTGAGCGTGGATGCGTGGCGGGTAAAGGTCGAGAATCCGATCAGCACGCTGGGGGATGAATTGCTCTACGACGCGTACCTGCGCGTGGTGGAGGGCAGCAGCAACCCGAACGTGGTGCGCGCTGCGGTGACCGCCGAGGACATTGCGCAGTTCGAAGGTTCGGGTCTGGCGCCGGCCGGCGTGGTGACGCATGTCTACAACCGCTATCAGAACCGCAATCCGCTGACCGCGTCGGGCGTGGACTACAACTTCAACTGGCGCCTGACCGGGACCGCGTGGGGCAACTTCGCGTTTCTGGTCAGTGCCAGCCAGCTGAGGGAATACACCCAGCAGAAGCCCGCCGAGGTGCAGCTGGTGGCGGCCGCCATCGCCAGCGGGCAGCTGAACATCATCGCGCCGGACCTGGGCGCGGCCAACGAAGTCGGCATCAATGGCGCCAAGCCCGAATGGCGAGCCAGCGCCACCCTGATCTGGAACCTGCAGGACTGGACGGTGCGCCTCCGCGACGACTACATCGACAGCGTGACCGCCGGTGCCTACGCCGACCGCACGCCGTTCGTGGTGGGCTCCACCCAGCGCTGGACGCTGTCGGTGAAGAAGGAGTTCACCCAGGGCGCGCTCGCTGGCGCTGCGGTGGAGGTGGGCGCAAGAAACCTGTTCGACAAGGAACCGCCGCTCAATGCCTCCGGCAATTACCTGAGCGCGCTGCACGAAACCTACGGGCGTTACCTCTACGCCGGCATTTCCAAAAACTGGTGAACGACATGAAGACACGCGCACGTGCCTGTTTGTTTGTAACGAGCCTGTTCGTAACGGCCTGCAGCCAGCAGGACAGGGTGGCAGTCGCCACGCCCGCCGTTGCGCCGGTGGCCGATGCGTTCCAACGCGAGCACGCCGCGTGGGTCCGCGAGCGTGCCGCCGACCTGGGCAAGCCCGACGGCTGGATCAGCCTGATCGGACTGCACTGGATCGAGCCCGGGACGCACAGCGTGGGCGGCGGCGAGGAGAACGCCATCCACCTGGCGATCGCGCCGGATCGGCTGGGCCAGGTGGAGCAGCGCGCCGACGGCCTGTACTTCCAACCCACCGAGGGCGTACCGATCACCGCCGACGGCACGCCGCTGCGCGGCGAGCTGAAGTTGACGCCGGAAGGCGCGGGCGGAGGGACCAAGCTGGAGTACGACGGCGGCAAGGGCCAGATCACCGCGATCAAGCGTGGCCAGCGGCTGGCGCTGCGGGTGCGCCATGCGGACGCGCCGGCACGCTTGGCCTTCCATGGCCTGGACTTCTTCCCGGCCGACCCGGACTGGCGGGTGCAGGCGCACTTCGTGCCGCACCCGGCCGGCAGGACGCTGCCCATCGCGAGCGTGATCGGCACGGTGACCGACACGCCCAATCCGGGCTATGTGACCTTCGAGAAGGAGGGGCGCGAGTGGCGGTTGGAAGCGCTGGGGGATCCGGAAAAGGGGTTGAACCTGATGTTCCAGGACCAGACCACCGGCAAACTGAGTTACGGGGTAGGGCGCTACCTGCACACCGATCCGGTCGCGGCGGACGGCACGGTTGTCGTGGACTTCAATCGCGCCTACAACCCGCCCTGCGCGTACACCGATTACGCGACCTGCCCGCTGCCGCCGCCGGAAAACCGCCTCGCCTGGCAGGACGGCAACGGTCAGCGCGAACGGCTGGCGGTGCTTGCCGGGGAGAAGAAGTACGCGTTGGCAAAGCACTGAGCTGCACGCTGCATGCCAGGTTCGCGCCCCCGGCTGCCGCCTGAACGGGGCGAACCACCTTGACGCGGTATCGACGGGTTTTCACGGTGGATTGTCAGCCGCGCGCCGACACTGGCGCTACGTGATGAGACGAGGGAGACAACCATGAATCTTTCAACCCGGAACATGCTGTGTGCAGCCGCCCTGATGGCCTCGGTATTCAGCGCCAGCGCCCAGACCTACGGGCCGAAGGACGAAGGGCGCCGCTTCAATGACGGCACCAAGGTGGTCTGCAAGAACGTCGAGGTACAGCGCAACAGCAAGGATCCGAACCGCATTGCCGGCACCGCTACCGGTGCGGTGGTCGGTGGCCTGCTCGGCAATCAGGTCGGCGGCGGCAGCGGCAAGAAGATCGCCACCGTGGCCGGCGCGGTTGCCGGTGGCGCAGCCGGTCGCCAGATCCAGGGCAACTCGCAGAGCAGGAACGGCGACCGCGTAGTTGAGCGCCAGTGCTACCGCCGCTGATTCAGGCGTCGGTACAACCAGGCAAATGAAAAGGGCTGGCCTCGTGCCAGCCCTTCTCTTTATCGAGTCGGTGGGAATCCTGCAATCGTGCGCGCGCCAGTAATGATCATGCGCAGCATCTGCGCGGTCTGTTCGATCATTTCCGGGTCGCGCTCGGGAGGCTGGTCCAGCGCGGTTCCGCCCATGGCGAACACAAGGCGGGTGATCGCCTTGGCCACCAGGTGCGGCTCATGCAGCCGCGCGCCGTTGTCGGCATGCGCCAGCCGGATCAGGTCCACGCACAGCTCTTCTTCGAAGTAGTTCAGTTCGCGCTCCACCGCCTGCTTGAACGCGTCCGAGCCGGCGCTGCCTTCGCGCAGCAGCACGTGCAGCAGGCGGTCGTCGGCGCGCAGCTGCTCGAAGAAGGTTTCCACCGAAAGGCGGATCACGCTGCGGTCGGACGACGCCGCGCGCTGCCGCGACTCACCGATGATGGTGCGCAGCGAACGGCCGGCCAGGTCGATCAGCGCCACGGTCAGCTCGTCCATGTCGCGGAACTGGCGGTAGAACGAGTTCGGCGCGATCCCCGCTTCGCGGGCCACTTCGCGCAGGCTCAGGGTCGAGACGCTGCGGTGCGGGCCGATCAGCGCCAACGCGGCGGCCAGCAGGTCCTCGCGGGAAATCGAGGCTTTGCGGGCCGGCAGGGCGTCGTCGTGGACGGTCAGGTGCGAATCGGGCGGGGTCATCCAGGGGCCAGACGGTCAAGTCCCTGAATCATAGCCGGTCCGGACAATATACAAGTGTATACACAGCTGTATGCTCGCCCGTATAGTGGGCCCCATGAGCGCTCTCCCTCGTCCTGCCGCCCGCCGTTCGTCCCTCTTACCCCGTCACTGGGTGTCTGAAGAGCTGTTCGACTTCTGGGCCGGTCGCGTGAATCCCCTCTGGACCCAGCGCCGTGCGCGGGCCCGGCTGGTGGCCCGCGATGTGGCCAGCGCCGACGCGGTCACTCTGGTGCTGCGCCCGAACCGGCATTTCCGCGGCGTGGCGCCGGGCCAGCACATCACCCTGGGCGTGGAGGTGGACGGCCGCCGGCTGAGCCGCAGCTACAGCCCCACCGTGCTGGACGACGGCAGCTTGGCGATCACGGTCAAGGCCGTGGCCGGCGGCAAGGTCAGCCAGCATCTGGCGCAGCACGCACAGGTGGGCGAGGTGTTCGAACTGGGCGAGGCGTTCGGCGAGATGACCCTGCCTGCAACCCCTTCCGCACGCCTGCTGTTGCTGGCTGCCGGCAGCGGCATCACCCCCATGCGTGCGCTGCTGCGCCAGCTGGACGTGGCCGGCATGCCGGTACAGGCCGATCTGGTGTACTGGGCACAGCAGCGCGAAGCCCTGTGCTTTGCCGAGGAGCTCGCCGCCATCGCCGCGCGCCACCCCGGCTTCCACGTGCATCTGGCGCTGACCCGCGACCCCGCAGTGCCTGCCGCGCGGGTGGGTGACTACGACTTCAGCACGTTTGGCGATCTGTCCAACGCGCATGTGATGGCCTGTGGCCCAGGTGGGTTCATTGACGCCGCGCATGCCCGCCTGCACGGCCAGGTGGCCACGCTGCAGTCCGAAGCTTTCACCCCGCCGGTGCTGCCGGATGTGGAAACCGGCACGGTGCAGGTGGAGCTGCGCCGCAGCGGCCGCACCCTGGAACTGCCGCGTGGCACCTCGCTGCTGCAGGCGCTGGAAGCCGAAGGGCTGCGCCCGGCCAGTGGCTGCCGCATGGGCATCTGCAATACCTGCGTGTGCGGCAAGGCCAGTGGCGTGACCCGCCACACCCTGACCGGCGAGTACGCGGCCGAACCGGCCACGCAAGTGAAGCTGTGCGTGAACAGCGCCAGCACCGACCTGATCCTGGAGCTCTGAGCATGCCTGCCGTGCAGAACCGCGTGTTGTCCGCCGCCGAACTCGATGCATTCGGCTCTGAACTCGACGCCTTGCGCGCGCGCCACCTGGAAACGCTGGGTGCCGCCGACGCGCGCTACATTCGCCGCGTGGTGGCCGGCGTGCGCTGGACCGGCGTGGCCGGCCGTGCGCTGCTGTTCCTGGGTGCGTTCGTGCACAGCGTGCTGATTCCCGCGTGGATCGCCGGCGTGGTGCTGTTGGCGCTGTCCAAGATCCTGGAAAACATGGAGCTGGCGCACAACGTCATCCATGGCCAGTACGACTGGATGGGCGACCCGCAGCTGCAGGGCAGCACCTACGAATGGGACATCGTCGGCACCGCCGACAACTGGCGCAAGACCCACAACTTCCGCCACCACACCTACACCAACGTGCGCGGGCTCGACGACGATATCGGCTACGGCCTGCTGCGGATCTTCCCCGAGCAGCGCTGGCGCCCGTTCTACCTGGCCCAGCCGGTGGTGGCGGTGGTGTTCGCGCTGCTGTTCGAATGGGGTATCGCCATACAGGATCTGCGCCTGGGTCGTTGGTTCGCCGGCAAGATCACCTTCCGCCAGCTGCTGGCGCAGGCGCGTCCGGTGGGCCGCAAGATGGGCACGCAGATGTTCAAGGACTACCTGCTGTTCCCGGCGCTGGCCGGCCCGTTCTTCCTGCCGGTGCTGCTGGGCAACGTGGTGGCCAACCTGATCCGCAACGTGTGGACCTACGTAGTGATCTTCTGCGGGCACTTCACCGCCGACGCGGAAACCTTCCCGAAGGAATGCGTGCGCGACGAACGCCGTGGCCACTGGTACCTGCGCCAGCTGCGCGGTTCCTCGAACATCGCCGGCGGCAAGGTGATGAACCTGATGACCGGCAACCTGAGCCACCAGATCGAGCATCACTTCTTCCCGGACGTGCCGGCCAACCGCTATGCGGCAATCGCCGTTGAAGTGCGCGAGATCTGCACGCGCTACGGCCAGCACTACAACACCGGGTCGCTGCCGAAGCAGTTCGGCCAGGTGGTCTGGCGCATCCTGCGCCACGCGTTCCCGAGCCGCCCGGCGCGGGTGCGTCCGCTGGTGGCGGCGGAGCAGGGGGCGTAACGCCCCCGCTTCAGTCGCTTTCGCCCATCCGGCCTTCGGCCAGCGGCACCCGCGAGCCGTCCAGCAGGCCGCGCGTCACCTTGCCGTCTTCAATGAACAGCAGCTCGCCGTTCTCGCCCTTCTTGATGCTGCTGTCGATGGCGATGATGCGCCCGTCGTGGAAGCTGCTGACGTGCGGCATCGAGGTGTGGCCGACCACGATGCGCTTGAGTTCCAGCTGCTTGAGCAGCGCATCGACCTGGGCAGTGTCCATGCGGCCGTCGAAGTAGCCGCGGTACCAGATCGGGCTGGTCTTGCCGTCGAACAGGCGGGCGGTATCCGGTGCGGCTTTCACCTGATCCTTGGGCAGGCCGACCGAGGCCTGGTACAGCGTGTTGGTGGCCTCCAGGTTGCGCACCAGGTCCAGGTTCTCCGGCGCGATGCCGCCGTGCAGGAACAGGGTGTCGCCGATCTGCAGCAGCACCGGGCGGGTGCGCAGCCACTGGCCGATCACCGAGTCGGCGCCGTACAGGGCCGGGTAGCTGCGGCCCAGCAGCTGTGCGCTCTTGAGGTACTTCGGGTTGACGTAGCGGAGGTCGTCGTAGACCACCATGGTTTCGTGGTTGCCCAGCACGAAGTGCACCGCGCCGCCGGCGGCCGTGGCCTGCTGCTGCAGGCTGTACAGCAGCCAGAACGCTTCGGTCACCTGCGGGCCACGGTCGAACACGTCGCCGGCCACGACCAGGGTGGCATTGCCCAGCGACCAGCGGTCGTCGTTGTCGATCACATGGTGGGCGCGCAGCAGCTTCACCAGCAGGCCGTACTGGCCGTGGATGTCCGACAGCGCGACGATGCGCGGCGTGGCGGGGTAGCGGGCGCTCGTTGCCTGCTTCGGCCCTGACACGGTCAGCGGATGCGGATACCCGCATTCGGGCAGCACCACGGTGCTGTCGCCGCGCGCCGGCAGGTCGCGCTGGACCACGTGGTCATTGCAGACCCACTGCGCCTGGTGGCCTTTGGCGGTGGTGAACACATACGGGCCGTCGGCGTCCACGTGCTCCGCGGGGGCGGCAACCTCGCGGGCGGTGCCCAGCAGCGGCATCAGGAGCAGGCCGGCCAGCAGCAGGCTGGCGGTGGTGGAACAGGAACGGTGCGGCATCGGGGGCTTTCCAGCAGGGCGGGCGGCCATCTGCCGCCTGCCCGATGCTACCCGCCGGCGGAGCCGGCGGGTATGCCCCATTGGTCAGCCTGCCTTGCGCGATGCGGTCGGTCAGAAGTTCGCGCGCAGGTTGAACAGCACCCGGCGCGGCTCGCCCCAGTAGCCGGAATTGAAGAAGCCGACGTTGCGGTAGTAGACCTTGTCGAACACGTTGGTCACCGTGACGCCGACGCTCACGTTGTCGTTGATCCGGTAACGCCCCATCAGGTCGAACAGCATGTAACCCCCCTGGGTCATCTTGCCGGTCGCCGTGATCGGTGCACCGGTGGCGGTGTAGCGGCCGGTGGGGATCGGCTGCAGCTGGTAAATCTCGCTCTGCACGGTGAACCCGCCGCCCACCATCCAGCGGCCATGGCGCCAGGTGGTGTTGAAGCGGGCCAGGTGCATCGGACTGGTGCTGGCGAAACGGCTGCCGTCCGGGTTGGTGCTGTAGGCGTAGGTGTAGCCGCCGGTCACGCTCCAGTTGTCGGTGATCGAGCCGGACAGTTCGAACTCGGCGCCGTTGGTTTCGATGCCCTTGCTGGCGATGTACGGCACGCTGCCGTCGGGCAGGATGACGTCCGCACCGGCCGGGTCGCGCGTGGCCACGTTGTCCTGCTTCATATGGAAGCCGTTGAGTGAGCCGTACAGCCGGCCACCGAAGAACTCGCCCTTGAAGCCGTATTCGTAGTTGTCGCCGGTGACCGGGTCCAGCAGCTGGTTGTTGATGTCGCGCAGCGCGGTGGCCTGGAACACGTCCGAGTAGCTGGCAAACGCGGAGATGTTGGCGTTGATGTCGTAGATCGCGCCCAGGTACGGCGTGGGCTCGTGCGCGGTGGTGCGTGCGCTGCGGCCGGTGAAGTTGCCGTTGACGTCGAAGTTGTCGGTGGTGGTTTTGTAGTCGGAGTAACGCGCGCCGGCGATCACCTTCAGGTCGTCCATCGGGTTCAGGCGAACGGCGGCGTAATAGCCGGTCTCGGTGGTGTTGACCGTGCTCGACGGGATGCCGTAGTTGACTGTGGTCGGTTTGCCGATGTTGCCGTCCCAGCTGAAGATGCTGGGGAAGGCGGCCACGTTGTACGGGCGCGCGGTGATGCTGGCGCGGATCGTGTCCAGGTCGCGGTCGTAGTGGTTGATGCCGGCCACCAGCTCATGCGAACGGCCGAACAGCTGGAACGGGCCGGAGGCATACAGGTCGAACGCGTCCTCGCGGGTTTCCGACACCGAGTAGGTGTCGGCAATGCGCAGCCCCAACCCGGTGACCGGGTCGGCCCAGTTGCCGGTGTTGGAGCCCGCCAGCAGCAGGCTGTCGGTGTCGGTGTTGCGGCGGTTGTAGGCCAGGCGACCGCTCCAGCCCGCGCCGAACTGCTGCTCCAGGGTGAGGAAGTAATTGGTGCTTTCGCGGTTCCACGCGTTCCAGCGCGCCGCTGCGCTGTACGAACGCGGCATCTTCGCCGTGCTGCCGTCGCGGAAGTACAGCGGCGACGCGCTCCACGCACCGCCGTCGGATTCGGTTTCCAGGTGGTCGATACCGGCGCGCAGGCGGGTGCTGTCGGTCAGGTCGGCTTCAACCACGCCATACAAGCTGGGCGAGGTGTCGTGCTGGAAGCGCACCCAGCTTTCCTTGTCGGTGTAGGCGCCGACGAAGCGGCCGCGCACGCGCCCGCCGGAGGTCAACGGGCCGGACACGTCCACTTCGGCGCGCCGGTAGTCCCAGGAGCCGGCGCTGAGGCTGGTGCTGGCCTGGAAGGTGTCGGTGGGGCGCTTGCGCACCATGTTGACCGTGGCCGACGGGTTGCCCGAGCCGGTGACCAGGCCGCTGGCGCCGCGCACGATCTCGATGCGTTCGTAGATGGAGGTGTCGCTGAGGATCGAGTTGCCGCCGGCGCCGGTGGTGTAGTTGGTCGGCACGCCGTCGAACATGAAGTTGTTGATCGCAAAGCCGCGCGCGGTGAACAGGGTGCGGTTGCTGTCGTAGGACTGCACGGTCACGCCGGGGGTCTGGTGCAGCACCTCGGCAATGGTGATGAGGTTGAAGTCTTCGATGCGCTGGCGGGTGAACACGGTCAGCGACTGCGGGGTTTCGCGCAGGGTCAGCGGCAGCTTGGTCGCGGTGTTGGTGCCATACACCTGGTAGCCCTCGGTGCGCTGGGTCACCATCACCTTGTCCAGCTCGGTGGTACGCGGGCTATCGCCCTCCGGCGTGGCAGGGGCCTGCGCGAATGCCTGCGGTGAGACAGCGGCGGCCAGCGCCAGGCACAGCGCAAGCGTGTTCCGGCGCGGAGCGCCAGCGGTGGGGGAACGGGACATGGGGACCTCGGTGGGAGCGGATATCAGGGTTTGGAAGGGGCGCGTGGCGTGGGTCGCGCCTTGGGCGCGGTCCGGTAGCTGAGCCAGAGCAGGGGCAGGGCGGCGCCGACCGCGAAAATGCCGCAGCCGGCAATCACGCCATAGGCCACGCCCCAACCGACGATGCAGCAGGCGACAGCGGCCAGCAGCGCGGCCCAGCCGCCCAGGCGGAACAACCGGCGGAGCCGCGCGACGGGCAGGGCGCCGAACACATCGCGATGATGGCGGTCCATCGCCAGCGACAGGCAGGCGAAACCCACCAGTGCCAGCAGCAGGGCGAGCACGGTCATGCGCTGGGCTCCGCTGCCACGGCCGTAGTCGCGCGCGGAACGCGCACGCGGCGCTGCGCCGGAACGTGGCGATGCACGCGGCGCGCGGTCCAGAGCAGGCCCGCGCCGATCAGCAGCAGGCCCACGTCGAGCCCACCCTTGGCCAGATCCCCTGCGGCGAATGCGCCGAACAGCCCGCCGTGCCAGGCCACCATGTTGAACGCCGGCAACAGCAGGGCCAGTACACCGGCGGCGGCCAGCTGTTCGACCCAGGCGCGGCGCGGCTGGCGCAGCGTGGCGTGTACCAGACACAGTGCCCAGGCGGCGAAGAACACGCTGATTTCAGTTTTGGAGCGCTGCTCGAGCGCTGCCGGCAGCAACCGGTTGCCCCACAGGAACGCCAGCATCGCCACCGGCAGGCCGGCTACGAACGCGATGTTCGTGCGTTCGACGAAGCGGAACGCGCGCGGCGGCCGGGTCGGGTCGGGCAGCTGCTCGCGGCGCTTCACCGTCCACAGCACCAGCCCGCTGGCCACCATCAAGGTGCCGGCCACGCCAGAGAGGAAGAACAGCCAGCGCATCGCCGTGGGCGCAAAGCGTCCGGCATGCAGTCCGATCATGCCGTCGCGGGTGTACACCGTGGCCGAGCGCTGCGGTGCTTCGTCCATCAGCATGCCTTGGGCATCGAAGCGCAGCGGTTCGCCGCTGTCGGCGATGCGGTCGCCGCTGTCGCGGCGCAGGGTGATGCGCATGGCGGCATCGCCGGGCTGCTCGACCACCACCGAAGCGGCATGGCCGTCGCCCCATTGGCGCGCGGCGACCGGAAGCAGGCCCGCCAATGCCGGCGGCGTCACCGTTACACCACTGGGTTCGACCTTCGCATCGCGTGGGAACAACTCTGCGAAAAACGCGTCGCGCCCGCCGAAGTTGGCGTCCACGGCCCAGGGCATGTACACCGTCATCAGGGTGATCAGGCCGGTGTAGGTGATCATCAGGTGGAACGGCAGCGACAGCACCGCCAACGCGTTGTGCCCGTCCAGCCAGCTGCGCTGGCCCTTGCCGCGGCGCAGGGTGAAGAAGTCGGCGAAGATCTTCTTGTGCGTGATCACGCCGCTGACGATGGCCACCAGCATGAACATGGTGCAGAAGCACACGAACCAGCGCGCCCAGATCACCGGCACGTAATGCAGGTCGAAATGCAGCCGGTAGAAGAAGTCGCCACCGCGGGTCTCGCGCGCCTGCACCGGCTGGCCGCTGGCGTCGAGCGTGGCCTGCCACGGATTGGGCTGGCCGCGCTTCGGCTCCGGCGCGTCCTTGGGTTGCCAGCGCACGCTGGTGGCATTGCTGCGGCTGCCAGGCAGTTCGATCTGCCAGCGGCTCGCGTCCGGTGCGGTGCGCGCCAGGAGCGCCTGGGCCTGGTCGAGGGCGACCTCGGCGCTGGCCGGCAGGGTCAGTTCCGGCTGCATCCAGCGGGTCAGTTCCACCCGCCAATAGCTGGCGGTGCCGGCGATGAAGATCAGGTACAGCACCCAGCCCACGACCAGCCCGGACCAGGTATGCAGCACCGCCTGCGACTGCCGGAACCCCTGGCTCATGCCGCGCGCCCGGCCAGCAGCAGCGACAGCCCGCCGCCCAGTGCGGCCACCACGGCCAGCCCCACGGCAGCGCGCACGCTGCTGCGCGCGGCGTAAGCCCAGATCGCGGCCAGCGTGTAGATCACGAACGAGGCCATGGTCGCGGCCAGCGCGGTGTCCGCCAGGCTGCCGGGCAGCAGCCGGGCCAGTGCCGAGGCCCAGGTCGCGGCGACCGCGTAGCCGCCGAGCAGGGCCAGCAGTCCGCGCGCCCAGAGCACGCCATTGCCACCGCCCTTGCGGGTGGCGCTGCGACGGGGAGGAGAAGCGGCGGGCGCGGTGTGCGGCGGGGCAGGCGGCAGCGGGAGGGACATCGCGGGAATCGGCAGGACGACAGGTAATTGAGAATCAATATTATTTGACCGGGGCGGCCCTGTCGAATCACCCGATGGAGGGATGTGGGCGGCAAGCCCTTGTGCTGCGGGGGTTCCGGGCGCGCATCGGGGGGCCGGCTGCAATGTTATAAACAGCGTAATAGTCTCCTTCGCGCCGCCGGCAGTAGGCTCTTGCCATTGCACAGGAGCTGTTCCGATGGGCCACGACCACGATCACCTGCCAAGCGAGATCCGCCACGAGAAACCCCTGTGGTGGGCGCTGGGACTCACCACCACGTTCCTCGTGGTCGAGGTCGTGGGCGCGTTCTGGACCAACAGCCTGGCGCTGCTGTCCGACGCGGCGCACATGGCTACCGATACGCTGGCGCTGATGATCGCGCTGGTGGCGGTGCGGCTGAGCCGGCGCCCGCCAGACGCGCGCCGCACCTACGGCTACGCGCGGCTGGAAGCGCTGGGTGCGATGATCAACGGCGGCATGCTGTTCGTGGTGGCCGCCTACATCCTGTGGGAAGCGGTGGCGCGGTTCCGCGAGCCGCAGGAGATCGCCTCCACCGGCATGCTGGTGATCGCCGCATTCGGACTGCTGAGCAACCTGATCTCGATGCGCCTGCTGCGCGCCGGCAGCGGTGAGAGCCTCAACGTGAAGGGCGCATACCTGGAAGTGTGGGCCGACATGCTGGGCTCGGTGGCGGTGATCATCGGTGCGCTGCTGATCCGCTGGACCGGCTGGAAGCCGATCGACCCGATCCTGGCGGTGCTGATCGGCCTGTGGGTGCTGCCGCGCACCTGGGTGTTGATGCGCGAGGCGATCAACGTGCTGTTGGAAGGCGTGCCCAAGGGCATCCAGGTCGACGCCGTGCGCGCGCGGTTGTGTGCGCACGAAGGCGTGCTGGACGTGCATGACCTGCACGTGTGGGCGTTGGCTTCCAGCACGCCGGCGCTGACCGCGCACGTGGTGATGGCCGAAGGCGTGGATGCCGACGCGCTGCGCCGCCGGCTGGGCAGCGCGCTGCACGAGGAGTTCGGGATCGACCACGTGACCCTGCAGATCGAAGCGGACCATTGCGGCGATGACTGCGGCGACGGCACGCCGGCGGGCAAGGCCGGGCATGCCGGACACGACCACGGTCATGATCACGACCACGGCCATGGCGCCGACGCGCAGGGCCACCACGGTCATCCGCACGCCTGAGCGGGGGAACGCCGCTACAATGGCAGCCTGCCTTGCCACCCCCTCGGAGAAACCGCAGTGACCCGGAAACTCGTACTGTTGCGCCACGGCCAGAGCCAGTGGAACCTGGACAACCGCTTCACCGGTTGGGTGGACGTGGAACTCACCGAGCAGGGCCGCCGCGAAGCCGCCGCCGCCGGGCGCCTGATGCGCGAAGAAGGGCTGCAGTTCGACGTGGCCCACACCTCGGTGCTCAAGCGCGCGATCCACACGCTGCAGGGCGCGCTGGCCGAGCTGGACCAGGACTGGCTGCCGGTGAGCAAGAGCTGGCGCCTGAACGAGCGTCACTACGGTGGCCTGCAGGGCCTGGACAAGGCTGAAACCGCCGCCAAGCACGGCGAGGACCAGGTCAAGATCTGGCGCCGTTCGTACGACATCCCGCCGCCGGCGATGGACCGCGAAGACCCGGGCCATCCGATCCACGACCGCCGCTATGCGGGCCTGGACCGCAACGCGCTGCCGGGTACCGAGTCGCTGGCGACCACGCTGGAACGCGTGCTGCCGTACTGGTTCGACGCGATCGCGCCGCAGCTGAAGGACGGCAAGACCGTGCTGGTCACCGCGCACGGCAACTCGCTGCGCGCGCTGTACAAGTACCTCAACAACGTTTCGCAGGAAGCCATCCTGGAATTGAACATTCCGACCGGCATCCCGCTGCTGTTCGAACTCAACGACGACCTCACCGTGCAGTCGTTCCGCTACCTGGGCGATCCGGAAGCGGCGCGCAAGGCGGCTGAAGCCGTGGCGAACCAGGGCAAGGCCAAGTAACAAAGAACACGCTTTGGGCTTGTCCTACCGGCCTCGACCCACTATCGGGGGAGACCGGCGGGTAGCCCCCGGAGGGACGCTAGAAAACATGGATGTTTTCTAGCAGCCCCCATGGATGGGTTCACGGCGTGTCCCGGAGCGGGGCTGCCCGCCGGTCTCCCCAGCCCGTAGCCATCGGAGCCAGCGCTTTCCGCCTGTGACCTTTGGCCGGTCCACCCGGCGCACTCCCGCGCTACGCTGCAAGATTGCCCGCCTCGCGGGTAATGCCTTTCCGCAGCTGGAGTGACGCATGACCCTTTCCAAGCTGGCCCCGCTGGGCCTGACCCTTGCCATTGCCGCCTCGCTGGCCGCGTGTGGCAAGACCGAGACCGCTCCGGCGGCCACCACGACCGATGCCAAGCCGGCCTTCGACCTGTCGCAGATCAAGACCCCGCTGATCTCGCTCAACAGCGCCGACCTCGACCCGGCCATTGCCGCCTGTACCGACCTCAACGGCTTCGTCAACAGCAAGTGGCTCAAGGCCAACCCGGTGCCGAACGACCAGACCACCTGGGGCAGCTTCGAAATCCTGCGCGAGCGCTCGCTGGAAGTGCAGCACGCACTGGTCCAGCAGGCCGCCGCCAGCCAGGCCAAGGCCGGCTCGGTGGAAGCCAAGATCGGTGATATCTGGAAGACCGGCTCGGACGAAGCCAAGATCGAAGCCGCCGGCATCGCCCCGCTGCAGCCGCAGCTCGACAAGATCGCCGCGCTTAACGACACCGCCGCCATCACCCAGTACCTGCGCGACAGCCAGGCGCAGGGCCAGGGCGTGCTGTTCTCGCTGTTCGCCAACGCCGACTACAAGGATTCGGCGAATGTGATCGCCTACGTCGGCCAGGGCGGCCTCGGCCTGCCGGAGAAGGGCTACTACTTCGACGAATCGCAGGCCAAGATCCGCGACGCCTATGTGGCCTACATCGCGCAGGCGCTGACCCTGTCTGGCGTCGACGCCGCGCAGGCCAAGACCGATGCACAGGCGGTGATGGACTTCGAAACCCGCCTGGCCAAGGCCTCGCTGTCGCGCATCGAACTGCGCGACCCGGCCAAGCGCTACAACCCGCTCAGCGCCGCCGAAGCCGACAAGCTCACCCCGAACTTCAGCTGGACGGCGCTGTTCGACACCCTGAAGATTCCGGCCGCGCAGAAGTTCTCGCTGGCCCAGCCGGCCTTCTTCAGCGAAGTGGACAAGATGCTGACCGACGTGCCGGCCTCCACCTGGCAGGCCTACCTGCGCTTCCACACCGTCGATGACGCCGCGCCGTACCTGAGCAGCGCCTTCGAAAAGGCCAACTTCGACTTCTACGGCACCACCCTGCGTGGCCAGAAGGAAATGCAGCCGCGCTGGAAGCGCGTGCTGGAATCGGTCAACAGCTCGATCGGCGAAGGCCTGGGCCAGCTGTACGTCGACGCCGTGTTCCCGGCCGAGTCCAAGGAGCAGATGCAGCACCTGGTCGAAAACCTCTCGGTCGCGCTGAAGGCGCGCCTGGAGAAGCTGGAATGGATGGGCGAAGACACCCGCAAGAAGGCGCTGGAGAAGTGGGCCAGCTTCACCCCGAAGATCGGCTACCCGGACAAGTGGCGCGACTGGTCGGGCTTTGAGACCAACGCCGACAGCTACCTGGGCAACATGCAGGCTGCGCGCGCGTTCAACTACCGCTACATGCTGGACAAGGTCGGCAAGCCGGTCGACAAGACCGAGTGGGGCATGACCCCGCAGACCGTCAATGCCTACTACAACGCGACCAAGAACGAGATCGTGTTCCCGGCGGCGATCCTGCAGGCGCCGTTCTTCGACGCCAAGGCCGACCCGGCGTTGAACTACGGCGGCATCGGCGCGGTGATCGGCCACGAAATGATGCACGGCTACGACGACTCGGGCAGCCAGTTCGCCGCCAACGGCAACTTCGACAACTGGTGGACCGACAGCGACCGCAAGGCCTTCACCGGCCGCACCGACCAGCTGGTCGCGCAGTTCGACGGCTACGAGTCGCTGCCGGGTGTGAACGTGAAGGGCAAGCTGACCCTGGGCGAGAACATCGGCGACCTCGGCGGCCTGACCGTGGCCTATGACGCGCTGCAGATGGCGTTGAAGGAAGACCCGAAGGCGAATGTCGAGGTCGACGGCCACAGCCAGGACCAGCGTTTCTTCATGAACTGGGCCACCGTGTGGCGTCGCAACTTCACCGACGGTGAGCTGCGCGTGCGCCTGAACACCGACCCGCACGCCCCGGCGAACTTCCGTGCCAACGGCGCGCCGTCGAACATGCCGGCTTTCGCGCAGGCGTTCGAGTGCAAGAGCGGCGACGCGATGGTGCGCGCCGACGACAAGCGCGTGGTGATCTGGTAACAGCAACAGCGATGTAACAAGGAGGCCCGGCATCTGCCGGGCCTCTGCGTATCTGGCACCGCCTGGGTCGGCCAACGGCCGACGCTACCCGAAGCGGGCGCAGATAACGGAACGGGCACGACCTGGTAGCGTCGGCCGTTGGCCGACCCAGGCAGTGCCGGCTTCGTTCGTCAGCCCGGCGTCAACGTAGTCAACAATGCCTTGGCCGCATTGAAACGGTCTTCCGGCAGCGGCAGCGGCACCTTGATGCGCAGCTTGTCCGGGCCGTCCATGGTGTACAGCTTCGGCTGCTTCTGGATCATCTGGATCACCGCCATCGGGTCGATGCGCGGCTGCGCCTCGAACACGATACGGCCGCCGTTTTCGCCCAGCTCCAGCTTGCGGATGCCCAGCGCGTTGCACTGCAGCTTCAGCTCCGCCACCGCGAACAGATGCTTGGCTGCGTCCGGCAGCAGGCCAAAGCGGTCGATCATCTCCACCTGCAGCTCACGCAGCTCACCACTGTCGCGCGCGCTGCTGATCCGCTTGTACAGGGTCAGGCGGGTGTGCACGTCGGGCAGGTAATCGTCCGGGATCAACGCCGGTACATGCAGCTCCACTTCGGCACCGCGCACTTCCTCGCCCGAATCCAGGTCGGGCAGCTTGCCCAGCCGGATGCTGCGCACGGCGCGCTCCAGCAACTCGGTGTACAGGCTGAAGCCCACCTCCGCCATCTGTCCGCTCTGGTCTTCGCCCAGCAGCTCGCCCGCACCCCGGATTTCCAGGTCGTGGGTAGCCAACGTGAAACCGGCGCCCAGCGAATCCATCGAGGAAATGGCTTCCAGCCGCTTTTCCGCATCCGGCGTCATCGAACGCTTGTCCGGCACTACCAGGTACGCATAGGCGCGGTGGTGCGAACGGCCGACGCGGCCGCGCAGCTGGTGCAGCTGGGCCAGGCCGAAACGGTCGGCGCGGTTGATGATGATGGTGTTGGCGTTGGGGATGTCGATGCCCGACTCGATGATCGTGGTCGACAGCAGGACGTTGTAGCGCTGCTTCTGGAAGTCCAGCATCACCCGTTCCAGCTCGCGCTCGGGCATCTGCCCATGGGCGATGCCGATGCGCGCTTCGGGCACCAGTTCGGCCAGGTCGCGCTGCATGCGGCCGATGCTTTCCACGTCGTTGTGCAGGAAATACAGCTGGCCGCCGCGCGACAGTTCGCGCTGGAACGCCTCGCGCAGCAGCGCGTTGTCCCACGCAGTAATGATCGTCTGTACCGCCAGCCGGTTCGGCGGCGGGGTGGCGATGATCGAAAGATCGCGCAGCCCGGCCATGGCCATGTTGAGCGTGCGCGGGATCGGCGTGGCGGTGAGGGTCAGCAGGTGCACGTTGGCGCGCATCGCCTTCAGCGCTTCCTTTTGCCGCACGCCGAAGCGCTGCTCCTCGTCCACCACCACCAGGCCCAGGTCCTTGAACTTCACGTCCGGCTGCAGCAGGCGATGGGTACCGATGATCACATCGATGGTACCGGCGGCCACCTTCTCCAGCTCGGCCTTGATTTCCTTGGCGGTCTTGAAGCGCGAGAGCACTTCCACCCGCAGCGGCCAGTCGGCGAAGCGGTCGCGGAAGTTGCGGTAATGCTGTTCGGCCAGCAGCGTGGTCGGCACCAGCACCGCCACCTGCTTGCCGGCACTGGCTGCAGCGAACGCGGCGCGCACGGCCACTTCGGTCTTGCCGAAGCCGACGTCGCCGCAGACCACGCGGTCCATCGGCTGGCTGCTGGCCAGGTCGCGCAGGGTCGCTTCAATGGCGGCGATCTGGTCCTGGGTTTCCTCGAACGGGAAGCCGGCCGCGAACGGTTCGTACATCGCCCGGTCCACGTGCAGCGCCAGCCCGGCGCGCGCGCGGCGGCGGGCTTGGATCTCCAGCAGTTCGGCGGCAACATCGCGGACCTTCTCGGCTGCGCGGCGCTTGGCCTTGCTCCACTGTTCGCCGCCCAGCGAATGCAGCGGCGCGGTTTCCGGCGACGCACCGGAATAGCGGCTGATCAGGTGCAGTTGGGCCACGGGCACGTACAACCGGTCGCCCTTCGCGTACTCGATCTCCAGGAACTCGCCCGGCATGCCACCGGCGTCGAGCACGATCAGGCCGCGGTAGCGGCCGACACCGTGGTCTTCGTGGACGATCGGCGCGCCTTCGGTCAACTCGCCCAGGTCGCGGATGATCGCTTCGGGCTCGCGCCCGGCGCGACGGCTGCGCCGGGTCTGGCCGGCGCGCTCGGGGAACAGCTGGCGTTCGGTCAGCACCGCCAGTGGCGGCATGTCGAGCGCGAAGCCATCTTCCAGCGGCGCTACGGTGATCGCGAAGCGCTGGCTGTCGTCGGCCAGGAAGGTGGGCAGGTCGGCTACCACCGGCGGCTTCAACTCCGCTGCCAGCAGGACCTCGAGCAGCGCTTCGCGACGGCCCGGCGAGTCGGCCGCAATCAGTACCCGGCCCGGGTAGTGGCCGATGAAGGATTTCAACGCCTCGCCCGCCGGCGCGTCGCGCGCGGCCACCGGCAACGGCGGCAGCGGCTGGTCGCCGAGCGGCGAAGCCTCCTCGATGCGCGCATGGTCCGCGCCCCACACTTCGATGCGGGGCAGGGTGTTCAGGTGTGCGTTGAGTGCTTCCGGACTGAGGTACAGCTCGCTCGGCGCCAGCAGCGGGCGCTCCACGTCGTGACGTCGCTGCTCGTAGCGGTTCTGGGTCTGGGCCCAGAACGAAGCCGCCGCTTCGCCCACACCGGTGGCGATCACCGGCAGCGCGTTCGGCTGCAGGTAGTCGAACAGCGTCGCGGTCTCATCGAAGAACAGCGGCAGGTAGTACTCCACGCCGGCCGGCGCCAGGCCCGCCTTGAGATCCTGGTACAACGCGCTGCGCCGGGTGTCGACGTCGAAACGCTCGCGCAGGGTGGCCAGCACCCGCGACACGCTCAGCTCGTCCAGCGGCACCTCACGGCCAGGCAGCATGCGCACCGCGTCGACCTTGTCCAGCGAACGCTGGCTTTCCGGGTCGAACGCGCGGATCGAATCGATGTCCTCGTCGAGCAGCTCGACCCGCAGCGGCGCGTCGGCACCCATCGGGAACACGTCGAGCAGGCCGCCGCGCACGGCGAAATCGCCCGGGTCCATCACCTGCGGCACGTTGCGGTAGGCAGCGGCCTCAAGCCGGCGCTTTTCCGCGTCCAGGTCCAGGCGCTGCCCGACCTTCAGGTCGAAGCTGCCACCAATGATGTACTTGAGCGGGGCCAGCTGCTGCAGCAGCGTCTGCACCGGCACCACCACGATGCCGCGCTTGAGCGTGGGCAGCTGGTGCAGGGCGGCGAGGCGTTGCGAGATGATGTCCGGGTGCGGGCTGAAGGCGTCGTACGGCAGCGTTTCCCAGTCCGGGAACGCCACCACCGGCAGGTCCGACGCGCTGCCCAGCAGGGTGCGCAGGTCGGACTCGATCTGGTTGGCGCCGTGGTTGTCGCGGGCGATGACCAGCAGCGGGCCGGCATGCGCATCGGCGGCGCGCGCGATGTACCACGCCAGCGCCGTCGGCGATGCAGGAGCGCGCCACCAGGCGCGGAGCTGCCCGGAACGGGGCAGCGGCGGTGCGGGATAGGAAGTGCGTGACATGAGCTGCCGATTTTAGCAGACGCCCACGTGATGACTTCCTATTGGCCCGGGTCGAGCTCCAGCACCATCCGCACCAGGCCGGAGCCTTCATTCGGATGCGGCACCTGCTTGAAGCCCAGCGAGGCGGCCAGCTGCTTCATCGGTACGTTCGCTTCCAGCACGTCGCCGTACAGCCGGTCCAGGTACTTGCCGCGCGCCCACTTGACCAGCTTGCGCATCAGCTGCCGGCCCAGGCCCTGGCCGATCAGGAAGCGGCTGATCAGGATGGCGTACTCGGCCTCGCGGGTGCCGGGCACGATGGAGGCGCGCGCCAACGCACCGACCACCGCATCGCCGGGCGTTTCGTTTTCGGCAGCCACCAGGGTGATCTCGCCCTTGGGGTTGGGATGGGTCAGGCGCTGCATGGACTCGTCGGACAGCTCGGTGACCGACTGCAGCAGGCGGTCGCGGATTTCCTCCGGCCCGAACAGGCTGAAAGCGGCCTTCAACGGTGCGCCGTCTTCCGGACGGATCGGGCGGATCAGCAGTTCGTGGCCGCTGGGAGCCTTGAAGATTTCGTGCCAGGGCGGCATGCGGTTACGGGTAGCCATACCGGTGATTCCTTGGTGGTCTTCGGATTCTCGCATCCCCGGGGGCGCGTTCCGTGAACGGAACGCTCACGCCGGTCATTCGGCCTGCTTGAGCCACTGCAGGCGGGTAGTGGCGCCAGCTTCGCCCAGATGCTGCTTGAGCGCGGGCATGGCCGGGGCCAATACCTGGTCGAACTGCCAGGGCGGGTTGAGCAGCAGCATGCCACTGCCGTTTAGCCTGAGGGGAGAGTCGTCGGGCCGCACCAGTAGTTCTACTGTAAGCACCGACTTCACTGGCAGGGCGCAGGCCTTGCGCAGGAAATGCAGGATGGTGCGGCGCTGCTTGATCGGGAACCAGATCGCGAAGCTGGCCTGCGGCCAACGCCCCAGGATCTCGCTCACCGAGGCGAGGATGCGCTGGTACTCGGCGTCCTGGCCCTCGTAGGGCGGGTCGATCAGGACCAGGCCGCGACCGATCTTGACCCCGTTGGCCTTGGGCGGCAGCAGCGCCTTGTTCTGTGCGTAGCCGTCGGCGTGCAGCACTGCAACCCGGCTGTCGTGCGCGAACAGGGCCTTCAGCGACGCCGCCTCGGCGTCCTGCAGTTCGCACACCGCCATGCGGTCCTGCTCGCGCATGGCCTGCGCGCTGAGCAGCGGCGAGCCCGGGTAGCTGACCATCGCGCCGACCGGATTGTCGGCCTGCACGGCCTTGAGGTAGCGCTCCACCACCGGCGGCAGCGTGGGCTGTGCCATCAGCCGCATCACGCCGTCTTCGGCCTCCAGGGTCTTGCGGCTCTCCTCGCTGGCCAGCAGGTAGCGGCCGGCGCCGCCATGGGTGTCCAGCACGAAGAACGGGCTGTCCTTGCGCTTGAAGCTGTCGAGCAGGGCAAGCTGCACGATGTGCTTGAGCACATCGGCGTGGTTGCCGGCATGGAAGGCATGGTGGTAATTCATCGGCGCAGTGTACGGCGCGGCGGCCCCAGCGGCTATGCTGCGCGCATGAACCGCCCCCCGCATACCGTCCTGGTCGTCGAAGACGAGGCTGCCATCGCCGATACCGTGCTCTATGCGCTGCGCAGCGAGGGGTACGCTGCGGAGCACTGCCTGCTGGGCGCGCATGCCCTGCAACGGCTGCGCCAGGTGCCGGTGGACGTGGTGGTGCTGGACGTGGGCCTGCCGGACATGAGCGGGTTCGAGGTGTGCCGCGCGCTGCGCACCTTCAGCCAGGTGCCGGTGATCTTCCTGACCGCCCGCAACGACGAGTTCGACCGGGTGCTGGGGCTGGAGCTCGGGGCCGACGACTACATGGCCAAGCCCTTCTCGCCGCGCGAGCTGGTGGCGCGGGTGCGTGCCCGGCTGCGCCGCAGTGGACCGGTGGTGGAGGCTGAGGGGTCGGGCTGGCAGTCGCACGGCCGCTTCGCGATCGACCGCGAGGGCCGCCGCATCCGGTTCGACGACAAGGCATTGGACCTGACCCGCTACGAGTACGCGCTGCTGGCCGCGCTGCTCCAACGCCCCGGTGCCATCCTCAGCCGCGCCCAGCTGATGGACCGGGGCTGGGACAGCGACGCCGACAGCGCCGACCGCACCGTGGACACCCACGTGAAGACCCTGCGCATCAAACTGCGCGCGGCCGGGGCGGATCCGGACCCGATCCGCACCCATCGCGGCGTGGGTTACGCCCTGGAGGTGTAGCGTGCGGCTGGGCCTGAAACTGTTCCTGGGCTTCTTCCTGATCGTGGGCATCGCCGCGTTCTTCGTGATGCGCGTGTTCGTCAATGAAGTGAAGCCGGGGGTGCGCCAGGCGATGGAGGCGACCCTGGTGGACGCGGCCAACGTGCTGGCCGAGATGGCCGCGCCCGACCTCAAGGCTGGCCATATCGGCAACGGCCCATTCGTAGCCAACCTGGCGCGCGCGCAGCGTCGCGACCCGAAGGCGATGGTGTGGCGCTTCCCCAAGCGCAGCCTCGACTACCGCGTGACCATCACCGATGCGCGCGGGATCGTGGTGTACGACTCCACCGGCCAGGACATCGGCCGCGACAATTCGCGCTGGAACGATGTCTACCGCACCCTGCGCGGCGAGTACGGCGCGCGTTCCAGCCCGGAGACGCCCGGCGACGAGGTGCACTCGGTGATGCACGTGGCCGCACCGATCCATGACCCGGCCGATGCCACCCGCCTGATCGGTGTGCTCACCCTGGCCCAGCCCAACCGCAGCATCGACCCGTTCATTGCGGCCAGCCAGCGCGCCATCCTGCAGCGCGGCGCGTGGCTGATCGGGATTTCGGCACTGATCGGCCTGCTGATGACCGCGTGGCTGATGCATGGCGTGAATCGGCTCAACCGCTACGCCAAGGCGGTCAGTGCTGGCGAACCGGTGCCGCCCCCGCAGGCGCGCCGCGACGAGATAGGCGACCTCGGCCGCGCGCTGGAAACCATGCGCCGCAAGCTGGAAGGCAAGGCGTACGTGGAGCAGTACGTACAGTCGCTGACCCACGAGATGAAGAGCCCGCTGGCGGCCATCCGCGGCGCGGCCGAGCTGCTGCAGGAGCCGCTGCCTGACGCGGACCGGGTGCACTTCGCGCGCAGCATCCAGGGCCAGGAGCAGCGCCTGACCGAAACCATCGACAAGCTGCTGGCGCTGGCGGAGGTGGAGCAGCATGGCTGGCTGCAGACCCGCGAGCGGATTGCGGTGGCGCCGCTGCTGCAGGCCGCCGCCGATGCAGTGGCGGTGCGGGCGCAGGCGGCCGGGGTCGGCGTTGACGTTGAGGCGGGGGCGGACCTGGAAGTGCAGGGCGACGCCTACCTGCTGCGGCAGGCGTTGAACAACCTGCTGGAAAATTCGCTCGCGTTTTCAACGGAGGGCAGTCGCATCACCTTGGGCGCGGTGCGCGAGGGCGATGCGGTGGTGCTGCGCGTGGCCGACCGGGGGAGCGGGGTGCCGGACTACGCGCTGGAGCGCGTGTTCGAGCGGTTCTATTCGCTGGCGCGGCCGGCCACCGGGCAACGCAGCTCGGGGCTGGGGTTGTCGTTCGTGCAGGAAGTGGCGCGGTTGCACGGGGGCAGGGTGACGTTGGTGAATCGAGAGGGTGGGGGAGCGCTGGCCGGCTTCACATTGGCTTCTTACTGACCACAAACGCCCCACACCGTCTGTTGGGAAGCTGGCACCCTTCCCAACCGAGGACGGGTGATGAAATCCCTGAAAATGCTGTTGCGGTTCGCCATCGTGGGCGGGCTGATCCTGTTGCTGCTGATTCCGTTGATGATGATCCGCGGGGTGATCAGCGAGCGCGAGGCGTATCGTGACCAGGCCTACCTGCGCGTGGCGCAGAGCCGGGCCGGGGCGCAGACCCTGACCGGGCCGATCCGGGTGGTGCCGTGGACCGATACCCGCCAGGTCGAGGTGGTGGATGCCACCGGCGTCCGCAAGGTCGAAACGCAGGTCGAGCAGAGTTACTGGCTGCAGATGCCGTCGAAGCTGGTCGTGGACGGCGGCATGGTGCCGGACGAACGCCGGATCGGCCTGTTCCGCGTGCCGGTGTACACCTGGAAGGCCAAGGTCAGCGCAGTGTTCAGCGATGACGACTACCCGATCAAGGCCGGTCGCGTGTACGGCACGCCGTACCTGGCGGTCGGCATCGCCGACGTGCGTGGCCTGGTCGGCTCGCCCGACCTGAAGGTCGACGGCGAAGCGCTGACCCTGCAGCCGGGCATCGGCGATGTCAGTGGCATCGGCAAGGGCCTGCACGTGCCGCTGCAGGGCTTCACCGATACCGCCGGTGGCCTGCTCAAGGCGAGCAAGGTGGACTTGTCGCTGGTGCTCGACGGGACCCGTTCGCTGGCGGTGGTGCCGGTGGGCGACGACAGCCGCATCGCGATCCGCTCGCCGTGGCCGCACCCGCTGTTCGGCGGCAGCTTCCTGCCGAATGAGCGTCGGGTGGACGAGAAGGGATTCGATGCGCAGTGGGCCGTTTCCTCGTTGGCTTCCGAGGCGCAGCGCCAGCTGCGCAGTGCCCGCGAGGTGGAGCCGGAAACGGTCAGCGTGGAGCTGGTCAACCCGGTCGACATCTATACCCAGGCCGACCGCGCCAGCAAGTACGGCATCCTCTTCATCGTGCTGACTTTCGTCGGCTTCATCCTGTTCGAACTGATCAAGCAGCTCCGTATCCACCCGCTGCAGTACCTGATGGTCGGGCTGGCGCTGGCGATCTTCTTCCTGCTGCTGCTCAGCCTGTCCGAACACATCCCGTTCTGGGTTGCCTACGTGGTCTCGGCCGTGGCCTGTATCGGGCTGCAGGCGGTGTATCTGTCCGGGGTGCTGGGCAGCTGGCTGCGCGGCCTCGGGTTTGCCGGCATGCTCACCGTGCTGTACGGCGCGCTGTATGGCCTGCTGGTGTCGGAGAACAACGCACTGCTGATGGGCTCGCTGCTGCTGTTCGGCGTGCTGGCCACCGCGATGTGGATCACCCGTCGGATCGACTGGTACGAACTCGGCGCGAGCCTGAAGTAAGGCGATGGCCCGTGCGCCATACGGTGTGGCGCACGGGCGAGTGCTGTTGCCGACACAGAGCGAGTGCGGGTTCGGTTGGCGGCGTTGACGCTTCCGGCTTCTGCTTGCGTGGCGCGATGCTGCTGGCGCAAGGACGGACTGGAAATGCTGGAGGATCGCGTTAGGTTTCCGCCACTCGTCACCTCACTCTGTATCCATGGCGAACCTGACCCTGTCCCCCGCAGGACGCGCTGACGTCGCATCGACCGCGGCGTCGGCCCTGCCGATGTCGCGGCGCTCCACGACCGCTGTTTCGGTATCGAACCGCAGCATGCATCCCATTCCCACCGCGCGTCGTCTGTGGCTGGACGGCGTACCGCAGGACGAGCTTGACGCGCTCGCCACGGCGCTTGGCAAGGGCCCATTGGACGCCCATTTTTTCCTGACACTGGAATCGGGTTTCCACCGGACCGCGCTGGCTACGTCGATGGCACAGGAACTGGTGGACGACGCGCTGCCCAGGCTGCTTCCCACCCAGCTGCCGGAGGAGCAGCGTGCCGCGTGGCGAATCTGCCTGACCTCGCTGCTGACCGTGCCACGGGTGGACTGGGAAGTGCAGTGCGTCCCATTGCGTACGCTGCTGGCCGACGTCGTGGCAGCACGCAACTCACTGTTTCGGGCCATGCGTGATGCGCTGTACCGGCCGCTGGATGTTCCGCGCGCTGAATGGAACGCCACCCTCGACGCGCGGCGGGTGAACGGTGCACATGATGTGCGGGCGTCAGCGCTGGAGCTGCGGCCGCATTCCCCGGCACTGCAGTGGGAGATCGCCCGGAACCAGCTGTCTCAGTGGTTGCCGGCGCTGCCGTCCGCGCAGGTCGAACGTGCGCTGGCACGGGTGGCGGCCAGCGCTGCGGCAGCGGGCGATGTAATCGATGCGCGGGCCGCGCTGCCGGCCTTGTTTGACGTGCTGGACTTCGACCGGCGTCCACTGATCAGCGATGGGCAGCGTGCGACGTTGCTGGAGAGGCTGGATCATGCGGCGGGTGGCGCTGCTCCTCCGCTGCTGTGCACCGACGGCGGCAGCGGTGACCGCCTGGGGCAGTGGTTGCTGTCGGTGGCGCAGCGAGCGAGCGCGCCGCCACATCCTTCCACCGGACTGCGCCGCGCGCTGGCGGATGCGCTTCTGTACGTCGCGTCCCTGGCGCCAGGCCGGCAGCCACTCCTGTCCCGCGATGCGGTTGCGTCACCGGCGCCGATCAACACACCCGGCACTGTGCGCGCTGCAGACGATGTTGAAGGCGTGCCGCTGCCGATGGCCTCCGGCGCGGCGCGGCCCGGCGGGCACGGCATGCTGGCCGCGGCCGCCGGGCTGGTTGGCAGCGGGGTGGGCCTGGTAGCGCTGGGATGGCACCTGGCATTCAGCGACTCGCGGCCCGCAGTGCCTGTGCCTTCACCCACGCCTGCATCGCCCCGGCGCGTAGCGCATGCCGTGGCGCTACTGGACGAGATCATCGACCGCGAAGCCGGCGGGTCGATCTGGCACGCTCTCTGGCATCGGGTACACGGCGTACCGTACCCGGACATGGCAGGGTTGACCGCACAGGTCGCCGAACTGCTCGAGGGCAACCACGTCGCGCGCGAGGTGATCGCTGCATTGGCGCCGCCAACACCGACAGACGCCTTGGAGACGCGGCATCGCATGCGTCGATCCATCGCAACCCCCTCGCTGATCGGCCACAGCGAAACCGTTCTGGATGCCAGCGAACGCAGCCAGCTGGATGACGTCAGCCGGGTGCTGGTGGACGTGGCGCGGCAGGCGCCGCCGCCGGATCCTGAGCCTGCCATTCCGCTGCCCGGATTGGACCTGGCGCTGACCCGCTCGCGGATGCTGACCTGGGTGCAGTCGATGGGACGCAATGCCAGCGAACAGCATCATCGCCTGCGCACAGCCTGGCGCCAGGTGGTGGCGTCCGAGCACAGCCTGGTCCTGGCTTACGCCGAGCTGCCCCACCTCGACCGTGACCTGACGCAGCTGGTGACGGCGGACCTGCGCAGCGTGACCGGCAACGAGATCGACCCCACCCAGATCTACCTCAATACCTTCCAGACCAGCGAGACCTGGCCGCAATGGGAGGCCCGACAGTTGCGCCCGCCGGGGGCAACCTTCCGCAGCCAGCACCGGCTGGTACCGCCCGACCAGCGCGTGCGCAGCGGGCTGGTCAGTGCGCACACGCTGGTGGCTGCGGCACTGCTGCCGGTCCCGCCCGACAGGAAGTACGCCGGTCTGTATTACCGGGGGGTGCCGGAGATCTATTTCCCGGTGCAGGAGTGTCGAGAGCTGACCCTCGACCAGTTTTCCCGTGCGGTGGACGGCCGCGATTACCTCGGTGCGTTCGGGCGCCGCCATTACGCATGCCTGGAAGAGGCCTGGCATGGACGACCCGTTGCCGGTTCGTCGCGCTTTGTCACTGCCATCGGCCGCCGCCTGGCAGGTGCAGCGGTCCTGCTCAACGCGGCTGGCCAGCTCAGCGACCCGGCGGCGGCCGCGATCAAGGCGCTGGTCGATTTCCCGACCCGATTCAACGTGGCAGAAGCGGGCGACGGCCGCGCGCTGGCCCTGCCGGGCTGGCAGGTCGATGTGCACGCATTGGCCGCCAACGCGTCCGGCCACGTGGTGCCCCTGCACGGCGTGCTGCTGGTCACCGCCGTGGCCGGCGAGCTGCAGCCGGCGCCGGTCACGCTGCTGGTCAGCACCACGCGTACGCCACTCATCGAGGCGTTCGATTCCGCTGCCGAGGCGATGCAGCAGCTCGCCACCGAAGTGCCGCACCAGCTTCCGCTGCGGGTGGCGGTGAACCAACACGCGCGCTGGCAGGATGGCGTTCTGCCGGTGATGCCCGCCTATGTGATTGATGGCGACTTCCGCTGGGCGTTGTTCCTGCAGGCACTCGAGTTGCGGCATGCGCAGTTGAGCGCTACGGGCCTGCCCTCGCGGGCACAGCTGCGCCAGGCGTTCAATGCACTGGACGCAGAACTTGCCTCGCCCTACCTGCCCATTCCGGTACCGGTGTTGGCCGCCGCCGGCGAGCTGGCGGCGCTGGATGCTGTCGGCCTGGCGGCGCGAAGCTCCGCTCATTGGCTGGCGCGGTTCCCGCCGGGCACTCCGGGCGCGCTGCAGAACGCCGGCATGGACGGCGCGCGCTGGCTCCATGCCCTGAGTGTAGGGCGCAGCCTGGTCGAGCGCGCCTACCCGTTGCTGGTGCCGTTCGTGCAGCAGCGGCTGGACGATGAAATCATGCGCCGTCACCGCACCGCGTTCGACAGCAGCTGCTGCTTCGTCGTGTCGTTCAAGGATGGACATGCCGGCGAGCAGACCTACAGCGGCTGGGTGCACAACCTCGCGCAGAAGAAGGCCGCCGCCAGTTTCGCCGAATGCGCGATGACCCGCGCGGCCGGGTTCGACGACCCGCCCGGGCGCCTGCTGGGCCTGTACACCAGCAGTGACAGCGCGCTGTTCGACGAGAACAACGAAGTGGTGGGGCTGGAGGCATCGCAGCTGCTTTCGATCGCACGTGAACTGGACGTGCAGGGTGATTACCTGCGTGCGCTGGACCAGTTCTGGCAACGCCATCAAACCGATGTGCTGGCCACCCTGCGCGGCGGCTACCTGTATGGCTGCGCCCAGCAGCATGCCGACGGATCGCTGTCCACGCGCGGCGCGCACCTGGCCCTGGGGGTCTTCGGCACCATGACGGCAGCCCAGTCGCAGGACCCGCGCTACACGCCCGTGCCGCGCAGCGGCATGCGCACCGGCTGGTTGCAGATCCACGGCATTGCCTCGACGGTCCTGCATATTGGCGACGCGGATGGCCCGGAAGTGCTGCTGTACTTCCCCAACGACCGACACCGCTTCCATGAGTTCGCCAGCGATGCGGACATGTTGGGCTGGATCGAACGCGCCGCCGCCACCGACATCGGACGGAAATGGCTGGAGACGGCGTTCGACCTGGCCGACCTGCAGGACGGCTGGATCTCCAACGGCGTGCATACGGCGTTGGGTGACGGGGCGCAGGCGATGTTCGGGCATGGCGGTGCGGTGCTTCCGATCGAAGGCGAAACCTCGCGGGCGCTGATGGCGCGGCTGCAGCAACGCGCGCGTCGCGATGCGCAGACCCTGATGACGTCACCGTGGGAAGCGTTCCGACGGACGTGGATGCCACGCCTGGAACGCTGCCAGGAAGCGATGGGCCTGGTCGCCCTCGTGCTCCCCGAGGTGCTGCCGGTCGTGGCATTGTTGTCAGCCGCGGAACTGGGCGTGGGCGTGCAGCAGGCCGTAGGCGGCAATACCGCAGCCCAGCGTCGCGACGGTGCCGGTGCTGCGCTGTTCGGCGCGTTCGGCGTGGCACTTTCGGCCCCCTTGGGGACGGCGCGCTTGGCAGGGCTTGCCGCGCGCGATGGAGCGCGGTTGCAACCGGCCATACAGGCGCCCTCGTGGGAGCGTGTGGTCGACCCGCTTGAGCACCTGGCGGAGCGGTATGCGCGGCCAGTGTCGCTGTCAGGCTCGCGCGCGGCCGACAACGGCGTGCACGATTATCTGGGAGGCAAGTACATCGAGCAGGGCGGGCACGCCTATCAGGTGGCGTTCGACCGGTCGCACGGCACCTGGCGCCTGCAGAACCCGGCGCCGGGAAACTTCTACCACCAGCCGGTGCGCCTGAATGCCGACGGCGCGTGGGAGCCACATAGCGACGTCGGGCTGCGCGGTGGCGCGCCCAACAGCGGCTCGCGCAGGCGCCAGCAGTGGGTGGACCGCAGCTACCGTGGGTCGTTGAACTCGCTGGTTGAGCGCTCGGTGTCGCGCTCGGTGGACAGCAGTTCGCAGGACTTTGCCTGGGGCCAGGAGAACTGGGGACGGGTGACCACGCCAACGAACGCCGACACGGTGTCGCTGGAGCGCATGAAGGAACTGTTCGTGTCGGGCAATCTCGACCCGGTGCAGCAGGGCGCGCTGTCGGTGATCATCGAGCGGCTGGACAACACCCTGCGCGCCGAGCGTTACATCGTGGTCAACGAGGTGGTACACGACTCGGTCTACATTGCCGGGGGCGAATTCGTTCCCGCATCCCAGACGCTGCTCGGCGAGGACATGGGCATTGCCGCGTCCGGCATGTGCACCGGGTTGTCGCGGATCATGGTCACCGCGATGGGGCAGGGCGAAGAAATGCATGTGCTCAACCAGCTGCGCAGGGCCATCCGCGAGCCGGGTAGCGCCCACGCCGGGGTGGTGCGTGCCCTGATCCGCGACGCCCAGGGTGCGGCGTTGCAGCCGGGTTCGGTCTCGGCCGCCTCGCTGATCGGGATCGACGAATTGGCCGATTTCCTGTCGAAGGTCGCCCGCAGCAGCCAGTTCATCCTCAACGGCGCCAGGCACAGCATGGCCCTGGCGGTGGACGTGCTTGCCAACGGGCAGCGGGAGTACAAGCTTCTGGATCCGAATTTCGGCCTCATGGTGTTCAAGCGACGGTCCAAACTGGACCGCTGGATGAACAACCTGTTCGGCTCGCGCTATTTCAGCCGACTGTCGGGCGGCGCGACCGGCAGCAAGGCCGATGAAACCCTGGCCGAAATGTACGGCGCGGTGCCTGTGCCAGGGACGGCGCGCATGCAGTTCCACCTTCGCCAGGTCGACACCGAACGCATGAAGGCCCAGGCCGCCGCACGCGGCTGGACCGCCCTGTTCGAGCATGTCCGCTGACCCCCGGCCCCCATTGCCGCCCGGGGCAGGTAAAATTGTCCCGGACCCTGTACCCCGAGCCTTCCATGACCTGCCGCACCCGCTTTGCCCCCAGTCCCACCGGCTACCTGCACATCGGCGGCGCCCGCACCGCGCTGTACTGCTGGCTGGAAGCGCGCCACCGTGGCGGCGAGTTTGTGCTGCGCATCGAAGACACCGACCGCGAGCGCAGCACCCAGGGCGCCATCGACGCGATCCTGGAGGCGATGGACTGGCTGGGCCTGGGCTATGACGAAGGCCCGATCTACCAGACCCAGCGCGTGGCCCGTTACAAGGAAGTGGCCGAGCAGCTGGTCGCCGACGGCAAGGCGTACTACGCCTACGAAACCCGCGAAGAGCTCGACGCGATGCGCGAAGCGGCGATGGCGCGCCAGGAAAAGCCGCGCTACAACGGCGCCGCGCGCGAGCTGGGCCTGCCGTACCGTGACGACCCGAACCGGGTGATCCGCTTCAAGAACCCGCAGGAAGGCACGGTCGTGTTCGACGACCTGATCAAGGGCCGCATCGAGATCGCCAACAGCGAGCTCGACGACATGGTGATCTTCCGTCCGGACGGCTTCCCCACCTACAACTTCGCGGTGGTGGTGGACGACTGGGACATGCGCATTTCCGAAGTGATCCGCGGCGACGACCACATCAACAACACCCCGCGCCAGATCAACCTGTACGAAGGCATTGGCGCTCCGGTGCCGAAGTTCGGGCACATGCCGATGATCCTGGACGAGCAGGGCGCCAAGCTGTCCAAGCGCACCGGCGCGGCCGACGTGATGCAGTACAAGGACGCCGGTTACCTGCCCGACGCGCTGCTCAGCTACCTGGCCCGCCTGGGCTGGTCGCACGGCGACCAGGAGCTGTTCAGCCGCCAGGAGCTGATCGACCTGTTCGACGTGACCCACTGCAACTCCAAGGCCTCGCGCCTGGACATGGCCAAGCTGGGCTGGGTCAACCAGCACTTCCTGAAGAGCGAAGACCCGGCCAGCATTGCCCCGCACCTGGTCTACCAGCTGAACAAGCTGGGCCTGGACCTGGCTGCCGGCCCGGCCCCGGCCGACGTGGTGGTGGCGCTGCGCGACCGCGTGCAGACCCTGAAGGAAATGGCCGAAAAGTCCGTGGTCTGGTACCAGCCGCTGGTCGAATACGACGAAGCCGCGGTGGCCAAGCACTTCAAGCCGGGCGCCGAACTGGCGCTGGGCAAGACCCGCGAGCTGCTGGCGGGGCTGGGCGAGTGGACCTTGGACGGCGTGGCGGTGGCCCTGGATGACGTCGCAACGGCGCTGGAGATCGGCATGGGCAAGGTGGCGCAGCCGCTGCGCGTGGCCATCACCGGCACCCAGGTCAGCCCGGATATTTCGCAGACCGTGTTCCTGGCCGGGCGTGAAGAGGCCTTGAAACGCATCGACGTCGCACTTACTAAAGTACCGACCGCCTGACGCCAGGAGACCGCGCATGTCCGCCAAGACCGCTTGTACCGCCCCCCATCACCACGTTCACGATGCCTCGGACTTCGTGAAGGTGGTGGAGCGCGTGTGCACGGAACGCGGACTGCGGCTGACGCCGATCCGCGCCAACGTGCTGCGCCTGATCGCCGAGGCCGGCAAGCCGGTCAAGGCGTATGAGCTGCTGGAGTGGGTGCGCAGCGGCAAGGGCGTGGGCGCCGACGCCCCGCCCACCGTGTACCGCGCGCTGGACTTCCTGATGGCCAATGGCTTCGTGCACAAGCTCGAGTCGGTGAACGCCTTCGTGGCCTGCCACCACCCGAGCAGCGCCCAGCACTCGGTGCCGTTCCTGATCTGCAACAGCTGCCACAGCGCAGTGGAGCTGGAAGACCGCGACATCGTCAGCCAGCTGGAGAAGCGCGCCAAGGAGCTGGGGTTCCAGCCGCAGGCACAGACCCTGGAAGTGCATGGTCTCTGCGCCCGCTGCGCGGGCTAGGACACGCATGGCGTGTCCCTACGCGGTTCGCCGCATCGCCTGATCTGGACACGCATGGCGTGTCCCTACGCAACGCCCGCGTAGTGACACGCCATGCATGTCATCGCGGTGCCGGATCATCGCAGTGCCCGAATCATCGCGACGCGTCGGCGGTATTGACCCGAACCACCACCGACATCCCCGGCCGCAACCGCTCTACCAATTTCTGATCCGGATCAATCGCAATCCGAATCGGCAATCGCTGCACCACCTTGGTGAAATTGCCGCTGGCATTGTCCGGCCGCAGCACGCTGAATTCCGACCCGGTCGCGGGCGCGATCTGTTCCACATGTCCGGTCATCCGCTCCCCATCAAACGCATCCACGGAAAACGACGCCGGCTGGCCAATCCGCATGCGCCAGGTCTGGCCTTCCTTGAAGTTCGCCACCACCCAGAGCGTGTCCGGCACCAGGAACAACAGCTGCGAGCCGGCGGTAACGTACTGGCCCAGGCGCACCGAGGCTTCGCTGACCTGACCGTCGCGCGGTGCGTGGATCACCGTATTGGCGAGGTCGATACGCGCCAGTTCCAGCTGCGCCTTCGCTGTTTCCACGCCCGCTTCCAGCCCTTTTCGCGCGACCTGGGTGGAGGTCAGGGTTTCTTCGGCAATCCTGATCTGCGCCTGCGACTGCTGCACCGACGACTGCGCGGCCTGCGCGCTGGTACGGAACTTGTCGCGGTCATTGAGCGCCACCAGTTGCTGGTCGGCCAGCTGTTCGTAACGCTTGAGCTCACTGCGCGAGCGCGAGAGCTCGGATTGACCGGCCGAGAGGTTGGCCTTGGCCGCGCCGATCTGCGCCCGGTTCTGCGCCTGGGCCTGGTCGGAGTTGGCCAGCGCGGCCAGCGCGCTGTCGACGTTGGCCTGCGCCTGCGCCACCTTTTCCTTGTAGATGCGGTCGTCGATGCGCACCAGCGCCTCGCCCTGCTTCACGTGCTGGAAGTCCTTGACCAGCACCTCGGTGACATACCCATTGACCTGCGGCGCCAGCACCGTGATCTGCCCGCGCACATAGGCGTTGTCGGTGCTCACCCAGGTGCTGTTGAACGGCCACAGCGACCACGCGCGCAGGATCAGCGCGATGCCGATCAGCGCCACCACGATCATCACCACCACCGCGCGCGCGCTCGGCTTGAGGTACTTCGGCGCGCCGCCGCCGCTGGGGGCGGCCGCGGCGGCCGGGGCCGGCGCGGCGTCGGTGGGCGGTGGCGGGTTGACGTCGTCGGGGGCGTCGTCGCGCGGGGGCGTGCTGGACATGGGGGACTCAGGGCGAAGGGGAAAGGACAGGGCGCGGGTGGCGCTTGCGCCACTGCTTGAGCACGGCGGTGCGCACCGACAACAGCAGCAGCCAGCCGAGGAAGCCGAGCGCAACGCGCCCGCTGAGCGAGAACACGTCATTGAAGCCGCGCACGTTGGCTTCGCGGCGGGTCACCTGGGCCAGCTGCGCGGTGCCCTGCGCGCTGCGCTGCACCGGGTCGGTGATCTGCGCGGTGTACACCTGCTGCTGCAGCTTCAGGCGCTGCGCAACGACGTTGTCGGCCGGGTCGAGCTGGCTGACCAGCGCGCTGGAATAGACCTGCTCGCGGTGGACCTGGTAGGTGCCGAGCAGCGCAGAGCCGGCCAGCCCGCCCAGGGTTTGGGTGATCGAGACCGTGACCAGGAAGGTGATCATGTGGTCGGTGCCCTGTTTCAGCGCCTGGGTGATGCCGAGCATGATCAGCGGGCCCATGAACATGCCCGAGCCCATGGCCGCCAGGAACTGGCTCAGGAAGAAGTCGTGCGGGCGGTCCTGGCTGGTGCGGCTCTGGTCGAGCAGGGCGGCGGTGCCCAGCAGCAGGATCGCCATCAGCAGCTGCGCGATGATCCGCTTCGGGCCAAACGTCAACGAACTGGTCGCGATGCCGGTGATCACTCCGGCCAGAATGACCGCGAACAACGGTCGCATCTGGTCAGGCCCCATGCCGAGCTGGCGCATCAGTCCGACCACGCCGAACGATTGCTCGGTGGTCAGGAAGCGCAGCAGGAACGCGCCGAGGATGAAGTGCAGCATCGGCAAGGTGGCCAGCCAGCGGATCTGCAGCAGCGGATTGCGTCGGTAGTGCTCCACCACCAGCCCGGCGGTGCCCAGTGTGATCGAGGCGATCAACGCCCAACCCAGCCACGGCGTGTCCAGCCACCAGCGCAGGGTGCCCTGTGCGAGCACCACCACAAGCAGCGCAACCGCAGGGGCAAGCAGCGCGAAGCTGACGAAATCCATCGGCTCGAATACCTTGATCTGTGCACCGGGCGGCAGCTTCAGCATGACCACCGCCGCGAACGCACATAGCGCCAGCCCGGCTTCGAACAGATAAAGGTTATGCCACTGCCCGGTGTCGATCAGGCCCGGCGAGACCAGCCAGGCAATCGGCACCGCCATCTGCGAAATGCCGACGCCGATCACCAGCAGGTTGCCGGTGAAGCGACGTGGCAAAGACTGCAGCATGTACAACGTGCCGAGTGTGCTGCAGGCCGCGCCGGCAAAGCCGCTCGCCGCGCGCATCATCATGGTGGTTTCGAAACTGCCCACGAACAGGTGCAGCACCGCCAGCGCGGCGTACAGCCCCAGGCCGATCTCGGCAAACAGGCGGATGCCGTACTGCTGGCGGAACTTGAAGGCGAGCAGGTTGGCGGTGACGTTGACCATCGCATAGGCCGCCACGAGCCAGCTGCCCTGGGTCGGGGTGAGCCCGAGCTGACCCTGCAGGAACGGCAGATTGGCGGTGACCAGCGCGCTGCCCAAGCCGCCGGTGATGCCGACCAGCAGTGCGACCAGCGCATAGGCCAGGCGGCGGTGCGGTGGATGCCAGGGCATTGACGCGGAGCCGGGCAGGGTCGGCTTTTCGTGTTCCTCCCAGTCGGGAATCGGCTTGAGGTACTCGGGCATCAGCCGCTCCCGTCGACCTGCCCGCCCAGCCCTCCACGCAGCAGCTGCAGGGCGCGCGTGGCCAGCCGTGCGCGTTCGTCCTTGGTCTTGCCGCGCAGCGCGGCGCCGAGCATGCTGGAGATCAGCGAGATGTCGGCCGCCTGCAGGTCCGGGCGGCACAGGCCGGCGTCGATCGCGCGCTGGATCGGCACCTTGAGCAGGGCGTGCACGGTCTGCCGCGCAGCCTTGATGCTGGGTTCGTCCGGATCCACCGCACGCCAGTAGTCGGCCAGCGCCGGCGAATGCACCAGCCGTGAGGCCATGCCCTGCAGCACTTCGAACAGTACGTCGTCGCGGTCGCCCAGGGTCTCGACCTGTCGCGCGATTTTGGCCACGGTGCGATCCAGCAGCGCTTCGATCAGAGCGGTGCGGTCGGGGAAGTTGCGGTACAGCGTGGCGCGCCCGACCTGTGCCTTTTCCACCACCAGGTCCAGCGGTGCGGTGACGCCATGCTGGCCGAACACCGCATCGGCGGCATCCAGGATGAGGGCGCGGCGGGCAGCCGCATCGGCACGTTGACTTTGCATGGGCTATTTTCGGACAGGAATGTCCGTAATGGAAGCCGGGGCAGGCGTTACCGGTATAAGGCGGCTGGGGATGGTCAACGAGGCGTGAATTCAGGGCAACAAAAAACGGGGGCCTTGCGGCCCCCGAAGATCAAGCATGACCCCAGCGGGAATCAGAAGTACGCGCGGATGCCAAAGGCGACACCACGGCCCGGCAGCGGCGAGTAGTCGCGCAGCAGCGAGGTGTGGGCACGGGCCTCGCGGTTGGTCAGGTTGTTGCCGTCCAGGAACACCTCGTAGCTGTTGCTGTCGCTGCGGTCCCAGCGGTAGGCGAAGTGCGCGTCGACCAGGGTGTAGCCGGCGCTCGGTTCTTCGTTCTGGGCGGTGTCCTTCTGGCTGCTGTAACGCACCGCGCCCACCGAGGCGCGCCAGCCGTCACGCGACCAGCGTAGGTCGGCACCGACGCGGGCCGGGGCGATGCGCGGCAGGTAGCCGCTGTTGGCCAGGTCCACGGTGTAGTTGTGGTCGTGGTCGCCATGCGGCACGGCGATGTCGACCGTGCGGCTGCCGCTGCCATCCAGTTCGGCCTTCACGTAGTCGCCGAACACGCGCAGGTCCCAGTCGCCGCTGTTGCCTTCGAACAGGTGCACCAGCGCTTCGGCCTCGGCGCCCTTGAAGGTGGCATCCTGCTGCGTCCACAGGCGCACGGGCAGGCTTTCGACCACGCCGGTGTCGGCCAGGTAGATGAAGTCCTTGAACTTGGTCTGGTAGATGGAGGCCGAGAAGTCCAGGCGGTCGCTGTGGGTGTGGATGCCCAGCTCCACGCGCTGGCCGCGTTCGGTCTTCAGGTTGGCGTCGCCGATTTCCAGCGACCGGGTGGCAATGTGCGCACCGGCGGCGTACAGCTCTTCGTTGGTGGGCGCACGCTCGGAGCCGTCCACGCCAAAGCGCAGGTCGACCGCGTCATTGAGCTTCCAGATGCCCGCTGCCGACAGGTTGGTGGCGTCGAAGGTGCGCGCGCGGTAGTCGCCGGTCGGGTCGAGCTTGACCTGGTCGTGGCGGCCGCCGAGTTCGAGCTTGAACGGACCAAACTGCTTTTCCTGCAGCACGAACACGCCAAGGTTGCGGGTGCCGGTGTCGGGCACGAAGGCTTCTTCGCCCTTGGCGCCGAAGTCGCTGTTGCCGAACTGCAGGCCGAACGCGCCGTCCCAGCCGCCGATCTGCTGCTGCACCGCTTCCAGGCGGCCTTCGATGCCGCGGTTGGTGAAGCGGGTGGAGGGCGTGCCGGCTTCGAGTTCGACGTGTTCGTAATCGGTGTAGGCGGTGCGCAGGTTGATGTTCTTCAGGAACGAAACCGGGTTGTAGATGCCGCCCTTGGCTTCGAAGCGGTTCTGCACCATGTCGATGCGCACGTCGTGCTCGTCGCCTTCTTCCTCTTCGTCGCCATGGTCGTGGTCATGGTCATGGTCGTCGTCGGCGTGCACGTGGGCGCCGTTGGGAATGCCGTAGTTGGTGCGGTAGGTGCTGGCCGAGGCGCCGAAGAAGCCGCCTTCGCCGAGCCAGGTCGCGCCGACGCCGCCGGCGCGGGTGCGGATCGAGCTGTTGTCCAGGGTGCCGCGACGCGGTTCGTCGGTGTCGCCTTCTTCGTGGTCGTGGCCGCTGTGGTCTTCGAGGCCGTCGATCACGGCGTAGCCGGGAATGCGGTAGTCGTCGCCGTTGCGCACCAGGCCGTCGACATGCAGCACCCAGTTGCCGTTGACGCCGTCGAGCCGGAACATGCCGCTGCGCTCGTCGTTGACCGAGTTGCCACGCAGTTCAGCGCGGCCGCTGAGCGGGCGGTCGGGCAGGTCGCGGGCGATGCGGCCGTCCACCACGTTCACTGCACCACCGATGGCGCCGCTGCCGAACAGCAGGGTGGCCGGGCCCTTGAGCACTTCGATCTGGTCGGCCAGGAACGGTTCGATGCTGGTGGCATGGTCGGCGCTGACGGTGGAGGCATCCATGTTGCCCATGCCATTGGAGAGTACGGCCACGCGCGGGCCCTCCTGGCCGCGGATGATCGGGCGGCCGACGCCGGGGCCGAAGAAGGTGCTCTGCACGCCGGGCAGCTTGGCCACGGTGTCGCCCAGGGTGCCGGCCTTTTGTTCATCCAGGCGTTCGCCGGCGAGCACGTCGACCGGACGCGCCAGCGATTCGGCATCGCCCTGCAGCGGGGTGGCGGTGACCTTGACTGCGGACAGTTCGGTCAGGTGGTGGTCACGTTCGCCGGCATCGTCGGCGGCTATGGCCAGGGAGGGAACCAGGGCCACGGCGAGGGCCAGGGAGAGGGCGTGCGGCGTGAGGGAGCGGGAAGAACGCATGGTCGAAGGGTCCGTCAGTCAAATGTTATAACGTATCAAGCATGGGGCGCGCCGATCCCCGGAGAAGTGGGGGGTGGAGGCAGGAAACGACAGGGGAGGGAGTGCGCGTCGGGATTGATGTTATATTATTCCATATCGTTTCGCCGCCCTGCTGGAAGTCATGCCCCTGCTCTCGCGCCTCCGCCATCTGCTGGATCGTTTCGGTTCCACCGCCTCGCTGCTGTGTGCAGTGCACTGTGCGGTGCTGCCCGTACTTCTGGCCGCGGCGCCGTCGCTGGGGCTGTCCGTTTGGCTGGGTGACGAGGTGGAGCTGGCACTGGTGAGCTTCGTGACCCTGCTGGGTCTGTTCAGCCTGGTGTGGGGTTACCGCCGCCACGGCGCGCTGCGCGCGCTGGGCTTCCTGATTCCGGGCCTGACCGCGCTGTGGGCGGGGCTGCTGTATGGGCCGCTGCATCATGCGCCGGTGCCGCACGCGGTGGTGATGACGCTGGGCGGGGTGCTGGTGGGCGTGGCCCATCTGGTCAACCTGCGCTTGAACCATGGGCACGTCCACGACGCGAGCTGTGCGCACTGAGGGGCTGTGATAGTCTTCTTGATCGTGCGCGGGGGCGTCTGAGAGACGGGCCCGCCGAACCCGTGCCAGCACGGGGTAATCAGAATTCAGACTTAAGGAGTTGACGACATGGGTAAGGGTGACCGCAAGACCGCCAAGGGCAAGCGCTACAACGCCAGCTACGGCAATTCGCGCTCGCATGTGGTGAGCAAGGTGGCCGTGGGCGCAGCTGCGCCGGTCGCCAAGAAGACCGTGGCCAAGGCCCCGGCGAAAAAGGCCGTGGCCAAGAAGGCTGTTGCCAAGGCTGGCTGAGTTTCGCCAAACGCCTGAAGAAGAAACGCGGCGCTTGCGCCGCGTTTTTTTTTGCGCGTGGGCTGGTGCGGACTTAGTGTGTGGAGACGCTTCGAAAGCAGCGTCTCGATTTGTACGTGCTGGGGCGGCCGCCGGGCAGCCCCGCTCCGGGACACGCCGTGAACCCTTCCATGGGGGCTGCTAGAAAACATCCATGTTTTCTAGCGTCCCTCCGGGGGCTACCCGGCGGCCGCCCCCATACATGGTCGTGTCCGGCTGGGAAAAGCAGACACGCATGGCGTGCCCCTACGCAGGTGCGCGGTCGTTCGGTGGTCCCGCTTGGGTAGGGTCGATTCCCAAACGACCGCCGTGAAATTCTCCGCGTCCGGTGACGCATGGAAATAATCGCGGTATCGCAACGTCGGCCAACGGCCGACACCCGCGTTTCCCGTGGCCACCGGCCAACTGTCGAAGGGTCGCACGGTGTCGGTTTGCGGGGGACTCGGCGCCATGGATGGCGTCCGCGTAGCCCCCATGGATGGGTTCACGGCGACCCCGCAAACCGGCACCGGGCGGCCCAAGCCAGGGAAACCGCGCACCCCAGGGTTGTTCGCCCAAATGCGTGAAGCCGGGCGCAGCCCGGCACCAGGTGATCGCACGCAATTAAACGAGCCGCCCGGCGTTACCGCAGCGCCGGCAGCAAGGTTTCCGGGTTTCCGTCGTTAGGGGCGGCAGGAATACCCAGCAGGCGCGTCGTCAGCGGGTAGACGTCGACGTTGTCGAATGCGGGAAGCGTAACGCCCTGCTTGAACGAAGGGCCGTGCGCGATGAACACCGCGCGCATCGAGGGCAGGGCGTTGTCGTAGCCGTGCGAACCGCGGTCGCCCGGTTCGCGCTTGGCCAGGCGTTCGCGCTTCAGCGCGTTCCAGCCTTCGTGCATCTGGCAGATGATCGGCGGGATGCGCGGATTGGAGCCGTATTCCCAACGTGCTGGCAGCGTCTGCCGCGTCCAGCAGTCGTAGGTGGCGTGCTTGCCCAGCAGGATCTTTTCGGCCGCGGCCTGCTTTCCCGGCATTGGCGCAAAACCTATCGACTGGCCCGTGGAAATGTTCGTGGCGATCGTCGGATCCACCATGTCTTCCACCGCGATGGTCTGGCCATCGGGCACCTGCGCCATGCCGTGGTCGGACAGCACGATCACGTTCGTGCCGGTGTCCAGTCGACGCGCAGCAAGGCCGTCCAGCAGGCGGCCGATGGCCGCGTCCACCGCCACGATCGCGGCCGCATATTCCTGCGAATCCGGGCCGTAGTGATGCCCGGCCTTGTCCACCTGTTCCATGTACAGCGTGACCAGGCGCGGCGCGTCCTTGTCAGTCTGCGACAGCCAGCCCAGCACCTGGTCGACCCGATCGTCCAGCGGCACGTCGGCGTTGTACACCCGCCACTGGCTGGGGCGCACGCCCTGGATCGCAGCCTCGCTGCCCGGCCACGACCACGTCGCGCTGCGCACCCCGGCCTTCTCCGCGCCTACCCAGATCGGTTCGCCGCCCCACCAGCGCGAATCGGTCACCGCTGCGGGCAGGTTCACCTGGAACCGGCCCAGGCCTTCCTCCTGCATGCTGTTGTGGATGATGCCGTGGTGGTTCGGGCGCAGCCCGGTCACCAGGGTGTAGTGGTTCGGGAAGGTCAGCGACGGGTAGGACGGGGTCATCCACCGTGCGCGTACGCCGTCCTGCGCGATCCGCGACAGGTTCGGCGTGATGCCCTTGTCCAGCTTGTCCGCACGCAGGCCATCAATCGACACCAGCAGCAGTTTCGGCGCGTGCGCGGCGACCAGGGTGCCTGCACCGGCAACCGCGGCCGGCGGGGTGGGCGGGGCGCTGGCACAGCTGGTCAACGCGAGGGCGGCGGCAAGCGCCAGCGAAAGGCGGACGGAAATCATCCGCCCATCATAGTGGCCCGCAGTGACGCAGCGAAGACAACCAATGGCACGGTCAGGCGAACAGCGGCTGCGTGCGCGACTCCAGTTCCAGCAGCGCCGCCTTGGTTTCCAGCCCGCCGCCGAACCCGGTGAGTGCACCGCTGCTGCCGATCACGCGGTGGCAAGGCAGCACGATCGGCAAAGGATTGCGCCCGTTGGCGGCGCCAACCGCGCGGCTGGCGGTGGGGTGGCCGATATGGCGCGCCAGCTGCACGTAACTCCACGTCTCACCGAATGGAATGTCGGCCAGCGCCTTCCATACCCGCAGCTGGAACGCCGTACCATGCGGCGCCAGCGGCAGCGCGAAGCCGCTGCGCTCGCCGCGCAGGTACTGCAGCAGTTGCGTGCGCGCCTCGCGCATCGCGTTCGCATCGCGCTGCCATTGCGCGCGGCCCTTGGCGTCGTAGCGGTTGTTCTCGAACAGGATGTGGTGGATGCCCTGGCTGTCGCCGGCCACGGTGAGCGCGCCGATCGGACTGTCGAAGGTGTCGTAGAGCAGGTTCATGCGGTTACTCCGAAGCGGACGTGGCCAGATGCCACAGGTGCAGTACGGCGTAGGCACGCCAGGGTCGCCAGGCCTGCGAACGGGCCTCGGTGGCGCGTTCGCTCAGGCGGGTGTCGCCGCCGAGCACCTGCTGCAGCACCAGGTCGCCGGCGGGGAAGGCATCGGGCAGCGCAAGCGCGCGCAGCGCGATGTAGTGCGCGGTCCACGGCCCGATCCCGGGCAGCGCCACGCAGCGTTCGATGAAACTGTCCAGGCGCTGGCCGGCATGGAAATCCAAGCGGCCTTCGGCGACCGCCGTGGCCACCGCGCGCACCGTGGCCGCACGCGTGCGCGGCAGGCCGATGCTTCCCAGCGGCGCCTCGGCCAGCTGCGCCGGGCTCGGGAACTGACGGTCCAGGCCCTCGGGCATGCCCTCCAGCGGGGTGCCGAAGCGGTCGACCACGCGACGCGCCAGGGTGATCGCCGCGGCGACGCTGACCTGCTGACCGAGCACCGCGCGCACCGCCACTTCAAACCCGTCCCAGCCACCCGGCACGCGCAGTCCCGGGCGCTGCGCGATCCCGCGCGCCAGCAGCGGGTCCTGCGCCAGGGTGGCGTGCACGATGCGCAGATCGGCATCGAGGTCGAAGATGCGCCGCACCCGGCGCACGATGCCCGGAATCGCGCGCGGGTCGACCTGGCCCAGCTGCAGCAGCAGTTCGGGCCGGCGCGGATCGGCGGTCACGCGGATCACCGAGGGGCGCTCGACTGGCCCGATCACGCGCTGGTAGCTGCTGTCATCGATCTGCTCGATGCCCGGAATGCAGCGCCGGCGCAGGAACCCGAGCATCGCACTGAAATCCAGCGGTGGCCGGTAGCCCAGGCGCAGCGTAAGCGCGCCGTCGGCCAGCGTGCCGCGTTGACGGCGGATTGCAGTGGGCGGCATGCCGCAGCCTTCCACGAACGCGGCGTTGAAGCGGCGCAGGCTGTTGTAGCCGGCGGCCATCGCCACGTCGGTGACCGGCAGCGCGGTTTCGGTCAGCAGCTGCTTGGCCAGCAGCAGCCGCCGGGTGGCATGGATCTGCGCCGGGGCGGCGCCGAGCCGGGCCACGAACAGGCGCTGCAGCTGTCGCGCGCTCAGGCCCAGCCGCGCGGCCAGGTCGCCGACCGCCGCATCCTGCAGGTAGCCGTCGTGGATCAGCGCGAGCGCGCGCTGCAGGGTTTCGTTGCTCAGCGCGTCCTGCGCTTCCGGGGCCAGTTCCGGGCGGCAGCGCAGGCATGGGCGGAAGCCCGCGGCAGCGGCTGCGGCGGCGGTGGGGTAGTAGTCCACGTTGGCCGGTTTCGGCGCCGGTGCCGGGCAGACCGGGCGGCAGTAGATCCCGGTGCTGCGCACGGCGGTGAAGAACACCCCGTCGAAGCGCGCATCGCGGGCCAGGCGGGCGCTTTCGCAGGCGGCGTAGTCCAGGGGCAGGGCGGCGTTCATGGGGCCAGCATAGGCCCAGAGACCCACCGCCGCTCGCCATTTTCGGACACCTATGCGGGGGATTCAGGGCAGGTTGCAGCGCAGCGCCCCGGCGGAACTAGACTGTGGGTCCACGTGCCGCATCCGGCACGCCAGTAATCGGGATCCGGGGATTCATGGTGTTCAAGTCGTACGCGGTGTCACTGCTCCTTTGCCTTTGGCTGGCTGCCTGCAGCCAGCTGGAAAACCCCGGCAACGTCACTGCGGCCGACAAGGCGGTACGCGCGCAGACCGCCGACGGCGACCACATGGTGTCGTTCAACGCCGCCGACGCACCGCCGGCACCCGCGCTACCGCCCAAGCGCGGCGAACAAGGCTGGCCAGAGGTGATGCTGGACAACGGCAAGGCGTGGATCAGCTGCGACACCGAATATGCCGACGCGGCCGGCGACGGCGCGCCGCTGGAAGCGCTCGACCGCGCCAGCCTGGAAACCGCCATAGGCCCCTGCGTCGAACGCGGCCTGCTGCGCCTGCGCTACGCCGGCAAGATCAATCCCGGCTTCACCGAACTGGTGGCGCGCGTGGCGCTGGTGGCCGAGGCGCAGCATGTGTCGCGGCGCATCCTTGACCTGGATTCCAGCGGCGGGCAGGTGGAAGCGGCGATCGTCGCCGGCGACCGCATCGGCGAGTCGAACTGGACCATCTGGGTACGCGAAGGCTCGGTCTGCCACAGTGCCTGCGTGTTCGTGCTGGCCGCCGGCGACAACCGGCTGGTGTCGGGCAAGGTCGGCATACACCGCATGATGCGGATCAGTTCGAAGGCCACCTCGCGTGCCGAACTCAACCGCGAGCTCCACGAGGTCTACGACAACGTCAAGGATTACCTGCAACGCAACGGCGTGGCGGTGGGCGTGGCCGACCTGATGATGACCGTGCCCAACCGCAGCCTGCGCCTGCTCAGCAGCGACGAGCTGCGCCAGTTCGGCCTGGACGGCACCAACGCGGTGCAGGACGACCTGGAACGCATCAAGCAGATGCGCAAGTGCGGCGACGATTTCGTGCGCCGCAAGGACGCGTTCCTGGTGGCGTTCGACCAGGACTGCAAGCGCGAGGGCAGCGAGCTGGAGGCGATCACCCGGTGCGGCCAGACCCTCAAGCAGCGCTACGGCTTCCCGGATGCGACCTGCCCGGATGAAAGTCCGTTGTCGGAAATCGATGTATCGATCCTGCTGCCGCCGAGCGACAAGCCGCGCGACGCGGTCGCCGAGCGTACCGCCAGCGATGCCGAGCAGCCGGCGTCGGAGGCGGCCGAACGCAACTGACGGACCGCTCACGGGATTCCCTTACACTGGCCCGTAGTCCACTGCCACTGACGGTGTCCCGATGCGCGTTCCGCTGCTGCTGTCGCTGTTGCTTCCGGCCGTTGCCCTGGCCCAGACCCCGCCGCCGGCCACCCCGGCCCCGGCGCCCGCACGCCCGGCGGCGTCCGCGCCGACCGCTCCGGCTGCGCCGGCACGTCCCGCGCTCACCCCGCAGCAGCAGGCCCAGGTGCAGAAGCAGGACGCCGAAATGGCCGCCGCCGGCCTGAAGGTCGCCCAGCTGGTGGATACCAACCGGGCAGCTGAAGCCTGGAAGGGCGCCTCGGCCATCGCCCGCAAGTCGGTCACCGAGCAGGCCTTCGTGAGCCAGCTGGCGGCCGACCGCACCCGCCTCGGCGCGTTGCAGTCGCGCGGTACGCCGGTGGTGACCCGGGTCAAGTACGCGCCCGGCGCCACGGTGCCCGAGGGCCTGTACATCAACGTCAGCTTCCCCACCCGGTTTGCCAACAATGCCCAGCCGGTGCGTGAACTTGTCTCGTTCCGCCTGGACGAAGACAAGGTCTGGCGCCTGGCCGGTTACAGCGTGCGCGCCGCCGCTCCCTGACACCACGAGGAACATCGCATGGGTATCGAAATCCAGATGCTGGGCTGGGCCATCGTGCTCGGCCTGATGCAGGTGATGCTGGCCGCTGCGGCGGTCACCCGCGAACGCGGCACGGCGTGGAACGCGTCGGCACGCGACGGCACCCCACCGCCTCCGGGGTTGCTGGCCGGGCGCCTGCAGCGCGCCCAGTCCAATTTCCTGGAAACCTTTGCGTTCTTCGCCGCCGCCGTGCTCGCGGTGGTGCTGACCCAGCGCCAGGACGCGACCACCGCGCTGGCGGTGCAGCTGTATTTCTGGGCACGGGTGGTCTACCTGCCGCTCTACGCTGCAGGCATTCCGTACGTACGCAGCCTGGTGTGGCTGGTGTCGATGGCGGGCGTCGTGCTGTTGCTGTGGCGCCTGCTGCACGGCCTGGCGTGAACTGTTGCCGACGCGGCTGATCCAGATCAAGGGCGGCCACCCGCTGCAGCGGTAAGCTTGAAGCTGGACCCACATCGGATAACGGACCATGGCGGACACGCCCGGAATGGATGCGCAGTCAGTGGATGTGCTGGTGGTTGGCGCCGGACCGGCCGGGCTGTGTTTCGCCCGCGCGCTGGCCGGCACGGGCCTGAAGGTGACGGTCGTTGAACAGCAGCCGCGCGCGGCGTTGGCCGACGCCGCGTTCGATGGCCGCGAGATCGCGCTGACCCATGCCTCGCGCCAGATCCTGGAGCAGCTGGGCCTGTGGGCCCGGCTCGATCGGGCTGAAATTTCGCCGCTGCGCGATGCGCGGGTGATGGATGGCGGCTCCCCGTTCGCGTTGACCTTTGCTGCCGGTGAAAAGCATGGCGGCGAGCTCGGTTGGCTGGTGCCCAACCACCTGATCCGGCGCGCGGCGTGGGACAGCGTGCAGGGCCAGGCCGACCTGAAAATATTGGACCAGTGCAGCGTGCGTGGCATCCTGCCCGGCGCCCGCCACAGCACGGTGACCCTGGCCGACGGCCGCGAACTGCACGCGAAGCTGGTCGTGGCGGCCGACAGCCGCTTTTCCTCGACCCGGCGCATGCTGGGCATCGGCGCGCGAATGCGCGACTTCGGCAAGTCGATGCTGGTCTGCCGCATGCAGATCGAGGTGTCGCACCAGCACACCGCGTGGGAGTGGTTCGGCTATGGCCGCACCCTGGCGCTGCTGCCGCTCAACGGCGACCAGGCCTCGGCGGTGATCACGCTGCCGCCGCGCGAAATCGAGGCACTGCTGGCGCAGGACGGGGCCGGCTTCGGGCAGCGGATCAGCGAATACTTCGAACATCGGCTGGGCGCGATGACGCCGGTGGCGAAGCCCATCGCGTATCCGCTGGTGGGCGTGTTCGCCAACGCATTCGTGGGCGAGCGCTGCGCGCTGATCGGCGACGCCGCGGTGGGCATGCACCCGGTCACCGCGCATGGGTTCAACCTGGGGCTGCAGAGCCAGCAGCGGCTGGCCGAGGTGCTGCGCCGCGCCGCGCAGCGGGGCACCGACATCGCCGCGCCGGCCGGGCTGGCCCGCTACGAGCGCGGCCACCGGCTGGCGTCACGGCCGCTGTACGAGGCGACCAATGCGATCGCCACGCTGTACACCGACGACCGCCTGCCGGCGCGCCTGCTGCGCCGGGCCGGGCTGCGGCTGGCGCAGGGGGTCACCCCGTTCCGGCAGCTGATCTCCGCGCAACTGACCCAGCGTTAGGGGGCGTCCGAGTCGGCGATGACGTTGATCACGGTATCGCCGAACTGGACCTGCTGGCCTGCGCGGATCTTGCAGGCCTTGCGCAGCTCCACTTCACCATCAACGGTGACATGGCCATCGCCGATCACGGTCTTGGCTTCGCCGCCGCTGGTGACCAGGTCGGCCAGCTTCAGCAGCTGCTTCAGTTCCACGTAGTCGCGGTCGAGTTCGAATTCCAGGGTCTGCATGGAAGGGGTATCCTAGGGGGCCGGAAGAGGGCGCGTATTGTGCGCCAGGACGGCGTTCCTGCGCGTATCTGTACACGTCGTTCAGGATCCATGCGGTATCATTCCGCCCTGAGCGAGTGAATCCTCCTCCAGACCGAGCAGCGCCAGGGCACGCGATAAGAAAGGGCGCCCAAAGCGCGGACCATCCTTTTTTGTATCGCACTGCCCTGTGAAGGGTAGTGCCTTCGGAGTTCCCCATGTCCCAAGAATCCCCCGCGCCGCTGCTGTTCGCAGACCTCGGCCTGTCCGACGCTGTGATGCAGGCCGTGGCCGCCGTCGGCTATGAAACCCCCTCGCCGATCCAGGCCGCCACCATTCCAGCCATGCTGGAAGGGCGCGACGTGCTCGGCCAGGCCCAGACCGGTACAGGCAAGACCGCCGCCTTCGCGCTGCCGGTGCTGTCCAACCTCGATTTCAACCAGACCAAGCCGCAGGTGCTGGTGCTGGCGCCGACCCGTGAACTCGCCATCCAGGTCGCCGAGGCGTTCCAGACCTATTCCTCGAAGATCCCCGGCTTCCGCGTGCTGCCGGTGTACGGCGGCCAGCCCTACGGCCAGCAGCTGCAGGCCCTGCGCCGTGGCGTGCACGTCATCGTCGGCACCCCGGGCCGGGTCATCGACCACCTGGACCGCGGCACCCTGGACCTGTCCGAGCTGAAGACGCTGGTGCTGGACGAAGCCGACGAAATGCTGCGCATGGGCTTCATCGACGACGTTGAAGCCGTGCTCAAGAAGCTGCCGGAAAGCCGCCAGGTCGCGCTGTTCTCGGCGACCATGCCGCCGCAGATCCGCCGCATCGCGCAGACCTACCTGCAGAACCCGGCCGAAGTCACCATCGCGGCCAAGACCACCACCTCGGCCAACATCCGCCAGCGTTACTGGTGGGTGAGCGGCATGCACAAGCTGGACGCGCTGACCCGCATCCTGGAAGTGGAGCCGTTCGACGCGATGATCATCTTCGCGCGGACCAAGGCCGCCACCGAAGAACTGGCCGAAAAGCTGCAGGCCCGTGGCCTGGCCGCCGCCGCCATCAATGGCGACATGCAGCAGGCGCAGCGCGAGCGCACCATCGCCCAGCTCAAGGAAGGCAAGCTGGACATCCTGGTCGCCACCGACGTGGCCGCGCGCGGCCTGGACGTGGAGCGCATCAGCCACGTGCTGAACTACGACATTCCGTACGACACCGAAAGCTACGTGCACCGCATCGGCCGTACCGGTCGTGCCGGCCGCACCGGTGACGCAATCCTGTTCGCCACCCCGCGCGAGAAGGGCATGCTGCGTGCGATCGAGCGCGCCACCCGCCAGCCGATCGAAGAGATGCAACTGCCGAGCGTGGATGCAGTCAACGACACGCGCATCAGCAAGTTCATGAGCCGCATCAGCGACGCACTCGATGCCGGCGGTACCGAGTTCTACCGCGACCTGCTGCAGCGCCTGGAAGGCGAGAAGAACGTGCCGGCTATCGAGATTGCCGCTGCGCTGGCCAAGCTTCTGCAGGGCGACGCCCCGTTCCTGCTGACCCCGCCGGTGCGTGGCGCGCGTGAAGAGCGTGCCCCGCGCAGCAACGACCGCAACGACCGTGGCGAGCGCCCGGCCCGTTTCGAACCGCGCTTCGAGCGTGGCCCGCGTCGTGAAGACGACCGCGGCCCGCGCCCGGAACGCGATTTCGGCAACAACGACGGTGGCTTCGAACGCGCGCCGCGCCGTGACATCGCCCCGCGTGGTCCGGCCGAGCAGGGCATGGAAACCTTCCGCATCGAAGTGGGCCACGTGCATGGCGTCAAGCCGGGCAACATCGTCGGCGCCATCGCCAACGAAGCCGGCCTGGAAAGCCGCTTCATCGGCCGCATCGACATCCATGACGACTTCTCGATCCTGGACCTGCCGGCCGAAATGCCGGGCGACCTGCTCACCCACCTGAAGAAGGTGTGGGTGTCGGGCCAGCAGCTTCAGATGCGCAAGGTCGAGCCGGGCGAAGACCTGACCCCGTCGGCGCGCCCGCCGTTCAAGCCGAAGTTCGGCCGTGGCGGCAAGCCGGGCGGCCCGGGTGGCCACCGCGGCGGTCCGGGCGGCAACGACCGCCCGCCGCGCCGCGACGGCTTCAAGCCGCGCGGTCCGCGCAACGGCTGATCGTCCAGCGATCTTCCCAACAACGCCAGCCTTCGGGCTGGCGTTGTTGTTTGCACCAGCCTCACGGTGCAGGGTTATGCTCTGATCACCATGGCGCCGGAGGGATCTGATGCTGGGACGCAGCAGTGACATGGGCAGTGCCGCAGTACCGCATGTCACGCGGGGCTTGACCCTGCGCTTCGTGCTGCTCACCGGCATGGCGATCGGGCTGGTGGGATTGTCGGCGCTGGTCCAGGAACTGCAGGCGGCGTCCACCGCGTGGATCGTCGGCCAGAGCCACTGGTCGCGCAGCCAGCAGCACGCGACTTTCGCGCTGGAGCGTTACATCACCTCCGGCAACCCGTCGGCGCTGGCCGAAGCCCGCTCGGCATTGCAGGTGCCGCTGGGCGACCTGGAGGCGCGGCGCGCGCTGGAGCAGAACCCACCGGACATTGCGCGCGCGCGGCAGGGGTTTCTGCAGGGGGGCAATGCCCCGAGCGATATCAACCGGCTGATCCTTTCGTTCCAGTACCTGGGCAGGATGGGCTATTTCCAGGACGCCGTCCGCGTATGGCGGCAGACCGACCACGGCCTGGCCCAGATGGAGGAGATAGCCCGGACCGCACACGCCAACAAGGCCGACGGCAGCCCGGAGCCCGCCCTGCGCGACGCCTTGCTGGTGCAGTTGCAGGCGCTGGACCGCAGCCTGCAGGCGCAGGCCCGTGCCTTCTCGCTGGCGCTGCTCAACACCGCGTCCATCGTGCGCATCGCCACGCTGGTCGTGGCCGGGTTGTCGGTGCTGTTGATCACGCTGGTGGCGGTACTGCTGGCGCGCCGTGTCCGGCACGACCTGATCGAACAGGAAAGCCGCTTCCGCGCCGCGTTCTACCAGGCCACGGTAGGCATGCTCAAACTCGACCACGCCGGTGGCATCGTCGAAGCCAACCAGGCGGTGGCCGACATCCTCGGCTACCGGCGCGACGAGCTGCTTGGCATGGAGCTGCCGGAACTGCTGGTGGACGGCGAGCTGGTGCTGGACGAGGCCGAGGGCATCGACTGGATCCGCCAGCTGCGCCCCGGTGAGCTGCGCTTCCTGCGTGCCGACGGTGGCCTGCTCTGGGGGCGCTGGAGCGGCACCCTGGTGCGCAGCCCCGGCCGCGAGCCCACCGTGTTCGCGATCATCGAAGACGTGTCGCAGAACCACGCGCTGGCCCGTGAAGTGGAACACCATGCCAGCCACGATCCGCTGACCGGCCTGATCAATCGCCGCGAGATCGAACGCCTGCTGGAGCTGGCCCTGCTCGACGTGCGCAGCCACGGCGGCACCCACAGCCTGTGCTACCTGGACCTGGACTACTTCAAGCTGGTCAACGACGGGCTGGGCCATGCCGCCGGCGACCAGCTGCTGCGCGGGTTCGCCGACTACCTGGAAGGTGCGGTGCGCGAAGGCGACTGGGTCGGCCGCATGGGCGGCGACGAGTTCGCACTGTTCCTGCGCGGGGCGCGCCAGGAAGAAGCCAGGCAGGTGCTGCAGCGGATCGCGCGCAACCTGGGCCAGGCCGGGTTCCAGCGCGACGACGGCACGCCCAAGGTCAGCTGCAGCATCGGCGTGGTCGAGATCGACGCCGACGTGGCCGATGTCAACTGGCTGATGAGCGCGGCCGACAGTGCCTGTTACGCAGCCAAGCAGGCCGGGCGCAACCGCGTGCACCTCTTCAACGAAAACCGCATGGCGCTGGAAGAGCGGCTGGCCGAGGCCGACCGGCTGGCCCATGTCTCCAGTGCGATCGCCGAGAACCGCATGCTCCTGTACGCGCAGCGGATCGAGCAGGTCGGCGACCCCGGGTTCCTGCATTACGAAGTACTGGTGCGCATGCGCGGAACAGACGGCCAGCTGCACGGGCCGGGCGACTTCATGCCGGCGGTGGAGCGCTACGGCATGGGCATGGCGCTGGACCGGAACGTGCTCGGCCTGCTGTTCCGCCACCTGCAGCTGTGTCCGGCGCATGTGCAGCGGCTGGGCCTGTGCAACGTGAACGTGTCGGCGCAGTCCATCGCCGAACCCAGCTTCCTGGCCTTCGTCTGCGACCTGCTGGAACGCAACCGCGGCCTGGCCCGCAAGCTGTGTTTCGAGATCACTGAAACCGCCGCGATCAGCAACCTGGAGCAGGCGCGGAGCTTCGTCGAGGGCGTAAAGGCGCGCGGCTGCCGGGTGGCGCTGGACGACTTCGGCTCCGGGCTGTCCTCATTCGGCTATCTGCGCCAGCTGCCGGCGGACATGCTCAAGATCGACGGCGTGTTCGTGCGCGACATGGACGTCGACCCGGTCAGCCGTGCCACCGTGCGCGCGATTACCGAGATTGGCCGCGAACTGCACATGAGCGTGGTGGCCGAATGGGTGGAGACCGAAGAGGTGGCCCGCCAGCTGCAGGCGCTGGGCGTGGAAGGCCTGCAGGGCTATGCGATCGAGCGGCCGATGCCGCTGGAAAAGCTGACCCAGCCCTCGTTGTGGCGGGAAGCGCCGAGCGCGTCCGGGCGGCTGTCCTGAACGGTCACGCGCGCGCCCGGGCTTCTTGCGATAATGCCGCCGGGGACGCGGCGCGATGTGCGTAGCGGGGGACGGCAACAGGGTGGTGGAGTGAGGCGCAGCAACGGCAGGTGGCGGGGAACCGGAACAGGGATCGGCTGGCTGGTCGGACTGCTGTGCCTGCTGCTGTCGATGACCGCGCTGGCCGGCACCGCCCAGGTCGGGCGCGATGTGCTGCTGCTGGGCGCGGCCACGTCCGACCAGACCCCGCAGCGTGCCTGTCCGCCGGAAGTGCTGGCCCGGCACCAGGACATCCTGTCGATCCCGGCGCCGGCCGAGGGCTGGTCGGGTGCACCGCAGGCGGTGGATGTGTTCGGCGTGTTGACCGGCGAAGTCCGCATCAGCCACGGCGACCGCGTGATCTGCGGCAACATGCACGACGCGCGCACCCGCGACTCGCGCTTCCGCGCCGGCGTGGGCATGGTAGTGGTGCCCAAGGCCGGCGAACGCGAACCGATCGTGGTGTCCTGGGCTACTCCGCTCAAACCGCGCTGGATTCCCACGGTCCGGCTGGGCGCGCCCAGCCCGGTGCAGCAGAACGACACCGCGCGCCTGCTGGTACGCGCGGCCTGCATCGCGGTGGCGATCGCGCTGGCGCTGTCGGCGTTGATGGGGTTTGCCACCGCGCGCGACCGCACCTTCCTCTATTACGTCTCGATCTGCCTGGTGTTCGTGCTGTGGCAGGCGGTGCTGGGCGGATTGAGCGGCTATCCCGAGCCGTGGCTGCCGGTGCATGACCGCGCCTCGTGGTGGCTGGTCGGCCTGACCGCGATGGTGCTGGCCCTGCTGCTGCCGGTGCTGTGGCGGCTCAATGGCGGCGCGCGGCTGTGGCCGGGCTCGCGCAACGGGCAGCGCGTGGTGCTGTGGGCGTTGATCGGCGCCGGCCTCTGCGTGCCTTGGCTGGGCGTGACCGGACTGGTTCGGATGGCGGCAGCGCTGGAACTGGTGTTCATACTGGGCTGCATTGCCTGCCTGGGCGTGGGGCTGTGGGCGCTGTTCAAGCGCGACGGCTACGCCCTGACCGGACTGCTTGCATTGGCCCCGTGGTGGATCCTGATTCTCGCCGACGCGGCGCAGGCGCAGTGGTTGACCTCCTACCGGATCGAGGCGCTGCAGCTGTCGGCCACCTGGTTCCTGATGATGGCCGCCTATGCGCTCAACCTGCGCCTGGGCCGGCTGCGCCAGCAGCGCGACGAAATGCGCCAGCTGGCCGACACCGATGCGCTGACCGGGCTGCCCAACCGCCGCCACGGCCTGCACCTGCTGGCCCGACACCTGGAACGCGCCGGCGCCGAGCAGCAGCCGCTGGCGATCGGCTTCCTCGACATCGACCTGTTCAAGGACATCAACGACCGCTTCGGCCACGACGTGGGCGACCAGGTGCTGGTGGCGGTGGCGCGTGGCCTGCGCGGCGCGGTGCGGGTGCAGGACGACGTGATCCGCATGGGCGGCGAGGAATTCCTGGTGCTGCTGCCGGGGGCCTCGCACGGCGCGGCGCTGGCGCGGCTGGAAAATGTGCGCCTGCAGATGGCGTCGGTCGCCGCGCCGCTGGGCATCGCCGGGCTCAACGTGACCGTGAGCATCGGGCTGGCCGCACTGCGACCGGGTCGTGACGACCTGGCCGGACTACTGCGGCGGGCCGACCATGCCATGTACCGGGCCAAGCGCGCCGGCCGCGACCAGGTCTGCGACGGCGAACAGCCGCTGACCGCCGACGACCCGCTGATTGCCTGAACCCGCGCCGGGCCGGCTTTTGCCGGATAATGGCGCGATGACAACCCGACTCAACAAACATATCGCCGAAACCGGCTTCTGCTCCCGGCGTGAAGCCGACCGCCTGATCGGCGAGCGCCGCGTCACCGTCAACGGCCGCCCGGCCGGGACCGGGGCGGTGGTCGGCGAGGGCGACATGGTGCTGGTCGACGGCCAGCCGCTGCGCGCCCGCGAAGCGAAAAAGGCCGGCGGCCGCCGCCATGTGTACATCGCGCTGAACAAGCCGGTGGGCATCACCTGCACCACCGAAAGCGCCGTGAAGGGGAACATCGTGGACTTCGTCGGCCACGAGCAGCGCATCTTCCCGGTCGGCCGCCTGGACAAGGACTCCGAAGGCTTGATCCTGATGACCAGCAACGGCGACATCGTCAACCAGATCCTGCGCGCCGAGAACAACCACCAGAAGGAATACATGGTGGCGGTGAACAAGCCGGTGACCGATGAGTTCCTGCGTGGCATGGCCCGCGGCGTGCGCATCCGCGACGAAACCACGCTGCCGTGCCGGACCTCGCGCATCGCCAAGTTCGGCTTCCGGATCGTGCTGCAGCAGGGCCTGAACCGGCAGATCCGCTTGATGGCCGCCGCGTTCGACTACCGCGTGACCCAGCTGCGCCGGGTGCGGATCGACAACGTCAAGCTGGGCGCGCTCAAGCCCGGGCAGTGGCGCAACCTGACCGACGCCGAGTTGAAGGGCCTGCTGCCCAAGCAGCTGGACTGGTAAGCCTGCACTTGCCGGTAACCGGGGACGGGCTAAGCTGTGCCCAGCTCCCGGATGCGACCACTGCATGATCAAGCCCGAGAAGCCCGCCAACGAGGCGATCCGCCTGGCGGCGCTGTACCGTTACAACATCCTCGATTCGGAGAGGGAAAAGTCGTTCGACGACCTGGTCACCATCGCCAAGGCGGTGTGTGGCGCCTCGATGGCAGCGGTGACCCTGATCGACGCCGAACGGCAATGGTTCAAGTCGATCCAGGGCACCGACGCGCAGGAACTGCCGCGGTCCGAATCGATGTGCGGCCATGCGATCCTGCATCCGTCCGAGGTGATGGTGGTGGAAGACGCGCAGCGGGACGTGCGTTTCCACGACAACCCGATCGTGACCGGCGACCCGAAGGTGCGCTTCTACGCAGGCGCGCCGCTGATCACTACGGACGGAATGCCGTTGGGTACGCTGTGCGTGTTCGACCCGCAGCCGCACCGGCTCGACCACCAGCAGACCGAGGCGCTGGCCGCGTTGTCGCGGCAGGTGATGCTGGTGATGGAACTGCGCCGCTTCGCGCTGGACATCCAGGCCCACATGCTCGAACGCGACGACTACGAGAAGCTGCTGGCCGAATACCACGAGGTGCTGCTGGCGCAGAACGCCGACCTGGCCGAACAGAGCCGCACCGACGTGCTCACCGGCCTGCCCAACCGCCGTGCGATGTCGGTGGCGCTGGAGGCCTCGGTGAAGGACGCCGACGGGCAGCCGCGGCAGACCGCAGTGGCGTTGGTGGATATCGACCACTTCAAGCACATCAACGACTTCAACGGCCACGCCACCGGCGACCGGGTGCTGGCCGAACTGGGCGTGCTGCTGCGCGCGCAGTTTTCCGGGCGCGGCCTGGCCGCGCGCTATGGCGGCGAGGAGTTCGTGGTGCTGATGCCCGACACCGAACTGCGCACCGCCGAACTGCAGTGCGATTTCCTGCGCATGGCGGTGGCCGACCTCCCGTTGGGATTTCCGGTGACGGTCAGCATCGGGGTGGCCGCGCACCAGGCAGGGGATACGGTCGAACAGACCCTGGCACGGGCCGACGCGGCGCTGTACCGGGCCAAGGGCAATGGCCGGAACAGGGTTGAAACCGCCACGTAGTTGCGGTTTTCACCCTGGTTAACGGACGTTCGCACGCGCTGCGACGTGTGTGCGGCATCCTCCCGTGTCGTTTTCTCCGTCCGGACCCGTAGATGCTGCAGACCCTGGCCATTTCCCGTTACCGCTCCCTGCACGACCTGGTCGTGCCGATGGGGCGTCTGAACCTGGTGACCGGCGACAACGGCAGCGGCAAATCCAGCCTGTACCGCGCGCTGCGTCTGCTGGCCGACACTGCCCAGGGTGGCGTCGCGGCGGCACTGGCACGCGAAGGCGGCCTGGGCTCCGCGCTGTGGGCCGGCCCGGCACAGACCAGCCGGGCCATGCAGCACGGCGAGGTGCCGGTGCAGGGCGCCGCGCGCAGCGAACCGGTGGCGCTGCGGCTGGGATTCGCGGCCGACGCCTTCGGCTATGCGATCGACCTGGGCTTTCCTGTCCCCAGCAATTCGGCGTTCGCGCTCGACCCGCAGATCAAATGCGAGAGCATCTGGGCCGGGCCGTTCCTGCGCGGCAGCGCGGTGCTGGTGGACCGGCGCGGCCCGCTGGTGCGGCGACGCAATGGCCGGCACTGGGAAACGGTGGATGACCGGTTGTCGGTGTTCGACAGCGTGTTTTCGCAGCTGGCCGACCCGCAGCGCATGCCAGAGGTGCTGACCCTGCGCGAGATGATCCGCGCCTGGCGCTTCTACGATCACTTCCGTACCGACACCGACGCACCCGCGCGGCAGTCGCCACTGGCCACGCGCACGCCGGTGCTGGCGCAGGACGGACGCGACCTGGCGGCGGCCTGGCAGACCATCGTCGAAGTGGGCGATGAGCAGGGCCTTGCGGATGCGGTGGAAGATGCCTTTCCCGGTGCGCAGGTGCGCATTGAGGGCAGCGAAGGCCGGCTGCACCTGAAATTCCATCAGCACGGGCTGCTGCGGCCGTTGTCGGCCGCTGAGCTGTCCGACGGGACCTTGCGTTACCTGCTGCTGATCGCCGCGCTGCACACGCCCAGGCCGCCGCCGCTGATGGTGCTCAACGAACCGGAAACCAGCCTGCACCCGGACCTGCTGCCGGCACTGGGTCGATTGATCATCGCGGCCACCGCGCGCAGCCAGCTGTGGGTGGTGTCGCACGCCACGCGGCTGGTGGCGGCGCTGCGCGAGTCGCCCTTGTGCAACCCGATCGCGCTGGAAAAACAGATGAGCCGCACCACCCTGGTCGGGCAGGGGCTGCTCGACGCGCCGGCCTGGTACTGGCCCGAGCGCTGATCAGTCGGCGATGTTGCGCGCCTCGGCGGTGCCCAGGATTTCCGGGTGCTGCACCCGCTTGCGGCGGTTCAACAGCGGATGCAGGAACACCGCGCCGACGATGATCGCCACGCCGGCGTAGAACAGCGGGGTGAGTTCGCGCTGTTCGCTCAGCAGCACCATCGCCAGCAGGATCGCGTACACCGGCTCCAGGTTGGTCACCAGCTGCACGGTGTAGGCACTGAGGTGGCGCAGCGCAACCAGCGCCAGCGCAAACGGCAGCAGCGTGCACACCCCGGCCAGAATCAGGAGCAGCAGACTGTCGTGCAGGTCCGGCACTACCCACAGCGGGCTGGCCAGCGCCGGCAGCAGGAACGGCAGCAAGGGGGCCAGCAGGGTCAGGGTCAGGGTACCGGCGCCGAGTTCCACCGCAGTCACGGTAAGCGGATCGGCATGGCTGACCAGCCGCTTGTTGAGCGAGCCGAAGATCGCGACCAGCAGCGCCGACATCGCGCCGACCAGCACGCCCAGCCGCATGCCATCGGGCACGCCGCCGACCACCATGCCGACCCCCGGCAGCACCGCGATGCCGAAGGCCAGTTCGCGCAACTGGAACGGGCGCTTGGCCACCCACGGTTCGATCACCGCGGTGAACACCGGCGCCAGCGCGATGCAGGTGGCGGCCACCGAGGCGTTGGCCAGTTTCACCGCGCCGTAGAAGGTCAGCCAGTGCAGCGCCACCAGCGCCCCCACCCCGCAGTAGCCGGCGAACAGTGCAGGGGAGAGCTGGCGCAGCCCGCGCCAGACGCGCGGCAGCAGCGCCAGCATCGCCACCACCAGCAGCATGCGCCACCACACCAGCGGCAACGCGGGCAGGGTGATCAGCTTGCCGAGGATGGCGGTGACGCCCCACAACAGCACGCAGAAGTGGATCTGGAAAAGCGCTCTGCGCGTGTCGGAAGTAGCCATCCCCCAATTGTGCGCGAACCCCCCCGGTAGTGCCACGCCTTGCGTGGCAACCACGCAAATCCACCAACAGTCAGCCCCCCACACCCTCCAACTGCGCGCGCAACGCCACCGCCGCCCCCGGGTTGCGCTGCTTGGCCGCGCCAATGAACAGCACATACACCTCCCGTGGCGCCCCCGCTTTTGCGGCGGGCAGCACGTGCGGCAGGTCCGGATTGTCCCCGCCGCGTGCCCAGCGCATCGCACGCAGGCACCACTGCTCCAGCGTGCGCTGTGGATAGCCGGCGCGCAGGTTCGCACGCGACTGCATCAGCCGCGCGTAGATGAAATCGGCCGTGGGGTCGGCAAAGCTCGGGTGCTCCTTCGATCCGCTGAACACCAGCGCGGCGTTGTGCGCACGCGCCACCGCCACCAGCTCGGGCGTCCACGCCGCCGGATTGCGCACCTCCAGCGCGTGCTGCAAGGGGCGACCATCCGCCTGCTTCGGCAGGGCATCGAGAAAGCGGTCGAACTCCTGCGCGCCGGCCGGATGGCGGTCGGCGAATTGCCAGACCAGCGGGCCCAGCCGGTCCTGCAGTGTGCTGATGCCTTCGATGAAGCCTTCCGCACGCGCGCCCGCCTCGGCCAGGTCGTGGCGTTGGGTGATCGTGCGCGGCGCCTTGGCCGAGAACCGGAACCCTGGCGGCGTCTGCTCGCGCCATTGCGCGTACACGGCCGGCTTCTGCGCGCGGTAGAAGGTGCTGTTGATCTCGATGCAGCCCAGCTGCCGGCTGGCATGCGCCAGTTCGTCGCGTTGCGGCAGGCCGGCCGGGTAGAAGGTGCCGCCGCGCCAGGCCGGGAACACCCAGCCGCCGATACCGGTGCGGATCGGCCCGGGCGCCTGCTTCTTCAAACGCTGGCTTCCTTCCACGGATCGTAGCTGCCGAACCACCACAGGTGGCCTTCCAGGTCGCGGCAGGCATAGCCACGGCCGCCGTAGTCCTGGCTGGCGATGGGGATCACGACCTCGGCCCCGGCGGCGACCGCGCGTTCGTGGTGGGCATCGGCGTCGGTCACGATCACGCAGGCGCTCTGGGTTTCGCGCTGGCCGATCTCGTCGGGCTGGACCACCCACTTGCCCCATTCGCCGCCGTTGTCGACCGAGCCGAGCATGATCATGCCGCGGCCGTACACCAGCTGGGCGTGGTAGACGATATCGCCTTCGGCGTACACGGCCTGTGCGGTGAATCCGAACGCCTTCTCCAGCCACGCGATGGCCGCGTGGGCGTCGCGGTAGCGCAGGCAGGGAATGATGGTGGAACCGGGATCGGGGGGCGTGGTCATGGGGGACTCCGGGTGGACGGCTTCTGGCACAGGCGAGCCTGCGACCGCCCGCGTTACCATCGTGCGAAACCTCGACGTCCCTGCAACACGCAACCGGAGACACTGTTTGAACACATCCTGGATCGGAGGCCTCGTGCTGCTGGCATGCGCACCCCTGGCGTCGGCAGCCGTGCCGGCTGAACTGCAGCAGCTGGACGCCACCGTGGAGCGCGTGCGCAGCCAGTTCGACGTGCCCGGCATCGCGGTGGCGGTGGTCAAGGACGGCCAGGTGGTGCTGGAACGCGGCTACGGCGTGCGCACGCTGGGCCAGCCGGATCCGGTCGAAGCCGACACGCTGTTCGCGATCGCCTCCAACACCAAGGCGTTCACCGCGACCTCGCTGAACCTGCTGGCCGAGCAGGGCAAGCTGAAGATGGACGACCGGGTGATCGACCACCTGCCGTCGTTCCGCATGTCCGACCCCTATGTGACCGGCGAGATGCGCATCCGCGACCTGCTCGCGCACCGCAGCGGGCTGAGCCTGGGGGCGGGCGACCTGCTGTTCTGGCCGACCACCACCTACAGCAATGCCGAGGTGGTGGAGCGGCTGGGCAAGGTGCCGCTGAAAGCCGGCTTCCGTGACCGCTACGCCTACGACAACATCCTGTATGCGGTGGCGCAGCAGGTGATCGAAAAGGTGTCGGGCCAGTCCTATGCCGACTTCCTGCAGCAGCACATCTTCACCCCGGTCGGCATGACCGGCACCCGCTTCAATGCGGACCACCTGCAGAAGGGCGACAAGGCCGCGACCGGGCACGCCAAATTCGATTTCACCGAGCTGCGCACGGTGGCGCCGCTGACCTGGTCGAACAACGCCGGTGCCGGCGGTATCTACTCCAGCGTGCACGACATGGCGCGCTGGATGCAGGTGCAGCTGGCCCAGGGCAAGCTGGAAAGCGGGACGCCGCTGTTCAGCCCGAAGACCCAGCAGGCGATGTGGCAGATGATCACGCCGCAGGTGGTGCCGGAGCCCAGCGTGCCGCAGCTGGCGGCGGCGCGCCCGAATTTCGCGGGATACGGCGAAGGCTGGAGCCTGAGCGACTACCGGGGGCAGAAGCTGGTCTGGCATACCGGCGGCTGGCCGGGCATGGTGTCGCGGGTGACCCTGGTGCCGGAAAAGAACCTGGGCGTGGTGGTGCTGACCAACCAGGAAGTGGGCGCGGCGTTCAATGCGGTGACCATGGCGGTGCTGGACGCGTACCTTGGTGCGCCGGAGACCGACTGGGTGGCGGCGTACGCGGCGGCGGTGGCCAAGGCGCAGGACAAGGCCGACGAGGGCTGGGCGGCGCACCAGGCCGCCCGCGACCCGAAGTCGACGCCGTCGCTGGCGTTGGGTGGGTATGCCGGCACCTATCGGGACCCGTGGTATGGCGAGGTGTTCGTGGAGCTGCGCGGCAAGGCGCTGCGCCTGCGCTTCGGCAAGACGGCGCAGCTGGTGGGGACGATGGAGCACTGGCAGCACGACACGTTCATCGTGCGCTGGGACGACCGTTCGCTCAACGCGGACGCGTTCGTGAACTTCAGCCTGGACCCGGACGGCAAGGTACGCGAGGTGCGCATGCAGCCGGTGTCGTCGTTGACCGACTTCAGTTTCGATTTCCAGGACCTGGTGTTGACCCCGGTGCGTACCGACGCCGCGAAATGAACGGCGTGTTGCGCGGGTGAAAACAAACGGCAGGCCGCGGTGGGATAATCGCGGCCTGTCTGCTTTTCGGGAAAGGGAATGTTCCGCTGGTTCGAGTCGCTGATTCCGGTGTTTCCGCCGACCGACGCGCGCATGCCGCCGCGCCGGGTGGTGCCGTTCTACATCCACTACCTGCGCCCGGTCTGGCCGGTGCTGCTGGCGACGCTCATCGCGGGGTTGCTGCTGGCGCTGGTGGAAGTGGCGATGTTCGATTTCCTGGGCCGCATCGTGGACATGGTGAGCGAGCAGCCGGACGCGGGCTTCTTCGCGCGGCATGCCGATTCGCTGCTGTGGATGGCGGCGATCACGCTTGTGGCGCGGCCGGTGCTGGTGGGGCTGCACAACCTGCTGGTGAACCAGGCAATCGTGCCGGGCCTGAGCAACCGTTCGCGCTGGTTGATGCACAACTACGTGGTGCGGCAGAGCCTGTCGTTCTTCCAGAACGACTTTGCGGGCAGCATGGCCAACCGGGTGATGCAGACGGGGACGTCGCTGCGCGAGTCGGCGGTGCAGATGGTGGATTCGCTGTGGTACATCGTGGTCTACACGGGCACGGCGCTGTACCTGTTCGCGCAGGCGGACTGGCGGCTGATGATTCCGCTGGTGCTGTGGCTGGGGGCGTACGTGGCGATCATGGTGTACTTCGTGCCGCGCGCGAAGCAGCGGGCGTGGATCGCATCGGAAGCGCGGTCGAAGGCGATGGGCCGGATCGTGGACGGCTACACGAACATTCCGACGTTGAAGCTGTTCGCGCATGGCGGGCGCGAGCAGGCGTACGTGGCGGAGGCGATCGAGGAGCTGGCGGTGAAGCATCGCCGGCAGACGCGGATCACGACGAGCCTGGACCTGACCATTTCGATCGTGAACGGGTTCCTGATCGCGGGGACCTGCGGGCTGGCGCTGTGGCTGTGGAGCCACGGCAACATCACGGTGGGGGCGATCACGCTGGCGACGGGCCTGGTGATCCGGATCCACAACATGTCGGGCTGGATCATGTGGACGATCAACGGGATCTTCGAGGACATCGGCACGGTGCAGGACGGGATCACGACGATCTCGCAGCCGCTGAGCGTGCAGGACCGCGTGGACGCGGTGCCGCTGGTGGTGGGCGAGGGCGGGGTGCAGTTCGACGACATCCACTTCCACTACGGCAAGAAGGGCGGGGTGATCGCGGGGCTGGACCTGGTGGTGAAGCCGGGCGAGAAGATCGGTCTGGTAGGTCCGTCGGGTGCGGGCAAGTCGACGCTGGTGAACGTGCTGCTGCGGCTGTACGACCTGGAAAGCGGGCAGATCCGCATCGACGGGCAGGACATTGCGGCGGTGACGCAGGAAAGCCTGCGCCGGCAGATCGGGGTGGTGACGCAGGACACGTCGCTGCTGCATCGGTCGATCCGCGACAATCTGTTGTACGGTCGGCCGGATGCGACGGAGGAGCAGTTGCACGCGGCGGTGGCGAAGGCGCGTGCTGCCAGTTTCATCGAGACGCTGCGCGACGGCGAAGGCCGGCAGGGGTACGACGCGCATGTAGGCGAGCGCGGGGTAAAGCTTTCGGGTGGTCAGCGGCAGCGCATCGCGATCGCACGGGTGCTGCTGAAGGATGCGCCGATCCTGGTGCTGGACGAGGCAACCTCGGCGCTGGATTCGGAAGTGGAAGCGGCGATCCAGGAGAACCTGGACGAGTTGATGGCAGGCAAGACGGTGATCGCGATTGCGCACCGCCTGAGCACGATCGCGCGCATGGACCGGCTGGTGGTGATGGATCAGGGCCGGATCGTGGAAACCGGCACGCATGCCGAACTGGTGGCCGCTGGTGGCCTGTACGCACGTCTGTGGGCGCGGCAGACGGGCGGCTTTGTTGCGGCGGACGAAGCGTAAAGCTGCGGTTGCACGGAATGGCGTAGAGCCGGGCTCTGCCCGGCTGCTGTTGGATTCGTGCGAACAGCCGTCGTTTGCACGGTGTCCCTGGCTTGGGCCGCCCGGTGCCGGTTTGCGGGGGCGCCGTAAACCCATCCATGGGGGCTACGCGGACGCCATCCATGGCGCCGAGTCCCCCGCAAACCGACCCCGGTCGACCCTTTGATAGTGGGCCGGTGGCCACGGAAAACGCGGATCCGCTGCGCGGAGTGGGTCGCCGCGTAGTGACACGCCACGCGTGTCGGCTCTTTCCAACCGCACACGACCCTGTATGGGGGCGGCCGCCGGGTAGCCCCCGGAGGGACGCTAGAAAACATGGATGTTTTCTAGCAGCCCCCATGGATGGGTTCACGGCGTGTCCCGGAGCGGGGCTGCCCGGCGGCCGCCCCTGCACGTAATAGGGAGACGCCGCTGTTCGCGGACGAATTGAACACGCACGAAAAACAAAAACGGCCCGGTTCTCACCGGGCCGTTCGCATTTCAAAACCTGCCAACCATCACTCGATCGGCTGGTCCAGCATCAGCTGGCGCGCGAAGCGCACCGGCGGGGCGCCGTAGGACAGCATCTGGTCGTGGTAGGCCTTCAGGTTGAACGTGTCGCCCTGCTTTTCCTGCACGGCCTTGCGGGTGTCGAAGTGTTCCTGCGCACCAACGAAGTAGGTCGGTAGCTGTGCGGACGTCAGCTGTGCACGCACCCACTTGCCCGAGGCTTCGCTTTCCTGCTGGAAGGCGTCGTGGGTCATCAGCTGCATCGCCTGCTCGCGGGTCCAGTTGTCCACGTGCACGCCCTGGTCCAGGATCGCGTTGGAAATGGTGCGCAGGTAGAACTTCAGCTGCACCAGGTGGAACAGCGGGTCGTTGTCCAGGTAACCCTGCTCCTGCATCATCCGCTCGGTGTAGACCGCCCAGCCTTCGGCGAACAGGCCCGAACGCAGCACGGCACGCAGGGTCGACGGGAACTTGCCCGAATGCCAGCCTTCCAGATAGTGGCCCGGGGTGCCTTCGTGGATGCTCAGCAGGTGGATCATGCGGCTGTTGTATTCGCGCAGGAACGAGTCGACCTGCTTGTCGGTCCAGTCGTCCGGAATCGGCGACACCGCGTAGAAGGTCTTCAGGTTCTTGTCGAGCGGGCCCGGCGAGTCGCAGTAGGCCACGGCCACGCCGCGCTGGAATTCCGGCATCAGGATGATGTCCACCGGCGCGTCCGGCAGCGTCATCAGGTCGTGCGTGCGCACGAACTCGGTGGACTGGGCCAGCGCGGCCTTGGCGTCTTCAACCACCTTGTCGCGTGCCGGCTTGTCGGCATACGCCAGTTCCAGCGCGGCTTCGATCGCCGCCTGCTGCTGCGCGTCGGTCGGGTTGGCCGGCAGTTCCGGGGCACCCGGCTTGTCCTTCAGCACCGTCTGCGCGATGCCGTACATGTCCTGGCGCACGCGCTTGAGTTCGGCACGCGCGCGCTCGCCGATCTCGGCGCGCGACAGCGAGGAATTCAGCGCGAACTTCAGCTTCTGGTCGTACAGCTCGGCACCGATGCGGAAGTCGCCCTTCGCGTTCGGCACCAGGGTCTTGTCCAGCCAGGTCTGCTGCTCGTCCACCGCCTTCTTCAGGCCGTCGATGGCCGCCTGCAGGCGCTTGCCGTCTTCGGCCGGCAGTTCACCGATGTGCGGAGTGATGAACGTGTCCACGATGCTGAGGATGCCGCGGTTCTGCTTGGCCACGGTTTCGGCATGGATCTTCGGCACGCGCGCCGGGTCCAGGTTCTCACGGGCCTGGGCGAAGATCTGCGGCAGCTTTTCCATGCGCGCGGTGGCCGACTCCAGGCGCTCGGGCAGCGGCGCGAATTCGCGTGCCATCAGGCCGTACAGCGCGCTGCCGGCGGCACCGTTGTAGATCTGCGGGTCCCACTTGGACGACTGCAGCACTTCGGCGGTCCAGATTTCCTGCTGCAGCTGGTTGCGCAGGATCGCGGCGTCCACCTGGTTCTCGCGGCCGAGCTTGCTGACCTCGATCTTGTCCAGTTCGCCCAGCAGGCCCTTGTAGGCGGTCAGCATCTTCTGTTGGCCGGCCGCGCTCAGGTCGTCGATCTCGCTGTCGTAGCGGTGGTCGCCGATCTGGGTGGCGCTGATCGGGGACAGCTGCATCCAGGTGTCCAGGGCGCGCTTGGACACGTCGGCGAACGCGGCGTCAACGGCGGCGTCGGCGGCCGGAGCGCTGGCGGCGGTACCGGCGGCCGGTGCGGTGGGGGCGTCGGCCTGCTGGCAGCCACCCAGGGCGGCGATCAGGGCGAGGGCGAGAAGATGCTGGCGCATCGGCGATCCTGTGCTGTGGTCAATCGGCCAGCATAGGCTGCCCGGCGGGGTGCCGCCCGTGCCATTGGCTTACCATGGCGCTTTCCAGACCGGCGGGGTGGTGCCATGCAGTACCAGGGAGGCTGTCACTGTGGAAACATCGCATTCACGTTGGAGGCGGCAGAGCCCATCACCGAGGCGATGGACTGCAACTGCTCGCTGTGCCGCAAGCGGGGCGGGCTGCTCTGGTTTGGTCCGCGCGCGGCGCTGACCCTGACCACGGACCCGGCGGCGGTCAGTACCTACCAGTTCAACCAGCGCCATCTGGAGCACCATTTCTGCGCCACGTGCGGCATCGCCCCGTTCAGCGAAGGCATCGACCCGCGCAGCAACCAGCCGATGGCGGCGGTGAATGTGCGCTGCCTGCCGGAGGTGGATCTGGCCGGGCTCAGGATCACCCAGTACGACGGGGCCAAGGTCTGAGCCCTGCGCGGTTCCGTCAGCCTTCGTCTTCTTCGTACTCGACGAACACGTCCAGCTCGCGGGCGAGCACTTCCACGGCGTCGCGCACGCGCTGGGTGGTGTACTCGTTGCCGACTTCCACTTCGAGCTCATGGGTACCCGGTCCGATGTCATCGGAGAGACCGGCCGAGCTTGAGTCGTCGTCGTCCATGTGCGGCATCAGGTCATCGGTTTCCTCGACATGCTCGATGCCGTCGATGCTCTGCAGCAGGTCGCTGATGGCGCGGGCATCGTCTTCGGTGCCGGTGATCCGGATACGCAGCATGGCCATGGGGACGTCTCTGGGAAGGGAATTCCAGCCTAGCCAGCGGGTGGACAAGGGCAGGTGAGGAACGAGCCGCTTCAGGTGCATCTGTTCAGTCGCGCGCCATTCCCATCAGTTCTTCCGGCAACGCGGGTATCGGCGTGCGGTCGTCCTGCGCTTCGCGCTTGAGCCAGTCCATGAACGCAACGGCGGTGGGGCTGAGCGGGCGGTGCTCGGGATGCACGATGTAATAGGCGTAGCGCGCCTTGAGCGCGGGCCCGGGCAGGCGCACCAGTTCGTAGCGTTGCAGGTAGGGCTGGGCGATGTGCTTGCGCGCGAGTACGGCGCCGATGCCGTAGACGGCGGCGCGCATGGCGTCGGTGCTGTCGCTGAAGGTGTGCTGGGCGGGCAGGTCGAGGCCACGCACGCCGGCGGCGCGGAACCAGTCGCGCCAGCCCTGCGGTGACATGTCGCTGACCAGCGGCAGGCTGGCGATCTGGGCGGGCTCGCGCAGGGCGGAGACGCCGGGCAGTGCGGGTGAGGCGACGGGGCAGAGTTCGTCGTCCATGAGGTGGTGGGCGGTGAGCCCGGGCCATTGGCCAAGGCCGTAGCGGATGCCGAGTTCGGGGCCGTTCTCGTCGAAGCGCAGCAGTTCGCTGCTGGTCTGCAGTTGAATGCGCATGCGCGGGTGCTGGCGGGTGAAACGCGGCAGGCGGGGTACCAGCCAGCAGTAGGAGAGGGAGCGGAGGGTGGTGATGCGCAGGGGAACGATGTCGGCCTGGGGGTGCAGGTTGCCGGCGACGGCATTGAGGTCGCTGAGCGCGGCGGCGGCGGCGTCGGCGAGCTGGCGGCCTTCGGCGGTGAGGCGGACGCCGCGCGCCTGGCGCTGGAACAGGACGGTACCGAGCAAAGATTCGAGCCGGCGCACGTGGTGGCTGACGGCGCTGGCAGTGAGGTGCAGTTCTTCGGCGGCGTGGGCGAAGTTCTGGTGGCGGGCGGCGACGGCGAACACGCCGAGGGCGGGCAGCAGGGCGGGGCGCAGGATCATCGGCAAGACCCAAATCTGATTTGTGGCTGGCACCGATACTACGCGCTTGCGGGGTTTGGGGCGCAGGCGGATGCTGTACCTCTTCCCCCGGAGCCTTCGCCATGTTGCTGCCCGTCGTGTTGCCGTGTGTTGGTGGTGTTGTTTCGAGCGGGGGCCGCCCGTGAGCGCGGATCTGGCCGGTACGGCTGCCCGCGACTGGCGCACGCCGCTGGAGCTGACGCTGCTGGGGGCGATCTGGGGCTGTTCCTTCCTGTTCATGCGGGTGGCGGTGCCGTCGTTCGGGCCGTATGCGCTGGTGGAGGTGCGGCTGCTGCTGGGCGCGCTGGTGCTGCTGCCATTCCTGTGGAAGGCGCGTGCGCAGTTCCCGGCGCGGCGCTGGCGCTGGCTGGTGCCGATCGGTCTGATCAATTCGGCGATTCCGTTCGTGCTGTTCGCGTGGGCGGCGCAGCGTGCGCCGGCGGCGATCGGGGCGATCTGCAATGCGATGACGGTGTTGTTCGCGGCGTTGATCGCGTTCCTGTTCTTCGGTGAAAAAATCGGCATGCGCCGTGCTATCGCGCTGCTGGTCGGCTTCACCGGGGTGGTGGTGCTGGCGACGGCCAAGGTGTCGGGACTGAGCATTGGCGCGGCGGTGATCGCCGGTTCGCTGGCGGCGTTGCTGTACGGGCTGGGGGTGAACCTGGTGAAGCGCCACATGACTGGTTTGCCGCCGGCGGCATCGGCGGGTGCAACGCTGGGCAGCGCGGCGCTGGTGATGCTGCCGCTGGCGCTGACGCATTGGCCGGAGGCTCCCATTCCTGTGGTTTCCTGGGCGTGCGCGATCGCGCTGGGCGTGGTCTGCACCGGCTTCGCCTTCCTGATGTTCTATCGCCTGATCGCCCGCATCGGCCCGGCCCGCGCTTCCACCGTCACCTATCTGGTGCCGATGTTCGGCGCGCTGTTCGCCTGGATGTTCCTGGGTGAGCCGGTGACGCTGGCGATGCTGATCGCAGGTGCGTTGATCCTCGGCAGCGTCGCGGTCTCCCAGCGCTCGCGGTAGAGCCGGGGCATGCCCGGCCGCTCTTGATTGCAACGTATGCGTAGAGCCGGGCTCTGCCCGGCTCGCTGTTGGATTCAGGCGAACAGCCCGTCGGCGGCGAGGTTCCTGGTGTTGGGCCGGCGGGTGGGGGGTACGGGACACGCCTTAAATCTCCCGTTAGGCTCGGGCGGCACATCCATGTGCCTTCACGGTCCCGTACCCCCCACCCGCCGACCCATCGATAGGTCGTCGGCTGCCATGGGAAAAGCCGGTGTGTCGACCGTTGGTCGAAACGAATGCTTGCTGCGTTGGTTTACGGTGGACACGCATGGCGTGTCACTACGCGACTGGTTCGCCTCGCGCGGTAGGGTTGGTTCCCAAACAACCGCCGTGGAATCGCCCGCGTCCGGTAATGCATGACAATCGAACGAAACCGCATGTCGGCCAATGGCCGACATCCGCGTGTCCCTTGGCCACCGGCCAACTGTCAAAGGGTCGCCCGGTGTCGGTTTGCGGGGGACTCGGCGCCATGGATGGCGTCCGCTTAGCCCCCATGGATGGGTTTACGGCGACCCCGCAAACCGGCACCGGGCGGCCCAAGCCAGGGAAACGGTGCACCTGCGGCTGTTCGCCTGAATCCAACAGCAGCCGGGCGCAGCCGCGCCGCAGCCGCAATGACGCGTCCAACCGATGAACGCGTCGCCACGCGCCGTTGCAACGAATGACCGGTCGTAGAGCCGGGCAGAGCCCGGCTCTACGGTCCCTCAGCGAACCGGCACAGGAATGTTGCACAGATCGATATGCCCCGCCGCACGCTTGTAGAAATCGTCCACGCGGTTGCGGCGCGCTTCCACCGTGTCGATGAACGTCTTTGAATCGGTGCGCAGCACCTGCAGCGTCGGTCGCTGCGCTTCGGGCAGGTCGCTCACGCGCTGGATAGAAGTGATCGGCGTGCGCTGCGCAGCGTCCGCGTAGAAACCCATCGGCGCCGGGCCGCGCGGCAGCGCGCTGAGAAGTTCCATGCCCTTCAGCACGCGCCCCACCACCGTGATGTTGCGGTCCAGCTGGCGCGGCGACTGCCCGGTGACCACGTACAGCTCCGCACCGATGCTGCTGTCTTCCTCATTGTTGCGGCCTGCGCCCAGCGCACCGTAGCAATGCGCAAGCCACGTCTTGCCGTCCGCCTTGTCCTGGCCCACCGCGAACCCGTCAATGAATCCGGTCTGGTCCGCCCAGCCGTCGCGGTCCGGCAGCACCGTGACCTTCAGACCCTTGCTGTCGCGCTGGAACTCTGCCGGCAGCTTGCGCTTGGCACTGCCCAGCGGCTTCGCCTTCGCCGCATCGTCCGCATCCGCATCGCCGAACTGCACCACGAAATTGTCCTGCGCCCGGTAGATGCTCTCGCCGTCCCAGAAGTGCTCGTGCGCCAGCGTCTGGATGTTCGCCACGTGCTGCGGCGCAAACGCCGGGGCCAGCTCGATCACCACCTGGCCCGCCGCCAGGTTCATCACCAGCAGGTTGGCCGGGTCCGGCGTGCGCCAGTCGCTGTCCGGCGACGCCTCCAGGATCTGCTGGGCGCTGCGGTAGGGCGTGGCCGCCATGGCCAGGGTCGGGAGGACACAGGCCAGGGCAAGGGCGAGCAGGGCAGGGCGGCGTGGCGACATGGTGAACCCTTTCAGGAGATTGCATCGATTCTCGCGCAGAAGCTTCGCCGCCAGGTAGTGCCGGCCGCCGGCCGGCTCCACGGAGCGATTCCGCCAGCACGTCGAGCCGGCCAGCGGCCGGCACTACGCACCCACCCGGCAGGGTGACTAACGGCACGTTCGCTATAGCTGACTTCACACTAGTGTTGACTCCACGCTAGCTGGAGATCGCCATGAGCGACCACGAGGTCCACCTCAAGAAGTTCCAGAAAGAGCTCAGCGCCGGCACTGTCTCGCTGGCGTTGCTGGCGGTGCTCGCCCGTACCGGCGAGCCGCTGTACGGCTACCTGATTGCCAAGGAGCTCGAGCGCGTGGGCGAAGGCGTGCTCAGCGGCAAACAGAGCGCGCTGTACCCGGTGCTGCGCAACCTGGAAACGGCGGGCCTGCTCGAAAGCCAGATCGAACCGTCGGTGGCCGGGCCACCGCGGCGCTACTACCGCATCAACGAACGCGGCCGTCAGGTCCTGGAGCAGTGGACCCAGGCCTGGCGTGCCACCCGAGATTCCGTCGATTCCGTGCTGGAAGGGGTACTGCAATGAACGAACAGAGCATGGCGGGCGTGGGCCTGCCCACCACCATCGGGCAGTACCTGGCGCAGCTGCGCGCTGCCCTGCACGACGCCGACCCGGCGATGGTGCAGGACGCGCTGTATGACGCCGAGGAATACCTGCGCTCGGAGCTGGCCGCCCAGCCCGGCCGCAGCGAAGCCGAGGTCATCGCCGACGTCGCCGGCAGCTATGGCGCGCCGGAGGAAGTGGCCGAGATCTACCGCGAGACCGAAATCACCGTGAACCGCGCGCTGCGCACCCCCAGTGCCAGCATCCGTCCGATCGCCCGGGTAGTCCCCGCGCAGGTCGCGCCCGGTGCTGCCGCCGCAGCGGCCGCTGCGGGTGAGGTTCCGCCGGTGGACCGCGTGCCGCCGCCGCCGCGTTCGGCACTGGGCCGGTTCTTCGGCGTCGCACTGGAACCGCGCACCTATGGCGCGCTGTTCTACATGCTGCTGTCGCTGGCCACGGGCACGTTCTTCTTCACCTGGGTGATCACCGGCCTGTCGATGTCGCTGGGCCTGCTGATCCTGATCATCGGCATCCCGCTGACCGTGCTGTTCTTCGGCTCGGTACGCGGCCTGGCGCTGCTGGAAGGGCGCCTGATCGAAGTCCTGCTCGGCGAACGCATGCCACGCCGGCCGCGTTACTCCGACCGCAGCCGCACCTGGCTGCAGCGGATCGGCGACATGTTCACCGACGGGCGCACCTGGCTGACCATGCTGTATTTCGTGCTGATGCTGCCGCTGGGCATCCTGTACTTCACCGTCGCCGTGACCCTGCTGTCGGTGTCGCTGGCCTTCATCTGGGCACCGGTGGCGGCGATGTTCGCGCTGGACGGCGTGCCCGGGCTGTACATCGACGGGAACGTCACCACGCTGCCGCTGTGGACCACCCCGGCATTCGCGGCACTGGGCGTGGTGATCCTGTTCTGCACCATGCACCTGGCGCGCTTCATCGGCCACCTGCACGGGCAGATGGCGAAGCACCTGCTGGTTCGCCTGTAGCAATCGGCGGGTGACGACCGACGGTCGTCACCCGCTGCGATCCTTTACCCCGCCTTCTTGCGGATCGGGGTTACGTTGCTGGCGGCCTTGGCCGCCTTCTTCGGCTTTGCCACCGCCTGCGCATTGGCCGCGAAGAAGTCGCGCACCTTCGGGTACACCGTTTCGCGCCAGCGGCGACCGCTGAAGATGCCGTAGTGGCCTGCGCCTTCAACGATGAAATGCTCGCGGCGCTCGGCCGGGATGCCGGTGCACAGTTCCTGCGCCGCTTCGGTCTGGCCCAGGCCGGCGATGTCGTCCAGCTCGCCTTCGATGCTCAGCAGCGCGGTGCCGGTGATCGCACCCGGATCGACGCGTTCGCCCTGCACGTACCACTCGCCGCGCGGCAGCAGGAATTCCTGGAAGACCACGCGGATGGTGTCCAGGTAGTAGCGGGCGGGCATGTCCAGCACCGCGTTGTACTCGTCGTAGAAGCGGCGGTGTGCGTCGGCGTCTTCCATGTCGCCCTTCACCAGGTCGGCATAGAAATCCCAGTGCGAACTGAAATGACGACTGGGGTTCATCGACAGGAATCCGGCGTGCTGCAGGAAGCCCGGGTACACGCGGCGGCCCGCGCCCGGGTAACCCGGCGGCACCGTGTGGATGACGTTGTTCTCGAACCACGACAGCGGGTTCTGCGTGGCCAGGTTGTTCACTGCGGTGGGGCTGCAGCGTGCATCGATCGGGCCGCCCATCATCACCAGCGACCGCGGCGTGGGTTCGCCGCGGTTGGCCATCAGCGAAACCGCGGCCAGCACCGGTACGGTCGGCTGGCACACGCTCACCACGTGCAGCTTTTCAGCGCCGAGGTGACGGATGAATTCCTGCACGTACGCAATGTAGTCGTCCAGGCCGAACTCGCCTTCGCTGCCCGGCACCATGCGCGCGTCCACCCAGTCGGTGACATACACGCGGTGGTCGCGCAGCAGCGTGCGCACGGTGTCGCGCAGCAGCGTGGCGTGATGCCCCGACAGCGGCGCCACCACCAGCACGAACGGCTGGTTGAGCATGGTGTTGAGCTGGTCGGCCTCGTTGCTGTGGCGCTTGAAGCGCAGCAGCTTGCAGAACGGCTTGCTGACCTCTTCGTGGACCACGATCGGCACGCGCTCGCCGTCGACCTCGATTTCGTTGATGCCCCACTCGGGCTTCTCGTAATCCTTGCCGATACGGTGGAACAGCTCGTTCACCGCCGCCAGGCGGTCGGCACCGGGCATCTGCGACCACCAGTGACCCTGGTTGGCGAAGAACTTGGCATTGGCCTGGGCCTGGTGCACCCACGGGGCGAGCATGTTGCGGGTCAATTCATGCAGTTGGTAAAGCATGACGTCCGAATATGTATGGTCTTATGTTGCCGCGCAGCATATAGCAACCGGGGCAGAAGCGCCTTAATAGGCGTCAGTCGCATTTGGGTATGCGACCGGTGGGATCAACCGGCACGCTCGAGGGCAGCGGCGTGGCCCGCCAATGCCGGCGACAGCCAGCAATGCGAGCCCAGCGCGGTAAACCCCTCGGCCTTCAGATTGCGCCGGTACCAGGCCGCCGGCCGCGCCTGGAACCCCTCGTGGTCGCCCTCGAACTCGTCCTCGGCGGTGAACGCCTCCAGGAAGGCCACGCCGGCGGTGAGCTCGGCGAAGCCGGCCAGCGCTGGGCGCAGCTCGCGGCTGGGCACGTAGTGCATCACGTCGGCGCAGACCAGCAGGTCTACCGGCGCGCAGGGCCGCAGCCAGGCGAAGTCGCCCACCGTTGCCGGATGCAGGTTGCGGCTGCGCCCGTAGCGCTGCACCGCATACGCGCTGCTGTCGAAGCCCATGTACTGCACGCGCGGGCGCAGCTTGAGCAGCGGCGCGCGCCAGGCGCCTTCGCCGGCGCCGATGTCCAGCACGCTGCGGATCGGCCGTTCCAGGTAGTACTCGGCACTGGCCACGGCCAACGCGACCTTGCGCGCCAGGCGCGCGGCGCCGCCGGTCTGGTCGGGCTGGTACCAGCGCTTGAAATAGGCCTGGTCGTAGGTCTTGGACATGGAAGCAGTGGGCCGGAACGGAAACGGAGGCCATGGTACCGCGCTGCGTCAAACCGTCGCGCATGCGCGTGCGCGGGGAATCGGCCAGAATGAACGACATCCCAAGCCAGCCGCCGGAGCAAGCGCATGCAGTCCTACTACTGGGTCAAGACCTTCCACCTGGTGTTCGTGGTGGCGTGGATGGCGTCGGTCTTCTACCTGCCGCGGATCCTGGTCAACCTGAGCGAGACCGCGGGCCAGCTGCCGGTGATCGAGCGTCTGCAGCTGATGGGCCTGCGCCTGTACCGGTTCGGCCACATGATGTTCGGCTTCGCGCTGATCCTGGGGCTGGTGCTGTGGCTGGGTTACAAGGTGATTCCGGATTTCCCCACCATGGTCGCGCCGGGCGCGGCGGGGTGGCTGCACGCCAAGCTGGGGCTGGTGGTGCTGCTGCTGGTGTATTTCAGCTGGACCGGGCGCTTGTTGAAGGGCGCGGTGAAGGGGAAGGTGCTGCCGTCTTCGCGCGCGCTGCGCTGGTTCAATGAGTTGCCGTTGGTGCTGTTTGTCGGGGTGGTGTGGTTGGTGTTGGCCAAGCCGTTCTGAGGCGCAATAAAAAACCGGGCGCAAGGCCCGGTTTTTCAATGCTCGAAACAACGGCGGATCACGCCGCTTCGTAAGCCCCATAGCTGCGCAGCCGCTCATAGCGCTTCTGCAGCAGGTCTTCGGTGGTCAGCGCTTCCAGCGCGTCCAGCTCATTGAGCAGCACCGCCTTCAAACGCTTGGCCATCTGGGCAGGATTACGATGCGCACCGCCGGTCGGCTCGCGCACGACCTTGTCGACCAGGCCCAGGCTCTTCAGGCGCGGGGCAGTCAAACCCAGCTGCTCTGCAGCGTCCTTGGCCTTGCCCGCGTCCTTCCACAGGATCGAGGCGCAGCCTTCCGGGCTGATCGTCGAATACACGCTGTATTCCAGCATCAGGGTGCGGTCGCCCACGCCCAGCGCCAGCGCGCCGCCGGAACCGCCTTCACCGATCACCGTGCAGATCACCGGTACCTTCAGCTCGGCCATTTCCATCAGGTTGCGCGCGATCGCCTCGGACTGGTTGCGCGATTCGGCGTCGATGCCCGGCCAGGCACCGGCGGTGTCGATCAGGGTCAGCACCGGCAGGCCGAAACGCTCGGCCATCTTCATCAGGCGCAGCGCCTTGCGGTAGCCCTCCGGCTTGGGCATGCCGAAGTTGCGCTTGATCTTTTCCTTGGTGTCGCGGCCCTTCTGGTGGCCGATCAGCATCACCGAACGGCCACCCACGCGGGCCAGGCCGCCGATGATCGCCTTGTCGTCGGCGAAGGCGCGGTCGCCGGCCAGCTCCTGGAACTCATCGCAGATGATGCGGATGTAGTCGGCGGTGTACGGGCGCGACGGATGCCGGGCCAGCTGCAGCACCTGCCACGAGGTCAGGTTGCGGAAGATCTGGGCGGTGCGCAGGCGCAGCTTGTCCTGCAGGGTGCGCACTTCGGCCTCGACATTGACCGCCGGGCCGGCGCTTGCGCTGCGCAGCTCCTGGATCTTTGCCTCCAGATCAGCGATGGGTTGCTCGAAGTCGAGGTAGTTCGGATTCATCGGAAGCCGTCGTGAAGTAAAGAGGGAAAGTGTAGCCGAATGCGTCGAAATGCCCCGTACGGGGTCGTCTGGTGATGCGGCCGGGCAGAGCCAAGCCGGGCAGAGCCCGGCTCTACGTGGCCCACGGCGGACTGTAACGTACCTTCAGTGTGCGCACCGCCGGGTCGGCCCGCAGGGCGTCCACCAGCTGGCTGTCCACGCGCACGGCGACGTCGCCGGCCACGTCCAGCATGCCGGCCACCGGGCCCTGTTCGGAGCCGAGCAGCAGGTCCAGGCGCAGGGGCGTGCGGCCGGGGCGGTGGCGGTCGAGCAGGGCATTGACCCGGCTCCAGACCGGCTCGCCCTGGCGCAGGTCCAGGCGCAGCGACAGGCGCGTGGCGTAGTTGGCGCAGATTTCCTCGAAGTCCCAGCACTGGCGGATGCGCAGCGCGTAGCCGCCGTTGAACTCGTCCTCGCGCAGGCCGCCCTTGACCACCAGGATGCGGTCCTTGGTCATCAGGTGGCCGAACTCGGCCAGGCCGTCGGTGAAGGCGCTGCACTCGACCCGGCCCTTGCCGTCCTCGAGCTGCATGAAGATCTGGCTTTCGCCCTTGCGGCGCACGCCGACCACCAGGCCCGCCAGGATCACCGGGGTTTCCTGGCGCCAGGCGCGCTTCTCGCCGTCCTTGCCCGGCCGGGCCGGGGGAATCAGTTTTTCCAGCATGCCCAGGTCGGTGCCGACCAGTTCCTTGACGTCGTCGGCATGTGGGTCGAACGGATGGCCGCTGAGGTAGAAGCCGAGCGTTTCGCGTTCGCCGTCCAGCAGCTGGCCCAGCGCCCACTCCCTGGCTTCCGGCAGGTCCAGCTGCAGCGCGGTGCTGACCGGGTCGGGCGCGCCGAACAGCGAGTTCTGCCCGGAGGCCTTCTCGCGCGACATCTGGTCGGTGGCCTTGAGCACTTCGGGCAGCTGCAGCATCAGCGAGGCGCGGTTCTTGCCGAGGCCGTCGAGCGCGCCGCAGTTGATCATCGCTTCCAGCGTTCGCCGGTTGAGCTTGCCCGACTCGATGCGCATGCAGAAATCGAGCAGCGATTCGTAACGGCCCTTCGCCACGCGCTCGTCGACCACGGCTTCGCACGCACCCTGGCCGACGCCCTTGATCGCACCCAGGCCGTACTGGATGGTGTCGGCGCTGGAGGCTTCGAACATGTACGCCGACTCGTTCACGCGCGGCGGCAGCACGGTCAGGCCGAGGTTGCGGACCTCGGCCAGGAAGCCGACCACCTTGTCGGTGTTGTCCATGTCCGAGGACAGCGTGGCCGCCATGAATTCGGCCGGATAATGCCGCTTCAACCAGGCGGTCTGGTAACTGACCAGCGCATACGCGGCGGCGTGCGACTTGTTGAAGCCGTAGCCGGCGAACTTCTCCATCAGGTCGAAGATTTCGTCGGCCTTCGGCCCTTCCACGCCGCCCTTGGCCGCACCCTCGCGGAAGATCTCGCGGTGCTTGGCCATTTCCGCCGGCACCTTCTTGCCCATCGCGCGGCGCAGCAGGTCGGCGCCGCCGAGCGAGTAATCGCCCACGATCTGCGCCATCTGCATCACCTGCTCCTGGTACACCATGATGCCGTAGGTGTCCTTCAGGATCGCTTCGGTGCGCGGGTCGGGATAGATGATTTCTTCCTGGCCGTGCTTACGCGCGTTGAAGGAGGGAATCAGGTCCATCGGGCCGGGTCGGTACAGCGACACCAGCGCGATCAGGTCTTCGAAGCGGTCGGGGCGCGCGTCCTTCAGCAGGCGGCGCATGCCCGAGGATTCGAACTGGAACACCGCGCCGGTATTGCCGTTGGCGAAGATGTCCTTGTAGGTCGGCGCGTCGTCGAGCGGAATGGCGGTGATGTCCACCGGCGGGATGCCGGCGCGCGCATGCCGCTTGTTGATCGCCTTGACCGCCCAGTCGATGATCGTGAGCGTGCGCAGGCCCAGGAAGTCGAACTTCACCAGGCCGATTTCTTCGACGTCGTTCTTGTCGAACTGGGTGACCGGGTTGCGACCGCGGCCGCCTTCGTCGTGTTCGGCGAACAGTGGGCAGAACTCGGCCAGCGGCTCGGGCGCGATCACCACGCCGCCGGCGTGCTTGCCGGCGTTGCGGGTGAGGTCTTCGAGCTGGCGCGCCAGGTCGATCAGGTCGCGCACGTCGTCTTCGTTCTGGTAGCGCTGGATCAGCTCCGGCGACGCCATTTCCGAATCCTTGCCTTCGCCCATGGCGTCCTTGAGCGAGATGCCCAGGATGTTGGGGATCAGCTTGGAGACGCCGTCGACCAGGCCATACGGGAAACCGAGCACGCGCCCGGAGTCGCGCACCACGGCCTTGGCGGCCATGGTGCCGTAGGTGATGATCTGGCTGACCCGCTCGCGCCCATACTTGCGCGCAACGTAGTCGATGACCTCGTCGCGGCGGTCCATGCAGAAGTCGATGTCGAAGTCGGGCATCGACACGCGTTCGGGGTTGAGGAACCGCTCGAACAGCAGGTTGTACGGAATCGGGTCGAGGTCGGTGATCTGCAGCGCCCAGGCCACCAGCGAGCCGGCACCGGAACCACGCCCGGGACCGATCGGAATGCCCTGGTTCTTGCCCCACTGGATGAAGTCGGCCACGATCAGGAAGTAGCCGGGGAAGCCCATCTTGATGATGGTGGCGAGTTCGAACTCGAGCCGCTCGAAGTAGTCTTCGCGTGTCTTGCCGGCGGCCAGCGGGTTCTTTTCCAGGCGCGCTTCCAGGCCCTTGCGCGATTCGCTGCAGATCCAGCTGTCCAGCGTTTCGTTGTCGGGCACCGGGTAGTCGGGCAGGAAGTAGGTGCCCAGCCGCATTTCCATGTTGCAGCGCTGCGCCAGCGCCAGCGTGTTGTCGATCGCGTCGGGAATGTCGGCGAACAGCGCGCACATTTCCTCGGGCGACTTCAGGTACTGCTGTTCGCTGTAGTCGCGCGGGCGCTTGGGATCGTCCAGCACGCGGCCGGAGGAAATGCAGACGCGCGCTTCGTGGGCGCTGAAGTCGTCCGGACGCAGGAAGCGCACGTCATTGGTCGCGACCACCGGCAGGCCGCGCTGGCCGGCGGCCATCAGCGCGAACTGGTTGAAGGCTTCTTCACCGTCGCGCCCTGTGCGGGTCAGTTCCAGGTGCAGGCCGTCGCCGAACACGCGCTGCCAGTCGGCCAGCTGCTGTTCGGCCAGGTCGTGGCGACCGTCGCCGGCCAGGCGCCCGGCCAGGCTGTCGCGGCCGGCCAGGGCAAACAGGTTGTGGCAACCGGCCTTGAGCCAGTCCGGATGCACGGCAACGCCGCCTTCGGGGCGGTGGCCTTCCATCCAGGCGCGGGTCAGCAGGCGCGAGAGGCTGAGGTAGCCTTCGCGGTCACGGCAGAGCAGGGTCATGCGCCAGGGCGTCATGCCCTCTTCGGCGATCATGATGTCGGCGCCGGCGATGGGCTTGATGCCCACGGTTTCGGCGGCCTTGTAGAACTTGACCAGCGCGAACAGGTTGTTCAGGTCGGTCACGGCCAGGGCCGGCAGGTTCAGTTCGACCGCGCGGCTGAGCAGGTTGGCCTGCTTGGCCTTTTTCGGGTCAGCCTGATCCGGTTTCGCCGGGACACGGATGGTCGAATCCGCCAGCGAAAATTCGGTGTGGACGTGGAGATGTACGAAACGGGAAGTGGTCATGCCGGGCCAATGTAATGCCCGGTCAGGGTAGCGGTGCGGCGCAGGTGTAACAAGGCTTGACAGGGCACGGGGTTAAGGCGGGCCGCGTAGTGCCGGCCGCTGGCCGGCTCCCCTTGCTGCCGGCTACTCCGAGGAGCCGGCCAGCGGCCGGCACTACGGTGCTGCGGTGCAGTCCCTTACCGGCGCGAAGCTTTGCCGGTGGTGGGCACACGGCCCATGCGCGCGCAGCGCGGCCAGGTGGGCCGGGGTGCCGTAGCCCTTGTGCTGGTCGAAGCCGTATTCGGGATGCTGTTCATGCAGCTGCAGCATGTAACGGTCGCGGCTGACCTTGGCCAGGATCGAGGCGGCCATGATGGCGCGGTCGAGGGCGTCGCCGCCGATCAGGGCCTCGGCCGGGCAGGGCAGGCCCTTGGGCACCTTGTTGCCGTCGATGCGGGCGAACTGGGCCACGTGCGACACCGCCTCAACGGCGCGGCGCATGCCCAGCATGGTGGCCTGGAAGATGTTGAGGGTGTCGATCTCGTGGACCTCCACCATCACTACGTGGAAGGCCAGGGCGCGCTGCTGGATCCGGTCGAACAGCTGGTCGCGGCGCAGCGCGGTGAGCTGCTTGGAGTCGTCCAGGCCGTTCAGGCGCGGGCGGTCCGGGCAGAACACCACGGCGGCCACGGCCACCGGGCCGGCCAGCGGGCCACGCCCGGCTTCGTCGACGCCGGCTACGTAGCGCGGGGCGACGGTGGCCAGGGCGGCGCCGTCGAACAGCGCCAGCGAGGCCGCAGCGGCGTGGCGCCGGCTCATGCCGGGGTGCCGGGGGCGGGGCCGCGCGTGAGCAGTTCGGCGACGGCGTCGGCGGCGCGCGCGGAGGCGTCCTGGCGCAGCTGCAGGTGCAGCTGTTCGTAGGTCGGCTGGAGGTCCAGGGCGCGCTGCGGGTGGTCGAACCACTGCTGGATGGCATCGGCGAGCTTGTCCGGCACGCAGTCGTGCTGGATCAGCTCGGGGGCGAGGTCCTTGCCGGCCAGAATGTTGGGCAGGGCGAAGCGGTCGACCTTGATCAGGCCCAGCGCCTTGACGATGCGGTAGGTCAGTTCGGCAACGCGGTAACCCACCACCATCGGGCGCTTGACCAGCATGGTTTCGAGGGTGGCGGTGCCGGAGGCGAGTACGACCACGTCGGCGGCGATCATCGCGGTGCGTGCGTCGCCGTCGAGCACGTGCGAATAGGCCACCGGCAGCGCGGAGCGCGAGAGCTGTTCGGTGATCAGGCGGCGGCAGGCCGGGTTGGCGGCAGGCACCACCACGTGCAGGCCGGGAATGCGTTCGGAGACCTGCCAGGCGGCTTCGAAGAAGGCTTCGCCGAGCTTGCTGATCTCGCCCAGGCGGCTGCCGGGCAGCACGGCCAGGACCTTGGCGTTGGCGGGCAGGCCAAGCGCGACGCGCGCGGCTTCGCGGTCGTTGTGCAGCGGAATATCGTCAGCCATCGGATGCCCGACGAAGCGCGCGTCGATGCCGTGGCGGGCGTAGATCGGCGGTTCCATAGGGAACAGGCACAGCACCAGGTCGGCGCTGGCACCGATCTTCTCGGCGCGCTTCTCGCGCCAGGCCCAGACCGAGGGGCTGACGTAGTGCACGGTGCGCACGCCGCGCTCCTTCAGCCAGCGCTCGACGCCGAGGTTGAAGTCGGGGGCGTCGATGCCGATGAACACGTCCGGCTGCCACTCGAGCACGCGGCTGCGGAAGGCCTTGCGCAGCTTGAGCAGGCGCGGCAGGTGGCGCAGCACTTCGGTCAGGCCCATGACGGCCAGTTCGCTGGCGTCGAACCAGGTCTGGCAGCCGGCGTTGCGCATGGCGTCGCCACCGATGCCGGCAAACTCGGCATCGGGGAAACGCTGTTGCAGTTCACGCACCAGGCCGGCGCCCAGCAGGTCGCCGGAGGCTTCGCCGGCGACCAGGGCGATCCGCAGCGGGCGGCCGGTCATCGCAGCAGGGGCCTCTCGGCGTGCTCGATGAAGTCCAGCATGTCCTTGACGTCAGGGCTGTGCGCGGCCTGTTCGGCGAGCTGCACCTTGGCTTCGGCCAGCGGCAGGCCGGCCACGTACAGGGTGCGGTAGGCGCGCTTGATGCTGGCGATGCGCTCGGCGTCGAACCCACGGCGCTTGAGGCCTTCGCTGTTGATGCCGCGCGGGCGGCCGAGCGAGTCGCTGCCGACCATGGTGAACGGTGGCACGTCGCCATTGGTGAGCGCGCCCATGCCGAGGAAGGCGTGGGCACCGATCCGGCAGAACTGGTGGGCACCGGCGAAGCCGCTGATGATGACGTAGTCGCCGACGGTGACGTGCCCGGCCAGGGTGGTGTTGTTGGAGAACACGCAGTTGTTGCCCACGTGGCAGTCGTGCGCGACGTGGGTGTAGGCGAGCATCCAGTTGCCGTTGCCGATGGTGGTGATGCCACCGCCGCCACCGGTACCGCGGTTGAGGGTGACGAATTCGCGGAACACGTTGTCGTCGCCGATCACCAGTTCGGTGCGTTCGCCGGCGTACTTCTTGTCCTGCGGTTCGCCGCCGACGGCAACATGGCCGATGAAGCGGTTGTTGCGGCCGATCCGGGTCGGGCCGTGGATGGAGCAGTGCGGGCCGACCTCGGTGCCTTCACCGATCTCGACGTCGGCACCGATCAGGCAGAACGCACCGACACGCACATCCGCCGCCAGTTTCGCCGACGGGTCGATGACCGCGGTGGGGTGGATGAGCGGCGCGTTCATTCGCGGGTGCCGGCGCAGAGGACTTCGGCGCAGGCGACGACTTCGCCGTCGACCTTGGCCATGCAGTCGTACACGGCCATGTTGCGGATGACGCGCTTGATCTGGACGTGCATTTCAAGCACGTCGCCGGGGACGACCTGCTTGCTGAAGCGGGCCTTGTCGACCTTGACCATGTAGAACAGCTTGGACTGTGCGTCGCGGCCGAGGGTGAGCTGGGTCAGCACGCCACCGGCCTGGGCCATGGCTTCGATGATCAGCACGCCGGGCATGATCGGCTGGCTGGGGAAGTGGCCCTGGAAGAACGGTTCGTTGATGCTGACGTTCTTGGTGGCGACGATGGTACGGTTTTCGTAGTCGATGGAAACGACCTTGTCGACCAGCAGGAAGGGGTAGCGGTGCGGGATCAACGCCTGGATCTGGGTGATGTCCGGCAGCTTCTGTTCGTGGCTCATTCCTTCTCCTTGCTTACAGACAGGATGCGACGGGCCAGGGCATCGAGCTGCTTGAAGCGCGCGGCGTTCTTGCGCCACGTGCGGTTGTCGGTCAACGGGGTACCGGAAGAGTATTCGCCCGGTTCGGTAATGGAGTTGCGCACGACGGATTTGCCGGTGATGACCACCTTGTCGCAGATCTCGAGGTGGCCGACGACGCCGACGGCGCCGCCGAGCAGGCAGTAGCGGCCGATCTTGGCGCTGCCGGCAATGCCGGTGCAGCCGGCGATGGCGGAGTGGGCGCCGATCTGGACGTTGTGGGCGATCTGGACGAGGTTGTCCAGGCGGACGTCGTTGTCGAGCACGGTATCTTCAAGGGCGCCACGGTCGACGCAGGTGTTGGCGCCGATCTCGCAGTCGTCGCCGATGCGCACGCCGCCGAGCTGGGGCACCTTGATCCAGCTGCCGGCGTCCATGGCAAGGCCGAAGCCGTCGGCACCGAGCACGGCGCCGGGATGGATGCGCACGCGCTTGCCGATCCGGACGCGGGTGACGAGGGTGACGCGGGCGATCAGTTCGCAGCCGGTGTCGAGGGTGCAGTCTTCGCCGATGATGCTGCCGGGGCCGATGATGCAGTTTTCGCCGACAACGCTGCGGGCGCCGATGGTGACGAAGGGGCCGATGTGGGCGCTGGCGGCGATCCGGGCGTCGGGGTCGATGACGGCGCTGGGGTGGATGCCGGGCGGCCGGGTCGGGGTGATGTCGAACAGCGCGGCGATCTTGGCGAAGGTGGTGTAGGGGTCCTTGGCGATCAGCGCGGTGGCGGGGGCCGCCTCGGCGTCGTCGGCGCGCAGCACCACGATGCCGGCCTGGCTGTCGGCCAGCTGGGTCCGGTAGCGCGGGTTGGCCAGGAAGGTCAGCTGGCCGGGACCGGCATGGGCAAGGGTGGCCACGCCACGGATGGCGGTGCTGCCATCACCATGGACCTGCAGGCCAAACTGCTCGGCGAGTTGCTGGGCGGTATAGGTAGGAGTGTTCACGGCGGAAGTTTACCGTGTGGCGTGACTGCGGTCATGTTCCTGCGAAGAGCCTTCGTCTGACGGTTCTCCTGGCTGGGGCCGGCGGGAGGGGGGTACGGGACACGCCTTAAATCTCCCGTTAGGCTCGGGCGGCACATCCATGTGCCTTCACGGTCCCATACCCCCCTCCCGCCGGCCCCTCGACAGTCTTTCGGTGGCCCCGAAAACAAAAACGCCGGGCAATGCCCGGCGTCTCGTGTTGCGTCTGGTGGAACAGCCCCCTTTTGTTAAGGGGGCGCGCCGACAGGCGCGGGGATAGGAAGCAGGACGGGCCCCAAGGTTTGCGCAGCAAACCTTGGGATTTACCTTCGTCGGTCAGAACTGACCGCCGAAGGTAAATTGGAGCCTTTCGATTTCGTCGCCGTCTTCCTTTTTGATCGGGAAGGCGTAGCTGATCGAGATCGGGCCGACCGGGGCGCGCCAGAGCAGGGCGACACCGGCCGAGGCACGCAGTTCGTTGGCCTTGAAGTTGTCCACGCCGTTGTACACGTTGCCGACGTCGAAGAACGCCGAGACGCGGGCCGAGGGGCTGTCGAACAGGCGCGGGAAGTAGGCTTCGACCGAGCCGACGGTCTTCAGCGAACCGCCGAGCGGCTGGCCGCGGCTGTACGAGAAGGTCGGTTCCGAACGCGGGCCGAGGGTGTTGTCCTCGAAGCCGCGCACCGAGTTGGTACCACCGGCGTAGAAGTTCTCGAAGAACGGCAGGCCCGAGGCGGTGACCGTGCGGGTGGTGCCGTCCGGGTTGGTGATGACGCGGGTGACGTCGTTGCCGTAGGCGTCGCCATAGCCGAGTTCGGCGCGGGTGTTGATGACCAGCGACGGGATGATCGGCCAGTACTTGGAGACCTGGTAGTTCAGCTTGTAGTACTCGACCGTGGAGCCGGGCAGGGTGGTTTCCAGGCCGACGCGCTGGTACATGCCTCGGGTCGGCATGAAGTAGTCGTTACGCGTATCGCGGGCCCAGCCCAGCTCGGTGCGCCAGGAATGGAAGGTGCGCTGGCCGATGGCATCGATGTAATCGATGATCGACTGCGGCGTGGAGCCCTGGTAGGTGGTGATCTGGTTGCTGTCGATGCCCACCATCAGCGAGACGGTGTCGTTCTCGGTGATCGGCACGCCGAACACGACCTGCGCGGCACCGTTGGTGCTGTTGTACTGCGCGGTGTTGAAGTCGGAGTAGTCCAGTTCGCGCCAGGACAGGTTGTAGCCCAGCGAGACGCCGTCGTCGGTGAAGTACGGGTTGGTGTAGGAGAAGCCGTAACGCTGCAGGTAGCTGCTGCGCGAGGCTTCGACCGACACGCGGTTGCCGCCGCCCAGGAAGTTGTTCTGGGACAGCTGCACCGAGGTGGTCATGCCGTACGACTGGGAATAGCCCAGGCCGAACACGAAGCTGCCCGAGGTGGTTTCCTTGACGTTGTAGACCACGTCGACCTGGTCGTTGCTGCCGGTGACCGGCGGCGTTTCGACGTCGACCGATTCGAAGTAACCCAGGCGCTGCAGGCGGATCTTGGAGCGGTCGATCGCGGCCTGCGAGTACCAGGTGTTCTCGAACTGGCGCATTTCGCGACGCAGCACTTCGTCGGAGGTGCGGGTGTTGCCCTTGAACACGATGCGGCGCACGCCCACGCGCGGACCCGGGACGACCTGCATGTTGATCGCCACGGTGCGCTCGGCGCGGTTGCTGGTCGGGATCGGGTTCACCTTGGCGAACGCGTAGCCGATGTTGGACAGCGAGTTGGTGATCGCGTCGGAGCTGAATTCCAGCAGGGCGCGCGAGAAGGTGTCGCCGGCCTTCTGGATCAGCATGCGCTCCACGTCTTCCTGCGGAAGGATGGTGTCGCCGGTGACCTTGATCTCGGAAATCTTGTACTGCTCACCCTCGGTCACGCCGGCGGTGATGAACATGTCGCGCTTGTCGGGGCTGATCGAGACCTGGGTGGAGTCGATGCTGAAGTCCACGTAGCCGCGGTCCAGGTACCAGGAGTTGAGCTTCTCCAGGTCGCCGGACAGTTTTTCCTTCGAGTACTGGTCATCGCGGCGGTACCACGAGGCCCAGTTGTGCTCCTTGGACTCCCAGGTCTTCAGGATGTCTTCGGATTCGAACTTTTCCGTGCCGACCAGGTTCACGTGCTGGATCTTGGCCGCCTTGCCTTCCTTGATCGCGATGGTGATGTCCACGCGGTTGCGGTCCAGCGGGCTCACCGTCGGGGTGATCTCGACGTTGTACTTGCCACGGTCGTTGTACTGGCGGCGCAGTTCCTGGGTCACGCGGTCCAGGCTGAGGCGATCGAAGGTGCCGCCCTCGCTCAGGCCGATGTCGCTCAGGCCCTTCAACAGCTGGTCGCTCTTGATGTCCTTGTTGCCGGTGACGGTCAGCTTGTTGATCGCCGGGCGTTCCTTGACCGTGACCACCAGGATGTCGCCCTGGCGCTGCAGCTGCACGTCTTCGAAGAAGCCGGTCTTGTACAGGGCACGGATGGACTCGCCGACCTTGTTGTCGGTCAGGGTTTCGCCACGTTCCACCGGCAGGTAGGTGAACACGGTACCGGAGGTGATGCGCTGCAGGCCGTCGACACGGATGTCGCTGACGGTGAAGGGCTCGGCTGCCTGGGCCAGAGCAGGCGCGCCGAAGACGGCAGCAAGTGCAAGGGCAAGCAGGCGGCGATTGGGGAGTCGCGTCATGTCACGTCCGGTTGGAGTCGAATACGTTGTTTCGGGATGCCGGCGCATAAGACGACGACAAAAGGGTAAAAGTTCATCGCGGGACCAGACCAAGGATGTCGTTGTAGAACGCCAGTCCCATCAGTCCGGCCAGCATGGCAAGGCCGATGTATTGGCCGGTCGCCATGGCACGCTCGCTCAGCGGGCTGCCCTTGACCAACTCAATAAGGTAATACAGCAGGTGCCCGCCGTCCAAGATGGGGATGGGCAACAGATTTATGATGCACAGGCTGAGCGAGAGCACGGCCAGGAACCAGAGGAACCAATCGAGCCCGCGCTGGGCGGTCTGGTTGGCCACGCGGGCGATGGTGACCGGGCCGGAAACGTTCTGCAGCGAGGCATTGCCGGTCACGATGCGGCGCATCATGCCCAGCGAATCGGTGGCCGCGCGCGCGGTTTCGCGCAGCGCGGCGGGGATCGCGGCCAGCGGGCCGTACTGCAGGGTGGTGTCGTAGGCCGGTGCGCTGGACTGCGGGAAACCCACCCCGACCTGCCAGGTGGGCTGGCCACGGCCGTCCTTGCCTTGGCGCGGGGTGATCTCCAGCGCCAGGCGCTCGCCGCCGCGCAGCACCTCGACCATGCCCGGGCCGCCGCGCTTGCCCAGCGCCTGGATTGCGGGGGAGACCTGGTCGGCTGCGTCGATGCGCTCGCCGTCCACGGCCACGATCAGGTCGCCGGGCAGCAGCACGCCCTGCGCGGCCGAGTCGGGCACGACCTGCTCGACCATGGCCGGCTGCAGGTGGAACTGCCAGGTGAGCCCGGCCAGTGAGGCCACCCAGCGTTCGTCGAACCCGGCCGGCAGCTGCGAAAGCGGCAGGGTGCGGGTGCGTACTTCGTCCTGCGCGTCCCGGACTTCGACCTTGGCGTCGTGGCGGTCCATCGCGGCGGTGGTCAGCGCCATCGCCGCCTGGCTGGCGGTGACCACGCTGCGCGCGTCCACGCTCAGCACGCGGTCGCCGGCCTGCAGGCCGGCGGCCTGGGCCATGCCGGTGGTGCGGCCGATGGTGGCCGAGTAGTCCTGCTTGCCCAGCACGAACATGGCCCAGAGCAGGGCCACGCACAGGATCAGGTTGGCCAGCGGGCCGGCCGCGACGATGGCGATGCGCTGCCACACGGTCTTGTGGTTGAAGGCCAGGCCGCGTTCGGCCGGGTGCACCTCGACCTCGCGCTCGTCCAGCATCTTCACGTAGCCGCCGAGCGGAATGGCGGCGATGGCGAACTCGGTGCCGTTGCGGTTGCGGCGCATCCACAGCGGGCGGCCGAAGCCGACCGAGAAGCGCAGCACCTTGACCCCGCAGCGGCGCGCGACCCAGTAATGACCGAATTCATGGAAGGTCACCAGCACGCCAAGGCTGACGATCATCCACCAGACGGAGCCGATGAATTCACCCATGGTGGAGGTCGCTGGAAAGGAGCGGGAAGGGCATTCAGGCGTGGTCGATGGCGGCTTGGGTGATCTGGCGGGCGCGCTGGTCGGCGGCGAGCAGGCCCTCCAGTGTATCGGCGGACGCTGCCGGCAGTGTTGAAAGTGCGTTAGCGACCAGCCCTGGAATGGCTAGGAAAGCGATCCGCCCCTGAAGAAACGCTGAAACGGCGATTTCATTGGCCGCATTGAGGATGGCCGGGGCGGTGCCGCCGGCGGCCATGGCCTGCCAGGCCAGCGCCAGGCACGGGAAGGCCGCGGTGTCGGGCGCTTCGAAGTCCAGCCGGCCCTGGGCCAGCAGGTCCAGCCCGCCCACGCCCGATTCGATGCGGTCAGGCCAGCCCAGGCCGACCGCCAGGGTGGTGCGCATGTCCGGCAGGCCCATCTGGGCCAGGGTCGAACCGTCGACGAATTCGACCAGCGAATGCACCAGGCTCTGCGGGTGGACCAGCACTTCGATGCGCTCGCCCGGGATGTTGAACAGGTGGTGGGCCTCGATGACCTCCAGCCCCTTGTTCATCAATGTCGCCGAATCCACCGAGATCTTCGGGCCCATCGACCACTTCGGGTGGGCCACGGCCTGCGCGGGGGTGACCCCGGCCAGCTCGGCCCGGCCACGCCCGCGGAACGGGCCACCGGAGGCGGTGAGCAGGATCCGGCGGACGCCGGCCTGGTCCAGGCTGGCGTCGCGCGAGCGCAGGCACTGGAAGATGGCGCTGTGTTCGCTGTCGATCGGAATGATCTCGGCGCCGGCGGCGCTGGCACGGCGGGTCAGCAGCTCGCCGGCCAGCACCAGCGATTCCTTGTTGGCCAGCAGGATGCGCTTGCCGGCGTCGGCCGCGGCCAGGGTCGAGGACAACCCGGCGGCGCCGACGATGGCGGCCACCAGGGTGTCGCAGGCGTCACTGGCGGCCAGCTGGTCGAGCGCGGCGGCCCCGGCATGCGCCTGGGTGTCCAGGCCGGCTGCGCGCAGGCCGTCGCGGAGCTCGCCGTAGCAGGCTTCGTCGGCGATCACCGCATGCAGCGGGCGGTGCGCCACGCACAGTGCCAGCAGCGCTTGGACCTGGCTGCCGGCTGCGAGCACGGTGGCGCGGTAGCGGTCCGGGTGGCGCGCGATGACGTCCAGCGCAGACGCGCCGATCGAGCCGGTGGCACCGAAGACGGCAACCCGGCGGGGGGCAGAAGCGCTGTGCATGTCAGAACCCGAAGATTTCCTTGCCCAGCGCGAACACCGGCAGCGCGGCCAGCACGCCGTCGATGCGGTCCAGCACGCCGCCGTGGCCCGGGATGATATGGCCCGAGTCCTTGGCGCCGGCATGGCGCTTGATCAGGCTTTCGTACAGGTCGCCCAGCACCGAGGCGAACACGCTGACCACGGCGGTGACGACCAGGCCGAGCACATGGTCCGGACTGACGCCGGCGATCCAGCCGAACAGCAGGGCCACGGCCAGGCCTGCCAGCATGCCGCCGGCCAGGCCTTCCCAGGTCTTGTTCGGGCTGATCCGCGGCGCCAGTTTGGTCCGGCCCAGGCTGCGCCCGGCGAAGTAGGCGCCCGAATCGGCCGCCCAGACGACTGCGAGCGCGGTCAGCAGCCACAGGTGGCCGTTGTCGCCGCTGGCGTGGATGAGCACCAGCGACGCCCAGGCCGGCACGATCGCCAGGCTGCCGGCGAGCAGCTTGAGCGCGCGCGCCGGGCTGCCCGGTTCGGCGCCGAAAGTGAAGAAGCGCAGCCACAGCAGGGCCAGCAGCCACCAGCCGATGCCGACCAGCGTGGCGATCTGGTACAGCACCATCGAGCCGGCGTCGGCCCACACGATGAGCACCATCAGTACCAGGTTCAGCACCAGCAGCACGGTGCGCGCCAGGGTGTCCTCCACGTCTGCCAGCTTCAGCCATTCCCACAGGCCGATCAGGAACACGGCGGCGGCGGCGGCCGCCAGCCACTGGGTGGGCAGCAGCAGGATGGCCGCGATGGCGAGCGGCGCCATGATCAGCGCGGCGATGACTCGGGTCTTGGTCATGGGGTCGAGGTCTCGGTGGCCAGGGCGGCGATCTGGGCACTGGTCAGGCCGAAGCGGCGTTCACGCACAGCGTAGGCGTCCAGCGCCTGCTGCAGGATGGCGGCGTCGAACTCGGGCCACAGCACCTCGGTGAACCACAGTTCGGTATAGGCCAGCTGCCACAACAGGAAGTTGCTGACGCGGGTGTCGCCGCCGGTGCGGATGAACAGGTCCGGCGCCGGCAGGTCGGCCAGGGCGACGCGGCTGCCGAGCAGCGCTTCGTCGATCTGGTCGGGCAGCAGGCGACCGGCCGCGACCTCGGCGGCCAGTTCGCGTGCGGCACGGGCGATGTCCTGGCGGCCGCCATAGCTGGCGGCGATGCTCAGGGTCAGGGTGGTGTTGCCGGCGGTACGCTGCTCGGCCAGCTGCATGCGGCTGACCAGCCCGGCCCCGAAGCGTTCGCGTTCGCCGATGAAGCGCACGCGCACGCCGCGGCGGTGGAGTTCATCCACCTCGCGGTCCAGGGCATTGAGGAACAGCTTCATCAGCGCGTCGACTTCGTCGCTCGGCCGGCCCCAGTTTTCACTGGAGAAGGCGAACAGCGTGAGCGCGGCGATGCCGCGCTCCAGGCAGAAGTCGATGGTGCGGTTGACCGCGCGCGCGCCGGCACGGTGGCCGATCACGCGCGGACGGCGCCGCTTCTGCGCCCAGCGGCCGTTGCCATCCATGATGATGGCAACGTGGCGGGGCACGGCGGAGGACGCTGGATGGGTCGGGGCCTGGGACATGGGGCTCAGACCTGCATCAGTTCCTTTTCCTTGTCGGCGACCACACTGTCGACGTCCTTGATGGCCTTGTCGGTCAGCTTCTGGATGTCGTCTTCGCCGCGCTTCTTGTCGTCTTCGCTGATCGACTTGTCCTTGAGCAGGTTGCCGATGGCCTTGTTGGCGTCCTGGCGGATGTTGCGCACGGCGATCTTGGCGCCTTCGCCTTCCTTCTGCACCTGCTTGCCCAGCTCGCGGCGACGTTCTTCGGTCGGCGGCGGCAGGTTGAGGCGGATCACGGTGCCGGAGACGTTCGGGGTCAGGCCCAGGTCGGAGGCGTAGATGGCCTTCTCGACGTCCTTGATCATGCCCTTGTCGAACACGGTGATGACCAGCGAGATGCCTTCGGACACGGAGATCGAGGCGACCTGGTTCAACGGCACTTCGCTGCCGTAGGCACGGACCGAAACGCGGTCCAGCAGCGACGGCGAAGCGCGCCCGGTGCGGATGGAGGTGAGGGAGTGCTTCAGAGCATCGATGCTCTTTGCCATGCGCGTCTGCGCGTCCTGCTTGATATCGTTGAGCATCGCCCGAATCCTGGATGTCACTGGGAATCGGGCGATTATATCCCCTCTCAGGCGTTGTCGCGGCCCCGGACCAGGGTGCCGATGTTCTCGCCGTGCAGGATCTTCAGCAGTTCGCCCGGCTGGCCCATGTCGAACACGCGCAGCGGCAGGTCGCTGTCGCGGGCCAGGGCGAAGGCGGCGGTGTCCATCACTTCCAGCCCACGGCGGATCACTTCGTCGTAGGTCAGGCTGTCGAAACGGACCGCATCGCTGTACTTGTTGGGGTCCTTGTCGTACACGCCGTCGACCTTGGTGGCCTTCAGCAGCAGGTCCGCGCCGATCTCGATGGCACGCAGCGCGGCACCGGAGTCGGTGGTGAAGAACGGGCTGCCGACGCCGGCGGCGAAGATCACCAGGCGGCCCTTTTCCAGGTGGCGGATGGCGCGGCGGCGGATGTAGTCCTCGCACACGTCGTTGATCTTGATCGCGCTCATCACCCGGGCCTTCGCGCCCAGCTTCTCCAGCGCGTCCTGCATGGCCAGCGCGTTGATCACCGTGGCCAGCATGCCCATCTGGTCGCCGGTCACGCGGTCCATGCCACCGGCCGCCAGGCCGGCGCCGCGGAAGATGTTGCCGCCACCGATGACCAGCGCCACTTCGGCACCGGCCTGCTGGGCTTCGATCACTTCACGCGCCAGGCGGTTGATCACCTTGGGGTCGATGCCATAGTCCTCGTCTCCCATCAGCGCCTCCCCGGAAACTTTCAGCAGGATGCGGCGATAGGTGAGATTGGACATGGTGGCCTCTGGATGCGTGGAAAACGCGGGAATTCTACTGGAAGCGGCGACGCTCGGCGTGGAATTTTTGTTGCGCTGCGGCGGAGGCCCGCCACAGCGCACGGAGCCCGGTCGCTGACCCCCTTCAGGCCGGCGTGGGGCTGGGCGAACGCGCGATCACGCGGTTGCGCCCCAGGTTCTTGGAACGGTAAAGCACGTCGTCGGCGGCCTTCAACAGGTCCTGAACATCGGCGAAACGCTCATACCCGCCCTGGGTGGCCACGCCGGCGGAGAAGGTGACGAACAGCGGGCCGCTGGCCACCTCGGCCATCGGCGTGTTGACGATGCTGGCCAGCACCCGGCGCACCACTTCCAGCGCTACCGGCTCGGTGGTGTTGGGCAGCAGCGCGATGAACTCCTCGCCGCCGAAGCGGGCCACGGTGTCGCTGTTGCGCAGGTGTTCCTGCAGCTTGCCGGCGAAGGCCCGCAGCACCTGGTCGCCCAGCAGGTGGCCGTGCGCGTCGTTGATCTTCTTGAAATCGTCCAGGTCGATGAACGCCACCGACAGCGGCCAGCCATGCCGGGTGGCGCGCAGGAATTCCTGCTCCAGCACCGCCTCCAGCTGGCGGCGGTTGAGCACGCCGGTGAGCGCATCGCGGTGGGCCTGTTCGGCCAGCCGGTTGGCGCGCGCCTCGAACTCGTCCGCACGCTGCCGGGCCAGGGCGGCGTCCTGCATTTCACGCAGGTTGCGCAGGGTCGCCAGCTCCTGGGCATGGTCGATCAGCTGCTGCACCCGGGACGGCGAAATCAGCGTGGTTTCAAACAGCGCGCTGATCTCCGGCAGGGCTTCGCCGATCCGGGCCAGCACCTGGTCGAACTGCGCGCTGTCCAGCTGCAGGGCTTCGTTGACTTGCTGCAGCGCCTTCTCGCGCGCGCTGTCGGCGTCGGCACTGAGCCAGATGTCCGCGACCGCCCCGGACAGGGCCACGCAGGTCTGGAAGGTGTCCTCCGGGGTGGCCGGCGCCTCGCTGTGGGCGATCGCCTCGACCAGGTAGCGCGGCAGGTCCCACTGTTCGGCCATCCACGCGCCGACCTCGGCGTGGTTGCAGTCCAGCTGTTCCCGCTCCAGCGCCAGCAGTTCGTCGTTGTCGCGCGCCTCGCGCAGCAGCGGCAGGTAGCGGTCCGGCTCGCTCTGGGCAAGCACCAGTACCCCGATGTCCTGCAGCAGGCCGGCCAGCATCAGTTCCTCGGCCTTGCGCAGGCCGCGCGCCTGGCCCAGCAGGCTGGCCGCCAGCGCGCTCAGGATGCTGCGCCGCCAGGCCCGCGCACGCACGTCCTGGCCCTGGCCCTGGCCGGTGGCGGCCAGGTTCTGGGTGACGGTGAAACCCAGCGCCAGGCTGATGGTCGCGTTCAGGCCCAGCATGGTCAGCGCCTGGCCCAGGTTCTCGATCCGGCGGCGGCTGGCATACAGCGGCGAGTTGGCGATGCGCAGCATGCGCGCACTGAGCGCCATGTCGATGGCGATCACGTCCGCGGCCGTGGTGATGTCGGTTTCCGGATCCTGCGCCAGCTCAATGATGCGCAGCGCGATACCGGGCGGCGAGGGCAGGTTGCGGCAGAGCGCCAGGACGGCTGTCAGCTCGGGAGGCATGATGGGAATACTGAAGTGATGTGGCAAGAATACATGGAGTGCGTCACAGTTTTGAGTGCCGGCTCTTGCGCAGGCCAATGACGTCTTAGTTACCACATTCGCCACCGGATGGGCGAGTGCTACGACAGCGCAGGTACCATTCGCCTTCCAACAAGAACGGATATAGCCACATGGCAGTGAGAACCCTCAGCGAATTCCTTTCCAGCACGCGCGAAAAAGACCTCAGCGCCGACGCCTTCGAACTGGAAAGCCCGCACCTGCTCGAAGTCCGCGTCAACGGCCTGGTCTGGGCCAAGGCAGGCTCCATGGTCGCGCGCAAGGGCGCGGTGAAGTTCACCCGCCAAGGCATCCTCGAACAGGGACTGGGCACCCTGCTGAAGAAAATGGTCAGCGGCGAAGGCCTGCAGCTGATGAAGATCGAAGGGCAGGGTCGTGCCTACCTGGCCGACGCCGGCAAGCAGGTCACCCTGCTGCGCCTGGCGGGCGAGTCGATCTTCGTCAACGGCAACGACGTGCTCGCCTTCGAGACCGGCATCGAGTCCAAGATCACCATGATGCGCCGCGTCGCCGGCATGCTCTCCGGCGGCCTGTTCAACATGCGCCTGAGCGGCCACGGCATCGTCGCCATCACCTCCCACTACGAGCCGCTGACCCTGCCGGTAAGCGCCCAGGGCGGGCCGGTATTCACTGACCCGAATGCAACCGTGGCCTGGTCCGGCACCCTCACTCCGGAAATTGTCACCGACATGTCTTTGGGGACCTTGGTCGGCCGGGGCTCGGGCGAAACCCTGCAATTGAAATTTGCGGGCGAAGGTTGGGTAGTAGTGCAGCCGTATGAAGAAGTGACATTCCAGGCCAAGGGTTAAAGGGAGCCGGCCAGCGGCCGGCACTACCTACCGCATTGCGGCCATGTATGGGGGCGGGCGGCGGGCAGCCCCCGGAGGGACGCTAGAAAACATGGATGTTTTCTAGCAGCCCCCATGGATGGGTTCACGGCGTGTCCCGGAGCGGGGCTGCCCGCCGCCCGCCCCAGCACGTAACAGTGAGGCGCTGCCCTTCGCGCAGACAAAAAAAAGCCCGGCGAACCGGGCTTTTTTCGTACCACAAGGCGCAATGGATCAGGCCAGGCCGGCCTGCTTCATCACTTCGGCGGCGTAGTCTTCCACCACCTTCTCGATGCCTTCGCCCACGATCAGCAGCTTGAAGCCGACCACGTCGGCCTTGGCCGCAGTGACGACCTGCTCGACGGTCTTGTCGCCGTCCAGAACATAGCTCTGGCCGTACAGGGTCACGTCGCTGACGATCTTGTTCAGCTTGCCGCTGATGATCTTTTCCAGGATGTCGGCCGGCTTCGACTTGTCCTTCTCGGACATCTTCGCCAGTTCGATTTCCTTTTCCTTTTCCACGAACTCGGCCGGCACGTCGCCTGCCTTGTTGTGCGGCGGCTTCATCGCAGCAACGTGCATCGCCAGGCCGCGGGCCAGTTCCGGCGTACCGCCGGTCAGGTCCACCAGCACGCCGACCTTGCCGTTGGTGTGCACATACGCACCGATGTTGCCGGTGGTGTCGACCTGCACCATGCGACGGATCTGGATGTTTTCACCCAGCGTCTGCACCGCGATGGCGCGGGCTTCTTCGACGGTCTGGCCGGTCGGCAGCGCAGCGGCCTTCAGGGCCTCCACGTCGGCAGCGCCCGATTCCAGCGCGGCGTTGGCCACCGCGTCCACGAACGACTTGAAGTTCGAGTCGTTGGCGACGAAGTCGGTTTCCGAGTTGACTTCAACCAGCACGGCCTTGCCGTCCTTCTGGGCCAGGCCCAGGCGGCCTTCAGCGGCCACGCGGTCAGCCTTCTTGTCGGCCTTGGCAGCGCCCGACTTGCGCATCGCCTCGGCAGCGGCGTCGATGTCGCCGTTGGCTTCGGTAAGAGCGCGCTTGCACTCCATCATGCCGGCGCCAGTGCGCTCGCGCAGTTCCTTGACCAGGGAAGCAGTGATTTCCACGGGAATTCCTCACGAAAGAAAGGGGTTGGGCCGGCATGGTGGCCGGCCCGTGTGACAGAACCCTGTCACCGCGCCATCGGCAGCGGACAGGAGCGGTGGGCGCCGGGCGCCCACCGTGGCCTGGATCAGGCCTGGGCTTCGCCCTTGTCGGCAGCAGCCTTCTTGGCCGGAGCGCGGCGGGCCGGCTTGGCTTCTTCGCCAGCAGCGGCGTCGGCGAAGTCTTCTTCACGGACGGTCGCAGCGTGCGGCGCGGCAGCCTTGCCTTCCAGCACGGCGTCGGCAGCAGCGCGGGCGTACAGCTGCACCGCACGGATGGCGTCGTCGTTGCCCGGGATCGCGTAATCGACCAGTTCCGGGTTGTAGTTGGTGTCGACCACCGCGATCACCGGAATGCCGAGCTTCTTGGCTTCCTTGATGGCGATGTCTTCGTGGCCGATGTCGATCACGAAGATCGCGTCCGGCAGGCGGTTCATGTCCTTGATGCCGCCCAGCGAAGCTTCCAGCTTGTCGCGCTCACGACGCAGGCCCAGCACTTCGTGCTTGACCAGCTTATCGAAGGTGCCGTCGGTTTCGCCGGCTTCCAGTTCCTTCAGGCGGGCAACCGACTGCTTCACGGTACGGAAGTTGGTCAGGGTGCCGCCCAGCCAACGCTGGTTCATGAACGGCATGCCGCAACGCTCGGCTTCTTCGCGGATCGACTCGCGCGCGCTGCGCTTGGTGCCCAGGAACAGGATGGTGCCGCGCTTCTGCGCGATGCTGGAAATGAAGTTCATCGCGTCATTGAAGAGCGGAACGGTCTTTTCCAGGTTGATGATGTGGATCTTGCCGCGGGCGCCGAAGATGTACTGGCCCATCTTGGGGTTCCAGTAACGGGTCTGGTGGCCGAAGTGGACGCCGGCTTCCAGCATCTGACGCATGGTGACCTGGGGCATTGCAATACTCCTGATAGGGAACCGGCCGCCACGGGTAATGATGGGCGGTCCGCCGCAAGGCGGGAGGTTCCGGGGTTTGGCTTCCCTGTCGCTTCCGTGTCCGAACTCCTCGCGGAGCACCCCGGCACGGATATGGGCGACAGGTGTGGATTCACCGGTGACGTCCGGTGTTGACGGGTCCTGGCACACGGGGCGCCGAGGAATCCGGTCGATTATAGCCCGGCCGGGGTTCCCGTTGCAATTGAAGGGGCCAGGGCGTCCAGCAGCTGCGCGGCCTGGTCGCCGATGCGCGCGCTGAAACGCCCGCCCCGGTAGGCCTCGGCCGTTCCCGGCAGGACCCAGCGTCGGGTCTGCCCGGCCAGCACGTAGCCGGCCAGCCCGGGCAGGATCGGCCGCGTCTGGCCATTGGCCGCGACCCAGGCCAGGTCTGCGAGCCGGGCGTGGCGGGCCCCGCCATTGTAAAGCTCCAGCACCGCCGGCTCGCCCGCGTCCAGCAGCCGCACCGCCATTGCCGGTGCCGGCGAGGCCGCGGCACCGGCCACGAACACCGGCAGCGATATCTGCACCGGCGGGCTCTCCGCGCCGGCGCGCAGCACCAGCCGGTAGCCCTGTTCGGCCACCGGCGCAGGCCCCAGCCTGACCACCCGCAGCCGCTGGCGCGCGTGCGCCGGCACCTGCAGCACGGCCGGACTGACCGCCAGCGCGGCGGTCGGCTGCAGCCGTTCCTCGTGCGTGCTCTGCTCCCAGGCATACAGCCGCGCCTGGCCGGCCCATGGTTGCGCGCTGTCGTTGTACAGCCACAGCTCGGCGTCGGCCTGGCCCGGGCCCATCTCGACCCGCAGCGGCGACACCTCCAGCGCCTGCGCCGTGCCACCCAGCAGCAGCGCGGCCAGCACTACGCCGAGCCGGGCGCGACCCGGGCTCAGAACGTGATGGTCTGCCATGCGCGAGGCTGCTGCCCGCCCTCCGGTGGCGGCGTCAATGCCTGGACCTGCGGCGGCGGTGGCGCCGCTGCGTCGCTGCGTTGATGCGCCGTGGCACAGCCGGCGGCGTCCCCGGCCGGCAGGCGGCAGCCGTCCACCACCCGCAGTTGCATGCGCAGCCCGGTGGCACCCGCCGCCGGGGTGGGTGCGGGCAACGGTCCCGCCTGCGCGGCGGCAGCCAGCGGGACCGCGACAAGCGCGGCCAGGCACAGGGCGGGAGCACGGAGGCTGAGGGCACGATGGCAACGGAAAGTCATGTCAGCCTTATCGGCCGCGCCGCGCCGCACTTGATCCCTCAGTAGGTGATGGTCACCTTGATCTGGTCGCTGTAGCTGCCCGCCGCCACCGCGCCACTGCTCGGCGGCGCGCGGCCATACACGGTCAGGGTCTGGGCCGCGCCGGTCCCGGTGCCGGAGACCAGATCGACATTGGCGGTGCTGCCCCAGCGCTGGGTACGCGTGCTCTCCCGATACAGCTCGTAGGGAATGAACCAGGCCGGATTGGTGTCGTGGCGCATCCGCCTGGCCGTGCCGTTGGCGTACAGGCCATTGTCCAGCGCGATGGTGTAGGCAGTGCGGTTGATGCAGGTCAGCCCGATCGTCGAGGTGCGGTCGATGTTGCTGGCAATCGCGCCCGCATTGCTGCCGAAGTCCATGTCGGTGGTGACGTAGGCGCTGCACTGCGGCAGCACGTTGGCGGTGACGGTGAACGGGAAGCCGCCGGTGGCTACCTTGTTGCCGGTCACCCCGGCCACGGTGGTGCAGGCCGGCGGCGCGGTCGCGGTGCCCAGCAGGACCTCGTTGAAGGCGTACTGCAGGCGGACATCGCCGCCGCTGAAGGCACTGCTGTAGGACCCGGCAGACAGCGTCTGGCCGGCCGGAATGCGGCCGTAGATGGTCACCGACACCGCGCCGCTGCCGCCGGTCAGCAGCGGCACGTTGTAGTTCAGGTTTACCACCAGCGGGGCCGGCGTGGCGCCCGGGGTCAGGCCCCAGATCGTGCTGTAGGCTGAACTGGTGAAAAGCTGATAACTGAGCGGATCACCGTTGGCATTGGTCATCCGCCGCAATGGCGAGAGGGTGGTTCCCGTGGTGCCCACGCCGATCCCCAGGCAGGCGCGCACCGAAGCCGTCGCCAGCAGGCTCAGGGCGGTGGTGCTGCAGGTGATGGTGAAGGTGGTGGTGGTGAACACCGGGGCGGCGGCCGCGTTGGCGACATTGCCGAACGCCGCCGTGACCGGCGTGGTCGTGGTGCAGGTGGTATCGGCGCGCGCCGCGCCGCCGGCCAGCAGTCCGGCCAGGCCCAGCAGCAGCGCCAGCAGCAGGCGCGGGCTCATGGCGTGCGCACCGGCTGGCAGCGCAGCGGGCCCAGCCGCAGCGGCGCGCTGCCTGCCGCCGCCGTCAGTGGCAGCTGGACCACGCACCGGCCGTCGTCGGTGTCCACCTGGAGCGGTCCGGTGCCAGGCAGATCCTCCAGGTACACCTCGCCGTCATAGCCCACCGGCGCGCTGCCCTGGTCGGGCAGGCGCACCTGGCTGCCGGCCGCCAGCGGCTGGTCCTGTGCGTCGTGCAGCACCAGGACGATGGCTCGGGTGCGGCGCAGGCCGAAGTCCACGCCCAGGCCGGCGCTCTGCCGCGGCGTGACCTGCGTATCCACGCGGTCGGCACGCAGGTCGGCGGGCAGGTCCAGGGTGTCGATCGAGATCCGGTTGCGCTGCCAGGACAGCAGCGGCGTCACCAGCAGCAGGCCGTTTTCGTCGGTAACCCCGATCGGACGGTTCTCCAGCCGCACCGGCACCCCACCGACGCCGTCGGTGGAGACCACCGCAAAGGCGTCCGGCACCTCGCGCGCGGCAAACACGTGCCCGCTCATCCAGACCAGGCTGCCGCTGGCATTGGCGTAGGCAAAGCTGGAATCGCCCTGGCGGGCCGCGCCCAGCGAGTAACGGCCGACCCGGTTCAACCAGCCCACCTCGGCCAGCCCGCCGGTGCCGTCGTCGCCGTGCCGCGCCTGCGCGCGCCAGCCGAAGCCGCCTTCGCTGCCATCACCGGGCACCGGCTTGGACACGTCCACGGTGTACAGCATGCGGTCGCCGTTGCGCTGCGCGGCCACGCTGCTCTGGCGGTTCTGGCCGAGGCTGGCGGTGATCGAGACATACACGCTGCGGTCGGCGCGTTCGTCCAGGTTCTGGTTGAACGAGACATAGGCCGACCAGCGTTCGGAAAAGGTGCGGTTCCAGAACACGCTGGCGTAGCGGCGGTCCTCGTCGTCGGGGTAGGACAGGCGCAGGTAGCTCGCGCTCAATGCGCCGCCACGGCCGAGGCTGGCACCGGCGGTGACCTGGTCGGTGACATCCGGCGGCAGCGCGCCCTGCAGGCTGCCCAGATCCTGGAACTGCCCGTGGGTGCGCAGCGTGGACGCGTTGAAGTTGAAGATCCGGTTGTTCCAGCTGTAGCCCAGCGCCCACTGGCCGCCGTCGCGCCCGTCGCGGCGGCTGCGGGCGTAGGACGCATTGAGCACGCCCGCCATCCCCAGCTGCCACCAGCCACCGGCACCGGCACTGGCCACGCCACCACCGCCTTCGGCATGCAGCTCGGCGGTGAAGCGGTTGCTCACGCCGCGCCGCCAGGTGGCGCTGCCCACGGTCGCGTCGTCATAGGCGAAGGAGCGGATGCCATAGTCGCGGCGCATCCGGCCCACCCCTGCCGACCAGTCGGAGAGTCCTTCGGCCAGCAGCTGCTGCGTCCCGTAGAACGAAAAATCCAGGGTCTGCATGCGCCCGTAGGCGTCGGTGATCACCACCTGGGCGTTGCCGGTGCCGCTGATGCCCGGTTGTGCACCGAGCTGGAACGGCCCGACCGGCACCTCGCCGTTGTACTGGCGCAGGCCATCGACGTAGAGCTCCACCGTGGAGGGCACCACTGCTTCCCCGAGGAAGCTGGGGGTGGGGGTCAGCACGCGGTACGGCTGCAGGCCGTAGTTGCGTCCGATCTGGATGCCACCCATGCGCACCGGTCGGCTCCAGTCGACGAAGCCGCTGAAGAAATCGCCCACGGTCAGGGTCAGTGCGCTGTCGGGGAAGTCCAGCTGCCAGGCGCTGTCCAGCCGCACGCTTTCGCCGCGCCAGTCGCGCTCGCTGTCCTGGAACGTGCGCAGCAGCTGGGTGCTGCGCAGCACGCCCCGGCCCAGCCCGAACACGCGCCATTCGGTGGTCAGCGCGAGATTGCCGGCCTCTTCGTTCTGGCTGGCATACAGATCGTAATTGACCAGTGCGCCGGGCGATGCGCTGGCGGTGGGCGTGGTCGGCAGGGCCTGGCCCAGTTCCGTGGTGGGCAGCGACAGCTGCTCCAGCGGCACTTCCAGCGCCAGCGTCTGCAGGCCTGCGTCATAGCGCACCACCACGCCGCTGATCTGCGCCAGCGGCACCGGCGCGTCGCCGCGTGCGCCGAAGCCGAGCTGGCGCAGTACCGCCGGGTCCGCGCGCAGCTGGCCGCCCAGTTCGGTGAACGGCAGCAGCCCGCGCGGGCTGCCGTTGAGGGTCACCTCCAGGTACAGCGTCTGCGGCGCGGTCAGCGGGGTCGGGGCGGGGAGCATCACGTCATCGGCGGCGAACGCACCGATCTCCGCGCCGCTCTCCGCCGGCGCGTCGGCGGCACGGGCCGCGCCGGCCAGCATGCCAGACGAGACCGCGCCGGCAGCCAGGGCGACGCGCATGCAGGCCTCAGCGAGCCGGTGGCGTCGGAGACAGTGGCGTGGCTTGCGAAGCGCCATTGATCTTTGCCGAAAGGGTCGCGCCGGACAGGCGGCCGGCGGCGATGTCCAGCGGCCAGCGCATGGTCTGCCCGCCGAGGACGTAGCCGACCAGGCCGGGCTGGAAGATCTGCGGCCGCTCCGGCGTGCCGACCGCCAGGTCGGCCAGCTGGGCATAGCCGGTACCACGGTTGTGCACTTCCAGCACCGGCTTGCCGTCGGGCGGGGTCACCACCGTGGCCTGCAGGTCCGGCGTGGTGGCCGTGCCGCCCTCCGGCTGCACGAACACCGGCAATGAGTAGCGCAGCACGAACTGCATGCCTTGGCGGGTGGGGTCGAGCTTGGGCACTTCATCCACGATCACCCGATAGGAGAGCTGCGCGGCCGGCGCCTGCGGCACCGCGCGCACCACCCGGATCAGCTGCTGTTGGCCGGCCGCCAATGCCTGCATCGGCGGGCTCACCACCAGGTCGGTGGTCGGCTCCAGTTCGTCGCGCCCGTTGCGCTGGGTCCAGCGGAACACCCGGGCCTGCACGTCCACCGGCGCGGTGCCGCTGTTGCTGATCCACAGCGCCTCGGCATTCTGCCGGGGACCGAGCTGCAGCGAGGTCGGCGCGACCTGCAGGCTGGCCGCGTGCGCGTGCGGCAGCGCAAGCGCCACCGCCAGGACGCCGGCGCACAGCTTCGCCGTGGAGCGCTTCGCGCCCCCCCCGTATGAGCTGGTACATGGCGACCCTCAGTAGGTGATGGTGGCGGTGACCGTGTCCTGGTAGTTACCCGTCGCCGCGTTGTTCACGCTCGGATTGGCGACCTGGCCGTAGACCGGATAGGCCTGGGCCAGGCCGTTGCCGACACCGGCCACGGTATTGGTGCCCGCCGTGGCGCCCCAGACCGTGGTCCGGGTGGCGTTGGAATACAGCTGGTAGCCCACGAAGTTGTTGGTCGTCACCGTGGTGTCGGTATTGCGCATGCGCCGGGTGGTGACGTCATTGGCCGTGCCGGCATTGGAGCCGGCGTTGAGCGCGATGGTGTAGGGGGTCAGCGCCGAGCACTGCGCCGTGACCGAGCCCTGTGCATTGATCGGCGTGGTCGCGGTGGACAGCGCCGAGCCGAAATCGACATCGGTGGCCGCCGCCGCCGTGATCGTGCAGGCCTTGGTGATGATCAGGCGCACGTTGAAGGTGGTGGTGTCGGCGGCAAGGGCCGGGGAGGCCAGGGCCACCAGGCCAAGGCCGAACAGCAGGGGACGCGGGGCGCGAAGGAATCGCATGGTCTTCTCCTTGGACGGGGGTCCTGGATGAACGGTTCGATGCCGGCGTACTGCAGGGGGAGGGCGCCAGGGGCGGCGCTGGGTTCGTTATAGGAGCAGGGGTGTAGGCGATATGTGACGGAAATTGGCCAGTTTTCACACTTTTTACGTTCCGGTCCCGGTCGACCCGAACCTGCGCTGTCAGCGTTCCAGCGGCTTCCGTTCAGAATGGCCCCGGATCGGCGATAATGGCCGCCATGAGCGTGAATCTGAAAACCCCCGAGGAAATCGAACTGATGCGCGTCGCCGGCCACCTGGCCAGCGAGGTGCTCGACATCGTCACCCCGTACGTCAAGCCGGGCGTGACGACCGAAGAGCTCGACCGCATCTGCCACGACCACATCATCAACGTGCAGAAGGCCACGCCGGCCAATGTCGGCTACCGGGGCTTCCCGAAGACGGTGTGCACGTCGGTCAACAACGTCATCTGCCACGGCATCCCGAGCGAAGGGAAAGTCCTGAAGGACGGCGACATCGTCAACATCGACGTCACCGTGATCAAGGACGGCTGGCACGGCGACACCAGCCGCATGTACTTCGTCGGCACCCCGTCGACGATGGCCAAGCGCCTGGTCGACACCACCTACCAGGCGATGTGGGCCGGCATCCGCGCGGTCAAGCCGGGCGCGACCCTGGGCGACATCGGCCATGCGATCCAGTCGCTGGCCGAAGGCGAACGCTTCAGCGTGGTGCGTGAGTACTGCGGCCACGGCATCGGCAAGGTCTATCACGACGAGCCGCAGGTGGTGCATTACGGGCGTCCGGGCCAGGGCCTGGTACTGCAACCGGGCATGACCTTCACGATCGAACCGATGATCAACGAGGGCACCCGTTACAACAAGGTGCTGCCGGATGGCTGGACCGTGGTCACCAAGGACCGGAAGCTGTCGGCGCAGTGGGAGCACATGATCGCGGTCACCGAGACCGGCGTGGACGTGCTGACCCTCTCGCCCGGCGAATCGCAGGTCTGAGCATGCTGCCGGCGAGCCCGACCCTGGACGCGCCGGCCGACGCCGTCGCCGACCCCGAGTGGGCGGCGGAGGCCCGCCAGACCCTGCAGCAGGCCGACGCGCGCCTCTACCGCCGCTACGACCAGGGCGACAACATCGAGCGCCTGCTGGCGCTGCGCGCGCGCGCGGCCGACCACCTGATCCGCCTGGCGTGGCAGCGCTGCATTCCGGCCAACGCCGGGTTGGCGCTGTTCGCGGTGGGCGGCTACGGCCGCGGCGAATTGTTCCCGCGCTCGGACATCGACCTGCTGGTCTTTGGCCCGACGCAGGCGCAGCGCACCCATGAAACGGCACTGGCGCGCCTGTTCGCGCTGCTCTGGGATTGCGGCCTGCCGGTCAGCCACGCGGTGCGTTCGGCGCAGGAATGCGTGCAGGCCAGCGCCGACCAGACCGTGCTCACCGCGCTGATCGAATCGCGCCCGCTGGTGGCCGACGACGCGGCACGCCAGGCACTGAAGCAGGCGGTCAACAGCGACGGCCTGTGGCCGCCGCGCGAGTTCTTCCTGGCCAAGCGCGACGAGCTGCTGGCGCGCCACCAGCGCTTCGGCGACACCGCCGACAACCTGGAGCCGGACATCAAGGACGGCCCCGGCGGCCTGCGCGATCTCAACACCCTGGGCTGGATGGCGCTGCGCGCGTTCGGCGTGCGCGAACTGGAAGCACTGGTCGGCCTGGGCCACCTGGGCGCCGACGAAGCGGTGGCGCTGCGGCGTGAGCGCTGCGCGCTGGCCCGGCTGCGCTTCGGCCTGCACCTGGTGGCCAACCGCCCGGAAGAGCGCCTGCGCTTCGACTACCAGAAGACCCTGGCCGCGCGGCTCGGCTTCGTCGACGACGTGGAAAGCCTGGCGGTCGAAAAGATGATGCAGGGCTTCTACCGCAGCGCCACCGTGGTGCGGCGGATCAGCGACCGTCTTCTGCAGCGCTTCGAGGAACAGTTCGACGGCGAAGCCGTGCCCGAGCCGGTCAGCGTGGGCTTCTCGCTGCGCCGTGGCTACCTCGCCGCGAATGATCCGCAGTGGCCGCAGGGCGACATCGAACAGGTGTTTGCGCTGTTTTCCAGCTGGGCGTACAACCCCGACGTGCGTGGCCTGCATTCGCTGACCGCGCGCGCGCTGGCCGAATCGCTGGGTGAGCTGCCGGCGTACACCGACGCCAGCCCCGCCGCGCGCGAGCAGTTCATGGCCCTGCTGCGCAGCGCGCGCGCGGTCGACACGCTGGCGCGCATGGCGCGACTGGGCGTGTTGGGGCAGTGGATTCCCGCGTTCGCGCAGGTGTCCGGGCGCATGCAGTTCGACCTGTTCCATGTGTACACCGTGGACCAGCACACGCTGATGGTCCTGCGCAACATGGGCCTGTTCGCGACCAGCCGCGCCGACGAACGTTTCTCCATCGCGCATGAAGTCTGGCCGCGCCTGCGCAAGCCGGAACTGCTGCTGCTGGCCGGGCTGTTCCATGACATCGCCAAGGGCCGGGGCGGCGACCATTCCGAACTGGGCGCGGTCGACGCGCGCGCGTTCTGCGAGGCGCATGGGCTGGGCAGCTCGGACACCGAACTGGTGGCCTGGCTGGTCGAACAACACCTGCGCATGTCGGTCACCGCGCAGAAGCAGGACATCTCCGACCCGGACGTGATCCACCGCTTCGCCACCCTGGTCGGCAGCCGCGACCGCCTCGATTATCTCTATCTGCTTACCTGTGCCGACATCGCCGGCACCAGTCCCAAGCTGTGGAATACCTGGAAGGACCGGCTGCTGGCCGACCTGTACTTCGCCGCGCGCCGCGCGCTGCGCGACGGACTGGAAAACCAGATGCCGGCCGCCGAACGCGTGCTCGAGGCGCGCGAGACGGTACGCGCGCTCGTGCGCGAGCGCGGCTATGACGACGCCACCATCGAACGCCAGTTCACCGTGATGCCGGACGAGAGCTTCATCCGCCTGCGCCCGGAGCAGCTGGCCTGGCAGGCGGCGGCGCTGGTACCGGTCAAGCAGGGCCAGACCCTGGTCAAGGTGCGCCGGATCAACGCCGACGACGATGCGCTGGAAGTGTTCGTGCATTCGCCGGACCGCGACGGCCTGTTCGCCGCGATCGTGATGACCCTGGACCGCAAGGGCTACGGCATCCACCGCGCGCGCGTGCTGGATGGCCCGGTCGACACCATTTTCGATACCTTCGAAGTGACCCCGGCCGACAGCTTCGCCGACGGCGACGCGCCGCGCCTGGAAGCGGCGCTGCGCGACGCGCTGGCCGGCGACCTGGCCCAGCTGCGGCCCTCGCGCCGGGTGGTGCCGCGCCAGCTGCGCCACTTCCGCTTCGCCCCGCGCATCGAGTTCCGCGACGCCAACGACAACGACACCGGCGGCACCCGCTTCAGCCTGGTCGCACCCGACCGCCCCGGGCTGCTCGCCGATGTCGCCTTCGTGCTGCGCAACCAGGGCCTGCGCGTGCACGACGCGCGCATTGCCACGTTCGGCGAGCGCGCCGAAGACATGTTCGTGATCAGCGATGAACACGACCGCCCCCTTACCGAAACTGCCAGGCAGCAGCTGCGCGACGCGATGCTGGCCTGCCTGGACCCTGATCGAAAAGCCGGAGACCCCCACTGATGGCCACCAAGCCTGCCAAGAAGACTGCCGCGAAGACTGCGGCGGCCCAGAAGACTGCTGCCGCACCTTCGACCGCGAAGAAGACCGCTGCGAAGAAGACCGCGCCGGTCGCGAAGAAAGCCGCCATGGCAAAGAAGGCACCGGCGAAGAAGTCGGCCGCCAGCAGCGCCGCTGAAACTGCCGCCAAGCGCGCCGAAACCATCGCCCGCAAGTCGCTGCGCAAGCCGGCCACGCCGGGCGTGGAAGAGCTCAAGTTCGGTATCGAAAGCGCGTTCGAGCGCCGTGCCACGCTGACCCTGCATGAGATCGAAGGCTCGACCAAGCCGCTGGTCGGGCGCGTCATCGACGGCCTGGAAACCGGCGAATTCCGCGTGGCCGAACCCGACGGCCATGGCGGCTGGAAGGTCAACGAGTGGCTGAAGAAGGCGGTGCTGCTGTACTTCCGCGTCAACGACATGGCCGTGGTGGATGCGCGTCCGGCGCCGTTCTGGGACAAGGTCGAATCGCGCTTCGCCGGCTTCGACGAGGCGAAGTTCCGCCGCGCCGGCGTGCGCGTGGTGCCCGGTGCGATCGCGCGCCGTGGCAGCTACTTCGGCAAGGACGTGGTGCTGATGCCGAGCTTCACCAACATCGGCGCCTACGTGGGCGAAGGCACCATGGTCGACACCTGGGCCACGGTGGGATCGTGCGCGCAGATCGGCAAGCACTGCCACCTGTCAGGCGGCGCCGGCATCGGCGGCGTGCTCGAGCCGCTGCAGGCCAGCCCGACCATCATCGAAGACCATTGCTTCATCGGCGCACGTTCGGAAGTGGTGGAAGGCTTCGTGGTCGGCCACCACAGCGTGATCGGCATGGGCGTGTTCCTGGGCCAGAGCACCCGCGTGTACAACCGCGCCACCGGCGAGATCAGCTACGGTTCGGTGCCGCCGTACAGCGTGGTGGTATCGGGCCAGCTGCCCTCCAAGGACGGCTCGCACTCGCTTTACTGCGCGGTGATCGTCAAGCAGGTGGATGCCAAGACCCGCAGCAAGACCAGCGTCAACGAGCTGCTGCGCGGCCTGGCCGACTGAGTAAGTGACGTAATCGGGGCATCGTTTCGATGCCCCGTGACGCTTCTGTCACGCGCAACGCGTTGGCTTCGCAAACCGCGTCACAGCTTGAACCGTCCATCGTCCCGGCACCGCCGGGGCGTGGCTATGCTGCCGTTTTCCCGGCAGAAGAGGCCTGTATGGAACGGCTCGGCAATACCGTATCGGTAATCCAGCATGCGTACTCCCCGCCGTTCGCGGTCCAGGCGACCGACGCGGGCAGGGTGGTGCCACACCAGGTGTTCAACGCATCCGGCTTCCAGGGCATGCCTTTCGTCCCGGTGGGCGAGCACTGTGTGCGGCTGACCGAGGCGGACTACCTGGTTTCCGCGCTGTACCAGAAAATCGTCAAAAGCGGCGAGCTGTCCACCCTCAACGCGGACCTCGATACGCTCAGTCGCGTCCTGACCCGCAGCATCGGCGCCGAAGACGGCGACCCGCAGCAGCGCGTGTCCAACATCTACGTGGGCAAGGCGCTGAACATCCTGTGCCAGCTGCTGCGCCGACGCGGTGAGTTCGACTACGACAGCACCCGCCTGCTGGCCGCGGCGCGCCACGCCATCCTGGCCATCCGCGCACGGCACGATTTCACCCTGGAAAACCTCAGCGTGATCATGTTCCACCTGGGCGAGCTGATCAATCACCCGAAGCTGCAGACCGTGTGCGGGCGGGCCATCACCCGACACCTGCTGCCGATTTTCGAGTCCAAGCTGCACGAGCTGCCGGAGCATGCGGTGACCGGCACCTGCCTGGCATTCGGGTTGGTCAGTGCGCTGCGGGCATCCGAACACCAGATGGTCCGCCCGTTGGACGGGGTGCTGCCGCGGCCAGCGGCCGACGCACTGCTGCTGCGGCTTCCCGTCCTGCTGCAGGCGCAACCCGACCTGCTGGTCCACTGGGAAAACCGCACGCTGGCGCTGGTTGCCAAGTACGGGGTGCAGTACCTGCGCCGGCTTGGGCAGCTTGGGCGCGGCCAGTGCCAGAAAGTAGCGGTGGATACGTTGCAGCTCAATGCGGCGAAGGCGCTCAAGCCGATCATCGACGAGGCACGATTGCCCTCGCGAGGCGTGTGGGACCAGCGCGATGGCGAGTTCCATGGGTTTGGCCCCGAGAAGCAGCTCAAGGACTACCTGGCCTACAGCACGCACTACTACTGCGAGTGGCTGGGCAGGCAACAGGCATGGGTACAGGACCTGGTGGTCCTGCGGGAAGCTGCACGCGGGCCGCTCCCCGACAATCCGCACGACGGGCGCAACTTCGCCGAGGTCGCGCGCACCGGGGTGATCGTGGCACCCGTCGCGACCACGACGTGGAGTCACGCAGAAGCTGCGCCTGTCGCTCCAGTTCCAGTACAGCGGTCTTCTTCGGACGAGACCGATGTCTGGCAGGCGCCTTCTGAGTTGAGCGAGTTCAGCCAGGCGGCTGGAAGGCTCATGCGCCTGCACGAGGCGGCGGATCGGCATGACCGCGAAGACGCCATCTCCGCCACCAACGCCCTGGTCGTGGCAGTCGTATCGGGCAGGATCGCGCTCGATACCGCCTCGCGCGTGCAGATGCTGCTGGACATGGATGGGGTATGCATGCGGCTGCACCTGGCCGATCCCTTCGATGCGCCGCAGTATGAGCATCAGCTGGAAGGCATGTGCGCCTTCATGTCCTCGGAGCTGTGCCTGCTGGTGGACCGCACGGGACGCCCCCTCATTGGCGATGCGGTGGCGTTCAGGACTGGGCTGTCGAGCTGGCAGCGTACCCTGCTGAACGCGCTCAACACGCCGGTTGGGGAGTGACAGGCGGCTATACTCGGCGTCGCACACCCTGTAGCCCAGTATGAGTATCTTCCTGCAATGACCACCACCCTTTACGGCCTCAAGAACTGCGACACCTGCAAGAAGGCCACCAAGTGGCTGGACCGCTTCCAGGTGGCGTACGCCTTCGTCGATTACCGCGAGCAGAAGCCCAGCCCGGAAACGCTGGTCGACTGGGCGGCGCAGGCGGGTGGCTTCCCCGCGCTGGTGAACCGTTCGTCGACCACGTGGCGGCAGTTGCCGGAGAACCGCAAGGCCGCAGCCTCGGACGCGGAATGGAAGCTGCTGCTGCGCGAGCATCCGCAGCTGATCAAGCGACCGGTGGTGGTCACCGACGATGGGGTGATGAGCCAGGGTTTCTCCGACAACGGTTTCAAGCAGCGTTTCGGAGTGGGGGCATGAGCGACGTCGTCGCACTGACCTGCGACCTGATCGCGCGCCCGTCGGTCACGCCGGAAGACGCGGGCTGCCAGGCGCTGCTGGCCGGGCGGCTTTCGCGTGCCGGTTTCGAGTGCGAGCACCTGCGGCTGGGCGAGGTCGACAACCTGTGGGCCACGCACGGGCAGGGCGCGCCGGTGCTGGTGCTGCTGGGCCACACCGACGTGGTGCCCAGCGGCCCGGTAGAGGCCTGGCGCAGCGATCCGTTCGATCCACAGATCCGTGACGGCGTGCTGTACGGGCGCGGCGCAGCGGACATGAAGGGCAGCGTGGCGGCATTCGTGGTGGCGGCCGAGCAGTTCGTGGCCGCGCACCCGCAGCACCCCGGCACGCTGGCGGTGCTGCTGACCAGCGACGAGGAAGGCGACGCCATCGACGGCGTGCGCCGGGTGGCAACCCTGTTCCGCGAGCGCGGCCAGGCGATCGACTGGTGCATTACCGGCGAACCGTCGTCGACGGCGGTGCTGGGCGATCTGCTGCGGGTAGGCCGGCGCGGCAGCCTCTCGGCGACGCTGACGGTGCAGGGGGTGCAGGGCCACGTGGCGTACCCGCACAAGGCGCGCAATCCGATCCATCTGGCCGCTGCGGCGCTGGCCGAACTGACCGCGCGGGAGTGGGACGATGGCTACGAGAGCTTCCCGCCGACCAGCCTGCAGGTGTCGAACATCCATGCAGGGACCGGCGCCAACAATGTGATTCCGGGCGAGCTGCAGGTGCTGTTCAACCTGCGCTACAACCCGCACTGGAACGCGGACGTACTGGAGCAGGAGATCACGTCGCTGCTCGACCGCCACGGTCTGGAGTACCGGCTGAAGTGGCACCGCAGCGGAGAGCCGTTCTACACCCCGGAAGGCACGCTGCGCCAGGTGGCGCGCGAAGTACTGGGCGAATTCGCGGGCGCGCCGCCGGAAGAAAGCACCGGCGGCGGCACCTCCGACGCCCGCTTCATCGCGCCGCTGGGCGCGCAGTGCATCGAAGTAGGCCCGGTCAACGCCAGCATCCACCAGGTAGACGAGAACGTGTCGGTGCCCGACCTCGAAGCATTGCCCGCACTTTACCAGCGCCTGATAGAGCGGCTCCTCACCCCGTAGTGCCGGCCGCTGGCCGGCTCCACGCACACGCCGGCATCAAGCGACAATCAACCCAAAGGCCGCCAACGCAGCGGCCGCCTGCCGCTGCGAGATCACCGCTTTCTTGAAGTGCTTGGCGTCCATCACATTGAGCCCGGTGATGTCGGCCCCGCGGAGGTCAGCGCCCTCGAACCGGGTCAACCGGGTCTGCGCATTGCGCAGGCTGCCGCCTTCAAACACGGCATCGCGGAAGTCGCAGCCCGACAGTTCGGCATCGGAAAAATCCATTCCGACCAGCTCCGCCTTGCGGAACGACAGGCCGCGCAGGTCGGCGCTGACCAGCAGGCAGTCGCGGAACTCCAGCGCCCAGCCGGTCACTTCCTGCAGGTGCGCGCCGGTCAGCTTGCAGTCCTCGAAGCGCACCGACGACAGCGTCGCGCGGCGCCAATGACTGTTGTTGAGATCGCAGTGCGAAAAGCGCGCATCGCTCAGCAGGGCCGAACTGAAATCGCACTGCCCGCCACGGCACTTGGTCCACTGGGTCTCTTCCAGCGATGCGGCCAACCAGGACGCCCCGGCGACCGAGCAGCGCACAAACTGGAATCCGTCCATGTCCAGTCGCGAAAAATCGCCCTCGTCGAACGTGCAATCCTCAAAAACAGCGTTGCGCGGATGTGCCGCAACGATCGCCTGCATGCGCGCACGACCGATCGTTTCGTCGCGGAAAGTGATGATGTCCATGCCGCGCATTGTCGACCATCGCCGAACCTCAATGCAGTCTTGCTGGGCGCTGGAATCTGTGTACAACGCGGCGTGTAGTGCCGGGGGCTGCCCGGCTGCCCGGCTGCCCTTGATTGCATGGCATCCGGGGCGCCGGGCTCTGCCCGGCTTCATACATCTGGGCGAACAGCCCTCGGCGGAGAGATTCCCTGGTGTTGGGCCGGCGGGTGGGGGTACGGGACACGCATCAAATCTCCCGTTAAGCTCGGGCGGCACATCCATGTGCCTTCACGGTCCCGTACCCCCCACCCGCCGCATGGCGTGTCACTACGCGGTGCGCCTGCGCCGTTTGGTAGGGTCGGTTCCCAAACGACCGCCGTGAAATCATCTGCGCTCGGTGACGCATGGAAATGATCGGCATCGCCACGCCGGCCACCGGCGGGCAACCGCGTTTCCCTTGGCCACCGGCCAACTGTCAAAGGGTCGCCCGGTGTCGGTTTGCGGGGGGCTGAGCCGCATGGATGCGGCGACGCAGCTTACATGGACGTACTTGCGGCGACCCCGCAAACCGGCACCGGGCGGCCCAAGCCAGGGAACCCTCGCACCTGCGGGCTGTTCGCCTGAATCCAACCGCAGCCGGGCAGGGCCCGGCTCTACCGGGAAATGGCATCCGGAGGTTCCGGCACAGCCCCGCCCGCGTAGGTTGCGACAGCAACTGTTGCACTCCCCAAGAAACAGCGCTACGGTCGACCCATGTCCTCGCTTCTGGCCACCGCCGTCAACAACAACCGCAATAATCTGCGCGCGAATAATCGTGCGCGGCCGATGCGGGACTGCGACCAGGGCTAGAACAAGCAACACACGCCCGGAACCCAGAAAACCCGCATCGGCCGATGCGGGTTTTTTGTTTTCCGGGTGCAGGTCAGGCCCGGGATCGGTGGCCGGTCGAATGCAGCCGTTACGTGTATTCCCCCAACCTCAAGGAGCTGTTCCCATGTGTTCGATCTTCGGAATGTTCGGCCTGCAGGCCGGCGATGACCTCACCGTCCTGCGCCGCCATGCGCTCGACCTCTCCCAGCGCCAGCGCCATCGCGGTCCCGACTGGAGCGGCGTCTACGTCGACGAGGGCGCCATCCTCGTCCACGAACGCCTCGCCATCGTCGACCCCGCCGGCGGCTCCCAGCCGCTGCTCTCCGAAGACGGCAGCCTTGCCCTCGCCGTCAACGGCGAAATCTACAACCACCGCGAACTCAAGGCCGAACTGGAACAGCCCTACGCCTTCCAGACCGGCTCCGACTGCGAAGTCATCAACGCCCTCTACCAGCAGCACACGCCGTCGTCCTTCCTCAACCGCCTCAACGGCATTTTCGCCTTCGCCCTGTGGGACCGCGCCAGGCAACGCGTCCTGATCGCACGCGACCCCATCGGCGTCGTGCCCCTCTATTGGGGCCATGACAAGGACGGCCGCCTGCTGGTCGCCTCCGAACTGAAATCCCTCGTCGACACCTGCGCCGACGCGGCCCAGTTCCCACCCGGCCACTGGTACGACAGCGCCACCGACACCCTCACCCGGTACTACGAACGCCCCTGGCGCGACTATGCCGCCGTCGAAGGCGTCGACGCCGACCGCGCCGCCCTGCGCGAAGCCTTCGAGCGCGCCGTCCACCGCCAGCTGATGACCGACGTGCCCTACGGCGTCCTGCTCTCCGGCGGCCTCGATTCTTCCCTCGTTGCCGCCGTCGCCGCCCGCTACGCCCGCCACCGCATCGAAGACGGCGACCAGAGCGAAGCCTGGTGGCCGCGCCTGCACTCCTTCGCCATCGGCCTGAAAGGCTCGCCCGACCTCGCCGCCGCCGCCATCGCCGCCGAAGCGCTCGGCACCGTCCACCACGGCTTCGAATACACCTTCGAAGAAGGCCTCGACGCACTGCCCGACGTCATCCGCCACGTCGAAACCTACGACGTCACCACCATCCGCGCCTCCACCCCCATGTTCCTGCTCGCCCGCCGCATCAAGGCCATGGGCGTCAAGATGGTGCTCTCCGGCGAAGGCAGCGACGAAATCTTCGGCGGCTACCTGTACTTCCACAAAGCCCCCAACGCCCGCGAATTCCATGAAGAACTCGTGCGCAAGCTCGACGCTCTCAACAACTACGACTGCCTGCGTGCCAACAAGTCGATGATGGCCTGGGGCGTCGAACCGCGCGTGCCGTTCCTCGACCGTGAATTCCTCGACGTCGCCATGCGCATCGACGCCCGCCACAAGATGGTCGGGCAGGGCGGCGACGGCGCGCGCCGGATCGAGAAAGCCGTCCTGCGCGAAGCGTTCGAAGGCTACCTGCCCGATTCCATCCTGTGGCGGCAGAAGGAACAGTTCAGCGACGGCGTCGGCTACGGCTGGATCGACGGTCTCAAGGCGCATGCCGAAGCCCAGATCAGCGACCGGGTCATGGCCGCCGCCGACAAGCGCTTCGTGCACAACCCGCCGCAGACCAAGGAAGCCTATTACTACCGCCACGTCTTCGAGCAGTACTTCCCCAGCCAGGCCGCCGCCGACACCGTTCCGGGCGGCAAGTCCATCGCCTGCTCGTCGCCGGCCGCCATCGCCTGGGACGCCAGCTTCGCCGCCATGGCCGACCCCTCCGGTCGCGCCGTTTCCGGCGTGCATGAGCAGGCCCTGGCGTAACCCCGGCCACTGGCCGGGTCCACCGGTTACCATTCCCCTCTCAGGCATTGGGGAATGTTCATGGATGCACAGGCCGGAGGCAGCGTGCCGCGGATGAAATGGGGCTGGCAGTACCTGGCTTGGGCTGGTGTCCCGCTGCTGATCGGCCTGGCCCTGGCCCGCTACGCGGGCCCGGACCTGCCGGCCGTGGCGGCCAAAGCCGAACCGGTGGTGGGTAGCGACTGGGCCCACCATCTGGCCTCGCCATTGGGCCTGTTCCTGCTGCAGTTGCTGGTACTGCTGATCGTGGCCAAGGGCGCGGGCGCGCTGCTGAAGCGTCTGGGCCAGCCGGCGGTGATCGGCGAAATGGCCGCCGGCCTGATGATGGGCCCGCTGGTCCTCGGCAGCCTGTTGCCGGGCCTGCACGGTGCACTGTTCCCGGCCACCTCGCTGGGCCCGCTGGGCATGCTCAGCCAGCTCGGCGTGCTCATGTTCCTGCTGGTGGCGGGCGCCGAACTTGATCTGGGCGGTCTCCGTGGCCGTCGCCGTTTTGCCTTTACCGTCAGCCATGCCGGCATCGCCGTGCCGTTCGTGCTCGGCGTGCTGCTGGCGATCTGGCTGTATCCCGAGCATGGCCCGCAGGGCGTGGGCTTCACCGCGTTCGCCCTGTTTGTCGGCATTTCGCTGAGCATTACCGCGTTCCCGGTGCTGCTGCGGATCCTGTCCGACCGCGGCATCAGCCAGACCCCACTCGGGCAAACCGCCATTGCCTGCGCCGCGCTTGGCGACGCCACCGCCTGGTGCCTGCTCGCCCTGATCGTGGCGGCCGCGCAGGCGGCCGGATGGGTGCCGGCCAGCCTCAGCCTGTTGTGCGTGGTGGCGTTCATCGCGCTGATGCTCGGCGTGGTCAAACCGTGGTTCGCGCGCCAGCAGATCCAGCCGGGCACCGAAAGGCGCTGGCTGCTGGGCATGCTGCTGCTGTCGCTGGCCAGTGCGCTGGTGACCGAAGTGCTGGGCATCCACGCCCTGTTCGGCGCGTTCGCCGCCGGCGTAGCGGTGTCGTCCAACGCGCAGCTACGTAGTCTGCTGATCGCAAAAGTGGAGCCGTTCGCAGTGACCCTGCTGCTGCCGCTGTTCTTCGCCATGACCGGCCTGCGCATGCGCGCCGACGCGCTGCAGACCAGTGACCTGCTGCTGTGCGCGGTGGTGATCGTGCTGGCCGCCGCCGGCAAACTGCTGGGCACGTGGAGTGCCGCGCGCAGCGCCGGCATGGACAGCCACGAAGCCTGGAAGCTGGGCGCACTGATGAACACCCGCGGCCTGATGGAGCTGATCGTGCTCAACCTGGGTTACGAGCTGGGGTTCCTCGGCGACCGGCTGTTCGCGGTGCTGGTGATCATGGCGCTGGTGACCACGGCGATGACCGGGCCGCTGATGAACCTGCTGGAACGTCGGCGGTAACGGTAGAGGCGGGCCGCGTCACCGTTCGCAATCAACCGGCTGGCGTCAACCTCAACGTGTGCTGCGCCGGCCCCGGCAGGAACGGGGTCGGCTTGCCCTGCACCCAATCCTGATGGCCCGCGCCCCAGAACGGCGACAGCGGGTGCCCGCTCTGGCCGCCCGGCATGTGGATGATGCCGTCGGCTTCGTGCCCGGGCGAGACCACCATGCGTTGTGATGCGCCGAAGTTCGGCCCCTGCACGCGCGGCAGGTTGCTGTCGCCGGGCAGGGCATCGGCAGGCATGCACAGCCAAGGCCTGGCGAAGCCGGGCAGGGCGCGGCTGATCGGATGGCAGATGTCGGCGGTATTGCGTTCGCCCCAGGTGCGTTCGGCCAGGCTCGGGCCCTGTTCGGCGAGGTCCTTCTCCAGGTCACGGGCGGTGTCGGCCAGCAGGCCCTCCCAGCTCTCGTACGGCGGCGGCAGCAGATGCATCGGCCGTTCGGTGACCAGCGGCCACAGCACGCCTTCCAGCTGCGGCATGCGCGGTTCCAGATAGTCCTCGCCCAGCGTGGCCTTGGCCGGCGCCAGCAGACCCGCAGAGACGGCGTCCAACAACTTGCCACGGAAACCACGCGCGACCCGGTAGCTCACCGAATCGGCCGTGGCGCGACCGTTCCACTCGCGGGTGGCTGCTTCCAAGCGCTTCAGCGCGGGGTCGTCGCTGTGGCTCACCACGTCGCGCATCAATCGGTACCAGCGCTCCATCAGCACGGCGCGGTCGTCGAGCTGGATCGCCAGGAGGTCGCGTTCGGAGAAACGCTGTTTCGCATTGAGGTCGTCGCGGATCTGTCGCCCGCGTGCGCCGAGGTCGTAGCCGGCATCACCGGCGACTGCCAGCTCGGCTCCGTCCAGCACGCGACCGTTGGCGGTCCAGAGCCGGTGCGAGGGCGGGTCGATCAGCGCCGGTGCCGCATCGCTGCGGATCGGCCACGGCGCGCAACTGGCCGGGGCGGTGGTGGTGAAGCCGTCGGGCGGGCAGTCGGCGGCGCGGTCGGGACGCGCGCCGAGCAGGCGCCAGGCGATGCGGCCATGGCTGTCGGCGAGCAGCAGGTTCTGGGTGGGAATGCCGGCACGGTCGGCGATCTTCAGCGCGTCATCCAGATCGCCAGCACGCGCCATGTCGGCGAAGTCCAGGCGCACCGCGCCGGGCAGCTGCGCGGTCCAGCGCAACGCCTCGCCGCTGCCGTCGGGGCGTTCGTGCAGGATCGGGCCCCAGGCCGTTTCGCGCACGCGGAAGTGCACCTCCGGTGCGTTGGCGACGCGGATGCGTTCTTCGTGCACGGTCACGCCGGGTTCGTTGGCGGCGACGGGGCGGAAGTCGGCGGTGTCGATGTAGCTGTTGGTGAAGCCCCAGGCGACGTGGCCGTTGCTGCCGACCACGACGGCCGGCAGGCCGGGCAGCGAGAAGCCGCTGACATCCACCTTGCCCCCGGCGGCGAGCGCGTCCGGATAGCGCAGGCGCACGCGGAACCAGAGGCTGGGGGCGCGCAGGCCGAGGTGCATGTCGTCGGCGACGATGGCGCGGCCGTCGGCGGTGAGGGCGCCGGCGACGGCAAAGTTGTTGCTGCCGTGCACGTCGGCTTCGGCAGGCACCGGAGCGGGCGGCGCCGAGCTGTCGCTGCGCAGGTCCAGCACGTCCTTGCCGGGCAGGACGGCGTTGCCGCGTGCGTCGCCGAACAGGGGGGCATCCCATTCGCTGCCGTCATGGCTGAGCAGGGCATACAGGGCCGGGGGCGCGACGTCGCGGATGCGCCGCATGGCCAGTTCGTTCTGGTTGGCGGGATCCTGCAGGTCGGCGTACATGGCCAGGCCGGTGAGGATGGAGTCGGTGCGGGTCCAGGCGGCCGGCTGCTGGCGCAGCAGGAGGTAGGGCCAGGGGCGCACGCGGAGGGCGCCGACGCCCTGGTTGACGCCGTCGACATAGGCCTGGAGGACGTCGGCCTGGTCGCCGAGGGCGTCGGCCAGGTGGGCGTCGGTGCGGGCGCGCAGACGGTGTACGCGCATGCGCTTGTCGACGTCGACGGCGGCGGCCCCGAACAGTTCGGAAAGCTCGCCGGCGGCGGCGCGGCGCATGAGATCCATTTCGAAGTAGCGTTCCTGGGCGTGGACCAGGCCGAGGGCGCGCATGGCATCGGCCTGGCTGGCGGCGTCGATGGTGACCACGCCAAGGGCGTCGCGCTGGATGCTCACGGGGGCCTGGAGGCCGGCGAGGGGGGTGTCTCCGTCCAGGGGGGCGAGGCTGCCGCGAAGCAGGGTCCATGCCACGCCGATGACGACAAGCGCTACCGCGACGAGTACCGCACAAGCCCAGAGCAACCGCTTCAGCCAACGACGCATGCCGTCTCCCCGACGTCCGTGATGCCCCGATTGTAGGGGCAAGTGCAACTGCAACTGATTCCGATTAGATCACTGTATTTCCGGATAGGGCACCATGCCCGCATTGATTCATAAGGACACCCCCATGAAAGGCCATCCGGACGTCATTGCCTGCCTGAAGGAACTGCTGCGCGGCGAGCTCGCGGCTCGCGACCAGTACTTCATCCATTCGCGCCGTTACGAAGACCAGGGCCTGTTCGCGCTGTACGAGCGACTGAACCACGAGATGGAAGAAGAGACCCAGCACGCGGACGCGCTGCTGCGCCGGATCCTGTTCCTGGGCGGCACGCCGGACATGCGCCCGCACGGTTTCGAGCCGGGCGTGACGGTGGAAGAGATGCTGCAGAAGGACCTGGACACCGAGTACAGCGTGCGCAACAACCTGGCGGCAGGCATGAAGCTGTGCGAGCAGCACCAGGACTACGTCAGCCGCGACATGTTGCTGGTGCAGCTGAAGGACACCGAAGAAGACCACGCCTGGTGGCTGGAGCAGCAGCTGAGCCTGATCAAGCGCATTGGTCTTGCGCTGTACCAGACCAGCAAGATGGAATCGAAGGGCAACGTCGCGCACTGAGCATGGCCCGACCTCCGGCCGACTCATGCACCCACCGTCGGCCGCGACTCCGGTAGCGTCGGCCGTTGGCCGACCCAGGAAGCCTCACCGCCAGCCAGCCAACGCTCGCCAGCCCTCAAACATCGCCAGCCAGCTTTTGCCAGCCAGCGAGATGCAGAAGAACCGGGGATTCCCCGGTTTTTTTGTGGGCGCAGCGTTTCCACGACGCGCCGTGCCCAAACGCGCGTGCACCAGCGTAGTGCCGGCCGCCGGCCGGCTCCTGGGATTGCATGCCATCCGTAGAGCCGGGCTCTGCCCGGCTGCTGTTGGATTCAGGCGAACAGCTGCACCCCTTGAATGTTCCTTGGTCAGGGCCGTCGGGTGCGGGTTTGTGGGGGACGCTGCAAGTACGTCCATGTAAGCTCATCGCCGCATCCATGCGGCTCGTGCACCCTCAAACCCACCCCCGCCGACCCTCCGAGAGTTTGTCGGTCGCCATGGGAAACGCGGGTGCCGGGTTTTGCCCGGCGGTTATGTCGCTTTCGAATGGAAACTGCGAACACGCGTGGCGTGTCGCTACGCGGTTTGCATGTTTTGATTGACGCGTATTTTGCTGATTTTGATCGCTTCTGTGATGAGGTGCGCATGGTCACGATGGCATTTGCGTCAGGCATAGGCTGCGTCTACCAAACGTGCGAAAGCCAATGAAACAAACGATTTCTCTTAATTTGCTGGCGCCTGCAATGTTGCCCACGGAGCCTACAACCTCCGCAACTAGCAGAATGATGCCTTCCTGTGTCGGGAGTGTGGTTAATACAACACCCTCAGCAGGGGAATAACCACGCCGTTTTGCTAGTTCGCGGTTGTAGCCTCCCGACGCCTCTCGCCATCCTGGCGAGAGGTCATTCTCTGCAGGAGGTCTACCATGCAAACGCATCGGGCCGACACGCCCTCTGATTGTTCCGCTGCAAACGCCCATCCGTCCGACGATGGTTGCAGTCCTGAAACACCCGCAATGACGCAGGCCGAGAAGGACGATGCCGAATGGCCCGGGGCTGTCCCGGTGATCATGCTGCGCGGCAAGTGGCTGCACCGATTGGGATTCCCGCCACGGTGCCTGATCAAGATTCAAGCTCGCAATGGGGCAATCCTGCTGACGCCTGCCGGCCCCCGGTCAAAGCCCCGCTTTGTGGCGCCTTACGACTTTGATACGCAGCCCGACTACACGCTTCTGGAAGACCCGCACGTCACCAGGGCATCGCTCGACAGTGAGTTGCGCTGCCGCTTCCGTGCAGCCGCATGGAAGGTAAAGAAGACACCATCGTTGTTGCTGCAGTTGTTGATGCAGCGCTACGTGGATGTCGACGAGGATCGATTTTCGCTGAGCCTTGCATTGTGGGGACACCCAGAGCGCAGGGCAGCCACGAAGGTGGCCCGCGAGCTGGTGCCACCGAATGAAAGATTGAACTCAGGTCCACGCTGGTGGTGAGAGGAGCCGGGCAGAGCCCGGCTCTACCGCGTTTCAGCGACTCACCGATCAACTATCGGAGGGTCGGCGGGGGTGGGTTTGAGGGGGCACGAGCCGCATGGATGCGGCGATGAGCCTACATGGATGTATTTACGGCGTCCCCCACAAACCCGCACCCGACGGCCCTGACCAGGGAAACCGCGCAGACGAGGGCTGTTCGCCTGAATCCAACAGCGAGCCGGGCAGAGCCCGGCTCTACGGATCGCGTGCAATCCGAGCTCAAAACAGAACGGCCGGGAAGATCCCGGCCGTTCGTGGATTGAAGCGCAAGCAGGTTGGCGTTTACTCCACCGCCAACCCGTCCACCTTCTGCCAACCACGCGGCAACAGGTGCCCACGCGTGGCGCGGCTGCCGATGTAGGTTTCCAGATCCTTGTACGACAGGTTCATCGTGCGCTGGCCGCTGCGGACCAGCAGCGTGTTGCCCGGGCCCACCGCCACCACCGCCACCACACGTTCCGTGGCCAGCTTCGCCTTCGGAATGTCGATGATCTTGTTGCCCTTGCCCTTGTCCAGTTCCGGCAGCTCGCTGGCCGGAATCGCCAACAGGTTGCCCGAACTGGTCACCGCCACGATCCGGTCGGCCGCCGGGTTGGCCACTACGGCCGGCGTCAGCACCTTCGAACCCGACGTCAGGTTCAACATTGCCTTGCCCGCCTTGTTGCGGCCCGTCAGGTTCTCGAAGCGCGTCACGAACCCGTAGCCATGCGTCGACGCCAGCACGAAGCGCGTATCGTTCTCGCCGCTGGCCAAGGTCATGAACGCACTGCCTGCCGCCGGCGAGAAGCGGCCGGTCAGCGGCTCGCCATTGCCACGCGCCGAGGGCAGGGTATGCACGAGCGTCGAATACGCACGGCCCTCGCTGTCCAGGAACGCCACCTGCTGCGTGCTGCGCGAACGCACCGACCCCAACAACGCATCGCCCTCACGGTACGACAGCGTCGACGGATCCATGTCGTGGCCCTTCGCCGCACGGATCCAGCCCTTCTCCGACAACACCACCGTCATCGGCTCGCTCGGCACCAGCTCCGACTCATCGATCGCCTGCGCCGCACCACGCTGCACCAGCGGCGAACGGCGTGCATCGCCGAACTTCTTCGCGTCCGCCGTGAGCTCGTCGCGGATCAGCTTGCGCAGCTTCGCCTTGCTGTCCAGGATCGACTGGATCTTCTCGCGCTCCTTGGCCAGCTCGTCCTGCTCGCCCCGGATCTTCATCTCTTCCAGGCGCGCCAGCTGCTTCAGCTTGGTTTCCAGGATGTAGTCGGCCTGGTCATCGCTCAGCCCGAACCGCGCGATCAACGCCGCCTTCGGCTCGTCTTCCGTACGGATGATGTGGATCACCTCATCCAGGTTCAGGAACGCCACCAGCAGGCCTTCCAACAGGTGCAGGCGACGCTCCACCTTCTCCAGGCGATGGTTCAGGCGCCGCGTCACCGTTGCCTGGCGGAACTGCAGCCACTCGCTCAGCAGCATCTTCAGGTTCTTCACCTGCGGACGCCCGTCCAGCCCGATCACGTTGAGGTTGACCCGGTAGCTGCGCTCCAGGTCCGTCGTCGCGAACAGATGGCCCATCAGCTGTTCCGCGTCCACCCGGTTCGAACGCGGCACCAGCACCACCCGCACCGGATTGGCGTGGTCCGACTCGTCGCGGATGTCTTCCAGCCACGGCAGCTTCTTCGCGCGCATCTGCGCCGCGATCTGCTCGATCACCTTCGACGGCGACACCTGGAACGGCAGCGCATTGATCACGATGTTGGTGCCTTCCTTCAGGAAGGTCGACCGCGCACGCACACTGCCGTAGCCCGTGTCGTACATCGTCCGCAGGTCCGCCGCCGGCGTGATGATCTCCGCCGCGCTCGGGTAGTCCGGGCCCTTCACGTGCTCCAGCAGCGCATCCAGGCTCGCGTCCGGATCGTCCAGCAGGTGCAGCAGCGCGCTGACGATCTCATTGAGGTTGTGCGGCGGCACGTCCGTGGCCATACCCACCGCGATGCCCGTCGTGCCGTTCAGCAGCAGGTGCGGCAGGCGCGCCGGCATCCACGTCGGCTCTTCCAGCGTCCCGTCGAAGTTCGGCGTCCAGTCCGTCGTGCCCTGGTTGATCTCGCCCAGCAGCACCTCCGCGATCGGAGTCAGCTTCGACTCCGTATAACGCATCGCCGCGAACGACTTCGGGTCATCGGTCGAACCGAAGTTGCCCTGGCCTTCGATCAGCGGATACCGGTACGAGAACGGCTGCGCCATCAGCACCAGCGCCTCGTAGCACGCGCTGTCGCCGTGCGGGTGGTACTTACCGATCACGTCACCCACCGTACGGGCGGACTTCTTCGGCTTGGAGGCGGCGTTCAGCCCCAGCTCGCTCATCGAATAGATGATGCGGCGCTGGACCGGCTTCAGGCCGTCGCCGATGAACGGCAGCGCACGGTCGAGCACCACGTACATCGAGTAGTCCAGGTACGCCCGTTCAGCGTATTCACGCAGGGGAAGCTGTTCAAAGCCGTGGAAAGCGGGGCGGGCTAGATCGGTCATGCGGGATTGGTACCTGTGGCAAGGGACGGCGACGGCTGTCGCCCTCGCAGGCGGTCGATTATCCGGATGCGGCGGGGGATGCCAAGCCATGTGAAGGAATTGGCTGGCCCGGGCCAGTGTTCTGAATGGGGCAACACTGCATTTGCTTCCAGATCGAATATTTCCATTGAGAAATATATTTTTCGGAAGTAAAGTGCCTCCCCATGATGATCTGCCCCGAAACCCCGCCCAGTCTGGGACTGCTGCTGCGCCAGGTTCGCGATGGCCTGATGCGCGAGCTGGACGTGTCCATGGCCGAGGAAAACCTCGATATCGGCTTCACCCACTACCTGGGCCTGAAGGTGCTGTCGTTCCGCGCGCCGTGTACCGCCAACGAGCTGGCCCAGGCCCTGGACCAGGTCCCCAGCGCGGTGACCCGCCTGCTGGACAAGCTGGAGGCCATTGGCTGCGTGCGCCGTGAACCGCATGCGCAGGACCGGCGTGCGCTGCAGATCGTACTGACCGAGCAGGGCCGCGAACTGTGGGCCCGGCTCCAGCGGCGCGGCGACACCGTGATGGACGACGCCATGCGCGACCTGTCCGCCGACGAGCGCGCCCAGCTGCTTTCCCTGTTGACCCGTGTCCGTGACTCCCTCACTACGCCATGACTCCTATTACTGATCGCACTTCATCGCTGCGCCCGCTGCGGCCGGTGCTGCTGTCCGTCCTGGCCCTTGCGCTCGCCGCCTGTGCCAGCACCGGTGGCCTGGAACCGCACGGCAAGCTGCTCGACGCCGACAGCCTGCAGGCCCAGCGCACCCTGGCCGGCCACCCGCTGAGCCCGGCCGCGTGGCCGGCCACCGACTGGTGGCGCGCCCTCAACGATCCGCAGCTGGACGCCCTGATCGCCGAAGGCCTGCAGCACAACCCGGGGCTGGACGCGGCCGACGCGCGCCTGCGCCAGGCCCGCGCGCAGATCGGCACCGCGCATGCGGACCGGCTGCCCAGCGTCAATGCGTCGGGTGGCTATACCGGCGTGCGCCTGCCCGAATCGATGGTCGGTGACGAGCTGGGCGGCAGCTATGCCGGCAGCGGCCAGGCCTACGTGAGCGTGAGCTACGGCGTGGACCTGTGGGGCGGCAAGCGTGCTGCCTGGGAAGCTGCCGTGGACAGCGGCCATGCGGCCGCAGTCGACGCGCAGGCCGCGCGCCTGAACCTCTCGGCCGGCATTGCCGAAGCCTACGCGCAGCTGGGCTACGCCTGGCGCCTGCACGACGTGGCCAGCGAAGAGCTGGACCGCTCGCAGAAGACCCTGACCCTGGTCCGCCAGCGTCGCGCGGCCGGCATCGACAGCGACCTGCAGACCCGCCAGGCCGAAGCCCGCATTCCGGTTGCGCAGCAGCAGCTGCAGGCCGCGCAGCAGCAGATCGACGACGCGCGCACCGCGCTGGCCGCGCTGGTCGGGCAGGGCCCGGACCGCGGCCTGAAGATCGAACGCCCGCAGCCGCTGAATCCGCTGGCCCTGCAGTTGCCGAGCGTGTTGCCGAGCGAACTGCTGGGCCGTCGCCCGGACATCGTGGCGGCGCGCTGGCGGGTGGAAGCGGCCGGTCGCGAGATCGACGCGTCCAAGGCGAAGTTCTATCCCAGCCTCAACCTCACTGCCCTCGGCGGCGTGGTGGCCGGTGAGGTCGACCAGCTGCTCAAGAGCGGTTCGACCTTCGCCTTCATCGCGCCGGCGCTGAGCCTGCCGATCTTCGACGGTGGCCGCCTGCGCGCCAACCTGGACAAGACCGACGCGCAGTACGACCTGGCCGTGGCCAACTACAACCAGTCGGTGGTCGACGCACTGCGCGAAGTGGCCGACCAGGTCAACGCCGTGCGCTCGCTGGCCGAACAGGCCGCGTCGCAGGCGCAGGCCGTGGACACCGCGCGCGCGGCGCACGACCTTGCGCAGCAGCGCTACAAGGCCGGCGTCGGCAGCTACCTGGACGTGCTCAGCGTGGAGGCGCAGCTGCTGCAGTCGCAGCAGCAGCTGGCCGCGCTGCAGTCGCGTCAGATCCTTGTTTCGGTCCGGCTGAGCCAGGCACTCGGCGGCGGGTTCACCCCGTCCGGCGACACCGCCACGCTCGCCACCGCCCCCGAATCCACGCATTCCTGAGAGTCCTTCCATGAGCCAGACATCCGCTCCCGCTGCCGCACCGGCAGCTCCTTCCCGTCGCGGCAAGCTGCTGCGTGGCCTGCTGGCCATCGTGGTGCTGCTGATCGCGGCGGCCGCGCTGTGGTACTTCATGTTCGGCCGTTGGTTCGAAGAAACCGACGATGCCTATGTGCAGGGCAACCAGGTGCAGATCACCCCGCTGATCACCGGTACGGTGGTGGCGATCAACGCCGACGACGGCATGCGCGTCGAGCGCGGCCAGCTGCTGGTGCAGCTGGACCCGGCCGATACCGACGTCGCTCTGCAGCAGGCCCGCGCCAACCTGGCCAAGACCGTGCGCCAGACCCGCGGTCTGTACCGCAGCGTGGAAGGTGCGCAGGCCGAACTGAGCGCGCGCCAGGTCACCCTGAACCGCGTGCGCGAAGACTTCGCCCGCCGCAAGGGCCTGGCCGCAACGGGCGCGATTTCCGATGAAGAGCTGGCGCATGCGCGCAACGAGCTGGCGGCGGCCGAAGCGGCCGTGGCCGGTTCGCGCGAATCGTTCGAGCGCAACAATGCGCTGGTCGACGACACCGTGATTGCCACCCAGCCGGACGTGCAGGCGGCCGCGGCGCAGCTGCGCCAGGCGTACCTCAACAATGCCCGCGCGGGCATCGTGGCGCCGGTCAGCGGCTACGTGGCGCGTCGTTCGGTGCAGGTTGGCCAGCGCGTGCAGCCGGGCAACGCCCTGATGGCGGTGGTGCCGACCGAGCAGATGTGGGTGGAAGCGAACTTCAAGGAAACCCAGCTGCGCCACATGCGCCTGGGCCAGGAAGTGGAGCTGCGCTCGGACCTGTACGGCGGTGAGGTGAAGTACAAGGGCCGCATCGACAGCCTGGGCCTGGGCACCGGTTCGGCGTTCTCGCTGCTGCCGGCGCAGAACGCGAGCGGCAACTGGATCAAGATCGTGCAGCGCGTGCCGGTGCGCATCGCCATCGATGCGAAGCAGCTGGCCGACAATCCGCTGCGCATCGGTCTGTCGATGAAGGCCGAGGTGAGCCTGCGCGACCAGAAGGGCACGGTGCTGCCGACCGCGCCGGCGAAGGGCCAGGTGTTCGACACCGACGTGTACGCCACGCAGCTGCACAACGCCGACGAGGTGATCCACGAGATCATCCAGGACAACCTGCCGCGCCAGGCGAAGGCAAGCTGAGGCCATCATGTCCGCACAAGCTCCCGCCGCACCCGGTGTTCCGGGTGCGCCGTCGGCGCCAGGTGCGACCGGCGCGTTCCGGCCGGCCAATGTCGCGCTGTGTACTGCTGGCCTGGCCATGGCCTCGTTCATGCAGGTGCTCGACACCACCATCGCCAACGTTTCGCTGCCGACCATTGCCGGCAACCTGGGCGCCAGTTCGCAGCAGGCGACCTGGGTCATTACCTCGTTCGCGGTCAGTACGGCGATCGCGCTGCCGCTGACCGGTTGGCTGAGCCGCCGGTTTGGCGAGACCAAGCTGTTCATCTGGGCGACGCTGTCGTTCGTGGTGGCGTCGCTGTTGTGTGGCCTGGCGCAGAGCATGGGCATGCTGGTGGTGTCGCGTGCGCTGCAGGGGTTCGTGGCGGGGCCGATGTACCCGATCACGCAGTCGCTGCTGGTATCGATCTACCCACGCGAGAAACGCGGGCAGGCGCTGGCGCTGCTGGCGATGATCACGGTGGTGGCGCCGATCTGCGGTCCGATCCTGGGCGGCTGGATCACGGACAACTACAGTTGGGAATGGATCTTCCTGATCAACGTGCCACTGGGCATTTTCGCGGCGTTGGTGGTGGGCAACCAGTTGAAGGGGCGCCCGGAGCACATCGAAAAGCCGAAGATGGACTACGTGGGCCTGATCACGCTGGTGATCGGCGTGGGTGCGCTGCAGCTGGTGCTGGACCTGGGCAACGATGAGGACTGGTTCAGTTCGCCGATGATCGTGGCGCTGGCCTGTGTGTCGGTGGTGGCGTTGGCGGTGTTCCTGATCTGGGAGCTGACCGACAAGGATCCGATCGTGGACCTGCGGTTGTTCCGGCATCGGAATTTCCGGGCGGGCACGCTGGCGATGGTGGTGGCGTACGCGGCATTCTTCAGTGTGTCGCTGCTGATCCCGCAGTGGTTGCAGCGCGACATGGGCTATACGGCGATCTGGGCGGGGCTGGCAACGGCGCCGATCGGTATCCTGCCGGTGATCATGACGCCGTTCGTGGGCAAGTATGCGTCGCGCTTCGACATGCGCTGGATCGCGTCGATCGCGTTCGTGTTCCTGTCGTTCACCAGTTTCATGCGCTCGGGTTTCAACCTGCAGGTGGACTTCACGCACGTGGCGGGGGTGCAGCTGATCATGGGCATTGGCGTGGCATTGTTCTTCATGCCGGTGCTGCAGATCCTGCTGTCGGACCTTGACGGTCGCGAGATTGCGGCGGGTTCGGGCCTGGCGACGTTCCTGCGTACGCTGGGCGGCAGTTTCGCGGCGTCGCTGACGACGTGGCTGTGGGCACACCGCACGCAGGAGCACCACGCGCACCTGACCGAAAGCATTTCGGTGTACACGCCGGGCATGCAGGAAAAGGTGGCGGCAATGGGGCAGGGCGACCTGCAGCATGGTGCGGCGGCGTTGAACAACATCATCAACCACCAGGCATCGCAGATGGGCTTCAACGACATCTTCTTCCTGCTGGGCTGGGTGTTCCTGGCGATCATCGCCTTCCTGTGGCTGGCCAAGCCGCCATTCGGCGCAGGCGCCGGTGCGGCGTCGGCTGGTGGTCACTGACCGCGCGCATTGATGCATCCGGAGGCCCCGCAGAAATGTGGGGCTTTTCTTTTGTGCGCGTCGCGACGTTTCATGCGTGGCGAGACGCCGCGTAGTGCCGGCCGCCGGCCGGCTCCACGGATTGCATGAGATCTCGTAGAGCTGGGCTCTGCCCAGCTCGCTGTTGGATTGAGGCGAACAGCCGTCGCTTGCGCGGTGTCCCTGGCTTGGGCCGCCCGGTGCCGGTTTGCGGGGTCGCCGTAAACCCGTCCATGGGGGCTAAGCGGACGCCATCCATGGCGCCGATTCCCCCGCAAACCGACCCCGGTCGACCCTTTGACAGTTGGCCGGTGGCCACGGGAAACGCCGATGTCGGCCGTTGGCAGACGCATTGATTCGTTCGATTTCCATGCGTCACCGGGTGTGGATTTTCCACGGCGGTTGTTTGGGAACCAACCCTACCGCCTGAAACGAACCAGTCGCGTAGCGACACGCCATGCGTGTCCACCGTAGACCATCAGACGACTAATTCGTGTCGACCATCGGTCGGCACATCGGCTTTTCCCATGGCCTCCGACCCACTGTCGGAGGGTCGGCGGGGGTGGGTTTGAGGGGGCACGAGCCGCATGGATGCGGCGATGAGCTTACATGGACGTACTTGCAGCGTCCCCCACAAACCCGCACCCGACGGCCCTGACCAGGGGAACCACGCAGCCCCGAGCTGTTCGCCTGAATCCAACAGCGAGCTGGGCAGAGCCCAGCTCTACGCGAGGTGTGCAATCCGACCACCGGGATCGCATGCAATTGGAGGAGCCGGCCGGCGGCCGGCACTACAGAGGGTTACGCGTGCGGCAAACCCCGGAAACGAAAAAACCCGCTTTCGCGGGTTTGATCATTTACCGAGTCGTGGTGCCCAGGAGAGGACTCGAACCTCCACGAAGTTGCCCCCGCTAGCACCTGAAGCTAGTGCGTCTACCAATTCCGCCACCTGGGCGACTCAGGAGGAGAATTCTGCGGGAGAACGGCGAATGTGTCAACAGCATGTCGCAGAAAAAATCGTTCGCGACGGGCATGGCGCAGAAACGAAAAAACCCGCTTTCGCGGGTTTGA
>NZ_PKQQ01000009.1 GCF_002893095.1 Stenotrophomonas sp. VV52 | reverse complement strand
CTACGTCACAAGACCTATGAGAGGCTGGCGCTGATATGCGCGTCCCTTCGCAAAAGCCTGCACATCCATGTGCAGACTCTAAGAAGGCACCGCATCTGCGACACTCCAACCGTCTCCCTGGTGAAATTAGCGCTGTGGAACCACCCGATCCCATCCCGAACTCGGAAGTGAAACGCAGCTGCGCCGATGGTAGTGTGGCTCAAGCCATGCGAGAGTAGGTCATCGCCAGGGTTTACACCCAAAACCCCGCTGCTCACGCAGCGGGGTTTTTCTTTGCGTGTTCGCCGGGCAGTGAACACCGCCCACGATCTCTGTCCAACGGTAGGGTCGGTTCCCAAACGACCGCCGATAACGGTGATCGGCACGGTGACGCATGGAACCTGATCGAAGGGCGATTCCTCCGATCACAGGACATGCCCCAATGACGCGATCACCACCTCAGTGGGGCGCTCCTTCGCATCCTGCGAACGCGCCACTCGTGCATCCATGCACATCGTCGATCGGGATGCGACCCTACCGCCTGCGCTGTCTGTCCAACGGTAGGGTCGGTTCCCCAAACGACCGCCGATAACGGTGATCGGCACGGTGACGCATGGACCCTGATCGAAGGGCGATTCCTCCGATCACAGGTCATGCCCCAATGACGCGATCACCACCGCGGCGGTCGATCGGGATGCGACCCTACCGAGGGACGCCCATTCCGTCTCCGGTTGACCTACGACATATCGCATTGTCTTCCGGCACTCACGGCGGTGTTCCTCCGATACGCACGAACGTGGGGGAAAGCGAGCCTATGAGTATGTCCAGTCCCCGACTTCTCATTGGCCGCCGCTCCTTGCAGGGCGCGTGCTACATGCTCACCACCACCGTCGCAGACCGCCAACGCGTCTTCATCGATGACGCCAGCGTCGAGTGCGCGGTAGAGGCGTTTCGTTGTTCAGACAGGGAGCATCGCTCGCGAACACTCGCGTGGGTAGTCATGCCCGACCACGTGCACTGGTTGATGCAGCTGCAGAACGGCAACATCAGCCGCTGCATGGCAGCGTTCAAATCCCGGTCCGCTCGTGCGCTGAATCTGCATCGAGCGTCGCAGGGAGCGCTTTGGCAGCGTGGTTTCTACGACCACTGCATCCGCTCGGACGAGTCGCTACTCAAACAGGCCAACTACCTCATCGAGAACCCGGTTCGTGCGGGGCTCACCACCAAGGTGGGCGAGTATCCGTACTGCTGGACGCGCTGGCCTGCAGAGGCCGATGAATCTGCAGACGCCTCTCCACCCGACCAACGCAGTGACGTGGAATGACCACCAACAAAAACGGCGCCCCGAAGGGCGCCGCTCTCTTTCAACCTTGACGATGTAAAAGGCTTACTTCGCCGCAGGCTTGGGCGTTGCCGTATCGACCTTGCCCTTCATCATCTCGTCGCGAGCCGCCTTGAACGGGTTGCCCTCGTACCAGTTCGGCCACCTGCCGCCGATTGCGATCTCACGACCGACGCCGTGCAGCAGCTCCAAGTCTTCCACGGTACCGTCCAGCTTCCAGGTGCTGGCGTCATACTCGTCCTTCGGGCCGTGGTAACGGTCGCGGCCGTAAGCTTCAGCCACCTTGCGGCCGGCTTCCACGCCGCCGTCCAGCAGGTCTTCGCCGCCGTCGGCATACAGTGCCGGCACGCCGGCCTTGGCGAAGTTGAAGTGGTCCGAACGGAAGTAGAAGCCGCTCTGCACCGAGGTCTCGCCGTGCAGGGTGCGACCCTTCTCCGCGGCCAGCGGCTTGAGGATGTCCTCCAGCTGCGAGCTGCCGAAACCGGTCACGGTCAGGTCCTTGGCCCGGCCGGCCACCGACATCGCGTCGATGTTGATCACCCCGGCAATCTTGTCCAGCGGGAAGGTCGGGTGGTTCACGTAGTACTTCGAACCCAGCAGGCCCGACTCTTCCAGCGTCACCGCCAGGAACACCACCGAACGCTCCGGCGCCGGCTGCTCGTGCGCCATCGCGTCGGCGATCTCCAGGATGCCGGCCACGCCGGTGGCGTTGTCGATGGCACCGTTGTAGATGTTGTCGCCCTGCTCGCCTTCATGCTTGCCCAGGTGGTCCCAGTGCGCCATGTACACGACCGCTTCGTCGGCATGCTTGGTACCCGGCAGCACGCCGACCACGTTGCGCGACTTCTTCTCGGCGATGGTGCTCTTCAGGTCGAGCGACAGCTTGGCCTTCAGCGGCACCGGCTTGAACCCGCGCTTGTTGGCGTCCCTGTAGGCCTGGTCCAGGTCCAGCCCGGCGTCGGCGAACAGCTGGCGTGCCGCGTCCGCGCTCAGCCAGCCCTGTGCCGGCAGGCGCGGCTCCGGATCGTCCTTGGCCGGCAGGTCGTACTGCGGGCCCGCCCAGGAGTTCTTCACCACGTCCCAGCCGTACGACGCACCGGCGGTGTCGTGCACGATCAGCGCGGCGGCCGCGCCCTTGCGCGCTGCTTCCTCGAACTTGTAGGTCCAGCGCCCGTAATAGGTCATGCGCTTGCCGTCGAACAGCGTCTCGTCGTTGGCGTGGAAGCCCGGGTCGTTGACGAACATCACGACCGTCTTGCCCTTCCAGTCCTGGCCGGCGTAGTCGTTCCACTTCTGCTCCGGCGCATCCACGCCGTAGCCGACGAAGACCAGCTCGCTGCCGTCGATCTTTACTTCCTGCTGGCCGCTGCGGGTGCCGATCACCATGTCGGTGCCGAACTTCAGGTCGCGCTGCTTGCCGGCCTGGTCCAGCTTCAGCACGGTGCTTTCGTCAGCGGTGGTTTCGGTCATCGCCACCTCCTGGAACCAGCTGTCGCCGTTGCCCGGCTGCAGCCCGATGCGCTGCATCTGGTCGCGGATGTAGTTCACCGTGCGCTCTTCGCCGGTGCTGCCCGGGGCGCGGCCTTCGAACTCGTCGGACGACAGGGTCTTGACCAGCTCGCCGAAATCGCCGGCGTTGATCTCGGCGGAGAATGCGTGGCCGGCAGCGGCCGGCGCGGTGTCGGCCGCCGGCGCGGGGGCCGGGGCCGTGGTCTCGCCCTTGCACGCGGTCAGCGCGGCGGTGGCGGCCAGGCACAACAGAAGTTTGCGGGACATCATCGATTCCTGGTGACAAAGGGCCGGTGCGCGGGCACCGGGTGAAAGCGTATCAATTGGCGGGCGCGGTGTCGGTGTCGAACGGCACGGGCTCGGCGCCATGCACGGGGCCGATCGACGCGGTACGGTGCACATACAGCACGACCTCACGCTCGAAGTTCAGCTCACCGGCCACCGACGCCTTCGGCCCGATGATGATCCGCGGCTTGCGCGGTGCGCTCAGCGAAATGCCAAAACTCGGCTTTTCCACATGGATGCCACCGCCGACCTGCGAGCCGACGCCGACGGTAATGTCACCGTTGACCGTCTTGATGCTGTTGCTCAGCCGCGTCTCGACCAGCCCGATGCCGCCGTTGACGGTTTCCACGCCACCGTCGATCTGGCTGCCGCGGTCGACGAAGATGCTGCCATTGACGGTCTCGATGTTGCCTTTGGCCATGACCCGCGAGCCCAGCTTGATCGCGCCGTTGACCGTGGACACGCTGCCGGTGCTGGCGCCTTCCTCGACCTTGATGCCGCCATTGACGGTCTGGATGCTGCGCGTAGTGGCGCCGCTGCTCACCGTGATGCCGCCGTTGACCGTTTCAAGATCGCCATAGGCCTGGCCGGCCTCGGCCGTAATGTGGCCGTTGACCTTGCTGATGTCATCCACCGCCCATGCCGACCCGCAGGACAGGGTCATGGCCAACAGCAGTGGGAGCGAGAGATGTTTCATGGGTGCGTCGTCCGGTATGCGGCTGGCAGGCCGCCTGCAGGAATGTCACCATGCAGCGCTGCGATCCGCATCTGCCTGAAGTCACTGGAAAGCCCTTGCGCCACAACGTCTTTTCCTCACGCCGGCATAACAATCCGTCCACCGGGCAGGACCGTGGCCCGCTGTGGAGGCTGTCGCTGTCGGTGGCGCTGGTGCTGGCGACCCTCGGCGCAGGACCCCTGGCGGCGCAGAACCCGAAGGAAACCGAACGCAAGCTTCAGAAGCTGCGTACCGAACTGAAAGGCGTGGCGCAGGAACGCAAGACCCTCGAAGGCCAGCGCGGCCAAGCCTCGCGCCAGCTGCGCGAAGCCGACGAAAAGGTCGCGCGCACCAGCCGCGTGCTGGCCGAGACCGAAACCGCGCTGCAGCGCGAAAGCCGCGCCCTGCAGGAACTGCAGCAGCGCCGCAGCGTACTGCAGGCCGGCCTGCAGGCGCAGCGCCAGGAGCTGGCCTCGCTGCTGCGCGCCGCGTACCGGATCGGCAACAACGCCCCGTTGAAGCTGCTGCTCTCGCAGGACAAGGTGGCCGATGCCAACCGCACCCTGGCCTACCACCGCTACCTGCAGCGCGAACGCGCGCGTCGGATCGGCGCGCTCACCACCGACCTGACCGAACTGGAAACGGTGGAAGCGCAGATCGTGGAGCGGCAGCAGGCATTGGAAGGCACCCGCAAGCAGCAGAAGCAACAGGCCGCTACCCTGGCCGACGACCGCAAGATCCGCGCGGCCACCGTGGCCAGCCTGGACGAGCGCTTCAAGGACCGCAGCGAGCGCGAGAAGGCCCTCGGCCAGGATGCGAAGGCGCTGGAAACGCTGCTGGCCAACCTGCGCGCGGCCGCCGCCCGCGCCGAGGCCGAACGAAAGGCCGCCGCACGCCGCGCCGCCGCCGAAAAGGCCGCGGCCGAAAAGGCCGAACGCGCTGCCGCTGCCAGCGGCACGCGTCCGCCGCCGCGCCCGGGCAAGACCCCTCCGGCGGTGGCGTCCGCACCCGCGCCCAAGGTCGGTGGCCTGGGCTGGCCGCTGTCGGGCAACCTGCTCGCCCGTTACGGTGGCAAGTTGCCGGACGGGCGGACCAGCAGCGGCGTGCTGATCGGCGCTGCGGCCGGCAGCACGGTGACCGCGGTGGCCGATGGCACCGTGGTGTTCTCCGACTGGATGACCGGCTACGGCATGATCCTGATCGTGGATCATGGCAATGGCTACATGAGCCTGTACGCGCACAACGACACCCTCCTGCGCGATGCCGGCGGCACGGTGAAGAAGGGCGACCCGGTGGCCAAGGTGGGGAACTCGGGCGGGCAGGGGGTTACTGCGTTGTACTTTGAACTGCGTCGTAATGGGCAGCCGGTGGATCCGTCTTCGTGGTTGCAGCGGCGGTAGGTGTGCGCCCAGCCACGCACGGCGTGGCTCTACCGGCGGGGCGAGCGGCGCCGTCCTGGGCCGTTGTTCAACGGGAATTTACCGTGCGTTCGCGCATAATCGGGCGTGCCTTCCCCCGCTTACCCTGGAGTGCTTCATGCGCGTAGCCCGTTCCGCCACCCTGCTGCTGGCCCTGGTGCCGGCGCTGTCATGGGCGCAGCAGACCGCCCAGGTTCCGGAACGTGGCGGCGATGCCGCCTCCACTGAAGAAGCCGTTACCTCGCGGGTACCGCTGGAAGAGATCCGCCGTTACGTCGCCGTCTACAACGCCGTGCGAGCGGCCTATGTCGATCCGGTGGAAGACAAGAAGCTGATGCAGTCGGCCATCCGTGGCCTGCTGCTGGACCTGGACCCGCACAGCACCTACTTCGACAAGGAAGATGCCGAAGCCTTCGACGAACAGGCCGAAGGCGCCTACGAAGGCATCGGCGTGGAGCTGCAGCCGCAGCCGGACAACAGCAGCCTGAAGGTGATCTCGCCGATCGACGACACCCCGGCCGCCAAGGCCGGCATCCTGGCCGGCGATCTCATCATCGCCATCGACGGCAAGCCGATCAGCGCCATCGAAGCCACCGAGCCGCTGCGCGGCAAGGCCGGCAGCAAGGTGGTGCTGACCATCGTGCGCGAGGGCAAGCCCAAGCCGTTCGATGTGCCGATCACCCGCGAAACCATCCGCGTCACCAGCGTGCGCAGCCGCATGCTGGAGCCGGGCTATGGCTACATCCGCCTGAGCACCTTCCAGGCCGACACCGGTGCCGACTTCCAGAAGCATGTCGCCCAGCTGCAGCAGCAGGCCGGTGGCCAGCTCAAGGGGTTGGTGCTGGACCTGCGCAGCAACCCGGGTGGCCTGTTGACCGCTGCGGTGCAGGTGGCCGACGACCTGCTCGACAAGGGCAACATCGTCAGCACCCGCGGCCGCATTTCGATCAGCGATGCACGCTTCGACGCCACTCCAGGCGACCTGCTCAAGGGCGCACCGGTGGTGGTACTGACCGACGCCGGTTCGGCCAGCGCCTCGGAAGTACTGGCCGGCGCGCTGCGCGACAACGGCCGTGCCCGCGTGGTCGGCAGCCGCACCTTCGGCAAGGGCTCGGTGCAGACCGTGCTGCCGCTGGACAATGGCGACTCGGTCAAGCTCACCACCGCGCGTTACTACACGCCGAGTGGCAAATCGATCCAGGCCACCGGCATCGTGCCCGACGTGGTGCTGCTGCCGGAGAAGAAGGACGGCGACGACGAGCTGCCGGCCAGCCTGTCCGACTACAGCGAAGCCACCCTACCGGGGCATCTGCGCGGTGACGACGAAGGCGGCGAAGGCTACCAGGCCGGCGACGTGCTGCCGGGCGACGGGCCGATCAACGACGCCCTGGCCGAACTCAAGCAGCCGGGTTCGGTGGTGGCGAAGCAGAAGGCCGAAGCGGCGAAGAAGCCGGCCGCAAAGCCGGTAGCGCCGGCCGTTGGCCGGCCCACGCAGACGCCAGCACCGAAAGGGGACACCGGAACCGACGCCAACCCCGCGCCCAAACCCGAATCGAAACCCGAACCGACCCCTTAAAACCCGTGCCGCTTGCGCAGCCGCCGGGCAATGGCGGCGCGCACGTACACCCCGTAGGCCAGGCCGAACACGAAGCCGGCGATGTGCGCCCACCAGGCCACCATGCCGAAGCTCGGGCCGATGTAGGCGAACACCACCTGCAGCCCGGCCCACACCCCGATCAACAGGTAGGCCGGGGCGCGCACGAATTCCAGGAACAGGCCCAGCGGGATCACCACGCCCAGCCGGGCGCCGGGGAACAGCGCCAGGTAGGCGCCGATCAGCGCCGACACCGCGCCGCTGGCGCCGATGATGATCTGGTCGGGGCTCCCCATCGTATAGATCGCGGTGAGGTTGGAGATCGCCCCGCCCACCAGGAACAGCAGGATCAGCCGCCACGGCCCCAGCACCCGCTCGGCGGGCAGGCCGAAGATCAGCAGGAACACAAGGTTGCCCAGCAGGTGCGACCAGTCCGCGTGCAGGAACAGCGCGGTGAACAGCCGCAGCACGCTGCCGTCCTCGAACGTCGCCCACCAGTCCAGCGGCCGGGTCAGCCCGGTGGACAGCGCACCCCAGTCCAGCCACAGGCTGCGGCGGGCGTCGCCCGGCCGCGAGATCGACCACAGGAACGCCGCCCACAGCGCCGCGAACAGCAGGGGCGTGGCCCAGCGGACGGCAGACTTCTTGCGGGCGGGCAGGGAGACGAACATCGGTGCGCTAGCCTAGCGCGCCAGGGCGCCGGAAAGGGGTAAATGGCGGGTTCAGCCTGAATAGCCAGAACCGCCACCAACGTTATTGTTTCATTAACCGGTCTGGGTATACTCGCATACGGCGTCGTATGTCGGGAGGGGAATCCGGCGCGTTGTTCCAGGCCTTTCGGGGCGGGGAACGGCGCAGGCGCGCGTAGCCAAAACCACACGCAATTCCGGAGAGAACACACGATGCATACCGCTTCCACCCTCGCCCGCGTCACCGCCCTGGCTGTCGGCATCGCCGGCGTGCTGGCCGTTGGCCACGTCAACGCCGCCGCCTTCCAGCTGAAGGAAAACAGCGCCAAGGGCCTCGGCCGCGCCTTCGCCGGTTCGGGCAGCGCCCAGGGCGACGCCTCGATCATCGCGGTCAACCCGGCCGGCATGCGCCAGCTGGAAGGCACCATGGTCCAGGGCGACCTGAGCGCCATCAGCTTCAAGGCCGAATACGAAGGCACCGGCCGCAAGCCGACCGGCCAGCCGCAGACCGGCGGTGACGGCGGCGACGCCGGCATGATTGCCCCGGTTCCGGCTGCCTACTTTCACATGCCGATCGGCGAAAAGGCCCACTTCGGTGTATCGCTGACCGCTCCGTTCGGCTTCAAGACCGACTACGACAACGGCTGGGTGGGTCGCTACAGCGGCCTGAAGACCGACCTGAAGGCGATCGACCTGGGCTTCGCCGCCTCGTACGACGTCAACCCGTACGTGTCCTTCGGCGCGTCGGTGTTCGTTGAGCACCTGACCATCGAACTGAGCAACAACATCGACTTCGGCACCGCGCTGGCCCAGTCCCGCGTGCCGGGCTTCGCCCCGGGCAGTGCCGATGGCAAGCTGACCGTCGAAGGCGACAACAACGCCGTCGGTTGGACCGTCGGCGGCCTCTTCAGCCCCGATGAGAACACCCACATCGGCATCAGCTACCGTTCCAAGGTCGAGCACAAGATCACCGGCGGCGACGCCACCTTCGACGTGCCGGCCAACGCGGCTGCCGTGCTGGCCGTGGCCCAGCCGGGTCGCTTCGTGAGCACCTCCGGCAAGGCCACCCTGACCCTGCCGGCGTCGGCCACCCTGAGCGTCACCCACAACATCAACGATCGCTGGACCGTGATGGGCGACGTGACCCGTACCGCCTGGTCGACCGCCTTCGACGCGGTCACCATCGACTACGCGTCGGCGCAGCCGGACTCGGTGCTGGAATTCGGCTACCGCGACACCACCTTCGTCTCGCTGGGTACCGACTACAAGCTGAGCGACACCATCACCCTGCGTGGCGGCGTGGCCAACGACCAGACCCCGACCACCGACGCGCACCGCGACGTCCGCGTGCCGGACACCAGCCGCATCTGGCTGTCGGTCGGCATGGGTTGGACCCCGTCGGCGAACACCGAATACAACTTCGGTTACACCCACCTGCTGACCAACGATCCGAACCTGATCGTGCCGGGCACCACCAACAACCAGGGCAACTCGCTCAACGGCAAGTACAAGGTCCGCGGCGACGTGCTGGCTGCTTCGTTCCAGTACAAGTTCTGATTCACGGCGTTCGCGCCGCGTAGTACCAGGAGGCCCCGCGCAAGCGGGGCCTTCTGCGTTTCAGCACTGCGGTGAGCGGCCCGCCGCGTACAACAGGCCCTGGCGCAGGTGCGCCAGGAAATCGCGGTTGCGGTACACCGCCGTGTCGTGGCCCAGGCCGGTGTACCAGCTGCGCCCGCCGTCGAAGGCGTGGCACCACGCAATGGGGTGGTCGGTGCCCATCGTGCCGCCGCTGTAGCGCTTCTCGTCCACGGTGGCGGTCACCTGAACCGTACCGCGTGGATTGCTGCGGAAGTTGTACAGCTCGTCGCGCACCGGCCAGGTATTCCCCCGTGGCGTGCCCTCGCGTTCGGGCTGCACCGGGCTGAACTGCAGCCCCTCGGGGTGGTTCTTGAAATACGCGCCCACCAGCTGGCCGTACCACGGCCAGTCGTATTCGGTGTCGGCGGCCGAATGCACACCCATGAAACCACCGCCGGCGCGGATGAAACTCTCCATGGCCTGCTGCTGCGTGGCGTCGAGCACGTCGCCGGTGGTGTTGGCGAACACCACCACCCGGTAGCGGGCCAGGTTGGCGTCGTTGAAGTCGGCGGGGTTTTCGCTCTGGTCCACCGCCATGCGCTCACGGCCGGCCAGCAGACGCAGCGTGCTCACTGCGGTGGGGATGGAATCGTGGCGGAACTTCGCGGTGTGGGTGAACACCAGCACGCGGTCTTCCTGCGCCGTGGCCTTCCCGGCGACGGTGGACAACGACAGGACCAGCAACAGGGGCAGGGTCAATGAGCGCATGGGGCGATCATGACACAACACGCCATGCCCACAAAAAACCCCGCTTTCGCGGGGTTTTTCGTTACCAGAATCGCCGTAGAGCGGGGCTCTGCCCCGCTGCTCGAATCAATCGCCGAGGGTCAACAACGACGCGTTACCACCGGCCGCCGTGGTGTTCACCGTGACGGTCTTTTCCGTAGCAAAACGCAGCAGGTAGTGCGGACCACCCGCCTTCGGACCCGTACCCGACAGACCCTGGCCGCCGAACGGCTGCACGCCGACCACCGCACCGATCTGGTTGCGGTTGACGTACACATTGCCCACGTTGATGCGCGAGGAAATGCGGTCCACCGTCTCGTCGATGCGCGAATGCACGCCGAGGGTGAGGCCATAACCGGTGGCGTTGATCTGGTCGATCACCGCATCCAGCTGGTCGCCCTTCCAGCGGATCACGTGCAGCACCGGCCCGAAGATTTCCTTGTGCAGCTGGTCCAGGTTCTTCAGTTCGTACGCACGCGGCGCGAAGAAGGTACCGTGCGCGGCCGCTTCGCTGAGCTCGGCGGCGGCGATCAGGCGCGCTTCCTTCTCCATGCGCAGCGCATGTTCGCGCAGGATCTGCAGCGCGTCGGCATCGATCACAGGACCGACGTCGGTGGACAGCAGGCCCGGGTCGCCGACCTTCAGTTCTGCCATCGCACCGGCCAGCATGGTCATCACCTTGTCGGCGATGTCGTCCTGCACGAACAGCACGCGCGCGGCCGAGCAGCGCTGGCCGGCCGAGGTGAAGGCCGAACCGATCGCGTCCTTGACCAGCTGTTCCGGCAGCGCCGAAGAGTCGGCGATGAAGGCGTTCTGGCCGCCGGTTTCGGCGATCAGCACGCCGATGGCGGCGTCGCGCGCGGCCATCGCACGGTTGATCGCACGCGCGGTGTCGGTCGAACCGGTGAAGGCCACGCCGGCCACGCGCGGGTCAGCGGTGAGCGCGGCACCGACGGTGGCGCCGTCGCCCGGCAGGAACTGCACCACGCCTTCGGGTACGCCGGCGTCCAGCAGCAGCTTCACCGCGTAGTAGCCGATCAGATTGGTCTGTTCGGCCGGCTTGGCGATCACGCTGTTGCCGGCGGCCAGTGCAGCGGCCACCTGGCCCAGGAAGATTGCCAGCGGGAAGTTCCACGGGCTGATGCACACGAACACGCCACGGCCGTGCAGCTGCAGCTCGTTGGACTCACCGGTCGGGCTCGGCAGCTTCTCGGCATGGCCGAACTGCTCGCGTGCCTGCTTGGCGTAGTAGCGCAGGAAGTCGACCGCTTCGCGCACTTCGGCGATGCCGTCGGGCAGGCTCTTGCCGGCTTCCTTCACGCACAGCGCCATGAATTCCGGCATGCGCGCTTCCAGCTGGTCGGCGGCGTGCTCCAGGATCGCGGCGCGGCTGGCGGCCGGGGTGCGGTTCCACTGCGGCTGTGCAGCCACGGCATTGGCCAGCGCCTTCTCGACGGTGGCGCTGTCGGCCGGCTGCCACTGGCCCACCACCTGGCGGTTGTCGGCCGGGTTGATCACGTTGAGCAGCGCGCCGGTCGGCTGCGCGCCCGGCACCAGCGGGGCGGCCTGCCACGGTTTGATGGCCGCGTTGAGCTGCTCGGCCAAAGCGCGCAGATCGTTGTCGTTGGCAAGGTTGATGCCCATGGAGTTCTTCCTGTCGTGGTTCTGGCTGCGCAGCAGGTCAACCGGCAGCGGGATCTTGGGGTGCGGAATCGAGTCGAACGAGGCAACGGCCTCGACCGGGTCGCGGATCAGGTCGTCGATGGCCACGTCTTCGTCGGTGATGCGGTTGACGAAGCTGGAGTTGGCGCCGTTTTCGAGCAGGCGGCGCACCAGGTACGGCAGCAGGTCTTCATGCGAGCCCACCGGTGCGTACACGCGGCACGGCACGTTGAGGCGGTTGGCCGGCACCACTTCGGCATACAGGTCATCGCCCATGCCGTGCAGCTTCTGGTGCTCGTACTGGCCGCCCTTGGCGATCGCCTTCACCGCCGCGATGGTGTGCGCGTTGTGGGTGGCGAACATCGGGTAGATCGCGTCGGCATGGGTGAACAGACGCTTGGCGCAGGCCAGGTAGGACACGTCGGTGTTCTGCTTGCGGGTGAACACCGGGTAGGCCGGCAGGCCGTCGATCTGCGCGCGCTTGATCTCCGCGTCCCAGTACGCGCCCTTGACCAGGCGCACCTGCAGGCGGCGGCCGATGCGGCGGGCCAGGTCGGCCAGGTAATCAATCGTGTACGGGGTGCGCTTCTGGTACGCCTGCACCACCACGCCAAAGCCTTCCCAACCGGCCAGCGACGCGTCGCTCACCACTGCTTCGATGATGTCCAGCGACAGTTCCAGGCGGTCGGTTTCTTCAGCGTCGACCGTGCAGCCGATGCCATAGGACTTGGCCAGCTGGGCCAGTTCCAGCACGCCCGGGACCAGGTCGGCCATCACGCGCGCACGCTTGGCGTGCTCGTAGCGCGGGTACAGCGCCGACAGCTTGATCGAGATGCCCGGCGCCGAATTGACGTCGCCGTCCGGACGGCCGCCACGGGCCTTGTGGTCGCCACCGATGGAGTGGATCGCGCGGCGGTAGTCTTCCAGGTAACGCTTGGCGTCCTTCATGGTCAGCGCGCCTTCGCCGAGCATGTCGAACGAATAGCGGTAGCTGGCGTTGTCGCCCTTGTGCGAGCGCGACAGCGCTTCGTCGATGGTGCGACCCATGACGAACTGGTGGCCCATGATCTTCATCGCCTGGCGCACGGCCAGGCGGATCACCGGCTCACCCACGCGGCCCATCAGGCGCGCGAACGCGCCCGGCACGTCGGCGCGGGTGGAGTCGTTGATCTGCACGATGTGGCCGGTGAGCATCAGGCCCCAGGTGGAGGCGTTGACCAGCACCGAGTCGCTGCCGCCCAGGTGCTTCTTCCAGTCCGCTTCGCCGAGCTTGTCGCGGATCAGCTTGTCGGCGGTGTCCTGGTCGGGAATGCGCAGCAGGGCTTCGGCCACGCACATCAGCAGCACGCCTTCCTCGCTGCCCAGGTCGTACTGGCGCATGAAGGCTTCGATCGCGCCCTGGTCCTTGGCCCGCACGCGCACGCGCGCGACCAGGTCGGCGGCAGTGGCCTGCACGGCAGCCTGTTCGTCGGCCGGCAGGCGCGCCTGCGCCAGCAGCTCGCGCACGTGGCTGGCCTCGTCCTTCATCCAGGCATCGGTGATCGCCTGGCGGAACGCGTTGGGAACGGCCGGCAGCTCGGGCGACAGCAGCGGCGGGCGGGAGGCGCCGGACGAAGCCGGGGCAGGGGGAAGCGCGGAAGATGCGGTCATGCCGGTTGGCTCGTGGAGAACTTGACCATTTTAATCGTTTTTTTGGCCTGGCAAGCAATTCGGGGTGCGCCGTCGATCCGCCGCATAGCCTTTCATACAGGGGGATTCGGCGGGTCCCATGGGAGTGTCGAAAAGTGTGCCATTTTCGTCAAATCGGCTGCCGATGCTTATGCTGTATTGCACCATCTCTGAAATTGTGAATGGACCCTTGCGGCTCGCGCGACAGCAGGGCTACCATCGGGACGTTCAGCGTACAGCTGGCAGTCGCACTGCGTGCTCACCCCCTCGGGTGCGTCTGCGACCGAAAAGTAGGCTTGCTCGTGGCCAGCGATGGCTGCAACCGACGACGCTAAGGGTCTAGGCAATGAAGCAACGCAGAAAGTGGGGCACGCAGTTCGGAAAGGCAGTGGGGTGTGGGGCAGCGCTGATGGCGCCGGCACTGGCGTGGGCCCAATCGGCCGACCCCAAGCCGTGGCAGCTGAACATGGGCAAGGGGGTCACCCAGAGCTCGCGGTTGGCCTGGGAATCCAACATGTTCTCGCTGTGGGTGTGTACGGTCATCGGCGTGCTGGTGTTCGGCGCGATGTTCTATGCCATCTTCAAGTTCCGCAAATCCAAGGGTGCGGTCGCCGCCACCTTCAGCCACAACACCAAGGCCGAGGTGATCTGGACCGTCATCCCGGTGATCATCCTGGTGGTGATGGCCTGGCCGGCCACCGCCAACCTGATCAAGTTCTACGACACCCGCGACGCCGAAATGACCGTGAAGGTCACCGGCTACCAGTGGATGTGGAAGTACGAGTACCTGGGCGAAGAGGTCACCTTCACCAGCCGCCTGGACCGCGAGTCGGACCGGGTGCGGCAGAGCGGCAAGGTGCCCGACCGTGAGAGCCACCCGCACTACCTGCTCGACGTGGACAACCGCCTGGTGCTGCCGGTCGACACCAAGGTGCGCTTCGTCATCACCTCCGACGACGTGATCCACGCCTGGTGGGTGCCCGCGCTGGGCTGGAAGCAGGACGCCATTCCCGGCTTCATCAACGAGGCCTGGACCAACATCGAGCAGGTCGGCGTGTACCGCGGCCAGTGCGCCGAGTTGTGCGGCAAGGACCATGGCTTCATGCCGATCGTGGTCGAGGCGGTCTCGAAGGACGACTTCCAGAAGTGGCTGGCCGCAAAGCGTCCGAAGGCGGCAGATCCCGCCCCGGCGCCCGCCGCGCCGGAAGCCACTCCGGAAGCGGCCCCGGGTAAAACACCGGAAGCACCGGCAGCGCCGGCCGCGGCACCGGCCGCGGCGCCGGAAAACGCCTGACATCATCGAACCGCGCGCGCCGCACGGCGCGCACGGCTACCAGCGGAACCAATGAGGTGTAGTTGCGATGGCGCATACCGCAGTTGATCACGACGGGCATCACGGACATCAGCAGTCGTTCTTCGAACGTTGGTTCTTCTCGACCAACCACAAGGACATCGGCACGCTGTACCTGCTCTTCAGCTTCCTCATGTTCATCATCGGCGCGGCGATGAGCGTGATCATCCGCGCCGAGCTGATGCAGCCCGGCCTGCAGTTCGTGAAGCCGGAAACCTTCAACCAGCTCACCACCGTGCATGCACTGGTAATGATCTTCGGTGGCGTCATGCCGGCCTTCGTCGGCCTGGCCAACTGGATGATTCCGCTGCAGGTCGGCGCGCCGGACATGGCGCTGCCGCGCATGAACAACTGGTCGTTCTGGCTGCTGCCGGTGGCGTTCAGCCTGCTGCTGCTCACCTTCCTGCTGCCCGGTGGCGCACCGGCCGGTGGCTGGACCCTGTACCCGCCGCTGTCGCTGCAGGGCGGCTACAACGTGGCCTTCACCGTGTTCGCCATCCACGTGGCCGGCATCAGCTCGATCATGGGCGCGATCAACATCATCGCCACCGTGCTCAACATGCGCGCGCCCGGCATCGACCTGCTGAAGATGCCGATCTTCTGCTGGTCCTGGCTGATCACCGCGTTCCTGCTGATCGCGGTGATGCCGGTGCTGGCCGGAGCGGTGACCATGCTGCTCACCGACAAGTTCTTCGGCACCAGCTTCTTCAATGCCGCCGGCGGTGGCGACCCGGTGATGTTCCAGCACATCTTCTGGTTCTTCGGCCACCCGGAGGTGTACATCATGATCCTGCCGGCGTTCGGCGTGGTCAGCGAAATCATCCCCACCTTCAGCCGCAAGCCGCTGTTCGGTTACCAGGCCATGGTCTACGCGATCGCCGCGATCGCATTCCTGTCGTTCATCGTCTGGGCCCACCACATGTTCACCGTGGGCATGCCGCTGGGCGGCGAAATCTACTTCATGTTCGCCACCATGCTGATCTCCATCCCGACCGGGGTGAAGGTGTTCAACTGGGTGAGCACCATGTGGCGCGGCTCGCTCACCTTCGAAGCACCGATGCTGTGGGCGGTGGCCTTCGTCATCCTGTTCACCATCGGCGGCTTCTCCGGCCTGATGCTGGCCATCGTGGTGGCCGACTTCCAGTACCACGACACCTACTTCGTGGTGGCGCACTTCCACTATGTGCTGGTCACCGGTGCGGTGTTCGCGCTGATCGGCGCGGTGTACTACTGGTGGCCGAAGTGGACCGGGCGCATGTACAGCGAGTTCTGGGCCAAGGTCCACTTCTGGTGGTCCATCCTCTTCGTGAACCTGCTGTTCTTCCCGCAGCACTTCCTCGGCCTGGCCGGCATGCCGCGCCGTATTCCCGATTACAGCGTGGCGTTCGCCGACTGGAACCTGATCAGCTCGATCGGTGCGTTCGGCATGTTCGTCACCCCGTTCATGATGGCCGCCATCCTGATCGCCTCGCTACGCAACGGTGAGAAGGCCGCCGACCGCTCCTGGGAAGGGGCGCGCGGGCTGGAGTGGACCATTCCTTCACCGGCCCCGGCGCATACCTTCACCGTGCCGCCGGTCATCCGTCCGGGCGACCTGGCCCACGACGACATCACTCACTGAGGTGCGCCATGCATGATGCGCAACAACAGGATCTGGCCGTTCGCCGCCAACGCGCGCGGCGCACCGCGCTGTGGGTGGGCGCGGTGGCCATCGCGGTCTATGTCGGCTTCATCCTGACCGGGGTGCTCGGCCGATGAACGACCCGCGCCCCGCCACGCCCGCGCCGAGCGCCGGGCTGCCGCGCCTGATCGGGGTGGCGGTGGCGGTGTTCGTGCTGACCTTCTCGCTGGTGCCGCTGTACCGCATCGCCTGCGAGAAGGTGTTCGGCGTGCGCCTGGAGCGTGGGCCCGGCGCGCAGGCGGCGGGCGGTCCGGCGGCGGCCAAGCGCACCGTGCGGGTGGAGTTCGACGGCGGGGTCAACTCGAAGCTGCCGTGGGCGTTCCATCCCGAGCAGCTGAGCATGGACGTGGTGCCGGGTGAGCTCAACGAAGCGCTGTACTACGCACGCAACGACAGCGACCACGCGCTGGTTGGCAGCGCGGTGCCGTCGGTGGCCCCGGCCAAGGCCTCGGGCTACTTCAGCAAGACCGAATGCTTCTGCTTCACCGCGCAGACCCTGGTGGCCGGCGAGAAACGCGACATGCCGGTGCGTTTCATCGTCGACCCGGACCTGCCGGCCAACATCAAGACCATCACCCTGTCGTACACGTTCTACAAGAACGACGCGCTGTCGTCGCAGCTGGCCACGGCGACCCCGCCGGCCACCGCGCGCTCGGCACCCTGATACGTACCCGGATACCGCATATGGCCGCCCAGCACAGTCCCGACGCCAACGTGTACTTCGTCCCCACGCACAGCAAGTGGCCCTTCATCGGTTCCATCGCGATGATGGTGACCATGGTGGGCGTGGCCAGCTGGCTCAATGACGCCGGCTGGGGCAAGTGGACCTTCTACGCCGGCATCGCGATGCTGGTGCTGACCCTGTTCTGGTGGTTCAGCGATGTGGTGCGCGAATCGCAGGCTGGGCATTACAACCGCCAGGTCGACGGCTCGTTCCGGATGGGCATGGTGTGGTTCATCTTCTCCGAAGTGATGTTCTTCGGTGCCTTCTTCGGTGCGCTGTTCTACACCCGCAACCTGGGCCTGGCGTGGCTGGGCGGCGAGGGCGACGGGGTGATGACCAACGAACTGCTCTGGGACGGCTATTCCGCCGCCTGGCCGACCAACGGCCCGGGCGCCATCGGCGGCCACTTCCAGACCATTCCGGCCTGGGGCCTGCCGCTGATCAACACGCTGATCCTGCTGACCTCCGGCGTCACCCTCACCATCGCCCACCATGCACTGAAGGCCGGCCATCGCCGCCAGCTGCTGGTGTGGCTGGGCGTCACCGTGCTGCTCGGCGCGTTCTTCCTCACCCTGCAGGCCGAGGAATACATCCACGCCTACAAGGAACTGAACCTCACGCTCGGTTCGGGCATCTACGGCTCCACCTTCTTCATGCTCACCGGTTTCCACGGCGCGCATGTGCTGCTGGGCACCATCATGCTGATCGTGATGTGGCTGCGCGCGGCCAAGGGCCATTTCACCCGCGACAACCACTTCGGCTTCGAAGCGGCGGCGTGGTACTGGCACTTCGTCGACGTGGTGTGGCTGATGCTGTTCCTGTTCGTCTACGTGCTGTAGCGCCGGGGCTCAACCACCGATGCCGTGGGGTTTGATCCAGCCGGTGTAGATGCCGATCGCCACCAGCGCAATCAGCGCCACCGACACCGCGATGCGCCGGGTGAGCGCATTGACGGTGCGCTTGGTCTGGCCGCGGTCGACCAGCAGGTAGTACAGACCGGCGCCCAGATTCCAGACGATGACGATCAGAAACGCGATTACCAGCAGGGTCTTCAACGAATCATTCATGCGCGGCTCAAGGGCAGGGCGGGTACGCCTATCTGACCGCGTTTCGACGGCGTTGTCATGATGCGCAAGCACACGCGCCTGATCGGCTGGGTGGCCGCCGTGCTGGTCATCATGGGTTTCTCCCAGCTGGGTCTTTGGCAGCTGCACCGCATGCATGAAAAGCAGGCCCTGCTGGACCAGCAGGTGCCGGCCCGCGCGCAGACCCTGAGCCTGGCCGATGCCCAGGCTGCGCCGCCGCAGCTGCGCTGGGTCGAAGACCACGGGCGTTTCCTGCCGGGCACCGTGCTGCTGGACAACCAGACCCGCGGCGGACGCGCCGGCATCAAGCTCTACCAGCCGTTCCGCAGCGACGGCGGCGCCGTGGTGCTCGTCGACCTGGGGTGGCTGCCGATGCCGCCTGATCGCCAGCTGCCGACCGTGGTGCCGCGCGAAGGCGAGGCTCATGTGGCCGGGCTGCTCGCTCCGCCGCCGGCCACCGGCCTGGCGCTGGGTCCGGCGCTGACCGCGGCCACGCAGCCGGCAGTGTGGCTCGCCAACCGCATGCCGCCTGCGGAAGTGGCTGCCGCGCTGCGCCTGCCGCCCGCCCGCCTGCGCAGCGCAGTGCTGCGCCTGGACCCGGCGCTGCCCGGGGGCTACGCCCGCGACCTCGAACTGCTGCCCAACACCCTGCCGCCCAGCCGCCACCTCGGCTACGCCGTGCAGTGGTTCGGCCTGGCCCTGACCGTGCTGGTCGTCGCGTTGGTGCTCGAATGGCGAAGCCGCCGCCGCACACCCTCCGCTTACATGAGAAAATCCCGCCCATGAATGCCATCACCCCGGAACAGCTCAAGGCCCGCAACCGTGGTCGCTGGACCCTGGTCGCGCTGTTCGGCCTGTTCTTCGGCGCGATGGCGCTGGCCGGCGTGCTGCGCTTCTCCGGCTGGCAGCCGGCCGACCACCGCAATACCGGCCAGATGCTGCAACCGCCGGTGGACGCGCGCGCGCTGCCGCTTACCCTCGCCAATGGCGAACCCTACCCGTGGAACCCCGACGCGCACGTGTGGCGCATCCTGGTTGCGCCCGCACCGGGCTGTGCAGCCGAGTGCGTCACTTTGTCGCAGGGATTGGGCAAGGTGTGGCAGCTGTTCGGCCATAGGGCCGATAATGTCGAGATCCTGTGGCTGGGTACGCCGCCGGCCGAGGTCCAGGGCCTGCCCGCCCTGCGCGTGCTGGCGCCCCAGCCGACCCTGCGTGCCGCCTTGCCCGCCGTGGATGACGCCGCCGGCACCCCTGTGTATGTGATCGACCCGAACGGGTTCGTGATCATGCGGTACGCGCCGGGATTCGAACTGGCCGGTCTGCGCAAGGACCTGGCCACGCTGTTGAAACTGAAGTGAGTTCCGTTTGATGAACCCCACCGCGCGCCCGGCGCTGCATCGCAATTTCCACCGTCTGGCGTGGTTCGCCCTGATCATGACGGCGAGCACGATCATGTTCGGTTCGTTCGTGCGCCTGTCCGATGCCGGCCTGAGCTGCCCGGACTGGCCGACCTGCTATGGCCGCGTGACCTGGCCGCAGCATGCCGCGGAAGTGGTTGGCCACGAAGCAGCCAAGATCCGCCCGCTGGAAACCCACAAGGCCTGGCGCGAGCAGGTGCACCGCTTCCTGGCCGGCGCGCTGGGTATCGAGATCCTCACCCTGGCGCTGCTGGCAGTACGCCGGCGCAGCTGGGGCACCACGGCGGTGGTCACTGCGTGCGTGCTGGTGGCCACCGGCATACCCCTGTACATGATGGGCTGGCACGTCTCGGCCAGCGTGCTGGCGCTCACCGGTGAGGCGATCCTGCTGATCGCTGCGCTGCGCTGGAACAACATCGACCTGGCCCGCGCGGCGTTGCTGACCCTCGCGGTGGTGATTTTCCAGGCGTTGCTCGGCATGTGGACGGTCACCCTGCTGCTCAAGCCGATCGTGGTGATGGGCCACCTGCTGGGTGGCATGCTGATGTTCGGGCTGCTGGTATGGATGGCGTGGCGTGCCACGCACATGCCGATCACCCTGGTCGAGGCGCCGAAGCTGAAATGGCTGCTGCGCGCCGGCGTGGCCGTGCTGGTCCTGCAGATCGCGCTCGGCGGCTGGGTCAGCGCCAACTACGCGGCCCTGGCCTGTGGCGGTGGCAGCGCCTCGCTCGACAACTTCCCGCGCTGCGTGAGCCAGTGGTGGCCGCCCCACGACTTCAAGGAAGGCTTCACCCTGTGGCGTGGCATCGGCGTGGACTACGAAGGGGGCGTGCTGGATGGCGCCTCGCGCATCGCGATCCAGATGGCGCACCGCATGTTCGCGGTCGTGGTCGCGGTTTACCTGCTGTGGCTGGCCGTGCGCCTGTATCGCCTGCCGAGCATGCGCGGCTGGGCCACCGCGCTGGGCCTGCTGGTGGTGTTGCAGATCACCCTGGGCATCCTCAACGTCAAGCTGGCCGTGCCGCTGGAAGTGGCCGTCGCCCACAGCGGCGGCGCCGTGGCGCTGCTGTTCGTGCTGGTCACCCTGCTGGCGCGCCTGCGTGCGCCGGCCGACGTGGCTGATGAAGATGACGTTTCTGGAGCGACGCCGTGAGTGTTCGGCAGTACTGGGACCTGACCAAACCCAAGGTGGTGGCACTGATCGTGTTCACCGCGTTGGTGGGCATGTTCCTCGCCATTCCTACCCTGCCTACCGCCGAGCAGGCGGTTCGCGGTGCGCTGGGCTTCCTCGGCATCTGGCTGGCGGCCTCGGCGGCAGCGGCGATCAACCAGCTGCTGGACGCACAGATCGACGCACAGATGGCGCGTACCTCGTGGCGGCCGCTGGTGGTGGGCAAGGTCAAGCCGTGGCAGGTGCTGGTGTTCGCCGGCGCGCTGATCGTGCTGTCGATGACCATCCTGGTGCTGTGGGTGAACGTCATCACTGCGGTACTGACCTTCGCCTCGCTGATCGGCTACGCGGTGATCTACACCGTATACCTCAAGCGCGCGACCTCGCAGAACATCGTGATCGGCGGCCTCGCCGGTGCCACGCCGCCGCTGCTCGGCTGGGCGGCCATCACTGGCATGCAGGGCCCGATGGACTGGGCCTACGCCTCGCTGCTGGTGCTGATCATCTTCATCTGGACCCCGCCGCATTTCTGGGCACTGGCGATCTTCCGCCGCGAAGACTACGCCAAGGCCAAGATCCCGATGCTGCCGGTGACCCACGGCGTGGCGTACACCCGCAAATCGATCATGGCGTACTCCATCGCGCTGGCCATCGTCAGCATCCTGCCTACCGTGGTGGGCATGAGCGGCCTGTTCTACCTGGGCGGTGCGGTCGTGTTGAACACGGTATTCGTCTGGTACGCCTGGCGCATGCTCAATCCGCCGGATGAGCTGTTCTCGATGAAGATGTTCGGCTACTCCATCGTCTACCTGATGGCGCTGTTCGCCTTCCTGATGGTGGACCACTGGATGCTGCCGTTCCTGTGATCGCCATCGCACGCGCCTGGTCTTGAATCCGGCCATCGCGCCGCCATTGCTTTCATGACCCCGACAGGACGTGACGGCATGAAGCGATGGCTCTGGATGGCTGCGATGGTGGCTTCGATGATGTACGGCACCGCCTTTGCCGCGCCCGCAACGGGCGTGGACGACACCGCCACGCAGATCATGACGCTGGCGGGCGATCACCGCCTGGTGGTGCTGGGCGAGTACCACGGCACCGCCGAAACGCCGCTGTTGGTGGCCGACCTGATGGAGCGCTACAGCCGCGACAACGCGCCGGTACGGCTGGGGTTGGAGCTGCCGATGAGCGAGAACGCCGCGCTGGCGCGGTACCTCCGCTCCAACGGCGATGCAGATGCGCGGGAAGCGTTGCGCACCCAGCCGTTCTGGCGGGTAAAGGACGAGCAGCACGACGGACGCCGCAGCCGCGACATGCTCGCGCTGATCGAAGCCCTGCGCGCGCTGCGGGCGCAGGGGCGCGATGTCGGTGTGGCCGGCTACGACATTGAAATCAGTGCCTACGACAGCGACGTGGATCGCGACGCTGCGATGGCCACGCACCTGCGGCAGCAGTTCAATGCACTCCCCGCCGGAACGCGCATGCTGGTGCTCACCGGCAACGTGCACGCCATGCGCCACCCCTTCGAGGATGCGCCGCCGGAAATGAAGCACCGCACGATGGCCTCGTACCTGCTGGACCTGCCGCTGTACAGCGTGCGCGTGGAGGCGCTGCGTGGCCAGTCCTGGGGCTGCTTGAAGCCATGTCGCGCAATCACGCTACCCGAGAGGCCGGCGCGTGATCCGGTCGCCGAAACCGACGCGGATCGCTCCTACGACGTGTGGGTGTATCTGCCGGAGTTGAGCGTGGGTACGTTGACTGACCCGTAACGCTGAAGAAACCCTGGCTGTTCGGTGAATTGGTAGGGTCGCTTCCCAAACGACGCTGTGCATGGATGCACGAGTGGCGCGTTCGCAGGATGCGAAGGAGCGCCCCGCACGTAAAAATGATCGGCGCGACGAAGGCATGTTGTTTACCGAGGCAACGTCGGACTGTCCGTCAGACAATGCCGCACCAGTGTGTCGTCATCCACGCATCTGCCTCAAATCATGAGGTGTGTCCCAACTCCTCACGCGCCCGTCAGCCTATACAGCTAGTTCGAGCCGCTGACGCGCGTTCCACATGAGGAAAAACACATGCATCCATCCACGAAGCTCGGACTCTGTCTGGTCGCCATGAGTGTGATCGCAGGCGCGAATGGCTGTTCAGAACAGCCCGATCCAGTGCCCGTCGACGCAGTAGGCCAGTGGCTGAATGACCGCGCGATGCGTGCGGCCGAAAAGGACCACGCGTCGGGCGCGAACCAGGATCTCCCAGAAGGTGTGTACCGCTTGATCCCCGTGGCAGAACTGGACGCCCCAGAGCCCGTCAAACAGCATTTCCGGGAGAAGATTGAACGAAGTCGTTCGGGCGTGATGAAGGTGCCGACAGGCGCGATTCCATCCGAGCAACAACTTGTGATTGCACTGCCCAAGACAAAGCGATCAGAAACGACCCTGCGGGAAAGGCTACCCAATCCTCCAAGCAATCTGCAGGGAACGGCACTGACCACTGCAGCGTTGATCGGATGGAGCCCACCGGCGCGCTGCACGGCCTCAGATCCTCCGGACTCTCCCGCTTCTATCGTTTGAAAGACATCGGCATCGTAGAGTTCAACGAACACAATTTCCGGGTGCCCGGCGGGGTGATTGAAGCCTTCGTTGAGGCGCAGAACACCTTGATCAACGGAGTACCCGGCAAGATCGAAATGACGGTCGACGATCAAGGCCGTGGCTGCGTATCACTGACGTGGGCCGGCAAAGACAAGGTGTACTCATTGACCGCTACAGGCGACGACAACGTGGAGCGCAAAGCCGAGGCGTTGAGAGCGATCGCTGAGTCGGTGGTCGATTGATCCTGGCCAGACAACCATGCCTTCCGCTACGTGGAAGGCATCCCGGGATCACGCGCAAATCGCTGGGCAATCACCGCGCACACAATCAGCTGGATCTGGTGGTAGATCATGATCGGCAGCACGATGGCGCCCAGGCTGCCGCCGGCGAACAATACCTTTGCCATTGGTACGCCGGTGGCCAGGCTTTTCTTGGAGCCGCAGAAGAGGATGGTGATGCGGTCTTCGCGGTTGAAACCCAGGCGCCTGGAGAGGAAGGCGATGATCGGCATCGCGATGCCCAGCAGCACCGCGGCCACCACCGCTACGGTCAGCAGTGACAGCACCGGCGTCTTGCTCCACAGCCCTTCGTTTACTGCTTCACCGAATGCCGAATACACCACCAGCAGGATCGTGCCCTGGTCGGTGTAGCGCAGCAGGGCGCGTTGACGCTCCACCCAGCCTGCAATCCACGGGCGCAGCAGGTGGCCGGCCACGAAAGGCACCAGCAGCTGCAGCATGATGCTGAGGATGGCCTGGCCAGGGTTGTGCATGCCGCCCTGGGCGCCGGCGAGCACGGTCAGCAGCAGGGGCGTCAGGAACACGCCGAGGATGCTGGACAGCGATGCACTCACCACTGCGGCCGGCACGTTGCCCCGCGCAAGCGAGGTGAACGCGATGGACGACTGCACGGTGGACGGCAGCGCGCACAGGAACAGCACGCCGATGTACAGCTCAGGCGTAAGCAGCCAGCCATCCAGCGGTTTGAATGCCAGCCCCAGCAGCGGGAACAGCGCGAAGGTGCAGGCCAAAATGGTCAGGTGCAAACGCCAGTGCAGCAGGCCGGCGACGATCGATTCGCGCGGCAGGCGCGCACCGTGCAGGAAGAACAATGCGGCAATGGCGACATCGGTAACGTCGTCCAGCACCATCGCGGCGGGGCCATGCATCGGCAGGAAGGACGCCAGCAGCACAGTGCCGAGCAGCGCGAGGGTGAAGTTGTCCGGTCGCAGGCGCGACCACCAGCGGGTCATGGTGGGCAGGCTCCTGTAGAGCTGGGGGAAACGGGGTGATGCGCGCGGGAACTCAACGCGCGGCGTCCTGCTCTAGCAGGGCGCGGGTCTGTGTCTCGAGCGAGGTCATGCCGGCGCTGCGGCCGAACTGCAGGGCTTCTTGGGTGGAAGCGCCCTGTTCGTGCTTGAGCAGCGCCAGCAACGCGCCGACTCGGTTGCCGGACGCGCAGTGCAGGAGGACCGGGCCGTTGGACTGGGTCAGTGCCGCCTGCAGGGCCTGTGCGTTTGCGGCGGTGAGGCCGGCGGCGCCCGCGACCGGGATGCGCACGTAGTTCAGGCCGAGGTCTGCTGCGGTAGTGGCTTCATCGAAGCCGCGATCTTCATCGGGTTGGCGCAGGTCGATGACGGTGGCGATGCCTGCGGAGGCGGCCTGCTGCAACTGTGCTGCGGACGGTTGGCCGCCGGTGTAGAGGCCTTCGTCCGGTTGGTGGAAGGCATTGGGGAAGGCGGTCGCCGGTAGCTCGGGCCGTGCGGGCAGCGGGGCAGAGCCCCGCTCCACGGCGGGGGCGGGTGACACCATGCTCATCGCAAGGACCAACAGGAAAGCCGGGCGCTCCAACCATCGCATCACGTCACTCTCCTGTCGGTCCAATCAGCGCAACGCTGCGCGGGCCTTCAACAGCTCGCGCAGCTCGTACTTGTCAGTATCGTCGAGACCCTGCTGCCGCTGCTTTGCCTGAAGCTCCTCAAGACGTTGCAGCAACAGCTGTTTTTCCAGCTGCGCCACCGCATCGTGAAGCTCCTGGTTCCACATCGCCTCGTCACCGGGAAGCGTCTGCGCGGCCAGCTTGTGCAGGGAATCCTGCTCTTCGCGGCCTTCGAAATGCTCCAGCAATGCGCCGGTGCTGATATCCGGGCGCTGTTCCACCAGGGTGAGCAGCTCGATCAGCAGCTCCACGCCTGGCAGGCGCAGCCCGCTGAAATGGTGGCCTTCCAGCGTCATCGCCAGTGACGGCTGCTGCAGCAGGATCGCGATCGCCGCGCGCACCAGGCTGCGGCGCTGGGTCGGTGCCACCGCGCGCGGTGGTGGACGCGAAACCGGTGCGGCGGTGGCGGTGCCACCCAACCCGGTCAGCGTCGACAGCTGCTGCTTCATTAGGTCGCCGAACGCACCGTCGGGAATCTGCGCCAGCATCGGCCGCGCGCGCTCGGCCAGCCGTGCCTTGCCGTCCAGCGTGGCCATGTTGACCTCGCGGGTGAGCTCGTCGAAGAAGAACTGCGACAGCGGCGTCGCTTGCTTCAACCGCTCGTCGAAGCCTTCCTTGCCTTCCTTGCGCACGATGGTGTCGGGGTCTTCGCCATCGGGCAGGAACAGGAAGAACGCCTGGCGCCCGTCCTTCATGCGCGGCAGCACCGACTCCAGCGCACGCCAACCGGCGCGGCGGCCGGCGGCGTCGCCGTCGAAACAGAAGAACACGTCCGGCGCGTTGCGGAACAGCAGCTCGGCGTGCTCGGGCGTGGTCGCCGTGCCCAGCGTCGCCACCGCCTGGGTGACCCCGAACTGGAACAGCGAGACCACGTCCATATAGCCTTCCACCACCACCAGCCGCTCGATCTTCTGGTTGGCCTGGCGCACCTGCCACAGGCCGTACAACTCGCGGCCCTTGTGGAACAGCGCGGTTTCCGGCGAATTGAGGTACTTCGGGCCGTCGTCCTTCTCCATGACCCGGCCGCCGTAGGCGATCACGCGCCCGCGCCGGTCGAAGATCGGGAACATCACCCGGTCGCGGAACTTGTCGTAGACATGGCCGCGGTCGTTCTTGGAAAACAGGCCGGCGCGGTCGAGCAGCTTCATGCGCCGCTCGTCCTTGCCCAGCGCATCCTTCAGCGCGCTGTAGCCATCGGGCGCATAGCCGATCGCAAACCGCGTGCGGTTTTCCTCGTCCACGCCGCGCTGGTCCAGGTAGGCGCGCGCCTTGTCGCTGCCCTCCAGCGACTTCTGGAAGAAGCGCGTGGCCGCATCCAGCGCCGCGTACAGGTCGCGGCTGTCGTCCTGCTGCTGGGCGGTGCGCTGCTGCGTCTCGCGCGGCACTTCCATGCCCACGCGCTTGGCCAGCTCATCGACCGCGTCGAGGAACTCCAGGCGGTCGTAGTTCATCAGGAAGCTGATCGCCGTCCCGTGCGCGCCACAACCGAAGCAGTGATAGAACTGCTTGGTCGGGGACACCGTGAACGACGCCGAGCGTTCGTCATGGAACGGGCAGCGTGCCGAGTACTCCTTGCCCTGGCGCTTCAACGGCACGCGGCTGCCCACCACTTCGACAATGTCGGAGCGGGCCAGCAGGTCGTCGATGAATGCGTCGGGGATACGGGCCATGGGCAGCAGGCTGGGGGCGCGACCGGCAACGGCCACGCGCGGTAGCGGGGGACCCCGCTAGTCTACTAGCTGGCGCTGGTTCCGCCCGGTTTCGGGGGCTCGATGCCGGCTTCGGCCAGGTGGAAGCGCGCCCGCAGGCGTTCATCGATCACCGCCGTCATCAGCGCACCCACGAAGAACACCACCGTGGCGTAGTAGATCCACACCAGCGAGATCACCAGCGCGCCCATCGAGCCGTAGGCGCTGCCCGGCGCCACGGTGGCGATGTACAGCCCGATCGCATAGCGCCCCAGCGCGAACAGCGCCGAGGTGATGGCCCCGCCAATGAACGCCTGGCGCCAGGCCACGCGGCGGTCGGGCAGGTAGTGGTACAGGAACGCGAACCCCACCGTGTACAGCACCAGGCTGGTCAGGTAGCCCACCGCCGGCAGCACCGAGGGCAGCTGCGCGAAGGCCACCTGCAGCATCGTGGTGGCGGTCATCGACAGGATCAGCAGGAAGCCCAGCGCCAGCACCACGCCGAAGGAAAAGACGCGCTTGCGCAGCCACGCCACGATCCCGTCGAGCCGCTCGCCACTGGTATTGAAGATCAGGTTGAGCGCGTTCTGCAGCTGGGCGAAGACGGCGGTGGCGCCGATGAACAGCAGCAGCGTGCTCCACATCCCGGCCAGTGAGCCCATCGACGGCTGGTTGTCGGCGTTCTTGAGCACGGTGTCGGCCACGGTGGCTGCGCTGCTGCCGGCCACATCGTTGATCTGGCCGATCAGCGCCTGCTGCGCGGGCGGATACAGCGAGGCGGTCAGCCACAGCAGCAGCACCAGCAGCGGTGCCATCGAGAGCAGGGCGTAGAAGGAGACCGATGCAGCCTGGGTCAGTACGTCGATATCGACGAAGCGCTTGCCCACCGCCACCGGAAAGCTGCGTTCAAGCCGGTCCACGTACTTGCGCAGGCGGGGCGGAACATGGGTGTGGTCGTGCGCGGGTTCGGGCGCAGGGGAGGGCGGCAGCGAAGACATGCCTGATTTCTAGCAGGCCCGGTTCGAAGGCCGGGTGAAACGCGCGCCTGCCGGGCAGGACACGACCGTCGGTCGTGTCCCCGCATGCTCAGCCGGCGAAGTGCTTCTTGACCAGCTGCGACACCAGGCCCATGTCGGCCTTGCCGGCCAGCTTAGGCTTCAGCGCGCCCATCAGCTTGCCCATGTCGGCCGGGCCGCTGGCGCCGGTTTCGGCCACCGCTTCCTGGATGGCGGCCTGGATCTCGGCTTCGCCCATCTTGGCCGGCAGGTAGGTGTCGATCACCGCCAGTTCGTCGCGCTCGATCTGCGCCAGGTCATCGCGGTTGGCCGCGTCGTACTGGGTGATCGAGTCCTTGCGCTGCTTGACCATCTTGTCCAGCACGGCGATCACGGCGGCGTCATCCAGGGTGACGCGCTCGTCCACTTCACGACGCTGGATTTCGGCGTTGATCAGGCGGATCACGGCCAGCTTGTGCTTCTCGCCCGCCTTCATGGCGGCCTTCATGTCGTCGGTGAGCTGCTGTTTCATGCTCATGGAACACCTCGTTCGGTGGAAGTATGGAAACGCAAAAAGCCGGTAACGCTTGCGCGTTCCGGCTTCGGCTCCGCCGCGACAGGACCTGCCTGCCGCATCGAAGTGCGTCCGATCAGTACAGGCGCTGACGCTTGGTGACGTCGCGCGACGAGCGGCGCAGCTGACGCTTCACAGCAGCAGCAGCCTTACGCTTGCGCTCCTGGGTCGGCTTTTCGTAGAACTCGCGCTTGCGGGTTTCGGCCAGCACGCCGGCCTTTTCGCAGGTGCGCTTGAAGCGACGGAGCGCAAACTCGAAGGGCTCGTTCTCGCGGACTTTAACGCTGGGCATGGAATCTCCGGGACACAGTAGAACCGGGTCACGCCCGGTGAGAGCCGCACATTATAGCGGCGAGAAAAGAACTTGCAACCCACCCCGGCAAACTTCCTGGCCTTGGGTAGTGAAGGGCGCGCTGGCGGTACGTCTGCCAAGGCCTCAAGAGGTCCATAATAGCAGGCATGCGAGTCCTTGGTATCGAATCTTCCTGCGATGAGACCGGCGTGGCGGTGTACGACACCTCCCTGGCCGGCCCGGACGCCCTGCGCGCCCATGCCGTCTACAGCCAGATCGCCCTGCACGCCGAATACGGCGGGGTGGTGCCTGAGCTGGCCAGCCGCGACCACGTGCGCAAACTGCTGCCGCTGATCCGCCAGACCCTGGCCGAGGCCGGGCTGGGCGTGGGCGACATCGACGGGGTGGCCTATACGGCCGGCCCCGGGCTGGTCGGCGCGCTGCTGGTGGGGGCGGGCGTGGCCCGTTCGCTGGCCTGGGCGCTGGAGGTGCCGGCGGTGGGTGTACACCATATGGAAGGCCACCTGCTGGCCCCGCTTATGGAAGATGACCCGCCGCAGGCGCCGTTCGTGGCCCTGCTGGTCTCCGGCGGGCATACCCAGCTGGTGGCGGTGGACCGCATCGGCCAGTACCGCCTGCTGGGCGAGACCCTGGATGACGCGGCGGGCGAGGCGTTCGACAAGACCGCCAAGCTGATGGGCCTGCCGTACCCCGGCGGCCCGCAGCTGGCGGCGCTGGCTGAACGCGGCACGCCGGGCCGGTTCAAGTTCACCCGCCCGATGACCGACCGGCCCGGCCTGGATTTCAGCTTCTCCGGCCTCAAGACCCAGGTCCTGCTGGCCTGGCGCGACAGCGATAAGAGCGAGCAGACGCGCGCCGACATCGCGCGCGGTTTTGAAGACGCCGTGGTCGAAACCCTGGCGATCAAGTGCGACCGCGCGCTGGACGCGGCCGGCACCGACGTGATCGTGGTGGCCGGCGGCGTGGGCGCCAACAAGCGCCTGCGCGCCAAGCTGCAGCAGATGGCCGAACGACGCGGCGGACGTGCGTGCTTCCCGCGCCCCTCACTGTGCACCGACAACGGCGCCATGATCGCCTTCGCCGGCGCGCTGCGCCTGGAAGCCGGCCAGCACAACCCGCCGCAGGTGCAGGTCACCCCGCGCTGGGACATGGCGACGTTGCCGGCGGTGTAGGGAGCCCGGGGCGTCGCCTGAGCACTTCCGATACGGTTTCGTGGTTGCGCATCCATTGACCTACGTGAGGGCATCTCAGGCCGACGACTCGCGCAATCGTCATGAGGTCTTCGTCCAGGTCCCGTCCAAAGATAGGCTCGTGGTGCGCGATTCGGTTGCGCAACTGGCGCACCCGCTCCAGATCAGTGAAGGCACGAGCCCGAGTTCGATGCGCGGGATCCGGCGAGCCAGGCAGCACGGTTCGCATGGTCTTTGCCCAGAGTGACTGATCGAATCTCTGGGTGAACATCTGTTGCCAGAACGCGGTGCAAGCGAGGCCGCAGCTTCATAGGTCTGCATGCGTGAGGCCGAGAAAGATCGATGAATCTGTTCCAGGTTGCGCATCCCGCGCTCCGATGTGTCTACATCGATGGATCCTGCTCAGATGGCGACCCAAGCCCCATCGGAAAAGTCAGCGCTCGCTCGTCGGAGTCGCCCGTGACGGGCAACTCTGCGAGTGTCGTCGCAAAAATGAGATCGACAGGTTGACCTGATGCTCGCCCCGCGACTACGGTAGTCCCGTGTGCCGCCGGGATCAGTTCATGGGGAGACCCATTTCCCCCGGGGACGTTGGCAGTAAGCAAAGGGCCCCGCGCGGGGCCCTTTGTCTTTTCCAGCCCATTGAATCGCCGGTTCGAGGCACGTTCGGGCCCACGCCGTTACCATGGACGCCATCTTTCACGTGGCACTCCTATGGACAAGGTATTCATTGAAGGGCTGGAAATCGACGCCCTGATCGGGATCTACGACTGGGAACGGCGGATCCGCCAGACCCTGCGTTTCGACCTGGAAATGGGCTTCGACAACCGTAAACCGGCGGCCAGCGACGACATCGCCGACACCCTGAACTACAAGGCCGTGAGCAAGCGGATCGAGCAGTTCGTGCGCGAGTCCGATTTCGGCCTGGTCGAAACCCTGGCCGAGCGTATTGCCGAGATCGTGCTGCGCGAGTTCAACGTGCAGTGGCTGCGCCTGAAGCTGAGCAAGCCCGGCGCGGTGCGCGGGGCCAAGGCGGTGGGCGTGATCATCGAACGAACCGCGGATTCATGATGCAGGAAGCTGTGATTGCCACTACGCAGTGGCTGGAAGGGGTGCAGAAGACCCTGGAACCGTACCCCTGGGCATACACCACCCTCGTGCTGTGCGCGTTGGCGCTGGCCGCCTGGCTGGCCAATTTCGTCACCAAGCGGATCCTGCTGCGCGGCCTGCGCCGCCTGCTGCGGCGCCTGCCCGGCCATGGCGCCGGCCACGAAGGCGGCAGCAACCTGCGGGTGATCTCGCGGTTGTCGAACCTGGTGCCCAGCATGGTCATCGCCGCCGGCATCCGCATCGTGCCCGACCTGCCACCGCAGCTGGTGCAGTTCGTGATCGGCGCGTGCCAGGCCTGGGCGATCCTGACCGTGGCGCTGGCCATTTCGCACGCGCTGGATGCGGCCAACGAACTGTACGAACGCCGCCCCGACGCCCGCAGCAAGCCGATCAAGGGCTACCTGCAGGTGGTGAAGATCGTGGTCTTCGTCATCGCCGGGCTGTCCATCGTCGCCACCCTGCTGGGCGTGAAGCTCGGCCCGCTGGTGACCGGCCTGGGCGCTGCCACCGCAGTGTTCATGCTGATCTTCCAGGACACCATCCTGTCGCTGGTGGCCAGCGTGCAGATCAGCGGCGACGGTCGCGTGCGGCTGGGCGACTGGATTGAAATGCCCAGCCAGAACGCCGACGGCGATGTGATCGACATCGCCCTGCACACCATCACCGTGCAGAACTTCGACAAGACCATCACCACCATTCCGACCAAGAAGCTGGTCACCGAGTCGTTCAAGAACTGGCGCGGCATGCAGGAAGCGGGCGGGCGCCGGATCAAGCGCGCGCTGTACCTGGACCAGCACAGCGTGGGCTTCCTGGACGCGCAGGCGCTGCAGCGGCTGGAGCAGTTCGCGGTGCTGGGCGACTACCTGCGTGAAAAGCAGGCGGAGCTGTCGGAATGGAACACTGGGCTGGAAGCCAAGGGCGTGGATGCGGTCAACGCGCGCCGGGTCACCAACCTGGGCACCTTCCGCGCGTACGTGGAACGTTACCTGCGCCAGCATCCGGGCATCCATACGGACATGACGCTGCTGGTACGGCAGCTGCAGCCCACCACCGAAGGCCTGCCGCTGGAGCTGTACTGCTTCACCCGCACCACGGCTTGGGCCGGCTACGAAGGCATCCAGTCGGATGTGTTCGACCACCTGCTGGCGATCCTGCCGGCGTTCGGGCTGCGCGTGTTCCAGGCCTCCAGCGATGCGATGCTGATGGCCGCGCAACAGCATCGGGTGGCGGCAGAGTAAGCTCCTGAGCCCGGCGCGCCGCCCTGGCTGCGCCGGATTTCCCTCCGGGGATGCAAAATGAACGTCAAAATCCTCCACAACGGGCTCGGGGACGCTAGAATCCCGGCCTTGTAAACGTTTTCATAAGGACTGCCGGTGGCCTCCGATCGCATCGAAACCCTCATTGCCCAGATGACCGTCGAAGAAAAGGTCGGCCAGCTGGGCGTGTTCGCGGACATGGTTCGGCCGTTCGCGCCGGACGTGAACCCGGAAGCCAACGTCAGCAACGCCGACCAGGTGCTGCAGCAGGTGCGCGAAGGCAAGGTGGGCTCGCTGTTCAACGGCGTGGGCGTGGAAGCCGGCCGCCGCATCCAGCAGGTAGCGCTGGAGGAAAGCCGACTGGGCATTCCGGTGATCCTGGCTGCCGACGTCATCCACGGCATGCGCACCGTGTTCCCGATCCCGCTCGGTGAAGCGGCCAGCTTCGAACCCGACCTGGCCGAGCGCACCGCGCGCGCCACCGCCGTGGAAGCCACCGCAGGTGGCCTGCACTGGACCTACGCGCCGGCCGTGGACATCGCCCGCGACCAGCGCTGGGGGCGCGGCGCGGAAGGTGCAGGCGAAGACGTGGTACTGGGCTGTGCGTTCGCCGCTGCCCGTGTGCGAGGCTTCCAGGGCCCGGACCTGCGCGCGGCCGACGCGCTGCTGGCCACGCCCAAGCATTTCGCCGCCTACGGCGCGGTGATGGCCGGCATGGAATACAACATGGTGGACATCTCGCCGCAGACCCTGCGCGACGTGCACCTGCCGCCATTCAAGGCCGCCTTCGAAGCCGGCGCGATCACCGTGATGTCCTCGTTCAACGACATCAACGGCGTGCCGGCCAGCGCCAACGCCGAACTGCTCACCGACATCCTGCGCGGTGAGTGGCAGTTCCCGGGCGTGGTGATCTCCGATTACACCGCCGACATGGAGCTGGTGGCGCATGGTTACGCGGCCGACGACCGCGACGCCACCGCCAAGGCGTTCACCGCCGGCCTGGACCTCAGCATGCAGAGCGGCTTCTACGCCGTGCACCTGCCAGAGCTGATCGAAAGCGGCGACGTGCCGATGGCCACGCTGGACGAGTCGGTGCGCCGCATCCTCAACCTGAAGGAAGCGATCGGCCTGTTCGACGACCCGTACCGTTCGCTGGACCTCGAGCGCGAAGCAGACACCTCCTACCTCGCCGCACACGACGAACTCTCGCGCGACGCCGCGCGCCGTTCGATCGTGCTGCTGAAGAACGAAGGCAGCGTGCTGCCGCTGCGCAAGGAAGGCCAGAAGATCGCGCTGATCGGTCCGTTCGTGCAGGACCGCGAGAACATCGAAGGCTGCTGGACGCTGTTCGGCGACAAATCGCGCTACGTCACGTTGGAAGCCGGCGTGCGCGCGGCGATCGGCGATGAGAGCCTGCTGGAAATCGTGCCCGGCTGCGAGCTGGAAGCGGCGCTGCAGGATGGCATCGAGCAGGCCGTGGCCGCCGCGCTGCGCGCCGACGTGGTGGTGCTGGCGCTGGGCGAGCCGCAGCGGTACAGCGGTGAAGCGCAGTCGCGCGTTGAGATCACCCTGCCGGCGGCGCAGCAGGCGCTGGCCGAAGCCGTGGCAATGACCGGCAAGCCGCTGGTGGTGCTGCTGCGCAATGGTCGTGCGCTGGCCCTGCAGGGCGCGGTGCGCAATGCGCAGGCCGTGGCCATCACCTGGTACCTGGGCACCCAGACCGGCCCGGCCGTGGCCGACGTGCTGTTCGGCGACTACAACCCGTCCGGCCGACTGCCGGTGAGCTTCCCGCAGGTGTCGGGCCAGCAGCCGTTCTTCTACAACCATCCGCGCACCGGCCGCCCCGAGCTGCCGACCATGTCCGAATTCAAGGCACGCTGGCGCGAGATTCCGAACGCGCCGCTGTATCCGTTCGGCCATGGCCTGGGCTACACCACCTTCAGCTACGGCGTGCCGCAGCTGGGCAACGCCAAGCTCGGTTGGGACGGTACGCTGGAGATCACCACCACCCTGACCAACACGGGTGCGGTGGCGGGCGAGGAAGTAGTGCAGCTGTACATCCATGACCGCGTCGCCAGCCGCGTGCGTCCGGTGCGTGAGCTGAAGGACTTCCGCAAGGTGGCGCTGCAGCCGGGTGAAAGCACCGAAGTGCGCTTCACCCTGGACCGCCACGCGCTGGGCTTCACCGGCCGCGACGGCGTGTTCCGCGCCGAACCGGGCCAGTTCGACCTGTGGGTGTGTGCCTCGTCGGCAGCTGGCGAACCGGTGGTGTTCGAACTGCTGGCAGGCTGAAGACGGAACGGACATCCGACGTAGCGCCGGGCTCTGCCCGGCCGCGGTTCCGGACGAAACCGGTACCGTCATCACCCCAGCACACCGCCGACGTTACCCTGCGCGTTCGCACTTCATGGAGCCGCGCATGCGCCTGATCCAGATCCTGCTTCCCACGATGCTGCTGGCTGCCTGCAGCCAGCCCGCCCCGCCGGCAGACGAAACCGCCGCGCCGTCGACCTCGCCGCCGGCCACCGCGCCTGCTGCTGCTGAAGACGCACCGCAGGCAGGTCTCTCGCCGGATGCGGTGGAGCCCAGTACCGCGCCCACGCCAGATGCAGCCCCGCCGGTTCCGGGCACCGATTCCGCCGCCACGCCTGCAGACGCCGCACCGGCCGAAGGCGGCGCACGCGAGCGCATCAACAGCCTGCTTGGCGATGCCGAGAAATACGAAAGCGTGTTCAACGACCTGCAGCGCGGTGTTGCCGCCGGTGACCGCGCCACCGTGGCCGGGCTGATGCGTTATCCAGTGCGGGTCAGCATCGCAGGCAAGAGCCAGAAAGTGGCAGATGCCGCAGCCTTCCAGCGCGACTACGACAAGATCGTGACCCCGTCGCTGGCCAAGCTGATTGGCGAACAGAAGTTCGACGAGCTGTTCGTCAACTGGCAGGGCGTGATGCTCGGCCAGGGCGAGGTGTGGATCAATGGCGTGTGCCCGGACAACGACTGCAAAAATGCCGATGTGAAGGTCAACAACATCGGCGAGTGATGCGTCGTAGAGCCGGGCTCTGCCCGGCTCTACCGTTCCATCAACCCTTCGGGGTCAGCTTCAGCAGCTTCGCGTTGCTGCCATCTTCCAGCAGCCAGATCGCGCCATCCGGACCCTGTTCCACTTCGCGGATGCGTTCGCCCATCTTGAAGCGCTCCGCTTCGCGCGCGTTGTCGCCGTCGAACGCCACGCGCACCAGCGAGGTCGACGACAGGCCGCCGATGAAACCGCTGCCGGTCCATTGCGGGAACAGCTTGCCGCTGTAGATGATGAAACCGGCCGGGGAAATCACCGGGGTCCAGGTCACCTTCGGTGCGGCGAATTCCGGGCGGGTGTCGTGGTCGGGAATGTCGCGGCCATCGTAGTGGTTGCCGTTGGACACGATCGGGTAGCCGTAGTTGGCGCCGCGCGTGATCAGGTTCAACTCGTCGCCACCGGCCGGGCCCATTTCATGCACCCACAGCTTGCCGCGCGCGTCGAAGGCGATGCCCAGCGCGTTGCGATGCCCCAGCGACCACGCCTGCGCAGCCACGCCGCCCTGCGAGGCGAACGGGTTGTCAGCCGGCACGCTGCCGTCGTCGTTGAGGCGGATGATCTTGCCCAGGTTGCCACTCATGTCCTGCGCCGGGTCGAACTTCTGCCGCTCGCTGGAGGTGATCCAGAGCTTGCCGTCCGGGCCGAAGGCCAGGCGGTGGCCGTAATGGCCCTTGCCTTCCACCTTCGGGGTCTGGCGCCAGATCACCTTCAGGTCTTCCAGCTTGCCGCTGCCATCGGCCGCCAGCACCAGCTTGGCGCGAGCCACGGCCGCGCCACGGGTGTCCTTTTCGCCTTCCTCGGCATAGCTCAGGTAGACGAACTGGTTCTTCGCGAACTGCGGGTGCGGCAGGATATCGCCGAAGCCGCCCTGGCCGCCGTAGGCCACCTTCGGCACGCCGGTGATCTCCGCGCTCTTCTTCGTCTGCACGTTGAAGTGCTTGAGCTTGCCTTCCTTTTCAGTCACCAGCAGGGTGCCATCCGGCAGGAAGCTCATCGCCCACGGCTGGTCGAACCGGGCCACTTCGGTCGCGGTGAACGGCCACTGGGCCTTGTCCAGCTGCGGCGCGGCGGCGGCGCCCGCCTTGTCGGCAGCAACGCAGGCGGTGGTGAACAGGGCGGGGGTGACGGCAAGGGCAACGCTGAGCAGCAGACGACGGGTCATGGGAAATCTCCGGATGGGGACGCGAATGGCCAACCGGTGTTGTACACCATGCACATCAACGGGGCGTGGACCAGAGGTCACGAAGAAAACCCGCAGCCTCACGGCTACGGGTTCCAGGGTGTGGCGGGTGTACGCAGTCAGGTACCGCGCGGCACGCCCTTGTCCAGGTGCGCCTGGTGCAGCGAGGTGGACTCGTCCCAGCCACGGCGGACCGCGTTGCGCGCCTGCGCCCAGGTCAGCTTGCTGGTGGCCTGTTCACGCGCCCAGCGCGATTCCAGCTCGGCTTCCACCTGCTCGTAGGCTTCGATGACTTCATCGGCTCGGGTGCGGGTATGGCGCGAGCTGTAGCCCAGGTAGTAGGCCGGCTCGTAGTCTTCAAAGCGCTGGTCGCTGTCGTAATACGGCTCGGCGCTGAAGCGTTCACGCCAGTAATCGGATACGGCTTCGCGCGGCACGCCATCTTCCGGCACCCGGCCGGGAATCTGGTAATCAGGGCTCATGTCTGGCTCCGGTGGGGTGAGGCTGTACCGTAGCCAGAAGGCGGTTAACGCCGTGGGCGCGTGGGGTGAATGGTGGGTCAAGGGCAGCGCGCTGCCGGGGCGTGACGCGGACACGCATGGCGTGTCTCTACGCGGACCACGCGTGTCCCACGGGACAATGACCGCGTAGCGACACGCCATGCGTGTCCCACGCGGTGCCACCGAAGCCAATCACCCCACGTTCTTGCGCGGCAACAGGTAAATCACCCCACCCACCGCAAACGCGATCAACGCCGCCGCGATGTTCTGCCAGCTTGCACTGGCGAACAGCGCCAGGCACAGCACCAGCGCCAGGATCGGAATCAACGGGCCACCGGGCAGCTTCAACGCACCGGGACGATCGCGGAACCGCCGCGCCAGCACGATCACCGCCGCCGCCGTGCCGATGTAGGCGAACAACCGCGTGGTCATCGACAACAGCGCCAGCTGCACGAACGAACCCGACAACGCCAGCACCAGCGCGATCAACCCCTGGGTGATGATCGCCGCGGCCGGGGTGCGGAAGCGCGGGTGCACCTGCGCCAGCAGCTTCGGTCCATAGCCATCGCGGGCCAGCGCGAACAGGAAGCGCGGGCCCATCATCATCGTGTTGCTGTTGGTGCCCAGGATCGAGATCGTCGCGCCCACGGTCAGGATCAGCGCAAGCGCCTCGCCGCCGAACCCCGCCGCCGCGTCGGCCAGCGGCGTGGCCGAATCGGCCAGGCCCGGCAGCGTGCCCTGCGCGATGAACTGCACCGCACCGTAGATCACCGTCACCGTGATGATCATCGTGATCAGCGCGAACGGAATGTCCCGGCGCGGGTTGCGGTACTCGCCGGCCGCCGCCGGAATGTTCTCGAACCCGGCATACGCATACAGCAGCAACAGTGCCGCCTCCCCCATGCGCTGCAGGTCATGCGGGTCCGGGCGGGTGCCCGAGAACGCCAGGTCCGTATCCACATAGAACGCGCCGATCGCCACGAACAGCAGCAGCGGCAGCATCTTGCCGATCACCAGCACGATCCCGGTGCGTGCGGCCGAGCGCACCCCGGCCACGTTCACGGCGGTCAGGAAGCCCAGCGACGCCACGATGATCAGCACCCGGCCGAGGTCGTGCCCGGCCCACGGCCAGAACCGCGCCACGGCGTCGGCCAGTGCATTGCTCAGCGCCGCCGCCGAGCTGATCCGGGTCAGCCAGATCATCCAGCCGATCTCGAACCCGGCAAAGCGCCCGAACGCCTCGCGCGCATACAGGTAGCTGCCACCGGGCTCGTCGAAGTAGCTGGCGGCCTGCGCGTAGCACAGCACCAGCAGCGCCACCACGATGCCCGCCGCCACCACGCCCCACAGGCTGAACGGCCCCAGCAGGAGCACCGTAGCCGCCGGCAGCAGGTAGATGCCGCTGCCGATCACATCGTTGATCGACAGCCCCACGATCTGCCAACGGCTGACCGCGCGTTCGAGTTGCGGTTCGGGCGTGGCGCTCATTCAGCGGCCCCGGCCAGCGGCGGCAGCTGCCAGTCGTGCTGCACGCGCTGGTACTGCGCGCGCGGCAGCAGCACGAACACCGGCTTCTGCGCCGGGTCCAGCCACTTCAGCAGCGCGGCCATGTGCTCGGGCTGCATCGCGGTGCAACCGGCAGTGGCCTCGCCCGGCGTGCGCCACAGGTGCGCGAAGATGCAGCTGCCCCGGCGCGGCTCGGCGCCCGGGTTGTGCTCGATCACGAAGCCCTGGCGGTACCGCACGTCGCCCTTGTTGTGCAGGTCCAGCCGCATCGGCTCGGTGGAACCCTCCACCGCCTCGGCGCCGACCACCTCGGCGTCCACGATGCGGTTGTAGTACTTCGAATCCGGCACGTCCATGCAGTAGCTGCTGTCCAGCATCGGCTGGTAGGGCAGGGACGTGGTGGCCTTGTCGGCATAGCCGAACGCAGTGCCGATGCTGAAGATGCCGGCCGGGCTGCGGCCATCACCTTCCTGCTTCACAGGCTCGCCCGGCTGCTGCGGTCCGTCGCCGTTTGCGGCCGGCACCAGGCCCACGCCCCAGGCGCTGCCGCTGCGGCCTACCGACACCGCGAACGCCTCGCCCTCCGCCTTCCAACCCGTGGCCGTGCGCGAGTACGCCTGCAACTGGCCCTGGGTGGCATCCCAGCCCTCGGTGGTAACCACGATCATCTGCCAGTGCTCCTGCAGCGGGGCCACCGCCGGGGTCAGCGCGGCAACGGGCAGGGCGCTGGCAACCAGCACGACGGCAACAGCGGTACGCAGCAACGACAGCATCGGGCAGACTCCGGCAATCAGGTATCGATCAGGTGTTCGATCCGTTCCAGGTTCACCCCGAGCTGGCGGTGGCGGTCCGGGTTGGCGTGGCAGAGCAGCACGAACACGAAGTCCAGCAGCGACTGCAGGGCAGAACGGTACAACAGTTGCGCCACGTGCGGCGCCGGGTCGTGCGCGCACACGACCAGCGCACCGTCGGCATGCGCGCGCAGCGGGTTGGCGCTGTGCCGGGTGATCGACACCACCTTGCCGCCCATGTCCTGGAACTGGCGCGACAGCTGGAACAGCTGCGGCAGCTTGCCGAACTCGGAAAACACCAGCAGCACATCGCCCGGGCGTGCGGCCGAGAGGTTGGCCATCATCAGGATCGGGTCGGCATGGTGCACGGTCAGCATGCCCAGCAGCGAAAGCCGCATGGCGAATTCGCGCGCATACAGCCCATCGTCGCCCAGCCCGTACACGAACAGCTTGGGCGCGTCGTCGATCAGCCGCACGATCGCTTCTACGTCAGCCTGCGGGTTGGCCAGCCGGGTTTCCTCGTCGGCCGCCGTGCGGCTCAGGCGCAGGCGTTCGGCCAGCTGGTCGTAATCGTTGGCCGGGGCGGCGGTTGGCGGACTGCTACCACCCTCATTGCCGGCACGGGCCACCGCCTCGCCGATGGAATACTTAAGGTCCGGATAGCCCTTGAAGCCCAGCTTCTGGCTGAACTTGACCACGCTGGACTGGCTGATCCCCAGCGCGCTGGCCAGCTGCTGCGAGGAGTAGTCGCGCAGCAGGTGGGCGTTGTCGAGGATGAAGTCGGCAATTCGGCGTTCGATCGCCGACATGTGGTCACGCTCGGAGCGGATTTTCACCAGGGGCGGCATGCGCTCTTCACCATATAGGGGGCTTCAACATCTCCAATCCTCGCACTTCGGTGATGCCCAATCCCGGCGCATCGCTGATGGTGATCTCGGACTCGTTGAAATGTACCCCGCCTGTGACCGGATTGAACTGCCCCAATGATGGCCCGTCCAGGTCCACCTTGGTGATGACCTCGCTCTTGGCCACGGCCAGGTGCACCGCCGCAGCCACGCTGATGCTCGACTCGATCATGCAGCCGATCATGCACGGCACCCCGTAGATGGCGGCGATGTCGGCAATCCGGATCGCGTTGGAGAGGCCGCCGGTCTTCATCAGCTTGATGTTGATGATGTCCGCCGCGCGCTGCTGGATCAGGTCGAACACCTGGCCCGGGTTGAACACGCTCTCATCGGCCATCACCGGCGTGTTGACCCGGTCGGTCACGTACTTCAGCCCGCTGATGTCGGCCGCCTTCACCGGCTGCTCCAGCAGTTCCAGCACCACCCCGGCGTCTTCCAGGGTGCGCATGGCGTGCACCGCCTGCTTGGCGGTCCAGCCCTGGTTGGCGTCCAGGCGCAGCAGCGCCCGGCCCTGCACCGCCGCGTGGATCGCCTTGACCCGCTCGATGTCCAGCCCGATGTCCTTGCCGACCTTGATCTTCAACGACTCGAAGCCACGGTCGATCGCTGACAGCGAATCGGCCACCATCTTGTCGATGTAGTCCACGCTGATGGTGATGTCGGTGGTGATCACCGGGTCGCCACCGCCCAGCATCTGGTACAGCGGTGCGCCGTGTAGCTGCGCCCACAGGTCGTACACCGCGATCTCCACCGCCGCCTTGGCGCTGGTGTTGCGCTCCATCGACGACTGGATCAGCGCGCAGATGCGGTTGAGGTTGGCCACCTCCTGCCCGATCAGGCGCGGCTTGATGAAGCGGTCGATGGCTTCGACGATTGAGCCGTGGGTATCGCCGGTGATCACCGCCGTGGCCGGCGCTTCACCGTACCCGGTGTGGCCGCTGTCGGTGCGGACCAGCACCACCACGTCTTCCACCGTGTCCACGGTACGCAATGCGGTCTTGAACGGGGTCTTCAGCGGCACGCGCAGCATGCCAAGTTCAATGTCGGTGATTTTCATCAAGGAGTCTGGGGCCGGATACGCTGGATGTTGGTGATGCGGTCGATGTAACTGACGGTGTCGCTGGCCATCATCGGCTGCAGCGGGGTCACCGATACCCCATTGAGATGCGCCTGCACACGCGTGCCGCCCGGCCCGAACCAGCTGCCGCCGGAGGTGTCGTGGATCATCCACGTCTGCCCGTCCAGCTGACCAATGGTGACCATCACATGGCCCGGGATGTAGACCAGGTCGCCCACCTGCAGCTGCTGCACGGCGGCGTTGCGCTTGGCCTTGTCGTCCGTCGCGGTGAAGGCGATGCGGTCCAGCGCCGGGCTCACCGCCTGCGCGCTGGTGTTGCGCGGCATCAGCACGCCGAAGCTGCGGTAGATCTCCGAAACGAAGCCGCTGCAGTCGCGGGTGTCGTAGGAATGGCCCCAGCCGTAGCGCTCGCCCAGGAACTTGAAGGCCTGGGTAAGCAGGTTGCGCGGGGTCAGCGGCAGGTAGTCGGCGGCGGTGTCCTGCGAGCGCGGCAGCAGCGCCGGCACCAGTGCCAGCGAGCCGTCGGTATTGCGCACCGGCAACTGCACCACGTGCGCGGCATGCGCCTGCTGGCCGTTCACGGTCTGCGCCTGGGGCCAGTCGGCCAACACCGGCAGCCGCACGCCCATGTCCAGCTGCAACCGCGACACGCGCGGTGCTTCCGGGGTGAAGGCGGTGAACGCGGTCGCGCCGGTCACCACCCGATACGGGCCCTTCTGGCCGTAGCCGAGCACCGTCGCGGCATCGCCGATTCCCACGAAGCGCTTTTCGATCCACGCCGAGTAGCGCTCGCTGGTGACGAACAGCCACTTCCCGTCGGCGCTCTCATGCAGCACCGCCACCGCGTCGCCCGGGAACAGCGCGGACTCCTGGAAGCGGTCGATATCGGTGTCGCCCTGCGAGGTGAACACCCGCAGCGCGGTCGGGAACGCGCGCAGGTCGGCGCGGTGGGTGACCAGTCCGTACTGCAGCGGGCGCGCGGCGGGAATCGCATCCAGTGCCAGGTTGGCCTCGATGCTGGCGCGTGCCGTGGCGGCAATCGGCTGGGTGTCGACGCCGAACAGTGCCTTTTCAGGCCAGCGCGAGAGCTTCTGGATGTCGGCCAGCACCTGCGCACGCGGCAGCGACGCCGGCAGCGCCCGCAGGTCGTGAATGGAGTCGTCTTCGGCCCGCATGCGTGCGTTCTGCGCGTCAATGCCGGCCCGGTCCAGGATCACCCGGTCCGAGTTAGGCAGCCGCGCCGCCCAGAACGCCGGGTCCAGGTAGGCCTCGCGCAGCCCGACCACGCCGCCGAAACCACTGGGGGTCGCAACCGGGGCCTCGGCCCAGGCGGCGGTGCCGGGCAGGGCCAGCATCGCTGCCAGCACTACGCGCGCCGGCCACGCAAGCCGCGCAGGGCGGCGGGGGGAAGCCTGGATCATGGAGCGGTCATCCTCCTCGGAAGCGTCAGGAATATTTATTCCTTTTTTCAGCGAAAGCAAGAATAAATTATTGACCCCCTGTCAGGCCCGTGTTACACAGCGATTACCACCCGCACGTTGGGAAGTGTCGCTGTGGATCTGCCCGTTAGCAAACCGCGTTCTGCCTCGACCTTCGCCCGTCGCGCCGCCACGGCGTGCCTGCTGCTGGGCCTGGCGTCGTTGCAGACGCCGGTGCTGGCCCAGGACGCGTTGATCGCACAGATCGACCAGGGCCAGTTCGCTGCGGCCGACGCTGTCATTACCGAACGGCTGGCAGAGCCTTCGCTCAGCGCCGAGCAGCGCGCCACCTATACGTTCCAACGCGAACGCATGCGCCGCATGCGGCTGGACTTCAGCCTGGACGAAGCGCAGGCGAAGACGCAGCTGCGCAAGCAGATTCCCGACCTGCGCGATGACGAATTCGCGCGCTGGGACGCGGCCGGCCTGATCGAACACCTGGACATCGATGGCGAGCGCCGTTACTTCAAGCGCGCGCCGTCCAATCTGTTCCGGGTCAGCGCTGAAGCACGTTCACGGCGCGCGCCGAATGTGCCGCTGCCCACTGAGGGTCCGTACGAAAACCTCGCCCCGCACCACTACGAGATCATCGCCGCAGCAAGGGAAACCAGCGCGACCAGCCTGGTGCCGCGCCGTGTGGAGGTCACCCAGTCGATCACGGTCAAGCCCGACGCCGTGCCGGCCGGCGAACTGCTGCAGGCGTGGATTCCATACCCGCGCGCCATCGCCGGCCAGCAGGAAGACATCACCTGGATCGCCCCGCAGCAGGGTGCGGTGATCGCCCCGGAATCTGCGCAGCAGCGCACCGTTCACCTGCAGCAGAAGGCGGTGGCCGGAAAGCCCACCCGCTTCGAAATCCGCTATGCGGTCACCGTATACGCGCGCCATATCCCCATCGACCGCGCCAAGGTCACTGCCACGCCGAACGATCCGGCACTGCAGCCCTACCTGGCCGAGCAGCCGCCGCACGTGGTGTTCACCCCGGCCCTGCGCGCGTTCTCGCAGCGCGTGGTGGGCACTGAAACCAATCCCTATGCCATCGCGCAGAAGCTGTTCGACGCCGTCGACCAGATTCCCTGGGCCGGCGCCCGCGAATACTCCACCATATCCAACATCAGCGACTACGCCCTGCACGCCGGCCACGCCGACTGCGGGCAGCAGACCCTGCTGTTGATCGCCCTGCTGCGCCTGAACGGCATTCCGGCGCGCTGGCAGTCGGGCATGGTCTATTCCGACGACGCGGTGGGCTACAACAACCTGCACGACTGGGGTGCGCTGTACCTGGCCCCGTACGGCTGGGTGCCGATGGACGTCACCACCGGCCGCCTGCAGAGCAATGAGCCCGCCCTGCGCGACTTCTACTTCGGTGGACTCGACGCCTACCGCATCGCCTTCAACGACGATTTCCAGCAACCGTTCCAACCGGCCAAACGGCATCCGCGCTCGGACACCGTCGACTCGCAACGCGGCGAAGTCGAATGGTCCGGCGGCAACCTGTACTTCGATCAATGGAATTACGACTTCCAGTCGCACGTCGTGCCGGCGAAGTCCACGCACTAATCAGCACCATCACCATTTCACCCTTGAAGGAGAGAGCAGGGAATGAAAGCGAACGGTTTGAAGCGGGCGGCGCTGTGCGTCGCGTTGGGAGCGTGTCTGGGCAGCCTGGTGCCCACCGTGGCATTCGCGCAGGCGGTCAGCGGTGCGGTGGCCGGTCGCGCCAGCGCCGGCGACCAGATCACCGTGGTCAGCACCAGTACCGGGCAGACCCGCACGGTCACCGCCAGCGCCGACGGCACCTATCGCCTCGGCCAGCTGCCGGTGGGCAACTACCAGCTGCAGCTCAGCCGCGACGGCCAGGACCTCGGTGACCCGGTCGCCGTGAGCGTGGCCATCGGCGGCACCACCACGGTCAACCTCGGCAGTGGCGGCGGCGTAGTCAACCTGGACGCACTGCAGGTGGTCGGTACGCGCGTGGTCAACCGGGTGGACGTGTCCACCACCGAGACCTCATTCAACGTCAACCGCCAGGAGCTGGAACGCCTGCCGGTGGCGCAGGACCTTTCCGCGGTGGCGCTGCTCGCCCCCGGCGTGGTCGGCGGCAACTCCACCTTCGGTGGCCTGTCGTTCGCCGGTTCCTCGGTGGCCGAGAACGCGGTGTTCATCAACGGTCTCAACGTCACCGACATGTACACCCGGCGCGGCTTCTCCAGCGCACCGTTCGCGTTCTTCAACGAGTTCCAGGTCAAGACCGGCGGCTACTCGGTGGAATTCGGCCGTTCCACCGGCGGCGTGATCAACGCCGTGACCCGCTCGGGCAGCAACGAGCTCAAGGGTGGCATCGAGATCACCGCCGAGCCGAGCGCGTGGCGCTCCAGCGGGCGCGACCACTTCCATCGCGACGGCACCCCGCATTCCTACGCAAGCCGCGACGACAGCTCGTTCTTCAAGACCAACGTGTGGGGCTCCGGCGCGCTCGTGCAGGACAAGCTGTTCCTGTTCGCCATGTATGAAGATCGCAACGACAGCGGCCACAACACCTCCAACGACGCCCTGACCTGGTTCAAGAACGAGGCCGACAACGGCTTCTGGGGCGCCAAGCTCGACTGGAACATCACCGACAACCACAGCATCTCGCTGCTGGGCTTCTCCGACGAAGGCGACGTCACCAACGGCTCCTACAACTACGACTGGGACGCGAACGAGATCGGCCAGTGGGGCGGCGATTCGGTCACCGAGACCGGCGGCCGCAACTACTCGGCCACCTATACCGGCCACTTCGGTGAAACCTTCACCGCGCGTGCCATGGTCGGCCAGAACAACCAGCGCGCCTTCACCAGCTCCTCGCTCGACGAAGCCTGCAGCCCGGTGTTCACCGACGCCAGCTACGCCTCGCGCCTCTACAGGCTCAACGGCCTGCGCCCGGGCTGCCACCCGACCGGCGCCGCCGTGGCCGAGCGCGACGACACCCGCGACGTGGCCCGCCTGGACTTCGAATGGCAGCTCGGCCGCCACCTGCTGCGCTTCGGCGTGGACCGCGAGCTGATGACCACCGAGCAGTCCACCCGCTACCCGGGTCCGACCCAGCTCAGCTACACCGCCTACGTCGCCCGCCCGGGCGATGAAGTGTGGGACGGCGCCAACGCATTCGTACCGCCGGGCGTCACCGAGATGCTGCGCGGCCGCAACCGCGTGTCCGGCGGCACCTTCGAAACCGAAGCCAACGCGTTCTACCTCGAAGACATCTGGAACATCACCCCCAACCTCATGCTCAACCTGGGCGTACGCTGGGACCGCTTCGAGAACCGCACCGCCGACGGCGACGCCTTCATCAAGATGGACGACCTCATCGCGCCGCGCGTGGGCTTCTCCTGGGACGTGAAGGGTGACGCCACCACCAAGCTGTTCGGTAACGCCGGCCGCTACTACCTGCCGGTCACCAACAACATCAACGTCAACTTCGCCGGCGGCCTCACCGACGAGTACTCCTACTTCGTCCTCGACGGCTGGCAGCAGCAGGCCAACCCGGTCACCGGCGCGCCGTACGCGGCGCCGATCATCGGCCAGCAGATCGGCCCGGTCGACACCCGCATGAACACCGGTGCGGCCGACCTGCGCCAGAGCGTGGATCGCGACCTCAAGGCGGTCTACCAGGACGAGTACATCCTGGGCTTCCAGAGCATGATCAACCAGGCCTGGTCGTGGGGCGTCAACGCCACCTACCGCACCATGGACCGCGCGCTGGACGACATGCGCCTGAACTACACCCCGTGCGGCCCGACCGGCACCACCCTGTGGCCGATCGCCAACCCGGGTGAGAACCTGACCATCTGGGGCGACTCCAGCATCGGCTGCGCCACCGAAGGCTGGATCACCATCGACACTGCCAACAGCGGCTACCGCAAGGGCGGCAGCGGCGAAGTGGTCGGCTATTCCAAGCCCAAGCGCACCTACAAGGCGCTGGAATTCCAGATCGACCGTGGCTGGGACGAGAAGTGGCTGTTCAACGCCTCCTACCTGTGGTCGCGCAGCGACGGCAACTTCGAAGGACCGGTCAACTCCGATACCGGCTATGGCGACACCGGCATGGTCCAGCACTGGGATCACCCGTCCAACAACGAACGCTACGGCGTGCTGTTCAATGACTTCCGCCACCAGTTCAAGTTCCGCGCGGCGTACGCGTTGAATGAAACCTGGTCGTTCGGCACCACCCTGCAGGTGTTGTCCGGTGGTCCCATCACCGCCTTCGGCGTGATGTGGCCGGGCGACACCGTGGCCGGCGGCAGCACCTCCAACGAGAGCGGCGGCGGTGGCACCGGCTGGCTGTGCGTGGCCAACTGTTCCGGCCCGTACGACCAGCGCCAGTTCGAATACACCCCGCGCGGCGCGTACGGTCGCCTGCCGTGGACCTGGACCATGGGCGCCAACGTCACCTGGCGCCTGCCGGTGGAGGGCATCGACCTGAGCGTGCGGCTCTCGGTGTTCAACCTGTTCAACAACCAGACCGTCATCAACGTCCACCAGCGCTACGAAGCCCAGCCGGGCCAGTATCGCGAGAACACCTTCAACACCGGGACCCGCTGGCAGGCCCCGCGCTACACCCAGCTGATGGCGACCTGGAACTTCTGATCGCCGCAGCACCGCCGGGCCGCAGGATGTTCTGCGGCCCGGCACTTCTTTGCTCTGGAACCATCCGCACATGCCGTTCGCGCTCCGCCCCCTGCTGCTGATCGTTGCACTGGCCGCGTCACTACCCGCAGCGGCGGCTGAGCCGTCGCCTTTCACGCCCATGCTCGACGGCACGGCCGAGCGTTACGACCTGCCCGGCATCGCGATGGCGGTGGTAGACACTGGCGAGATGGTCTTTACCGGGACCCGTGGCGAACGCCGCGGCGACCGCATCGAGCCGATCACCGCCGACACGCATTTCCGCATCGCCTCCAACAGCAAGGCGATGACCGCCGCCGTGCTCGCACGACTGGTCGACCGTGGCCTGCTCGCCTGGGACGACCCGGTCATCAAGCACCTGCCGCAGTTCCGCATGTTCGACCCCTGGGTCACCGAACACATGCAGGTACGCGACCTGCTCATCCACAACAGCGGCCTGGGCCTGGGCGCAGGCGACCTGATGCTGTGGCCCGAGCCCAACCAGTACACCCGCGCCGACATCATTGCCGGGCTGGCCCATCTCAAGCCGGTTACCAGCTTCCGCAGCGGGTACGCCTACGACAACCTGATGTACGTGGTGGCCGGCGAAGTCGCCGCCGCGGCCGGAGGCAAGCCGATCGACCAGCTGCTGCACGAGGAAGTGTTCGTACCGCTGGGCATGGCCGGATGCCAAGTGCCCGCCGAACTGACTTCGCTCGCGGCCGGTGGTATCCGCTGCAGCCTGCGCGACATGACCCGCTGGATGCAGGTGCTGCTGGATCCCACGCTGGTGCCCGGCTGGCTCAGCGACACCCAGCGCCGCGCGCTGTGGACCGCGCACATGCCGATGCCACTGGGCGAACGCCAGCGCGCCTGGGACAACGCGCATTTCTCCGCCTATGGCTACGGCTGGCGTTTGTCGGACCTGGACGGGCAGTGGAAGGTCGCGCATACCGGCACGCTCTCGGGCAGCTATTCCTCGCTGGCGCTGCTGCCGGACCGCAAGGTAGGCGTGGTGATCCTGATCGACGGCGAAGGCGAGGACGCGCGCACCGTGCTGATGCAGGCGGCGTTGAAACAGTACACCGCGCCGGAGCAGAAGCAGACGGTGGCGGGGTATGCCGCGCAGTTGAACGCCGAGCAGGCCAACCGCCGCAACGCAGGCCATGTACGCCCAAACACGGATGGGCGTTCCCCGGTAGAGCCACGCCCTGCGTGGCTGCGCGGTGCCACCGGCCTCTACCGCGACCCCTGGCTCGGCCAGGCCCGCCTCTGCCCGGAAAACGACCGCCTCCGCTTCACCGTCGACAAGTCGCCCACCCTGCGCGGCACCGTCATGCAGCTCGACACCCGCTGGCTGGTGCAGTGGGATACCCTCGGAGCGGACGCCGAACCCTGGCTGCAGGTTACGCCGGGCACCCCGCCCGCGCTCACCCTGCGCGCCATCGATCCGGACATCGACTTCAGCTATGACTTCCAGGACCTGCACTTCACCCGTATCGGCGACTGTCCTTAGCCTTCTGCTGGCGCTCGCAACCCCGGTGGCGCACGCCCAACCGGTCACCATCGCCCTGGTACGCACCACCGACCAGGCCGGCCTGGTCGACATCCGCACCCTCGCGCCTGACATCCAGCTCGACATGCGCTACGCCACGGCCAACAACTTCACTGGCCGCCCGGTTCCCGGCTACGACGCACCCAAGTGCTTCCTGCTGCGCCCGGCCGCCACCGCGCTGGCCCAGGTGGAAGCCGACCTGCGCGAACGCGGCTACGGCCTGCAGCTGTTCGACTGCTACCGCCCCGCGCAGTCGGTGCGCGCCTTCGTCGACTGGGCCAACGACCCGCTGGAGCAGTCGCGCAAGGCCACCCAGTACCCCAGCCTGGAAAAGCCCGCGCTGCTGGGCGAGTACATCGCCGAAACCTCCGGCCACAGCCGCGGCGCCACCGTCGACCTCGGCCTGCTCGACTGCCGCCGCGACCCCTGCACGCCGGTCGACATGGGCACCGACTTCGACTTCTTCGGCCCGCGCGCGCATACCGACGCGCCCGACGTCACCCCGGCCCAGCACCAGAACCGGCACACCCTGCTGCAGGCCATGCAGCGCCGGGGTTTCGCCAACTACCCACAGGAGTGGTGGCACTTCACGCTCAGCCCGGAGCCGGCCCCCGGTACCGCCTACGACGTGCCGGTGCGCTGAGCCGCGCCGCTACAATGCGCGCTCACCGAACCTGTGGACCACGATGAACCTGCCGCTGCACTTTGGATTGCTGGGCACGCTGGAAGCCGGGCTGATCGCCCTGCTGGTCGGCCTGCTGGTGTACGCGCTGTGGCACCGGGTGTGCCGCTGGGCCGGCTGGAGCATGGGCTACGCCATAGGCTGGGCCTGCGTCATGGCCGTGGTGATCTCGGCTGGCATCGACGCGTGGAAGCTGTTCTACATGGGCATCGTGCGGCTGGAGTCGCCGTTCTTCGCGCGGATGTACCTGGCCACCATCCACGACCCCAACGAATTGGGCTCCCGCGTGGTGATCGAAGTGGCCGGTGCACTCTTCGGTGTTGCATTGGGCTGGCTTTTGTTCAGTTCGCGCTCAGGCGAAAAAAACGCCAGCGAAAGCTGAGTTTTCGTTCGTATCCGGTTAAATCCGGCGCGATTGAATGGGCGTCTTACCAATCGCTCACCTGTGCGTAACCACCCGGGTAACCGAGCGCTTCGCGCATGTGGTTAAGACCGCGTGCGCACGCCGATTCGGGCGCAAGATCGATTCACAAACGGGCTGGCAGTGTGGGGCCGTGCGGAAACAACAGCCGCGCAACATCCCTCAAGGAGACCACCCAGATGACTATTCGCAACCGCAAGCCCCTGATCGCCCTGATGATCGCCGCAGGCAGTGTGCTGGCCATTCCGGCGATGGCCCAGACCGCCCAGCAGAGTGCAGCGCAGGCCCAGACCCAGGCCGCGCAGGCCCAGCAGTCGGCGGCCCAGGCGAGCGACGCGGCTGACGCGGCAACCGGCGCGGCCGCCCAGGCCTCGCAGGCCAGTGGCGGTGGTGGCCAGACGTGGGCCAGTGTCGACACCGACGGTGACGGCGCCATCAGCAAGACCGAGGCCCAGGTGAACGCCGGCCTTGCCCAGGTGTTCGACCAGGCCGACACCAACAAGGACGGCAAGCTCACGCCGGACGAGTACAAGGCCTACGTGGCCGCCCAGCAGGGTGCCGCCGGCGGTGGCAACGCCGCCCCGGGCCGCTGATCAACAGGATCCACGCGCAACTGGCCTGAAACCGCCGGACAACGGTGGATGGCCCCGGAGGGGCGGCTTCGGCCGCCCTTCCTTCTGCCCGCTTGGTATCCTTGGCCGATGATGACCTCCATGCCCACGCCCAACGGCGCCATCGGTCTGGTCGGTTTTGACGGTGACGACACGCTGTGGAAGAGCGAGGACTATTACCGCAAGGCCGAGCAGGATTATCTCGACATCCTGTCGCGCTACATCGACGTGCACGACACCGCCACCGCGCGCCACCTGCTGGAAGTGCAGCAGCGCAACCTCGGCGTGTTCGGCTACGGCGTCAAGGGCATGACCCTGTCGATGCTGGAAGCGGCCATCGAGATCACCGGAAAGAACATCGCCGCACGCGACCTGCAGCTGATCCTGGACATCGGCCATGACACCCTGCGCCACCCGGTCGAACTGATCGACGGCGTGCGCGAGTCGGTGGCCGAGATCGCGCGCGACTACCCGGTGGTGCTGATCACCAAGGGCGACCTGTTCCACCAGGAAGCCAAGATCAAGGTCGCCAACCTGCGCGACCTGTTCCCGCGCATCGAGATCGTGTCCGAGAAGGACCCGGAAACCTACGCCCGCGTGCTGGAAGAATTCGACCTGCCGATGGAGCGCTTCGTCATGGTCGGCAACTCGCTGCGGTCGGACATCGAGCCGGTGGTCACCCTTGGCGGCTGGGGCATCCATACCCCGTATGCCGTGACCTGGGCGCATGAAACCCAGCATGGCGTGGCCGACGACGAGCCGCGCATGGTCGAAGCGCCCACCGCATTCGACTGGCCGCAGGCCCTGCGCGCCATCGAAGCCAAGGCCGCCGGCGGCTGATCCGGTGAAGCGCCTGCGCCCGCTGCTGGTTGCACTGCTGCTGTGGCTGCCGTTGCTGGCCGCCGCGCAGCAGAGCGCAGACGAATCCGCCGCGTATCGCGTCGACACGGGCGATACGTGGGTGGACACCCAGCTGCAGGACATCAACTACTACGCCGAGCGCTACCCCGAGAGTTTCCTCGACGAGGTCGCGCGTTACGCCGGCGTGTCGCGCGACTACGTCGCCGCGCTGTTCTACACCCACAACTGGCAGGCCGGCGACATCTACTTCGCCTGCTTCTGGGCCAAGGCCATCGAGCATTCCTGCCGCGACAGCGTAAAGGCCTGGTCGCGCGCCGTACCGGAAGAGGGCGAGCCCAAGCGCTGGGCCGACGTCGTCGCCAGCCTGCCTACGAAGCCCACCAACCAGCACTGGCGCACCCTGCGCCACGCCATCGTCGCCAGCCACGACCACTGGGATCGCCCGGTCACCCTGGACGCCACCCTGAAAAGCCAGCTCGGCGACCGCGCCCAGCGCGATCGTGCGGCTGCCAACGCCGAAATCAAACGCGCGCGCTGACTGCCTGGCGCCCCAATGCTGCTCTGCACCTCGCCCGATCCCCCGGGCCTGCGCGACAATACGGAATTGCTGTTTCCCCCGTGATCCGTTGCCGAGTACGTAATGAGCGCCGACCGTTTCGTTTCACCCGACGATATCCGCAGCCTGTTCGCCCAGGCCATGTCCACCATGTACCGCACCGAAGTGCCGCTGTACGGCACCTTGGTCGACCTGGTGGCCGAGATCAACGACGCGGTCCTCACCGACAACCCGGCGCTGGCCGAGCAGCTCGAGCGCAATGACGAACGCGCCCGCCTCGCCCAGGAACGCCACGGCGCCATCCGCGTCGGCACCGCCGAAGAACTCGCCACCTTGGGCCGCCTGTTTGCGGTGATGGGCATGCACCCGATCGGCTACTACGACCTTTCCGTCGCCGGCGTGCCCGTGCATTCCACCGCCTTCCGCCCGCGCAGCGCGCCTGCTCTGGCCGCCAACCCGTTCCGCGTGTTCACCTCGCTGCTGCGGCTGGAGCTGATCGAAGACCCCGCCCTGCGCGAAGAGTCCGCGCGCATCCTCGCGCGCCGCCGCATCTTCACCGACGAAGCGCTGGCCCTGATCGATCAGGCCGAACGCGAAGGCGGCCTGGACCAGAACGACGCCCGCCGCTTCGTCCTCGCCGCGCTGGAAACCTTCCGCTGGCACAGCGACGCGACCGTCTCGCTGTCCACCTACCAGGCGCTGAGCAACGCGCACCGCTTGGTGGCCGACGTGGTCAGCTTCCGGGGCCCGCATATCAACCACCTCACCCCGCGCACGCTGGACATCGACGCCGCCCAGGCCGGCATGCTCGCCCGTGGCATCGACGCCAAGGCCGTGGTCGAAGGCCCGCCGCCGCGCCGCTGCCCGATCCTGCTGCGCCAGACCAGTTTCAAGGCGCTCGAGGAAACCGTGAACTTCCCGGACGGCGAGGGCGGTGACGCCGGCACCCATACCGCGCGCTTCGGCGAGATCGAACAGCGCGGCCTTGCCCTCACCCCCAAGGGCCGCGCGCTGTACGACCAGTTGCTGGCGCAGGCGCGCGACGCCGGTGGCGCTGGCAGTACCGGGCAGGATTACTCCACCCGGCTGGCCGCAGCATTTACCGGCTTCCCGGACGACCACGACACCCTGCGCCGTGAGGGGCTGGGCTACTACCGCTACGCGCTCACCGAAGCCGGCCGCAACGACCGCGCCGCGGTGGCCGACCTGCCGGCCGAAGCGCTGGTCAGCGCCGGCCTGGCCAGTGCCGACCCGATCGTCTACGAAGATTTCCTGCCGGTCAGTGCCGCAGGTATTTTCCAGTCGAACCTGGGCGGCGAAGAGCAGCGTGCGTATGCCGCGCATTCCAACCGCGATGCATTCGAGAAAGCGCTGGGCATGCAGGTGGAAGACGAGTTCGCCATCTACGAACGCCTGCAGCAGGAATCGTTGGACAGCTTGCGCGTCGGTTGACCGATCGCGCGGAACAAAAAAACGCCGGGAATTCCCGGCGTTTTTCGTTGCATCACATCAAACCTTCATCGAACCGGTATCCAGCCACCGCTGGTGCCACGACAACGCTTCCGGCAACAGGTGCGGGGTGTGCTTGCCGTAACTATCGCGGCTCGCACGCTCGAAATAATCGTTCAACTGGTCGCGGAACTCCGGGTGCGCGCAGTTGTCGATCACCACCCGCGCGCGCTTGCGCGGCGTCAACCCGCGCAGATCCGCCAACCCCTGCTCGGTCACGATCACCGACACATCGTGTTCGGTGTGGTCCACATGGCTCACCATCGGCACGATCGCCGAAATGGTGCCGTTCTTCGCCGTGGAGGGGCTCAGGAACGCAGAAAGGAACCCGTTACGCGCGAAGTCACCCGAACCGCCAATGCCGTTCATGATCCGCGTGCCCATCACGTGGGTGGAGTTGACGTTGCCGTACAGGTCCACCTCGATCATCCCGTTCATGCCGATGCAGCCCAGGCGGCGCACCAGCTCCGGATGGTTCGAGATCTCCTGCGTGCGCATGATGATGCGCTCGCGGTAGAAATCGATGTTCTCCTTGAACGTCTCATTGGCCTGCGGGCTCAGCGCGAACCCGGTGCACGAGGCATAGCTCAGCACCCCGTCGCGCAGCAGGTCCAGCATGCCGTCCTGGATCACCTCGGTGAACGCGCTCAGGTCGCGGAACCCGCTCTTGCCCAGCCCCGCCAGCACCGCGTTCGGAATATTGCCCACGCCGCTCTGCAGCGGCAGCAGGTTGCCCGGCAGGCGACCACGCGCCACTTCGTGTTTCAGGAAGTCGATCAGGTGCGCGGCAATCTGCTCGCTGGTGGTATCGATCGGACTGAACGGGCTGTTGCGGTCCGGCCCGTTGGTGCGCACCACCGCGACGATCTTGTCCGGATCGCAGCGCAGCGAGGTCTCGCCGATGCGGTCGTTGCCGTGCACCAGCGGAATCGGCTTGCGGTGCGGCGGCAGTGCGGTGCCGTAGTAAATGTCGTGCATGCCGTCCACGCCGGCCGGCTGCCAGTCATTGACCTCGACGATCACTTTCTTGGCCAGGTCCAGCCAGGTCTTGTTGTTGCCCACCGAGGTGGAAGGCACCAGCGAACCGTCTTCACGGATCGCCGAAACCTCGATCACCGCCGTATCGATTTCGCCATAGAACCCGAACCACACATGCTGGGCCACGTGGCTGAGGTGGATGTCGATGTAATCGAGCAGCCCGGCATTGATGCGGTTGCGCGCATCCGGGTCGCTCTGGAACGGCATGCGCATCGCGATGCCATCGGCCTTGGCCAGCGCGCCGTCCAGTTCCGGGGCGGTGGACGCGCCGGTCATCAGGCTGATCTGGAAGGGCAGGTTGTCGGCGTGGAACGCCTCGATACGCTGCGCCAGCGCCACCGGCACCGCCTTGGGGTAGCCCGAGCCGGTGAAACCGCTCATGGCCACCGTTTCGCCGGGCTGGATCAGCGCGGCGGCGGCTTCGGCAGATACGACGCGATCGCGCAGACGCGCGTTGGCAATGCGATCAACGGACATGACGACCAGGTATTTCGTGGGGGAGTTCATTATCCGCCATCGCACCGGGCTCCCGGCTGCGACCAAGGTGGAATGGTGTTCCCGGGTTATGTGAGGTGCTATTCAGGTAAATGGGGGCTTCTGTACCCATGAGTATTGTTTTGCAGTGCAGCGTGCAAGTTATTCGCGGAGCCTAGAAGATCGCCCTGCATCCCGACGTGGGGGAGGGAGCAGAGCCCGCTGACAGTTCGCTGTTAGCGGGCTTTTTATTGCCTGAGATTTGGGGATGGCGCCCGGGGCCGGCACCGCGGGGACACGCATGGCGTGTCACTACGCGGCAGCCGGGTATCCCGGATCGCCGCAACGCGTAGCGACACGCCATGCGTGTCCCACGGAACGGGTCACCGTCCGACACGACCACGGCCCCATGCATAATCCCTGCATGCCGATCCCCGCCGATGCCGTCCCCGCCGCCCTCGTCCCCCTGGTCGACCGCGCGCTCGCCCGCCTTGCGCTCAGCCTGAACGACTCAGGTTCCTGGCCGCCACCGGAATCCGTGCTGGCCCAGCTCCGGCTGCTGGCCATCACCAGCGACTTCGCCATCGACACCCTGTGCCGGCAACCCGCACTTCTGTCGCATCTGACCCAAAACGACTGCCCGCCGCTGCCGCTCCCGGAACTGGATCCCCAGCAACCTGCCGACTGGCCGGTCCGCCTGCGCCGTTACCGCACCGCCTGCTCCACGCGCCTCATCTGGCGCGACCTCGAAGGCCTGGACGACGTCCCCGCCACCCTGGCCGGCGCCACCCGCCTGGCCGAGGAATGCCTAGCCCTGGCCCTGGCCGCGCTCGAGCAGGAATTCGCCACCCGCCACGGCGTGGTCCGCGCGCCGGACGGCAGCGCCCAGCAACTGGTGGTGTTCGGCCTCGGCAAGCTCGGCGGCGGCGAACTCAACTTCAGCTCCGACGTCGACCTGGTCTACGCCTATCCCCAGGGCGGCGAATCCGACGGCCCGCGCCCGCTCGCCGCCGAGGAATACTTCGCCCGGCTCGGCCAGCGCCTCGCGCGCCTGCTCGACGAAACCACCGTCGACGGCTTCAGCCACCGCGTCGACCTGCGCCTCCGCCCGTTCGGCAGCGCCGGCCGCGTTGCGCTCTCGTTCGCCGGCATGGACCAGTACTTCCAGCGCGAAGGCCGCGACTGGGAACGCTACGCCTGGCTCAAGGCGCGCGCCGTGGCCGGCGACATCGCCGCCGGCGAAGCCTGGCTGCAGACCCTGCGCCCGTTCGTGTACCGCCGCTACCTCGACTTCACCGCGCTCGACGGCCTGCGAGAAATGAAAGCGGCGATCACCGCCGAGGTCTCGCGCCGCGACATGTTCGACGACATCAAGCGCGGCCCCGGCGGCATCCGCGAAATCGAATTCCTGGCCCAGGCCCTGCAGCTCATCCGCGGCGGCCGCGAAGCCAGCCTGCGCGAGCGACGCCTGCTGCACGCATTGCCCGCGCTGGTCGCCTGCGGCCAGATGGCCCCCCAGGACGGTGAAGACCTGCTGCACGCCTACGGCTTCCTGCGCCGGCTGGAAAACCGCCTGCAGATGCTGCGCGACGCCCAGACCCACGCGCTGCCCACCGACCCCACCGATCGCCTGCGCATCGCCTGTGGCCTCGGCTACGCCGACTGGGACGCATTGGTCGCTGCGCTCGACGTACAGCGCGACCGCGTCAGCACCGAGTTCGGCGCACTGCTCGCCCCGCGCGCCGGCCAGGCCGCGCCGGACTCACTGGCCAATTACTGGCGCGGTCTGCCCGACAACGGCAGCGCCGAAGTACTGGCCGAAGCTGGCTTCCACGACCCCACCGGCGCCGACCAGTCCCTGCGCGACTTCGCCCAATCGCTCGGCGTGAAGTCGCTCTCCGACAGCGCCCGCGCGCGCCTGGACCGCGTGCTGCCTGCACTACTGCACGCCGCCACCCGCTCGCCGCAACCCGATGCCGCGCTCAAGCGCGTGCTCGGCCTGCTGCAGGCGGTCCTGCGCCGCACCAGCTACCTCGCCCTGCTCGACGAACAGCCAAGCGCGCTGGCCCGGCTGGTCGACGTGCTCGCCCGCAGCGCGCTGCTGGCCGAGCGCATCGCCGCCTACCCGCTGCTACTGGACGAACTGCTCGACGTGCGCGTGTCCGGCCCGATGCCAGACGCCGAAGCCATGCAGGCCGAGTGCGATGCCGCGCTGGCCGTGGACGACCCCGAAGCCGCGCTGCGCATCCTCAACGAAACCCGCCTCGCACTCAGCTTCCGCATGGCTTTGGCCGCACTGGACGGCCGCCAGCGCGCCGTGGACAGCACCCGCGAACTGGCCCAGCTTGCGCAGGCCGTGGTCGTCACCGCCCTCGCCATGGCCGACGCCGACATGCGCCGCGCGCACGGCGAAGTGCCGGGCGGGCGGTTCGCCATCATCGGTTACGGCAGCCTGGGCGGTCTCGAACTGGGCTTTGGTTCCGATCTCGACCTGGTGTTCCTGCACGACCACCCGTCCGACCAGGACAGCAGCAACGGCGCGCGCCCGCTCGACCCGGGCCGCTGGTACGCGCGGCTGGCGCAGAAGGTGATGGCATTGCTCGGCGCGGTCACCGCTGCTGGTCGGCTGTACGACATCGACGTGCGCCTGCGCCCGGACGGCGGCAAGGGCTCGCTGGTGTCCTCGCTGGCCAGCTACACCGAATACCAGCGCGAGCGCGCCTGGACCTGGGAGCACCAGGCACTGGTGCGCGCACGCGGCATCGCCGGCGACGCCAGCCTGCTCAGCGACTTCGAACAGATTCGCGCCGCCACGTTGGCGCGTCCGCGCGAGCGCGACGTGCTGTACGCAGACGTGGTGAAGATGCGCGGCCGCATGCGCACCGAACTGGACCGCAGCGACGCCGCGCGCTGGGATTTGAAACAGGGCGCAGGCGGCATTGTCGACCTTGAGTTCCTGCTGCAGACCGGCGTGCTCGACAGCGCCGGCAGCAACCCGCAGGTGCTGGAACCGCGCGACACGCCCAGCCTGATCGACGCGCTGGCAGCGATAGCCTGGTTGCCCGGCGGCACAAGCGAGGCCTTGCATGAAGCGCATGCCGCGCTGCTGGATGTAGGTTTGGCCTGCACGCTGGATCGAAGGCCGAGGTTGGCGGTCCCCACGCCGGCGTTGGAAGAAGCGCAGCGGGTGATTACAGCCGCGTGCGAAGCAGCGGAATTGCCGTTCGGACCAGCACCGGCGCAATGACGCGCCGGTGTATGCACGGGATGGCACCGACGCAATGACATGCCGACGCATGCATTGGGCGGAACCGATGCAATGACATGCCGACGCACGCATTGGTAGGGTCGGTTCCCAAACGACCGCCGATAATGGTGCCGGGTTCTGTAACGCATGAACCCAGAATCGGAACCGCGCCTCCGTTCGCAGGTCATGCCTTCCCGGATGTGGACAACGTCCGTGCGGTCGACTGGGGTGCGACCCTACCGATAATTTCCGGAATTCCAGATTTTCCGGGTGCCCAGAACCGGCGAATCGGCCATGCGCGAGTCCGTCACGCCACCCGCGGCGCCATCTTCCACAACAACGCGCGGAACGGCGCCAGCAGGAACACGCCGATCGCCAGCTTCACCGCCAGATCGCCCGCCGCCCAACTCACCCACGGCAGGCTGGACCCGGCAAACGCGATGCTCCAGAAAATGGTCGTATCCAACGTGGCGCTGCACGTCGTCGCCACCATCGGCGCCCGCCACCAATGCCCACGGCGCAGCCGGTCGAACACGGTGATATCCAACAGCTGCGCCGCAATGAACGCCAGGCACGACGCCACCGCAATACGCGGCGTGGCGATCCAGAAACTCAGCACCACCGCCAGCGCAAACCCCGCCCACGCCACCCGCCGCGCCGCAGCCGGCCCAAACCGGCGGTTGATCAGGTTGCTCACCAGGAACGCCACCGGGTAGCTGAAGGCGCCCCAGGTCAGCCAGTCGTTGATCGGGTACTGCACCAGCACGTTCGAGCCCAGCACCACCGCGCCCATGGCCAGCACCGCCAGCAGCAGCGAGCGGGCGGTCAACGGGGCGAACACGATTGCAGGGCGCGCGGTCATGGCGAACCAGTGGGGTAGACAGGGAAGCGGCGGATTATCCCGGCTCGGGGCGGCCGCAGCCACCCCGCAGCCGTTCAGTCACCAGCGTTCGCTCAGGTTGCTAGCCGCCGCATCGGTGGTCGGCATGAACGCCAGCGCCGCGCCCTTGGCGTCGGCCACCATCCAGCCGGCGCCGGTCTCGGTGGGGGTGAAGGCCAGCACGTCGCCCTGTTTCACCGCTGGCGTAGCAGTGTCCGCACGCGCCGGCCACTGCACCACGGCCAGGTCATTGGGGGCCTCCGGGTTCTTCAGCGAGACCTTGCAGCCGCCGTCGGGCTGCTGTTCCACCTTCTCAACCGTCAACGGCGGCAGTGGACCGGCCTTGCCCTGCTTGCCAGCGCCTTCGCGCTTGGCCGCGCTGCGCCGCTCCGAGCCCTCGGCCGAGGCCTTGAACCCGGCCACCGTCAGCCAGATCGGTGCGGTAATCACCACCACGCTCGCGTAGGAGCCCAGCACTGCCACGCTGCTCGCGGTCTCGCTGGCGGTGAATTCCGGCTCTGCTGCCGCCGGTGCTGCAATGGCGAGGGCCAGTGCCATCGCCAGAATCGAAGAACTCTTCATGCCAACTCCTTCTGCATAGGCAGCACCGGCCATGTGCCGGTACCGCAAAAAGTCACTGCGGCTTCGGTGCCGACATCCCTGCCACCGGCACGTGCGCCACGCTCAGTTCCTGCGCCAGCACCTTACGCTTCTGCAGGAAGTCGAACACCGATTCCACCGTCACTACCGAATAATTCCCGGAAATCCGCTCACTTGCGGGATGGTCGGTGGTGGCGGCATTGGCCGCAAAGAAGCGCGCACCCAGCCGCTTGCCCACGCCGATGTGCAGCGAGCTCGGCTCATACATCTGTTCCTTCAACCACATCTGCACCTGCGCACGGCGCACCAGCAGCGTGCCGTCGCGCGACTGCGCAATCGCGGCTGCCAGCACCTCCAGCACCCACTGGTTGGAGTTCTGGTACTCGTCGCTGAAGGGGTAGGCCACCACGCTGTAGCGCGGCTCGTGCAGCGCCTTGGCCTGGATGCCCGGTGCCGTGAGCATTGTCTTCAACGCCGCGCGCAGCGCCGGCGTGGGTACGCCCACACGCAGGTCGGTGTGCGTGCCGGTTTCGCCGATGAAGTTACTCAGCCCTTCGCGGAACAGCGTGGACTGCGACGCCTTGCAGTGGTTGAGCAGGTGCACCGTGCGCCAGCTGCCATCGTCTTCGCGCACTGCGAAAGCCAGGTGGCTGTGGCGCAGGCCGTATTTGCTGAGGTCCTGCCCGCCGCGCGCGAGGATGACCACGTCTACGTCGTCCAGCGCTTCCAGCGCCTCATCGGCGCGAAGCGCGACGTCGAACATCGCCGCCAGCGAGGCTGGGGTAGGGTGGCGCTCCACGCATTCGTGTTGGGACTGGGCGTGGGCGGCGGGGACGGCCAACATCAACGCGGTGAACAGCAGCGCGGCGGACCAGCGGGGTGAAGCGGGGCGGGGCACATCCATGCGTGGGGGTCTCCTGCGGCTTGTGCCGCTGACGCATCATAGCTTCGTCTGGCATTTTGCCGACCAGCGGTCGGCACTACCGGTATCGAGATGTCCGATAAATCCGGTGCCGGTATCGAGACGTCCGATAAGTCCGGTGATTGCCGGGTTCGGCGCGATCTGCAATCGGCCGCTCCTGCCGTTAACGGCTCAGCTCGCGCGCGCAGGCATCACTCACGGGTGCGGGCTCGTTCTCCGGCGGCCAGTGTTCCTTCTTCTGCTGGTCCGTACGCGGCGGCTGGTTGCGGTACGCGGTCAGCTCCTTGTGGCAGCTCCACGATACCGCGTCCTGCCCGGTCGGCATGCTCGAACACCCCGCCAACATCGCGCCCATCAAGATCAATACAGCACTACGCATACGCACGCTCCTTCCCTGGTGAGCCCCGAACATAACGGCAACCCACCACCGAAGGTACCCAACCCACGCGCGCCGTTAAGCCGGGATACCCAATGCCGCCTTCACCTGCGCCGCCACCCGCGCGGTCTCACGCAGCGGTTCAATTGCCCCGGGCGTGTCCCAATCCAACCACCGCGACTGCAACCGCCCACGCGCATGCAGCGCCTGCTGGAACGTCACCATCCGCCCCTGCGCCTGCTTTTCCAGCGCCACCGCCACCGGCAACCGCGTGCCGCAGGCTTCAGACAGCAGGTTCACCGAATCCGGCGATACCACCACCCGGTCCGCCCAGCCCAGCAGCCCCGCGTACGGGTTCACCCCGTCGCCGCCGTCGCCCCAGATCACCCCGGGCACATCGGCGAACGCGCTGCGCAGCGCCCCCACCAACGCCGGCGGGGTACGCCGCGACGTAGTCGCCAGCAAACTGCCGCCTTCCTCACGCAACTGCCCAGCCACCTGCTGGAACACCTTCACCATGTCCGGCTCATGCCACGGCGCATGCGGGGTCGGCCCACCCACCAACAGCGCGGTACGCGGCCCGGGCAGTTCGCCGAAGCTCGCAAACGCCGCACGCCCCACGCTGAGCCACTCGTCATCCACCGGGTTCAAGCTCCCCAGCAACGTCAGCACATTGCTGCCGCGCAGGCGGTCGTGTTCGGGCACCACCAGCAGGTCCCAATGGCGCGTGCCCAGGCGCGGGTCCAATATCTGCACCACCTTGCTGCCGCGCCGGCGCAGTTCTCGCAGCGCCCCGGCCGCCTGCCGGCCACAGCCCACCGCCAGCTCCGGCGGCTGCGCAGCCAATGTCGCAAATGCCTCGCCATAGCCACCGGCCATCCCCGGCAACCAGCGCGGCGCCACCCATTTCCACGGCGCGCGCGGCTCCAGCACCAGCGGCCGGTGGGCCCCCAGCTTCAGTGCCGTGGCCAGCGCCACCGCCTGCCGCACATTGCCGGCACGGCCGTCAGTGATCGTCCAGGGAGGACTCCATCGTTTCACGTGTGGCATTAATTCGTTTCAGCCAAGCTGGGTGTTGCAACAGTCGCGACACTCTACACTGCCAGCCTTCGCCGACCGCGCGGCGCTCTGTAAAAGGTAGCGCACGGCCAGCGGGATTCCTTCTTCATCCGTGTTTCCGGAGGCTTCATGTCCAACGTGCTCAACGATGCAGCGCTCGACCAGTTGTTCCGTACCGCCCGTACCCAGAATGCCTTCCTCGACAAGCCGGTGGAAGACAGCCAGCTCAAGGCCCTGTACGAACTGGTGAAGTGGGGCCCCACGGCCGCCAACTCGAGCCCGGCGCGTTTCGTGTTCGTGAAGTCGGCCGAAGCCAAGGCCAAGCTGGCCCCGGCGCTGTCCGAAGGCAACCATGACAAGACCCTGGCCGCCCCGGTCACCGTCATCATCGGTTTCGACGAAGACTTCCACGAAAAGCTGCCGTACCTGTTCCCGCACACCGACGCCAAGGCCTGGTTCGAAGGCCCGCGTGAAGGCCGCCGCGAGTCCGCGTTCCGCAACGGCAGCCTGCAGGGCGCCTACCTGATCCTGGCCGCCCGCGCGCTGGGCCTGGACGCCGGCCCGATGAGCGGCTTCGACCCGGCCAAGGTGGACGAGGCCTTCTTCAAGGGCACCACCATCAAGTCGAATTTCCTGGTCAATCTGGGTTACGGTGATTCTTCGGGCCTGTTCCCGCGGCTGCCTCGCCTGGCCTTCGACGAAGCTGCCCGCATCGAATAAACGTTTCCGCCGGACTGGCCCGTCCGTGCGGACGGGCTGTTGCATCACTTTTCCTTTTCCCTACGAATGCGAGAGAGATCTGCCATGACCGTTACCCGCAAACTGCTCCTGCCGCTGGCCCTGACCCTGGCCATCGCCGCCTGCTCCAAGCCGGCTGAAGAAACCGCTGCCCCGGCCGCCGACGCCACCCCGGCTGCTGCCGCCACCGCACCGGCCGACGCCGCTGCCGCCCCGGCCGCTGCCCCGGCTGCCGAAGCCATCCAGATCGCTTCGGGCACCTACAAGCTCGACCCGAGCCACACCGACGTGCTGGCCCAGTGGAGCCACTTCGGCTTCTCGCACCCGACCGCCCACTTCGGCAACGTTGAAGGCACCCTGGTGTACGACTCGGCCGACGTGACCAAGAGCACCCTGGAAGTGAAGCTGCCGCTGAGCGGCCTGAACAGCTTCACCGCCAAGTTCGACGAACACCTGCGCAGCGCCGATTTCTTCGACGCCGCCAAGTTCCCGGCCGCCACCTTCAAGAGCACCAAGGTTGAAGCCGCCGGCACCAACAAGCTGACCGTCACCGGCGACCTGACCATCAAGGACATCACCAAGCCGGTGACCCTCGATGTGACCGTCAACGCCGGCGGCGAGCACCCGATGGCCAAGGTTCCGGCCGCTGGTTTCGACGCCACCACCACCCTCAAGCGCAGCGATTTCGGCGTCGGCGCCTACGCCCCGAACGTCAGCGACGAAGTGAACATCCGCATCACCACCGAAGCCACCGGCGAAAAGCCGGCCGCGTAATTGGTTTGATGTGAAACGCAAAAATCCCGCCGAAAGGCGGGATTTTTGTTTGGATCATGCGATGTGGATCAAACCGCCGCGATCTTCGCCAACCACCCACTCGCGAAATCGGTCGGCAACCGGCGTGCCGGCGCAACCAACGCGCTCTCACGCAGGAACGTGTGCGTGGCCTGGGTGAAGTTCTGCCGCGCAATCAACGCCGCCTGCTTCACCGTGGCCTGCTGCTTGCGCAGCTGCACGATCTGCAGGCTCGGCTTACCCGGCAATGCGTACTTCTGGTACCGGCGCAGCTCGTCGGCCACCAGGGTGATATCCGCATTGGCCTGCACCAGCGCCAACTGCGCCTTGGCCAGCGGCAACACCGCCTCGCGCATCGGCACCGTCGCCTGCGGGGCGGCGGTGGCCAGGGTGGCGTCCAGCGCGGGATCGGCGCGCTCCAGGCGCGCGATCAGGTCGGCCAGGGCCGGGAGAGAGGCAGGTTGCATCGTAGGGAAGTCGGGGAAAAGCGGGATTGTCGCACGGCCCCGACCTCAATCCCCCTCATGCTCCGGATGGGCCTTCCAATACCCCTTGGAGCGGATCCAATCCTTCGGCACCGCCAGGTGCCCTTCGATGTACTTGCGCATCATCCGCGCCCGGCGCGATTCGGTGGCGATCCAATAGAACGTGTCGCCCTCCGGCTCCTCGAAATCGGTCAGCACGTCCTCCAGCAGCGTGCTGGTGGCCGCATCGAACCCGTTCCGCTCCAGCCATGACACCGAAATCCGCTCATCCACCGGCAGCTCCTGCCGATCCTCCGCCTCCGGAATCTCGATATACACCTCCGCCCGCGCCTGCTCCGGCAGCGTCTCCAGCCAGCGGCCAATCGCCGGCAGCGCCGTCTCATCGCCAAACAGCACATAGGTGTCGAAATCATCGGCGGTGATATGCGAGCCACGCGGCCCACCCACCGCAATCGCATCGCCCGGCTGCGCATTGGCCGCCCAGCGCGAGGCCACGCCGTCGCCGTGCATCACGAAGTCGATCGCCAGCTCGTTGCTTTCCAGGTCCCACCAGCGCGGCGTGTAGTCGCGGGCGGGCGAGGGCGCCTGGCCCTCCGGGTAGCGCGGGCCTTCCGGGGTCATCGTCGGCACCACGAACTGGCCTTCCGCGTTCGGGAAGAAAAGCTTCACGTGGTCATCGGGCGAGGGCGAATCGAAGCCCTCCAGCGCCTCGCCACCGATCACCACCCGGCGCATGCACGGGCTGATCTCCTCGGTGCGCAGCACCTGCAGCGGGCGGAACTTCACGGTGTGGCGCACCAACTTGCTTTCATGCAGAGCCATGGGGGAATACCTGTTTCAGTGCCGCCGCAGCGGCGTAGAGGGGAAGACCTGGCTGGCAGAAAGCGGGCGGGGTCGAAGTGGGGGTCAACGGCCCTGCGCGCGGATCCGCGCAGCAGCCTCACTCAATGCCTGGGCCACCACAGCGGCGTTGTCGTACTGCCACCGCGCGTGGTGCACGCCCAGCGCCTGTTTCAGCTCGCGCATCGCATCGCGCACCACCGGCGGCAGGTTGGCCTTGGCGATCGAGCGCGCGCTGTGCCGCACCCGGTGCAGCGCCGCTTCAACCTCCTCGCGCTGCGCCGCCAGCTCGGCCTGGCCCAGCGCCGTGAGCTGGTAGCGCTTGCGCCCGGCCTCCTCCAGCGCGCTCACCCAGCCCGCCGCCTCGAACTGCGAAAGCACCGGGTAGATCGAGCCCGCGCTGGGCGTATACACCTGCACGAACATCTCGCTGATGCCCTTGATCAGCTCATAGCCATGGCGCGGCTGCGCCGCCAGCAGCGAAAGCACCAGCAGGCGCAGGTCGCCGCGGCTGAGCGGGCGGGAGGTGGCGGGGCGCGAAGCAGTCATTTCGATATATCGAATCAAGTGCGCTAACGATATATCGAAAAGCTCAACCGAGGCAACCGGTAGAGCGGGGCTCTGCCCCGCTGCCGTTCACGCAGACCCCGCCAGCGGGGCAGAGCCCCGCTCTACGCCTGTGACGCTCCGTCTCCCAGGTGGAACACTTGTCCCGCATGTCCCACGCTCATGCCCGAATTCCGCCTCCAGATCCCCCAAAACCCCGCGTCCCACTGTCGCACCTTGTCCCGAAGACACAACGCCAGCACTTCCATACGCACCCGTAGCGAAGTAAGCAAACCCATTGGTGCGCTACACTTTGCGGCTAGAAATCTAAAACAGTCGCGCGCGTGCGTGCGGTAATGGGAGCGCTAATGAACTGGTTGAACGAGGTGCTGAACAACGACCCGAATCCTGTGGAAACCCAGGAATGGATCGAGTCGCTGAAGGCCGTTATTGATGTCGAGGGCCCTGAGCGCGCGCATCAGCTGTTGGAAGGCATGGTGGAACTGACCCGTCGTTCGGGTGCTTACCTGCCGTTCTCTCCCACCACCGAGTACGTGAACACCATCGCGCCGACCCTGGAGGCCAAGAGCCCGGGCAACGCCGAACTGGAATGGCGCATTCGTTCCATCATCCGCTGGAACGCCATGGCCACCGTGGTGCGCGCCAACCGCAAGCCGGGCGACCTGGGCGGCCACATCGCCAGCTTCGCCTCGGGCGCCACCCTGTACGACGTGGGCTTCAACCACTTCTGGCGGGCCCCCAGCGACAACCACCCCGGCGACCTGCTCTTCATCCAGGGCCACAGCGCCCCGGGCATCTATGCGCGTTCCTTCCTGGAAGGCCGCATCGACGAGCAGCAGCTGGACAAGTTCCGCATGGAAGTCGACGGCGGTGGCCTTTCCAGCTACCCGCACCCGTGGCTGATGCCGGACTACTGGCAGACCCCCACCGTCTCCATGGGCCTGGGCCCGCTCGCCGCCATCTACCAGGCGCAGTTCCTGCGTTACCTGGAAAACCGTGGCCTGATCGAAAAGTCCGACCGCAAGGTGTGGTGCTTCATCGGCGACGGCGAGTCCGACGAGCCGGAAACCCTCGGCGCCATCGCGCTGGCCGGCCGTGAAGGCCTGGACAACCTGATCTTCGTGGTGAACTGCAACCTGCAGCGCCTGGACGGTCCGGTGCGCGGCAACGGCAAGATCATCCAGGAACTGGAAGGCGTGTTCCGTGGCGGCGGCTGGAACGTCATCAAGCTGCTGTGGGGCGGTTACTGGGATGCCCTGCTGGCCAAGGACACCAACGGTGTGCTGCGCAAGCTGATGATGGAAACCGTCGACGGCGAATACCAGAACTGCAAGGCCTTCGGCGGCGCGTACACGCGCGAGCATTTCTTCGGCAAGTACCCGGAAACCGCCGCCATGGTGGCCGGTCTTTCCGACGACGACATCTGGCGCCTCAACCGTGGCGGCCACGACCCGCACAAGGTGTATGCCGCCTACCACGAAGCCGTGAACACAAAGGGCATGCCCACCGTGATCCTGGCCAAGACGGTCAAGGGCTACGGCATGGGCAGCGCCGGTGAAGCGCTCAACCCGACCCACCAGACCAAGAAGCTGGACGACGAAGCGGTGCGCCACTTCCGCGACCGCTTCAACATTCCGGTGACCGACGAGCAGCTCAAGGACGGCCAGGTGCCGTTCTACCACCCGGGCCCGGACTCGCCGGAAGTAAAGTACCTGCAGGAGCGTCGCGCCGCACTGGGCGGTTACCTGCCGCAGCGCCGCCGCAAGGCCACCAAGAGCTTCAACGCACCGAAGCTGGAAGCCTACGAGCGCCTGCTCAAGAGCAGCGGCGAGCGCAGCTACTCCACCACCATGGCCTTCGTGCAGAGCCTGAACATCACCCTGCGCGACAAGGAACTGGGCCCGCACATCGTGCCGATCGTGGCCGACGAAGCCCGTACCTTCGGCATGGAAGGCCTGTTCCGCCAGATCGGCATCTACGCGCCGTTCGGCCAGAAGTACAAGCCGGTCGACGCCGACCAGCTCATGTTCTACCGCGAAGACCAGAGCGGCCAGGTGCTGCAGCAGGGCATCAGCGAGCCGGGCGCCATCAGCTCCTGGATGGCCGCCGGTACCAGCTACTCGGTCTCCAACGTGCCGATGCTGCCGTTCTACATCTACTACAGCATGTTCGGCTTCCAGCGCGTGGGCGACATTGCCTGGCAGGCCGCCGACATGCGTACGCGCGGCTTCCTGCTCGGCGGCACCGCCGGCCGCACCACGCTGAACGGTGAAGGCCTGCAGCACGAAGATGGCCACAGCCATCTGGCCGCGGGCGGCATTCCGAACGTGCGCAGCTATGACCCGACCTTCGGTTTCGAAGTCACGGTGATCATGCAGCACGGCACCAAGGCCATGATGGAAGACCAGATTGATGAGTACTACTACATCACTCTGATGAACGAAAACTACACCCACCCGGAAATGCCGGAAGGCGCGGCCGAAGGCATCATCAAGGGCATGTACCTGCTCACCGATGCCGGCAAGCCGAAGAAGGGCGAGCTGCGCGTGCAGCTGATGGGTTCGGGCACCATCCTGCGCGAAGCCATCGAAGCGGCCGCGCTGCTGGAGAAGGACTTCGGCGTTACCGCCGACATCTGGAGCTGCCCGAGCTACAACGAACTGCGCCGCGATGGTTTCGACGCCGAACGTTGGAACCGCCTGCACCCGGAAGACACCCAGCGCAAGGCGTACGTGACCGAGCTGCTGGAAGACCGCCAGGGCCCGGTGATTGCCGCGACCGACTACGTGCGTGCGTATGCGGACCAGATCCGCGCGTTCGTGCCGGCTACGTTCACCGTGCTGGGTACCGATGGCTTCGGTCGTTCGGACACCCGTGCGAACCTGCGTCGCTTCTTTGAAGTCGACCGGTACTACATCGCGCATGCCGCGATTGCGGCGCTGGCGAAGGATGGGAAGATGACCGGTAAGGATGTTGCCCGGGCTATCAAGCAGTACAAGATTGATCCTGAGAAGGCTAATCCTGTCGGGGTTTGAGCTACCCGGGACACATGAACGGAAAGGGCGACCCACGGGTCGCCCTTTTTACATCAGACCCAACGTTTGACCGCTGGGCGCCTCGGCTTGATTTTTTCACACTTTCAAAATATAACGACCGTATGGTGCTCCAGACAGGGGAGGTTATGGACAGTTCCATTACGCCACGATCGGCAAAAGCGGTTGCCGAACAGTTGGCGAGTAGCGAACACAATGACGTGTTCTACAAAGGCAGCGCGTTCACGCTCGTAGATGCACTTGCGGACGAATCTATCGACTTGATCTTTTCTTCTCCCCCGTACTGCATGGGAAAGGACTACGAAAGCAGTACGTCGGTCGACGACTTCATCCAAAGCCATGAGCTACTGCTGCCTCAATTGTGCAGAGCGCTTAAGCCTGGAGGATCAATTTGCTGGCAGGTTGGATACCACGTCAAGAACGGGGTCGTCACGCCGCTAGACTTCCTGGCGCACGAAATATTCTCAAAGATCGAAGGAATGCGACTTCGCAATCGAATCGTGTGGACTTTCGATCACGGCCTTCACGCTAAGAAGAGATTCAGTGGAAGGCATGAGACTGTTCTCTGGTATTCCAAGGGCGAGCCAAATTTCGATCTGGATGCAGTACGGGTGCCCCAGAAATATCCCGGGAAAAGATCATATAGAGGACCTAGAAAAGGCGAGCTGAGCGGGAACCCCCTCGGTAAGAATCCCGGTGATGTTTGGGCAATTCCGAACGTTAAGGGTGGGCACCAAGAGAAAACGCATCATCCTTGCCAGTTCCCAGTCGCATTACCGCAGGCCTTCATAAGGGCACTATCAGCGCCGGGCGGGATTGTATTTGATCCCTTCATGGGGGTTGGATCTACAGGCGTTGCGGCAGCGTTGGAAGGGCGACGCTTCGTCGGGAGCGAGATCGTTGCGTCGTATGTGAAAGTTGCGAGAGAGAGGGTTCGCTCTGCGAGAGAGGGAACGGCAAGCTACCGCCCATTCCATCAACCTATTCACGTGCCGAAGCCAACGGATGCTGTCGCGAAGAAGCCGGATCATTTCAGGGGATGAAATATGGCAATAGCAAAGGCTGTCAAAACGCCAGTGGCGAAGAAGAGCTCGACTTCAACGATGGCAAAAAAAGTAAAAAAAGGCAATAAAGCTTCAGGCAAAAAGGTGCTAACTGTCCAGGAGCGTGCAAAAAGATCCCAGCGCAACGGGGTTCGAAGCTTGTTCGCAAGATTCGGCTTCGACCGAATTAAAACTGACGGTGTCCACTTCACTTTTGAGGGAAGGACAGGTGAGTTTGACGAGGCGTTTGTATACGAGAACGTCCTAATCATGGCGGAGTACACGGTCGGTACCGATACTTCGGGGCATGTAAGCAAAAAGTCAATGCTCTACAACAAGGTCGCCGCGAATCAGCCTTGTTGGATGGAGTTCGCGGCGCAGACGTTTCCTGATCTCGGCCGACATTTTGCTGAAAAAAACTATAAGAGCACTGACTACAGAGTCTTCATCTGCTACTTCTCCATCGCCGGCGTTTCTGACGAGTATGAAGCAGGTCTAAAGTCTATACGATTCCTGGATGGCGCGAAGCTCAGGTACTTTCAATCACTATCTAAGGCGATCCACCACAGTGCGAGGTACGAGTTGTTCAGTTACCTTGGACTCTCAGGGTCGGACATAGCGGAAGGCGTTCTCAAGTCCGGAAGTTCTCTAGGAAAGTTCGAAGGGCACGTGCTGCCCGAGTCGTTTAGCAGTTTCCCTGAGGGCTTCAAGGTTGTTTCCTTCTACGCGGATCCAGGCACTCTTCTGAAGATGGCATACGTTCTTCGTCGAGATAGCTGGCGTGATCCTGAAGGAATGTACCAGCGAGTTCTGCAAAAGGGGCGTATGAGCCAAATGAGGCGCTACCTTACTACGGAGGAGCGCGTCTTCGTCAACAACATCATTGTCACGCTCCCAAGCGATACTGCCTTAAACAATCCTCAGCATCCTACAAAGAACTTAAATGCCTCCGAGATAACGAAGGTGCGAAATGCGAACATTATCGTTCCGGACGTTCCCAATAGTATCGGGATTGTTGACGGGCAGCATCGCGTATTCTGCTATCACGAAGGTAGTGACAGGTTTGAAGCAAAGATCAAGTCGCTTAGGGGGCGGCAAAACCTTTTGGTTACGGGTCTTATTTATCCTGAGCACTACAGCGAAATTGAGAAGAGAAAATTCGAGGCAAAGCTGTTCCTGGAGATTAACGATAAGCAGAAGCGTACGGGATCAGAGCTGAAGCAGAGTATTGAAATTATCCTGAACCCCTATTCGACGACCTCAATTGCAAAGGCAGTCATATACAGGCTTAATTCTTCGGGTCCATTGAAAGGATTCTTGCAGACTAATTACTTCGACCCGCCTAGCCTAATCCGTACTACATCAATTGTGAGTTATGGTCTAAAGCCTCTGCTTAAACTAGATGGAGTCGATTCTCTTTATACCTCTTGGACAAATAAGGAAAAATCAAAGCTGAAGGACCTGCAAAGGCAACGCTCCGGAGAGGTCGAGGAGGACGTGTTGTTGTCAAAGTATATTGAATACTCCGCAGGCGAAGTAAACAAGCTTCTCATAGGATTAAAGAGAGCTGACGATCAATCCAGGTGGAAGCTTCAGGACTCGCCAAAGGACCGGACACTGACCCCGACCTTTATAAATGGGATAATCGTCTGCCTACGCCTGATGCTGACCGACGGCAAACTAGCGAGCGCAGAGTCGTATGAAAAATCCTTCAAGGGCGTTTCAGCATTTGCTTTCTCTAGATACAAGTCAAGCGCCTGGCGCAAGCTCGGGGAAAAGTTGTACCAGAGTCACTTCCCAAAGTAGCAGGGATTGCGGGCCGCTCTGTTCGTAGAGGAACATCGGCTCCGTAGGGATTCCTCTGGCAAAGCCAGTTGCTTGTATCCCTTGATCTCCGGCTGATTCATTACTGCGCGCGTCCCAGCATGCCTCGCCGTGGTAGATGATTGCCCCTAGAAAAATGTTAAACGTAGTGAGGGTTGAGTATGCGATTCTATCTGGCGGGTGAAAGTGTCGGTCTTGGCGTCGATCCGCGCAACGCGGTGCAGCTGGTGCCGAGTAGGTGGGACGACTACTCCTATAAGACGCAGTTCACCTTGCGCTACATGAGAGGGACTGGTGATTACATTTCACTTGGAGCAGTGAAAATTGGCTACCGAAATCAACCTCACGGATGGACGAAGGACGCTATGGCGCCAGAGTTTTCGGAGCTTCCTGAAGGTTGGTTCTCAGTCGGATTAGACGTGGAGTTCTACAAGGAACTAAGTCTTCTCCCCGTAGCAGAACGCGACGCAATTCTTCTCGGTCTTCGTGACGTAGCGTTCAGTGAGGAATTTCTACGAGACGCACGGGCGGAGGATGTGTACCTGACTTCGCTTCTCCGTGATGTGAGCGAAGCCGTGGTTGTTACTCAGTACAGACGAGTGCTTCGCGGTGAAGCGATCCTCACGGATTACATATTCTCCTACAGCGATGTTGGGGCTGCGGACCGTTCGCCCGTGGATCTTGCCTTCCGTATTAGTGCTGGATCCAAGCCTCCAACGAACATTCATGTGCTCATAGGACGAAATGGAATTGGAAAGACTACCATTCTAAACGGGATGGTGGCCGCCGTTCATTCGGAGTATCAGGGGCGGAGGACAGGTCAATTCTCGACCGGTGCAGCCGTGGCCGAGAGCTTTGATTCGTCTGAAGACTTCTTCAGTGGAATCGTGTCCGTTTCCTTTAGTGCATTCGATCCTTTTCTACCCCCGCCTGACAACTTGCAGCCTAGTCGTGGGCCCAAGTACGCCTACATCGGACTGAAGAAAGGTCGGAGCGGGGGAGCTGTAGACGCTAGTCTAAAGTCCGAGCCCGACCTCATCAATGAGTTCATCGAAGCATACACGGCGTGCATGTCACAGGATTCAAAGAGAGAACGTTGGTTGCGGGCACTCAATCGCCTCGAATCCGATGTTAATTTTTCAGCCATGAACCTTTGTGACCTGGCCATCGACTACGAGCGGTCTGAAGAGCTCGCAATTCGCTCTGCGCGCAACAAGGTTGCAAGAATGAGCTCAGGTCACAAGATTGTGCTTCTTACGATAACGGCATTAGTGAACCTCGTCGAAGAGAAGACTCTAGTGCTGCTCGATGAGCCGGAGAGTCATCTGCACCCGCCACTGCTCTCTGCGTTCACGCGCGCTCTCTCAGAGCTACTTCACGACCGAAATGGCGTAGCAATCGTGGCTACCCATTCACCAGTGGTCGTACAGGAAGTTCCAAAGATATGCGTCTGGAAGATAATGCGATCTGGGCTGGAGTGGCGTCGAAGTCGCCCTGCACGGGAGACCTTCGGGGAAAGTGTCGGAGAGTTGACAAAAGAGGTCTTCGGACTTGAGGTGTCAAAATCAGGGTTCCACGCAACGCTTCAAGAAGAGGTTGACGCCGGTAAGTCTCTCCAACAGATCAGAGACGAGTTCAATGACAGAATCGGAATGGAGGGCCTGTCCATACTCATGTCAATGATTGCGTTTGAGATTCGGCCAATGGGGAGGCTCTAGTTTGATAATTCTGCAGAGGCCGAACTTCTCTCAGGATGAAGTGCTGAACGCGTGCATCGCGGAGATTTATGACCTTGCTGCGCGGGCTCGCTGCGGCGAAGCCAGCGACCTGTTGGCTGAGCATGAGTCGAAGTATGCAGAAATGGCGATGGCAAGTCAGTTGTACATGGCGCCCATTCATGCGCGTGGAGGTGATGACATTGCCGTGTTGCTGAGAGCTACGCGTGGGGATATGAAGGGGCTTTACTCAAATCAAATGTCGCGCAGTGGAAAGGCTGCAAGGAAGTACTACGACAAGATCAAGATGTCGACGGCTCATGGCATCTGTCCGTATTGCGGGATAGGTACTGTGGAGACATTGGATCATTTTCTGCCAAAAGGCAGGTACTCAATTTACTCAATACTTCCGTTCAACCTCGTCCCTGCCTGCCGAGACTGCAATACGGAAAAAAAGGCGGAGATATTCGGGGAGGATGACGTGCCGTCTCATCCATACTTTGAGGATGCGCGCGTTTCCACTGAAGCCTGGCTGCAGGCTGAAGTAGTCGACGGAGAGGAGCCATTTGCACGATTCTATTTTTCCCAGCCTATCAGCTGGCCTGACGAGCTGGCTGATAGAGTTCGAAATCATATGGAGGCGTTTGGCTTGGCGCGTCGCTACTCCGTCCAGGCAGCTAGTCGCTACTCTTACTATGCCGGAATGATCGATCGCGTGCTCTCTGGCGGCAGTGCAGCTAACGTGCTGCCGTTGATCGAAATGTGCGCGGAGTCGGAAACTGGCGCGCACGGTATTAATTCGTGGCAATCGGCATTGGCCAGGGCTATTTCGCAAAGTGAGTTCTTTCTCCAGACGGGCTATCGGCATTTCGTTCGCTAAGCTAGCCTCACTGCAACAGCGCTCAGCTTCACCGCTATTGCGAAGTAGGCACGGGACTAAGGTTGCCAGTTCGACCGCAGATTGCGTACTCGTCCTGAAATGCGAAGTGGCGCCCGAGCGGGGCACATGGGCCGTCGAAAACGTACTCATTCCTTCCTCGTCGCCAGATATCTACCATTTGCACAAAGTTCGGTGCATCTCAAGCCGCATCTTGTCAGCTTCGTATTCAGAATTAGATGGACGTGCCAACGGTCTTCCACCCAATTTTTCGTAACTGGAACCGGCGAGTGACGGAGCGATGCATATCCGCATTGTGGACGCTTCGACGGCAATGAGGTTAAGGTCAAAAAGAGTGTGAACATCTGCGCGGAGCAGTAGTCCGTTCGAGACTATGTTCGTATCCTTGCCCATGTAGCGATGGATGTGGGCGGCCTCTAGAACATCCACCACACCACATCCTGTCATGGCGCACTTGCTGCCATAGGCCCCAATTAGGGCGATCCGAAACTCCCTTTGACCCTGGCGCTGGACGATGGACCTAAGAACCCGATTTCGTTGATCCTGGAAATTCTCCGGAACGAAGAACCCGGACTTGTCGACCAGCCGTCGCTGTTGCTCTAGCTCGGCTGACGTGGCCGGAGACGCTGCGGTGGGTGGGACAAGAGCTAGGAGCTTCAAAAGAGTCCCAGTGACCTCCGGACCGACATTCTTGGCGGGTCTCAGGCCTTCGATCCACTGCTCGTCGGACTGGTCCAGGACATACGAAATGTTCTGCATGCGGTACTCCCAGGCCTTGGGAGTGCGTCCATGTTTCGAGGCGAGGTCTCGGTAGACATGCGCCTTAGTCACCGCCAATCCATTAGTCGTCCGCTGCTGCATCCAACGGTATGCCTCAACGGCGGCAGCGAGCTGCTCATAGGTTCAGTCGTCCATGCAGCGTTCCTCTCGTCCTTAGCGAAATGGGAATCCGATAAGGTGAGAGTATGCCGTAGGCGTCACACAGTGGCGCTACCTGCCTGACTGGCCGGGCCGTCAGCGGCCTAGCTAGCCCCAGAACGTGTCAGCTCGGCATAAGTCGAAGTCCCGGCCGTAGGCAAGTGCAGCTTCATTTGCTGGAAGATCTGCGTACCAGCCAAGTTCTCTTTCATCCATACCGGCCTCTTCATGGTTGATGGCAAAAAAGACAAGCATTGCTGCATCGAAGTCGCGCAGCCAATCACTATCGATACGTTCCATCTGCTTCTTTCCGTACAGGGGAGCGCAGATTACGTGCACTTCATCCCAGAATCTGCGACGGAATGGAGCTGCCTGCGACAGCAGTAGGCAGCGCCTACCGATTCGCCGAAATCAACAGAAACAAACTAATGGTCATACCTCGACGAGTGCTGCATGTTCGTCACCGGAGCGTAGAAACTCCTCTAGTCGCACAATGTTGGACGTCCCACGTCGGGAGGGTGGCTAATACAACACCTCCTGAGGAAATACGCCCGCCGATAGCGACTAGACGGTTTCTAACCTCCCGACTCCCTCGTCATCCCGGCGAGGGTCGATCCTTACAGGAGGTCCAACATGCACACGCACTGGGACGACACGCCGTACGACGAACTCCCTTCCCAACCCGCCCCTAAGCGCCCCGCAAGCGCCGCCACCGCAGCTTCCGCACCAACACCGCCCCCAGACTTCGCAGAAGACGCCAAGATCCCGTTCATGAAGCTCCAGGGCCGCTGGCTTCGCCAGATGGGCTTCAACGTGGGTTCCAAGCTCCAGATCGACGCATCGGAAGGTGTCATCACCATCTCCATCATCGGCCGCCCGATCCTGCCTCACCCCGGCGTACCCAGGAGCCTGCAGCGCCAGATCCACCATGCGGTGGTTGAAGCCGACACGCGCCAGCCGATTCTCAGCGGAGATCCGCGATGAACAAGCGCGTGGTGATGAAGGTGAAGGTGGCTGACAACCTGCGCAACCACTTCCAGGCGGCAGCGTGGCGTACCAACCAGACGCCTTCGTACTTGCTGCGGAAGATGATGATGGGCTACGTATGGCTGGCGAGCGAACCAAAGTCCATCGACCTGACCGTGGTGAGCAACTCGTACCTGTATGCGGAGGGTATGGATGGGCCTGACGAGCAGCCATAGATCGCAAAGGGCCGGGGAGGTGTTCCCGGCCCTTGTCGTTCAGGCCTCGGCCTTGGGCGTCAGGCTCACGGTCCAACTGCCGTGTTCTTCTTCATGCGGTGTGAGCAGGTCGTAGGTCTTCACCATGCTCAACAGACCCGAGTGGCCGTAGACGCTGGGGCTGAAGGCAGGGTCGGCACGCTTCAGGTATTGGCCCAAGGCGTTCAACGCGACGCGGCCATCCGGGCTGGAGGACGCCAGCAACTCAACGGCCTCTACCAGGAACCGGGGGCGGCGCTTGGGTAGCGGGCCGTTCGCGGCTGGCTTGGCGTCCTGCTTCGGGATAGCGGCCGCCGGCTTGGCTTCCGGGGTGTCCACGTCCTTGGTCTTGGCATCGTTGTCTACGTCGGGCACCCATTCGAAGAAGCGGTCGCAGGCGTTGCGCAGGGCGTCTGGGGTTTTGGCTTCGCCCACGATGTAGACGTTGGCGCCGCGCTCGCGCAGCTTGCGGCAGAGGTAGGCGAAGTCGCTGTCGCTGGTGACCAGGCAGAAGGTCTCGGCACGCTTGTCGAACAGCGTTTCCACGGCGTCCAGTGCCAGGGCGATGTCGGAGGTGTTCTTCTTGGAGGCGTACTGGAACTGCAGGCAGGGGGTGAAGGCCTGGCGCACCAGTGCCTGTTCCCAGCTCCTGCCCAGCGTGGTGGTGTTGCCGTAGCCCCTGCGCACGGTTACGCGGCCGGCCTGTGCGGCCATGCGCAGCGCGAAGTCCACGATGTCCGGCGGCACGTTGTCGCAGTCGATCAGGATGGCAACAGCGGTTTCCTGGGAGGGGTGTGCCATTGCGGTTCCTTGTCTTGGCGGGGGGCGGGTGGGTTAGGCGAACTATAGGCAATCCGGGTAGAGGCGGCCATTTAGGCGGGTACACTCGGAGACGGGCCCAATTGGGGTACGGCCACGATCACAAATGGAGTTGGGGGATGGCTGGGAGAACCAGGCTGTGGCAGGGAGCGGGGGTTGTGGCTGTGCTGGTGGGCCTGGTGTTGTGGCGTCAGGTGCCTGCGGACCAGAGTGGCGCGCTTGGAACGGCCGATACGCGTGCGCAGACTTCGCGTGCCGAGGTGTTGCCCAGTGCTGCGCCAGGACCCCAGCGACTTCAAACGTCGCTCGCACGAGAACACAGCGTGCAGGAGTTCCACGCCCTGAAACAGCGAGCCGAAGCGGGCGACCGGGTGGCGCAGCGATTGCTGGCCGAAACCCATGCCGACTGCTACTTCGTCAACGAGGATCGCGACGCGTTTATCAGCACCATGGACATGAGGAAGCGCGGTCTCAGTGACAAGAGCCAGATAGGTTTTCTGGAGCAGGCAACGCGCGAACGCATTGCAAAGTGCGACGCAGGGGATGGCGGCGGCCCGCTTGAACCCCTCCTCGCCGGCCACTGGTACGCCGAGGCCGCCAAGCGTGGCGACCTGGCAGCCCGCGCAATGGCTCGCGCGCAGGTGCTGAAGCGTTATGACCCTGCTGAGACCGAGCAGCTTCTGGAAGAGGTGCTTGCCTCTGGTGATCCTGCGGCCGTCTTTTACTTTGGTGCCACGCTTCGTGAGGATGCCGCTGTGACCCCGGGCGAACCTGCCGAGGCGCTGACGACCGGAGCGTTGGCTACCTGGTCATGGATGGTGGCGGCGTGCCGAATGGGGTACGACTGCGGTCCAACCGGCAGGGTGATGGTGTCCAGTTGCCTGGATACTCGTCGCTGTTTCGGCGAAGACATGGACACGCATGTTCTGACGAGGGAGCTGCGCACCGAAGCCGAGCGGAGGGAGCTGGAACGCAGGGTGGGGGAGATACTTGGGCTGATCAAAGGCCAGTGAGCTGGAGTGCGTGGCGGTTACACTCGCGTTGAGCACAGGGGGAGTGGCTGTATGACAAACGGAGTTGGTGCCAGGACTAGTAAGGCTTGGATCTGGCTGGGAATGGCAGTGATTGCCGCGATGGCGGGCTTTGTCTTGTGGCGGAACATTCCGGTGGCATCAGTCGAAATCCCACGTGGGAACGAACAAGCAGCGCAGCTTCCAGCCGCAGATGCCTTGCAGGCCGCTGGACCGGTCATCAGCACCGGCCAAGGTCGCCCCGCAGAAGCAGTCAGGTTGAAGACCTTCGAGGACCTCAAACGGCGGGCCAAGGCAGGCGATGCCGTTGCCCAGCGTTTGCTGGCGGATACGTATGAGTCTTGCTACATCGTCAACTTCAACCGCGAACACTTCCTCAACTTCGTGGATGTCACGGGCGGAATGATGACCGACCCTGCAGAACTACAGGGGCTGGAGCGGGCAACTAGCGAACGTGTCGCACAGTGCGACGTGGTGGATGGCGGCGCCATCGTGCCGCTGGAGCTCATTCGTGGCTGGTACGCGCAAGCGGCCGAGAACGGCGACCTGGCCGCCCGGTTGACGGACAACGCCTTGAACAAGAAGAGCGTAGGCGCGGCGGAGTCTGCCAGTCTGATAGAAGAAGTACTCGGCTCAAATGATCCTGCTGCCGTGTTTGCCATGGGTAGCACGTTGTTTAGAAACTTCCCGGCCGGGTTCAGCGGGCCCGCAGGCGAACTGGTGACTGGAGATCAAGCCAGCGAAGCATGGCAGGTAGCCGCCTGCCGCATGGGGTACGACTGTGGACCTTCCAGCGTATTGATGGGGACCATGTGCCTGGCGATGATGGGTTGTGCCAGCGACGATTACGAAGGCGCCGTGAAAAGGATACTGAAAAGTGATCTGGAGCGGCGGAACCTGGAGCGCAGGGTCACGGAGATTCTGCGTTTGATGGAAGGTCGGTAAGGAGGAAGCAAGATCATGATTCAGGAAGATACGAGAAAGATGGCAGACAACAGGTACTACACGTTCAGGGTCAGGAAGCGCGACATACATGGTCTCGCATTGGTGCTGTCCTTCTGGCTCCTGTGGAGCGAAGGCGCGGAGATCGCCAAGCTTTTTGGCAATCTCATTGACGCGATGAAGTAGTTCGCGCCCCGCAAGACCCGGCTTCAGCTATTCCACACCAACCCAGCTGGCGGCCAGATCGCCTCGCTGCGATCCAGGTCGTAGTCATTTCCGATCGCCACCGCCGCCTCCCGGGGCTCCAGGTCGTAGTAGCTGATCAACAGCCGCTGATCCAGTTCCGGGTCGTGCGCCTTGATGGCAAACAGGCTGCGCATGGCGTCGTTGAGTTCTTCCAGCCAGTCGGCGTCGATCTTGTTCATGGTGTTCCTCCGAAGGGGCTGCAGGATGGCGCAGGGCCGTCTCATAGGGTGGGACGGGGCCACCCCTGTTAAGATGTCCGGGCCAGCCAGCCTTCCCACGTGTTTCGACCGTGCGGTTGGCCGCTCCTCCCAGCGGCCACGCGAGCCAGGATCCTTCCTCTGCCTCTCACAAGGACGCTCGCATGCACCCTCGTTCCCTGTTCCGTTCGGCCGCTCTGGCGCTGGCCGTCAGCCTGACCCTTGGCGCCCCTTCCGCCTTTGCCGCCGAAAAGGCCGGCACCACCGCCGCCGCTTCCTCCGTCCAGCGCACCGCCGTTGCGCAGGGCCTGTACGAGCTGGCCTTCAGCCCGACCCAGAATGCGCTGTTCGTGGCCTCCTCGGGCGGCTTCGGCGATGCTGCCGGTCCTTCCCAGGTGCTGCGCCTGAATCCGGATTCGCTGGCCGTTGAAGCCAAGATCCCGCTGGAGCGCAAGGCGTTCGGCGTGGTGCTGGACGACGCCCACAACCGCCTGTACGTGGGCAACACCGTGGACACCTCGGTGACCGTGGTGGATACGGCCACCAACAAGGCCGTGGGCATCGTGCAGCTGATGGAAAAGAAGGTTGGCAAGGACGGCAAGGCCGGCTACACCCACGACCTGCGCGAGCTGGTGGTGGATTCCCCGAACAACCGCCTGTACGTCACCGGCCACTCCGGCGAGGGCAGCGTGCTGTTCGTGGTGGACACGAAGACGCTGAAGCTGATCAACACCATTCCGGGCCTGGGCAACGCCAAGGCGCCGGGTCTGACTCTGGATGCGGCCAACAAGCGCGTGCTCACCTCGAACCTGCTGGGTGAAGTGGTTACCGTGGGCACCGAGAGCGGCAAGGTGGAGCAGCGCTTCAACATCAGCGCCGAGCAGCCGATGAACCTGGCCCTCGACCCGAGCGGCAAGCGCCTGTTCGTGACTGACCAGGGCCTGGAGATGATCCGCAAGTATCAGGGCAGCAGCATTCCGGGCTTCGCGTCCAAGCACCCGGGTCAGCGGGTGCTGGTGCTGGACCCGACCACGGGCAAGGAACTGGCCAGCATCGCTACCGACGCCGGCCCGCTGGGGCTGCTGCTGGATGCCCCGCGCAAGCGCCTGTATGTGACCAACCGGGAAGCCGGTACGGTTACGGCGTATGACAGTGAGAGCTACAAGCAGGTGGGGGCGTATGACGTGCCGACCCACCCGAACAGCCTGGCGCTGGATGCGAAGAAGAACGTCCTGTATGTGACCATCAAGAATGGGGACAAGGACGAGAAGGGGAGTGAGGAGTCTGTGGCGCGGATTGCGCTGTAAGGCTATAGGGTGCCGGGATAGGTTAGCTGCCGACCGGGCACCCCAGACTTGCACTGAAAATTGCACCTGTGCAGCAACTCGGTTCTGTCCGTTGCGGAAAGAGCCGAGGCCGGCCAGAGGGGGAGTTCCGAAACCAGTGTCGCCGTTCGCAACATGCTGTGGATTGAGCCTTCACTCCAAATCTGCGGTGATGTAGCCAGTTCCCGCTACTTGGCGGGGCTTATAGGGATGATGCGCGGTTAGGCAATGCCCTTTGAGAGGGCCGGGAGACGTCGCTTACCCCGGCCGGTGGGTGGAGGTGCTGGTCGAGGTTGAGCCAACCAGCCATTACCCTTGGTCCGCCAAAAGAGGGGGAGATTGTTCGTCTTGGAGCGGACTTGTCGCCCGACTCCGCGTGACGCAATAGGCGCTATCATTCGATTGCCGACAATGGAGAGATGGCATCAATGGCGCACACCAAGACAACCGCATTAAGCTACGGCGCGGTACTTCGAAAAGCAAAGTCAGGTCACTACCAGCTGCCCGCTTTCCAGCGGAAGTGGAAGTGGAGTACGCGGCAGGTAATGTCGCTCTACGAATCCCTGCGTTTGGAGTACCCAATAGGAGCATTCTTGTTCCTTTCTTCGCCGGAAGGGGCGAAGCTGGCGCCACGACCTTTTCACGGAGCAGGAAAGGTGGCCGCTGGGAACGTCAATCAAGAGAGTCTCGTTCTTGATGGGCAGCAGCGCATAACGGCAGGCCTATCGATCTATTTCGGCCTCGAAGAGGTCGGTGGAAGTGAGTACTACATCGACTGCAACAAACTAGAGCAGCTCCTGACGGAAGCGAAAGTAAACTTGGATGACGCTGATCAGGTCGCCAGGTTTGCTGAAGATGTGGATCTAGACTCGGAGTACCTCGTTGCAAAGGCGCATAGGCCGGATCGAAATTTCCACTTGGTTAAGTCGAATCTGGTATGGACGGCGTACCTGACTCAGGAGCGACAAGCTCAGTTAGATGAGCTCCTCGATACCTGCGACAAGCGTACAAGGGAAATCATAAGGAAGCTCGTGCGGGTCCATCTCGCACCCAACGTGAACATACAAGTACCGGTAATCGAGCTCGGGGCAGAGTTTGACCTTGCCTCGATTAGTAAGGTCTTTTCCACAATCAATAGCTCAGGAAAATTGCTAACTCCTTTTGAGCTTGTTGTTGCGATTCTGTATCCGAATGGCATCAATCTTGAGGACGATGTGGACGCCTTCAAGCAGAAGTATCGCTACTACGCAAACATGGATCGCAACGGCGAAGTGCTGCTTCAAGTGGTTGCGCTTCTTTCGGGAAAGTCGCCAAAGAAGGCAGACTTGCCCAAAAACATCGAGCCGCCTAATTACAATCGCTACAAGGAAATGGCAGCGAAGTGCTTGGATGAGGTTGGAAAATTCTTGACCCTGAATGTTGGGTTGGGGCTTGACGTAACCAGCAAGCTCACTCCTTATGACGCGATATTTGCGCCTATGGCGGTGGTTTACCATCGAATGGCTGAAATGAAGCTTTCTAACGCGGAGTCCGGTGTGGCACGAGAGAAGCTGCGGCGGTGGTTTGTCGCTGCCGCCGTAAGTCAGCGTTACCAAGAGGGCGTCCATAATAAGCAGGAGCGCGACGCCAACGAGGTTGAGGAGTGGGTGAAGGGCGGGGCGGAGCCAAAGTGGGTGTCGACGACGGTAGTTACCCCCAGCTTCAAGAACGCCAGCCCTAGCGGTGCACTCGGCAGGTTGCTGCTCTGCCTGATCAATTCTTCAAATCCTTCGGACCCTGTTCTGGGAGGCCACATCGGCTTCCGTGATGGTGCCTCCTTGGCTCAGATCCATCACATTTTTCCAACACGATGGGCGCCGAAAGGAATATCGGACTATAGGAAAGGCGGGATGGATACCAATGTGGCGCTTAACACTATGATGCTGGCTGCCGATACCAATGCAGATTGGTTGAACTTTGATCCGAAGAACCAGATTCAGCTGTCCAAGTATCCATTAGGCCGGTCCTATCATGACCAGCTCATTTCAGACGACGCGATCGCGGTAATGTCTTTGCCGGACAAGACCACGGCCAACTACAACGAGTTCATTGAGCTGCGTTACCGCTCCGTGGTCAAAAAGCTCGCGGAGTTCGGGGTTCATGAATCTGCCCAGCAGATCGAAACGATTGAGCTGGATGAACCTTCCATAGTTGAAGGCTAACGGGCGAAGGCTCTGTCCTCTTCTCCTACCTAGGTCACTCAGCGGCGAAGGGAGCCGCTGAGTGCATTCGCTGCTTTCGATGACACACTTGCGCATGCAACCAACCGGTCGCGCATCTCTTCATCTAGGACCTCCGGATGCGTGAGACTTGAGGTGGTTCGTTGGAGCACGGCTTAATCTCGTTGCGAAAGCTGCTTCAACCGGGCGGCTAGGCATCCTGGTTGATTCATTAACCAGCTGCGTGCCGCACTCGCTGCGTCTCCTGTGCTTCCAACACTGATGTCCGGCTTGAGCTTCCCGCCATCCCCCTTCAAGTTCCGATCAACCGACACCGAGCCCGTCAGCAGCAGTATGCTGCCGTCCTGCAGCGGGGTTTGCCTGTTCGCCGTGGAGAACCCGGCGGTTTCCTGACCAAAGCTGCGCGTAGCCGGCCTGCCGCGGAATGCGAGCGCCACAGCTTCGCCGGAGCTTCCCGTCTTGGGGCCAATGAGAACGGCCACGGGCGGGGCTGGGTGGCGCAGAACATAGTTGGGTGTGTCGAGCGCTACGGGGGCGCGCTCACCGAGCAGGACGAGCCCGGAATCCAGGCTCCAGAGCTCATGCGTTTCGCCTGCACTGAAGGCGCCTATGACTTCCCTGTGCTTCGGGTCGGTGGACAGCAACGGGGAAACGCCGACAAGCATGGGCCACATGTTGCCGCCACTGTTCTGTCGCAGGTCTACGATCCAGCCGCAGCGGTCATGTTCATCTTCAGTGCGAAGCTGCGACTGCAGTTGCCGGGCGAAGGCGAGGCGTCGATGATAGCGCGCTGCTCCGTCTGGCCTCGAAAAATCCATGAAGCGTGGGATGGATATCCAGCCGATGGGGTCGTTTGTGCGATCCGGGTCTGGGGTCGAGTTGGACGCATCCATTCCTGCGCCCGCTCGCTGAGGCGCGCCTGCTCGCGTGGCGGCCTGCGGGCTGGACGCTTTGGCGACCGTAGATGCGCGGATCCAACGGCCGTGGTTGCCTGTGCTGCCGGCGATGGTCTTGTCGACAATTACGTCTGCTTCGGGCGTGCCCTTGGCCGCTTGGAACTGCTGTCGCACTGCGGGCCAGTCGATCCGGTCGCGGTACAGGGCGCGTTCTTGGAGAAGTTGCAGGATCTGTTCGCGTACGTCTGGGGACGTTGGGTCTGGCAGAGTGGGAGACGCCAGGGCTGGAATGGAGCATGCCGAGACGAGTGCTGCGGTGCTGATCAGTAGTGCTAGTCCTTTAGCCTTTGTCACCTGTTGGGCTCCTTGGTTGCCTGGGGTGATGCGCCTTCGTTTTTTGGTCATGCCCTACCAGGTGTTGGGGCGCTACGTGCGGTCGACTGGGGTGCGACCCTACCGGGTGTGCTGCTGGTTTAGTGTTGCACAGGGCGCCCGGTATGGGCGCCCTGTGATTGTTGGCTGCTTGCTCAGGCGTTTACGTCCACCACCAGGCGGCCGCGCACTTTGCCTTCGAGAAAATCCGGGAACACTTCCAGCACCTTCTCCAGTCCAATCACTTCTACCGTGCTGGCCAACTTTCCAAGATCCAGATCGGTAGCAAGCCGCTTCCACGCCTCCGCACGCACTTCATGCGGCGCCTGCACCGAATCAATGCCGGCCAAGGTCACGTTGCGCAGGATGAAGGGCAGCACGGAGGTGGTGAGGTCCACGCCCTGCGCCAGCCCGGCGGCGGCCACCACGCCACGGTATTTGGTCTGCGCCAGCGCATTGGCCAAGGTGTGGCTGCCGGCCACATCCACCACGCCTGCCCAGCGCTCGGCATCCAGTCCACGCGTGCGCAGTTCTGCCAGCGTGGCGCGGTCGATGAGTTCGTCGGCGCCCAGGTCTTTGAGGTACTGCGCGTGCTCGGGGCGGCCGGTGGAGGCCACGGTGCGGTAGCCGAGCTTGGAAAGGATCGCCAGCGCGATGGAGCCCACGCCGCCGTTGGCGCCGGTCACCAGGATGTCGCCGTGCTCCGGCTTTACGCCGCCGTGCTCCAGCGCCAGCACGCACAGCATGGCGGTGTAGCCGGCGGTGCCGATGGCCATGGCGTCCTTGCTGCTGATGCTGTCGGGCAGCTTCACCAGCCACTCGCCCGGTACGCGCGCGCGCTGGGCCAGGCCGCCGTGGTGGGTCTGGCTTAGGCCGTAGCCGTTGAGCACCACGCGGTCGCCCTTGTGGAAGCCGGCGTTGGTGGACTCGAGCACGGTGCCAGCCAGGTCAATGCCGGGAATGAGTGGGAAATTGCGGATCACCGGCGAGCGGTTGGTCATCGCCAGCGAGTCTTTGTAGTTCAGGGTGGAGTACTCCACCTGCACCAGCACGTCGCCTTCGTGAAGGTCTGCTTCGTCGAAGTTCACCAATCGGGTGTAAACCTGGTCGCCGTCTTTGCTGGCCAGCAGTGCGTTGAATGTCATGGGCGTGCCTCACCTGTGGGGGTATGACCTGCATGCTATGGTCGTGCCGTGGTTGCCACAAGAACTATGCATTTCCATAGCTACTACGGTTTTCAGGAGTATCCAGCAATGGCGCGGCGCGTGTATGGCAAGACCGGTTGCAGCGTGGAGGCCACGCTCTCGGTGATGGGCGGCACGTGGAAGCCGGTGATCCTGTTCTATCTGGTGCCCGGCACCAAGCGGTTCATGGAACTGACCCGGCTGATTCCCAATGCAACGCAGTCGATGCTGACCAGCCAGCTCCGCGAGCTGGAGGCCGACGGCGTGGTGGTGCGGCACGTGTACCCGGAGGTGCCGCCGAAGGTGGAGTATCGGCTTTCGGAGTTGGGGCAGACGCTGGTGCCGGTGCTGCTGGCGATGCGGGACTGGGGGACTGCGTATAAGAAGATGAATCGGGAGAAGGCGGCGGAGGGGGAGCCGGAAGTGTGACCGGACGCAAGGCCTGGAGTAGGGTTTTCCCTATTTTTGCCGACCAAGCTAGCACTCCACCGTGCGATGGATAGGATGTTCTGAATCAGAAGAAGGAACTGTCATGAAGCCGCTTTACGCAGAGCAGGGATACGGAAGGTATCGAGAAGGGCTGCTTCTGATCTTGTGCCTGGGACTCTCTGCATGCGCTTCAGCAGCGCCCCCTGCGGTCAGCTGCCCATCGTCAGAGTTCGCCCCATTCCTTCGCCAGTTCTCGGATCCGGCGTCCGCCAAGGTGCGGCAACGGTTTACGGCCGATCCGTTGGAGTATGAGGTGCCTACGCACACTGTGCGCGACGACGTTGAGGGGCAGCCCGCTACGCAGGTTGAACTGAAGACGGGTGACGCGCGGATGCGTCTGTTTCCCTACCGCCACCTCAAGCAATTTGACCTCTTCGTCCCCGAGGACGTCAGCCACGATCCAGTGGCACTGAAATCCATGGTGGCCGGTACGTTCAATGCGCCGGTTCAGATTGAGCCGAGTGAGGGGGGCGGTTACAACGTGACATTCGGTATGGAATATGAAGCTGACACGTACAGCTTCGCACGCCGGCAAGGGTGCTGGGTGCTTACCCGGGCAACCAACCTTCGCGACTGACAAGGAGTGTCTACATGGCTGGACAGGAACAGAACGCGCTCACGCCGTACAGGGTGATCCAGCTGGAGTGGTCGCAGGCAGGGGGACCTCGCAATGGTGCCGTTGAAGATTTCGACGCGCTGGTGACCCACCACCCGCAGACCAACCGTGCCGCAAGCCTGCAGGATGGCGTTGTGACCGGAGGCCAGGCCGGGCGCTCGTTTGGTGTAGTGGGTGGAGAGATCCAGGAGATCGAAGTTCGTACGGCTGCACGTAGCTACGGTTTGAGCGAAGACCAGGTCCTGCTGAAGAAGGACTTCATGCTGGAGGACTCCCGGATGGCCACCGGGGCCGCATCGCGATCGGTCGACGTGCCCTCACCTGTGGCCGGGGTGGTCGGGCGCGCGGACGCGACGTCGGGGCTGGTCGACATACTCGACAGCCAGGGTGGCGAAGTCATTGCCCGTGTTCGGCATATGGCACCGCTGCTGGTACAGAAGAATGACGTCATTGAGTACGGGCAGGCCTTGGGCGTGCAGAACAAGCAGGCTACTGGCGCCATTCACGTGCACATGGAAGTGGATACGCGCTACTACAGGCAGTACGAGAACTACGTTGAAGATCTGGTAAGTGGGCGTCTGTCCATGGATCCAGCGCGGCGGGAAGCCGGAATCCCGGCCCGGCCGGTAGTCGACGACGGCACTGTGCGTCTAGGAGAGTCATCGCAGACGGTGCTAATGATTCAACAGCGGCTCAACGAGGAAGGATATCGGGGAATCGGCAACGCGCCCTTGGTTGAAGACGGCGTCTATAGACTGAGCATGCAGCGGGCGGTGATCAACTACCAGCAGGCGAATGGACTTGAGGCCACCGGCGACCTGGATCCGGCCACTGTTCGGACGATCGCGCCGCCGATGCTTCCCCCCGCGCTTAACCCTGGTGAGGCACTTGACCTCCCTCCCTATCTGCCACCTCTTGGGCAGTCCAGAGATGCAGTTTCCGGCGTAGGTGACAGGGAGCCTCTGCTCGCGCAGGCTCGGGAAGCCATGCAGCGTCTAGAGGGGCGACTCGGCCGGGAGTACGACAGCAACAGCGAGTGCATGGCAGCCAGCGCAGCATGTCTGGCGATGGACCAAGGCTTCAGTCGCATTGACCACATGATGCTGAGTGAAGCGACTCCCACCAGCCGGCCGGGCGAGAACGTGTTTGTGGTTCAGGGAGAGCCTGGCGATCCAGCGCACCGTCGAGCGCAAATGTCCACTGCAGAAGCGCTCCAGATGCCAGTACAGGACTCCTTGAGGCGGCTCTCTGAGGGCGCTGATGCGCGCGCCCAAGAAAATGTTCAGAACGAGACGCTGGCTCTGGAAGCGCAGCAACCCAGTCGTGTGATGGGCTGAAAAATGAAGAACGTCTTAGGTGGCAAGTGGGGCTACAGACCCTTCGTGCCAGTGGTTGGAATAGCGGTGCTCTCTCTCATTGCATGCTGCACGCCTGTAGGCGCCGCAGTGCCAGTGGAATTCCCCGAGCCACTTCGCGGCGCCTGGGACGTCGGCCCAGCTGCCTGCAAGCTTCCTCTTCACCCTGATTCGGACACACCGATTACCATCGAAAGAGAGCGGTTGATCGGTTACGAGAGCGTGGACACGCCAAGGCGTGTTACTCGAGTCTCACAGGTGCCGAGCGCCTGGGTGATTTCGACCGAATCCAGCATAGCTCCCGGCTTGGTTATGGAAGAGGTCTACGTGCTCAAGAACGAGCATCTGACCATTACCAGTGGCGAGTCCGCACGAACTTACCGCCGGTGCCGATGAGGCACCCCGGTCCGCGAGGAAGCCCGGCGCATCAGAGCGGACAATGGCGGCAGTAGGGGTGTGCACACCGTGTCAGCGCTGTCGCTGAAATGTTCACGGCTTTCGTCTGTTCCGGTCCTTAGCATCGGCTCTTCCATACAAGAAGATCCGGAGCTACCCATGACTGCATCACGCGTTCGCCTGCACGTTGAAGACACCGGCGGTACCGGTCGCCCTGTGGTTCTGATCCATGGCTGGCCGCTGTCGGCCGAGTCCTGGAAGGCGCAGGTGCCGGTGCTGAAGGCGGCGGGTTACCGGGTGGTGGCGTATGACCGTCGCGGATTCGGGCGTTCGGACAAGCTGGCCGATGGCTACGAGTACGACACGCTGGCCGACGATCTTGCCGGGGTGCTGAATGACCTGGACCTGCGCGATGCCACGCTTGTGGGGTTCTCGATGGGCGGCGGCGAGGTGGCGCGCTACATCGCGCGGCATGGCGAGGAGCGGCTGCGTAGCGTGGTGTTTGCCGCCGCGGTGCCGCCGTACATGCTGAAGACTGCTGACAACCCCGAAGGGCCGCTTACCGAGGAGAAGGCCGAGCAGATGCGGTTGGGGCTCGAGAACCATCGGGATGAGTTCTTTGACGGGTTCACCACCGACTTCTTCAGCGCCAACGGTGAGTTGAAGGTCACCGAGAAACAGCGGCAGGAGGCGATCGCGCTGTGCAAGCAGTCGGACCAGACGGCTGCGCTGGGGTGCATGAAGGCGTTTGGCACCACGGATTTCCGCGAGGATCTGAAGAAGGTGAAGGTGCCTACACTGGTGCTGCATGGTGACAGCGATGGTACGGTGCCGTTTGAAGGGTCCGGGGCGCGTACACGTGCGGCGATTGCGCATAGTGAGCTCTCGTTGATTGAGGATGCGCCGCATGGGTGTAATGCGAGTCATCCGGAGCAGTTCAATGCGGCGTTGGTTGCTTTCCTGGCGCGGTGATCTTCGGCTGCGGTTGGGGCTGCTTGGGACACGCGTGGCGTGTCGCTACGCGGGTTTGCCGTGCACAGTAGAGAGTCTGGTATGCGTAAGACTGCCAAGCCGCCTTGGGAGAAGCCCAATCCCAAGGGGAAGAAGGGACAGCCGCTTTCTGCTTCGCAGAAGGAGGCGGCCAAGCAGCGTGCTGATGAGAATGGGCGCGCTTACCCGAACCTGGTCGATAACATGTGGGCTAAGAAGCTGCCACGCGGGGACTGATAGACCGCTTGGCGTAAATGACAACGGCGCGGTGATTGATCACCTCGCCGTTGTTGTAGCTGCGTTGAAGTGGGATCAGCGCAAGGCGTCTTTGGCAGCACTCAGGGCTTGGTCGGCCCGGAGGAACACGGCGGTGGTGGATTCGCCGGTGCTGGTATAGGCCGCACCCAGCAGCAGGGTGGCCCCTGCATTCTGGTTGGCTTCGCGGGCGACCTGCTTGAACCGGGTGAGGGTCTCTTCGACATCGCTGCTGCCAAGCACCGCGATGAATTCGCCGCTGCCGCTGACGCGGTTGATGCTGTCGCCCCGCTGCGGCTGCAGGCACTGTTCCAGCGATTGGTCGAGGTGCTGCAGCTGGCGTTCCAGCGTGCGTTCGCCCAGCCGCTGGGTCAGCTCGGTGAGATCCTGCACTTCCAGGATGACGACGCTGTAGGCGCCTGCGGCGTCGGGCGCGGCGGCGGCTTCTTCGGCCACGCCCTTGTCGAGAATCTCCGCTACCTGCTGCTCGCGTTCGCGGCCGCGACCCTCCATCAGGGTCATGGTCAGGCGCGCCAGGGCCTGCAGGGCTTCGCGCTGGGTCGGGTTGAGCTCACGGGGATTCATGTCCAGCACGCAGACCGCGCCGACCGCGGCACCTTCGTCGGTCACCAACGGCATGCCGGCGTAGAAGCGCGCCCCGAGGTCCTGCAGAAGTGGGTTGTGGGCGAAGCGTACATCACTGGAAAGGTCGCCGACTTCCAACAGCTCATTTGGCTGGCGGATGGCGTGGTCGCACACGGCCAGGTTGCGTTCGGTCTGCAGGCCTTCCACACCCGTGCGTGCCTTGAACCACTGGCGGTCGCGGTCGATCAGCGTGACCAGCGCCATGGGTGTGCCACACACGGCGGCGGCCACTTTCACGATGTCGTCGTAGGCCGGTTCGGGCAGGCTGCCCACGATATGCAGCGCGTCGAGGGCGCGTTGGCGCTCGGATTCGTCAAGGGTGGCGGTGGCGCTCAGGCTCATGCAGGTACCTGTAAGACATGGGACATTGCCCTAGCCTAGGTCAGGTCCTTCCGGTTCAGGTTAAGCCCGGGTGGAGGTCGCAATGCCGGTTCACCTGCGCGTGCGGTTGATGCCTCAACGCTTGACCGCGAGCACCCCGTCCAGCGCCAGCTCGGCCTTGAAGCCGGCTTTTTCCAGCCGCTTGGCCACTTCGCGCGGCACGTCGCGGCCGCTGGTGAGCTTGTTGGGGGCGCCGGTGTAATGGAACATGCGCCCGCCCTTGCGGATCACCCGCGCCAGCTGGTCGTAGAACACCTGCGAGTACAGTTCGCCGGCAATGCCGAAGCGCGGCGGGTCGTGCAGGATCGCGTCCACCGAGCTGCTCTCCAGGCCTTCGATGGCCTGCGACACATCGCCGTGGGTCAACGACAGACGGCCGCCACTGCTGGCCGCGTCCGGGTCGGGCGACCACGGGTTGAGGGTGCGCAGCCACAGCACGTCGGGGTTCTTTTCGAACGACTGGATGCGAGTGACCCCGGCTTCCAGGCAGCAGGCAGCGAAGTAGCCCAGCCCGCCGCAGGTGTCGAGCACGGTCTTGCCGGCCGGGGCCACCAGCGCCACCTTGCGGCGCGCGTCCTCGTAGGGGGAGACCTGCGCGCTGGGCAGCATCTTGATGCCGTCGATTTCGAAGGTGGGTGCGTCCCATTCGGTAGGCACCAGCTTGATCAACGCCGAGCCAAACCGCGACACCGCCAGGAACTCCTCGCCGTCCCAGTAGTAAAGGGTGCGGTCCTTGGTCTTGCCCGGGTAGGCATAGGTTTCGCCCTTCCACTGCCAGCTGTCCTGGCCCAGCTGCGCGGTGCCGGTGGAGCGCGCCAGGTCCAGCGAACCGGTCCATTCGGTGGCACCGGCGTCGCGCGCGCGGACCAGGGCTTCGGCATGGGGGCGGGTAAGCAGGGGACCGGTGTAATGGGGCACGGGATCAGGATGGGGCGGATCAGCAAGGGTGGGCATCGTAACCGAGATGGGCGGAAGGCTGGGTCAGGTGGGCGGTTCGGTGAGGTGCTCCAGTTCGGTGGAGGGGCGCGTCTCGGTCACCCGGCTGCAGTGCCATCCGCCGTAGGTGCCGGGGCCACTGAACACCGCATCGCCCTCGCCGGGGTACATGTTTTCGTACCCACAGTAGGTTGCGTGGTACATGCGGGTCAGCCGGGACTGGCGCGTGTAGTGGTAGGTGAATGAGCCGTCCTCGTTGGGAATCAGGACCTGCTCCACGGCGGCTTTGCCGCCGCGGAAGTCGTCCCATAGTCCGGTGCGGATCACTACGGCAGTGCCGTCCTCGGCTACGCCCGGACGGTCGTGGAAGCCCGGTGGGAACGGCTCGGTGGTGGCAGTGAGCAGCCACAGCATCAGGGTATACATCGCAGGTCGCCCATGGGTCAGGGGCGGCCAGTCTGTTCGGCGTGCTCCGCCTGCGGGTGTGCGCTGGGTCGCAGCTGCGGAAACCGGCCGATTGGAACGCGCGTAAGTGTGAAGTGCGTCGTACGGAAACGGGCCGATTGCGCTTGGGTCTAGAATGCCGGCATGACCTCTCTCATTCGTGCTGGGTTGGTTGTTCTGGGCTGCGGGTTTGCTGTGTTCCTGGCTGCCTGCTCCGGGCCGGCCGGCGCTCCGGCGGCGGCGTCCGTGGAGGACGTGCGCTCGGTGGAGATCCTGTACCAGTACAGCGGCTGGGGGCGCGCGGATGAGGTGCATCGCCTGCAGCGCGGTCCGGGCCAGCGCTCGTTTACGCGGACCTCGAAGGTGGAGGCGGGAGACGGTGTTGAAACCACCCACGCAACGGTGCCTGAGCAACGGGTAGGTGAACTGCTGTGGGCGCTGTCGGCGCCGCCGTGGCCGCGCGAGCGCGCGGTGCAGGTGGTGGCGCGGCGGGTGCGTCCGCTCGCGGTGCTTGAGCATCTCGGCGGCAATATGGAGGGCGATGCGCCGGGGTGTACATCCGATGAGATCGTCAACCGGATGTACAGGCAGATGGAAGGGGCGGCGCTGCGCTCGGGCGTGGATGCGCACTACCAGAGCGGAATGTGGACTGACGATGACCCGGTGATGCGGGTCGTGATCAGTTTTCGTCGTGGACCGGACCGGGTAATTACCTCCCGCTCGCAGAAACTGCTGATGCTGCCTTGGACGCTGGGGGATTTTCCCGAGTCGGAAGAAGCGCAGGCGCCGTTGAGCTGGTCGGCGCCGGTGAGCGATGCGGTTCGGCGGTTGCTGCCGTTGGATTCGCAGGCGGCGCAGCGGCTGGGGCGGGATCCTTCGGAGATGTTGGCCCACAGCGTGGAGTGGGCGGCGCTTGCGGAGTGTGGGGCTGAGGTGGAGGGCGCGAGGTAGTTGGGTTTATCGGGGACACGCGTGGCGTGTCGCTACGGGGTTGAGGGGCTTACGGTGATATGGGGTTGTTACTGACGTTGGGGTGCGTTCTGGCCTGATCGTTCGGGTGCGTGCGGGTTTGCACACTGCGTGCATGGGCATTCCACACGACACCTGGCAACCCGGCGCCGCGTTTTACTTCAGTGCGCACCTGCGCGATCGGCGCAGCGACCTGCTGGTGGAGCATGCGCGGGCGCTCGGGCTGGCGTTCCGCGTGGCGCAGCAGGCGCGACCATTCCGGATCAATGCGATCGTGGTGCTGCCCAACCACCTGCACGGGGTGTGGACGCTGCCGGCGGGTGATGAGGATGGCCACCGGCGGTGGTTGCAGATCCAGGCCGTGTTCGATCGTCAGTTGCCGGGGCAGCCGCCGCGCGCGATGGTGCACCGTGATCGCAGCGTGCGGCCCCTGTGGCACGACGACTTCCGCGAACACCGGTTGGTGGATGCCGAGGATGTGCAGCGGCACATTGCCTACGTGCATGACAACCCGGTCCGGCATGGGTTGGTGCGGGATGCCTGCGAGTGGCCGTACAGCTCGATTCACCGCAGGCGGGCTGGGGAGGAGGAACCATGCTGACGCTTGGTTGGAGCTTGGTTCTCAGTCCGCGGCTGATGGAACACGGCCATGCGGGGGCATGGCCTGTGGCGCCGTTGCAGGTGGGGAGCATTGCCTGCAGGGCGCGTTACAGGGGAAGGGGAATACGGCGAACGCTTCGACACTGCATGCATGGGTCACGCCGGGGTTGGGCGCGGAGGGGAACCGCGCCGACGAGGCAACGCCGGCGGCAGTTGCATATTCGTGGATCGCCTTACGGGTGCGCCAGCGATGCGGCGCTTAGGGGCAGTTGACCTGGAACACAGGGCCGGCACCGATCAGGACCAGCGCCATGTAGTCGCTGTCGTTGTCCTTGCCCTTCAGTGTGGCGCCGGGGTTGAAGTGGAAGATTCCGAAGCCGCCCGTGGGGCGCACCAGCGCCTTGTCGATCTGGTCGGCATCGTCCTTGAAGAAATGCGTGATGTCGGCGCGCGAAGAGACCTGCAGCGGGGTGCTGTCGCGCTGCCATTGTTCGTCGCGGTTGAAGGAGACGAAGTACTGGCCGGCCTCTTGTTCGATGCGGAATTCGGCCGGCTTGCGCGGATGGGTGGAGAAGCAGCCCAGCATGGGGTCGGACGAGAACGTGCCGGGGCTGGTGTCGCGGTTGCCGCAGGCGGTGAGTAGCAGGGCGCTCGGCAGAAGAAGCACCAAAGGCAGTTTGCGCATGTTGGATTCCCCCCTGGGAAAGGTGTGGGGACATGGTGCGCCTATGCCAGGTGAGGGGATGTGCACGGGCGCTGATGGTGTACGGTTGAGCCATCACACGGAGCACGTCCCATGTCAGAGCACGGCGCAACGCCGCTATCGAATTCCGCCGCCCGACAACCCACCGTTGTCCACCGGCGCTGGCCGCTGCTGGGGGCGCTCAGTTGGCTGGTGGCGCCAGTTCTGTTGTTGGCCGCTTATGCGGCCGCGCAGGCTTCCCCGGAGGTGGCGCGGTTCCTGGTCGGGAGTGCCGGGGTTGCCGTGGGGGTGCTGGCGTCGTCGGTGCTGGGGTTGCTCTGCACCATTGGGTCGCGGGTTCGTGGGGAGCGCTGGCCGTGGGTGGGTATCGTCGGCGCGGTTATCAGCGCGCTGCCGTTGCTGTTGTTCCTGGCGGGGATGTTGTTCCGGTTCTGAGGCGCACGGCCGGGCAGGGCTCTGCGCAACCTTTGGGTTCGCTGGCGCTGCTCAGCCAGGCAGGGCCTGGCTCTACCGCGGGGGGGTGTGGCGCTGCTCAGCCGGGCAGAGCCCGGCTCTACGCCGTAGCGCCGGGCTCTGCCCGGCTGCTCTTCGCGTGATGCATCAGTCCGCGTCAGGCGATAAGCGGGCGGTGCAGTTCGACTGTGATGTGGACCAGCTCTTCGTGCACGGACAGGGCCTCGCGCACCTGATCGGGCGTGACGTCTGAATCGGTGACCACGCTCGCCACTACGGCGTACTTGCCCCGTCCTACCTGCCATACGTGCAGGTCGGCGAGGTGTGCGGCCCACGGGCCTTCTTCGATCACTTCGCGCACTTCCTCCACTACCGGCGCGTCCATCTCGGCGTCCAGCAGGATGCGGCCGGTGTCGCGCAGCAAGCCGATCGCCCACACGGTGACCAGTACGGCACCTACCAGGCCCATCAGCGGGTCCAGCCATGCGGCGCCCCAGAGCTTGCCGCCGATCAGCGCGACGATGGCGAGGACCGAGGTGGCGGCGTCGGCGATGACGTGCAGGTAGGCCGAGCGCAGGTTCAGGTCTGTGGCGTGGGCGTTGCCGGTGTGTGACGCGTGGGCGTGATCGTGATCGTGTGCGCCGTGATCTGCGTGGTCATGAGCGTGACCGTGAGCATGCCCGTGACTGTGTCCGTGCCCATGACCATGACCATGACCATGGCCATGGCCGTGGCCGTGGCTATGCCCATGCCCGTCACTCTCATGCAGCCACCACGCGCAGATGAGGTTCACCACCAGGCCGACAACAGCAATGGCGATGGCCTGGTTGTAATGGATGCTGCTGGGCGAGAACAGGCGTTCGATGGATTGCACGGCCATCAGCAGGGCTACGCCGAGCAGGGCGATGGCGCTGGTGTAGCCGCCGAGGATTTCGATTTTCCATGTGCCGAAGGCGAAGCGGCCGTCGTGCGCGTAGCGGCGTGCGCAGCCGTAGGCGAATGCGGCCATGCCCAACGCAAGGGCGTGCGAGCTCATGTGCCAGCCGTCGGCGAGGACGGCCATGGAGTTGAACCACCAGCCGCCGACGATCTCGACCACCATCATCACGGAGGTGAGGTACAGGGCCTGGCGGGTGCGGCGTTCGGCGAGCGGGTTGCCGTCGTCGAAACGGTGGCTGTGGCGGCGGGCGTCTGCGGTTGCGGCGAGGGACATGGGAAGATCTGAGCCTTGGAAGATACCCCCATAGGGTATATGCTTCGGCCCCATGGCGCATGTTCAATCACAACGTAAGGCTCTGCTGGCACGCGTGCGGCGGATGGCGGGGCAGGTGTCTGCCCTTGAGACGTCGTTGCAGTCAGAGGCGGCCGATTGCACGGACGTGCTGATGCAGGCTTCGGCGGTGCGCGGTGCGGCGCACGCGCTGCTGATGGCGCTGCTGGATGACCACCTGCAGGCGCACGTGGTGTCGCCGGAGGACCCGGAAGAGCGGGCGGCGGAAGCGCAGGTATTGGTGAAGTTGTTGCGGGCCTACGGGCGCTGACACAAGGCCGGGGGTAGAGCCGGGCCGTGCCCGGCTTGGCCGCAGCCGTTAGATCCCGATAGCACGCGGGCTGCGGCGCAGCAGGGCGCGCCGCTCAATGCCGGTGGCGGCGCCACGCATTCCAGATGTGGGTGCTCGCCAGCAGCAGACTGCCGGCCACGGTCATGGGGGTTTCGGCCTCGTGACTGGGCCATCCGGCAGCGCCGGCCAGGAGCAGCAGCAGACCCGAGGCGGCACTGACGAGCGCCAGAGCCGGCAACGGATGCTGGACGTGCGCACGCCACAGCGCGAAGCCGGTGGTCGGCGCGGCGATGGCGACGAACACGATGTGCACCCATTCGGCTTCGGCCCACACACCCATCAGCGGCAACGCGGCCGCAAGCAAAGGCAGCGCCAGGCAGTGCAGCAGGCAGAGACTGGAAAGGGCAATGGCGCCTGCGTCGAGCAGCGCGGAACTTGGCTTCATGGGCGTGGGGGCCTGGAGCAGATGGTGTTATACAGTAACATTCAATGCCGACTGATGCACGGACGGCCACCGCTGATTTGAAGCCTGCGGTGGAACGCTGCGGGTCATGTGCGACCCGCAGGTGCTACCTGCAACGCGCCTGCGGCCTGTATCCCTGATCATCGGCCACCGGCTTGGCCTATAGAAGCTTCAGCGCCCACCCCTCGTCCGTCGCATCCAATTGGTGGGTCAGCTGCACCGCATCCAGCAGCGCCTGATCGTGCGACACGATCACCACGCTGCCCCGGTACTGGTTGAGCATCTGCTCCAGCGCGGCAAGCGAGGCCAGGTCCAGGTGGTTCCCGGGTTCGTCCAGCAGCAGCAACTGCGGTGGTACTTCGGCATACAGCACGGCGCCGAGTGCGGCCTTCATGCGTTCACCTCCGCTAAGCGTGGCCAGCGGGCGCAGGCTGCGTTCGGCGTCCAGCCCGAGCAGGGCCAGCCGGGTGCGCAGGGTGGCGTCGCTGGCCTGCGGGTTCGCGCGCTGGAGCAGTTGCAGCGCCGAGTCCTGCGCGGGCAGCGATGACAGGGTCTGGTCGAGCAGGGCGGTTCCCGTTGCGCGCTTCACCTCGCCCGCCAGTGGTTCCAGCTCACCCGCCAACACCCGCAGCAGGGTGGATTTGCCGCTGCCGTTGCGACCGCGCACGCCGATGCGGTTACCGCGCTGCAGGTACAGGTCGATGTGCTGCCAACGCGGATCCACCCACGGCAGGGCCACGCCAGAGAGCGACGCCACCTGCTGTGGGCCCGGGGTGGCGAGCGATGGGCCGAGGATGGCGATCTGCGTGGCCACGTCCACCTCCGCAGCGGCTTCGCGCACGCGTCCGTCGGCCGCCGCACGACGTTCGGCGTGCTGCGCCTGCAAACGGCCCGCACTGTTTTCGGCGCGGTTCTTCATGCCGCCCAGCAGGATCGGTGCCTGGTTGGCGGTGCGTGCGTCGCGCTGCGCGCGCGATTGGCGGTGCTCCTGGCGCTCGCGCTGTTCGCGCAATGCGTTCTGCTCCTGCCGCCGCTCGCGCTTGCGCAGCGCCAGCTGCGCTTCGGCAGTGGCCTGTTCGTCCTGGCGCTGCGCGGCGTAATGGTCGTAGTTGCCACCGTAGCTGCGCAGCCCGCTGGGGCTGAGTTCGACAATGCGCTGCATCTGCCGCAGCAAGGCGCGGTCGTGGCTGATCACGATCAGGCCGCCACGCCACTGCGCCAGGGCGTCGATCAGGCGCGTACGGTGCGCGCTGTCGAGGTGGTTGCTGGGTTCGTCCAGCACCAGTGCGTCAGCGTCAGACAACAGGGCGCCCGCCAGTGCCACTTGCATGGCCTGGCCACCGCTGAGCCGGGATGCCGGCGCGGCCGGGTCCAGCGTAGGCAATCCAAACCGCTGCCATTGCGCCTGCAATTGTTCGCGAAGGGTCCAGCGCTCACCGACCACGGCGAAATCATCCGGGTCCACGCTACCGGCTTCAATGCGGTCCAGTGCGTCCAGCACCGGCGCAACACCTGCGAGGTCGGCGATGCGGCCGGCTTGCACACCACTGTGCTGTGCAAGCAGGTGCACGTTGCCGAGGCGCTGGATGTGCCCGCCGCTGGGCGAAAGCTCGCCAGCCAGCAGCCGGCCGAGCACGCTCTTGCCCACGCCATTGCGACCGACCAGGCCGGTGGGGGTGGTGTCGAACGAAGCGGAAAGTTCGGAGAAGAGCACCCGGCCGTCGGGCAGGGTGAGTGTCACGCGGTCGAGCGTGAGGGCGAATGCGGTCATGCGACCTCCAGGAATGCCAAGGACTCCCCCTGCGGACAGGGCGGGAAGGAGACTGGCCGTCAGACGACGGCGGCATTACTGGCGCATGCAGGCACACCTCATTACGGGGACGGCTGGATGCCGCGTGGCCATTATAGGCACCCGCCGACGGGGGGCGATGAATGCCGGCACAGCGCTACTCGCGAAGGGTGTTGGGGTTCTGCATGTCCTCGGGCGCCTCACCGTACTGGCTCCGGCGGTGCTCGTGGTAGGCGATGAACTCCGCCGCCGGCAGCGGGCGCGAGAACAGCCAGCCCTGGCCGAATTCGACCTGGCGCGATTGCAGATAGGCCAGCTGCGCGGACGTCTCAATCCCCTCGGCCACGGTGAACAGCCCCAGCGTGCGGGCCATGTCGATGATGTGCGAGGTGACCGGGCTGGTGGCGCTGTGGGTGCCGATCGAGTCGATGAACGACTTGTCGATCTTCAAAGCATCCAGCGGCAGCTGCTGCAGGTACTGCAGGCTGGAATAGCCGACCCCGAAGTCGTCGATGGCCACGCAGTGCCCGGCCCGGCGCGCGGCGGCCAGCGAGGTGCGTGCGGCTTGGATGTCGAGGATGCCGCGCTCGGTGGCTTCCAGCCAGATCTGCTGCGGGTGGATGCCGGTGCCGATCAGTTTGCCGGTGAGTACCTTCAACGCGCGCCCGCTGCTGACATCGCCGGCGGAGAGGTTGATGGCGATATGCGCGCTGCGGTCATGGATGAGCAGCTCTCGCATGTCGCCGAGCACCAGGTCCATGACGTGGTCGGTGAGCGGTTCGATCAGGCCGGTTTCTTCGGCCACCGGAATGAACAGGTCTGGCCGTACCTGGGTGCCGTCGGCGCGCGTCCAGCGCACCAATGCTTCGGCGCCGACGCAGATGCCGGTGTCCAGTTCGATGATGGGCTGGTAGTGCATGCGGAACTCGCGGCGGCGCACGGCAGTGGCCAGTTCGCTGCGCAGCGACAGGCGACGGCGCGAGAGCCAGATGCCGCCGGCGACGGCAAGCAACGCACCCACCGCGCCCAGCGGCAGCAGCTGCCAGAACTGCTGCTGGAGGGCGGCGAGCAGGCCGGTGCGGGGTGCGATGGCGATTGCCAGCCATTCCTGGTCCTGGGCGGTGGCATGCAGGGTGCGCGGGGTGTGGCCGCTGTGTGGCTCGCGCAGCAGGCGTTGCAGCAGCTCCGGGTCGCCGATGGGCTGCTGGGCGATCAGGCGGCCGTCGGGGGTGGCTACGGCCAGGCGGACGTTGGGCTCGGCGATGACATCGATGAAGCGCTCCGGGTCCATCAGGATGTCGTGGCCGCCCAGCTGCACTGAGAGCAGGGTGCCGGCCCCGTCGCCGGCGGCCGGGCGCACGCCGAGGGTGATGGCGGCGCCGTCGGCGGTGATGTGGTCCGGGGTGGGCTCGGGCACCAGTGCGTCGGCCGGTCCCCAGGAGGTGCAGCGCAGGCGGCCTTCGGAGAAGTAGCCCACCTGCTCGGCCGAGGTGGTGGCCAGTGCCAGGCTGCGCATCAGCCGGATGTGTTCGGGCGAGCAGGCCGGCAGGGCCGCTTGGTTGAGCTTGCGCAGCGCTAGCAGGCCGCCTTCATAGGCGCGGTGCGCGCGCTGCAGGGTGCGCACGGCGGTGCGCTCCAGGCGGTCGGCTTCGGCCACCTGGGCACGGCTCCAGCTCACGTAGAGCAGCGCGGCCATCGGCAGGATGGCCCCGAGCACGGCGGCTAGCGCAATGGCGGCGATGGTGCTGACGCGCTTCAAGCGGACCTCTCTGCCGGTTCGGGCGTGGGAATGAGCGCTATATGACCACCTGGCCCCGTGGTTTGAAACAGGGCTTTCCGCACAATCCTGTCGGGTTTTCCCCAGTGTCGATATCAGTCCGCCGGGGCCGGGTGAAGCCGACACGCCCTGGCGGGTTCACCTGCGGTTCGCGCCCCCGGCAGGATGATCGCGCCACCATGAAGCCCCTCCTGCCCGTCGCGTTGGCCCTGATGCCGCTGCTGATGCCCGGTACGGCGGCGGCGCGCACAGTCTATCGCTGCGTGCAGAACAACACCGTGAGCCTGGCCACGGCGCCCGAGCCGGGCTCGAAGTGCAAGGCACAGCAGGTGGATGACAACGCGGTGCAGGCACCCAACCTGTGGGGCAACATGGGGGTGTTCAGCGGCACCCTGTACGAGCGGGAGCAGGACGGGCAGCTGGTGTATTCCACCCGCAACCTGCCCGGTTCGCGGGTATTCCTGAAGTTCACCGTGGCTACGCCGCCCGGCGAACCGGCCCACGAAGGCATGGGCAAAATCGGCAAACCGCAGCTCAACCGCCACGCGAAGCAGTTCAAGGCAGCGGCGCGCGCCACCGGCGTGGACGATGCCTGGCTGCGTGCCATCGCGCATGCGGAAAGCAACTTCGATGCCGGCGCGGTGTCGCCGAAGGGCGCACAGGGCGTGATGCAGCTGATGCCCGACACCGCCACCGAACTGGGTGTTTCAGACCCGCTGTCGGCCGAGCAGTCGATCAACGGCGGCGCGCGTTACCTGAAGGCACTGCTGGCGCGCTACAAGGGCGACCGCATCCTGGCGGCGGCGGCTTACAACGCCGGCATCGGTGCGGTGACGCGCTACAAGGGCGTACCACCGTACGCCGAAACGATGGCGTACGTGGAGAAGGTAAGCACGTTGTACGCACGCTATCGCGAAGCAATGGGCTTCAAGCCGGAGACCCCGGCACGCTGAGTCTCGCCGGCCGGATCAGTAAGAGAACAGCGGATAGGTGGCGATGCGCCCCACCTTGGCCACCGCGGCCTGCACGTCGGCACGCTTCTCCATCTGCTCCCAACGCTCGTGATAATCGCGTTCGCCTTCCAGCACCGGGCCTTCGCGCATGTCCTGCAGTTCAAGCAGGATCTGGCCGCGCTCCAGCGGGTCGGCCAGCTGCGCGATCACGACCTGCGCCGCTTCGTCCATACGGTTGTCGGTGAGCAGGGCGTCGCGGTACTGGCCGGGCGCTTCGGTGCGGTTCGCCTCCAGCACGGTCCACGCGCGCTGCGCAGCGGTGTCGTCCTTCAACTGCCGCGCGGTCATCAGCGAGACCAGCGCGTGGCTGCTGACGCCGTACGCGCTCAGGTTGGCGTCGTCCGTCTCGCGCAGCACCTCACGCGCCATCATCGGCCGATGCAGCGACATGTACAGCGCGGCCAGGTTGAGCTTCTGGCTGACCGTGTCGCTGCCTTCCGCCATGCGCACCGCAATCAGCTGGTTGGCCACGGCGCGGTCGTTCTGGCCCAGCCGGCGCAGCGCACGGCTGCGGGTGTCCAGCATCCAGCCGATGGCGAAGGCCTGCTCCTGCGGCGCCTGGGTGGCCGCGTTGGCAGCGGCGGCGATCTGGTCGGTCATGCCGACCACGTCGCCCAGGTCGCCGGCAATCATCAGTGCGGTGGCGAGTTCCACGGCGGTTTCGTTGAGGCCGGGCCGCAGCATGGTCTCCACGCGCAGCCGGTCGATCTGCCGGCGCGCGGCGGCCACCGGCTCATAGCGTGCAACGTCGCGCTGCAGATACGGGTCGAAGCGCTTGTCGCTGCGCAGGCGCACGAGCGCGATGGGCGCGTCGATGCGCTCCAGCGTGGCCGGCACCCTGTCGCCACGGCCGGCTTCGACCTGCAGCGTGGCAAGGATGACCCACAGTTCCACCGGCTCGACGCCGTCGTTCTTCCAGTTGCTGTCGAACAAGGCCTGCAGCAGCGCCAGTCGCTTCTCGGGCAGGTCCTTCAGCCCGGTATCGAGCTGCCAGACCATCTCGGTGGTGATGTCCGGTGAGTCCTCGCTGTCGGCGGCACCGAGGATGACGCTGTCGGCGGCGGCAACGGTCTGCTGGCCGTGCAGCTGGAACCAGGCCAGGCGCAGGCGCGCGTACGCGTTGTGCGGATTGATCGCCAGTGCCTGCTGAAGGCGCTGGGTGGCCAGGGCGAAATCCTTCTGCTCGGCCGCCACCATCGCCGCCGAGGCCCATACGTGGCTGCGGCCTTCCACTGCCAGCGTGGCCAGGCGCGGGTCGGCGAGCAGGCGCTCGAACACGATGGACGCGCCCAGGGTGTCGCCGCGTTCGGCCTGCTGGATGGCTTCGCCGACCTCCATGTAGAAGGCGCGGTCGCCTTCGGGTACCGGGGCGGTGGCATCCACGCTCGCTGCAGCGGTGGCCGCCAGCGGGGCAGCGCACAGCGACAGCAGGAGGGCGAGGGCAATGCCGGTGCGGCAGGTCATGCGGGACTTCCTTCCTTGGCGTGGGCCTCGATTGAAACCGGAACGCGGGTTCCAGACAAGTCGCGGCACGTACACGCGGGGTTTGCACGCGCGCCTGCACCGGCTAAGGTCATGGCCCGAACGGTAGCAGGCAAGGATCGCGATGACGCGTGCACGATGGACGATGGCGGTGCTGGTTGCCGTAATGGTGGCGGCTGCGCTGGCCTGGACCTTCCTGCGCACGCCGGCCGAACCGGCGCCACCGCCGGGCCCGGCGGCGACCGTGCTGGGCTGGACGCCTGACATCGCGCTGCTGGCCGGTGATGGTGTCGGCGGCATGCGCGACGGCGCAGGCGCGCAGGCGCGTTTCGCCGATCCCTACGGCTTGGCCCTAGATGCGCAGGGCGTGCTGTACGTGGCCGATGGCGGCGACAACAACCGCATCCGCCGGGTGTATCCGGACGGCCGGGTGGACACGCTGGCCGGGCAGGGCGAGGGCTGGCGCGATGGCCCTGCGCTGCAGGCGCAGTTCAACACCCCTTCGTCGATCGCGCTGGATGCGGCCGGCAACGTGTTCGTGGCCGACACCGGCAACCACGTGATCCGCCGGATCGGCACCGATGGCAATGTCACCACGATCGCGGGCGATGGCACGGCGGGATACGTGGATGGACCGGCTGCGCAGGCGCGTTTCGATGGCCCGATGGGCGTGGCGGTGGACACCGCGGGCCGCGTGTATGTGGCCGATACCTGGAACGACCGGATCCGCGTGATCGAGACCGATGGCCAGGTGCGCACGCTGGCTGGCGGCGACGCGCCGGGCAACGTGGACGGCGCCGGCGTCGGCGCACGACTGGACACCCCGGTGGCGCTGGCGCTGGATGGCCACGGCAACCTGCTGGTCGCCGACATGCTCAACAACGCCGTACGCCGGCTGGCGCCGGACGGCACGGTGGACACGCTGCTGGCCGACGGCAGCCTGCTCAATGGACCGATGGCGCTGGCGGTGACCCACGACAACGTCGTGTACATCAGCGACTTCGACGGCAAGGTGGTGCAGCTCACCGCGCAGGGCCACGTGCTGGCGCTGGGTGGCGCGGAACCGCAGCCGCGCTTCTCGCGGCCGGCCGGGTTGGCGCTGGATGCGGAGGGTGGGCTGTACCTGTCCGACGCGGCGTCGTACCGCGTGCACCGGGTGCGCGCGCTGACCGCCGGGGCGACCCCGGCACCCGCGCTGATCGGGCCGGCCGCCGATGCGCCACTGCCCGACACCGGCGGACGCTGGCCGCTCGCACCGCAACTAGGCTGGCACGAAGTGGTGGGCACGCTGGGCGAGGTGCGCGGCAACTTCAGTGGCGAGAGCCGGCACCACCTGCACGATGGTTTCGATATCCGCGGGGACGTGGGCCAGACGGTGCTGGCCATTGCCGATGGCAAGGTCAGCAGCCCGTTTTCGAGCTGGTCGGTCGGCGGCCAGGGCGAGGGGTTCTCGCTGGACCGGCTGCGCTACATCCACATGAAGGTGGGCCGCGATGCGCGCGACCGTGCGTTCGATGCGCGCTGGCCGCAGCTGCGCGACCTGGATGGCAAGCTGGAGCGGGTACGGGTGCGGCGTGGCACGCGGTTCAAGGCGGGCGACGCGCTGGGCAGCATCAACCGCATGGCGCATGTGCATCTCAGCGTGGGCGCCGGTGGCTTCCAGCGCAATGCAGTGGCGCTGGGCTTCGTGGACTACGCCGACAGTTTTGCACCGCGCATCACCGAGGTGGCGTTGCTGGACGATAGGGACCAGCCGATCAAGGCAGGCCCCGGGGGCCGCGTGGAAATTCCGCGCCAGGGCCCGGGCGTGCAGATCGTGGTGGAGGCGTGGGACCAGGTGGACAACAACCTGCCGCGTCGGCGGTTGGGCGCGTACCAGGTGGGGTATCAGATCCTGGACGCGGCCAGCACGCCGTTGCCGGGCTATGAGCAGCCGCGTTTCAACATCGTGTTCAACCGAATGCCGCGCGAGAACAGTGCCACGGTGGTGGCGTATGCGCCGGACAGCGGAATCACGGTGCATGGCAGTGCGGTCACGCGGTTCCGGTACCTGGTGACCAACATCGTGCGTGACGGGTTGGTGGAAACCGGACGGTGGCAGCCGGATGCGTTGCCTGCGGGGGAGTACGTGATCCGTGCGAGTGCGCGCGATTACAGTGGGAATGAGGCGGTTGGCGTGCGCGAGTTGAAGGTCACGTTGTTGCCGTGACCGGCAACGTCACGCGCCTACGCGCTCGCGCTCAACATTCATGTCCTCCACCGGGCGCACTTCGATGCTGCCGTAGCGCGACCACGGGAACTGCTGGGCGATGCGCATGGCTTCTTCGTGGTTGGGCGCGTTGATCAGGTTGAAGCCGGCCAGCAGTTCGCGGGTTTCGGCGAAGGGACCGTCGGTGATGCGTGCCTGCGCATCGCGCGTACGCAGTGTGCGCGCCTGGTTGACCGGCTCGAGCCGCTGCGACAGCACCAGCGTGCCTTCGGCCTCGAGCTTGTCGGCGTGCTGGATGCAGCCGCGCATCACCCGGTCGTACTCGTCGGCCGGCAGGTCCTGGATCAGGGTCGGGTCGATATAGATCAGCAGCAGGTATTGCATGGCGGCGACCTCGGTGCGGGGGAGCGGCCATGATGCCCCAGCCGGCGCGACAGTCCTGTTGCAGTGCAGCGCCCACGGCCTGTTCAGGGGCTGTATCCGACACGGCGTGGCGGCCCTGGAATATTTGTTTGGCGACCGTGTCGATTTCCGGTCCACTGGGGCGTCGTAACCAGTGAAGGGCCCGACAACCGGGCCGGCATCGAGGACAGACCAATGAAAGTCATGGTGATCGTGAAGGCAACCGAGGCCACCGAGGCCGGGCAGCTGCCGACCGAAGCGCAGTTCAAGGCGATGGGCGACTTCAACGAAGAGCTCATCAACGCCGGCATCATGCTGGCCGGCGACGGCCTGCGCCCCAGCTCGCATGGCCGCCGGGTGGCCTACACCGGTGCCGCCCCCCAGGTCATCGACGGACCGTTCGCCGAAACCCGCGAGCTGGTGGCCGGGTTCTGGCTGTGGCAGGTGCGTTCGGTGGACGAAGCCACCGAATGGCTCAAGCGCGCCCCGTTCCTGCCCGGCGACGTGGTCGAGATCCGTCCGTTCTACACCGAGGAAGATTTCGGTGAAGCCTTCACCCCGGAATTACGTGCACAGGAACAGCGTTTGCGCGAGCAGATCGGCCAGGCCGACTGACCCACCCCCGACCCTTTGGAGAGTCCCATGAAACTGATTCCGTTCCTCGGCTTCAACGGCAAGACCCACGAAGCGATGGCGTTCTACGCCCAGGCCCTGGGTGGCAAGGTCACCTCGGAAATGAAGTACAGCGACATGCCGCCCAGCGACAACATGGAAGGCTGCGGCGACAACCCGGGTCCGAGCGATCCGAACCTGATCGCGCACAGCCAGCTGGAGGTGGGCGACGCGATCCTGATGGCCGCGGATGGCCCGGGCTCCGGCGACAACGGCAGCACCACCATCAACGTGGATGTGGAAACCGAAGAGGAAGCCGAGCGCGTGTTCAAGGCGCTGGCTGAAGGCGGCAAGATCACCTTCCCGATCGGCGAAACCTTCTGGGCCAAGCGCTGGGGCATGCTGGAAGACAAGTACGGCAAGCCGTGGATGGTCAACTGCATGAAAGCCCCCTGATCGCAAGGAGCACACGATGAGCGATGCACCGCAGATGATCTTCGTCAATCTCCCGGTCAAGGACCTGGAGAGGAGCAAGACCTTTTTCGCCGCACTGGGCTTCACCCCCAACCTGACCTACACCGATGAAAAGGCGGCGTCCTTCAACATCAGCGACACCATCATGCTGATGCTGCTGAAGGAGGACTTCTTCGCCACCTTCATCAACCGGCCGATCGGTGATGCGCACAAACAGGCGCAGGTGATTCTGGCGCTGTCCTCGCCCAGCCGCGCCGCCGTGGACGCCACCGTGGAGAAGGCCAAGGCCGCGGGCGGCACCGAGCCGACCGAGGCGCGCGACTACGGTTTCATGTACCAACGCAGCTTCGCCGATCCGGACGGCCACCTCTGGGAAGTGGCGCACATGGACGGCGAACCTGGCTGACGCCCACTGCCGCGCCGCACCTTGTGCGGCGCGGTGGGCGATGCTCTCATTCGCCGCATGGATGCAGCACTCACGCAACGACTGGATACCCTCTGGCGGATGGAGTCGCCGGCCCTGATCGCACGCCTGGCGCGGATGCTGGGGGGCGACATCGGGCGTGCCGAAGAACTGGCCCAGGACACCTGGCTGGCCGCGCTGGAGCGTTGGCCCACGCAGGGCGTTCCGGACAATCCGGGAGCGTGGTTGATGACCACCGCACGCAATCGCGCCATCGACGTGCTGCGCCAGCACCAGCGCGTGGCCGGCCAGCATGCGCAGTGGGGCACGGAACTGGAGCCGCAACCGCTGCCGCTGCCCGACGACAGCGACGCACTGCAGGACGACATCGGCGATGACCTGCTGCGGCTGATGTTCGTGGCCTGCCACCCGGTGCTGTCGGCCGATGCACGGGTGGCACTCACCCTGCGCCTGCTCGGTGGGCTGACCACCGACGAGATCGCACGCGCGTTCCTGCAGCCCGAACCGACCATCGCCCAGCGCATCGTGCGCGCCAAGCGCACGCTGGCCGCGAAGCAGGTGCCGTTCGAAGTGCCGCGCCAGGCCGCGTTGCCGGAACGGTTGGGTTCGGTATTGGCGGTGGTGTACCTGATCTTCAACGAAGGCTATGCGGCCAGCAGCGGCGATGACTGGATGCGGCCGGCGCTGTGCGAGGAAGCACTGCGGCTGGGCCGGGTGCTGCAGCAGCGCCTGCCAACGTGGCCGCAGGTGCATGGGCTGCTGGCGCTGATGGAGTTGCAGGCCTCGCGCGCGGCGGCACGGGTGGACGCACACGGCAACCCGATCCTGCTGCCCGAGCAGGACCGCACCCGCTGGGACCACCTGCAGGTGGCGCGCGGCCAGGCCGCATTGCGCCAGGCGCTGGCGCTGGGCGGCGCGGACGATGGCTACGTGCTGCAGGCCGCGATTGCCGACTGCCATGCGCGCGCGCGTCGCGCCGATCAGACCGACTGGGCACGCATGGCCGCGTTGTATGCGCGGCTGGCGCAGGTGCAGCCGTCGCCGGTAGTCGAACTCAACCGCGCGGTGGCAGTGTCGCGCGCGGAAGGCGCCGCCGCGGCATGGCCGCTGGTGGAAGCGCTGGCCGAGGACCCGCGGTTGCAGGAGTACGCGCCGCTGGCGGCGGTGCAGGGTGACCTTTTGTCGCAGATGGGCCGGAATGAGGAAGCTGCGGAAGCCTTTGCGCGCGCGGCGCGGCTTACGCCCAATGCCCGGGAACGGGCGCTTCTGCAGGCACGAGCGGGTTCCCGCTGACCCGCTTGACTTGATTGCGTCGCATTCATCTTCTATCGTGTCGCACTTCACAAAAGTGACCGGGCACCTGCCCAGGTCCAGCCGATAAGGACGCGGGACGATGTTTTCAGGGAAGAAGCGCACGCGCGCGCATGGCGCGTGGCTGCTGGTGTGCGGGTTCGTCATTGTGGCGATCAGCGCAGCCAGCAGCGCACAGGCTGCCGACAAGTCGCAGCAGGCCTACTGGGCCGGATTCGCCTACACCGCCGAACAAAGCGCCGTAGAGGCCAGCACCCCGCGTACAGCAGCCGTGCTGGAAGCGCGTGGCCTGGCGCCACTCAACCAGGCCCTGTGGGCGCGCCTGAAAGCCAAGCCGCCGGCGACCTTGGAACTGATCGACCAGCCGCTGGCGATGCTCGACGGCACCACCAGCGCCACGGTGCTGGCCACCGCGCTGGACCGCGAACTGGTTTCGATCGAGCCCATCGGCGGGCAGTACAAGGTGCTGGTGGAAGTAGCGCTGCAGGCGCTGTTCTTCGACTTCCGCGAACGCCAGGTAGTGGCCTCCTATCCGATCACGCTGCAGCGGATCGACGTGATGGAGTACCTGCCCGACGACGATGAGATCGACACCATCGTCGCCGACCTGCTGTACGGCAACGCCGCCACCGGCCTGCCGCAGGTGCTGGCCGACACGCTGGCCAAGGCGAAACTGCCGGCCGCGTCCACCCGCCGCCTGCAGGTGGGCGAAGTGACTCTCTCCGACGCGGTGCGCGCCAAGCTGCCCGACGCCGTGAACGAACAGGTGCTGCGCGCCACGCTCGCGCATGAACTGTCCAAGACGCTCTCGTCCAACACCGGCATCGGCCTGCTGCCGCCGGCCAGTGGCCAGGCCATCGGCGGGGCGATGGCCGCGCGCTTTGCCGACGGCAAGGTCTACCAGCTGAAGATTCCCGAGCCGGACTACGTGGTGAAGCTGCGCCTGGACGCGCTGAAGAACGGCGTGATCAATGAAACCCCGGCGATGAAGACGATGCTGTTCGGCGCGTTCTTCCAGGCCACGGTGGTGGAGCCGTTCTCGGGCAAGGTGTTCTTCGACCAGCCGCTTCGCAAGGGTGCCACCAAGGTGGTGCCGGCCACGCAGTGGCACGTGGACCAGTGGTCGGCCAGCTATGAAACCGTGCTGGCCGGGCTGGACGCCTTCGCCGGTGCCGCCGCCAAGCGTGCCGATGCGCGCGCCTGGCTGGACGAACAGAAGCCCGGCGGCAAGCCGCTGCAGCAACAGACCCAAGCCCTCCAGGAGTTGATCGCCTCATGCCGTTGATTCGTGCCGTACTGCTGATTCTCATTGCCCTGATGGTTGCCGCGCCGGTGTCGGCGCAGACCGCCAGTTCCCGGGGTACCGGTTCGGCCAGCTATGGCCTGCGCCTGAGTGCCGACACCCGTGCCGAAGCGTTGAAGAAAGCCAAGGTCAACGCGCTGGAGGCGTACATCGCCGAGTCCGGTGCGGCCAAGCTGCGCCTGTTCGAAGACCGCCGCGCCGAGTTCATCGGCGAGATCGACCGCTACGTGCTGTCGGCGGTGCCGCTCTCGGACACCGAAGACAAGAAGGCCAAGACCTACACGGTCAGCGTGCGTGCCGAGATCAACGCCACCCTGCTGCAGACCAAGCTGGACGCCGGTTCGGCCACCGCCGGCGCACGCGGTAATGAGCGTTCGCTGCTGACCTTCCTGTTCATGGCGCGCTCGCAGGACACCGTGCAGTCGTTCCAGGACAAGGAATACCGCCGCGTCGACGCCAGCCAGAGCTATGACGAAAAGACCCGCGAAGGCGACAGCTTCCGTGGCAACTCGGTGAGCACCAACGGCAGCATCAACCAGAACGCGTCGGTGTCGATCACCTCCGGTGGCAGCACCACCGCGCGCAGCGACAACGTCAGCTGGAAGGTGGCCAACGCCAACGAGATCAACACGGCCATGACCGGTGCGTTCAGCGCTGCCGGTTACGAAGTGGTGGAAGCCGAGTACGTGGAAGGCGAAAGCCGCGGCCTGCTGAGCATCGAGCGCATCCGCAAGGACTTCAGCACCGGCAACGATCTCTCGCCGGCGACCCTGCGCGACACCGCCAACGGCATCAAGGCCGCCAACATTCCGTACCTGGCCGTCGGCACGCTGGACGTGGGCATGCGCGATCGCGATCCGGTCAGCGGCAATACCCGCGTGTTCGTGACCGTCACCGGCAAGGTGCTGGACGTGAGCGGCCGTTTCCCGAAGACGGTGTCGTCGGTGGGTCCCGTGCAGTTCTCCGGTACCGGCCCGAACGAAACCGTGGCCCGCACCAACGCGCTGCAGATCGCGTCTGAGAAGGGCGCGCAGCAGATGATCAACGAATTGAACGTCAAGGCCGTGCGTTGATCGCACGCCGACACCGCAACCCGCATTTCATCAAGGACTACACCATGATCCGCAAGACCCTCATCACACTGGCCCTGGCCACCACCTTCGCCGCACCGGCGCACGCGCAGTTCGGCAAGCTGAAGCAACTGGCCGGCGGCGGTTCGTCGTCGTCGTCCTCGTCGGCCGCGCCGAGCGAAGCCGACCAGGAAGCACTGGTGCGCCGTTTCGCCGCCTCGCAGTCGCACTCGCTGGAAGCACAGACCGCGTTCGCCAAGGCCTTCGGCCTGGCCGAGCAGGTGCAGCTGCTGGAAGCCGAGCGCCAGGCGCTGTCGTCCGGTTCGGTCAACGTGGACCAGATGAAGAAGTCGGTCTCGGTCAGCGAAGCCGCCCAGGCGGCGATCGACGAGCGCGTGGCAGCCAAGCCGGAGCTGAGCGCCGAGTCCAAGCAGCACTACACCGACGGCCTGATCGCGCTGGCCGCTTCGGCCGTGGAAGGCCAGAAGCTGAGCGGTGAAGCCAGCAACTTCGCCAACGGCATGAAGAACCTGGGCGCGACCCAGCTAGCCACCGTGGGCCGCAAGCTGGTCGCCGGTGCCTGGGTGGCAAAGGAATCGCCGGGCTACCTGAAGGGTCTGTACAGCTCGTCCAAGGCGGCGCTGACCTTTGCCCGCGCCAGCAAGATCAAGGTGCCGGGCAACGCCGAGTCGCTGCTCGACACCCTGTAAGAGAAAGGAGCGCCACGCATGCAGACCGCAACCCGACTGATCAGCCTGGCCCTCACCGCTTCCCTGCTTGCCGCCTGCGGCAAGCAGGAGGCGCCGGTGGAGGCGGCGGCCCCCAAGCAGGACTCGAAGCTGGAAGCCCCGGCTGAGAAGCCCTTGCGTGGCTCGCCGGATTTCGGCGGCACCACCAGGGTGGCGCGCGAAGCCGATGGTGTCGGCAGCACGCCGGAGCTGGCGGTGCTGGCGGCGTTGCAGTCGGCGGTGGCACAGGTCAATGGCGTGCGCGTGGCCAGCCAGATGCAGAGCCTGCGTGCGGGCCTGCATGTGGACGTGGATGGGGAACACGTCGGCGATATCCGCGCCGACGCGTTCGCCCAGCAGATGATCGCTGCCTCGCAGGGGGCGGTGCTGGGCTATGAAATCCTTTCGCAGGAAGAAGTGACCCAGCTGGATGAAGAAGTGATTGCCCGCGTGCGCGCCAGCGACGCCGGCTACAAGTATTCGGCGTCTGCATCGGCCAGTGGCTCGGGGCAGGCGCAGGCCGAAGCGTCCGACGGTTCCGCGTCGGCCTCGGCCAGCATCAAGGAAAGCTACAAGGAACAGGCCAGTGTGAAGGCCGAGCGCGGCGCGCAATCGTTCGAGTCGGACGTGAGCCGCCGTACGATGCGCAGCTACTGGAAGGTCCGCGTGCGCGCGGACATCGCCCAGTACCGTGCACCGGACGAGCAGGGCCGGCCGAAGATCGTGGTGGCGCAGCCCCACGTGCGCAGCGGCAGCTACGCGGTGGGCGACGGCCGCGTGGCCAGCGAAGACGTGGCTGCGGCGATCCGCGCGCGCCTGAACGACACGCTGACCCAGACCAAGCGCTTCATCGTGCTCGACCGCGAGTTCGGCGAGGAGATGCAGGCCGAGATCGACCACATCAACAGCGGCAACGTGCGCCTGCAGGACACCGCGCGGCTGGGCCAGCAGCTGGCCACCGACCTGATCCTGATTCCGACCATCGAGCGCTTCGAGTACCCGCGCAGCGTGCGCAACCTGCGCATGTCCGACCGCCAGGTGAGCTCGTACTCCGGTGGCGGGCGCATCACGCTGCGGTTGATCAATGCCACCACCGGCGAGGTGGTGATGTCCGACAGCTTCGACCACCAGCTGGCGTCGACCGGCCCGAGCACCCTGCCGCGCGTGGTGGATGGCAAGGGCATGGCGGCGGCGATGATGGAGTCGCTGTCGGGCCAGATCGGCACCGCGATCATCACCGAGATCTTCCCGGTGTCGGTGGTGGCGATGACCGGCGACCAGGTGGTGCTCAGCCAGGGGGGCGACACGCTGAAAGTGGGCCAGCGCTGGCAGGCGGTGATGCTGGGCGAGGAGCTGAAGGACCCGCAGACCGGCCGTTCGCTGGGCCGCAATGAAACCCCGTGCTGCACGATCCGGGTGGACCGGGTGGCGTCGCAGACGTCCTACGGCACCATTGAAGGTGGCGCGGACGTGGGCGGCAGCGCGTTCAAGCCGGGTTCGATCGAGCTGCGCCAGCAGGCGGGGGCGGTGAAGGAGGTGGCAGAGAAGGCCGCCGCATCCGGCACCGCCAAGCCCAAGGCGGCCCGCGCGGCCGCGCCGAAGGCAGCGGCGCCGGCGGAAGATCCGAACTGGTGAGGGATCGCGTGGAGCCCGCCAGCGGCGGGCACTACGCATGACGGGGTGACCCGGTTACAACGTGGATCCGGCCAGCGACCGGCAACGCGCCCGTTGACGTAGTGCCGGCCGCTGGCCGGCTCCCCGTACCCTTCGGCACGTGCGACGCGGGTACTATCCGTTGATGATGGGGAATTCCCCTGCAGCGGAGAGAGCAATGAAGCGAGTGGTATTGAGCGTGCTGGCACTGTCGGTGTCCAGCGCCCTGATGGCGGCGACGCCGAAATTCGACGGCGCGCGGATCTCCGCCGACGTGAAGGAACTGGCGTCCGACGCCTATGAAGGCCGCTCCCCGGCTACCGCCGGCGAAGAGAAAACCATCGCCTTCCTCCGCAAGCAGTTCGCGGCCGCCGGCCTGCAGCCGGGCGGCGACCTGAAGGACGGCAAGCGCCTGTGGACCCAGGCCGTGCCGCTGCGCAAGGGCGACATCGTCGGTGCCCCGAGCCTGGCGCTGACCAGCCAGGGCAAGCCGCAGACCCTCACCCAGGGCAAGGAAATCGCGGTGCGCGCGGCCATGAACGGCGCCAGCGAAGTGGACATCCAGAACGCCCCGCTGGTGTTCCTGGGCTACGGCGTGAACGCGCCGGAGCGCAACTGGAACGACTTCAAGGACGTGGACCTGAAGGGCAAGATCGCCGTCGTCCTGATCAACGACCCCGATTTTGAAACCGGCGAAGGCAGCTTCGACGGCAAGGGCATGACCTACTACGGTCGCTGGACGTACAAGTACGAAGAGGGCGCCCGCCAGGGTGCGCTGGGCGTGCTGATCGTGCACGAAACCGCGCCGGCCTCCTACGGCTGGGCCACGGTGGCGGGCTCCAACACCAACACCATGTTCGACGTGGTCCGCGACAACCCGGCCGAGGCGCACCCGCTGCTGGAAGGCTGGATCCAGCGCGACCTGGCGGTGGACCTGTTCAAGCGCGCCGGGCAGGACTTCGAGGCGCTCAAGAAGAAGGCACAACGCCCGGACTTCAAGCCGGTGGAGCTGAAGGGCGAAACGCTGTCGGCCAAGTACGCGGTGAAGACCGAGGTGATCACCTCGCACAACGTGGCCGCGCGCCTGGAAGGCAGCAAGCACCCGGATGAAACCGTGGTGTACAGCGCGCACTGGGACCACATCGGCGTGGGCAAGCCGGACGCGAACGGCGACACCATCTTCAACGGCGCGTTGGACAATGCCAGCGGCACCGCCTCGCTGGTGGAACTGGCCCGTGGTTTCGCCAAGGGCCCGCGCCCGGAGCGTTCGGTGCTGTTCCTGGCGGTGACCGCTGAAGAAAAGGGCCTGCTGGGTTCGGAGTACTACGCGACCCATCCGCTGTACCCGCTGGCCAAGACCGTGGCGGTGATCAACATGGACGGCATGGCGCCGTTCGGCCCGTCGCGCGACTTCGGCATCTATGGTTCGGCCAAGCTGGAACTGCTGGACCAGCTCAAGGACGTGGCCAAGGGCTGGGACATCCGCTACACCCCGGACCCGAAGCCGGAAGCCGGCCTGTTCTTCCGCTCCGACCATTTCCCGTTCGCCAAGCGTGGCGTGCCGGCGGTGTCGTACTCGGCGGGCCAGGATTGGGTGGACGGTGGGGTTGAGGCGGGCAAGAAGGCCTCGGACGACTACACCGCCAAGCGCTACCACCAGCAGGGCGACGAATGGCAGCCGGACTGGAAGTTCGCCGGCGCCGCCCGCGACCTGGAAGTGTTGTACACGCTGGGCAACCAGCTGGCCAACAGCCGCGCCTGGCCGAACTGGAGCGATGATTCCCAGTTCCGTGCCACCCGGGACGCCTCGGCGACCGACCGGAAATGATGTACGGCCCCGCCGGCACCCGCCGGCGGGGCGTTTCATCCCACGATTCCCTGCCTCCATCGCATGCCGCTTGTTCCCGCCGGCGGCGCGGCTATCCTCACACCATCCCATCGTGAAGACGCCGCCGTGTTTGCCAGCCTATCCCTGATTCTTCGTATCCTGCTGGCCTGGGCCGCCGCACTGGTCGTGGCCGGCTTCGTCTGGAGCGGCTTCTTCCACGGCATGGACGAGGGCCCGGGCTGGGTGTTCGGCCTGCTGGCCCTGTTCCTGATGGTCACCGCGCTGGGCAGCTGCATCACCCACCTGCGCCGGGTCTCGACCCTGGCCGGCCGCCTGGATTCGGCCACCCTCTCCAGCCGCCAGCGCCGCCAGATCGAGCTGCCGATGGACGCCGGCGCCGCCTTCAGCCTGGTCGAACAGGCGATCAAGGAACTGCCGCGCGTGGAAGACATCGAAAGCGCGGCCGGCAGCCTGCAGGTGCGCGCCTGCGTGCGCCGCGTGGATCCCTACAACGGCCGCCCGCCCTCGCGCTGGAACCTGCCGGCGCGCTGGGCGATCAAGCGCAACACCGTGCTGGCCACGGTCACCCCGGGGCAGGGCACCAGCAGCGTGACCCTGGTCTTCGAACCCGATGCTGGCGTCTGGGCCGACCTGCTCGCGGTGGACGAAGGCAGCAACTACGAGAACGCCGAAGCGGTCGGCCGCGCCATCACCCGCCACGTGGCCGAACAACGCCGCGACGAACAGGCCGCAGCCGAGCAGACCGCTACCGAGAAGGAATTGTCGGTGGCACGCCTGAACCTGCTGCACGCCCAGGTGGAACCGCACTTCCTGTACAACACGCTGGCCAACGCGCAGGTGCTGACCCGCACCGACCCGCCGCGCGCCGACCAGATGCTGGGGCACCTCATCCAGTACCTGCGCAGTTCGCTGCCGAGCGTGGACGAGTCGATGTCCACCCTGGGCGTGGAGCTGGAGCGTACCCAGGCTTATCTGGAAATCCTCAAGATCCGCATGGGCGCGCGGCTGGCGCTGCACGTGGATGTTCCGCCCGCGCTCAACAGCCTGCCGCTGCCGTCGATGGCGCTGCAGACCCTGGTTGAAAATGCGATCAAGCACGGGCTGGAACCCAAGCCCGGTGGCGGCACGGTGTGGATCATCGCGCGCGCCTTCGACGACCATGTCACCCTCACCGTGGCCGACGACGGACTGGGCTTCGGCCAAGGCGGCAGCAGCGGTACCGGGATCGGGCTCAAGAACCTGCGCGAGCGGCTGCGCCTGACCTGCGGCGAACGCGCCGGCGTAGCCATCGTGTCCAATTTCCCCAGCGGCGTGGCGGCAACGATCACCCTGCCGCGCGACGCACGCGAGGCGATCCATGCAGCTTGATGCCCTCATTGCCGAAGACGAAGACCTGCTGCGCCAGTCGCTGGTGGCCCAGCTGCAGCGGTTGTGGCCGGAACTGCGGCTGGTCGCCGAATGCGAAGACGGTGCCAGCGCGCTGGAACGGCTGGCCGAGCTGAAGCCGGACCTGGCCCTGCTCGACATCCGCATGCCCGGCATCAGCGGCATCGACGTGGCGCGCGCGCTGCCCGAGCTCAGCCCGCGCACCCAGGTGGTGTTCGTGACCGCCTACGACCAGTACGCGATCGATGCATTCGAGCAGGGCGCCATCGACTACCTGCTCAAGCCGGTCAGCGACGAACGCCTGCTGGCCACGCGCGAGCGGATCCTGGCGCGCATGCAGATGGGGCGCCCGGACAACGCAGTGCTGGAGCAGCTGCTGCAGCGGCTGGGACAGCAGCCGGCCGCGCACTCGAACGCGCCGCCGCTGGCGTGGATCACCGCGAGCAACGGCCGCGACACGCAGCTGATCATGCTGGAAGACGTGGTCTACTTCCGCGCCGACAGCAAGTACACCACGGTGGTGACCGAAGCCGGCGAAAGCCTGCTGCGCACGCCGCTGCGCGAGCTGCTGGAAGTGCTGGATCCGCAGCGCTTCCGCCAGGTGCACCGTTCCACCATCGTCAACATGAAAGCGGTCGCGGCAGTGACGCGCGATGACACCGGACGCGGGCAGCTGCGGTTGAAGCAGCGCCCGGAGCTGCTCAATGTCAGCCAGCCGTTCATGAGCCTGTTCCGGGGGATGTAACGAAAAACGCCGGGCGGTGCCCGGCGTTTTTTCCATGCGTGAAATTCAGAACGCAGGCTGCAGGTGCATGTTGTGCTGCGGGTCCGGCTCACCCACATGGTTCAGCTGCCCCACCAGTTCCGAATGCTGCTTCATGCGGCCGATCTCGCGCATGATGCGGATGTCTTCGTGGCGCAGCTCGCGCCGGGCGGTGACCGCCTGCTTGTAGTCCAGCACTTCCGGGTAATGCTGGGCCATGTCCAGCGCTTCGGCCACGCATTCCACGGTGTCGGCGTCGGAGGTGATCCGCGCGCGGCTGTTGAACGCCTTCATCCAGCGCTCGAAACCGGCAGTGTGGTCGAACATGTTGGCCATGAACCAGATCACGAACAGGATCGAGACCCACGAACCGAACACGATTACCACGCGGGTGAAGGTGATATGGAAGTCGTCCTTCCACAGGTAGTTGGCGATCAGGCCGAGGATGAGCAGCGACGCCGCCTGCCAGCCGACGATGGACGCCATGAGCCACTGGCCCTTGGCCTTGGCCAGGGTGGCCACTTCCTCGCGGATCTGTTGCTCACTCTTGTTGCGCCAATGCGCGACCTGCTTCTCGAACGGGCTGCTGTACAGCTCGTTGTCCTGGAGCAGTAAACCCAAACCTTTGAACAAAGCGATCATCACGGGCTCCTTCGGGAACGTGCAGCAGCGCATTGGACTTACGGTGAGGCGGGTTCAGTTCTAAGCAGGTTCTCCGCGCTTGGCAATGGGCAGTGCGACAAAACGCCGCAGGGGGTCTGGCTGAATGGGCGGGGTGCGGGAAATCTTGCGCGGCGCATCATGAAGAACCCGGGCCGAAACCAGAAAAAGCCACTCGATTTGTGTTGCAGTCGCACAATTTTGAACGACGGCGCCGAACGGACGTGGCCGGTGAGTCGTACATCACGCAGAATTGACGCAACCGCGCAGGACGGCGGTGTCCCGATCCCCCAAGGAACCCGCAATGTCGTCACTGCTGCACCGCCTTGCCCGCCCCGCCGCGCTGCCGATCCGGCGCTGGGTGCTGGAGGCGTTTCCGCGCGATCAGAGCGGCATCGACTACGACCATCCGCTGGGCGATCCGGGCTGGTTCGGGCCGGACAGCGCCACCTGGCGGGTCAACGCCGAGCTGCCCGGCATGCTGGCCGGCGGGTTGTGCGCGCTGATGCTGCAGACCCTGCATCCGCTGGCGCTGGCCGGGGTGTATGACCACTCCAATTTCCGCGAGGACCTGGTCGGGCGCCTGCGTCGCACCACTTCATTCGTGGCCTGCACCAGTTATGCGGCGGCGGGCGAAGTGGAAGCGCTGGTGGCCAAGGTGAAGCGCATCCACGCGCAGGTGCGCGGAACCACGGCGGACGGGCAGGCGTACTCGGCCGATGATCCGGACCTGCTGACGTGGGTGCACGTGACCGAGGCCTATGGCTTCCTGCAGGGCTGCCGACGCTACTGCCGCGATGTGCCCGAAGCGATCGCGGACCGCTACTACAACGAGTACCGCCGCGTGGCCGAAGCATTGGGGGCGACCGACGTGCCGGCGACCGAAGCGGCGGTGACCGCGTACTTCGAGCGGCAGCTGCCGGTGCTGCGTTACGACGCGCGTTCGCGCGAAGTGCTGGCAGTGCTTTCCGGCATCCGCCTGCCGGTTCCACTGCCCGGGGTGTCGCGCGACCTGTTCCTCAGCGCCGGCGCGGCGATGCTGCCGGAGTGGGCCAACACGATGCTGGAGCGGACGCCGTTGCAGCGCGCACAGGCGCGTGCTTCGGCGAAGGTGTTGCAGGGGATTTCGCCGCTGTTCCGCCGCGCATTGCCCGACGGAACCGCGCCGCGCGCGTGTGCGCGGGTGGGCGTGCCTTCGAGCGTGTTGGCGCATTGGTGAGGGTCGCCTGGGGCTGGCACCGCGTGGGACACGCATGGCGTGTCGCTACGCAGGTGTGCCCCGCGAATGCCCGGTATGTGCATCGGCGGACGCGTAGCGACACGCCATGCGTGTCCCACGTACTGCTGATCGAAACCAAAGAAAAACGGACGCCGAGGCGTCCGTTTTTCATTCAACCATTGCTGCCAATCACCACACCTTGACCCGCTTCTCCGGGGCCAGGTACAGCTTCTGGCCTTCCTTCACTGCGAACGCCGGGTACCACGCGTCCAGGTTGCGCACGGTGAGCGCGCGGAACTGGCCCGGCGCGTGCACGTTGGTCAGCAGCGAATTACGCAGCGCCTGCTCGCGCGCCTTGCTGCGCCACGCCTGGGCAAAGCCCAGGAAGAAGCGCTGGTCGGGGGTGAAGCCTTCCAGGGTTTGGCCCGGCTTGCCCTGCAGCGACAGCTGGTAGGCGTCGTACGCGGTGGCCAGGCCGGCCACGTCGGCGATGTTCTCGCCCAGGGTCAGGCGACCATTCACCGACACGCCCGGGAACGGCTGGTAGCTGCTGAACTGCGCCGCCAGCGCGTCGCCGGCGGCGTTGAACTTCTTCAGGTCCTCAGCCGTCCACCAGTTGTTCAACTTGCCGGTCTGGTCGAACAGCGCGCCGGCATTGTCGAAGCCGTGGCTGATCTCATGGCCGATCACCGCACCGATGGCGCCGTAGTTCACTGCGTCGTCGGCCGCCCCGTCGAAGAACGGCGGCTGCAGGATCGCGGCCGGGAACACCAGGCGGTTTTCCAGCGGCACGTTCATCGCGTTGATGGTCTGCGGCAGCATCGCCCATTCGCTGTGGTCCACCGGCTGGCCCAGCTTGGCCAGGTTGCGGCGGTACTCGAACAGGCTGGCCCGTTCGGCATTGCCCAGCGCGTCGTCGCGCTTCACTTCCAGGCCGCTGTAGTCGCGCCACTTGTCCGGGTAACCCATGCCCACGGTCAGCCCTTCCACCTTGGCCTTGGCATGCGCCTTGGTTTCCGGCGACATCCATTCCAGCGCGTCGATGCGCTTGGCGAAGGCGGCGATGATGTTCTTGGCCATCTCGTCGGCGCGGGCCTTGGTGGCCGGATCGAAATGCTTCTCGACGTAAATCTTGCCGATCGCTTCGCCCACCGCGTTGTTGCTCTCATCCACCGCACGCTTCCAGCGCTCGCTCTGCTGCGGGGTGCCGTTGAGGGTGGTGCCGTGGAAGGCGAAACGCGCGTCGGCCATCGCCTTGGGCAGGTACGGTGCGGCGCGGTCCAGCGCGTGGAAGGTCAGGTAGTCCTTCCACACGTCCAGCGGCTCGGTGGCGACCAGGCGCGAAATGCCGGCCACGGCCTTGGGCTGCCACACGATGAAGTCGTCCTGCTTGTCCAGGCCGGCGGCGGCCAGGAACGCGGCCCAGTCCATGCCCGGTGCCTTGGCGCTCAGGTCGGCCTGCTTCCAGGCGTTGGCGCCCTTGGCCACGTCGTTGGTTTCTTCCTGGGTGGCATGCGCCTGGGCGATGCGGGTTTCCAGCGCGACAATGCGCTGCGCCTTGGCCGCCGGGTCGGCCACGCCGGCCAGCTGCAGCACCTGGGCGATATAGGCCTGGTACTGCTTGCGGATCTCGGCCATGCGACCGCCCTGCAGGTAGAAGTCGCGGTCGGGCAGGCCCAGTCCACCCTGCACCAGGTACGGCGCATTGCGGTCCGGCTGCAGCAGGTCCACCGATACCCAGGTGCCGAACAGGCGGTCGGTGTAGAAGTTGGTGGCGTTGAGCAGGTCGACGTCGGCGCGCAGGGTGCCGCCCAGCGCGGTGGCCAGCGCGGACTTGTCGGCGATGCCGCCGATGGCGTCCAGTTCCGGCTTCACCACGCCCATGCCGCGCGATTCGATCCCGGCCTCGTCCATGAACGCGGCGTAGTAATCGCCGATCAGCTTGGTCTCACCCTCGGCCTTGGTGTCGGCGGCGGCGCCCTCGAGGATGGCGCGGGTGTCGGCCAGGGTTTTCTCGGAAATGACATTGAAGCTGCCGAAACTGGAGCGGTCGGCCGGGATCTCGGTGTTCTTCACCCAGTTGCCGTTGGCGAAGCCGAAGAAGTCGTCACCGGCGGCGACGCTGCGGTCCATGCCGGTGGCGTCGAAGCCGAAGCTGCCCAGCTGCGGCTTGGGCGCGGCGGGCGGGGTGGCGGCGTTGTCGGCGGCCGGGGTGGTGGTCGGCGCGGCCGCATCGCGGTCGCAGGCGGCCAGGCCCAGCGACAGGCTGGCGGCAATGGCAAGCATCAGGGTGGGGCGGCGCAGCTTGGACATGGACTTCTCAGGCAACGGGGAAACCGCAAGTCTAATCCGCCCGGGTGTCCCGGTTCTTTGCTGAGTACCGCCGCGGCCGGTGCCGATCATGGAGGGTTCACGGCCCGGCCGGTGGCGATAAACCTGTGACGGCCGTCTCACCCCTTCCCGAGGCGCCCGGGCTGGTGCATGCTGGGGCCAAGGCGCTGGGCCAAGGCCTGGCCCGTGGGGAACGGGTCCGCAGGGCGTCAAGAAATTGCGACGTCGGCCGCTCAGGTTGGGGAAACCAGGAAGCGTTTACATGAAGTCAGGCCGTCACGCTGGTAGAGGTATGCAATGCCCGCACTGAGCCAGCCGATGGCGCGGCCGCTGCGGACGATCGTGTGGATGGGCACCGCCCTGGGCGTGCTGCTGGGCGTGGGCCTGGTGGTGATGCTGGCCAATGACTTCCAGCGCCGGCAGGACGCCGCGCAGCGGCAGAGCTCGGCGCTGGCAACCGGTTCGCAGCGCCTGCTGCGCGTGGAACTGCGCAATCTGGAGCGCGCCATGCGCGGCATCGCCGCCGACGGCGCGCAGCTGTTCGACAGCGTGCCGACGCAGGCGCCGGACCTGCTGGATGAATCCATCGACGGGGTCCTGCAGCGCCACGGCGAACTGGAGAGCATCGTCGTGGTGGACCAGTTCGGGCGCGCGCTGACCAGTGGCGGCGGCGATCTGACCCTTCCACTTTGGATCGTGGAAAACCATCGCGGTGCCGACAGTCAGCTCTACCTGGGTCCGCCGCAGGACCTGGGCATGCGGCGCTGGGTGCTGCCGTTGGCCCTGCGCATGGGTGAAGACCGCTGGCTGCTTGCCCGAATGCATACCAGCGAGCTGCAGTCGATCATCAGCGGGCTGGACATCGGCTACCACGGGGTGATCTCGATCAGCGACGTGGCCGGGCATGTGCTGGCGCGCAGCCCGGACAACGAAGGCCTGACCGGGAAGCAGTTCAAACTGCAGCGGCGCGACCTGATCGGACGCGATGCCGTGCTCGCGTTGGGTATCGAGTACAGCCCGATCGACAAGGTGGAGCGCATTTCCACCCTGACCACGCTGGCCGAGTACCCGCTGGCGGTGTACGCGGGGCTGGGCCGGCAGGACGTGCTGGCGCCGTGGTGGCCGTACGTGCAGGCCTCGGTGGGCCTGTTCCTGCTGTACTGGGGCGCGTTCGCGCTGGTCTACACCAGCCTGCGCCGCGCCACCCGCCGCCAGGACGCGATGAGCGCCGAGCTGCGCACCGGTCATGCGGAGCTGCGCATGGCCCACCAGGTCGGCAAGATCTGCACCTGGACCGTGGACGAAGACGCCGCCGTGCTGCGCTGGTCGCCGCTGGCCCGCGAGATCTTCGGTATTCCGATCGATTCGCTGCCGGTGTCGGAATTTTTCCAGCGCGTGCACCACGAAGACGCGCCGCGCCTGCAGGACGCCTTCCACCATGCGTTCGCCGGCAATGGCGTGCTGGATGAGATGTTCCGCATCGTGCTGCCGGGTGGCACCACGCACTGGGTCTCCGCGCGCGGCCAGCAGGTGGGCGGCAGCGACCACGAACGGCGCATGATCGGCGCGCTTACCGACGTGAGCGAGCGGGTCCAGGCGCTGGCGCGCGCGCAGCAGGCCGAGCGCCAGTTCCGCCTGCTGTTCGACCGCAACCCGGCGCCGTTCTGGGTGTTCGACCCGGACACCCTGCGCTTCCTGGAAGTGAACGAAGCGGCGGTGCGCCAGTACGGCTACAGCCGCGACGAATTCCTGGCCATGAGCATCCTGGACATCCGCCCGCGCGAAGGCTGGGAAGAGATCAGGGGCGCCATCGCCAGTGCCGCCAATGGCGACCTGCAGGACGCCAAAGTGCGCCTGCACCGGCGCAAGGACGGCACCGTGTTCGAAGTGCGCGCGCACCTGGCGCGGCTGGACTTCGACGGGCGCGAGGCGTGCCTGGTGCTGGCCGAGGACATCAGCGACCGCATGGCCTACGAGCGCGACCTGGCCTACCACGCCACCCACAACCCGGCCACCGGCCTGCTCAACACGCGCGCGCTGGCCGCGCAGCTGGACGAAGAGGGCGGCAGCTACACCATTGCCTACGTGCAGTTCCGTGGCCTGCAGCTGGTTGCCGACACGCTGGGCCGCGAAGTGGGCGACGTGGTCCTGCAGGCCATGGCCAAGCGTTTGGGCGGACTGGGCGTGCGCTATGGCCTGCTGGCATTCCAGCCGGCCGAGGATTTCATTTTCGCCATCCGCGACGACCACGAGCGCCAGACCGCGCTGGATACGCTGGTGCAGACCGTTTCAGAACCGGTGCGTGGGCAGGACTGGCTGCACCAGTTCGAGCCGCGCATTGGCGTGGCGGTGAAGTTCGAAGGCGACGTGGTCAGTGCCGAACAGGTGATCGGCATGGCCGCGCAGGCCGCGCATGCCGCACGCGACGAGGGCAGCGTGATTGCCTGGTTCGACAACACGGTGAGTTCGCGGCTGGCCGATCGCCTGCGCCTGGCCGGGCGCATCCACAGTGCGATCGATGCGGAATTCGAGCTGTACTTCCAGCCGATCTGCCACGCCAGCGACGGCACCCCGGCGGCGCTGGAAGCGCTGCTGCGCTGGCCGCAGCCCGACGGCAGCTTCATTCCGCCGGGCGAGTTCATCCAGCTGTGCGAAGACACCGGGTTGATCCTGGCGCTGGGGCGCTGGGTGATCCGCGAAGCGGCGCGCGCGCAGCGCCAGCTGGTGGATGCCGGCTGGGACCTGCCGATCGCGGTGAACGTGTCGGCGGTGCAGTTCTTCAACAGCGACCTGGTGGCCGAGTTCCAGCGCGCCAGCCAGGAATTCGGGCTGGCGCGCGGCGCGCTGCACGTGGAGCTGACCGAAAGCAGCCTGATGCGCAAACCGGGCCAGGCCAAGCAGACCATGCAGCGCATGCACGAGCAGGGCATCCACATTTCGCTGGACGACTTCGGCACCGGCTACTCGAACATGTCATACCTGCAGCACCTGCCGCTGGACATCCTGAAGATCGACCGCAGCTTCGTGGCCGATGTGGAAACCAACCCGCGCAACGCGTCCATCTGCCGCGCGCTGTTGTCGCTGGGCCACAGCATGGGCCTGACCGTGATCGCCGAAGGCGTGGAAACCCCGGGCCAGCACGAATGGCTGGCCGCGCACGGCTGCGACCAGGTGCAGGGCTACCTGCTGGGTAGGCCCGCGCCGCTGGTGGATGTGATCGGGCGGTTGGAGCTGGCCGCGGTGTGATCGGCGACCGTTTTGTTCTGAGAATGGAACGAATCGCGGTATTTGCTGGCCTTTAACTACACTGATATTGGGAATAGGCTGGTGTTCTGGATTCCCCGGAGCTCCGCCATGACCCGCCTGCCGTCCCTCTACATCTCGCATGGTTCCCCCATGACCGCCCTGCAGCCGGGGCTGGTGGGCGTGCGCCTGGCCGAGCTGGCGGCGCAGCTGCCGCGCCCGCGCGCGATCGTGATGGCCTCGGCGCACTGGCTGACCCGCCAGCCGGTAGTGGGGGCGCACCCGCAGCCGCCCACCATCCACGACTTCGGCGGCTTCCCGCAGGCGCTGTTCGACATCCAGTACCCGGCGCCGGGCGACCCGGCACTGGCGGACGAGATTGCCGAGCGCCTGGACAAGGCCGGCCTGCCGACGCTGCAGGACCCCACTCGTGGCCTCGACCACGGCGCCTGGGTGCCGCTGCGCCTGCTCTACCCGCAGGCCGACATTCCGGTGGTGCCGCTGGCGCTGCAGCCGCTGCAGGGACCGGCCCACCAGTTCGCGCTGGGCCGCGCGCTGGCGCCGCTGCGCGAGCAGGGCGTGCTGCTGGTCGGCTCGGGCAGCATCACCCACAACCTGCACGACTTCCGCGAATACCAGAGCGGTGGCGAAGCGCCCTATGTGCGCCCCTTCATCGAATGGGTGGAGCAGCGCCTGCAGGCCGACGACAGTGCCGCATTGCTCGATTACCGCCGCCAGGCGCCGTATGCCGAGCGGGCACATCCGACCGACGAGCATTTCCAGCCGCTGCACTTCGCACTCGGCGCGGTTGGCGGCGATACGCTCGGCGCACAGCGCATTGATGCCGGTATCGACGCCGGCATGCTGGCGATGGACATCTACCGCTTCGACGGCCCCGCGCACTGACGCGCGGGGCGCCTGTCGTACGCGGTTACGGATGGGTGTGGTAATTTTTTTCCAGGATTCCTGGAAAATGCATGCATACGATTGAAGTCGTCCTGGCGATGCTGGTGGCGGTAGTCGCCAGCGGCTACCTGGTTCGCGTATTGCCGTTGTCGGTGCCGCTGCCGCTGGTGCAGATCGGGCTGGGGGCAGTGATTGCGGGGGTATTCAACCGCGGTCACGCGCTGGAGCCGGACCTGTTCTTCCTGCTGTTCCTGCCGCCGCTGCTGTTCCTGGACGGCTGGAAGATTCCCAAGCAGGGCCTGTTCCGCGACAAGGGTGTGATCCTGGAGCTGGCGTTCGGGCTGGTGGTCTTCACCGTGCTCGGTGCCGGCCTGCTGATCCACTGGCTGATTCCGGTGATGCCGCTGGGCGTGGCGTTCGCGCTGGCTGCGATCATCTCGCCGACCGACCCGGTGGCGGTCAGTTCGATCGCCAAGAGCGCGCCGATCCCCAAGCGGCTGATGCACATCCTGGAAGGCGAGTCGCTGTTGAACGATGCCTCCGGCCTGGTCTGTTTCCGCTTCGCGGTGGCGGCGGTGATGACCGGTGCGTTCTCGCTGGCCGACGCCTCGCTGACCTTCCTGTGGGTGGCGGTGGCCGGGCTGGCGATCGGCGTGGCGGTCACGTTGGGTGTTTCCACGTTCCAGCGCTGGCTGTGGCGCCGCTTCGGCGAAGAGCCCGGCGCGGCGATGCTGGTCAACCTGCTGATCCCGTTCGCGGCGTACCTGCTGGCCGAAGAAGCCAATGCCTCGGGCATCCTGGCGGCGGTGTCGGCGGGCGTCACCATGAGCTACGTGGAGCTCACCGGCCGTGTTTCCGGCAGCATGCGCGTGCAGCGCATGGCGGTGTGGAACATGCTGCAGTTCGCCTTCAACGGCATCATGTTCGTGCTGCTTGGCGAACAGCTGCCCGGCATTGTCGACCGCGCGATGACCACGGTGAGCGAAAGCGGCCACCACAGTGCGTGGTGGCTGCTGGTGTACGTGGTGGTGATCAACCTGGCGCTGGTGCTGTTGCGCCTGGCATGGGTGTACCTGTCGCTGCGCTGGAGCCTGCTGCGTGCGCGGCATCGCGGCGAGGCCAGGCAGGGCACCTCGTGGCGGATCGTGGTGGCCACCTCGCTGGCCGGCGTGCGCGGGGCGATCACGCTGGCCGGCGTGTTGACCCTGCCGTTGTTCCTGCCCGATGGCACGGCGTTCCCCGCGCGCGACCTGGTGATCTTCCTGGCGGCGGCGGTGATCCTGGTCTCGCTGGTCGGCGCCAGCGTGGCGTTGCCGCGCTTGTTGAAGGGGCTGGAACTGCCGGCCGATTCGGGTGAGCGCAAGGAAGAAGACCTGGCGCGCAGGCTGGCGTCGAAAGCGGCGTTGGCCGGGGTCGAGCGCATGCGCCAGCAGCTGGTGCAGAACCAGACCACCGACAACGTACAGCTGTACAACGACGCGGCCTCACGGGTGAGCCTGTTGTACCAGCGCGTGCTGGAAAAGGATGATGGCCCGGATGCGGACCCGGAGAAGGTGCGCAGGATGGAGCAAGGGTATCGGCAGCTGCGCAGCGCGGGGTTGACCGCCGAGCGTGAAGAATTGTTCCGGCTGACCCGGCGCGGACGGATTTCCGACGAGATCTCGCGGAAGCTGATCCGCAACCTGGACCTGTTGGAGACCCGGCAACGGGATTGACGACCCTGCCAACGGGGCCTGATTCCGGGCGATTCATCGGTAGGGTCGGTTCCCGAACGACCGCCGATAACGGTGATCGGCTCTGGGACGCATGACCTCGAACGGAAACGCGCCTTCGTTTTGCGGTCCATGCGTCAACGAACGTCGATCGCGTACGTGCGGTCGTTTGGGAACCGACCCTACCGGCGCCAGGTTGCATCGTGGACGGCCGCAGGGCCGTCCACGCATGCCGTCATGCACGGCCGGTCATTCGGCCGGCTTCTGATCCAGGTAATACGCCACCACCGTCCCCTTGACCTTGATCGTCATCGGGTTGCCGCGGCGGTCGCGGGACTTGCCGGCCTGCACGCGGATCCAGCCTTCGCTGACCGAATACTCCTCAACGTTGTCGCGTTCGACATTGTTGAAGCGGATGCCCACGCCACGCTCCAGCGCTGCGGCATCGTGGAAGGGGCTGGCCGGGTTGATCGCCAGGTGGTCGGGAGGGGTATCGCTCATGGGTATCGGTCGTTGAGGGCCACCACGGCCGTCTTCAGGCGCACAGGATAAACCGAGTCGCCGCCGGGGCCGAATTTCGCTTCCTGCCAACGCCCGGCCACGGCAGAATGCCTGCCTGTCTCCAGGAATACCGGTCATGCCCGACAACAGCGATTATTTCGACTTCGAAGAAGACGAGCGCGATTTCGACGAAGACGACTTCGAGGCGCGGATCTGGAACCTGCTGGTGCTGATCAACCCGGGCGACGAAGAGCTGGCCCTGCAGCAGTTCAACCGTTGGCGCGAGGCGCTGCTGGAAAGCGGTGAGGAGGTCGACGAAGAGGCCGAATGGCTGCCGCCGCTGATGACCGCCATCGCCTGGCAGTCGGGCTTCGAGGTGGAGCGCGACGACGCCGATGCGCTGGTGTCGGCGGTAAACGAGCTGTCGGCGCGCTTCAACGTGCAGGTGGACTGGGGCGGCGACCTCGACGATGAGGATTTCGCCGCCGACGTGGACGCGCCGATGCTGATGGCCACGGCCTACGACCGGCTGCGTGAGCACAATTACTCGCTGTGGAGCGTGGACACCGGTAACGGCGGCCTGGCCGGCTGGATGGCGCTGAACCGAGACGAAGACGCCATGCTGGCGCTGTGTTCGTTGCTGGGCGTGGAAGTGCGGCCGGGTTCAGACCCGTTCTAACCGACGCTCGAAATCCGTAGTGCCGGCCGCTGGCCGGCTCTGCACGGTGCCGGCATTGCGAGGAGCCGGCCAGCGGCCGGCACTACGTCGGGTCGGTGTACTGCGATCTTGCGTTGGCGATGACCTCTTTCACCAACTCGCGGTCAGTGTGCCTGGAAATCGCCCTCGCACCCAACGCAATCGCCTTCTCGCGCAACGGCGCCGGCACGTCGTAATGCGCGCCGCTGCGGCGGTTCTGGAAGGCCCGCCGCGGTATCCCGAGCTGCGCCGCCATGGCGTGCAGCTCGGGCAGGGTGTCGGCCATCAGATGCGCCCAGCGCTCGCCCCGCCAGGGGTGTACCGCATCGTCGATATAGACCGTCACCGGGTCGCCGGGGCTCAGGCCTGCGGCTTGTCGTCGCTGGCCGGGGCGGCGTCGGCCTTGTCGTCGGCCGGGGCGTCTTCGGTCGAGGCGTCAGCGGTTTCAGCGTCGTCGCCTTCCTCGCCTTCCGCCTCTTCCACGCCTTCGAACTCGGAAACCAGCTGGGCCAGGTACTCGTCGGCGGTCTTGCCTTCGTCGGCGGCCAGGTCGTCGATCAGCTGCTGCAGCTGGGTCGAGTACTCCAGGGTGACCTTGCGGCCTTCCTTTTCCTGGACGTTGGAGAGGTGCTTGAGCATGGCCAGCATCGGCACCGGGTTGTCGGCGTTGCCCATGGTCTGGCCGCCAATGGCCAGCAGCCATTCGGTGCCCTGCAGGCCGATCGCGGCGACGACCTGGCCCTCTTCGTTGGTCAGCACGGCATGGTTCTGCACCGGCTGCTGGGCGTTGAGGCGGTTGATCGGGCGCTTCGGCTGGAGCTTCCTGCGCTTGTCGCGCTTGGCTTTGGACTGCTTGGACATGGGGTTCGTTCTATGTAATGCGGAAAGTCCCCATTGTACGACCCCGCCGCCTCAGGGTGAGGCGGTAGGGGGCGCGGCGGCCGGGGCGGGTGCCGGGGCGCCCTGGGGGGCGTGGATATCGGCATCCTGCACGGTGGGCGAGAGCGCCACTTCCTGGCCGGAACCGGCCAGGGCGGCGGCTTCGGCGGCCTTGGTCATCACCACGATGCTGATGCGGCGGTTGATCGGGTTGTCCGGCTGGGTTTTGTCGAACAGCACCGAGGACGACAGGCCAACCACGCGGGTGACCTTTTCATCGGCCATGCCGCCGTCCAGCAGCGCACGCCGGGCGGCGTTGGCGCGGTCGGCGCTGAGCTCCCAGTTGCTGTAGCCGTGCGCGGCGTTGTACGCGGTGATGTCGGTGTGGCCGGTGATGCTGATCCGGTTCGGCACGTGGTTGATGAACTGCGACAGCTCGCGGAGGATGTCGCGGGTGTAGCCCTTCAGCGCCGCGCTGCCCACGTCGAACATCGGCCGGTTCTGCTTGTCCACGATCTGGATGCGCAGGCCTTCCGGGGTCAAATCCAGCAGCAGCTGGTCCTTGAACGGCTCCAGCGCCTGGCTCTTGCTGATCGCCTCTTCCAGCTCCTGCTTCAGCACTTCCAGCTGCTTCTTCTCACGCTCGCGCTCGTCTTCCTGCGGCACCGGGCGTTCGGCCTGCTGGTTCTGGAACGGGTCGTTGCTGTTGCCGCGCGACACGTCGGTGGCGCCGCCCAGCTTGATCATCGAGGTGCTGGCGCCGCCCGGGCCGGCCATGCCCGGGGCGGGCGTGGAGCTCTGCCCGGTGAGCGGGCTGGGATTGCGGAAGTATTCGGAAATGGCGGCACGCTCGGGCTTGGTGGTGGCCGCCATCAGCCACAGCACCAGGAAGAACGCCATCATCGCGGTCACGAAGTCGGCGTAGGCCACCTTCCAGGCGCCGCCGTGGTGCGCGCCATGCCCGGCCTTCTTGACCTTGCGGACGATGACGGTGGGTTTGTTCTCGGCCATGGCGATGCCTTACTTGACCGTCTTCAGGTGGGCTTCGAACTCGCTGAAGCCCGGGCGCACGTTCGACGGCAGGGTCTTGCGGGCGAATTCCAGCGCGATCTTCGGGTTGTAGCCGCGCAGGCAGGCCAGCAGGGCGGTCTTCACCGACTCGTAGATGCGGCTGTCCTGTTCGGCGCGCGCTTCCACGGCGGCGGCCAGCGGGCTGACGAAACCGTACGCCATCAGGATGCCCAGGAAGGTACCCACCAGCGCGCCGGCCACGTGCGCGCCCACTTCCTCGATCGCGCCGCCGATCGAACCCATGGTGATCACGATGCCCAGCACCGCGGCGACGATACCGAAGCCGGGCAGGCCGTCGGAGACCTTGTTGAGCGCGGCCGAGGGCTGCATGGCTTCGGCATGGTGCTTTTCCAGCTCCATTTCCAGCAGCGGTTCCAGTTCGTGCGGCTCGATGTTGCTGCCGATCATCAGGCGCAGGCAGTCAGTGATGAAATCCACCAGGTGGTGGTCGGACTGCACCTTGGGGTAGTTGGCGAAGATGGCGCTGTCGGCCGGGCGCTCGACATGGTCTTCCAGCGCCATGAAGCCCTCGCGGCGGGCCTTGTTGAGCAGTTCGTAGAGCAGGCTGAGGACGTCGATGTAGTCCTGCTGCTTGTAGCGCGGGCCCTTGAACACGCCGATCGAGGCCTGCAGGGTCTGCTTGACCGTCTTGATCGGGGTGCCGACCAGGAACGCGCCCAGCGCCGCGCCGCCGATGATGACCAGCTCATAGGGCTGCCACAGGGCGCCCAGCTTGCCGTGCGCGCCGACGTAGCCGCCGAGCACGCTGATGATGACGATGAGGAAACCGACAATGATGAGCATGGTGCAGACGCGGAGGTGGGGATACCTCGTTGTCGGCACCAGGTGAAGGTTTCTGAAGGGTGACGTCCGTTCGACGTCACACTTTTGAAGTCCGTCGTACCCACCAGCGGTGGGTACCTACCGGCATCAGCCGGCCGGCTCGGCCTCGGCCCCGCCGCGCTGCAGCGGATCGGGATACGGCTCGCCATTGGGGGTGAACGACAGCGAGACCGAGTTGAGGCAGTGCCGCTCCAGGCTCGGCAGCGGGCCGTCCGGGAACACATGGCCCAGATGGCTGTCACAGCGCGCACAGACGATCTCGGTACGGACCATGCCATGACTGGTGTCACGGATTTCACGCACGTGGGCCGGGTCGAACGGGGCGAAAAAGCTCGGCCAGCCGGTGCCGGAGTCGAACTTGGTGCTGGAACGGAACAGCGGCAGGCCGCACAGCCGGCAGCAGTAGACGCCGTCCTGCTTGTTGTCCAGGAACACGCCGCAGAACGGACGTTCGGTACCGTGCTGGATCAGCACGGCCCGCTCGTCTGCGCTGAGACCGGCAATCAGCGCCTGGCGCTGGGCATCGCTGGGCGGGGTGAGGTCGAAAGCAGTCATGGGCGGTCCTCGTAGGGGTGACGGCAAGATGGGGGCGGGCGGCGCCCTGGACAAGCGAAGGTGTTCATGGTGCTGACACGCGCGCTGGCGCAGGGTGAATGCCTGTCCTGTCGTGAGCACGTGCCATGAAACATCTTTCCCGCCTGGCCCTGTCCCTGCTGGCGCTGCTGCCGCTGGTCGCAGCAGCGCAGATCGCCGCGCCGCGCAAACCCACCGACACCCGTCCGGTGACCGCTCCCACGCCGACCCAGCCTGCGCGTCCCGCAGACACCCTGTCCGCGCCACCGCAGCCGGTAACAGCGCCTGTACAGGGCATGCAGCCGCCGCGAACGCAGCCGATCCAGAGCCAGGGCCCGGCGCGCGTGGTGCCGCCTGCGCCACCGGCCACCACCGCACCCGTCAAGGTGTATGACCGCAACGGACGCATCGTGCCGGGCATGCAGCAGGCGGGGCCGAACCGCGTGCTCGATACGCGCACCGGGCGTTACTACGATTCCGTGCCGACCGGTGATGGACAGCGCGTCAAGCCGTGATGCATGAACGCTTTACCAACGCAGGCCCTCAGTCAGCGGTGTCAACGTTTCACCTCACTGATTTTTCGCCTGTGATTAACCGGTTTTGCGGGATTCTGTACGTGCGCCGCAACACCGCGCATCCCAACGGTAGAAGGTGTAATTCTTATGGCTAACCAGCAGAACCAGAATCCCGGCAAGTCGCCGCAGGACCAGCAGGGCCAGCAGAACCAGAAACCCGGCCAGCAGAACCAGCAGCAGTGGGATCAGCAGAACCAGAAGGGTGGCAAGCAGCAGGATCAACGCAACCCGGACCAGAAACAGCAGCGTTGATGCGCTGGTAACAGCTCCGAGGGCGGTGCGCATGAGCGCGCCGCCCTTCTGCTGTGCGCCGATCAATCCGGAATGGGCAGGGTCAGCGTTTCCTTGACCTCTTCCATCACGATGTAGCTCTTCGATTCGCGCACATGCGGCAGCGTCAGCAGGGTGCTGCCGAGCAGCTTGCGGTACGAGGCCATCTCGCTGATGCGCGCCTTCAGCAGGTAATCGAAATCGCCGGAGACGAGATGGCACTCCAGCACGTTGGGCAACTTCAGCGCCGCACGGCGGAATTCCTCGAAGATGTCGCCGGACTTGTAAGCCAGGCTGATTTCGACGAACACCAGCAGGCTGGCCTTGAGGTACTGCGGGTCGAGCCGGGCGTAGTAGCCGGTGATCGCGCCGTCGCGCTCCAGCCGGCGCACGCGCTCGGTACAGGGGGTGGTCGACAGGCCCACCCGCTCGCCCAGTTCGGTGAACGAAATGCGCCCTTCCTCCTGCAGGATGCGCAGGATCTTGCGGTCGATCTTGTCCAGCTCGCGGGAACGGGCGGCCATGGCGTCAGCCTCTCGGGGGTGTTGGCGCGACAATACCCTGCCTGAGCCGCCAAAAACAGACAAATTGCATGGTTTGGCCGGAATATACTTCCTCAATTATGGTCCCCGCACGCTCCAGTGCAGGGAATGATCCGGTTGGAGAGGTCTCATGCGCGTTCTAGTCCTTGGCAGTGGGGTAATCGGCACGACCAGTGCCTGGTACCTGCGGCAGGCCGGGTTTGAAGTCACCGTGGTCGACCGGCAGCCCGGTCCGGCCCTGGAAACCAGCTTCGCCAATGCCGGCCAGCTCTCGTTCGGCTACACCTCGCCGTGGGCCGCCCCGGGCGTGCCGCTCAAGGCGGTGAAGTGGCTGTTCTCCGAACACGCGCCGCTGGCGATCCGCCCCGGGCTGGACCTCAACCAGTACCGCTGGCTGGCCCAGATGCTGCGCAACTGCACGCACGAGCGCTACGCGATCAACAAGGCGCGCATGGTGCGCATGTCCGAGTACAGCCGCGACTGCCTCAACGAGCTGCGCACCGAGACCGGCATCGAGTTCGAAGGCCGCGACCTGGGCACCACCCAGCTGTTCCGCACCCAGCAGCAGCTGGACGCCTCCGCGCAGGACATCGAAGTGCTGGCCCAGTACGGCGTGCCGTATGAAGTGCTGGACCGCGCCGGCATCATCGCCCACGAACCGGCACTGGCCAGCGTCGCCGACACGCTGGTCGGCGCGCTGTGGCTGCCGCGCGACCAGACCGGCGACTGCCAGCTGTTCACCCGCCGCCTGGCGCAGATGGCCATGGACGCCGGGGTGGAATTCCGCTTCGACCAGGACATCGCCGGGCTGGTCACCGACGGCGACCGCATCACCGGCGTGCGCATCGACGGCAAGGTGGAAACCGCCGACCGCTACGTGGTCGCGCTGGGCAGCTACTCGCCGTCGCTGGTGGCGCCGCTGGGCATGCACCTGCCGGTGTACCCGCTGAAGGGTTACTCGCTGACCCTGCCGATCACCAATGCGGCAATGGCGCCGACCTCGACCATCCTGGACGAGAGCTACAAGGTGGCGGTGACCCGTTTCGACGACCGCATCCGCGTGGGTGGCATGGCCGAAGTGGGCGGGTTCGACCTGTCGCTGTCGCCGCGCCGCCGTGCCACCCTGGAAAAGGTGGTGCGCGACCTGTACCCGGACGGCGGCGACCTCTCGCGCGCCGAGTTCTGGACCGGCCTGCGCCCGGCCACCCCGGACGGCACGCCGGTGATCGGCGCCACCCCGTACCGCAACCTGTTCCTCAACACCGGCCACGGCACGCTGGGCTGGACCATGGCCTGCGGTTCGGGCCGTTACCTGGCCGACCTGATGAGCGCGCGCCAGCCGCAGATCAGCACCGAAGGCCTGGATATCTTCCGTTATGGCGGCCACCACGCCGCGTCCGTCCAACACAGTGAACCCAAAGCATGCGTCCAGCCCGCGCGTTGATCGACCTGGATGCGTTGCGCTCCAACTTCCGCCTGGCGCGTGAACTGGGCGGCGGTCGCAAGACCCTGGCCGCGGTAAAGGCCGACGCCTATGGCCACGGTGCCGTAGCCTGCGCGCGCGCGCTGGACGGCGAGGCCGACGCGTTCGGCGTGGCCTGCATTGAAGAAGCGCTGGAACTGCGCGCGGCCGGCATCAGCGGCCCGATCCTGCTGCTGGAAGGCTTCTTCGACGCCGACGAGCTGCCACTGATCGTGCAGCACAAGCTGTGGTTCGCGGTGGCCGCGCCGTGGCAGGTGGACGCGGTGGAAGCGTTCCAGACCGACGCCACGCTGCAGATCTGGCTGAAGCTGGACAGCGGCATGCACCGCCTGGGCCTGGCCCCGGCCGAGTTCCGCGCCGCGCATGCGCGGCTGTCGGCCCTGCCGCAGGTGGCGCCGATGGTGCTGATGAGCCACATGGCCCGCGCCGACGAACTGGACAGCCCGCGCACGCGCGAACAGGCCGACCTGTTCGCCGCCACCATCGAAGGCCTGGCCGGCGAAACCAGCCTGTGCAACTCGCCGGCCCTGCTGGGCTGGCCGGACGTGCGCAGCGACTGGGTGCGCCCGGGCCTGATGCTGTACGGGGCCAACCCGCTGGCCGCGCACAACGCCTACACCGAGCGCCTGCGCCCGGTAATGACCATGCAGTCGAAGATCTTCGCCACCCGCGAGATCGCCGCCGGCGAACCGGTCGGCTACGGCGCCCGCTTCGTCGCCGAGCGCCCGACCCGGGTCGGCGTGGTGGCGCTGGGCTATGCCGACGGCTACCCGCAGTTCGCCCCGAACGGCACCCCGGTGCAGATCGACGGCCAGCCCGGCCACCTGATCGGCCGCGTCTCGATGGACATGCTGACCGTGGACCTCACCGACCTGCCGCAGGCCGGGGTGGGCAGCACGGTCACCCTGTGGGGCGACGCGCCCCGCCTGGACGTGCTGGCCCCGCTGTGCAAGGTCAGCGCGTATCAGCTGCCGTGCGCGGTCAAGCGCGTGGCACGGGTCCTCAGCGGCGGCTAGACGGTGACGGCAGCAGGCGGCGCAGCCAGTCGTCCAGCAGGCGCTTCTCGAAGCGCAGCGGGTCGTTGTTGCTGAGCAGCCCGGTGTTGGTCAGGTAGCCCATGTCGATCAGCTTCTCATCGCCCTGCTGCAGCACCGCGCCCTGGGCATCGCGCAGGGTGAAGGTGAGGCTGATCCGCGGCGGGTAGATGTTGCGCATGATCCGGATGTCGTTGCCGCGCGGACCATTCTGCGGCTCGAAATCGCCCGCCCGCTTGATGTCGGTGATTTCCACGTCCAGGGTCTGGCCCGGCGCCAGCCGCTTGCTGGCGCTGGTCCGGAGGTAGTCCGCCAGCTGGTACACCCAGTTGCCGCTGCGCGCCTCGAACTGGTTCGGGCTGTTGCGGATCTCGGTGAACTGGGCCGGGTCGGTCCACTTCACCTGGACCGGGCTGGTACCCGTGAGCGCACGCGGCGCGTCCGGCGCGGTGACCGTGCGGGCACCGCCGCCCGAGGAGCAGCCCACGAGCAGCATCAGACAGCTCAAAGCACCAGCCAGCAAGGGTTTGCGGTTCATGGCACAGCCTCGGTCAGGGTCTTGAAGGAGAGACGCTATGGAGTGTGATCCTGTTCACGCGACGGAACAATTGCCTTCCACGATACGCCACGGCCCGTCTGGGCATGGTTCACTTACGTCAAAACCGGGCCGTTGTTTGACGCGACGAATACGCGCTCTGAACGATGCTGTGTCCCTCCGCGCCATCCGCTACCTCTCTTGACGCCCTTGTCCAGCCTGACCGCCTCGACCTTCACACGTGCGCCGCATGCGGCCCCAGTGCCCGATCCTTCCCTGCACCGCGCGGTGCTGGAGGGGTTGAGTGCGGGCTTCTGCATCATCGAGGTGATGATCGAGAATGGCGTCGGGGTGGATTACCGCTTCCTGGAAGTGAATGACGCCTTCGAGCGCAATACCGGCTTGAGCGAAGCCTCCGGGCGGCTCATGAGCGAGCTGCAGCCCACCCATGAGCCCGAGTGGTACCGGGTGTACGGCCAGATCGCGATGACCGGCCGTTCGCAGCAGTTCGAGCTGGAAGCCCGCGCGCTGGGCCGCTGGTACGCGGTGGAAGCGATGCGGGTGGGCGAGGCGCATGAGCGTCGGGTGGCGGTGCTGTTCTTCGACATCACCAACCGCAAGCAGATCGAAGTGGAGCTGGCCGAAAGCGAGGCGCGCTTCAGCGCGCTGGCCGACGGCCTGCCGATGCCGGTATGGGTGCTGGACGAACTGGGCCATGCGCGCTTCGTCAACAGTGCCTTCAGTGAATTCTTCGGTGGCGACGAACAGCGCGTGCCGGAAGATTTATGGCGCGGGCTGGTGCAGCCCGACGATGTCTCGGTGTTCGATTACGAGCTGCAGGCCGCGCTGCGCGCGCAGCGTTCGATGCAGGTGCTGGTGCGCGGGCTGCGTGCCGACGGCGAATGGCGCTGGCTGGAAATGAATGCCAAGCCGCGCTTCTCCCGCGCCGGCCGCTTCATTGGCCTGGCCGGCAGCAGCACCGATGTGACCGAGCGCCGCGAAATCGAAATGGCGCGCGAAGAGCTGCTGCAGTCCGAGCGCGCCGCGCGCAACGCCGCTGAAAGCATGGCGCGCCTGAAGGACGAGTTCCTGGCCACGCTCTCGCACGAGCTGCGCACCCCGCTGACCACCATCCTGGGCTGGAGCGAACTGCTGCTGCAGCGTGTGGACGATACCAGCCCGCTGTACAAGGGCCTGGGCGTGATCGCCAACAGCGCGATGGCGCAGAAGCGGCTGATCTCGGACATGCTGGACCTGAGCAGCATGCTGCTGGGCAAGGTGCAGCTGGAAGTGGAAGTGCTGGACCTGCGCGCGCAGCTCACCGAGGCGCTGCGCGCCCAGGAGCTGGTCGCCGAAGGCAAGGCGCTGGACATGAAGCTGGTGATGCCGGACGAACCGGCGCTGGTGCTGGGCGACGGCACCCGCCTGCAGCAGGTGCTGTGGAACCTGCTCAGCAACGCGATCAAGTTCACCCCGGCGGCCGGCTCGGTCACTGTCACCCTGTCCACCGACGGGGCGCACTGGACCGTCAGCGTGGCCGACTCCGGCGATGGCATCGCCCCCGAATTCCTGCGGCATCTGTTCAGCCGCTTCCGCCAGGCCGATGGCACCACCACCCGTCGCCATGGCGGGCTGGGCCTGGGCCTGGCGATCGTGCAGCAGCTGGTGGAACTGCACGGCGGCACGGTGGCGGCCAACAGCGAAGGCCATGGCCTGGGCGCGGAGTTCACCGTGCAGCTGCCGCGCTACCAGCCGCAGGCCGACGGCCGACCGCTGCGTGAAGTATTCAGTGGCCCGATCCACGAGCAGCTGATCGAGCCATACCCGTTGAAGGGCCTGCGCCTGCTGGCGGTGGAAGACCAGCCCGAAGTGCTGGAATACCTGCGCCGGCTGCTGGAAGAGCAGGGCGCCCAGGTCACGGCGGTGGCCTCGGCGGCCGAAGCGCTGGCGCTGCTGGACGACGGCGGCCATGAAGACGTGGACGTACTGCTGACCGACATCGGCATGCCCGGCATGGACGGCTATGGGTTGGCCGCCGCGCTGCGCAACGAGTTCGGGCTGGACGCCGCCGCCCTGCCGATCGTGGCAGTCACCGCGCTGGCCCGCGCCGACGACCGCAAGCGTGCGCTCGCCTCGGGTTTCCAGGAGCACGTAGCCAAGCCGTATTCGGTGGCCCAGCTGGTCTCGGCGGTGCGCACGGTGCTGGCAGCCAACCGCGAATCCGCGGCAGCGCGCTGAAAGAGCCCGGTTTCCGACAACCCGGTAGAGCCACGCCCTGCGTGGCTGTGCAACCCAAAGGATCCAGAATGTCCCGCTACGCCCCCACCATTCACACCCACCAGGCCGACATCGCCGCGCTGGAAGCCCTGCTGCCCCAGCTCAAGGGCCAGACCCAGGTCGAAGTGACGCTGAAGGACGGCACCCGCGTGTCCGGCACGGTTGCGGTACAGCCCACCGTGCAGCAGTACCGCGATGCGGATGAAAACGAAGGCACCAACGGCGAACTGCGCCTGGACGACCTGAACGACCCGGCCCAGCAGCATCTGCTGTGGCTGGACCAGATCGCATCGGTCAGCGAGCTGCCGCCGCACCCGTAACGCCGGGCAGGGCCCGGCGCTGCTTCAGTGCTGGAAAACCTCGGGTGTCGCCTCGAACCGGCGCGCGTACGCACGTTCGTCCGCCACGCGTGACACCTCTTCGTCCGCCAGGTCCGGCGCGCCGTACACCGCGTATGCGACCGCGCCGTCGTCCTTCTTGCCCACCTGGTGCAGCCGGTACCGCGCGTGCCCGCCGCCGGTGTCTTCCGGGTAATGAACCGGCGGCTGTGCGCCTTCCAGGTCCATCTCGCTGTTGTCGACCACGCCCCCGACGAACAATGCGCGCATGAGCTACCTCCGTTGCAAGTGAGCCTTCACCCTGACCGACGGCATGTTGCGGTGGCATCAAGACAGCGTTGAATAAACGCAAATCGCGACAGGAACGAGGCGGATCGGGCAAAACGTTAGAATGGCGGTCACTTTTCAAGATCTGCCCCCGCATGGCTGCCCAGCACGACGCTCCCCTGGAAACCCTGTTCCTGCCTTTCGGCGGCGCGCTCACCTGGCCGGCCGGTCCGGTGCTGTTCCTGCGCGCCCGCGACGGTTGGCCGCTGCGTGAACGCGCGCAGCCGGGCCAGCTGGTCTGCGAACAGAGCTTCCGCCCGTTCGCCGACGCGCTGGAAGCCAGTGGCTGGACCGTGCGTGATGAGCAGCAGCTGGGCGAGGACGCGACCCGCTACGCCGTGGTGCTGGTGCTGCCGCCGCGCCAGCGCGAGGAAGCCCGCGCCCTGTTTGCCCGGGCCCTGGCCCTGGCCGCCCCGGGCGGCATCGTGGTGGCCTGCCAGCACAACAACGAAGGCGCGCGCTCCGGCGAAGGCGACCTGCAGCAGCTGGCCGGGCTGGGCGGCAAGATGACCAAGAACCACTGCCGGGTGTACTGGACCGCGCCGCTCAACGGCCAGCACGACGCCGCGCTGGCCCAGCGCTGGGCCGCGCTGGACGCGCCGCGCGCGATCCTGGGCGGGCGCTTCCAGAGCCGCCCGGGCATCTTTGCCTGGGACCGGATCGACCCGGCGTCCGCCCTGCTGGTGGAGCAGCTGCCGGCCGACCTGGCCGGGCGCGGCGCCGACCTCGGCTCCGGCTACGGCTACCTCTCCACCGAGGTGCTGCAGCGCTGCCCGCAGGTGACCGGGCTTGACCTGTTCGAGGCCGAAGGCCGCGCGCTGGCGCTGGCCCGGGAGAATCTGGAAAAGCTGGCGTCGCCGGCCAAGCTGGGCTTCCACTGGCACGACGTCACTGCCGGCATTACCGGCCAGTACGACTTCATCGTGACCAACCCGCCGTTCCACACCCCGTCGCGTGGCGACCGCCCGGACATCGGCCGTCGCTTCATTGCCGTGGCCGCCGAGGCGCTGCGCCCGGGTGGTCGGATGTGGCTGGTAGCCAACCGCCACCTGCCGTATGAGCAGATCCTCAATGAAAGCTTTGGCGACGTTCGCGTCGCCGCCGAGCGCGATGGCTTCAAGCTGATCGAAGCGACCAAGGCGAAGGCGGCTCCGGTCCGCAGCGGGAAGCGCGCATGAAGCTGGTGAAGCTGCTGGCCAACCTCGGCTATGGCAGCCGCAAGCAGGTCCAGCTGATGTTCCGCGAGGGCCTGGTGACCGATGCGGAAGGTGAGGTGCTGTATGCCGACGACCAGGTGGAGCACGCCGCGATCCGGGTGGAAGGCGAGCCGCTGGATCCGCCGGCGGGGCTTACGTTGATGCTGCACAAGCCGCGCGACTACACCTGTTCGACCAAGGACAAGGGCCGGCTGATCTACGACCTGCTGCCGCCGCGTTACCGCGAGCGCTCGCCGCTGCTGTCGTCGGTGGGCCGGCTGGACCGCGACACCAGCGGGCTGCTGCTGATGACCGACGACGGCGCGCTGCTGCACCGGATCGTCTCGCCCAAGTCGCGCCTGGACAAGGCCTACCAGGTGACCCTGGCGCAGGACCTGCACGGCGACGAGGCCGCGCGTTTCGCCAGCGGCAGCTTGATGTTGGAATCAGACGACAAACCGCTGCTGCCGGCCGAGCTGCACGTGCGCTCGCCGCGCGAGGCCGAACTGGTGCTGCATGAAGGGCGTTACCACCAGGCACGGCGCATGTTCGCTGCCGTGGGCAACCACGTGCAGGCGCTGCACCGCAGCCGCATTGGCGGGCTCTCGCTGGGCGACCTGCCGGAAGGCGAGTGGCGCATCCTCGATGCGGCCGACCTGGAAACGCTGTTCAACGTGCCATGACCATGATCCCCGCGCTGCCGTTCCTGCCCGAGGCGGTCATCTTCGACATGGATGGCCTGATGATCGACAGCGAGCGGGTCTCCATCGCCTGCTGGTCGCAGGCGGCGCAGGAGCTGCAGCTGCCGTTCGCGGATGACTTCTGGCTGGGGCTGGTCGGGCTGGGCGACCGCGACTGCGAACAGCTGCTGCTGCAGCACATCCGCGCCGACCAGGTGGCCGCGTTGTACGCGCGCTGCCACGACCTGTACGAAGCGCGCACCCAGCAGGGCCTGCCGCTGCGCCCGGGCATCATGGAGCTCCTGCAGCTGCTGCAGGCGCACGGCATTCCGCGCGCGGTGGCCACCTCCACCCGGCAGCCGCGCGCCAACCGCAAGCTGGCTGCGGCCGGCCTGCTGCCGTACTTCGACCACGTGGTCACCAGCGATCAGGTCGCCCACCCCAAGCCGGCGCCGGACATCTACCTGCTGGCCGCGCACAAGCTGGGCAAGGACCCCGCGCGCTGCCTGGCGCTGGAAGACTCCCCGGCCGGTACCCGCGCCGCGCTCGCCGCCGGCATGACCGCGATCCAGGTGCCCGACCTGGTGCACCCGGACGAAGCGCTGCGCGCCCTCGGCCACCGCATCGTGAATTCCCTGCACGACGCCCACGCATTGCTGCTGCCGCTGTTGTCGCGCTGAGTCGCGTGCACAAAAAACCCGGCACATGGCCGGGTTTTCTGTGGATGCGGGCCGGAATTACACCCGGCCAAACACCAGCGCCGCATTGGTGCCGCCAAAGCCGAAGCTGTTGGACATCACCGTGTTCAACTGCACGTCCTGGCTCTCGCGCACGATCGGGAACCCTTCCACGGCCGGGTCCAGTTCGCCGATGTTGGCCGAACCGGCCATGAAGCCATCGCGCATCATCAGCAGGCAGTAGATCGCTTCATGCACGCTCGCCGCGCCCAGCGAATGACCCGACAGCGCCTTGGTCGAGGACAGCGGCGGAATCGATTCGCCGAACACTTCGCGCACCGCCTTCAGCTCGGTGACGTCGCCCAGCGGGGTCGAGGTGCCATGCGTGTTGAGGTAGTCGATCGGACCACTCACATCCTTCATCGCCATGTGCATGCAGCGCACCGCGCCCTCACCGGACGGGGCGACCATGTCGGCACCGTCGGAGGTCACGCCGTAGCCGATCAGCTCGGCGTAAATGCGCGCGCCACGGGCAACAGCGTGGTCGTAGTCCTCCAGCACCAGCATGCCGCCGCCACCGGCGATGACGAAGCCGTCGCGGTCCTTGTCGTACGGGCGCGAGGCAGTAGCCGGGGTCTCATTGAAGCGGGTCGACAGCGCGCCCATCGCATCGAACATCACGCTCATCGACCAGTGCAGGTCTTCACCGCCACCGGCGAACATCACGTCCTGCGCGCCATGACGGATCAGGTCCGCGGCGGCGCCGATGCAATGTGCCGAGGTCGCGCACGCGGCCGACAGCGAATAGCTCAGGCCCTTGATCTGGAACGCGGTGGCCAGGCACGCCGACACGGTCGAGCACATCGTGCGCGGCACCATGTACGGGCCGACCTTGCGCACGCCGCGCGCGCGCAGGATGTCGGCCGACTCCACCTGCCACTGGCTGGAACCGCCGCCGGAACCGGCGATCAGCCCGGTGCGCGGATTCACCACCTGCGACTCGTCCAGGCCGGCGTCGGCGATGGCGTCGCGCATGGCGATGTAGGCGTAGGCCGAGGCATCGCTCATGAAGCGCTTCAGCTTGCGGTCGATCTGCGCGTCCAGGTCCAGCTCGACGTTGCCGCCGACGTGGCTGCGCAGGCCGGCTTCGGCATGGTCGGGCAGGTTGCGGATGCCGGGACGGCCTTCACGCAGTGCGGCGGACACGGTGTCCAGATCGTTGCCCAGGCACGAGGTGATGCCCATTCCGGTAATGACGACACGACGCATCAGAAGTTCTCGGTGGAAGTGAACAGACCTACGCGGAGGTCCTTTGCGGTATAGATTTCGCGGCCATCGACCAGCATGCGCGCATCGGACTGCGCCATGACCAGCTTGCGGTTGATGACGCGGGTGATGTCGATTTCGTAGGTGACGAGCTTGGCGTCCGGCAGCACCTGGCCGGTGAACTTCACTTCACCGCAACCCAGTGCGCGGCCACGGCCGGGCGCGCCCAGCCAGGTGAGGTAGAAGCCGGTGAGCTGCCACATCGCGTCCAGGCCCAGGCAACCGGGCATCACCGGGTCACCGATGAAATGGCAGCCGAAGAACCACAGGTCGGGGCGGATATCCAGCTCAGCGCGCACGTAGCCCTTGCCGTGTGGACCGCCTTCATCGCGGATGTCGGTGATGCGGTCGAACATCAGCATCGGATCGTTGGGCAGGCGACCGCTGCCCGGCCCGAACAGTTCGCCACGGGCACTGGCCAGCAGCTGTTCGCGCGAGAACGCGTGGAGACGAGTCATGGAAAACGCAATCCTGAGGAAGGTGACATCGTGTTGGCGCCGGCCCGGAGGCGGCTGTTGGTTGCCAATGAAAGTGCCCAAGAGTGCAGCGTATTTTTCATTCAATCAAACGTTTTAACCGTACGCCGGCGTAGTGTTTTCAGCTTGAAAAACGCATGTTGTTGTTATGAAAAGACCATACCCAGGCGTGTGGCTGTAATCTGTTCATATCTTTCTTCCGCCCTGGGCCTTGAGCCACCGCCGTGTCCGCACAACGCAAGATCATCCACGTCGACATGGACGCGTTCTACGCGTCGGTGGAGCAGCGCGACGATCCGTCGCTGCGCGGCAAGCCGGTGGTGGTGGCGTGGAAGGGTGCGCGCTCAGTGGTCTGCGCGGCTTCCTACGAGGCGCGCGTGTTCGGGATCCGCTCGGCGATGCCCGCGCTGCGCGCCGAACGGCTGTGCCCGGACGCGGTGTTCGTGCCGCCCGATTTCGTGCGCTACAAGGCGGTATCGCGCCAGGTGCGCGAGATCTTCCTGCGCCACACCGACCTGGTGGAGCCGCTATCGCTGGACGAGGCCTACCTGGACGTGACCGTGCACAAGGGCGGCATGACCGTGGCGACCGAGATCGCCCAGCAGATCCGCGCGCAGATACGTGAAGAGACCCAGCTCACCGCGTCGGCAGGCATCGCGCCGAACAAGTTCCTGGCCAAGATCGCCTCGGATTGGCGCAAGCCGGACGGCCAGTTCGTGGTGCCGCCGCACCGGATCGAGCAGTTCCTCACCCCACTGCCGGTGAAGCGCGTGCCGGGCGTGGGCAAGGTGATGGAGGGCAAGCTGGCCGAGCTTGGCATCGTCACCGTCGGCGACCTGCGCGCGCTGCCGCTGGAGCTGCTGGAAGCGCGCTTCGGCAGCTATGGCGGCAGCCTGTACCGGCGCGCGCGCGGCATCGACGAGCGGCCGGTGGAGCCGGACCAGCAGGTGCAGTCGATTTCCTCTGAAGACACCTTCGCCGAGGATCTGCCGCTGGAGGCGCTGGAGCCGGCCATCGTGGAACTGGCGGGCAAGACCTGGCAGGCCACGCGCAAGACCGAGCGGGTGGGGCACACGGTGGTGCTGAAGTTGAAGACCTCGCAGTTCCGCATCATCACCCGCAGCTTCACCCCGGAATCGCCGCCGGAAACGCTGGAAGAGCTGCGCGACATCGCGCTGGCACTGCGCGCGCGGGTAGACCTGCCGGCGGAGACGCGCTATCGCCTGGTGGGCGTGGGGTTGGGGGGATTCCGCGAACGTGAAGGCGTGATGCAGCTGGGATTGTTCGATCCGCTGAACGGGTGACCGTGGGCGTGCTTGTCGGGTGGGTGCTGCTTCGATCCGGGGTCATGCCTTCGCCGGTGTGATCACCGTTATCGGCGGTCGATTGGGACGCGACCCTACCGGGGAAATCCCGCTGCGTCCGAACGACCGCGCGCGCTCAGCGCAGGCGAAAAACTGCCGGTAGGGTCGCACCCCAGTCGACCGCCGATGGCAGGGCAACGCGCGGTAGGGCATGACCCCCAATCGAGTCTGCACGTCGCCCCACCGACCTCAATACGCCACGGTCGCCACCTGCTTCACATACTGCGGCGACTCGATCTCGCTGACGAACGCATCGGCGTAGTCCGCGTAACTGATCCGGCTGTGCCCATCGGCGCCGACCAGGAACTGCGTCGCCTGCGTACGGAACCCACCCTTCTGCGGCCCCGGGCCGATTTCGGCGGCCGGCGAATAGAACGTCCAATCCAGGTCGTCCACCTTCTGCAGCAGGTTGAACGCTTCACGCGCGGCCAGCGCCACCGGCTTGTATGCGTCCGGAAAGCCCTCGGTGTCCACCAGCTGCACGCCCGGGGCGACTTCCAGGGTGCCGGCGCCGCCGACCATCAGGAAGCGCGGCACGCCAGCCTGGCGGGCGGCCTTGACCAGTTGAGCGGTCACCGTGGTTACGGTGGACGGGTCGTCGCCCGGCCGCGGGCCGAACGCGCTGGCCAGCACGTCATGGCCAGCGATGGCGGCCGCCAGGGCGTCGGTGTCGTCCAGCGCGGCCACGGCCAGCTGCGCGCCGTCCAGTTCGGCAGGGAGGTCCGTCTTACGGCGCACGATGGTGGTGACCTGATGGCCGCGGGCCAGGGCCTGGCGGGTGATTTCACGGCCGATGTTGCCGGTGGCACCAACGAGGGCAATCTTCATGGGGCGACGTCCGTAGCGGGGAGGAAGGCCAGCTTATGCCTCGGCAATCGGGGAAACACCACCGGCAGTGGTCCGATTCGTTGCACGGGTGCGCACTTACAATGGGGATTCCCCACGCAAGGCTCCCCCGTGTCCTATCCCTATCCGCTGGTCATCTTCGACCTCGACGGCACGCTGGTCGACAGCGCCGCCGATATCGCCGAAGCGCTCAACCGCACCCTGGAAGACTGGCAGCTGCCGCGCGTGCCCGAAGCCACGGTGCTCACCTGGATCGGTGACGGCGTGCGCCGGCTGGTGGAACAGGCCTTCACCGCCGCCCACAGCGACATCGACCTTGCGAAGGTGATGCCCGGTTTCATGCGCCACTACGAGGCCTGCCTGCTGCGCAGCCCGCGCCTGTTCGATGGGGTGGTGCCGGCGCTGCAGGCACTGCAGGCACGCAACGTTCCGCTGGCGATCTGCACCAACAAACCGGTGGCCATGGTCGGCCCGCTGCTCGCGCACCTGGGCGTGCAGGACTATTTCGCCAAGGTGCTCGGCGGCGACTCGCTGCCCGAACGCAAGCCCAATGGCGAACCGCTGCGGCACATCGCGGCCGCGTTCGATGTCGCGCCCGAAGCGGCGCTGATGGTCGGCGACTCGATCACCGATTACCGCGCCGCCGTCGACGCACGCATGCCCGTCGCGCTTGTGCGATACGGCTATCCGCGTGGCCTGGACCTGGAAAATGTAGAAGCAGTAGCGGTGATGGACAACCTGCAGGAACTGCTGGATCTGTAGTGCCGGCCGCTGGCCGGCAACCCGCAACCTCTGGCCGGCACCTCTCGATGCCGGCCAGCCCGAATAGCCTTACTTCGGCTGGTACCGCACGCTCAACCGGTACTCACGCCCCGGCTGATTGAACCACGCCACGGTCTCGTACTCGCGGTCGAACAGACTGCTCACCCGACCCAGCACCGACCAGTCGCGGTTGATCGCATACTCCAGGCGCAGGTCCACCGTGCCATAGCCCGCCAGCCGCACCGTGTTGTCGGCATTGTCATACCGCTTGCCCGAACCGGTCGCGGTGACACCGGCGCGGAAGTCGCCGAAGCGGCGGTCGATATCCAACCGCGCCGTATCCTGCGCGCGGCGCGCCAGCCAGTTGTCGAACTGCGCGCTGCCGTCGGTGCGGTTGCGCGGGTCGGTATGGCTCAGCTGCGCATTGAAATCGAACCCGGCCAACGTGATGAAGCCCGTCAGCTCGGCACCCCGAATACGCGCCTTCTCCACCTGCGACATCATGAAGGTGGTGGCGTCATAGGTGATCAGGTCGTCGATGCGGGTTTCATACACATCCAACCCCCAACGCCAGCCATCGCCCTGCTGCGCAACGCCGAGGTTGGCGCTCTTCGACTTCTCCGGGTCCAGCCCCGGCACACCGCTCCACGGGTCGTACAGGTCGCTGAAGGTCGGCGCCTTGAACGCGGTACCGTAGCTTGCGTTCAAACGGAAGCCGCGCGCCAGGTCCATGCCCCAGCCCAGGCTGCCGGTGGTGTGGTTGCCGAACTGCTCGTTGTCGTCGTTGCGCAGGCTGGCCTGCAGCTGGTGCGCACCGAAACGGCCCTGGTACTGCACGAACACGCCGGTGTTGTCGCGGCTGTCGACCAGATACCCCGCGCTGCTGCCGTCCAGGTTGTCCTGGCTCCAATCCACGCCGGCGCTGAGCAGCTGGCCCTCGGCGATGCCCACATCGGCCTGCACCGAAGCACTGTCGCGGTGGGTCTGTGCCGCGCCCAGCCAAGTGCTGTCGTTGTAGTTGTCCGACTCGTTGTCGGCGCGGCCGACGTTGGCGGTCAGGGTGAAGCGCTCGCTGGGCGTGTAGCGGACCTTGCCGCCCAGCACCTGCTGCAGCGTTTCAGAGTAGTTGTAGTAGCCGTCGTAATGGTTCTCGCCTTCGGCGCGCAGCGCGGTGCCTTCCACCTGCAGCGTGTCGGTCAGAGAATAACCACCGCGCAGGCTCATCGACAGGTTGCGGTAGCCGTCGCGGTCGGGCTCGTCGGCACCACAGCCGGCGAAGGTGGCTGCATCGCCACGGCAGGCATTGATGCCGTCGGTGTGCTGGTAGGCGATGTCGGTGCCGAACCAGCCGCGCGCGCCGGTGCCGCCGAAGCCGCCGCTGGCTTCACGCAGGCCGTTGCTGCCACCGCCCAGCTGCAGGTGCGGCGCAAAGTCGCCGGCATTGCGGCGGGTGAAGATCTGGATCACGCCACCGATGGCGTCGGCGCCGTACAGGCTGGACTGCGGGCCGCGCACGATCTCCACGCGTTCGATCTGGGCCAGCGGCAGGTCCTGCAGCATGGCCAGGCCAAGGTCGCCGGTGTTGATGCGTACGCCGTCGACCAGCACCAGGGTGTGGGCCGAGTTGGTGCCGCGCAGGAACAGCGAGCTCTGCTTGCCGAGCCCGCCGCTGTTGTTGATGTTGATGCCGGCACGGCCGCGCAGCAGGTCCTGCAGCGACGGCGCCTGGCTGCGCTCGATCTCGGCGCGGTCGATCACCTGCGCCGGCGAGATGCTGTCGTGCAGGGCGATCGGGGTACGCGTAGCGGTGACCAGGATCGGGTCCAGTGCGGCGGCATCGTCCTGGGCGGCCGCCAGCAGCGGCAGCGCCGTCAGTACGGCAAGGGAAAGCGTTTGGATCTGCAGCTTCATCGTTGACTCCATGCACCGCGCACGCCCGCGCGGCAAGATTGGGGGTGGTGGTCAACGGAAGACGCGCGACGGTGGGCAGCGCGCACGGCACTGCTTGCCGCCGCCATGCCCGCCGCATCGCAACCAGTCGTCTTCCAGGCCGGTCTCCGGGCTCGCGGGCCGATGGCGGACCATCGCACCAGGCGCCTTCCCATGCACGAGCACAGTGGCGTATTGCCTGGTGTTCCACGCTTACCGTTGCGGGGGCAGCGCCGGAGTGGCGGCAGGCTGGACCTGTTGCGTCACCGGCTTCCCGTTTCAACCTGCCGGCATGCGCCGCAGGTCACCTGAAAGTGCGCGCAGTGTAGAGCAAACCTTTGCGCCCGGCCCAGTGCAGCGGCGCGACCGGTTAGAATGCGCCTCGCTTTTTGCAGGGGGTGCCGCACCAATGATCCTGGACCTGATCCGGCACGCCGCCACCGGTCGCGACGACCACCTGGACGGACGCACAGATCCAGCGCTGGAAGCCGGCAGCACCGGGGCGCTGTGCGAGCGCTATGCCGACCTCGTGTGGGAGCGGGTGCTGTGCTCGCCGCGCCAGCGCGCCGTGGGCACCGCCGAGGCGCTGGCAGGGCCGCGTGGCCTGGACGTGGAGCCAGACGAGGAATGGGAAGAACTGGATTTCGGCGACTGGGACGGCCAGGCGCTGGATGCGCTGCCGATGCAGGCGCTGTCGGCGTTCCACCTGGACCCGCATGCCAACCCGCCGCCGCATGGCGAGAGCTGGGGGCATTTCGAGCGCCGCATCGCGCGTGCGCTGCACCGCCTGCTGGACGAACCCGATGCCGTGCCGACCGTGGTGGTCAGCCATGGCGGCCCGCTGCGCATGGTGCTCTCGCAGGTCTGCGGCCTGCCGATGGCGATGTGCTGGGCCTTGCGCATCGACCACGGCACCCGCGTGCGGCTGCGCATCGAACGCGACGGCGACGACCTCTGGGGCGAACTACTCGAGCTGCAACAACCGTAGCGACACGCCACGCGTGTCCCACGCAACATCAACCCCGTTCGTCGTCCTCTGAAGCAAACGACGCATCATCCCCATCGTCATCACTGACCACGGTCCGCTCATACACCGGCCCGGATGCCGGCGGCGCCTTCTTCAACGGATTGTCGGCAATGATCGCCTCATACTCCGCCACCAGCGCAGTACGCCGCGCTTCCGGCAACTCCTGCCAATGGCAGTCCTGCAACGCCCCTTCCAGCGAATACAACAGGTTGAGGCTGGGCTTGAACCCCGCGCGACGAACCTTCACGAACGCGCCCACCGCACCGCTGGCGGCCAGGTCCTCGGCCGTGCGCAGACCGACCTGGCGCAGCCAGGCGGCGCTCTTGGGGCCGATGTTGCGCAGCTTCGCGCTCATCCCAGCGCCTCGACGAACACCGCGGCAATCGCTTCCAGCCCTGCCTGGTCGTCCGCGTCGAAGCGCGACAGCACCGGGCTGTCCAGGTCGAACACGCCGACCAGTGTGTCGCCCGTGAACAGCGGCACCACCAGTTCCGAGCGCGATGCCGAATCGCAGGCGATGTGGCCCGGGAACGCATCCACGTCCTCTATGCGCTGGGTCACCCGCTGCGTCGCCGCCGCCCCGCACACGCCCTTGCTGAGCGGAATGCGCACGCAGGCCGGCAGGCCCTGGAACGGGCCAACCACCAGCTCGGTGCCGTCGTAGAAGTAGAAGCCCACCCAGTTCAGCTGCGGCAGGGCGTGATAGACCAGCGCCGACAGGTTGGCGGCATTGGCAATGCGGTCGCGTTCCCCGTGCACCAAGGCGCGGGCCTGGGCCAGCAGCTGGCCGTACTGTTCCGGCTTGCTGCCGGTGAGCGTGGTGGTATCGAACATGCCCGCAGTCTAGCAAGCGGGGCCCGGGACCGGGCCGCCGGGCGCGGAACGCTGCGGTGCCGGTGATAATGCAGGCCCCTGTTCATCGGCCTGGCCATGTCCCCGTCCGCGCTCCCGCCTGCCTTTTACGTCACCGGCACCGACACCGGCATCGGCAAGACCTTCAGCAGCTGCGCCCTGCTGCACGCCCTGCGCCAGCGCGGGCATCGCGCGATGGGCATGAAGCCGGTCGCCAGTGGCTGTGAAGACACCGCTGAAGGCCTGCGCAACGAAGACGCCACCGCACTGCTCGCCGCCAGCCTGCCGACCCCGGCCTACGCCGACCTCAATCCCTACGCACTGCCGCTGCCCCTGGCCCCCGAGCTGGCCGCCGCCGCGGCCGGGGTCACCCTGTCGCTGGCGCCGATCGAGGCCGCCTTCGCGCGGCTGCGCGCCCAGGCCGACACGGTGGTGGTGGAAGGCGTGGGCGGCTGGCTGGCGCCGCTGTCGACCACGCTGGACCAGTCGCACCTGGTACACGCGCTGCAGCTGCCGGTGGTGATGGTGGTGGGCCTGCGCCTGGGCTGCCTGAACCACGCGCGGCTGACCGCGCAGGCGATTGCCGCCAGCGGCGCCACCTGCATCGGATGGATTGCCAACGAGGTGGATCCGCAGATGGAGCGCATCGACGACAACGTAGGCCTGCTGCGCGCGCGCCTGCCGCTGCCGTTCTGGGGCCGCCTGCCGTACGCGCCGGGCGCGGACCCGGCGCAGCTGGCGAGCCACCTGCTGGCCAGCTGAGCCGCTTTCAGCGCACCGACAGCGTCGACGCCAGCCGCGGCTTCTCGCGGTACAGCTGCGGGTACATGCGCTGCAATGCCGCCACCTTGGGCTGGTCGTTGATGCGGATGTACAGGGATTCCGGGTGCAGGGTGAGGTAGTTCTGGTGGTAGCCCTCGGCGGCCTGGAACGGCTTGCCGCCATCGACCGTGGTCACCACCGGCGCCGCATACGCACGCGCCTGCTGCAGTTGCGCGATATACGCCTTGGTGGCATCGCGCTGCGCGGCATCGTCGGCGTACACCGCCGAGCGGTACTGGGTGCCACGGTCCGGGCCCTGGCGGTTGAGCTGGGTGGGGTCGTGCACCACCGAGAAGAACACCTGCATCAACTGGCCGTAGCTCACCTGGCTGGGGTCGTAGGTCACCTGCACCGCCTCGGCATGACCGGTACCGCCGCCGCTGACCCGCGCATAGTTGGCGTCGGCGCGACTGCCGCCGATGTAGCCGGAGACCGCATTGTCCACGCCCTTGATGTGCTGGAACACGCCCTGCACGCCCCAGAAGCAGCCGCCGGCGAACACCACCTGGGCACGTTTGCCCGGCAGCTTCAGATCCGCTGCGCCGCTCGGCGCCGGCACCGCCACCACCTTTTCGGCGCCCGCGGCATACGCAGGACGATCCAGGCTCACCACGGCGGTGACAGTAAGCGTGGCGATCACGGCGGCGATGCCACCGGCCACCAGTTTGTCTACGGAAAGTCGCATGGGTCTCTCCCGGTTCAACCAAAGGTAAAGGCGTAGGCGTGCACGCCGGGGTCAAGGAACTCGATCTCGAAGGTGCGTTCGCCGACATCGCCGTCCTGGCGGATCAACTGGTACAGACGGTGTTCCTTCACCACGCCGCCGCCATCGGCATCGACGTCGCCACCGGCGGCCGCCCCCGGCGCCTGGCCATCCACGCGCACCCGGTAGCGCACCGGCTTGCCGTCCTCGCCGGGCGCCAGCACCAGGTGCAGGTCACGCGCGTGGAAGCGGAATGCGATGCGCCCGCCGGCGCGCTGCAGCTGCGCATCCTCGTCGCCCACCGTCCAGTTCCCGGCCAGCGCCCACTGGTTCAGGGCCAGCGACGGCGGCACCGTGTAATCCGCGGCCTGGTCATTGCGCTGGCCGCCCGGCGAAGCGAAGTTCTCCGCACGCGCATGGCCCAGGTAAGTTTCCGGCGACTTCAGGTTGCGCATGTCGGCCTGCCGCTCCACGCCTTCACGCGGGGCTGCGGCCGCCATGGCCATGGCCTGCGCCGGTTCGTCGGGCAGGGTGGCGCCGTTCTCGCGCAGCAGCTGGCGGATGATCTGCTCGGACTGTTTGTAGTTGCCTTCGCCGAAATGGTGCGCGCGGACCTGGCCCTTGCCGTCGATGAAGTAATGCGCCGGCCAGTAGCGGTTGTTGAAACCGCGCCAGATCGCAAAGTCGTTGTCGATCGCTACCGGGTAGGTGATCTTCAACTCGTCCACCGCGCCCATCACGTTGCGCAGGTTGCGTTCGAAGGCGAACTCCGGCGCGTGCACGCCGATCACCACCAGGCCCTGGTCGCGGTAGCGCTGTTCCCATTCGCGCACGTAGGGCAGGGCGCGCAGGCAGTTGATGCAGGAATAGGTCCAGAAATCGACCAGCACCACCTTGCCACGCAGACCTTCGGCGCTCAGCGGCGGGCTGTTGAGCCAGCCGGTGGCACCGGCCAGCGAGGGCAGCGTGCCTTCCACCGGCAGCGGTGCACCGTCTGATGCATCGGCAGCACGCATCATCATCGCCGGGCCGGCCTGCGGGGTCTGGCCGGGCAGGGTGTCGAGCAGGCCCTGCTCCAGCTTTGCAGTGCTGACCGTGGAAAGACGGGTCAACACGCCGGTATCCCAGCCCATCGCGATGGCGACCACCGCCAGCAACGCGGCCACGCCCAGACCGCGGCGGATCCACTCACCGGCGCCCAGGCGCTGCTTGAGCGCGGTGAACACCCGCCCACCGATCCAGATCGCCAGCGCCAGCGAGGTCGCCGCGCCCAGCGCGTAGGCCAGCAGTAGGCCGCTGGTGCCCACGCTGGCGCCCTGCAGCGCCGCGCCGGTCAGGATCAGGCCTAGGATGGGCCCGGCGCACGGCGCCCACAGCAGCCCGGTGGCCACGCCGATCAGCAGGGAGGTGCCCACCCCGCCACGACCGGCGTCGCTGGCCTTGTCGGCCGACGCACTCAGGCGCGCGCCCAGCCGCTGGAACGGGGAGAGCATGCGGTCGGCCAGGGTGGGCCACAGCAGCGCCAGCGCGAACAGCGCCATCACCACCAGCGCGATCCAGCGCCCGACCTGGTTGGCCTGCGCCACCCACTGGCTGCCCACGGCCGCCAGGCTGGCCACCACCGCGAACATCAGCGCCATGCCGACCAGCAGCGGCAGCCCGCTGCGCAGGAACGGGCGGTCCGAGCGCGCGAACACGAACGGCAGCACCGGCAGGATGCACGGGCTGAGGATGGTCAGTACGCCGCCAAGATAGGCAAGAACAAGCAGAAACATCAGTGAGTCCTTATAAACGGATGGATCGCGAATCCCCGAGGTAGAGCCGGGCTCTGCCCGGCTGCTTCGCCGGCGCTACGTGCGGTTGGAAATCCGCACCCGTGTCTCGTCGTCAGCGGCGACGAAGTTCATCGCCACCCCGTTCATGCAGTAGCGCAGGCCGGTCGGGCGCGGGCCGTCGTCGAATACATGGCCCAGGTGCCCACCACAGCGCCGGCAGTGCGCCTCCACCCGGACCATGCCCAGCGTGGTGTCGCGGTCCTCGGCCACCGCGTTGTGCAGCGGCGCCCAGAAGCTCGGCCAGCCGGTGCCGCTGTCGAACTTGGTGGAGGAGGAGAACAGCGCCAGCCCGCATCCGGCACAGGCGAACGTACCGAGCCGGTGTTCCTTGTTGAGCGGGCTGCTGAAGGGGCGCTCGGTGCTCTGCCGGCGCAGCACCGAATACTGCGCAGGCGTGAGCTGCTCGCGCCATTGCGCGTCGGTGCGCATCACTTCAAAGCGGCGCGAGGCCACCGGAGCGGCCGGGGCGCTGGCGCTGCAGGCGGTGAGCCCGAACAGCCCGGCGGCGGCGCCCAGGGCGCCCACGCCAAGCACTTTGCGGCGGGTGAACTGCATGGCCGATCTCCAGCTCTGGATACGATGGGGCCATGCTGCGCCCCGGCCGATCAACGAATCCTCACGCAGGGTTAAATTTTCCGTGACACATTCAGGTCCGGATCCGACCACAATGCGGCTACCTTCCCGCCACTCCCCCGCGTGCCGATGAGCAGTGCAAAACAGGTCCTGATCGTCGAGGACGATGTCCACATCGCCAACCTGCTGCGCATGCACCTGCGCGACGAGGGCTATGAGGTCACCCACGCCGCCACCGGCGACGAGGGCCTGGCCCTGCTCGAAGCGCAGCCGTGGAGCGCGCTGGTGCTGGACCTGATGCTGCCCGGCGTGGACGGGCTGGAGATCTGCCGGCGCGCACGCGGCATGGCCCGCTACACCCCGATCATCATCACCAGCGCCCGCGCCAGCGAAGTGCACCGCATCCTCGGCCTGGAGCTGGGCGCGGACGACTACCTGGCCAAGCCGTTCTCGATGCTGGAGCTGGTGGCGCGGGTGAAGGCGCTGCTGCGCCGGGTCGAGGCGATGGCGCAGAACGCGCGCATCGACGCCGGTGAACTGGCGGTGGCCGGGCTGCGCATCGACCCGGTTGCGCGCACCGCGCAGGTGGAAGGACGCGCGCTGGAGCTGACCCCGCGCGAATTCGACCTGCTGTACTTCTTCGCCCGCCATCCCGGGCAGGTGTTTTCGCGCATGGACCTGCTCAACCAGGTCTGGGGCTACCAGCACGACGGCTACGAGCACACCGTGAACACCCACATCAACCGGCTGCGCAACAAGATCGAACGCGACCCGGCCTCGCCGCAGCGCATCCAGACGGTGTGGGGTCGCGGTTACAAGCTGGTCGACGGCAACGAGGCGGCGTCGGCATGATCCGCCTGAGTCTTTCCCAGCGCCTGTCGGTGGCGTTCTTCGCGCTGCTGCTGGTGTGCTGCGGCGCGTTGATGGCGATCCAGATGCGCAGCACCCGCGTGCACGAGCAGGAAACCGTGCAGCGGCTCTCGCGCGGGCTGGCCGAACACATCGCACGCAGCGGCGAACTGATGGACGGCGGCGGCATGCGCAGCGGCGAAGTGCGCGCGCTGTTCGGCAAGCTGATGGCGGTGAACCCCAGCGTGGAGGTGTACCTGCTCGACGACCAGGGCCGCATCCTCGGCCACGACGCGCCCAGCGGCCACCTCAAGCGCGACCGCGTGGACCTGGCACCGGTGCAGGCGCTGCTGCGTGACGAGCCGCTACCCATCCTCGGCGACGACCCACGCAGTGAAACCGGCCGCAAGGTGTTCAACGCCGCACCGCTGTTCGTGCAGGGGCGCCAGGCCGGTTACATCTACGTGGTGCTGGTGGGCGAGCAGCGCGAGGCGCTGGCGGCCAACATCGCGGCCAATGCGAGCCTGCGTACCACGCTGTGGTCGCTGGCGATCGTGGCGGTGATCGGGCTGCTGGCCGGCGCGGTGGCGTTCCGGTGGGTCACCCGCCCGCTGCGCCTGCTGACCCGGCGCGTGCAGTCCTTCGACGTGGACGCGGCGGCGCCGGCACAACCGGTACCGCCCACCCCGCTGCGCGCCGGTGAGCGCGACGAGCTGGCGATCCTGCAGCACAGCTTCGGGCACATGGGCCAGCGGCTCAACGACCAGTGGCAGCAGCTGCGCCAGCAGGACCTGCAGCGGCGCGAGCTGGTCGCCAACATCTCGCACGACCTGCGCACGCCGCTGTCGTCGCTGCACGGTTACCTGGAAACGCTGGCGTTGAAGGACGCCACGCTTAGCGCCGAGGAACGGCAACGGTACCTGGCCATCGCCCTGTCGCAGAGCCACAAGGTCGGCCGCCTGGCGCAGGCGCTGTTCGAGCTGGCGCGGCTGGAGCACGGCGGGGTGGTGCTGGACCGCCAGGCGTTCTCGCTGCCGGATCTGGTGCAGGACGTGTTCCAGAAGTTCGAGCTGGCCGCAGAGGCCCGGCGGCAGGCGTTGGTGGCGGAGATCCCACCCGGGCTGCCGGCGGTGGACGCCGACCTGGGCCTGATCGAACGGGTGCTCACCAACCTGCTCGACAACGCGATCCGGCATACCCCTGAAGGAGGGCGCATTACGGTCACGCTGCAGGCGGTGCAGGGCGAGGTCCAGGTCAGCGTGGCCGACACCGGCCCGGGCATTCCGGCGGTGCGTCGCGACGACCTGTTCCACACCCCGCCGGCACTGGGCAGCGACCGCCCGGACAGCGGCGGGCTGGGGTTGCTGATCGTGCACCGCATTTTGCAGCTGCACGGCGGCGAGATACGGTTGATGGAGAGCAGGGAAGGCGCGTTGTTCGTGTTCACGCTGCCTGCTGCCGCGCGTTGATCGATTGACCACGGGATTCCGGCGGGCGCACTACGCCCGCCGGTTGTGCCGGCCGCTGGCCGGCTCCTCATGCTGCCGGGTCCATGCAGAGCCGGCCGGCGGCCGGCACTACGTCGCGCGTGGCAAGATGCCGGCACATCCGGAGGTTACATGCGCACACTCGTCTGCCTGACCCTGCTGCTGTCCCTCGCTGCATCTGTCCACGCCCAATCCTGCCCCGACACCGCCGCCCTCGAACCCGCACGCGCGGTGGTGCGCGACCTGCAGCGGATCACCACGCCCAACGGCATCCAGGAGCATTACGCCACGCCCATTGGCGGCGTTCGCCAATGGCTCACCATCCGCGGTGACGACCGCGCCAACCCGGTCATCCTGTTCGTGCACGGTGGACCCGCCAGCCCGGTCACGCCGAGCATGTGGCAGTTCCAGCGGCCGTTGGAGGAGTACTTCACGGTGGTCGACTGGGACCAGCGCGGTGCGGGTAAAACCTATGCCGAAGCGCCGCCGGAGCAGGTCGCACCGACCCTGACCATCGAACGTTACGTCGATGACGCCATCGAAGTGGCTGAACACCTGCGCACCCACCTCGGCCAGCGCAAGGTGATCCTGATGGCGCACAGCTGGGGGACCATCGTCGCAATGCAGGCGGCCATGAAGCGGCCGGACCTGTTCCATGCCTACGTGGGCATCGGCCAGATCATCAACCAGGTGGAGAACGAGAAGATAAGCTTCGACTACGGATTGGCACAGGCGAAAGCACACGGAAACAGCAAGGCCGTGGCGGAGCTGGAAGCCATCGCGCCGTATCCGGGCAACACCCCGATCACGCGCGAGCGCATCATCACCGCGCGCACCTGGCCGCAGTACTACGGCGGGCTCACCGCCTACCGCGATGATTCGAAGTACTTCTTCGGTGCCGCGAAGCTGTCACCCGACTACACCGACGCCGATCGCTGCAACATCGACAAGGGCAGCGTGCTGTCACTGGGACCGTTGCTGCCGCAGATGCTGAAGGTGGACTTCAACCCGGTCACCCGCTTCCCGATCCCGGTGGTGATGTTCATGGGCCGCCACGATTACACGACGCCGTCCGCGCCCACCGACCGCTGGTTGAAGAACGTGCAGGCCCCCTTCAAGCAGGGCGTGTGGTTCGAGCATTCGGCGCACATGATGCCGTGGGAAGAGCCGGGCAAGACCTTGATGACATTGGTGCAGGTGGTGCGACCGCTGGCGTTGGACGCATCGCCCCGTTGATGCCCGGTGCAAAAAAAAGACCCGACAGAGGGAGGGTTCTGTCGGGTCCTGGATTGCGTGGGGGGAGGGACCCACGCAAATTCCGTTTGATGCAATGCATCATACGCCGATCTTGGTGCATTGCAACAACTAATTTCTGAACCGGCCGGTGTTCCAACTAATCCGTTCAGGAACAAGGGGTTGGCGCTCAGCCGCGGTAACGGCAGCCGGAGGTGCAGGTCTCATGCACGGTCACCTCGCTCAGCGCCGGCAGGCTGGGCTTGAGCTCGTTCCAGATCCACCGCGCCAGCACTTCGCTGGTCGGGTTCTCCAGGCCGGGGATGTCGTTGAGGTAGTGGTGGTCCAGGCGGTCGTAGATCGGCTTGAAGGCCGCTTTGACGTCGCCGAAATCCATGATCCAGCCGGTGTGTTCGCCCGGCTCGCCTTCGACCTTCAGTTCCACCCGGAACGAATGGCCGTGCAGGCGCGCGCACTTGTGGCCCGGCGGCACGTTGGGCAGGCGGTGGGCCGCTTCGAGGGTAAAGACTTTGAAGATTTCCATGCCGCCATTGTACGGCCATCCAACAAAAACATATCCATCCGGATGAAGAGATGTTACTTTTCGTTATATCCGCATGAAGCGATGTTATTGGCCCGTTAAGCCCTTGGCATGGACTACTGCGGAACTCGTCGTCCACCACCCCCACCGAGTTCATGCCCAAGCACACCCTACTTGTAGCGGCGCTTTCCGCCGCTCTGGCTACGCCTTTGCCTGCAGTTGCCGTAGACGCCGCCGCTGACGCCGCCAACGACAGCAAAACCCTCGCCGCCGTTCGCGTTACCGGCTCCAACATCAAGCGCACCGACACCGAAACGGCCAACCCGGTGCAGGTGATCGGCCGCCAGGAGATCGAAGCCACCGGCAAGGCCACCGTGGCCGATCTGCTGCGCTCGATCAGCGCCAACACCGGCAACGCCGCCAACGAAACCACCAACAACGGCTGGGCCTCGGGCTCGGCGGGCATCGGCCTGCGCGGGCTCTCGCAGAAGAACACCCTGGTGCTGCTCAACGGCCGCCGCCTGGCCAACTACGGCTTCCCGGCCGGCGGCCTGTCCGACACCTTCGTCAACCTCAACGCACTGCCGATGGTCGCGGTGGAGCGCATTGAGGTGCTCAAGGACGGCGCCTCGGCCGTGTACGGCTCCGACGCCGTGGCCGGCGTGGTCAACATCATCACCCGGCAGAATTTCGAAGGCGCCGAGCTCGGCGGCAGCGTCGGCACCGCCGACCAGGGCGGGCTGGACGAACAGAACCTCAAGTTCATCGGCGGCATCGGCGACCTTGAAGCGGATGGCTACAACATCCTGGTCAGCCTGGAAGGTTACAACCGCGAACGCCTGGACCAGGACCAGCGCGACCTCACCAAATCCGGCATCTACACCGACAAGCCCGGCGGCCGCTGGAACGGCTGGTCGGCCAAGGGCGCGCGCTTCCTGGTCAACGGCACCTCGGTGCCGATGCTCGACGCCAACGGCCAGTGCCCGGAAAACACCACGCTGGTTGCCAGCGCGCCGATCGACGGCCTGGCGGGCAATACCTGCGGCTACAACCTGGCGCCGTACACCACGCTGATTCCCTCGACCAAGCGCTACCAGGCCTACGTCAACGGCACCTTCAAGGTGAACGACAACGTCGAAGCCTTCGGCGAAGTGATCTACAGCGAAATCAAGGGAGTGTCCTGGTTCGGCAGCAGCCCGTTCTTCACCCTCGAAAGCGGCCGCTTCGCGCTCAACGCCGACACCGGGCTGGCCGAGCCGGTCTCGTCCAACCTGCCGGCGAGCAGCCCGTTCAACCCGTACGGGCGCGCCATCCCGATCGAGTACACCTTCTTCAACCTCGGCCCCAGCTTCAAGACCAACCGCTCCACCGCCTACCGCGGCGTGGTCGGGTTGCGCGGCAGCCTGCAGGACTGGGACTGGGAAGTGGGCGCGTTCGGCGCGCGCAGCAGCGAGCGCGAAACCGTCTCCGGCGGCTTCGCCAACCGCTGGACCCTCGCCGATGCACTGGCCGCCGGCAGCTACAACCTGCTCAACCCCTCGGCCACGCCGCAGGCGGTGATCGACAGCATCAATCTGAGCACGCTGCGTCCGGCCGAGTCGGTGCTGCAGGGCGTGGACGCCAAGATCTCCGGTGGCCTGGGCAGCACCTGGGCCGGCCCGATCGGGTTTGCCGCCGGCCTGGAATGGCGCCGCGAGAAGCTGGACTCGGAAAACCCGTGGCAGATCGACGCCGGCCTGCAGATCCGCCCGGCGATTGCCGAAGTGCATGGCGAACGCAAGGTCACCGCGGCGTATGCCGAAGTCAACGTGCCGCTGGCCGAGCGCCTGGAACTGCAGGCCGCCGCGCGCGCCGACCATTACAGCGACTTTGGCGATGCGTTCTCGCCCAAGCTGAGCCTGCGCTGGCAGCCGTGGGACATCCTGCTGGTGCGTGCGGCGGCGTCCAAGGGCTTCCGCGCACCGTCGCTGTCGGAGAACTCCAACAGCACCAGTATTGCCTACGGCAGCGTGATCGACCCGCGCGACCCGGACGTGCCCGGCTCGCGGCAGAACCCGACCTTCTTCACCGTCGGCAACAGCGACCTCAAGCCCGAGCGCACCAAGAGCTACAACCTGGGCGTGGTGCTGTCGCCGTGGAGCAACACCAGCCTGAGCGTGGACTACTACCGCATCGAACTGGAAAACCTGGTCGGCACCAACAACACCCAGACCCTGGTCACCAACGACGTGCCGGGTGCGGTGACCCGCGACGAGCGCGGCAAGCTGCTGGCGGTGTTCAACCGCTACCAGAACCTGAGCGAGCTGAAGACCTCCGGTTTCGACGTGGAACTGCGCCAGCGCTTCCCGACCGAGCGCGCCGGTGACTTCACCCTCTCCACCGCGTTCACCCACGTGCGCGACTACCGCCGCCCGACCGTGGTCGGTGGCCCGCTGGTGGACTACGCCGGCAGCAATCTCGGCGCCACGCTTCCCGCCAACAAGGCCACCACCTCGCTGGATTGGAACTACCGCGACTTCCGCACCGCGCTGACCTGGTACTACACCAGCGGCTATGACCAGAAGGCGAGCGCTGCGGCCACCTCGGTGCAGGACCGCGTCGACGCGTACAGCCAGTTCGACCTGTACCTGGCCTACACCGGGCTGGAGAAGCTGACCCTGTACGCGAAGATCCAGAACCTGGCCGACGAGGAACCGCCGTACGACGCCTCGTTCCCGGGCATCCGTGCGCCGTACGACTTCAGCCAGTACGACCTGCGCGGTCGCTACTTCACTGTTGGTTTCGATTACCGCTTCTGATTGGGGGTTGCTGTGTCCTTGTACCGTGGTGTGTCGCGTCCCATCGCCTGGCTGCTGGGTTCGTTGTGGTTGCTGGCGGCGCCGGCGTTCGCGCAAAGCGCCTATTTCTTCCCGAAGGCCGGCGATTTCGATCCGGCCATTCCCACCCCGCAGCAGTTCCTGGGCTATGAGATCGGCAGCCGTTACACGCGGCATGACCAGCTGGTGGCCTACTTCGACGAGCTGGCCAAACACTCGGACAAGATCAAGGTCGAGCGCATCGGCAGCAGCTACGAAGGGCGGCCGCTGCTGATCGCCACGGTGACCTCGGCGCAGAACCAGCAGCAGCTGGAGACCCTGCGCCGCCAGCACGTGACCCTGGCCGACCCGGCGCAGCCGCTGTCGGCGGCGGGCAACAGCCCGGTGGTGGTGTGGCTGGGCTACAGCGTGCACGGCAATGAGACCTCCAGCGGCGAAGCCGCACTGCTCACCGCCTACTACCTGGTGGCCAGCCGCAGCGCCGAAACCGCGCAGTGGCTGGACCGCGCGGTGGTGCTGTTCGACCCGGCGCAGAACCCGGACGGGCGCGACCGCGCGGCGAGCTGGCACAACGCCTATGCGTCCTCGCCGGCCTCGTCCGATCCGGCCGACAAGGAGCACGTGGAGCCGTTCCCGCAGGGACGCACCAACCACTACTTCACCGACCTCAACCGCGACTGGCTGGCGCTGACCCAGCAGGACACGCGTCCGAAGATCGCGTACTTCCACCAGTGGTACCCCAACGTCCAGATCGACTTCCACGAGATGGGCAAGGACAGCACCTACTACTTCGAACCGTCGCCGGCGAGCATGCACAGCCCGCTGTTGCCGGCCTCGTCGTATGAGTGGAACAAGACCCTGGCGAAGTATCACGCGCAGTCGCTGGATGCGCTGGGTTCGCTGTACTACACCGGGGAAAACTTCGACAACTTCTCGCCGGTGTATGGCTCGACCTATCCGGACTTCCACGGCGCGGTAGGTGTGACCGTGGAACAGGCCAGCTCGCGCGGCCGCGTGCAGGAGTCGGTCAACGGCCTGCTGACCTTCCCCTTCACCATCCGCAACCAGGTCGCCACCGGGCTGGGCACCGTGCGCGGCGCGGTCACCGAGCGCGATGGACTGCTGAAGCTGCAGAAGGAGTTCTTCCAGTCCGCGTTGAAGCAGGCCAACCAGCAGCCGGTGAAGGCGTTCGTGTTCGGCGACGCCAACGACCCGGGCCTGACCCGGCGCCTGCTCGACCTGCTGCTGCAGCACCAGATCACCGTGCAGGCATTGACCGCTTCAGTGACCGTCGACGGTCAGCGCTTCGAACCGGGCAGTGCGTACGTGGTGCCGACCGCCCAGCCGCAGTTCCGCCTGGTCCATTCGATCTTCGCCGAAACCCCGCCGATCAAGGGCGACGTGTTCTACGGCAGCACCTCGTATGCCATCGCGCCGGCCTACGGACTGGCCTTCGCCGGCAGCCGCAGCCGCGTGGATGCGGGCGAACGCATCCGTGCTCTGCCGGCCGAACGCGGTGGCGTGAGCGGCGGCCAGGCGGGCTACGCCTACGTGTTCGACTGGCGCGACTACAACGCCAGCCGCGCGCTGTACGCGCTGCAGGCCAAGGGCGTGGTGACCCGCGCCGCGTTCCAGCCGTTCACTGCCGCCACCGCAGGCGGCGAGCAGGCCTTCGCGCGGGGCAGCGTGGTGATTCCCGTGGCGGGGCAGACGCTGGCCGGTGACGCATTGCTGGCAGTGGTGGACGAAGTGGCGCGCAGCAGCGGCGTGCAGGTACATGCGCTGGCCAGCGGGCAGAGCCGCAGCGGCATCGACCTCGGCAGCGACAGCGTCAAGGCGCTGCGCAAGCCGGCGGTGGCGCTGGTGATGGGCGAGGGCGTGAGCGCCACCGAGATCGGCTCGGCGTGGTTCCTGCTCGACCAGCAGGTGCAGCTGCCGGCCAGCAAGCTGGACCCGGCGCAGCTGGGCAAGGTCAACCTGGACCGGTACACCACCATCGTGCTTTCCGGGGGCACCTACGGCGGCGTGGACGCGGCTGCGGTGGCCGCGCTCAAGCGCTGGATCAACGCAGGCGGTTCGCTGGTCACCTATGGCAGCGCGTCCAAGTGGGCCATCGAGCAGAAGCTCAGCGATGAACTGCTGGGTGCGGAAGAGAAGGAGCCCGACAGCGCCCGCCGTGCGTTCGGCGACCAGCGCGACATCGCCGCGATCGAGCGGGTCAGTGGCAACATCCTCAGTGCCGATGTGGATACCAGCCACCCGTTGGGCTTCGGGTTGCCGCGCAACCAGCTGGCGGTGAACAAGGAAAACGGCATCAGCTTCAAGCCGAGCCGCAATGCCTTTTCCACGGTGGTGCGGATCGATGAGACGCCTCGGGTGAACGGGTATCTCTCGGAGAGCAACCGCTCCCGCGTGGCCGGTGCCGCCTGGCTGCTGGTCTCGCCGCAGGGGCAGGGCAACGTGGTGCTGTTCGCCGATGACCCGGCGCACCGCAAGTATTGGCATGGCACCGAGCGTCTGCTGTTGAACGCGGTGTTTTTCGGGAACCTGTTGAACCCGACCAAGCCGCGGGGGTGACACACTCCCTGTGAAGAATGCGTATTGCGAATCATTCGCAATACGCATACGATGTCGCCCGCCGGCCATCCCGCCGGCGCTGCGAGCATCCGCCATGTCTTTCCGACCTGTTGTCGCCTTCCTGCTGGCCGCGCTGGCGTTGCCCGCCGCTGCCCATACGCCGTACCTGGCCCCGGCCAGCTTCGAGGTCCGCCCAGACAGCGTAGTGACCCTGGACGCTTCGTTCGCCGAAGCCTTCTTCGTGCCCGAAGTCGTCTTCGACAACAGCGAGTTCGTGGTCACCCTCCCCGACGGCACTACCCGCGCCCCGGACACCGTGCAGCGCCTGAAAACCCGCGCCGTCATCGAAACCACGCTGCCCGGCCAGACCGGCACCTACCGCTTCAGCACGGGCAACCGCCTCGGCGCGGTGTTCCGCACCTGGGACCTCAACGGCAAGCCCGGCTCCAGCCGCGACCCGGCCGTGCCCCTGCCCGCCGGCGCAAAACTCACCAGCCACTACCAGAGCCTGTCGCGGTCGGAGGTGTACCTCACCGCCGGCGGCCCGACCACGGCTGCGCTCAAGCCGTATGGCACCGGCCTGGAACTGGTACCGGTCACCCATCCGAGCGATCTCTATCGCGGTGAGCACTTCGACTTCATCGTGCAGTACGACGGCAAGCCGCTGCCGAACCAGAAGGTGGAGATCCACCGCGCACTCGGCGACGGCGCACGGCAGCCCGCACCGGAAACGCTGACCACCGACGCCCAGGGCAAGGCGCGTTTCGCACTGGCCCAGGCCGGCAGCTACCTGGCGCTGATCCGCTACCGCGGCCCGGCCCCTGCCGGCGCGGCTGCGCCGATGTACGGCAACAACTACACGCTCAGCTTCCGCGTACTCCAACCGTAACCACCTACCTTCCAGGGGGACCACCATGAAGACCACCTTGCTCACCGCGGCCCTGCTGGCCGGGGTGCTGGCGCCGGCTGCGCACGCGCAGACCCAGACCACCACCGCGCCCACGCCGGCGACCGCCTCGCCGACGGCTGCCGCGTTCCTGGGCCAGTTCGCCACCGAGGGCAGCGACAGCGTCAGCTGGGCGCAGTTCGAAACCTTCCGCAAGGCGCGCTACGCCGCCACCGACAGCAACAGCAACGGCAGCGTGGACGAGCAGGAGTACGTCGACGAGTACCTGCAGCGCTTCGACGTGCGCCTGGCCACCGCGCGCGCCGGCCACCTGAAGCAGACCGACACCCGCTTCAAGGCACTGGACCGCGACAAGGACGGCGCAATCAGCCGCGCCGAGTACGACGCAGCCGGTGAACGCACCTGGGCCGGGTACCAGAAATCGCAGGACGCCACGAGTGAAAGCGCTGCCGCCACCACGCGCGACCCGCTGAAGATGCCCACCTCGCACACTGCCAACGGCATGCTGGAGCTGTACGACGCCAACAAGGACGGCGTGGTCGACCGTGCCGAGTTCGACACGGCGCGCGCGGCCACCTTCACCGCCACCGATGCCGACCGCAACGGGTCGCTGAGCTTGGCCGAATACACCACCGAATTCGAAGGTCGCCTCGACCAGCAGCGCACCCGCGTGCGCGCCGACGCCGAGCGCCAGGCCCGCGTACGCTTCGCCGCGCTGGACACCGACAAGGACGGCCGCATGACCTTCGCCGAGTACCAAGCCTCGGGCAAGCGCATGTTCACCCGTGCCGACAGCAACGGTGACGGCGTGGTGGATGCGCGCGATCCAGAGCCGAAGGCCGGCGCGCATTCGGCCAACGGCAACCGCTGACCGTTGCCGGCGGTGCGTGGAGCCGGCCAGCGGCCGGCACTACATCCCATCGCCTGTCGCCACACCGGTAGCGCCGGCCGTTGGCCGGCCCAGGCATTGTTCATCGCAACCGTAGACCCGGTAGTGCCGGCCGCTGGCCGGCTCCACGCACCGCCTGACGCACACCGGTAGCGTCGGCCGCTGGCCGACCCACGCACCGCTTGGGCCGGCCAACGGCCGGCGCTACCACAAGCAGCACACGCATCTCCCGCCTCCAAGCCCCGCACGGTCTTTGGACTGCCGCAGCCAGGAACGGCCAACACCGCCTTTCCCTTCTTTCCTGCGGAGTTTTCCCAAATGAAGCTGTCCCTTTCCCTGCTCACGCTGGCGGTAGTCGCGTGCCTGGCCGCCCCTGCCCACGCCGAGGCCCCGGCCGACGCCAGCACCCTGGACACCGTGCGCGTTGAAGCCGAACGCGCCCAGCGTGCCAAGTCCGCCAACCAGAATGTCACCGTCCTCACCGCCGCCGACCTCGACGCCGAGATGGCGAACACCATGGAAGAAGCGATCCGCTACATCCCCGGTGTCAGCATCGTCGACATGGGCCGCTTCGGCGACAACGGCTTCAACATCCGCGGCCTGGAAAGCGACCGCGTCGCGATCACGGTGGATGGCCTGAGCCTCGGTGAGTCGGTGGAAACCGCGCGCTCCTACGAATTCTTCCGCGGCGGCCGCGGCGACGTGGACATCGACACGCTCAAGAGTTTGGCGGTGGTGAAGGGCGCCGACTCGATCAGCGCCGGCAGCGGTGCGCTCGGCGGCGCGGTGGTGTTCACCACCAAGGACCCGGCCGACTATCTCAACCCGGCAGGCAACGACACCCACATCGGCTTCAAGGCGGGCTACTCCGGGGCCAACGACGAAACCATGGGCACGCTGACCTTCGCCAACCGCACCGGCATCGTCGAATCGATGCTGGTCTACACCCGCCGCGAAGGCCACGAAACCGAGTCGTACTACGACACCACGAATGACCGCACCGGCGTTGGCCGCCGCACCCCCGACCCGGTCGACAGCACCCGCGACAACCTGCTCGGCAAGCTCGACCTGCAGTTGAACGAAGCCAACACCCTCGGTTTCATGTACGAGCGCGGCCGTGCCACCAATGACGTGGACAACCTCTCGCGCGTGTACGCCCCGGGCTACCTGACCCGCGAGGGCCACGACACCAATGACCGCGACCGGTACGGCGCGCACTACCAGTGGCTGGCCGAAAACGCCGTGTTCGACACCCTCGAAGCGCAGCTGGACCGCCAGGTCACCGAAAGCCGGGGCATCACCACCATCACCGCCGGCAGTGGCTGCCCGGGCGGCGCCATCCCGTGCCTGCGCAGCGAGAACCGCTCCACCGAGCAGACCCTGGACCGCGCCGCATTGGACTTCACCAAGGCCTTCAGCACCGGCGGCGCGCAGCACGACCTGGTGTACGGCATGGCGTGGCAGCAGCGCGACGTGGACTTCACCGCGGTGGACACGCGCTGGAACGCCGCCGGCGATGTGGCCTCGGTGGACGTGGACCCGCGCCAGGTGCCGAAGACCGACGTGGACAACTGGAACGTGTACCTGCGCGACAGCGTGCGCCTGTTCGACGAGCGCCTGACCCTCAGCGCCGGGGCGCGTTACGACCGCTACGACTACTCGCCGCAGGTGGACAGCACCTTCGTCGACCGCACCGGCACCGTGCGCGATGTCTCGTTCGCGTCGCCCAGCTGGCAGGTCGGCGCCGAGTTCCGCTTCCTCCCCGCGCATTCGCTGTGGGCGCAGGTGGGCCGTGGCTTCCGTGCTCCGTCTGTGGCCGACATGTACTCGCCGAGCAGCACCACCACCCTGATCAACGCGCAGACCGGGCAGCCGCTGGTGTTCAACGACACCGTGTCCAACCCGGACCTGTCCTCGGAGAAGAGCCTGAACGTCGAGCTGGGCTACCGCTGGAGCACCGACGCTGCGCAGTTCGGCCTCTCGGTATTCCGCGACCGCTACGACAACTTCATCGAGTACAGCACGCTCACCCAGCAGATCCCCGGCGGCTTCCGCACCACCGCGCGCGGTCCGATCCTGTATGAGCGCGCCTACACCATGCCCACCAACGCAGGGCAGGTGACGGTGAAGGGCGTGGAGCTGGAAGGGCGCGTGCAGTTCAACGATGCGTGGTCCGCGCGGTTGGCGGCCTCGTACAGCGAAGGCAAAAAGCAGAACGGCGACCCGCTGGAAAGCATCGTGCCGGCCAGCGCGGTGCTGGGCGTGCGCTATGCGCCGTCGGCGGTGTGGAACGTGACCGCAGCGGTGACCCATGCAGCGGCCAAGCACGCCGACGATGCCTATACCACCGCCGCCAACGGCACGGTCAGCACCCCGGCGTGGCTGGACAAGGCCGATGGCTACACCGTACTGGACCTGTTTGGCAGCTGGAACATCAGCGACCAGTGGAAGATCAGCGCGGGCATCTACAACCTGACCAACCGCGAGTATTACCTGTGGCAGCGCGTGCGCGGCGTGTACCAGGGCAGCAATACCTTGTACGGATACGTCAACGATGAAGGTATTGGTCGGTACAGCGAGCCCGGGCGGAACGCGCGCATCACCGTAGCGTTTAATTGGTAACCCGTAGTGCCGGCCGCCGGCCGGCTCCTCGTCCTGCCGGCATCGTGCGGATCCGGCCAGCGGCCGGCACTACGAAAAAGGGCGACGCAATGCGTCGCCCTTTTTCTTGTTCGCTACCGGCAAGGATCAACCAGCGCGATGACCACCACCGCCCGGCCCGCGCCCGCCACCGCCACGGCGCTGGCCCGACGGCGCACCGCCACGCGGCGCACCGTTACCGGCGCCACGGCTTGCACCGCGCCCGGCACCGTCACGCTGCCCACCGCCGCTCTTCGCACCGGCATGCGCATGGCGCGGCGCTTCACCGTGCGGACGACGTGCGTGCTTGCGCGGCGAACGATCGCCACCCGGCACTTCGGCCTTGCCCGGCGCGCTGTTGCCCCAGCGGATCGGGGTCTGCGGCTCGAAGCCCGGCACGTCGCGGATGTCCATGTCCTTGTCGAGCAGGCGCACGATCTGGCGCAGCAGCTTGGCTTCGTCCTGCGCCACCAGCGAAATCGCCTGGCCGGTCGAACCATTGCGGCCGGTACGGCCGATGCGGTGCACGTAGTCTTCCGGCACCATCGGCAGGTCGTAGTTGATGACCTTCGGCAGCTCGTTGATGTCGATACCGCGCGCGGCGATGTCGGTGGCCACCAGCACGGTCACGCGGCCGGCCTTGAAGTCGCCCAGCGCACGCAGGCGCTGGCCCTGGCTCTTGTTGCCGTGGATGGCGGCGGTCTTGATGCCGGCCTTGTCCAGGAACATCGCCAGCTTGTCGCAGCCGTGCTTGGTACGGCCGAACACCAGGGTCTGCTCGCGGCTGTCCTGCGCCAGCAGGTGCAGCAGCAGCTCGCGCTTGCGCGCGCCATCGACCGGGTGCACGCGGTGGGTGATGGTTTCAGCCACGGTGTTCTTCGGGGTCACCTGGATCTGCGCCGGGTCGCGCATGAATTCCAGTGCCAGCTGCTTGATGCTCTCTTCGAAGGTCGCCGAGAACAGCAGGGTCTGGCGGTTCTGGCGCGGCAGCTTGGCCAGGATCTTCTTGATCGACGGCAGGAAGCCCATGTCCAGCATGCGGTCGGCTTCGTCCAGCACCAGGATCTCGATGCCGGAGAGGTCGACGCTGCGACGCTCCAGGTGGTCGATCAGGCGGCCCGGGCAGGCCACCAGCAGGTCCACGCCACGGCGCAGCACGTCGAACTGGTTGCCCATGCCGACGCCACCGTAGATGCAGGCGCTCGGAATGCGCAGGTACTTGCTGTAGCTGCGCAGGCTGTCATGCACCTGGGTGGCCAGCTCGCGGGTCGGGGCCAGCACCAGCGCACGCGGCTTGCGCGGGCCGTTCACGGCCTGCGGATTGGTGCCCAGGTGCTGCAGCAGCGGCAGGCCGAAGGCAGCGGTCTTGCCGGTACCGGTCTGTGCGCCGGCCAGCAGGTCGCGCCCTTCCAGGGCCAGCGGGATCGCCTGCTCCTGGATCGGGGTCGGGTTTTCATAGCCCTGCTCGGACAACGCGCGCAGCAGGAACGGGGCAAGGCCCAGGTTTTCAAAAGACATCGGGTGGAAGCTCCAAAGACAAAGTAACGCCAGGCCGAATGGCCAAGCGCAAGGCAGATCGAGTTGATCGGCTTACTCGGAGCGTTCCCGTGAACCGCGCTGCGAGAATTGTGTTCAGCCGGCGCGGTGCGCAGACTGGAATGCATGACGAATGGCGTCGGAGTGGGGGCGGGCGAGGGATCAAGGATCCGGATCGCCGGCGATCCCGAAGGGAAACGGACGGCCGCTGCAGACCCACCAATTGTAATGGAACTGGGACGGCCATACCAAATGCCCCGTTCAGGTTGGGCACCCACGCCCCCGTCTCACCCGGATGGTTTATCGTCATTTGACGCAATGCGTCTTGGCACCACCGCGCATTTGGTTACACTCGAAACCTTATTTCTGCGATTCCCGGATACCCACCCATGAAGCTTGGTTCTTTGAAGGAAGGCGGCCGCGACGGCACCCTGATCGTGGTTTCGCGCGACCTGCGCCAGGGCGTGCGCGCCACCGGGATCGCCGCCACCCTGCAGCAGGCGCTGGAAGACTGGAGCCACCTGGCGCCGCGCCTGAACGCCCTGTACGAGTCGCTCAACGACGGCAGCGCCGACGGCGTGTTCGACATCGACCTGCAGGCGCTGGCCGCGCCGCTGCCGCGTTCCTATGAATTCGTCGACGGCAGCGCCTACCTGCCGCACGTGGAGCGCGTCCGCCGCGCCCGTGGCGCCGAGGTCCCGGAGAGCTTCTACACCGACCCGCTGATGTACCAGGCCACCAGCGCCGGCTTTTACGGCCCGCGCGACGCGGTGAAGGTCGTCAGCGAGGAGTACGGCATCGACCTGGAAGCCGAGCTGGTGGTCATCACCGACGACGTGCCGATGGCGGTCACCCCCGAACAGGCGGCCGGGCACATCCAGCTGGTCGGCCTGGTCAATGACGTCTCGCTGCGCAACCTGATTCCGGGCGAACTGGCCAAGGGATTCGGCTTCCTGCAGTCCAAGCCGCGTTCGGCGCTGTCGCCGGTGTTCGTCACCCCCGACGAACTGGGCGAGGCCTGGCAGGACAGCAAGGTCCACCTGCCGCTGGTGACCCACATCAACGGCGCTTGGTTCGGCGCGCCGGAAGCCGGCGTGGACATGCAGTTCAACTTCGCCCAGCTGGTCGCGCATGCGGCCAAGACCCGTCCGCTGGGCGCCGGCGCCATTGTCGGCTCGGGCACCATCGCCAATGAAGACACCAGCAAGGGCGCCTCCTGCTTCGCCGAACAGCGCACCGTGGAAACCCTGCGCGACGGCAAGCCGAGCACCCCCTTCATGTCGTTCGGCGACGTGGTCCGCATCGAAATGTTCGACGCCGCCGGCGAGAGCATCTTCGGTGCCATCGAGCAGCGCATCGAACAGGCGACACGGCCCTGAACATCCCCGCCGACCGCATCGAGCTGTTCAGCTACTGGCGCTCCAGTGCGGCCTACCGCGTGCGCATCGGCCTGAACCTGAAGGGCCTGGCGCACCAGATCACGCCGGTGCACCTGGTCCGCGACGGCGGCCAGCAGCACAGCGAGGGCTACGCCGCGCTCAACCCGCAGGAACTGGTGCCGACCCTGGTGCATGGCGAGTGCGTGGTGCGGCAGTCGATGGCGATCCTGGAGTACCTCGACGAGGTGTTCCCGGACCCGTCACTGCTGCCGGACGACGCACTGGGCCGCGCCCGGGTGCGCGCGCTGGCCCAACTGGTGGCGTGCGACATCCACCCGCTCAACAACCTGCGGGTGATGCAGTTCTTCAGCGACACCTGGCACGTGCCGCAGCCCGAGCGCGACGACTGGACCAGGCACTGGATGCAGGTGGGGTTCGACGCGATGGAGCGCATGCTGGTCGAGTCGGTGGAAACCGGGCGCTTCTGCCACGGCGACACCCCGACCCTGGCCGACTGCTGCCTGGTGCCGCAGCTGTTCAACGCGCGGCGGTTCAACGTGGACCTGACTTCGTATCCGACGCTGGTGCGGATCGAAGAGGCGTGCCTGAGGCTGGAAGCATTCGATGCCGCGCGGCCCGAGAATCAGGCCGACGCGGCAACATAACCGTCCTAGAACCCGTGCGTGATCGCCGCCGGCGTCGCCGCCGAATAATCCGCGTACGGATCATGCTCCGCGCCGCCTTCGGACAGGCGGAACTTCAACGCCAGGCCATCGCGTGAATCGGCTGCGCGCAGCGCCTCTTCCTGCTCGATGATGCCGTTCTTGGCCATCCGGAACAGGCACTGGTCGAAGCTTTCCATGCCTTCTTCCAGCGAGGCTTCCATCGCCGCCTTGATCTCGTGCACCTGGCCGCGGCGCAGCAGGTCGCGGATCATCGGCGTGTTGATCAACACTTCCGTCGCCGGCAGGCGGCGCCCGTCCTGGCCCTTGACCAGGCGCTGGGAAATCACCGCGCGCAGGTTCAGCGAGAGGTTCATCAGCACGTTGCGGTGCGCGCTCTCGGGGAAGAAGTTGAGGATGCGCTCGATGGTCTGGTCGGCGTTGTTGGAGTGCAGCGTGGCCAGGCACAGGTGACCGGTTTCGGCGAACGCAATGGCCGCCTCCATGGTCTCTGCATCCAGGATTTCGCCGATCAGGATCACGTCCGGCGCTTCACGCATCGCGTTCTTCAGCGCGTTGTGGAAGGCATGCGTGTCCAGCCCCACCTCGCGCTGGTTGACGATCGACATCTTGTGCTTGTGCAGGTACTCGATCGGGTCCTCGATGGTGAGGATGTGCCCGGTCGTGGTGCTGTTGCGGTGGTCGATCATCGAGGCCAGCGAGGTCGACTTGCCCGAACCGGTCGAACCCACCACCAGCACCAGCCCGCGCGGGGTCATGATGACGTCCTTCAGGACCTGCGGCAGGTTGAGCTCTTCGATGCTCGGAATCTTGCTGCGGATGGCACGGATCACCATGCCCACCTCACCGCGCTGCTTGAACACGTTGACGCGGAAGCGCCCCGCGTCGGGCAGGGCGATGGCCATGTTGAGCTCCAGGTCGCGCTCGAACTGCGGCACCTGGCCCTCGTCCATCAGCGAATAGGCGATTTTCTTGACCATGCCCGGCGGCAACCCGGTGTTCCCCAGCGGGTACAGCTTGCCTTCGATCTTGATGTACACCGGCGCTCCGGTGGTCAAGAACATGTCCGAAGCGTTCTTTTCGGTCATCAGCTTCAGGAAATAGCCGATATCCATGCGAAATGTTTCCCCAACAATCAGCCGCGTGCCCTTGCAGGCACGCCGCAGGCTTCCGACAATGGCCGCGCACCTACTTCAGGCGAACGGCACCCCCAATGAATCCTAGCTTCGCACAATTACGACGTACTCTGTATGTGATGGCGTGCGCATTCGCGCTCTCTGGTGCCGCCCAGGCGCAGGATGGCGCCCTGGAACTGATGCAGGCCCGGCAGGCCGTGGACAAGGCCACCCAGGCCGATGCCGACCAGTACGCCCCGGACCTGATCGCCATGGCCCGCCAGGGCCTGGAGCAGGCCCAGGCCGCCGCCAGCGACCGCCGCGAGCGCAAGAACGCCCCGGCCATGGCCGTGCGTGCCACCGCCGACGCCGACCTGGCCCGCGCCCGCAGCGAAGAAGCCACCGCCACCGCCCAGCTGCAGCTGCGCCGCAACGAGGTCACCCAGCTCGAACGCCAGCTCGCCGACGGGGAGGGCCGCCGATGAAGACCGCCCTGCGCCTTTCGCCCCTGCTGCTCGCCGCCGGCCTGGCCCTGTCGCCGCGGGCCTTCGCCGCCGAAGACCCGGCCGTGGCCCAGCTGACCCAGCGCCTGATGGCGATCCAGGCCAACCCGGACACCAACGAGCTGGCCGCCTTCGAGCGCCTGCAGGCCCAGCAGGCCATTGCCACGCTGGCCAACGCCAAGCGCCGTGACCTCGACCAGGCCCGCTACCTGGCTGATCGCCGGGTCGACATCGCCGAAACCAGCGTGCGTGCCGCCCTGGCCAAGCGCGAACTGGCCCAGCTCGAGCGCACCCGCAGCGACCTGCTGATCGAAGCCAGCCGCCGCGACGCCCAGCGCGCCCGCCAGGAAAGCGAACGCCTGCGCGTGCAGGCCCAGATCCAGGCCGAGGAGTCCGAACGCCTGCGCCTGGCTGCCGAATCCGAAGCGCTGGCCCGCCAGGATGCCGAAACCGCGCTGACCAGCGTGGCCGGCAAGCAGACCGCCCGCCTCAGCGCCGCCCAGCAGAACGCGGCCAAGCTGGCCCGCGAGGAAGCCGAGCTGGTCTCGGGCAACAAGCTGCCGGGCTCGAAGTTCGACAGCCGCGGCGAAGTGTTCACCTTCCCGGGCGACGCCTTCGCAAGCGGCAAGGGCGCGCTGTCCGGGGGCGCCAAGGGCCAGGCGCAGGCGCTGGCCGAGTACCTGAACATCGGCAAGAAGGGCCGGGTCCGGATCGAGGCCTATGACGCTGCCGCCGGGGTAGGGCAGCAGCGCGCCGAAGCCCTGCGCGACGCACTGGTCGCGGCGGGCGTCAGCGCCAGCCGCTTCCAGGTGGCGGGCAAGAAGGCCGCGTCAACCAAGGCCCGCTCGGCCGAGGTCATCATAGCCCCCTGACGGTTTCAACCCGTTGTTTTCGTTACTTTTTCGTTGATCCGCGTGTTCAGCCTGAACCCCGACTGGGCACCGCCAGCGATTTCAAACGAAACCCTTGAACCCACCCTTGGGCAGGCGTAGGGTCGATTGTCCGGGTGGCCTTCCGCGACCCGGACGATTGGAGGGCCGGGCCGATGTACCGAGGGCACGAACCAGAGCAGTCTGCAGTCCGGAATGGCCGGGCTGGGCGCATGGGTTCGCCTGCGGTCGCGGTTGACGCCGGTGCTCCTCCCGAAGACACGCCCCGTGCCTCACCGGCCGGGGCGTTCTTGTTTGTGCTGTAGACGCGATAGGAGGTTCATCATGTTTGAAGATCAGCCCCAGAGTGAAATCGACGCCCGCCTCAGTGCGGACCCGCAGTTCAAGAAGCTCTACGACCAGCATCGAAAGTTGAACAAGAAGTGTATGGATGCCTCGTTGGGCGTACTTGGGGTCGACGATGTCACCCTGGGACAGATGAAGCGTGAGAAGCTGCTGGCCAAGCAACAACTGCTTCGAATGTACGAGTCTTCCTCCCCTGTGCATTGATGTTTCCCCCGCGCCGACCCCGGGTCGGCGCCACCAGGTGGCCGGTCGGCCCACGGCCGGCACCTGACACCCAACCGCCGCGGGCGGTGTCCGTCTCCTCGTCGACGGGCACCGTCCGCGTCGCTCTTTCGGGGGTGAACAAACACGCATGGCGTGTCTTTACCTTCTATCGGATAATCGGGGGTCCGGCCGCCCTGCGGCGCGAATCGATGTGACCCGATGGCAATCCACTCCTCCGTGCTCGAACTCATTGGCAAGACCCCGATCGTCAAGGCCCAGCGCCTGGATACCGGTGTCTGCGAGCTGTACCTGAAGCTCGAAAGCGCCAATCCCGGAGGATCCATCAAGGACCGCATCGGCCTGTCCATGATCGAGGCCGCTGAAAAGCGCGGCGATCTCAAGCCGGGTGCGACGCTGGTGGAGGGCACCGCCGGCAACACCGGCCTCGGCCTGGCCTTGGTCGCCCAGCAGAAGGGCTACAAGCTCATCCTGGTGGTGCCGGACAAGATGAGCCGCGAGAAGATCTTCAACCTCAAGGCGATGGGCGCCGAAGTGCGCCTGACCCGTTCGGACGTAGCCAAGGGCCACCCCGAGTACTACCAGGACATGGCCCAGCGCGTGGCCGAGGAAACCCCCGGCGCGTACTTCATCAACCAGTTCGGCAACCCGGACAACCCGGCCGCGCACGAGTTCGCCACCGGCCCGGAGATCCTGGCGCAGATGGACGGCGACCTGGACGCCATCGTGTTCGGCTGCGGCAGCTCCGGCACCATGACCGGCCTCTCCCGCGCCTTCGCCAAGCTCTCGCCGAAGACCGAGCTGGTCCTGGCCGACCCGGTCGGCTCGATCCTGGCCGAGTACATCAACGACGGCAATCTGAACGACAAGTCGGGCAGCTGGCTGGTGGAAGGCATCGGCGAGGACTTCCTGCCCTCGATCGCCGACTTCACCCGGGTCACCAAGGCCTACGCCATCACCGACGCCGAAAGCTTCCACACCGCGCGCGAGCTGCTGGGCAAGGAAGGCGTGCTCGGCGGTTCCTCCACCGGCACCCTGCTGGCGGCCGCATTGAAGTACTGCAAAGAGCAGACCACCCCGAAGAAGGTGCTGGTGCTGGTGCCCGACACCGGTAACAAGTACCTCTCCAAGATGTACAACGACTACTGGATGCTGGACAACGGCTTCCTGGAGCGCCCGCAGACCGGCGACCTGCGCGACCTGATCCTGCGCCCGTACGGCCAGCGCGACACCGTGGTGATCGGCCCGAACGACCTGCTGACCACCGCTTACCAGCGCATGAAGCTGTACGACGTCTCGCAGCTGCCGGTGATGGACGGCGACCAGCTGGTGGGCATCGTGGATGAAAGCGACGTGCTGCTGCATGTGTATGGCGATGAATCGCGCTTCCGCGACAAGGTCGCCACCGCCATGGTCAGCAAGCTGGACCGGCTGGACGTGAAGTCGCCGATCGAGGCCCTGCTGCCGGTGTTCGACCGGGGCCAGGTGGCCATCATCATGGATGGCGGCACCTTCCTGGGCCTGATTACCCGGATCGACCTGCTGAATTATCTGCGTCGGCGGGTGCAATAACGACAATTTGGTCGACGTTCTCCGCTGAATACGTATTTGTCCGCGTCAAAGGTTGTTAAGCCGGCGCTGATAGACTTCCGCTCCTTCTTGATGGGAGCCCCACTGGGGGCTTCCGCGCCTTGGGAACTTTCATGTCCGACCCTGCATCCTCCGGGCACAGCACTCGCTCGCTCGCTCTGGCCACTCTGGCCATCCACGGCGGGCAGTCGCCCGACCCGAGCACCGGCGCGGTGATGCCGCCGATCTATGCGACCTCCACCTACGCCCAGTCCAGCCCGGGCGAGCACCAGGGCTTCGAGTACTCGCGTACCCACAACCCGACCCGCTTCGCCTACGAGCGCTGCGTGGCCTCGCTGGAAGGCGGCACCCGCGGTTACGCGTTCGCCTCCGGCATGGCGGCCACCTCCACCGTGATGGAGCTGCTGGATGCCGGCAGCCACGTGGTGGCGATGGATGACATCTATGGCGGCACCTTCCGCCTGTTCGAACGCGTGCGCAAGCGCACGGCCGGCCTGCAGTTCGGCTTCGTCGACCTGACCGACCTGGCCGCGTTCGAAGCGGCGATCACCCCGCAGACGAAGATGGTCTGGATCGAAACCCCGACCAACCCGATGCTGAAGATCGTGGACATTGCCGCGGTCGCCGCCATCGCCAAGCGCCATGGCCTGATCGTGGTGGTGGACAACACGTTTGCCTCGCCGATGCTGCAGCGTCCGCTGGAGCTGGGTGCGGACCTGGTGCTGCACTCGGCCACCAAGTACCTCAATGGCCACTCGGACATGGTCGGCGGCATGGTCGTGGTCGGCGACAACGCCGAGCTGGCCGAACAGATGGCCTTCCTGCAGAACTCCATTGGTGGCGTACAGGGGCCGTTCGACAGCTTCCTGGCCCTGCGTGGCCTGAAGACCCTGCCGCTGCGCATGAAGGCGCACTGCGCCAATGCGCTGGCGCTGGCCGAGTGGCTGGAAAAGCACCCGGCGGTGGAAAAGGTGATCTACCCGGGGCTGACCTCGCACCCGCAGCATAAGCTGGCCACGCGCCAGATGAACGGCTACGGCGGTATTGTCTCGATCGTGCTCAAGGGCGGGTTCGAGGCGGCCAAGCGCTTCTGCGAGAAGACCGAACTGTTTACCCTGGCCGAGTCACTGGGTGGGGTGGAAAGCCTGGTGAACCATCCGGCGGTGATGACCCATGCATCAATTCCGGTGGAGCGTCGCGATCAGCTCGGTATCAGCGATGCGCTGGTGCGGTTGAGTGTGGGGGTCGAAGAGCTGGGGGACCTGATTGTGGATCTTGAGAGGGCGTTGCAATGACCGTTGAAGTCTCGCCGCGACTCGCGTCGGCGCCGATTGATCGGCGCCACCTTCGCGATACCGAGCTGACGCCGCTGCGTGCGCTCTTCTCCGACGTCGCCGACGGCATGCGCTCTTGGCGGGCGTGGCTCGCCCTGGCAATGATGGATACCAAGCACAAGTACCGGCGCTCGGTGCTGGGGCCGTTCTGGATCACCATCAGCATGTTCGTGCTGATCCTGGGTATCGGCCTTCTGTACAGTCAACTGTTCAAGATGAATCTGCGCGACTACCTGCCGTACATCGCGTTGGGCGACATCGTCTGGATCTACATTTCCACGACCGTCCAGGAAGGGTGCACGACCTTTACGGCGTCCGAGAACCTGATCCGGTCAATGCGACTGCCGGCAACACTGCACGTCATGCGGCTGGTTACACGTACTTTCATCGTGTTCCTGCACGGCGCAGTGGCCTACATTCCGTTCGCGATCTATCTGAAGATCCAGCCGGAGCTGGTGTGGTTCCTGGCCATCCCGGGCATTTTCGCGATTCTGCTGGCCACCATTCCAATCACGGCACTCTTCGGTGTGATGGCAGCACGATTCCGCGACCTGCAGCCTGCCATTGCGAACTTCATGCAGCTCGGCTTCTTCATGACGCCGATCATCTGGAAGGCCGACATGCTGGGGCCGCATCGGTGGGTGGCTGATTTCAATCCCCTCTATCATTTCATCCAGCTCGTTCGGGATCCCTTGATGGGAAACGTGCCGCCCGATCACTCTTACTGGGTCGTGGGCACTTTCATCCTGCTGGCATATCTCGTTGCCATTCCGGTGTTGGCGCGCAGTCGCCACAAAATTTCCTTCTGGGTGTGACATGACGAACATCAGTGTCGTCAACTGCAGCGTGCAGTTGCCTGTTTACGGAACCAACAACCGCTCCATGAAGGGCGCCATCATGTCTGCCGTGACTGGCGGTCGTGTAGCGCCGTCCAGCCGAAACGTAACTGTGGTCGACTCGCTCCAGGACGTTTCATTCGAGCTGCGCGAAGGCGATAAGCTTGGTCTGGTCGGACACAACGGGGCGGGGAAGACCACCTTGCTGAAGACGTTGGCCGGAGTGTATGAGCCAACGTCCGGTTACGTGCGCAGCCGCGGGCGGATCGCGAACCTCCTTGATGTCACCATGGGAATGGACTTCGAGGCCACCGGCGTGGAAAACATCCGCCTCAAGGGTTTGCTGCATGGCCTCTCTCGCGCGGAGATTGCAGCAAAAATGCCGTCGATCTGCGAATTTTCCGGACTGGGTCCTTACGTTGACATGCCCGTGCGTGTCTACTCAAGCGGCATGCTCGTCCGCCTTGCTTTCTCCATCGCCACCAGCTTTGATGCAGATATCCTGTTGATGGACGAATGGCTGGGCGTGGGCGACGCGGATTTCAACGCGAGAGCGCAGCAGCGGCTTTCAGAAATCGTCCAGAAGGCGAGCATCCTTGTTCTGGCCAGCCACAACAAGGACATCATTGCGGCCAACTGCAATCGAATCATGCATCTGGAGCATGGCAGGGTGATCAGCGACGAAGCGTGCGGCGGGGTGGCCTGAGCCATGAGCACAGAGAACCGGGATTACTGGCTGTCTAGGGACGGTGGACTTTACGCTGACCAACAGAAGGTTCGGCGTGACGCAGGTAACTCCAACTACGGACTCCAGGAGTCGTGGTTGGTTGAATTTCTGCGCACGGCAGCGGCGGAGCGTGGGGCGCCGGTCAGGGTTCTGGACTACGGGGTTGGCTTCGGCCGCATGACCCGGCTCCTGGCTGACCATGATTTCGTTGACTACTACGGATTCGATATCTCGGCACCGATGGTCGAGCCGCTGTTTTCTGCACCGCCTTCCAGATACGCCTCGGATATCCGCGATCGCATCATGGTCGGGTCTGATCTCCCCGGCTTGGCAGGCTCCAGGCAGTTCGACGTGATCTTCACCGTGTCGGTGATGATCCACAACTCCCCCGAGCAGGCTCGTGAGGTGATCGAAGGAATGCGCGCGGTTCTTGCGCCCGGCGGTTGTATATGCCTGATCGAGAACCGCCAGGTTGGGATAAGCATGCTGGGCAATCTGTGGCATGCCGGTTGCTGGAGCCATGACTTCGCCAACACGACCGCGAGCGACATGGACGTGGATGTCGATGACGGCATTCTCGCCGACCATGGTATCTATTTCCTCCGGGAGCCACGGCCCGGCGCACCTCGCAGCGTGCGCGTACCGGGAAGCAATGGCTTTGAGATCATTGATCGCCCCGGCTACCTGGTTCGCTCGCACGAGAACACCGTCGCAGCGGTGAGGGGCCTAGAGAATGAAATCAATGTCGGTGGCAGCCAGTTGGCAGAGCTTCGGGATGCAGTGGAGCTGTACAAGCGGGCGGAGGAGCATGCAACCAAGGCGTTCACTGGCGTTGCCGATGGTCTTCCCGCTGCCCTGCGCGAGAAAGTCGGTCCCGGTCACCTGATCGATGTGCTCGAGCTGGTTCCGGCGCTAGCAGCGCAGTTGCGTGAGAGCGACTTGGCCAATCGGGTGCAGGCCGAGCAGCTTCGCAACGAGTTCGAGCATCGCCTGGCTGAGCACCGCAATGCGGTGGCGCAGGATGAAATCCGCATCAGGGCAGATCACGCCGAGCAGGTCGAACGCTATCAATGGCAGCTTGGACTGCGGGAGCGTTTGAGCGCATTGATGTCGACGGATCACGAGGAGCCTTCGTATGCGAACGCTGACCACCGTGGCGCGGAACCGAACATTCCGGTCTTGGCGTCGCAGCTGTTCCAGTTCGACGCAGCTCGCGATACACGGTTTGCCCAACAGTTGAGTGGGCATGAGCGGGTCTGCCACGTAATGCATCAGGAGTGGTTTGGAATCCGGGCAGCAGCAGGCGCGCTGCCGGGGCACAAGCTGGCGGTATCCGCATCGGATCGGCCATCTGCTCTCGATATCGAGGCCGTCGCCAAGCTGTTCAGACTGGCCGGTGTTGACCGAATTGCCATCCACGGCTTCTCAACGGCAATGGCAGCTTGGATCAAGGGTTTCGCCGGGGCAGGATTCGAGCACATTTACCTGGTGTGGCATGGTGCTCCTGTCATGTGGGTGCACCACGATGAGCGGCGATTCTTCGCTCTCGCGCTCGACCTGGCCAGGCAGGGCTATATCAAACGCATCCAGGGCATGCGCGGTGGCAGCCATGCGGCGATTGGCCCGCTGGGTTGGCCGCAGCAGATTTACAACATGCCGCCCAATTACCCGCAGGGCATGCCCCGGCATCAGCGTCGGCACGAGGGGGCCATCGCGTTCTCGCCGTCGTGGAATCTGGTGCACAAGAACCTTGCCAGCAACGTGGCAGGTGCAGTGGCCAGCGACCAGGTCGATACGATCTGGGTGCTTGCGAACGATTTCCAGCTTCCATACCCGACCGAGAAGAAGATCGAGGTTCTGCCCAAGCTCGACCAGGCTCAGATCATGGACACCATGTCGCTGGCGGACGTGGTGCTGAATGCATCGGTGGTGGATTGCCATCCGATGGTAGAGTTGGAAGCGTTGGCTGTTGGAACGCCAAGCGTACGCGGCAGGTTGGGAATGGATGCGTTGGAGGACCACGAGTACGTGGGCCTTACGCAGGTTGGTGATGCATTGAACGTTAGGGACATAGCTCGTACGATTTCACGCGTACTGAGCACGCCTGACATGGAACTGGAGCAGATGATGGCCTCTTATTCACGCCAACTCATCGAGCTGTCGAGCGCCCGGTATATTGAATTCATGGAGCTGTAGATGACCGCTTTGAGAGTATTCGTAACGCGCGAGCTGTACCCCTTCACCGCCGGCGGCATCGGTCGCGTCGTTGCAAACATTCTGGCCACTTCCACGCAGCAGGAGCGCGATAACACCGCAATTCTCTACGTTGGCGACGGTCTTGACCCCAGCGCCTTCGCGGCGGTCTATCCCGGCGTTCGTCTTCACGTCTCCCATATGGGTACGTACCAGACCGTTGATGCCCGTGGTCGACGCTACCCCGCGTACGGCTCCTTCAACAACACTGTGCTGCATTGGGAGTCCGTCCTCATTCTGCAGGGGCTTCGGGCGCTACAGGAGAGCGAAGGCGCGCTGGGTTACGTCGAGTTTGTCGACTGGGGGGCAGCCGCGTTCGCCGCAACCCAGGAGAAGCTGCTCGGCAACGACTTCCTCCAGACGACGTTGGCGGTGCGCCTGCACACGACCGACAGTATTCTTGCGGACTTCGAGCCGCGTGCGCAGAGCATCCACGGCCTGAGCCTGTATGACCTGGAGCGCAAGGCACTGGCCGACTGCGACCTGATCGTCGCACAGCTCGCGCCGGTGTCCGAAGCTTTCAGGGCGTTCTACGGTTTCGAAGACCATGACTGGGCGGCTCGAAGCTGCGTTCATTCGCCTCCAGTGTTGCTGGACTCGCTTCCGTTCGCAAGCAGGTCCGTCGATATTGGCCCGGATACCCCGCTGCTGTTTACATCGAAGCTGCAGGATATCAAGCGACCGGACGTTTTCATCCGCGGCTGCGTGCAGTTCATGCGCGACAACCCTGCATACCAAGGCAACGTGGTCTTCCTTGCCCACTCCTTCGATGCCGCCTACCAGCAGACCATCGTCGACATGATTCCGGCAGACCTGGTGGGCCGGGTTGTGTTCGCCAAGGGGGTGAATGGCGCGCCGCGCGAAAAAATGATTGCTGAATCCGTCTGCATCTTCCCGTCGCCATGGGAGTCATTCTGCCTGGCGGCCTACGAGGCATCATTGTCCGGCGCAATATGCGTACTCAATGATCGCAATCCTGCATTCGGTGACGACACGCCTTGGCAGGATGGCATCAACTGCATCAAGTTCAATGGCGTGCCGGCTGATCTGGCAAAGGCGTTGACTGCGTTGTTCTCAGGCAGCACCGGGGAGCTGCTGCCTGTGACCCAGGCGTCGACTGCCGCTCCATGGGCCCTCGGGGCCGAAAGTACCGAGTGGGCCGAATCCGCGCAGCCCCGGCTTGGCGCGGTGGTGATCAATCAGGGAGAGGGTCGAGCGCTGATGCCCAGCATCGACAGCCTGCTTGCGTCCGCTTGCCTGATCGAGGAAATCATCATTGTCGATGACGCCTCCCCCGACCCCATCAGCCGCGAGGTGCTGAATCGTCTGGAAGTTATCGATCCGCGCGTTCGCGTTGTTCGGTTCCCGGTGCGGTCTGGTGCTGCTGCCGCGCGAAACGCGGGACTCGAGGCCGTCAGTTGCGATTACGTGGTGTTCCTTCGTGCCGGTGAGCAGCTTGCCCCCCATTATCTCGGCGCGGCGGTAAGGGGTCTCTCCCGCCATTCCGACTTCGACGTTGTTGTTTCCCACCATGGAGTGGCGACGGCCTTGCCGGCAGTTGGCGATCCTGCGCCGAGCTTCGATGTGTGTCATGTGCACTACGGTGAGGCTCGACTCGCAGGTCTCTATGAGAACCGTCTCGGTCCGGACAGCTTCGTCATTCGAACCGACCGCGCGCGCGCGCTTGGTTTCGATGAGGCAGTCCCAGCCAATGAAACCTGGGAAATGCTGCTGCGGGCGTGTCAACAGGAGGTGCGCTTCATTGCCTCGTCCTCCATTGACATCACGTCCCGCCCCGCGTACCCCCTGGTATCTAAGATGCACGGCGACGTGAGTGGTGCCGTGCTGGAAGCGCAGCGACGTCTGCTTCACGGCAAGCGAGCGCAGCTCGGATCGATCAAAGTTCCCGCGTACGTAGCGGCAATTCAAGGCAGCGGCGGTGCAGTGACATTGCTCAGTCTGGATGAGTCTTCCTATCGTCTGCAGGAGCTTCTGGACAGCGAGACCGTCAGGTACACCTTGGCCCTTGCGAACCTGCTGCAGCGTCGAGCTCCGTGGGTGCTCCGGATGGGCAAACGACTCATTGAACGCTTGCTTCCCCTGTATCGCCGTTTCCGCTGAGCCACTCATTCCGGAGTGTAGTATGCACGTGGTCGTTGGTTACGCGTCGTCCTTGTCCACGTTAGACACGGACGGTCGAGCGGTCTGCCAATTGCTTCGAGGAGGTGGCAGCGACGCCATCGCCGTAATCCTCGGAGCCGACATGGACCCGGCTGACTGGAGCGGTTTCATTCCGGATGGAACCCAGTGCATTGCCTTGGGGAATGACTACGCTCGGACCCCAACGGAGGCTGACCGGCGTTGGCCGGCCGCGCCTGGCATATCAGGCCTGAAGGAAGACTGGGCCGCACGACAGGTGCTGTACTGCCTCAAACAGATCGAGTCCGAACGCGGGTCGGTCGCGCATGTTTCGCTTCCCTGCCTTGGAGCTTCCGGTTTCTGGCTGCTTCAGGAACGATTTGTACATCAAGCGTTTGCGGCCACTACAGTCTCGGTCCGTTTGACGGGTCTCACGGTTCTGGAAGCCGCCAGAGAGGGGCGTGCACTCTCAACGTCCGATCTACTCACGGCGGACATGGAACGGCGGTGCCTTACAGACTGCGATGAGCTCCGGTGCGAGAAGGTCGAGGTGGCTGCGTCCATCATCGCGGCATCGGGAATCGATGGAGGTAGCTGGAAGGACCGACTGGCGCTGCCGACTTACTCAGAGGAGCCATTGGCCGCGCGGCCCGGCCCATCATCTGCGCACATCGCAGGTGTCATTTCGGAACCCGCCGCGCTGCGTCAATTCGTGCGGGCCTCAATCGGCTTCATCGGAAGCACTGCGGGTGCCACAGCCTGCATCAAGCTCCATCTTGTCGGCAGGGTCTCCACGGACGGCTTGGCCGCAGTTCCACCAGCATGGCGTAACCGTTTCGAGCTCATTTCCCGGGATCAGCTTGCGGGCGTGGACGCGCCTGGAGCGGTGGTCTTCGCTGATAGCTGGAGTGCCAGCGCAGATCTGGCGAGGGCTGCGCTCGGGCAGGGACGGCAGGTGATCGTGGATGCGCGAAACCCTGCGTATCCGGCGGGTGCCGGATGGGATGATGGCCGCAATGTACTTCGCTACGATGGGACTGCCGCATCGCTCGTGCGGGTGCTGGCAAAGGCGGCCGAGTGGAGGCCGCAGTCGCAGTTGATGCTGGAATGGTCGGCGGGGCGCCAGCTGTCTGCTGTTCGAGCTCGAGAGCCGGTCGCATCTCCCCGCGTGGAACAGCCCCTGGTCAGCGTGTTGGTGCCGCACTTCAATCTTGGCGCCTATCTGCCGACGACGCTGGCTAACCTGCGTGAATGCTCCTACACGTCGTTGGAAATCATAGTGATCGATGACGGCTCCACGGACCCGTCGTCAATCAATCTGATCGAGGGGCTGGCAGCAGCCTCCGACTCATCTGTGAGCGTGCTGCGCCTGCCATTCAACCAAGGCCTGGCCGCGGCGCGCAACGCCGGGCTGAGTGCTGCGCGGGGGAAGTATGTCCTGACCCTGGATGCGGATGACCTGATTGCCCCCCAATTCGTCGGCGAAGCCGTCTCCGCGCTTGAGCGATTGGCTGACTTCGACTTTGTTGTGCCCCAGGCCGCCTACTTTGACGACGCCCACCAAGTGAGTGAGTTCAAGGAAGTGGCCTTCCAGCAATGCATTCCCCTGGTCGGCGAAGCCTGGCAGTCAGGCATGTTCGCGAACCGCTACTCCACGGCTACGTGCTTGGGGCGACTCGGGATAATGCGTGAGCTCTGCTACGACGAAAGTCTTCGCGCCTATGAAGATTGGGAGTTCTACCAGCGTGCATTGGACCGGGGCAGCCGTTTTCTTGTGACGTCCGATGTCAACTTCCTGTATCGTCGTCGCCCGGACTCGATGATTCACGCGCCTGAAATGCGCAGCCGCCATGCGCAGTTGATGGCGGAAATGAGCGGAAGGGGATTGCTCTCGCGCAAGCGCATCAAGGTCGCGCGTCAATCGCTGCAGGTGGTGTGTGCTCCACTCGGCGTGGATGGCGATGCCCTGCACGGACTTTTGCTCGCGGACGTCGGGGCAACACTGCAGGACATTCGTAATCTGCGCAGGAGCCGGATCGTCGGCACCGCCTACCGCTTGTCTGCAGTCATTGGCCTGCTGCGCAGGCGACTGGCTGCGCTGCGCAGCTAGAAATTCGTCAACAAACGCTTGGAGAGGCCCATTCATGTGGAGTAGCGGCGTCGCAGTAGTAATTCCCTGTCATAAGGTGACCAAGCATATCCTGCCGTTGTTGGAGTGCATCGGTCCCCTAGTAGACAGGATCTATTGCGTGGATGACTGTTGCCCGGACGGCAGCGGTGACCTGGTTGAGCGCGCCTGCGGCGATCCGAGGGTGGTCGTTGTGCGCAATGCAGTAAACCTAGGAGTCGGCGGGGCAGTCATGCACGGCTATGAGCGCGCGATCGCCGACGGTGCAACCGTCATGGTCAAGCTGGATGGCGACGGTCAAATGGATCCATCGCTGATCGATGTTTTTGTCGCGCCGATCCTGGCAGGAGACGCTGACTACACCAAGGGCAATCGCTTCTTCGACCTGCGCGGGATCAGCGCGATGCCATTGCTGCGACGGATTGGCAACCTGGGCCTGTCCTTCATGGCAAAGGCGTCGACGGGGTACTGGGACGTGTTCGACCCTACCAATGGTTACACTGCCATCCACGCCGCGATCGCGCGTCGGCTTCCGCTGGAGGCCATCAGTAAGCGCTACTTTTTCGAAAGCGACATCCTGTTCCGCTTGAACGTCATGCGGGCCAAGGTGGTGGACATTCCCATGGATTCACGCTACGCCGATGAGGTCAGCGGTCTTAAGGTGTCGAAGATCATCGGGGAGTTTCTAGCCAAGCACATGCGCAACGCCTGCAAGCGGGTAATCTACAACTACTACCTGCGCGACCTGAACATGGCCTCGATCGAGCTGCTGGTGGGTCTGCCCATGCTTGTATTTGGCGCGCTGTTTGGCTTCTTCCACTGGCTGCACGCCGCCGAAGAAGGGTTGTTCACGCCACTTGGGACCATCATGCTGGCTGCGCTGCCGATGATGCTCGGCCTGCAACTGCTGCTGGCGTTCCTATCGCATGAAACCTCGGCAATGCCACGCCATGCCTTGCACCCTCTGCTGACGCGTTATCCCTCTGGGGCGCTGCCCCCGGTTGCCTGAACGCCGGCGCGCCGGGAGAGCGCCAGTGCGGGGGCAACGGCCAACAGGATGATGTAGATCGGGAGCTGGTATCGAGCGTCCTGCGCGATGATGGCCACCATCAGCACCATGGTGTGCACCAGTACCAGTACGGGTATCAACAGTACCCGTCGATCCCCGGTGCGGCGCCATGCCAGCACGGTCAGCAGCGTCAGCGCGCAAAGGAACGCTGCGGGACGCCAGAATCGGGTCAGGCGGACGTCCAGCACCGCGCGTCCGATCCAGGCAGCAACGTCGGGGAAGGGCGACGTCTCGACGAAACCGCTCAAGCCTGGCTCAACCCATTGCAGGCCGCCCTCACCCTTGTCGAGAAATCCGAATGTGTACAGGTACAGGGGGCCATTGTCAGCGATACGGTAACGCCAGACCATGCTGCTTGCGCACAGCATGTGGTCGAACTCTACGTCAGGACGGTCCAGCGCCATCCGCAGCCATATCCGGAACAGGTCGTCCTGGTATTTCACCGCTGTGGGGATGTCATACGCGTTGTCGAAGATGGTCGTATTGACCATTGAGCAGCGATAGCGCCAGTCATCGGCACCCTTGTCGATGGCGTCGAGAATCGCAGTGTCCGCTGCCGACGTCGGCTGTTGGCCGGATGCAAGGTGCGCAGACAGATGGTGCGTGTAGGCCATGTAGGCGGCACTGGTGCGCTCGGTGCCAACCGCATTGGCCAACGGCCCCTTTACGCCCCAAGCCAGCGCAAACGCCACAATTAGGTAAGCCACCGTGTGCAGCCGGGCACCGGGACGCAGCAGCAGGATCAGGAACGCAGCAGCGGCCACCGGTGGGCCGTTGTGGCGAAGGCCGATGCATGCCGCCGCCAGCACTGCCAAGCCAAGTCCATTGCGGAAGCGCCGGAGGTCTGGAGTGCCAAGGAACACGTTGCCGATTACGAATGCGGTGAGGGCAGTCACACTGCTGGCGTAGGGTACATCTTTCCAGAGAGTGATCGACGTTAGTGCGGTCAACGGATATGCAGCTACCAGCATGCCGCCGGCCAGTGAGCTCCATCGGGGAGCGTTGCAGGCGCGTCGGACCGTGACGGCCAGCCAGCCGCCGGCCAGCGCCATCGCGGCCATCTGCAGCCAGGCAGCGAGGGCCGGGCCGCCGTTGAGCCGCTGGATCCCCCATAGGTAGAACGCGTACATCACGGGATGCGCGTCCGAGTAACGCCCGGTGCTGGCCTGGTTCCACTGGCCAAGTGAGTCCGTGGTCAGGATCGCGGGCGAGAAGATCACCAGCACTACGCTGCCCACTACGAGCAGGGGCAGGGCCGCGATCAGTATCTCGCACGCCAAGCTTCGTTCCGCTGCCGATGTTGCGGCGGCAGCGGGTAAGGGCCAGCGCGAAAAGAATGCAAGACCAGCGAGGATCAACAACCCCAGCGAGACTGCTTGGCAGGCCTGCACCAGGTACTGCAGCGGCGTTCGCGATGGAAACAACAGGAACTGCGTCGACGTCGCATTGAAACCATGTGCGAGAGCAAGATCGACGTTACCGCCAGCGGGGCTGTACAGGTCCAACGTGCGCTCGTTACCTGGCCAACGTACGCGCGCTTGTCCAGACCACGGATGCGTATACAGCTGCAGCTGCACGCTGCGGCGATAATGGCCGTTCCATTCGATCCGGTCAGGAGGGCTGTTGATTGGCGTGATCAGATAGCCGTGTTCGGCAATCCAAGTCGGACCCGCATCCGTTTCGCCGAGTTCAACTGACCTGCCGTCGACGACCAGCTTGGCCCACACCTCCGCGCCTTGGGACGCCTTGGAATGCGTGCCCAGCGAACTGATTTCGACCGAAAATGGCTTGCCGGGGGCAGGCGCAGGATCCAGCGGAATCATCCACGTCAGCAACCACCCGGCCACTACGGCGCCGCCCAGCCACGCGATGCGGGAACGCACTGGAATCACGCTCCATTGCGGCCTTGTACACTCCAGAACCAGAAATGAGGCTGCCGCAGCCACGCCAGCCGCTGCGATCAGCAGCGTGATGCGGAGCAGCGCTGATAATTGTGCAAACGCCGTCCGTGGACAAAGGGACGCCGCTGCCAGCATCAGTCCTGCGGATATGACGATGACCAGTATTCGCGCTGTGGGGCGCCTCAACGTCATGATCCAGCCTGCGAACTGGACTGCGGCAGGCGGCGATGGGCTGACACGAGGAGCGGTACGGCGGCGAAGGTAATTACATACAGGGGAAGCTGGTACCTTGCATCCTGCGCAACGATGGAAATTGCCAAGAACGCGGTGTGCACAGCGGGCAGTACCAGCAGCAACCAGATGCGATTGTCACGCCGCCGTGAAACTGCGACGCCGCAGGCGAAGATGAGCAGGTACATGTAGGCGGCCGGACGGAACACAGCTTCCATTATCGGAAGAAGGGACATTTTGCCAACAAACTCGGCCAGCGCAGGAGATATGGAATCTTGGACGGGGTCCCCTCGCTCGCCCGTGATCCACTTGACCTTGCCGTAGGGTGCCCACAGGCCCACGCTTGAGAGATACAGCGGGTCGTTTTCGAAATCCTTGATCCGCCAGATCAGGCCGCTGGAGCACATGCCGTGCTGGAACTCGACATCAGGTTGTTTACGGGCCTGCTCCAGCAGGATTCGCAAAAGGTCACTGTCGTGCGCCATGGCCAGGCGGGCGTCAAATTGGGGGTTGAAGACGACGGGATTCACCGTAGCACAGTTGTAGGCCCAGTCTGCATCCTTTGAATTGATCCGCCGCAACAGCGCTTGGTCTGCAGCGGCTACCGGAAGATTACCGGCGGCTAAGTGTGCGGCGATGTGGTGGGAGTACAGCACGTAACTGACTGGCTTACGCTCAATACCCGCCGCGTCAGAGATCGGCCCTTTCAGCAGCACCATCAAGATGATCGCAGTCACGGTGGCCAGTGCGACGCGGAGACGCGCATGCCGGGCAATGAAGAACAGCACCAGTGCGGCTGCAATGGCGACAGGCGGCCCGTTGTGACGTAGCGCCATTGCACAGAACATCAACATGGAGAACGCGATGGTGGCACCAACACTCATCCCATGGCTCACCGTACGAGGCGCGCGCGCCACTACGAACGCGGTCAGTGCGATGACAGCCGCAGAGTAGGGTACATCCTTCCACAGGGTGACCGCGGTCAGTGGAAGCAAGGGGAAAGTCGCCAGCAGACACGCGGAGAACCACGCGATCAAGGTGGGAGCGCCGGTAGTGCGGCGCACCGAGGCCACCAGCCAACCGCTGCTGGCCGAGAATAGGACCAACTGGACCGTCGCAACGGCCGCGGGGCTATCCCAGAACCACCGGGCCGCGACCATCATCAGGCCGTAAAGCAATGGATGGGCGTCGTTGAAGGACAGCGACCCAGCCTGTCGCCATTGATCCAGGGAGTCGGACGTCATCATCCCGGGGTAGAAGATGATCAGGCACGCGACACTGGATGCCAACAGCGGGATGGAGAACAACAGCGCTTCCCGCCACGCTGGGCCGGGATTGGCTACCTCGGTCGATGGATAGGGCCGGGTAGTAAGCCAGCCAAACAGCCACAGTCCAAGGGCGCCCATCAGGATGATGTCTGCGGTGGCAGTTGCCCACTGGCGCGCGCTGCGGACGGGAATGGCAAGCCGATTCTGGGTGACCTCAATTCCTCCGAGATCGAGGGTCAAGCTGCCCCCTTCCGAACGGTAAAGGTCCAGGTCGCGCTGCATGCCATTCCAGGTCACGCGCGCACGCCCTGACCAGCCATGGGCAACGAAGATCAACCGCAGGCTGTCCTCGTACGAGCCTCGCCATGCGATCGACGTCGGTACGGAAGGAGCCACTGCAACCAGGAAGGGCGCCTTGTCCACCCATTCGCCCGTTTGCCTGAGTTCACTGAAGGGGACATCCTTCCCGTCACGTTCCACCCGCAGCCATACTTCCCGACCTTGTGAGCTCGCCGACTTTCCGTCCAATACGCTTACCGAGACGTCCGCAACGCTGATCGGCGCGGGCTTGATCGGCAGTGCGAAGAGCAGGATCGTGCCCGTGACCAGTGCGCAGGCGATTGCGATCACGCAGATGCGCGTGGACAAGGTGCAGGCCCGTTCCAGCAGCCTGCGCGATGCCGGCAGCAGGATGAACCACAGGACTGCGGCGCAGAACAGCACTGGCACCAGCGCCTGGGGCACATCGAGGAATTCCGCGCCAGGTACGCGCGACAGGATTGAAAAGGCGCCGCAGACAGCCAGCAGGGCCGCGAGGCTAGCGGCCGGCCAGGGCTTGCTGTGCGAGCCCCACGAAGTCGTGTTCATTGAAAGGTCCAACGGCGGGCGGTCGGATGGAGTGATCAGTTCTGCTGCAGGTGTATCTGCCAGCGCCATGCGTCGGCGCAGATAGTGTCCAACCCCCGCGAAGCCCGCCACCCCAGCAGCTTCTCAGCCAGCGATGGATCGGCATAGCAGGCGTCGGCGTCACCCGGGCGCCGGTCGGTGATCTGGTAGGCAATCTGGCGGCCGCTTGCCCGGCTGAAGGCATCGATGATTTCGATCACCGAGTACCCGCTGCCGGTGCCGAGGTTGACCACAAGTCCCTGCTTGCGATCGCGCAGGTACTCCAGTGCGTGGACATGGGCCTGGGCAAGATCCATCACGTGGATGTAATCCCGGATTCCGGTGCCATCGGGTGTTTTGTAGTCTCCGCCAAACACCTTGACTTCCGGACGGAGCCCGGCGGCTACCTGAGCCACGAATGGTACAAGGTTGTTGGGGGCGCCACGTGGGAGCTCGCCAAGCTGGCCACTGTCGTGCGCACCGGCGGGGTTAAAGTAGCGCAGAACCGCGGCATGGAACCCGGGGCTGGAGGTGCCGATGTCCTCGATCGCCTGCTCCATCATCAACTTGGTGCGCCCGTACGGGTTGATCGCGTGAAGGGCAGCGTCTTCGCTGATGGGGCAACGGTCCGGGTAGCCGTAGACGGTGGCCGAGGAGCTGAACACCAAGTTATTGCAGCCAATGTGCTGCATGGCATCCAGCAGGTTCAGCGTGCCGGTGACGTTGTTCTGATAGTAGTGCAACGGGTTGGCGATGCTCTCGCCTACCGATTTAAGCGCACCGAAATGAATCACACCGTCGGGTCGGACCTGATGCAGGCACTCCAAAGTTGCAGCGTGGTTCCGCAGGTCCAGCTCATGGCACTGCACGACATGTCCGGACAACGTCGAAATCCGGTCAGGAATCCAGCGCTCGCTATTGCTGAAGTTGTCGGCGATCACGACGTCGTAGCCTGCCTGCAGCAGTGCGATAGTGGTATGCGAGCCAATGTAGCCGGCCCCGCCTGTCACTAGAATCCTGTTGTTCAACGTTTTCCTCCAATTCCTTTCAGTGGGTGTTGCCAGCGCTGCTGCAGTTCAGCCGCGGGGCGCTTCGCCATCCGTGGGCGGCTTGCCTGACGTTGCTTCAAGAATCGCGATGCGACGTGCCAGATGGACGATCTGCTTCTGGATCTGCTTATCCTTGGCGTACGTGTTGAAAAGCTGGAATGCAACCACCTGCACCAAGGCGTAGACCAGCAGGTCGGTGCCGCGTCCCACGCCCACAAGGTTTGCCAAGGCAGTCAGGCTGTCGGGAATGAGCACGGCCACCACTGCAGCGACCACAAACCCAACCAGCAGAACCTTCTTGAAAGCGTTCGACCTGCTGGTGCCGCGTGAAGAAAGGAAATACCACGCAATCCAGACGGTCGAGACGATGAGTAGAACTCTGATGATCATTATTTGATCACCTTGCGCAGAAGTGCGTCAAAAGCGATGTTGACTGCGTTGATCATTGACTGTCCCTTGCTGCGCGAATACTCACTGTAAATGATGGTCACCGGTACTTCCGCGTAGCTGAGGCGCTGTTGCCCGATCCTCTCGACGATCTCGGAGGCATGGGAGAAGTCTGGCAGCTCGAGCTTCAGGCGTTCGGCAGCGGAACGATGGATGACCCTGAGCCCATTGTGGGTGTCAGTGAGGCGCACCCCGGAGGTGATGTTGGAGAACCAGACGGCCGCTTTCAGGATGACCCGCTTCATGCCGGGCATGTTGATCGCTTTGCCCAGGAATCGGGAGCCCAGCACTACCTGCACGTTGTGTCGTTCGGCGTAGTCGATCATGGCGCGAACGTCTTCAATACGATGTTGGCCGTCAGCATCGAACGTAACTACATAATCAATGCCGGGATCCAGCAGCGCCATGTCAATGCCGGTCTGCAGGGCTGCGCCTTGACCGAGGTTGATCGGGTGCTTCACCAGCGCCGCACGAGTGGCGGCAACCTGCTCGCGGGTGTCATCGCGGCTGCCATCGTCGACGACGATGATGTGCGGGAAGTCCTCGGGTATGCCTTTGATGGTCCCCAGAATGGCGCTGCCCTCGTTGTAGGCAGGAATGACGATTGCTACGTTTGAATAGTGTTGCGCCATGGGACTCATGTGTTCTTGTCGATCCGTTGCCTGAATACGAGCTTGGAGAAAATCAGGTAGTTCCAGGCGGCAATGACCACCATCACCACCAGTTTGGCGACGTAGTGATTCACCTGAAGCGGCCCCACCAGCAGTCCAATAGCAAGATTGCCGGCAACCAGATTTACGGCTGCGACCACTCCGTACTTTAGCAGCTCCCCGGAAAATGCGCCGCTGCTTTGGAACACCCAGCCTCGGTTGAGAAGGAAGCTGACCACGAATCCGCAGAAAAAGCTCAGTGATTGACTTGCGAACAACCAAGCAGCGCCCAGCAGCCAGTGTAACGCTACGAATGCAGCGTACTCTACCGCTGCGGCGGAGCCTCCCGAGACAAGAAAGCGAAAGAGTCTTGCTGACATGGACCACCACGGTGTGGAATGAAAAGAACGAAAGGGGCACCCTGAGCGCCCCTTTCTTCAGCCTGCAATCCGGCGGGCATCAGCCCAAGGCGGATTCCAGCTCCGGCAGCAGGGTAAACAGATCCCCCACCAGCCCGATATCGGCAATCTCGAAGATCGGCGAGTCCGGGTCCTTGTTGATCGCCACGATGGTGCCGGCGTCCTTGATCCCGGTCAGGTGCTGGATGGCACCGCTGATGCCCACGGCCACATACAGCTCCGGGGCAATGATCTTGCCGGTCTGGCCGACCTGCAGGTCGCTGGGCACGTAGCCGGCATCCACCGCCGCGCGCGAGGCGCCCACGGCCGCACCGAGCTTGTCGGCCAGCTGGAAGATCACCTTGAAGTTCTCTTCCGAACCGACGCCACGGCCACCGGACACCACGCGCTTGGCGCTCTGCAGGTCCGGGCGGTCGCTGGCGCCGGCGGCCAGGCCGATGAAGCGGGTATGGGTCGGCAGGGCCGCGTCCACGTTGGCCGCTTCAACCGGGGCGCTGCCGCTTTGGGCCGCTTCCGGCCAGGAGGCGGCGCGCACCGTGGCGACCACGATCTGGTCGGACGGCACGTCCACGGTGATGATGGCGTTGCCCGCGTAGATCGGACGCTTGAAGCTGTGGCTGCCTTCGACGCTCATCAGGTCGGAGACCTGGTTCACGCCCAGCAGGGCGGCCACGCACGGCATCAGGTCCTTGCCGAAGGTGGTCGACGGGCCGAACACGTGCGTGTAGCCCTTGGCCAGCTGTGCGATCTGGGGGGCCAGCACCTGGGCCAAGGCCTGGCCGTTGGCGGCGTTGGCAACGGTCAGCACCTTGGCCACGCCAGCCAGCTGGGAGGCCTGGGTGGCCACGGCGGCCGGATCGGCAGCCAGCACCAGCACGTCGATGCTGGCGCCGCTGATGGCGGCGGCCGCGCTCACGGTCTTGGCGGTGGCGGCGTTGAGCTTGCCGTCATGGTGTTCGGCAACTACGAGGATCTTGGTCATTAGAGCAACCCCTTCTGCTTGAGTGCGGCAACCAGTTCGGCTGCGTCCTTGACCATCACACCCTTGCTGCGCTTGGACGGCGCGGCGTAGTGTGTGGTGTTGAAGGTGTCGGCGGCTTCAACGCCCAGGTCGGCCAGCTGCAGGCTCTCCAGCGGCTTGGCCTTGGCCTTCATGATGTCCGGCAGCTTGATGAAGCGCGGCTCGTTCAGGCGCAGGTCGGTAGTGACCACGGCCGGCAGGTCCACTTCCAGCGTTTCCAGGCCGGCGTCGACCTCGCGGGTCACGGTGGCCTTGCCGTCGGCAATCTCCAGCTTGCTTGCGAAGGTCGCCTGCGGGCGGCCCCAAAGAGTGGCCAGCATCTGGCCGGTCTGGTTGGCGTCGTCGTCGATCGCCTGCTTGCCCAGGATCACCAGGTCCGGCTGTTCCTTCTCGACCAGTTTGAGCAGGGTGCGGGCGGCGGTCAGCGGCTGGATGGCCTGATCGGTGACCACGTGGATGGCGCGGTTGGCACCCATGGCCAAGCCGTTGCGCAGGTGGGCCTGGGCATCGGCCGGTGCGATGGTGGCGACCACGACCTCGGTGGCGATGCCCTTGTCGCGCAGGCGCAGGGCTTCTTCCAGGGCGATTTCGTCAAAGGGGTTGGGGGACAGCTTGACGCCGTCGGTGACCACGCCGGAACCGTCCGGCTTGACCTGAATGCGGACGTTGTAGTCCACCACGCGCTTGTACGCGACGAGGATTTTCATCTGGTGCGGGATCCTTCAATAACGGGGAACGTCCGGCTGCAGGACGCGGCAACCGGTTCGGGGGTGGGATCGCGATTCTAACTGGGTTGGGACTACCATGCGAATGCGTATGGTCTCCTGCCGCGTGCTGCGCTGCCACACGCCGTGGCGACCGTTCACCCGCGGGCGACTTAACTTGCGGTCCTCGGTTGTATCCTTTGATGCTGAACCGGGGCCGTGAACCGCCCCACACGGCTTTCAATAGGAGTACGGGTAGTGCCCACTTGGCTTGTCACCGGCGGCGCCGGATTCATTGGCGGTAATTTCGTGCTGGAGGCCGCAGTCCGGGGCGTGCGCGTCATCAACCTGGACGCCCTGACCTACGCCGGAAACCTCGCCACGCTGGCCTCGCTGGACGGGAACCCCAGCCATATCTTTGTGAAGGGCGACATCGGCGACCCCGTCCTGGTTCGGCGGCTGCTGGACCAGTACCAGCCTGACGCCGTGGTGAACTTTGCGGCGGAAAGCCACGTGGACCGCTCCATTGATGGTCCGGGCGCTTTCATCCAGACCAACGTGGTGGCCACGCTGGGGTTGCTGGAGTCGGTGCGCGACTACTGGAAGACGCTGGGCGGCGACCGGGGTCCGGCATTCCGCTTTCTGCATGTTTCCACCGACGAGGTGTACGGCACCTTGGGTGAAACCGGCAAGTTCAGCGAAACCACCCCTTATGCGCCCAACTCGCCGTACTCGGCGTCCAAGGCAGCTTCCGACCACTTGGTGCGCGCGTTCCACCACACCTACGGGCTGCCGGTGCTGACCACCAACTGCTCGAACAACTACGGCCCGTACCACTTCCCGGAAAAGCTCATCCCGCTGGTGATTGCCAAGGCGCTGGCCGGCGAGCCGCTGCCGGTCTACGGCGACGGCAAGCAGGTGCGCGACTGGTTGTTCGTCTCCGACCACTGCGAGGCGATCCGCACCGTGTTGGCCAAGGGCCAGGTCGGCGAGACCTACAACGTGGGAGGCAACTCCGAGAAGGAGAACATTGAGGTGGTGCACGCCATCTGCGCGCTGCTCGACGCCCGCCGTCCGCGTGAGGATGGCCAGCCGCGCAGCAGCCAGATCACCTACGTGGCGGACCGCCCGGGCCATGACCGTCGTTATGCCATTGACGCATCGAAGTTGAAGGACCAGCTGGGCTGGGAGCCCAAGTACACCTTCGAGCAGGGCATCGGCTTCACGGTTGATTGGTACCTGGACAACCAGGAATGGGTCAACGGCGTGCTCGACGGCAGCTACCGGCTGCAGCGTATCGGCACCACGGCCTGAATCAGGAAAACACATATGACCCAGCGTAAAGGCATCATCCTCGCCGGTGGTTCGGGTACCCGGCTGTATCCGATCACCAAGGGCATCAGCAAGCAGCTGCTGCCGGTGTACGACAAGCCGATGATCTATTACCCGCTCAGCGTGCTGATGCTGGCGGGTATCCGTGAGGTGCTGATCATCAACACCCCGCATGAGCAGGTGCTTTTCCGGGAGCTGTTGGGTGATGGCTCGCAGTGGGGCATGAACATCGGATATGCCGTTCAGCCAAGTCCGGAAGGCCTTGCACAGGCCTACCTGATCGGAAAGGAATTCGTTGATGACAAGCCAAGCTGTCTGGTGCTGGGCGACAACATCTTCCATGGTCACGGGTTGAGGGATGTGTTGCGCAACGCAGACGCGAGGGACGAAGGCGCCACGGTGTTTGGCTACTGGGTCAACGACCCTCAGCGTTATGGTGTAGCCGAGTTCGACAAGGATGGGAAAGTCGTCGATCTGGTTGAAAAGCCGGCAGAACCACGCTCCAACTACGCCGTCACCGGTCTCTATTTCTATGATGGAAACGCAAGCAGGTATGCGGCGGAACTGCGGCCTTCCGCGCGAGGTGAGCTCGAAATCACCGATCTCAACCATCATTATCTGCGCGATGGTCAGTTGAATCTGGAGCCTTTGGGTCGTGGGTTTGCCTGGCTGGACACCGGCACCCATCAATCGCTCCTTGAAGCGTCCAATTTTATCGAAACCATCCAGACCCGCCAGGGGCTTCAAGTCTGCTGTCCCGAGGAGATCGCCTTCGGCCAAGGGTGGATCGATGTAGGGCAACTGGAGGCATTGGCCGCGCCTTTGCTGAAGAATGACTACGGTCAGTATCTGCAGAAGTTGGCTTTGCGTGGAATGGTCCCATGAAAATCATTGAGACAGAGCTGCCTGGATGCGTTGTGATTGAGCCGGCCGTGTTCGGCGATGCCCGCGGATCCTTCTTCGAAACATGGAACGCCGAGCGATTCGCGGCCCACGGCCTGCCAAGCCGTTTCGTTCAGAGCAACGTTTCTACCTCCGTGAAAGGTGTGCTGCGTGGGTTGCATTACCAATGGCCTCGGCCACAGGGCAAGCTGGTGACTGTACTGGCTGGGGAGGTGTATGACGTGGCCGTGGACGTCCGGCGCGGCTCGCCGACGTTTGGTTGCTGGGAAGCTGTCGTGCTTTCCGAGCAAAACAGGAGGCAATTCTGGATTCCGGAGGGATTCGCGCACGGTTTCGCTGTTCTTTCGGATCGTGCAGTGTTCAGCTACCTATGCACCGAACTGTACTGCGCGGAACACGACGCCGGCGTGAGATGGAATGATGCCAAGATCGGCGTGGACTGGCCGATCAACCTTCCGACCCTGTCAGCGAAGGATGAATCGGCTCCCTTCCTGCGGGATATCTCCAAGGAACGCCTGCCGGAATACCGGCCTTGACTAGCTTGGGCAGAGTGCTTGTGCTGGGCGCCAGTGGCCAGGTCGGAAGAGAGCTTCTGCGTGCGCTCGAACCGGTGGCAGATGTGGTGGCGGCCACCCGTTCGGGTCACGTTGCCGACGGTTGGAAGTGCGAAAATGCCGATCTCAATGCTCCTGAGTCCTTGACTCCGCTGTTGGAGCGCCTGCGCCCTGATTGGGTGGTTAACGCGGCGGCATACACCGCCGTGGACCTTGCAGAAGTCGAGGGCGATGCTGCTTGGCGGATCAATGCCGAGGCACCCGGTGTAATCGCGCGCTGGTGCGCGGCTAAGCGCGTGCCTTTCGTTCACTTTTCGACCGACTATGTCTTCGATGGAAACGGAGCGACGCCGTACCGAGAGGAAGACGCAACCTCGCCGCTGAGTGTTTACGGGAGGAGCAAGGCAGCGGGAGAAATGGCGGTGCGCGCCGCGGGAGGTACCCACCTCATACTTCGAACCGCCTGGGTGTTCGCCTCGCACGGTTCAAACTTCCTCCGCACCATGCTGCGCCTTGCAGACACGCGCGATTCGCTGGATGTTGTCTCCGACCAGGTTGGCACGCCTACCTCGGCTGCGCTGATCGCTGACGTAACCGTCCAATTGATTAAGCGGGGGGACGGACTGACGGGCACTTGGCACCTGACCGCGCGAGGCGAAACGTCCTGGTACGGATTCGCCCGTGCGATTTTTGCGAGAGCGGAAACGTCCGGCTTGATTTCCCGGCAGCCGTTCGTAAACGCCATCAGTTCGGACCAGTACCCGACGAGGGTAAGGCGCCCATCATTCTCACGTCTGGATACCTCCAAGCTGGAGACGGAACTGGGGATGGCGCTACCCGAGTGGGAGGAGGGCCTGAACCATGTCATCGATGAAATGGTCCAAGGCGAGGCGAGAATTCGGCCAGATTTTCGCTGATGCAGGGGTGCGCCGGAAAGACGCCATACTGCAGAAGCTCTGATCTTTGAACATTTGCGTGGCATTTTCGGCAAGCTGTGGGTAACCTTAACGCGACTGGCCGGATGAGCGCTGCAGTCGCGCGCGCAGCGACGCCAGTCCGTAGTGGATAGAGTGTCAGCACCTTAAGGGATAAATGGGATGTCATTGCCACAGGATCGACCGGGATATCGCCGGGATATCGATGGGTTGCGCGCTATTGCGGTGCTCGCAGTTGTTGTGTTTCATCTCAACAAGACCTGGCTACCGGGTGGCTTCACCGGCGTTGATGTCTTCTTCGTTATCTCTGGGTTTCTTATTACAGGCATTCTGAGCCGAGGATTGCAATCAGGGGCGTTCTCCTACTCAGGATTCTATTTGGCACGGGCGCGGCGGATTCTGCCTGCCACCATCTTCTGCATAGCAATTACTCTAGTTGTGGCAAGCATAGTGATGCTTCCACAAGATGCAGCCAGTCTTGGGGCCTCGGCAGCGGCAAGTTCTATTTGGGCGGCCAATGTATATTTCTGGCGAGCCTTGGATACGGGCTACTTTGCTACATCGTCGGAGCTTGTGCCCCTACTCCATCTGTGGTCTTTGGCCGTTGAGGAGCAGTTTTACCTGTTCTGGCCCCCGTTGCTGGCAGCAGCGTACCGATGGTTGCCTAAATCAGCGAGGTACATACTTGTTGGCGGACTTGCGATTGGAAGCTTCCAGCTCGGACAGGTGCTGATCCACTCGCACCCGTCGTTTGCGTACTACATGTTGCCCACGCGTGCCGGTGAGTTGATGGTCGGAGGTATTGCCTACTGGCTGACTACCGACATCAGAAGGATTCCTTCGGTGCTAGGGCTCCTCGCAAGTCTGGTCGGTATCGCGTTGGTAGGGCTGTCTATCGTTTCCCTCGACGAGTCCAGTGGCTTCCCCGGTTACGCAGCCCTTCTTCCTACGCTGGGAACGGCGATCCTGCTATACACGGGTAGCGTAGATCGCACCCTGGTTGCCAAGGTGCTCGCCTTCCCCGCGCTGGTAGGGATAGGGCGGGTCTCCTTCTCGCTTTATCTCTGGCATTGGCCGGTCATGGCATTCTACAGGTATGCCTACGGAACGCCTTCTACCGGCGGTTATGTCGTGTGCGTTGCCGTGATGATGGCAATGACGCTGTTCTCATACTTCGCGGTCGAGCGCAGGTTCCGGACTGGATCCGGGAAGTCGAGCAAGCTTGCCGTTCTTGGCTACCCTGCTGCGAGCATGATGATCGCGGGCTTGGGGTACTTTGTCCTCGCCTCGGGTGGAGCCGTGTCGGTGTTCAAGCCGACCGCATATGCAAGCAATCTGGCCAAACTGGATGGCGAGACGAAGCCGGCCAGTGAATACCCTTACAACTGTCAGGTTGGTGGTTTCGATGAGGCGGTCTTCAGTGATCCTAGATGCCTGCTCGGCGATACGTCTAAGCCTGCCGGGATACTGCTCTGGGGCGATTCCCACGCGGCGCACCACGTCGGTTATATAAAGGTCATGGCGGAGCATCATAGACTCGCAGTTAGAAATGTTTCGATGTCGGGCTGCATGCCGATCTTCAAGACTTCGGCGGCCTATGCTCATCCATCAATCGTAGATTCGTGTTCCAAGTTCAACGATCGCATGGAGCAGGAAGTCGAAAAATACTCTACGGTCGTAGTGGGGAGCGCGTGGGTCGGTTTCGACCGGGGCAATTCCAGGGAGGATATTGCCCGCACCATCGCAACACTCAGTGCGAAGGTCCCACATGTCGTGATTGCGCTTTCGGTCCCACTGTTCCCGGACTATGACCGTGAATGCGAGAGAAAGTCGTTGATGTTCCCGGGGCTTCACTGCAAGACTGAGCGGCCCCTTTCTCAGGGCCTTGAGAATGACGTCAACAGATACCTGACGGAACTGGCAGGAAAGTACCAGAATGTAACTTTGTTGGACCTCCACCCCTTGTTGTGCGATCAGCAATCCTGCAGGGCCATGTCCGAGGGAAGGCCGGTTTACTATGATGCAGGTCATCTGAGCATGGCTGGATCACAGGCGTTGGGCTACAAGGCCCTCTCGCTCGGCGCAACGCCATCGTTCATCAGTCGGAACCACCTTTCAAGGCATGGACCCGCTGCTGTAGATAGTATGGTCCCACGATCGGCAGAGTGACGGGGCGCAGGGTTCCTGAACGCAAATTGCTGAATAGGTCGGAGGCCTCGGGGATTCCGTTGTCCTCTGACCGCTGATTGCGACGTTGATCAGTTGTATCATGGACGATTGGATCTTTACGGGCACGCTGGAATGTGTGGAATAGTTGGGGCGATCGCCGATCGCGACGTGGTACCGGTACTCATCGAAGGACTGAAGCGGTTGGAATACCGGGGTTACGACTCCTCCGGTATTGCCGTGCTCGACCGGACCCATGCGGAGCCGGACGTGCGCCGCGTGCGCCGCACCGGCCGCGTGGCGGAGATGGAGAAGGCCGCCCTGGCTGAAGGCTTCGACGCCACCCTGGGCATCGGCCACACCCGCTGGGCGACCCATGGTGGGGTCACCGAAGCCAATGCGCATCCGCACATTAGCGATGGCGTGGCGCTGGTGCACAACGGCATCATCGAGAACCACGAAGAGCAGCGCGAGCGCCTGCGTGGACTGGGCTATGTGTTCGAGTCGCAGACCGACACCGAAGTCATCGCCCACCTCATGCATTACAACCTGAAGAGCGGCGACAGCCTGCTCTCGGCATTGCAGCGCACGGTGAAGGAACTGACCGGCGCGTACGCGCTGGCGGTGATGAGCCGTGCCGAACCGGACCACTTCGTCTGCGCGCGCATGGGCTGCCCGCTGCTGGTCGGTCTGGGCGAGGGCGAGAACTTCGTGGCATCCGACGTGTCGGCGGTGATCTCGGCCACCC
>NZ_PKQQ01000008.1 GCF_002893095.1 Stenotrophomonas sp. VV52 | reverse complement strand
CGTGCGGCTTGGTGCGCTCGAACTTACCCTTGGCCATGGCTGCTTATCTCGAAATCGTCTGAATGGTGGCACTTAGATGGTGCTCACGAAAGGAATCGAACCTTCGACCTCCTCCTTACCAAGGAGGTGCTCTACCGACTGAGCTACGTGAGCGAGTTTTGAATTATGGCACGAATTTGAATATATTCAAACTCATTCAATGGAGCGGGAGACGGGGATCGAACCCGCACCATCAGCTTGGAAGGCTGAGGTTCTACCATTGAACTACTCCCGCAACGGAAGCTCTTGCCACAACTGAAACTACGTGAAACTGGTGGAGGGAGGTGGATTCGAACCACCGAAGGCGTAAGCCAGCAGATTTACAGTCTGCCCCCGTTGGCCGCTTGGGTATCCCTCCTTACCACCCTGTCCCTGGCGCCGAAGCGTTTTCGGTGTGGGGTGGAAGAGCCGTGAATTTTGGGGGTGAATGCGGGTTCTGTCAACAACCTTTTTGAATTTTTTCACACCAATCGCGCAAACGCCGCAAATACGGCCTATTGGCCGGGAAGCGGCAGCGTTTCATCGTCGAAGATGGCCACGTGCGGCACGCCGTCGGCGCCGATCCAGCCGCGATACATGCCCTGCGTATTGAATGGCGTGGCGGCGCGCCCATCGGCGGAGAGCACGATCGCACCACCGTCGCCGCCGAGCGCGGGGATGCGCGTGTTGATCACGTCACGCGCTGCCTGTTCCGGTCCCTGCTTGAGATATTCCATGCGTGCGCAGATGTCATGCGCGGCCGCAGTGCGGATGTAGTACTCGCCCCAGCCGGTGCCGGACACGGCGCAGGTGGCGTTGGCGTAGGTGCCGGCACCGATGATCGGCGCATCGCCGACCCGGCCGTAGCGCTTGTTGGTCATGCCGCCGGTGGACGTACCGGCTGCAAGGTGGCCTTCTGCGTCAAGCGCGACCGCACCGACGGTACCGAAGTGCTTTGCGGTCTCCAGGTCGGCATGCGCCTGGCCGCTGGCTTCTTCCTTCAGCGCACGCTGCAGCTGCTGCCAGCGCTTTTCCGTGCGGAAGTACGCGGGATCGACCAGCGTCATGCCCTGGCTGGTGGCGAACGCTTCGGCGCCCTGCCCCACCATCATCACGTGCGGGGAGTGCTGCATGACCGCTTCGGCAAGCAGGATCGGATTGCGCACGCGCTGCACCCCGGCCACGGCGCCGGCCTTGAGGGTGGCGCCGTCCATCAGCGCGGCATCCAGTTCATTGCGGCCGTCATGGGTGAAGACCGCGCCCTTGCCGGCATTGAAGGTGGGGTCGTCCTCCAGCACGGTGATCGCCGCGGTCACCGCCTCCAGGGCCGGCTTGCCGGCGGCCAGTGCCTGGTGACCCTGCAGCAGGGCCTGGCGCAGGGCGTCGCGTGCGGCCTTTTCCTCGGCCGGCGAGAGATCCTTGCGCTGCACCCCTGCCCCACCATGGATGACCAGGACGGGATCGGCAGCCAGGGCCACCGTCGGGGACAGGCACAGGGCAAACAGCAGGGCGGAGCGCAGGCGCATGGGGGAGAGTCCGGACCAAGGGGTGAAGCGACCATCATGGCCCAGCCCCGGCCCGGCAGGCACCGCCTGTTCGTCATGGGTGACGCGTCATGCGCTACCTGAAGCCCGGCGACTGGCGGCCTACGTAAAAAAGGCGTTAAATGCGCGCCGCCCATCCACCGAATGTGAATGGGGGGTCTTGGCCTCCCTCGAGGCCCACTTTTCTTCCGAGAATTCTCATGCGTAAACAGGCGATGGCGTGGTCGATCCAGCTGGCGTTGATGGGCGTGGCCGCAACGGCGGCCGCGCAGTCCCCGGCCGCTCCCGGGGTGCAGCAGCTGGATACGGTGCAGGTCACCGGGTCGCGCATCCCGCGCGCGCAGGTCGAGGGACCGGCGCCGGTCACGGTGATCACCGCCGAGCAGATCCAGGCCAACGGCTTCACCAGCGTGCCGGACGTGCTGCGTTCGATGACCCAGAACGGCGGTGAGACCCAGAGCCAGCAGTCGTCCAGCGGTGCCGATTTCTCGCCGGGCGCGCAGCAGGTCGACCTGCGCGGGCTGGGCCCGAACCACACCCTGGTGCTGGTCAACGGTCGCCGCATCGCCGATTTCCCGATGCCGTTCCAGGGCCGCAGCAACTTCACCGACGTGTCCAACATCCCGCTGGGGATGATCGAGCGGATCGAGGTCTTGACCGGCAGTGCGTCGGCGATCTACGGCTCGGACGCGATTGCCGGCGTGGTCAATTTCATCCTGAAAAAGCAGGTCGATGGCACCACGGTCGACGTGCGCATGGGGACCACCAGCGAAGGCGGCGGCGAGTCGTTCGACATGAGCATCGCCAGCGGCTTCGACAGCGGCCGCTTCAGCGCGGTGTACAGCCTGGAACTGCAGTCGCAGACGCCGCTGTGGGCGTATGAGCGTGCGCAGCAGGATTCGACCCTGGACGCGCCCACCGAGAGCGCGCGCGCGGCCCGTCGCGCCTACCTGCGCACGGACTACAACGACGATTACCTGGACCCGGGCCAGGCCACCTGCGATGCGCTGGCCGGGCAGAACAAGGGCAGCACCTATTACGCGGAGCGGCCGCGCTACGGGTTCTACTGCGGCAGCGACCGTTCGATCGGTTACGGCACGATCCTGAGCAAGCGCCGCGGGGCCAACGGCTATGCGTCGCTGCGCTACGCCTTCGACAACGGTGCGGAGTGGTTCGCCGACGTGCAGCTGGGCTACCACGACATCGCGCTGATGCGCGACGTGACCCAGTGGGGCCTGATGGCGGCCGACGGCAACGAGGACGGCTACTTCTTCAACCAGGCCACCGACCAGGTGGAGTTCTGGCAGCGCCAGTTCTCGCCGGAGGAAATGGGCGGGCTGGACAGGGGGATGATCCGCAGCACGCAGAAGACCTTCAGCGTGACCACCGGCTTCAAGGGCGCGCTGGGCGCAGCGTGGGACTACGAGGCGTCGCTGAGCCATTCGCAGTACCAGTCGTCGATCCGCTGGCCGCAGATCATCGCGGCAAAGGCCAATGATCTGTTCCTGGGCCCGCAGCTGGGCGAGGACGACGACGGCTTCCCGATCTACAACGCGGACCCGGCACGCCTGTACCGGCCACTGAGCCGCGCCGAATACGATTCGATCGCGGCGCGCACGACCTATACGCCGAAGTCGCGTACGGACACGGCGGCGTTGACGCTGACCAACGGCGAGCTGTTCGAGCTGCCGGGCGGCAAGGCCGGGTTCGCGGCGACGGCGGAGTTCGGCAACCAGTCGTACGCGCTGAATCCGGATCCGCTGGCGACGCAGTACTACTACTACAGCTGGAAGGATTCGGACGGACACGGCAGCCGCAACCGCTGGGCGACGGCGGCGGAACTGCGCCTGCCGCTGCACGAGACGCTGAACGTGAGCGTGGCGGGCCGCTTCGACCAGTACCGCTATTCGGGCAATACGATCGGCAAGGCGACGTGGAGCGGCGGGATCGAGTGGCGTCCGATCGAGACGTTGCTGGTGCGCGGTTCGTACGGCACGGCGTTCCGTGCGCCGGACCTGCACTATGTGTACGCGGGCCCGGGCAATGATGAGACGAGCGCGAACGATTACTACGCGTGCGCGGTGGACGGTGCGGACGATTGTTCGGACTACGAGGAGAACCTGATCCGCACGCGCGAGGGCAACCGCCAGCTGGATCCGGAAACCAGCACGTCGTGGAGTGCGGGGCTGGTGTGGTCGCCGGCGATTGGGCTGGACCTGTCGGTGGACTGGTTCGACATCGACATGCGCGACCAGGTGCAGGACATGGACGTGAGCACGATCCTGCGCGACGAGGCGGCCTGCCGCCTGGGCGACGCGGACGCGGCGTCGCCGACCTGCGTGGACGCGGTGAACCGGGTCACGCGGACCGACGATGGGCGGCTGTACGGGGTGCATGTGAGCCCGATCAACATCGCGCGGGAGACGACGCGCGGGATCGACGTGGGGGTGCGCTACCGGCTGGGCACGGGGATCGGCGATTTCATCCTGAGCGGCAACCATACGTGGGTGCAGCACCATGATTTCCAGCAGTTCGCGGGCGATGTGGTGGAGGACCAGTTCGCGGTGAACAGCGGGTTCGACATTCCGCGCACGAAGACCAGTGCGAGCCTGACCTGGGAGAACGCGGCCTGGTCGGCAACGCTGTACGGTTCGCGCCTGGGCAGGCTGCCGACCTACGACAGCTACGACCAGAGTTTCGACTGGGAGAGCGGCGACAGCCCGTGGATGAAGGCGACGTACCGCTACAACCTGTCGCTGCAGTACCGCTTCGACGACCATTCGCGCCTGTCGCTGTCGGTGGTGAACCTGTTCAACAAGATGCCGCCGAAGGACGCGACCTACACGCCGTACCCGTACTACGACGTGTCCTGGTTCGACACGGTGGGGCGTACGATCAACCTGCAGTACACGCATAAGTTTGGTGGTACTGCGCTGTAAGCCTTGTTGTTTTGAAAGGCCGCTGACAGATCTGTCGGCGGCCTTTTTTTTGGGTTGCACGCTGTACCGTGTCGCCGGGCCCTGCCCGGCTGCTGTTGGATTCAGGCGAACAGCCCTCGTCTGTGTGGTTTCCCTGGTCAGGGCCGCCGGGTGCGGGTTTGTGGGGGACGCTGCAAGTACGTCCATGTAAGCTCATCGCCGCATCCATGCGGCTCGTGCCCCCTCAAACCCACCCCCGCCGACCCTCCGACAGTTGGCAGGTGAGTCACCGAAAAGCGGTAGAGCCGGGCCTTGCCCGGCTGCTCTTCCTCACCGCACACGACCCTGTATGGGGGCGGCCGACGGGTAGCCCCCGGAGGGACGCTAGAAAACATGGATGTTTTCTAGCAGCCCCCATGGATGGGTTCACGGCGTGTCCCGGAGCGGGGCTGCCCGGCGGCCGCCCCTGCACGTAGCGACTGAGACGCTGCTCTTCGCGGACGATCAGGTTTTCCACACTACGCGTGGAAAGCAGTGGGGGTTTGCTGTGGACAAGTCACGTAAGCCACGCGGCGCAACGCTCTCGAACGGTGGTGATTTTTTGTCCAGAAGCTGCACGGGTTTTCCACACCGTTCGTGGAAAGCCATGGGAGTTTGCTGTGGACAACTCCGTTGAAGACTGCGCTGCAATGGTTTCGAAGCGTGGTGAATTATTGTCCAGGCCAGAACGCAAACGCCCCGCACGAGGCGGGGCGTTCGGGTCGATCTGCGCGGGCGCGGATCAGACGTTGAAGCGGAAGTGCAGGACGTCGCCTTCCTGGACGCGGTATTCCTTGCCTTCCAGGCGCAGGCGGCCTGCTTCCTTGGCACCGGCTTCGCCCTTGTACTTGATGAAGTCGTCATACGCGATGGTTTCGGCGCGGATGAAGCCCTTCTCGAAGTCGGTGTGGATCACTGCGGCCGCCTGCGGCGCGGTGGCGCCCTTGCGCACGGTCCACGCGCGGACTTCCTTGACGCCGGCAGTGAAGTAGGTCTGCAGGCCCAGCAGCTTGTACGCCGCGTTGATCACGCGGTTCAGGCCCGGCTCGCTCAGGCCGAGATCGGCCAGGAACGTGTCGCGGTCTTCGTCGTCCAGCTGCGACAGCTCTTCCTCGATCGCCGCGGAAACCGGCACCACCATCGCGCCCTCGGCCGCTGCGTGCGCACGCACCGCTTCCAGGTGCGGGTTGTTCTCGAAGCCGTCTTCCAGCACGTTGCAGATGTACATCACCGGCTTCAGCGTCAGCAGGAACAGATCGCGCACCAGCGCCTTCTCTTCCTCGTCCAGGCCGACCGAACGGCCAGCCTTGCCGTCGGCCAGCGCCGCCTGCAGCTTGGCCAGCACCGGCTTGCGTGCCGCCGCATCCTTGTCGCCGCCCTTGGCCGCGCGCTCGGCGCGGTTCAGCGCCTTCTCCACGCTGTCCAGGTCGGCCAGGGCCAGCTCGATGTCGATCGTCTCGATGTCCGAGATCGGATCCACCTTGCCCGCCACGTGGATGATGTCGCCATGCTCGAAGCAGCGCACCACGTGCGTGATCGCGTCCACCTCGCGGATGTGGGCCAGGAACTTGTTGCCCAGGCCTTCACCGCTGGCCGCGCCGGCAACCAGGCCGGCGATGTCGACGAACTCCACCGCGGTCGGAATGACCTTCTGCGGATTGATGATCGCCGCCAGCTCGTTCAGGCGCGGATCCGGCACCGGCACGATGCCCACGTTCGGCTCAATGGTGCAGAACGGGAAGTTGGCCGCCGCGATGCCCGCCTTGGTCAGCGCGTTGAACAGGGTCGACTTGCCGACGTTGGGCAGGCCGACGATGCCGCATTTGATACCCATCTTTGACAACCTCTGGGGTGAAAGTGATTGGTGAAACGGCGCACGCGCCGCTTGGCCAATCCGTTTCGCGTCAGCGCTGCGTATGCAGCCGCTTCATGGCTTCGTTGTAATCGCCCTGCACCGCCAGCGGCAGCACGTCGATCGCATCGTCGATGGCACGGGCCGTCAGGATCTCGTCCTCCTTGGACGGGCGTCCCAGCACCCAGCCCACCACGCGGTCCTTGTGACCGGGATGACCGATGCCGATGCGCAACCGATGGAATTTTCCGTGGCCCAGCAGGCGCATGGTGTCGCGCAGGCCGTTCTGGCCACCGTGGCCCCCGTCGAACTTCAGGCGTGCCACGCCCGGAGCCAGGTCCAGTTCGTCATGCGCCAGCAGCGTGTCCTCCGGCTCGATCTTCCAGAACCGCTGTGCGGCGGTGACCGACTTGCCACTGAGGTTCATGAAAGTGGCGGGCTTGAGCAGCCACACCGGCTGGCCGGCGATGTCGACCCTGGCGGTCTCACCGAACAGCTTGCTGTCCACGCTCCAGCGTGCGCCCGCTTTCTCAGCCAGGGCCTCAACGAAATGAAACCCGGCATTGTGCCGGGTCCGGGCGTGTTCCGATCCGGGGTTGCCCAGACCGACGATAAGTCGCAATCCTGCCATTGTCCCTTCCAGCACGGTGCCTGCCCGAAGGCAGGCACCGATGGGTATTACTCTGCAGCCGGCGCTTCTTCGTCAGCCGCTTCGCCCTTGCCGTGCTTGGCAGTGACGATGGCGTCGTCGTGGTCCTTGCCCTGGGCAAGGGCCGGGATCTCAACGCCCTTCGGCAGCTTGATGTCCGACAGGTAGACCACGTCGCCCGCCTTCAGGTCGGCCAGGTCGACGTCGATCGATTCCGGCAGGTCCTTCGGCAGGCAGCTGACGGTCACTTCCTTCAGTTCGTGGGTGACCACGACGTCGGCAGCCTTGCCAGCCGGCGAGGTGTCTTCGTTGATGAAGTGCAGCGGCACGTTGGCGGTCAGGGCCTGGTTCTCGTCCACGCGCAGGAAGTCCAGGTGCATGATCAGCTGCTTGTGCGGGTGGCGCTGCATGTCACGCAGCAGGACCTTGGTGATCTGGCCGTCCAGGTTCAGGCTCAGGATCGACGAGTAGAACCACTCGTGCTGCTGGGCAAGCCAGGTAGCGTTGTGGTCCAGGCTGATGGCGACCGGTTCGGCGTTGCCGCCGTACACGATGGCCGGGATCACACCGGCGTGACGCAGGCGGCGGCTCGCACCCTTACGCTGCAGTTCACGCTTGGTGACCTTGATTTCATGGGTCTTCGACATTTTCGTTCTACCAGTTGTTGCCTTGCCAGGATGGCTTGGCGGTGAAAGGCACGTCCGCGACCAGACGTGCCGGAAAAAACTCAGTCCACGTACAGCGAGCTGACCGACTCGCCGAAGGCGATGCGGCGCATCGTCTCGGCCAGCATTTCCGCCACGCTGAGCTGGCGGATCTTGCTGCACACCCGCGCCTCTTCACGCAGCGGGATGGTGTCGGTCACCACCAGCTCGTCGAGCTGGGAGTTGTTGATGTTGTCCACCGCCGGGCCCGAGAGCACGGCGTGGGTGCAGTACGCCGCCACCTTGAGGGCGCCGCGCGCCTTCAGCGCCGCGGCAGCCGCACACAGGGTGCCGGCGGTGTCGACGATGTCATCGACCATCACGCAGGTCTTGCCTTCGACGTCACCGATGATGTTCATCACGGTGGAGACGTTGGCGCGCGGACGGCGCTTGTCGATGATCGCCAGGTCGGCGTCGTCCAGGCGCTTGGCGACGGCGCGCGCACGCACCACGCCACCCACGTCCGGGGACACCACGATCAGGTTTTCAGTGCCGTACGCGCGCCAGATGTCGGCGAGCAGCAGCGGCGAGGCATACACGTTGTCCACCGGCATGTCGAAGAACCCCTGGATCTGGTCGGCATGCAGGTCCACCGTCAGGACGCGGTCGGCGCCAACGGCGCTGAACATCTTGGCGGCGACCTTGGCGGTGATCGGCACGCGCGAGGAGCGCATGCGGCGATCCTGGCGCGAGTAGCCGAAATACGGCACCACGGCGGTGACACTGTTGACCGAGGCGCGCTTGAGCGCATCGATCAGGACCAGCAGTTCCATCAGGTTCTCGGCGCTCGGCGCGCAGGTCGGCTGGATCACGAAGACGTCCTGCTTGCGGACGTTCTCTTCGATTTCGACCTGCACTTCCCCGTCGGAGAAACGCGACACCAATGCCTTGCCCGGCCGCACCCCCAGTTCCTTGCAGATGCTCTGCGCAAGGCGCTTGTTGGCGTTGCCGGAAAATACCAGCAGGTTCGGGTGTTCTTGCATCATGGCGGTCTCGGGCGGGAGCGATTGGCGGAGAACTGGCGACAACACTGCGGCCGATCAACCGTGTCCGCGCAGGCCTGCGCCGGAAAACGCGGTTGACGTCCGCAAGTGGCAGGGGCGGGAGGATTCGAACCTCCGAATGCCAGGATCAAAACCTGGTGCCTTGGGCCTCTTGGCGACGCCCCTGCATCAAAATCAATAACGCTCGAGTACATCAAGCAGTGGCGAGCGCTCCACGCCCGCAGCCACCCATGCCCGCAGTCCTTCCGGCAACTCCGCCAGGCCCTGCTCTGCAGCAGCGCGCGTGTCGAACTCGACGAAACAACCGCTTCCCGACCCGGTGAGTCGTGCCCGGCCGATGCTGTCCAACGCGATGAGCACTGCCTCGACGGCAGGTTCGCGACGGCGCAGTACCGGCTCGAACGCATTCCCGAGCAAAGACCCGGAAGCGAAGTCCGCTATTTTCGCCACTGGGGCGTCGCGCGTCAAATCCGGCGAGCTGAAAAGCGCAGCGGTGGGCACGTGGACACCGGGGTCGGCGATCACATACCAGGCCGGCGGCAGGGCCAGCGGGGTCAGCTGCTCGCCCACGCCCTCGGCCCACGCGTTGTGTCCGCGCACGAAGACCGGCACGTCCGCGCCCAGCTGCAGGCCCAGTGCGGCCAGGGTGTCGACGTCCAGGCCGGTGCGCCAAAGGTGGTTCAGGCCCACCAGTACGGTCGCAGCGTCGGACGAGCCACCGCCGAAGCCGCCACCGGCCGGAATTCGCTTTTCGATGCTGATGTCAGCACCCTGGGCGACGTTCGCATGTTTTTTGAGCAGAAGCGCCGCGCGCACGGCGAGATCGTCGGCCTCCGCCACGCCGGCCACCGAGGGACCGTCACGGCGCACCTTTCCATCTTCACGCACGCCGAGCCGCACCCGGTCGCCCCAGTCCAGCAGGCGGAACACGCTCTGCAGCGCGTGATAGCCGTCGGCCCGGCGACCGGTGATGTGCAGGAACAGGTTCAGCTTGGCCGGAGCCGGCCACCATGCCCCGTTGCCATTCAGGTCCGCAGCGCTCATGGGGCGTCGAGCACCCAGCCGTCCACCAGCAGGCGCACCTTGGCGTCGCCCTTGACCGCTTCGATCCGGCGCGGCAGCACCGGGCGGTCGCCTTCGGCCGGGTACCAGTCCAGGTACTGGATGTCCCAGCCCATCTGCTGGAAGCGGCGCGGACGCCCTTCCGCGTCGCGATCGACCTGTCCGGCGGCGCTCGCACCTTCGGCGACCAGGCCGCGTACCCAGTCCGGCAGCTGGTTGACCGGGATATCCCAGCCGGTGGCCTCCAGCAGCACCTGCTGCGCGTCCGCGCCCTGGCGCGGTCCGCCGTCGACGCCGTCCAGCCGGCCGCCGCCCTGTTCGCTGTCGCCGGTCAGGGTCCAGCTCTGCCGGGTCACCGGCGCGCTGAGCGACACCACGTACTGGCGCGCCTGCTGCCGCCAGTCGATGCGGCCGCTGCCACCGTTGCGCCCCTTGCTGACCGCGACCCGGCCTTCGAACGACCAGGCTGGCCAGGCGCGCACCTGCTCCACCCGCAGCGCCTCGGCCTGCGCCGCTTCGGCACTGACGGAGCTGACCACCTCCGGTGCGGCCGGCGCCTTGCGCGCGTCCAGCGACACGCAGGCCGACAACGACAGGGCCAGGGCCGCCGCGCAGGCGGCCTTCATCGACATCCACTTCATACGCCGTATTTCTCGATCACGCGCTGCAGCGCACGGTTGTCCGGATCCAGCCTGCGCGCCTCGTCGAAGAAGCGGCGGGCCTCGTCCTTGCGGCCGAGCACCCACAGCACTTCACCGACATGCGCGGCGATTTCCGGGTCCTTGGCCAGGGTCCAGGCCCGGCGCAGCTGCACCAGCGCCTCTTCCTTGCGGCCCAGGCGATACAGCACCCAGCCATAGCTGTCGACGATGGCGGCATTGTCCGGTTCGGCCACGCGGGCGCGGTCGATCAGCTCGAGCGCTTCCTGGTAGCGCGTGGTGCGGTCGGCCAGGGTGTAGCCCAGCGCGTTGAGCGCGGCCACGTTTTCCGGCTCGGTCACCAGGATCTTGCGCAGGTCGGCCTCGGCGCGCGGCACGTCGTCGCGACGCTCCCAGGCCAGCGCGCGGGCATACAGCAGCGCATTCTCGTCCGGGTAGGCGGCCAGGCCCCGGGCCAGCGCGTCCAGCTCGCCCGGCAGGTCGTTGCCGCGCTGGCGCAGTTCGGCTTCGAGCAGGTAGGCATCGCGCCGCGCTTCGTCGTCGATGCTGGCGTCGGACTGGAGCGCATGCACGCCGGCGAACGCCTTGTCGGTGCGGCCCAGTTCGTATTCGGCACTGGCCGCACGCAGGCGCGCTTCGGCGCGCTCTTCGCCGCCAGGCACGCTCAGGTACCAGTCCACCGCTTCGGCATGGCGCTTGAGGTACTCGGCGATCTTGCCGAGCAGCAGGCGCTGCGCCGGATCCGGCTTGGTCGCCTGCTTCGACAGGTCGGTGTACAGCGCCAGCAGCGCGGTGTCGTCCTTCTGCTTGGCCAGCAGGGAGGCCCGCATGCCCCAGGTCTGCACGTCCTGCGGGCCCACCGACAGCACCCGTTCGGCGGCCTTGGCATCGCCCATGGCGTCGTAGGCGATCGCCACCGCGTTGCGCAGCTCGGGGTCGGCGACGGTGCGCGGCTCGACCGCGCGCAGGGCGGCCAGCGCCTCGTCGGCCTTGCCGGCCTGGAACATCAGGCTGGCATTCAACAAGGCCACCCGCGGTTCGCCGGGGAACCGGCGCACCACTTCGTCGACCATGCGCCGGGCCAGCTCGGGCCGGTCCATGCGCATGGCCAGGCGGCCGAATTCCTGCCAGGGCTCCAACTGGTTGGGGATGGCGTTGTCGTCGACCAGCTGGCCCAGCACGTCGGCCGCGGCTGCCGGGTCGCGACCGCCACCGACCAAGGCGGCCAGCGCGAACTTCCAGCCGCGTGGGTCCGGATCGCGCAGCAGCGCGGCCAGCTCGGTGCGGGCGCCCTTCACGTCGCCCTTGCGCAGGTCCAGCGCGGCGGCGCTGCTGCGCATGGCCAGCGAGCGCGGCGCGCGTTTTTCCCATAGGGACAGCGCGCGGGTGGCCCTTTTGTCGTCGTCGGCCAACATGGCGATGCGGGTGGCCCGTTCGGCCAGGCCGGCATCGTCGCGGCCCGCCTCGGCCGCCTCCAGGTACCAGCGCGCGGCCTCGGCCAGCTTGCCGGCCTGCAGGGCAAACTCGCCGGCCATCACCGGGGTCAGTGAGGCCGGTTCGGCCGTGGCCGCCTTGTGTGTCAGCCGGGCAGAGCCCGGCGCTACGGCCGCTGCGAGGGCGTTGGCGGCGGCCAGGGACAGCAACAGAACGCTGGAGATGCGAATCAATGCGGGCATCGGGGGCTTCTGGCCTTAAAATGACGACTTGAATGGCCAGCAGCTTATCGCAAGCAACTGAACAATGACCCTGTGGGTGCTCGGACTGAATCACCAGACCGCGCCAGTGGAGCTGCGCGAACGCGCTTCCTTTGGCGGCGACGCCCTGCCCCAGGCATTGGCGTCGCTGCGCGATACCCCGCAGGTGGCCGAAGCGGTCCTGCTCTCCACCTGCAACCGCACCGAGCTGTACGCGGTGGCCGATTCCGCTGAGGCCCTGGCGCACTGGCTGGAACGCCATGCCGGCCAGCTGCACGGCTACCTGTACCAGCATGCCGACGCCGATGCGGTGCGCCACCTGTTCCGGGTCGCCACCGGGCTGGACTCGATGGTGCTGGGCGAGCCGCAGATCCTGGGCCAGGTCAAGGATGCCTGGGCCACCGCGCGCGACCACGGGCTGCTCGGCCAGCGCCTGGACCGGCTGTTCCAGCAGACCTTCTCGGTCGCCAAGCGCGCCCGCACCGATACCCGGGTCGGCGCCAATCCGATCTCGGTGGCCTCCACCGCCGTGCGCCTGGCGCAGAACTCGTTCGCGCGGCTGGAAGACTCCACCGTGCTGCTGGTCGGCGCCGGCGAGACCATCGAGCTGGCGGCCCGGCACCTGAGCGAAGGCCGGGTCCGGCGCCTGCTGATCGCCAACCGCACCCTGGCCCATGCGCAGGAGCTGGCCACCCGCCACGGCGGGGTGGCGCTGCCGCTGAGCGAGCTGGACCGGCATCTCGGCGAGGCCGACGTGGTGTTCTCGGCCACCGCCGCGCGCGAGCCGGTGATCGGCACCGCCCAGGTCGCCGCCGCACTGCGCGCGCGCCGCCACAAGCCGATGCTGCTGTTCGACCTGGCCGTACCGCGCGATATCGAATCCGGCGTGGGCGAGCTGAAGGACGCCTTCCTGTACACCGTGGACGACCTGGAGCGCGCGGTGGAAGACAACCGCCGCAGTCGTCGCGAGGCCGCCGCCGAAGCCGAAGCGATCATCGAGCTGCAGGTGTCGCGCTTTGTCGAGACCCAGCAGGCCAGCGCGCACCAGGCGCCACTGCGGCAGCTGCGCGCCTATGGCGAAGCGACCCGGGTGGAGATGCTGGACAAGGCCCGCCAGCAGCTGGCGCACGGCAAGTCGCCGGAAGAAGTGCTGGAGCTGCTCGCGCACGGCCTGACCAACCGCCTGCTGCATCCGCCGACCGCCGCGCTGCGCGCGGCCGCGCTCAGCGGCGATACTGAGCTGACCCGCGCCGCCGAGCGCCTGTTCCCGGCCAAGCCGGGCTACCACCACGCTGTTGAGAGGACCGATGACGCCGACCCTGCGCCGTAAGCTGGAAGCGCTGGCCGAGCGCCGCGAAGAACTTGAACGCCTGCTGGCCGACCCGGACGTGGTCGGCGACAACGAGCGCTTCCGCAATTTTTCGCGCGAGTTCGCGCAGCTGCAGCCGATCGCCACTGCCCTGGCCGACGAAGCGCGTGCGCTGGCCGACCTGGCGGCGGCCGAGGCCATGCGTGCCGACCCCGACCTGCGCGAGCTGGCCGACGAGGAAATCGCCGCCGCGCAGGAGCGCCTGCAGCAGCTCGACCACGACCTGGCCCTGCTGCTGGTGCCGCGCGACCCGCGCGATGACGGCAACCTGTTCCTGGAAGTGCGCGCCGGCACCGGCGGCGACGAGGCGGCGATCTTCGCCGGCGACCTGTTCCGCATGTACGCACGTTATGCAGAGCGCCAGGGCTGGAAGGTCGAGATCGAATCGGACAGCCCCGGCGAGCATGGCGGCTACAAGGAGATCGTGGCCCGCGTGGTCGGCCGTGGCGCGTACTCCAAGCTCAAGTTCGAGTCGGGCACGCACCGCGTGCAGCGCGTGCCGGCCACCGAATCGCAGGGTCGCATCCACACCTCGGCGGCCACCGTGGCGATCATTCCCGAGGCCGACGAGGTCGATGACATCGTCATCAACCCGGCCGACCTGAAGGTCGACACGTTCCGCTCCTCCGGGGCGGGCGGCCAGCACGTCAACAAGACCGAGTCGGCGATCCGGATTACCCACGTGCCGAGTGGCGTGGTAGTGGAATGCCAGACCGAACGCAGCCAGCACGCCAACCGCGACAAGGCGATGAAGCGGCTGAAGGCGCAGCTGCTCGACAGCGAGCGCAGCAAGCAGGCTGCGGCGACCGCGGAAAGCCGGCGCCTGCAGGTCGGCAGTGGCGACCGCAGCCAGCGCATCCGGACCTACAGCTTCCCGCAGGGTCGGATCACCGACCACCGGGTGGAAGGACTGACCCTGTACGACCTGCCCAACATCATCGCCGGCGAAATGGATGGCCTGGTCGAACGCCTGATCCACGAACACCAGGCCGACGAACTGGCCCAGCTGTCCGCCGGGGCGTGAGCATGGACCCGCAGCGCGCGCAGCTGCGCATGGCAGTTCAACGGCAGCCGCAGGACTTCATTGCCTGGGTGATGCTGGCCGATGCAGAGCTGGAAGCTGGGGACACCGGGGCCGGCGACCTCGCTGCCCAACGCGCGCTGCAGCTGCGCCCCGGCCATCCCGAGGCCCTGGCACGGCTGGGCCGGACCCGCTGGATGCAGGGCCGCCACGACGAAGCAGCCGCGCTGCTGCGACAGGCCGCGAACCTGGTGCCGCAGCATCCGGGCATTGCATTGTGGCTGGGCCATGCACTGGAAGACGCCGGCCAGCCCGAAGCGGCCGCTGACGCCTACCGGCACGCGCACCGGCTGCTGCCGGGCGAACCCTACATCACCGCGCAGCTGCTCAACTGGCAGCGTCGCCTGTGCGACTGGCGCGGGCTGGACGCGCTGGCGCAGCAGGTGAGGCAGGCAGTTGCGCAGGGCGCTGCGGTAGTCGAGCCCTTTGCCTTCCTCAACGAAGACAGCAGTGCGGCCGAACAGCTGGGCTGTGCGCGGCAACGCGCGGCCGGTATTGCCAGCGGCGTGCGCGCGTTGCCGGCCACGCGCGTGCGCGCGCAGGGTCCGCTGCGGGTGGGCTTCCTCTCCAATGGCTTCGGTGCGCACCCGACCGGCCTGCTGACCGTGGCGCTGTTCGAGCAGCTGCGCGTGCTGGGCGGGCTGGAGCTGCACCTGTTCGCGCTCAACCGCGATGATGGCAGTGCGATCCGCGCGCGCCTGCAGGCGGCCGCCAGCACACTGCACGATGTATCTGCCCTGCCCCACACCGGCATCGCCGAGCGCATTCGCGCCGCGGAGGTCGATGTGCTGTTCGACCTGCGCGGCTGGGGCGGCGGCGGCACCCCGGCGGTGCTGGCGATGCGCCCTGCCCCGGTGCAGGTGACTTGGCTGGCCTATCCCGGCACGTCCGGCGCAGCGTGGATGGACTACGTGCTCGCCGACCGCTACGTGCTGCCCGATGCATTGGCACCGGCCTTCAGCGAGCAGGTCCGCTACCTGCCACGCGCCTTCCAGCCGTCGGACAACACCCGCGTGCTGGAAGCGGTGCCGGACCGTGTGGCGTGCGGCCTGCCCGAACGGGGCGTGGTGTTCTGCTGCTTCAACAACAGTTACAAGCTCAACCCGCGCAGCATGCGTCGCGCCTTCGCGGTGCTGCAGGGCGTACCGGGCAGCGTGCTGTGGTTGCTGTCCGGTCCGGGCAACGCCGATGCGCGGTTGCGGGCGGCCGCGCGCGAGGCCGGCGTGGACCCGTCGCGGCTGGTGTTCATGCCGAAGCTGCCGCATCCGGTGTATCTGGCGCGGTACCAGCATGCGGATCTGTTCCTGGATACCCATCCGTACAACGCGCATACCACGGCGTCGGATGCGTTGTGGGCGGGGTGCCCGGTGCTGACGTGTCCGGGTGCGACCTTCGCCTCCCGTGTTGCCGGCTCGCTCAACCATCACCTTGGGTTGGCGGAAATGAATGTTGCCGATGATGCGACGTTTGTGGCGACCGCGATTGCGCTCGGCAACGACCCGCAGGCGATGACGGCATTGCGCGCGAAACTGGCGCAGGCGCGGGCAGACAGCGGCCTGTTCGACATGGCGGGTTTCGCGGTTGATTTCACCGCACAGGTCGAGGCCATGGCCACGGAACGCGGGTGGCAGGGGCGTTGACACGACCCGGTGTACCCTGAGGTCCACCGTCCCGCCACGAGGCCCCCATGGGCAAGCTCAAGCGCAAGGCCTACCAGGAACTGCTGGAACCGATGCAGCTGGAAATCACCACGATGGCGCGCTGGGTGCAGCACACCGGGCAGCGCGTGCTGGTGCTGTTCGAGGGCCGCGACACCGCCGGCAAGGGGGGCGCGATCCAGTCCATCGCCGAACACCTCAACCCGCGCCAGTGCCGGGTGGTGGCGCTGCCCAAGCCGACCGAACGCGAAGCCACGCAATGGTATTTCCAGCGCTACGTCACCCACCTGCCGGCGGCCGGTGAGATCGTGCTGATGGACCGGAGCTGGTACAACCGCGCCGGGGTCGAACACGTGATGGGGTACTGCTCGGAGACGGAGTACCGCGCGTTCCTGGAACAAACCCCGGTGTTCGAAAAGCTGCTGGTGGACGACGGCATCCTGCTGTTCAAGTACTGGCTCACCGTGGACCAGGCACAGCAGGAAGAACGTTTCGCCGAACGCCACGTGGACCCGCTGAAGGGCTGGAAGCTGTCGCCGGTGGACCTGAAATCGCGCAGCAAGTACACCGCGTACACCGAAGCCCGCGAGGCGATGCTGCGTGCCACCCATCGCGACGCCTCGCCGTGGACGCTGGTCGATTTCAACGACCAGCGGCGCGGCCGCCTGAGCCTGATCCGCAATCTGCTCGACCGGTTGCCCGACACCCATGTGGACGATCCGGTACCGGAGCTTCCGCCACTGAAGGGCAAGCTGCATGAAGAGCAGTTCGGCGTGTTGAAACCGATCAGGGCATTCGAAGACGAAGGTTGAAGGCGCGGATTACGCGCCTTTGGCGATTTCCTTCTCGATGTCAGCCGCGGTGACCGGACCCAGGAACTGCTTGGCAACCTTGCCGTCCGGGGCGATCAGGTAGGTCATCGGCAGGCCGCGCGGCACGGCGAAATCTTCCGGCGGGTTGTAGGTGTCGACCAGCACGATCGGATAGGTCACCGGCAGCTTTTTCAGGAAGTCCTTCATTTCCGCCGGGTCGATGTCCTCGTAGGCCAGGCCGACCACTTCGATCTGCTCGCGCATTGCATGCAGCGCCGACAGCTCCGGCATTTCCTTGCGGCACGGGGCGCACCAGGTCGCCCAGAAGTTCACCACCACCCACTTGCCGCGGTGCGCGGCCAGGTCGTAGGTAGTGCCATCGAGCGCCGGCAGCACCAGACGTGGCTGTTCGGCGGTGGCGCGCTCCAGGTCGGGGCTGGCGCTGTCGGCAGGTGCAGCCGGTTCGGTCACCGGCGCCGGTGCGGGCGCAGCGGCTTCAGGTTGCGGGGCGGGCTTGTTGCAGCCGGCCAGGGCCAGCAGGCCCAGCGCAAGCAGCAGGGGCTTGGCGGTCATGGCGTATCTCCGTGGGGGGTATAGATGTCGCTGACGCGGCGCTTGAGCAGCTCGCGCAGGGGCAGGCGCAGTGCGTCCAGCGCCGCCACCGAGGCGATGCCCAGGCTGTCGTCGCGGTACGGCAGGTAGGCTTCCTTGACCGGGATGCGCAGCTGCGTGGATTCGTAGAGGTCGGCCAGGGTGAGCTTGTCCAGGTCGCGCGCGAGCAGCCATTCGCCCTGCTCGTCGCGACGCACCACGCGGATCGCTTCCAGGTCGCAGAGCATGCTCTGCAGCAGCGAATCGGTGAGCATCGGCTCGAGCCGCAGCACCTCGTCCTCGTCCAGGCCGCGACCGTCCACGCGGGCCTGGTGGAAGCGCCCGATCAGGCGCAGCAGGCCGTAGAGCTCGTAGCCGGTGGGCAGGCGCAGGTCGGCCGGCTGGTAGCGGAAGGCGGCGATCGACGAAGCCAGCGAGGCACCGAGCAGCACCGAGACCCAGCACAGGTAGATCCACAGCAGCAGGATCGGCACGAACGCCACCGTGCCATAGAGCTTCTGGTAGGACTGGAAACTGCCGAGGTAGGCGCCCATGCCCCACTTCACCAACTCCAGCATCACCGCCGCCAGGATCGCACCGGGAATGGCGTGGCGCCACTTCACCGTGTGGTGCGGGACCACCCGGTACACCAGCATGATGCAGACGAACTCGATCAGGATCGGGGCGATGGTCAACGAGGCGTCGGCGAGCAGGCGGCCCTCGCTGGTGCCGAACAGCGGCAGCGCGAACACCCGCGCCGAGACCGCCAGCGAGGCGGCGGCCAGCATCGCGCCCAGGGTGAGCACGGTCCAGTACACCAGGAAACGGGTGAGCTTGGGCCGGGTCGAGCTGACCCGCCAGATCTGGTTGAAGGTTTCTTCCACGCTGTTGAGGGTGATCAGCAGCGACACCACCAGCGCGATGAAGCCGGCGGCGGTGAGCTGGCCGGCACTGGCCGAGAACTGGCGCAGGTAGCCTTCGGCGGCGCGCGCGGCGTTGGGCACGAAGTTGGAGAACACGTAGTCGCTGAGCGTGTCGCTCCAGCGGTCGAACACCGGAAACGCGGAGAGCACCCCGAACACCACGATCGCCAGCGGCACCAGCGCGAACACCGTGGTGTAGGCCAGCGAGGCGGCGGCCTGGAACAGGCGGTCGTCCAGGAAGCGGCGCCACAGGAAGCGACCGAAGCTGGCGGTACGGGCCCGGTCGCGCCCGCGTTCCAACCAGAGATTGAGGGTATCCAGGGGTTCCATCGAGGCAAGCGTACCTGAAGCCGGGTGGAGGCAATGCCATACTGCGGGCCGGATGGGTCACAACGGAAGCAAGATGGCGGAGATTCTGGTGCTGTACTACAGCCGCGGCGGTTCGGTGGCGCGGCTCGCGCGCCAGATCGCGCGTGGCGTCGGCGAAGTGCCGGGCATGAGCGCGCGCCTGCGCACGGTGCCGCCGGTGGCGGCAGTGACCCAGACCGCGCGACCGCCGGTGCCCGAAGACGGTGCCCCGTACGTGAGCGTGGAGGACCTGGCCGAATGCAGCGGCCTGCTGCTCGGCAGTCCGACCCGGTTCGGCAACATGGCCGCGCCGGTCAAGCATTTCATGGACGGGCTGGGCGCCGAGTGGGTCAACGGCACCCTGGCCGGCAAGCCGGCCGGGGTGTTCACCTCGACCGCGTCGCTGCACGGCGGGCAGGAGTCCACGCTGCTGTCGATGCAGGTGCCGCTGCTGCATCACGGCTGCCTGATCGTGGGCATTCCCTTTACGGAACCGGCGCTCAGCCACACCACGACCGGTGGTACGCCCTATGGCGCCAGCCATGTGGCCGGCGCGGACGACAACCCGGTGCCGAGCGAAGACGAGGCCGTGCTGGCCCGCGCGCTGGGCCGGCGCGTGGCCGATATCGCACGGCGGCTGGGATGAGCGCGCGCGCGCAGAAATGGACGTTGGCAGCGGTGCTGCTGGCGCTGGCTGCGGTGTATGCCGCGTGGTTCGCGCAGGACCGGCACTGGCTGGCCAGCCAGCTGGTCTTCACCCTGCCGCCGCTGCTGCTGGCGATCGGGGTGCTGCTGGGCCGTGGCAAGGCGCCGTTCTGGGCGGGCGTGCTGGCGTTGTTCTGGTTCAGCCATGGCGTGATGAGCGCGTGGAGCCACCCGGAGACCGCGCATTGGGCCTGGGCGGAGCTGCTGCTGGCGTTGGCGGTGATCGGAGTGTCGAGCGCACCGGGGCTGCGGAAACGGTTCGGCCCGAAGGGGTGATGCCGCGCGGTATCATGGCGGCCTGGCGCGGGCTGTTCCGCGCGGCTCACGCTCACACCAGGATTGCGGCAATGGAAGAACTACTGATCATCACCACCGGTGGCACGATCGACAAGATCTACTTCGACGACAAGTCGGACTACCAGATCGGCGATCCGCAGATCGGGATGATCCTGCGCGAACTGGGCGTGACCTTCCGCTTCAACGTGATCCCGATCCTGCGCAAGGACTCGCTGCACATCAGCGACGAGGACCGCGAGCTGATCCGCGCCACCATCGCCGCGCAGCCGACCCGCCACGTGCTGGTCACCCACGGCACCGATTCGATGGTGCAGACCGGCCGCGTGCTCAAGAGCATTCCCGACAAGACCATCGTGATGACCGGCGCACTCAGCCCGGCCCGTTTCCGTGGTTCGGATGCCGAGTTCAACATCGGCTGCGCGATCGGCGCGGTGCAGTCGCTGCAGCCGGGCGTGTACATCGCCATGAACGGCCGCATCTGGAACCCGGAACACGTCCGCAAGAACGTGGCAGCCAACCGATTCGAAGACGCATGATCTCGCGTCCATGAAAAAGGCCCCGGCACTGCCGGGGCCTTTTTTTCATCCTCAGTACTGCGCGGTCAGGGTCACGCCGGAGAAGGTGGTGTACGCCTTCACCCGCACATGCCAGGTGCCCGCCGCCGGAGCGGTGATCGTGCAGGTTTCGTTGTTGCCGCTCAGGTACGGGCGGCAGGTGTACACGGTGTCGGTCGGGGCGCTGCCCGAACGCACGTACAGGTCGGCGTCGCCCGTACCACCGGCGATGGTCACCTTCAGCTGCGAACGTCCTGCCGGCACCGCAACCGTGTAGGCCAGCGACGCACCGCTGGAGGCGCCCAGGCCGGTGACCGGCACGTTGTTCTGCAGGGTCCCGTTGCCCGGGTTCGGGTTGGTCCCGCCCAGCGCTGCGGTCACTGCCGCATCGGCGTCGACGATGCCCGCACCGCAGCCGCCGCTGCACGCGCCCGGCAGGGGACGCACGGTGTTCTTGAGCAGGGTTTCAACCGCCGCCGGCGACAGCGCGGTCGGCGCGACCGACTGCACCAGCGCGACCACGCCGGCCACGTGCGGGGCCGCCATCGAGGTGCCGTTGTACGACGCGTAGGAGGCGCTGCCCGGTACCGTGGTGCCGGTGTTGAGCGTGGACAGGATCGCCTGGCCCGGGGCTGAGACGTCGATGCCGGCACCGTAGTTGGAGAAGCTGGCGCGCGCGCCGGCCGAGGTGGTAGCCGCCACCGCGATCACGTTGGCGCAGTTGGCCGGGACCGACGAGGACACGTTGGTGTTGCTGTTGCCGGCCGCCACGACCACGGTGGTGCCGCGCGACACCGCGCCGTTGATCGCGTTCTGGTAGGTGGCCGAGCAGGTGCCGCCGCCACCGAGCGACATGTTGATCACCTCGGCCGGGTTGGCATTGGCCGGCACGCCGCTGACGGTGCCGCCAGAGGCCCACACGATCGCATCGGCAATGTCGGACGTGTAGCCGCCGCACTTGCCCAGCACGCGCACCGGCACGACCTTGGCGTTGTACGCGGTACCGGCCACGCCGGTGCTGTTGTTGGTCACCGCGGCGATCGTGCCGGCCACGTGGGTGCCGTGCCAGCTGGAGTTGGAGGCCGGATAGCCGGCGCCGCATTCGTTGGCGGCGTACCAGTCGCCTTCGTCGTTGGGGTTGTTGTCGCGGCCACCGCCGTCGCGCGCCATCGCCGCGTCGCTGATGAAGTCATAGCCGGGCAGGATGTTGGCGTTGAGGTCGGCATGGTTGGTGATGCCGGTGTCGATCACGGCCACCACCACGCCCGTGCCGGTGGCCTTGTCCCAGGCCGGACGCACGTTGATCGAGGCGTTGCTGGTGCCGAAGCCCCACTGCTCGGACAGGCGGGCGTCATTGGGGGTCAACGTGGCGCGCATCAGCTGGTCGACTTCGACGTATTCCACGTTCGGGTCGGCGGCCAGGCGGCGCATCAGCAGTTCCGATTCCGCTGTGTCCAGCGGGCGGTCGGCCTTGACCACGGTTGGGCCGATGGCCAGGGTGCGCAGCTTCTGCAGGCCCAGCGCGCGGCCCTGGGCGGCCGGAACGGCGGCGGCCGCCGCCTTCAGGGAGCTGGCCAGTACGCTCGGGGTCGCCACGTCGGTGGCGCCGTCCTTGTATTTCACGATGAAGCGCTGATGGGTCGGCGCGGAGGCCAGGCCGCTGAGCTGCACGTCGCCGGCAAACGCCGGGGCGGCCAGCAGCAGGGTCGAAAGAACAGAACCACCGAGTACAACCACTGCACGCTGACGCAGACGCTGCGAATCATGAGACATCGGAATTCCCTTCAAGTCGTGAGGAGCCGTCGATGCGGCGAGGTGGGTTCGATGCAGCGCGATGAAAGACGGCGTGTATCGAACCTGGAAGACGGATCGGTTTCCCCTGTGCAACCGCCCGACCCCGGACGCTAGTGGTTCGGCCCTGCCGCAACAATGTTTCAGCGCGCTTTCAGGGTTGTGAAAAGTTCGATCTGAGACTTTTCGGGTCAAGGGTTTGTGAATGTGAAGAAACTTTCGGGTAGGGAAATGGTCAATGCGCGTGTAATTCGTGTCCTGCGTCACTGTCTTGTGCGTCATTCACGAGACATCGTTTGCGCAACAATGGGTTAGGTCGGTTTGGATCGTTCTGACGCGCGGATTATCGGGAAGGCTCCAGCCACGCAGGGCGTGGCTCTACCGGTGATCGACATGGTTCACAGGGGTGGACGACAATTCGCGATGTACTGACGGGGGTAGAGCCACGCCCTGCGTGGCTGCTCGACGATCCCCAACGAAAAAGGCCCGCCTGTCACCAGGCGGGCCTCTTATTCATCACGGGATCGCTGGATCAGCCGTCCAGGTGCACCAGCCAGCCATGGCGGTCCGGCAGGCGGCCGTACTGGATGTCGGTCAGTTCCTTGCGCAGCGACATGGTCACTTCACCGGCCGGCGCGCTCAGGTCGCCCACCGAGAAGCCTTCGCCCTTCAGCTGGCCGATCGGGGTGACCACCGCCGCGGTACCGCAGGCGAACACCTCGGCGATCTCGCCCGAGGCCACGCCCTGCTTCCACTCCTCGATGCTGACCTTGCGCTCTTCCACCTTCATGCCGCGGTCGCGGGCCAGCTGCAGGATGCTTTCGCGGGTGATTCCTTCCAGGATGCTGCCGGACAGTTCCGGGGTCACCAGGGTGCCGTCCTTGTAGACCAGGAACACGTTCATGCCACCCAGTTCTTCCAGGTACTTGCCTTCCACCGGATCCAGGAACAGCACCTGCGAGCAGCCCTGCGCCTGCGCCTTCTGCTGCGGCAGCAGCGAGGCCGCGTAGTTGCCGCCGCACTTGGCCGCACCGGTGCCGCCCTTGGCCGCACGCGCGTATTCGGTGGACAGCCAGATCGCCACCGGGGCCACGCCCTTGGCGAAGTAAGGACCGGCCGGGCTGGCGATGACGTAGTAACCGGCCTTCTGCGCGCCACGCACGCCGAGGAAGGCTTCATCGCCGATCATGAACGGACGGAAGTACAGGCTGGATTCGTCGGCCGACGGCACCCAGCTGGCATCCACCGCGATCAGCTGCTTCAGCGATTCGACGAAGATCTCCACTGGCAGTTCCGGCAGCGCCAGGCGCTGCGCCGAGCGCTGCAGGCGGCGGCCGTTGGCATCCGGGCGGAAGGTCCAGATCGAACCATCGGCATGGCGGTAGGCCTTGATGCCTTCGAAGATCTCCTGGCCGTAATGCAGCACCGCGGCGGCCGGGTCCAGCTGCAGCGGACCGTAGGCGCGCACGCTGGCGTCATGCCAGCCGGTGTCCTTGTCCCAGCGTACTTCCACCATGTGGTCGGTGAAGTGCAGACCGAACCCCGGCGCGGCCAGGATGCGCGCACGCTCCTCGCTGCTGCGCGGGTGGGCGGAACGGGTGGTGGTGAAGTTCACGGAAGACTGGGACACCGGATGATTCCTGTTCTGGTTACGGGGAGCACATCAATTACAGCATGCCGGTTTCAAGCCGGGCCGCTTCGGACATCATGTGCTGGTTCCACGGCGGGTCGAACACCAGTTCGACATCGGCTTCGGCCACGGTGGGGATCATTTCCAGCTTGCTGCGCACGTCATCGACCAGGATGTCGCCCATGCCGCAGCCGGGCGCGGTCAGGGTCATCTTGATGTCGACCTCGCGCTGGCCATCGTCCAGGTGCTTGAGCTCGACTTCGTAGACCAGGCCGAGGTCGACGATGTTGAACGGGATTTCCGGGTCGAAGCAGGTGCGCAGTTGCTGCCACACCAGCTTTTCGACCTCCTCGTCGGTGGCGTCGGCGGGCAGTTCCAGCGCCGGCGGCGGTTCCTTGCCGATCGCGTCGCCGTCCTTGCCGGCGATGCGGAACAGATTGCCTTCGACGAACACGGTGTAGCTGCCGCCCAGCGCCTGGGTGATGTACCCATAGCTGCCGGCCGGCAGGGTGACCGTTTCGCCCTGCGGGACCATGACGGCCTCGCAGTCGCGTTCGAAGTGGACGGGTTCGCTGCTACGGGAGTACATGTGGATCGATATGGGGTCGCGGCCAATTCCCGCAAGGTGGCTATTTTAGCCCAGCGGCCGCCCACGCGCCGGTCACCCCGCAAGCCGGTATCCTGTGGCGATCCAAAGGAAGAATGCATGTCGCCCACGTCCGCGCCCGCCAGGTCCGCCCACTGGCTCTGGCCCCCGCTGTTGCTGCTTGGAGTCGTCACGGCCACGTTGGCCTGGTTGGTCATCGCCCTGCTGAGCGGTCGCCAGGTCGGCTGGATGGCCGTACTGGCCGCGCTGGAGCTGGGTTTCATGCTTCGCCTGGGCCGGCTGCAGGCCGGTCCGCTTCGGATCGGCCTGACCGTGGCGTTCACCCTGGTGGTCGCGCTGGCGGCCAACTGGGGCATCGCTTCGGCCTACCTGGGCGGCTCGCTGGGCCTGGATCCGTGGAATTCAGCGTTGCGCATGGGCCCGTTCATGGCGGCCACCCTGATCCAGCTCGCGAACGGGGTCGGCGAGTGGTTGTGGCTCGGTGTAGCGCTGGTGGTCGCTTGGTGGGTGGCGAAGTAACCCGGTAGTGCCGGCCGCCGGCCGGCTCTGCACGAATCCAGCAGCACGTGGAGCCGGCCGGCGGCCGGCACTACCGTTAATGGGTTCCGTCGAGGGCCTTGAGCTCGCTTACCAGCGCACTCGCCGCCCCGGCGCCATCGCCGTACAGCATGCGCGCGTTGTCGGCGTAGAACAGCGCGTTTTCGATCCCGGCAAAACCGGTGCCCTTGCCGCGCTTGATCACCACCACGTTGCGCGCGTTGACCACGTCCAGGATCGGCATGCCGTAGATCGGGCTGGCCGGGTCGGTGCGTGCCACCGGATTGACCACGTCGTTGGCGCCGATCACCAGCGCCACGTCGGTGTTGGGAAACTCCGGATTGATGTCGTCCATGTCGGCGATCAGGTCGTACGGCACCCCCGCTTCGGCCAGCAGCACGTTCATGTGCCCGGGCATGCGCCCGGCCACCGGGTGGATCGCGAACTTCACCTTGATCCCGCGCTCGATCAGCCGCTGCGCCAGTTCCCACACCTTGTGCTGGGCCTGGGCCACGGCCATGCCGTAGCCCGGCACGATCACCACCCGTTCGGCAAACGCCATCAGCGCGGCCACGTCACTGGCCTCGATCGGCTTCTGCGATCCGCTGATTTCCTGCGCGGTGCCCCCGCCGCCGAAGTTGGAGAACAGCACGCCACTGATCGGCCGGTTCATCGCCTTGGCCATCAGCCGGGTAAGCAGGATGCCCGCCGCACCGACCATCATGCCGGCGATGATCAGCGCCTCATTGCCCAGCACATAGCCTTCGAACGCCACCGCCAGGCCGGTGAACGCGTTGTACAGCGAGATCACCACCGGCATGTCGGCGCCGCCGATCGGCAGCGTCATCAACACGCCCAGTGCCAGCGCGACCACGAAGAAGCTGATGATCGCCACCGAACTCAGGCTCACCGCCGCCCATATGCCCAGCACCACCATCGCAAGCGCCACCAGCAGGTTGAACGCCTGCTGGCCGGGGAAGGTCACGCGGCGGTCGAGGCGACCGTCCAGCTTGGCCCAGGCGATGATCGAGCCGGACAGCGAGACTGCGCCGATCGCCGAGCCGATCACCGCCAGCGCCAGCACCGTAGCCGAAGGCTGGCGCGCGGCCAGCTCGGCAATGGCCTGCTCACTCCAATGGGTGGTATCGCGGTTGCCCAGGAACGAGAAGCGCAACAGTTCCACCGCGCCGATCGCCGCGGCCGAGCCACCGCCCATGCCGTTGTACAGCGCCACCATCTGCGGCATGTCGGTGATCGCCACGCGCTTGGCCGACCACCAGGCCACGCCGGTGCCGATCGCCACCGCCGCCAGGATCAGCGGCACGTTGTGCAGGTCGGGCAGGAAGAAGGTGGCTACGGTGGCGATCAGCATGCCCAGCCCGGCCCAGCGGATGCCGCTGCGCGCGGTCATCGGCGAGGCCATGCGCTGCAGGCCCAGCAGGAACAGCGTGGCGGCGACCAGGTAGCTCACCTGCACCAGCCACTGCAGCAGTTGCGCGGTGGAGACGTTCAAGGCGCCTTCTCCCCGCTGTCGCGCTTCTGGCTGGGCTTGAACATGTCCAGCATGCGTTCGGTCACCACGTAGCCGCCGGCGGCGTTGCCCGCGCCCAGTACCACCGCGATGAAGCCGATGATCTTCTCCAGCGGAGTCTGCGCGTGGCCCAGCACCACCATCGCGCCGATCAGCACGATGCCGTGGATGAAGTTGGACCCGGACATCAGGGGGGTGTGCAGGATCACCGGCACCCGCGAAATGATCACGTGGCCCGCGATCGCGGCCAGCATGAAGATGTACAACGCCACGAACCCGTCGCTCATTGCAGTCTCTCTCCCAGGCGGTCTTCCCGTCCCTGCATCATAACCATGCGCTGAACCGTTCTGCAGGCGCGGTCAACCGATGCCGCGCCGGCACGTTCTCACCGTGTCCCCCCTGCGCGAGCGCTACCCTGTGCTGGTGAGCCCTTCCCTGCCGACCCTGCCCGACGAAGCCGACGCCGCGCTGCCGGTGTCGCTGGACGCCTTCCTGGCCGGGATCGGCCCGCGCGCGTTCCGCTTCGCCGAGGCGGGCCTGCGCCAGCGCGACGACGCACTGGATGCGGTGCAGGACGCGATGCTGCGCATGCTGGCCTACCGGGAAAAGCCGGCCGCCGACTGGTCGCCGCTGTTCTGGAGCATCCTGCGCCGCCGCGTGGTCGACCTGCAGCGCCGCCGCAGCTTCCGCCTGCGCTTCTGGCGCAGCAGCGACGACGCCGGTGCCGAGCATGACATCGACTGGGCCGACCCCGGCCCGGGCCCGGCCCAGGCGCATGAACAACGCGACCAGTACGCCGCGCTGGTCAAGGCTCTGCGCGCGCTGCCCGCCCGGCAGCGCGAGGCCTTCAGCCTGCGCGTCCTGCAACAGCTGGACGGCGCCACCACCGCAGCGGCCATGGGCTGCAGCGAGGGCGCGGTAAAAACCCATCTTTCGCGCGCCCGGCAGGCGCTGCAGCTGCATCTGGAGATCGAACTGTGAGCCGCCCCGTGTCTTCCCGCCTTCCCGATGACGCCGCCCTGCAGCAGCTGCACGCGCAGGCCGTAAGCCAGCTGTCGCCGACCACGTTGGCCCGCCTGCGCGCTGCCCGGCATGCATCGCAGCGCCCGCGCCACCACGGCTGGTGGCTGGCCACCGCCGCCTCGCTGGTGGTCGCGCTGGGCCTGGGCATCAGCTTCACCGCCCATCCGCCGCTGGCACCGCCGGTACAGGTGGCGGCCACGCTTGCCGATGACAGCGACGCGCTGCTCGACGAGAATCCCGACATGTACGTGTGGCTGGGCGCCACCGACCTGGCAATGGAGTGAACATGAAACCGCGACTGATCCTGGCGCTGGTGCTGCTGCCGCTGAGCGCAACCAGCTGGGCCCAGACTTCGGCGTTGCCGGAATGGGACAAGCTCACCCCGCAGCAGCGTGAAGCGCTGGTCGCGCCGGTGCGCGACCGCTGGAACAACGCCGCCCCGCCGCAGCGCGAACGCATGCTGCAGCATGGACAGCGCTGGCAGGACATGACCCCGGAACAGCGCGAGCTGGCCCGGCGCGGACGCCACCGGTTCGAGAACATGAGCCCGGAGCAGCGCGAACAGGCGCGTGCGCTGTTCGCCCAGATGCGGCAGATGACCCCGGCCCAGCGCGACGCGCTGCGCGCACGGTGGGAAAAGATGACCCCGGAGCAGCGGCAGGAGTGGTTGAAGGCCAATCCGGTGAAGGACGTGCCGCCGCCGGCGTTGCCGCGTTGATTGGGAGTGCATCCACGCAGGGCGTGGATCTACCGGTAGAGCCACGCCCTGCGTGGCTGCACCGTCAGCCCGCCACCCAGCGCGTCTTCGCCAGCAGCTCATCGTCCCAATCAAACGCCACCGCGCCGTCCTTCAGAAACAGCGCCACGAAGTTGTACAGGTTGCGGGCATACATCTCGCTGGCATGCACCGCGCCCTGGCTGGCCAGGTTCACCGGCCCGTCCACCACCACCCCATCGACGTCCACGGTCTCGCCCGGCACCGTCGCCTCGCAGTTGCCGCCGGTCTCCGCCGCCAGGTCCACGATCACGCTGCCCGGGCGCATGCCCTGCACCATCGCGCGGGTCACGATCTTCGGTGCCGGCCGACCCGGCACCGCCGCCGTGCAGATCACCACGTCCACCAGCCGCAGGTGCTCGCCCAGCCGGCGCTGCTGCTCCGCGCGCTCCTCGTCGGTCAACGGCCGCGCATAGCCGCCTTCGCCCACCGCACTGACCCCCAGGTCAAGGAACTTGCCGCCCAGCGACTCGATCTGCTCCCGCGTTTCCGGCCGCACATCGAACCCCTCCACCTGCGCGCCCAGCCGCCGCGCCGTCGCAATGGCCTGCAGCCCCGCCACGCCCGCCCCCACCACCAGCACCCGCGACGGCCGGATCGTACCGGCCGCCGTGGTCAGCATCGGGAAGAAACGCGGCGCCAGCTGCGCCGCGATCAGCGTGGCCTTGTAGCCGGCCATGCCCGCCTGCGAACTCAGCACGTCCATCGACTGCGCACGCGTGGTGCGGGGCAAGCGCTCCAGCGGGAATGCCTGCAGCCCACGCGACTGGATCATCCCCGCCCGTTCGGCATCGGCCTGTGGCTGCAGCATGCCAACCAGCGCGGCGCCATTCTTCAGCTGCGACAACCGCGCCGTCTCCGGCGGCTGCACGCACAGCACGATATCGGCCACGCCCAGTCGAGCGTCATCGGCCAGCTGCGCACCGGCCTCCAGATACGCCGCATCGGGAAATCCCGCCGCGCGACCTGCACCGGGTTCAAACCAGGCCGTCGCGCCCAGCGCGATCAGTTTGCGCGCCGTCTCCGGCGTCATCGCCACGCGCCGTTCGCCCGACGCACGTTCCCGAACCACCAACACCTCGACAGCCATGCACGACCCCGGGTAGCGGAATAGAGGTCGATCCTAACCGCATGCGGGGTCCGCGGGCAGAGGCGCCCCGATTTTTCCCTGGCCCCCGACCCACTGTCGAAGGGTCGGCGGGGGTGGGTTTGCGGGGGAATCGGCGCCATGGATGGCGTCCGCTTAGCCTACACGGACGTACTTGCGGCGACCCCGCAAACCCACCCCCGCCGGCCCAAGCCAGGCGAAACCTGCAAACCAATGCTCTCGGCTCTTGGCGCAGAACCGTCAGTGAACCGTAGCGCCCTTGGTATCAAGCCGGTCGATAACACCCTGCATGGCACTGTCGAACGCGCCATCGTCGATGTGCGCGCGCAGGCGACCCAGGCGCACCATGACCGCCAGCTCTTCCGGCGACGCCACGCAGAAGCGCACGCCGCGGCGGTTCACGAACAGCAGGCGCGACGAGATCGGGCTCACCCACGACAGCTTGCCCGCCTGCACCTTGCCGTCCTTGTCCACGAAGTCCAGCCAGCTGCCAATTTCCAGGCCACGGAAGCGGTCCGCATCGGCATTGTCGAAATCGGTCACATCGACCTTGCCGCCCAGCTCCACCCCCGCGCTCTCCGCCGCCGGCGGCGCCGGCAACACCACCTGCGGCAGCTCCGGCAGCGCACGCTCCAGCTCTGGCCGCGACTCGGCGATCGACTGCAGCGTATCGTGCAGCGTATCGATCGCCGCACTCGCACCGTCGGCATGCACACCCACGCTCGCAAACACCTTGCGCAGCACCGGATGCCACGCCTGCAGCCACGGCTTGCCGACCACATGCCGGCGCGCCTCGGAGACCTCTTCCAGCACCCCGTCCGCCAACGCCAGCGCCTCGCTCACCGACGCACCGTCGTCGCCCTCGCGCAGCACCGCCAGCGTCAGGTGGTGCTGCCACGGCTGGCGCAGGAACTCGCCAATCGCCTGCGGCAGCGTCGTATCCGCAATCCGCCAATCCAGTTCCGAGGCCGCACGGGTCCGTGCCACCTCCAGCTTTTCCTGCCCACGCTGCGTTTCCGCCGCGCGGCGCTCCGCAATCTCGATGCGCCGCCGATGCTGGGTCAGGAAATCGCGGAACTCCTCTTCCAGCGTCAGGAAGATCGCCAGGTTCTCATTGAACTCCGCCACCAGCCGCTCGATGATTTCCTCGACCTTGCCCATCAGCACGCGCTCGGCCTGGCTCTCGCCCGTGTTGCCCTCGCAGGCCTCGGCCAGCGAATTGAGCAGCTTGCGCGCCGGGTGGGTCTTCTGCACGAACATCCGGCGGTCCAGCATCGCCACCTTCACGAACGGCACCACCAGCCGACCGATCAGCTCGCGCGAACGGCCTTCCAGGTCGCGCTCGTCCAGCATCACGTCGAACAGCATCCCGACCAGATCGATCGCGTCCTCGTCCTGCGGATCCAGGCGCGCCTGCGCCGGGTCCACCCCGAGCCGGGTCGCCCCGGACAGCACCTCGCTCTTCAGCCGCTGCGCCAGCGACTCGCCATCTTCACCAATCGCCGCGCGCAGCGTCGCGCTAGGCGTTGCCTGCAGCAACGACAGCACCGACATCATCTCGCGCTGGCTGAGCGGACGCTGCTGGCCCACCGCCACACTGGCCGCCGAGGTCGCGTCCTCGCGCACATGGCGGGTCTGCTGCAGCAACTCGTGCAGCGCCTCCAGCAGCATGCCCTGGTTGCCGCTCATGCCATCGGCGCCATCGCCGGCCTGCTCGTGCGCCGCCTGCGCCGACTGCATGCGCCCGCGACTCGCCGCCCAGCGGTTGGCGAAACGCTGGGCCCAGGCCGGAGCCGCGCCGTCGTCGGCAGCCGCCTGCTGGTTTTCCAGCGCGTCGACCAGATCATCCAGCTCCTGCCGCGGCGACGGCGGGCGCGGCGCCGCGCGACGCGGTGCGGCCATCTGCGGCATCACCCCGGCGGCGGCCAGTTGTTCGTCCAGCTTCTCGTAACGCTTGCCGATCGGCCCGTGCAGGTCGCGCTCGCACAGCTTGATCAGCACCAGGCGCACTTCCGGGGCCAGTTCGCAGACGGCGAACGCCTCATGGATGGCCACGCCGATATGCTCCGGGCTGATCGGATTGCTGTCCGCGTCCAGCTCCAGGCCCCCGGCGATCCAGCCCAGGCGGCGGTCGAGCCGGCCCAGCACCGGCTTCCAGTCGCGCAGCAGCACGGTGGCGAAGTTGCGCACCGCCAGCCGCGATTCCAGCACGTGTTCGGGGACCAGGCTCAGCCCTTCCTCGACCTGGCCGGCCAGGGTCGCTTCGGCCGACAGCGGCTCGCCGCGCTCCAGCGCCTCCCAGGCCTGCGCCAGGTGGCCACGGAACCCGGCCACGATCTCCTCGCGGCGCCGACGCAGTTCGCGCATGCCATCCAGGAACAGCAGCTGCGACGCACCGGCGGTGCCGGCGCGGTCGAACAGCACGTCGTCGAAGCGTGCCAGCACGGTCGCGAACGACTCGGCCAGTCCCGGCAGGGCAGCCTCGCGCGCAAGCTTCAACAGCGCCGGGTCGCGACCCGGTTGCCCCGGATTGGTGGGCGTGGCGATCATGCGAAAAGGCTCCCCACCCTCGCTGGTACAGGATGCAGCATGGATAAGACCGGAGCGGGCGTCCCCAAGACGCCAGCACACGGATGGTAGGACGCCCCGCCCGTGCGGGACAGTGATTCAGTCCGCACTTTCAACCTCATGACCGGGGTACTGACAGGTCTCGTATCGTAAGGCCAGCGGGGGTTGGAAGCGAGTACAGGGATCTGAAGGAAGCCCACTAATTAAGTGCGGTTCATCACACTTTGTCGCAAATGGGCCGGCGATGGCCCAAAGCCGTGTCACAAACCGCCGCGACTATACTCAGCCACTCCAATGCCTGACCCGTGATCCCATGCTCGACTCCCCCGCGCTGCACGCCCTGGACGCCCGCCGTTCGGTCCCCGCCCTGCAACTGGGCGCCCCCGGACCGGACCCGGCGACCCTGCAGCGGATGCTGGCCTCGGCCGTGCGCGTGCCCGACCACGGCAAGCGGGTCCCGTTCCGCTTCCTGCGCATTGCCGGCGACGCCCGCCACAGCCTGGGCGAGTTCCTGGCCCGGCGCAGCCGCGAGCGCGACCCGACCGCGTCCGAGGCCCAGGTGGACAAGGACCGCCAGCGCTTTTCGCACGCCCCGCTGATCATCACCGTCATCGCCAGCCCCACGCCCAGCCCCAAGGTGCCCGAGCAGGAGCAGCTGATGACCGCCGCCTGCGTCTGCTTCGCCCTGCTGCAGGCGGCGCAGGCGCTTGGCTTCGGCGCGCAGTGGCTGACCGCGTGGATGGCCTTCGACCCGGCCGTGCATGCTCACCTGGGCCTGGCCGAACATGAGCGCATCGCCGGCTTCATCCACATCGGCACGCCGCTGATCGAGGTCCCCGAGCGCGAGCGCCCGGACCCGGCCGCGCTGCTGCAGGACTGGGTGGGCTGAGTGTCCGACCTCGTTCCCGTGCGCACGCCGCTGTACCTGGTCGACGCCAGCCTGTACGTCTTCCGCGCCTGGCATTCGATGCCGGACGAGTTCCAGGACCAGCAGGGCTGGCCGACCAACGCCGTGCACGGTTTTGCCCGGTTCCTGCTCGACCTGCTCGAGCGCGAGCGCCCGCAGCACATCGCCATTGCCTTCGACGAGGCGCTGGACAGCTGCTTCCGGCATGGCCTGTATGCGGCCTACAAGGCCAACCGCGATCCGGCGCCGGAAGCGCTGCGCCGCCAGTTCGCGCATTGCAAGGCCCTGTGCAGCGCGCTGGGCCTGGCGGTGCTGGCCCACCACGAATACGAAGCGGACGATCTGATCGGCAGCGCCCTGCATGCGCGCCGCCCGGCCGGCATGCGCGGGGTGATCGTCTCGGCCGACAAGGACCTTTCGCAGCTGCTGTTCGAGCATGACGAACAGTGGGATTACGCGCGCAACCAGCGCTGGGGCATGGCCGGGGTCAAGGCACGCCACGGCGTGCATGCGCACCAGATCGCGGACTACCTGGCGCTGTGCGGCGATGCGGTGGACAACATCCCGGGCGTGACCGGGGTCGGCGCGAAGTCGGCCGCGGTGCTGCTGGCCCACTTCGGCAGCCTGGACATCCTGTACGAACGACTGGACGAAGTGCCCTTCCTGCGCCTGCGCGGCGCGGCGCAGATGGCGGTGCGGCTGCGCGAGCAGCGCGAGCACGCGCTGCTGTGGCGTCAGCTGACCACGATCGCGCTGGATGCGCCGCTGGACGCGACGCAGGCCGATTTCAGCCGCGCCAGCGCCGACGCGCAGATGCTGCAGGGCCTGTGCGACGCGCTGCGCTTCGGCCCGCTGACCCGGCGCCGGCTGTTCGCGGCGGCCGGCCTGTCCGACCATTCCTCACCTGCCAGCGAGTTCGCATGAGTCCCAACACGCAAGCCCCGAAGGTCGTCTACGAAGGCAAGTACCAGCGCATGGTGGTGCGCGGCAGCTGGGAATACAGCGAGCGCACCCACGCCGGCGGGCTGGCGGCGATCATCATCGCGGTCACGCCGGACGACAACGTGCTGTTCGTGGAGCAGTTCCGGGTGCCGTTGCAGGCGAGGACCATCGAGATGCCGGCCGGGCTGGTCGGCGACATCGATGCGGGCGAATCGATTGAAGTGTCTGCGGTGCGCGAGCTGGAGGAAGAGACCGGCTGGACTGCGGAACACGCGGAGGTGCTGATGATCGGGCCGACCTCGTCGGGCGCGAGCAGCGAGAAGATCGCGTTCGTGCGCGCCACCGACCTGCGCAAGGTCGGCGAAGGCGGTGGCGATGCCAGCGAAGACATCACGGTGCACGAGATTCCGCGCGCCCGCGCGGCGGCATGGCTGGTGGAGAAGATGGGCCAGGGTTACCAGCTGGACGCGAAGCTGTGGGCGGGCCTGTGGATGATCGAGCACCACCTGGACGGCACGCCCCGTGGCTGATTCGGGCGAGCACGCGCTGCCGGCGTTGCTGGGCAGCGAGGATCCGGCGATCTACACGATCCACCGGGCCAAGGGCGCTTCGCCGTATGTATTGCTGGCCGACCATGCAGGCCAGCAGGTGCCGCGTTCGCTGCAGGGCCTGGGCCTGCCGCAGGCGGAGCTGGATCGCCACATCGGCTGGGACATCGGGATCGCCGGGGTCACGCGTGCGCTGTCGGAGCGGCTGGATGCGTGGGCGATCGAGCAGACGTATTCGCGCCTGCTGATCGACTGCAACCGGCCACTGGCGTCGCCCACGCTGATGCCGGAGGTCAGCGATGGCACGGCGATTCCGGGCAATGCGGGTCTTTCCGATGCGCAACGCCAGCAGCGCATCGACGCAATCCATGCGCCGTACCACGCGCGCATCGAGGCGGAACTTTCAGCGCGCACAAGCGCCCACCGCCCCACCCTGCTGGTGATGATGCACAGCTTCACGCCGGCGATGAACGGCATGCAGCGTCCGTGGCATGCGGGCGTGCTGTACCACCGCGACACGCGGTTCGCGCATGCGCTGTTGCAGGCGTTGCGCGATGAAGGCGATCTGGTGGTGGGCGACAACGAACCCTACTCGGTCAGCAGCACCAGCGATTACGCGGTGCCGGTGCATGGCGAAGGCCGTGGGCTGGTGCATGTGGAGCTGGAGATCCGGCAGGACCTGATTGCGGATGCGGCCGGGCAACACGCCTGGGCCGAGCGGTTGGCGCGGGTGTTTGGTGCGTTGGAGCTTCAGTTGACTGCGCTGTAGTCGCTGTTGCCGGTAGAGCCGGGCTCTGCCCGGCTGCTGTTGGATTCAGGCGAACAGCCCTCGACTGAGGCGTTCCCTGGTGTGGGGCCGGCGGGCGGGGGGTACGGGACACGCCTTAAATCTCCCGTTAGGCTCGGGCGGCACATCCATGTGCCTTCACGGTCCCGTACCCCCCACCCGCCGACCCCTCGATAGGGCGTCGGTGGCCTGGGGAAACGCCGATGTCGGCCGTTGGCCGACGCGTTGAGTCTGCTCGTTTGTCAGTCGTTAAAGGGCGTTGATTTGTCGACGGCGGTTGTTTGGGAACCAACCCTACCGGAGCATGCCCGTAGTGACACGCCATGCGTGTCCCCGTAAACCGTCAAAGCACGCATTCGTGTCGACCATCGGTCGACACACCCGCTTTTCCCCTGGCCCGCGACACACTTTCGAAGGGTCGGCGGGGGTGGGTTTGAGGGGGCACGAGCCGCATGGATGCGGCGATGAGCCTACATGGATGCATTTACGGCGTCCCCCACAAACCCGCACCCGACGGCCCTGACAAGGGGAACCTCGCAACCTGCAGCTGTTCGCCTGAATCCAACAGCAGCCGGGCAGAGCCCGGCGACACGGGTGCGGTGCGATCCCAAAAGCAGCCAGGCAGGGCCTGGCTCTACCGCGATTTCAAGCAAAGCCGCAATCAACCTGCAAAACGATCCGTCGCGCGCACCAGCGCGTCGATGTTTTCGGCTTCGAATGCCGAATGGCCAGAGGCAGGGCTGATTTCGAGCGTCGACTTCGGCCAGGCCTTGTGCAGTTCCCAGGCGTTCTGCAGCGGGCAAACGACGTCGTAACGGCCGTGCACGATCACGCCCGGGATGTCGGCGATCTTGTGCGCGTCGCGCAGCAGCTGCTCTTCGACTTCGAAGAAACCGCCGTTGACGAAGTAATGGTTCTCGATGCGCGCGAACGCCAGCGCGAAGCGCGGGTCTTCATGGCTGTTCACGAAGTCCGCATCCACGTGCAGGAAACTGGTCGCCCCCTCCCACACACTCCATGCCTTCGCCGCCGCCAACCGCGTCGCTTCGTCGTCGCTGGTCAGGCGACGGTGGAAGGCCGAAATCAGATCGTGCCGCTCCACCGCCGGGATCGGCGCCAGGTAGTGTTCCCACGCATCCGGGAACAGACGGTTCGCCCCTTCCTGGTAGAACCACTCCAGTTCCCAGCGGCGCAGCATGAAGATCCCGCGCAGCACCAGCTCGGTCACGCACTGCGGATGCGCCTGCGCATACGCCAGCGCCAGCGTCGACCCCCAGCTTCCGCCGAACACCTGCCAGCGCTCCACCTTCAGGTGCTCGCGCAGCTTCTCGATGTCCGCCACCAGGTCCCACGTCGTGTTGTCCACCAGGTCCGCGTGCGGTGTCGAACGGCCCGCACCGCGCTGGTCGAACAGGATGATCCGGTACTTCGCAGGATCATGGAACTGCCGCATCTTGTCGCTGCAGCCGCCGCCCGGCCCGCCATGCAGCATCACCACCGGCTTGCCGTGCGGATTGCCGCACTGCTCGAAATACAGCGTGTGCCGGTCGTCGACCTTCAGGCTGCCAACGTCGTAAGGGGTGATCGCGGGATACAGCGTGCGCATGGGCGAAGCTCCAGGTGGAATGACAGCCCGCCCGGCAACCAGCCGCAGCGGTCCATCATTCTAACGTTGCCGGCCGGCGGCCCAGGCTCACCCGGTCGCGCTGTTCCAGGTCCACCGCCGTGGCGACCTCCACGAACCCCGCCGCATCCAGCAGCGCGCGGATCGCCCCGCCCTGGTCCCAGCCGTGCTCCAGCAGCAACCAGCCGCCCGGCAGCAGGTGTGCCTGCGCGCCCTCGATGATCACCCGGATGTCGTCCAGTCCATCGTCGCCCGACGCCAGCGCACTGGCCGGCTCGAAACGCAGGTCCCCCCGCATCAGGTGCGGATCGCCACTGGCGATGTACGGCGGGTTGCTCGCAATCAGATCGAAACGCTCCCCCGCCAGCGGCGCATGCCAGCTGCCCTCGCGGAACGCCACATTGTCCAGCCCATGCGCGCGCGCATTGCCGGACGCCACCGCCAGCGCCCCCGCGCTCATGTCCGTCGCCAGCACCCGCGCCTGCGGCCGCTCGCTGGCCAGCGCCAGCGCGATCGCCCCGCTGCCCGTGCCCAGGTCGGCCACCCGCAATGGCGTGTCTTCCGGCAGCCGCTCCAGCGCCAGCTCCACCAGCCGCTCCGTTTCCGGGCGCGGAATCAGCGTGTCCGGACTGACCGCCAGGTCCAGCGTCCAGAACCCGCGCCGGCCCAGCAGGTAGGCCACCGGCTCACCCGCCAGGCGGCGCTGCAACAGACCCGCAAAGGCCGCCGCGCTGGCCGGGTCGATCAGGTCCGTCGCGTGCGCGAACAGCCAGCCACGCTCCCGCCCCAGCACGTGCAGCAGCAGCAGCTCGGCCTCATGCCGGCCCTCCACCCCCGGCAGGTCGCGGGCAGCGTCGGCGAGCAGATGGCGGATCTCCTGGGGGGCGAGGGTCATGTCGGGCCTGGGTGACGGTGGGGGCGCAGTGTAGGCCAATGACGGCATCGCCCGACCACCGCGACACGGTGTCGCAGCGTGCCCACCCGCCTGAAAGGCTGTTCAGCCTGGCCATCACACGGATAAGCAATGGCTATCAGCGCTGACGCCCCCGATTTTCCAGGAACCCTTGCAGCGCAAGCCTTCTGCCCTGAAACGGTCGCACCGTTCATTCGGGGATCAGCCCATTTCAATAGACTGTGCCTATCGATTTGATGGAATCAATGCATTTTCCTTATCGGAAGCAAGCCGCTAACCTGTGTTGGTCGCTTCACCCATCCCCCTTCACCACGAGGAAATTCGATGTCGCTCATCAACACCCAGATCAAGCCGTTTGAAGCCAACGCCTACCAGAACGGCGAGTTCATCAAGGTTTCCGACGCCACCCTGAAGGGCCAGTGGTCCGTCCTGATCTTCATGCCGGCCGCCTTCACCTTCAACTGCCCGACCGAGATCGAAGACGCCGCCGACCATTACGCCGAGTTCAAGAAGGCCGGCGCCGAGGTCTACATCGTCACCACCGACACCCACTTCTCGCACAAGGTGTGGCACGAAACCTCGCCGGCCGTCGGCAAGGCCCAGTTCCCGCTGGTCGGCGACCCGACCCACCAGCTGACCAACGCCTTCGGCGTGCACATTGCAGAAGAAGGCCTGGCCCTGCGCGGCACCTTCATCATCAACCCGGAAGGCGTGATCAAGACCCTGGAGATCCACTCCAACGAGATCGCCCGTGACGTCTCCGAGACCCTGCGCAAGCTGAAGGCTGCCCAGTTCACCGCCGCCAACCCGAACCAGGTCTGCCCGGCCAAGTGGAAGGAAGGCGAAAAGACCCTGACCCCGTCGCTGGACCTGGTCGGCAAGATCTAAAGGCAACACCCATCCCCATTCCCGTTCCGACGGGAGTGGGGGTGAACCCAAGCCGGTGCCCACCGCGCCGGCTTGGGTTCTCCCCCACGTCGCCCAGATGTACCGTAACGGTACGTCGACGCCGTTCCTTTGCCTGAATCAAGGAGTTTTTCGATGTTGGATGCCAACCTCCAGTCCCAGCTGAAGACCTACCTGGAACGCGTCACCCGCCCGATCCAGATCACCGCGCACGCCGACGACGGCGCCAAGTCGCAGGAAATGCTGGAGCTGCTCGAGACCCTGGTCGGCCTCTCCAGCCAGATCAGCCTGGACGTGCGCCGCGACAGCGCCGAGCGCACCCCCTCGTTCGCCCTCACCACCCCGGGCCAGGACATCCACCTGGCCTTTGCCGGGCTGCCGATGGGCCACGAGTTCACCTCGCTGGTGCTGGCCCTGCTGCAGGTTGGCGGCCATCCGTCCAAGGCCACCGCCGAGGTGATCGAGCAGGTGCAGGGCCTGGAAGGCGAGTTCAAGTTCGAAACCTACTTCTCGCTGTCGTGCCAGAACTGCCCCGACGTGGTCCAGGCACTGAACCTGGCGGCGGTGCTGAACCCGCGCATCCAGCACGTGGCGATCGACGGCGCGCTGTTCCCGGCCGAAGTCGAAGCGCGCCAGATCATGTCCGTGCCCACCGTGTACCTCAACGGTGAAGTGTTCGACCAGGGCCGCATGAGCCTGGAACAGATCGTGGCCAAGCTGGACACCGGTTCGGCCAAGCGCGATGCCGCGAAGATCGCCGCCAAGGCACCGTACGACGTGCTGGTGATCGGGGGTGGTCCGGCTGGCGCCGCTGCCGCGATCTACGCCGCGCGCAAGGGCATCCGCACCGGCGTGGCTGCCGAGCGCTTCGGCGGCCAGGTGCTGGACACCATGGCGATCGAGAACTTCGTGTCGGTCAAGGAAACCGAAGGCCCCAAGCTGGCGATGGCGCTGGAACAGCACGTGCGCGAGTACGACGTGGACATCATGAACCTGCAGCGGGCCAGTGCCCTGGTGCCGGCAGGCGACGACGGCCTGGTCGAGATCAAGCTCGAGAACGGCGCGTCGCTGAAGTCGCGCTCGGTGATCCTGTCCACCGGTGCGCGCTGGCGCCAGATGAACGTGCCCGGCGAAGACCAGTACCGCAACAAGGGCGTGGCCTACTGCCCGCACTGCGACGGTCCGCTGTTCAAGGGCAAGCGCGTGGCGGTGATCGGCGGCGGCAATTCCGGGGTGGAAGCGGCAATCGACCTGGCCGGTCTGGTGACGCATGTAACCCTGCTGGAGTTCGACGACAAACTGCGTGCCGACGACGTCCTGCAGAAGAAGCTGCGCAGCCTCGGCAACGTCACCATCATCACCAGCGCACTCACCCAGGAAGTGCTGGGCGACGGCCAGAAGGTCAACGGCCTGGTCTACAAGGACCGCGTGGGCGGCGACGCGCACCGGGTGGAACTGGAGGGGGTGTTCGTGCAGATCGGGCTGCTGCCCAATACCGAATGGCTGAAGGATTCGGTGGCGCTGTCGCCACGCGGAGAAGTGGTCATTGACGACCGTGGCCAGACCAGTGTTCCGGGCGTATTCGCCGCAGGTGATTGCACAACCGTCCCCTACAAGCAGATCATCATCGCCATGGGCGCAGGCTCGACCGCGGCGCTCAGCGCCTTCGATCACCTGATACGCACCAACGTTCCCAAGAGCAGCGGCGCTGTCGCCGAAGCTGCCTGAAACGTCGGGGTCCCCGGTTCGCCGGGGACCCTTTTGCCTGCTGGGTAAACCACGCCATCACCCGGTCCATTACCGTTTAGAGGTACAAGGAAATGAACCTACGTGATCTGAAATATCTGGTGGCGCTGGCCGACCATCGCCACTTCGGTCGCGCGGCGGCGTCCTGCTTCGTCAGCCAGCCGACGTTGTCGACCCAGATCAAGAAGCTCGAGGATGAGCTGGGCCTGCCGCTGGTGGAGCGTTCCCCCCGCAAGGTGATGCTGACCCCGGCCGGGGTGGAGGCTGCGGCGCGCGCGCGCGTCATCGTGGCCGAGATCGAACAGATGAAGGAAGCCGCGCGGCGCAGTGTCGACCCGGAAGCCGGCGCGGTGCGCCTGGGCATCTTCCCGACGCTGGGCCCGTACCTGCTCCCGCACGTGATCCCCAACATCCGCGCCCGCTTCCCGCAGTTGGAGCTGCTGCTGGTCGAGGAAAAGAGCGACGAGCTGCTGCACCGCCTGCGCGACGGACGCCTGGACGCAGCGCTGCTGGCGCTGCCGCTGGACGACGACCAGCTGCACGCCGAGTTCCTGTTCGAAGAACCGTTCCTGCTGGCGGTCTCCGGGCAGCACCCGCTCGCGCGCCGGCTCCATCTGGACGTGCAGGAACTGTCCACCCACAAGCTGCTGCTGCTGGAAGACGGACATTGCCTGCGCGACCAGGCGCTGGCGGTCTGCCGCCTGTTCGGCGCCAACGAGAAGTCCGAATTCCGCGCCACCAGCCTGGAGACGCTGCGCCAGATGGTCGCCGCCGACGTCGGCATCACCCTGCTGCCGACCCTGTCGGTGAAGCCGCCCGTCCCGCGCTCGACCAACATCGCCCTGCTCGACTTCGAGGGCGAGGACCGGCCCAGCCGCCGCATCGCCATGGTCTGGCGGCGCAGCTCGGCCATGACCGAGTTCCTGCAGCAGCTGGCCGAGCAGTTCAAGCGCCTGCCTGACGCCCTGTTCACGCTGGACCGCGACGAAAGCGACCCGGCCCCGCCGCGCGTCCTGCACGCGCAGGCCTGACCGCCCCGCTGAACCGGCCCCGGCGGGACAGTCGCATCCGCCGCGGATACGCCGCACAATAGGCCAGGGCGGTGCCAGCAGGCGCCGCCTTTTGCATGGGTCTTCCCCTAAGCCACAGGAGTTTCTGATGTCCACCGCCAGCGGCCTGCCGCCGTCCATCACCGTTTCCAGCTTCGACATGAACCAGCTCGAAGCCATGCTTGAATCCCCCGCTGTAGAACAGAGCCCCCCCGGCAAAGCCCTGGCGCACGAGCTCGAGCGCGCGACCGTCGTCGACCGTGACCAGATGCCCGAGGGCGTCGTCATGATGCATTCGCGGGTCGAGTGCGAAGATGAGCTGCAGGGCGAAAAACACGAATTGACCCTGGTGTACCCGCGCGAAGCGGACGTCGACCAGGGCAAGGTCTCGATCCTCGCGCCGGTGGGCACCGCCCTGCTCGGCCTGGCGGTCGGCCAGACCATGGACTGGGACGCACCTGGCGGCCGCAAATTGCGCCTGCGGGTGACCGCCGTCCACAATCCGCCCAAGCATTGATCGTCCCTGCCGCGCATCGCGCAGGGCCCCGATAACGTTCCAGGAGCCGTAATGAGTACTGCAACCCCGTCCAAACTTGCACAGCTGCGCGAACTGTCCGTGGTGGTCGCCGACACCGGCGACTACGAGGCCATCAAGCGCCTGAAGCCGGTCGACTGCACGACCAATCCCACCCTGGTGAAAAAGGCCCTGGACCTGCCGGTGTATGCCGAGCTGATCGAGCGCGAGCTGGCCTGGGGCCGCGAGCAGTCCGGCGAGCGCGAGACCGTGGTGCACGCCGTGGCCGACCGCCTGACCGTGGGCGTGGGCACGCTGCTGAGCACCTTGGTCCCGGGCCGCGTCTCGACCGAAGTCGACGCCGACCTCGCGCACGACACCGCCGCCACGGTGACCAAGGCGCGCCAGTTCATCGCCATGTACGAAGCGGCCGGCGTGCCGCGCAGCAAGGTGCTGATCAAGATCGCGGCGACCTGGGAAGGCGTGGAAGCCGCCCGCCAGCTGCAGGCCGAGGGTATCGACTGCAACCTGACCCTGATCTTCAACCCGACCCAGGCGCTGGCCTGCAGCGAAGCCGGCGCGTTCCTGATCTCGCCGTTCGTCGGCCGCATCCTGGACTGGTACGTGGCCAACGGCCAGGCCCCGGCCAACATCGACGCCGACCCCGGCGTGGTGTTCGTGCGCGGCGTGTACGCCGAATTCAAGCGCCGCGGCTCCCCGACCGTGGTGATGGGCGCCTCGTTCCGCTCCACCGCGCAGATCGAAGCGCTGGCCGGCTGCGACCGCCTGACCATTTCCCCGGACCTGCTGGAAAAGCTCGACGCCGACCACGGCGACCTGCCGCGCAAGCTGGTGGCTGGTGCGGCGGAGTCGGTATCGGTGGCGCCGATCGATGCGGCGAAGTTTGCTGCCGACCTGGCTGCGGATCCGATGGCCACCGAGAAGCTGGCTGCCGGTATCGATGCGTTTGCGAAGGATCTGGAAGCGCTGCGCCAGACGATTCGCGAACGGCTGTAATTCGGTTCTTTGCGGAAGCAAAAGCGGGACGGTTGCAGTGATTGCAGCCGTCCCGTTTTTTTTGGGGTTCGCGCGAACAGCAGCGCCTCACTGTTACGTGCAGGGGCGGCCGCCGGGCAGCCCCGCTCCGGGACACGCCGCAAGTACGTCCATGTAGGCTGCTAGAAAACATCCATGTTTTCTAGCGTCCCTCCGGGGGCTACCCGGCGGCCGCCCCCATACATGGTCGTGTGCGGTGGGTAAAACAAGACACGCATGGCGTGTCACTACGCGGATGGTCTGACGGCGGAATTGGGGTTTCCCGTGGCCGCCTGCCAACTATCGGAGGGTCGGCGGGGGTGGGTTTGAGGGGGCACGAGCCGCATGGATGCGGCGATGAGCTTACATGGACGTACTTGCAGCGTCCCCCACAAACCCGCACCCGACGGCCCTGACCAGGGAAACCCCGCAACCCACGGCTGTTCGCACGAATCCAACAGCAGCCGGGCAGGGCCCGGCTCTACCCGGGTTCATGCAATCCGGGGATTCGGAGTGCAGGTAATCCGGGGATCCGGAGTGCAGGTAATCCGGCGATCCAAAGGGCAGGCAATCCAGCCCAATCCAGATATCAGGCGTCCACGCCGATCGGGCAGCTCACGCCGGTGCCGCCGATGCCGCAGTAGCCGTTCGGATTCTTGGCCAGATACTGCTGGTGATAATCCTCGGCGTAGTAATACTCCGGTGCCGGGAACGCGATCTCGGTGGTTATCGCACCGTAACCCTTGTCGGACAACCGCTGCTGGTAGGCATCCCGGCTGGCCACGGCCGCCGCGTACTGCGCCTGGCTGGTCGCGTGCAGCGCCGAACGGTACTGCGTGCCCGTGTCGTTGCCCTGGCGCATGCCCTGGGTCGGATCATGGTTTTCCCAGAACACCTGCAGCAGCTGAGCCAGGCTGATGATCGCCGGGTCGAATACCACCTCCACGATCTCGGTGTGCCCGGTCATGCCCGAACAGACCTCCTCATAGGTCGGGTTCGGCGTGCTCCCGCCCGCATAACCCACCGACGTCGAATACACCCCCGGCAGCGTCCAGAACTTCCGCTCCGCACCCCAGAAACAGCCCATCGCGAAGCGGATCCGCTCCAGGCCCGCGAAACCGTCCTTGAGCGGATGGCTGTTCACATAATGCTGGTTGTGCAGCGGCAGCGGGTGCTCGCGGCCCGGCAGGGCCTCTTCCGCGCGCGGCAGGCGCTGCTTGAACGCGCCAATGCCCAGCAGAGTGGAAATTCCCAACATGGCGGTCTCCTAGGCCGGCAACAGGCCGGCGCTTTCGTCACCGTCGAATATGGGGTCGTCCGGCGCCCCGCCCAAGTCCAGCCCCGCCACGATCTGTTCCGCCTCCGGCCTGGCCAGGTCTGGCACGCAGACCCGCAGCACCCCGAACAGCGGCAGCTCGCCCATCCCGCCGAGCAGCTGCTCCCCGAACACGAACGCCGGAATGCCCGCATCCTCCAGCGCATGCTTGACCAGATGGGCGTCGAACAGGTTGTCGGCCTGGTAGATCACGTGCATGGGCGGGGTCCTTGGGGCGTATGGACCGAGCATACGCCGGTCTCACGCCCCCCGCAGGGGACGCGTTAGACTAGCGATCTCTTTGCCTTACGCCAGCGCATCATGTCCGAGCTTACCGCCGCCCCCACCGACGCCACCGCCGACACCCACGAAAAGCGCGATTTCATCCGCCAGATCGTGCGTGAGGACCTGGCCAGCGGCAAGCACCCGACCATCAAGACCCGCTTCCCGCCGGAGCCCAACGGCTACCTGCACATCGGCCATGCCAAATCGATCTGCCTGAACTTCGGCATCGCCGGTGAGTTCGCCGGCGTCTGCAACCTGCGCTTCGACGATACCAACCCCGCCAAGGAAGACCCCGAGTACGTCGCCGCCATCCAGGACGACGTGCGCTGGCTCGGCTTTGAATGGAACGAACTGCGCCACGCCTCCGACTACTTCGACGCCTACTACCTGGCCGCCGAAAAGCTGATCCGCGACGGCAAGGCCTACGTCTGCGACCTCTCCGCCGAAGAAGTGCGCGCCTACCGCGGCACCCTCACCGAACCCGGCCGCCCCTCGCCGTGGCGCGACCGCAGCGTCGACGAAAACCTCGACCTGTTCCGCCGCATGCGCGCCGGTGAGTTCCCGGACGGCGCCCGTACCGTGCGCGCAAAGATCGACATGGCCAGCGGCAACATCAACCTGCGCGACCCCGCGCTGTACCGCATCAAGCACGTCGAACACCAGAACACCGGCAATGCCTGGCCGATCTACCCCATGTACGACTTCGCACATGCCCTGGGCGATTCCCTCGAAGGCATCACCCACTCCCTGTGCACCCTCGAATTCGAAGACCACCGCCCCCTGTACGACTGGTGCGTGGACAACGTCGACTTCGCCCATGACGACGCCCTGACCGCACCGCTGGTCGAGCGCGGCCTGCCGCGCGAAGCCGCCAAGCCCCGCCAGATCGAATTCTCGCGCCTGAACATCAACTACACCGTGATGAGCAAGCGCAAGCTGATGGCGCTGGTCACCGAACAGCTCGTCGACGGCTGGGAAGACCCGCGCATGCCGACCCTGCAGGGCCTGCGTCGCCGCGGCTACACTCCCGCTGCCATGCGCCTGTTCGCCGAACGCGTGGGCATCAGCAAGCAGAACTCGCTGATCGATTTCAGCGTGCTGGAAGGCGCCCTGCGCGAAGACCTCGACAGCGCCGCCGCGCGCCGCATGGCCGTGGTCGACCCGGTCAAGCTGGTCCTGGCCAACCTGCCCGACGGCCACACCGAAACGCTTACCTTCGCCAACCATCCCAAGGATGAAGCCTTCGGCAGCCGCGAGGTCCCGTTCGCACGCGAACTCTGGATCGAGCGCGAAGACTTCGCCGAAGTCCCGCCCAAGGGCTGGAAGCGCCTCGTACCCGGTGGCGAAGTGCGCCTGCGCGGCGCCGGCATCATCCGCTGCGACGAAGTCATCAAGGACGCCGACGGCACCATCACCGAACTGCGCGGCTGGCTCGATCCCGAATCGCGCCCCGGCATGGAAGGCGCCAACCGCAAGGTCAAGGGCACCATCCACTGGGTGAGTGCCGTACACGCCGTGCCGGCCGAGATCCGCCTGTACGACCGCCTGTTCTCGGTGCCCAACCCGGACGACGAATCCGAAGGCAAGACCTACCGCGACTACCTCAACCCGGAATCGCGCCGCACCGTCACCGGCTACGTCGAGCCCGCCGCCGCCGCCGCCGAACCCGAACAGTCGTTCCAGTTCGAGCGCACCGGCTACTTCGTCGCCGACCGCCGCGACCACACCGCCGCCGCCCCCGTGTTCAACCGCAGCGTCACCCTGCGCGACACCTGGTCGGCGTAAGCCCCACCGTATTCGAAAGGCCTGTTCAATGCTGTACGCGCAAGTCCATCTCACCCTGCCCGCCTGGATCCACGACCAGATCGACCTCGGCCGTGCCTATCCCGGCGATGACGCCAAGGTCGCGCTGGCCATCGAGCTTTCGCGCCTGAACGTCGAAGCAGCAACCGGCGGCCCGTTCGGCGCCGTGGTGTTCGGTCCGGACGACCGCGTCATCGCCGCCGGCGTCAACCGCGTGGTCCCGCACAACACCTCGCTCGCGCATGCCGAGAACATGGCCTACATGCTGGCCCAGCAGCGCCTCCAGACCCCGCGCCTGAATGCCGTGCTTTCCCCGATCACCCTGGCGACCTCCTCCCAGCCCTGCTGCCAGTGCTACGGCGCCACCGTCTGGGCCGGCATCGACCGCCTGTTGATCGGCGCCAGCGCGCAGGACGTGGAAGAACTCACCGCGTTCGACGAAGGCCCGCTGCCGGCCGACTGGGTCGGTGAACTCGGCAAACGTGGCATCGAGGTCGTGCAGGGCATCCAGCGCGACGCCGCGCGCGTGGTCCTGCGCCAGTACGGGGAGCTCAACGGTGCGCACTACTGATTCCCGCGCCACCGGCGTGCGTCGATGAGCGGCCTGCTGTGCCTGTGCCGCCAGGGCTTCGAGCCGGAACTGGCCGGTGAGCTGTCCGAGCGCGCCGCCTACGCCAACATTCCCGGCTACGCGCGTACGCAGCGCAACGACGGCTATGTGCTGTTCGCCACCGACGAAGGCGCCGCGTTGTCGAAGGCGCTGCCCTGGCGGTCGCTGATCTTCGCCCGGCAGAAACTGGTGGTACTGGCCGAACTGCGCGAGCTGGATCCGTCCGACCGCATCACCCCGATCCTGGCGGCACTGGAAGGCCAGCAGCGCTTTGGCGACATGTGGGTGGAGCACCCCGATTCGGATGAAGGCAAACCGCTGGCCGGCCTGGCCCGCGCCTTCGGCAATGCGCTGCGCCCGGCGCTGCGCAAGGCCGGCCTGCTCACCGACAAACCCAACACCGCGCTGCCGCGCCTGCATGTGGTGTTCGTCGACGGCCGCCACGCGTTCGTGTGCGTCGCCGACACCCGCGACAGCGCGCCGTGGGCGCTGGGCATTCCGCGCCTGAAGCTGCTGCCCGAAGCGCCTTCACGTTCCGCGTTGAAGCTGGACGAAGCCCTGCTGACCCTGATGAGCCCGGACGAACGCGAACAGCTGGTGCGGCCGGGCATGCGCGCCGCCGACCTCGGCGCCGCGCCCGGCGGCTGGACCTGGGTGCTGACCCGCCAGCACATGCATGTGATCAGCGTCGACAACGGCCCGCTGCGCGAGCACGTGCTGGAGACCGGCCTGGTCGAACACCTGCGCGCCGACGGCTTCCACTGGCAACCCGAGGCACCGCTGGACTGGATGGTGTGCGACATGGTCGAACAGCCGCGCCGCGTGGCCGAGCGCATGGCGACCTGGTTCCGCGAGGGCTGGTGCCGGCATGCGATCTTCAACCTGAAGCTGCCGATGAAGAAGCGCTGGGACGAAACCCGGTTGTGCCTGGAGCTGTTCCAGGACCAGGCCGGCCGCCCGTTGAACGTGCGCGCCAAGCAGCTGTATCACGATCGTGAGGAGATCACGGTTCTGGCGTGGTGATGTGAGGGTGTGGAGGCCGCGAGGACACGCATGGCGTGTCGCTACGCTGCCTCAATCGCCCCGGAAGCGCTTCACTTTCACCAGCGTCTGGAGCGCTTCGCGCAGTTCTTCCCGCTTTTCGTCGGTCCTGGCGGCGCCCAGTTGTTCGCGCAGGTTTTTCTCCACCTCACCAACATAGATGAGCTGGCGGGCGAAACTCTCCCGCGATGGCGGGGGACCGTTCGATGCGCTCTCCACGACGCGGCTGAGCTGGGCACTTGCCTCTGCGGCCGGATCGATGAAGTGGCTGACGCCAGGCCGACTTCCCTCGTTTTCGATGCGATCGAGCAGTTCGCCCAGCAGGGCGGTCGCTTCGCTGGGCTTCTTCTCCATTGCCGCAGCGGCAAGCTCGGGATCTTGCCGTGTGCGCATGCTCCGCTGCGTGGCGCTGATCGGTGATACAGGACGGATCGGAAAGGTCATGGCGCTCCGCAGGGTCTGGGACGACGGTTCCGCATCGCCAGACCCTCCACACCGGGGCGGCAACGCCCGTTCAGTCTGCCCGGGCGCCGGGGGCGATCACTTGCAGGAATCGATCACTTCGAGCACGTACTGACGGGCTCGCGCCTCATTTCGTGCGCATCAGCGCCTTCAATGGAATGCCCTGCTTCCTGCTGTTGAGGATGTGGACATAGTCGCTGTGGTTCCGGCTCCCCGGCTTGCCTTGTTCGAGGCACAGGATCTTCTCCATGCCTTCAAGGTCGCGGTCGATGCAGCGCACGCTTTTTTCCACCGCCCCGTAGTCCTGCTCGCTCGGGAGTCTCACATCGAGCTGCCGGATGAACCTCTGGAGGTTCAACTCCTCTTTGAAGGCACGATTGCCCAGGCTGAGCGGGAGATTACGGACCACCATCAGCACCTCGCTGATGCCCTTCGCCGTTCCCAGCGCGCGGTTGATCGCGTCCTTCTCCGCAACGGCCGGATCCTGCTTGCGGGCAGTCTGCCTGGCAAAGGGCGCCAGTCGATGAGCGAATGTGGAGAGATTCATTGACGGAGGTTCCGGAAAGAGACAGGGCGGCGTGCCACCGGATACCCGGATGGAGCAAGCCGCGCCAAAGTCTGCGCAGCCGCGAACGGCTGCACTTCCAGATTTCGATCATTCCTGGCTCAAAGCCCGGCGGCGCGCTTCCACAACGCCGAGACCAGCGGCGGCAGCTTGCCTGCGCACCCCAGCGCGCGTCCGCGCGCCAGGGTCAGGTGCATCTCGTCATTCGAGAAAATGGTGTTGATTGCGTCAAACCCATAGGCCGACACCGTGTTGTCGCTGCGCCGCTCGCGGGCCCAGCGCTGCAGACGCTCCGGTGACGTCCAGTCCTGCCGCCGCTGCTGCGCGCGCAGCACCTGCGCGTGCAGGGCGGCCACGTCGCGCAGGCCCAGGTTCACGCCCTGCCCGGCCAGCGGATGGACCACATGCGCGGCATCGCCCAGGGTCAGCACGCGGCCGGCCACATAGGCCTGGGCGAGCTGGCGACGCAGCGGGAACGCGGCGCGGCGCGACGCCAGCGTCATCGCGCCCAGGCGGCCGGCGAAGGCGCGGGTCAGTTCGGCGTTGAACGACGGCTCGTCCAGCGCCAGCACGCGTTCGGCCTCGGCATCGGGCAGCGTCCAGACGATGGAACTCCGGTGCGTGCCGGCCGGCAGCACCGCCAGCGGGCCGCTTACCAGAAAGCGCTGCCACGCGGTGGCCTGGTTGTCCTGTTCGGTGTCGATATAGGCCACCACCCCGCGCTGCCCGTAATCCTGGCGGCTGACCTCCAGCCCGGCCAGGCGGCGCAGGGTCGAGTCGGCACCGTCGGCGGCGACCGCCAGCGTGGCCTCCAGCCGGCGGCCATCGTCCAGGCGAAGGCGCACGCCGTCGGCGTCCTGCTCCAGCGCCTCCACCCGTGCCGGGCAGCACAGCTGCACGCCGGCGGCCGGCAGCGCCGCCCACAGGCGGTCCACCAGCAGGTCGTTTTCCACGATCCAGCCCAGTTGCTCACGCCCCAGGCGGTCGGCGTCGAACTGCAGTTCGTCGCCACCGGCGGCGTCCCAGACCCGCATGCGCCGGTAGGCGCAGGCGCGGGCCGCCAGCACCGACGGCCACACCCCCAGCGTGCGCAGCAGCTGCGCATTGTCCGGGGCGAAGGCGTACACCCGCAGGTCAGGCTGCTGCGGTTGCCAGCCGGCCGGCTCGCGGCCTTCCACCAGGGTGACCTCCAGCCCGGCATCGGCCAGGGCCAGCGCGCAGGCCGCACCGACCACGCCGCCGCCAACCACGATCGCATCGCGGGTCCGGCGGCTCATGCGCCCACCCCTCGGCACAGCGCCGGCACCTCGCCGCGGAAGCCCATCGCTCCGCCGACCAGCATCGACTGCATCGAGGTCGCCTGCGCGGCGATCAGGCCGAGACTGCGCAGCGGCCGCAGCAGCGGTGCCGGGTTGCTGGTCAGCCGGGCCAGCCCACCGGAGAAGGCGATGGTCTGGCGGCGGTCCTCCTCGCGGCGCGCCACGTGCGCCTGCAGCAGCGCGTCACTGCCGGGGTCGGTCGCCGTCTCCAGCAGTTCGGCCAGGGTCAGCGCATCGCGCAGGCCTAGGTTGAACCCCTGTGCGCCCAGCGGATGGATGGTCTGCGCGGCGTTGCCGAGCAGGACCGCACGCTCGCCGACCAGGCCGCGCGCCAGCACCTGCACCAGCGGGTAGGCGCTGCGCGGCCCGCTCTCCAGCAGACGACCGGCACGCCAGCCGATGGCCCGCTGCAGCCGCGCCAGCCAGGCCGCGTCGTCCAGCGCCAGCACCGCGTCGGCCTGGTCGCGGGCCACGCCGTGCACGGCACCGAAATGGCGGTCGCCACGTGGCAGCAGCGCGGTGGGGCCGGTGTCGGTGAAGCGTTCGTAAGCGGTGCCGTCCGGCGCGCGTGCGGCGCGGACGCGGGCCACGAACAGGTTCTGCTGGAAGTCGTGCTCGTCGACCTCGATGCCCAGCGCGTCGCGCACGCCGCTGCGGGTGCCGTCGGCGCCGACCACCAGCCGGGCCAGCAGGCAGCGCTCGCCGCTGTCATCGGCGATGACCACCTGCCGGTAGCCGTCCTCGACCGCGCCCAACCGCACGAAGCGTGCCGGGCGATAGCGGGTCAGGTGCTGCAGGCCCTGCAGGCGCGCTTCCAGCGCCTGGCCGAAATCGCGGGCGACCACGACCTGGCCGAACCACGGCCGCTGGTACTCCGCCGCGTCCATCTGCACGCGGCCGAAGTCGCCGGCACGGGTGACCTGGATGCGGGTGATCGGGCCGGGGGCCGCGCCCAGCAGCTGCATCACGCCCAGCGCGGTCAACGCGTTGACCGTGGCCGCACCGAAGCTGAGGTTGCGCTGGTCGAACACCGGCGGCAACGCGCCTGCCGGAGCGGCTTCGACCAGGCCGACATCGCGGCCGGCCCGGTCCAGGGCGATGGCCAGGCTGGCACCGACCAGCCCACCGCCCACGATCACTACGTCATGACGTTCACTCATGCCGCCATGATAGTGCGTGCAGGCCGGCAACGCCCCGTGGCGGCAGGCGCTAGAATGAACGCTGGACCACCACTGCCCGTGCCCATGACCCCGACCGCCCAACGCGCCTTCATCCTGTTCGTGCTCGTGCTGCTGATGGCCGCGACCCGGGTCAATCACTTCGCCGCCATCCCCGACGCGTCCTGGGCGGTGTTCTTCATCGGCGGCTTCCACCTGCGCAGCTGGTCGCGCTGGGCCTTCCCGCTGCTGATGGCGCTGGCGATCGTCATCGATGTGCTGGTGATCCGCGCCAGCGGCATCGGCTACTGGCAGCACTACTGCGTGTCGCCGGGTACCGCACTGCTGGTGCCGGCCTACTTCGCGATGTGGGGCGGCGGCGCGTGGCTGCGCCAGGGTTATACCGGCGCCGACTGGACCGCGCTGGCCAAGGGCGCCGCGCTGCTGGTGGGTGCCGTTGCGGTCTGCCATCTGTTCGCGCAGAGCGGGTTCTACTGGTCAAGCGACGTGGTCGCCGCGCCCACCCTGCAGGGCTGGGCGAAGAACTATGCAGACTGGTTCCTGCCGTACCTGCGCACCGCCGCGATCTATGTCGGGCTGGCCGCCGCGCTGCAGCTGGCCACCGAACAGGTGGTCAAACTGCAGCAGGCCCGCCGCGACGCGCTGCGCTGAGACCGGCGCGCATGGGCAACCGTCTTTCGCGGATCTACACGCGCACCGGCGATGACGGCAGCACCGGCCTGGGCGATGGCAGCCGCGTGGCCAAGGATGCGGCGCGGGTCAACGCCTTCGGCAGCGTGGACGAGGCCAATTCGGCGCTGGGCGTGCTGCTGGCGGTGGCACTGCCCGACGACGTGCGCACGCTGCTCACCACGGTGCAGCACCAGTTGTTCGACCTCGGCGGCGAGCTGTGCATTCCCGGCCATGCCGCCATCCAGGCCAGCGATGTGGGCGCGCTCGAGCAGCAGCTGGACCATTACAACGCCACGTTGCCGGCCTTGAAGGAGTTCATCCTGCCCGGCGGCGGCGAAGCGGCCGCGCGCTGCCACCTGGCGCGCACCATCGTGCGCCGTGCCGAGCGCGAGACGGTGACCCTTGCGCGGCTTGAAACCGTCCGCGCCGAAGCGCTGCACTACCTCAACCGGCTGTCGGACCTGCTGTTCGTGCTGGCCCGGGTGCTGGCCCGCGCCGATGGCCACGGCGACGTGCTCTGGCAGCACGCCCGCCGCCACGGCTGAGCCGCCCTACCGCCCCGGAACCCCGTCCGCATGCTGGCTTTCACCCATCCCGACTGTCTGCTGCACGATCCCGGCCCGGGCCACCCCGAATGCCCGCAACGCCTGCAGGTGGTGCTCGACGCCCTGCACGCGGCCTTCCCGGCGCAGCTGGACTGGCGCCAGGCACCGCCGGCCAAGTTCGGCGAGCTGGCGCGGGTGCACGACGGCGCGCTGATCGACCAGGTGCTGGCCACCCAGACCGAACCCCTGCGCCAGCTCGACATGGACACCCTGACCTCGCCCGGCTCGGCCAGCGCCGCCGTGCATGCGGCCGGCGCCGGGGTGGCGGCGGTCGATGCGGTGATGCTGGGCAAGGACCCGCTGGCGTTCTGCGCGGTCCGTCCGCCGGGGCACCACGCCACCGCCACCACGGCGATGGGGTTCTGTCTGTTCAACAACATCGCCATCGCCGCGGCCTATGCGCGCGACCGCTATGGGCTGGAGCGCATCGCCATCGTCGATTTCGACGTGCACCACGGCAACGGCACCCAGGACATCTTCGCGGCCGACCCGCGGGTGGCCTACTACAGCACCCACCAGGCCGGCCTGTTCCCGCATTCGGGGCTGCGCCGCGACCGTGGCGCCGGCAACCTGCTCAACATCCTGCTGCCCCCGGGTAGCGGCAGCTTCCGCTTCCGCAACACCTGGGCCGACGAGATGCTGCCGGCGATCGACGATTTCCGCCCGCAGCTGCTGCTGGTCTCGGCCGGATTCGACGCCCACCTGCGCGATCCGCAGGCCGACCTGATGCTGGAAACCGACGATTTCGCCTGGATCACCGCCGAGCTGCGCGGGCTCGCCCGTCGCCATGCGGCCGGGCGCATGGTGTCGATGCTGGAGGGCGGATACGACCTGCAGGCACTGGCCGAATGCAGCGTCGCGCACGTCGGGGCGCTGCTGGATCCATGAACCTGAACCCCTCGTAGGAATTTCCCTTCATTGCCCCTATGCAAGGGATGGGGCAAGCTGTGATCCGTTTTCGCCTGAATCCGAAGCCCGCGTGCGCCGAGCCCTCCGCCTGCTGCCCCTCCCCCTGAGCATCGCCATCTGCCTGCCGGCCATGGCCGACGAGAAACCGGTCAACTGGGGACTCTGCCCGGTCACCGACGTCCTGCCCGTCTTCCAGGACGCCCCGCCGGCGGACAAGGCCGCGGCTGAAACCCGCGACCAGCAACCGACCGATATCGAAGGCGACACTCTGTTCGGCACCAGCACCGTGCCGCAGTACCAGGGCAACGTGGCGCTCAAGCGCGGCGACCAGTTCCTGGGCACCGACCACCTGAGCTTCGACACCGAGAGCGGCAACTACATCGCCGAAGGCAATGTCCGCTACCAGGACTCGTCGATCCGGATGACCGCCAAGCGGGCCGAAGGCAACCAGGAGTCGGACACCCACAAGATCAGCGACATCCAGTACCAGCTGGTTTCGCGGCGCGGCCATGGCGGCGCCGACTCGATCGACCTGCAGGGCTCGGTCGGGCAGATGCACCGCTCCACCTACACCACCTGCGATCCGTCGCAGCCGATCTGGAAGCTGTCGGCGCCGCAGATCGACGTGGACAACGACGAAGGCTTCGGTACCGCCCGCAACGCCGTGCTGCGGATCGGCAACGTGCCGATCCTGTGGGCACCGTACTTCAAGTTCCCGATCGACGACCGCCGCCAGACCGGCCTGCTCTACCCGCAGCTGGGCATGTCCGGCCGCAACGGGTTCGATTACGCGCAGCCGATCTACTTCAACCTGGCGCCGAACTACGACGACACGCTGACCCCGCGCTACATGAGCAAGCGCGGGCTGATGCTCGACAACGAGTTCCGCTATCTGTACGACGGCGGCCGCGGCCAGCTGGACACTGCCTACCTGCCGAACGACAAGCTGCGCGATCGCGACCGTGGCGAGTTCAAGTTCGAGGGTTACCACAACATCAATTCGACGTGGCAGGCCCGTGCCAACCTGGCCTGGGTCACCGACGAACGCTACACCGAGGATTTCTCCAGCAAGCTGCTGGGCGTGACCACCTCCTCGCTGCAGAGCCAGATCGGCATCTACGGCACGGGTGAGAACTGGAGTGGCGGCCTGATGGCCGACCGCTGGCAGAACACCGACTACACCCTGACCGACGCTTCCCTGCCCTACGCGCGCCAGCCGCGCCTGTTCGGCACTTGGGAGAAGCCGGTGCTGCCGTGGCTGGACGTGGGTGTGTATGCCGAGGCGGTGCGCTTTACCCATGATGATGTGGACGGCAAGCTGGGCGAGCAGGACGACTACGCCGACAGCGGCGTGGTCACGCCGTATTACAACGGCTCGCGCCTGGACGTGAAGCCATTCGTGAGCATGCCCTTCGCCGGCGCCGCGTGGTATGTCACCCCGACCCTGGCCTATCGGTACACCGGGTACGAGCTGGATCGCGGCCTCGCCGACCAGACCCGACTGCAGGCGTTGCGGGATGCGGGCATCGACCCGTCCACCGCGACGCCCGACCAGCTGCGCGGCAACACCTCGCCGCACCGCAGCGTGCCGATCGCCAGCCTCGACGCGGGCATGTACTTCGACCGCGAGACCACCATCGGCGGCAAGGGCTTCCTGCATACGCTGGAGCCGCGCCTGTTCTACCTGCGCACCCCGTACCGCGACCAGAGCGACCTGCCGATCTTCGACACCCGCGACTTCACCTTCAGCTGGGGCCAGCTGTTCCGCGATTCGCGCTACACCGGCGCGGACCGCCAGAACGACGCCAACCAGCTGACCATGGCGCTGAGCACGCGATTCATCGACCAGAAGACCGGGCGTGAGCGCTTCTCCGGCAGCATCGGCCAGATCCTGTACTTCGACGATTCGCGGGTCACCCTGCCGGGCCAGCAGGCCCAGATCGAGCAGGGCAAGTCGGCCTGGATCGCCGACGCCAACTATGCGATCAACGACCGCTGGAACCTGGGCGCCACCTACCAGTGGGACCCCAAGTACAAGCGCGAGGACCTGGCCAGCGTACGCGCACGCTACCTGATGTCCAACGACGGCATCGTCAACCTGACCTACCGCTACCGCATCAATGCGGCCGCGCCGGCAACCGCGACCAAGGAAGAGCGCACCCTGCTCGAGCAGGTCGACCTGTCCTTCCTGTACCCGATCAATGCCTCCTGGAGCGTGGTCGGCCGCTACTACTACTCGCTGGAAGACAAGGCGCCGCTGGAGATCATCGGCGGCGTGCAGTGGGACAGCTGCTGCCTGGCCGTGCGCGCCCTGGCCCGCCGCTACGTGCGCAACCGCGAGGGTGAGCTGAACAATTCGTTCCAGATCGAGTTCGTGCTCAAGGGCCTGAGCTCCATCGGCCAGAACACGGACCGCACTTTGCGCCGTGCTATTCTCGGCTATTACCGGGACGACCTCTATCTCGTGCCGCCCAGCACTACCGGTGCGCCCACGCGCGACGACTACGATCCGAACCTGATCCCATGACCAAGACCCTTCCCGTCCTCCTCGCTTCCGTCCTCGCCGTCACCACCGTTTCCGCGCCGCTGCAGGTGCTGGCCCAGCAGACCCAGTCGCTGGACCGCATTGCCGCGATCGTCGACGAAGACGTGGTGCTGCAGAGCGAGCTGGACCGTGCCGTGCAGAACATCAAGGCCCAGTACGCCGGCCGCGAGCACCAGCTGCCGCCCGATGACGTGCTGAACCGGCAGGTGCTGGAGCGCCTGGTGTTGGTCAAGCTGCAGGTGGCCCGCGCCGAAGGCAGCGGGATCAAGGTCAGCGACCAGGAACTGAACCAGGCGCTGAACTCGATCGCCCAGCAGAACGGCTCCAACCTGGACGCCCTGCGCCAGCGCCTGGCCGCCGACGGCCTGGATTTCAATGACTTCCGCAACTCGGTCCGCGACGAAATCACCGTGCAGCGCCTGCGCCAGAGCTTCGCGCAGAGCCGCATCAGCGTCAGCGAGGGCGAAGTGGATGCCGCGCTGAAGCAGGAAGCGACCGCCGGTACCCAGTACCACCTGGCGCACATCCTGATCGCGCTGCCGGAAGGCGCCACCGCCGAGCAGATCGCCACCGGCCAGAAGAAGGCCGACGGCGTGAAAGGCCTGCTGGACAAGGGCGAGCTGGACTTCAATGCCGCCGCCGTGCGCTATTCGGACAGCCCCAACGCGCTGGAAGGCGGCGACCTGGGCTGGCGTTCGCTGGATGAAATCCCCGGCGCGTTCGCCCAGATGATGACCAGCATGAAGGCCGGCGACGTGGTCGGCCCGCTGCGTGGCCCAAGCGGCTTCCAGCTGCTCAAGCTGGTTGAAGTACGTGACGCCAGCGCCAGCGCCGGCGGCCAGACCATCACCGAATACCACGCGCGGCATATCCTGGTGCGGGTCAACGACCAGCAGGACAACGCCACCGCCAAGGCCAAGGCCGACACCCTGCGTGCGCGCATCGCCGGCGGCGCGGACTTCCAGGCCGTGGCCAAGGAAGCGTCCGAAGACAACAATACCAAGGGCCAGGGCGGCGATCTGGGCTGGTTCCCGGCGGAAGCGTTCGGTCCGGACTTCGGCAAACAGGTTTCCGCGCTGGCCGACGGCGGCGTCAGCCAGCCGTTCCGCACCGATGCCGGCTGGCACATCGTGCAGCGCGAGGCCACCCGCCAGACCGACGCCGGCACCGACAACAAGCGCGCCCAGATCCGCGAGACCATCGGTCGCCGCAAGCTGGAAGAGGAATACAACCGTTACCTGCAGGAACTGCGTGGCGAAGCCTACGTCGACCTGCGCATCGGCACCGCCGCGCAGGCCACTCCGGCCCCGGCGCCGACCAACCCCTGAGGCCCGCGCCGATGATCCCGCAGCTCGCTCTGGTACCGGGCGAGCCCGCCGGGATCGGCCCGGAACTCTGCCTTCGCCTGATCCAGCAGCCGCGCACCGATTGCCGGCTGCTGGCCTTCGCCGACCCCGACACGCTGCGGTCGGCCGCAGCAGCGCTCTCGCTGCCACTGAACCTTCTGCCTGAAGACGCGATCGCCCGCCAGCCGGGCGATCTGCCGTTGTGCCCAGTGCCGAATGCGTCGCCGTCGTGCTTCGGCCAGACCGACCCGGCCAATGCCGGGGCGGTGATCGGTGCCCTGCTCCAGGCCGGCCAGGCGTGCCTGGACGGGCGCCTGGACGGGGTGGTGACCGGGCCGGTGCACAAGGCGGTGATCAACCAGGGCGGGATCGCCTACAGCGGGACCACCGAGCTGCTTGCCGACCAGGCCGGGGTGCAGGTGGTGATGATGCTGGCCAACGACATCGTGCGAGTGGCGCTGGCCACCACCCACCTGCCGCTGCGCGCGGTGGCCGATGCGATCACGGCCGATGGGCTGGCGACGGTCCTGCACACGGTGCACGATGCGCTGCGCCGCGAGTTCGGCATCGCTGCGCCGCGGATCGCGGTGCTGGGGCTGAACCCGCATGCCGGCGAGGACGGGCACCTGGGCCGTGAAGAGCTGGACGTGGTCATTCCGCTGCTGGAGCGGCTGCGCGCGCAGGGGATGGACCTGGTCGGGCCGCTGCCGGCCGACACGGCGTTCCTGCCGCAGAAGCTGGCCGGGTTCGACACGGTGCTGGCGATGTACCACGACCAGGGCCTGCCGGTGCTCAAGTACAGCGGTTTCGAGCAGGCGGTGAACATCACCCTGGGCCTGCCCTACCCCCGGGTGGCGGTGGACCATGGCACGGCGCTCGATCTGGCCGGCCGCGGCATCGCGGATCCTTCCAGCCTGCTGGCCGCCACGGCGCTGTGCGCGCGGCTGGCCCGGCAACGTAAAATGCCGACATGACTTCTTCGCACTCCCCCTCTGCGCCCGGCTTCACCGCCCCGGCCAAAAAGCAGCTCGGCCAGCACTTCCTGGCCGACCGCAGCTACATCGACAAGATCGTGCTGGCGGTCAATCCGAAGGACGACGACCGGCTGGTCGAAATCGGCCCGGGCCAGGGTGCGATCACCCTGCCGCTGCTGCGTCGCCACCCGCGCCTGACGGTGATCGAGTTCGACCGCGACCTGATCGCGCCGCTGACCGCTGCGGCCGAGCCGCTGGGCGAGCTGACCATCGTGCACCGCGACGTGCTGCAGGTGGACTTCACGGCGCTGGCCGGCGACGGACAGATCCGGCTGGTCGGCAACCTGCCATACAACATTTCGTCGCCGATCCTGTTCCATGCGATGGAGCATGCGGCGGTGATCCGCGACATGCACTTCATGCTGCAGAAGGAAGTGGTGGACCGCATGGCGGCCGACCCGGGCAGCAAGGTCTATGGTCGGCTGAGCGTGATGCTGCAGGCCTGGTGCAAGGTGACGTCGCTGTTCGTGGTGCCGCCGGGGGCGTTCCGCCCGCCACCGAAGGTGGATTCGGCGGTGGTGCGGCTGGTGCCGCGCGATCCGGCGACGGTCGGGATCCTGGACCGGAAGCGGTTCGCGGAGGTGGTGCGCTCGGCATTCGGGCAGCGCCGCAAGACGCTGCGCAATGCACTGAACGGGGTGGTGACGCCGGAGCAGTTCGAGGCGGCGGGGGTGCGCAGCGATGCACGTGCGGAGCAGCTGGAGGTGGCGCAGTTCATTGCGCTCGCCAATGTGCCGCGCGCGGAGTCGGCATGAGCGACGCCGATCAGTATGCGATCTCGGTGGAGGTCGCGCCGCGCTTCCTGGATGAGCAGTCGACGCCGGAAGACGGGCGCTTTGCGTTCGCGTATACGATCCGGATCCACAACGGCGGCCGCGTTGCGGCGCGGCTGGTGGCGCGCCATTGGCGGATCACCGATGGCAACGGGCGGGTGGAGCATGTGGACGGTGACGGGGTGATCGGGGAGCAGCCGCGGTTGCGCCCGGGTGAAGACTTCCGTTACACGTCGGGTGTCATGCTGGAAACCGAACATGGAACGATGCAGGGGCATTACGACATGGTGGCCGACGATGGCACCGAGTTCGCTGCGCCCATCGCGCCGTTCGTGTTGACTGTTCCGCGCACGCTGCACTGATGGAGGCGCACGCATGAGTGTCTGGGCCATCGGGGACCTGCAGGGCTGTTATGAGGTGACCCAGCGTCTACTGGAGAAGATCCGCTTCGATCCGGCGGTGGACAGGCTGTGGTTCTGTGGCGACCTGGTGAACCGGGGCGGTCAGTCGCTGGAGACGCTGCGGCTGGTGCATTCGCTGCGGGAGCACAGTGTGGTGGTGCTGGGCAACCACGATCTGTCACTGCTGGCGGTGGGTGCACGTACGGAGGAGGAGCAGCGCAAGGTGAATCCGGACCTGCTGCGGATCGTGCAGGCGGAGGACCGGGATGTGCTGCTGGACTGGCTGCGGATGCAGAAGCTGGTGCACGTGGACCGTGAGCTGGGCTGGATGATGGTGCATGCGGGGCTGGCGCCGAAGTGGACGACGCAGCTGGCGGAGAAGCATGCGCGGGAGGTGGAGCAGCAGCTGCATGGCGGTGGGTACCGCAAGCTGTTCCGCAACATGTACGGGGACAAGCCGGTGTGGTCGCCGGGGCTGTCGGGCTACGACCGTTCGCGGGCGATCATCAATCTGCTGACGCGGATGCGGTACTGCACGCCGCGCGGGCGGATCGGGATCGAGGACAAGGGCACGCCGGGCACGCAGGAACAGGGGTTGTACCCGTGGTTCGAGGTGCCGGGCCGGGTGGAGCGCGATCTGAAGATCGTGTGCGGGCACTGGTCGGCGCTGGGCCTGACGATCACGCAGGGCGTGCATGCGATCGATACGGGTGCGGTGTGGGGCGGGAAGCTGACGGCGCTGCAGCTGGATACGGAGGAGCTGCGCGTGGTGCAGGTACCGGGCCGCGATGTGCCGAAGCCGGTCACGCCGCCACGTCCGCCGGCGCGCCGCCCTTCCAATGAAGGTGGCCAGCCGAGCGGCCGCCCGCCGCGCGGTCCGCGCGAAGGGCAGCAGCGCGAGCGTGGGCCGCGGCAACAGCAACCGCGCCGTCAGCGCGAGCCGGCTGGCAACGGCGGCGGCGACAGCTCGCCTACAACTGCGTAAAGCGCTTGATTGCGTTGTTTCCGGTAGAGCCGGGCCCTGCCCGGCTGCTGTTGGATTCAGGCGAACAGCCGCCGTTTGCAACGTTTCCCTGGCTGGGGCCGTCGGGTGCGGGTTTGTGGGGGACGCCGTAAATACATCCATGTAGGCTCATCGCCGCATCCATGCGGCTCGTGCCCCCTCAAACCCACCCCCGCCGACCCCTCGATAGTGGGTCGGTGGCCATGGGAAAAACGGCGATTTCCATGGGCTCACGTTGATGCGTAGGGACACGCCATGCGTGTCTACTCCGTCAGCGCGCGGGATCACCCGTTTCGCGCGTAATCCACGAAATCGAAGGCGTAAGCGTGCTTTGCGTCTGCTGGGTGATGCTCGCGCGACGTTTCCACCCACTGCTCCGCATCGAATTCCGGGAAATGCGTATCCGCGTTCACCTGCGCATCCACCCACGTCAGGTGCATGTCCGTGGCCTGCGCCATGACCAGGCGGAATACTTCACCGCCGCCGATCACGCACAACTCGTCTGCGCCCGTGGCGGCGGCGAACTGCTTTGCTTCTTCGATGGACGCTACGGCCTGCATGCTGTCGAACGGGACTTCGCCCGAACGGGTCAACACCAGGTTCGGTCGCCCCGGCAACGCGCGGCCCAGCGACTGCGCGGTCTTGCGGCCCATCAGGATCGGCTTGCCCAGTGTCAGGGCCTTGAAGCGCTTCAGGTCGTCCGGCAGCTGCCAGGGCAGCTGGTTGTCCTGGCCGATGCCATGGTCGCGGTCGAGGGCGACGATCAGGGACAGCTTCATACCGCGACCGGCGCCTTGATGGCGGGGTGCGGGTCGTAGCCGTCGATGCGGATGTCGTCGAACTGGAAGCCGAACAGGTCGGTCACTTCGGGGTTCAACCAGAGGGTGGGCAGTGCGCGCGGTTCGCGGGCGAGCTGTTCGCGGGCCTGGTCGTAGTGGTTGGAGTAGAGGTGCGCGTCGCCGAGGGTGTGGACGAAGTCGCCGACGCCGAGGCCGGTGGCCTGGGCGACCATGTGGGTCAGGAGGGCGTAGCTGGCGATGTTGAACGGGACGCCGAGGAAGATGTCGCCGCTGCGCTGGTAGAGCTGGCAGCTGAGCTTGCCGTCGACCACGTAGAACTGGAACAGGTTGTGGCAGGGCATCAGCGCCATCTGCGAGAGTTCGCCGACGTTCCAGGCGCTGACCACGAGGCGGCGCGAGTCGGGGTTGCGCTTGATCTCGTCGACCAGCCACTGCATCTGGTCGATGCTGCCGCCGTCGGCGGTGGCCCAGCTGCGCCACTGTTTGCCGTAAACGGGGCCGAGATCGCCGTTTTCGTCGGCCCATTCGTCCCAGATCCGTACCTGGTTGTCCTTGAGGTAGCCGATGTTGGTGTCGCCCTTCAGGAACCACAGCAGCTCGTGGATGATCGAGCGCAGGTGCAGCTTCTTGGTGGTGACCAGCGGGAAGCCGTCGTTGAGGTTGAAGCGCATCTGCCAGCCGAACACGCTGCGGGTACCGGTGCCGGTGCGGTCGGACTTTTCGGTGCCGTGTTCGAGCACGTGCTGCAGCAGGTCGAGGTAGGCTTTCATGCCTTGCTCCCGGCGGCGGCCGGTGCGACCGGAAGCACCGGCTGCAGGACCGGTGCGCGTCGCGACAGGACCAGCAGGACCACGCCCAGCGCCACCAGCGGCAGGCTGAGCAGCTGGCCACGGGTGAACCAGTCGAAGGCGAGGTAGACGCCGTTGTCGGGCATGCGCACGAATTCGACGGCGAAGCGGAACACGCCGTACATCAGCGCGAACAGGCCGGAGATGAGGTAGCGCTGGCGCGGCTTGGCCGAGACGGCCCAGAGCACGGCGAACATCACCAGGCCTTCGAGCAGCGCTTCATACAGCTGCGAGGGATGGCGGGCGTACGGGTTGAGCGCGCCGCTGGCGAACTGGGTGCGCAGGGCGTCCATGTCCACGCCGTTGAAAGCAGCCGGCAGGCCACTGGGGAAGACCACGCCCCAGGTGCCGTCGGTGTACTTGCCCCACAGTTCGGCGCCGATGAAGTTGCCGAGGCGGCCGAAGCCGAGCCCGAGCGGGACCAGCGGCGACATGAAGTCGAGGGTGTCGAACAGGTGCAGGCGGTGCTTGCGCGACCAGTACCAGCAGGCGAACAGCACGCCGAGCAGGCCACCGTGGAAGCTCATGCCGCCGTCCCAGACCTTGAACAGCAGCAGCGGGTTGTGCAGGAAATCGGCGGTGGCATAGAACAGCATGTAGCCGACGCGGCCGCCAACCACGACGCCGAGCATGGCGTAGAACAGCAGGTCGGAGAATCCATTGCCGTCCACGCCCGGCAGGCGCCCCGCGGCGATGCGCTTGCGCCCCAGCCACCAGGCGGCGGTGAAGCCGAGCAGGTACATGATGCCGTACCAGTGCACCTTGACCGGCCCGAGCGAAAGGGCGATGGGGTCGATATCGTGGAAATAGATCATGGGCGGCGCCTTGCAGGTAAGCGGCTATTCTCGGCCCAGTGCCGCGTTACCTCAACCAAGCAGTTGGGGGGTATTGGGCAGGGCGTCAGCCTTGGACCCGCTGCCGGGCGGATAGAGCCCGGCCAGCACGTCGGAGACCTCGGCAATGGCCAGCAGCACCGCCTGCTGCAGGTCGTCGGCGCGCAGCAGGCCCTGCATGTGCTCGCAGATCGCCTGCCACTGGGTTTCGCCGACCCGGCCGCGCAGGCCGCGGTCGGCGATCAGTTCAATGGCGTGGTCGGCCAGCAGCAGGTAGACCAGCACGCCGTTGTTCTGTTCGGTGTCCCAGGTGCGCAGCTGGGCGAAGGCGTGCTCGGCGCGCTGGCGCGGGGTGACGCCCTGCCACAGCGCCAGCCACGGCAGGTCGGCTTCGACCGCGAACATGACCTGGCCGCCGTGGCGGCGCTCGCCGGCGGCAATCGCGTCGGTGATGGCCTGCAGCCGCTCTTCGCTGAAGGTGCGGTGCAGCGAGGGAGCGAACAGGTGGCGCCAGATGCGCATTACCAGCCCCCCGAGGCGCCACCGCCTCCGGAACGTCCACCGCCGCCACCCCAGCCGCCGCCTCCGCCGAAGCCACCGCCACCGCCGCCCCACCCCCCGCCGCCGCCGAAGCCACCGCCGCCCCAGCCGGTGTTGCGGGCGAAGCGGCCGGCGCGGCCGGAGGAGAAGCCGACGAACAGGCCGATCAGCCCGGCCAGGCCGCTGGCCAGCCACAGCGAGGTGAACAGGAACGCAGCTACCGCCGCGCCGCCACCACCGAGCACGGCGCGCAGCGGACGCGGCAGCCAGCCCAGCAGGGCGCGGGCAAAGGTGCCGACGAAGAAGCCGATCACCAGGGCGACGGTGAAGCCGTCACTGCCGTTGCCGCGCGGCGCGCGGTTGTCGCTGACCGGCGCCGGCAGGTCCTCGCCGTCGACCAGCTTGACCAGTGCGGCGGTGCCGTCGGCCAGGCCGCCGGCGTAGTCGCCGGTACGGAACTTCGGGGCCAGGTACTCCTGGATCACGCGGTTGGCGATGGCATCGGGGATCGCGCCTTCCAACCCGTAGCCCGGCTCGATCCGCACCTTGCGGTCGTCCTTGGCCACCACCAGCAGCACGCCGTCATCCACGCCCTTGCGCCCGACCTGCCACTGCTCGAACACGCGCTGGGTGTACTGCTCGATGGTTTCCGGCTGGGTGCTGGGCACCATCAGGATCTGCAGCTGGCTGCCCTTGCGCTGCTGCAGGGCCAGGGCCTGCGCTTCCAATGCCTGCTTCTGCGCCGCGTCCAGGGTGCCGGTGGTGTCGACCACCGGCGAGGCCATCGGCGGAATCGCGGCGTCGCGCTGCGCCCAGGCCGGCAGGGCCAGGCACAGGCAGCACAGCAGCAGCGCACGCAGCAGCGGGCGGAGGCTCATGGCTTACTGCGCCGGCGCCTGCTGCGGTTGCGGTTGCGGCGCGGGCGCCGGTGCGGCCGGCTGCGAGCCGAACTTCACCGCCGGCGGCTGTGCGATCTGCGCTTCGTTCTCGACCGTGAAGTTGGGCTTGGCCGCGTAGCCGAAGATCTTGGCGGTGATCAGCTGGGGGAAGGAGCGGATGTAGGTGTTGTAGTGCTGCACCTGCTGGATGTAACGGCCACGGGCGACGGTGATGCGGTTTTCGGTGCCTTCCAGTTGCGCCTGCAGGTCGCGGAAGCCCTGGTCGGATTTCAGGTTCGGGTAGTTCTCGGTCACCACCAGCAGCCGCGACAGCGCACCGCTGAGTTCGCCCTGGGCCTGCTGGAACTGCTTGAGCGACTCGGCGTCGTCGGCATTGACGTTGACCTGGCCGACCCGCGCGCGGGCGTTGGTCACGTCGGTCAGCACCTGGCGTTCCTGGTTGGCATAGCCTTCCACGGTCTGCACCAGGTTGGGGATCAGGTCGGCGCGACGCTTGTACTGGTTGACGACTTCGGACCAGCCGGCCTTGACCTGTTCATCTTTCTGCTGGATCGCGTTGTAGCCACAACCAGACAACAGGCTGGCCAGCAGGACCAGCAGCATGAGGCGGAAAGAGGTACGCATGGCCGGCTCCGGATCGGGGTGGACGCGGCCGGAGAATGGCATGAATAGGGGTTAATTCCCCGTCATGGTCGGGTACCGACCCTGGGTCGGTACCCGGAGACCTGTTACCAGTTGCCGGCGCCCGGCACGTGGTGGGCCAGCGCGCGGCGGCGCATCAGCAGGTTCAGCCACTCGACCAGCACCGAGAAGCCCATGGCGGCGTAGATGTAGGGCTTGGGCACGTGCACGTCCAGGCCGTCCAGGATCAGCACGGCGCCGATCAGCAGGATGAAGGCCAGGGCCAGCATCTTCACGGTCGGGTTGGCGTCGATGAAGCGGCCCAGCGGGTTGGCGGCCAGCAACATGACGGCCACCGAGAGCAGGATCGCAGCCACCATCACCGGCACGTGCTGGGCGATGCCGACGGCGGTGATCACCGAGTCCAGCGAGAACACGATGTCGATGATGGCGATCTGCAGGATCACCATGCCGAACACGGCCGAGGCCTTGGTGGTGGTGGGGTCTTCGTCCTCGCCGCCGGTGATCAGCTCGCGGATTTCCATGCCGCCCTTGATGATCAGGAACAGGCCGCCAACGATCAGCACCAAGTCGCGGATGGAGATGCCCATGCCGGCCACGGTGAACAGGTTGGTCTGCATGTGCGCCAGGTACGCCAGCGACACCAGCAGCAGGATCCGGGTGATGCAGGCCACGGCGATGCCGAGCTTGCGGGCGAACGGGCGGCGTTCTTCGGGCAGCTTGCTCACGGCGATGGAGATGAACACCAGGTTGTCGATGCCGAGCACGATTTCCAGTGCGCTCAGGGTCAGCAGGGTCAACCAGACGTTGGGATCGGAGAGCAGCTCGAGGAACATGGATACATCCTTACAAGGGGGGAATGACGCGCGGACGCGTCAGAAGATTCGCGGTGCCAGAACCAGGGCCCAGCACACCAGGACATTCATCATCAGCACGAACACGGCGGCCGAGCCCATGTCCTTGGCCCGGCCGGCCAGTTCGTGGAATTCGGGGCCGTAGCGTTCGATCACCGCCTCGATCGCCGAGTTGGCCAGTTCCATGGCCAGCACCAGCAGCATCGAGCCGATCATCAGGGCACGCTCGACCGGGGTCTGGCCCAGCCAAAGCGCCAACGGTGCGAGCACGACCAGCAGGTAGACCTCGAGCCGGAACGAGGACTCATGCAGCCAGGCGGCACGCAGGCCCTGCCAGGACCAGACGGCCGCCTTGAAGATGCGCCTGGGGCCGCGCGGCAGGTGCCCGAATTCGTCAGCCACGCAGGCACGCTCCATGGCTGGCAAGGGGGCACGACGGCAGAACCAGGGCACGGCAACGGGTCATGGGCAGCGCGGTAAGCGACGGACAATCCTCCATTTTGCCACAGGGCGGCCGGACCCACCCGAAGGTCCCGTCGAACCGGCCACCCACAACCGTACTGCCGGCCGCTGCCGGCTCCCGACACACCCGGACAACCCCTGAACCCCCTGCCCGCCTAAGATGCAGTGGTACCCGTTCAGGAGTTCCGCATGACCCACCGCGTCGCCCGTCCGCTGCTGCTCGCCCTGGCGCTGACCGCCAGCCTGCCCGCCCTCGCCCTGAAGACCACCCCGGTCCCGCCGCCGCAGGTACCGGAGCAGGTGTCCAACGTGGCCTGGGCCGGGGACATGGCCGCCTTCGCCAAGGCCGACGCCGCCAATCCGCCGCCGCGCGGGGGCATCGAGTTCATCGGCAGCTCGTCGATCCGGATGTGGGACACGCTGGCGGCGGATTTCCCGGGCCAGAAGGTGTTCAACCGCGGCTTCGGTGGTTCGGAGGTGCGCGACAGCACGTGGTACGCGGACCAGATCGTGGTGCCGTATGCGCCCTGCAAGGTGTTCTTCTACGCCGGCGACAACGATCTCAACAGCGGCCGCAGCCCGGCACAGGTGCGCGACGATGTGGTGGCGTTCGTGCAGCGCGTGCACCGCGACCTTCCGAAGACCACGGTGGAAGTCATTTCGATCAAGCCGAGTCCGTCGCGCGCGCAACTGCTGCCGGCGGTGGTGGAAGCGAACGGCTTGATCGAGCAGGCGCTGGCGAAGCTGCCCAACACCGGCTTCACCGACGTGTACACGCCGATGCTGGGCGAAGACGGCCAGCCGCGCGCGTCGCTGTTCCGCGAAGACATGCTGCACATGCAGCCCGAGGGCTATGCGATCTGGCGCAAGGCGTTGGCACCGAAGGTGCAGTGCCGGTAACCCCGGCACCCATCATCGGTAGGTGATCGACGCCTGCGTGCCGACGCCCGGCTCGCTGCTGAGTCCAATTTTCCAGCCGAACCGGTCGCAGAGCCTGCGCACGATCGACAGGCCCAGGCCGGTGCCCTGGGGGCGGCTGGGTTCGGCGCGGTAGAACGGTTCGAAGGCGCGCGACAGCGCTTCGGGCGACATGCCGATGCCGGTGTCGCGGACCACGACGCGATCGTCGAGCACGTCGACGTCGATGCGGCCTTCGTCGGTGTAGCTGCAGGCGTTGCGCAGCAGGTTGCTGATCACCACCTGCAGCACGCGCGGCGGGGCATGCAACTGCACCGGCCCGGTGCTGTGCACGTGGATTTCGACCGGGCGGCCGGCCAGCAGTTCGCGGGCGTTGTCCACTTCGTACTGCACGATGTCGTTGACGTCGAACAGTTCGATCTGCGGCTCCACGTCGGCTTCGCGGGCCAGGATCAGGAAGGCGTCGATCACCGCTTCCATGTCGCGGCCGGCGCGCTGGATGCGGTTCAGGCCGCGACGCAGGCGCGGCGTCATGTCCTGGTCGCCGAGCGCCATGTCGCTGGCCACGCGGATGACCGTGAGCGGGGTGCGCAGCTCATGGCTGGCGTCGCGGGTGAAGTTGCGTTCGCGCGCGACGTGCGCGGTGACCCGGGTCGCCAGTGAATGCAGTGCGGCGGCCAGCTGCCGGGTTTCGCCCTGCATGTCGGCCGGCAGCTTGTCCGGGGCAAGATCGGACGCTTCGGGGTGGCCCGGATCCCAGCGCGAGACCCGGCGCGCCAGCCAGTTGACCGGCGAGACCAGCCGTTTGGAGGCGCGGTAGGTGACCCACGAGGCGCCATAGACGGCCAGCAGGGTCAGCAGCACCGGGACGATGCCGAACCAGAATGCCAGCATCTCCGCGCGCGAGCGCAGGAAGACGAGGTAAAGCCGGCCTTCCGGACGCGCGTCGACCAGCACCAGCTGGTCGTCGGCCTTCAGTTCGTGGAAGCCCGGCGCAAGCTCGCGCAGGTTGGCCGGCAGGCTCAATGCCGACTGCCCGGTTTCGAGCAGGTACCCGCGGATGTTGCGCGTGTTCGGCGGCGGCTGCACGGGCGAGGCCGCGTGCAGGTCCCAGAAATAGGTGGCTTCTTCCTGCAATGCGCTGCTGACCAGGCTGTGCTTGATGACCAGCGAGACCAGCCATGCACCCAGCAGGATGCCCAGGCTGGCGAGCACGGCCTGCAGGATGAAGGCAATTCTGATCTTGCGCGGCAGACCGTGCGGCATTACGACGTCCAGTGCAAAAACGGCGATGCCCCGGCAAGCGCCGGCGCATCGTGTCGCATCAGCTCATCGGCTGGGCGATATCGGCAATACGGTAACCGGCGCTCTGCACGGTGTGCAGCAGCGGACGGTCGAACGGCTTGTCGATGATCTTGCGCAGGTTGTACAGATGGCTGCGCAACGTGTCCGAGTCCGGCAGGCCGTTGCCCCAGATTTCGCGCTCGATTTCCTGTCGGGTCACCACGCGCGGCGATTCGCGCATCAGGATGGTGAGCAGGCGCAGGCCGATCGGCGAGAGCTGCAGCTCGGTACCGGCACGGGTGGCGCGCATGCTGACCGGGTCCAGCACCAGGTCGGCGACCTTCAGCACTTCCGAACCGACCTGGCGACGCTCGCGGCGGATCAGCGCGCGCAGGCGGGCTTCCAGCTCCTGGATCGCGAACGGCTTGGTCAGGTAATCATCGGCGCCGAAACCCAGGCCGGTGAGCTTGTCGTCCAGCGTGTCGCGCGCGGTCAGCATCAGCACCGGGGTCGACTTGCGGGCGTCGTTGCGCAACCGGCGGCAGACTTCGATGCCATCCAGGCGCGGCAGCATCAGGTCCAGCACCACCACGTCGTAGCTGTTTTCCGCAGCCAGTCGATAGCCGTCCAGACCGTCCTGGGCGTAGTCGACCTCGAAGCCGCGGCCTTCCAGGTATTCGCCGATCATTTCGGAGATATTGCGGTTGTCTTCGACCACCAGCACCAGGCCGGAGGTTTCCTTTGTCTGACGCATGGGAGTCCCTCTTTCTTCAGCTTTGTGAAACATGCCGGATCGACGGTGGACGCGATGTGAAGCCGCTCACAGGTTACGGCGCAGGCGCTTTCAGCAGGGGTTTGAGCAGCGGCCAGACGTTGTCCAGCACCTGCGGTTGCGCAGCGGCGGTGGGGTGCAGGCCGTCGGACTGCATCAGGCCGGGCTTCAGCGCGACCCCTTCGAGCAGGAACGGCAGCAGTGGCACCTTGTACTGGCTGGCCAGCCCCGCGTAGGCCTGGCGCAGGCGGTCGCGGTAGGCCGGGCCGTAGTTGGGCGGCACGTCGATGCCGAGCAGCAGCACCCGGGCCCCCGCCTTCTGACTGGCCACGATCATCTTTTCCAGGTTGCCGCGCAGCTGCGCCGGGGTCAGCCCGCGCAGGGCGTCGTTGCCGCCCAGTTCGATCACCACCACCGACGGCCGATGCTTTTCCAGCAGCGCCGGCAGGCGGGTCAGCGCGCCCGCCGTGGTCTCGCCGCTGATGCTGGCGTTGATGACCGCCGGCGGCGGTTTGAGCTGCTGGTTGACCCGTTGCTGAAGCAGGTTCACCCAGCCGGAAGCGGCCGGGATATTGTGGGCGGCACTGAGGCTGTCGCCGACCACCAGCACCGCGTTGCGGGTGTCGGCACCTTTGGCACACGCCAGCGCAGGCAACAGCAGCAATGCTGCCAGCAGCCACATCATCCGGGCCACATGGCCCATCCTTGCTCGGTACATTGGAGAATCCTCATCGACAGCCTGTCCCCCCGCAGCGCGTCCGTCGCCATCGCCGCCCACAACGTGGGCAAATCCGCGCGTGGCCCGGAGGGTGAAGTCCACATACTGGACAACATCGACATGACGGTACATGAAGGCGAGAGCGTGGCGATCGTCGGCGCGTCCGGATCGGGCAAGACCACCCTGCTCGGCCTGCTGGCCGGGCTGGACCTGCCCAGCCGCGGCGAGATCGACCTGGCCGGGTCCCGCCTGGGCACGCTGGACGAAGAAGCCCGCGCGCAGCTGCGCGCGCGCGAGGTCGGCTTCGTGTTCCAGAGCTTCCACCTGCTGCCGGCGCTGACCGCCGAGGAAAACATCGCACTGCCGCTGGAACTGGCGGGGCGCGAGGATGCCGCGCGGGTGCGCGAGGTACTGGAACAGGTGGGGCTCAGCCATCGTGCGCGGCACTACCCGCGCCAGCTCTCCGGTGGCGAGCAGCAGCGCGTGGCGCTGGCGCGCGCGTTCGTGGCGCGGCCGCGGATCCTGTTCGCCGACGAACCCACCGGCAGCCTGGACCAGGCCACCGGCCAGCAGATCAGCGACCTGCTGTTCGCGCTCAATGCGACCAGCGACACCACCCTGGTGCTGGTCACCCACGACCTGCGCCTGGCCCAGCGCTGCGAACGCATCTACCAGCTCGACGGCGGCCGCCTGGTCGACGCTGCCGGCGTCCGCGCATGAACATCGTCCGGCATGCGGCGCGCGCGCTGCGCCGCGAGTTCCTGGCCGGCGACCTGCTGACCGTGTTCGCAGCGCTGGTGCTGGGCGTGGCGGTGATGACGGCGGTGGGCACGCTGGTCAACCGGGTCACACTGGCCCTGACCAGCAGCGCGGCGGAAATGCTCGGCGGCGACCTCGGCCTGGGCGGGCGCGAAGACGTGCCGCAGGCGTTCGCCGACGAAGCGCACGCGCGCGGGCTGGCCAGCACGCGCATGGTCAGCTTCCCCAGCGTGCTGTTCCATGGCGATGACAGCCAGATGGCCAACATCAAGGCGGTCAGCGACGGCTATCCGCTGCGTGGGCAGTTGCAGGTCAGCCGCGCCCCGGGCGGTCCCGGTGAAGTGGCCGGTACCCCGCCCGCCGGCGAAGCCTATGCCGACCCGCGCCTGATGCAGGCGTTGGGGCTGAAGGTGGGCGACGCGCTGGAGTTCGGCGCCGGAACGCTGACCGTGACCCGCATCCTGCAGGCCGAACCGGACACCTCGGGCGAGCTGATGCAGCTCTCCCCGCCCCTGCTGGTCAACCGGATCGACGTGGACCGCGCCGGTCTGCTCGGACCGGGAAGCCGCGCGTCGTACCGGATGATGTTCGCCGGCGACAGCGCGGCGATCGCCGACTTCCGCAGCTGGCTGCAGCCGCGCGCCAAGGGCCTGCGCATCGTCGGCATCGCTGACGCGCAGCGCGGCGTGCGCGGCGCGTTCGACCTGGCCGGCCGCTTCCTGTCGCTGGCCGCGCTGCTGGCGGTGCTGCTGGCCGGCGTGGCCACGGCGCTGGCGGCCAACCGCTTCGCGCTGCGCCGGATCGACCAGGTGGCGGTGCTGCGCTGCCTCGGCGCGCGCCAGCGCGACATCCTGAGCGCGATGGCGCTGCAGCTGGTGCTGCTGGCGATTCCGGCCTGCCTGGTCGGCGTCGGGCTTGGCATGGCCGCGCAGGCCGGGCTGGTGCAGGCGCTGGGCGGGCTGATTCCCGGCCGGCTGCCGCTGCCGCAGGCCACCCCGGCGCTGACCGGCGCCGGGATCGGGCTGGTGCTGTTGCTGGGCTTCGGCCTGCCGCCGCTGCTGCGGCTGCGCCGGGTGCCGCCGATGCGCGTGCTCAACCGCAGCTTTGCCGCGATGCCGCCGAGCTCGCTGCTGGTTTACGCGGCTGCGCTGGCGGCTACGGTGGCGCTGACCGTGCAGGCCACCGGCGACGTACGGCTGGCGGCGTGGGTACTGGGCGGGCTGGCCGCGCTGGCACTGCTGGCCGGCGCCGCCGGTGCGGGGCTGCTGTGGCTGCTGCGCGGCCTGCAGCCGCGCCTGCGCGGGCGCTGGAAGCTCGGCGTGGCCGCGCTGACCCGGCGCCGCGGGCTGGCGGTGATGCAACTGGTGGGGCTGTCGCTGTCGCTGTGCGCGCTGCTGCTGCTCTCGGTGATCGGCCCGGGCCTGCTGGCGCAGTGGCGCGACCGCCTGCCCAGCGACACCCCGAACTATTTCCTGATGAACATCCAGCCCGAGCAGCGCAAGGCGGTTCTGGATGCGCTCAGCGGCCTGGGCGTGCAGGCGCCGGGGATCGAGCCGTTCAGTACCGGCCGGCTGCTGGCGGTCAACGACCGGCCGCCGCAGCGCCAAGCGCGCGAAGACAACAGCAACGATGACGACGACGCCAACCGCCCGGTGAATTTCTCCTGGCGGCACGACTTCCCGCCGGCCAATACGCTGCTTGCGGGCACGTACTGGGCGGCCGGCAGCACGGCGGCGGAAGCCTCCATCGAGGAAGGTTGGGCCGAGCGCTACGGCATGAAGCTGGGCGACACGGTGACCCTGCAGATGGGCGAGCAGGAGCGTCGCTTCACCGTGACCAGCATCCGCAAGGCCGACTGGGACTCGTTCCGGGTCAACTTCTTCCTGCTGCTCAATGAGGGCGCGGTCGGCGATGCGCCGTACAACCTGATCACCGCCTTCCACCTGCCGCGTGCGCAGGCGCCGGCGCTGGCCGGGCTGACCCGCGACTACCCGAACATCTCGCTGCTGGACATCGACAGCATCCTGCAGCGGGTGCGCGAGGTGGTCGACCGGGTCACCCAGGCGGTGCAGCTGGTGATGGGCTTCAGCCTGCTGGCAGGGGTGCTGGTGCTGCTGGCCGCGCTGCAGGCCACGGCGGGCGAGCGCCGGTACGACAGCGCGGTGCTGCGCACGCTGGGTGCCACCCGCGCCCAGTTGCGCGGGGCGGTGCTGGTGGAGTTCGGGGCGCTGGGGCTGTTGTCCTCGCTGCTGGCGGTGGGCACGGCGGCGCTGCTGGGCAGCGTGGTGGCCCGGCAGGTGTTCGAGCTGCAGCTCAGCCCGCCATGGGGGCCGCTGCTGCTCGGGGGTGCGTTGGGCGTGGCGCTGAGCATGGTGGCGGGCTGGTGGGGTACGCGCAGGATCCTGCATACGCCGCCGGCGCTGGCCCTCCGCGAGGCGTGATTGGGATTGGGCGCGTAGTGCCGGCCGCTGGCCGGCTCCTCGCGCAGCCGATCCCGCTTGGAGCCGGCCGGCGGCCGGCACTACGATCTGTTGTTCCTACCTGAGATCTTTCGATGCCCGGCCCGTCGTTTACCGCTTATCTGTATCCCGTGTTGCTGCTGCTGGGCAGCAACATCTTCATGACCTTTGCCTGGTACGGGCACCTCAAGTACAAGAGCGCGCCGTTGATGATGGTGATCCTGGTCAGCTGGGGCATCGCCTTCTTCGAGTACTGCCTGCAGGTGCCGGGCAACCGGCTGGGCAGCGCGGTCTACTCGGCCCCGCAGTTGAAGGGCATGCAGGAAGTGATCACGCTGGTGGTGTTCGCGGTGTTCTCCGCGTTCTACCTGGACCAGCCGTTGAAGTGGAACCACTACGCGGCGTTCGGGCTGATCGTGGTGGCAGCGTTCCTGATGTTCAAGGAATGACGGCCGGCGCCTTTTCCACCCACTGCTTGAACACGGCGTCGATCTGCGCGTCGTTCACCTGCTTGCCGTCCTGCAGGTCCTGGGCCTGGGTGAACAGCGGGATGATCATCGCCATGCCGTCCAGCTTGGTCTTCAGGTGCACGCCCGGGGCCTGGCCGAGGAAGCCGTTCCAGCGCGCGCGGACCTTGGCCCAGTAGTCGGCGGTGGCAGTCCAGTAGTCGTAGGCCGGTTTGAAGTCCACGTCGGTGGTGCGGTTGTAGTCGTTGAAGCCGAACTCGCGGGCGATCTCCTGCTGGCTGCCGTCGGCGCCGCGCAGGATCTTGGTGTTGAACTGCTCGTGGGTCCAGCCGTTGGGCGTGAGCGTGTGGCGATTGACCACGGCCAGCGCGTTGTAGTCGCTGCGGCGGGTGTACTCGCGGCGCGGCAGCGGTCGCCAGCTGAGGTCGCTGGTCCAGGTCGCCACGTTGTTGCTGTAGTCCCAGCGGCCGGTACCGCAATAGCGCGGGGCATCGCTCACTTCGTACACGCACTGGGTCCAGGCGCCCGCGTTCACCGCCGGGTCGATCGTGCGCACGTGCCAGGTCTGGTCGGCGCTGAACTCGAAACGGTTCGGTGCTTCATACACCCAGTCCTGCCGCCAGTGCTTGGTCACATGGCCGCTCTTGCCGTCCACCAGCAGGTGCTGCAGCACGATCCGCTTCGGGCTGTCTTCGACCACGATCACCACTTCGTTGCCACCGCTGCGCACGGCCGGCGCGCGCTCGTAACCGGGCTTGAGCAGCACGGTTTCGTCGAACGCGAAGTCGACGATGTACTCGCCCTTCATCGCCAGGATGCTGGCGTGGTCGCGCTGCAGGTCGGAGGGCTGGGCGTGGGCGATGCCGCTGGCGGCAAGCAGCAACCACGCGCTGGCTGTCTGGAATTTCATCTACGAAGTCTCGTCAGGAATGTCGAATGGAAGAAAGGTGAAGCAGCGGTACCACGTTGGAATCATCGACCCACAGCTCGCCGTCGGCACCCTCGACGCGCGCGATGCGGCGCGCGGCGGTGGCGCCCAGCGCCGACAGCGAGGCCACGCTGGCGGCCAGGCCCGGCGCGTCGCCGGCGTGCAGGCGCAGCGCGCACATCCGCCACGGTTCGCCGCCCAGCCGGGTGGCCAGGCGCCGCCACAGGCGCTCGGCAACGCCGCCGTCATTGGCCGGTTCCGGCCGTGCCGGGAACGCCGACACCAGCCGGTCCCAGGCCAGGAAATCGCTGTCGGGCAGCAGGTACAGCCGCCAGCAGCAGCGACCGCGGGCATCGGCGAAGCACAGGCTTTCGCGGATGCCTTCGCTGTCCATGCCCTGGCAGGCGTGCGCGGAAACGGCGTGTTTCCAGCCGCCCAGCTCGCTGCTCTCGGGGCGGTACAGGCACAGCACCGTGCCCAGTGCCGCCAGCTGTTCCGGGGAAGGCAGCTGGCCAGGGCGCAGGTACCGGTCGGGGGTTCGCAGTGCGGAAAGGGCTCGGCTCATGAGGGGCTACCAGCTGACGGCGAGGCTGGCCGACACGTTCCGGCCAGGGTTGGTGTAGCGGTCGGTCACCGTGCTGTTGGTGGCCAGCGTAGAGGTGATCGAGGAGTAGTCGATGTACTTGCGGTCGCCGAGGTTGAACACGCCGACGTTGATCTTGGCGCCCGGGGCGAAGTCCCAGTGCGCCATCAGGTCGAGCACCCCATAGCCGGCCGGGCGGAATGCGGTGGGGGTGGGCATGCGGTCCTTGCGCTGGGCGAAGCTGCCGGCCAGCTCAACGCCCCAGCTGTCGCGGTCATAGGCCACGCCCAGCATGCCGCGCAGTGGATCGATCGAGGCCAGCGGCACGTCGGCGGTCTTGTCGGTCCCGCGCGACCAGGCCACGGCGCCATTCAACGACCAGCCGGCCATGGCCGCGCTGAGCTCACCGAAGTCGACGCCTGCCTTGAGCTCGGCACCGTAGATCTCCGCGTCGGCGATGTTCTGCGACTGGAACACGATCAGGCCCTGCGCGTTGACGCCGACCTGGCGCTGCGACTCGATGAAGTCCTTGTAGTCGTTGTAGTAGCCGCTCAGGCTCACGTACGCGGCCGGGCTCAGGAAGCGAAGGCCCAGTTCCAGCCCGTCGCTGGTTTCCGGCTTCAGGTCCGGGTTCGGAATGGCGGTATACCCGAACATGACGTTGGTGAAGCCCAGGTTGACGTCGTTGTACGGCGGCGAGCGGAAGCCATGCGAGTAGCCGGCAAACAGCGACCAGTCGTCGGCAAAGCGCCAGACCATGCCGAGCTTCGGCGACACGCTGGTCTTGGTCAGGTCAGACACGGCCATGCCGGAGTTGTCGGCGGCGAAGATCGGGTCCACGTCCGGGCGCAGTTCGTAGTGGTCCACGCGCACGCCGGGCACCAGCGAGAAGCGGCCATCGGCGAAGCGCATTTCGTCCTGCACGTACAGGCCCAGCTCGGTGGTCTTGCTGATCGGGAAATCGCGGACCGGGAACGCATCGGGCAGGATCGTGGTGCTGACCTGGCCGTTGGCCAGCACCTGGTAGCCGTCGCGCTTCTGGCGGGTTTCGGTCCAGGTGCCGTCGAAGCCGTAGGTCAGCGCATGCTCCACGCTGCCGGTTTCGAGCGCCTTGTGGAAGGCAGCCTGCAGGCCGTACACGCGCTGGTCGAAGTTGAACTCGCGGTGGCGGGTGCTGCGGTTGGCGCGCGCCTCGTCGGTGCGCTGGGTGGTCTCGCTGTCCTGCCGGTACAGCTGCCAGGACAGGCTGTCGGCGAAGGCGGCGCCCACGTTGTCCATCTCGTGGGCGAACGACACCCGTGCCCGGGTCTGGTGGTCGCGCGCCTGCATGCCGGTGGTGGTGGTGCGGTCGATCGCCGACAGCACGTCGGTGTCCACGCTGTCCTCGTTGCCTTCCACGGTCAGGCGGAAGCGCTGGTCGTCGCTGGGCGCGTACACCAGCTTGCTGAGCACGCTGCGGCCGTCACGGTCCTGCGGATTGGCCGCGGTACGAGTGCGGTCCTTGCTGCGCACCTCGCCCATGCTTTCGGTTTCCTGGCCCTGGCGATGGTTGACGTTGACCATGCCGCTCCAGCGCTCGCCACCGAACGCGGCGGTAGCGCTGCCGAGCAGGCCGTTCCACTCGCCGTCGTAGCCGAACTTCAGGCCGACATAGCTGTGCTTGTCGTCCTTGAGGTAGTCGGCCGGGTCCTTGGTGACGAAGGCCACCACCCCGCCAAGCGCGTCCGAACCGTACAGCGCGCTGGCCGGTCCGCGCACGATCTCGACCCGCTTGAGCGTTTCCAGATCGGTGAAGTTGCGGTTGGCGTCGGAGAAGCTGCCGATGCTGAAGGCCTTGGGCATGGCGATGCCGTCGGTCTGGATCAGCACGCGGTTGCCGTCCAGGCCGCGGATGCGGAAGCCGCCCAGGCCGAAGCGGGCCGGGCTGCTGGTCACCGAGATGCCCGGCTCGTAGCGCACCAGGTCCTTGATGTCGCGCACCAGGTGGTTGTCCAGCTGCTCGCGGTCGATCACGTCCACCGTGGCGGCGACGTCGCTGAGCGCGCGTTCGGTGCGGGTGGCGGTGACCTGCACGCGGTCGAAGTCGCGCGCGGCGGCGTCGGCATCGGGGCTGGCGGGAGCGGCGGCATGCGCGGCGAAAGGCAGCGCAAGCCAGACAGCAAGACTCAGGGCGGTCGGACGGTTCATGTAGGTTGGCAGGGTCGGCTGGGCACGGTTGGAGACCCCCGGCCGGCGCCGCGATCCGAAGATCGCCGGCGACCTGCCGAGGGGGAGAGAGCGGTGCAGGACGGCGGGCCAGGGGGCGTCGCGCGGCCGCGCGCACGCACCCCGTGGGGGAGGCGGGCCGTTATTTGGTGAGGATCAGCTTGTCGTTGCTGGTGTGGCGCAGGCGATAGAAGCGGTCGCCATGCTGGATCAGGATTTCCCGGCGACCCTTGAGCAGGGCCTCGCTGTCGATCACTTCTTCGGCCGGGACCGCGCGGACCGGGCGGTCGCGCAGGGTCAGGGTTTCGGGGCGCAGCAGTACAGCGGCTTGAGTGTTCATTGTCTGGACTCGTGCGAGGGACAAGTCAAATGATAATGATTCTCAGTTGACAATCAACAACCATTCTCGTTTTGATTGAAGATATTTATGATCGATTTCGCGTTTTCGATAGATGCAGCCTATCGGTAGAGCCACGCCCTGCGTGGCTGCACCGTGTCACCAGGCGCCGCGTCAGCCACGCAGGGCGTGGCTCTACCGGAAGGTGGCCTCTACCTTGGCCCAGTCTGCTTCCGACACCTGCTCCAGCAGGTCCAGCGCGCCCAGGTTCTGCTCCAGCTGGCTGACCCGGCTGGCGCCGAGGATCACGCTGGAGACGTTCGGATTGCGCAGGCACCAGGCAATCGCCAGCTGCGCCGGGGCGTGGCCCATCTCACTGGCCAGCGCGGTGTAGGCGCGCACCCTGTCCAGCCGCTGCTCGGCCGCATCGCCCAGCACCAGGTCCTTCAGCCAGCCCATCTGACCTTGGCCCAGCCGGGAGTCCGGATCGAAACCGCTGTTGTACTTGCCACTGAGCAGGCCCGAGGCGAGCGGCGAGAAGATCGTGGTGCCCAGGCCCGGGTCGGCATACAGCGGCGCGTACTCGCGCTCGACCCGTTCGCGGTGCAGCAGGTTGTACTGCGGCTGCTCCATGGTCGGCAGGTGCAGGGTGTGGGCGCGGGCGAAGTCCACCGCCTCCTGGATCTGCGCGGCCGACCATTCCGACGTGCCCCAGTACAGCACCTTGCCCTGCTGGATCAGCGTGTCCATCGCCCGCACCGTCTCGCCGATCGGCGTCTCCAGGTCAGGCCGGTGGCAGTAATACAGGTCCAGGTAGTCCACCCGCAGCCGCTTGAGCGCGGCATGGCAGGCATCGGTCACGTGCTTGCGCGACAGCCCGTGCTGGGTCGGCCGCGGGTCGTCGACCGCGCCGAAGAACACCTTGCTGGACACGCAGAACCCGTCGCGCGGCAGGCGCAGGTCGGCGATCACATCGCCCATCACCTGCTCGGCGCGGCCGCGCGCATAGCCCTCGGCATTGTCGAAGAAGTTGATCCCGTGGTCCCAGGCGCAGGCGACCAGGTTGCGGGCCTCGTCACGGCCGATCTGGTCGCCGAAGGTGACCCAGGCCCCGAACGAAAGGGCCGACAGCTTCAGGCCGGACGAGCCCAGGCGGCGGTAATGCATGTGATTCTCCTGCGGAAAAGGGAAAACTGAACGCGTTGTGCTGCGCCGGAACGCCGCTCGGACGCGGCCGGACAGTGTAGCCGGGGCAGCCGCCCCCCTTGCCGTTGCTTGCCCGATCGCGGCCAATCGCCTCCCACACACCGCTTTTCCTTGCCCCGCCCCTGCCGCTGCTCTAGGCTTCCCGTTTTTCGCGGCGCCCCAGGGGGAGTCTCATGGTCGAAGGTTTGGGCAGGATTGGCTTCGGCCTCTTTGGGTTGGCAGTGCTGATCGGCATTGCCTGGTTGTTCTCGAACAACAAGCGCGCCGTCGACTGGCGCCTGGTGCTGACCGGCATCGTGCTGCAGGTCGCGTTCGCCGCCATCGTGCTGCTCGCACCGGGTGGCCGCGACGTGTTCGACGCGCTGGGCAAGGGCTTCGTCAAGATCCTGAGCTTCGTCAACGAAGGCTCCGGCTTCATCTTCGGCAGCCTGATGGACACCAGCAGGTTCGGCTTCATCTTCGCCTTCCAGGTGCTGCCGACCATCATCTTCTTCTCCGCGCTGATGGGGGTCATGTACCACCTCAACGTGATGCAGCAGATCGTCAAGGCCATGGCCTGGGCGATCACCAAGGTGATGCGCGTGTCCGGCGCCGAAACCACCAGCGTCTGCGCCAGCGTGTTCATCGGCCAGACCGAAGCCCCGCTGACCGTGCGCCCGTACATCGCGAAGATGACCCAGTCCGAACTGATCACCATGATGATCGGCGGCATGGCCCACATCGCCGGCGGCGTGCTCGCCGCCTACGTCGGCATGCTCGGCGGCAGCGACCCAGTGCAGCAGGCCTTCTACGCCAAGCACCTGCTGGCCGCCAGCATCATGGCCGCCCCGGCCACCCTGGTCGTGGCCAAGCTGCTGGTGCCCGAGACCGGCACCCCGCTGACCCGTGGCACGGTCAAGATGGAAGTCGAAAAGACCTCCAGCAACATCATCGACGCCGCCGCCGCCGGTGCCGGCGACGGCCTCAAGCTGGCCCTGAACATCGGCGCCATGCTGCTGGCCTTCATCGCCCTGATCGCCCTGCTCAACGCCCCGCTGACCTGGTTCGGCGAAGTCACCGGCCTGCAGGCCATGCTCGGCCGCCCGACCGACCTTTCCACCATCTTCGGCTACCTGCTCGCCCCGATCGCCTGGGTGATCGGCACCCCGTGGGCCGACGCCACCACCGTCGGCTCGCTGATCGGCCAGAAGGTCGTCATCAACGAATTCGTCGCCTATTCCAAGCTCTCGGAAATCGTCAACGGCCAGGTCCCCGGCGTGTCGCTCTCGGCCGAAGGCCGCCTGATCGCCACCTACGCCCTGTGCGGCTTCGCCAATTTCAGCTCGATCGCCATCCAGATCGGTGGTATTGGTGGTCTGGCCCCGGAACGCCGCCACGACCTGGCCAAGTTCGGCCTGCGCGCCGTGCTCGGCGGTACCATCGCCACCTTCATGACGGCCACCATCGCCGGCGTGCTGACGCATTTCAGCTGATATCCGCTTTAGAGAAACAAACTTTATGAGTAGCAGTGTCGTCGTTGTCGGTTCCTTCAACGTGGATCATGTCTGGCGTTGCGAGTCGCTCCCGGCCCCGGGCGCGACCATTGCCGGCCGCTACAGCACCGGCCCCGGCGGCAAGGGCTTCAACCAGGCCGTGGCCGCCCGTCGCGCCGGCGCCCCGACCACCTTCCTGTGCGCCCTCGGCGATGACGCCGGCGGCGCCATGGCCCGTGGCCTGGCCGACCAGGACGGCTTCGCCCTCAGCGCCGAAGCCAGCACCGAGCCCACCGGCACCGGCGGCATCTACGTCGATGCCCGCGGCCGCAACACCATCGTGATCGGCCCCGGCGCCAACGCCGCCCTCAGCACCGCCTACATCGAACAGCAGCGCAGCCTGCTCGGCGGCGCCAAGGTCGTCCTGGCCCAGCTCGAGTCCCCGGTCGAAACCATCGAAGCGGCCTTGGCCATCGCCCGCGACGCCGGCGTCACCACCGTCCTCAACGCCGCCCCCGCCGACGCCCCCTCCAGCATCGGCCTGCTCAAGCTCGCCGACATCCTCACCCCCAACGAAACCGAGTTCGCCGCCCTGCTCGGCCGCCACGTCGGCGAGCGCATCGACGCCGACGACGTCGCCGCCCTCGACGGCGCCAGCCTGCACGCCCTGTGCCGCAAGCTGGTCGGCAACGGCACCGTCGTCGTCACCCTCGGCGCCGTCGGCGTGTTCGTCTCCCACGCCGAAGAAACCCTGCGCGGCGACACCCAGCCCTACTACCGCGTAGGCGCCGAACAGGTCCAGGTCGCCGACACCACCGGCGCCGGCGACGCCTTCAACGGCGCCCTGGTCGCCTCCCTGGCCCAGGACCCCGACGCAGCATTCGCCCGCCACGTCCGCTTCGCGAACCAGTTCGCCGGCAAGTCCACCGAAAAGGAAGGCGCAGCAGTAGCCATGCCGCACTTCACCCCGGCGGACGTGTAAAAAAGACGAGTGAACCCGAACAAGAAAGAAGACCGGCCAACGCCGGTCTTTTTTTTTGCTTTTGACCTGGCCCTCCCCACCGTCACCCATACGGTATCGAGGGTAGGTCGGTATGGGTTTGTGGGGGAATGAGCCGCATGGATGCGGCGACTTAGCCCCCATGGAAGGGTTCACGGCGTCCCCCACAAACCCATACCGACCTGCCCAGCCAGGCGACCCCGCAGAGCCGACGCTTTGGCTCTGGCTTTACGCGCAGGTGAACCAACCACAATCCAACAGCACTGGGGACGACGGAACCAACCGTCAAGCATCTGCTGATGCCGGTACGGCATCAGGGCCTTCCGGATCGGCCTGAACAGGGCCGGGGATGCTTGGTTGCCGGCCGGCGGCCGGCACTACAATGCCGCCATGCAGATCGGTCCCTACAAGATCCAGCCCAATGTCGTGCTCGCCCCCATGGCCGGCGTCACCGACAAACCGTTCCGCCTGCTGTGCAAACAGCTCGGCGCCGGCCTCGCTGCGTCTGAAATGACCATCTCCGACCCCAGGTTCTGGAACACCCGCAAGTCCCTGCACCGCATGGACCACGCCGGCGAACCCGACCCCATCAGCGTCCAGATCGCCGGCACCGAACCCCAGCAGCTCGCCGACGCCGCCCGCTACAACGTCGACCACGGCGCCCAGATCATCGACATCAACATGGGCTGCCCCGCCAAGAAGGTCTGCAACGCCTGGGCCGGCTCCGCCCTCATGCGCGACGAAGACCTCGTCGCCCGCATCCTCAGCGCCGTCGTCGGCGCCGTCGACGTTCCCGTCACCCTCAAGATCCGCACCGGCTGGGACTGCGACCACCGCAACGGCCCCCGCATCGCCCATATCGCCGAAGACAGCGGCATCGCCGCCCTCGCCGTGCACGGCCGCACCCGCGACCAGCACTACACCGGCAGCGCCGAATACGAAACCATCGCCGCCATCAAGGCCGCCCTGCGCATTCCCGTCATCGCCAACGGCGATATCGACTCCCCGCAGAAAGCCGCCCATGTCCTCGCCCAGACCGGCGTCGACGCCGTCATGATCGGCCGCGCCGCCCAGGGCCGCCCCTGGATTTTCCGCGAAGTCGCCCACTACCTCGCCACCGGCACCCTGCTCCCACCGCCGACCATCGAAGAAGTCCGCGACATCCTCCTCGGCCACCTGCATGCCCTGCACGCCTTCTACGGCGAGCCCCAGGGCGTCCGCATCGCCCGCAAGCACCTCGGCTGGTACGCCAAGGACCGCCCCGAGAATGCCGCCTTCCGCGCCATCGTCAACCGCGCCGAAGACCCCGCCGGCCAGATCGCCCTCACCACCGACTACTTCAACGCCCTCGCCGCCGGCGACCCCCTGTCGTCCGCCGCCTGATCGATGTGACTGCCATGACCCCGATTGCCGCCCCCACCTACCTCCACGGCTTCTCCAACACCGAACAGCACCGCCTCGTCACCCAGGCCCGCCTGCTCGAATCCACCATCTTCAACAGCATCGACTACAGCGGCGCCCAGCGCCTGCTTGAAGTCGGCAGCGGCGTCGGCGCCCAGACCGAAATCCTCCTGCGCCGCTTCCCCGACCTGCACGTCACCGGCATCGACCTCAGCGACGCCCAGCTTGCCACCGCCCGCCAGAACCTCGAAAAGACCCCCTGGTGCAGCGAACGCTACAGCCTCCTCCAGGGCGACGCCGGCAACCTCCCGTTCGGCGCCCGCGAATTCGACTCCGCCTTCCTCTGCTGGGTGCTCGAACACGTCCCCTCCCCCGCCCGCGTGCTCAGCGAAGTGCGCCGCGTGCTCGTGCCCGGCTCCCCCGTGTACGTCACCGAAGTCATGAACGCCTCGTTCCTGCTCGACCCGTACTCCCCGCACATCTGGCGCTACTGGATGGCCTTCAACGACTTCCAGTACGACCACGGCGGCGACCCCTTCGTCGGCGCCAAGCTCGGCAACCTGCTGCTCGCCGGCGGCTTCCGCGACGTGCATACCGAGATCAAGACCATCCACCTCGACAACCGCGAACCGGCCCGGCGCAAGACCATGATCGCCTTCTGGGAACAGCTGCTGTTGTCGGCTGCCGACCCGCTGCTCGAAGCCGGCCTGGTCGACCAGGAAACCGTCGACGGCATGCGCCGCGAGTTCTCGCTGGTGCAGAACGATCCGAACGCCGTGTTCTTTTTCTCGTTCGTGCAGGCGCGCGCCACGGTGTATTGAGGGCAGAGGGGCAGAGCCCCGCTCTACGGCCGGGCAGAGCCCGGCGCTTCGGCAGGATTATCGGTTTGTGGGGGCGTTTGCCAGATGCGTTCCCACAGGGTTCCGAAGCGGCGCTTCGCGCGAGCCCTGCCCTGTTCGCCTTCGTAGGCCGGGCGCAGCTGCTCCGGCACGATCGCCACCCAGCGTTCGCCCTCCGCACGCGCCACCGCGAACGTGAACGTGTAATCCGGTTCCAGCCCCATGCGCAGATCGCTCAGCTGCAGCCGGTCGTCCACCACCTGCGCGCGCATGAAGCCCCGGTTGAACCAGTTCAGGCGTGCCACCGCCGGGATGTGCACCGCCTGGCGCAGCGCCTGCACGTTCGACGGATAGCCGCGGAACGTCATCGGGCCCTCGTCGGCGACGACCGAGCGCTCGCCGATCACGTAGCCGCCCGGCGTCATTGCCACCACCTGCCACAGCAGCGTATTGAACGGCGTCGCCACCGAAAAGCGCGGCGCATCGCCCAGCCCCATCGCCGCCAGCGCACGGTCCGCCTCGCGCTCCACCTGCTGCTTGGCCAGCAGCGACCAGCCCAGGTACCCCGTGCTCAGCACCAGCCCCGCCAGCAGCGCCTTCTGCGCCAGCGGCCGGCTGCGCGCGAACCACGCCACGACGCAGCCCACCAGCAGCCACACCGTGTACAGCGGATCGATGATGAACACACTCGACCACATCGTCGGCGGCGGCGTGAACGGCCACCACAGCTGCGTGCCATACACGGTGAACGCGTCCAGCAGCGGGTGGGTGATCAAGGCCAGCAGGATCGCCCAGAACCAGCGCGCCGGTGCCTGCGCCACCCGGCCGTGGCCGTAGCGTTTGAACAGCCACCAGATCAGCGCCGCCACCCAGGGCAGCACCAGCAGCGAATGGCTGTAGCTGCGGTGTTCGGTCATCAGCGCCACCGGGTCGGCGGCGGTGAAGGCCAGCAGCAGCGCGTCGAGGTCCGGCAGCGTGCCGAGCGCCGCACCGGCCAACAGGGCGGCGCGGCGATGGCCGGCAGGGGCGATGGCGGCGGCGACCGCGCCGCCGAGAACGATCTGGCTCAGGGAATCCATCGGCCGATGGTACGGGAGCGGCGGGGTTTAGGGGCGCGGCCGGCACCGCGTGGGACACGCACGGCGTGTCGCTACGTTGCGAGCCATGCATCGTGGGTTCCGGCGGCCGCGTAGCGACACGCCATGCGTGTCCCGCAGTCACCCCGCAACGCGCCTCGACCCCACCAGCTGCACCAACGTCTGCCCCTCATGATCCATCAACCGCAGCCCCCCATCCGCGTCCTCCGCCAGCGCCGTCAGGCTTTCCACCCAATCCCCGTCGTTGGCGTAGACCAGACCGTCCCGCTCGACCAGCGCCGCGCGGTGGATATGCCCGCACACGATCCCGTCCAGCCCACGCTGGCGCACATCCGCCAGGCCCGCCTGCACGAACCGCTCGATGTACGCCTCGGCCGCGCTGCTGCGCTTCTTCAGGAACGCCGACAGCGACCAGTAGCGCAGTCCCAGCCGGCCCCGCGCCGCATTGAGCAGCCGGTTGCCGGTGAGGATCCGGTAGTACAGCCAGTCGCCGAAGCGCTCCTGCAGCCCGCCGAAATGGGTCGCCCCGTCGTAGTCGTCGCCGTGCACCACCAGCAGCCTTCGCCCGTCTGCGGTGGTGTGGATCGCCCGGCGCCGCACCCGCATCGCCGGCAGCATCAGCCCGCACAGCTGGCGCAGCGAAGCGTCGTGGTTGCCCGGGATGTACACGATCTCGGTTCCCGCCCGGCGCAGCGCGTGCAGCGCCTCGATCACCGCGCTGTGCGCCGCCCCCCAGCTGGCACGGCGCTGCGCCAGCCACCACAGGTCGACGATGTCGCCCACCAGGTACAGGCGCTGGCAGCGCAGCCGGGACAGGAACCGGGCCAGTTCGGCCGCGTGGCAGTGCCGCGCCCCCAGATGCACGTCGGACAGGAAAATGGTCCGTCGCCAGGGAAAGGGGGCGTCTTCCGCGGGCGGCGCTCCTACTGAACGGCCTGCGGCGGCGGGCGGATCGACGGCGGGGCCATCCTCCCACCAGGCGGCCTCACGCAACTGCAGACGCGGCTCGAGATCGTGCATGGCACTTGCTCCGGGGCGGCTGAATGGCCCGCAGCCTGCGCCCGGCATGCGGCAACCTCGTGACCGTCCGGCGGCAGGCGGATGACGGCGCCCCGCCAGAAGCCGGCCCGACGGGCCGCCTGGCTGTCACGCTGGTGGAACACTGGGCCCCGACGCTGGGGGCCAATCGCGCTGCACCGGCCCCTGCCGGTGGGCACGCCGGCTTAACCACGGGCAACCCCCGCTGGGCCACAATGCAATGGCGCGACTTGCCGTGTATCATTCGCGCCCATCTTTCCATCCGAATCAAAGGATATTACGCCTGATGTCCAGCTACCTGTTCACCTCCGAATCGGTCTCCGAAGGCCATCCGGACAAGATTGCCGACCAGATTTCCGATGCGGTGCTGGACGCGATCCTTGCCCAGGACCAGCGCGCCCGCGTGGCCTGCGAAACCATGGTCAAGACCGGCGTGGCGATCGTGGCCGGTGAAATCACCACCTCCGCCTGGATCGACCTGGAAGCGGTCACCCGCAAGGTGATCCTGGACATCGGCTATGACAGCTCCGACGTCGGCTTCGACGGCGCCACCTGCGGCGTGCTGAACCTGATCGGCAAGCAGTCGCCGCACATCGCCCAGGGCGTGGACCGCAAGAAGCCCGAAGAAATGGGCGCTGGCGACCAGGGCCTGATGTTCGGCTACGCCACCAACGAGACCGACAGCTACATGCCGGCCGCGATCCACCTGTCGCACCGCCTGGTCGAGCAGCAGGCCAAGATCCGCAAGAAGCGCAACTCGGCGCTGTCGTGGCTGCGCCCGGACGCCAAGAGCCAGGTCACCCTGCGCTATGAAAACGGCGAAGTGGCCGCCATCGACGCGGTGGTGCTGTCGACCCAGCACGCCCCGGGGATCAAGCAGAAGGACCTGATCGAGGCCGTCCGCGAAGAGATCATCAAGCCGGTGCTGCCGGCCAAGTGGCTGCACAAGGGCACCAAGTTCCACATCAACCCGACCGGCAAGTTCGAGATCGGCGGCCCGGTGGGCGACTGCGGCCTGACCGGCCGCAAGATCATCGTCGACACCTACGGCGGCTGGGCCCGTCACGGTGGTGGCGCGTTCTCGGGCAAGGATCCGTCCAAGGTCGACCGTTCGGCTGCCTACGCGGCGCGTTACGTGGCCAAGAACGTCGTGGCCGCCGGCCTGGCCGACCGTTGCGAAGTGCAGGTTTCCTACGCCATCGGCGTGGCCGAGCCGACCTCGATTTCGGTCACCACCTTCGGCACCGGCAAGATCAGCGATGACAAGATCGAGAAGCTGATCCGCAAGCACTTCGACCTGCGCCCGTACGGCATCATCAAGATGCTGGACCTGATCCACCCGATGTACCAGCAGACCGCAGCCTACGGTCACTTCGGCCGCAAGCCGAAGGACTTCAGCTACCTCAACGCTGCCGGTGACACGGTCAACGCCACGGCCTTCTCCTGGGAGAAGACCGACCGCGCCGCCGCCCTGCGTACGGATGCGAAGCTGAAATAAGACGAAGGGCCGCGAAAGCGGCCCTTCTCTTTAGAACCCATGGCTGACGAAATCAAATCCCACCAGCTCACCATGACCGTGCTGATGGCACCGGAAATGGCCAACTTCTCCGGCAAGGTCCATGGCGGCGCGATCCTGCGCCTGCTCGACCAGGTCGCCTACGCCTGCGCCAGCCGCTATGCCGGCCGCTACGTGGTCACCCTCTCGGTGGACCAGGTGACCTTCCGCGAACCGATCGCGGTGGGTGAGCTGGTCACCTTCCTGGCCTCCGTGAAATACACAGGCACCTCGTCCATGGAAGTAGGGGTCAAGGTGGTGGCCGAGGACATCCTCAAGGGCAGCGTGCGCCACGCCAACAGCTGCTTCTTCACCATGGTCGCGGTCGACGACGACGGCCGGCCGACCCCGGTACCGCCGCTGGAGCTGGAGAGCAGCAACCAGCGCAGGCGTCATGCGGCGGCATTGCTGCGCCGGCAGCTGCGCGCGGAGATGGAGCAGCGCCAGCGGGAGCTGCTGGCATCAAACCCGCCGACAGCCGAGTAGTGCCGGCCGCTGGCCGACTCTTCCGGATGCTGCCGGCAGGTGCGTGGAGCCGGCCAGCGGCCGGCACTACCGGGTGTTGCCCACGGCCAGGATCAGCCTGTGTTCTGTACGCCCTGCGAGACGCCGTTGACGCAGGCCACCAGCGCGCGCAGCACTTCGTCGTCTTCCCCGCCACTCTCGCGCCAGCGGCGCAGCAGGTCGACCTGCAGCACGCTGATCGGGTCGATGTAGGGATTGCGCAGGCGGATCGACAACGCCAGCCGCTGGTCGTGCTGCAGCAGGGCGTCCTGCCCGGTGATGGCCAGGATCAGGCGGCCGGTCAACGCCAGCTCGCGCTGGATCTGCGGGAAGAACGTGTCATGCAGCGGCCCCGCCAACTGCGAGAACTGCTCGGCAATGGTGATGTCGCCCTTGGACAGCACCATCGCGATGTCGTCCAGGAAGGTGCTGAAGAACGGCCAGTCGCGCGCCATCTCCTGCAGGGTCGCTTCGTGGCCCGCATCGATCGCCGCCTGCAACCCGCTGCCCACCCCGTACCAGCCCGGAATCACCGCGCGCGCCTGGCTCCAGGCGAACACCCACGGAATCGCGCGCAGGTTGCCCAGCGCCGCGTCCTGGCCCAGCCGCCGTGACGGGCGCGAGCCCAGCGTCATCCGCTCGATCACGTCGATCGGCGTGGCACGGCGGAAGTACTGCATGAAGTCCGGCTGGCCCACGAATGCGCGATAGGCCTCGGCGCTCTTTTCCGCGACCCGATCCATCACCGGCCGCCACTGCGCTTCGCGCGGCTCGGGCGCGCGCGGACGCAGGCTGGAACGCAGCACCGCACCGGTGGACTGCTCCAGCGAACGCAACGCCAGCGCGCGGATGCCGTACTTGCGGTGGATCACCTCGCCCTGCTCGGTGACCCGCAGGCGGCCGTCGATGCTGCCGCGCGGCGAGGCGTCCACCGCGTCGGTGGTCTTGCCGCCGCCGCGGCTGATCGAGCCGCCCCGGCCATGGAAGAAGGTCAGGCGGATGCCGCTCTCGGCGGCCACCTCCAGCAGCTCCACCTGCGCGCGCTGCAGGCCCCAGCGCGACGCAGCGATGCCGCCGTCCTTGCCGCTGTCGGAGTACCCCAGCATCACCATCTGCACGTCATCGCGCGCGCTGAGGTGCGCGCGGTAGACCGGATCGGCCAGCAGGTCGCGCAGGGTGTCGGTGCCGCGCTGCAGGTCGTCCACGGTTTCGAACAGCGGCGCGATGTCCAGCGGCACCGCGCCGCTGTCGTCGACCAGTCCACCGCGCCGCGCCAGCGCCAGCACCGCCAGCACGTCGCTGCGGTCGTGCGCCATGGAGATGATGTAACTGCCCAGTGCATCCGCACCGTGGCGTCGGCGCGCATCGGCCAGTGCGGCGAACACCGCGTCCAACCGCTGGCCGCCCTCTTCCGTGCTCGGCGGCAGCGCCTGCTCGCCACTGGCGAACGGCGCCAGACGTCGCGCACGGGCCACAGCATCGGCGGCGTCCCACGCGTCCTGTCCGTCGAGCACGCTGGCCAGCGCGCGGCCATGCACGCTCGACTCCTGGCGCACATCCAGCCGCGCCAGGTGGAAGCCGAAGGTGCGCACCCGCCACAGCAGGCGGCGCACAGCGAAGCCACCGGCGTGGTCGCCCTTGTTGGCGTGCAGGCTGTCGAGGATCAGGGTGATGTCGTCTTCCAGTTCCTGCGGCGAGGCATAGGCACCTTCGGCATCGTCCAGCGTGGCCTGCACGCGCGCACGCATGCGGTCGTTGAGCAGGCGGTACGGCATGTCGGCGTGGCGCGGGCGCGACACCACCTTCGGCAGCAGCTGCTGGTAGTGCGCGACCCTGGCCTGCAGCGCGTCGCTGACCGCGATCCGCTCGGTGGACTGGCTGAGCAGGCTGGCCAGTTGCAGCAGGTCCTTCTGGTACCGGCCGAGCACGGCCTGGCGCTGCGCATCGAGCGTGTTGCGGATGGTGCCGGCGTCCACGTTCGGGTTGCCGTCCATGTCGCCGCCCACCCAGGTGCCGAATCGCAGCAGGCGTGGCAGCGGTACGCTCTCGCCATAGGTATCGAGCAGCGCCTGCTGCAGCGATTCGTACAGCACCGGGATCACCCGGTACAGCACCTGCACCAGGTAGAAGCCGACGTGTTCGCGTTCGTCATCGACGGTCGGCCGCACCGGCGAGGAATCCGTGGTCTGCCATGACGCGGTGAGCGCCATGCGGAAGCGCGCCGCATCGGCGGCGGCTTCGCCGGGGGTGCGCTGGCCGTCGAGGTTGTCGACCAGGCTGGCCACCATCAGCTGTTCTTTTTCCAGCAGCGCGCGGCGCACCGCTTCGGTCGGGTGCGCGGTGAATACCGGTTCGATGTCGATCCGCGGCAGCCACTGCGCCAGTTCCTCCAGGCTCACGCCCTGCGCCTTGAGCTGCTGCAGCGCGTCCTGCAGGCCATCCGGCTGCGGTGCAGCGGTGCCGGCGCGCTGGTAGTCGCGACGCCGGCGGATGCGATGCACGCGCTCGGCGATGTTGACCACCTGGAAGTAGGTACTGAACGCACGCACCATCGATTCGGCGCGTTCCGGCGAAAGCCCGGCCAATGCCTCGTTGAGGTCGGAGAGCGGCGCGTCGCTTTCGCGGCGCGCGATCGCGCGGGTGCGCACCTGTTCCACATCATCGAAGAACTGCGTGGACACCTGCTCGGCAAGCAGGTCGCCGACCAGAGCACCTAGACGGCGCACATCGTCACGCAGGGGAATGTCGGGGGTGGCAAAGACGATGCTGCTGCGGTACTCGTTCATCTGCGACGCACTGGCCTCGGGAACGGAATCGCATCAAGCGTAACCCAGATTGCGCGGCGATCCGTGCCGCGCAAATGGTTTCAATTGCATGTGTTGGTGGGGGATTGCCACGCAGGGCGTGGCACTACCGGGGTGTTGGCTTTCCAATCGTCTGCTCCAGCCAGCGCTCGCTCTCGGCCAGCATCGTCATCAACGACTCGCGCGCGCGGTAGTGGTGCGACTCGTTCGGCAGCATCACCAGCCGCGAAGTGCCGCCCAGTCCCTTCACTGCCGCGAACATGCGCTCGCTCTGCATCGGGAAGGTGCCGGAGTTGTTGTCGTCCTCGCCGTGGATGAAGAGGATCGGGTCCTTGATCCTGTCGGCGAAATTGAACGGCGACATCTTCAGGTACACGTCCTGGGCCTGCCAGAAGTTGCGCTCCTCGGCCTGGAAGCCGAACGGGGTGAGCGTGCGGTTGTAGGCGCCGCTGCGCGCGATGCCGGCCTTGAACAGGCGGGTGTGCGCGAGCAGGTTGGCGGTCATGAACGCGCCGTAGGAATGTCCGCCGATCGCGATGTGGTCGCGGTCGGTCACGCCACGCCGCACCACCTCGTCCACCGCCGCTTCGGCGTTGGCGACCAGCTGCGGCAGGTAGGTGTCGTTGGGTTCCTTGTCGCCTTCGCCGATGATCGGCATCGAGGGGCTGACCAGCACCGCGTAGCCCTTGGCCAGGAATGCCTGCGGACCCCAGTAGCTGATCGCGTTGAAGCGGTACGGCGAATCGGTCACCTGGCTGGCCGCCGCAGCGGTCTTGAACTCGCCCGGGTAGGCCCACATCAGCATCGGCAACGGGCCGTCCTTCTTCGCGGTGTAGCCCGGCGGCAGCATCAGCGTAGCGGTCAGGTCGACCCCGTCGTTGCGCTTGTAGCGGATCTGCTCCTTGCTCACCCCGCGCAGCTGCGGCAGCGGGTGCTCAAAACGGGTCAGCGCGCGCGGCGCCGCGCCGGTATCGGCCAGCGACTGTACGAAGTAATTCGGCGGCACGTCCGGCGACTCACGGGTCAGCAACAGCGAGGTGCCTTCCTGGTCGAGCAGCGCCTGCGGCAGCGCGTAGTCCGGCGCCTGTGAATGGAACAGGCGGGTGGCCTGGCGGCTTTCCAGGTCGAAGCGGTCGACGAACGGGCGGTCGCCCTCCGGCGAAGCGCCCAGGCCCAGCAGGAAGATGCTGCGCCCATCGCTGCTGGTCTGCAGCCGCGCACGACCGTTCACGTCGCGCACCAGCGCCGGGCGCCCCGGGTCGTTGTAGCGGTCCTGCGAGGAGCGCTCGGACAGCAGCTGCGGCGCCTGGTCGAGCTGGTCCGGCGCGATCCGCCACTGCTTGACCACGCGCGACTTCCACCACGACTCGTTGAGCAGGGCGAGGTCGCCACGGCCCCACTGGATGCCGGCATAGCGGCTGCCAAGCTGGGCCAGGGTCACCGGCGGTGCCTCGAACGGCGCCGCCTGCATCAGCACTGCGTCGCGTACCTTGGCCTCGCGGTTGGGGTCGCCGCCGTCCTGGGCCTCGGCCCAGACCAGGGTGGCCTCGGCATCCGCGCGCCAGCTCACGTTGCGCACGCCGGTCGGCACCGCGTCATTGCCGGTCGGCAGGCCTTCCACCAGCGGCAGGTTGGCCACGGTGTGTTCGAGCTTGCCGTCAGCCGCGTTCCACACTTCGATGCGGCGCGCGAAATCATCGGCCGGCACCAGGTAGGAGTAAGGACGCTGCACGCGTTCGGCCAGCACGTGGCGACCGTCCGGCGACACATCCAGGTCGAGGTAGACGCCGGCGCTGGACAACGGCGTGGTCGTTCCGTTGAGCGCGACGCGCACCGGCTGCGAGGTGGCGTAATGGTCGAACAGGCGCGCGTCGGCTTCGTTGCTCAACAGATCCTGGTAGGTGCGGATCGCGCGTACGCCGGCGTCGGCCTGGGTCTGCTGGATCGCCGGGCCGGTCGGAATGCCACCGGCCACCGGTGCCGGGCCCTGGCCCTTGGGCTGCAGGGTGGCCAGTAGGCCGCGGCTGTCCGGCAGCCAGGCGTAGCCGTCGCCGAATACGGTGTTGAGGTCGCCGAGCAGGCGCCGCGCGCTGCCACTGGCCACGTCGACGATCCACAGCTCATTGGTACCGCTGGCGGCATGCACCTGGTTGAACGCCAGGTACTGCTGGTCCGGCGACCAGGCCAGCGAAGCGATCGACAACGGCTGCGGCAGCCCGGTGATCTGGCGTTCCTTGCCATCGGCGATCGTCATCAACCACAGCTTGTCGACGAAGCTGAAACGGCTGGCCGAATGGGTGGCCGGATTGATGCGCACGCCGGCCAGTTTCAGTTCCGGCTGGGCGACGGTTTCGATCGACGGCAGCGGCGGACTCTGCAGCATCGCGGCAAGGTCGCGGCGCGGCGACAGGCTCAGGCTCGGCGCGCGCGGCGCATCGACCACCGCCTGCAGCGCCGCCGAGGGCAGCTGGTAGCCCTGCCCGACCTTGGCGGCGACCGCCGCCTGCGGCGCGGTTGCCCTGGTCGCCGGCGCGGCCAGCGCCAGCGGTGCGACCGCCAGCAGGGCCATGCCCACGATGAGTCGTGCGCTGCGGTGTGTGCGTGTCATGTTCGAGCCCCATCCTGTGCAAACCTTGGACCTTAACAGCGGGGCGCGGTTTACCCCCCTGCCGATGGTTGGGTCGGGGCGCCGATTCATGCCCGGGCGGTGCGCCGCGATATACTGGGCATTCCCCTCCACCGAGGGGCGCTGCGACCGCTGCCGGACCCGATCCGCACGGCCAGGCTCGGTGGCAGGGCTGGTTCCAACGGCGCCCGGCGAAGACGATTCATCGTCACATACCGGAGCTTCCATGAACGCTGTTGCCAAGACCTTCTCCACCGAAGGCGATTACAAGATTGCCGATATCTCGCTGGCCGACTGGGGCCGCAAGGAACTGGATATCGCCGAGCACGAAATGCCGGGCCTGATGTCGATCCGCCGCAAGCACGCCGCCACCCTGCCGCTGAAGGGCGTGCGCGTGACCGGTTCGCTGCACATGACCATCCAGACCGCGGTGCTGATCGAAACCCTAAAGGACATCGGCGCCGACGTGCGCTGGGCCTCGTGCAACATCTTCTCGACCCAGGACCACGCCGCCGCGGCCATCGCCAAGTCCGGCACCCCGGTGTTCGCCTGGAAGGGCGAGACCCTGGAGGAATACTGGGACTGCACGCTGGACGCGCTGACCTTCACCCTGCCCGACGGCACCCTGACCGGTCCGGAGCTGGTGGTCGACGACGGCGGCGACGTCACCCTGCTGATCCACAAGGGCTATGAGCTCGAGAACGGCAGCACCTGGGTCGACGAAAAGGCGTCCTCGCACGAAGAACAGGTCATCAAGAACCTGCTCAAGCGCGTGGCCAAGGAGCGCCCGGGCTACTGGGGCCGCGTGGTCAAGGACTGGAAGGGCGTTTCCGAGGAAACCACCACCGGCGTGCACCGCCTGTACCAGCTGGCCCAGGCCGGCACCCTGCTGATCCCGGCGATCAACGTCAACGACTCGGTCACCAAGAGCAAGTTCGACAACCTGTATGGCTGCCGCGAGTCGCTGGCCGACGGCCTGAAGCGCGCGATGGACGTGATGCTGGCCGGCAAGGTTGCCGTGGTCTGCGGCTACGGCGACGTGGGCAAGGGCTGCGCCGCCTCGCTGCGTGCCTACGGCGCGCGCGTGGTGGTCACCGAGATCGACCCGATCTGCGCCCTGCAGGCGGCGATGGAAGGCTTCGAGGTCAACACCATCGAGTCGACCCTGGGCCGTGCCGACCTGTACGTCACCACCACCGGCAACAAGGACATCATCCGCATCGAACACCTGAGCGCGATGAAGGACCAGGCCATCGTGTGCAACATCGGCCACTTCGACAACGAGATCCAGGTCGATGCGCTGGTCGGTTTCCCGGGCGTGCAGCACATCAACATCAAGCCGCAGGTGGACAAGTACGTCTTCCCGAACGGCAACGCGATCTTCCTGCTGGCTGAAGGCCGCCTGGTGAACCTGGGCTGCGCCACCGGCCACCCGAGCTTCGTGATGTCCAACTCGTTCGCCAACCAGACCCTGGCCCAGATCGACCTGTGGGCGAACAAGGACAGCTACGAGAAGAAGGTCTACCTGCTGCCGAAGAAGCTGGACGAGGAAGTGGCGCGCCTGCACCTGGAGAAGATCGGCGTGAAGCTGACCACCCTGACCCAGGACCAGGCCGACTACATCGGCGTGCCGGTGGAAGGTCCGTTCAAGCCGGAGCATTACCGCTACTGATGGGGGTGCCGGGCAGCGCCCGGCGCTACCGGATGGGTTGCCGACCGGTGGTCGGCGGCATCCGGGATTCAAACGGGCGCCTTCGGGCGCCCGTTTTCGTTAAGCGGCTTTCATCCCGATTGCACCCAACCCTCACATCGGGCCCGGGATGATCGGCGCGCGGGGGAATATCTGGATGCTTTCCGGAGATTTCCATGAATATCAAGTTCGTACTTCCCGCACTGCTGGCACTGTGCGGTGCCGTCTACATGTCCCCCGTCCACGCTGCTGAATATCGGTGCATGGTGTTTTCCGGCGCCGATGGCTCGAAGGTGGAAGGAAGCAGCAATGAAGATGGGAAATACCTCATCAAAGCTGCCGACCTGAAGGCAGCGGAGGCGGGCGCACTGGCTGCCGCCACGCGCTACAAGAAGGGGAAGGTCACTCTGACCAAAGCCCAATGCGATCCGGTGACCGGGACATCAAGCACCGCAGCTTCGGAACCAACGTCGACAACGACGGCACCTGCGCCAGCACCGGCAGCGACCACGTCGCCGGCTGCAGGTTCCGGAACGTCGTACTACTGCGCCGTATGGGATGCCGACGGCGCACGGCTGGAGGCGTCCTCGGCCGACTCGGGCACCTACAGGATCACCGCCGCCAACTCCAGTGCTGCCGAGGACCTGGCCGTAGCTGCGGCAAGGAAGCAACATGCCGGTGCGGACAGTGCGCAGTGCGAAACGAGGCTTGCCGCGTTCGACTCGTACTGAGACTCGAACGAAGTACTCGAAGCGGGCGTCACTGGCGCCCGCTTTTTCCGTGCGGCCACTCCAGCGGTAGCCTGGGTCAAGCCAGGCCGGCGCCACCTCGTTACGATGTGCTTTTCCCGGCAATGCGACCTGCCATGACCCCGGCCATCAACCTGCTCAGCAAGCACGGCATCGCGCACCGCGTGCTGTCCTATCAGCATGATGCCAACGCCGCTTCTTACGGCGGCGAGGCCGCGCAGCAACTCGGTCTGGACCCTGCGCAGGTGTTCAAGACCCTGCTGGCCAGCACGGAAAAGCATGAGCTGCTGGTGGCGATCGTCCCTGTCAGCGGCAGCCTGGACCTGAAGGCGCTGGCTGATGCCGCGGGCTGCCGGAAGTGCGAGATGGCCGATGTGGCGGGTGCGCAGCGCGCGACCGGCTACCTGGTCGGAGGGATCAGTCCGCTGGGCCAGAAGAAAAAGCACCGGACGTTCATCGACGCCAGCGCGCAGGCGCTGGAGACGATGCATGTCAGTGCTGGGAGGCGCGGCCTGGAGGTGGCGCTGGCGCCGGGGGATTTGATTGCGTTGACGGCAGGGCAGGTTGTCAGCATTGGCCGGTAGAGCCACGCCCTGCGTGGCTGCGCGGTAACGTGTCTTCGTTCGACATTGCAGCCACGCAGGGCGTGGCTCTACCGCGGTGTGAACGTCAGGGCCGCCAATTCGCGTTGTTCTCCCAGAACGCCACCGCGCGCTGGTACGCCTCGCGGTCCAGCGGCACGCCGGATCCGCCCTCCTCCACGCCCAGCGCATTGCGCATCATGGTGATCGGCGCCATCGGCACTTCTTCCGGTTCGGCGGTATAGATGCAGCCGACGATGCCCCAGTCGGCGTCGATCGGCGAGCCTTCCTTCGCCAGCTGCCCGGCGCTGTACAGGATCACCACCAGGTAGTTCGCGCGCGGCGATTCCACGCCCTCGAACCAGCGCACCAGTACCGGCAGCTCATCACGGTTGCGCGCCTCGTAGCCGCTGCGCAGCTGGTGGCGGTTGGCGTCGGTGACCGGGACGGTCAGGCAGCGGGTGCTGGTCCAGTTTTCGTACACATGCAGCTTGCAGAACGGCGCGTAGCCATCGAGCACCTTGAACGGCGCGTGCGCGTTGAGGTGCGCCTGGAACTGCTCGGCGGTGCAGTCCTGGATGGTATTGCCACGCGGCACGCGCGGGAACAGGCGGGGACGGGCGAACTCGGTAAGGACGATGGTCATGGCGTCGAAGCGTGAAAACAGGCGCACAGGGTAACCGCTGCGCACGATTTTACATTCATCGCGATGGAGCGATATGATGACCCCACGCCCGCCGCCGCTGCCGCCCATGACCGCCCTCAGCTTCGAGTTCTACCCGCCCAAGACCGACGAACAGCGCGCCCAGCTGGACCGCACGGCAGCCAAGCTGGCCGCCTACGCGCCCGAGTACGTGTCCTGCACCTTCGGCGCCGGCGGCTCGACCCTGAGCTACACCTCCGAAACGGTGCGCCACCTCAAGCAGCACCATGGCTTCGAAGCGGCGCCGCACCTGTCCTGCGTGGGCGGCAGCCGCGAAGAGATCCGCGAGCTGCTCAAGCTGTACCGCGCCATCGGCTGCCGGCGCATCGTCGCGCTGCGCGGCGACCTGCCCTCGGGCATGGGCCACCCCGGCGACCTGCGCTATGCAAGCGAGCTGATCGCCTTCATCCGCGCCGAGCATGGCGACGCGTTCCACATCGAAGTCGGTGCCTACCCGGAAACGCACCCGCAGTCGGACGACGCGCTGCGCGACCTGACGTACTTCAAGGCCAAGATCGACGCCGGTGCCGATGCGGCCATCACCCAGTATTTCTACAACGCCGACGCCTATTTCCACTTCGTCGACGCGGTACGCAAGCTTGGCGTGCAGGTGCCGATCGTGCCGGGGATCATGCCGATCTCCAACTTCAGCCAGCTGCGCCGCTTCTCCGAACAGTGCGGCGCGGAGATTCCGCGCTGGATCGGCAAGCGCATGCAGGCCTTTGGCGATGACGCCGAGTCGGTGCGCGCGTTCGGCGCTGAAGTGGTGGCGCAGCTGTGCGAGCGGCTGGTCGCCGGCGGCGCACCGGGGCTGCATTTCTATACCCTCAACCTGGCCAAGCCGACTACCCAGGTGCTGAAGTTGCTGGGCCGCTGAACGGGTCACGCCGAATCGCTTGCAGATAACGCGTTCGCCGCTACGCTGCTTCAATGAAACTGCTCGCCGCTCTGCTGTTGTCGCTGTGCCTGCTGTGCTGGGCCCCTTGGGCGCAGGCACAGGCGCAGCGCGTGAACCGCTGCACCACCGCGCAGGGCGAAACCGTGTTCACCGACCGCAGCTGCGATTCGCTGGGTGCCAGTGCGCGGATGCCGCCGCGCGCGGCCTCGGTCGGTAACACCGGCATCTACCGCGCCGGGTGCGCTCGCCGGCTGAGCGAGTTGACCGGGCAGATCCGCGATGCGGTCAGCCAGCAGGACGTGAATCGGCTGTCCTCGATCTACCTGTGGGGCAATGTTTCCGATGCCACCGCCAACAGCATCATCGGGCGGCTGGAGTCGGTGGTGCAGCGGCCGTTGATCGATATCGCGCCGGTATATCCGGAGGTGGCGGCAGTGCCGACGCCGGTGCCGGTGGATCCGAACGCGAGCCTGGCCGAGGCGGTGGCGACAGTGGCGCCGGTTTCGCGGCCGCGCCCCATCGGGTTGCGGTTGGAGCAGACCCTGGGGAACAGTGCGACGCCGGCGCGGACCGTGTTCGGGTTGCGGCGGGCGTATGGGTGTTTCTGGATTACGTTGTAGTTCGGGCAGTGCGTGGGACACGCGTGGCGTGACGCTACGCGGTGGTCATGTCGGCCACAACGCGCTGATCGAGGCGATGCCCTGGGCGCCGTGGCGGCGGGCCTGGGTGATGTCGTCCGGGTGCAGGCCGCCGAGGGCGTAGATCGGCAGCGATACCTGGGCGCGCAGGGTTTCGAAGGCCTCCCAGCCGATCGGGGCGGTGCCTGGATGGCTGGTGGTGGCCTGGACCGGGCCGAGCACGGCGAAGTCACAGCCCAGCCGCTGCGCGGCCTGCAGCTGCGGCAGGTCGTGGCAGGAGGCGGCCACCAGCTGCTCGGCGGGCAACGGCCGCGCCTCCAGCTGCAGGAGCTGCTCGCCGCCCAGGTGCACGCCCACGCCCAGCCGGCGGGCCAGCTCGATGTCGCGGTTGAGCAGCCACTGCACCCCGCTGCGGTGGCGCGACACGGCCTGCTCGGCCAGCTGGATGCGGGCCGGGCTGGTCGGGGTGCGCAGCTGCACCCGGCGGACCCCCGCGTCCAGCGCGCGCGCCAGGCGCGCGTACCAGTCCTGGTGGGCGGCGTCCTCGTCGGTGTCCGGCTCGGGGGTGATCAGGTAGCGGTCCGGGTGGCGCAGCGCAGCCACGACCGGCAGGTCGGCGGGGGGCATGGAGTAGCGCGACAGCTTGTCCGGGGCCACCCAGGTGATCGCCTGGCCCTCGCGGCCGCGCGGTGAGCCCTTCCAGCTGCGCACATGCCGCACTTCCAGGCGCAGGTGCTTGTCCGGGTAGGCCTGCGGCACGTCCATGATCCAGTCGCCGATCTCGGCCTCGATCCCCAGCTCTTCGCGCAGCTCGCGGACCAGCGCCTGCTCGGAGCTCTCGCCGGCCTCGCGCTTGCCGCCGGGGAATTCCCACAGGCCGGCCATGTCGCGGTTCTCGGTGCGACGGTTGAGCAGGATGCGGCCGCGGGCATCGGTGATGACGGCAGCCACGACGTGGATCGATCGTCTGGGGGATGGCATGCGGTCAGGATGGCATAAAAAAACCCCGCTTTCGCGGGGTTTCCTGGATCAGGTCAGCTGGCCGTGACAGTGCTTGTATTTCTTGCCACTGCCGCAGGGGCACGGGTCGTTGCGGCCGACCTTGGGTTCGTCGCGCGAGACCTGGGCCACGCCGTTGCGCTGCGCTTCCACGTCGGCTGCTTCCTCGTCGGCGCCGTAGCCACCCACGTTCTGGTGCTGGAACTGCGACTGCAGCAGGCGCGCTTCGGCCTGCTGGCGCTCGGCCGCTTCCAGCGCCGCCACTTCTTCTTCGCTGCGGATGCGCACACGTGCCAGCAGGGTCACCACTTCGCGCTTGACGTTCTCCAGCATTTCCGAGAACAGCTCGAAGGCTTCCTTCTTGTATTCCTGCTTGGGCTGCTTCTGCGCGTAACCGCGCAGGTAGATGCCCTGGCGCAGGTAATCCATGCGGGCCAGGTGTTCCTTCCAGCTCTGGTCGAGCACCGTCAGCATGACGTGCTTTTCCAGCGCACGCATGGTCTCTTCGCCCACACCGGCTTCCTTCTGCTCGAAGTGCTCGTCGACACGCGCCTGCACCTTGTTGGCGATGGCTTCGGCGTCGAGCTCTTCGTGCTGCTTGAGCAGGCCGGTGACGTCCATCTGCAGGCCCAGCTCGGAGGCCAGCGTCGCCTCCAGGCCGGCCAGGTCCCACTGTTCGTCGATCGAGTTCGGCGGCACGAAGCGCGCCACGATGTCGAAGATCACGTCGCCGCGGATGCCGTCGACGTTGTCCTTGACCGACTCGGCGTCGAGCAGTTCATCGCGCTGCGAATAGATGACCTTGCGCTGGTCGTTGTTGACGTCGTCGAAGTCCAGCAGGTTCTTGCGGATGTCGAAGTTGTGCGCTTCGACCTTGCGCTGCGCCTTTTCGATCTGGCGGCTGACCAGGCGGTCTTCGATGACGTCGTCTTCCTTCATGCCCATCATGCGCATCGCCTTCTGGACCCAGTCCGAGGCGAAGATGCGCATCAGGTTGTCTTCGAGCGACAGGTAGAAGCGCGAGGAACCCGGGTCGCCCTGGCGGCCGGAGCGACCGCGCAGCTGGTTGTCGATACGGCGCGATTCGTGGCGTTCGGTGCCCACGATGTGCAGGCCGCCGGCCGCCTTGACCTGGTCATGGCGGACCTGCCAGTCGGCCTTGACCTTGGCGCGCTGCTCGGCAGTGGCGTCTTCGCCCAGCGCGTGCAGCTCCGCTTCATGCGAACCGCCCAGCACGATGTCGGTACCGCGACCGGCCATGTTGGTGGCGATGGTCACGGCACCGGGCATGCCGGCGTTGGCGATGATGGTCGCTTCGCGGTCGTGCTGCTTGGCGTTGAGTACTTCGTGGTGCACGCCGGCCTTGCGCAGGTGCTCGGACAGCATTTCCGAGGTTTCGATCGAGGTGGTGCCGACCAGCACGGGCTGGCCGCGCGTGTTGCACTCCTGGATGTCGGCCAGCACGGCGTTGAACTTGCCGTTGCGGTTGAGGAACACCTGGTCCGGCGAGTCCTTGCGGATGGTCGGGCGGTTGGTCGGGATGACCACCACTTCCAGGCCGTAGATGCTCTGGAATTCGTAGGCTTCGGTGTCGGCCGTACCGGTCATGCCGGACAGCTTCTTGTACATGCGGAACAGGTTCTGGAAGGTGATGCTGGCCAGGGTCTGGTTCTCGCGCTGGACCGGCACGCCTTCCTTCGCTTCCACCGCCTGGTGCAGGCCATCCGACCAGCGGCGGCCGGCCAGGGTACGGCCGGTGAATTCGTCCACGATCACCACTTCACCGTCGCGCACGATGTAATCGACGTCGCGCTGGTAGATGGCATGCGCGCGCAGCGCGGCATTGAGGTGGTGGACCACGGTCAGGTTCTGCGCCGCGTACAGGCCTTCGGTTTCGGCGCTGAGGATGCCGGCGTCGACCAGCAGCTGCTCGGCGTGCTCCATGCCCGCTTCGGACAGGTGCACCTGCTTGCCCTTCTCGTCGACCCAGAAGTCGCCCTCGCCTTCTTCGGCTTCCTGGCGGATCAGGCTGGGCACCACGCGGTTGACGCGGATGTACAGCTCCGGGGAATCGTCGGCCGGGCCGGAGATGATCAGCGGGGTACGCGCTTCGTCGATCAGGATCGAGTCGACCTCGTCGACGATGGCGTAGTGCAGGCCGCGCTGGTACCGGTCGGCACGCGACAGCGCCATGTTGTCGCGCAGGTAGTCGAAGCCGAATTCGTTGTTGGTGCCGTAGGTGATGTCGCTGGCATAGGCCTCGCGCTTGTCGCTGTGCGGCATGCCCGGGTAGACCACGCCGACGCTCATGCCGAGCCAGTTGTACAGCTTGCCCATCTGCGCGGAGTCGCGGCGGGCCAGGTAGTCGTTCACGGTGACCACGTGCACGCCCTTGCCTTCCAGCGCGTTCAGGTACACCGGCAGCGTGGCCACCAGGGTCTTGCCTTCACCGGTGCGCATTTCAGCGATCTTGCCCAGGTGCAGGACCATGCCGCCGATCAGCTGGACGTCGTAGTGGCGCATGCCGAGCACGCGGCGGCTGGCCTCGCGGCAGACCGCGAAGGCTTCCGGCAGGACCTTGTCCAGGGCTTCGCCGTCGGCGATGCGCTGCTTGAACTCCGGGGTCTTGGCCTTGAGCTGCTCGTCGGAGAGCTTTTCGATGTCCGGCTCCAACGCATTGATCTTGGCGACGATGCGGTTGAGCTGGCGCAGCTGGCGTTCGTTACGACTGCCGAAGACGCGGGTAAGCAGGCTGTTGATCATTGAAGGAACCGGTTGGAATGAGACGCCCCAACGGCGGCGCTCCCCCTGGGACCGCCCGCCGCAAACGAAACAGGGCGCATCGCGCCCTGTCTATGGCAACACCCATTGTAGCTTGGGACGAGGGCACTTGGTTTCAAGCGCCCGCGATCCGCCAGATGCAGCCCTCAGCCGCGGGAGACCCGCCCGACCGGGGTATTGCCGCCGTCGCCCAGGAACTTGCGCGGGTTGACCACCTGGCCGCGTTCCCAGACCTCGAAGTGCACGTGGGCACCGGTGGAACGGCCCGTGGAACCGGCCTTGGCCACTTCCTGCCCGGCCCGGACCAGCGCGCCAACCTTCACCACCAGGCGCGAATTGTGCGCGTAGCGGGTCACGTAGCCGTTGCCATGGTCGACGTCGACCACGTTGCCATAGCCGCCCTTCACGCCGGCGAAGCTGACCACGCCGTCGGCCACGGACATCACCGGGTCGCCGACCTTGGCATGGAAATCGATGCCCTTGTGGTTGCCGCGACCGCGACCGAACGGGTCGGCGCGACCGCCGAAGCTGGAGGTGATGTAGCTGTTGCGGATCGGCATGCGACCCGGCACCGCGTTCTGGTCCAGCTGATGGTCGAACATCAGCGACTCCATCACCGACAACTGGCGGCCTGAAGCAGCGAAGCGCTGCTCCAGCACCTGTAAGTCGGCGTTGACCGCGCTGACCGGGATGTCCTGGGTCGGGCCGGGTTCGCCTTCACCGAGGCCGGGGGTCTCGTTGAAGTCGAACTCGCCGTCTTCCAGCTTGCCCATCTGGGTCAGGCGCTCGCCGAGCGCGTTGAGCCGGGTCGCCTGCGCCTGCAGCTCGCCCATCCGGGCGGCCAGCGCGTTGACCTGGGTCTGCGCGTCCTGCTGGGCCTTGGCCAGGTCGCGTTCCTGCTGGGCGACCTTGGCGTGGAGCCGGGAATCATTGAACATGCTGCCGCCCAGGCCGGCACCGAAGCCGATCAGGCAACCCAGGCCGAGCACGCTGCCCAGCAGGGCGCGGGGCCTGTCCTCGAAGTAGAAACGCAAACGCGCAAGCGGCGTCTTGGCCTGTCCTTCACGCGTTTTGATTACGATCTTTTTGAATGCCATCAGTGAGTTTTCATGTCTGAGCCGAAATCCAGTGCCCGTCCCGCATCCGCCCCGAAGCCGGCGCTGGATGCAGTCATGGATGGCAAAACCAGCAACCCGCTGCGTCGTGCGCTGTGGCTCGACACGCTGGACCGTCAGTTGCGCCCCCATCTGCCGCCTACCCTGGCCACCCGTTGCCGGCTGGCGAATGTAAACGGCGAACACCTCGTTTTTGTCGTCGACTCCGCCGTGTGGCATGCCAAGGTGCGGCTTGCCGAAGCACAGCTGATCGACGCGGCCCGTTCCATCGGGCTGAAGGTCACCAAGGTGACCGTCAAAACCGCGGCTGCCCCTCCTCCACGCTCCCCAGCGATCGACAACAGGAATGGCCCCCACGCAGTTTCAGCCGCCACGCACAAAGGGCTACGCGACGCGTTGGCCTGTCTGAAGGACGTGGACTGATCCACGACCCGCAGGCATCGGGGCGTCCCGCCCCTTCCCCGTCGTCGTCACAAAGGTGTGAATCTGGCAGGGAGCCGGCGGCCATCGTAGCCGCGCCGGGTCGACCAGTCGTTATTCTTTTATTAAATAAACGTTAAAGTTGGTCGGAAACGGGATCGGGTTCACAAAAATGTGACCACGGTACGTAGACGGTTCATTGACATCAACATCACATCCGGGCGCGGCCCGGAATGCAGAACGGCGCCGAGGGCGCCGTTCTTTTTTCTACGTTTTCAATCACTTACGAGTATGCAGGGACGCCGTATACGACCGGGACGTCGCTGCTCGGGGCTTCGTAGCTGACCCACTCCCAGGCGCTGGCATCGGCCAGCAGGGCGCGCACCAGCTGGTTGTTGAGCGCGTGGCCGGACTTGAAGCCTTCGTAGGCGCCCAGCACCTGGCCGCCGGCGAGGTAGAGATCGCCGATCGCGTCGAGGATCTTGTGGCGCACGAACTCGTCGGCATAACGCAGGCCGTCGTCGTTGAGCACGCGGAATTCGTCGAGCACGATGGCGTTGTCCATCGAACCGCCCAGGCCGAGGTTGCGCTCGCGCATGTACTCCAGGTCGCGCATGAAGCCGAAGGTGCGCGCGCGGGCGATTTCCCTGGTGTAGGCGGCCGTGGAGAACTCGATCTCGGCGCGCGACTGCTTGGCCGGGATCATCGGGTGGTCGAACTGGATGGTGAAACCGAGCTTGTAGCCTTCATAGGGCTCGAAGCGGGCGACCTTGTCGCCGTCGGTGACTTCCACCGTCTTGAGGATGCGGATGAAGCGCTTCGGCGCGTCCTGTTCGGCGATGCCTGCCGACTGCAGCAGGAACACGAACGGGCCGGAGGAACCGTCCATGATCGGCAGCTCGGCCGAGGACAGCTCCACGATGATGTTGTCCACGCCCAAGCCGGCCAGGGCCGACATCAGGTGTTCGACGGTCTGGATCTTGGCGTCGTTGCAGGTCAGGCCGGTGCACAGGGTCACTTCGGTGACCAGGTCGGCACGGGCCGGCACTTCCACCACCGGGTCCAGGTCCACGCGCCGGAACACGATGCCGTGATTGACCGGCGCCGGGCGCAGGGTCATGTAGACCTTGTCACCGCTGTGCAGGCCAACGCCCGTGGCGCGGATCGTGTTCTTGAGGGTGCGTTGGGGAATCATGGGGGCAACCGGGGGAAGCGCGCGGTCAGCGCGGCAGTGACAAACAAGAATAACACGCACTACCACCGCTCCTTTCTGAACCGGAGACGGCAGACTGCCGGGCCCATCCTGGCCCGGCAGCAAGGGACATGGAGGCGCTCACCGGGGAGGACAAGGCCCCGGCTGGCGATCCTCAGTCCGCCTGGCGGCGCAGGAACGCCGGGATGTCCAGGTAATCGTTGGGCAGTTCGGCCGTGGCCGGACCCGAGGACGCCGGTGCCGAGGCAGCCACGGTGTCGGCGCTGGGACGACGCAGGCCCAGGCCCATGCCGCCGACGGCCTTGGACACCGCGTCGGCGCCGTTGTCGAAGTCGCCGAACTCCGGCTGGCCGGTGGTGGCGTTGCGGACCAGCTTGATCGGTGCGCGCTCGCCCGGACGCTGGCTCTTGGCGGCCACGGCGCGGTTCAGGCCGGTGGCGACCACGGTCACGCGGACCTCGTCCTGCATGTCCGGATCCAGCACGGTACCGACCACCACGGTGGCGTCTTCGGAGGCGAAGCCGTCGATGGTGCGGCCGATCTCGTCGAACTCGGCCATGGTGAAGTCGGCGCCGGCGGTGATGTTGACCAGGATGCCGTTGGCACCGGCCAGGTTCACATCGTCCAGCAGCGGGTTCTGGATGGCGGCTTCGGCGGCGGCCTGGGCGCGGTCATCGCCGCGGGCGGTGCCGGTACCCATCATCGCCAGGCCCATTTCGGACATGACGGTGCGCACGTCGGCGAAGTCGACGTTGATCAGGCCTGGACGCACGATCAGGTCGGCGATGCCCTGCACGGCGCCCTGCAGCACGTCGTTGGCGGCGCGGAAGGCCTGGATCATGGTGGCGTTGCGGCCGAGCACGGTGATCAGCTTTTCGTTCGGAATGGTGATCAGCGAGTCGCAGTGCTGGCTCAGTTCCTCGATGCCCTTCAGCGCGACCTGCATGCGGCGACGGCCTTCGAACGGGAACGGCTTGGTGACCACGGCCACGGTCAGGATGCCCATTTCCTTGGCCAGCTGTGCCACCACCGGCGCAGCGCCGGTACCGGTGCCACCGCCCATGCCGGCGGTGATGAACACCATGTCCGCGCCCTGCAGGGCGTCCATGATGCGCTCGCGGTCTTCCAGCGCGGCCTGGCGGCCCACTTCCGGATTCGCGCCTGCGCCCAGGCCCTTGGTGACGTTGGTACCCAGCTGCAGCTGCAGCTTGGCACCGCAATTCTTGATGGCCTGCGAGTCGGTGTTGGCGGTGATGAATTCCACGCCGTCCACGCTGGTGCTGACCATGTGCGCCACGGCGTTGCCGCCGCCGCCGCCCACGCCGATCACCTTGATCACCGCATTGGGTGCCATCTTCTCAATCAGTTCGAAATGCGCCATGTCCGTGTCCTCGTTATATCCGCTTCTGGTTGGCATGGGCGCTTTGGCGTCCTGCCATTGCGCTGCATGTTGCCGTTGCGGCTGTGTGGGTTATGTATGTAGCGGTGTGGTGCGCCGGAATGTTTCCCGGTTTGAAGCACGCCGATGGTCAACCGGCGGTATCGCCCCGGGGCGTCAGAACTCGCCCCGGAACCATGTCTTGAGTTTGTTGAACATGCTGCCCGCGCGCCCGGTGGGCAGCGACGGACGGCGCGGATGTTCGGTCTGGCTGCCCATCAGCAGCAGGCCCACGCCGGTGGCGTGCACGGGATTGCCGACCACTTCGCCCAGCCCGGTGACGTGCTGCGGAATGCCCACGCGTACCGGCATCTGCAGCATTTCCTCGGCCAGTTCGACCACGCCTTCCATCTTCGAGGCACCACCGGTGAGCACCATGCCGGCACGCACCAGTTCCTCGAAGCCGGAACGGCGCAGTTCGGCCTGCACCATCTCGAAGATCTCTTCGTAACGGCCCTGCACCGCCTGGGCGAGCGCGTGGCGCGGCATCCGGCGCGGCGGACGGTCGCCGACGCTGGGCACCTGGATGCTTTCCTCCGCGGTGGCCAGCTGGGCCAGGGCGCAGGCGTAGCGCACCTTGATCTGCTCGGCTTCCGGGGTCGGCGTGCGCAGCATGTGCGCGATGTCGTTGGTGACGTGGTCGCCGGCGATCGGCAGCGAGGCGGTGTGGCAGATCGCGCCCTGCACGAACACGGCCAGGTCGGTGGTGCCGGCGCCCATGTCGACCAGCACCACGCCCAGTTCGCGCTCGTCGGCGGTCAGCACTGCCACGCTGGAGGCCAGCGAGGAGAGCACCAGGTCGTCCACCTGCAGGCCGCAGCGCTGCACGCACTTGCTGATGTTGGCCGCCGCCGACTGCGCGCATACCACCAGGTGGGCATGCACTTCCAGGCGCACGCCGGTCATGCCGACCGGGTTGCGGATGCCTTCCTGCGAGTCGTCCAGCACGTACTCGCGCGGGATCGCATGCAGGATCTTCTGGTCGGCAGGAATGGCCACCGCCTTGGCCGCATCCAGCACGCGGTCGAGGTCGCCCCAGGTCACTTCGCCGTCGCGGATCGGCACGATCCCCGGCGAGTTCTTGCACTGCACGTGGTTGCCCGAGATCGAGGCATACACCGAGCGGATCTCGCAGCCGGCCATCAGCTCGGCCTCTTCGACCGCGCGCTGGATCGACTGCACGGTCGATTCGATGTCCACCACCACGCCGCGCTTGAGCCCGCGCGACTCATGCGAGCCGATGCCGATCACCTCGATCGGATTGCCCGGCGAGTACTCGCCGACCAGTGCGACCACCTTGGAGGTGCCGATGTCCAAGCCGACGATCAGCGATTTGTCACCCTTGCGATTCATGTCCTGTCCTGCGTGCTGTGCGCCACATTGGCCGGCGCGGCCGCGGCCGGGGTACCCCAGCTCAGCGTGAAACCATTGGTATAGCGGAGGTCGGCGCGCTCGATCGGCACCTGCTGGTTGGCCAGCTGCGGCAGGACGCGCACGAAGCGCTGCAGGCGCGAGCGCGCGTCATCGCGGCCGACCACCACTTCGGTGCCGTTGCTCAGCTGCAGCGACCAGCTGCCGCGCGCATCCATGTTGACCCGGGTCACGTCGACCCCGGCCGGTGCGAACAGCGCGCGCGCGTCGTTGTACAGCGCCACCACTTCCTGGGTCTGGGTGTCCGGGCCGTCCAGGTCGGGGAGCTTGAGGTCCTGCAGCTTCTGCGGGGTGGCGAACAGCTTGCCCTGCTCGGACAGCAGCCGGTCCTTGCCCCAGCGTGCGAACGGCTTGTGCTCGACCAAGGTGATTTCCAGCACGTCCGGCCATTGCTTGCGCACCTGCGCGCTTTCCACCCACGGCAGCGTTTCGATCGCGTCCTGGGCGTCCTGCAGCTTGACCGCGAAGAATCCGGAGCGCGCATACGGCAGCACCACCTGCTGCAGCTGTTCGGCCGGCACCCGCTTGAACTCGCCGTGCACGCGCAGCTTGGCCAGCGGCCAGCGTTCGGCACCGACCCAGCCGTTGAGCACCGCCACCACGGGCAGCGCCACCAGCGACAGGGCCAGCAACCAGACGAAGATGCGCAGCGCCGCGTTCATGCGTGGCGGGTCTCCACGGTCTGTTCGAGTACGCGCCAGACCAGCTCTTCAAAGCCGATCCCGGCCTGGCCGGCCGCCTTGGGCACCAGCGAATGGCTGGTCATGCCCGGCGCGGTGTTCACTTCGAGCAGGTAGAAGCGGCCGCTGGCGCGGTCGCGCATCACATCGACGCGGCCCCAGCCGCGGCACCCGGCGGCGCGGAACGCCTCCAGCGCGATGCGGCGGATCTCGACTTCGTCGTCGCCGTCCAGGCCCGGGCACAGGTACTGGGTGTCGTCGGCCAGGTACTTGGCGTTGTAGTCGTACCACTGGCCCTTGGGCACGATCCGGATCGAGGGCAGCGCCTGGTCGCCGAGGATGCCCACGGTGAGTTCGTCGCCGACCACCATCTGCTCCATCAGCAGCTGGCCGTCGTAGCGCGCAGCCAGCGCCACCGCGTCGTCCAGGCCGGCTTCATCCGTGACCCGGCTGATGCCCACGCTGGAGCCTTCGTTGGCCGGCTTGACCACCACCGGCAGGCCGAGTTCGGCCGCGTGCGCGTGGACGGTTTCGGCAGTGACCTTGCGGTACTGCGGGGTCGGCAGGCCCAGCGACAGCCAGACCTGCTTGGTGCGGATCTTGTCCATGCCCAGCGCGGAGCCGAGCACGTCCGAACCGGTGTACGGCACGCCGAAGGCCTCCATCAGCCCCTGCACGATGCCGTCCTCACCGCCACCGTTGTGGCCGTGCAGGATGTTGAAGACGCGATCGAAGCGCTTTTCCACCAGCGCCAGGGTCAGCGCCGGGATGCCGTCCACGGCGATCGCGTTGACGCCGCGCGCGCGCAGCGCCTCGATCACGTTGCGACCGGAATCCAGCGACACTTCGCGTTCGCTGGAGGTGCCGCCCAGCAGCACGGCGACACGGCCGAACAGGGCCGGATCGGTGACGCGCAGCGGCGGGAAGACAGGCGTGTTCATGCGGCAGGGCCCTCGCCAAAACCTTCGGTAGCGACGACGTGGGCCACGTGGCCGATATCGCCGGCGCCCATCATCAGCAGCAGGTCGCCGTCCTGCAGGACATCGGGCAGCACGTTCTGCAGTTCGGCCGCTACGCCGACCACGACCGGCTCGCTGCGGCCGCGCGCGCGGATGGCGCGCGCCAGCGAGCGCGAGTCGGCACCGGGAATCGGCGCTTCGCCGGCCGGGTAGACCTCGCTCAACACCAGTGCGTCCACTTCGGACAGCACCGCGGCGAACGCGTCGAACTGGTCACGGGTGCGGCTGTAGCGGTGCGGCTGGAAGGCCACGACCAGGCGCTGGTCCGGCCAGCCGCCACGGGCGGCAGCGAACACCGCCGCCAGCTCGCGCGGGTGGTGGCCGTAGTCGTCGATCACCCGCACGCGCGCACCGGTCCTGGTGGTGACGATGCCCAGGTCGTTGAAGCGGCGGCCGATGCCGGCGAAGCTTTCCAGCGCGCGCGCGATGGCGTCCGGCGCCACACCCAGCTGCCAGCCCACCGCAGCAGCGGCCAGGGCGTTGAGCACGTTGTGCGCGCCCGGCAGGGCCAGGGTCACCGGATGGCTGCTGCCTTCCGGCAGGCGCAGGGTGAAGCGCATGCGCGGGCCGTCCTGGACCACGTCCTCGGCGCGCACGTCGGCGTTGCTGCTCATGCCGTAGCTCATCACGTGGCGCGGGGTCTGCGCGGCCAGTGCGGCCACTTCCGGGTCGTCGATGCACAGCACCGCCAGGCCGTAGAACGGCAGGCGCTGCAGGAATTCGGCGAAGGCGGCCTGCACGCGGCCGAAGTCGTTGCCGTAGTTTTCCAGGTGGTCGGCATCGATGTTCGTGATGATCGAGACCAGCGGGTTCAGGCGCAGGAAGCTGCCGTCGCTTTCATCGGCCTCGGCCACCAGCCACTGCCCGCCGCCGAGCTTGGCGTTGGCACCGGCCGCCAGCAGCTGGCCGCCGATCACGAAGGTCGGGTCCAGCCCGCCTTCGCTCAGCACCGCCGCAGTGAGGCTGGTGGTGGTGGTCTTGCCGTGGGTACCGGCCACCGCGATGCCGCGGCGGAAGCGCATCAGTTCGGCCAGCATTGCCGCACGCTGCATGATCGGAATGCGCTGGCTGCGCGCTTCCATCAGTTCCGGGTTGTCTTCGCGGATCGCGCTGGACACCACCACGCAGTCGGTACCCAGCACGTTGGCCGCCGAATGGCCGCGCATCACGCGCGCGCCCAGGCTGGCCAGGCGACGGGTCGCGGCGTTGTCGGCGTTGTCCGAACCGGACACTTCATAGCCCAGGGTCAGCATCACTTCGGCGATGCCGCTCATGCCGGTGCCGCCAATGCCGACGAAATGCACGCGCGGGAAGGCGCGCACCAGGTCATTGGTGTCGTGAAGGCGGCGGATCATGCGCGGCCTCGCGTAGCGGTGTTCATTTGGATTCCTCGAGGATGATGTCGGCGATGCGCTCTGCGGCATCGACCTTGGCCAGCGCACGCGCGGCCACGGCCATCTGCATGCGTCGGCCGGGATTCGTGGCCAGCTCGCGCAGCACGCCCTGCAGTGCAGGGGCGAGCGCGTCGTCCTGCTTCAGCAGCACGGCCGCGCCACGCTCGACCAGGTACTCGGCGTTGCGGGTCTGGTGGTCGTCGACCGCGGCGGCGAACGGCACCAGCACGCTGCCCACGCCGACCGCGCACAGCTCGGCCAGGGTGGAAGCACCGGAACGGCACACCACCAGGTCGGCCCAGCCGAAGGCCTCGGCCATGTCGGCGATGAACGGTTCCACCTGCGCGCTGACGCCCGCGTCCTGGTAGGCCTTCAGCGCTTCGGCGTGCAGCTTTTCGCCGCTCTGGTGGCGCACCTGCACGGACACGCTGTCGCCCAGCGCGGCCAATGCATTGGGCACCGCGTTGTTGAGCGCGCGTGCGCCCTGGCTGCCACCCAGCACCAGCAGCCGCAGCGGGCCCTGGCGGTCGGCCAGGCGCTGTTCCGGCGCGGCGATCGCGGCGATTTCGGCGCGGACCGGGTTGCCCACCGCTTCCTCGCGCTGCGCGAAGCTGCCCGGGAAGCCGGTCAGCAGCCGCCGCGCGAAGCGCGACAGCACGCGGTTGGTCAGGCCCGGCGCGCGGTTCTGTTCGTGCACCAGCAGCGGCAGGCCGTGCAGGCGCGCGGCCAGGCCGCCGGGACCGGAGGCGAAGCCACCGAAGGCGATCACCGCACGCGGCTGGCGGTCGCGGATCAGGAAGCCGGCCGATCGCACCGCGCGCAGCAGGCGCCCGGGCGCGGTCAGCAGGGCCAGCTTGCCCTTGCCGCGCAGGCCACTGATCGCCAGCGTGTCGATGTGGATGTCGTGCTGCGGCACCAGCCGGGTTTCCATGCCGCCGTCGCTGCCCAGCCAGGTCACCGGAATGCCACGCGCGCGCAGCACCCGGGCCACGGCCAGGCCGGGGAAAATGTGGCCGCCGGTGCCACCGGCCATGATCATCACCGGACGCTGCGAAGAAGAGGCGTTCATCCCATCCTCCCCAGGGTCGGTTCAATGCGCTGCTGCATGCGGCTGGTGCCACGCGGGGCGCTGTCGCGGTGCGCGGCGGCGCGCGGCTCGCGTTCCTGCATGGCCGCAGCCACGGCGCTGGCGCTGGCCGGTGCTTCGACCGGAGCCGCCTCGTCGAGGTCGGCCGCGCCCATGCGCACTGCCTGGCGGCGTTCGGCACGGTCCAGTTCGTAGGACACGCGCAGCAGCAGGCCCATCGCCACGCAGGTCATCAGGATGCTCGAGCCGCCCGAGGAGATCAGCGGCAGGGTCAGGCCCTTGGTCGGCAGGATGCCCAGGTTCACGCCAATCGAAACGAAGCTCTGCATGCTCACCCACAGGCCGATGCCGAAGGCGATGTAGCCTGAGAAGTGGCGCTTCATCTCCACGCAGCGCATGCCGATCCAGAACGCGCGCCCGGCCAGCAGCGCGTACAGCGCCACGATCAGGCAGGTGCCGACGAAGCCCAGCTCCTCGGCAGTGACCGAGAAGATGAAGTCGGTATGCGCTTCGGGCAGGTAGTACAGCTTCTGCACCGAGTTGCCCAGCCCGACGCCGGTCCACTCGCCACGGCCCACCGCCATCAGCGCGTTGGACAGCTGGTAGCCGTCGCCCTGCTGGTCGGCCCACGGGTCCCAGAACGAAGTGATGCGGCGCATGCGGTACGGTTCGATGATCGCCAGCGCGCTCATCGCCACCAGCCCGAACACGATCGGCATCGACATGCGCGGCAGGTTCACCCCGCCCAGCACCAGCATGCCGGCGGTGATCGCCAGCAGCAGGGTCGAGGAACCGAAGTCGGGCTGCAGCAGCAACAGCACCACCAGCGCGCCGGCCACGCCGAGCGGCTTGAGCATCGCCGGCCAGGTCGCATTGACCTCGTCGCGGAAGCGCACCAGGTAGCTGGACAGCCACACGATGTAGAGCACCTTCACCGCTTCGACGGTCTGGAACTTGGAGAAGCCCAGGTTGATCCAGCGGCGGGCGCCGTTGACGCTGCTGCCCAGGCCCGGAATGAACACCACCACCAGCAGCGCGAAGCAGCCCAGCAGCAGCATCTGGTTGTACTGCTCGATGCTCTTGAGCTCGGTGCGCATGGCGATGCCGGCCAGCACGATACCCACCGCCAGGAAGATCAGATGACGGTTGAGGTAGTAGAACGGGCTGCTCATCAGCGCGATCGAGCTCGACGCGACCATCACCACACCCAGCCCGGTGAGCGCGATGATCGCGCCCAGCAGCCACTTGTCGAAGTGGCCTCCGATGGCTTCAAGGCGGGTTGCCTGGCGCGACAGGTCGTTCATCAGCGGACCTTCAACGTGGCCAGGCCGATCAGCACCAGCACCACCGAGATGATCCAGAAGCGCACGATCACGCGCGGCTCCGGCCAGCCCTTGAGTTCGAAGTGGTGGTGGATCGGCGCCATGCGGAACACGCGCTTGCCGGTCAGCTTGAACGAGGCGACCTGGATCATCACCGACAGCGTTTCGATCACGAACACGCCGCCCATGATCACCAGCACCAGCTCCTGGCGGGTGATGACGGCGATGGTGCCCAGCACCGCGCCCAGCGCCAGCGCACCGATGTCGCCCATGAACACCATGGCCGGGTAGGTGTTGAACCACAGGAAGCCCAGGCCTGCGCCGGCGATGGCCGCGCAGATGATGACCAGTTCACCGGCGCCCGGGATCTGCGGGATCTGCAGGTAGTTGGAGAACACCACGTTGCCCGAGGCGTAGGCGAACACGCCCAGCGCGCAGGCGACCAGCACGGTCGGCATGATCGCCAGCCCGTCCAGGCCGTCGGTCAGGTTGACCGCGTTGGAGAAGCCGACGATCCAGAAGTAGGCGATCGCCACGAAGCTGATCCCGGCCAGCGGCAGCGCCACCGACTTGAACATCGGGATGTAGAAGGTCAGCGCGGCCGGCACGTCGGCGGTGTAGAACAGGAACAGGCCGGCGGCGAGGCCGAAGATCGACTGCAGCAGGTACTTCCAGCGCGACTTCAGGCCGTTCGGGTCGCGGCGCACGATCTTGATCCAGTCGTCGTACCAGCCGATCGCGCCGAAGCACAGCATCACCGCCAGCACCACCCACACGTAGCGGTTGCGCAGGTCGGCCCACAGCAGCACCGACAGGGTGATGGTGAGCAGGATCAGCGAACCGCCCATGGTCGGCGTGCCGGCCTTGGAGAAGTGGGTCTGCGGGCCGTCGGTGCGGATCGGCTGGCCGCCCTTGAACTGGGCCAGCTTGCGGATCATCGCCGGGCCCAGCCACAGCGACAGGAACAACGCGGTAAGCGCAGCGAGAATGCCGCGCAGGGTCAGGTAGCCGAACAAGCCGAACAGGCTCTCCAACTGCTGCAGCCATCGAGCCAGTTCAAGCAACATGGGGGGTTTCCTCTCCTCGCGCCAGCAGCGCTTTCACAATCTTGTCCATGGCGCTGCCGCGCGAGCCCTTGACCAGGCAGCGCACGCCAGCATGCAGTCCGTTGGCCAGCACCGCGGCCAGCGCGTCATGGGTCTGGAAATGGCGGCCGCCCTCGCCGAACGCCTGCGATGCCGCAGCGCTCAGCGTGCCCAGCGTGTACAGGCGCTTCAGCCCGGCCTCGCGTGCACGGCGGCCGGCCTGCGCGTGCAGGGCCTCACCATCCGGACCGAGTTCGCGCATGTCGCCCAGTACCAGCCAGGCCTCGTCCTTCGACGCGGCCAGCGCGTCGATGGCGGCGGCCAGCGAACCAGGGTTGGCGTTGTAGCTGTCGTCGATCAGCACCGCGCCGCTGGGCAGGCGGTGCGCGATCTGGCGGCCCGGCACCGGTTCGGCGCGGGCCAGGCCGGCGGCGATGCTGTCCAGGCCGATGCCGGCGGCCAGCGCCAGCGAGGCCGCGGCCAGCGCGTTGCTGATGTTGTGGCGACCCGGCAGGGCGAGCGTGAGGCTGACCGCGCCGGTCGGGGCGACCAGGGTGAACTGGCTGCCGTCGGCGGCCGGCTTGATCGCCTGCGCGGTGACGTCGGCACTGTGGTCCAGCGCATAACGCAGCACCCGGCTGCGCGGCGGCTGGCCGACCACGTGCTGTTCGAACCAGGCGCCATAGGCGTCGTCGGCGTTGATCACCGCCACGCCGTCGGCCGGCAGCGCGGCGTAGATCGCGCCCTTGGTGCTGGCCACGCCCTGCAGGCTGCCCATCCGCTCCAGGTGCGCCGGCGCGATGTTGTTGACCAGCGCGTACTGCGGGCGGGCGATGTCGGTGAGGTAGGCGATGTCGCCCGGCTTGCCGGCGCCCATCTCGTAGACGGCGAAGTCGGCGTCTTCCGGGGCGTCGATCACCGCCAGCGGCAGGCCGATCTCGTTGTTGCGGTTGCCCGGGTTGGCATACACCACCGCACCGCGCTCGCGCGCGACCTGCTCCAGGATCGCCAGCAGCAGGCTCTTGACGCTGGTCTTGCCGTTGCTGCCGGTGATCGCGAACACCGCGGCGCTGCGGTCGCGCTGCATGCCGGCGGCGATGCGCCCGAGCGCGTGCTCGCTGTCGCCGACCACGATCTGCGGCACGGCCACGTCGAGCAGGCGTTCGACCAGCATCGCGCTGGCGCCGCGCGCCACCGCATCGGCGGCGAAGTCATGGCCGTCGAAGCGCTCGCCGCGCAGGGCCACGTACAGGCTGCCCGGTGCGAGGGTGCGGGTGTCGTTGCTGATGGCGTCGATGGCGGTGTCTTCGCCATGGATCTCGCCACCGGCCCAATGCGCGATCAGCGACAGCGGGGTGCGCTTCATCGTGCGCCCCCATGCCGCTGCGACAGCACGCGGGCCGCCACCTCGGTGTCGTTGAACGGGTACTGCACGCCGTGGATTTCCTGGTAGGGCTCGTGGCCCTTGCCGGCGATCAGCACGATGTCGCCCTCGCCCGCTTGGCCGATCGCCGTGGCGATCGCCGCGGCGCGGTCGCGCTGCACCGTGGCCGCAGCCGGGCGGGCCAGGCCGGCCACGATGTCGGCCACGATGACGTCGCCGTCTTCGCCGCGCGGGTTGTCGTCGGTGACGATCACCACGTTGGCCAGGCGCTCGGCAATGGCCGCCATCTGCGGGCGCTTGCCGGTATCGCGCTCGCCGCCGCAGCCGAACACGCAGAACAGGCGGCCGGCCAGGTGGCCGTGCAGGCTGGACAGCGCCTGCTCCAGCGCGTCGGGGGTATGTGCGTAGTCGATCACCACGGTCGGCTGGCCGTCCGTGCCGCCGAGCCGGTTCATGCGTCCGGCGATCGGCTGCAGCTGCGAGAGCAGCACGGCGATGTCGGCCGGTGCGTGGCCCAGCGCGAACAGTGCACCGGCCACGCCAAGCAGGTTGTCCACGTTGAAGCGGCCCAGCAGCGGCGACTGCACCGGGTGGCGCGCGCCGTCGACCACCAGGTCGAAAGCGATGCCGCGGCCGTCCAGGCGCAGCGAGTCGGCACGCAGGGTGGCGTGCTGCGCGCCGCGCGAGCTGACCCCGATCTGCTGCACACCCGCGTCGACGGTGCGCAGCAGTTCGCTGCCGAAGCTGTCGTCCAGGTTGACCACCGCCGCCTTCAGGCCGGCGCGGTGGAACAGCCTGGCCTTGGCGGCGCCGTACCGGGCCATGTCGCCGTGGTAGTCGAGATGGTCGCGGGTGAGGTTGGTGAACACCGCCACGTCGTAATGCACGGCATCCACGCGGCCCTGGTCGAGCGCATGCGAGCTGACTTCCATCGCCACCGCACGCGCGCCCTGGTCGCGCAGCTGCGCCAGCACTTCATGCATCTGCAGCACCAGCGGGGTGGTGAAGCCGGTCGGCACCACGTTGCCGTACAGGCCGACGCCGAGCGTGCCGATGCTGCCGCTGGGGGTACCGAGCAGGTGCCAGGCCTGGGCCAGCAGCTGCACGGTGGAGGTCTTGCCGTTGGTGCCGGTCACCCCGACCATGGTCATCGCACGCGACGGGTGGCCATGGAACTGGTCGGCCATGCCACCCATGCGGCTGCGCAGCCCGGGAACGGCAATGGCGTCGGCCGGGGCCGGAAGCTCGGCCGGGGCCGGCGGATCGAACAGGATCGCGGCCGCACCGGCGGCGCGGGCCTGGTCGACGAAGCCCAGCCCGTGCGCGCCGAAGCCGGCAATCGCCACGAAGGCGTTGCCGGGGCGGACCGCGCGGCTGTCCAGGACCAGGCCGGTAATCGACGGGTCGTGGCTGAGCACCACATCGGGAAGCAACTGCGAAAGCAACATCATCTGGCTCATTGCGTGCCTCCCTGCGCGGGCGGCAACGTGGCGTGCGCGCTGGGCAGCGCGGCATCGAATTCGGCGGCGGCGTCGGGGGCGACCACGGCTTCGGCCGGCGGCGGGGTCGGCAGCGAGGCAGCGGCGTGGCCCATCTTTCCGGACTGCTGCGCGGCCAGCCAGGAGTCGATATCGTCCGGCGGCACGTCCATCAGGCGCAGCGCGCCTTCCATGACGTTGTGGAACACCGGGGCCGACACCAGGCCACCGTAGTACTTGCCGGCCTGCGGGTCGTTGATCACGATCACCGTAGCAAAGCGCGGGTTGCTGGCCGGCACCACGCCGGCGAACAGCGCGTTGTAATGGCCACGCTCATAGCCGCCGGGGCCGGCCTTGCGCGCGGTGCCGGTCTTGCCGGCCACGTGGTAGCCCAGCACCGCCGCCTGCTTGGCGCCGCCCTGGGTGACCACGGTTTCCATCATCGCCACGACTTCTTTCGCGACATTCTCGTCGATGATCTGCTTGCCTTCGTTGCGCTGGCCCTTGACGAAGGTCGGCGCGATCAGCTTGCCGCCGTTGCCCAGTGCCGAGTACGCGGTGGCGATCTGGAGCGGGGTGACGTTCAGGCCGTAGCCGTAGGACATGGTGGTCTTGGACGAGCCGCTCCAGCGCGCCGGGCGCGGGAACACGCCGGCCGACTCGCCCGGGAAGCCGCTGTGCGGCGAGGTGCCGTAGCCGAAGCTGTGCACATGGTCGTAGAACACCTGGTCGGGCATCTTGGCGGCGATCTTGGCCGCACCGATGTTCGAGCTGCGGGTGATCACGCCGGTGACGTTGAGCACGCCGTTGTTGCGCGGTACGTCCTTGATCGTATAGCGGCCGATCGCCATGTAGCCCGGGTTGGTGTCGACCGTGGTGTCCTTGGTGACCACGCCGGACTGCAGCGCCGAGGCGATGGTCAGCGGCTTCATGGTCGAACCGGGCTCGACCAGGTCGGTCACCGCGCGGTTGCGACGGGTGTCCGGCGCGGCGCCGCCCACCGAATTGGGGTTGTAGGTCGGCAGGTTGACCATCGCCAGCACTTCGCCGGTGGCCACGTCCATGATCACCATGGAGCCGCCCGCAGCCTTGTTCTCGATCAGCGCGTTGCGCAGTTCCTTGAACGCCAGGAACTGGATGCGGCGGTCGATGCTCAGGGTCAGGTCCTTGCCCGGCTCGGCGGCGCGCAGCAGGTCGCTCTCGACCGTGTCGCCCTTGCGGTTGCGGATCACGCGCTTGGCGCCGGCCTTGCCGCGCAGCCATTCGTCGAAGGCCAGCTCCAGCCCTTCCTGGCCGCGGTCGTCGATGTTGGTGAAGCCGAGCACGTGCGCCATCGCCTCACCCTGCGGGTAGAAGCGGCGGAACTCGCGCTGCGAGGCCACGCCTGGAATCTTCAGTGCTACTACTTTCTCTGCATCGTCCGGGTTGATCCGGCGGCGCAGGTACATGAATTCCTTGTCGGCCTTCTGGCTGAGCTTGGTGGAGAGCTCATCGAGCGGCATGCCCAGCGCAGTGGCCAGCTCCGGAATGCGGTCCGGGGCGCGCATCAGTTCCTGCGGATTGACCCAGATCGAAGCGACCGGGGTCGACACCGCCACCGGCTCGCCGTTGCGGTCGGTGATCATGCCGCGCGAGGTGTTGATCGGCAGTTCGCGCAGGTAACGCGCTTCGCCCTGGCGCTGGTAGAAGTCGCTGTTGACCAGCTGCACGTAGGCGGCGCGGCCAACCAGCGAGACCGAGCACAGGCCCAGCGCCAGTCCGACCCACTTCAGGCGCTGGCGCAGGTTGAAGCTGTTGCGGGCACGGTTGCGGCCGGTCTTGTTCATGGCCGCACCACCACGACGTCGGCCGCTTCCGGGAATTTCATGCCCAGCCGCTCGCGCGCCACGCGGTCGACGCGGGTGGCTTCGGCCAGGGTCGCCTGCTCCAGCTGCAGGCGGCCGAACTCGATGTTCAGTTCGTCGCGGGCGCGCTCCACGCGCGACAGTTCGACGAAGGTCTGCCGATGGCGGTGGCGCATGAACACCACACCGATCGCCGAGGCGATGGTGCAGGCCAGCAGCACGACCAGCAGCAGGCGGCTCATGCGGCCACCGCGCGCTTTTCGGCCACGCGCAGCACGGCGCTGCGCGAGCGCGGGTTGACCGCCAGTTCGTCGTCCTCGGCCTTGATGGCACCGCCGATCAGGTCCAGGGTTGGCACGAACGCGGCCAGCTCGGGCAGCCGGCGGTTGCTCGGCGGCGCCTTGGCGTGGCGGTTCATGAACTGCTTGACGATGCGGTCTTCCAGCGAATGGAAGCTGATCACTGCCAGCCGGCCACCGGGCTTGAGCCGTGCCATCGCCGCGTCCAGGCCGGCTTCAAGGTCGGCCAGTTCGCGGTTGATGTGGATGCGGATGGCCTGGAAGCTGCGCGTTGCCGGGTGGATCTTGTCCTTGCCACGCGGCATCACCGAGGCGATCAGCTCGGCCAGTTCGGCGGTGCGGGAGAACGGCTGCTTCTCGCGGCGGGCGATGATGGCACGGGCGATGCGGCGGCCCTGGCGCTCTTCGCCATAGGTCCACAGCACGTCCATCAGCTCGCGCTCTTCCACGCGGTTGAGCCACTGCGCCGCGCTTTCGCCGCTGTCCGGGTCCATGCGCATGTCCAGCGGACCGTCCTTGCCGAAGCTGAAACCGCGCTCGGCCACGTCCAGCTGCGGCGAGGACACGCCCAGGTCGAACAGCACCCCGTCCAGGCCCTCGGCGGTTTCGTTCCAGTGCAGCAGGTCGGCGAAGCTGCCACGGAAGATCGCCACGCGCGGGTCCGGCGCGAAATCGCGCTCGGCTACCGCAATCGCTTCGGGATCCTTGTCCATGACCAGCAGCCGGCCTCCGGGACCGAGTTGCTCGAGCACGCCGCGGGCATGGCCGCCACGACCAAACGTGCCATCGAGATACGTTCCGTTTTCGATCACCCTCAGGCCGTCCAGGACCTGCGTGTACAGGACCGGCAGGTGGCCCGCCGGCGACTGCGACACCGGAAGGTGACCGGTCTGCGCGCCTCCGCGCACCCGGGCACCCCGGCTCACAACTTCAAATCGAGCAACCCGTCGCCCAGATCCGTGTCAGACAACGTCTGCTGGATCAATGCGCGATGAGCCTGCTCGCTCCACAATTCGAATTTGTCGCCCATGCCGAGCAACACCGCCTTCTTTTCAATGCCAACGGCACCGCGGTGGCTGGCCGGAATACTGATGCGACCGTTGCCGTCCAGCTCCAGATGCGCGGCCGAACCGACCAGCTTCTGTTGCAGCAGCCGCACGACGCGCTGTGTGTTGGGCTTGGCCATGACGTCGTCGCGGACCCGCTCCCACTCCTGCTCGGCGTACAGCCACAGGCAGCCGGACTCGAAGGGGTTGTAGGTCAGGACCAGCCGGTTGTTGCTCACGCGCGCGACCAGGTCACGATGCGCGGTGGGAACCGCCATGCGTCCTTTGTCGTCAACTGTGATGGCCGTCTCGCCCTGAAACACGACGCGTGCACCTTTCCTTCGCCCGGTGAAACATTGAACCACGAAAAACCACAAAAAACCCGGTTTCTCCTCTGTTGCCCACCTTAGCAGCGGTCATGGGGTTGTCAACAGTTTTGCCGACGGGAAATCGCCTTGGACATCAAGGGCTTGCAGCAATGTTTAGAGACTTGTTCAAGGCTTATCCACAAGTTGCTGTTTCGTCTCAATTTTTAAGATTGGGTGGAAGTTCAGGCCTGTGGAGGCGGCGTGAAACCTCCGCGCGCATTCAGTAGCCGCGTGGTCGCGACCAACCCGTGACTGCGCAGATTCGGCACAATGCGGGCCATGTGTCTGCTCGCCCTGGCCTGGAAGGCCCACCCCCGCTGGCAGTTGCTGATGGCCGGCAACCGCGATGAATTCCACCAGCGCCCGACCGCCGCGCTGGCCGCCTGGCCCGCACCCGACCGCGGCCTGCTGGCCGGGCGCGACCTGCGCTCGGGCGGCACCTGGGCCGGTGTGGGTGCCGACGGCCGCATGGCCGTGGTGACCAACGTTCGCGACCCGCTGGCGCTGCAGGCTGGCCCGTCGCGCGGAGCCCTGGTGGCGGACTACCTGCGCGCGACCACCCCGGCCGCCGACTTCGTGGACACGCTCACCCGGGATGCGGCGACTTTCGCGCCGTTCAACCTGTTGCTGGCCGACCGCGACAGCTGCCAGTTCCTGGGCAACCACCCCCTGCTGAAGCAGGCACTGGCGCCCGGCGTCCACGGCATGTCCAACGGACCGCTCGACGCGCCGTGGCCGAAGACACTGCGCCTGAACGCCGCGATGCAGGCCTGGATCGACGCCGGCCGCGAGGACCTGGCCCCGCTGTGGGCGGCACTGGCCGACGAGACCCGTGCCGACGACAGCACCCTGCCCGATACCGGGATCGGCCTGGAACGCGAGCGCTGGTTGTCCTCGGCGTTCATCCGCAGCCCGGAGTACGGCACCCGCGCCAGCACGGTGATCGCGCTGGACGCTGATGGCCATGGGTTCATCCGTGAGCGTCGGTTCGACCCGTCCGGCGCCTGCATCGGCGAAACCGCATTGACCGTCGGTCCCGACGCGCCGGTGCCCATGCCCGCTGGCGGGTGAACGCGGCGCCCTGCCCCGCGCATCCAATCCACTGACGCCCCGCTCTTGTCCGGTACCGGTGCACCCGCACCGCTGGCGCACTGCGCCCCTGCTTACCGGACATCCCCATGAACCGCCGACTGACCCTGCTGCTCGCCACCCACGCCCTGACCCTCGCCGTTGGATTCGGCGCAGGCGTTTACCTGCTGCCGATCCTGACCGCGCCCGATGGCCCGAGCGCCGCGCTGGTAGCCGAGGCCATGGACAACAGCGACTACAGCGCACGCTTCGAGCGCACCTTGAGAGGCAGCGACCCGGTGCACTGGGCCGACGGAGCGGTCAGCGTAAGCGCCACTCAAATCGCCTTCGACGGCCGCATGGCGCCGGGCCCGGATTACAAGGTGTACCTGACCAACGCGTTCGTGGACACCCGCGGCGACTTCCTGCGCATCAAGCAGGACGCGCAGCTGATCGGCGACGTAAAGACGTTCGAGCGCTTCCTGCTGGACGTGCCGGCCAACGTGGACGTGAACGAATACACCACCGTGGTGGTGTGGTGCGAGGCGTTCTCGCAATTCATTTCGGCTGCGGAATACCGGAACGGCGGGGGATGACGCGCGGAAACAACGAACACCCGTCCGGCGCGATGACGCCGGACGGGTGATATCGAAAGAAGAGAGACGAAGCAGGCCGATAAGCCGGGTTTTGTCGTGGACAGTCATTCTTCTAGGCGCCACGTCACCGTGACGCTCAAGCAACCTACCCGGTCCCGACGCGGGCCGCGCCATGAGGACCCTATTTGGTCTTGCTCCAGGTGGGGTTTGCCGTGCCGGTCTGTTGCCAGACTCGCGGTGCGCTCTTACCGCACCATTTCACCCTTACCGGCTCCCCGAGGGGAACGTAGGCGGTATCTTTCTGTTGCACTTTCCGTCGGCTCGCGCCGCCCAGGCGTTACCTGGCACCTTGCCCTGCGGAGCCCGGACTTTCCTCGGCATCCCGTTTGACGGGGATGACGCGACTGCCTGGCCTGCTTCGCCAAACACATCTTAACACCGTTCGGATTGCGGCTTCGGAATTTTGAGCCGCGCGTTGCGCGGTGTCCGGCCAGCGGCCGGACCTACGAACCGTTACGTCGCGAGTTGGGATCTGGATACGGATGGGAAAGCAGCTGGCGTTTACGACCCGTACAACGCCTTGCGCGGTGCGCCGGTCAATTCCGCTGCCAGCTTGGCCGCGGTCGACGGCGGCAGGTGTTCGCTGAGCTTGGCGTACACGCGGCGCCCTTCGGCCAGCTGCGCTTCTTCATCGTTCGCCGCGCCCTGCACCATCACCACGAACTCGCCCTTGCGCTGGTTGTCGTCGGCTTCCACCTGCTGGAGCAGCCCCGCCAGATCTCCGTCGAGCACGGTCTCGAACAGCTTGGTGAGCTCGCGCGCCAGCACCGCGGGGCGGTCCGCGCCGAATGCGGCAGCCATGTCCGCGAGCGACTCCGCGATGCGGTGTGAGGATTCGTAGAACACCAGGGTGCGGGTTTCCCCCGCGAGGGCCTGCAGGCGCTCGCGTCGACCCGAGCCCTTGGCCGGCAGGAAGCCTTCAAAGGTGAAGCGGTCGCTGGGCAGGCCGGCCACGCTGAGCGCGGCAATCGCCGCGCAGGCGCCCGGCACCGGGCTGACCCGGATGCCCGCCGCGCGCGCGGCTCGCACCAGCCGGTAGCCGGGGTCGCTGACCAGCGGGGTGCCGGCATCGCTCACCAGCGCCAGCGATTCGCCGGCCTGCAGGCGCGCCACGATGCGCTGGGCCAGCGCCTCCTCGTTGTGGTCGTGCAGCGCCACCAGCGGTTGCTGGATGCCGAAATGGGCCAGCAGCTGGCCGCTGCGGCGGGTGTCCTCGGCGCAGATCGCGGCCACCGAACGCAGGACCTCCTGGGCCCGGGGCGTCAGGTCGGCCAGGTTGCCGATCGGGGTGGCAACGACATACAGCGTGGGGACAGCACTCATCGCAACGGCACTCACAGGTCAAGGGTAGAATCCTAACGTGTACGAGACCCCATCGAATGGACCTGATCATGAACAAGCCCGCCGCACGGATCTCCGCCCTGTCGTTGTCGCTGCTGCTGCTCGCCGGCTGCGCCACGACCAGCCTGACCAGCGCCCCGGATTCGCCGGCGCAGGGCCAGGCCCTGGCGCTGATCGACCAGGGCAAGCCGCGTGACGCCGCGGTGCAGCTGGAGGCGCTGGCCAACACGCTGCGCGGCAACGCGCGCAGCGCGGTGCTCGCCGATGCGGCCTTCGCCTGGCACGAGGCCGGCGACAATGCCCGCGCCCGCACCCTGCTGACCCAGGTCACCGCGCGCCAGCTCAGCGGCGCCAGCCTGCAGCGCTTCCACCTGACCAGCGCCGAACTGGCCCTGGCCGACAAGCAGCCAGCGCAGGCGCTGACCTTCCTCAAGGAATCCTCCGACACAGTGGCCGCCCCGCTGCGCACGCGCTGGCAGCTGGCCCGCGCCAACGCGCTGCAGGCCACCGGCGATGCGATCGGCGCTGCCACCGAGCGCGCCCGCGCGCACGCCGCGCTCAGCGGCCAGGCCCGCGCCGACAACCAGCAGGCCATTGCCGGGCTGCTCGGTACCCTCGACGATGCCACCCTGCGCGCCCGCGCCGCCGCGCTGCCGGCCAACGAGCCGCTGTACAACTTTGCCGGGCGCGCACTGATCGCACGCGGCCTGCCGCTGCCGCGCCCGTTCGACCGCGACGGCGTGGCCCAGTTCGATACGAGCAAGCGTGCGCCGGCGATGGCCGACGGCTACCGGCCGCCGGTGAAGATGGCGGTGCTGCTGCCGCTCAGCGGCCGCCTCGCCACCGCCGCACAGCCGGTGCGCGACGGCCTGCTCAGCGGCTACTACGGCGAAAGCCGGCAGCGCCCGGACATCCAGTTCATCGATACCGCCGGCACCCCGGACGGTGCCATTGCCGCGTACGACAAGGCGGTCGGCGCCGGTGCGGACTTCATCGTCGGTCCGCTCGGCCGCGACGAAGTGGACGCGGTATTCGGCCGCGCCCAGCTGCCGGTGCCGGTACTGGCCTTGAACCGCGGCAAGAGCAGCCCGCCGGCCGGCAGCGCCGGGTTCTCGCTGGCGCCGGAAGACGACGGCATCATCGCCGCCGAATTCCTGCGCGGCCGCGAGCGCAGCAAGGTGCTGGTGATCCACAGCAATGACGACAACGGCCGCCGCACCGCTGCCGCCTTCCGCGAGCGCTTCACCCAGCGCGGCGGCCAGGTGCTGGCCACGATGGGCGTGAACGATGCGGTCGGCGATATCGGCGCGCAGGTGCGTGCCGCCGGTGCGGTCGACGGCGTGCTGCTGGCGGTGAAGGCGCCGCAGGCGCGCGCGCTGGCCCCGCAGCTGGCCCTGGCCGGGGTGGGCGGCGCCACCCGCGTGGGCACCTCGCAGCTCACCCTGGGCACCGGCAAGCCGGAAGAAGACATGGCGCTGGACGGCATCGTCTACCCGAACGAAGCCTGGAACGTGCGGGGCGTGGCCGGCCTGCCCTCGGCCGCCACCGCCGGGCAGATGCTGCCGACCGCGCGCGGGGCGGCTGGGCGCCTGTTCGCGTTCGGGTTCGATGCGTGGAAGATCAGCGCGTACCTGGACAAGGTCGCCAACGAAGGCGGCCTGGCCGGCGCCACCGGCACCCTGTTCCTGGACAGCAACGGCAACGTGCTGCGGGTGCCGGCATGGTCGACCTTCAGCGGCGGCCGCCCGATGCCGGTGGCCAGCAACTGAGTGTGCCGTGGCGACGGCGCGGGCACAGCGGGGTGCGGCGGTGGAAACCGCTGCGCTCGCCCATCTGCGCGGCGCCGGGCTGAGCCCGCTCGCACGCAACGTGCGCTACAAGGGCGGTGAGCTGGACCTGGTGATGCGTGATGGCGTCACCACGGTGTTCGTTGAAGTGCGTTACCGCGCCGATGCACGTTTCGGCGGCGGCGCGACGTCGGTAGACCTGCGCAAGCGGCGCAAGCTGGTGCTGGCGGCGCAGCTGTTCCTGTTGGCGCACCCGGAGCTGGCGCGCGGGCCGTGCCGGTTCGATGTGGTGGAGGCCAGTGGCGAGCCGCCGCGGTTGAACTGGTTGCGGGATGCATTCCGGTTGGAGGATTGTTGATGGCTTCGATCATTGTCTTGAGGAGCCGGCCGGCGGCCGGCACTACCGGAACCTATGCACCTACCTGATGGATTCGTTGCCACGCTGTCCGCCTTGCTCGGCGAGGACGGCTGGCGTACCGATACTGCTGCCCTGGCCGCGCATGCGCAGGACAATTCGTGGCGGCATGCATTGCCGAGCGGCGTTGCGCTCCCCACCACGCGCGAGCAGGTGGTGGCCATCGTGCAGGCCTGCCGCGCGCACGCGGTGCCGATCGTGGCGCGCGGCGCCGGCACCGGTACCACCGGGGCGGCGGTGCCGGTCACTGGCAGCATCGTGCTGTCGTTGGCACGCATGAACCGCATCCTGGAGATCCAGCCGGGCAACCGCTGCGCGGTGGTGGAACCCGGCGTGCTCAACGGCGACCTGCAGCACGCGCTGGTGGAACACGGCCTGTTCTGGGCGCCGGACCCATCCAGCGCGGACATCTGCAGCATCGGCGGCAACCTGGCGTGCAATGCCGGCGGCCCGCGCGCGGTGAAGTACGGCACCAGCCGCGACAACGTGCTCGGCCTGGTCGCGGTGACCGGTGCCGGTGAGCTGATCCAGTGCGGCGGCGCCTACACCAAGGATGCCACCGGCTACGACCTGACCCATCTGCTGGTGGGCAGTGAGGGCACGCTGGCGGTGATCGTGGAAGCCACCCTGAAACTGACTCCGCTGCCGGTGACCCAGGCCGGGTTGCGCGTGCTGTACCGCGATGCCAATGCGGCCGCCGCCGCGGTGTCGCGGCTGATGGCGCAGCCTGTGGTGCCGACCCGCCTGGAATTCATGGACGCACGCAGCCTGGAGCTGCTGCGCCGGAACGGCGCCGAGGTGCCGCCCGCCGGCGCGATGCTGCTGGTCGAAGCCGATGGCGACCACGACACCCTGCCCTACCTGCTGCAGGCCCTGGCCACCGCTGCCGAAGGCGACGGCATCCTGGCGCTGGACGTGGCGATGGAAGGCAGCGCGCGCGAGAAACTGTGGGCGGCGCGCAAGGCGCTGTCGCCGGCGCTGCGCAGCATCGCGCCGGGCAAGATCAACGAAGACGTGGTGGTGCCGGTGTCGCGCATTCCCGACCTGGTCGCCGGGGTGCAGGCGCTGGCGCAGCAGTACGCCTTGACCATCGTCACCTTTGGGCATGCCGGCAACGGCAACCTGCACGTCAACATCCTGTACCACCCCGACGACGCCGACGAAAACGTACGCGCACACGCCGCGCTGCCGAAGATCTTCGAACTCACGCTGGCGCTGGGCGGCACGCTGTCGGGCGAACATGGGATCGGCCTGGCCAAGCGCGATTTCATGGCCCAGGCGTTCACCCCGGCCACGCTGGCGGCGATGCGGGCGATCAAGCAGGCACTGGATCCGGATGGGATCCTCAATCCGGGGAAGGTGTTGCCGCCTGCGTGAAGAGCAGCGGAGCAGAGCTCCGCTCTACGTGGGGGCGGCGCCGTTGGGTTACAGCTCGTTGAAGTGTTCGTAGCCGCTTGGGCCAGTTGATTCACTGCCGGTGCTGACGCCGTTGCCGGCGACGATGACGCCGACACGGGTGAGCGGCAGCGCCAGACGGCTGGCCAGCTCAGCCAGCGCTGCACGTTGTGCGGGCGCAGCGGTGAAACACAGTTCGTAGTCGTCGCCGCCGCGCAGCGCGGCATCGCGTGCATGGGCCAGGCCGATGCGGGCGCGCGCGGCTGCGGAAATGGGCAGCTGTTCGGGATCGATCTGCGCACCGACCCCACTGCGCTCGCAGATGTGGCCAAGGTCGGCGAGCAGGCCGTCGGAGATGTCCACTGCGGCACGCGCAATGCCCACCAGCGCAGTGCCCAGTGCCACCCGTGGCGTGGGCCGGGCCAGGCGCTGGCGCAGGTAATCGACCTGGGCGTCTCCGGCCGGGGAGCGCACGTCCAGCGTGCCGGCCTGCCACGCGCGCAGCGCGACTGCGGCATCGCCGAGCGTGCCGCTGACCCAGATGTCGTCGCCCACCTGGGCGGCGTCGCGGCGCAGTGCCGTGCCCGCGGCGACCTGCCCCATCGCGGTGACCGACAGCGACAGCGGGCCACGCGTGGTGTCGCCGCCGACCAGCACGATGTCATGCAGGTCGGCCAGGGCGAAGAAACCGTCGGCAAACGCATCCACCCACGCCGTTTCCGCGTCCGGCAGCGACAGCGCCAGCACGCACCACGACGGGCGCGCGCCCATCGAGGCCAGGTCGGACAGGTTCACCGCCAGGGTTTTCCAGCCAATGTCGTAGGGTGGGGTTTCGGCCGGGAAATGCACGCCGCTGTTAAGGGTGTCGGCGGTCACCACCAGCTGCTCGCCGGCACGCGGCTGCAGCAGCGCGGCATCGTCGCCGATGCCAAGCACCACGTCGGCACGCGCGCGGGTGCGCGTGCGGATGCGTTCGATCAGGGAGAATTCGGCAAGGGACATGGCATGCCCGGGCCGCGGCTCAGTGTCCGCTTTCGGTCTTGCGCCACTCGACCGCCGCGCGGTCCAGCACACCGTTGACATAGGTGTGGCCGTGTTCGGAACCGAAGCGCTTGGTCGACTCGATCGCTTCGTTGATCACCACGCGGTACGGCACGTCCTGGCGGTACAGCAGTTCATAGGCGGCCACGCGCAGCGCAGCGCGCTCGATCGCATCGACCTCGTCGATGCCGCGGTCCACGAACGGATCCAGCGCCTCGTCCAAGCTCTTGCGGTGGTCGAGCACGCCGTGCACCAGCGCTTCGAAGTAGGCCAGGTCGGCGATTTCGCGGGCCTGTTCGTGGGCGAACTGGGCGATCACCGACTGCGCGTTGCCGCCGGAGATCTGCCACGCGTAGATCGCCTGCAGGGCGCGACGGCGCGCGCGCGAGCGCAGCACGGGGTCGATGCCATCGCGGCGGACTGGCTTGCCGGAGGGCTTGCCCGGGTTTGGTTTGTTCACGGCAACTGCTCCAGAAGATTGACCATTTCCAACGCCGTCAGTGCGGCTTCCTCACCCTTGTTGCCGTGGCTGCCACCGGCGCGCGCTTCGGCGTCCTCGGCACGTTCCACGGCCAGCACGCCGTTGAGCACCGGCACGCCGAAGTCCAGCTGCACGCGCATCAGGCCTTCGGCGCAGCCATCGGCCACGTGTTCGTAGTGGCGGGTGTCGCCACGGATCACACAGCCCAGGGCGATGATCGCGGCATGCTCATGCGCGGCGGCCAGGCGGGCGGCCACCAGCGGCAGTTCCCAGGCGCCCGGGACGCGGATCACGTCGATGGCCGCTTCCTCGATGCCGTTGCCGGCCAGGCTCTGGCGCGCGCCGGCCACCAGCACGTCGGTGATGCGGGCGTTCCAGCGGCTGGCGAGGATGGCGAAACGGGCCTGTTCCGGTGTCCGGAGATCGCCTTCAAAGTGGCTCATGGTCGGCGTGGGGTCCATTTGATAGATGAATATTCTAGCGCATGGCCGCGTGTGGCCGGGTTGTCGCGCGCCAAGGGAGAGGTCTGGTGGAGAAGCCCCCTGAGTCAGGGGGCTGCCGCGAAGCGGCGGGGGTCTGGGTGATGGTAAGAGGGGCCCGCGATTTGCAAAGCAAATCGTGGGGCGTCAGCGCGCATGCGGTGACGGGTTCCCCACTGTGTCGATGATTTCCAGGCCGTAGCCGGCCAGGCCGATCTGGCGGCGCGGGGTGCCGAGCACGCGTAGCTTGCCCAGGCCGAGGTCGGACAGGATCTGGGCGCCGGCACCGTTGCGGCGCCACTGGCTCACGTCCTTGTCCTTGCCCGGGGTGACCGGCTGCGGCTGCTGGCGCAGCCGGGCCAGCAGGCTGTTGGTGTCGCGCGGGGCCGAGAGCACCACCATCACGCCACGCTCGGCGGCGGCAATGGCGCGCAGGGCGTCGGTGGCGGCCACGCCGAAATCGTCGCGGCGCCAGTGCAGCAGGTCGGCCAGCGGGTTCTCCACCTGGACCCGGACCAGGGTCGGTTCGGTGTCCGGGTTGCCGCGGACCAGGGCGAAATGGAGGTCGTGGGCGATCCGGTCGCGGTAGGTGACCAGCTTGAACGGGCCGAACTCGGTGTCGATGTCGCGCTCGTCGACGCGCTCGACCGTCTTCTCAGTGGCCAGCCGGTAGGCGATCAGGTCGGCAATCGAGCCGATCTTCAGGCCATGCTCGCGGGCGAACACTTCCAGCTCCGGGCGGCGCGCCATGCTGCCGTCCGGGTTGAGGATCTCCACCAGCACGCCGGCCGGTTCCAGCCCCGCCAGCATGGCCAGGTCGACGCCGGCTTCGGTGTGCCCGGCGCGGGTCAGCACGCCGCCCGGCTGGGCGATCAGCGGGAAGATGTGGCCCGGCTGGTGCAGGTCGGCCGGCTTCGCGTCGGGCTTCACCGCAGTGCGGATGGTGTGCGCGCGGTCGTAGGCGGAAATGCCGGTGGTGACCCCTTCGGCGGCCTCGATGCTGACCGTGAAGTTGGTCTGGAACTGCGCGGTATTGGCCTGCACCATCGGCGCCAAGCCCAGGTCGGCGGCGCGCTCGCGGGTCAGCGGCAGGCACACCAGGCCACGGCCGTGGGTGACCATGAAGTTGATGTCCGACGGCTTGACCAGCTCGGCGGCCATGATCAGGTCGCCTTCGTTCTCGCGGTCTTCGTCGTCGACGATGACCACCATGCGGCCGAGGCGGATGTCCTCGAGGATCTCGGGGATGGGGGCGAAATTCATGCGCGGGCTTCCTGTGCCGGGAGGGCGATCAGACGTTCGACATAACGGGCGACCAGGTCGATTTCCAGGTTCACCGCGCTGCCCACGCCGGTGGCGGCGAAGGCGGTGTTGGCCACGGTATGCGGAATCAGCGCGACCTCGAAGCCGGCATCGTCCACTTCATTGACGGTCAGGCTGACCCCGTCCACGCAGATCGAGCCCTTCTTCGCGATATAGCGCAGCAGTCCGGCCGGGGCGGCGAAGCGCCAACGCTGGGCGCGCGCATCCTCATGGATGGACAGCACCTGGCCCAGGCCGTCGACATGGCCGCTGACCAGGTGGCCGCCCAAGCGGTCGGTCGGGCGCATGGCCCGTTCCAGGTTGATCACAGCACCGGGGGCCAGCTGGCCCAGCGTGGTCAGGCCGAGCGTCTCGGTCGAAGCATCGGCCGCGAACGAGGTCGCGTCGAAGGCGACCACGGTCAGGCACACGCCGTTGATGGCGATGCTCTCGCCCATCTGCACGTGCTCGAACGGCAGGCTGCCAACATGGAAGGTGAAGCGGACATCGCCGCCAAGGGGATCGCGAGCGGCCAGGTGGCCGACGCCTTCGATGATTCCAGTAAACACTAACGTTCTCCGCGAAAAGTGAGCGAAAAACGCCGCAAGGCAAACAGGCGGGCGCAGGGCCGCAAAGGCCCTGTGGCACCGTCTTCTTTCATCCGGACTATACCGTCGGCTCCGGCATCGGACCGGATCTGCTGACCTTCCGGCGGAACCGGAAGCGCTCGCGGGCTCGTGCTTGCGCACCTACCGCCGGTGGGGAATCGCACCCCGCCCTGAAGACGTTTGTATACCGGCGAACCGGCCCGCCCATTGTACCAGCGCTGGCTGACCGGCCGCTTTCTGTGAAACTTTTGTTAATATGCGCGCCGCCCGGCGATGACCGCCGCGCTGCCGCCCACGATGGGTCGGCTGAAATGGACCTCATTTTCCAAGGAATTCGAATGCGCAAGATCATCGCACTGGCCGCCGCCCTGCTGGCCGCCGCCCCACTCGCCGCCTCCGCAGCAGACAGCATGAGCTACACCTGGGTCGAAGGCGGCTGGACCCAGCAGCAGATCAGCAACCCGGGCAGCAACCCCAAGCTGGACGGTGGCTACATCCGCGGTTCGTTCGCGATCGCCGAGCAGGTCTACGTGTTTGGTGGCTACAGCACCACCTCCAAGACCTACCACCTGGAAGACGACATCGGCGCGTTCCGCCTCAAGAACACGCTGGAACAGCCCGAGCTGGGCATCGGGTACCACATGCCGTTGACCGACCGCCTGGACTTCACGGCGGACGCGGCCTGGACCCGCATCAACAACGAGGTCAAGTTCGACGACGGCGTTGAAACCGACACCGTGAAGTTCCACACCAACGCAGGCCGCGGCTCGCTGGGCCTGCGTGGCAAGCCTTCGCGCGCCACCGAAGCCTGGCTGAAGGCCGGCTACATCGACGGCAGCGACATGGACGGCGTGTGGATCGGCACCGTCGGCGGCCAGGTCAGCTTCACCCGCAACTGGGGCATCGTCGGCGAAGTGCAGTACTACGACGACGTGACCCAGTACTCGGTGGGCGTGCGCGCCAGCTTCTGAGTTGCTGATCGGGCTGCACCCAATCGCGCCCTGATCGACGGGCCCCGCAAGGGGCCCGTTTTTTTTGCCTATCGATCTGCGATTTTCGATCAGTTCTGCGTTCGGCGGCGGGCCATGGATGTGACCCGCGGCCGGGAACGAACTCAGAGCCTTGCGTATCGTTCACTGGAAACCATACGCAGATAACGTACACTTATGCATGCCGTGTTTGTGGAACTGACTGGATTCGCCCGTAACCGGGCAGATCACCTTGATGACGCAGGCTTTCGAGAGCTGCAGCAGTGCCTGATGCGTCAACCGGAGCGCGGCGATCTGATCGTGGGTACGGGTGGGCTGCGGAAGGTCCGATGTGCTGACGAGGGCCGCCAGCGTGGCAAGCGTGGTGGCCTGCGGGTCATCTATTACTGGTGGCCCGAAGGTGCGCAGTTCTGGTTGTTCACGGTGTACGGCAAAGGCATCCAGGACGACCTGGATCCGGCACAACGGCAGCTTCTTTCGAGGCTGCTGGATCTGGAGCGAAAGGCGAGGAGCCCGACATGAAACGAGATATTTTCGCTGAGCTGGTCGAGGGCATGGAGGAGCTCGCCCAGGCGCGGGAAGGCAAGGCTACCCTGCGCACGCACGCGGTAAAACTGGCTGAACTACCGCCACTGGCGGCGACCGAGCTGATCGCCATCCGCGAGAAGCTCAACATGTCGCGACCGATTTTCGCCATGTACCTGCGGACCAACGCGCGGACCCTTGAGAACTGGGAGCAGGGGCGTGCACGGCCCAATGCGCAGGCTGCGACACTGATCCGGCTTGTCGAGGCGTATCCACAGACCGTGCAGCATCTGGCAGCGCTCGGTGCGGCTGCGGCGTAATTCCGTGCGACGGGATCACCAAGGACGCAGCAGCAACCGCAGGTCGTCGCCTACCTGACGCTGGTCTACCAGCCGCAGCCGACGCTGCTGTTCCATGGCGTGGATGCCCAGACCGGTCAGCAGCGGCCGGCCCTGTTCGCCCAACAGGGTCGGCGCCTGGTAGAGCAGGAGTTCGTCCACCCAGCCGCCGGCCAGCAGTGCGCCGCAGAGGGTGGCGCCGGCCTCGGTGTGCACTTCATTGATGCCGCGGTCGGCCAGCAGGGCCAGCACAGCGGCCAGGTTCAGGCGGCCGTCAACGCTGGGCACGCTGGCGAATTCGGCATCGGCAGCGTCCGGCGCGCTTACCGATGCGTCGTGCAGGTACAGGGTGGGCGCCCCACCCTCGCGCACGCGGGCGCATTCCAGCGAACGCAGGCGCGAGTCCAGCACCACCCGCAGCGGCGGGATCACCTCGGTGTCGGCCAGGCGTACGGTGAGCTGCGGGTCGTCGGCGAGTACGGTGTCGGCACCGGTCAGGATCGCGCCGGCGCGTGCGCGCCAATGCTGCACGTCTTCGCGGGCAGCGGCGCCGGTGATCCATTTGGAACTGCCGTCGGCCATGGCGGTCCGCCCGTCCAGGCTGGCGGCGAGCTTGACCCGCAGCCAGGGCCGGCCGCGCTCGAAGCGCGACAGGAATCCGAGGTTGAGCTCACGCGCTTGGGCGGCCATCAGGCCTTCAGCGACCTCGATGCCGGCCTCGCGCAACAGGGTGAAACCGCCACCGTCGACCTTCGGAAACGGATCGCGCATGGCGGCGACCACGCGCGAGACGCCGGCTTCGATCAGTGCGAGGGCGCAGGGTGGCGTGCGTCCGTAATGGGCGCAGGGTTCCAGGGTGACGTAGGCCGTGGCGCCACGCGCTTCCTCACCGGCCTGGCGCAGGGCAAACACTTCCGCGTGCGGGCCGCCGGTGCGCTGGTGCCAGCCTTCGCCGACCACGCGGTCGTTGTGGGCGATGACGCAGCCCACCATGGGGTTGGGCCGGGTGGTGAAGCGGCCGCGTTCGGCCAGGCGCAGGGCGTGCGCCATGTGCAGGTGGTCGAGGGTGGTGAAGGTGCTCATTACCTGATGGTAATGCAGAGCCCTGGATCAGCGGGGCAGAGCCCCGCTCTACCCTTTCTTTTTCTTGGTCAGGGCGATCACGTCGCCGAGGAGCTGCAGCTGTTCGGTGCTGGCCGGCAGCTCGCGTTCGAGCTTTTCGATTTCCTCGCGGAAATCGGCGACGTCTTCGAAGCTGCGGTAGACCGAGGCAAACCGGACATAGGCGACATGGTCAAGCTTGCGCAGTTCGTTCATCACGAACTCGCCGACCTTGATCGAGGGGATTTCGCGCTCGCCGCACATGCGCAGCTGCTGCATCACCGCGCGCACCGCCAGTTCGATCTTGTCTTCGGGGACCGGGCGCTTCTGCAGCGCGCGGTCGAAGCCGACCCGCAGCTTGCGCGCGTCGAACTGCTCGCGGCTGCCGTCGCTCTTGACGATCGCCGGCAGCTTCAATTCGATGGTTTCCAGGGTGCTGAAGCGCTCGTTGCAGGCCTCGCACTCGCGCCGACGGCGGATCGTCGCGCCGTCTTCGGAGACGCGCGAGTCGATCACCCGGGTATCGGCATGCTGGCAGAACGGACAGTACATGGAACGCCTTGCATCAGGAAAACGTCATGCCGTGGTCACGGCAGCGTCGCAACGGTACCTGAGAAGACTCCAGCGTACAAATCGGGACGTGGTTCATGGTTCCCGGCAGCGACGCCTGGCGCCGCTGCCGGGAGGTACATCAGCCGTAGACCGGGTACTTGCGGCACTGGGCGCTGACCGCGTCGCGGACGCGGGCGATCACCGCGGCATCGGCCGGGGCGTCGAGCACGTCGGCGATCAGGTTGGCCAGTTCCACGCAGTCCTGCTCGGTGTAGCCCCGGGTGGTCACCGCCGGGGTGCCCAGGCGCAGGCCCGAGGTCACGAACGGCGAACGCGGGTCGTTCGGCACCGAGTTCTTGTTGACGGTGATGTGGGCCTTGCCGAGGGCGGCTTCCGCGTCCTTGCCGGACACGTCCTTGCCGATCATGTCGACCAGCATCAGGTGGTTTTCGGTGCCGCCGGAGACGATCTTGTAGCCGCGCGCGATCAGGGTGGTGGCCATCGCCTGGGCGTTCTTGACCACCTGCTGCTGGTAGGCCTTGAAGCCCGGCTCCAGCGCTTCCTTGAAGGCCACGGCCTTGGCCGCGATGACGTGCATCAGCGGACCGCCCTGGATGCCCGGGAACACGATCGACTGCAGCTTCTTCTCGATCTCTTCGCCAGCGCCCTTGGCGATGATGATGCCGCCACGCGGGCCGCGCAGGGTCTTGTGGGTGGTCGAGGTGACCACGTGGGCGTGCGACAGCGGGCTCGGATAGACGCCAGCGGCGACCAGGCCAGCCACGTGCGCCATGTCCACGAACAGGTAAGCACCGACCTTGTCGGCGATGGCACGGAAGCGCGCCCAGTCCACCACCTGCGAATAGGCGGAGAAGCCGGCCACGACCATCTTCGGCGTGTGCTCCAGGGCCAGGCGCTCGACTTCGTCGTAATCGATCAGGCCCTGCTCGTTCACGCCGTACTGGACTGCGTTGAACAGCTTGCCCGAGGCATTGACCTTGGCGCCGTGGGTCAGGTGGCCGCCGTGGGCCAGGCTCATGCCCAGGATGGTGTCGCCCGGCTGCAGCAGCGCGAAGTACACCGCCTGGTTGGCCTGCGAGCCGCTGTGCGGCTGCACGTTGGCGTAGTCGGCGTCGAACAGCTGCTTGAGGCGGTCGATCGCCAGCTGTTCGGCGATGTCCACGTATTCGCAGCCCCCGTAGTAGCGCTTGCCCGGGTAGCCTTCGGCGTACTTGTTGGTCAGCTGGCTGCCCTGGGCTTCCATCACGGCCGGGCTGGTGTAGTTCTCGCTGGCGATCAGCTCGACGTGGTCTTCCTGACGCTGGGTTTCGGCGGCAATGGCCTTGGCCAGTTCGGGATCGTAGGTTTCGATGCGGACGTCACGCGGGAACATCGCTTACTCCAGGCAGAAGGGGGGAACAGCGGGCCTGTGATTGTAAGGCGGAACCGGGGCTGGAACGAAAAAGCGCGCCGGTGAGGGCGCGCTTGGGGTGGGGTCCGCGTCAGCCACGCAGGGCGTGGCTGCCCCGGGATTACCGGTTGATGATGTAGTCGGCGATGATGCCGGTGGCGATGGCGACCAGCAGCAGGTTGCCGCGGTCGTCGCGGATCCAGTGGTGGCCGTACGGCGGGCGGCGCACGGAGTAGCGGCTGTAGTCGTTGACCACGTAGACCGGGCCCCGGTAGTACTCGTTGTAGCGGTGGCCACGGGCCCAGCCATAGCCGCCGTAGACCGGGCGCGGCGGCGCCGGGCGGTAGACCACGCGCGGCGGCGGGGCCGGACGGTAGTAGCGGTGGTTGTCGTAGTAGCGGCGGTCGTGGCGGGCTTCGCGACGGTCTTCGCGCCACTCGCGGTGGTCCTCGCGACGCTCGCGACGGTCTTCATGGCGTTCACGACGATCCTCGTGACGTTCGTGCCTGTCGTGGCCACGGCCACGGTGGTCGTCGGCGAAGGCGGGGGCAATGCTGCCCAGTGCCAGCAGCGAGGCCACGGTTCCGACCACAATTCGATTCATAGGCATGATTGGCCTCGCTTGGTGGATTGACGCTTCCTATCATGCTGACGGCATCTGAACGGTTTCCGGCTGGAAACGGTTTCCATTTCGCGTTCGATGATGCCCCATTCAGGCAGTGGCAAGCCCCGCCCCACGGGCGGTTCGGCGGCTGGCGGCGCTTCCGGCTATAATTGACGCCATCCTTTTTCCTTCTGTTCCTGTTCCTGCCGGAACGGGCGCAGGGTTGCGCCTTCGGAGAGCTCATGTCCTCGCAATACATCTACACCATGAACCGCGTCAGCAAGGTGGTCCCGCCCAAGCGGCAGATCATCAAGGACATCTCGCTGTCGTTCTTCCCGGGTGCCAAGATCGGCCTGCTCGGCCTGAACGGCGCCGGCAAGTCGACGGTGCTGAAGATCATGGCCGGCGTGGATACCGACTTCGAGGGCGAAGCCCGCCCGCAGGCCGGCATCAAGGTCGGCTACCTGGCGCAGGAACCGGAGCTGGACCCGACCAAGACCGTGCGTGAAGCGGTCGAGGAAGGCGTGGGCGAGGTGCTGCAGGCCCAGGCCGCGCTGGACGCGGTGTACCTGGCCTATGCCGAGGAAGGCGCCGATTTCGACAAGCTGGCCAAGGAACAGGAGCGCCTGGAGGCGATCCTGGCCGCCGGCGATGCGCACACCCTGGAAAACCAGCTGGACGTGGCCGCCGACGCGCTGCGCCTGCCGCCGTGGGACGCGATCGTGGGCAAGCTGTCGGGTGGTGAAAAGCGCCGCGTGGCGCTGTGCCGCCTGCTGCTGCAGAAGCCGGACATGCTGCTGCTCGACGAACCGACCAACCACCTCGACGCGGAGTCGGTGGAATGGCTGGAACAGTTCCTGGCGCGCTACACCGGCACGGTGGTGGCGGTGACCCATGACCGCTACTTCCTGGACAACGCCGCCGAGTGGATCCTGGAACTGGACCGCGGCCGCGGCATTCCGTGGAAGGGCAACTACACCGACTGGCTGATGCAGAAGGAAGAGCGCCTGAAGCAGGAAGACAACCAGGAAAAGGCTCGCCAGAAGGCGATCCAGAAGGAACTGGAGTGGTCGCGCCAGAACGCCAAGGGTGGCCGCACGAAGGGCAAGGCGCGTCTGGCCCGCCTGGAAGAGCTGCAGTCGGTCGATTACCAGAAGCGCAACGAGACCAATGAAATCTTCATCCCGCCGGGCGAGCGCCTGGGCAACTCGGTGATGGAATTCAAGAACGTGTCGAAGAAGTTCGGCGACCGCCTGCTGTTCGACGACCTGAACTTCCTGGTGCCGCCGGGTGCGATCGTGGGCATCATCGGTCCGAACGGTGCGGGTAAGTCGACGCTGTTCAAGATGATCACCGGCCAGGAAAAGCCGGATTCGGGCGAGATCGTGGTCGGTCCGACGGTACAGCTGTCGTACGTGGACCAGAGCCGCGACGCGCTGGAAGGCAACCACAACGTGTTCCAGGAAATCGCGGGTGGCCTGGACATCCTCAACATCAACGGTGTCGAGATCCAGTCGCGCGCCTATATCGGCCGCTTCAACTTCAAGGGCCAGGACCAGCAGAAGCTGGTGGGTTCGCTGTCCGGTGGTGAGCGTGGCCGCCTGCACATGGCCAAGACCCTGCTGCAGGGTGGCAACGTGCTGCTGCTCGACGAACCGTCGAACGACCTGGACATCGAAACCCTGCGTGCGCTGGAAGATGCGCTGCTGGAGTTCCCGGGCAACACGTTCGTGATTTCGCATGACCGCTGGTTCCTGGATCGCATCGCGACCCACATCCTGGCGTTCGAAGGCGACTCGCACGTGGAGTTCTTCCAGGGCAACTACCGCGAGTACGAAGAAGACAAGCGCCGCCGCATGGGCGACGACGCCGCCCCGAAGCGCCTGCGCTTCAAGGCGCTGAAGTAACAGTGAAACGGCCGCGCTCGCGCGGCCGTTTTGTTCTGTGTGTTGGAAACAACGGCAACGGCAAAAGCGCGGCGTTTCGATTCATACGAGCTGGGGCGGGCGTCGGGCAGCCCCGCTCCGGGACACGCCGTGAATACGTCCATGTAGGCTGCTAGAAAACATCCATGTTTTCTAGCGTCCCTCCGGGGGCTACCCGCCGCCCGCCCCGATAAATTGTCGCGTGCGGTTGGAAAGAGCAGCCGGGCAGAGCCCGGCGCTACCGCGTTTCAGCGACTCACCGCCGCACTATCGGAGGGTCGGCGGGGGTGGGTTTGCGGGGGAATGAGCGGCATGGATGCCGCGACTTAGCCTCCATGGACGGATTCACGGCGTCCCCCGCAAACCCACCCCCGACGGCCCTAACCAGTGAAGCCCCCAGACGAGGGCTGTTGCTGTTGCTGTTGCTCTGCTTTTCCAATGGATCCCCCACCATGAAACTGTTTGAACGCCTGTTCCAGCTCGAAAAGCACGGCACCACCGTGCGCACCGAACTCCTGGCCGGGCTGACCACGTTCCTGACGATGTCCTACATCGTCTTCGTCAACCCCGACATCCTGTCCACCACCGGCATGGACCCGGGCGCTGTGTTCGTCGCCACCTGCCTGGCCGCCGCGCTGGGCTCGCTGGTGATGGCGTTCGCCGCCAATTTCCCGGTCGGCATGGCACCCGGCATGGGTTTGAATGCGTTCTTTGCCTTCACCGTAGTCGGCGCCGCCGGCCTGCCCTGGCAGCAGGCGCTCGCCGCCGTCTTCATTTCCGGCCTCGTGTTTCTCGCCCTTTCGCTGACCGGCGTGCGCGCCTGGCTCGTGGCCGGCATTCCCGCCTCCCTGCGCGCCTCGATTGTTGCAGGCATCGGCCTGTTCCTTGCCATCATCGCCCTGCAGAAATCCGGCGTCATCGTCGCCAACCCCGACACCCTGGTCGCGCTCGGCCCGCTCAACACCGCCCCGCCCCTGCTCGCCCTCGCCGGCTTCCTGCTGATTTCCATCCTTGAAGCACGCCGCATTAAAGGGGCCATCCTGATCGGCATCCTCGCCGTCACCGGCGCCGCCTGGCTGCTCGGCAACGTCCAGTACCACGGCATCGTCTCCCTGCCGCCCAGCCTCGCCCCCACCTTCCTCCAGCTCGACCTGCCCGGTCTGCTCCACCACGACGGCGGCGCACCACTCGCCGTGCTCCTGCAGGTCGTGCTCGTGTTCGTACTGGTCGAAGTGTTCGATGCCACCGGCACCCTGTACGGTGTGGTCGGCCGCGCCGGACTGCTCAAGCTGCCCGGCGCCCAGAAGCGGTTTGGCCGCGCCCTGCTCGCCGACAGCACTGCGATTGTCGCCGGCTCCCTGCTGGGCACCAGCAGCACTACTGCCTTTGCCGAGAGCGCCTCCGGCGTCCAGGCCGGTGGACGGACCGGGCTTACCGCATTGGTGGTGGCCGCCCTGTTCCTCGCCGCCCTGCTGTTCTCCCCGCTGGCCGGCATGGTGCCCGGTTACGCCACCGCGCCCGCGCTGCTGTTCGTTGCCGGGCTGATGCTGCGCGAGCTGGTCGATGTCGAATGGAACGACCTCACCGAATCCGTACCTGCCGCGCTGTGCGCGCTGGCAATGCCGTTCACCTACTCGATCGCGAACGGGTTGGCGTTCGGATTCATTGCCTATGCCGCGTTGAAAGCCGGTACCGGGCGCTGGCGTGAAGTGCATCCGGCGGTTTGGTTGGTGGCCGCATTGTTCGTGGCGCGGTACGCGCTCGAATAATTTTATCTATTCCGGCGGTAACTCGAATACCTGGCGCAGGTACGCCAGGTAGCCCGGGTCGTCGCACATGCTCTTGCCCGGCGAATCGCTGAGCTTGGCCACCGGCTGGCCGTTGCAGCGGACCATCTTGATCACGATGTTCAGCGGCGTCGGGCCCAGGTCGTTGGTCAGGTGCGTGCCGACCCCGAACGCCACCTGGCAGCGGCCACGGAAGTAATCGAACAGGCGCATCACCTTCTCGATGTTCAGCCCGTCGCTGAACACCAGCACCTTGCTGCGCGGGTCCACGCGGCGCTCCCTGAAATGCGCCAGCATCCGGTCGCCCCAGCTGAAGGGGTCGCCCGAATCGTGCCGCACCCCGTCGAACAGCTTGCAGAAGTACATGTCGAAGTCGCGCAGGAACGCCTCCAGCCCGACCACGTCCGACAGCGCGATGCCCAGGTCGCCCCGGTACTCCCGTGCCCACGACTCCAGCGCCGCCACCTGCGAATCGCGCAGCCGCGGCCCCAGCGCCTGGAATGCCTGCAGGTACTCGTGCGCCATCGTGCCGTGCGGCGTCATCCCGTACAGCCGCGCGAAATGCACGTTGCTGGTGCCCACGAACTGTTCGCCCAACGCCTCGCGCATCATCGGCAGCATGCGCGCATGCCAGTCGCGCGAGTAACGGCGGCGGCTGCCGTAGTCGGCGATGCGGCATAGCTCGAAGCCCGGCGTGTCGCGCAGCAGCGCGGTCTTGGCCTGCAGGCGGCGCTCGCCCTCGGCGAAATCCGGCGTGCTGGTGTTGCGGAACCAGACCTCGTTGATGATCGCCAGCAGCGGCACCTCGAACAGGATCGTGTGCAGCCACGGACCGGTGATGTCCAGCTCGATCTCGCCCGGCACCGTCTGCGACGCACGCAGGTCGATGTACTTGCGGTCCAGGTGGAACAGGCCGAGGAAGTCGGCGAAGTCCGGCTTCACGAAGCGCAGCCCGCGCATGTAATCCAGCTCTTCCGCCGTGAAGCGCAGCGTGCACAGGTGGTCGATTTCAGCGTTGATCTGGTCGATGTATGCCGCCAGGTCGATGCCGGGCGTGCGGCACTTGAACCGGTACTGCACCTGCGCGCCGGGGTGCTGGTGCAGCACCGCCTGCATCATGGTGAATTTGTACAGGTCGGTGTCGAGCAGCGATTGGATGATCATGCCGGGCAGTATGCACCCGGGAACATGTACCCACCATCGGCGGGTACCTAGCGCAGAAGCCTCGGCACCTGCGCGACGGCGTGGGCCCAGATCGCCCCCCATACCGCCACCTGCACCGCCAGGTTGCGGCGCGGCGCCTCGAACTTGCGGAAGTAGCGCCACAGGCCCCGGTGCTTGTGCCACTCCACGAAGAACGGCCGCGACCGGCTCGATACCCCGCGCACGTGCACCACCTGCAGGTCGTTGGCGATCGCCACCACCGCACCGGCCTCACGCGCGCGCCGGCACAGGTCCAGGTCTTCGGCATGCAGCCGGTAGCCCGCATCCCAGCCCCCGATGCGCTCGAACAGCGCGCGGGGCATCAGCAGCAGGGCCCCCGACAGCGCCGGCACCACCTGCAGCGTCTGCGCCGGATCGGCCGCAATCGCCAGCCGCGCGCCCTGCCCCGGATGGCGCAGCATCGCCGCGAAGTCCGGATCGCGACGGCGCACCGCCGCATCCGGCTGGCCCTGCTCGTCGACCTGCTCCACGCCCAGCACGCAGTCGCCCAGCGACTCCCCGCGCGCGCGCAGCAGCGCCAGCGTATCGGGGCCGACCATCAGGTCCGGGTTGATGAAGGCCAGCCACGGCGCATGGCTGTCGGCCACGCCCTGGTTGTTGGCCGCCGCGAAGCCGGGGTTGTCCGGGTTGGCGATGAAGCGCACGCGCGGATCCGCGCTGGCGTGGCGCTGCACGATATCCAGCGTGCCGTCGTCGGAATTGTTGTCCACCACCCGGATCTCGGCGACCTCGGCGGCGGCGCGCAACCGCGCCAGGCAGGCGTCCAGGGTGCTGGCGCTCTGGTAGCTGACGATCACAACGGCAATGCAGGGATTCAAACCGACGACTCCGGGGGCGGGGCGGGCGACGCGAACAGATCGCCCTGGGAACGCGGCATTATCGCCTGCTGGTGCAGGCGCTGCAGGTCCTGGCGCAGCTGCAGCAGCGGGTCGCCCATCAGGAACCCGGCCAGGCGCGGCTGCCAGGCCGGCCAGCGCGTGCCCAGCGCCTCCATGTCGCCGTCCTGCGCCTGCGCCTCGCGTTCGCGCGCGACGAAGGCGTTTTCGCACAGCGCGTTGCGCCAGCCCAACCCCGCCATGCGCAGGCTCAGGTCGACCAGCGCCGCGTTCCACGAGGCATAGCTGTGCATGTCCAGGCCGCCCGCCTTGCGCCGCGCGTTGGCCCGCAGCAGCACCGCATGGGTCACCGCCGAGGGCAGCTCCGGGTGCAGGCTGGGCAGTGCCGCGCAGGCCTGGGCCATCGCGTCCAGGTTTTCTGGAACCGGATCGATCTCGCCCAGTCGCGGCCACGCGGCGGTTTCGCCGGCGTTGCACCACGGCGTCGCCGAGCCGATCGAGGCATCGCGGGCGAAGCACGCATCGAGCTGCTGCAGCCAGCCTGGCGCGGGCACTGCGTCGGGCGCCAGCACCACCACGTCGCTGCCCTCGCAGGCGCGCAGCATTTCATCCAGGTGGGCGACTTCGCCGATCGGGCGCGCACGGCGGGTGTATTCGGCGCGCAGCGGTGTATGCGCCAGCCAGTGCTCGATCACCGCCTGCGCGCGCGGCCCGGCCTGGCCGTCGTCGGCCAGCCATACCGGCGTTCCGGGCGGACTGCCGGCGTCCAGCGCGGCCAGGCAGCGGTCCAGGGCGCTGTCATCGACCGCGATCGGCAGCAACACGATCGTCCCCATCCCTTCCCCTCTGCGCGGCGTCGTGCCCGCAGCGTAGCAGGCGCGGCCGCCAACCGCGCAGCCGCCGCCGGTTCAGCGCTTCGGGCGGGCCGGGAACGGCTCCATCGCGCGGAAGCGGTTGCTGTATTCGTCGGTCAGGTTCCGCGACTCCTGCGCGTTGCGCACGATGGTCGGGGTGAGCAGCACGATCACCTCCGAACGCCCGCTGACCTGGGTCTTCTTGCCGAACAGGGCGCCGAGCACCGGGATCCGGCTCAGCCCCGGCACGCCGTCGGCGCCGGTTTCGTCGTTGTTGGTGATCAACCCGGCCAGCATGATGGTGTCGCCGCTCTGCACCGCCGCTTCGGTGGAGATCTTGCGGGTGTTGATCGGCGGGTTGCAGGTGGTGCGGGTCGGGTCGCAACCGGACGGAATTGCGCCGGCCGAACTGACCTCCTGCACGATGTCCAGGAACACCACGCCGTCGCGGGTGATGCGCGGGCGCACCTTGAGGATCACGCCGGTGTCCAGGTACTGGACCTGGCTGTAGGTGTTGTCGCCACCGACGCCGGTGTTCACCGACACCGAGTTGATCGGGATCTGGGTACCCACGTTGAGGGTGGCTTCGGCATTGTTGCGCACGAAGATCGACGGGGTCTGCAGCAGGCGCAGGTTGCTGACCTTGTCCAGCGCGGTCACCACCGCCGCCGCGTTCTTGCCGAGGAAGGTCCAGCCCAGCCCGGTGTCGCCGACCCGGCCGGAAATGCTGCCCCAGATCGAGCGGCCGAGCGCGCTGGGCAGGTCGATGCCGCTTTCGGTCTTGCCGGTCTGCACCGCCTGCTCGAAGAACCAGTTCACGCCGTAGCTGAGGTCGCCGGTCAGCGCCACTTCCGCCACCTGCGCTTCGATGTGCACCTGCATCGGCATCACGTCGAGCTTTTCGATCACTTCGCGGATCGAGCGCCAGGCCTGCGGGGTGGAGCGCACCAGCAGCGTGTTGGTTTCCTCGACCGCGGAAACGCCGACCGAATCGCCCTGCACTTCCAGGTTGAAGCTGGCGTTGCCGGACTGGCGCTGCGGCAGATTCATGGTGCCGTCGCCCATGCCGCCGGTGCGGTTGGTGCCGCCGGTGCTGGCGTTACCGCTGTTGAGGCTGGAGCCGCCGGTGCCATCCTGGCTGCTCAGGTTCTGGATGGTCGCGCCCGGCGCCAGCGAGGTGTCGAAGCTCCGCCCCCCGCGTCCATTCTCGCTGGCGAAGGCTTCGGCCAGGCGTTCGGCCAGGTCCTTGGCCTTGATGTAGCGCAGCTCGTAGGAAAACAGCCGAGCGCTGCCACCGGCGGTGTCGATGCGCTCCAGCCACTGCTGGATCTGGTCCAGGTAGCGCGCCTGCGGGGTGATCACCAGCACCGCATTGGCGTTTTCCAGCGGCAGGAAGCGGAACATGCCTGCGCTGGGGGTCTTGCTTTCTTCACCGAACACTTTTTCGAGGTCGGCGGCGACCTGTTCGGCCTTGCCGGTCTGGATCGGGAACACGCCCACCGACATGCCCGACAGCCAGTCCACGTCGAAGATCTCGACCGTGCGCAGGTAGTTCTCAAGCTCCGCGCGGGTGCCGCCCAGGGTGATCACGTTGCGGCCGCCGTCGACATTGACGATGGCGTTGGGCCGCGCGTACGGCTCCAGCACCTTCTTCATTTCGGTGGCCGAGATGTACTGCAGCGGCACCACCCGCACTTCAAAGCCGCGTGCGTTGGCGGCCGGTGCGGTGCTCGGCGCCACGGTGCCGGCCAGCGCCTGGTCGGCGGCAACGATGTTGTAGCGGCCGCCGCTGTAGACCATGCGCGCGTTGTTCCAGCCCAGCACCATTTCCAGCAGGTTGAGCGCCTGCGCCGAGGACACCGGCTTGGGCGTGGCCAGGGTCACGGTGCCCTGCACGCCGGGGGCGATCACGTAGTTCTGGCCGAGCATGTCGCCCAGGATCGCCTTGACCACCGCGTGCACCGACTCGCCTTCGAAGTTGAAGGTGGCGGTGCCGGTGCTGGCCTGCGACAGCGCCGGCGACGGCGCTGCCGCCGCGCTGCGGTTGATCATGGTGCCACTGCCACGGCGGATCACCGGCTGCGGCGAGCCTTCGCCCAGCGGCTGCGCGTCGACGCCGTCATGCGAGCCGTCGCCGGCCACGACCTGGTGCTTGCCGGTGAGGTTCGCATTGCGCTGCACCTCGGGAGCGGGCACGGAAGCGCAGCCTGCAAGCAGGGCGACGGCGAACGACAGGGAGAAAAGGCGCAATGTCATGCTTTCACTCTATTTGGTTTGGCCGGAGCCGCCTGGCGGCGGCTGCTGCGACTGTTGCTGTTGCTGCAATTGCTGGCGGCGCGCCTGGATGCGGGCGCGGATGGCTTGCATCTGTTGTTCGCTCGGTCCCTGCGCGGGCGGCTGCGCGTTCGGCGTCTGCGCCGCAGCGGCGGCGGAAGCAGCGGCTGCGGCCGCGTTCGCAGCCGCTTCGGCGGCCTGCGCGGAGGCCGGTGGCACGCGCGGCATCGGGTTGGAGGTCGGCGGCGGCGCCGGCGGGCGAACGCCGTTGCCCTGCCCCGCGCCGGCCGCCGTTCCCAGCACGGTCGGCGGCTCGCCACCCTGGCCGCTGAAGGTCACCAGTTCCAGAGTCTGGGTGCCGCCGGGACCACTCACGGTGGCACTGCGCGGTTCCAGCGCCACCAACTGCCAACCATTCACTGCCTCGCCATTGAGGCGCAGGCGCAGCGACTGCTTCTGGTCAGTCGTGAGGATGGCCATGCCGAATTCGGAGGTCAGCAGGACACCGGTCAGGGTGACCGCGCTGGACGTACTGCCGGCATCGCTGCCACCGAGCAGGTACGGCCGTGGCTTGCGGTCTTCGGCAAACAAGGGACGCGCGCCGATGGCGGCGTAGGACTCGGCCGAGGCCAGCCGTTCCGGCGCGGCCGGCGCCAAGGTGGGCAATGCCGGCGGCACGCGGTCGCCGGCGTCGGGCGGCGCGATGCGGCCGCCCACGCCGAACAGCGTGGCGATCCAGCTCGCGGCGGCCCAGGCGACCACACCGCCGAGCCACCAGCTGCGCAGGGAGGCCAGTTCAATCTTCAATGATCGTGCCCTCGTCAACCGGTTGCGCAACGCCGGGGTCGGTCGGTGCGGCCATCGCCGAGCCTACCGGTTCCAGCCCGGCCGGGGCCGGGCCGGGCGCTGCCGCAGCCGGAGCGGCAATCGCTTCGGTGCCGGCACCGGGTTTGAGGTAGCCGACCAGCTCGAACGACACGTCCAGGCCGGTGCCGCTTTCATTCGGCGAGGCCTGGAAGCGCTGCGCCAGCAGGTTGAGGTTGTTCACGAACAGGCGCGGGCTGCCGGTTTCAAGCGTGTGCAGCACCGCCGCCATTTCCGGCACGCCGCAGCGCAGCCGGACCTGCAGCGCCACGCGCGGGAACTGCGCGTCGCGCGCGGTATCGGTCAGCGGCGAGCGGTTGCTGATGGTGCAGCTGCGGTTGCCCGGGCTGGCCGAGGCGACCGCGTCCTGCAGGCGGCTGGACAGCGCAGCCGCGGCCGATTCGGCGGTGGGTTCGCGCAGGAAGCCGGGTCGCCCCTGCAGGGCTGCTTCCACCTCCTGCAACCGCTGTTGCACCTGGCCGCGTTGCTGCAGCTGCGCGTCCACGCGCTGCTCGCGCTCCTGCGTGTCGGCAATGTCGCGGTTGATGTCCAGCAGCGGGCGGGTGAACCACGGGTGCACCAGCAGCAGGTAGGCCAGCGCCAACGCGGCCAGCAGCAGGCCCAGCGCCAGCCAGCGGTCACGGCGTGTCGGCGGCATTGCCATCGGCAACCTCCGGGGCGGGCGTGGCAGCGGCGGGTGCGGCCGGGTCCGGTGCGCCGGGCAGCGGCTGCAGCTCGGCGGTGAGAGTGAAACGGTCGCGGCCACCGGCCCCACCGTCGGCCTGCAGCACGCCGGTCAGGTTGACCTTGCGCCACAACGGCGAGTCCTGCAGCAGCGGCACCAGCTGCGAGGCTTCGCGGCTGAGGCCGATCAGCTGCAGGGTGTTGCCTTCCACCGACAGCTTTTCCAGGTAGGTGCCGTCGGGCAGCAGGCGGGTGAGTTCGTTCCACAGCTCCACGGTGCTGGCGTGCTCGCTGCGCTTGGCTTCCAGGAATGCGGCGCCGTCGACCAGCTCCTGCAGCTGCTGGCGCTGCGCGGCCACGCGGCGGGCATCGCGCGCGGACGCGTCGACCTGCTCGCGCAGGCGCTCGGCGGCGGCCTGGCGGTTGTCCAGCAGTTGGGTCGCGGCCAGCGCCAACAGCACCACAGCGGCGCAGCCGAGCAGCAGGTTCCAGCGCCGCATCGGGTCGCGGGTGAGCTGGCGCTGGGTCGCCGGCAGCAGGTTCACGCCGAGCGGCTGGCCGTGGCCATCGTCGGCATCCACCCCGGCCAGCTGCTGCGCCCAGGTGCCGGCCTGCTGCGACCACTGCTCCAGCGCCTGGCGCGGAATGACCACCAGCTCCACCTGCAGCTGGCCGTCGGGCAGCGTGCCCAGTTCGCGCACGTCGTAATGCACCTGGCTGGCTTCGAACGGGGTCTGCCGGTCGATCTCGAAACCGACCACGTCGCGCAGGCGCGGCGCGGCAGCGGCCGGCAGGCGCAGCGGGCGGCGCAGCACCGCGGAGGCCGGCAATACCCAGTGCCGGGGCAGTCCGCGCAGGCGCGCGTCGAGCACCCCCTCCAGGTCGGCGGGCGCGGTCGGCCACGGCAGTTCGGCCACGGCCTGGACCTGCTCGGCGGTGTCGCGGCGCAGCACCAGCTGCTCGGCATGCCGCGACAGCAGCAACCGCGACTGCGACCAGCCCATCGCCCACTGCCAGCGCAGCGGCAACCAGGCCAGCAGCGAACGCCGCCACCAGCGCAGGCCAGTGCCCACGCCGGGCGCGAGCCGTCCCCGTGCCTGTTCCAGACTGTCCCGCCAAACCGTCATCGAGCTGCCATTCCCTGTTCCCAGCGAAGTACCGTGTATGTCGTTCCGGGCGTGCCCGCCGCGCCCATGCGTACCACCGCGCGCAGCACCGACACCCGGCCGCGCGGGTCCGTCGCGCGGCTCTCGATACTATAGGTGCCGCTGCCACTGGCAAGCGCGCCGGTCACGTTTTCGTCGCCCGCCGCCTCGCTGCGCTCGCGCTCGGCCAGCAGCGGTTCGGCGTCCAGCCCGAGCGCGGTCAGCACCGGCCCGGCCGCGAAACGGGGATCCGGACGCGACTGCCGACTGTACAGGGTCAGCATCGGTTCCATCCGTTCATACAGGTCCGGATCCATGCCGAGGACCCGCTGCAGTTCGTCCAGGGACTCGAAGCGCCCGTTGCGCGCGCCATACGGCAGGCCGGCCGCCTGGTAGTCGGCTGTTTCGGCACCGCCGCCGGGTTGCTTGAGGTTGTCGGGATCGCGCCAGTCCGCGATCGCGCCGGCCAGCTGCTGGGCCCGCCCGGGCTCCACGTCCAGCGCGCGCAGGAAACCGCCGAGCAGGGCGGTGTCGGCCAGGTTGAGATTGATCTTGCCGTTCTCGTCGACCACCCGCAGGTCGATGCGGCGGCCGTCGAATTCCCAGCGGTAGCGGCGGCCGTCGGCCTGCCAGGACGGCTGCAGCGCGGAGGGCCGCATGCGGAACAGCGCGTACTCCAGTCCTGCGCGGGCGTGTTCCTGGCCGATCGCATCGTCGCCGATCACCCGTTGCTGCAGGTGTTCGATGCGCGCACTGAGCGCGAACGCACCGACCACGGCGGTGAGCAGCGCGATCAGCCACAGCACCAGCACCAGTGCGGCACCGCGCGTGCGCCTCATCGGCGTGCCTCGCGCGCCTGCGACAGCGCGGCGACCATCGGCGGCCACGCCGGTCCCTGCAGTGGCACGATGCGGACTTCCACCAGCAGCGGCAAGCGCCGGGTGTCCTCCCACTGGGTCTGCCACTCGCCGAGCTGGCCGCTCTGCGGGTCGATGCCGCGGTAGCGGAACGCCACCTCGCGCAGGGCGTCGGCCAGCATTTCCGGCGGGCGCGGCGGCGTTTCGGCGATGCGTTCGCCGTTCTGCACCAGGGTCAGCGCCACATCGAGGCGCAGGTCATTGCCGCTGCGGTTGACCTGCAGCTCATGCACGTACGAACCGCCACGACCGAGGTAGCCGGGCAGTTCGGACACGAACAGCATGTGCTGCGGTTCGCCGAGGAAGTACAGCGGTTCGCGGGTGGGATCGGGTGGTTCGGCGGCGGTCGGCAGCGCCATGCTCAAGCGCCGCCGCAGGAAGCCTTCCACCGCGCGCATGCGCTCGTTCTGCGCGGCCACGCGCTCGCCGCGCTGGGCGATGTTCATCGCCGAACGCACGGTGGCGAACGCCAGCGCCAGGCCGCCGACCAGCAGCACCGTGGCCAGCAGCACTTCGATCAGGGTGAAGCCACGGGCAGCACTACGGCTCATCGCGCTGCGTCCGGGGTGGTGGGCAGCAGCCGCAGCGACCGCCACTGCAGGCGTTCGCCATTACCCTCGCCCCAGCGTACCTGCAGGGTCAGCTGGGCCAGGGTGGGACCGGTGGCGATGTTGGCCGCGGCCGGTTGCAGCGTATCGACGCGCGGGTCGACATACGGTTCGACCTGCAGGTCCCAGCGATAGCGCCCGTCCTCCCAGTCGCCCTGGGTGCGCCCGACCTGCAGCGGTGCCTCGATCCCGGTCGCGGCCAGCAGCGACTGCGCATGCAGGGTGGCGCGGGTGCGCAGGTCGGCGCCATGCACCTGGCGCGCCGCGCCGGACAGGCTGCCCAGCAGCAGGGTCAGCGCCAGCGCGAGCAGCGCGAAGGCGACGATCACTTCCAGCAGCGAGTAACCGCGCTGTCGTTTCATTGCGCACCCCGCACCGGCCCGGAGCGCACCTCGCCGGTGATCCAGGCCACGTCGATGCGCCACAGCGCGTCGCGCACGCCCAGCTCGATGCTGCCGCCGCTGGAGCCGCCGTCCGGGTGGAAGGCGATGCCGGCCTTGCCGCTGGCCACGCCGGCGACCTGGCCGGCGCCGCGGAAGTGCACCTCGATGGCGGCCGGCAGGCTGCCGTGGCGCCCGTTGGGCGCTTCCCAGGTGCGCGCCTGCGGGTCGATCAGGAAGCGTTGGCGTTCACCGGTGGCAATGGCCTGGGTGCGCGTGTAGCGCAGCTGGCTGGCGATTTCCTTGCCCGCATTGCGCAGGCGCATGCCGTCGATGCCACCATTCATGGCGGTGGCGGTGACCGCACCGATGATCGCGATGAGCGCCACCACCAGCAGCATTTCCAGCAGCGAAACGCCGCGCACGGCGCGACGCTGCGGCGCGGCGCGTCGCCTGCGAGGACTGCACGATGCTGCGGAACGGCCCAAGCGCGCTTACTCGTACTTGATGTCCGCGTCGTAGCTGCTGCCACCGACCTTGCCGTCCTTGCCCAGGCTGATCAGGTCGAACGGCTGGCCTTCGCCGGGTGCGCGGTATTCCAGCGCATTGCCCCACGGGTCGTTCAGTTCAGCGGGCTTGGCGTACGGACCCAGCCAGCCGCTGCTGCCACCGGGCTGGGTGACCAGGTCGTCGAGCTTGGCCGGCAGCTTGCCGGTATCGAGCTGGTAGTTCTCGATCTTGCCGGCCATGGTCTGCACCTGCGACTTGGCGATGTTGGCCTTGCCGCGGTCGGCGCCGCCGAGCACGCGGCTGCCGACCAGGGTCAGCACCGCGCCGATCAGCACGATGACGATGATGATTTCCAGCAGGCTCATGCCCGACTGGTTGCGCGGCGACGCGAAGTGGGAACGGGTGCGACGGTGGATCATGGAAGCTCCTTCAGCCTATGGCATTGGTGAGGTCGTACAACGGCACCAGCACGGCGACGATCACCAGGCCGACCACCGAGGCCAGCACCAGGGTGATCACCGGCACCAGTGCCGACAGCAGGCGATCGATGGCGCGTGCGGTTTCCTGTTCGAAGGTGTCGGCGGTCTTGAGCAGCATGACATCCAGCGCGCCCGATTCCTCGCCCACCTGGATCATCTGCAGCGCCAGCCGCGGGAAACGCTTGCCCTTGCCGAGCGCGGCGGACAGGCCGTTGCCGTTCTTGACGTCGTCGCTGGCGACATCGACATCGGCGGCCAGCGCGCGGTTGCCCAGCACGTTGCGCGCGATGCCCAGCCCGGACAGCAGCGGCACGCCATTGCGCAGCAGCGTGCCGAGGGTGCGTGCCAGTCGCGCGGTTTCAAGTTTGCCGATCAGCCCGCCGATTCCCTTGCGCTGCAGCAGCCAGCCATCCAGCGCCACGCGTGCGGCCGGTTGGCGCAGCTTGCGCTCGACCACCAGCAGCGCCAGCGCCGGCACCACGATCATCGCCAGCCAGCCCTCGCGCACCACCAGGCCGGCGTTGAGCACCCACTGGGTGAACCACGGAAGGGCCACGTCCAGGCTTTCGTACATCAGCGCGAACTGCGGCACCACGTAACCGAGCAGGAACAGCAGCGCGCCGCCGACCACCGCGAGCAGGATCGCCGGGTAGATCAGTGCGTTGATCACGCGGCCTTTCAGTTCCTGGCTGCGTTCGAGATAGTCCGACAGTCGCTGCAACGTGTCGTGCAGGCTGCCACCGGCTTCGCCGGCACGCACCATGTTGATGTACAGCCGCGAGAACAACCCGTGCTGGCGTTCCAGCGCGGTGGACAGGGCCGCACCGCCGCGCACGACGTCGCGGATGTCGGTGATGACCCGCCGGCTGCGTTCGTCTTCGGGCAGTTCCAGCAGGATGGTCAGCGCACGGTCCAGTGGCTGCCCGGCGCCGAGCAGGGTGGCCAGCTGCTGGGTGAACTGGACCAGCGCGGCGCCGTCGAACGGCTTGCGCCGCAGCAGCGCGGTCCACGAGGTACTGCCCGCCCCACCCTCCCCGGCCAGGCGCGCTTCCATCGGAAGGTGCCCCTGGTCCTGCAGCTTCGCGGCGACATCGGCTTCGCTGGCGGCGTCCATCTGGCCGTCGAACAGCTCACCGTGCGCGTTGAGGGCCTTGTAGCGGTACTGCGGCATGCTCAGCTTTCCTCCGTCACGCGCAGTACTTCTTCAATCGTGGTGTAGCCCTGCAGCGCCTTGGAAAGGCCGTCTTCGTACATGGTGCGCATGCCGGCCGCGCGTGCGATCTGCTCCACTTCGCCCATGCCGGCGCGGCGCATCACCGCGCGGCGCAGCTCGTCGTTCATCACCAGGAATTCCATGATGGTGGTGCGCCCGAGGTAGCCGGTGGGCGCGAGCGCGGAGGGCTGCGCGCGGTACAGGTAGATCTCGCCTTCCGGCTGCAGGCTGCGCAGGTCGAAGCGTTCGATCTCTTCGGGCGAGGCCAGGTAACGCAGCGCATGCTGCGGCTCCAGCCGGCGCACCAGGCGCTGCGCCAGGATGCCGTTGATGGTGGAGGTCAGCAGGTAGTCTTCCACGCCCATGTCGAGCAGGCGGGTGATGCCGCCGGCGGCGTTGTTGGTGTGCAGGGTGGACAGCACCAGGTGCCCGGTGAGCGCCGACTGGATCGCGATGCGCGCGGTTTCCAGGTCGCGCATTTCGCCGATCATGATGATGTCCGGATCCTGGCGCACGATGCTGCGCAGCGCGCTGGCGAAATCCAGCCCGATCTGCGGCTTGGCCTGGATCTGGTTGATGCCTTCGATCTGGTATTCGACCGGGTCTTCAACGGTGATGATCTTGACGTCGGCGGTGTTGAGCTGGCTCAGCGCGGTGTACAGCGTGGTGGTCTTGCCCGAACCGGTGGGTCCGGTGACCAGCAGGATGCCGTGCGGCTGGTCGAGCACCTTGCGGAACTGCGGCAGGAACGCGTCGGTGAAGCCGAGCCGGTGGAAGTCGAACACCACGGTGTCGCGGTCGAGCAGGCGCATCACCACGCTTTCGCCGTGTGCGGTGGGCACGGTGCTCACGCGCAGGTCCAGCTCCTTGCCCTGCACGCGCAGCATGATGCGGCCGTCCTGCGGCAGGCGGCGTTCGGCGATGTTCAGCCGCGCCATGATCTTGATGCGGCTGATCACCGCGGCGGTGAGATTGGCCGGCGGGCTTTCGCCTTCGATCAGCACGCCGTCGACGCGGTAGCGCACCTTCAGGCGGTTTTCGAACGGTTCGATATGGATGTCCGAGGCGCGCAGTTCCACCGCACGCTGGATCACCAGGTTGACCAGGCGGATCACCGGGGCTTCGGAGGCGAGGTCGCGCAGGTGTTCGATATCGTCGACCGCGCTGCCTTCGCCGTCGGCGGTTTCGATGATCGCGCCCATCGCGCTGCGGCCCTGGCCGAACCAGCGCTCGATCACGTCGTCGATCTCCGAGCGCAGCCCGACATGCAGGCGCACCGGCACCGCCATCGCCAGCTGCACCGCGTCGGCGGTGTAGGGCTCCTGCGGATCGCTCAGCCACAGGTCGAGCACGCCGTCGTGCAGGGCCAGCGGACAGGCGTGGAATTGTTTGAGGAAGCGCAGCGACAGCGGCAGCGCGTCGAGCAGGGATTCGGGGGGCGCTTCGGGCACCGCCTTGCCTTCCAGCAACGGCAACGCCAGCACCTCGGCGCAGGCCTGGGCGTGGTCGCGTTCGGACACCAGGCCCAGCCGCACCAGCAGCGGCAGCAGGCTGCCGCCGGACTCGCGCTGCAGCGGGCGCGCGCGGGCCAGGTCGGCCTCTTTCAGCCGCCCGTTGCGCAGCAACAGCGCCACGATGCGGGCTTCCGCATCGGTGGACGACTCTTCAGCAAGATCGTGGGTTACCGCATTCACGAGAGCTCTCCTGGCGACCTGCCGACTTTACCAGTTCGCCGTAGGGCCACATGCGGTGGTGGCCGACAGAAAAACGGGAGCCCGTCACAGGACGGGCTCCCGCAGGCACTACCGGGCCGTTACTGAACGGCCTGGATGCTCACGCCACTGAAGGCCGATTCGCCGACCAGCTTGATGTAGTACGTGCCCGCCACCGGCGCGGTGAAGCGCACGGTTTCGCTGTTGCCCGGACGCGCCGACTTGGCGTCGAAGTCCGTCGCGGACGGCTCTTCGCCGGCGCTGACATACAGCGAGACGTTGCCGCTGCCACCGTAGGTGAGGAAGCTCACCGTCTTGCCGGCCGCCGCTTCGAAGCTGTACAGCGTTTCGCTGCCGCCGGCGCCGCTCAGGCCGGTGACCGCCACGCGGTTGGTCAGCGGCGTCGCATCCGGCGCGCAGTCCTCGGTGCACGGCTCTTCCAGGGCCTTGTCGAGCGCGCCCTTGGCGTCGACGATGCCGCTGCCGATCGGGGTCGCGGCCGGGATGGTCACCGGGAAGGTGCGTGCGCTCTGCTTCAGCAGCGTTTCCAGCTGCGCCGGGGTCAGCGGGTCCTTGCCGGCCGAGGCCAGCGCGCCCTGCACCAGCGCGGCCACGGCGGCCACGTGCGGCGAAGCCATCGAGGTACCGCCCATGCCCATGTAGCTGTAGGCACCGGAGGTCGGGGTGGTCAGGCCGTTGTAGCCGGCCTGCCAGACGTAGCCGCCCGGGTTGCCGTCCACGCCGCCGCCACCGCCCGGACCGGACAGGTCCACCGCCGCGCCGAAGTTGGAGTAGGAGGCGATGCCGCCGGTGATGCGGGTCGCACCGACCGCGATCACGTTGGCGCAGCTGGCCGGGCGGTAGCCGGAGGCGTTGGAGGCCTGGTTGCCGGCCGCCACCACCACGGTGGTGCCGCGCGACACGGCGCCGTTGATCGCATCCTGGTACGCCGGGTCGCACGCGCCGCCGCCGCCCAGGCTCATGTTGATCACTTCGGCCGGGTTCGGGTTGGCCGGAATGCCGGCAACCGTGCCGCCGGAGGCCCAGGTGATCGCGTCGGCGATGTCGGACAGGTAGCCACCGCACTTGCCGAGCACGCGCACCGGCAGCACCTTGGCCTTGTAGGCCAGGCCGGCCATGCCGATCGTGTTGTTGGTCGCTTCGGCGACCGTGCCGGACACGTGCGTGCCGTGCCAGGAGCTGTCTTCAGCCAGCGAACCGGCGTAGCACTCGTTGTCGTTCTCGACCCAGTCGCCGTAATCCAGCGCACCCGGGACGCGTTCATCGGTCGGACGGCGCGAGGTTTCCGCGTCGCTGATGAAGTCATAGCCTTCCAGCAGGGTGCCGGCCGCAAAGTCCGGATGCTGCGGCAAGATGCCGGTATCCAGCACCGCCACCACCACGCCTTCGCCCTGCGCCACGTCCCACGCGGCCGGTGCATTCACACCACCGGTGGCGCTGTGCAGGTGCCACTGGTACTGCGCGTAGTACTGGTCGTTCGGCACCAGCTGCGGGGTTTCCTTGGCGCGCGTGTCGGCGCGCTGCAGCTTGACGTCGGCGGCAGCGTACTGGACCGACGGGTCGGCCTGGATTTCCTTCAGCACTTTCTGCAGGTCGGCCTGGCTGAGCTTGCCCTGCAGGCGGATCACGTCCGCGCCGGTGCCGAGCCGGCGCAGCAGCTGCGGGCTGGCTGCGGCGCTGCGCGAGGCAGTGGCGCCGAGGCTGGCGCGCGAGACCGCCGAGGTCACCGCGGCCAGCTTGGCCGAACGGTCGGCGGCAGCGGCGGTGCCGGTGCGGTATTTGACGATGATGCGTTCGGAATTCTGCTGGGCGGTGCTGGCCTGGCGCGCCGGCTCCTTGACCGGCAACCCGGCGGCATAGGCGCTGGCGCCCACGGACAGCGACAGCACGGCGGCTGCCAGCACGTTGATGCGAAGGTTCTGCTTCTTGGTCACGTTGAAATCCTCTTCAAGGTCATGGATCAAACGACTGTTCAGGCCAACACTCCATGCGGAAACCCCGGCCGGCCCTGGCCAGGGTTCCCGTGACCCGCCCCCTCAGGCCTTGCATTGCATGCGCGGGTTACCAGCCGAAGCCGGCACCCACGCCCACCGAGCTGTCATCACTGCTGAACGCACCACCCAGGGTGACGGTGGCGCGGTCGCTGATGGCGCGCTGATAACCCAGCGACAACGCCGACTCGCCGCTCTGGAAGCCGACGCCGACACCGACCCGGTTCTGCGTCCGGATGCCGGCGGCGCTGGTGGCCATGTTGAGCATGGCCGCGTTCATCGCTCCCTGGCGGTCGATGCGACGGTCCTGGTGACGCAGGCGTTCGTCGATCTCGCCCTTGTAGATGTCGAAGGTGTCGGCCATCGCGCTGTACCGCTGGTCGGTATAGCTGTTGGCCGCGGCAACCCCGCCATCCAGCTGGCCCTTGTTGACCGCGTCGGTAGCGGCGCTGCCGGCGGCGACGTTGGTGACCTGGCGTTCGGCCCCCACCGCACCCACCGAGACCGTGTCGGCACGGTCGGCGACCGAGCCCTGGCCCAGGGCCACCGAGTTGGCGGCGGTGGCGCTGGCCCCCTGCCCGATCGCGGTTGCCGACGCGCCGCTGGCGACGGCGCCTTCGCCCATGGCCACCGAGGTGACCGGCAGCGCGGCTGCCACCGGCTGCGAGCTGCCGTAGCTGGTCGCGGTCGGCGTGCCCTGCACCACCGGCGCATCCGCACTGGCGACGCGGGCCGTGTCCGCGCTGGCAGCGGTGGTCGCCGCCGTGTCAGCCGCTTCGGGCGCGGCCGCCACGCTGGCGGTGGACACCGACGCGGTGCGCGCACGTGCCGCGTTGCTGCCGCCACCGGCGATGCGCTGGTCGAGGTCGCTGACCTTGGCGTCGAGCGCGCCCAGTGCATCGCCTACGTTGTTGTAGGTGCTGCCCTGGATCACGTAGTTCGGCGCCACGAACACGCCCTGCATGCCGACGCTGGCGCCGCCGCCGAGGAAGCTGGCGGTGTCGGTCAGTGCCTGGAACAGCTGCCCGCCGTTGATGGCCTGGCGGCTGCTGCTGGCGATGGACCCGTTGGCGACGTTGTCCACGGTGGTGCCTTCGATCCCCGACAGGGTCAGCGTGCCGCGGCTGCTGTCGTCGTAGCTCAGCGCATTGACCGTGGCGTTCTCCACCGACCCGATGCGGTCGTCGATGTCGCCGACCCGGGTTTCCACCGCGCCCACGCGCTGGTTGGTGGTGTTGAGCTGGCCACCGGTGACCGCGTCGGTGCTGCCGGCGGCGACACGACCGGCCGCGACATTGACGATGCGGCGGGTGGCCGGCGAATCGGTACCGTTGCCGCCACCGACCGAGACCACGTTGGCTTCAGTAGCACGCGACCCCGCACCCAGCGCCAGCGAGTTCGCCCCGGACGCGGCAGCGCCGGCACCGAGTGCGACACCCCCGGCGCCGTTGCTGACGAACGCGCCGTTACCGATCGCCACCGCGTTGGTGGCATTGGTGGAGGACAAACGGCCGAGCACCGTGCTGTTGGTGCCGCTTGCCTTGGCATCGGCACCCACCGCGGTGGCGCCCGTGGCCGACGCGGTGGCGGCGGTGCCCAGTGCGCTGCTGCGGGTGCCGCTGGCGGTGGCTGCCGAGCCGGCCGCCAGCGCATCGGTGCCGCTGGCGCTGGCCACGCCGGTGCCGCTGGCCTGGAAGCGCTGCCCCACCGCATCGGCGGTTGCAGCGACGCTGTCCAGCTGCGCCTTGTTCACCGCATCGGTGGCATGCACCGCCGCGCCCACATTGGTGATGCGGCGCGTGGCCGGACCGGTGGTGCCGTTGCCGCCACCAACCGAGACCACGTTGGCTTCGGTGGCACGCGAGCCTGCGCCCAGCGCCACGCTGCCGGTGCCGTTGGCCCAGGCGCTCTTGCCCAGGGCGGTGGCGTTGATGCCGCTGTAGGCGTAGCTGTCCTGGCCGAGGGCGGTGGAGCCGGCCGAGGTAGCCCACGCCAGCTGTCCGACCGCGGTGGTCTGCGCAGCGGTGGCCCAGGCACTGGCGCCACTGGCGAAGCTGTTGGCGCCGCTGGCCTGTGCGCTGTTGCCGATGGCGATGCTGTACGCACCGGAGGCGGTGCTGCCCCAGCCGAACGCAGTGGCGTAATCGCCGCTGGCTTCGGCACCGTAGCCCACCGCCGTGGTGCGCACGCCACTGGCCGCGCTGAACGCACCGACGGCGGTGCTGTAGTCGCTGCCCGCTTCGGCGCTGTAGCCGAAGGCGGACGACTGCACACCCGCTGCGGTGGAACCGGCACCACTGGCGGTGCTGAACGCCCCGTCCGCCTGCGCACCGGCACCCAGCGCGGTGGCGCCGGTGCCGCTGGCGCTGGTCGCCTTGTCCAGCAACACGTTGCCGTTGGCATCTTCGTAGTACAGCGCACCACCGACCGCGGTGGCCGAATCGGCGGTGGCCGACGCGTTGTAACCCGACGCCGAAGCATAGCGGCCGGACGCCAGCGAACCGCTGCCGTAGGCCGAAGCGCCGGTGCCGAACGCGTTGGAGGCTTCACCTGCGGCGGTGGCGTAGGTGCCATCGACGTAGCTGCCCACGTCATCGCCGTTGCCGCTGCCGGAGGCCTTGAAGTAGCGGTTGGTTTCCTCGGCGGTGTCGGCCACTTCATTGAGCTGGTCGAGGTTCACCGCGTCGGTGCCTTCCGTACCCGCTGCCACGTTGGTGATCTGGCGCTGCGAAGTGGCAGTGCCGACCGAGACGCTGTTGTCGCGGTCCGCACTGGAACCGGCACCCAGCGCCACGCTGTTCACGCCGGTGGCGGTGGCGCTTTCGCCCAGTGCGGTGGCACTGACGGCGTCGGCCCACGAATTCCAGCCGATCGCGGTGGTGTAGTCGTCGGTGGCCCAGGCACCCGCACCGAAGGCCGCAGCACCGGTGCCCGACGCACGCGCCGGAATGAAGCCGAAGAAGGTGCTGCCGCCAATGGCGACGCTTTCATCGCCGGTCGCTTCGCTGTACTCACCGACCGCAACGGCGCTGGCGCCGGAGGCGATTGAACCGTAACCCAGTGCCGAGGACAGCTGGCCGCTGGCTTCGCTGTAGCTGCCGAACGCCGATGCACCGGCTTCGGATGCAGTGGCGCGGAAGCCGTTCGCGGTGGCCTGCTGGCCCGACGCAATTGCTTCGCTGCCACTGGCGCTGCTGTAGGCGCCCGAGGCCTGCGCACCGGCACCGATGGCGCTGGCACCGATCTCGCTGGCGGCGGCACCGTTACCGACCGCGACGCTGTTCTCGCCGGTCGCCTGGGCCTCGCTGCCCAGCGCTGCGGCGCCTTCGGCCGTGGCCAGCGCGTTGAAGCCCACTGCAGTGGCGTTGTCGGCCAGGGCGTTGGCGCCGCTGCCGAGTGCACTGGCACCGTTGCCGATCGCGTTGGAAGCCTCACCGGCGGCGAGCGCGTTGTCGCCGTCGACGAAGGCACCGGCATCACTGTCGTCGCTGCCGCTGGCCTGGAAGTACTTGCTGGTGGTTTCAGCCACCGCTGCCACTTCCTTCAACTGCGCCAGGTTGACCGCATCGGTGTCTTCGGTACCCGCACCGACATTGGTGATCTGGCGATCGATGGCGTCATGCACTACACCGGCGGCATCGGTCCAGGCCTGCGCGGCACCGACCGAGACCGAGTTGGCACGATCGGCCAGCGTGCCGGCACCCAGCGCGACGCTGTTTTCAGCGTCCTTGGTGGTCCAGGTGTTGCTGCCGAGCACGCTCGAGTTCACCGCCTGCGCATAGCTGTTGTAACCGACCACGGTGGCACCGTCTTCGGTGGCCCAGGCTTCGCTGCCGACCGCCGTGGTCTGCACGCCCTGGCTGGCGCTGTTGGCATCGGCGCCGGCCAGCGCGTTGAAGCCGACGGCTACACCGGAGTCGGCGGTCGCTGCGTTGTTGCCCAGTGCCACGCCGTAGGTACCGGCGCGCGCCTGCACGCCGAACGCCGCACCGGCGATGTCGGCGAAGGTGCCCTGGCCGACCGCGGTGGCGACTTCAGAGGCTTGGCTGTAGGTACCGATGGCGGTGCCGAAGAAGCCGGCGGTGGCACCTGCACCGAACGCACTGGCGGCCCAGCCGTCAGCGGTGGCGAAGTTGCCGATCGCGGTGGTCTCGCGACCCAGCGCCCAGGCGCCGTAACCGACCGCCGTTGCGGCCAGGCCGCTGGCTTCGGAACCGGCACCGATCGCCACGCCGCCAAAGCCCTGCGACAGCGCGCCGCCGCCGATGGCGACCGAGGCGTTGCCGCTGGCATTGCTCAGGTCGCCCACTGCAACGGCACCGGCGCCGCTGCTGGCGGCATTGCTGCCCAGTGCTACCGCGTTGTCGGCGGTGGCGGTGGCGTTGAAGCCGACCGCGGTGGCTTCGTTTGCGACCACGGTGCTGCCGGCGCCCAGCGCGGTGGCGCCGTTGCCGATGGCGTTGCTGGCTTCACCGGCGGCCAGTGCATCGTCGCCGTCGACGAACGCACCGGCGTCGCTGGCATCGCTGCCGCTGGCCTGGAAGTACTTGCTGGTGGTGGCGGCCGCGTCGGCGACCGCGTTGAGCTGGTCGAGGTTCACCGCGTCGGTACCTTCGGTACCGGCGGCCACGTTGGTGACCTGGCGTTCGCTGCCGGCGCTGCCCACCGACACGCTGTCGTCGCGGTCGGCAATCGAGTCCGCACCGAGCGCCACGCTGTTTTCGCCTTCGGAGGTGGCGGCGTTACCCAGCGCCGTGCTGTTCAAGCCCGGCGACCACGCACCACCACCCACGGCGGTGGAGTAGTTGCCGGAGGCTTCGGTCGGCAGCAGGCCGAACAGCGCGCCACCGACGGCCACGCTGTTGGTGCCGCTGGCGAGGCTGCCCTGGCCGGTGGCGGTACTGTAGGAACCGCTGGCGACGGCATCGCCGCCGAGCGCGACACTGTTCGACCCGGTGGCCTGGGCGAAGCTGCCCAGCGCAGTCGCGTTGAAGGCCGTGGCGGCGGCGTAGCCACCAATGGCGGTGGTGTAGCCGGCGGTGGCTTCGGAGGCGAAGCCGTAACCGGCCGACAGGGTGCCGCTGACCACGCTTTCCGCGCCCACTGCCGTGGCCCCGGAACCGCTGGCGGTGCTGTAGTAACCGAGCGCGACCGATTCCTCACCGGCTGCTTCGGAAAGTGCGCCGCCGGCCAGGCTGCCTGCGCCGGAGGCCACGCTGGCCGCACCGCTGGCGGTGCTCTGCTCGCCCGAGGCCAGGCTTTCAGCGCCGCTGGCGGTGGCGTACTCGGCGGTGGCCTGCGCGTTGGCCCCGCTCGCCGTTGCATTGGCGGTGGTGGCCAGCGCGTTGAAACCGACCGCGGTGGCATTGGTCTCGAGGGCGAACGCGCCGCTGCCGACTGCCGACGCACCGCTGCCGCTGGCGAAGCTGCTGGAGCCCACCGCCGTGGCGTAGTCGCCATCGGTGGCGGCATTCGAACCGGCCGCCACGCTTTCAGCGCCGCCGGCCACGGCCACGCCGTCACCGGTGGCCTGGAACTTGTCCGTGGCGGCGGTCAGCTGGTCCACGTTGACCGCGTCGGTGCCTTCGGTACCGGCAGCCACCTGGGTGATCTGGCGCTGCTGGTCGTCGTTGCCGACCGAGACGGTGTACGCACGATCCGCGCGCGAACCTGCACCGAGCGCCACTGCGTTGGAGGCGCTGGCGTTGCTGCCGGCACCGATGCCGATGGCACTTTCGCCACCGGCCACGACATTGGTGCCGATGGCGATGGTGTTGATGCTGTTGCCCAGCGCCTGGTAGCCGACCGCGACGCTGTTGTCGCCGTAGCCGAAGGCGCCGCGACCCAGTGCGGTGGAACTGCTGCCGCGCGCCCAGCTGTTGTAGCCCACGGAGGTGGCACCGGCGCCGTCGGCCCAGGCCGCGTACCCCACCGCAGTGGCATTGGCGTCGGTAGCCCAGGCGCTGGCGCCGAACGCGGTGGCGCTCTCAGCAGTGGCCCATGCGTACGCACCGGTGGCGGTGCTTTCCACGCCGCTGGCAAACGCGTTGTCGCCCTGTGCAGTGCTGTAGTCGCCGGTCGCGCGCGACTTGTAGCCCTGGGCCAGGCTGTTGTCGCCCAGCGCCTGTGCGCCGTTGCCGAACGCGTTGCTCTGCGCACCGGTGGCCTGCGCACCGGCACCGACCGCAACTGCGTCCTGTGCAGCGGTGGTGCCCACGGTGACGGCATTGCCATCGCCGTCGACGATGGGCTGGTTGTACTGGTCGTAGGCCTGGCCAAGGCCGCCGATGGCGACGCTGCCAGTGCCGGTGGCGGCGACGTTGCGGCCGACCGCGACGCTGTCATCGCCGAGTGCCGACGCGCCATTACCCACCGCGGTCGCACCCGCGCCGAACGCGTTGCTGGCTTCGCCGGCAGCCAGGGCGCCGTCGCCGTCGGCGAACGCACCCACGTCGCTGTCCTGCGACGGATTGGCCTTGAAGCGCTTGGCGGTTTCATCGGCGGTGGCGGCCACGCTGTCCAGCTGCGCCTTGTTCACCGCATCGGTGTCTTCGGTACCGGCGGCCACGTGGGTGACCTGGCGCTCGCTGCCGACATCGCCGACCGACACGGTGTTGTCGCGCACCGCGGTGGAGTTGGCACCCAGCGCGACGCTGTTGGCACCGCGTGCGGTGCTGTAGAAGCCAACTGCCGTGCTCAGCTCGCCGCTGGCCCAGCTTTCCGCGCCGAGCGCGGAGGCGCCCTCGCCCGGCGCATAGGCGAAGTAGCCCACGGCCGTCGCTTCAGTGCCGGAGGCTTCGCTCAGCGTGCCGTTGGCCACCGCGTAGTCGCCGCTGGCAATCGCACCGGCGCCGACCGCCGTGGCGGCTTCGCCGCTGGCCTGGGTCTGCACGAAGAAGCCCAGGCCCGGGATCAGGTCGGCCGGACCACCGATGGCGGTGCTGCTGGTACCGGCGGCCACGCTCTGGGTGCCGACCGCCGTGGCGTAGTCGCCCGTCGCATTGGCGACCGCACCGAACGCGGACGACTGCGCACCGGCCGCATACGCGCCGACGCCGTAGGAGGACGCGGCGAAGCCGGAGGCTTCGGCGCTGGCGCCCACCGCGGTGCCGCCGACGCCGGCGCTGGTGGCACCGGTATCGACCGGCACCCCGCCGTTGGTGATCAGCGGGTTGCCGTCTTCGTCCACGGCGGCGCCGCCCACGGCGACGCTGCCCGGGCCGTTGGCCTGGGCGTTGTTGCCGAACGCGGCGCTGTTCTGGCCACTGGCCAGTGCGTTGTAGCCGACCGCAGTGGCGTTCTGCGCAACGGCGGTAGCGCCGCTGCCGAGCGCGGTGGTGCCGTTGCCAAGTGCGTTGGTGGCTTCACCCACGGCGGTGGCGTTGTCGCCATCGGCAAATGCGCCGGCATCGCTGTCGGCGCTGCCGGTGACCTGCACGTACTTCGCGGTGGTGGCGGCCACGTCGCCCACTTCGTCGAGCTGGGCCTTGTTCACCGCGTCGCTGGCTTCGGTGCCGGCGGCGACGTGGGTGATCTGGCGTTCCAGGCCGTTGTTGTTGCCGACCGAGACGGTGTCGACGCGATCCGCGTACGAGCCTGCACCCAGCGCGACGCTGCCCACGGCAACGGCAGCGGAGTTGGAGCCCAGGGCCGCGCTGAAGTCGGCCACGGCGGTGCTGAACGCACCCACCGCAATCGAGGCTTCGCCGCCGCTGCCGGCGCCGCGGCCGAGCGAGGTGCTGCCCGCGCCGATGGCCAATGCGCCGCCACCAATCGCGGTGGCACCGTCGGCACTGGCTTCGGCCAGGCCACCGATCGCCGTAGCTGCGCCGTTTTCGCTGGCGGCAAAGGCGGACGCACCGAGCGCGACATCGCCGAGGCCGAACGCCATCGCGCTCTGGCCGACAGCCACGGTCGCGTCGCCGATGGCGAGGCTGTTCTGGCCGAATGCACTACCGCCGAGGCCCGCAGCCACCGCATCGGTGCCCACTGCCGTGGTGGCGTTGGCCAGCGCCTGGCTGTTGTGGCCGAGTGCGATCGCACCGTCGCCGTCGGCGTTGGCGTCGGCACCGGCAGCGAGCGCGCCGTCACCGTCGATGCTGGCCGCGTCGCTGTTGTCGCCAGCGCCGTCGGCCTTGAAATAGCGGGTTGCACCGGCAGCGGTCGCCGCCACCGTGTCCAGCTGTGCCTTGTTCACCGCGTCGGTCGCGGCGGTGCCGGCGGCGACATTGGTCACCTGGCGTTCCTTGCCGGCGTCACCCACCGACACCGTGTTGGCGCGTGCGGCACGCGAGCCGGCGCCGAGTGCCACGCTGTTGGCGGCCGAGGCCGTGCTGTTGCTGCCGATCGCCACCGCATTGGTGCCGGACGCCGTGGCGTTGCCGTCAACCACGCAGCTGTCGATCACGTTGCTGTTGAGCACCACGCAGTTCGCGTTGCCGCCCACTTCCACCGATTGCGCATGCGCATCGGATATCGCGCCGCTCATGCCGAGTCCCAGCGTCAACGCAATGGCGGCGGACAACACCGACGCACCGCGTGCGTCGGCAGACCGTCGCTGGTCGATCACCACGCCCGGGGTCTGGCTGCTGGCCAATTCGGAGGCAACCACCATCTGCCCCAGTGCTTTGTTCCAGACCTTGCGATAAATCCGATTCATCGATGCGACTCCTGGTTGGACTGGTTTTAGGCAAAGCGACGCCAACGCCGGACACCGTGGTCCAACGTCCCCTGGGGGCGTGTGCTTGAATTTTTTGGATCACTGCGTGAAGTGCCGAACGGCGTGTGCAACGAACAGAGAACGCGCCATCCGTGGGGTTACTGCAGAACTGAACGCTGTCGAAATGAGACCTCAGTGTTAACGCAGGGTTTTGGTGGCGTCAAGACTTTGACGTCAAAAACTGTGCGAACGCGAGAGTCGTCACAGATCTGACTATTCATCAACGTGTTTTGTTAGATCGATGTGAGCATTCTTCATCACACGCATTCACGCATGTAACGCGCTGTAACTCGTTGCTTCGACACAGGTTGAAATCGCGCGCAAAAAAAAACCGCCGACAACGTCGGCGGTTTTTTCACATGGTGCTCACTGCGTCATCACACGCACTCAGCCGCACCATACTCTTGCGTTGCGGAACATGCGCAGCCACGGCGAGTCACCGTTCCAGTCCGCCGGACGCCAGCTCAGGTTCACTGCGCGCGGCGTGCGCTCCGGGTGCGGCATCATGATGGTGACGCGGCCGTCGCTGCTGGTCAGGCCGGTGATGCCGTCGGGCGACCCGTTCGGGTTGAACGGGTACTGGCTGGCAACGTTGCCATCACCGTCCACGTAGCGCAGCGAGACGCGTGCCGCCGCCTGGTCGACCGGGCTGGCGAACACCGCCTGGCCCTCACCGTGCGCCACTGCCACCGGCAGGCGCGAACCGGCCATGCCACGCAGCAGGATCGACGGCGACTCCACCACTTCCAGCAACGCGGTACGTGCTTCGAACTGCTCGCTGCGGTTGCGGCGGAACTGCGGCCAGTGTTCGGCACCGGGAATGATGTCCTTGAGCTGGCTCATCATCTGGCAGCCGTTGCAAACACCCAGCGCGAAGCTGTCTTCGCGCGCGAAGAACGCAGCGAACGCATCGCGCAGTGCGCTGCGCTCCAGCACCGAGGTGGCCCAGCCGCGACCGGCACCGAGCACGTCGCCGTAGCTGAAGCCACCGCACGCGGCCAGGCCGGTGAAGTCGGACAGCTGCACGCGGCCTTCGATCAAGTCGCTCATGTGCACGTCGAAGCTGTCGAAGCCGGCACGTTCGAAGATGTTGGCCATTTCGATCTGGCCGTTGACGCCCTGCTCGCGCAGCACCGCCACGCGCGGACGCGCACCGGTGTTGATGAACGGAGCTGCCACATCTTCATTGAGGTCGAAGCTGAGCTTCGGCTTCAGGCCCGGCGCGGTGAAGCTGCGCGCGACGGCGCGTTCCTGGTCGGCATTGTCCGGGTTGTCGCGCAGCTTCTGCATGGCGTGGGTGACCGACCACCAGGCGTCGAACAGCGCTTCCCAGCGCCACTCGACCAGGCTTTCGCCCTGCAGCGAGACCCGCACCACCGGTGCGGTGGTCGGGCGCGCGATGCGCTGTGCGCATTCGGTCAGCGCATGGCGCTCGACCAGGTCGGCGAACGCGGCGCGGTCTTCGCGCGCGATCTGCACCACGGCGCCCAGTTCTTCATTGAACAGGCTGCGGAAGGGGTCATCGCCCCAGGCGTCCAGGGTGATGTCCAGGCCCTGGCGCGAGGCGAAGGCCATCTCGCACAGGGCGGCAAACGCACCGCCGTCGCTGCGGTCGTGGTACGCCAGCAGCAGGCCGGCCTGGCGGGCGTCGCGGATCAGTTCGAAGAAGCCACGCAGGCGCTGCGGGTCATCCAGGTCCGGCACGGCACCGGCGAAGGCCGGCAGCGCGCTGTGGTCGGCATGCACCTGGGCCAGGATCGAACCGCCCAGGCGCTGCTTGCCCGCGCCCAGTCCGATCAGCCACAGCTCGCTGTCGGTGTCGCGGTCCAGCAGCGGGGTCAGCTGGGTGCTGGCGTCGGCCACCGGGGCGAACGCGGAGATCACCAGCGACACCGGCGACACCGACTTGTGTGCCTGGCCGGCGTCGTGCCACTGCGCCTGCATCGACAGCGAGTCCTTGCCGACCGGAATGCTCAGGTCCAGCTGCGGGCACAGTTCCATGCCCACGGCGCGCACCGCGTCGTACAGCAGCGCATCTTCACCATTGTGGCCGGCCGCAGCCATCCAGTTGGCCGACAGCTTCACCGTCTCCAGCGCATCGACCGGGGCCGCGCACAGGTTGGTGATGGCTTCGCCGACCGCCATGCGCGCCGACGCAGCCGCGTCCAGCAGGGCCAGCGGGGTGCGTTCGCCGATGGCCATCGCTTCACCGGCCAGGGTGTCGAAGCCGGACAGGGTGATCGCGACGTTGGCCAGCGGCAGCTGCCACGGGCCGATCATCTGTTCGCGCGCGGTCAGGCCGCCGACGCTGCGGTCGCCGATGGTGACCAGGAAGTTCTTCGAGGCCACCGACGGGTGCGCCAGCACGCGCAGGCCGGCCTCGTGCAGGTCCAGCCCGTGGGTCTTCAGCGCGGGCCAGCGCGGTGCCGGCGGGTGCGCGGTGTCGCGGTGCATCTTCGGCGGCTTGCCGAACAGCACGTCCATCGGTAGGTCGATCGGCGCATCGGCCGGAATGTTGCCGACCGTGGCGCCGTAGGCGACCACCAGGCGCTCTTCCGCCGTGGCCACGCCGACAGCAGCGAACGGGCAACGCTCGCGCGCGCACAGCGCGGCGAACTCGGCCAGGCGCGCCTGCGGCACGCCGAGCACGTAGCGTTCCTGCGATTCGTTGCACCACAACTGCATCGGCGACAGCGACGGATCGTCGGTGGGCACCTTGCCCAGGTCGATCACACCGCCCACGCCGGAGTCGTGCAGCAGCTCGGGAATGGCGTTGGACAGGCCACCGGCGCCAACGTCATGGAACCAGCGGATCGGATTGTCCAGGCCGAGCGCGACGCAGCGGTCGATCACCTCCTGGCAGCGCCGCTCCATTTCCGGGTTGTCGCGCTGCACGCTGGCAAAGTCCAGGTCCTCGGCGCTTTCGCCGGAAGCCACCGAACTGGCGGCACCGCCACCGAGGCCGATCAGCATGGCCGGGCCACCGAGCACGATCACCGCGTCGCCGGGCTGCAGCTTGAGCTTTTCCACCTGGACCTGGTCGATCGCGCCGAGGCCACCGGCCAGCATGATCGGCTTGTCGTAGGCGCGGGTCAGGCCCTCGCCTTCGGGCAGTTCGAAGCTGCGGAAGTAGCCGAGCAGGTTGGGCCGGCCGAACTCGTTGTTGAAGGCGGCGCCGCCGAGCGGGCCCTCCAGCATGATGTCCAGTGCCGGGGCCATGCGCGGGTTCAGCGCGCGCGGCGCTTCCCACGGCTGCGGCAGGGTCGGAATGCGCAGGTGCGAGACCGAGAAGCCGGTCAGGCCGGCCTTCGGCTTGCCGCCGCGACCGGTGGCGCCTTCGTCGCGGATCTCGCCGCCGGCGCCGGTCGAAGCACCCGGGAATGGGGCGATCGCGGTCGGGTGGTTATGCGTTTCCACCTTGATGCAGAACGCCGAGTCGACCACCGGCTCGCTGCGGTACTGGCCACTGTCCGGGTCCGGCCGATAGCGCGCGGCCGGGAAACCGGCCACCACCGCCGCGTTGTCGCTGTACGCGCTGAGCGTGTGCTGCGGGGTCTGCTGGTGGGTGTTCTTGATCATGCGGAACAGCGAGTGCGGCTTGTCGGCGCCGTCGATGGTCCAGCTGGCGTTGAAGATCTTGTGCCGGCAGTGCTCGGAATTGGCCTGCGCGAACATCATCAGTTCCACGTCCGACGGCTTGCGGCCCAGTTCGCCGAAGCGCTGGCGCAGGTAGTCGATCTCGTCCTGGGCCATGGCCAGGCCGAGCCGGCGGTTGGCCTCTTCCAGGTCGTCCAGCGCCACCCGCTCCAGCTCGCCACGGGCCGGCGCGGTGAACAGCGCCTGGGCCTGGGCGGCGTCGTCCAGCACCGACTGGGTCATCGGGTCATGCAGCGCGCGCACCAGCGCCTCGCGGGCGTCGGCATCGGCCGGCCAGCCGGCCAGGTCGATACGCAGGCCGCGTTCCACGCGGCGGATCGGCTGCCCGGCGCCACGCACCAGTTCGGTGGCCTTGCTCGACCACGGCGACAGCGTGCCCAGGCGCGGCACCACGAAGCGGGTGACGGCCCCGGCCTCCTGCGGTGCCAGCGCGGGCTGGGCTTCCAGGATCCGGCTCAGGATCGCCGGGTCCGGCGTGGCCTCGCCCTCGGTCTGGATGAAGTAGACGTGCCAGGCACCGGTGATGCGAACGTCGGCGGCAAGGGACTGCAGGCGGGTTTCAAGCCGTTCGCGGCGGAACGGCGAAAGGGCGGATGCGCCCTCGAGGACCATCATGTCCGGGGAACCGTGGTTGGAGACGGGGCCCACTATTGTACCGGTCCGACGCCCCCGGGTGGTCGCTGCCGGGCTGCCGCCGGCCCGTCCCGGTTCACCGACCAGCCGCCCGAACTTTGCGCTGGCGCACGGAATGGCCCGCCGATCCATGACAACGTTGCCACGACCCGCCCAGCCCGACGCCCGGCGGGACCCCGTCCGCCCCCACTGCTGTTGCCGGCCCCTCTCACCGGCCCCGGACCTGCTGCACCGCTGGGCGGCACCCCGCCGCCCAGCGCCACCCTTGATCGGAGTACGACCATGGCTGACCCGATTGCGCGCAGTACGGTGACATCGTTATCCCCTCGCTGGCTGCTGGCGCTTGCGCTGGCCTCGGCCACCCTCGCCCCCGGCGTCGCGCTTGCCGCGAGCTGTACCGGAGTGCCCGAGTGGAACGGCAATGCGATCTACCTGGCAGGCAGCACGCTGCAGAAAGGCGGCATCCTCTACCGGGCCAACCAGGACATCTGGAACGCCCCGCCCGACCATCCGGCCGGCGCGCCGTACTACACCAACCTGGGCGCCTGCGACAGCGGCGGCAGCAACCAGGCCCCCAGCGTCAGCCTGACCTCGCCGGCCAACGGCGCCAGCTTCAGCGCCGGCAGCAGCATTACCGTGAGCGCCAACGCCAGCGACGCCGACGGCAGCGTGAGCAAGGTCGAATTCTTCCGGGGCGGCACTTCGCTCGGCATCGACACCAGCGCGCCCTACAGCGTCACCTGGGCCAATGCCTTGGCCGGCACCCACACCTTCAAGGCGGTGGCCACCGACAACAACAATGCGGTGACGTCTTCGGCCACGGTGAGCGTGACCGTGAACGCGGCCAGCAATGACACCACCGCGCCCAGCGTGCCGGGTGGTCTGTCCTCGCCCTCGAAGACCGCCACCACGGTCAACCTGGCCTGGACCGCAGCCACCGACAACAACGGCGGCAGCGGCGTCGCAGGCTATGACGTGTACCGCAACGGCGCCCTGGTCGGTTCGCCCAGCGCCACCCAGTACACCGACGGCGGGCTGACTGCCAGCACCGCGTACACCTACCGTGTGCGTGCGCGCGACAACGCCGGCAACGCCTCGGCGCAGAGCGCGTCGATCAGCGTCACCACCGCAGCGGGCGGTGGCGGCGGTGGCAACAAGCGGGTGATCGGCTACTTCACCCAGTGGGGCATCTACGGCCGCAACTACCGGGTCAAGAACATCGACACCAGCGGCTCGGCCAGCAAGCTGACCCACATCAATTACGCGTTCGGCAACGTGCGCAACAACCGCTGCGAAGTGGGCGTCACCCAGCCTTCGGACCCGAACACCGGGGCCGGCGGCGACGCGTTCGCCGACTACACCAAGGCCTTCCAGGCCGGTGAAAGCGTCAGCGGCAGCGCAGACACGTGGGACCAGCCGCTGCGCGGCAACTGGAACCAGCTCAAGCAGCTCAAGGCCAAGCACCCGAACGTGAAGGTGCTGATCTCGCTCGGTGGCTGGACCTGGTCGCGCGGCTTCTCCAGCGCGGCGCAGCCGGCCAACCGCCAGGCCTTCGTGGCGTCGTGCATCGACGCCTACATCAAGGGCAACCTGCCGGTGACCGACGGTGCTGGTGGCGTAGGCGCGGCGGCCGGGGTGTTTGATGGCATCGACATCGACTGGGAGTACCCGGTCGCGTGCGGCTTGAGCTGCGGTACTGCGGCCGACAACGCCAACTTCACCGCGCTGATGGCCGAGTTCCGCCGCCAGCTCGATGCGGTGCGCCCGGGCCTGTTGCTGACCGTGGCGGTCGGCGCGGGCATCGACAAGATCCGGGTGACCGACCCGGCGGCGTATCACGGCTATCTCGATTACATCAACGTGATGACGTACGACTTCCACGGCGCGTTCGACCCGATCACCGGCCACCATTCGGCGCTGTTCGATTCGCCGTCGGACCCGTCGACCGGCGATACGAAGCTGTACAACAGCAACGATGCGATGGAAGCGTTCATCGCGCGTGGCGTGCCGGCCAGCAAGCTCAACCTGGGCATCGGTTTCTACGGTCGCGGCTGGACCAACGTGCCGAACGTCAACAACGGCCTGTACCAGAGCGGCAGTGCGGCGGCGGGGACGTACGAAGCGGGCATTGAAGACTGGAAGGTGCTGAAGAACCTCAACCATCCGATCTTCACCGACGCCAACGCACGCGCCACCTGGAGCTACAACGGCACCACGTTCTGGAGCTTCGACACTCCGGCGATGGTCACCGAGAAGATGGGCTACGTGAAAACCCAGGGCCTCGGCGGCGCGTTCTTCTGGGAGTTCAGCGGCGATGACACCCAGGGCACGCTGGTGAACACGATCAGCAATGGCTTGAAGTAACGCGCAGGACGCGCCCGGGGCCGCGATGGCTCCGGGCGCGATACGGCGTAGTCGTTGATCGAATCATGGAAGTCGTCGGCAAGCGTCGCCGACGAATAATGGGCCACCCTGTTCAACAGTGCGGTAACCCAGCTTGCGAACCCCAACGGTTTTTCTACGCGTGGCGGCTGTATTCGGCAATGCGCGCGCCCGGGACAAAGTCGAAATCCGGACGCTGCTCAAGCCCATTTCCATCAAGACGATCAGGAACTGGCAGGCAGCCCGCCGATGGGAGCCGACCTGGGGCAACGGCAGCAGGACAACCGCGCCTGACCTGACCACCCTGCCACTACGCAGCTGCGCCCCGGACACCCTTACCAATCGGGTTGCCGCGGTCGAATCCGACCGGGCAACGTCCAACGCCAGCTGGCTGCACAACGGCTGGGGCGCGCGCCTGTATCAACCGCCCGGGCGTGCCAGGCTCAGCGCGCCTGGCGCTCCAGCGCCTTGACCAGCTGCGCCGGCGGCACGTAGCCGCCGAGCTGGGTGCCGTCGGCCGCGAACACCGCCGGGGTGCCGCTCACGCCGACCTGCTGGCCGAGGTCGTACTGCATCGCCACCGGGCTGGTGCAGTTCTTCGGGGCAACCGGCTGGCCCTGCTTGGCATGGGTCAGCGCCTGGCGGCGGTCGGTCGCGCACCAGACCGAGATCATGTCGGTGAAGTCCTTGCTGGCCGGGCCCATGCGCGGGAAGGCCAGGTATTCCACGGTGATGCCCAGCTTGTTCAGTTCCGGGATGTCCTGGTGCATCTTGCGGCAGTAGCCGCATTCGATGTCGGTGAACACGGTCAGGGTGTGCTTGGGATTGGGCGCGGCGAACACGATCCGATCGCCGCGCGGCACCTTGTCCAGCAGGGCCTTGCGGTAGGCCAGCAGGCCGGCGCTGCTGGCCGGGGCGCGGTTCTGGATGTCGTACGGCTGGGACTGCATCAGGTAGCGGCCGTCGTCGGAGACGTACAGCACCTGACCGCCGACCAGCACTTCACGGAAGCCCGGGAACGGTGCGGCGCCGACGTAGTCCGGCTTGAACTTCGGGTCCAGCCCGGCCAGCGCGCTGCGCACGGTCTGGTCGGCATTGGGATTGTCTTTGGCGGCCGGGGCGGCAGCGCTGCTGCCCGGCTTGGCGGCCGGCGTGGCACCGGGAGCGGCCGGCTGGGCGCAGGCGGTCAGGCTGAGCGCACCGAACAGGGCCACGGTAAGAACTCGACGCATCGTTACATCCACGGGAGAGAGTGGGCGGATTCTCGCACAGGCGCCCGGGCGCAGCCTGTGAGGCCGAGGGATTTCTGGAAGTCGCTGCCGGCGGGGCCGACGATGATTCCTTCCCCCGAATCGATTCCCAGCCATGCGCATTCCCTCCTCCCTGCTCTGGTTCAAGGCACAGCTTGGCAGCACGTCAGCCAAGGTGGAGCTGAGTGTCCGCTCGCCCCATGACGGCAATCGCTTCAGGACCGCCTTGGTGGCGATCCAGAACCGGGAGGCGCGTTTGACCCAGGCGTGGCGGCGGGACCAGGTATCCGAACCGCAGCTGCTCAACCGCACCCGCTACCTCACCGACCTGCGCCAGACGCTGTACCAGAACGCATCGCCGATGGCACACAGCCGGTCCATGCACGACATGCTGACCCGCATCAGCAACCCGTCGCCGGTGCCGGCGGCGCGAAGCCTCTCGGGATCGCTGGAGTCGCTGGCATCGCGCACCTCGACCAGCTCCAGGACGTCGGTCACGTCCAACGAACAGTTCCAGGACCGCGCCCTTGCGGCATTGGCCGATGCCGTGTGGAAGGGCCAGTTGAATTCGCTGAAGGATCTGCGCGCGGAAGTCCTGGCCACCGCCGACCTCCTCGCAGACGCCGATCCCGCCCGGAGTCAGTCCGAGGTGGTGGCAGCGGTGTTCGACACGCTGCAGGCGCGTGCGCCGGTCGGATCGGGCATGAGCGCCGAATGGAGCGTGGTGCGCTACCTGCGGCGGGAAATGCTGACCAACAGCGACGGCCCGAGCGGGCGCGTGGCCACCGACAGGCTGGTCGACCCCGACAACCCCGACCGCTTCACGGCGTTTCTCGCCCGACCGCTGCCCACCGGCGATGCCCCGCCGAAGCCGCCCCGCGTTGGCCAGCCCCGCGCCATCAGCCTGGCGCGCGACTGGCGACCGGGTGAATCCAACGCCTGAGGCGGCGCTAACCGCGCGGATGGTGCTTCGCGTGCAGCTTCTGCAGATGCTCGCGCGCGACCAGGGTGTAGATCTGGGTGGTGGACAATGAGCTGTGGCCGAGCAGCATCTGCAGCGCGCGCAGGTCCGCGCCACGGTTGAGCAGGTGGGTGGCGAAACTGTGGCGCAGGCCGTGCGGGCTGATCCGCACCGGGTCGATCCCGGCCAGCACGGCGTACTTCTTCACCAGCGCCCAGAACTGCTGCCGGCTCAGCGGATGCAGTGACAGTTCAAGGAACAGCGGCACGCTGCCGTCGCGGGCGGCGGGCACCGTGCGGGTACCGGTCAACTGCGGGCGGGCTTCGCGCAGGTAGCGCTCCAGCCAGTGCTGGGATTCCTCGCCCAGCGGCACCAGCCGTTCCTTGCTGCCCTTGCCGGTCACCCGCAGCACGCCCTGGCGCAGGTTGACCGCGTTGGCCGGCAGGTCCACCAGCTCGCTCACGCGAAGGCCGGCGGCGTACATCAGCTCGAGCATGGCGCGGTCGCGCAGGCCGAGGGGCTGCTCCACGTCGGGCGCGGCCAGCAGCGCGTCGATCTGGCTTTCGGCGAGCGCCTTGGGCAGCAGCCGCGGCAGCCGCGGCGGGTCCAGCAGCGCACTGGGGTCTTCGCTGCGCAGCCCGCGTCGCAGCGCGTCGCCGTAGAACGCACGCAGCGCCGACAGCAGGCGCGCATTGCTGCGCGGCGACCAGCCGTGTTTCGCACGCCAGGCCAGGTAGTCGAACAGGCCGGCGCGGTCGATGCCGGCCAGGCCGCCGCCGGTGCCGTCGCGCCAGCGCGCCAGCCCTTCCAGGTCGCGCCGGTAGCTGTCCAGGCTGGCCCGGGCCAGGCCCTGCTCTGCCCAGATCGCGTCGAGGAAGTGGCGGATCGAGGCGGCGTCGTCGGCACGCAGTTCGGGCAGGTGCTGCACCAGCTGGCGGCGCGCGGCGGGCGTGGAGGGGGTGGACATGCGCACAGGATACGCAGGTATGCTCGGCGCATGAGCACGCCGACCGTTGCCGCCACCGACACCCCCCGCCCGAGCGCGCTGCTGCACTGGCGGCTGCTGGCGCTGGTGTATGACTTCTTCCCCGCGCTGGCGCTATGGATGCTGGCAGGCGCGCTGTTCACCGCCGGCTATGCGGTGGGCCACGCGGCGCGGGAGAACATCGCGCCGTTCAGTGCGCTGCAATGGGCGCTATGGGTGTGCTGCTGGGTCGTCACCGGGCTGTACGCCACGATGAGCTGGCGGCGCGGCGGGCAGACGTTGGGGATGCGGCCGTGGCGGTTGCAGGTGGTGGGCGCCGATGGCACCGTGCCGACGGTGCGGCAGCTGTGGATCCGCTACGCGGTGGGCACCGTGTCGGTCCTGCTGGGCGGGTTGGGATTCTGGTGGGCCCTGGCCGACCGGGAACGTCTTACCTGGCACGACCGTGCAAGCGGTACACGGTTGCGACGCAATCCGAAACGGTAACGGGGTACGTGGTCCGGCCAACGGCCGGGGTTACCCCGACTTCCGCCGGAACAACATCCCCGACACCACCAGCATCACGATCGGCGGCAGCGCGTACGCGATGCGGTAATCGAACTTCAACGCGCCGGCCATGCGCCCGAAGAACAGCTGCAGCAGCCAGAAGCCCAGCGCGAACAGGATGCCCAGGAACAACCGCTTGCCCATGCCGCCGCTGCGCAGCGAACCGAAGGCGAACGGCACCGCTGCCAGGCACAGCGCCAGCACGTTGAGCGGGTAGAACCAGCGGCTCCAGTAGATGTCTTCGTAATCGCGCGCGTCCAGTCCGTTCCGCTTGCGGTACTCGATGCTGGTGCGCAGGTCGCGCGCGGCCAGGTTGCGCGGCTTGGAGAAGCCCGTTGCCAGCGCGCCCGCATCCAGCTGCGAATCCCACTTCTCCGACTCGGCCGTTGTGCGCGTGGCCGAGCGTTCATTGAACGTGTCGCGACGCACCTTGTTCAAGGTCCAGCCGCTGGCGTCATGCACCACCGATTCGGCGTGGGTCAGCGATGCGATCTTGCCGTCCTCGGCAATCTTGTACAGACGCACGTCGTTGAGCACCAGGCGCGTGCCGGCGCCCGGCAACAGCTGCTCGTCGCCGCTGCCCGCACTGAGGAAGGTGTCGCCTTCGCGTACCCACACCCCGGAATAGCGCGAGGACGCCAGGCTCTGCCCGGACTTCGCGCTGGCCTTGATGCTGTCCGAGCGCTGCTGGGCCCACGGCGCCAGCGTTTCGCCGTTCACCACCATCACCGCGGTCATCAGCGACAGGGCGATTGCCACCGAGGCGCTGAGCCGCTTGCGCGACAGCCCCAGCGCGCGCAGCGCAGTGAGCTCGGAGGTAGCCGCCATCTGGCCCAGGCCCATCAGCGCGCCGATCACCGCCGCGGTGGGGAAGAACGTGTAGGCCCGGCGCGGCACGGTGTAGAGCACCCCGGCCGCCGCATGGCCGAGCGTGTACCCGCCCTTGCCCACGTCCTTGAACTCGCCGGAGAAGGCCATGACCACATCGAGGCCGACCAGCACGGCCCAGGTGATCAGGACGGTGCTGAACACCGCCCGGCCCAGGTACAGGTCGAACCGCATCGGAAGAAGCTTCATGCGGTCCTCCGCGGGCGCGACAGCTTGCCGTCACGCAGGTACATCCAGATCGCCAGCGCCAGCAGCGGCAGGCTCAACCACCACAGCCCCACCGTGCCCGACAGCTTGCCGTCGGCGATCCAGCGGGTACCAATGAACATCAGATTCATGCCGACCATGTAGGCGAGGAAGGCCAGCATCATGCGGCCGTAGCGTTGCTGGCGCGGCGAACTGCGCGCCAGCGGCACGGTCATCAGCGCGAACGCCAGCGCGATCAGCGGCGGGGTGATGCGCGAATGCAGCTGCGCCTGCGCCTCCGGGCGCGCGTCGCCGAACAGCTGGGTGGTCGGCAGCAGCTCGGGGTCTTTCTCGTCGCGGGTCACCGCCCCGTCGGGCAGGGCCACGTCGTTGCGGGCGAAGCGCATCAGGCGGTAGTCCAGCCCACCGTTGGCCGGGCCCTCGATCTGGTGCCCGTCGTCCAGCTGCAGGTAGCGCTGGCGGTCGCCTTCGAAGAACATTTTGCCGCTGGCCGCCGACGCCACCTCGATCCGGTCCCCGCGCGAACGCTGCAGGAAGATCCGGCCCAGGCCGCTGCCGTCAGGGCTCACCGAGGACAGGTAGACCACCCCGCCGTTGGGCAGCATGGTGAATTTGCCCGACTCCAGCCCGGCCATGACCAGGCTCCGGTTGGCGCTTTCGATCATCTGCTCGCTGGTCCGGTCGGCCCAGGGCCCCAGCCACATCGAGCACAGGCCCACCAGCCCCACCACAGGCAGCACCAGCATGAGCACCGGGCGCAACAGCCGCTTGGGCCCGACCCCGATGGCGGTCAGCACCGCCATTTCCGAGTCCCGGTACAGCCGCGCAACCGCCAGCAGCATGCCCAGCATCAGCGCCAGCGGCAGGATCAGCGGCATGTAGACGATGAACTGCAGGCCCAGCTGGGAGAACAGCAGCTTGGCCGGGAGGCGGCCGTCGGCGATGTTGCCGAGGATGTCCACCAGCACGCCACCGACGCTTACGACCAGCAGGACGATCAGGGTGGCCAGGAAACTCTGGACGAAATCACGCAGGAGATAGCGATCGAGCTTCGACATGGGGCGGTGGTTTAAACTCTCGGATTCGTTCGCGTGGCTGCCCAGTCTACTGACGGGACGTAAACAGCTCGCGATTGTACGGATTTGCCAACGGAATCTGATCAATGGCCCTCGAATTTACCCTGAATCACGCAGCCCCGGCATCGGCTGAGGTCGACTGCGTCATCGTCGGCGCCTACGCCGACCAGACCCTGAGCCCGGCGGCGCAGGCCCTGGACGCCGCTTCCGGTGGCCGCCTGGCCGCCCTGGTCGCCCGCGGCGATGTCAGCGGCAAGACCGGCGCCACCACCCTGCTGCATGACGTGGACGGCGTGTCCGCCCCGCGCGTGCTGGTGGTCGGGCTGGGCGAACCGGCCAAGTTCGGCGTGCCGCAGTACCTCAAGGCGGTCGGCGACGCCAGCCGGGCGCTGAAGAGCGGGGTCGTCCGCCACGCGCTGTTCACCCTCTCCGAGCTGGAGATCAAGGGCCGCGACGCCGCGTGGAACATCCGCCAGGCCGTGATTGCGGCCGACCACGCCAGCTACCGCTACACCGCCACCCTGGGCACGAAGAAGCCGGAGGCCCCGGGCCTGGCCACGCTGGCCATCGCCGGCACCGACGCCCAGGCGCTGCTGCAGGGCCAGGCCATCGCCGCCGGCGTGCAGCACGCCCGCGAGCTGGGCAACCTGCCGCCCAACCTGTGCACCCCGGCCTACCTGGCCGAGTCCTCGGTCGCCTTCGCCCAGGCCCACGCCGGCGCTGAAGGCGAGATCCTGGACGAAACCGCCATGGAAGCCCTGGGCATGGGCTCGCTGCTGGCCGTGGCCCGTGGCTCGGCCAACCGCCCGCGCATGGTGGTGCTGAAGTGGAACAACGGCGGCAGCGCCAAGCCGTACGTGCTGGTCGGCAAGGGCATCACCTTCGACACCGGTGGCGTGAACCTGAAGACCCAGGGCGGCATCGAGGAAATGAAGTACGACATGTGCGGTGGCGCCAACGTCATCGGCACCTTCGTCGCTGCGGTCACCGCCAAGCTGCCCTTGAACCTGGTGGTAGTGGTGCCGGCCGTGGAAAACGCCATCGACGGCAACGCCTACCGTCCGTCCGACGTGATCACCTCGATGTCGGGCAAGACCATTGAAGTGGGCAACACCGACGCCGAAGGCCGCCTGATCCTGTGCGACGCGCTCACCTACGCGCAGCGCTTCGAGCCGGCCGCGCTGGTCGACGTGGCCACCCTGACCGGCGCCTGCCTGGTCGCGCTGGGCCACCAGACCGCCGGCCTGATGACCAAGCACGACGACCTGGCCAACGAGCTGCTGGCCGCCGGCGAGCACGTGTTCGACCGCGCCTGGCGCCTGCCGCTGTGGGACGAGTACCAGCCGATGCTGGATTCCAGCTTCGCCGACGTCTACAACATCGGCGGCCGCTGGGCCGGTGCGATCACCGCCGGCTGCTTCCTGTCGCGCTTCACCGAAGGCCAGCGCTGGGCGCACCTGGACATCGCCGGCGTGGCCAGCGACGAAGGCAAGCGTGGCATGGCCACCGGCCGCCCGGTCGGCCTGCTGACCCAGTGGCTGCTGGACCAGGCCGGCCGCGCCCATGTCGCGGGCTGATTTCTACCTGATCGCCAAGCCGCGGTTCCTGACCGAACCGCTGCGCCTGGTCTGCGAGCTGGCCCGCAAGGCCAATGACGCCGGGTTGCAGACCCTGGTGCTGGCCCGCGACCAGGCCCAGGCCGAGGAGCTGGACGAGCTGCTGTGGTCGTTCGACGACGATGCCTACATTCCGCACCAGATCGCCGGGGAAGACGCCGACGAGGAAGAAGCCTTGGTGCTGATCGCGGTGCCCGGCAGCACCGCCCCGTCGCGGCCGCTGGTGATCAACCTGCGCGACGACCCGTACCTGGGCGCCTGCGACCGGGTGCTGGAAGTAGTCCCGGCCGACCCGGCCGCGCGCGAACCGCTGCGCGAGCGCTGGCGCCAGTACAAGGCGCTGGACTTCACCCTGAACAAGTACGACATGTAAGCCCGTGCCGGCGCCCTTGATCGGGCTGGCCGGCGCCCTGATCCTTTATTCATTGCCTCCTGGTTGCCCCCGCATGACCCAACTTGCCTCCAGCTACGACCCCAAGACCTTCGAAACGGCGCTGTACGACGCCTGGGAGAAGGCCGGGCACTTCAAGCCGTCCGGCAAGGGCGAGCCGTACACCATCCTGCTGCCGCCGCCGAACGTGACCGGCACGCTGCACATGGGCCATGCCTTCCAGCAGACCCTGATGGACGCGCTGGTGCGCTACCACCGCATGCGCGGCTACGACACGTTGTGGCAGGTGGGCACCGACCACGCCGGCATCGCCACTGAAATGGTGGTCTCGCGCAACCTGGCGCTGGCCGGCAACGGCGAAAGCCGCGACTCGCTGGGCCGCGAGGGCTTCATCGAGAAAGTGTGGGAATGGAAGGCGCAGTCGGGCGACATCATCGAGCGCCAGATGCGCCGCATGGGCACCTCGGCCGACTGGTCGCGCAGCACCTTCACCATGGACCCGCAGCCGTCCGAAGCGGTGGTCGAGGCGTTCCTGCGCTGGCATGAGCAGGGCCTGATCTACCGTGGCCAGCGCCTGGTCAACTGGGACCCGGTGCTGAAGACCGCCATTTCCGACCTGGAAGTGGAAAGCGTGGAGGAAGACGGCTTCCTGTGGTCGATCGCCTACGCGCTGGAAGACGGCGCCAGCTACGAGCACGTCGAGCGCGACGCCGACGGCGTCGAGACGCTGCGCGAAACCCGCCCGTACCTGGTCGTGGCCACCACCCGCCCGGAAACCCTGCTGGGCGATACCGCCGTGATGGTGCATCCGGAAGACGAGCGCTACGCGCACCTGATCGGCCGCAGCGTCACCCTGCCGCTGACCGGGCGCAGCGTGCCGGTGATCGCCGACGAGTACGTGGACCGTGCGTTCGGCACCGGCGTGGTCAAGGTCACCCCGGCGCACGACTTCAACGACTATCAGGTCGGCCTGCGCCACAACCTGCCGATGATCAACCTGTTCACCCCGGTGGCGGCGATCAACGACAACGCGCCGGAAAAGTATCGCGGCCTTGATCGTTATGAAGCGCGCAAGGTGATCCTGGCCGAGCTGGAAGCGCTGGGCATCCTGGTCGAAACCAAGGCGCACAAGCTGCAGGTGCCGCGTGGCGACCGCACCCAGCAGGTGATCGAGCCGTACCTGACCGACCAGTGGTTCGTGAAGATGGACGCGCTGGCAAAGCGCGGCCTGGAGCTGGTCGAGAACGGTTCGATCCAGTTCGTTCCGGCCAACTGGATCAACACCTACCGCCACTGGATGGAGAACATCCAGGACTGGTGCATCAGCCGCCAGCTCTGGTGGGGCCACCGCATTCCGGCATGGTTCGACGAGGCCGGCACCTGCTACGTGGGCCGCGACGAAGCCGACGCGCGCGCGCGCGCCGGGCTGGGCGCGGACGTGGTGCTGCGCCAGGACAGCGATGTGCTGGAAACCTGGTTCTCCTCGCAGCTGTGGCCGTTCTCGACCCTGGGCTGGCCGAACGAGCAGGCCATGGCTGAGCGTGGTTTCGAGCGCTACCTGCCGTCCTCGGTGCTGATCACCGGGTTCGACATCATCTTCTTCTGGGTGGCGCGCATGATCATGGCCACCGACAGCTTCACCGGGAAGATCCCGTTCAAGGACGTCTACATCACCGGCCTGATCCGCGACGCGCAGGGCCAGAAGATGTCCAAGTCCAAGGGCAACGTGCTCGACCCGCTGGACATCATCGACGGCATTTCCATCGACGACCTGGTCGCCAAGCGCACCACCGGGCTGATGAAGCCCAAGGACGCGCCGAAGATCGAGAAGCAGACCCGCAAGGATTTCCCGGACGGCATCATTGCCCACGGTGCCGACGCGCTGCGCTTCACCATCGCCGCGCTGGCTACCCATGGCCGCGACATCAAGTTCGACATGAGCCGCGCCGAGGGCTACAAGAATTTCTGCAACAAGCTGTGGAACGCCAGCCGCTTCACCCTGATGAACACCGAAGGTGCGCAGTTCAGCGGCGTGCCGCAACCGCGTACCGACGCCGAGCGCTGGATCCTGGCGCGACTGGCAGCCGTGTCGGCCGAAGCGCAGGGGCATTACGCCAACTACCGTTTCGACCTGCTGGCGCAGGCGCTGTATGAGTTTGCCTGGAACGAGTTCTGCGACTGGTTCCTGGAACTGACCAAGCCGGCGCTCAACGGCGACAACGCCGAGGATGCGGCCAGCACCCGCCACACCCTGCTGTACGTGCTGGAAGCGCTGCTGCGCCTGCTGCACCCGCTGACCCCGTTCGTGACCGAGCAGCTGTGGCTGCAGGTCGCGCCGCGCCTGGGCCTGGACGCGGACACCATTTCGCTGCGCGCCTACCCGACCGCCGAGGAATTCGCCGGGGACTACGCGCGCGCCGAAGCGGACGTGGAATGGCTGAAGTCGATGGTCAACGCACTGCGCCGCGTGCGCAGTGAATTGAACCTGCCGCCGGCCAAGCAGGTCTCGCTGCTGCTGCAGGGTGGCAGTGAAGAGGACCGCAACCGTGTTGCGCGCTTCACCTCGTCGCTGTCGTTCCTGCTCAAGCTGGAACGCATCGAATGGCTGGCTGCCGACGCGGACACCCCGCCGGCGGCCGCCGCCATCGTGGGCGAGCTGAAGCTGCTGGTGCCGCTGGAAGGCCTGGTCGACCTGGGCGCCGAACGCGCCCGCCTGGACAAGGAAATCGGCCGGGTGGAATCGGAGAAGGAGAAGAGCGCGATGAAGCTCTCCAAGTTCACCGACAAGGTACCGGCCGCCGTGGTCGAGCAGGAGCGCGTGCGCCTGGTCGAATGGACCACGCAGCTGGAAGGGTTGGTCGCGCAGCGCGCGAAGCTGTAATCAGGAATCGGGGTGGCGGCGTTTGTCGCCACCTTCGGGTAGAGCCACGCCCTGCGTGGCTGCGCCGATCACAACGGCGGCATCACCGTGATGTCGTCGTCCACCAGTTCCATCGCCATCACCAGCGCATCTTCGCGTCCGTCCTTGGCCGGGTAATACCGCGGCCGACGGCCAATCTCATTGAATCCTTCGCTGTGGTACAGCGCCACCGCGGGCGTGTTGGACGGGCGCACTTCCAGGAACACACGCTGCGCGCCGTGGTCGCGCGCCAGCTTCACCAGCGCGCGGAACAGTCTCCGCCCCAGGCCACGGGTCTGGCTGTACGGATCGATGCAGACATTGAGTACATGCGCTTCGTCGGCAGCGATGCTGAGCACGCCGTAGCCAACCAGTACGCCATCGTCTTCCATCGCCAACGCCGGATACCCGGCGCGCAGGCAATCCACGAAGATGCCGCGCGTCCACGGGAACGGGTAGCCGCGCAGTTCGATTTCCATCACCGCATCAAGATCGGCCTCGCGCAGTGCGCGCAGCGCCGGCGGGCGCGGCGAGCTGACCGCGCTCACGCGGTGCCCCGCTTGCGCAGTGCCCTCAACTGCGGCCACAGCGCGCGCTTGGCGGCCGCGTTGCCGCGCAGCTCGTCCAGGTTCCAGCTGGCCATCAACGCCTGGGTGTCAGGATCGTTCGGATTGCAGCCGGACGCGCGCAGCAGGGCGATCTGCAGCGGCGGCGGCATGCGGACGGCCGGGCGGCGGGCGCCGGTGCGGGTGGGCGCGGGTGTGGGCGCGGCGGGAGCTTCGGCCGCCGGCGCGTTGCGGCGAGGGGGGGTGGCCGGACCCGGGTCGCGGGTGGGGATTGCGTCCTGACGGGGATTGGCTTCGTTCAGCCGGGCAGGGCCCGGCTCTACCGCCGGGATCGTGCCCAGCTCGACCACCGGTTCGGGGCCCGCTTCGACGCTGCCGTCCACGAACACCGTGTACCCCATCGCCTGCAGCCAGGACTGCTGGGCGGGGGTCCACAGTGGCGGGGCGGCCGGCGCGCTCACGCGGTCGGCTCGGCCGACTTGCGGGTGCGCTGCCAGATCCAGCTGACCGGGCCGGACAGCGCATAGATCACGCCCATCGCGAACAGCACGCGCGGCAGGTCGATGACCATGATCGCAATGGCGATCGGCACCAGCGCCAGCGCCAGGAACGGCACGCGGTCGGCGCGCGGGCCCTTCTCGCCGCCACCCTTGAAGCTCCAGAAGCGGATCCGGCTGACCATCAGCAGGGCAGCGATCAGGGTCACGCCCAGCGCCACGTAGCGCAGTTCATTGCCATCCCAGCCCAGCGCGCCGTCGGCGAAGGCCCATACGAAGGACATCATCAGACCGGCGGCCGCCGGGCTGGCCAGGCCGATGAACCAGCGCTTGTCGACCACGCTGACCTGGGTGTTGAAGCGGGCCAGGCGCAGCGCCGCGCAGGCCGCATACAGGAAGGCCACCGCCCAGCCCACCCGGCCCATGATCGGGTCGTCGAACTTCAGCCACGACAGCGACCAGTGGTACATCACCAGCGCCGGGGCCATGCCGAAGCTGACCAGGTCGGCCAGCGAGTCGTACTGCACGCCGAATTCGCTGCTGGTGCCGGTCAGCCGGGCCACGCGGCCGTCCAGGCCGTCCATGACCGCTGCCACGAACACCGCAATGGCGGCATTGACGAAGTCGCCATTGGCGGCGGCGATGATCGCGTAGAACCCCGCGAACAGGCCGGCCGTGGTGAACAGGTTGGGCAACAGGTAAATGCTGCGCGAGCGCGGCGGGGGTTTCATCTGATCCATGCGGCCAGTTTAGTGGCTGCGGCCCGGTTTGGGGGGAGGCTTGCCAGCGCCGGGCGGGAATGCTGCAATCGCGCACCTGACCCCTTGCTGCCCGGAGTTGCCATGCGTGCCCTGCCCCTCGTGTGCTGCCTGCTGCTCGCCAGCGCTACGGCCAGCGCCGGAAACGTCTACAAGTGGAAAGACGCCAATGGCGTCACCCAGTATTCCGAGAAGCCGCCCACCGGCCAGCAGGCCGAGCAGCGCCAGATCCAGAACCGCGACCCGGCCGCCGGCCCCGTCACGGCCAAGGCAGCGGCCCCCGCCGAGTCGACCGACTGCACCAATGCCCGCAACAACCTGACCCTGCTCAACGGCAAGGGCGATGTGATGCAGGACACCGACGGCGACGGCAAGCCCGACAAGGCGCTGGACGCGGACCAGCGCACGGCCCAGAAGGGCCTGGCTGAAGCAGCCATCAAGGCGTACTGCAAGCCGGCGGCCTGACAGGCCATACACGGGAGGGTCGTGTCAGAATATAGGTTTCCGCCGTTCAGCGAAGCCGACGATGCGCCTCTCCCAGTTCCACCTGCGTACCACCAAGGAAACCCCCAGCGATGCCGAGCTCACCAGCCACCGGCTGATGCTGCGCGCGGGCATGATCCGCAAGCTGGCCTCGGGGCTGTACATCTGGTCGCCGCTGGGCCTGCGCGTGCTGCGCAAGGTCGAGCGCATCGTGCGCGAGGAAATGGAAAATGCCGGCGCCGTGGAATTCCAGGTGCCGACCATCCAGCCCAAGGAGCTGTGGGAAGCCACCGGCCGCTGGGAAAAGTTCGGCCCGCAGCTGCTCAAGATCAAGGACCGCAAGGAGCAGGTGTTCTGCTACAGCCCCACCGCTGAAGAGGCCGCGGCCGATTTCGCGCGCCAGGAGCTGTCCAGCTACAAGCAGCTGCCGGTCAACTTCTTCCAGATCCAGACCAAGTTCCGCGACGAGATCCGCCCGCGCTTCGGCGTGATGCGCGCGCGCGAGTTCCTGATGAAGGACGCCTACTCCTTCCACCTGGACGACGAGTGCCTGGTGCGCGAGTACGAGAACATGAAGGCCGCCTACGCCCGCGTGTTCACCCGCCTGGGCCTGGACTTCCGCATGGTGCAGGCTGATTCCGGCGCGATCGGCGGCGACGCCTCGCAGGAATTCCACGTGATCGCCGACTCCGGCGAAGACGCGCTGGTGTTCTCCACCGGTTCGGACTACGCGGCCAACATGGAAGCGGCCGTTGCCGCAGCCCCCGGCCCGCGCGCGGCCGCCGGCGAGGCGCTGCGCAAGGTGGAAACCCCCACCCAGAGGACCTGCGAAGCAGTGGCCGCCCTGCTCGGCATCGAGCTTTCGCGCACGGTGAAGTCCATCGCGGTAATGACCGAGGCCGGCTTCGTGCTGGCGCTGGTGCGCGGCGACCACGACGTCAATGAAATCAAACTGGGCAAGGTGGACGGCCTGCAGGGCTACCGCATGGCCGGCGAAGCAGAAATCGCCACCCACCTGGGCAGCGAGCCGGGCTTCCTGGGCCCGCTCAACCCCGCCCAGCCGATCCGCGTCGTGGCCGATCGCGACGTTGCAGCCATGGCCGACTTCGTGGTCGGTGCCAATGAAGCCGGTTTCCACATTGCCGGCGTAAATTGGGGCCGCGACCTGCCCGAACCGGAAGTGGCCGACATCCGCAACGCGAAGGAAGGCGACCGCGCCGCCGACGGTGGCGAACTGCGCGTGGCCCGTGGCATTGAAGTGGGCCACGTGTTCCAGCTCGGTCGCCAGTATGCGCAGGCATTGAATGCCACCGTGCTGGACGAGAACGGCAAGGCGCAGGTGATGGCGATGGGCTGCTACGGCATCGGCATTTCGCGCATCGTGGCCGCGGCCATCGAGCAGAACCATGACGACGCCGGCATTATCTGGCCGGACGCGATGGCGCCGTGGCAGGTGGTGGTGTGCGTGATCAACCCGAAGCAGGACGAAAGCGTTTCCGCGGCCGCCGCCGAACTGCTCGCCGAGCTGCAGGCCGCCGGTCTGGATGCGGCACTGGACGACCGTGGCCTGCGCCCGGGCAACATGTTCGCCGACATCGAACTGATCGGCGTGCCGCACCGCGTGGTGGTGTCCGAACGTGGCCTGGCTGCCGGCACGTTCGAATACCGTGCGCGCACGGCCAGTGAAGCGGAAAGCCTGGACCGCGCCGGGCTGATGGCGAAGTTTGCGAAATGATGACGGATGCCGGGTGAAAGACCCCGGCATTTAATTGTCCCATTTCCATTGATTATTCCTACTGGCTGTGCATGCGGCAAATGAGAATGTATGCTGTTGCCGATGCCAGGGACTGGCCACACCCCGCCGTTCTTTTTAGATTCCGGAGTAGTTGATGAGTATTGACCTGAGTGGTTTGTCCGCCAAAGAGCTGGGCGCCCTGATCAAGAACGCCAAGAAGCAGCAGACCATCGTCGCAAAGCGTCCGGCCCTCACCAAGGTCCGGGCCCAGTTGAGCAAGCTGGCCAAGGCCAACGGCTACACCCTGGAAGAAGTGGCGGGCGTTGCAGCCCCCACCCGCGGCCGCGCCGGCAAGGCGACCAAGGCCGCGCCTGCCAAGCCGGTTCGCGTGCTTGGCAAGGTTGCCCCGAAGTACCGCAACCCGGCCAATCCCAAGGAAACCTGGACCGGTCGTGGCAAGCAGCCGCGCTGGCTGGCCGCGCACACCACCAAGGGCAAGAAGCTGGAAGATTTCCTGATCAAGAAGTAAGCGGCGCGCCCCTGGCGCACGCATTGAAAACGCCGGCGATATGCCGGCGTTTTTTTTGTCCGCCCGAATGCGTTTTTGCGCAAATCCACGCGTAGAGACACGCCATGCGTGTCCTTGGGAACCTCTCAGAAACTCACAGATTCTTTCTGGCCGGGAACAATAGATTGCCAAACAACAACCCGGCCACCAGCGCCATCACCACATTCAACACCGTCATCAACACCACCTGCCCCGCGCCCATGTCCTGCTGCTGCACCAGGGTCAGCACCCCGCGCAGGCTGGTACTGCCCGGCACCAGCATGATGATGCCCGGCAGCCGGATGATCGCCCCCGGGCGCTGCATCAGCCGCCCGAACAGATTGCCCGCCGCGGTCATCACCATCGCCGACATGAAAATCCCTGCCGGCATACCCCATGCCTGCCCGGCGAATTTTGAAATCGCATACCCGGCCACAGACGCGGCAATCACCCACGGATAATCGCGACGGCTGGCCTTGAACAGCATCGCGAACGCAAATGCCGCCAGCAGCAGCGCGCTCCATTCCACCCACGCATCCTGCGGTCGCGACGCGCGCACCAGCGGGTCCAGGCCGAAAATGCCCGACAGCGTCACCGCGATCACCGCACCCACGGTCAGTTTCAGAATGGTGGTGATCGCACCGGCGAAACGCGCCGTGCCCGATACCCAGTGCTGGCTGGCCAGTTCATTCACCGCGTTGGTCAGCGACATACCGGGCAGCATCACCACCAGCGAGGCGATGATCACCGTATTGAGGTTCAGCGCGCCCACGAACGAAGCCACCAGCGCCGCAACGGTACCGGCCAGCAATGCGGCCAATGCCTCGCTCGCCTCGCGGCTGGCCGGGCGACGGTCGGTGATCAGCGTCATCAATCCGATCAGCAGCCCGATCACGCCGGCCGTGGCGATATCCAGCCAGGGCAGCTTCCACAACCCGGCCACGCCGGCCGCCCCCAGGCTGTAGGACAGGATCATGCGGATCTTGCCGCGCCGGCCGGGATCCTTGTCCAGTTGCCGCAGTGCGGTATGCCCCTGGGCGATGCTCATGGTGCCGTTGGCCACCGCGTCGGTGATCTGGTCGGCAATGCTGAGTTTGTGCAGGTCGTTTTCGCCCGGTGCCAGCCGGATCACGCGCGTGATGTCCGACGAACCGATCGCCTTGGTCGGGTCGCTGAAGCTCAGGATCAGCCCGGTCGGATTCGACCAGGGCTCGCAGTCCAGGTCCAGCCGCTGCGCCAGCGCCACTACCGCGGCCTCCAGCCGCTGGGCGGTGGTGCCGTAGCTGTGCAGCCGCCCGGCGATTTCGGACACGAAAGCCACCCGCTGTGCGTAGGTGGCCGGAGGGGTTGCAATGGCGGGTGCGTCGGCAGACATGCGGCGTAGTATTACCCGCATCAGGGAAGCCGGCCAGCGGCCGGCACTACGGGGTCTACACGTAGACAGGTTATGCTGCGTGGAGACGCCATGACGCCCGACAACGCCCCCCACCTCGAACAGGATCCACAGGACCCCGGCAAGATCCTCTTGTCTGGCCAGTGGACGTTGCGCACCGCGCTGGATGCGGCCGAAGTCCTGCGCGCCGGGCCGGAAAAGGTCACCGGGATCGACGCCAGCGGCATCACCCAGCTGGACTCGGCCGGCGTGCTGCAGGTGCTGCGCGTGGCCCATCGCGCGGACCTGGGCGAAGACGCGCTCACCTTCCGCGAGGAACACCGCGCGCTGGTCTGCACCATCGAAGAGGTCGCCGACGACCGGCCCAAGGCCAAGCGCGACTTCGGCGTGCTGGCCGCGCTCGAACGCCTGGGCGTCAGCGTGCATGCCACCGCCCACAACATCGTGGCGCTGGCCAGCTTCCTCGGCGAGAACCTGGTCAAGGCCGGGCGCCTGATCCGCGAACCGCGTCGTTTCCGGCTCACCTCCACCGTGCACCACATGGAGCAGGTCGGCCTGGACGCGGTGCCGCTGGTGGCGCTGCTGTCCTACCTGGTCGGCGCGGTGATCGCCTTCCTCGGCTCGACCATCCTGCGCGACTTCGGCGCCGAAATTTACGTGGTGGAACTGGTCAGCATCGCCTTCCTGCGCGAATTCGCCGTGCTGCTCACCGCCATCGTGCTGGCCGGCCGCACCGCCAGCGCATTCACCGCGCAGATCGGCTCGATGAAGGCGCGCGAGGAGATCGACGCGATCCAGACCCTCGGCCTGGACCCGGTCGACCTGCTGGTGCTGCCGCGCCTGATCGCGCTGCTCATCACCCTGCCGCTGCTGACCTTCATCGCGATGATCGCCGGCCTGGCCGGCGGCGTCACCGTCGGCGCGTTCGACCTGGATATTCCGCCCCAGATGTACCTGGCGCGCCTGCACGACACCATTGAAGTGCGGCACATGCTCGTGGGCCTGGCCAAAGCGCCGGTGTTCGCCGCGGTGATCGGCCTGATCGGCTGCCTGGAAGGGCTGAAGGTGGAAGGCACCGCGCAGTCGGTCGGCGAGCGCACCACGTCCAGCGTGGTGCAGACCATCTCGCTGGTGATCATCATCGACGCGTTCGCCGCGTTGTGGTTCATGCACATGGACTGGTGATGACGACCACGGCCGCCCCTGAACAAGACACCCGCACCGAACTGGCCGACGACCAAGGGCTGGCGATCCGCGTGCGCGGGCTCACCAACCGCTTCGGCAGCCAGGTCGTGCACGACGGGCTGGATCTGGACGTGCGCCGCGGCGAGATCCTCGGCGTGGTCGGCGGCTCGGGTACCGGCAAGTCGGTGCTGATGCGCAGCATCCTCGGCCTGCGCCATCCCGACGAAGGCCAGATCGAAGTGCTCGGCGTGGACGCACGTTCGGACAACCGCGCCGACCGCCTGCACATCGAACGCAACACCGGCGTACTGTTCCAGGACGGCGCGCTGTTCTCCTCGATGACCGTCGGCGAGAACGTGCAGGTGCCGCTGAAGGAGCACCACGGCGAGCTGCCCGAGCGCTGGCATTACGAGCTGGCCCTGCTCAAGGTGAAACTGGCCGGCCTGCCCGCCGATGCGATCAACAAGCTGCCCTCGCAGCTGTCCGGCGGCATGCGCAAGCGCGCCGGCCTGGCCCGTGCGCTGGCGCTGGACCCGCCCCTGCTGTTCCTGGATGAACCCACTGCCGGGCTCGACCCGATCGGCGCGGCCGCCTTCGACCGCCTGATCAAGACCCTGCAGGAAGCGCTGGGCCTGACCGTGATGCTGATCACCCACGACCTGGACACGCTGTATGCGATCTGCGACCGCGTGGCGGTACTGGCCGACCGCAAGGTGATCGCCAACGCCCCGTTGCACGAGATCGAACAACTGGACCATCCGTGGATCCAGGAATATTTCCACGGACCGCGCGCGCGTGCTGCACGCGACGCAAAGCAGAAGAGCGAGTAAGCCATGGAAACCAAAGCCAATTACGTACTGATCGGCGCCTTCACCATCATCGTCGGGCTGGCACTGCTGGCGTTCGGGTTGTGGGCGGCCAAGTACTCCTCCGACCGCACCTGGACCGAGTACCGCGTGGTGTTCCGCGAGGCCGTCACCGGCCTCTCCGTGGGCAGCCCGGTGCAGTACAACGGCATCGCGGTCGGCTCGATCACCGAACTCAACCTAGTGCCGGACGACCCGCGCCAGGTGGTGGCCCGCATCCGCCTGAACTCCAACACCCCGGTCAAGACGGACACCCGCGCCAAGCTGGCCATCACCAGCCTGACCGGTCCCTCGATCATCCAACTCAGCGGCGGTACCCCGCAGGCGCAGGCGTTGACCGCGGTGAACCGCGACCCGGCCCCTATCATTCCGACCACGCCGTCGGCGCTGCAGAACATCACCGACGTCGCCAACCGCATCGTCGAGCGCATGGACCAGGTGCTGAGCGACCGCAACGTGGCCAGCATCAACGCCACCCTGGCCAACCTGGAGACCATCAGCGGCGGCCTGGCCGACCGCGATCAGGGCACCCAGGCACTGCTGATGAGCGCGCGTGACGCCGCGCGCAGCCTGGACGACACGCTCAAGACCACCAACGGCACCATCAAGCGCCTGGACACCAACCTGGTGCAGCAGCTGCCGCCGATCCTGGACAAGCTGGAAACCACCCTGACCAAGCTCGACTCGGCCGCCGGCAGTGCCGATTCCATCCTTGGCGAGAACCGGGCGGCGATCAACAGCTTCGCCAACGACGGCCTGGCCCAGCTCGGCCCGACCCTGACCGAACTGCGCGGACTGATCCGCGACCTGCGCCGGGTCAGCGACAAACTGGACAACAACCCGGCCCGCTACCTGCTCGGCCGTGACGCGCCGAAGGAGTTCGAACCCAAATGAGCCGCATGCCGCTTCTTCCCGCCTCCCTGCCCCGCCTGCTGCTGCCGGCGGCACTGATGATCGCGCTGGGCGCCTGCTCCTCCTTGCTGGGCGGCGGCGAGCGCAGCCAGGTCACCATCTACTCGCCGGTGGTGCGCGTGCAGCCGGACCCGTCGTGGCCGAAGGTCGACTGGGCGCTGGTGCTGGTCAAGCCGACCGCCGCGCGCGTGGTCGACAGCCCGCGCATCAACGTGCGCCCGAACCCCGGTGAGCTCGAGGTCTACAAGGGCGTGAGCTGGGCGCAGCCGGCCACCGACATGGTGGACGACGCACTGGTGCGCGCCTTCGAGGATTCCGGCCGCATTACCGGGGTGGCGCGCGCCACTACTGGTATCCGCGCCGACTACAAGCTGGCGCTGGATGTACGACGGTTCGAGTCGGACTACCGGGGCCAGGCGACGCCGACCGCGCTGATTGAGATCAACGCCAAGCTGATCCATGTGATTGACCAGCGGGTTGTTGCCGATCGGACGTTCCGGCAGGAACAGCCGGTGGGGAGCACGGCGACCGGTGACGTGGCGCATGCGCTGGAGAAGGGGTTGGAGGAAGTGACCCGTGAGCTGGTGGGTTGGACGCTGGTGACGGGGCAGAATGACAGCAAGACGGCGACGGTGATTCCCTCACGCCTGCGCTGATTGCGTCACGCACATCGAGGGTGTGTGGCCGATCATCGGTAGAGCCACGCCCTGCGTGGCTGGAACGTCCCGTACACCGCGCAGCCACGCTACAAATGCATGCTACGGGTGATGCGTCCCTTTCCGGGCGCGTGGCGACGCGTTCATCTCAATGGCGCACACTGGTCAAGCGGCGCGGCGTGGCTCTACCCGTTGATCCACCGGAATGTGAGGTTGATGCGCTCGGCCAAAGGCCGCGCGCTCTTCGGCAACGCATGCTGATAGAACGACTGCGTCCGCCCTCCCATGATCAACAGATCGCCATGACCCAACGTCACCTCGGCTTTGCGCGTGTGATCATCCCGCCGCCGCAGCAGGAACCGGCGCGCAGCACCCAGGCTCAATGACGCAATCACCGGCGTAGGCCCAAGCTCCGGCTCATTGTCGCTATGCCACCCCATCCCGTCATCGTTATCCCGGTAACAGTTCAGCAGCACGCTGTTGAATGCCTGCCCGCAGAACTCGCCCAACGCGTCTCGCAACGGCACCAGCGCCGGATGCCACGCATGCGGCACGAAGTCCGTACCCGAATACCGGTAGCGCGCCGCCGGATCCCCCATCCAGCAACTCAGCCGCGGCGAATCCACCTGCCGGCCGAACATTCTGATCTTGTGCACCTCCCACGGCACCTCCCCGCGCAGCTGCCGTTGCAGCGCATCGGCCGCAGGCGTAGCCAGCCAATGGCGGTGCCAGTGCACCTGGGCGTCGGGAAGATGGAGATCCATGGTCAAACGCTAGCACGGCGGGGACTCACTCAGCTCAGCCGGAAATCCCACTGGTAGGGTCGGTTCCCAAACGACCGCACGGAGACCCGCAACGCCCGGTAACGCATGGACCTCAATCGAAACAACCCCACCCCGCGCGACCACCCCTACGCCCCGCACACCCCACCCGCCTACAATGGCCCCCTTCGGCCTTCCCAAGCCGCCCACAGCCAGAGACCCCGAATGAGAAGTCATGACAGCACCAAGCGCATCCTGGTCACCGGCGGTGCGGGTTTCCTCGGCTCGCACCTGATCGAGCGCCTGCTCGGGCAGGGCCACGAAGTGGTGTGCGCGGACAACCTGTTCACCGGCACCAAGCGCAACATCGCGCACCTGCTGGGCAACCCGCACTTTGAGTTCCTGCGCCACGACGTCACCTTCCCGCTGTACATCGAAGTGGACGAGATCTGGAACCTGGCCTGCCCCGCCTCGCCGGTTCACTACAGCCATGACCCCGTGCAGACCACCAAGACCTCGGTGCACGGTGCGATCAACCTGCTGGGGCTGGCCAAGCGGCTGGACTGCCGGATTTTCCAGGCCTCCACCAGCGAGGTCTACGGCGACCCGAGCGTGCACCCGCAGCGCGAGGAATACTGGGGCAACGTGAACCCGATCGGCCCGCGCTCCTGCTATGACGAAGGCAAGCGCTGCGCCGAAACACTGTTCTTCGACTACCACCGCCAGCATGGGCTGGACATCAAGGTGGCGCGCATCTTCAACACCTATGGTCCGCGCATGCACCCGAATGATGGGCGCGTGGTGTCGAACTTCATCGTGCAGGCGTTGCGCGGGGAGAACATCACCATCTACGGCGAGGGGCAGCAGACGCGCTCGTTCTGCTACGTGGATGACTTGATCGAGGGGTTCATCCGGTTGATGGCCACGGACAAGGATTTCACCGGGCCGGTCAACCTGGGGAATCCGGCCGAGATGACCATTCGCGAGCTTGCCGAGGCGGTGATTGCGTTGACCAATTCGGGGTCGAAGCTGGTGTTCAAGCCGTTGCCGCAGGATGACCCGATGCAACGCCAGCCGGATATCACGTTGGCGAAGAGCAAGCTGGGTGGGTGGGAGCCGCAGGTGAAGCTGGAGGATGGGCTTCGGCGGACGATTGCGTATTTTGATGGGTTGTTGAGCGCCTGAGAGATCGCTACGTTCGGGCGTCATGCGTTCCCGGGCGATGCATCGGTACGTGCGGTCGTTTGGGAACCGACCCTACCGCACCTCATCGCGTTCAAATAGCCTGCGCGTCACTTGCACTGGTAGGTGACGTCCTGGCGGCTGTGGCGGAACGGGTCGGTCAGGTCGTCTGAGTATTTGCCCAGCAGCAGGCGCTGTTTGGGCAGGAAGTGCTGGCGGTAGAAGCGGCTCATCGCGGCCATGCGGTGGCCCTTTTCGGTGAGTAGCACGCAGCCGTTTTTGATCTGGATGGTGCCGGAGCTTTCCTGTTCGGTCAGGCGCACGTCCACCAGCCGGTGCTCCACCATGTATTCCTTGGTGAACACGTCCTGGAAGGCGTCCTGGCGGATGCCGCCACCGCGCTGGTCCAGCTTTTCCAGGATGTAGAACGACAGCGAGCGGTCGATCACGGTGGGCACCGAAATGGCGAAGGCGTATCCGCCCAGCAGCCATACCGCAACCAGCAAAACCTTCTCGGTCAGGGTGAAGCGGCGCAGCGCGGGTACCAGCAGCAACAGGCCGGTGAGCACCGCCGCGAGCAACGCATCGCCGATGGCCGCGTAGAACACCACGTCGACGCTGAAAAAGCGCACATGCAGGAAGTGGATGCCCAGCAGCAGCAGCACGTAGACGGCGGTGAGCAGCAGTGCGTTGCGCAGGGTTTTCATGGTTTGAACACCAGCAGGCGATTGCCGAGGAACGACAGGATGAACTGGATGATGCTGATCAGCACGAAGCCGATCCGGTAATCGAACTTGAACAGGTCCGACCAGAGCGCCATCAGGCCGCCATTGATCAGCGCGATGGCGGCATACAGCAGCACGAACCGCCACAGCTGGCCACTGGCGCGGGCCTGGGTGGCGGCAAACACGAAGTAGCGGTTGCCCAGGAACGACGCCACGATGGCGACCGCTGCCGCCACGAGATTGGCCACGCCCTTGGAGGGCACGTGCACCACCTCCACCAGCAGGGTCAGCACCGCGAAGTGCACGCCGGTGGCTACCAGCCCGTTGATGACGTACCGCAGCAGCTGGCGGAAATCAGCGCGGCGCGACATCGGCGGTGACTTCGGTAACGCCCGCCAGGTACTCGCGGTAGGCACCCGGCTTCTGGATGGTGCCGCGCACGATCCCGCTCAGCATCAGCGTCATCAGGGTCAGCGTGCCGGTCTGCAGGAACACCAGGAACAACACGCCCAGCGCCATCGAGAACCAGCCCGGCGTGGCATAACCGGCCAGCTTGAGCAGGGTGGCCACCACGGCCAGTACGATGGAGGCCGAGGACACCAGCACGCACATCAGGCCCACCCGCACCAGCACGTCTTCGGCGAACACCATCAGCGCGCGGAACCCATGCAGCGTGAGCCCCACGAAGTTCATCTTGCTCTGCCCGGCGTAGCGCGGGCCACGGTTGATCGGGCACACCGCCAGGCGCAGCTTGCTGGCGATCAGGCCGGCGGCCACATGGGTCCAGACCTCGTGCATCGCGTTGAGGCGGTGCAGCGCACTGACCTTGATCGCCATGAAATTGCCGAAGCTGATGGTGCGCCCGGTGAGCAGCTGGAAAATGAACTTGTAGACCACGTAGAACGCGCGGAAGCGCAGCGTTTCCACCCGGCTCTTGCGCCGCGCCACGGCCACGTCGACATTCTCGTCGCGGGTGGCTTCCAGCAGCGTGGCGATGGTCTCGGGCAGGTCCTCGCCGTCCGAGTCCATTACGATCACCCGCTGCGCGTCCGGCAGGTTTTCCTCTACATAGCCCAGCCCGACCGCGATGGCCTTCTGGTGGCCGACATTGCGGCGCAGCTTCAGCACCACCCCGCTCACCCCGGAGCTGGACAGCTGGAACGGCTGCACCGGCTCACGGATCGAGCCGTCGTCCACCGCCACCACGAACACGCGGTCGCCATACAGGCGCGCCAGCTCGGTGAACAAGCGGGTCGAGGCCACGTGGTCTTCGTAGACCGGGGTGACCACCACGAACGATTCGTTGGGCTCAAGCATTCCGTTCTCCTGCACGCTGGCGCGGGGCCGCCTGTTTCCACTGGTCCAGCAGCACCAGGACGCCGTACATCAACAGCAACTGTACCGGCAGCGCCACGCGCTTGGCACTGGTGGCCAGGTGCCAGACCAGGTCGTGCGGGGTGCTCAGGTACACCGCAAACAGGACGCCGAAGTAGGCCAGAGCGACCGCCAGCGCGGCCCGGGCGGCCGACGCGCGCCACATGCGCGCCCACAGTACCAGCAGCAGCACCAGCGGGACCCACGCGGCACTGCGCAGCAGGGCCTTCAGGATCAGCACGCTCTGGGTAAGGTCGGGCAGGCGCGCCAGCAGCTGCCCCTTCAGATCGCTCTGGGCCAGGTCGTTGCCCAGATCCGTACCGGCCACAGCCAGCTTCCAAGCCACCAGCGGGACCATCGACAGGGCGAAGGCGGCCAGCAGGGCCCAAGGGATGCGTCGGTCGCGCAGCAGCACGGTGGCGACGGCGACCAGCCCCACCAGGATCGCCAGCACCGCGCCTTCGTTCTTGATCAGGGTCAGCACCGCCGACAGCGCCGCATAGGCGGCGAGGTTGAACCACGTGCCCTCGGCGACGTCGCGGCGCGGTTGGATCGCCACAGCCAGCGCTGCCACCGCATAGACCGCCAGGAAGGCATCCATGTAGCCGTCAACCAGATAGCGCCCGCCTACTTCCAGCACCGCCATCGCGAACAGGCCCGCCGCCCACCAGGTGCGCAGGCTGCGCGCGATCAGCAGTAGCGGCGGCAGCAGCAGGAGCGTGGCGGCGGCCTTGGGGAAGATCTCGTTCCAGTGCCCAACAACCTTGGCCGCCGTGGCCGACCACAGCGGCATCAGCGAGGGGTAGTCGTTGTGGCTGAAGATCGCGTAATTATCCAGCTGGGCGTACAGCGAATTTTCCAGGTAGATGCGCTTGGCGTGCAGCATCCAGATCGAGCGCGGGTCCCATTCGTCGGTGGGGCTGCCCAGCGCGAGGACCAGCAGTACGGCGACAATACCCACCATCCAGGCCGCCCGCCCGTCGCGAAGGGCCAGCAGCGACCACACCGCACAGGCCAGCACGGCGATGAAGGCGATCTGGGTCGGCAGCCCTAGCCAGCCGAAGGCAGCAAAGGCATAACAGAGCAGCACGCCAGCCAGCATGCCCAGCGCGGCGCGCGCGCCCCCGTCAGTGGCAGTCAACGAGAACAATGCGCTCACTCCTTGAGATTTCAGTGCAGTTCGGCTGCTGCGGGCCGGGGGTGCGCCAGAGCATCAGGCCCTTATCGGCCCAATGCACGCGGCGGGGGTACAGCCCGTCCCACAGGCGCTCGCGCACCAGCGGGTCTTCCCAGAGGCCAGATGCCAGCGCAACCGGCACGCTGGGGTCGCCGTGGCGGGCGAGCAACTCGCGGGCTTCGACCACCTCGGGCGGCACCGACTCCTTCCACCCTGCACCGGCATCAAAGGCCTGGCGCAACAGCGAGCTGTCGAAACGGATGTCCTTGGCGATGCCGCGCAGCCCCACCAGCAGAAGCGCGCCTATCAACAGGCCGACCAGCCAGCGTTGCAGTACGGAGGAGGTTCCCTTCCCGGGTTTGATCACGGCAGCGTTCCAGGTTCAGCCAAGCCGGAAATTCTAGCATTGGCCCGATGGCGCCTCTTCGCCATCCTTGGGGGCGGGGGCCGGGTAGGGTCGGTCCCCAGACGACCGCACGTAATCCTCCAACGTCCGGTAACGCATGACCCCTGATCGAAACATCGCCCACATCGCGCGATGAAGAGATTTTGGTGCCAAAACTGCCAGCTCGGATCTCCCTGCGGTCCACCCGAAATCCCGGCAAAAACCCCAACTGCCAACTCCATTCCACTTCGTTACGCCCACGCCCCGCAACGCTTTCAGGGCTATCCGGGCCCAGAACGTCACATCCATTGATAGCGTCAACTGAAGCGCGTGAATCAACAGAAACAATCTACTGGAGGTATCGTCACGTCGTTCGCATGGTGAACCCGAGAGTTTGAAAGCTCTGCTGTAACACACTGGTCCTCCTACGTCGGGAGGGCGACGGAATATAAAACCCTTCAGGGGAATACGTCGCACCGTCTGTTGCAGCACGGCTTTCAACCTCCCGACTCCCCTCGCCACCCCGGCGGGGGAAACACCTTGGAGAGCCACCATGTATTCCAGTGACAACGATGCGCCCACGAGTCACCCCACCCGCCCCAGCCTTGGCTGGCACAAACCCAAGCGCGTGATCGTCGGATCGCTCATTTATCAACACCACAGGCCCCAGCCCGGTGAGCCGATCGTCCCCTGCATCAAACTGCGCGGCATGTGGATGGCTGAGGCGGGCATCTCGCCAGGGACGCGATTGACCGTGGAGATGTTTGACGGCGCCATCCTGCTGCGTGCGGCGGAACCGGCGGTGTCGGTGCAGCTTCGGCCGATCAGGCGGCGGATTGGGCGGGTGCACTCCGGGCGTTGAGGCGTTCCAGCGACGCAAGGCGTCGCTCTACCTGGGGCGACGCCGTCTGCGTGGCGTACTTCCGCACCCTTCGCGCGCGGAAGTACGAAGTTGGTGCCATTACCGTCACCTGCATCTCCGCCGCAGCCGGCGCGGTTTCATTTGGAGATTTCTGCTCCTCCAGCACAGCCGCTGATGGCGGCACCCTTTCCCCACAAGGCGCTCCGCCCCGTCGCGGCCGACCGCCTCGAATCCATTGTTCGCTCCAGGCATGAAAGGGCGCGACCGGAAACGTGCCGCTGTTGGTACCGTCTCGCGCTTCTCTTGGTCTGGTGTTGGAGGGCATGGCGTTGAGCCTTCGCCGTTACGTGGGCGCGGCCCATCGTTCGATTGCCCGGCATGGCGGAGGCGCTGTCGGCGTCTGGTCAGTTATCCGGCGTGGATTGAAGGTCATTCGAGCCATGGGCCTGGTCGGCCTCATTGGCCGCCTGCGCTCTGCCAGCAAGGTTTACACTCCTGCAGCCGAGCCATTCGACGCGCCGACGCGGCCGGATCCCATCCCCCTACGGGATTTCAGCCTTCGCGTTGGCGTGATGGCGCATGTCTACTACCCCGACCTGATTGAGGAATTCGCGGCAGCATTGTCCCTGCTGCCGGTGCCGTATGCCCTCCTTGTGTCGGTGGTGGATGCGGAGGCCGAGGAACAGGCGCGGCGGAGATTTGCCGCCCTGCCGAACCTCTCCGGGCTGGTTGTGAAACGCGTCGAGAACCGCGGACGCGATATCGCCCCGCTGTTGGTTACGTTCCATGACGAGATCCTCGCCCTGGACATGGTTGGGCACATCCATACCAAGAAATCGTTCTATACCGGCCGCGAGCAGGATGAATGGCGACGCTATCTGATCCAAAGCCTGTTCGGTTCACCTGAGCGCCTGGCGTGGATCCTCGGCATGTTCCAGGCCGACCTGGAGCTGGGCATGGTCTACCCGGAGAGTTACGCGGGCGTTCCATTGTGGGGTCACACCCTTCTCAGCAATGCCGATGTCTGCCAGGCGCTCGCCAATCGCATGGGCATCGCGATTGATCGGCAGCGCTACATCGACTTTCCTGCGGGCTCCATGTTCTGGGCACGCGTGCCTGCGCTACGGCCGCTTTATCACCTGCGATTGCGGCTGGAGGAATTTCCACCCGAGCTTGGCCAGATTGACGGCACGTTGCACCATGCAGTCGAACGTCTGCTGGGGATCGTTACGCGTCACCAGGGTTACCGCTTGGGCATCCTTCCAGTAGATGGCCGCATGGCGCTCCCTGTAGAGGGGGAGCGCAACGCAGCTTCAGCCCTGGAGTTCAATGTGTTCGAACGGTTGCAGATGGCGTCGCTGGAGGCGGAGCGGGTAACCGTGGACGTGTTCGACACCCTGGTCACCCGCGCTTTCCTGACGCCGAACTCAGCGCGCGATCACCTCGCATGGCGACTGCACCGACGCTTCGGTATTGAGCAATTCGCCGAACATCGCGACGATGCCGAAGCGGCGCTGCGGGTACGACTGGCTCGCGATCCGACACTCGCGGAGATTCATGATCTGCTGGCACAACGGATTGCACACCCTGATCTGGACGCCGCTTCGCTCGCAGAGCTGGAGCGCGCGCATGAGCAGGCCCTGCTGCAGCCCCGCACAGGCGTTCTGACGGCACTGCGGCGCCTTGGCATTCAGCCGCTATCCGCATTTTCAGACATGTACCTTTCGCGCAGCGACATGCAGGTAGTGCTTCCTTCAGCCGTGGTGCGCGACATCGGACACTGGCGGATTTCGTGTGAGACAGGCCTGCGCAAGGACAGACTCGGCACATGGAAGCAGATCGCGCGCGAAGTTGGATGTTCGGACGGGCGCTGGCTGCACGTTGGAGACAACGAGCATTCCGATGTCCAGTTGCCGCAGCAGGCAGGGTTGCTCACGCCGATGCACATACTGCGGCCTTCGGCCTTGTTCGACATAGTGCCCGGGCTGCGGGTGCTGCGGCATCCGCAGGGCGCGCATGCGCCATGGCCGGAGCAGCTCTGGCGCGGACTGCTTGCCAACCGGTTTACAGCGATCGCCGATACAACGCCTCGGCGGCTGACAGGCGCACCCACACTCGATGCCGCGACACTGGGCTACGCGGTACTGGGCCCACTGGTGCTGGACTTCCTGCTCGCTGCCATCGATGTAGCGTGTGACAGGGGGGTCGAGACCCTGCTCTTCCTGAGCCGTGAAGGATACCTGCTGCAGGACGCCTTTGTTCGCCTGCAGGCGTACCACGCACCTGCAAAGGCCCTGTCGGGCCGCTACTTCCTTGCCTCACGTCGCGCCACGTTGCTCCCTTCACTGTTCGACGAACAGGATCTCGCGCGGGTAGTCCAGGGGACGTTCAATGGAACGTTCAGCGCACTGCTACAGGCCCGATTGGGCGATGAGGCGGAGAGTGTCGTGCGGGCCCATGCACCAGAGCACATGGAGCAGGATGTGTTTCTGCCGGAGATGTCCGACGAAGCGGCGCATTGGCTATTGCCTGCGCTGCCGGAACTGATGAAGCTTGCAAGCCAGCAGCGCAAGGCTTATAGGATGTATCACCGCGCCAGCGTGGGCGATGCCACCGCAATGCTTGTGGACATCGGCTACGCAGGCAGCATCCAGCGGAACCTCGCCCGGGTACTGGAGGCAAATCAGGGCGGGTACTACATGGCTCTGAGAAGCGGTGCGCGAGCAGTGTGCGACAGCGGCTGGGCCCATGCGCGATACGCCGATGGGCGGGACACCGAGGGCGAGCCCGACTCAAGCATCCTGGACAATGACCTGTTGCTGGAGGCGCTTCTGGCGGCCCCACAGGGGCAGTTCAATGGGTTTTCCTGCGAAGACAGCCTCCACCCGCAGCCACGATTCGGTCCCGTCGAGCTGTCTGCCGATGGCACCGAGGTCCTGGCGAGCATCCATGCAGGTGCTTTGGACTTCGTCGACGATGCCTGCGCTGCGCTTGGCGAAGACATCGCTTGGTTAAAGCTCGATCCCTCGGGCGTGCAGATTCCACTGCACAGTATTGCCAGCGGTCGATGGGACGCACACGCGCCGCTCGCCCAGCTGAACACCGAAGACGCCTACACGGGACGCGGCTCGGTTTCCGCACGGCCTCCTCGCTAGGTCCTCCCACCGAATCGCCGCACTGAGCGGCAGCGCTACTACCAGATAAGCCGATGATGCCTTCGGAGGCCCCGATGCGCCCTCGCGTCTGACACGACTACCCCCGGTTGCCGCCGTTCGTTCAAACCCCGAGAATGGGGCTATTAACGACACGCCGGAACCTCCATGCCTGCTGCTGCGCCTGTTCTGACCGGGGTCTGCCGTTCATGACCACCCTCAGGGCACGCCTGCGTTCGGCGGTCTACCTGGTGCTGCGAACAGGCTTCCGGGCACTCCCCCTGCCCGACGGGCAGCGCGATCGGCTACGGGCGCGCTTCCTGGACCGCCACGGCGACTGGGTGCCACCACCGCCTCGCGGGCGAGTAGGCTCCACAGGCGACAGCGCGCGTCGCCCGCTGGTGCGCGCCGACGAGCCCGCCATCGGCCATTCACCGTATCGCGCCGGAGCCCTGCCAGACACGCTGCCAGCCACCCTGGTGGCGTTCTACCTGCCGCAGTTCCACCCCATCGAGCAGAACGATGCCTGGTGGGGCAAGGGCTTCACCGAATGGCGGAACGTCACTCGCGCCCTGCCCCAGTTCGAAGGCCATGTGCAGCCCCGGCTGCCGGCCGACCTGGGCTTCTATGACCTGCGTAACCCGCAGATCATGCGCGAGCAGGCCACCCTGGCGCGGGAATACGGCATCGGCGCCTTCTGTTTCTATTACTACTGGTTCAGCGGCACGACGTTGCTGGAATCTCCGCTACGCCAGTGGCTGGCCGATGACAGTATCGAGATGCCGTTCTGCCTGTGCTGGGCCAACGAGAACTGGGCGCGTCGCTGGGACGGGCGCAGCGAAGACATCCTGATCGGCCAGCAGCACAGCGCCGAAGACGATCTGGCCTTCATCGCCCACGTAGCGGATTACCTGCGTGACCGCCGTGCCCTGAAAGTGGACGGCAAGCCGATGCTGCTGGTGTACCGTCCCCATCTGCTTCCCGACGCGCGCGGCACCGCGCAGCGCTGGCGCCAGTGGTGCCGCGATAACGACATTGGCGAGATCCATCTGGCTTACGTGCAGGGTTTCGAGCGCCCGGATCCGCGCGAAATCGATTTCGATGCGGCGGTGGAGTTCCCACCCAACATGAGCAACCCGCGTTCACTAACGGCCGAGCAGTACCTGATCAATCCGGAGTTCCAGGGCGACGTGCGCGATTGGCGCGAGCTGGCCGGCGAGATCGGCGCGCGTGCATTGCCGGACTACCCGCTCTACCCCGGTGTGAACCCCGGCTGGGACAACGAGGCACGCCGCTCCGGGCGCGGCCGCGTGTACCTGCATGCTTCACCGCGTGGGTATCGGGACTGGCTGTCCAAGACCATCCACGAGCGCCTGGCACCGGTGGCGCCTGCGCAGAAGCTCGTCTTCATCAACGCGTGGAACGAGTGGGCCGAAGGCGCTGTGCTCGAGCCCGACCTGCGGCTGGGCCACGGCTACCTCGAGGCAACGCGTCAGGCATTGCGGGTGCCGACCACTGCCAAGCCGGCACGCCCGTGCGTGGTGATCCATGCCTGGTATCTGGAAGAACTGGCCGAGCTGCTCTCCCACCTGCGGCAGAGTGCGCTGGAACACCGACTCGTCATCACCACTGCCGCCGAACACCGCGAGCGCGTTGAGGCCCTGCTGCACGCCTCCGACCTTGCTGGCGAGATCCTGACCTTCGCCAACCACGGTCGCGACATCCTTCCCTTCCTTCATGTTGCCAACCTGCTGCTTGATCAGGGCGAAGACGTGGTGCTGAAACTGCATACCAAGCGCTCCACCCATATGCAGCAGGGCGCGCAATGGCGCCAGGAGTTGCTGCAGCACCTGCTGGACGACGGACGCGGCGCACAGGCTGTGGAGCGGTTCGCGCAGGATGCCACCTTGGGCCTGCTCGCTCCGGCCGGACACCTGCTGGCGGTGCGCGACTACGTCGGCGCCAATGCAGAAGCGCTGCAGCGCCTGCAGGTTCGACTGGGGCTGCACGCCGACCTGTTGGACGCGCGGTTCAGTGCTGGCAGCATGTTCTGGGTGCGTTTGGCGGCCCTGCGCCCGTTGCTGGACGCGCATCTGCCGCCCAGCGCGTTCGAGCCTGAAGCGGGCCAGATCGATGGCACCTTGGCGCACGTACTGGAACGTGCGCTGGGCGCCGTCTGCGAAGACGCCGGCTACACACTGGCAACGCTGGGCGTTGCAGAGACCGGCTCAACCTACGCCTATGCAAAGCGCGGCTGATCCGCACACCGGCAAGGTATGCGGACCGCCGTTACCCCGGGTCAGCTGAAGCTGACCCCGGTCTTTTCCTTCAGTTCTTCATCGCTTACGCCGGGTGCGGCCTCGACCAACTTCAGGCCAGCATCGGTAACGTCGAACACGGCCAGGTCGGTGATGATGCGGTCGACCACGCCCACGCCGGTCAGCGGAAGCGTGCATTCGGGCAGGATCTTGTGCTCGCCGTTTTTTGCGGTGTGCTCCATCAGCACCACTACGCGCTGCACGCCGGCCACCAGGTCCATGGCGCCGCCCATGCCCTTGACCATTTTGCCGGGCACCATCCAGTTCGCCAGGTCGCCCTTGTCGGTGACCTGCATGGCACCGAGGATCGCCAGGTTGACGTGGCCACCGCGGATCATCGCGAAGCTGTCGTGGCTGCCGAAGTAGCTGGCACCGGCACGCGCGGTCACGGTCTGCTTGCCGGCGTTGATAAGGTCGGCGTCCACTTCCGCTTCGGTCGGGAACGGGCCGATCCCGAGCAGGCCATTTTCCGACTGCAGCCACACGTCCACGCCTTCGGGAATGTGGTTGGCCACCAGGGTCGGCAGGCCGATACCCAGGTTCACATAGGCGCCGTCGGTGAGTTCGCGGGCGGCGCGCTGCGCCATTTCATCGCGGGTCCATGCCATCTCAGTTGCCCTCCGCACGCACGGTGCGCTGTTCGATGCGTTTTTCGGGAGTCGGGTTGTGCACGATGCGGTGCACGTAGATGCCCGGCAGGTGCACCTGGTCCGGGTCGATGCTGCCCATCGGCACCACCTCTTCCACTTCCACCACGCACAGCTTGCCGGCCATGGCGCAGGCCGGGTTGAAGTTGCGGGCGGTCTTGCGGAACACCAGGTTGCCGGCCTCGTCGGCCTTCCACGCCTTGACCAGCGCCACGTCGGCGCGCAGCGCGGTTTCCATCACATAGTGCTTGCCGTCGAACTCGCGGGTTTCCTTGCCCTCGGCCACCACCGTGCCGTAGCCGGTGGCGGTAAAGAACGCCGGGATGCCCGCACCGCCGGCGCGCAGGCGCTCGGCCAGGGTGCCCTGCGGGTTGAACTCCAACTGCAGTTCACCGGCCAGGTACTGGCGCTCGAACTCCTTGTTCTCGCCCACGTAGGACGAAATCATCTTGCTGATCTGGCGCGTTTCCAGCAACTGGCCCAGGCCGAATCCGTCCACGCCGGCGTTGTTGGAAATCACCGTCAGGCCCTTCACCCCGGTGTCGCGAAGCGCGGCGATCAGCGCTTCGGGAATGCCGCACAGGCCGAAACCGCCGACCGCCAGGGTCTGGCCGTCGGCCACCGCGCCCTGCAGCGCCTCGGCGGCACTGGCGTAGCGCTTGCCGCGCCGGCCGTTGTCTGGGGACTTGCTCATCTACGCCCTCACCTCGTTGATGTAAGCCGCCATTGTAGCCATTGGCAGGGGTAGCCCCGGCTAAACGGAGAGTTCGGGCTGAAAACGCTTCCCATACACGGCACCAGCTAAACTCGCCTACTGACTTTGAAAGGACACCCGATGACCCTCCCCGCATTCAAGGCATACGACATCCGCGGCCGCGTGCCGGACGAGCTGAACGAAGACATGGCGCGCCGGATCGGCGTGGCCTTGGCGGCCCAACTGGCGCCGGGCACCGTCGTCGTCGGCCACGACGTACGCCTGACCAGCCCTGGCCTGCAGGACGCGTTGGCCGCGGGCCTGCGCGGCGCCGGGCGCGAGGTACTGGACATCGGGCTGTGCGGCACCGAGGAGGTCTACTTCCAGGTGGACCACCTGAAGGCCGCCGGCGGGGTGATGGTCACCGCCAGCCACAACCCGATGGACTACAACGGCATGAAGCTGGTCAAGGAGCAGGCCCGCCCAATCAGCTCGGACACTGGTCTGTTCGCCATCTCCGACGCTGTCGAGGCTGATACCGCGCCTGCAGCTGAACCCAAGGCCGGCATTCAGTCGCACCCCGACAAGTCCGCATACATCGAGCACCTGCTGAGCTACGTAGAGCGCACCGCGCTCAAGCCGCTCAAGCTGGTGGTCAACGCCGGCAACGGCGGCGCGGGTGCCATCGTGGACCTGCTGGCGCCCCACCTCCCGTTCGAGTTCGTCCGCATCGCGCACGAGCCGGATGGCAGCTTCCCGAACGGCATTCCGAACCCGCTGCTGGTCGAGAACCGCGAGCTCACCGCGAAGGCGGTGCTTGAGAACGGTGCGGACTTCGGGATCGCGTGGGACGGCGACTTCGACCGCTGCTTCTTCTTCGACCATACCGGCCGCTTCATCGAGGGCTACTACCTGGTCGGCCTGCTGGCCAAGGCGATCCTGGCGCGGCAGCCGGGCGGCAAGATCGTGCACGACCCGCGCCTGCTCTGGAACACCGTGGAAATGGTCGAAGAGGCCGGTGGCCAGGCGGTGCTGTGCAAGAGCGGGCATGCCTTCATCAAGGAAAAGATGCGCGACGAAGATGCCGTGTATGGCGGTGAAATGAGCGCGCACCATTACTTCCGCGAGTTCGCCTACGCCGACTCGGGCATGATTCCGTGGCTGCTGATCGCGGCGCTGGTCTCCGAATCCGGCCTTTCGCTGGCCGAGCTGGTCGAAGAGCGTATGCAGAAGTTCCCGTGCAGCGGCGAAATCAACTTCAAGGTCAGCGACGCCAAGCTGGCGGTGGCACGGGTGATGGAGCATTTCGCTTCGCACGGGCCCACGCTGGACCACACCGATGGCATCAGCGCCGACTTTGGTGAGTGGCGCTTCAACCTGCGCAGCTCCAATACCGAGCCGCTGCTTCGCCTGAACGTGGAAGCGCGAGGTGATGCCGCCCTGCTGCAGCAGCGCACCGACGAAATCTCCCAGTTGCTCAAGGCATCCTGAGGCGTAGTCCGATGAACGACATTCTTCCGGTGATCCTGTCTGGCGGCTCCGGCACGCGCCTTTGGCCGCTGTCGCGCGAGGCCTATCCGAAGCAGTTCCTCGCACTGGCCGGCGAGCAGACCATGCTGCAGGCCACCTGGGAACGCGTGGCACCCATTGCGGGCCGACCGCCGCTGGTGGTGGCCAACGAGGAGCATCGCTTCGTGGCCGCCGAGCAGCTGCAGCAGCTGGATGTGCAGCCACAGGCCATCCTGCTGGAGCCGGTCGGGCGCAATACCGCACCGGCCATTGCGGTGGCCGCGCTGGAAGCCACGCTGGAGGAAGGCGACCCTGTGTTGCTGGTTTTGCCGTCGGACCATGTGATCGCCGATGAGGAAGCCTTCCGGGCTGCGGTTCTCAGTGCACTGCCGGCCGCGCGCGAGGGCAAGCTGGTCACTTTCGGTATCGTGCCGACCGGGCCGGAAACCGGCTATGGCTACATCAAGGCCTCGTCGGGCGGTGCCGTCCGTGCGGTGGACCGCTTCGTCGAGAAGCCGGATGCGGATACCGCCCTTCAGTACGTCCAGTCTGGCGAGTACTTCTGGAACAGCGGCATGTTCCTCTTCAAGGCCTCACGCTACCTGGCCGAGCTGGAGCGCCTGCATCCGGAGATGCTGGCTGCCAGTCGCAATGCCTGGCAGCTGGCGCGCCGCGATACCGACTTCACCCGCCTGGACAAGGACGCATTTGCGGCGGTGCCGGCCGACTCCATCGACTACGCGGTGATGGAGAAGACCAACGACGCCGTGGTGGTGCCGCTGGATGCCGGCTGGAACGATGTGGGCTCCTGGACCGCGCTGCGCGACGTGTCGGCACAGGATGCGGATGGCAATGCACACCACGGCGACGTGATCGCCATCGACTGCCGCAATACCTATGCCTACGGCGAGCGCCTGATCGCGCTGGTCGGGCTGGACGATGTGATCGTGGTCGAGACCGATGACGCGGTGATGGTCGGCCGCAGCGACCGCATGCAGGAGATAAAGCAGGTGGTGGCCCAGCTCAAGGCCGATTCGCGCCCCGAAGCCACCTGGCACCGCAAGGTGTATCGCCCGTGGGGCGCCTATGACTCCATCGACAATGGCGAGCGCTTCCAGGTCAAGCGGATCACGGTGAAACCCGGCGGTACGCTCAGCCTGCAGATGCACCATCACCGCGCCGAGCACTGGGTGGTGGTGAGCGGAACCGCCGAAGTTACGCGCGGTGATGAGGTAATCCTGCTGGGTGAAAACCAGAGCACCTACATTCCGCTGGGCGTGACCCACCGGCTGCGCAACCCGGGCAAGCTTCCGCTGGAGCTCATCGAGGTGCAGTCCGGCAGTTACCTGGGCGAGGATGACATCGTGCGGTTTGAGGATACGTACGGGCGGAGCTGAAAGAAGAAGGGCCGGTCATTGACCGGCCCTCCTTTCATTCCACCGTAACGCTTTTGGCAAGGTTACGAGGCTTGTCGACATCCGTCCCACGCGCCAGCGCGGTGTGATACGCCAGCAGCTGCACCGGGATGGTGTGAACGACCGCACTCAGCGCACCCACGTGGCGGGGTGTGCGTATGACATGCACGCCCTCCGACTCTACGAAGTGGCTGTCCTGGTCGGCGAACACGAACAGCTCGCCCCCGCGTGCTCGCACTTCCTCCATATTGGACTTCACCTTCTCCAGCAGGCTGTCGTTGGGCGCGATCACCACCACCGGCATGTCTTCGTCCACCAGCGCCAGCGGGCCGTGCTTCAGTTCGCCGGCCGGGTAGGCTTCGGCATGGATGTAGGTGATTTCCTTGAGCTTGAGCGCGCCTTCCAGTGCGATCGGGTAATGCAGGCCACGGCCGAGGAACAGCGCGCTATTCTTGCGCGCGAAGCGCTCGGCCCACGCCGCGATCTGCGGTTCCATGTTCAACGCATGCTGCACGCTGCCCGGCAGGAAGCGC
>NZ_PKQQ01000007.1 GCF_002893095.1 Stenotrophomonas sp. VV52 | reverse complement strand
AAGTGTCCGTGAAAACGGGGGTGAACCCTTCGCAGCGCTTGAAGGTTTCGGCGCATACCTATTTCGCGCGGTATCTTCACCATGGTTCCACGCACGCGATCGACTGCCCAACGCGGTGTTGACCGCCATCTTTCTTGCCCTAATGCTACACACGGGCTGGAACACCGGCTCGGTGGGCTCGCTCACCCTTAATGGCATTCAGCCACTTGTCCAAGGAGGGTATCGACTTCAAGGATACAAAGGCAAAACCGACGACGACACTCCAGTCGTAGACATCCCACCTTCCGCGAGAATGGTGTGCAAGGCGGTTTCCTTACTTCTATGGAACCGTAGCCAACTGGAGAAGGCCGGACTGATAGACGCTTCCGAACGTCGTGTCTGGTTTGGCTGGCAACGCGACAACTTCTCCAACATCACAGCCTTCACCTCGGACAAGCGAATCCACGCCTTCTGCGAGAGAAATGGCCTAGAACGCTTCAGACCTTCGGAGATACGAACGCTGAAGGCTGGGCTCACTTACCTCCCGCAGCGTGATCTCGAGGCGGTACGCGTCCTACTTGGACATAACGACTTGACCGTCACTGATTCGTACCTCCGTGACACGCTCTTCTTCCGCATGAACGAAGCAAACATGCTTCAGTTTCAGCGCCGCATCGAGACCACGATTACTTTCGCTCAAGGCGGCGAGACCCTCGTAGATAAGCGCCAACTACGATTGCTCGATGTCGATGCCGCGCTCATGCTACCCACCGGTGACGGGGGCTTGTGCACGAACCCTTTCTCCGGACCACCAGGCCACTCAATGGAAACCGACGAACCATGTGCGGGCTTGCATTGCCAGACAGGGGTGGGCTGTCCTCACTATCGGCTTCACGCCGACGAGCACACGCTAGAGATGGCACTACGAACCCAGAGTTACTATCGCGCACGTTGGTTCGAGCTCTCACGCTCCAATCCTGAGGCATTCTCCCGCATTCACCTTCCTCGCCTGCTGTATATGCACGTGCTATTGAAGATCGTGCAGGACCGTCGCCCAGACCTTCTCCGAAACGCGCAAAGGGCACTGACATGATGCTGCCTAAAGCACGACTTGGTTCCGAATCCGCTTCCACTGCATCCGATCCCTATCTGGTTCAGTCCAACCGCTTGACTCTGGAAGGGACTTACCTGAGCTATCGAGCAGACGACAGCACTCACCAATTTGATCTGTCCGAACTATTTCTCCCTCCGACCAGCTCGCACCAAGCCGTATCACGGCTGCCCGACGAGCCGGCGTACTTGGCCACCGCACTGGCCATCGCCGATCGCCGACTGCTTAGCGCAAAAACGGGCATGCCTGCGCCGCGCATGCTTAGTCGCCAGCTCTACCTGTTCCGCCATACTCTCGACTGGCTACGTGCACACGGTGTGTATCGCCTATCTGACGCTACTTCAGAACACACCAGCACCTTGATCAAAGAGTTTGTTACCCGTGGCTGGCCCGGAGCATTGGACCTGACCGCCCGATGGCACCGCGCTCTTGATGTGATCACACCTGACGAGCTCGCCCGCGGTTTCCACTACCGCATTCAAGGTGGCTCTATCGCGCACATCGAAACGCTTCTGCAGCCTTTCTGGCGAGCACGACTAGGCTGGGGCGGGATTCTGGGACTTCCAGAGATCATCAAGGCGCGCATCGAGAGCATGGTGGATGCACCACTCTCGCAGGGATGGACAGACCGGTCCGTCATCTCAGACGGTGCTCCAGGAGAAGGAGTAGTTCATAACACACTGGGCTGGCTTAACGACTGGTGCAATCTACCCGCTACTGTTGATCGCCTTCGGCACCGCGTTGCTAACCGACCCTCGCATGTCGCAGCGCGTATGTCACTTAAGGCAGCAGGGCGCACCGACAACCTCAGCCTGCCAACGGCGATTGATCTTCTGAAGGCTTCCTTGCGCCTTCTGTATGACGTCGCGCCACGCGTTGTTGAACTCTGCCAGTACGCAAAGGCTGTCCAGTGCGCCGTTACACCCGCCCCAATCCTATCGGCCGAATGGCTGCAGTCACAGCCTATTACCAAAGAACTTGGCACGCTGACAGGAAAGCCCGTGGCCCGCTGGGTTAATAGCGGCCATTACGGCAAGCAGGATGATGTGTATACGGTGGAACAGTTGATTGGTGCAGTCCAGGGAGCGTGCGGCGTGCTATTGGCCGCGATGAACGCCCGCCGACAGCGAGAGATCTGCGATCCTCATATTGGCGTGCGCGTGGGCGACCTAGAAGTTCTCGATGACGATCTTGGGATCTATCAGACAAGCTTCTACATCCAGAAGACGTACTTCGATCGCCATACCTTCTACATCAATCGCACCTCTGCCGATTCCCTGCGCTGCCTAGAGATGCTTAAAATTGCCTGCGCTCCGTTCGATACCGCGATCACTGCTGGTGATAGCTTATTCGCTTGCGGGCGACGCACCCAAGTTGGAGTGAAGCCAGAAGCCCACTATGCATTCACCTTCGATAAGGGGCGCACGCGATCTTTATCGAGCTTCTTGCAGGTAGCGTTTGGCGACGCGGAACGTTCTCCCTTCTCCACTCATATGTTCCGACGCTTCTATGCAATTCTTTACTACCATCAGTACGACCACGCCGAGTTGCGCGCGCTCAAGCAACATTTGCGACATCTTGACGTAGCGATGACGCGAGTATACGTCACCGATCCCGCATCACGCCCATTAGCTGAGCAGATCCGCGCTACCCTGGGACGCGACCGGTTCATGGTCGCTAATGAGAAGGTGCGCACTGCACTCGATGAACAGCAAGGTGACCTGGACGCTGCATTGGCTGAGGTTGAGCGAGAGAAATTGGAGCAGGCGATCGAACAGGTTCTGGAAGGTAGACCCACCGCAGGAGGCTTTAGTCGTGTTGTGCGGAAGCTGTATCGACAGATGTCTTCGCAGATCACGATAGGCGCTGATCAGATACCCGAGATTGCCGATAAGCTCGCCGGGCGCGGCTACCGAGTGCGGCCAATGAGCCATGGCCAATGCCACGCGCCAGACAGCAATCGTCACCTGAAGGCGCGATGTGAGCGCGCAGGCGAGCTTGCACGCGAGCATGCTGGTGCGCGCCAATGTCACGCCTGCCCCTATCATTTCAACAATGAGGCTTACTTGGAGAACCTGCAAGAGGACTTGCGGCAACTGGAGCAGGAAGCGCACGACATTCTGCTACCCCCGATGCAGCAGGCACGCGCTCGCTTTGATCACTCCAATCTTGACCGCTTGATCAGTCTCACACGGGAGAACATGGACTCCAATGCCGAGCACATGCGCGCCTTGCGGGCTCAGCGGGCCAAGTCATGAAGACCTCAGCTCACCAGTCGCAAGTTGCCAAGCAGGCCGCGCAGGCGGCAATCGACCGAAAATTGGCTGTGCTGCGCGACTGGGCAAGCAACGGCATCCCCTATCGGCACGACGCGAGTGGACACACCTTGCTGGATACGCATGACAGAAAGCTACTGGAATATTTTCCGTCGAGCTTGCGTCAATTCAAGCAATGGGATGGTTCGCAGAACTCACCTGAACTGAGGACCGCCTTGCCCAGGCTGAGTGTTACAGGCAACGATACACTTGCGAAACGACCAACCAGTACAGAGCAGGCGGTAAGACTGATCGCCACCTTGCGAGATCGCGCAAGGAGCCAAATGGAAGAAGGGCGAGCGTCGACCCTGCGCCGCCTTGAGGTGGAGCTACGATTGACGCGCCAGGCCGTAGACCTGCGTATTGGGGAAATCCGAGAGCAACAGCGTCAAATTCGGGACTTGCGTCGTGATTACTCAAACCTGCAGGCCAAGCATCAAGGCGAAACTGAAGAGTTCAAACGCGTGTTCGACCGCTTGAGCAGTGCTCTGAACGAGGAGCGCGGGCGCAACGCAGAGTTAGCCGCTCTGATGGCAAAAATTACTCCGCTGAGGAAGAGCGGCCATGGCACCTAAGGCAAATGATCCAGGCATCTCTTTGGTGGAACGACTGGAGGGCTGGCTCACCGAGGGCCATAGGGTTCCGCGAATTCGTGGTCGGGTAAACCGTGCTGCTCTGTGTCGCTTGGTTGGCCTTAGCCGGTCTTCGGCCAACAGTAACGTCGACCTGCGCGCACTGATAGATTCACTGGATGGTGGCGACGACTCCCTGTCTTATCCTTCAAACACCAGATGCCCCACTCAGGCGGTAATCGAGCACGAACTCGCCAGACTGCGCGAAGAGAACGCGCAACTCAAGCGTCAACTGAAGTCCGTCTCATGGCTACTGTCATCCGGTCGGATCATTCGATCATGAAGGGCACATTAGCGAACGAGGATCCGGTGTGGCACATCGGCATGATTGAAAGCGTACTGGAGATTGATGAAGCTGGCCTGTTTGTACGCTGGCAAACCGAGAATGGAGCTTGGCGCATCCATGTTCCCACTGGCGTACTGCCCGCTGGACCCAAGACAGGGCAGGTATGGAGATTCTTGGGGAGGGCGATGCATCACCCTATGGGTGGAGAGCTATGGCAAGTTCAGCGCGGAGAGCGCGCCCTGCCCCCAGGTGCTCTGATTTCACGCTTTCTGAGCTACCACATTCCAGGCTTGGTGGAATACCGGGCGGCGCGCTGGCAGAAGCGTTGGCCCGGATCACTTGGTGATGCTCTTACTAGAGCCCGATACACAGAACTCGCGGAAGTGCTCGCCCCCCACCCGTTAGCGGACTGCTGGGCCACGCAAGCTGTGGAGTACTGGCAGCGCCAGACCCACCATTTGGCATTGGTGCGAGAGATGAACGAGCACGAAGCAAGCGACGAGTTGGCCGCACATATGCTGGACCATTATGGCGAAGCTGCCGCTGCGATGCTAAACGATGACCCTTATAGAATGCTCGCCTTTGCGTCCTTTGCTACGGTGGACGCCATTGCGGGCAATCTCGGCGTTCAATCTCACGACCTTCGTCGGCTGCGTGGCGCCGTGGATGACCTGATGCATCAGGCGCTCGATGTTGGACGGGATGCATTGCCGGATTCCGACTTGCGAGAGGCGCTGGTGAGCGTCTTAGGTGATCGCGTAGGTGCAACGCTAGCTATCTCTGCTTCGTGTCAATCTGGCCGCATTGTCAACGCCCCACGGGATGCGTGGATCAGTGATGCAACAAGCCATGTGATCACATTCGTTGCAACGCGGCTCCATATGATGTGTAGCGGCGATGCAGGCGGCGCTTGGGAACCTGCGGATCGTCCAGAAGTAGACGCGCAACCCTCGGAGCCGAGAAGAATTCACTGGGTGCGAGGGTGGACGGATACCAACCAAATCGCACAGCTACATAGCCGCCTTGAAACCGCGCCACAGGGTGGCATCACAGTTGTCGTGACTGATAGCGCGGTCGTCACCAACTGTCTACGGACTCGATTGCCTGGCGCCACTATCGTGGAACAGCAGAAAATCGGCATGCCCTGCGCCTTGCTGGAAAGCGCGACCCGGGTGATATGGGTCACCGCCAGAGCCAGGGTTCGTGTCTTAGCCCGCATTCTGGCCAACGTGCGGCACGTATGCTGCCTGACCGTCGTCGATGATGGATCAGCACGATCTGGGGACGATGTCGTGGCGACGATGTTGAAGCGCTGCGAATCGGAGGAGACGCGGCTAGCGCAATTAGTCACCGATGATGGACGTATCCCCGCGATTGACTCAGATGGTGTCTTACAGCTGCCTTCGTACGACTCTCGACGGGCTGACCGCAAAGGTGATTTGGTGCTTCAGATAGCGCAACAGCAGCTCGAGGCTGCACTACTGGGGGTATGCTATCAAGCTGCTTTAGAGGGTTCGGTGTGTGTGGTGGGGCTGAGCGATTCCCAGCGCGATGCCCTTCTGCGGCAATGGCATCACAAACACATGCGATGCACCAACATCGTCGAGATGCACACTGGAACGGCTCCCCATAGCTGGTTCGAGGGGAGTGAATTCGAAACCTTGATCATCGTCTGGCCGACGGCACAGTCGCCAACTATCGGCTGGTGGGAGGAAGTTCACTGCCTTGCCAACCAGCGCACGGTCGTGGTTGCCACCCAGATGCTGAAGATCGATTCCAGCTCTGACCAGTTGATATCTTTAGCCGTGCCCAAGATCACCGACCCCGTATCACTCAACGACCGAGTGGAGGTGGTAATTTGATTTGCGTCGACAGAGTCGTCCTACGTAAGGACCGCGCCCATGACGGACGGATATTCTGGCATCTAACGGGATCTGATGGCCATACTGACTGGCCATTCTTGGATTACATCATTGACTGCATTGATACGCAGCAGTTGGCTAACAAGACGGTTGAAAACCGCGCCTACACACTGGTGAAGTGGTATCGATACTTAGCCGAACGGAGACTTGAACTGTGGCAAGCCTCGGATAACTTGATCAAACAGTTCCGCGATGGGCTGATGGCACGTGATGCGATCAATAGCAGTGGCGACCAGCAGGCCCGGCGGCGCACAGTCAACCTTGACTTGCGCAACGTTTACTTGTTCTACGCTTGGTTACAGCGGGATTACGTGTATGGCAACGGCCGTCGTCTACTCGGTCGCACAGCTTGCCAGATTACAAGCACGTTGGTGGATGAAAGATCCGAAAAGATAGCTTCACCACGTAAGCGCTATCCGTTGACCTTCCGCAATGCCGGAGAACGTAGCAAGCACAGGATGGGCTTTGTACCAGGTGAAGCCGATCGCGCCGCGCTCACCGAGTACTTCTACGATACCTGCCCGCCAGATCAGGCGCGTCGGAACTGCCTTCTTTTTGGGCTGGCGTGGGCCGTCGGATGGCGACGGGGATCGATCCTCAGCCTGACCACAGGTGACTTCGATCCCGCACGCAATCGGCCTGACACGGACCTACAGATAGCACCATCGGCACAGAAATTTGGCTACAGCAATAGTTTCAGTGTGCCCGCTGGCGCTGCATTGCAGGTGCTTGATTACATCGACAACGAAAGACGCGCGATCATCCAACGTACGGATAGTGTGAGTCGCGCTGTATTTCTCAACGAGAGGACCGGGAATCCACTCACCGCTGGCGCTGTATCCACGATGTTTAGCAAGGCCCGCATTGCGCTTGCTTGGCCCAGGGGAGCTGGGCTTCACGCTTGGCGACGCGGATTCACCAACGCCTATCTGGAGCGCGAGTTGGACGCCCGCATTGAACTGGGCTTAGACACAGGAGGCGATGCAATCGCGATGTCAATCGCAAGTGCACTTGGCCAAGAAAGCCTTGGCAGCCAAGCTGCTTACGTACGAGATGTACAGCGACGTATACGCGGAACTGCGACCTTTAGGGACAAGGAGGAACACGTCCGCCTATCCGATGAGAATGCTCACCTCCGCGGCCAGATCGCTTCTCTACGTGAGGCCCTAGCGAAGCGAGGTGTTGGCAATGACCGTGCATGAGATGTTTGCGGATTTCTTTTTCGCAAGCCGATCCTTGCTTGTGCACCGCGACGTGGCTGTCCGCCGGAAGAGCATCGAAGCATGGGGGGTCTACGTTCAGTTGTCATTTCCATTGATTGCCGAGGTCGGACGTTCATTGTTGAGAATGAATGCAGGCGGACGCCAAGACCCCAATCACAACTTATTGATTCGTCTGGGAGTCGCTGCAGTTGAGTCAGAGTGATCGTTCACGCCTAACGAACCTTCTGCCGCCTCGGTGTCACTTGCAAGCTACTGGAACAGGTAACCCAGTCCAACCGGCCCCACTGCGAACTACGGGCTCAAGCATTCGCCTAACCAGTAGGCGCGCGAGATAGACAGAGACACGCCAAAGGAGCAATGTGTGCGCAAGCATCTTTCGCAGAGACAGGGGATGAAGCCGACAATCTTGGCGCTGGACCTTGAAGGAACGCTCATCTCCAATGCAATCAGTCAGATTCCCAGGCCCGGACTCTGCCGGTTCCTGGAGGACGTCCGAACGCGATTTGATCGATTGATGATCTTCACCACTGTTCCCGAAGAGCGATTTCGGACCATCGCCACACTTCTGGCTCGAGATGGCAGTGCCCCTGACTGGTTTGCATCACTCCAGTACATCAACTGGTCGGGGAAGACAAAGGACCTACGACTCATTTCGCCACATCTAGGTCAAGCGCTGTTACTCGATGATTACGGCCCCTATGTGCATCCTGGCCAAGAGCATCTATGGGTGAAAATTCCTTTGTTTGGATCTCCCTATCCAGCAGAAGACGACGGCCTCAGCCTCGCAATGGAACGCCTGCTTGGATGCCTCAATGATGGCGACGAACTCTCTATCACCTAGTAGCTGGCGAGTAAGGAGCCAACTAGCTGCGAGTTTTTTATGAACCCTGAGCCTGATCCATGCCGCTAAAGCAATCGCATTAAGCCGATATCTAAGAGTGTCACGAGTCACGATCAACGCGACTAGCTCATGCCGTTACAGCAACCCTTGGGGTACTTTCCGGCGACACATAGCTCTGATCCAGTCGACTGGCCACAGTGCCGCGCACCATCTTCCATGCGCGGCCGAACTGCACAGTGGCGTCGGGACCAGCCACACTTTTCGGAAGTGAATAGGCCAACCTAGGCAGGCTCAGATCAGCGATCTTTGGCAGCTTGCAGTGTCTCGATTCGTTTAAACAGCTGCTGTTACGCGACCTTCATGCCTTCGTCCTCCAGCGGATAAGGAGATCCGAACAGCGGTATCTCCACCCAGAACTTCTCCTGCCCGGGGTGGACGTAGGGGCCATGGTCATCCAGTAATAGCGCCTCGCCAAGGCGAGCAGACACAAAGCTAAGATCCTTGGTCTTGCCGGACCATTTCACATATCGAAGCTGCGCGAACCAGGCCGGAGCACTGCCCTCGCTGACCAGCAGGGCGGCGATGCTGCGCATCCGGTCCTCAGGAACGGTGGTAAACATCACCAGCTCCCCAAATCGCGATCGCGCATCCTCAAGAAATCCATAGAGGCCAGCCCGTGGGATCTGGCTGATGGCGTTAAAGATGAGTGTTCCTTCCAGGTCCAATGCCAGGATAGAGGGCTTCATGTCTGGCCCCTCAAAGGTCGCGTCCACTTACATTGCCCCTCCCCAAGGGCTTGTCGATCACTTAAGCCTTCTGACAAGGATCAGCCCGCCGTGCTTCGGTGTCGTACGCTGGCTCGGACCTGGTAGGGACAGCACCTGAATTACCCCAATTGAAGTTCAAGATAGTCCCGGACCGCCTGCAAGCTACCAGCAGCCCCGCTGCACAATGGCCTGACGGCCGGGTCACCACCGAACAATGGCGCAGAGTTGGCGCGATGGATCCAGGTATCGGCTTGAGCCGCATCAGGGAACAGGGTGTGCAAGGCCCTGTAGATCGAAAGGATGTACCCGATCCGCAAAAGGACCGAATCATCAACCATTCCTTCCACGGACTCATCTAACCGAGGCAGGTCGGGCACCCCAAGGATCTGGCGTTGCTCATTGTCAGACAGCCGCCACGCCTGCGAGATCCGTATGAAAGTCCGAACCGCGGCACCTTTCACGTCTTCGATTTGGCCAACCGATGGTTGAGGCATGGTCCAAAAACCTCCTTGTGGTCTGGTCCGAGAATACTCTCAAAATCCGACCTTATCCGGCACAGGTCCCGGCCAGGCCATGACAGGCCATTTGGTCACGATGGCATCCCAAAGCAGAGGCGCAGGACTCCACCCAAAAGAAGAAGGCGTGCCGGGTACGGCACGCCCTTCCGTTACATCTGTCGAGTTATTAGGGACTCGGGCGGTGCGTCCTTAGGACTCACCGGAGTTGGTGCCCGGCGTGCGCGCGGACCACATGCTGGCGGCGGCATTTACCGGTTCCTGGTATTCCAGAACAGCCTGCGCCAGTTCGTCAGGAGATTGGGCGGACAAGATCCGTTCCTCCAAGCCCTGCATGCCAGACTGAAGATCATCGATCTCGCTGTCAATTGGACCGCGCAAGGGATGAGCATCGTTCATCGCACCCTGCAGAGCCTTCAGGTTCGTCCACGCGTGGCTCTTTGTGACTTCCAGTTGGTCCGGGATGTCAGAGCACTGTGCCCAGCTCATGAACGCGTGCTTACGATCAACGCTGAGCCCGGATGCTGCACTGAAGGTCGTCACACCAAAATTGGTGATGAGATCTAACGTGCTGGGCGTGTCGGTATTTGCTTCATTCCTTTCCATTTCTCTAATCACTGGTGAAAGTACTCGCGACAGTCCCCTTGGACGGCAGGTCGAGGCTGGCAGTGCCGGCAACTCAGTTTTAGCACGATCACCTGTCACTGCAAGCTACGAGCTAATTTTTTACCGGCGAGAATCAAGAACTTAGATTTGCTGCGACTGAAACAGCTTAAATGGTGGGTCGGAAGTCGCACATTCGTTCATACTTCCGACCCCGTTCTGGCCCCCCCCCATAGAACCGTCAGTCGCCCCTCCCATCACGACGACCTAGCCGGCTCGTCACCTGGCCAGGTCGACGGCGGCGTCGAAGCACCTCAGCGCCATCCTCGCTCGCTTCTCAGGTCTTCATAGTCCACCTACTCGAAGAGTAGGCGCTTCGCAGCTGTTCCTCGGTTCTCTTGATGCCTACTTCTTTCAGCACCATGAGCATGGGCTGTCGGTGAGGTCGATTCGGCACCCCGGTGTCGCCGGCGAGATTGACCGCGCGATGCTGGCCAATGTCGTACGGTTCATCCTGACCGCGTAACTGCTGCTCTCCAATCGTCGGCAAGATGCCCCTTCGGCCGCTCGCGTCTAGAGCGGGGTCCACCCGAGCTGTTGCTCGATGTCCCGCCTGTAGGGTGTCGCGATCTGCAAAGGCGTGCGGCGGATGTACTCCTCTGCCCGCTCCCGCACCTCACCGTTGAGATCACTGAGGTAGGTCAGCACCTCGTCCGCACTGGCAATCAGGTTATCTTCGCCATTGAACTTGGGCGGCAAGGCCGTCCATAGAACTACGTCGATCTCACGGGCCGCAGCCCATTGCTGCAACCCAGGGATGCCGGCCGGATCGGCTGATCCGGAAAGCCAGACGCCAACATGGCGATCAAGGTTGCGAGGCAGAATTTTCTCACGAGCACGCAGGCTGTCTTTGGCCTGCAGGACATCCTCTCCACCGTCGTAGACGGTCCAGAACGATGGGAGCGCAGATGTGTTCGGGCTTAGAACCAGGGTAAGGCGTCCGTTGCCTGACTGCCGCAGGTACTCCACCTGCACGGGCGGCCCATCTTCCCGCCAGCCCCCGACCATCGATAGATCACGAGGCTGCCACACCAGAGAACCCCATCCCAGGTACACGATCATGCCCAGCTCCCCTCTCAGTCGGTGTTACGCAGGCCCCTCGCGAGGCGGATCAGCCATTAGGTCCTGGACATCCGCATCGAGTTCCGTCGACCTCCCATCCTGACGAAGGAGGTGTCGCCACAGAGCCAATGATGGTTGGCGCTCAGGCGCTGGATACACCAGCGCCTGGCGACCTGTGAGTACCACAACCTGGCTCAAGACGGATTGGCCTCCAAGCACGCTGCTTGCGGTGGATGGTTGCCGATGCCTGTCCTGACCCAAAACGTTTAGGGATCAGGAGCTACTTATCACAGAACTGCGCCCTCAGTACTTGACGCGATAATTTGAGGCCGGCTCCCGTTTCCCAGGCATGATCCGTCCCCGCAGACGTTCGTCACCTCCCCGCCGGAGCAACCAACGGCGTACCACTGCTGCGGCTTACGGCTTCCAGCCTAAAATTTTTGGGCGGTGGCGTACCGCTGCGGACATCACACACTCCGTGTCAATTGCATTGGGCACCGGTGCGGGGTTACGGGCTTGCCAGCTGAAGAGCATGGAGAGAAGCCGGCATTTGCCTAAATGAAATGGCGCTCGGTCTTTGGGTCGGGTGATTTGACTCTTTCTCAAAACCCTAAGAGTATCTGGGCTACTCCATGGAGGGAGTTTCCTTCAGGAGTGATATTGCTGGCGATGTCCACCAATGGCTCGCCAGGACATATTAACTGCCAAGGAGGGGGCCATGGCGGCTCGATTCGACACGCATCCGCAATATGTTCCGATCATCAAGTGGCAGAAATTCGAGCAGCGCGCATTGTCCGAGCTGGTTGCTCCAGTGGTGGGGCGAACCCTGCCGTGCATCGAGGTTCGCTTGCCTGGGCAGCACGCATCCATGCTCGAATCCTATGCTGATGTATGGAAGCAGCCAGCGCTGATTGATTACTCCAATCCGGATGGCGACCTCAATGCCAGCCGCATCAAGGAACTCAACGAGTTCTTAAAGGTGGTAGGCGGCTCAGGCAAGCTGGTCACGCCGGTCCTCAACCCCGCCACCGCGGCAAAGGACTTCCCGGCCATTGGGCCATCCCTGGGCAACAGGAAGATAGCCCTTCGTCTGCGCCTCCCTGAGCCAGGCGATGCGCCAGGCGCAATCCTGATTGTTAAGGCCGCCCTTGAAGTCCCCGGACTACGACAACGGGTGGAGCGACTCATCGTCGACTTGGGCCAGACGCCGGCGATCTCTGCTGCAAACCGACCGGTGCTAGCGGCTTCCCTGCAGGCGCTGAAGGGCCAGGGCTTCAAGCACGTGCACCTTGCGTCGGGTTCCTTCCCTGCATCGCTGGCTCACATCAATGGTGCTGGCGAGGTAAAGCGCAAGGACTGGGAGCTATGGACGCAGATCAATGCGTTGGCACCGGACACGCTCATTGGCTTCGCCGACTATGGACCGCTCAACCCCAACTGGTCCGAAGAGACGCTCAAGCGGCGAGGCAATCGGGTCATCATTCGCTACGCCCTGAATGACAAGTGGCGCATCATACGCGGTCAGAACGCCACCAAGGCCGAGTCGATCGCCATCTCCAAGGTCATGACCACGGTGTATGCCAACGAATTCTTGGGAGCCCCGTTCTCATTCGGCGATCGCCTGATTGCAGATCGGGTCGATCCAGCCGTTCCGCTGAAGAACAAAGCCGGCGGCCATCTGCACATCTCTGAGTTCTGGACACATCACATCAGCTATGTGCTGAAAAAACAGTATTAGTGGAGCGCCACTGCGCTGTTCGCCCGCACGAGCAGCGCAGTGCGAATGTGTGCCTTGATCTCCTCCAGACTCAGCGTCTCGGTGATGTGCTGCTGGATCAGGTACAGGCTCTTGCTCTTCCAGCCTCTCAATTGCCCTTCCAAGCGCAGTACCTCCAATGCCTCCTCCTTGTTCAGGATGGAAGCGAGGGATGCGGCCTTGTGCCGGACATTCAAGCCCGCCTCGCGCAAGCACTGGAAGGTACCCGTCTCAGCGTCGACCACCATTGCACCCCACCAAGGCGGCAACAGGTCCATAGCCTTGGCCACGTGGCAGGGGGCCATGACCAAGGTGACCCGATCGAAGACCCAGCCGTAACGAGAGCCTTGATTGATCAGCCGGGACAGGCTATCGGCCTCGCTCTTGATCTCAAAGCAATGCATATCCTCAACCAGCACCAGATCGGCCCGCACCTCCCCACCGTGCAGCCGCAGCTCTTCCAGCAGCGAGATCGCTTGGACAGCAGATTGCCTCGCCAGATGGCCGGCCAAAGCCTGTTTGATCTGTAGCTCTCTCATGGGAACCAAGGCGGAGGGGTGTACAGCGGGAGGATATCATAGTTATGCTTATATGCACTTCACAATATCTATTTGCATGAAACGTCTGAAGCAGCCGCACCGCCTGGCTCTGGAGTTGCGTGGAAGGTTTGAGGCAGACGGGCTCACCACCAGTTCTGCGATTGCCCGCGCTGCGAGCATTGGCCAGCCTCAGGTCTACCGGAATTTGTTCGGTGGGCCCAAGCGCGTTACTCGGACATTGAAGCATCTATGCAAATATGCAGGCATTGATGCATACGAGGGCACCAGTGATCCCGGGGAGTCCAAGGTGTTGATGGATGCTCTGTCGGCTGTATGGGATGGAACCGACGGGCACGCTCATCGCCTGGCGAAGCTTCTTTTTGCCCACCAGCGGGCCCACATGTAAGAATTGGCCTAGGCCCAACGGAGGCCAAGGATGAACAAGAACACGCCAACGGTGACGGTCAAGAGCGCATATCACGCGCTCGGCGCGGCCGGCTACCCTAAGAGTTTTGTATCTCGCCTTTTACCGGACTGGTGGGACAACGCACTTTTCAAGACAAGCAGCGGGGCTATCGAGTTTGCCTCGATACTCAAGCAACGGCTTGGCTTGGATGTCCGATTTGGTGACAGCGGTGAGCTTGAAGTGCTCGCCTCAAATCGCCCTGCCCGTTACAAAAAGAGATCTGCCACGCTGGTGAGCGAGCTGCAGGTCTGCTCGAGCCTGGGCATGGCCCTGGGCAAGCTTGCGCTGTATTGCACTGATGGCACCGCCGACCCGCTCCCGGCAGACCCCAAGGAGCTGTCCAAGAGGGTGCGCACCTCGACCGGGGCTGCGGCAATAGGATTCGGGTCGTTGCTGGATTTCTGCTGGCAGCACGGTATCCCCGTGCTGTTCTTGAAGGAGCTCCCCCGCGGCAGCAAACGCATTACCGGTATGGCCATGCGGATTGAAGACAGGCCGGTGATCGTCCTAGGCTTCCAGTCTGGCCAGAATGCAAAGCAGCTGTTCGTGCTAGCCCACGAACTGGCCCATATCTGCCTTGGCCACGTCGCCGGTACCGGCGTGCTGATCGATGAGGGAATGGACGCCATCACGGAGGCTATCGAGCGTGAGGCGGATCAGCATGGCGACGCAGAGGAGCGCCAGGCCGATCAGTTTGCACTGGCCATGCTACGCAACGGGCGACTTACCCTTCCCCTCGATAACCACGGCACGATGTCGGCTGCCCAGCTGGTAAACATGGCCATGAGTCTCGGCGACAGCCTCAGTGTCGACCCAGGACACATCATCTTGAGCTACGCACGCGATCATGATGACTGGCTGTTGGCTAATCAGGCCCTTGGCTACTTCCCAGACCAGGCCAACGCAAAGGAACTGCTCAAGGATCGCTTCCTGGCCAACTGCGATGTTGACAGGCTCACGGACGACAATCGCGCCTACCTGCTCAGCATGCAAGGATTCTGATGAGCGCCAAGCACTACCTCTTGGACAGTGACGCCGCCAAAGCGCTTTGTCAGTACGGCCTCCTTCAGGACATGGCCACCGCCCTGCGGGTCGAGCTTCGGGACTTTTCGATCCTGGCCCAGCTGCGGTTCCAGCTGCACGCAGCCAATCCCGCCAAGGCGCTTGCCAAACTGGGGAGCGCGCTGGCGGTTGAGCAGCTCAACCTACTCGTAGCGCAGGCGAGCGAGGTCGTGGTTCTGGTTGAATCGGCGAACTACGCCCTGCTGGATGGCACACCGGACATAGATGGCGGAGAGCTGGCCCTGTTTGCCGCGCTCTGTGAGGACAGTAGCGCCGGCCTGATCACCGGCGACAAGCGATCGCTCGTTGCGCTGTGCAAGGTCGGCGGGACGGTGGAAGGAAGTTTCAGCTGGGCTCAGATCCTCTGCCTGGAGGACGCCATCGCAATCATCATCGGCCACTTCGGGTTGGCCTATGTATCGGCCAAGGTAAGATCCCGTCCGGACGTCAACAGCGCCCTGTCCAGCATCTTCGGAAGGTCCGTGGCGGCTGACGAACAAGCCATCTCTGATGGGCTATTAAGCTACCTAAATGACCTGCATCACAGGACCGCAGGAAAGTATCAATCTCCTTACGTGGCCGCGGTTTCCCGGTAGCAACCCGTCTTCCTGCATTCTGCGAAGGCGCTTAGGGATGTAGTGACCTTCCCTACAGCAGCAGCAGTGCATTGTCGCTTTTTATAAATTCTGTACGTCATGTCCTATGGCCGCGTCAGCCGATGCGCTGCTACGATTCGCGTAGGGCTGGACTGCCGAGGGCAACACCTCGGCCTGGAACAGCGTTGTCTTCGGCAAAGTGTGCACAGGGGGTGCCATGGCTTTGGTGAACTGCCGCGAATGTGGCAAGCAAATCAGTGATCAGGCTTCGGCTTGTCCGAATTGTGGATTCCCGATGTCCGCAGGAGTCAACCCGACTCCTGGCATCCCAACTCCACCACCGCTGGGCCCGTCTTCAGATCTGAACCGAGCCGCGCCAGCAGCGCCTGTTGCGACCTCCATTCCGGCACCGCGCCCAGCACCGAAGAAGTCGGGCTGTGGAACATTCGTTATGCTTGGACTCGTCGGCCTTCTCGTCCTGTTGGTCTTGGGCTACGGCATGGGGCCCGAGACGAAAGTAGCCACTCCATCGGCAAGCCGCGGCACTGCCAGCCAGAGCGGGGCAGCCTCCGGTCACGCATCGGACCAGAGCGCTGCGAAGGCAACAACGGTCGAGGTGTCTGCGCCCGAACTTCTGGCTGCCGCAAAGGACCAGGCCCGGCCAACTTCCGAACGCTTGGCGAACCTCACGCTGATCCTCAAGAATCATGCCGGCTCGGCCCAAGCCAAGGAGGCTGATGCAATGCGGCCGAAGCTGGAGGCTCAACTCCACGCCGAGCTTAACCCGATAGGCCTGCAGTGGTCCTATTCCACCCAGCAGGATGACATGTCGGGAAAACCCGTCCGCACGGCACGGGTAACCAGCACCAACAGCTTCAACTTTGACTTCCCCTACTCAGGCCGGCAGAAGGCAGAGCTCACGATCAGGCGTCACCCTCGATGGGGCAACGATGTAATGGTCAGCATCGAGAAGGGGCAGATCCTGTGCCATAGCTTCAGCTCCTGCCCCGTGCGTATCCGATTCGACGATGAGTCCGCCAAAACCTTCACCGGAACTGAGCCATCCGACAACAGCAGCGAGATGGTCTTCATCCCGGGATACAAGACCCTCACGAGTAAGCTGGGTAAAGCCAAGCGCCTCCGAGTGGAGTTCAATGTGTATCAGCAAGGCTCGGTCATGGCCGAATTTGACGTCAGCGGATTTGACGCAAAACGCATGACTCAGTAGCAGACTCTAACGGGAAACGAGGTGGTGGGTACATCGCGGTACGTAGCCTAGCCGGAGCCAGTACCGCTCCAGCGAGGATTCAAATCCGGCCATCTCACCGCCGCCCAAAGTTTGGAATATGTGCTTACCTCGTCCGCTCAGAGGAGAGCTAGAGCTAATTTTCAAGCCGATTTCGACCGATTCTGTGGAAGTTTCCGCTTCTTCGTACGTTGCTTCAGCCTCCATTGACTCCATTCCGTTGTCGACCCCTCAGCTATGAAGGTTACCAGGAGCCGCTTGAGTAAGGGCGAGAACTTCACCTCAGAATCGCGCAGAAGATTTGTCCAATACCGGCCCACAAGGAACGAAAGCAGACCCATGGATGCAACAGATGTCGCAAACCAAGATCGGCTAGTAACGCTGACGTTTGTTAGCACGCCCTTCCGGTACATGTATGCTGCAAACACGAGGGCGCTGCACTCAACAAAAACTACTAGCGCTGTGGGCATTGCCCGAGCTCTGTAGTACGCGGCAGACGTTAGCGTCTCCCCAAATGACAATCCAATCAAAAGAAGAACAGAGCTCAGCAATATTGGATCGAACGCTGCGGCTCCGGAAAGAGTGAGACCGATCGGGAACAGTACGAAAGGGACCAACTCAGAGCAAAGACTGGGGTAGGCCTTACTGAAGCCTCTCCATCTCTTCAGTCCGAACAAGAACATGTCTTGCAGGATTGCGGCAACCGATGCTATCGCCGCGCTCGTAAGTGCTAAGGACACCGGTATCCAGAACATATCTTCGTCCGGCCCTGGTGCGAACGGCACCATGGCTGCAGCGCCCCAAATTGCTGCGCCCATGAACGCAGCAAGCGGAAGAGCCGAGAGCTTCAACATGCTCATGAGCCGCTCAGCGCCCACAGCCAAGAAGTTGGCCGCACCACGTTTGCACTGACCTTTCCGAGATCATGGCTGCTCCTCACCATTAGCAGGGGGCGAGTGCACAGGTGCCGATACTGATATCAGCCGATAACCAAAGCGCGGCAACGTTTGGATCATTTTCTCATCAAACGGGCCGTCAAGAGCTCGGCGAAGGCTGGACATCTGTGAACGCAGAAGGTCGTCGTCAGGAGGGTTATCGCCCCAAAGCCGGCTCTCCAGTTGCTGCCTGGTGACAGCGGCAGGACTTGCCCGCATCAGCGCCTCAAGGAGCTTCCGGCAAGCTGGATAAAGATGCAGTCGCCTTCCAGCCCTTGTAGCTTCCAATGTCCTAAGATCTAACGTCAGATCTCCAACCACCAGTTGTCTCCTTGTCACCCGCCCTTCTGTGCGAGTGACCAAGGCCTCCAGTCGAACCTCAAGCTCGGTGAGATCAAAAGGTTTGGTTACATAGTCGTCGACACCAGAGCGGAACGCGGTGATCTTGTCCGAAAGGTCGTCCTTCGCGGTCAGCATCAAAACCGGCACTGGAACACCGTGGTCAAGCCGCATCCTTTTAAGAACCTCCAGTCCTTCCATGCGAGGAAGCAACCAGTCAAGCACGACTGCGTCGTATAGATTGGTAGCCGCCAGATGTAGGCCCGCCAGACCATCGGCCACTACATCAAGCTGATGACCACGGGACTCGAAGTAGTCCAGAATTTGCGCTGCGTCCTTGAGGTCGCGCTCAATCAATAGAATGCGCATGTCAGGATTGGCGGTAGCCGAGGAGTCTCAGCGCATTGAACACGACCAACAGAGTCGATCCCTCATGCACTGCTACAGCAGGACCAATCCCAAGACCCATGACTGTCGCAGGCACCAACACCGCCACTACGCCCAGGCTCACGTAAACGTTCTGGCGGATCACACTTCGGGTGCGTCGACTAAGCGCCACTGAGAACGCTACCTGCCTCAAGTCTTCGGACATGAGTGCTACGTCGGCCGTCTCCAGAGCAACGTCCGAGGACGCGGCGCCCATCGCGATGCCGACGCTCGCACTCGCCATCGCAGGCGCGTCGTTCACACCATCACCAACCATCGCCACTCGCTCCGTATCCTTGAGCTGGCGGATGGCCTTCACCTTGTCATCGGGCATTAGATTGCCCCAAGCATCGTCTAGGCCCACGTCCGTTGCCACGGCCTGTGCCACTGTCTGATGGTCGCCGGAAATCATGATCATCCGCTGGATGCCCAAGCTTCGCAGCTTGTCCAATGCTTCTCGTGCTTCTGGGCGCGGCGTATCCATAAGGCCAATGACACCGATATCACGGTCACCTAGGCGAACTGCCATCGTGGTTCGTCCAACGTTGCGAAGCTCGTCGATGGCCGACTGCGCCTCCGCAGTCAGGGTGCTGATGCCGCCGGTGCCGAACATCTCTGCCTTTCCGATCCAGACGTTTAGGCCATTCACCCTCGCCTGAACCCCGCTTCCAGTGAAGTTAGCGAGATCCGTGGCTACTGGCACGGGAACCTCTCCCAAGCGAGCGTTGCCATCTCGAACAATGGCTGCCGCCAGTGGGTGATCACTCAAGGCCTCTACGGCGACCGCAACCTGCAGCAGTTCCTGCTCTGTAGAGCCTTGCATCACCTTAATGTCGGTGATTCGCGGCTTTCCCTCGGTGAGGGTTCCAGTCTTGTCAAACGCGATGGCGCGAACCATTCCCAGTTCTTCTAGCGGGGCGCCACCCTTGATGAGCACTCCGCCCCGGGCCGCTCTAGCAATACCGGCCAGAACGGCACTTGGTGTGGCAATAGCCAGTGCGCACGGGCTTGCCGCGACCAGTACTGCCATCGCTCGATAGAAGCTATCTCGGAATGGCTCGTCGATCACTACCCACGAGAAAAGCAACAGCACTGCCAGAATCAGAACTGCCGGAACGAATACTCTTTCGAATTTGTCGGTGAAGCGTTGAGTTGGCGACTTTCTGGTCTCGGCCTCACTCACCATCTTGACGACGCGGGCCAAGGCCGACTCCCCTGATCGGCGGGTCACCTCAACTTCCATTGCGCCGGAGCCGTTAATGGTGCCGGCGAAGACGCGGGACTGCATCTCAACGGAGTCCGGACGCACCCGCGCCAGCGCACGATCACCTACCGGCAGCTTATCTACCGGGATGCTCTCACCGGTTACAGGCGCTTGATCAACGCTGCTGGTTCCTTTAACAACGAATCCGTCCGCCGGCATCCGATCATTGGGACGAACAACCACCACGTCTCCAGGTATCAGCGACTCAACCTGGACTTCAGTGACCTTCCCGTCTTTGACAACCCTGGCTGTCTCCGGGGCCAACTTGGCAAGCGCCTCAATCGCTCTCTTTGCGCGGCCCATCGCATAGTGTTCGAGCGCGTGGCCGAGGCTGAAGAGGAACAGAAGCAGTGCGCCCTCTGCCCATGCGCCCAGCGCAGCAGCACCTGCCGCCGCAACAAGCATCAACGTGTCGATCTCAAAGCGCTTTAGCTTGATGTTCTCAATAGCTTCGCGGAGCGTGAACCAACCTCCGAACAGGTAGGCAGCCACGTAAAGAGAAGTAGGGACCCAGTCGTTTGCGAGCAAGCCGAGCTTTTCAAGTGCAAAGCCAATCAGGAGGAGCAGGCCACATGCGAGTGAGAACAGTAGCTCACTGTTGGCACCAAGGATTCCACCATGGGAATGAGCATGGTCCTGCCCATCCTTATGATTGTGACCTTCGTGCTGACCTTGCGCGCCTTGGTCGGGGGCGGGGCCGCTCCTTCCCACTCCAAAATCCTCGAGCTTCGCCCTCAGATCAGCTTCTCCTGTCTGGGTCCGGTCGTACTCGATGTTCACCCTTCCAGCAGGGCTGGTGGTCGCTTCAACGACACCGGGTATAGCTTGTAGCTGCCCCGCGATCGTCCTTGCCTTGCGGGCATGCACGGACGAGTCCATCTCCAAGGACAGATGGCCGTATCGCTCACCCAGGCCAATCCCCATAGACGACGCTAGTTCGCGCACGCGCTGAAGTGAGATCAGCTCGGGGTCATAGTGAATGCATAGGGCCTCCGGAGCTCCTGCGCTTACCCCGCGCAGATGCACGCGTGATATACCGGCCATTTCCTCCAGCTCATCGGCCAGTCTCTGTACGCAGTGGTCCTCTTGAGGTACGCCGGGGAGTACGACCGGCAGTTCGACTTCTGTGGTCATGTTCACGTATTGCCTCCAACGTCAAGAGATTGGATCGGGAGGCCCGGCAGGCAGATGCGCTGCCGGGCCCAAACACTCATTCAATCAGTGGGCGGTCTCCGGCTCCACCTTAGGATCTGACTTGGCCAGTCGCCCCGCGAAGGTCGGCAAGACAAGCAGCGTCAAGACCGTTGCAGTCAACAAGCCACCAATGACCACCGTAGCCAGAGGCTTCTGCACTTCGGCACCCGAACCACTCGCAATAGCCATCGGAATGAAGCCGACGATGGCGACCAACGCGGTGGTCACCACGGCCCGAATTCGGCTGCCGGCGCCATTCATCGCAGCAATCAGAGGGCTATCGCCGGCGTCCAGGCGCTCTCGAATAGCCTGCATGAGCACCAGACCATTCAGCGTTGCCACGCCAGAAACCGCAATGAATCCGACTGCAGCAGACACCGAGAACGGCATGCCACGAACGAGCAAAGCGAGAATGCCGCCGACCAGTGCTAGCGGAACGCAGCTGAACACGAGGCCCGCTTCCTTTGCACTGCCCAGTGCCATGAACAACAGGCTACCGATCAGCAGGAACACGATCGGCACGACGGTCAAGAGTCGCTTTTCCGCCCGCTGGAGGTTCTCGAACTGCCCGCCCCAAGTCATGTGTGCACCCGGGGGCAACTGAACATCCTTCACTGCAGCTTGGGCTTCACCTACGAACCCGCCCAAGTCACGGCCGCGTACATTGGCCTGAACCACTACACGCCGGCTACCGTTGTTCCGGCTGATCTGATTAGGTCCCTCGCTGATGTCGATGCGTGCAACAGATGAGAGGGGCACAATCCCGCCGGTGGGAGTTGCAATTGGCAGTGATGCAAGCTGATCGGGATCATTGCGGGCATCGTCTCCGAGGCGAACGACGACATCGAAACGACGATCCCCCTCAAAGATCTTGCCGGCCGCCGCGCCGCCGATGCCCGTTGCAAGGGCGTCGCTAACATCTGCAGCCGTCAGACCGTACTGTGCTGCTGCAAGGTGGTCGATCGCTACATTGAGCGTGGGCAGACCAGAGATCTGTTCCACACGAACATCCGCAGCGCCCTCCACGTTCCTCAGCTTCAGCGCAACCTGATCGGCAACAGCCTGAAGCTGCTCGAAGTTGTCGCCGTAGATCATGACAGCCAAATCCGTACGCACACCCGAGATCAACTCGTTGAAGCGCAGTTCGATGGGCTGACTGAACTCGAAGCTGTTACCTATCTGCGAGGCTGCGATCTTCTCAAACCTGGCGATTAGATCCTCCTTGCTCAAGGAAGAGTCAGGCCAATCCTTGCGCGGTTTGAGCACGATCACGCTGTCAGAGATGTTGGTTGGCATTGGATCGATAGCAGCTTCGGCAGTACCTGTTCTTGAGAAGACGGTCACTACCTCAGGCTCAGCCGCGATGGACCTCTCCAGCGCCAGTTGCATAGCCAGCGATTGCTCCAAGGACGTCGAGGGAACGCGAAGCGCCTGCATGGCAAGGTTTCCCTCATCAAGCGTTGGCATGAACTCCCGACCCAGCATCGTGAAGCCGACCACGCCCATCACAAGCATCATCAGAGCGCCAGCAAGCACAGCCTTGGGCCTACGAATGGCACCTTGGATTGCTGGCTCAATGCGCCTTCTCAGGACGCGGATGATTGCAGTCTCGTGCTCTTCATTGTCGTGAGAATCCTTGCCGTCCTTGTTCGCATGAGGCTTTGGATCTCTCACAAGGAGCGCAGCCATTGCAGGCACGAAGGTAAAGGAGAAGATAAATGCGCCAATCAGGGCGAGCATGAAAGTAGCTGCCATCGGTTGGAACGTCTTACCTTCAACGCCCTCCAAGGTGAGGATCGGTGCGAACACCAGCAGAATAATCATCTGCCCGAACGCCGCAGGACGCGCCATCTTCTTGGCTGAATCTGCCGCCACGCGGAGCCGTTCCATGGCATTCAGAGGCCGGCCAAGTTCTGCTCGGCGTTTGCCCAGCATCAGCAGGGTGGACTCGATCACGATCACCGCACCATCTACAAGAATGCCGAAATCCAGGGCGCCCAAGCTCATCAGGTTGCCGCTGATACCAAACTTGTTCATGCCGATAACGGCAAACAGGAACGAGAGCGGAATCACCAGCGCGGTAATGGCTGCTGCACGGAAGTTTCCCAGTAGCAGGAAGAGAACCACAACTACCAGCAGAGCACCTTCAGTCAGGTTCTTGGCGACCGTCTTGACGGTCGAGTTGACCAGCACGCTTCGGTCAAGCACCGGTTCTGCAAAGATATCGGCCGGCAGAGATTCGTTGACCTGCGCCAGACGCTCAGCGGCCGCCTGTGCCACGGTGCGGCTATTACCTCCGGCGATCATCAGAGCAGTGCCAAGCACGGCCTCATGTCCGTTACGGCTAGCCGCGCCCAGCCGCGGGGCACGACCCAGACCGACCTCTGCTACATCGGCTACGCGAATAACCACGCCGTCCTTGGTCGCTACCGGGGATTGGGCCAAGTCGTCGGTCGTCAACGCAAGGCCGTCGGCCCGTACTACCAGGCCCTCACCTGCACGTTGAACGAAGCCCGCACCTGCTTGAACGTTGGAACGCTCCAATGCCTGTACGAGATCGGCCAAGCCAAGTCGGTATGCCGCCAGCCGTGCGCTGTCGGGGTAGATACCGTATTCCTTGACGTAGCCACCTACCGTATCAACCCCCGCCAAGCCCGGGCTTGAGCGCATCTGGGGCGCGATAATCCAATCTTGGACGGTACGCAGATACGTTGCGCGCTCCTGCGCGGTAGCAAGGCGATCGCCTTCCGGGGTCAGGTAGACCTCGCCCTCGTGCCAACCGGCTTGGCCAGGTTTGGCCAGCTTCTTGGGGTCGAATGGCCTGAAGTCCACTGTCCACATCAGTACCTCACCCAAACCCGTAGTAACGGGCGAAAGCATGGGTGAGACATTGTCAGGCAGGTCCCCGGCCGCTTCCCGCATGCGCTCAGCGACCTGCTGGCGTGCGAAGTAGATGTCAGTCTTGTCGGTGAAGATTGCAGTGACCTGGGAGAAGCCATTGCGCGATAGCGAACGGGTGGTGTTCAGCCCCGGGATGCCAGCCAAGGCCGTCTCCAAGGGGTACGTAACCTGACGCTCGATTTGCTCAGGGGTCAGGGCTGGGGCGATGGTATTGATCTGGACCTGGCGGTTGGTGATATCTGGTACGGCATCGACTGGTAGCTTGCTTAGTTGGAACAAGCCAAAGCAGGCAATCAATGCGGCCAGAAACACCATGAGCCAGCGGAACCTGACCGCTGCTTCGATGATGATGTTGAACATGGTGAATGAGTTCCCTTAGTGGCCGTGTTCGGCTTCGCCCTTGGCCAGTTCGGCTTTGAGCAGGAAGGCGTTGGCGCCTACGACGCGCTCACTGCCCGTCAGACCGTTAAGGATCTCGATTCGATTGCCTGCACGGCGCCCGGCGAGTACCGGCGTTGCTTTGAAGCCGCCCTCGACGGCCACGAAGACAACGCTTCTGCCGTCAACGGTTTGGACCGCGTCAGCAGGCACGCTCATACCTTCGGCGGCACCACCGGCAATGATCAGTGCCGAAACGGGGGAGCCGGCCGGTGGAAGTTTCTCGGAGATTGGCTTGGCACGAATCGTGGCGGTGCCACCCTGCTGCATCACATTCGCAGCCGCAGCAATTACTTCAGCCTCGAAGCTACCTCGGGGGCCCGTGACCTCCAACTTCATCCCTGGCATGGCGACGGTGGCCAGCGCGGGGGGCGCGGTAAACACGAGTTCATTCATGTCGGGATTGGAAACCTCCGCCACCAAGGTTCCAGCCGAGACGACACCACCTGGTGTTACCTGGACGTTGCCTACCAACCCAGCGACCGGACTGGTGATGGTCACCCGGCCGGAACTGTCCGGAGAGCCGCTGGCAGCGACTTGAGCACGGGCAGCACTGGCCGCAGCATCGGCCGCCAAAGAGCGGGCCCGCGAGGCCTCCAGCTCCTGACGCGCCACCACACCTTGGTCCACCAGAGATTTATCGCGGCTGTAGGCCAAGCGAGTAGCTTCTGCCTCTGCCGCCGCCGCAGTAGCTGCGGCCTTGAACGTCGCAGCTTCGCCGCTAACCACAACTACTAGAGGTTGATTGCTTTTGACCGCTGTTCCTGGCGCAACGAGTACGCGCTCAACCCGGCCAGTGACCGTCGAGGCGATCGCTGCGCGCCCCCCGATGGCGGGCTCGACGCGACCTGCAAGCCTAGTTGAAGCGCCACCGCCCCGCCCTACTGCAACCACGCCGATGCCAGATGCCTTGATCTGATCGGACGTCAGCTTGACTAGCCCCTCCTCAGCCTCCTCCTCGCCGTGTTCACCGTCGCCGTCGCCATCATTGTGGGCTTCTGCACCATCAGGCGTGGCCTCATCTGCGTGACCACCCTTCCCTTCTTCTTTGCTGCCCTTACTCTTGGCCTCGGTGCCGGCGGCTTTTTCCGTTTCCTCCGCACCGCCACTGCATGCGGTAAGCCCCCCGGTGAGCAGGAAGGCAGCCACCAGCGTCGCTCCGATGAGCGTCTTGTTTCCGTACTTATTCATTTTGCCTCCACAAACGGTGCGCGCCCTTCAAGGCGAGCGAGGTCGATTTCTGCTGTCACCCGGCTAAGGCGGGCATCTACAGCGCTGCCACGCGCAGCAATCAAAGTTGATCGGGTGCTACGCAGCTCCAATTGCGATATACGACCTGCCTCGAATCCGATGCGGGCCAACCGATAGGCTTCGTCTGCGGCTTGTACGCTCTCATCCGCAGCTCGCGCGCGGCTGTTGGACGCTTTGAGACTCGCTACCGCTCCCAACCGAGCCGCCTCGCTGTCACGCTTCTGACCCTCTAGAACCGCCTCAGCTGCACGTTGCTCGGCATATGCAGCCCGAATCGCCCCGCGGTTGCGGTCAAACAGGGGAATGGAAAGGCTGATGCCAACGTTGTAGGCCTCGTCGCCTGCTTGGCGGAAGCGCGTTTGAGCCACAGATGCGCTCAGTTGTGGCAAAGCGCGCTTACGCTCGACATCGATGAGCCGACCTGACGCCTCCGCTTCGGCTTGGGCGATTCGAACAGCGAGCGGGGCGGCCTCGTTTGCGACCGGGTGAGATGGCACGCGATCCAGAAGGCTTTCACCGATCTCGGTAAGCCGGCCATCCAACAAAGACACCCCGGCTAGCCGCGCTAGAGCCGCGTCCCGGAAGGCCTCGGCCTCATCCAGGCTGGCCTTCGCGTTAGCAACCTCGCTACGCGCCTGGACGCCGCGCAAGTTGGGTTCCCGACCTTCGCTAACCATCGCACCTACGGCTTTCGCGTCTTGTTCAATCAACGCCAAAGCTTCGCTAGCCAACTCATAGCGGCGCAGAGCAGCCTCTGCCTCCGCATACGTGGCTGCCAGACGACCAGCCGCATCGCTGCGCATCAGATCGCCCCGCAGGCCCGCTGCGCCTGCCTCTGCACGCGCAGCGCGCACTCGCGCGCCCCGCTGACCCCAAATTTCGAGCGGCTGGGAAAGCGTCACAATGGTGTCAGCGTTGGAGAAACCCCGATAGGCACCAGTACCGTACGCGTTCTCTGCGTCGATGGAGACCGTCGGATTGGGTACAGCCCGGGCCTGTTGCACCCGAGCCTCTGCGGCCTCGGCCAGCGCGGCACCTTGGACGGACGCAGGCATCTGGTCCAAACGAGAAAGCAACGATTCGTAAGACGGTGCAGTTTGAGCACCTACATCCCCGCCAGGCACCAATGCCAGCAGAACAGCAACAGCCAACCCGGTCGCTGATAGCGACCGACCTGTCAAAATCGACATAAAAACTCCCGTAAATTATCTGAGCGAACTACCCGCTAGCGCGGGGCAGAGCGAGATCAGATACGGGGGGGGCGCATGGGCCCGTCGAGTCGAAGTGCGTAGACATCCCCGTGCTCGGTATTGCGCAGCAAGGTTCGACCATTGGCGAGCAGATCGTCGTGGCCGGCGGCGGGGAGACTAGCGGTTGAGTGGTGGCAATGCCCGTGACCGCAGGAGTCGGCGCCGGATGATTGCTTACTCTTGTCCTTGCCCGATTCCAGGTCTGAGTCACTGCTCAGGGCGTGAACATCTCCCTGGCTAGCCGGTGCTTCCTGCGCACACGCCAACGACTCGGCCACAGGCACGACCACAAATACCGCCAAAAGCAGCAGCATTAGGTACATACGAATGGCAGGAAGGGACCGGCGCATGGTGGGAAGGCTATCAACCTGATTGAGACGGATACAATTACATAGAAGGGTGGAAGCGACCGCTTTTGGCACGATTTAGGCTTCCGTTCAGGTTTGGAGCTAAGGTGGTCAGTCTAGGAGGAGGAATGCCCAGGTCAGTCCGACATTGCAAAGTGCTACGAACACAGCGGCTGAGCCCATGTCTTTGGCACGACCAGCGAGCTCATGGATCTCCGGCCCGTATCGTTCAATAACTGCTTCGATGGCCGAGTTCAGTAGTTCCAACGCAAGCACCAACAGCACACTCCCTACCAAGAGGGCTCGCTCTACCCCTGAGTCGCCTAACCAGACTGCGGCGGGTAGAGCCGCCAGGGCCATGACGACCTCTAGCCTAAAAGAAGACTCATGCAGCCAGGCCGATCGCAGCCCCTGAAGAGACCAGCGCAGCGCTTTCAACACACGGGCGATGCTCCGTGGACGATGACCATACATGTCTGCCATTGTGATGTTTCCTTCTTCTGCCGTTAGGAGGCGCTGCCGGGATCTCCCGGCAGCGCTGCTCCCGAGAAATGGTTATGGGGCGGCGACACTGCCAACGGAGCAGCCGGAGAACAGATTTAGGCTCTGGTCCAACGCTTTTGTCCGCACCTGCATGAGACCGAGCACAGAATGGAAGAGGTTGTCGTGAGTGGCTGGCAGCCTTGAACGTCCCTGGACGCATTCAATATCCAGCTTGTTGCTGCTCTTCATGCCCTCTGACATCCACATCACCATCGGCACTTTGATCTGAGTCTCCGGGGCAATGGCGTAGGGAAGACCATGCAGATAGACGTTCGCCTCGCCCAATGACTCCCCGTGGTCGGATACATAGATCAAGCCTGTATCGTGGCTCTTGTCCTGTTCGAGCATACGGATTGTCTTTGCCAGAAAGTCATCCGTCGCTAAGACTGCGTTGTCATAGGCATTGACTATCTCGGCGCGAGTACACTTGCCAAGGTCGGCGTTGCGGCAGTCAGGAGTAAACTTCCTCAGGCTCTCGGGGTATCGCTTGTAGTAGCTAGGTCCGTGGTTACCAAGCTGATGCAGAACCACGACGACGTCGCCGGGATTGTCGTCAATGGAGTCATGCAATCCCTGCAGCATGATTTCGTCGCGACAAGCCTGATCGTCACATAGACTATCTTTGGCGGGAACGCGGTAAGACTCAAATGCAAGATCAGAGCACACCCCCTTGCATCCCGTCTGGTTGTCGCGCCACAGGGTCTTGATTCCGGCGCGCTCCAATACGTGCAGAAGCGACTCGGATCTTTTGATCTTGTCTCGGTCGTAGTCTCGCCTTCCATACATAGAAAACATGCAAGGAACGGACACCTCGGTATTGGAACCACAGGCCGTCACGTCGGTGAAGTTCACGACGTCCAGGGCTTCAAGTTGCGGTGTCGTGTTCCTAGCGTATCCGTTCAGCCCCCAGTTCTGGGCGCGAACCGTCTCGCCTACAACAATGACAAGAAAGTGTGGCTTCGCGCCTGGTGGATGAGGATCCATCGTGGCGTCGGGACCGACTACTTTGATCGGTCCACGCTCTGCGCGCGTCTCCTCTTTGATGACCTTCCCTATCGAGGCAAGGTAGTTCCCGGGCGTCGCAAGGTATCTGACTGACTTGTGGTTGCGCATAAGCGAGGATAGGTTGTCGAATGAGGCCAGTGCCGCACCAACAACTACCACTATAGCCATGCCCAGCAAGAGAGCTCTGGAAAGTAGTCCGCGCGCCATGGTGCAGTGAGGTCGAATTCGTACCGCACATACCGCAACGGCGGGAAGCAGACCTTTGACCAGCACCGACAGGAACAATCCCCAGGTCAGCAGCTCTCCGGCCTCCGCGCTGTCAGTCTTCAGCACGTTTCGAATCATGCTCGAATCGAAGTACACGCCGTAATTGTCGGAGTTGTATGCCGCCGCTGCTGACACAATGAGGAGCAAAGCAACAATCGGTTTCAACGTCCATCGGACGCACAGAAGCCCAAGAATAAGTACGTTCATAGCCGTAAGAAGCGCGGCCGTAGACGCGACAAGCAGCGCTCGCGCCACACCCTCCACACCACTCTTTTCAACTACCTCTGCAAAGAAGGCGTTGTTGAGGAACAACGTGAAGTAGAGTGCGACGATCACGATTAGTGTGTTGATCCCGGCCTGAGGCCCACGAAGAGGCCGGCCGAGCCGTCCTAGTGGATTTGAGCCATTCCCACCAAGCTTCCAACTGTGGTTCAGGTATTTTTTCATGTAACGCATAGCTGCTTCCTTTTGATCGACCGCCAAATGCGCTCATGGCGCATGCGGAGGCACTTCGCAGACCGCGCCAACTCGTCGAAGGGCGTTCCTGCTCGCGGGTCTAATTCCAACGGGCGCTTAGAGATGCGATGCAGGTCTGGGAGAAGGTGCGTCTGCACTCGCAAGAGGCGATGCATAAGGCCGCTGTATTGAGTCCGCGCAAGCAGACGCATCGCCGCCAAGAGGCAGAGTCCTGAAGTAGCGATTGGTTGGGGTAGAGAGCTTGCGAGGTTTCGGATCTTCACCGGGACAGTCGCCGAGCGCTGATCCCTCGATAAGTAGTCGACGCCTGCGCAGTCGGTGGCGGTTACAGTTCATCACCAGTGCAGGCTGCCGCTGACTGGCTTGCGCGAATCCATAACCGGTCGCGACTGACTGCGTCGAAGCCGAATGCTCCCCGAGCCACTTGTAGCGTCTATGCGCTGCGGAGGGCCGGGTACGTCTGGCTACTCGCGCGGAAGTCCCTGGAAATAGCTTTGAAGCGCTGTGCCATTTGGAACTCGCAAGCGCCTGGACGACTCCTACGGCGCTCATGCCCGGGGAAGGCCTCTTCAACGCACCGCGTGAGACTGAAAGCACTGAGACACTACGTATCCACGCATACGCAGAGACTGATACCCGGGAGGCACCCAAGAAGGAAGTCCGCAAGGTTTCGGTTAGTTGCGCCAGCGTGGCTTGAATCCCGGTCAGTAGCGGAGGTCTGCCTACGACCAGGCCGTCCCTGTGCCACGGCAACCAGGTAGCGGTATCCACGAATTCAGGGGAGAAGACCGAGGCCAAACGTGCCTCACCGGCTGGAGATAGAGCACCGTCTCCAGGGCGTGCGGGAATGATCAGCACAGAAGCTGTCGTCAGCACGGCAGATTGACCGTACGAAACTCGGTTAGAGGTGGGAATCGGAAGAGGCATTTAGTCCACCTTTTTGAAGGCGGCACGATGCCGTTCGGCGGCTGCACCAGCAGCCACGCGTCGGCCGGGCGCGCCAAGCGCCCAGCAACAAAGTTTGATCATGGAGAGACCTGTTAAAGGTGATCGCAGAAGTACGAGCAGACGCGCTGCGCCTGTGTCGCGATCAAGCCCTGGGAGGTCTAATCAGCCTTTCGGGCGTGTGGGAAGTCACAGGCTGTTCGTAGAACGTATGCCCGTCTTCATTTAGTGCAGCGTCGGCACTGGTGAATCCGTTGGACGCGACGAAGGTGCTGCTGTGGTGGCAGTGCCCATGACCACACGCAGGGTGTGACTTGTCGGAATGGCCGTCGCCTGCCCCTGCTACGTCCTGATGGGCCTGCTCTTCAGAAGAGCAAATCGACGCATCCACGAAAGGCACGACCACCAGCACTGCAAGTAGCAGTGCCAGAGCGTAGCGCTTAGCGTGGATGACGAAGGAAGTCACGTGCGGCTCTGACCAATACGGTTGAGGTCGAGAAGATACCGTGGACGGCGCTCATCAGCAAGCCGGCACTTGTTCATCAACCGCGCGGTCGTGTATGAGTCGCATCCTGCGGCTTGCTCGGAAGAATGAACGGGTTGAGGACTAACCACATGCGATGCGGGCGGGACGACAAATTAACGCTTTGCCTTGACTTCTGTACGGACTAACTGGCTGAGCAGTGCGGGATCGAGTCGCGGGAGCGGAGTTCCGTTCACAAAAAAGGACGGAGTTCCGCCAATCTTTGCAGCCTTCGCGTCGGCGAGATCGACCGCAATCACTTTTTCCACTACGCCCGTAGCGATGTATGCGCGGGCTTTAGCCACGTCCAAGCCAGCTTTTCGCGCAAATTCCCAAGCAATCGCTGAGTCTTCCCGCCCGTGTGAAGCCCAGGCGGGCTGGGCATCCATTAGCGCTTCGAGAACGGCCGCAAACCGGTTCTGCTGGCGCGCAGCCTCAAGAATGTTTATGCCGAGGACAGATGTCTTCCCGTGGAAGGGCGTATAGCGAAGCACCAGCCGAGCATCCGCATTTTCTCTCAGGATCCTTTTGACCTCTGGATGCATGGCCCGGCAGGCCTCACAAGCTGGATCGAAGAACTCGATGATGGTGACGGGCGCATTGACCGGGCCTATGACAGGCGAATGAGGCCGTACTACCACACCGGCTTGAGGCGATTGGTCATTGGCCGGGCCCTCGGCACTCCGAGCGAATGAAGTGGGGGAAAATGCGGCGAGAGATAGTATCAACACCGCTATGATCGTGCGTGCTGCTTTCATTGAAATAGCTCCAGTGTGCCTTGTGGTGTTTGAAAGGACCGATGCGGCTCGGGTAGCTTGGTGTGACGCAGTACCAACTAACGCTGCTCGGCTCCCAAGCGCCATGCGGGCCACGCCTCAACGATCACGCTTACAGCAGATCGAAGAAAGAGCAGGGCGATGATTGATCCTGCGGCGATGTCCGGCCACCCGCTGCCGATGAGGGCCACCCCGCCCGCGGCTACGAGAACGCCCACGTTGGCAGCCACGTCATTACGTGAGCATTCGAACGTGCTCTTCATGTTGATGTTTAGGGCGCGGAATCGCCAAAGGAAAGCCAAGCAGGATAGGTTCGCCACAAGTGCAATTGATCCGAAGATGAGCATGATGCCGCTGGCCGGTGGAACCGCGGTGATCATCTTGTTCACGACCTCGACGACAATGAAAACGAAGAATCCAAGGATCAAGAAGCCCTTTACCAAGGCCGCGCCTGCCTCCCACCGACTACCACGCCCCACGGCCCAGAGACTGAGCGCGTACACGGCTGCATCGCCAAGCATGTCCACCGCATCGGCTTGGAGCGCACTTGAGTTGGCGACTATGCCGGCGCCAAACTCGACGAAAAACATCACCAAGTTGATAGCCATCACCCATAGCAGCACGCGGCGCTGAGCGCCCTGTTGTGCCATCCGCTCGAGTTCTTGGCGCTTGTTACCGCAGCAGTGGTCCATCGTGAGTCCTATAAAAGGCTTCTGGGGTTGAAATCAGCTCATCCTGCCTTTATCAACCCTGTAGCAACTAGAGGGTCAAGCTATGTCCACCGTCTTCACGATCGGCCAACTCTCACTCCGTACCGGAACCAAGGCTGAGACGATTCGCTACTACGAGAAAATTGGCCTCCTTGCGTCTCCGGCCCGTTCACAAGCCAACTACCGCCACTACACTGAAGTTGATCGGCGCAGGCTTGCCTTCGTTCGCCGTGCCAGAGAGCTTGGACTCCCCATCGCCCAGATCCGGGATCTCATTGAATTAGAGACCCATGGCGACCAGGAGTGCGGGGCTGTGGATGAGTTGGTCCGGAGTCAGATTCGCAGTATTGAGGAGAAGGTAAGAGACCTCCAGGCACTGAACAAAGAGCTAACTCGCATACTCTCCCACTGTCCAGGTGGTCTGGTTTCCGAGTGTCGAGTCCTCGGCGCTTTGCAGGCGCCAGTCGGGCCGGCTAAACATGGCGGGATTCAGCCCCCGAAACGGTGAAGGTCCCTGAGAGCGCTGACCTTTGCCGAGCACGTAGAGATCTTCCTGCTACCGGCAAGGATAGTCAAAGACGCTTCAAGAAACCCGGAACCAACACCGGGTCTGCACTCAAAACTAACCGCTAGAGGTCCGCAGTATGGAGCAGGCCTGACGCCGATAGACCAAGCGCATCGGCGAGCCTAATAACGGTAGAGAGCCTGCAGTCCTTCTTTCCCTGCTCAATATGCCCAAGTTGCGTACGGTGCATACCTAGTCGGGCTGCGAAATCTTCCTGAGAGACGCCCAGCGCCGTCCGTCTCGCCTTCACGGCGGCGCCAAGGGCCAACTGGTGCTTGGAAGTTTTCACCCCCTAAGCTTTGGTTTCGTAGTACTTTTGGTCTACAGTACTTACGGTAGCATATTTGACAATGGCCGCCCCCTCCCCACCTCCCATTCGGGGGCCTGCGCCGCTTACGGACCTTGGCAGGTAGGTATGAGCTTCTTCTTGGTAGATGCTGAATCAGAGTTCACCTTAGAACTGTCATTGAGCCAACAGTCGGAGCAGGATCTGCGGCGCCAACTCGCAAAGCTTCAGGAGGGCGGAGACGCCGGAACCCTCTCCAGACGCCTTGCCGCCGAGCTATCTAGACTGGTCCCAGAGATGCTTGACTGGGATGTCAAAAGGCCCACAAAAGCGCAGATCGCCTATGCCCGTTCAATCTGCTACCAACGAAAGATTGAACTTCCTGAGCAGGCTATGGAGTCCCGTCAGGCCATGCATCTCTTCATAGCCTCGCGCGGCCGGTGGCCTTGAATCCATTGCCGCACCTCTCTCTGCACCCGCCTTCTGGTTGGCCGAAGCGACGCGCAAGAGCGCAGAATGTCGATGGCACATTACTACTATGACAAGTCGAACTAGTCTCACCCATCCACTGGCTATTGCCGAGTTACCGGTGGGAACGAAGGATGGGGCAATTGGCGTGACATTTGCTCCCGGAAAGCATCAAGAGAGCGCAATGACTGGCGCTTGGGCTAGGGATTTAGACATGGACTTGGAGGCGATTCGTGCTTGGGGCGCAAGATTTTTGATCACGCTTATCGAGCCGTGGGAGTTCGAGGACCTCAGGATCTCCTCCCTACCTGATCATGCTGCTAAGCATGGCTTGGCTTGGCATGGACTGCCTATCACGGATGGTAGCGCGCCAGACGACCGCTTCCTGGCACGTTGGAAGGAGCTCGGACCATATCTGAGTCGCGCCCTGCTCGACGGAGGAAGAGTAGTCGTGCATTGCAAGGGAGGGTTGGGTCGTGCAGGACTAGTTGCCTCGCTGCTTCTATTGAGCACTAAGACGAACAGTGATGCTGAAAGCGCGATCCTCGCGGTACGAAGGGTTCGTCCCGGAGCTGTAGAGACACTCGAGCAAGAATGCTTCATCCACAAGTGGGCTGAAGAGCACAGAGTATAGCCGGCGCGAAATGGCTCGGACTCCGCCATTGACTCTCTGACTGATCGAAAGACGTCCTTTCGAGATTATCGGATAGGAAAGAACCGGCGGAGGACCATCGCCGATTGATGAGCCTTGCCAGACCACCCCGTAGCACTTTCGGGCGGCGAGTGTATTTGGTCCTCCTCAGATCCCGGAGCTCGATCAAGGAATTCTTGATTCCGCATGCGTACCAGCAGGGTCACGGTGCAGAACGAATCTCGACATCCGCCAAACAGCGACATCAGAATAAGGAGAAACGCCCATGAGTCTCCGAGAAAGGAAGCTTCTGGTACTAGACCTTGATGAAACGCTCGTCTTCTCAACTGAGCGCCCCTTGGATCGTCCAGCGGATCTGAGTGTCGTCGGGTATCACGTCTACAAGCGGCCCCATCTCGACACATTTCTGGACTTCGCCTTCTCAAGGTTTAGGGTCGGCGTTTGGACATCGTCTGGACGTCTCTACGCTGAGCCTCTTGTCGCACAGTTGATGCCAAAGCGTCCCCTAGAATTTGTATGGTCATCCGAGAGGTGCAGCTTAGTTAGGGATTGGGAGGAAGGCGGCTACTCAACACAGAAGCGGATAGCGAAGCTGAAGAAGCATGGGTTCACACTGGACCAGATCATCGGAATAGATGACACCGCTAGCAAGTACGCTCGGAACTATGGGAATTTAGTTCTGGCACGGGAATTCCTCGGCGACGTGTCAGATGATGAGTTGCTGCATCTGATCCATTATCTAAAAGTGCTTGAGGAGGTGCCGAATATCCGTGCAGTCGATAAACGAGGATGGCGCGATCTGCTATCGCAGCGAGGAAACGAGCATCCCGGCTTTTTGAAAGCGTAGAGTGAGAAACTATCAGTGTCAGCTAAGCGTGCTTTCATTGAGCCAAATCACCGTGTCAGTTCTTGAATGGCCACGACGGCTCGATTCCCAGTTGGTGCTATTCACTCAAACCGGATGGCGGGAGGGTGGATAAGGGCTGGCCGCCGTGAGTCCTAGCTTCGTCCTAGGGTGCGGATGGTATGGGCCACAGTAGGCGTCGTACCTGATTCTTTTCCTAGACTTTGACGCGCCAACCGAGTGTCTGCGGTCAACGAATTCGACCAGACTCTCGTCGCCCGGCCAGACAAGCGCAAAGCGGGTTGAGGGACACCAATGGGCGGTCAAACGCCACGACTGAAGAACCGGACGGTTGCAGGGTCCGGCATGGAAGGTGCTACTGGGATCATTTTTGCAGATAACGGGGTTGATAACCCTAGCCATGAACCCCTGCCCCTGCGGCTGGGCCGGCGACCGTAGTGGCCGATGCCGTTGCAGCGGTGAAGCCATCCAGCGGTATCGCGGCCGTGTGTCCGGCCCGCTGCTCGACCGCATCGACCTGCATGTGCAGGTGCCACGGCTGGAACCAAGGGAGCTGCGAAGCGACGCGCCCTGTGGAGAAGACAGCGCTACCGTCCGCGCACGCGTGGTGGCCGCTCGCAATGTGCAGCTCGAGCGCAGCAGCAAGCCCAATGCCCAGCTGCTACCAACGGAGCTGGACCTCCACTGCCGACTCGAGCCCGACGATCAACACCTGCTGGAATCAGCGGTCGAGCAGCTGCAGCTTTCTGCACGCTCGATGCATCGCATTCTGCGTGTGGCTAGAACACTGGCGGATCTGGCGCATAGCGAACGAATTGCCACTGAGCACCTGGCTGAGGCGATCGGGTACAGGCAGGTGGATCGGGGCGGCACAGGATGAAGCCGGGGTGCCCGCACAAGCGACCACCCCGGCAGCCCTTTACTGGAAGTCCAGCGACAGCTCCACGAACATCGAGCGGCCAAACGCGTTGTAGACACCCTGGTCGTAGTACGGCCAGTTGCCGTTGGTGCGGTCCACCGGCGGTCGCTCGTTGGTCAGGTTGTTGGCCGTCAGCATCACGCTGGCCAGCTTGTTGATGCGGTAGTTGACCGTGGCATTCCAGGTCGTCCACGGGCCGATGTTGCGCTCTTCGCCGATCGCATTCCAGGTCGGCGCATTGCGGATGCCGTACACGTTGGTGCTGAACGCGCCGATGTTCCAGTTCGCACCGAACGTCGCCCGGTAGTGCAGCTCGTTGGAGTTGGCGCAGCACAGCATGTCGTAGACCGGGTCGCCTTCCTGCTGCTGCAGTTCGTGCTTCAGCGGCCGGTAGTAGCCCGCGTTCACGCCGAAGTCGCCCGCACGCCCCGCGCTCCACTTGTAGTCGGCCGCTGCCTGGATACCGGTCTGGCGCTGCTTGGCCAGGTTGATCGGGTACGAGAACACCTTGGACACGCCGTTGGGATTGATCGGGTCGGTGGCCGGCAGGCGCTGTACCTGGGCCAGGATCTGGCGGCAGGTCGGCGAGTTGATGTCGAAGTTCACGTCGCCATTCTCCGACGTACCCAGTCGGCAGTTGGCTTCGGAGGTGAGGATGCTGTCGGTACCGAGGATGGACACCTCGTTCTCGATCTTCACCGAGTTGTAGTCCACCGACAGGTTCAACGCATTGTCCAGCGCCGACCAGACGAAGCCGTAGGTGAACGTTTCCGCCGTGATGTCCTTCAGGTCGCGGTTGCCGGTGCTGGAGGACAGCACCGACAGGGACGACTGCGGGCACTCGTCGAAGTTCTCGGAGGTGAATCCCGCCTGCCGACACAGGAAGGTGTCCACGTTGGTGGTGTAGCCGCTGCTCTCGCGTGAGTACAGGTAGAACATGTCCGGCGAGCGGAAGGCGGTCGCATAGCTGCCGCGCAGCAGCAGCGACTCGATCGGGCGGTACTCCAGGCCCAGCTTCCAGGTCGCCTTGCCGTTGCCACCACCGCCCTGCAGCGAGTACTTGTCATAACGCCCGGACAGGTTGGCACTGAAGGTGTCGAAGATCGGCACCTGCAGCTCGGCGCCCACCGCGTACAGGTCGCGCTGGCCCTCGGCCGAGGTGCCTGCGGTCTGGCCGCGGAACAGGGTGGCGGCATTGGGGTCGGCCGACTGGTTGAAGAACTTCTCGCGGGTGCCCTGCAGGATCATCGCAAAGCCGACGTCGCCGGCCGGCAGCTCGAACAGCGAGGTGTTGGTCACCAGCGCGGTCACGCCGGTGCGCGACGCGTTGGACTCGGCGCGATTGGTGCCACTGAACTGGTCGTACTGCCCGCGGGTCAGCGGCTGGTACAGCACGTCCAGGTTCGGCGCATAGGCGTCGTAGCCATTGACCTTGCCCACCAGCGGACCGAGGTAGTAGTCATCGATACCGCCCGCCGCCAGGAAGTCGGTCGACTTGCGGGTCACATCGGTGCTGGAGCGGTTCACGTACACGTCGTAATCGAAGCCGGTGTCGCCCAGGCCGCCGCGCGCACCTGCGGTGATGTTCCAGGAGCGGGTATAGACGCGCTGGTCCTTCGAGTCCATGCCCACTTCTTCAGGCGCATAGATGCGCTGCCACTGCTCGTAGTTGCCGCTGGTCTGGTTGTAGAAGGTCTTGTTCCAGAACGGGCTGCCGCCCGAGTAGGTCGGCCGGCCGTAGCTGAAAAGGATGTCCGAGTACAGCTCGGTGGTTTCACTGAGGTGGTAGCGCAGGAACGTGGTTGCGTTCACGTCCTCGCTCTTGTTGTAGAGCGTGGCGGTGCCGACATTGTTCGGGCTGCCGCAGTAGTAGCCGGTACCCGCCGCGTTGCGGTGCGCGTAGCTGGTGCTGCCACCGAACAGATAGGACAGCGGCTCGCACGTGGCCTGGCCCGGATCGATGTAGCCGTTGGGCGACATCTGCATGCGCAGGAAGGTACGCGACGGATCCTGCGGGCCGGTCGGGCTGTCGTTGACGCTGTCGATGTAGCTGCGGTCAGAGGCGAAGATCGGCTTCTGTTTGGTGTACTCCAGCCCGTAACTGAGGTCCAGGTTGCCGAAGGTGTGGCCGTTGCTGAAGATGAAGCGCTGGCTGGAGCCGCCCCCGTCGCTGTAGCCGCCGGCGCGGTAGCGGAAGTGCGCGCCCTCCACCTTGTCCTTCAGCACGATGTTGATCACGCCGGCCACGGCCGACGAGCCATACACCGAGGACTGCCCGCCGGTGAGCACGTCGATGCGTTCGACCATGCCCAACGGAATGTTGGCGATGTCCACGATGCTGGTGTTGCCGTTGTAGGCCAGCGGGTAGCTGTTGAGCGGGCGCCCGTTGAGCAGCGTGAGTGTGTAGCTCGGGTCCAGGCCGAACAGGCTGACCGTCTTCGCGCCCGGCGTATAGAACCCGGTGCCCTGCGAATCCTGCACAGAGCCATTGGCAACAGGCAACGAGCGCAGCGCGTCGAATACGGTGGTGAAGCCCTGGGCCTCGATTTCTTCGGCGGTGATGGTGGTCACCGGCGAGGGGCCTTCGATCTGTGCGCGGGGAATCAGCGAGCCGGTGACATTCACCGCATCGAGCTGGCGCGTGGCCGGCTCGGTGCCCTTTTCTTCGGGCGGGGTGGTTTGTGCCTGGGCGGCAAGGGGGGACATCAGTACGGACGACACCAGCAACGACAGCAACGTGCGCTTCATTCTGCAGCTCTCCAGTACAAGGTCTCCCGCTGCCGGTCCGGCGCAGGAGGGTTGGGTATGCGGGGGGTTCCGTGAAGCGTGGGGAGCCACTTTTCTAGATCGATCTAAATTGGTTGTCAATAATTTGTAATGAAACTAATTTCCCGGGATTAGATCGAACGAAATGGCACTTGCGGCGGTCCCGGAGGCTGGTGCAGGATCAGCGCGTTTGTTCCGTCACGTCCCGGAGTGCCGTCCATGCGTTTGCGCCGTTGCCTGATCGTTCCTGCCGTTGCCGCCGTCCTCGCCTTCCCCGCCGCACATGCTGCGGACATCACGCAGACCCGTGACGGGGTCACGCTGACCTACCAGGACCCGAGCGGTTCAACGAACGCGGAGGTACGCGACCGCATCATTGCCACCTTCTTCTCCGCCTACCCGCGCGAACGCGCCGACTTCCACCCGGCCGCGCCCTCCAGCGTGCGCATCGTGATGGACCCGTCCTACGACGGTGTCGCCTATGTCGGCGAGAAGGAGAAGGCCGCCACCATCACCATCAATCCGCGCTGGCTGGAGAAGCATCCCAACGACACCGACCTGGTCACCCATGAAGCGATGCACATCGTGCAGGGCTACCCGGGCTACGCCAGCGAGCAGGCGCCTTCGTGGCTGGTGGAGGGCATTGCCGACTACGCCCGCGATGTCTACGGCGTGGATAATGCCGCCGGCGGCTGGGCGCTGCCGGCGCAGGTCAAGGCCGAACACAAGGTGGATACGGGGTACCGGGTGACCGGCGCGTTCCTGAAGTGGAGCGAGGCGGAACATCCGGGGTTGGTGGAAGCGCTGGATGGGGCGTTGCGCAAGGGGAGCTACACGCCGGCGTTGTGGAAGCAGCGCACCGGGAATGATCTGGCCGCGTTGTGGGAGGCGTATGTTGCGCAGCGGGCGGGTGGGAAGCAGGCGTAGTGCGGTGGCATGGCTCCGGAGGCATCGCTCGGTCTCAGGTCAATGCGTTGATGCATTGACCATCGTTACGGGCGGGCGTTTGGGAACCGCCCCTACCGGAGAACGAACTGTTCGAGTGCCAAGGCGACGCCGTCTTCCGCGTTTGTTGATGTCTGGTGCAGCGCTGTCGCTTTTACGATGTCGACAGCATTGCCCATTGCCACGCTGGTGCCTGCGTACTGCAGCATGGTCAGGTCGTTCTCCTGGTCGCCGATGGCCATCACCTGGCTGCGGTCGATTCCCAGGTGTTCGGCCAGCTTCTGCAGGCTGGGGCCCTTGCCTGCGCGGTGGTCGAACACTTCCAGGAAGAAGGCGGCGCTCTTGAGCACCGCGAAACGTTCGGTCAATGCGCCAGGCAGGCGCGGAATGACCGCGTCCAGCACCTGCGGCTCGTCCACCATCATCAGCTTGATGAAGGACATTTCCGGGTCCATCTCGGCCACGCTGCGGTACGAGAGCGGCACGCGGGAAAGGTGGGAGTCGGCCACGGTGTAGATGCTGATGTCGCGGTTGGGCGTGTACAGGCGCTCGCCGTCCAGCGCCTGGAAGTGCACGCCCATCTCGCGGGCGACCTGCTCGCAGAACAGGAAGTCGTCGAAGCTCAGCGGGTACTCCACCACCACCTCGCCGCTGGCAACGCGCGTAACCAGGCCACCGTTGCAGGCGATGCAGTAATCGTCGGCACCATCGATGCCCAGTTCGTCCAGGAACGGCGCCAGGCCCGAAACAGGCCTGCCACTGGTCAGCACGATGCGGACGCCCTGCTCGCGGGCGCGGGCGATGGCCTGCTTCACCCGCGGGGTAAGGCGATGCGCGGGATCCAGCAGGGTGCCATCCATGTCGATGGCCACCAGTTCAATCGCCGCCGGGCGCTGCCCACTATCCATTTCGTTCAACCTTGTTCACTACCGATACCCGGGCATCGCCCAGCGCCGTAGTTTAAGGCAGCCGGGCACGGGAACAAAAAGAGCCAGCCGGGTTGCCCCGGCTGGCTCCATCACTACACACGCATCAAGCGTAAGGCGACGGGGGTTTACCGCCCCATCGCCACCTTCTGCTGCTCTTCCTGCACCTGGCGCTGCTGCTGGCCCTCGTTATTGCCCAGCAGTGCGGCGTTGGTCTGCTCCAGCGGCGGGGCCTGGCTGAGGTCCACCGCCGCCCGGTAGCCCGGCGTGGTGCCCATCACGAAGGCCTTGCCGTCCTGCACGCTCACGCTCTGCAGCTTCTCCGCCGAGTCGATGCCAGCCTGCTTGGCCTGCAGCGTGACATTGGCCGCCACCTCGTTGGAGATCGCCGCGGGCAAACGGCTGCGGATGGCATTGTGCAGCGCCGTGTCCGGGTGCGCCTTGTCGCCGAGCTGCGGGCCAGTGGGGCTGCGGGTCTCCGCTGCCTGGACCTGTGTGGCGGCCAGCTTGGCGGCGGTCTCGCGACCCACCACGCCGTCGTCCTTCAGGCCCTGCTGCTTCTGGAAGGCCAGCACCGCTTCGCGGGTGCTGTCACCGAACTTGCCGTCCTCGGCCAGCGGATTGCCATTGGCATCGCGTACGCCCTGGCGGTTCAGCGCCTGCTGCAGCTCGGTCACCTCGTCGCTGCGGTCGCCCTTGCGCAGCGTGCCGGCCGGGGCATGCTCGTGGTCGTGCTTGCCTGTTGCCTGCTGCACGCCCTTGTTCCAATAGCTTTCCGGGTTGATCAGCTTTCCGGACGCGTCCTTCATCTGGTAGTGCACGTGCTGCGCGTACTGGTTCGCGCCCTGCGGGCCGCGCCCGCCCATGGTGCCGATCGGGTCGCCCGGTTCCACGTGCTGGCCCACCTTCACCTGGGTGCTCTGCATGTGCAGGATCTGGTGCGAGATGCCATCGGCATCCTGGATCATCACGGTGCCGTACTTCCCGCCCACCGAGGTCACGGTGCCGGCAATCGGCGCGTGGATGGTCGGGTGCTGCAGGTTGCGGCCGGTCTGGCCGCCCACGTAGTTGAAGTCGCTGCCACCGTGCGCCTTTTCGCCGCGGTGCTCACCGAAGTGCCCGGTGATGTGCGGCTTCACGCCGTTCTGCGGCGGCAGCATCACCTGCATGGTGTGTTCGTACGAACGCACCTGCGACGCCGCGCCAACGGCCGCTGCGGCGCCCACCGGCGCCGACTGTTGCTGCTGCGTCGGAGCCTGGTCCAGCGTCTGGCCCAGGCGCTGGTTCACGAACTGCTCGTACTCATCCAGGTGCGGCGCCACCTTGCGCTGCGACAGGCCGAGGCCGCCGTAGTCCCTGGTCGGGCCGTCATGGTGGTACTTGTAGATGTAGTCTTCGCCCTGGCCGCGATCGCGCGCCAGGTTGCGGTTGTCGACGAAGTGCGCCACCAGCGCGTCGGACTGCGCGTCCACGTCGAATCGGTTGGCGTTGTTCAGGCCGTAGTGCTTGCCGGTCCGGTCGATGAACTGGCCCAGGCCCGAGGCCGAGGTGGTGCCGGCGGCGGCATCCGGATTGAAGCCGGATTCCACGCGGGCAATGGCCAGTACGTAGGCGGTTTCGCGTGGCGTCAGGCCGGCCTCGCGCGAGGATTCGATCAGCGAGTCGATCACGCGCGACTGCACTTCCGGTGAAGCATCGCCCCAGCGGCGCGACTGCCCATGCAGGGGGCGTGTTTCGTCGATCGGCTCGCGGTAATGGCTCCACGGCTCGATCTGGCTGCTGCGGTACGCCGCTCCAGGCGGCTGCACCATGCTGGTGTAGATGTCGTTTGGCATGTCTGTGCTATCCATTCTGTGAGAAAGGGGCTTTCCTTAAAGGGTGTTGCTCCAGTGTTTCAGTCTTCGATGTCGTCCACCTCCGGGTGTTTGATGCCGAGCTTGGCGATGAGCTGCGAGTACTCGTCGTTGTTGGGCGACTGCGCCTCGCCTTCGCCGCGCACCGGCGGGTTGCTGTGGGTGAGCTGCTTGCCATTGGCGTCGTACAGGTAGAACCATTCGCAGAACGCACAGCCGTACGGCAGCTCGCCGTACTGCACCACGAAATACGGTGTTCCCTGCGCGTCTTCAACGCAGGCCAGGCCAACGGCGGTGTAGCCACTCATTTCCGCCGGGGCATCGACGGTGCGGCGCTGGCCGTCCTTCTCGATCTCCAGGCGGGTCTGCGTCGCCTGCCCGTCATGGGCCGGAAACGCGGTCAGGTGCAGCCGTGCACCTGCGCATTCCTTGTGCATGCCTTTCTCTTCCTGCTGGGTGGGTGAAGGGGTGGCTGCCGCAGCGGCCGGCGCTGCGGCGGCAGGCTCGGGTGTGGCGGCGGCGCCGGGGGTTCCGGAGGGTGCACTGCACGCGGCCAACAGAAGGGCGAACGCGGGTACGAAACGCAGTTTCGACATCACAGGCTCCGTTGTGGAAAGGGCCGCGTGCGGACGCGCGGCCCTGCAACTCAGATCGACTCGTCGGTCATGCGCACCAGCTGCCAGCACGGGCGCTGGGCGAAGTAGTACGACTGCTGGTTGCTGGTGTCCGGCGTACGGATCAGCACTTTCATGCTGCCGTCGTCCTGCCGGCTCACCTGCATTTCCCGCCCCATGTCCTTCAAGCCTGACGGATTGGGCATGACCGGCCAGGTCACATCATCCAGCGGTACGTTCTCGGTCACCAGCTTTGGCTCATCGCCCTGGGTGTCGTAGCGCTCGCTGATCAGGGGGTTGGCCACGGACTTTTCCTGCAGGGCGATTTCCCGGCCGAACTGCGGCAGGAATGCGTCGAAATCTGCGTGGGCGCAGCTGGCGGTCGCGTCAGCGCTTGCCGCACCGGGTGCGGCGTGTTCGTTGGCTGCAGGCGCGATGGTGGATGCTGTGGTCGACGGCGGCGCTGCGTTTGCGTTTGCGGGCTCGATGGCGGCGTCGGGCTTGCACGCGGCCAGCAGGATGCTCAGCGAAACGGCGAGCAGGGTCATGGGACGATGATGGGACAACGGATCCTCCTGATTCGTGTCGTGGCGTACATCACACTACGCCGGGTCGCGTAGCATAGCGACGCGCCAATGCGATGACGTTCACATATCCGCTACATCGCGGCTTGCGCATGCCATGCGTGATGTGAGGCACATGATTTACGTGAAACTCATCACACTGTAATGCGTGTGCTTTTATTGTCTTCCCTGGCGATGTCAGCCCTTTGACACCCGCCCCTGCTTTCTGGTGATTGGCTCGATGCGCATCAACGTTCTCCAGCTTCCGGTGTCTGACGTATCCGCAGTCGCTGCGTGGTTCGGCGAGGTCATGCAACTTCCTGTACAGGGCAGTACCGTGCAGATCGGCTGAACCACGCTGCAGCTGCGCGACGCGGGCAGTGACCCGGTAGGTGGCGTCCATCTGGCCTTCAACGTCCCGGCCGATCGCTTCGAGGCTGCCACCGCATGGCTGCTGGAACGCTCGCCGTTGCAGCGCAATGCCAAAGGGGAAGCCCACTTCACCTTCGGCGGGCGCTGGGAGTCGGAGTCGATCTACTACGACGGCCCCGACGCCTTGATCCTGGAACTGATTGGTCGTCGGCGGTTGCCTGCCTCCGGGCGTACCGGCGCGTTCCACGGCAGCGAGCTCACCTGCATCAGTGAAGTGGGCCTGCCTACTGCCGATGTCGGCGCACTGACCGCCGACGCCGAGGCGGCCTTCGGGCTGCAGCCGCTCAGCCCGCCGACCCCGCACTTCGCCGCACTGGGCGATGACGAAGGCCTGTTGATCGTCGTGGATGCCACCCGCCACTGGTTCCCGGAGCAGAAGGTGCTGCCCAATGCACGCGGAATCGAGGTCACGCTGGGCGATGTGGACGCCGGGGAGCTGGCCGATGACGTCGAAGGTTGGCAGGTCACTGCGCCCCAAGCAGGCTGAACACGCCGCTTCCGCGCATTCACCTGCGCGGCCAGTACATTTGCTGAGCCACGACGGGTAGAAGGACCGTTGCGCGGTCCCCGCGCCGGCAACACAGTGGCTGCAGCCCACCCCAGGTTGCCCGCCGTGGAACTGCTCACCTCCGCCCCCGCTTCCGACCCCACCCGGGACGATCCTGCACTTGGCCCCCTGCTGGAGGTGGATGCGCGGCTGGCCAAGCTCGGGGGAAAGATTCGCATCCTCTCCGGCCTGGCGTGGCCCATCGAAACGGAGACCCGCTTCCTGGAAGGCTGGCGTGCCGGCAAGCCGGAACTGCCGGCCCCGCCTACCCAGCCGCAGGACCACGCCGAAACCATCGCCGCGCTCGACGACATCCTGCAGCGCCTGGATCGCGGCCACCCGGTGGGCGACTGGCTGTACCGCACCGCGTGGAGCATGCGCGTGGCCGCGCGCATGCTCTCCAGCATCGGCACGCCGCAGTTCACCGAGTGCTCCACCCTGCTCTACGGGCACCCCAGCACCCAGTACCGCTCGCAGACCACCACCACGGCGCAGTCCGCCGCGCAGATGCTGGCCATCACCGACCAGCTGCTGGGTTCCCAGTACGTCCCCCGCATTGCCTACGACATTCCCGCGCCGGACTTCTCGGAGATGCTGCGCAAGCGCATCGATCCCTTCTTCACCGATGACCCGGTGAAGGTGGTGCTGGACACCGAGCTGGCCTCCAAGGCCGCCGCCGGCAGCAAGGTCATCCGCCTGCGTGCGGATGCACTGTTCTCGCAGCTTGACCTGGACCAGCTGGTGGAGCACGAAGCCTTCATCCACGCCGGCACCCTGCTCAATGGCAAGCACCAGCCATGGCTGCGTTGCCTGGGTACGGGCTCGCCACGTACAACGCGTACGCAGGAGGGCCTGGCCACATTCTCGGAAATCATCACCGGATCGATGGACATCAACCGGTTGCGTCGCCTTGCGCTGCGCGTGGTCCGGTTGCAGGAAGCGCTGGAAGGCGCGGACTTCATCGATGTCTTCAAGGCCTTCCTGGTCGCCGGTCAGTCCGAGCAAGACAGCTACCGAAGCGCTGCGCGCATCTTCCGTGGCGGCGACGTGCGCGGCCGGGTGTGCTTCACCAAGGACGGCGCCTACCTGGAAGGCCTGCTGCTGGTCACCGCCTTCATCAAGCGCGCCCTGCATGAGAATCGCGGCGATACGCTGCGGCTGCTCTTCTGCGGGCGCGTCGACCTGGGTGACCTGGTCACGCTGGCACCGTATCGCGCCTCTGGGTTGATCGCGCCGCCGCGCTATGTGCCGCCGTGGGCGCAGCATCCGGAGCGGGTGCTGGCTACGCTGGCGTTCTCAACGGCCGCGCAGGCGATGCGGCTGGATACGTTCGACCTGGGGCGGTTCTCGGCGGTTGAGGATGAGTTGATGGCGGGAGCTGGACAGCCATTGAGTTGACTCCCCGGTCACTCCAGAATTTCACCAAGCGCTGCGTGGCACATGGCCCGCATTCTCTCCGGTTCGAGTTGACGATCCTGCGGCAGTACCGCCGCGTCACGGATCTGATCGTTCATTTGCCCAAAGAGAGCGTCTTTGGTCGACAACAGGTTGTTCACCCACTTCACGTGCATCGCTCCGCGCACGGTGTCCCTCCAAACGACGGCAAGGTCGTCGATGTCTGCGCCGAAGAGCTCAAGCGTGTCGTGTATGTAGAGAATGTCCTGCGCTTTCTTGTCGCGCGCCCGATCTTCATGGATCAGGAGCTTCTGGATGATGAAGCTCACAGGGTTGGGAATGCGCAGATCAACGGGGGCATCAGCGCCCCATTCGCTGTTTAGTTCCACCTTCCACGGAGCATGGAGAAGCAGCTCAAGGTAGCGAAGGCGTTGTGCCGTGATGCCCGCTTTCGACAGCGTAGCTATGGGCGTCCCTTCACGGGTGACGCCCCGCCCGATCAACGGTGTCAGAAATTCAGCATAGAAGCCACCGGACTCATCACCCAACGTGTACTGAGAAACCGGCGGCCGATGGGTTCCCGTGAGTTGTTCCTTGAACCCGGCCTGTTGCAATCCCAGTTTGATGCTGCCCTCCAGCCGCTCGCGCTCGGCAAACGCAACGTCTGCATCCAGCGTTGCCAGAGGTTGGTAGGCAGGCCGCGTTGCCTTCGGGTGCAGCCGATACAGCCGGTGGGCCCACCCGCCGACGAACACCAGTTGATCAGCCCACGGGGCCAGCGTTTGTGCGAGCGTCGCGAATGACTCGCGATCGTTCACGCGTTATCCCCGAGGACACCGGAAAGTACCTTGCGCCTCAGCAGATCGGCCTGCTCAGCGCCGCGCGCAGGGTGGGCGGAGGCATCCAGCCAGATCTGCAGCACGTCTGCGACGGGTACGTCATCGACCCTCACCGCACCACGGAACATGGACTCGGGAGCGCTGGCCTGCCTCAGGATGATCTGAGGATGCTCGCCTGGACCGGAAGGAACCAGACCTGGCCAGTCCGCCTTGCTTGAAGGTGCGAGGCGCCGCACGTAGAGATGCGGGGGGACGCCACTTACATGCCCCAGGTTCAGCAGGTCTGCCGCGGCGAACAACCCTATGCATGCGTTCAGGCGTGATGCTGACTTCTGCAGCTGGCGTATTCCAGAACCGGGGATCACGTAACTCATGCGTAGTTCGGGGGAAGAGCGCAGCGCAGCTGACTGCCACAGTTTGAACAACTCGTGACGTCGCACCAAGCGGAAGGCATCACCGGAGTCGTCAAGGAATCCGTCTTCCCGAAGACGTTGCACGAATCGGGATGCGCTCATCAGGGAGACGTCTGCCGCTCCCGCCAAGGCGGAGACAGAGCGGTAGTCGGCTCGTGGGGCATTCAGGAGATCCTCGGGCAGCTCCGGTGCCAGCAGCACCTTGAGCATCCACTGATTGAGGTCGGAGAACAGGTCGTTCGCCCTGCGCGGCTTTGCCGCTTTCAGCTTGCCGAAGCGGCGTGGAGCCTCGACATTGAGTGAGTCCAGACCCGGACCAATGAAGTGACTACCTCCTTCTCCGGTAACCAGACCAACGGCAACATCCGATGCGTAGTCGTGATGGAACTGCTCGACCTTCTGCTGAAGCGAGGGCGATGCGTTCCCGACGTACACGATTGCCAGAGGAGACAACCCTGACCGTTCCGCGTGCCGGCAGGCCTGCAGGATGGCTTGGGAAAGCAGTGCAATTACGCGATCGGGGCGCCCTTCGCTGACGGACTTCACTTCCACGGCGTAGTTTTTGGATCCGCTACGCGCCACGAGATCTGGCCGAAGCCCACCTGGGCCATGATCTACGTGGGCCTCCCAGCCGTGGGTACGCAACAGCTCGGCTACCAGCTCTGCCGGCGCCTCACTACTGCTTCGCTTCGGGGATTGAATGGCCATACTCACCTCTTACCATGGCCATGTTATATACCACGGCCATGATAATTACCATGGCCGTGGTAGGTCGAGGCTGCTCCGATGCTGCCATTTGTTCAGTTTTCGGAGCCCCAAGTCACGGCTCCTCACCGCTCAGCCCTGATCTATGGGTTCTTCATAAAGCCCGAGCTCATCCAGGGCTGACTGCATGAACATGAAGGCCGCCGCTTCGTCGCTCATGCCGGAATCTTGGGGAAAGCTGTCCAGCCACTTCGTGATTCGAGCGTTGTACGGGTTTACGGAAGCCGCGAACTTTGATTTTTCCTCGACGGTGGCCGCGTCCAGTGCCGCTTCGCGAATGGCGTCGTCACCGATTCCCCAGCGCTCGGCAAATGGCACCACCGCCCTCAGCTCCCCGGGAACCCTGGCAGGATTCAAGCGGACGCGCGCGGCTTCAATGTCCGCTCGGGTGACTCCGGCAGCGAACTCCTGAGCGGCGTCAATCTGACCGAGCTTGAGCTCTGAACCCTGGGACGCGCTACACCCACTCGATGCGCAGCAAAGCACTGCGGTCAGACCCATCCACTGGCTACGCTTACTCACGGTGTTCCCCTCATGAGTGATCCCGGCATTCCCTGGTCCGGGCGATCTTAGTACAAAAAAGGCCCCGCCGAAGCGGGGCCTCATCGTCCGGCGCTACAGCCAGCCGTCACTCTTCTTCGTCCTTCCAGCCCTGCTGCTGGTTCTGGTTGCGCTGCTGCTGTTCCTGCTGCTGTTGCTGCTGCTGGTCGCGTCCGCGCCCCTCCTGCTGACCACGCTGGTTCTGCTGGGAACTCTGATTGCGCTGCTGGGCCATCTCGGATCTCCGGAAGCCGCGGGCGGGATGCCGCGGTCATGGCCATGCTGTGCAGGGGTCGGTTAAAACCATGTGGCAATTTGCATACGAATTCGTCAAACGCGGGCCTGAATTCGGCTTCAGATACCGTGTTTCCAGGGGCTTTGGCGAGCTCTTGGGCAAGGCTTATTCCACGATGGAATGCGCTCATGTCCCTATCCGCTTTCCGCCGCAGTCAGCAGCATGAACGCGCACCCGCGCGCGGATTCGGTGTCATTCGATTTGCGCAACCTATCGAAGTCCGATTGATGCCGTCATTGGCACTGGGGAAAGCAATTTCACCGTCCCTATCAGTAAAGCGCCAAACACGTTCCAGTTCCAGCACCTGAATTCGCATCATTTGAAATGGTGCAGATACGCACGTTGACGCCTCTCGGGGTGCCGCGCATGGTCCCTGCGATGAACACTTCACACACCATCGCCAGGCTGGGAGACATCGCCAGCATCCGCCAGGGACATCCTTTTCGCGGAGCGATCAGAGCAGCCGTGGATGGATCGGTGCAGGTCATTCAGTTGAAGAACGTCGGTGTGAATGGCATGGACGATGTGCATGCCCTGATGCGCACGCATCTGAGCAACCGAAAATCGCCGGACTGGGTGAAGGATGGGGACGTGGTGCTTACAGCACGAGGTGGTCACCCGATGGCAGCGTTGCTCACCGATCCGCCAGAGAGGACGGTGTGCAGCCCTCACCTTTACGTGATTCGGGTAGCTGATGCGGCCAGGGCTTTGCCTGCCTTCATCGCCTGGCAGTTGAACCAGTCCTCCGCCCGGGAGCATTTACACAGGCAATCGGCCGGATCACGTCAGCAGAGCCTTCGGAAGGCATCCGTCGAGGACCTGCCGATGAGGCTGCCGCCGCTGCACCAACAGCAGCGGATCGTGACCATCGCCAGAGCGGCACTGCTTGAGCGATCCCACTGCGAGCAGTTGATCGCAGCGCGCAATGAAGAGGTCTCGCGCTATGCGGCACACCTCCTCGGCGGCGTCTCCATCTGACCCAGTGATGCACTGTTATGCCCATGATTTATAGGCAAATATCGCGTTTTCCGATATTGAGAATCCGGGTGTAGCGTCGGCGATCCGATCACTCCGTACACGCGATGATGACAACCGAAACCCCGGCAACTCTCGCCGCCCTGGTCCATGCGCGTGATGCCCTCGGCGAGGTCAGGCGTCCCGATGCCGACACGCATCTGACCCTGTCCCTGCTGCTGCTCAAGCTGGCCAGCGACGCGCACCAGGCCTGCACCCCGCCTTCTGCACAGGCGCCGTTCGACCGGTTGCGTTCGGTGCCGTTCTGCGTTCCGGCCCATGCGCGATTCGAGACGCTGTACCGGCAACGCCACGTGCAGGGCAATGGGCTGCGGGTGATGACGGCGCTGCGGGTGTTCACGCTGGCCAACCCGCGCAAGCTGGGCGGCATCTTCCCGGCGCTGCAACTCGGCGATGCGCTGCCTTCCGATGAGACCCGCCGTGACGAGGTGCTGCTGCACCTGCTGGAACGTCTGGCGCTACCGGCGTTGAACTTCCGTGGACAGCCCGGCTTTGGCAATGTCTGCATCAGCGATGCCGTGGAAGGTCTGCTGGAGCGCCCGGTGGCCGGGCGCGGCCCGGTCGAGGCGGGCCAGGTACCGGGTGCGTTGGCCTGGTTGATGGCGGCGCTTACCGATCCCGACGCCCGCGAGTCTGTGTACGACCCCATCTGCCGGCAGGGTACGTTGCTGCTGGCCGCTTCGCGCCGGATGCGCAAGCAGGGCGCCGAAGCCAGCCCGGCGTACCGCTACCCGTTGTATGGGCAGGAGGCCGACCCGCTGCTGTGCGCCGTGGCTCGCCTGCGCCTGCTGCTGCATGGCAGCGACAACCCGCACCTGCGGTCGCGCGACGCATTGGAGGATCCGCTGCTGGAAGACGGTCGCCTGCAGCGCTTCCACGTGGCGCTGGCCTGCCCACCGCTGCACCTGAAATGGGTGTCCGCACAGGCTGCGCACGACCCCTACCTGCGCTTCCTGCACGGCACCGCGCCCCGCCAGTGGGCGCATGCCGCACTGATCCAGCACATGCTGGCCACGCTGGATCCGCAGCGCGGACGCATGGTGATAGTAGTGCCGCACGGGGTGCTGTTCCGCGACGGCGAGGAAGCCCGGATCCGCCAGGCATGGCTGGACGTGAACCTGGTGGAAACCGTGATCGGGCTGCCGGACCGCCTGTTCGCCGGGTCATCGGTGGCGACCGCCCTGCTGGTGCTGCGAAGGGTGCGGAAGGACCAGGCGGTGCTGTTCATCGATGCGCGTCGGCTGTCCACCGCGGGCAAGCGTGGTCCGCGCCTCGATATGGAGGGAGCGAAAGCGCTGCTGCGCCTGTGTGCAAAGCGCACAAGCAAACCCGGATTGGCGCATCTGGCACGGTTCGACGAGATCACCGCCAACCACGGCAACCTGAGCATTGCGCGTTACGTGCGACCGGTGCCGGTTGAGGCTGCTACCGACCTGGCCACGCTGCGCTCGCGGCGTGCAGCGCTGGAAACGACGTTTGCGGCGATCCAGCAGGAGCTGAACGCTGAGCTGGACGCGCTGGAGCGCGAGTTCTCGAAACTGGCCTGAAACGACGCGTAAAGGTGCGACCGATTGGCGTTCTCTATTCGAATTTGAAAATGGATTGATAACGCGTTCCGTGTTCTGCACATCGAACGCATGATTCGGAATGATGCACACAGTGTGAGATGGATGTGATCGAACACACTGTCAGCATGAACATCGCCCATCCCAACTTCGTCGTCGCGGACGCTCGTCTCCGCCCCCGTCTCCCCGAGGTGCGTGCATGAGCGTCAACCACGGAAGATTCGGTGTTCGCCAATCGGCGCTGGGCTGGTTGCGTCGACTTGGGTGGAACTACCTGGAAGCACGCGAGCTCGGTCCGCTTCGTGGGCTTCCGGAAAGCACACTGCTGGAGAACCGCCTGTTGCCGTGGCTGCGGCGCTTCCGGTTTGAGCGCCAGGGCGAGCTGCTGCCGCTTTCGCCGGAAGGCATCCACGAGATCATTTCCGCAGTAGATACCTGCTGCCACAGCCTCGACTGGGAGGCATCCAGCGCGACCGTGCACCGCCTGCTGGTGGAGGGCGCGCGTACCGTGCAACAGCTGCCGGGTGGAAGCAGCACCGAGGTGCTGGTTCCGCTGATCGACTGGGAACATGTGCAGCGCAACCACTGGGACATAGCCGATGCGGAGCCGTATCCGGATCCGCTCGATCCCGACATCCGCGAGCTGGTCGGATACGTCAATGGCATTCCGTTGGTCGTGCTGGCGTGCGTGGAGCGCGACCGCGAGAAGCGCTGGGGCACCGTCGCTGCCGGAATTTCCCACCTGTGGCGTGGCAAGACCGCCTTTGCTTCGCATCGGCCAGCGCTGCACGCGCAACTGCTGCTGTGCCTGGACCGGCGTGGCGGCTGCTATGCCAGCGTGGGTACGCCGGCCCATGGCTGGATGCGCTGGCGGGAACATGGCTGGAGCCGCGAGACGGTGGAGCAGTTGCGCGACCGTCCTGTGCCCTTCGCGCAGGTGACGCTGGACCCGCCATGGGCCGCCCATGCCGAACTGCTGCAGGGTGTGCTGGGGCCGGCGCGGTTCCTGCAGTTGCTGCGCGGCTTCCTGCATACCGGCGCGCATGGACGACGCTACGTGGCGCGCCCCGGGCAGTTCTTCGCCGTGCAGCATGCGCTGCAGGCGCTGCGCTCCCGTGATTTTGAAGGCAGGCGGGGCGGCGGCCAGCTGTGTCTTGCCGCCGGCAGTGGACTGCAGCGCGCACGTTACTGGCTGCTGCACGCGTTGCGCGTGGATCCCGAGTTCGAGGGGCTACGCATACTGCTGCCAGTGGCCCGCCCCACTCCGGCGCCGCAGGACCACAAGCGCAGGCCGGGCCCGCAGGCGGCCGACCAGCTCACCGAGTTCCTGGCCGGCCATGCCAGTTCGCCACACGAGGTTCCGCTGCGCGTGTTTCGTGGTTGGGGACGCAAGACCGCCCCGCCGACGCCTGCAGCGGAAGCCGGCACCGAGATCCTGCTGCTGGTCGATGCCAACTTCTGGGAAAGCCCGCCGGCATTGCTGCGCCGCCTGCGTCGCTGCCTGCCGCGTTCGACCTGGCTCACGTTGAGTTCGCAGCCGATCCTGCTGCCCGCCGCGGACCTGGACCCCGGCGCGCCGCTGTACCACTACCCACCGGAGCATGCGGTGGCCGACGGCGTGGTGGTGCCGGCATGGCGCGATGGAGGCGCGATCTACCCGGTGCTGAGTCGCGATATGCCGGCAGATGCCCAGGCCACCCCTGGAGAGCTGCGCCAAGCGCAGGTGGCCACGGCGATCAGCCAACACTTCCACGGCGTTGTTCGCGTTGCAGAGCGCAACCTGCGCGGCACGCTCCTGGTGGAGACGCCGAAGGAGGCAGAAGACTACCAACGTGCCCTCCATGCCGACGGGCGCCTGCAGACCCAGTTGACCGGCTACGACAGTCGCGGCCTGCCCACGCAGCGGGCATCGGAAGGCATTTCGCCGCAGGTGGAGCTGGTGATTGCACATGGCGATCTCCCAGCGTCGCAAGACGCGCGGCTGGGCCTGCTGTACGTGGACCGCCCGCTGTCGGATCCCGAGCGGCTGCGCGCGGTGGGGCTGATCAATGCCCCCTACCCGGACAAACGCGCCGCACTGGTCGTGGACTTCCATGCCAGCGGGATGAATGAAGCGCCCGGGCAGGAGTGGATGCCTGCGTCGGTGCAGGTCAACCGCGACGCGTTGGCGGGTGATGATCGGCGCCTGCAGGGGTTGTTGCCCGAACGTGCAGAGGAGAACTTCCACGCCTGCCGCGATCACCTTGCACCGGATTGGACGCTGGGCACGCATGGCGACGACATCGACATGAACCGGCGCCGACGTGACCTGCTGCATCGGCGCGTTACCGAGTTCGGCCAGAGGCTTCAGGTGGCCATCGCGTCGGAAGCGGCGTTCACCGGTGACCAGGCCGCAGCAAGTGCGCGCTATCGCAGCACCCTGCATCGCTATTCGGTGCTGCGCGACGCGGTCAGCCAGCTGGCGCTGGAAGAGGACCGCTTCAACCCCGAAGATCTGCGCGTGCGTCACTGGGCACGCGAGCGCGCACCGGCCGTGCACGAGGAGCCGCTGGACTACCAGGTATTCGCTCCGGTCGAGCAGAGCGACCCGGCAGGAAGACAGCAGTCCAACGAGATGTACACCCGCCTGCGCCACCAGCTCGGGCAGACCGGGGAAGAGCCGCATCTGATCGAGCAGGCTCGCTACAACCTGAGCCAGATACTGCTGAGCCCCGTCGGCCCGATGCGACTGGACGCACTGCAGGCATTCGAAGCCACGCTGCAGGTATCGCTGCACGGTGGGGGCGGCGGCTGTGCACCGTCACGCGGCCTGGCAGTGCTGGAAGGCCTGTTCGGCCCCACGAGGCACCAGGCCGACCGCATTTCCATGGGCGCTTTGATCGACGTCGTGGTAGCCGAAGCGCACGCCGGTCCCCGCATTCTGTTCCACGAGCACCTGCGCGACCGGCTGGAACCCCTGCTGCGCCGACACCTGAAGGAAGTTCAGGTGCAGGCGGTGCTGCACGCAGTCCTGTCGCGCGCGCATGACTGGCCGCCGGGGTGAGCCCGGCGGTCGGTTCCGTCTACGGCATTACCGGCGGCACATAGGTCAGGGTCATTCCGAGCACCCACAGCAGCCCCAGCACCAGCGGGATGTGCACCAGCAGCTGTATGAAGGTGAAGCCGACAATGTCGCGGGCCTTGAGGCCCAGCACGCCGAGCAGCGGCAGCATCCAGAACGGGTTGATCAGGTTCGGCAGGGCTTCGGCGGCGTTGTAGACCTGCACCGCCCAGCCGAGGTGGGCTTTCAGCTCATTGGCCGCCTGCATCACATACGGGGCTTCGATGATCCACTTGCCGCCGCCGGAGGGTACGAAGAACCCAAGCACTGCCGAGTAGATGCCCATTACCAGCGCGAAGGTGTCGGTGGTGGCGATATGCACGAACACGGTGGACAGGCGATGCGCGAGGGTTTCGCCGCCACTGCCCACGGCGTGGGTGAGGATCATGGCGATGCCGCCATACAGCGGGAACTGGATCAACACGCCGGTGGTGCTGGGGACGGCCTTGGCCACCGCGTTGAGGAAGCTGCGCGGGCGCCAGTGCAACAGCAGCCCCAGCGAAATGAACAGGAAGTTGTAGGTGTTGAGGTTGGCAATGGCGGTGACCACCGGCTTGCTGGCGAACTCGCTGAACAATCAGCCGAAGGCCAGCAGCGAAAGCAGCACGGTGAGCAGTGGGCTGTACTCCAGCCATTCACCGGCACGCGCGCGCGGCTGCAGCGGCTCCGGTTCGGCCTGGGCCGCGCCGGCAAAATCGCGCGAAGTGCGAGCCGTTGCCGGGCCCGGGGCGGTCAGCCACGCGATCAGCAGCGAGACCAGGATCAGCGCGGCCGTCAGCGCGATCGACTGCCACAGGAAGATGGTTTCAGTGAAGGGCAGCACGCCGGTGATCTCCACCAGGCCGGGCGGCATGCTGGCCGGGTTGGCCTGCAGCTGCGCGGCCGAGGAGCTGAGCCCCATCGCCCACACTGCGCCCAGGCCCAGGTACGCCGAGGCACCGGCAGCGCGGTAGTCCATGTGCAGTTCTTCGCGGCGGGCCAGCGCCCGCACCAGCAGTCCGCCGAACACCAGCGAGAACCCCCAGCTGAGCAGCGAGGCCAGCATGCTGACCAGGCCCACGTACACCACCGCGCACCGGCCGGTGCGCGGCACCCGGGCCAGCAGCTCGATGAAGCGAGCCACCACCGGCGCGGTGGCCACGGCATAGCCGCCGATGACCACGAAGGCCATCTGCATGGTGAAGGGAATCAGGCTCCAGAAGCCGTCGCCAAAGGCCTTGGCGGTGGCCTGCGGGGTAGCGCCGAAGCCCATGGCGGCCAGCGCCACGATCACCACGCCCAGCACCGCGAACACGTACGCGTCGGGGAACCACTTTTCTGCCCATGCCGCCGAACGCAGCGCGGCGCGCGCCATCCAGCCGTCCTGCGTTGCCGCCGATGCCGTAGTGGCCATGCCCTACCCTCCCAGGTTCATCAATTGGTAGCACCCGGCCCCAGCCGGGTGGCCCTCAGCCCAGCGCCAACGCAGCAGCAATACCGGCGAACAACGCCGCACCCACCCAGTTGTTGTGCAGGAAGGCCTTGAAGCAGGGGTCGCGCTCGCGCTTGCGGGCGATCCAGAATTCGTACGCGATCAGCCCGGCGGCCACGGCCACGCCCAGCCAGTAGTAGAGCCCCAACCCGCTGCGCATGCCGACCATCGCCATGGTGCCCAGGAACAGCGCGTACAGGATGCCCTGGATGACCAGGTCCAGGTCGCCGAACAGGATGGCGGTGGAGTGCGAGCCCATCTTCAGGTCGTCGTCGCGGTCGACCATGGCGTACCAGGTGTCATAGGCGGTGGACCAGAGGATGTTGGCGCCGTACAGCAGCCAGCCCACCACCGGCACTTCGCCCTGGATGGCGGCGAACGCCATCGGGATGCCCCAGCCGAACGCCATGCCCAGGTACACCTGCGGCAGGTGGGTATAGCGCTTGAGGTACGGATAGCTGGCGGCCAGGAAGATGCCGATGAAGCTCATGCCGATGGTCAGGGCGTTCAGGGTGAGCACCAGCGCGAACGCCACCAGCATCAGCCCGGCAAACAGCACCAGCGCCTCGCGCCCGGAGACGCGGCCACTGGCCAGCGGGCGGTCCTTGGTGCGCTTGACGTGCGGGTCCAGCCAGCGGTCGGCGTAGTCGTTGATCACGCAGCCGGCCGAACGCGTCAGCCAGACCCCGGCAGTGAACACGAACAGGATCCACAACGGCGGCAGGCCGCCGGCAGCCAGCCACAACGCCCACCAGGTGGGCCACAGCAGCAGCAGGGTGCCGATCGGGCGATCGGCGCGCATCAGTTTCCAGTACTGGCCCCAACGCGACGGCGGTGCGCCGGCGGGGGCGTCAAAACGTTCGTAAGCCATGCGTAAAGGATACCGCCAAGCCCCCCGACGGGGTGCGCTGCGACGCGATTGGCCCAAGGGGGCAGACCTGCGCCGCGTTTACGGATAGAATGCCCGTCCCGCACCGTCTCATGGCGCTGCGGCGGTTCCAAGATGCGCCCGTAGCTCAGCCGGATAGAGTAGTGGCTTCCGAAGCCATTGGTCGGGGGTTCGAATCCCTCCGGGCGCGCCATCTTTCCCCGTTCCGCAGAATTCACCGCGCAGCCACGCAGGGCGTGGCTCTACCGCGTTGTGTTCGTCCGTGGTTGCGGGGTACCCGGCGCACCGAAGTTGCGCCGGGCTGGTCCATTGATCAGTACGTCCCGTCGAACGCAAAGATCGGCTTTCGCTGCTTCCACAACCCAGCGGTGAAGTCCGGGAACTCCAACGTCTGGAAGCTGTTGGCGATGGACTGCTCGGACAGCGGCGTGATCGCACTCCAGGTGATGGCATCGTAGATGTCGATCGGCATCGGGGCCTTGGCCTTGAGCGATTCAACGAACGCGTGAATCACGAACCAGTCCATGCCGCCGTGGCCGGCGCTGGCGGCGGTGTCGGCGTGCTGCTTCCACAGCGGGTGTTCGTACTGGTCCTGGTAGGTCTGGAAGGCTTCCCATTTGTGCGGCGGGCTGCGGCCTTCGATGTGGATGGACTGGTTGACGTCCATCCACAGGCCCTTGGTGCCCTGCACGCGGAAGCCCATGGAGTACGGACGCGGCAGCGAGGTGTCGTGCTGCAGCAGGATGGTCTCGCCATTCTCGCAGGCCAGGGTGGTGGTCACGATGTCGCCCAGCTTGAACGTCACCTTGGTGCTGGGGTGGGTGGTGCCGCCACTCTTGGCCACGGTGTACTCATGCAGGCCGCGCGACTTGCTGGCGAAGGCGTTGATGTGGGTGAAGCGGTTGCCGCGATTGATGCCGGTGTACATGGCACACGGACCGATGCCGTGGCTGGGGTAGAGCTCGCCGTTGCGATCCACCGAGTGCTGGGTGCGCCAGCGCGCTTCGGACCAGGCGTTGGGGCCGAATTCCACCCCGCTGTCGTACGGCTGGGAGGGATCGCCGGAATTGAACTTCACCCCGCGCAGGTCGTGCTGGTAACCGGCCTGCAGGTGCACCAGTTCACCGAACACGCCCTTGCGCACCATCTGCAGCGCGGCCATCACGTCGCGGCGGTAGCAGACGTTCTCCAGCAGCATGTACGGCGTGCCGGTGGAAAGCTGGGTCTTGAGGACGTCCCAGTGGTCCTGCAGGGTGATGCCGGCCACCACTTCGCAGCCCACGGCCACCTTGGCCTGCATGGCGGCAATGGCCATCGGGGCGTGGTATTCCCACGGGGTGGCGATGATCACGCCGTCCAGGCCGCGCTGCTCGAGCAGGCGCTTCCAGGCGTTGCGGTCGCCGTCCTGGCCGTACGCCTTGGGTGCGGGCTTGCCGGTCTTCGCCACCATGTCCATGCCCTTCTTGAGCATGATCGGTTCGATGTCGCACAGCGCGACCACTTCAACGTCGTCGCGGCGGACCAGCTCCTTGAGCAGCACCTGGCCGCGCATGCCGGTACCGATCAGGCCCAGCCGCAGCGTGCGCCCGCGGGCCCAGGCCGGGGTTTCCGGCAGCAGGCTGGTGGCGGCCAGGGCCGCGCTGGCGGCAATGAATTCCCTACGTTTCATGGAACGTTACTCCTGTTGCAACAATCAGAATTTGTAGCCGACCTGCAGACTGTAGCTGCGGCCGAAGATGCTGGCATAGTCACTGGAGTCACCCAAGAAGCTGTTCGGGTCGTAGAACGGCAGACGGTTGAACAGGTTCTTGACCGTGAAGCCCAGGCTCCAGTGGTCGTCCGGGCGCCAGCCCACGCTGAGGTTGGCGGTCCACCACGACGGCACGCCGTCGCACTGGGCCGGGTTCACCGGGAGGTAACCGGCCGTGCAGGTTTCCGGGTTGTTGTCTTCCGCATCGATCCGGTCCCAGGCCCACTTGGTGGTGCCCACGTAGTTGATGAAGAAGCTGGTGGTGACCTGCTTGTAGTTCCAGTCCGCGTTGAAGGTGGCGCGCAGACGGGGGTTGCCGTAGTACCCGATGGTGTTGCCGTAGTACCAGCGCAGTTCATCGTCGGTGTAGGTCTCCTTGCGCCGCGCGATGGTCGCCGCCACGCCGATGTTCATCGAGCCCCAGTCGCCCAGCGAGAAGCGGCTGCGTGCGTCGATATCGAAGCCGTCCACCAGCGTGCGGCCCTGGTTCTTGTACTGTCCCACCACGCTGGACACGTTGCCGACGCTGTAGCCCGGCAGCGTGGTCGGGCAAGCCACGCCGCTGGCCGGACCGGCGCACATGGCCGCCAGCGCCGCCTGGTTGGCGCGATCCGCATCGGTGATCGGCGAGCGGGTCATCGACTGGATGTCTTCTTCCTTGCTGTAGTCGGGCGCAGCAATCTCGTTGCGGCGATAGATGAACCAGTAGTCGGCGGAGATCGACATCCAGCTGGCCGGCTCATAGACGAAACCCAGTGTTGAGATCTTCGCCTTTTCCGGCTTGAGATCCGGGTTGGGCTGGGTCATGCGTGCCACGGTGCGGCTGCAGTCGCTGTTGAGCAGTGAGTTGCCCAGCTCCACGTCGCCGCTGCGGCTGGACTGGCGCAGCAGGTTGGCGATGGCATTGGTCTCGTCGCAACGGATCTCGTCACGGAAGCCGCCCAGCTGGGCGAACACACCACCGGTACCTGCCTCAGCCAGGCTGGGGGCACGGAAGCCTTCGGAGTACGTGCCACGCAGCAGCAGCTGCGGCAGCACCTGGTACTTCAAGCCGATCTTCGGGGCGAGGTTGGCGCTGAAGTTGGGGTACTTGTCCACGCGCAGCGCCGCATCCAGTTCAAGCTTGTCGGTCAGCGGCGCCACGGCTTCGGCGAACAGCGCATAGGTGTTGCGCTTGCCATCGAACCACGAGCCACCCTGCTGGGTGATCAGGCCATTGGCCGCGTCCGGGTTGCCAGGCGTGTAGAACGTTTCGCGGGTGGCATTGAAACCAAACGCGGCGCGCACGTCGCCGGCAGGCATGCTGAACAACGGGCCCTCGATCTTGCCGTCCAGGGTGTGCAGCCGGGTCCAGGACTGGATGTCGAAGGTCGGGAACGCTTCGCGGATCAGCTGGGCGTTCTTCTCGTTGATCACGCCGAACTGGTACGCCGGATGATCGGAGATGATCACGCGCCCGGTGCCCGGGTCCACGGTGTACGGTCCGAACGCACGCTCGAAACCTTCCAGGTTCACGTTGGTGGTCTGGTAGGTCACCGAGTGGGTGCCGGCGGTAGCGAAGGCCGTTTCCCAGTTCCAGTCTTCGCCCAGGCTGCCACGCAGGCCGGCCAGTACGCGATAGCTCTGGTCGGTGTTGCGCTGGCCGAAGTGGTTGGCGCCAACGTCCTGCAGCAGGTACTGCAGGCCTACCACGCCGCCCATCATCGCCTTGAGCTCCGGGCTGGCAAGGTTGTACTCGTTGTTGGGGCCGAGGTACGGGTACAGGAACTGGTTGACGGTGGTACCGGTGTTGCGCGAGAACCAGCTGGTGGGGTTGCCGGTAGTGGTGTTGTAGGCGCGCGGCGTGCCGCCGTTGGCGGTCAGGTCGATGTCGGTGTAGGTGGCTTCGGCGAATGCCTCGGTGGACTCACCCAGCAGGAAGTGCCCGTTGAGGTAGACGGTGTTGCGCTCGGTCTTCGCGCCTGCGTCGATCTCGTTGTTCATCCACGTTTCCCAGATGCAGCGGGGACCCGCTGCTTCGGTAGTGAGGATGTTGTTGCAGCCCGGCGCCGCCTCCTGGACCTTTGCACCGGTGACCGGATCGAACGCAAAGTAGCTGCCTGGGTTGAACACGCCCGGCTTGCTGCCGGTGCCCAGGCGCAGGTTGGTGATGTAGTTCGGGTTGTTGACGTAGTACTGGCTGGGCCGCTTGTCGTAGAAGTCGCTGAGCGGAATTGCATTGCGCCGGTACAGGTTGACCGAGGCGTAGATGTTGTAGCGGTCCTCGTCCAGGTCGCCGAAGCCGGCGGTGATGCTGCCCTGCTGCTCGCCGTAGGAGTCGATGCGCGAGGAACGGTCGGCGGTGATGTTGACCTCCGCGCCCTGGTAGCTCTGCTTGGTGATCACGTTGATCACTCCGGCGACCGCGTCGGTTCCGTATACGGCAGAGGCGCCGTCGGTCAGCACTTCCATGCGTTCGATGGCGGCGGCAGGAATGGCGTCGATGTTGACGAACTGGGTCTGGAACCCGGCCGGTGCACCGTAGTACGAGAGGCGGCGACCGTTGAGCAGCACCAGCGTGCCCTGCGCGCCCAGCCCGCGCAGGTTGGCCTGCGAGGCGCCGTCGGAGCCGGTGAACAGCGAACGCGAATCCTGCTGGCCGGGCCGCGCCGCCGGCAGGTTGTCGAGCACCTGCAGCAGGGTGCGGGCGCCCATGTTCTCGATGTCCTGCTTGCTGATCACCTGCACCGGCGAGGACGTTTCCACGTCGCTGCGGCGGATGTTGGAGCCGGTGACCTGCACGCGCGCGAGTTCGGTGGCGTTGGCGTTGGCTTTGGACTTGGCGTCGGTGGCGGTGTCGTCGTCCTGCGCGAACGCGGGGCCGCTCACGGCCAGGGCAAGGCCCAGCGCGACGGACAAGGGGGTGGCGGGGATGCGGCGATGGCGTGCGTTCAACATCGTTGGCTCCTTGTACATTCCGCAGCGTGGGGCTGCCAGGGTGGGTTTGTTTCGGGCAACAGTTCCCCGCACCACGGCCAGAGGGCCGAAGTCGGAAAACCGTGGAGTGAGGTGGTATGACGCGTGGTGCGGTGGGTTACGGCGATACGATGCTGGCGGTATCGCCCTCCTGTCCGATCAGTGCGGCGTTGGCCCAGTTGCCGCATACCTGGGTAGGCTGCGCGCCTTGTGCGCCCAGGGTGCGCAGGCTGAGGGTCTGCAGCCCGCGGATGTCGAGTTCGGGTTTGACCACGCCCGGCGCCTTGACCAGGCCACTGTCGTACAGCAGCCGGCCATCGCCCCAGACCTGGAACTGCATGCCACCAGCGGTGCGGCAGGCGTCATCGATACCGAGGTCGGCACGCAGCAGGCGCCACTGGCCCTGCAACTGCAGGTCGATGCGGCTGGCCGGACCCACGCCCAGTCCACGGCGGAACAGCAGGCCGTTCATGCGCATCGGCTGGCCGCCCTGGAAGGCGAGGTCGGCGCGCACCTGTGCGGTCGCGGCGGCCGGCAGCGCCAGCTCGGAGAGGTAGCGCTGCTGCGCCGGACGCTCGGGTACCTGGTGCTCCAGGATCTGGAACGTACTCAGCGTGATCGGCCCGACGTCGCGCGGCTGCAGGGCGTCCACCGCGCGGGCGACGCTGCCCTGCGCGGCGGTGACCATCGGATCGCTGGCGGCGGCGCCGTCGCCTTCCGGGTTCTGCACGCTGAGCACGCGGAAGCGCAGCAGGCGGCCGGCATGCGCGGGGAAGTCGATCTGCTGCTTGTCCTGCCTGAGCGCCAGGCGGCCGCGCTTGATCGGTTCGCCCCACTCGCCATTGGTGTCGGCCAGGTAGATCTCGTAGTCGCGGACCTGGCCACTCTTCCAGTGCTGGTCGTTGCGCGGCGCCAGCACGATACCGTCGACCAGGCGGCGTTCGCCGAACCCGATCACCCATTCGTGGGCGCCGGTGCGTACGGCCTGGTTGCGCACGGTGCGGAACCAGGTGGCCGGGTCGTCGTCGAAGGCTTTCTCCAGTTCATAGCCGCGCTCTTCGGCCGGGCGGTTGACCACCAGCAGGCTGTCGGCGGGCAGCGCGCGGCCCAGCACCGGCGCGGCGGGGAAGGCGTCATCGGCAGGCGCCGTGGCCTGCGGGATGTCGAGCTGGAAGGCCAGCGGCGTGCGGATGTCCACCGCAGCGGTGCGCACATGCACGGTGCCCTTGCGCTCGGCAGCGTCGTAGTACCAGCCTTCGCTGGCCCCGTTCCACGCGGCAGCGTCGGCCAGCATTGGCAGCGCGAGGCCGTCGAGGGCCACCGCCGTCGGGCGCTGCCGGCTCAGCACGCGCAGCGCATAGCGCCGCTGCGCCAGCTGGCCCTGGTACTGGCCGCGTACGCCGTCGATGCTGACCTGCACCGGACCGCTGCCCTGCGCCGGTGCCTGCATGCGCACCTGCTGCTGGCTGGACTCGCCCTTCTCATAGCGGCGGGTGTTGCCGTCGTCTTCGTACAGCGTGTACTGCGAGCTGCCCTGTGGGTACAGGTCGAAGGTGACTTCGTCGAGCGGCTTTTCGCCGTCGAACAGCATCTCCGGGTACATCGGCACGATCGCACCGGCGCGCACGAACAGGGGAATCGTGGCCAGTTCCACCGGACGATCCAGGGTGCGGCCTTCCGCCCCCACCTGCAGTTCGCGACCGTCCCAATAGTCGATCCAGCGGCCCTGCGGCAGATGGATGTCGCGGCGCCAACCACGGCTGGCGGCCTGGCTGCGGTACACCGGCGCCACCAGCAGATCGCGGCCGAGCAGGAACTGGTACTTGAACGTTTCGTCCCACGCATTCGGATCCTGCGGGTAGTCCCACATCAGCGCGCGCAGGATCGGCGCGCCGGTGGTGGCCGCCTCATGCGCCAGCCCGTACATGTACGGGGTCATGCGCATCTTGAGCTTGAGGTAGTCGCGGTTGATGCTGCGGTAGGGTTCGTCGTACCACCACGGGTGCTTGCGCGCACTGCCCGACCAGCCGGACATGCCCATCAGCACGGGAGTGAACGCCTTCCACTGCAGGTCGCGGGTGAAGGTTTCGGCGCTGCCGCCGAAAATCGCATCCACGTCGCCGCTGGCGTAGGCCATGCCTGACAGCCCGGAACCGACCAGGGTGGGAATGTGCCAGCGGATGTAGTCCCAGCTGCTGCTCTGGTCGCCGGTCCAGGCCACCGCGTAACGCTGGATGCCGGCCCAGCCCATCACCGTCCACAGGAACGGGCGCGAGTCGGAGTTGTGCAGGATGCCGTTGAACGCGGATTGGTTTGCGTCCATCGCGAACTGGTAGCCCTTGCCGGTCCAGGCCACGTCCAGCTTCTGCACGCGGGTACCGGCGGTGCCCACTTCCCAGGCGATCTTGTCCACGCCGTTCTCGGTCCACAGCCCGGTCTTGAAACCGTAGCCGGCCAGGCCCTTCACCGTCTCCGGAAGGCCCTTGTAGCCGCAGCCGTAGCCGTCGTTGGGCAGGATCCAGCCACCAGGCATGTCGTGCGCGCGGTACTGCTTCGCCACGCTGTCGACCACGTCCGGGGTGGTGCCGGTGGGGCCATCGCTCCAGCCTTCGGGCACGCTGCCGGGCTTCTTGATGTTGTCGCCGTCGTTGTAGCAGTCGGCATCGCCATACGAGAACGCCCAGCGCGGCAGCAACGCGGCGCGGCCGGTCAGCGCGGTGTAGCGATCCAGCAGCGCGGGCAGACCGTCGCCGACGAAGTAATAGGCATCGAAGCGGTCTTCGCGATGCAGCAGCGTGGCCTGGTCGGCCTGGCGCAGGTCGTAGCTGCCATCGCTCCAGGTGTTGCGCAGCATGCCCCAGCCACGCGAGCTGAGCAGCATCGGCGCCGGGTTGGGGCGGTCGCCCTCTTCCCAGCCGCCGGAATAGGACACCTCCAGTTCGCGTCCCTTGAAGGCGAACCGGCCGTTCTGCTGGCCGCCGCCGACGAACTGCTCGTCCGGCTGGCTGCTGAGCACCTGCACGCTCTGTGCGGTGTCCAGGTCCAGCGGTTGCAGTTCGCGCCACAGCGCCACGTCCTTGCCGCCCTCGCGGCGGTCCAGTGCAAGCCGCAGTGGCTTTCGCTGGATGTGCAGTACCAGCGCGTCGGTGCGGATGCGCACCTCGGCGGCGTCTTCTTCAAGCGTGAACGGTACGGCGCCGGCGGGCTGCGGCAACACAATCGGCGCAGCCTTGTCGCCCGCCGGTTGCAACGTGCCGGTGCGGCTGGCCTGCACGCGCAGCAGATCGGTGCGCAGCAGGTCCACGCGCACGGTCATGCCATTGTCGGTGCTGAGGTTCCAGGCGGTGGTCTCGCTGCCAGGCGCAGCCTGCACCGTGGCGAGATTGCCCAGCGGCGCGGCCATCGCAGGCAGGGCCGCCAGCGACAGGGACGAAAGCAGCGCGATGGCCAGTACGGTGCGTCGACAACGGGTAACCACTTCGCCCCCAAAGCCCGCAGTTGGCGGGTGTCCGAAACCAGTGCGGCCGACTATGGGGCAGGCTGTCGAAAGATGTCAATAAATTGCAAAGAAAAAAGCTTAGGAATTTGTTTGAAACGAAAGTTGATGCAAAGCACCACTTGCTTTCTGTTACCTGAATGCGCGGATTTTCCCTTGAGTTGTCACGGCGCGCACGATTCCGATTGCGCTGCCGGGAAAATTGCGATTGCAAACTGTGACCGACCAATCTTATTTATATCTTTCGTTATTTGACATTTCGAAAGAAAACGAAGATTGTTTGCCTGCCCAACAGGAACCGCGAATGGACGTCACCCTGCTCCCTGATTTGCCCGCCTGGCAGCGCCTTGGTGGCGCGCATACCGCTGAAGAGATCGCGCAGCAACCGGCCCTGTGGTCGAACCTGGCTGCGGTGATCGACGGCGCGCGCGAACGAATCGACGCCTTCCTGGGCGACGCCCTGAACAATCCCAACCAGCGGGTGATCTTCACCGGTGCCGGCAGCTCGGGCTTCATTGCCGAGATGGTGGCCGACCAGATCAACGCGCAGTGGCCGGCCGACGTGCGCGCCCTCCACACCACCAGCCTGCTGACCCACCCGATGCTGTACCTGCAGCGCGACCGCCCGACCCTGCTGGTGTCGTTCGGGCGCAGCGGTTCCAGCCCGGAGAGCGTGGCAGCAGTGGAACTGGTGCGTGCGCAGGTGGACGAGGCGCGGTTCCTGGACATCACCTGCAATGCCGATGGCGCGCTGGCGCAGCGCGGTCAGGGTCGCAGCGACACGCTGTCTCTGCTGATGCCGCCGGCCAGCTGCGACCGCGCGTTCGCCATGACCAGCAGCCTGAGCTGCATGCTGCTGGCCGCCTTGAGCGTGTTCGAGCGCGCTCCGTGGGCGGAACGCACCGCGCGCCTGCGCAACCTCGCAGAGTGTGGCGAACAGGCCGTGCAGGCCTGGGACGCGCCGGTCGCTGCGCTTGCGCAAGGCGACATCTCGCGGGTGATCTACCTGGGCAGCGGACCGCTGGAGGCTACCGCACGCGAAGCCGCGTTGAAGGTACTGGAGCTCACCGCCGGCCGCGTGCTTGCACTGGCCAACACGCCGCTGGGCTTCCGCCACGGCCCCAAATCCACGCTCAACGGCACCACGCTGGTGGTGATGCTGCGCAGCGCGCTGCCGCTGGCACGCCGCTACGAACAGGACCTGCTGGAAGAGCTGCGCCGTGATGGCATCGCCGCACGGGTGATCTCGGTCGGCCCGGCCGGCGCGGACAGCGCCGAAGGCGACTTCGTGCTCGACGTGCCCGCCCTGCCCGACACCTGGCTCGCCCCGCTCTGGCTGGTGATGGCGCAGTGCTTCGCGCTGCAGCGTTCGGCCGCGCTGGGCCTGACCCCCGACAACCCCTTCCCCGACGGCACCGTCAACCGCGTGGTGCAGGGCGTGACCATCCACGACCATGGCTGAGTCCGATATGCCCCTGCAGCGCTGGTATGGCATCGACATCGGTGGCACCAAGATCGAACTGGTGGCCTGCGACGCCGGACTGAAGGTGCACCACCGCCAGCGCGTGGCCACCCCCACCCACGACTACGCCGCGTTCGTCGAAACCATCGGCCAGCTGGTGGACGATGCCGACGCTGCGCTCGGAACGCGCGCCAGTGCAGTGGGCATCGGACTGCCCGGCGTGCGCGACCGCGACAGCGGTGTGCAGCTCAGCGCCAACGTACCGGCCCTGAGCGGGCGTACCGTCGGGCACGATCTGGAAGCGCGGCTGCAACGCCCGCTCGCGCTGGGCAACGACCTGCAGTGCTTTGCGCTGTCCGAGGCGCATGACGGTGCCGCGGCCGGTTACCCCAGCATGTTCGGCGTCATCCTGGGCACCGGTGCCGGCGGCGGCTACTGCCTGCACGGCCAGCTGGTGGCTGGCAACAACGGCATCGCCGGCGAGTGGGGTCACTGGAGCCTGCCCGCCACCCTGCAGCTGCGCCACGACCTGCCACTGCTGGACTGCGGTTGCGGCCTGCGCGGCTGCCTGGAGCGCTACGTGTCCGGCAGCGGCCTGGCCATGATCCACGAACGCCACGGCGGCCAGGCCCGCGACGCCACTACGGTGGTCGAACTGGCGCACGCCGGCGACCCGATCGCGCTGCGCGCACTGGCGATCCATCGCGACCTGCTCGGCTACAGCTTCGCCAGCCTGATCCTGGCGCTGGACCCGCACGTGATCGTGCTGGGCGGCGGCCTTTCCAAGCTGGAACAGCTGTACCGCGACCTGCCTGCGGCCATCGCGGCCTACCTGTTCAATGGGGTGCGCGTGCCGCCGATCCTGCCGCCGGTGTTCGGCGATGCCGGCGGTGCACGCGGCGCGGCGTTGCTGGCCCGCCAGCTGCACGGCGCGCCCTGAATCCCTTCCCCCATTCTGCTGCGCCAGGAGTGCTGCCATGTCTGCCGTTCAATCGTTGATCGCTGCCCATCGCCAGGGCCAGCCTGTTGGCCTGTACAGCGTGTGCTGCAGCAACGAGCAGGTGCTGCTGGCGGCCATGGACGTGGCGCGTACGTACGACACGGTGCTGCTTGTCGAAGCCACCTCCAACCAGGTGGACCAGTTCGGCGGCTACACCGGCATGACCCCGCCGCAGTACCGCGACTACGTACTGCAGCTGGCACGCAACCACGATTTCCCGGTGGAGCGGCTCATCCTGGGCGGCGACCACCTCGGTCCGAATGCCTGGCAGAAGGGGCCTGCCGACGTGGCGATGGCCAACGCGCGCACGCTGATCGCTGCGTACGTGGCGGCCGGCTTCCACAAGATCCACCTGGACTGCAGCATGTCCTGCGCCGACGATCCGACCCCGCTGCCCGACGCCATCGTCGCGGCGCGTTCGGCGGAGCTGGCGCGCATCGCCGAGCGTACCGCTGCCGAGAACGGCCTGCCGCCACCGGTGTATGTGATCGGCACCGAAGTGCCGGTGCCGGGCGGCGAGGCCTCGCTGGAAGGCGGGCTGGCGGTAACCACGCCGACGGCCGCCGCGCTCACGCTGGCGATCCATCGCGAAGCCTTCTCTGCACCGGACCTGCTGCCGGCATGGGAACGGGTGATCGCGATGGTGGTGCAACCCGGCGTGGATTTTGACCACAGCAGCGTGCACTACTACGACCCGGCCGCCGCGCAGGCGCTCTCCGCGTTCGTGGAAACCCAGCCGCGCATCGTGTTCGAGGCGCACTCCACCGACTACCAGACCGAAGCGGGCCTGCACGCGCTGGTGCGCGACCATTTCGCCATCCTCAAGGTCGGTCCGGCGGCGACGTATGCGTTCCGCGAAGCGGTGTTCGCGCTGGCGATGATCGAACGCGAACTGCTGCCCGCCGCCGAGGCCTCGCAGCTGATCGACGTGCTGGAGCGCTGCATGCTGGACAAGCCCGGCAGCTGGGCCAGCTATTACACCGGCAGCGCGCACGAACAGCGCCTGCTGCGTGCGTACTCGCTGAGCGACCGCAGCCGCTACTACTGGGGTGAGCCGGAAGTGCAGGCGGCGTTGGCCACGCTGGTCGACAACCTGACCCGGGTGCCACCGCCGCTGATGCTGCTCAGCCAGTTCCTGCCGGAGCAGACCCGTGCGGTGCAGGCCGGCGTGCTGGCCGTCGAGCCGCTGGCGCTGATCCGCCACAAGGTGGGGCTGCGCCTGGCCGAGTACGCGCGAGCGTGCGTCAACGAAAGTTTTTCTGCCACGGAGGTTTCGGAACGGTAAGCTTCGGCTTTCCTTCCGAACGGAATCGCCTTCATGCGAAACACACGGCAGCGCCGCCAGCAGATCCTGCAGTTGCTGGTCGACCACGGCAACGTGCAGGTCAGTGAACTGGTGGACCGTTTCGGCGTGTCGGCCGTGACCATCCGTGCCGACCTGACCCACATCGAGTCGCAGGGCCTGGCCACGCGCACCCACGGCGGTGCCACGCTGGTGCGCAAGCCGCCGCTGGAACAGGACATCCACCAGAAGGACGCGCTGAACCTGCCGCTGAAGGACAGCATCGGCGCGCATGCCGCGCGGCTGGTGCGGGCCGGCGACAACATCATCATCGACTCCGGGTCCACCACCATGACCCTGGCCCGCCACCTGCGCGAACACCAGGACGTGACGGTGATGACCAACGGGCTCAACATCGCCTGGGAACTGGCCAATGCACCGGGCGTGGAACTGCTGCTCACCGGCGGCCTGCTGCGCAAGCAATCGCTGTCGCTGCAGGGCAGCCAAGCCGAGGCCAGCCTCAACACCTACAGTTTCGACACCCTGTTCCTGGGCGTGGATGGCCTGGACCTGCAGTTCGGGCTCACCACCCACCACGAAGCCGAAGCCCGCCTCAACCACCGCATGGTGGAGCGCGCGCGCCGCGTGGTGGTGCTGACCGACGCGTCCAAGTTCGGCCACGTCAGCCTGCACCGCATCGCCCGCCTCGACCAGGTCCACACCATCATCACCGACGCCAGCATCGACCCGGACTACCTGGACGGGCTGCAGAAGCTGGGCATCGAAGTGATCATCGCCGAGTCCCCGCCGTGAACCCTGCCGCCTTCCTGCATGGCCGCGTACTGACCCCGTCCGGGTGGGTGCGTGGCGACATCCACTTCGACCAGCGCATCGTTGCGATCCGCAGCGAGCACGCCGACCCGCGTGGCGACGACGAGGTGCCGTACATCCTGCCGGGCTTCGTCGACCTGCATGTGCATGGCGGCGCCGGGGTGGACATCATGCAGGGTGGCGACACCGCCGTGACCGTGGCGCGCGCGCATGCGCGGCATGGCACCACCGCGTTGCTGGGCACCACCATGACCGCCGAGGCGGACGACATCGTGCGGGCGCTGCAGGGGTTGGCAGGTGCGATCACGCAGCGCGCGCCGGGCACCGCCCGCGTGCTGGGCGTGCATCTGGAAGGGCCCTTCATCAGCGCCGAACGGCTGGGCGCGCAGCCGCCGCTGGTGGTGGAAGCCACGCTGGACGACGTGCGCCAGCTGCACGCCATCGCACCGATCAAGGTGCTGACCATGGCGCCAGAGATCGGCCAGCACCTGGCGCTGATTCCCGCCTTGAGTGCGCTGGGCATCCGCGTGCAGCTGGGTCACAGCGCCGGCAGTTATGAAGAGGGCGTAGCGGCGCTGGACGCCGGCGCAGCGGGCTTCACCCATCTGTTCAACGGCATGACCGGCGTGGACCACTACCACCCCGGCATCGCCACCGCGGCGCTGGCGCATGCGCAGTACGCCGAACTCATCCCCGACCTGCAGCACGTCCACCCCGGCGCGATCCGCACCGCATTGCGCGCGATCCCGCGCCTGTACTGCGTGACCGACGCCACCGCCGCCACCGGCATGCCCGATGGCGAGTACGCGCTGGGCGTGCAGCGGGTGCACAAGTGCCTGGGCTGCGTGCGTCTGGAAAGCGGTTCGCTGGCCGGCAGCGCACTGACCATGGACCAGGCGCTGCGCAACCTGGTTGCGCTGGGACTGGCGCTGGATGACGCCTCAGACCGTGTTTCACGCTTCCCGGCCGACTATCTGGGGCTGGAAGACCGGGGTCGCCTGCAACCTGGCGCCTGGGCGGACCTGGTGGTGCTCGACCGCGACCTGCGCGTGCAGCAGGTCGTGGTGGAAGGCGAACGCATCACGCTCGACTAAGTCACTCCGCGCCGGCTGCGGCGCGCTCAAAACGTAGACAGGACCGCACCATGAACGACGCTTCCGCCGCCATGCCCGTGCCCGCTGTCGCCGACGCACCGCGTTGGCCGGTGCGCTATCTGCTGTTCATTGGCGGCATGGGCGGCCTGCTCTACGGCATCGACATCGGCATCATCGCTGGCGCGCTGCCTTATCTCGAGGCCACCGCTACGGCCAGCTGGCAGCTCACCACCCAGCAGCTGGGTTTCGTGGTGGCCGCGGTACTGCTGGGCAGCGTGCTCTCATCATTGTTTGCCGGCGCGGTGGCCGACCTGATCGGGCGGCGCGGGGCGATGGTGCTGGCCGGGCTGTTGTTCACCGCCAGCATTCCGGTGATGGCGCTCTCGGAGGGTTACGGACCGCTGTTGATGGGGCGGCTGTTGCAGGGCATCAGCGGCGGCCTGATCGGCGTGGTGGTGCCGCTGTACCTGGCTGAAGTGCTCAGCCCGGAGCGGCGCGGTCGCGGTGCGGCAATGTTCCAGCTGCTGCTCACCATCGGCCTCGTGTTGGCGGCGGTGATCGGCCTGTACCACGCCCACAGCGTGGACGTGGCCACGGCAGCCGTGGCGCACCTGCCCGGCGAAGAGCAGCAGCGCCTGCTGTTCGCGGTGAAGGACCATGCATGGCGCACCATCTTCTGGAGCTGCCTGCTGCCGGGGCTGGTGTTCACCGGCGGCGCGCTGCTGATCAGCGAATCGCCGCGCTGGCTGGTGCGCCGCGGTCGCATCGACAAAGCCCGCCGCGCACTGCAGCGCACCGTGGCGCCGACCGAGGTGGAAGCCACCCTGGCCCGCATGCAGGCGCCTGACGCCCCCGCCAGCGACGGCACGCCCGCAAAGCGCGACCCGCTCCTGAGCCGCCGTTACGTGTGGCCATTCATACTGGCCTGCCTGGTGCTGGCCTTCACCCAGGCCACCGGCATCAATTCGGTGCTGGCCTATGCGGTGAACATCCTGCACCAGGCCGGCCTGCCCGGAGCGGTGGCCAACTGGGCCGACGTTTCGATCAAGCTGCTCAATGCGCTGATGACCGTGGTCGCGTTGGTGCTGGTGGACCGCAAGGGCCGCAAGTTCCTGCTGATGCTGGGTACCGGCGGCATCACCGTGGCGTTGCTGTGCGCGGCGCTGCTGTTCGTGCGCAGCGAGCATGGCCGGTTGGACGTGCACGCCACGCTGCAGCAGCAGCTGGTCGGCGACTCCCTTGCGCTGCCGATGGATGCCGCGCAGTGGCGCCGCCTGGACGGCAGCGCCGAGGGGCAGCCGCTGCAGCTCACCGTCTCCTACTCTTATGGCGGCTTCAGCAACGTACGCTCGCTGCGCAGCGACAACCCGATCGACACCACGCTGCAGATCCGCCGCGAAGATGCGGTCTCGGCCGACAGCGTGATCGGCACGTTCTTCCGCCGCCTCCACCTCAATCCGTTCCCGGACCCGGCTGCCGCCGCAAGCGCGCCGCTGGTCATCGAGCGCGCGGTGATCGGCCCGGTGCCGTCGCCCACCCACGGCTGGCTGGTGGCCGGCTGCATCCTGCTGTTCGTGGCCTTCTTCGCGGTGGGCCCCGGCGTCTGCGTGTGGCTGGCGTTGTCCGAGCTGATGCCTACCCGCATCCGTTCCAACGGCATGAGCATCGCACTGCTGATCAACCAGTTCGTGTCCACCGTGATCGCCGCGATCTTCCTGCCCACGGTCGGCCACCACGGCTACGCCAGCATGTTCTTCTTCTGGGCCGGCTGCACGTTGCTGTACTTCCTGGTGGCCGCGTTCCTGCTGCCGGAGACCAAGGGCAAGACACTGGAAGAAATCGAAGCGCGGTTCCGCTGACCGCGCTGCGGAAGCCTCAGCGCAGCTTCCGCAGGCGGAATGCCACTGCGATCTGCAGGAAGCCGTAGAGCAGGCTGCCGATGCCGATCCACAGCGTGGTCACCGCCACCCCGCCCAGCGGGTTGGCGAACATCATGCCGCCCAGCACGATGGCCAGCAGGCCGCTGACGATGAGCAGCCATTCGCCTTCGATCTGCTTGCGCACCCGGATCGCGTAGACGATGCGGTACACGCCGGCCATGACCAGCCAGATCGCCAGCAGCAGTACCAGGACCTTTGCGGTCACCAGTGGATTGATCACCGCCAGTGCACCGAAGCCGACGGACGCCACCGCGTAGACCAGCGCCCAGCCGCGCGGCGCGCCGCTGTTGCCGCCGAACACCGCGAACAGGCTGATCAGGCCTTCGATCAGGGCCATGACCCCGATGGCCCAGGCCAGGCCGGCTGCCGCCGACAGGGGCCGCATCACCGCGATCAGGCCGAAGCCGATGGCCACCAGGCCGTACAGCAGCAGTACCCACCAGCTGCGGCCCACCCACGACAACAACGAGGTACCGCGCAGATCCGACGCCTGGCTCATGACGGTGTTCCTGTGAAGGAGGTCAAGCGCGATGCTAGGCCTGCATGGGCGCCGCGACAAGGTGTCAGGGCGCGCGGGCGCATACCCACAGCGTGGCCTGCTCCATCCCGGATCGCTTCAGCGCGCGCATGGCGCCGTCCAGAGTGGCGCCAGTGGTCATCACATCATCGACCAGGGTCAGCCGGGACGGCGGGGTGGCCGTTACGGCGAAGGCCCCGCGCAGGTTCTGGCGGCGGGCCTCCGCGTCCAGCGTCGACTGCGCCACCGTGGCGCGGCTGCGGCACAGCCCCGACCACAGCGGCACGCCCAGTTCACGCGCCAGGGGCCGGGCCAACTCCCGCGCCTGGTCGTAACCGCGCTCGCGCAGCCGCCGCCGGTGCAGCGGCATCGGCATCAACGGGTCCAACGCGAACTCCGGGACAGCCTGCAGCATCAACTGCGACAGCAGCCTTCCTGCCGCCAAGTCCTGATGGAACTTGAAACGCAGGACCAGACGGTCGATGGGCGGCGCGTAGATGAAGGTGGCAGCTGCGCCCATCTGCCGTGGCGGCTGACGCAGACATGCCCCACAGATGGCCGCCGGCTCCTCCGGCGGCAGGGGCAGCGCGCACAGCGGGCAGGCATGGTCGTTCCAGGGCAGGTCGGCGTAGCACGCGGCGCACAGGTCCAACCCCTCATGGCCCGGATCGGCGCAGACCAGGCAACGCAGCGGCAGGACCTGACGGCCCATCCACGAAAGCACGTTGCGGAAGCTGCTGAGCATTTCAGAAGGCGAGAGTTGAATCGGCCTCACAAGCTTCGAGCGCGAAGCCGCTCGGCGATATCAGTAAAAGCCCGCTCCGGGTGTGGCCAACCGGACCAGAAGCGAGTCAGCGATGGGGATCAATGACGGTTTCCATCAGGTCAATTTCCGTCCTTTTCGCTCCGTGAGCTCGTGCGACGTGTTTCCAGCGCTCCGCTGCGCGTCGCACTTCGAGTTCAATGTTGGCTGCGCGTTCTTCGGAGAGTTGATAGTAGCCCGCGGTGTCCAGAACATGCGCCGTGCCTGGCGTCGGGTCACCTGCATCCAGTGCGAGCACGTGTGTGTCGCTGGCCGTGTTGGGGTTGATGTCATAGGCCGGGGACAGCATCCATCCTGTCTGCTGCCGCAGAAAGCCGTGATTGCGAAGGTGGTCGTCACGGTTCCCCATGACCACATTGAAGAGAACCCGTCGAAACAGCTGTTCGAGATCGCTCTTGATCTGTCCTTCAGCGCCGTGCTCTTCAATGACGCGTGCCAGGTCGAGATAGCTGTGGTCTTCGCTGTGTTCGGCTTGGAGAAGCGTGTGGGCCGAGGCAAAGTGGATACGATCGGTTCCGACTCGATCAAAGCGCCTTACGGCGAAAGTGTGCCCGCGTGGCGACAGGGCCAGAAGTACTGCAGGCGGCATCTCTATGCCTGCTGCGACAGCAAGCTCGCGGGTGACGTATTCCCATAGGCCAACGTCATGGCCGTCGTCGCGACCGGGAAACTTGGCCAGCCACAGGGAGCCATCGGGATCACGGTAGCCTGCCTTGGGCCTGGCACCGCCGAGCGAGGCGCCAGGCGCCACCAGTTGCGTCAGCCATCGCGCCTCCTCGTCCGGAGTCATCCTGGCGCCCGACTCCACCTTCTCCGCGATGGTCTCCAGACGCCGCAAATCGGTGATGGGCGGTGTTGCAGGTTCCCCGTCGGCCATCCAGACGCCGCTGTCCGGGTCACGCAACCGTAGAGCGCCCATCCGGGTGTAGTCGTCCACGCCCATCAGATAGTCCCAGGCACGCAGACCCTTTGGCTTTTCGCCGTCACGGCGTGCGCGGGCCGCTTCTCGACGTTCCATCAGAAGGCGACCCCAGCGATCTGGCGAGCAGTCATGGAAGGCAGGGGCCAGTCCGGCTGCACCGCTGTGGGCGTACTGCCAACCCTCGACCAGCGGCAAGCTTCCGTCGAGCGCAAATGATGGCGTTCCCTGTACACCGTCCAGCCACTGGTCGGCATAGGCAAAGGCGACGATATCCCCTGCCCTGCTCGGACGTTTGCTCAGCCAACCCAATTGCACTGGCCTGCATAGCGCTGGCGCGTCGAGCCAGACTTCCCGATCGACCTGTTCGGACGTTGCCATCCCTAGCTGCCCCGCGTTGGTTTGGCTCTCGCACCTGGAGGAAGCGGGATCGGCGGCGGCCGATGGCGGTCACGCAGTGCATAACGGTCTGCTTCGGGCTCTGCAACCCTGCTGGCCGCAGGCGTTCGCATTTCGTTGACCTGATCGGTTTGAGTTCCGGCAACACGCCGGCTTGGCTTGCTCCGCTGCGGAGACGGACGTCGCAGGTTCCCGGCAGCGAGCTGTGCCCCCACCTCGTCGGCTGCTGCGATCCTGTCGATGTCCTGCTCAAGGCCCAGCGTGGACAACACGCGGAGCACTGTCGAGAGACTTGTACTGGGGTCGCCTGCCTCAAGTTTGCCAATCGTGGTGCGGTCCACGCCCACCCGTTCGGCAAGGTTGGCCTGGGTCATCCCCCGGGCCAACCGGGCAGTACGAAGGCGTTGCCCCATCGCTTCAATGCGTTTGGCATGCTGCGGTCTTGCAGGAGGAGTTCGCTTTGCCATGTCGGATATATCCATCACAGGATGGCTTGGTGATGCATTTATCTCACATTGTTCATGAAAAGTCGGATACGCATTTTGTATGTTGAATTAAATCATCACAGAATGGATTAATGATGTTTTTATCTTACATTAACGGTGACAGCGGCACTACCCATGTAAACCGTAATCGATACCGATAAGTTGACAGTCACGATGACGTTCACCAGACTGCCGCCCCTCGCTTCCGCAATCTGTCAGGACACTCCCATGGCTTCTGTCATCCGCCACGACTGGCACCCCGAGGAGCTGCTGGCGCTGTTTGAGCTGCCCCTCCCGGAGCTGCTGTACCGGGCCGCGGGCGTGCATCGGGAGGCGTTCGATCCGGCCGAGGTCCAGGTGTCCACCCTGCTCTCGGTCAAGACCGGCGGCTGCCCGGAAGACTGCGCGTACTGCCCGCAGGCGCAGCGCTATGACACCGGGGTGAGCGCGCAGAAGCTGATGGCCACCGACGAGGTGGTCGCCAAGGCCCGGCAGGCCAAGGCGGCGGGCGCGTCGCGGTTCTGCATGGGTGCGGCCTGGCGTTCGCCCAAGGACCGCGACATTCCGAAGGTGGCGGCGATGATCCGCGAGGTGAAGGCGCTGGGGCTGGAGACCTGCGCCACCCTGGGCATGCTCGATGGCCAGCAGGCAGCTGCCCTGCGCGAGGCCGGGCTGGACTACTACAACCACAACCTGGACACCGCGCCGGACTACTACGACTCGATCATCCACACCCGCCAGTACCAGGACCGGCTGGATACGCTGGAACACGTGCGCCGGGCCGGGCTGAAGACCTGCTGCGGCGGCATCGTCGGCATGGGCGAGACCCGTGCGCACCGCGCCGGACTGCTGCTGGCGCTGGCCAACCTGCCAGCCCACCCCGATTCGGTGCCGATCAACCGGCTGGTCCAGGTCGCGGGCACGCCGCTGCACGGCAGCGCCGAGCTGGATCCGTTCGAGTTCGTGCGCATGATCGCGGTGGCCCGCATCACCATGCCCAAGGCCATGGTGCGGCTCTCGGCCGGGCGCGAGACGATGAGCGACGAGCTGCAGGCGTTGTGCTTCCTGGCCGGGGCCAACTCCATCTTCTACGGGGAGAAGCTGCTGACCACCGGCAACCCGGACACCGAGCGCGACCTGGTCCTGTTCAGCCGGTTGGGACTGCGCCCGATGGCGGTGCAGGTGGATGCCACCGTGCATGCCGACATCACCTGTGGCGGCGGTTGCGGACAAGCGGCCTGAGCCCCGCCCCGGGCGGTGCAGCGCAACGCCCGGCAACCGGGTACGCTAGCTCCCCTGCCCGCCCATGAGACATGACGACCATGGCCCGTCCTGACCTGCACGACCGTATTCAGTCCCAGCGCAAGCTTCGCGATGCGCAGGGCCGGATCCGCGTGCGCCGCACCGTGACCCGCCGGGATGGCGTGCGTCTGGAACTCAATGGCCAGTGGCTCACTGGCTTCTGCAGCAACGACTACCTGGGCCTGTCCCAGCAGTTCGGCGTGGTCAGTGCGCTGCAGGACGCTGCCGCGCGCGAAGGCGCCGGCGCCACCGCCTCGCACCTGATCTGCGGCCACCATGCGCTGCACGAGGCGCTGGAGCAGGAAGTGGCCGACTGGCTCGGCTACCCGCGCGCGCTGCTGTTCGGCAGCGGCTTCGCCGCCAACCTGGCCGTGCAGCAGGCGCTGCTGACCGAAGAAGATGACGTGTGCGTGCAGGACCGGCTCAACCACGCCAGCCTGCTCGACGCCACGCGGCTGGCCGGTTGCCGCCTGCGCCGCTACCCGCACCTGGACACCGAAGGCGCGCTGCGCCAGCTCAAGCATGCGGCCGAAGGCGCGGCGATGCTGGTCACCGACGGCGTCTTCAGCATGGACGGCGATATCGCGCCGCTGCGCTCGCTGTCGCTGGTGGCGCGCATGCAGCAGGCCCTGCTGTATGTCGACGACGCGCACGGCGTGGGCGTGGTCGGCGAGCATGGCCGGGGCTGCGTAGCCGAGGCCGGGCTGGGCGTGGCCGACGTGCCGTTGCAGCTGGTCACGCTCGGCAAGGCGCTGGGGGGCAGTGGTGCAGTAGTGGTCGGCGATGACGCGCTGATCCAGCACCTGGCCGAAACCGCACGCCCCTACATCTACACCACCGCCGTGCCGCCGGCGCAGGCCGCTGCCGCACTGGCGGCGGTGAGGCTGGCCCGCCGCGACGACTGGCGCCGCGAGAAGCTGGCCGAACTGGTCGGCGTGTTCCGTGCCGGCGCACGCCAGCACGGGCTCGAACTGATGCCGTCGGACACGCCGATCCAGCCGCTGCTGTGCGGCGCCGAGTCGACCGTGATGGCGCTGTCGGCCGCGTTGGAAGCAGCCGGTTTCCTGGTCAGCGCGATCCGTCCGCCGACCGTGCCCGAGGGCAAGGCACGCCTGCGCGTGACCCTGTCCGCGCTGCACACCGTTCCGGAAGTGCGCGCATTGACCGACGCGATCGCGCACGCGCGCGACCATGTGCTGCGCCAGCAGTCACTGGATGCACTGAGCGCGTGATGCACGGGCGGTACCGGTGAGCATGCATATCGAGGTGACCGGCAGCGGGCCGGCGCTGGTGCTGATCCACGGCTGGGCCCTGCATGGCGGCGTGTTCGCACCGCTGGTGGAGCGGCTGGCCGCACAGTTCGAGCTGCATCGGGTGGACCTGCCCGGGCATGGCCACAGCCGCGACGATGCCACGCCGCTGCGCCTGCCTTTCGTGGTCAACGCGATTGCCGCCGCCACCCCGCCGGCCGTGTGGTGCGGCTGGTCGCTGGGCGGCCTGTTCGCACTGCACGCCGCGGCCACCGTGCCCAAGGTGCGCGGCTTGGCGATGATCGCGGCCACGCCGCGCTTCGTGCGTGGCGAGGACTGGCCGCACGCAGTGGAACCGTCCGTGTTCGAACAGTTCGGCCAGGATCTGGCCACCGACTACCGCGGCACGCTGGAGCGCTTCCTGGCACTGGATGCGATGGGCTCCGAGCACGCCCGCCAGGAGCTGCGCAGCCTGCGCGCCATGTTGGTGGAGCGCGGCGAGCCCACGCCGCGCGCGCTGCAGGAAGGCCTGCGCCTGCTCGAGGGCACCGACCTGCGCGGCGCCCTGCCCAGCCTGCCGGTCCCCAGCCTGTGGCTGGCCGGGCAGCGCGACCGGCTGGTGTCGGCGCGTGGCATGCAGGCCGCTGCGGCGCTGGCACCGCGTTCCAGCGTGCATGTGGTCGCCCATGGCGGCCACGCGCCGTTCCTCGGCCACACCGACGACGTGGCCGCACAGCTGCTCCACTTTGTTTCCACCCTTCCGCCTTTACGGAACTGAGCCATGGACCTTGGAATTGCCGGCCGCTGGGCCCTCGTCTGCGCCGCCAGCAAGGGATTGGGCCTGGGCTGCGCCCGCGCACTCGCCCGCGAAGGGGTGAACGTGGTGATCGCCGCACGCGGTGAACAGGCACTGGAACAAGCGGGTGCGGAACTGCGGGCGCTTCCCGGTGCCGGCAAGGTGGTCACCGTGGTCGCCGACGTCACCACCGACGCCGGCCGCGCCGCCGCACTGGCGGCCTGCCCGCAGGTGGACATCCTGGTCACCAATGCCGGCGGCCCGCCGGCCGGCGACTTCCGCCAGTTCGAACGCGCGGACTGGATCGCGGCGCTGGACGCGAACATGCTGGCGCCCATCGCGCTGATCCGCGCCACCGTGGACGGCATGATCGAGCGCGGCTTCGGCCGCGTGGTCAACATCACCTCGTCGTCGGTGAAGGCACCGATCGACATCCTGGCGCTGTCCAACGGTGCGCGCTCCGGCCTGACCGGCTTCGTAGCCGGGCTGGCCCGCCGTACCGTGGCCAACAATGTCACCCTCAACAACCTGCTGCCGGGCCAGTTCGACACCGACCGCCTGCGCGGCAACTTCGCCTACATGGCGCAGCAGCAGGGCGTCGACGCCGGGCAGATCGCCGAACGCAAGCGCACCCATATTCCCGCCGGCCGGTTCGGCAAGGCCGATGAGTTCGGCGCCGCCTGCGCGTTCCTGTGCAGTGCCCAGGCCGGCTACATCACCGGGCAGAACCTGCTGATCGACGGCGGCGCCTACCCTGGCACGTTCTGACCCGTACCTTCCTGTTTTCCGCAGTTGCTTTCCGCAGTGAGCCTTGCATGACCACCGACTTCGATCCCCAGCATGTCCGCCGCGCGTTCTCGCGTGCCGCCACCAGTTACGACGCCGCCGCTGCCCTGCAGCGCGAGGTCGAAAAGCGCCTGCTCGAGTCGCTGGATTACCTGGAAGCGCGGCAGCCGGAGGTGGTGCTGGACGTTGGCAGCGGCACCGGGCATGCGAGCGCGGCAATGAAGAAGCGCTGGCCGAAGGCGCAGGTGATCGCGCTGGACATGGCCCTGCCGATGCTGCGCGAGTCGAAGAAGCAGGCCGGTTGGTGGAAGCCGTTCTCGCGCGTGTGCGGCGACGCGCGCGCGTTGCCGCTGCTGGACCAGAGCGTTGACGTGATCTACAGCAACCTGTGCCTGCAGTGGGTGGACGACCTGCCGGCGGTGTTCGCTGGCTTCCGCCGCGCGCTCAAGCCGGGCGGGCTGCTGGTGTGTTCCACCTTCGGGCCGGAGACGCTGATCGAACTGCGCGACGCGTTCGCCAGCGCCGACGACGTCCCGCATGTGAGCCGCTTCCCGCCGATCGCGCAGTTTGGCGACGCGCTGATGATGTCCGGCTTCCGCGACCCGGTACTGGACCGCGACCTGTTCACCTTGACGTACAAGGACATGGACGCGCTGATGCGCGAGCTGCGCGCGATCGGCGCCACCAACGCGCGGCAGGACCGCCGCCACACCTTGACCGGGCGTGGCCGTTTCGCCGCCGCGCGCGCCTCCTACGAACCGCTGCGCCGCGAAGACGGCACGCTGCCGAGCAGCTGGGAAGTGATCTACGCGCATGCGTGGGCGCCCGAAGCCGGCGCGCCGATCAGGGAGCACGGACATGACGTCGCCACGGTGCCGGTGTCGGCCATTCCGATCCGTCGCAGGACGACCTGATCAGGCCCCGGTCGAGATCATGTCCCGGTGGAAGAAATAGATTTCCTGCGCCAGGAACTTCCAGCTGGTGTGGAAACTGCGGAAGCGCGTGCTCGGCGTTGAGGACGCCAATGCATCGATGCCCAGCTCATGCGCCAGGCGCAGCGCGCGCGCCATGTGCAGCGGGTCGCTGACGATGATCACCCGGTGCAGCTTGCGCTTCTCCATCAGGCGCTGCGCTTCCACCAGATTCTGCCGGGTGGTGCGCGACGCGGTTTCGATCAGGATCGCGTTTTCCGGCACGCCCTGCTTCAGCGCATAGCGGCGCGCCACCTGCGATTCGGAAAAACGCGCTCCAGTGCCGCCATAGCCGCCGGTGAAGATCAGCAGTGGCGCATAGCCCTGGTGGTACAGGTCCAAACCATGTCGGATGCGCTCTTCGAACACCGGCGAGGGCTTGGCGTCGTAGGCGGCAGCGCCCAGCACGATGATCGCGTCGGCCTTCGCCGCCTGGTCGCGCTCACCGACCCAGACGATCCACGCGGTCACGCACAGCAGCCACGCCGCCAGCAGCAGGCACAACCGCCACAGCCAGCCGGCCAGTCCGACCCGGTGGCGCCGGGTCATGCCAGCGCCCATGGCAGCGCGTCAAGGTCGACATTGCCGCCGGACAGCACAACGCCGACCCGCTGCCCGGCAAAGCGCGCCGGTTCGGCCAGGATCGCGGCCAGGGCGATGGCCGATGAAGGTTCCACCACCTGCTTGAGCACCTGCCAGAGCAGGCGCATGGCCGCCACGGTCGCCGCGTCATCCACCACGACCACGTCGGCCGCGCCGTGCAGCAGCGCGAAGTTGGGCGCACCCAGGGTGCCGCGCAGGCCGTCGCAGATCGTGTCGGGGGTGAAGTCCAGGCGCAGCGCGCCTGCGGCCAGCGAACGTGCGGTATCGGCCGCGCCGGCCGGTTCGGCCAGCACCAGCCGGGCGTTGGGCGCCGCGGCCTGCAGTGCCAACCGGGTGCCGGCCGCCAGCCCGCCACCGCCCACCGGCACCACCAGGGTGTCGAAGGGTCCGTGGCTGCCGATCAGCTCCAACGCGGCGGTGCCCTGCCCGGCGATCACCCGCGCGTCGGCATAGGGATGCACCAGCGTCGCACCCGTGTCGGCCTCAACCTGGGCGCACATCGCCTCACGTGCGGCGATGCTGGGCGCGCAGCGCCACAGGGTCGCTCCGTGGCGTTCGATATTGGCCAGCTTGGCCGCGACCGCGCCGTCGGGCACCACCACGTGGCAGGCAATGCCCCGGGTGCGCGCGGCCAACGCCAGCGCGGCACCGTGGTTGCCCGAGGAATGCGTGACCACGCCGCGCGCGGCGACCGTCTCGGGCAGGGCCCAGACCGCATTGCAGGCGCCGCGGAACTTGAACGCGCCACCGCGCTGCAGATGTTCGGCCTTGAATGCCAGCCGTGCGCCGCTCATCGCGTCCAGCGCGCGCGACTGCAGTACCGGGGTGACGCTGGCATGCGGTGCGATCCGCGCGGCGGCGGCCAACAGGTCATCGACGCAGGGCAGGGATGAATCGGTCATGACACAAGATTAACGGATGAAACGGCAACGGTTCATCCGCACCGGCCCGAGTTAAGGGCCGATTCAATGCCCCGGCCCGAAGCTGGACACCTACCCTAGGGGGGACTCGAATGATGAAGATGCGCCTGATGTTCGCCGGCGGCCTGTTGTTGGCCCTGTCCGGCTGCGCGACCTACGACTACGTGGGCGGCGGCGGTGGTGGCAGCGGCTACTACCACGGCGCGCCGTCGGTGGAGTACCGCTACCCGGCCGGCTATCCGTATGGCTACGGCAGCGGCTACTACGGTGGCGGTGGCTACTACGGCTATGGCGGCTACGGTGGCTATTACAACTACCCGATCTACCGTCCGTATCCGAACTACCGCCCGCCGCACAACCATCGCCCGCCGCCGCGTCCCGGCAACGGCAATGGCGGCCAGGTGCGTCCGCCGGACCGTCCGCGCCCGCCGTACAACGGCGGCTCGCCGTGGCGGAACATGGACTCGGTGGGCCGCCCGCAGCGTCCGGATCGTCCGCCGCAGCAGGTCCAGCAGCAGCGTCCGCCCAGTATGCCGCAGTCGCGGCCGACCCCGCCGCCGCAACAGCGGAACAACGGCTCGCCGTGGCGGAACATGAATAAGTTGCACCAGCGCACACTTGAGAAGTGAGACCGCTTGATTTTCACCAGGTACTCAGTCCACTCTAGACGGGCAGTGACGGCCTCGGTCGAAAAGTGACAAAAACGACGAGGGGCGTCACATTGAGCTCTACGTCGATATCCGACAGGAACATCTGGATCCCCCCTGTTCCGGCCCTGTCGGATGTCGGCACCTACAAAGCAGAAGGCCCCGCCAATGGCGGGGCCTTCTGCTTTACGGGCGTAAGCGGGACAAAAAAACAGGGCCGACAGTCCCCCGACTGCCGGCCCCTCTGCTTCCCCGGGATGCGCATGGATCAGCCCCTGTTCCAATTCCGATCCGTAGCGCCTGACGGCGCCTGCCATCCTGGGTGCTATTGGGTTATCTGCAGATAACGTGCCAACTTGAGGGCTGATTGCGGATTTTTTTGCATGCCCCCATTCAGGGAACCGCCCCGAACGGCGCTAAAATTGTCGCCCGCGCCCTGCCCCAGGGCTGATCCGGGCCGTTCCGGCCCCGCTCCGAGCACCCCATGACCGATTCTTTCTACGGCTACGACGTCATCGTGATCGGCGGCGGCCATGCCGGCACCGAAGCCGCGCTGGCGGCTGCCCGCAGTGGCGTACGCACCCTGCTGCTGACCCACAACGTGGAAACCATCGGCGCGATGAGCTGCAACCCGGCCATCGGCGGGATCGGCAAGGGCCATCTGGTCAAGGAGATCGACGCCCTCGGCGGCGCCATGGCGCATGCCGCGGATCGTGCCGGTATCCAGTGGCGCACGCTCAATGCGTCCAAGGGCCCGGCCGTGCGCGCCACCCGCTGCCAGGCCGACCGCAACCTGTACCGCATGGCCGTCCGCGGCATGGTCGAGGCCCAGCCGAACCTCACCGTGTTCCAGGCCGCGGTGGACGACCTGGTCATTGAAGGCGATGCGGTGCGCGGTGTGATCACCCAGACCGGGCTGCAGTTCAATGCACCGGCAGTGGTCCTGACCGCCGGCACCTTCCTGGCCGGCAAGATCCATGTCGGCCAGACCCAGTACGCCGCCGGCCGCATGGGCGACCCGCCGGCCACCACGTTGGCTGCACGCCTGCGCGAGCGCCCGTTCGCGATCGACCGGCTCAAGACCGGCACGCCCCCGCGCATCGATGGCCGCTCGCTGGACTACAGCGTGATGGACGAGCAGCCCGGCGACGATCCGCGCCCGGTGATGTCGTTCCTGGGCAGCGTGGACGAGCACCCGCAGCAGGTGAGCTGCTGGATCACCCACACCAGCGAGCACACCCACGAGATCATTCGCAGCGCGCTGCACCGCTCGCCGCTGTACAGCGGGCAGATCGAAGGCATCGGCCCGCGCTACTGCCCGTCGATCGAAGACAAGGTGGTGCGCTTTGCCGAAAAGGCCAGCCACCAGATCTTCGTCGAGCCCGAAGGGCTGGACGTGGTGGAGATCTACCCCAACGGCATTTCCACCTCGCTGCCGTTTGATGTGCAGCTGGCACTGGTGCGCAGCATCCGCGGTTTCGAGAACGCGCACATCACCCGCCCGGGTTACGCCATCGAATACGACTTCTTCGATCCGCGCGGACTGAACAACACGCTGGAGACCAAGGCGGTGTCGGGGCTGTTCTTCGCCGGCCAGATCAACGGCACCACCGGCTATGAAGAAGCCGCCGCGCAGGGCCTGCTGGCCGGCTTGAACGCCGCGCGCCACGTGCGCGACGAAGCGGGCTGGTGCCCGCGCCGCGACGAGGCCTACCTGGGCGTGCTGGTGGATGACCTGATCACCCACGGCACCACCGAGCCGTATCGTATGTTCACCAGCCGCGCCGAGTACCGGCTGCAGCTGCGCGAAGACAACGCCGACGTGCGCCTGACCGGGATCGGTCGTGAGCTGGGCGTGGTCGACGACCGACGTTGGGCTGCGTTCCAGGCCAAGCAGGAGGCGGTGGCGCAGGAGTCGGCGCGCCTGCGTGCGCTGTGGGCGACCCCGGCCAATGCGCTGGGTCGTGAAGTGGAGGCCACGCTGGGCGTGGCGGTGAGCCGCGAAACCAACGTGCTGGACCTGATCAAGCGCCCCGAACTGGACTACGCCAAGCTGATGCAGGTGCCCTCGCTGGGCCCGGGCGTGGACGATGCGAAGGTGGCCGAGCAGGTGGAGATCGGCGTGAAGTACGCCGGTTACCTGGACCGCCAGCGCGAGGAGATCGAGCGCCAGCAGCGGCATGAGAACACCGCCATCGACGCCGGCTTCGATTACGCGGGCGTGCGCGGGCTCTCGGCGGAGGTGCAGCAGAAGCTGGAGCGGGTGCGGCCGCAGACCATTGGGCAGGCACAGCGGATTCCGGGCATGACCCCGGCGGCGATTTCGCTGCTGCTGGTGCATCTGGAGCGCGCGCGGCGTAGTCGCGTCGCCTGATTGATTGCTTCAGCCACGCAGGGCGTGGCTCTACCGGAATTTTTCCCATGGTTTCTCTTCGTCCTTTTCTTGACACCTTCCCCGTCGTCGGCGAACGCGCCTATATCGACCCGGCCTGCACCATCATCGGTGACGTGGTGCTGGGCGACGACGTGTCGGTGTGGCCCGGCACGGTGATCCGTGGCGACGTCAACCATGTGCGGATCGGTGCGCGGAGCAACATCCAGGACGGCACCATCATCCATGTCAGCCACCACAGCCCGTACAACAAGGGCGGCTACCCGACCCTGATCGGCGAAGGCGTCACCGTGGGCCATGGCACCATCATCCATGCCTGCACCATCGGCGAGTACAGCCTGATCGGCATGGGCGCCTGCATCCTGGACGGGGCCACGGTCAGCCGACACAGCTTCGTCGGGGCGGGCGCGGTGATCGGGCCGGGCAAGGTGGTTGGCGAAGGCGAATTGTGGGTGGGCAACCCGGCGCGCCCGGTGCGCACGCTCAGCCCCCATGAGATCGAGTCGCTGCACTACTCGGCCGACCACTACGTGCGCTTGAAGGACAAGTATTTGGGAATGTGAGCGGCGCGCGGTACAGTCGACACCCGACCCAGGAAGCCGTCGAGAACCGCATGCCGTTGGCAGCCGTCCGGAGTGACGTGTGCGCATGAGCGCGCCCATGCTGGATACCTACCGTGAAGTGATCACGCCCGAAGGCGTGCCCCTGCACCTGCCCGCCGCCGGACCGGTGCCGCGCGCGCTGGCCTGGGCGATCGACTTCGTGATCCGTGTCGGCGCGCTGATGCTGCTCAGCATTCCGCTCACCGTGCTGGGCGAGTTCGGCCGAGGCCTGTACCTGGGCCTGATGTTCCTGCTGATGTGGGCCTACACCATCGTGCAGGAAGCCCTGTGGGGCCGCACCGTGGGCAAGCGCGTACTGGGACTGCGCGTGGTCGCGCAGGACGGCGCGCCGATCGGCTGGATGGCGGCCATCACCCGCAACCTGCTGCGCACCGTGGACATGCTGCCGTTCGCCTACGCGCTGGGCCTGCTCTCGAGCCTGTTCGACCGCAACGGTCGCCGCCTCGGCGACCTGGTGGCCGGCACCGTGGTGGTGCACGACAGCGCCCGGCCGCTCCCGGGCAGCGTGGCCATCGACACCGTGCTGGCCCCGCCGCAGCCGCTGCAGCCGGCCGAACAGGCCGCCATCATCGCCTTTGCCGAACGCGCGCCGCGCCTGTCCGGCCCGCGCCAGCAGGAACTGGCCGCAGTGGCCGCACCGATCAGCGGCGGCCAGGGCCAGGTCGGCGTACTGCGCCTGTATGCCATGGCCAACTGGCTGCTGGGGCGCCGATGAGGCAGGAACAGTTCGTGGCCCGGTACCAGGCCGAGTGGCAGGCGCTGGAGCGCTGGTTCGCGCTGCGCGGCGGCCGTACGCGGCACGCGCGCAACACCCTGGACCCGACCACGCTCAACGACGAAGATTTTCCGCAACGCTACCGGCGCCTGTGCCAGCAGTTGGCGCTGGCCCGCCGGCGCGGCTACAGCCCGCAGCTGGTGGCGCGACTGCAGCTGCTGATGCAGCAGGGCCACGGCGTGCTCTACCGCACGCCGCCCCCGCGCTGGCGGCGTGCGCTGGAATTCCTGCTGGCCGATTTCCCGCAGCTGGTGCGCAGCCAGGCGCGCAGCATGTGGGTGGCCACCGCGCTGTTCGTGGTGCCGCTGGTGGGCAGCTTCGCGCTGCTGCAGTGGCACCCGGAACTGGTCCACCTGCTGATGGACAACGCGCAGATCGCCTCGATGGAACGCATGTACGACCCGTCCTCGCCGCACCTGGGGCGGGACAGCGGTACCGACTGGATGATGTTCGGCTACTACATCATGAACAACATCAGCATCGGCCTGCGCACCTTCGCCAGCGGCCTGCTGGCAGGACTGGGCACGGTGCTGGTGCTGCTGTTCAACGGGCTCACCATCGGCGCCGCTGCCGGCCACCTGCAGCACATCGGCCACGGCGACCCGTTCTGGCGCTTCGTGGTCGGCCACGGTGCATTCGAGCTGACCGCCATCGTGATCGCCGGCGGTGCCGGCCTGCAGCTGGGCATGAAGCTGCTGGCGCCCGGACGGCGCCGACGCATCGACGCGCTGGTCGACGGTGGCCGCATCGGCGCACGCCTGTGCCTGGGGGTGGCGGCGATGCTGTTGGTGGCCGCCTTCATCGAAGCGTTCTGGTCGTCCATTGCCGAAGTCCCCGCGTGGGGCAAGTACAGCGTGGCCGCCGTGTTGTGGATGGGGGTGCTGGTGTGGCTGTGGCGCGGTGGACGCGGAGCCGGCGATGCGGATTGACCAGCTCAACGTCACCCTGCGCGCGCGCTCGGAGTGGGAAGCGATGGAACTGGGCACCGCACTGGTGCGCCGCCATGCGCGCGCGATCTGGCTGCCGCTGGTGTGCGTGTCGCTGCCGCTGTTCGCGCTGGTCAACGCCGCGGCCTGGTGGGCCGATGCGTTCGGTTGGGCCTGGTTGCTGATGTGGTGGCTCAAGCCGATCTCCGACCGGATCGCACTGTATGTGATGTCGCGCGGCGTGTTCGGCGAGGAGCCGCGCCCGCTGCAGACCCTGCGCGCGCAGCGCCACTGGGGCTGGCGCGGCTTCTGGGGCTACCTGGGCTGGCGCCGTTTCAGTCCGTTCCGCTCCCTGCTGCTGCCGGTGAACCTGCTGGAAGGCAGCGATGCCGCGCAGCGCAGCGTGCGGCGCCGCGCGGTGCTGGGCGGCACGTTCGGACACGCGGTGCTGCTCACGTCCATGTGCATGGTGTTCGAGCTGGTCGTCGTCAGCGGCTGCATCGCGGCGATCTTCCTGTTCGTGCCGCTGGAGCTGCTCTCCGATTCCTGGCGCGCGGCCTGGGAGATGGTGCGCCAGGACATGCCGGCCTGGGCGAAGCTGGGGGTGAATTTCCTGTTCTGGCTGGCGGCCACCTTGATCGGGCCGTTCTACGCCGGGGCCGGCTTCGCGCTGTACCTCAACCGTCGTACCGAAATGGAAGCCTGGGACGTGGAGATCGCCTTCCGAGGCCTGCGCGAACGCCTGCAGCAGGCGGCGCCATTGCTGGTGTTGGCGCTGGTGCTGTGCTGGCCGATGGGCGCACTGCATGCGCAGGCATCCGACGAGGCACCCAGCTGCGGGACGCCGGACGGTTTCCATGAAGATGCCGACGCGGACGCGGACGATGAAGGCATCCCCGAAGACGTCCCGGCTGACGATCCTTCCAACACCCCGGCGGTCATCTTCGGGGGCACGCCCGATACCGCCGGCTTCCGCCAGGCCGTGCAGCGTGCCTATGAAGATCCGCTGGTAACGCCCACCCGCGAGGTCAGCCGCTGGGAACGTACGCAGAGCGATGCGGAGAAGGAGAAAGAGAAGCGGGACAAGAACCGGGACAAGGACGCCAATCCGTTCGCCAAGGGCCCGCGCCTGCCGGCGCAGATCGCCGAATGGCTCCTGTGGGGGCTGGTCGGCGCGCTGGTGCTGTTCCTGCTGGTCACGTCCCCCTGGTGGGTGCGCTGGTTGCGCGGCACCGGCACACGCCGACGCCGAACGGAAGGCGCGGTGGTGGAAGAAGCGGTGGAACTGCCCGAGGTGATTCCGCCGGATCCGGCCGCGCGCGCGCGCGACCTGTGGCAGCAGGGCCGCCCACGCCAGGCGCTGGCCCTGCTGTACCGCGCCAGCGTGGAGTCGATGAGCGAACGCGCCGGGGTGGTGCTGCCACCGGGCGCGACCGAATCGCAGTGCCTGCGTGCGTCGCGACGCATGCCCGACGAAACCGACCGCACGCTGTTCGCACGCGTGGTGCGGGTCTGGCAGTACGCGGCCTACGCCGGGCGCCTGCCCGAGCCGGATGATTTCGAGAACCTGGCCAGCACCCTGCAGTCGCAGTTCCGGTGGCGCGCATGAGCGCCCGCCTGCGCTGGCTGCTGGTGCTGGGCGTGCTGCTGGCGATCGGCGTGCCGCTGTCGATCGTGTTCCTGCGCACGCACGAAAAAGTGACCCACACCGAACACCTGCCGCCGCAGGGCGAGGCCAGTTACAACCCGTTGTACGTGCTGGGTCAGGCGCTGCGCGCCGACGGACTCACCACGCATAGCAGTCCGCGCATCGACCTGCCGCGCATGCAGCTCGCGCCGGCCGACACGGTGCTGTTGCTGCAGGACAGTGTCGACGTGCCCGCGCCCACCACGCAGGCCCTGCTGGCCTGGGTCGAGCGCGGTGGCCATCTGCTGCTGCGCACCTCCGTGCCCTACCGGGACGAGGACGCCGCGCAGGGCCCGCTGCTGGATGCACTGGGCGTGGACACCGAGTACTACGAGGGCGTGTGCAAGCCGTTCCATGTGGCCGACGACCCGGGGCACTCCGAGTTCTGCGCAGGGCTGCGTTTCGGCATCGACCCGCCGCAGGGCATCCGCGTGGAACGCGAGTGGGGCGACGACGACGGCCTGGTGTTCGTCCGGCTGCGCAAAGGGGCCGGCACCATCGATGTGCTGTCGGACATGGAGTTCCTGAAGGGCACGCCGCGCAGCTTCACCGCGGACGACCCCAAAGGCAGCCTGGCCGACGGCCTGCACGACACGGCCCACCGCGACCTGACCCGCTACCTGCTTGAGCCCAACTACGGCAAGGGCACGGTGTGGCTGATCTACGGCTCGCGTCCGCCGACCCTGTGGTCGCGCATCTTCTACCAGGGCTGGCCGGTGTGGGTGCCGCTGCTGCTGGCGCTGCTCGGCTGGCTGTGGCAACGCGCGCAGCGGCTGGGCAGCGAACTGCCGGCGCCGGCCACCGAACGCCGCTCGCTGCTCGAACACGTGCGTGGCAGCGGTGAACACCTGCTGCGCTATGGCAAGGCGCCGCTGCTGTACGACGCCGTGCGCCGCGCGTTCCTCGCGCGCCTGCGTCGGCGCGCGCCGACCGCCGCCGCGTTGAGCGGCGACGCGCAGGTGCACGCCATCGCCACCCTGCTGCAGTGGCCATACACCCGCGTCCAGACCGCCCTGCAGGTACCGGCATCGAAGGATGTCGCGGCCCTGCGTGACCGCATCCGCCTGCTGATCCAGATGAGAAACCTGCTATGACCGAGCCGACCGTTCCGCCGCCGCTGTCCCCTCCCGCGCTGACCGGCCAGAGCCTGGTCGAGCGTGTCGATGCCGTGCGCGAGGCCGTCGGCCGCGCCTTCATCGGCCAGGCCGAGGTGCTCGACCAGATCCTGATCGCGCTGCTGGCCGGTGGCCACGTGCTGATCGAAGGCGTACCCGGGCTGGGCAAGACCCTGCTGGTGCGTGCATTGGCGCAGGCGCTGGAGCTGGACTATGGCCGCGTGCAGTTCACCCCCGACCTGATGCCCAGCGACGTCAGCGGGCATGCGGTGTACGACCCGAAGTCGGAAAGCTTCAAGATCCGGCGCGGCCCGGTGTTCACCAACCTGCTGCTGGCCGACGAGATCAACCGCGCCCCGGCCAAGACCCAGTCGGCGTTGCTGGAAGTGATGCAGGAAGGCCAGGTCACCATCGAAGGCAAGGCCTTCGTGCTGAGCCCGCCGTTCCTGGCACTGGCCACGCAGAACCCGGTGGAGCAGGAAGGCACCTACCCACTGCCCGAAGCGCAGCTGGACCGCTTCCTGCTCAAGGTGATCATCGACTACCCGGCGCTGGAGGACGAGAAGCGCATGGTGGACGCGATCACCACCGGGCGCAGCGCGTCCGACTTCGACCTGTCGCAGGTGCCGCGCGTGCTCAACGCCGCCGAGGTGATCGCGCTGCAGCAGGCCACCGCGGCGATCACGGTGGATCCGGAGGTGGTGGACTATGCGGTGCGCATCGTCGCCGCCACCCGCCACTTCCCCGGCATCGCACTGGGCGCCGGTCCGCGTGGCAGCATTGCGCTGGTGCGTGCGGCGCGCGCCCAGGCGGTCCTGTCCGGGCGCGACTTCGTCACCCCCGATGACGTGCGCGAAGTGGCCCGCCCGGCGCTACGCCATCGCATTGCGCTGGCCCCGGAGCTGCAGATCGAGGGCCAGTCGGCCGACGATGCACTGACCGCGTTGCTGGCCAAGGTGGAAGCGCCGCGCAAATGAGGCCAGGCCCGCTGCTGCTGGCGTTGCTGGTGGGCTGGGGACTGCTCGGCCTGCCGGTGGCGTTCGGGTTGCTGCCCCTGTGGGCGTGGCAGGCCACCGCCGCTGCGATCGCGGTGTTGGCGCTGATCGACCTGTTGCGGTTGCGCGGGCAGCCTTCGCCAACCGTGCAGCGCGAGCTGCCCGAGGCGCTGGCGCTGAACGTGGAACGGCGCACCACGCTGCGGTTTGAATCCAGCCGCCGTCAGCGCGTGGACGTGTTCGACCTGGTGCCGGGTGCGTGGACGCTGCAGGGCCTGCCGCGTGCGCTCACGCTCAAGCCGCTGGTGGCCAGCAGCGTGGAGTACACGCTCACGCCGACCGCGCGTGGTCGCTTCGCCTTCGAAGGCGTGCACCTGCGCGTGCATGCACCGTGGCGGCTGTGGCGCCAGCGGCGCGTGTTGCCGCCGGCGCTGACCGTGCGTGTGTACCCCAACTTCGCGCCGCTGACCCGCTTCGCATTGTTCAGCGCCGAACAGGCCTCGCGGCTGGTCGGCGCGCACCTCAAGCGGCGGCGCGGTGAAGGCACCGACTTCCACCAGATGCGCGAATACCGCATCGGCGACAGCCTGCGCCAGATCGACTGGAAGGCGACCTCACGCGCGCGCAAGCTGATCTCGCGCGAGTACCAGGACGAGAAGAACCAGCAGCTGGTGCTGATGATCGACACCGGCCGACGGATGATGGCCAGCGAAGGTGGCATTTCGCATTTCGACCACGTGCTCAACGCGTCGCTGGTGGTGTCCTACCTGGCGCTGCGCCAGGGCGACGGGGTGGGCCTGTTTGCGGCCGGCGGCGAAAGCCGCTGGGTGGCACCGCAGCGCGGGATGGGCGCGATCGACGCGCTGCTGCGCGCCAGCTACGACCTGCAGGCGCAGCCGGTGGCCACCGACTACCTGGCGGCGGCTACCGAACTCAGCCTGCGCCAGCGCCGACGTTCATTGGTGATGCTGGTCACCAACGTGCGCGACGAAGACATCGAAGACCTGCTGGTGGCGGTACGCCTGCTGCAGCGCCAGCACCTGGTGTGCGTGGCCAGCCTGCGCGAGCGCGAGCTGGACGCGGCGCTGGAGCAGGAGGTGGAAACGCTGCAGGACGCGGTGCAGGCGGGTGCGATCGCGCGTTACCTGCAGCAGCGCAATGACGCGCATGAGGCGCTGCGCAGTCACCGGGTGATGGTGCTGGATGTGACGGCGGATGCGTTGCCGGGAGCGCTTGTGGAGCGGTATCTGGCGGTGAAGCGCGACGGGTTGCTGTGAGACCTGCCGGGCAGAGCCCGGCACTACCCGTAGAGCCGGGCTCTGCCCGGCTCGCAATCAAACAAAGATGCGCGTCGGCGCTTCGTCGATGATCGCGTGCGGTACGAACCGCGCGCTGTCGCGGGTAATCCGGCTGTTGTCTTCGCGAATCCCCATGCCACACGCGTGGTCGCCGACCACCCAGCTGCCGATCAGCGGGTAGCCGCCGTCGAACGCGGTGAGCGGGTGCGCGGCCTGGCGGATCGCCGGACCGGTGTACGGGCCTTCGCTCTCCTGCCAGCTGCCGTCCGCCAGGTGCATGGCCACGTTCGCACCTTCGCGCGAGAACAGCGGCTTGCGCACCCAACCCGCGGGCAATGCGCTGCCGTCGTCGAACTCGGCCGCGAGCAGGTTGGGGTGGCCCCGGTGGCGCTGCCACAGCAGCGGCAGCACGCCCTTGTTGCTGAGGATCGCCTTCCACGCCGGTTCCAGCAGCTGCACGCCGGAGCTGGGCAGCGCCTGGCCGAACGATTCGGTCATCAGGTCTTCCAGCGGGTACAGCTTGAACAGGCTGCCAATGACCGTGTCGTCCAGCGCGGTGAAGCGGCCATCTTCGGACAGGCCGATGTCTTCGATCGCGATCGCCTCGCCGCGCAACCCGGCCTGGGCCGCGCAGTCGCGCAGGTAGTCCACGGTGCCCTGGTCTTCCTCCGAACTGCCTACCGCGCTGAAGTACAGCGGCGGCGGCAGCTGCGCGCTCAGTTCGGCAAACCGCTCCACCAGCGCTTCATGGATCGCGTTGAACTGGTCGGCCTGCGGCGGCAGGCGGTTCTGGTTGCGCTGGTCTTCCAGCCATTGCCACTGGAAGAACGAGGCTTCGAACAGCGAGGTCGGCGTGTCGTAATTGAGCTCGTAGAGCTTGGCCGGGCCGGTGCCGTCATAGGCGAAGTCCAAGCGGCCGTACAGGTGCGGCTCGCGGCGGCGCCAGCTGTCGGCGATCCAGTCGCGGAAGGCCGGCGGAATCGCCAGCTGGTCCATCAGCTGTTCGCTGCGCACCACCTCGTCGACCAGGTCCATCGTCATGGCATGCAGCTGGGCGCTGGGGTCTTCGATGTCGTTTTCGATCTGGCGCAGGGTGAACGCGTAGTACGCGGTTTCATCCCAGTACGGCAGCCCGTCGATGGTGTGGAAGCGGAAGCCGGACTCGGCCGCACGAGCGCGCCACTGGCTGCGCTCGTCGATACGCACACGCTTCATTGGATCAACCGCCGTAGCTGCTGCGGCTGCTGCTGGTATTGCCGAAGCCGCCACGGCTGGCGGTCACGGCGCGGTTCGGGGTGGCGTTGACCGGGGCCAGGCCGGCCTTGCCGGCGCCGATGCCGCTGGCGGTGTTGAGGCCACCACTGCCGCCCGGGGCCGGGCGCGCCCAGCCGTTGGCCTTGTCCTGGTACGCCGGCGATGCCGCCGGAGCCTGCGCCAGGCCGGCGCCACGGTTGCTGAGCATCTGCGACATGAAGAAGCCCATCATCATCGGCCCGATGAACGAATGGCCGGTGGAGGTGGTCTGCTGTTTGCACTGCTCGGCCGGGTAATCGGCTTCGCATTCGGCACGCGAAGCGTACTTGGGCGCCGCGTCGGCCGACTGCTTCTGCGCTTCGGCAAAGGCGGTACGGCAGCTGGAGGGGTCGCCGGTGGCTTCGGTACAGGCCTCCACCGAGGTGTAAAGCCCTTCCTGCGTCTGCACGCCTTCCTGCTTGGAGCAGGCGGTGAACAGCAGCGGTGCGGCGCTCATCAGCAGCAGTGCGGTGGTCCTGGAACGTTTCATGGCGGCGTGCCCCCCTTTTTGCGGTTATCCCCTCAATCATGCCTGATCGAGGCCAACAACCAAAACCGGCAAAGTCGAAAAGATGAACGGCGTTTCAGGATGGCGCGCTGCTACGGTTGCAAACGCAACCGGATTTTTTCGGCAGAATCGAGTGGCAACGCGCCCCCACGGCCCGCCAGATCCTGCCAGCCCCCATGCCTGAATACCGCTCCCGTACCTCCACCGCCGGCCGCAACATGGCCGGTGCCCGCGCCCTGTGGCGCGCCACCGGCATGACCGATGCGGACTTCCACAAGCCGATCATCGCCATCGCCAATTCATTCACCCAGTTCGTGCCCGGCCACGTGCACCTCAAGGACCTGGGCCAGCTGGTGGCGCGCGAGATCGAACAGGTGGGCGGCGTCGCCAAGGAGTTCAACACCATCGCGGTGGACGACGGCATCGCGATGGGCCACGACGGCATGCTGTACTCGCTGCCCAGCCGCGAGATCATCGCCGACTCGGTCGAGTACATGGTCAATGCGCACTGCGCCGACGCGCTGGTGTGCATTTCCAACTGCGACAAGATCACCCCGGGCATGCTGATGGCTGCGCTGCGGCTGAACATTCCCGTTGTGTTCGTGTCCGGCGGGCCGATGGAAGCGGGAAAGACCCGCCTGGCCGAGCACAAGCTGGACCTGGTGGACGCGATGGTGATTGCCGCCGACGCCAGTGCCTCCGACGAAAAGGTGGCCGAGTACGAGCGCAGCGCCTGCCCCACCTGCGGGTCGTGCTCGGGCATGTTCACCGCCAATTCGATGAACTGCCTGACCGAAGCGTTGGGGCTGTCGCTGCCGGGCAACGGCTCGACCCTGGCCACCCACGCCGACCGCGAGCAGCTGTTCCGCCGCGCCGGGCGGCTGGTGGTGGAGCTGTGCCATCGCTGGTACGGCGGTGAAGATGCCACCGCGTTGCCGCGCGGCATCGCCACCCGTGACGCGTTCGAGAATGCGATGACGCTGGACATCGCGATGGGCGGTTCGACCAATACCATCCTGCATCTGCTGGCGGCCGCGCAGGAGGCGGAAGTCGACTTCGACCTGCATGCCATCGATGCGTTGTCGCGGCGGGTGCCGCAGCTGTGCAAGGTGGCGCCGAACACGCCGAAGTACCACATGGAAGATGTGCACCGCGCCGGTGGCGTGTTCGCGATCCTGGGCTCGCTGGCGCGCGGCGGGCTGCTGCATACGCAGGTGCCGACCGTGCACAGCCGCACCCTGGCCGACGCGATTGCGCGCTGGGACGTGGCGGTGACCGACGATGCGGGCGTGCATGAATTCTTCAAGGCCGGCCCAGCCGGTATTCCCACCCAGATCGCCTTCAGCCAGGCGACGCGCTGGCCGTCGCTGGACGTGGACCGCGCCGACGGCTGCATCCGAGATGTCGCCAATGCGTACTCGGCCGAAGGCGGCTTGGCGGTGCTGCGGGGCAATCTGGCCGAAGACGGGTGCGTGGTGAAAACCGCCGGGGTGGATGAATCCATCCATGTGTTCGAGGGAACGGCGCGCGTGTTCGAAAGCCAGGATGCGGCCGTGCAGGGGATTCTCGCCGACCAGGTGAAGGCAGGCGACGTGGTGGTGATCCGCTACGAAGGTCCGCGCGGTGGGCCTGGAATGCAGGAGATGCTGTACCCGACCAGCTATCTCAAGTCCAAGGGGCTGGGCAAGCAGTGCGCCTTGCTCACTGACGGTCGTTTTTCCGGCGGTACCTCCGGGCTGTCGATCGGGCATGCGTCGCCGGAAGCGGCGGCCGGGGGCACCATTGGCCTGGTACGCGATGGTGACCGGATCCGGATCGACATTCCGGCGCGGCGGATTGATGTGTTGCTCGACGACAGCGTGCTGGCAGCGCGCCGTGCGGAGCAGGATGCGTTGGGCTGGCAGCCGCGTGAGGCGCGGCCGCGCAAGGTGACCGGCGCATTGAAAGCGTATGCGTTGTTGGCTACCAGCGCGGATAAGGGCGCCGTTCGGGATCTGGGCAAATTGTGAGACCGCGTTGACACGCATGGCGTGTCACTACGCGACCGGAGGCCATCCCATGCATCCCGCGGCCGTCGCGCCCTCGCGTAGCGACACGCCATGCGTGTCCAACGCAATGCATGCAACGTCCGGTTACCCGATCACCCGCTTGAACGGCGGCAACGCATCGATGATGCGCTTGCCATAGCGCCGGCTGATCAACCGCGAATCCAGGATGATCACGCGCCCGGTGTCGGTGGAGGTACGGATCAAGCGTCCGGCGAACTGGGTCAGCGTGCGCAGCGCATGCGGAATCGCAATCAGGTTGAACGCGTTCAACCCACGACTCTCGAACCACTCGCTCAGCGTGGAGGTCTGGGGGTCGGTCGGTACCGCGAACGGCACCTGGGTGATCACCACCGTGGTGCAGGCTTCGCCCGGCAGGTCCAGGCCTTCGCCGAACGAGTTCAACCCGAACAGCACCGACCCCTCCCCCGCCGCCGTACGCCGCAGATGTTCGTCGATCATCTTCTGCTTGGCGGTCTCGCCCTGCACCAGCACCTGCTTGCGCTGCGCGGCCGGCATCAGCTCGGCCACCTTCTCCATCTTCCAGCGCGAGGTGAACAGCACGATGCTGCCCTTGCTCCAGTCCAGTTCCTTGACCAGGTACTTGGCCACTTCCTTCGGATGGCGGTCGCGATCGTCCGGAGTCACCGGGAAGTTCGGCACGATCAGCTCGGCCTGGTTCGGCAGGTCGAAGGGCGAGGCCAGCGAGACCATTTCGGCTTCGGGCGGAATGCCGTTGTCGATCGCCAGCGCCTGGAAGTCGCCGCCACCGGTCAGGGTGGCCGAGGTCATCACCACCGAGTCCACTTCGTCCCACAGCAGCTTGCGCAGCACGTTGGCCGCCGACACCGGTGAGCCATGCAGGATCAGGTCGCCGTCGCGCGACAGGGTGACCCAGCGCGCGGTGGGCGGCTGGCCGTCCTTGTCTTCTCGACGCCAGGCGGTCCAGAGGTTGTGCTGCTGTTCGATCATCTCCAGCGCCATGCCCAAAGTGCGCTGCAGGCGCTCGCGCGCGGCGTCCTCGGGCTTGCCCTTGGCCACCTGCGACTGCGCGGCGTGGGCCCAGTTGAACAGCGCGCGGGTGTCGTCGGCCAGCGCTTCGATATCGGCCATCCAGATGTCCGGCAGGCGCCCATTTGGCGCGCGCCACATCGGTTCCTGCGCGGTCGGGTCGGGCTGCCAGCTGCGGTCGATGACGTCGCGGAACGCGCGCAGCTGTTTGCTGACCCGCGCGGCCACGTCGATGGCCTCGTTCGGCAGCAGGTTGCCCAGCTTGTCCTTGTCCACCGCGCGGTAGGCGGCGGCGATCAGGATCTGCAGGCGGCCGGTGCGCTTGGCCATTTCGTCCAGGGCCAGGCTGGCCGCGCCCTGGTCGATGGCCACGTTGCCGATATGGTGGCCTTCGTCCAGCACCAGCAGCATGTCCGACGGCGGCGCGATCAACGGCTGGCCGTTGTCGCTCTCGCCAATGGACAGCGCCGACAGCAGCAGCGCGTGGTTGGTGACCACGATCTGCGCGTCGCGCACGGTATTGCGCGCGCGCAGCACCGCGCACTGCGCCGAGTAGGCACATTTGCGGCCGGCACAGCCCGACGCGGGGGTGGTGATGCGCGAGCGCAGCGAGGGGCTGATGGTGTCCGGGGCATTGTCCAGGTCGCCGTTCCAGCGCCCTTCCACGAAGTCCTTGCTCAGCTTCTGCGCCAGGTCCATTTCAATCGGCGCCAACGGGCGGTCGAACAGCGGCTGCTCGTCCTCGAACATGCCTTCCTGGGCGCCGTCGCCATGGGCTTCAGCGGCATTGCGCGTGCACAGGTAGCGGGTGCGGCCCTTGGCCAGGGCGACGGTGGCGTCCAGCCCGGTGGCCTTGAGGAAGTTGGGGATGTCGCGCTCCACCAGCTGCGACTGCAGGGCCACGGTGCCGGTGCTGATCACCAACTTCTTTTTGGTCGCCAGCGCAATCGGCACGCCGGCGGTGAGGTAGCCCAGGCTCTTGCCGACGCCGGTGGGCGCTTCAACCACGCCCACGCCACCGCTCTGCGACAGCGCACGCGAGACCACGCCGATCATCTGGCTCTGCGAACGCCGCGTGCTGAAGCCGGGGGTATTGGCCTGCAGCTTGGCGTAGGCATCGCGGATGACGGTCTTGAGCTCGTCGTTCAGCGCGCGCGGGGCTTCAACTTTTTCGGTCACGCCGGAAGGGTCCTGCCTGGATCAGGCGGGTATTTTCTCATGCCCGGGGGCCGGGACCGGCGCAGAGTTTTCCGCGCCGGTTCAGATCCGTGACCGGGGTCGCCCTGGATCAGGGCGCCGGTGGCGCGCTGCGGTTGCGCAGGGCGCGGGTCATGGCCCAGACCAGCAGCACCATGCCGAGCGCATTGACCAGGCTGAGCGCGAAGTGGCCGCCGCGCAGCCACCACGACAACATCTGCACGTTGCCGTAGTTGCCCTGCTGGACCAGGTACGTGGGCACGATGTTCAGCACCAGCCCGGCCAGCGTGCCGAGCGCCAGCAGCGCCAATGCCCACAGCGCCACGCTGCGGATCGCGCCGCGCGGGGTGTCCACCACCCACACCAGCGAGATCCCCAGCGCGATCAGCAGCGGCAGCCGCACGGCAGCTATGCCGAGCAGGCTGAGCAGCAGGTCGAGATTCACTCGGCGCCTGCCAGCACGTGGCGGGCGCGAAGCTCGGCATAGACCGGATCGGTTTCCGGACGCACTTCGTGCCACTGCTGGAAGCTGCTCGCCGCCTGCTCCACCAGCATGCCCAAGCCATCCACCCTGTTGCGGCAGTTCATTGCGCGGGCCCAGGCCAGGAAGGCAATGGCGGCCTCACCGTAGTTCAGGTCCACCGCCGTGGTCATGCTGTTGACCAGCGACATCGGCAGGACGAAGTTGGCGGTGGGATCGCGGCCGGCCGAGGTGGCGTTGACGATCAGCTCGAAGTCGCCAAGCTCGTGCAGGTCTTCCCAGCGCCGGGTCTTGGCGCGGCCGGGTTCGCCGATGGCGTCCACCAGTTCGTCGGCGCGCTCCGAGGTACGGTTGACCACCATCAACTCCAGGATGCCGGCATCGAGCAGGGCCGGGGCCACGCTGCGTGCCGAACCCCCGGCACCCAGCAGCAGCACGCGGCGGCCACGCAGGTCCAGCAGGTGGCGCTCGGTCAGGTCGCGCACCAGACCGACGCCGTCGGTGGTGTCGCCGTGCCAGCTGTCGCCCTTGCGCAGCAGGGTGTTGACCGAACCGGCCAGCTTGGCGCGCGAGGTGAAGGTCCTGCACAGCGCAAACGCCACTTCCTTCAGCGGCGCGGTCACGTTGGCGCCCATGCCACCGTTGGCGGCGAACGCTTCAAGCACGGCCGGGAACTCGGCGGCACTGGCTTCAATGGCCTCGTACTCCATCGCGATGCCTTCCTGCCGCGCGAACGCGGTGTGGATGTACGGCGACAGTGAGTGGGCGATGGGCTGGCCGAATACGGCGTAACGGGCGGTCATGGGTGTCTTAAACTCCGGCCTGGATTGAAACGCAAACCCCAATGGAAGCGACTATGCGCACTCCCTTGTCTCTGCTCGCGTTGAGCCTGAGTTTACTCTTCGCACCGGGCGCGATGGCGCTTTCCGAATTCGGCATCGAGGGCATGGGCGTGGTCTCGACCAAGGCCAATGAAGCCCAGGCCACGATCTCACCCGACGGGCAGCGGATCGTGTGGGCCAGCGACCGGGCCGGCGGCGCCGGGGGCTGGGACCTGTGGCAGGCCCGCCTGCGGGATGGGCGCTGGCAGGACCCGGAGCCGCTGGCGGTGAACACCGGCGCCGACGAAACCGACCCGTATTTCAGCCATGACGGGAAAGCCCTGTTTTTCGCCTCGAACCGACCGGGGGGACGCGGGGGGTTCGACCTGTACCGGCTGGCGGTGCTGGCAGACGGCGGGTTTGGACCGGTGACGGCGCTGGCGGCGTCGATCAACAAGCGTGCGGACGAGCGTCGCCCTGCCCTGCGCCCGGATGGGCGGGTGCTGTTGTTCGCACGCAACGGCAAGGGCGGCCAGGGTGGGTTTGATCTATATCGGGCCGAGGTGGCAGGTAGCGGTTTTGCGGAAGCCTCGGCGTTGCCGGCGCCGCTGAACAGTGCGGCCGATGAGCTGGGTGCGGAATGGCTGGGGAACGACGGGGCGCTGGCGCTGACCCGCGTGGCCGATGGGCACTCGCAGGTGTGGGTGGTGGGGTGCGATTACGCGCAGGCGGCGGTGCCGTTGGGGCTGTCGTTCAATACCGCCGAGGGGCAGACCGGGGCGCCGGTGGTGGATGCATCCAAGCCGGGGGAGCTGGTGCTGGCCGGGCAGGCGCGGTCGCCGAAGGCGGGTGGGTTGGATCTGTATCGGATGCGGGCGCCGGGGGTGGTTTGCCGCTGAGGCGAGGAGCGGCCGGGTAGAGCCGGGCTCTGCCCGGCTGCGTCACCGCGCGCGCAACAATGCGGCGCGCTGCTGTTCGTACTCGGCTTCGCTGATCTCGCCGTTGTCCTTGCGCCGGTTCAATGCGGCCAGGTCGGCCTGCACGGCCGGCGACAGGTTGGCTTCGCGCGCCAGGCGGGCGGCCGCCGAGGGTTGCTCCGGCGCGCGCTTCGACGCACGCACCGCGCTGCGGATGACCAGGGCGATCACCACCGCGAACACCGTTACCCCGGTGCCCCAGGTCAGCCACTGTACCCATCCCATCGTCTGCATCGTCGTCGTCCTCGATTCCTGTTGGGGCGTATTGTCAGCGTTCGCGCAGCCAACGCGCCACCTGCGGCGCGAAATAGGTCAGCACGCCATCGGCGCCGGCACGCTTGAACCCGATCAGCGACTCCAGCACGCAGGCGCGTTCGTCCAGCCAGCCATTGGCGAAGGCGGCCTTCATCATCGCGTACTCGCCGCTGACCTGGTACGCAAACGTCGGCACGCCGAACTGCTGCTTCACCCGGTGCACCAGGTCCAGGTAGGGCATGCCCGGCTTGACCATCACCATGTCCGCGCCCTCTTCCAGGTCCAGCGCGATCTCGCGCAGGGCCTCGTCGCCGTTGGCCGGGTCCATCTGGTAGGTCTTCTTGTCGGCCTTGCCCAGGCTGGCCGAGCTGCCCACCGCGTCGCGGAACGGACCGTAGAACGCCGAGGCGTACTTGGCCGAGTAGGCCATGATCCGCACGTTGACGTGGTTGCCGGCGTCCAGCGCGCGGCGGATCGCGCCGATGCGGCCGTCCATCATGTCCGAGGGCGAGACGATGTCCACGCCCGCTTCGGCATGCGACAGCGACTGCTTGACCAGCGCGGCCACCGTGATGTCGTTGAGCACGTAGCCCTTGTCGTCGATGATCCCGTCCTGGCCATGGGTGGTGTACGGGTCCAGCGCCACGTCGGTCATCACCCCCAGCTCGGGGAAGCGCGACTTCAGCGCGCGGATCGCCCGCTGCGCCAGGCCGTTCTCGTCCCATGCCGCAGCGGCGTCCAGCGACTTGCCGGCCGGGTCGATCACCGGGAACAGGTCGATCACCGGAATGCCCAGCTCCAGCGCTTCCTCGGCCACCTTCAGCAGCTCGTCGATGGACAGGCGCTCCACGCCCGGCATCGAGGCCACCGGCGCGCGCCCGGCCAGCTCGTGCACGAATACCGGGTAGATCAGGTCGTCGGTGGTCAGCGTGTTCTCACGCATCAGCCGGCGCGAGAACTCGTCGTGGCGCATGCGGCGGGGGCGGTAGTCGGGGTGGGCCATGGGATGCTCCAGACAGGGTCGGTTACTGCAGCAGGTAGCGCTGCGGTTGCAGGGGGTCCGGCAGCGGGCGCTCGCCCAGGCTGTCGAGCAGGTCGATTTCCAGGGTACGCACCATGGCGTCCAGCGGCAGGTCGTTGGGCTCCAGCCCGAACGGCTCTTCCATTTCCTCACCCAGCTGGTCCAGCCCGAAGAAGGCATAGGCCAGCACCGCCGATACCACCGGGGTGGCCCAGCCCAGCGAACTGGCCAGGCCGAACGGCAGCAGCACGCAGAACATCCACGCGCAGCGGTGCAGCAGCAGGGTATAGGCGAACGGCAGCGGGGTCAGCAGGATCCGCTCGCAGCCGGCCTGGACGCTGGACAGCGCGTGCAGGCGGGTTTCGAACTGGGCATACAGGATCGAATCGATCTCCTCGGCGCGCAGTGCGGCGGTGGTTTCGGCGGCGATCATCGCCAGCAGCTGGTCCGGCATGTTCTGGCGCTGCGCGTAGCGCGCGCGGTCGGCCTCGTCCACCCACGGCAGACCGGCCAGCGCCGCGTCCTGGCCACGCAGGCGGGCGGCCAGGGCGTGCGCGAAGCCGATGCACAGGCGGCAGATGCGCGCGGCCCGCTGCGGCTGCCCGGCCAGCAGCGTGGTGCACAGCCGGGCCAGGCTGCGCGCTTCGAAGATGAGCTGGCCCCACAGCTTGCGCCCTTCCCACCAGCGGTCGAAGCAGGCGTTGTTGCGGAAGCTCAGGAAGATCGACAGCACCAGGCCCAGCAGGGTGAACGGTGCGACCGACACCCGCTCGATGCCTGGCGGGTGGGCCAGTTCGGCGAAGGCGGCCACGGCGACCGCCAGCACGAAGATGGCGGCGACCTTGGGCGCGATGGCAGGCACGATGGAGCCGCGCAGGATGTACAGCAGCTGCCAGCCGTGGGGGCGGGGACGAATGATCATGGGGCGGTCATTCTACGCCCTTGGGTGCGACGCGCTGGCAGGTGCGACGGGGTGTCGCAGGATGCGTGCAGCGGGGCAGAGCCCCGCTCTACGGGGTTTGGGTCATGGATCAGATGACGCCGCCGCCGATGGACAGGCGAACGATGCCGACCACCACGACCACGGCGTTGAGGATCAGGCCGGTCCAGGCGCGGCCGCGCTTGGTGGGATGGGTGAACAGGATGCCCAGCGCGCCGATCACCGCGCCCACCGCGGCGAACGGGATCAGGAACCAGTTGCCCCAGCCCAGCAGCGGAATCAGCGCCAGGATCATCCACAACACGGCCAGCACACCCCACAACAGACTGATCAGTCCCATGCCCTGCTCCCCTTACAGAAAAATGCTGGCCGCAGCGTAGCGACCGGCCTGCCTGCGGCGTGTGATGGCGGCGGCAAGACCGGGATGCGGCGGACTCACCCGGTCGATGTTACCGTCTGCCAGAGTGGGGTTGGCACCGATTCAGCGGCCAGCCCGGATGATCCAGGCGCAGGCCGACCCGGCCGAACAAGGGGTGTAGCGATGAACCTTCGAATGCTTCCACTGCTGGGCGTGCTGCTGGTGACGGCCGGCTGCGCCAGCTCGTCCAAGGTGATGATCGGGCAGGCCCGTGCGCCGACCGATCCAGCACTGGTGCAGATCTATTCCACCCCGCCGCCGGGGTCGATCGAGATCGCGCAGCTGGAGTCGTCCAGCGCGGCGGGCTTCGGAACCCAGGGCCAGACCGATGCGGCGATCGCGCGATTGAAGAAGGAAGCCGCGGCGCTGGGTGCCAACGGGGTGATCCTGATGGGCGTGGAGTCCAGCAGCTCGGGCGGCGGCCTGTCGGTGGGCGGCGGCAGCTACGGTTCGCACAGCGGTGGCGGCGTGGGCATCGGCATTCCGACCACGCAGCGGCGTGCAGCGGGCGTGGCCATCTGGGTGCCGAACCCGGCGCCGGTTGAACGCCTGCCGGCGCAAACCATCAAACCGTAATCCCTACCGGTGGTGGTGCCGGCCAGCGGCCGGCACCACGTCTCCTCAGCGGTATTTCGGAATGAACACTTCGTTGACCGCCTTGGCCAGCTGGTCCGGCGGCAACAGCCCCTGGTCCAGCAGGAAGTTGTTGAAGGCCAAGCGGTCGAACTTGTCGCCCAGCGCCAGCTCGGTCTGCATGCGCAGTTCCAGGATCCGGGTGTAGCCGTAGAAGTAGCTGCCGGCCTGGCCCGGCGAACGCACCATGTAGCGGTCCAGTTCCTGGGTGGCCATGGCCTGCGACAGGCCCACTTCGTCGATCAGTACGCGTTCGGCCTTCGCACGGTCGATCAGGCCCAGGTTGAGCATCGGGTCGAGCATCGCGCGGGCCGCGCGCAGCAGGCGGAACTGCAGCGCGATCAGCTGCCCGTCCAGCGGTTCGTAGGGGACCATTTCGGCTTCGGCATACAGCGCCCAGCCTTCCACGTTGACCGAATTGAACGCGAACATGGTGCGCGCCAGCGACACGCCACGCTCCACCATCGCGGTGAACTGCAGCTCATGGCCGGGGCGGCCCTCGTGCGCGCTCAGGGTCCACGCAGCGGAGCCGAAGTTGAAGTCGTCGTACTGCGCGGCGTTGTCGCCGGCCGCCGGGTTGCCCAGCGGCAGCACGAACGTGCCCTGCTGGCCGGTATTGCCCACCAGCGGCGCCGGCAGGAAGTGCGGTGCGGGCGAGGCGGCGCTTTCGGCTGCCGAGCCCAGGCGCATCTGCATCGGGCGCTGCGGCACGTCGACGATCTTCTGCGCGCGGATGATCGGGTCGATCGCATCGATCACGCCACGGTAGTGGTGCTCGAGCTGGTCGTTGGCGATCTTGTCGGTCTTCAGCGCGCGGATCACCGCGACCGGGTCGGTCGGGTCGGCGACCTTCAGGCCCTTGGCCTTGACCACCAGCGGCGCCAGCTGGCGCATCGCCGAACGGGTTTCCATGAACTCCAGCTGCGCACGCTGCATCAGCAGCTGCGGGTCGATGTCGATGCCCACGCGCTTGAGCTGGAACGCGTACAGCGGTGCGGGCAGGCGCGCGTCGGCGCGGGCCTTGGGCAGCACCTCTGCACGGGTCCAGTCGCGGTACTCGCGCAGCTGGGTGGCGATGGTCTTCAGCGCCTCGTCCGCACCGGCCACCTTGTACTTCCCGAACAGCTTCTCGATACCCGTGATGTAGGTGTCGACATTCTCGAGTGACTGCTCCACCTCGATCTTCGTCGGCTGCAGCAGGCTGGAGTCCTTCAGGCGCTCTTCATAGCGCTGGCGCGACAGCGTGGTCACCGCGGTGCTGCCCGGGGCCAGGCCGGCATACGCCTTCAGGCGGTCCAGCGCCTTGGCGCGGCGTTCGGCCGGCACCTGGTCGGAGAGCAGCAGGTTGATGCCGCTGAACACCACCTGCGGGGTGTCGGTCCACGGCAGCAGGTATTTCTCGTTGAGCTCGCTGCCCTCAATGTTCTCGGTGGCGGCGGCGATCATGATCGCCAGGTCCTGGCGCACGTTCGGGTCGCGCTCGGTCGCCAGCTTGGCCTGCAGTTCGCTGCGCGCCTTGGCCATCGCTTCGCGGTAGCGCTTGCCGTTGTCCGGGCCGAAGTCGGCCACCTTGTCGTCGTAGCCGGGCACGCCGAAGAAGCCGGTTTCTTCCGGCTGGAACGGGCCCTGCGCATTGAGCAGGATCTGGGCCAGTTCCTTGCTGCGGGTCACCCACGCGGCACTGGCCGGCGCCTTGCTGGCAACAGGAGCGGCGGCAAGGGCCGGCGGCGCACTGAGCGCGGCGGGAACGGAAAGGGCCAACGCGACGGCAAGGGCAAGCGGCTTCATGCAGGACTCCGGTGAGCGGTTCCCTGCGACCCTACGCACTCAGGCGGTACGCGGCAATCGGCCGGAGGTCATGCCCGCCCCCGGGCCAGCGGGGGCGGGCACCGGTTACGGCTTCAGGCAGCGGCCGAGGAAGTCTTCGGCCAGGCGGTAGCGGTGCAGCGCATTGCTGCCGGACAGCCCGTGCTTGGCGCCCGGGTAGGTCATCAGCTCGAACGTCTGGCCGCGCTTCTGCAGGGCGCTCATCAGCGAGGTGGAGTTGGTGAACAGCACGTTGTCGTCGGCCATGCCGTGGATCAGCAGCAGGCGCGAGCGCAGGCCGTCGATGTGGGCCAGCACGCGCGCCTCCTCATAGCCCTTGGCGTTGCGCGCCGGCAGGTCCATGTAGCGTTCGGTGTAGTGGCTGTCGTACAGGCCCCAGTCGGTCACCGGTGCGCCAGCCACGCCGCAGGCGTACTGGTCCGAGGCCTTGGCCAGCAGCATCAGGGTCATGTAGCCGCCGTTGGACCAGCCCTGCACGCCGATGCGCGCCGGGTCCACCCACGGCTGCTGCTTCAGCCATTCCACGCCCTTGAGCTGGTCGGCCACTTCCACGGTGCCCTGCACGCCGTACAGCGAGCCGCCGAAATCGCGGCCACGACGCGGCGTGCCGCGATTGTCCAGCGAGAACACCACGTAGCCCTGCTGGGCCAGGTACTGGTTGAACAGGTGGTCGCCACGGCCGGGCCAGCTGTCGGTAACGGTCTGGCTGGCCGGGCCGCCATACACGTACACCACCACCGGGTAGCGCTTGGACGGATCGAAACCGGCGGGCTTGACCAGGCTGTAGTTGAGCGGGGTGCGGCCGTCAGCGGCCGTAAGCGTGCCGAAGGTGACCGGGCGCTGCGCGTCCAGGTAGCGCGCGTACGGGTGGTTGGGATCTTCCAGGTTGTTTTCCACCAGCGTGGCGATCTTCTCGCCGCTGGCCCGGTGCAGCGCGATCTGCGGCGGCGTGGTGGTGTTGGACCAGCTGTCCACGTACACGCTGGCGTTGCGCGCGAAGCTGGCGGTATGCATGCCCGGCTGCTGCGACAGGCGCTGCAGCGGCCCGCCCTGCAGCGGCACGGCGTAGATCTGGCTCTCGCGTGCGTTTTCCACACCGGCGCGGAAGTAGACCTTGCCGGCGTCTTCGTCCACTGCCAGCAGTTCGTCCACCGGCCAGTTGCCCTGGGTCAGGGCGACGGTCGTGCCGTCGTCGGACACGCGGTACAGATGTTCGAAGCCGCTGCGCTCGGACGACCACACGAAGCCGCCCTGCTTCAGGAAGCGCAGGCTGTTGTGCAGCGGCACCCAGGTCGGCGAGGTTTCGGTCACCAGCGTGTGCTGTTTTCCGCTGGCCAGGTCGGCCTGGATCAGCTCCAGGGTCTTCTGGTCGCGCGACTGGCGCTGGAAGGTCAGGCGCTGCGGGTCGCGCCAGTCGACGCGGGCCAGGTAGATGTCTTCATTGCGGCCGAGGTCGATCCACTTGGGGGCGGCTTCGACGCGCGGGGCGATCACGCCCAGCTTCACGGTGACGTTGTGGTCGCCGGCAGCCGGGTAGCGCTGCTCGATCATCTCGGTGCGGTCGGCGTACATTTCGTAGCGCTTCTGCACCGGCACCGGCGATTCGTCGATGCGGGCGAAGGCAATCGCCGAGTCATCCGGCGCCCACCAGTAGCCGGTGTGGCGGTCCATTTCCTCGTCGGCGACGAATTCGGCCACGCCGTTGCCGATGGTGTCGCTGCCGTCGCGGGTGAGCTGGAGCTGCTTGCCGCTGGCCAGGTCGATCACCCACAGGTTGCGGTCGCGCACGAAGCTGACGAAACCGCCCTTGGGCGAGAGCTTGGCGTCGGTGGCAAAGCCCTCGCCATGGGTGAGCTGGCGCACGGCGGCCTTGCCCTGCTTGCCGAGGTCGTACAGGTACAGTTCGCCGCCCAGCGGGAACAGCAGGGTGCGGGCGTCCGGCGACCACTGGTAATCGACGATGCCGGTCATCGCGGCAATGCGCTGGCGTTCGCGGCGCGCCTTCTCGGCATCGCTCAGGGTTTCATCGCCGGGCAGCACCACCTTGGAGTCCACCAGCAGGCGGGTCTGGCCGCTGCCGATGTCGTAGGCCCACAGGTCCAGCTGGTTGCGGTCGGCCTCCTTGCCACGCAGGAAGCTCACGCGCGAGCCGTCCGGCGCCACCTTGGGCTTCATCAGGGTCGGCCCGGACAGCGGCAGCGGCCCGGTGATGGCATCCAGGGTGAGCTTCTCGGCGTGGGCGAAAGTGGTGGTGGCGAGCATGAGGGCGAGCGAGGCAACGAGGTGGCGCATGAAAGGTTCCGGCGGCGGCAGGGCGTTCGGGGCGCGAGGCGACCCGGACACGCATCCTACCGCAGGTATGCGCCCCGCCTGGATGGCTGGTAATGCCGGCCGCTGGCCGGCTCCACGCGATGCCGGGCAACCCTTGGAGCCGGCCGGCGGCCGGCACTACCGGAACAACCGTTTACCGCTTGCCGAACAGGTGCTTGCGCTCTTCGTCGCTCAACGGCTTGCCCGCGTCGGGGTTCACCTTCTGGCGCAACGCGTAGGCCCGCCCGGTGGCCGGGCGCGCGGCAATCGCCTCGTGCCAGCGCTTCAGGTTCGGGAACGCGGCGAAATCGGCCGGCAGCTTGTCGTAGGCGCCAATCCACGGGAAGCTGGCCATGTCCGCAATGCTGTACTCGTCCCCGGCTAGGAACGCGCTTTCAGCCAGACGCTTGTCCATCACCCCGTGCAGGCGGCGCACTTCATTGCCGTAGCGCTCGATGGCATACGGAATCTGCTCGGGCGCATACACACTGAAGTGCCCCATCTGCCCGCTCATCGGGCCCAGCCCGGCCATCTGCCAGAACAGCCATTCCAGCACCGCCACCCGGCCACGGGTATCGGCCGGCAGGAATTTGCCGGTCTTCTCGGCCAGGTACAGCAGGATCGCACCGGACTCGAACACGCTCTGCGGCGCGCCGCCGTCGGTAGGCTGGTGGTCCACCAGCGCCGGCATCTTGTTGTTCGGCGAGATCGCCAGGAACTCCGGCTTGAACTGGTCGCCGCTGCCGATGTTCACCGGCTTGATGGTGTACGGCAGGCCCAGCTCTTCCAGCAGCAGGGTGACTTTGTGGCCATTGGGGGTAGGCCAATAGTACAGATCGATCATGGCGGAACCTTGGGCGTCAGGAAGCCCGAGTGTACGGGGTGGAATGCGACAGCCCAAATAACGTTTGGAGGGGAGCGGGTGAGGCTGGTTGCGACGAAATGGTGTGTCGTAAACCTCCTGCTGGGCATGGGCCAAACGCGACCCGCATTGACTGCGACAGAGGCCGTAACGCGATGAACGTCAACCGCGCTGCGTGACGGAGGTTTGATATTGAAACATCACTGCTTTTCGTTTGATTCTGAAAATTCCGGAAATCGATTGCGGCCCTGAAATCGCATCGCTAGCTTTCACCGCATCTGCGCTCCCGCGTTCGGACATACCGCGACCGGGAGTCATAACGGGAGCGGTTGCGTGCTTGCACATGTATTACGAAAGGGATTTCAACTGAAATTCCAGGTACGGATGGAAGGCCTGATACTGGCAATGGCCTACGCGGTGATCTGCTGGGTGGTTCGCCAGGTGTCGGTTGACCAGTTCTACCTTGCTGCAGGTGTTCGCGTATCTGCGTTGTTGCTGTTCCCGACCCGGCTCTGGCCCTATCTGATCCTGGGCGAGTATGCGTACCTGGCACACTCGATTCATCCGATGCTTGAAAGGTATGGCATTGCGTGGGCGGTACTGAGGTCCGCACTGCTCATGCCTGTCGCCGCCTTGATCGTGCGGCTGCACTTGGCCTCCATCACCACGACGTCGATTGGATGGCTCGTCAGCCTGGCTTCCATCACCGGCGTCTCGCTGACCTTCATCAACGTCACCATGGCACAACTGCTGTGGCCTACCCCACCCAGCATCCCGGCCGTCGAACGAATGGTTCGCTACAGTCTCGGCGACTACATCGGCATCATGACTGTGGCGCCCCTGGCGTTGCTTTGGATCAGCCGCACCTACACAGAAAAATGGCGCTTTCGCCATCCCGCGGGCACCGTTGCATGCGTACTGGTGATCCTTGCCCTTGGTGTTTCCGCACCTCTTGTTCCGCGTGAACATGCCTCGTTCGCCACTACCTTGCAGCTCTCGATGGCACTGCCTGCGATTGCGCTGACCTGTCTCCATGGCTGGCGTGGTGCGGCGGTTGCAGTGCCTCTGTTGAACTTCGTCATCGGCATGACGATGCCGAGCACCGGGAAGCCTTGGTCATTCGACTCCGAAACATTCGCCGTCCAGCAGATCCTGGCGATAACAGGCAGTGCGCTGCTGATACTCGGGTCATTCATTACCCACTACTACCACCGCTGCAGCGCAGGCGACTCGGCAAGCAGGCGGATGATTGCACTTACCAGGGAATCGAACGCTACAGGCGAACAGGCATTGCGCGAGCGGGCCCTGGATATCAATCGAGTTGGCGAGGGAATCGATGTTCAGCTCAGCGAAACCGCTGATTGGCTCAAGCGCCATGGACATGACGCGGTCGCATTCAGTCTGATCAGGACGTCCGCCTTCTATTCCCGAAAGTTCAGGGCGCAGGCGAGCTTGGTTTACCCGACCGCATTGGAACATGTAGGCCTTTACCTGGCCCTTCAAATCGGGGGCATAAGCGAAATCTGGGATGAAACCGAGCGCATGCTCCGGCCACGTCTGACCGGCGATCCCTGCCGCCTGTCGGTCGCCTTGCAGCTTGCGGCGTACCGGACGTTGACGGATGCCGTCTCTCTGTTGCTAAGGGAGGAGAAGGGGCAGATCAGAGTGAACGCCCGTTGCGGTCAGGTCGGGAGCACTAATGGAATCATGGTCGTTGTGGCCGTCGGCGATGCGGGTCACCGGATCTCCCATTCGACCTCCTCCAAAGCCATCGAAACGCTTACCGGGCGAACATTGGCATACGGCGGCACTGTCCAGTGCCGCCGCAATCGGGTGCGTATCCTTCTACTCGACGACTGAGTCGCGGGTCTGGATCTCATTATGGTGATCGTCGCCCGGGCAGCAGACTTTCGGCGTTGAGCCCTCAGACTGGCGCTCTGATCCTGGGAGTTCGATGGACCATTGGGCCGCTTCTCCACTGTAGTGGACGAGTGCGAACTCAGCCTGCTGGTACACCCTCTTCGGTGTTGACCCTTCCGGAACAGGAAGTCGGTTGTGCGGAAGGGATACCTTCACCGGCGGGTCGCCCGCAGGCAGTTCCCAGAAGAGGTCGTCCACCCTGCCGATAATCAGATGCACACGACCAGAGAGGTCATTGATCTGCAGGTAGTCGATGCCGTCCCGCTCGAACCGGTATGCCCGCCAGCGAGGATCGATGCTGACGTCGCTGGCTGACGGGTACGCCTTGCCGATTCCCCTGCTGTCCCACTGGACGGCACTAGCGGTACCAAGGCGAGACCCCGCGTCTTCGTTACTGTCGCGCCCCGTTGCAGGAAGACCTGAGGCGGACAGTGACGTCATGGCCAGCGCTGAGAGTAAACAACCGCATGCAAGTGCCTTCATTCGTTCTCCAATGGTGGGTGGTGATGACCAGTGGAAACTCTAGGAAGCCGACCCTGCTGGCGCGTTGAATAATCTCTTAGAATCAATTAGATAGGCCCTCACTGGCGTTTTCCACGGCAAGCCGCTGGCGACACGCGAGGACGGTACCGGCCCGCCTGTACTCCCATTCAGCTCCCCGACGCTCGGTGTCTTGGCATCGACATTCCGGCCCGGTACCCTGCCCGATCCCTGTCCCGCAGCGCTTTCCGCATGAGCCCATCCGCCAAGCCCATCAGTCCCCTGTCGTCCCTGATCTTCGCCTCGCGCTGGCTGCAGCTGCCGCTGTACCTGGGCCTGATCCTGGCGCAGTGCGTTTACGTGTTCCTGTTCGGCAAGGAACTCTGGCACCTGGTGCACAAGGCCAATGCCATGGGCGAGCAGGAGATCATGCTGCTGGTGCTGGGCCTGATCGACGTGGTGATGATCTCCAACCTGCTGGTCATGGTGATCGTGGGCGGCTACGAAACCTTTGTTTCCCGCCTGCGCCTGGAGAACCACCCGGACCAGCCGGAGTGGCTGAGCCACGTCAACGCCAGCGTGCTGAAGGTGAAGCTGGCCCTGTCGATCATCGGCATCTCCTCGATCCACCTGCTCAAGACCTTCATCGGTGCGGGCAACCTGGGCGGCGTGCCGCTGTGCAATACCGAGGCCTATTACGCCGCGGCTGCCGACCTGACGCTCAAGTACGGTCCGGATGCCAAGCAGATCTGCACCACCATGACCAGCGACGGCGTGATGTGGCAGACCATCATCCATGCCGCCTTCATCCTGTCGGCGATCGGCATCGCCTACACCGACAAGCTGATGGCCCACACCCCGAGCAAGTCACTGGCCCACTGAGACCGGCCCTTGGGCGGCGGCGCGCCCCGGCGTGCCGCCCCGCCCCACCTGCCGCCCCCCAGCGGGGCGCGGGGATGCTAGATTGAGCACTTGTTGCATGGCCTGGACGCTGGGAATCGTCCAGGGCCCTCGGTCGGCCTGACCGCATCAGGCCCTACGTATCGCCGTTCTTCAAAGGGGAGTTGGATGTCGCACGTCAACACGAACGCCAAGGCGCGCCTGCTGGTGCCGCTGACCCTGGTGGTGGCTCTGGCCGCCTGCTCGGGCAAGGATGAAACCGCAGCGCCGGCCGCGCCGACCGCCGCAGCACCGGCTGCCGCACCCGCCGCCACGCCGGCACCGGCACCGGCGGTGTCGGCCAAGGTCCAGTCGATGGGCACCGAGGAATTGCGCGAGCTGGCCAGCAAGGCCCTGCGCGAGAACCGCATGTACGCCCCGGCCGGCGACAACGCCATGGAGTACTACCTGGCGCTGCGCGAGAAGACCCCGGACGACGCCTCGATCAAGAGCGCGCTGACCGACCTGCAGCCGTACGTGCTGATCGCCGCCGAGCAGAGCCTGGCCCGTGAGGACTTCACCGAAGGCCAGCGCCTGGTGGCGCTGATCGAGAAGGTCGACCCCAACGCTGCCGCCCTGCCCCGCCTGAAGACCGGCATCACCAAGGGCACGGAAATCGCGCTGAAGCGGACCCAGGAAGAGACCGACAAGGTCAAGAAGGACGCCGAGAACAAGACCAAGCAGCTGGCCGAACAGCAGCGCCAGCAGCAGGCCAGCGAGGCCGAAGCCGCCAGGCAGATCGCCGCGCAGCAGGACGCCGCCCGCCGCGAAAGCGAGCGCCAGGACGGGGAGCGCCAGGCCGCGGCCCGTCGTGAAGCCGAACAGCGCCAGCAGGCGGCTGCTGCCGCGCAGGCCGCTGCGGCCCGCGCGCCGGCCGCCGCACAGGCTGCCGCTGCCACCCTGCGCCCGATCAGCACCCCGGCGCCGCGTTACCCGGCCGACGCGCTGCGCTCGGGCACCTCGGGCGAAGTGCTGGTGGAAATCACGGTAGGCACCGACGGTTCGGTCACCAACGCACGCGTGCTGCGCGCCACCCCGGCCCGCATCTTCGATCGCGAAGCGCTGGGCGCGGTGAAGAAGTGGAAGTTCGAGCCGGTGGCCGCACCGACCACCACCCGCCGCACGCTGGCGTTCGCGCCGGGCGGTTGATCGCTGGCAATGCCGCAAAAGAAAAACCCCGGAGCGATCCGGGGTTTTTTGTTGGTCGGTACCGTCAGCCTGAGATCGCCAGGCGCTCCTGGTGGTAACGGCGTACCGCCGCGAACCACAGCAGCGCCGCCAGGCCGAAGCCGGCCGCCAGGTACACACCCCACATCTGCGCGCTGATCGGCTCGTGGCGGATGATCTTCAGCAGCATCTGGTTCTGCGCCAGGAACGGCACCGCCAGCTGCCACAGCTCGCTCTTCACCGGGTACACCATCAGGGCATAGCCCGGCAGCATCGGCAGCAGCATCAGCCAGGTCATGTGGCTCTGCGCTTCCTTCATGCTCTTGGCCGCGGCCGAGAGGAAGGTCAGCAGCGAGGTGCCGATGAACAGGATCGGCATCATCACGAACAGCATCTGCAGCATGGACAGCAGGCCCATGTTGAGCTGCCGCGCGGCCGCGCCGGTGGACAATTGCGCGCTGAGCTTGAACGCGGCCAGCGTCAGCAGCAGCGAGACCACGCCCACCACGCAGGCCGCCGCGATCTTGCCGCTGACGATGGCACCGCGTTTGGCCGGGGTGGCCAGCAGCGGCTCCAGCGACTGCCGCTCACGCTCGCCGGCGGTGGTATCCATCACCAGGTAGGCACCCCCCAGGAACGAGGTGATGGTGAGCAGGATCGGCATCAGCATCGACAGCATCACCCCACGCTTGGCCTCGACCGTGGCCAGGTCCTGGGTAGCCACGTCCAGCGGACGCGCCACCTGGGCGTCGATACCGCGCGCCAGCAGCCGCAGTGAACCGACCTGCTGGCTGTAGCCGCTGAGCGCGGCCTTCAGGCGGGCGGTCGGGATGTCGGCGTCGCGGCGGGTGCTGTCCTGCACGATCTCCACCAGTGCCGGGCGGCCTTCGGCCCAGTCCTTGCCGAAGTCCGGGCTGATGCGCAGCGCGATGTCGATCTTCTGGTCGCGGATCTCGGCGGTCAGGTCCTTCGGCGGGTCGACCGCGTTGAGCCCCTGCGAGGCGAGAAAGCGGACCAGGTTGGGGGCGTTCTCGCGGCCGATGGTGGGGATATCCAGCGGCTTGTCGATCTGGGTCTTGACCCGGCTTTCGGCCAGCTTGCCCATGCCCAGGAACAGCACCGGGTACAGCAGTGGCCCGAGCAGCAGGGTGAGCGCCAGGGTACGGCGATCACGCGAGAGGTCGCGCAGTTCCTTGCGCATTACGGTCAACAACGTGGCAAACGCGCTCATGCGTGCAGTCCTTCTTCATTGCCGATCGCCTTCACGAAGGCGTCTTCCAGGTTCGCTTCACCGGTCTGCGCGCGCAGTTCGTCGGCGGTGCCGGCCGCCATCACCGTGCCCTTGGCGATGACCACGATGGTGTCGCACAGCGCGGCCACCTCCTGCATGATGTGGCTGGAGAAGATCACGCAGCGGCCTTCGTCGCGCAGCTCGCGCAGGAATCCGCGCAGGGCGCGGGTGGTCATCACGTCCAGGCCGTTGGTCGGCTCGTCCAGAATCACGTTGCGCGGGTCATGCACCAGCGCCCGCGCGATGGCGGTCTTGGTGCGCTGCCCCTGCGAGAAGCCGTCGGTCTGGCGGTCGAGGATGTCTTCCATGTCCAGCGCCTTGGAAAGCACCTTGGTGCGCTCGCGGATCTGCGCCGCGCTCATGCCATGCAGCTCACCGAAGTAGGCGATGTTCTCGCGCGCGGTCAGCCGCTTGTACACGCCGCGCGCATCCGGCAGCACGCCCAGGCGACGACGTACTTCCACCGCCTGGGTGGACGCGTCCAGGCCGTCCACCAGCACCCGGCCCTGGTCGGGCGTCATCAGGGTGTAGAGCATGCGCATGGTGGTGGTCTTGCCGGCGCCATTCGGGCCGAGCAGGCCGGTGATGCGGCCGTCCTCGGCCTGGAAGCCGACGTTCTCCACCGCCTTGATCAGGCCGGTCTTGGTCTTGAACGCTTTATGCAGGTTCTCGGCGACGATCATGGTGCCCATCCGTTGAACGAGGTGAAGGCCGGTACCGGCGCGAGGGTATCCAGGCAGGCGGCATCGAGCGTTTTGGCGTTGGCCGTGTCCATGAACTGCGCCAGCAGGCGCGGCATGCAGCCGGCACCGAGGGTGCCGTGGCCCTGCCCCTTGGCCACGATGTGGCGGCCGTTGGGCAGGTGCTTGAGCACCTGTTCGGCGTAGCGCGGCGGGGTGACCGGGTCGAACTCGCCGGACAGCAGCAGCACCGGCACGTCGGTGCTCAGCGGAGCGGTGAAGTCCTTCGGGCGCGTGCCCACGTTCCAGGCCGGGCAGGCGGCAAAGAACATGCGCGCCACCTCCGGACCGAGGATGCGGTCGCCGGCAGGCGATTCCACGTAACGATCGGCGTCTTCGGCGCAGATCACCGACCACTGCATGCCCTGGTTCATCTGCCCGGCCATGTTGCGGGTGGCCAGGCTGTTGAGCGACATCAGCGGTGCATAGCGGCCTTGGGCGGCTTCATCCAGCACCACCGGCAGCAGCGAGGCCGACTCCGGCATGTACGAGAACATGAAGGCCAGGTTGATCACGGTGTTGGAGCTGATCGGGTCACGCCGGACCGCGGCGGTGCCCGGGTCGCGATACTCGACCTCCACCGGGGCCTTGGCCAGCGTGGAGATCACGTTGCGCAGCTGGGTGTGGGTGTCCACCGGGAAACGCTTGGCGCAGGCCGCGTCCTTCCGGCACTGGGCCGACTGCAGCTCGATCGCGGACTCGAAGGTGTTGGCGAAGTCGCCGCCCACCGCCAGGTCATTCGGAGCCACGCCGTCGATCACTACCGCCCGGGTGTGCTGCGGAAAGCGCGCGGCGTACTGCTGGGCCACGCGGGTGCCGTAGGAACCGCCGACCAGGTTGACTTTGTTTACGCCGAGCGCGGCGCGGACAGCATCCAGGTCGCCGATGGCTTCGGTGGTGGTGTAGAAGCGGGTGTCGGCCCGGTCCACCAGCGCCGCCGCGCAGCGCTTGGCGTACTCAGCCATTACCTCGGGCGTGGGGTCCGCGTTCTCGTCGAACGCCAGCGCCTTGCCGTCGGCGTCGACGCAGCTGAGCGGGTTGGACTTGCCGGTGCCACGCTGGTCGACCAGGATGATGTCGCGCTTCTTGCGGACCTCACGCAGCGACTGGTTGATGATGGCCGCCACCTCGGTGGCCGACTGGCCCGGGCCGCCGGCCAGGAAGAACACAGGGTCCTGCTTTTCCTCTCCTTCGTTCTCGGTGTCCAGCAGCGCGATGTTGAGGTCGATCCTCCGGCCGTCCGGCGCGGCCGGGTTCTCCGCCACCTGCAGCGTGGTGCATTCGGCTTCCACGTTGCTGCTGGCCCGGGCGCTGGTCAGGGTGCAGGGCTTGAACGTCAGTGTTCCGTACTGACGCGCCGCCCCTTGCGGGGGCGCTTCCGGGGTGGCCTGGCAGGCAGCCAGCAGCAGCACGGCTGCGCTGGCGGCCAGGGGACGGCGGGAAAGTCGCATTTCGATCACGTCCTTGGTTGAAGGGGCTCAGCATGCCATGACGTCGGGTCGCGGCGGATGTGACCGAAGACCTGGGCTCCCGCGCCTGCCGGTGGTGATCAGGGGAGGCGGCAGCGGAAAGATGGACCTGCGCGAGCGCATGACCTTCCACAAGGTCCCGGCTGTGAGCATCGCGCTGATCGAGAACGGCCGCGTCGAGTGGGCGCGTGCTTACGGTGTGGTCAACGCCGATGGGGAACCGCAGCATTTCCGCCGAGTACGGCTGGCCGGAGTTCAAGGTGACCGAGAAAGTGGCCAATGCCGGCGACGCGACGAACAACCAGCAGATTGCAGGCACCTATCGACTGATGGACACGCCAGTAGTGATCAGTGCGGAAGGCGAGCGCCTGTATCTGCAGAGCGATCTGTTCGGCGCAGCGCGCATGGAGCTGCATGCTCAGTCTCCAACAGCGTTCTTCACTACCGATCAGGACATGGTGTTGAACGTCACCCGCAACGCAGAGAACGAGGTGACGGGGTTCTCGTTGGTTCGTGGCGCGAGCACCTATCAGGCCGCTCGTAGCTGAGCAGTCCACCCCTGATTGGCCGTGACGCTTGTGGCCCAATGGTTTCGGGCACGCCGTCACAGCTTGCCGGGTCCATTTATGGCATATTATGGCATCGCCCATAATTATGGCGATTGGCATAAATCCCCATAATGAACACGCTTGCGGACATCCACTATTTTCCCCGAGAACAGTTGGTCCAGACGGTTCACCAGGCGCTTGGCTCAGGGCTGACACATGCAATCACCATGTTCGCTGCACGGCGCATGGGCAAAACGCTTTTCGTGAAGAATGACCTTGTTCCAGCTGCAGAGGCATGGGGTTGGCGGGCGTGCTACATCGACCTGTGGGTCAGGCGCGACCACCCAGAGGTGGCGCTGGTCCAGGAACTGGAGGCTGCCGTGCGGCCCAAGGGGCTCCTGGCGCGGGCGATCAAGCCTGACAAGTTGACCGCAAAGGCGGGCTACGGAGGATCAGGTGTCCATGCGGAGTGGCTGCCAAACACTGGTGAGCTGGACTTGCAGGGCAGGCTGAGGAACGCGATGCGCAGTTTGGCGTATGCCAATGATCAACCTGTCCTGCTCATCCTGGATGAGTTCCAGACGCTCGCCAACGGCATGCACGAAGATTTCATCGCTGCCTTCCGCGCCTCGATGCTGGAACTTCAACCCAGGTTGAAGTTGTTTTTTACCGGCTCTTCTCGCGAAGCACTCAATGCAATGTTCCGCAAGCGAAAAGCCCCCCTCTTCGATGCCGCACTGTCTTTGCCGCTTCCCGAGCTGGACGAAGACTTCGTGCAGAACCGTGCTTTCATCTTTCAGAAGATGACGGGACGGAGCGTTGACGAGGCGGAGTTGGGAAACGTCTTCGAGCGCATTGCGCACGTACCGCTCTACCTCAATCAGATCATCCTGCACATGGTGGTGGGCATAACGTCCGACCCATGGGAGGGCCTGCGCAGGTGGCAGGACGAGATAGGCGAAACAGGATTGCGCGAGCAGTGGCTGATGCTGAAGCCAGTAGACAGGTTCATCCTGGAGCATCTGGCAACCCGGCAATCGGAAAGCCTTTTTGGCAGCGAGTTCAGCGCTCTGGCGACTGAGCGACTTGACGACAATACCTCGTACAACCCGCAACGCATTCAGACCGCCGTGGCCCGACTTGTGAAGGCCTTGGTGCTCGCACCCAAGGGGGTCAAGGGCGAGTACGAGATCGAGGATCGTGCACTGGCCACCTATCTCGCAAGCGGGCCAAGTGTGGCGCGATGAAAGTAAGAATGCCCGCACATGGCGGGCATTGGTTGGCATTCGCAGGGGCCAGACCCCCTCAGTGCGTTTCTGCTTCCACCTTCGCGTAGAAGTACTTTGTTGGGGAGATCCGGGACATCGGGTGGTAGGTCACCCCAGGACGACCCGTGGCGAGTGGAAACTTCACAGGCGGATCCACCTTGATGGTGATGACGCCTTTCCTGGCTTCGATCTTCAGTTTCGACCCTGCGGTGAAGCCGATCTCACGCAGCCATTGGCCTTGGATCTTCAAGACCGGAATCTGCTTTTGCACGGTTGACCTCCAATGGTTGTAGTCCTCGACGGAATGGCGAGGGGATCGGAGCCCACATCCAGCATGCTCAAGAGTTTTGCGCTCCGAGGTTCACCGTGCGCGCTGGTTCGCAACAAGACAATTAGATTTTGTCTATCGATTTGCGCAGTTTCATTGACGACCTCTACCCTGTGGCGTTTTTGCCCGCATTGAGCCTTGCGATAGATGGCCTGAATTGCAGAATTGAGAACTGAGTTCGTGATGGATAGGCGCGCTATCCAGTGATTCGGAGAACTCTCAGTTGCGAGAAGTGACGCTATGAGCAGGAAACTCTACAGTGCTGCTGCTCTGCCGAGGTTTTTGGCCTTCATGAGGTTGCCGGCCGGCGGCCGGCACTACCGGTTGCGGGGGCGCGGGAGCCCCCGCCGGGCAGAGCCCGGCGCTACTTGCTGCTGACGTACTTTTCGCGGCGCACCTGGGGGGTGGGCAGGCCGGCGTCCTTCAGGATCTCGAAGGTGGCGTCGACCATGTCCGGGTTGCCGCACAGGTAGGCGATGTCGGTGGCCGGGTTGGGGGCGAATTCGGCCAGGTGCTGCTGCACGTAGCCGTGACGCACGTCCGGGTGCGGGTCTTCCGGCAGCTCGCGGGACAGGCACGGGACGTAGCGGAAGCCCGGGTGGGCGGCGGCGAAGGCGTAGAAGTCGTCGCTGTAGAGCAGCTCTTCGGGGGTGCGGGCCCCCTGCAGCAGCACCACCTCGACCCCGCGCTCGGCCATGGCGGTGGCCAGCAGCGGCAGCATGGAACGGTACGGGGTGACCCCGGTGCCGGTGGCGATCAGCAGGTAGCGGGCGTTGTGGTCGCCGGGCATCAGGCAGAACCGGCCGAACGGTCCGCTGGCGGTCACGTGGCCGCCCAGGTCCAGGCCCTCGAACAGGGCCGTGGCAGCGCCGCCAGGCACGAAACTGACTGCAATATCAACGGCTTCGCCCGGTGCCAGGGCGTGGTCGTGGATGGTGGCCAGCGAGTAGCTGCGCTTGGTGGCGGTGCCGTCGGCGTACTCGAAATGGACCTGGATGAACTGGCCGGGCTGGAAATCCAGCGGTTGGCCGTCATCACGCAGGAACTGGTAATGGCCGACGGTGGGGGCCAGCATGCGCCGGTCGATCAGCTTGAGGGGGAATTGAACAGGCACGAATTTGGGAAACAGTGTGTAGCCGGGGCAAAACCCCTGAGGCCTTCTATAATAGCCGCTCCCCCGCCCCTATCCAGCGCCGACCCTTGGGCGCGAAGGCAAGAGCTTGGCATCCCAGAATCCCCCCGCGACCAGTACCGCCCCCGCCCTGCGGGTGCGCGACCTCCGCAAGACCTATGACAACGGCACCCAGGCGCTGAAAGGCGTTTCGCTGGACGTTGCCCCGGGTGACTTCTTCGCGCTGCTGGGCCCGAACGGGGCCGGCAAGTCCACCCTGATCGGCATCATCAGCTCGCTGGTGAACCTGAGTGAAGGCCAGGTGGAGGTGTTCGGCAGCGACCTGGTGCGCAGCCGCAGTGCCACCATGCGCCTGATCGGGCTGGTGCCGCAGGAAATCAACTTCAACCTGTTCGAGAAGCCCTTCGACATCCTGGTGAACTACGCCGGGTTCTACGGGGTGGCGCGCGCGGAGGCCGAGCAGATGGCCGAAGTGGAGCTCAAGCGTGCCCACCTGTGGGAGAAGGCGCAGGTGATGAGCCGCACCTTGTCGGGCGGCATGAAGCGCCGGCTGATGATTGCCCGCGCGATGATGACCCGGCCGCGGCTGCTGATCCTGGACGAACCCACCGCGGGCGTGGACATCGAGATCCGCCGCGACATGTGGCGGGTGCTGAAGGAGATCAACGCGGCCGGGACGACGATCATCCTGACCACGCATTACCTGGAAGAAGCCGAGCACCTGTGCCGCAACCTGGCGATCATCAACCACGGCCAGATCGTCACCCAGGGCCCGATGCGCGAACTGCTGGCCAAGCTGGACGTGGAAGGCTTCCTGTTCGATATCGACGGTGAGCTGCCGGCGCAGCTGCCGGTGATCGAGGGCACCACGATCACGGCCATCGACGGGCACACGCTGGACGTGGACATGCCGCGCGCGATGGACCTGAACCGGGTGTTCGCGGCGCTGAACGCGTCGGGGATCCGGGTGCGTTCGATGCGGACCAAGAGCAACCGGCTGGAGGAGCTGTTCGTGCGGCTCACCGGCAACCAGGAGAACGCGGCATGAGCAGCACCCCGACCCCGGTCCTGACCGACGGCCAGCGCAACCGGATCGCGCTGATGACGATCGTGCGCCGCGAAGTAGCGCGCATCCTGCGCATCTGGGGCCAGACCCTGGTGCCGCCGGCGATCACGATGACGCTGTACTTCCTGATCTTCGGCGGGCTGATCGGTTCGCGCGTGGGCGAGATGGGCGGCTACAGCTACATGCAGTTCATCGTGCCGGGCCTGGTGATGATGAGCGTGATCCAGAACAGCTACGGCAACATCAGTTCGTCGTTCTTCGGGGCGAAGTTCGGGCGGCACGTGGAAGAGCTGCTGGTGAGCCCGATGCCGAACTGGGTGATCCTGTGGGGTTACGTGGCCGGCGCGGTGCTGCGCGGTCTGATGGTGGGCATCATCGTGCTGATCATCGCGATGTTCTTCACGCCGGTGCGCATTCCGCACCCGCTGGTGACGCTGACCACGGTGCTGCTGGGCGCGACGATCTTCTCGCTGGCCGGTTTCATCAACGCGGTGTACGCCAAGAAGTTCGATGACGTGGCGATCGTGCCGACCTTCATCCTGACCCCGCTGACCTACCTGGGTGGGGTGTTCTATTCGGTGAAGCTGCTGCCGGGCTGGGCCGAGGCGGCCACCCATGCGAACCCGATCTTCTACATGGTCAACGCGTTCCGCTATGGCCTGCTGGGCACCAGCGACGTGCCGCTGTGGGTGGCCTACGCGCTGATGATCGGCTTCGTGGTGGCACTGACCGCGCTGGCGCTGTGGTTGCTGAAGCGTGGCGTCGGGATGCGCAGCTGATGCGCATCCTTGTACTGGGTGCCGGTGGCACCGGTGGCTACTTTGGCGGGCGGCTTGCCCAGGCCGGGGTGGATGTCACGTTCCTGGTGCGGCCGGCCCGCGCGGCACAGCTCGAGCGCGATGGGCTGGTGATCCGCAGTCCGTTGGGTGATGCGGCGTTCCCCGTGGCGCACGTGACGGCTGACGCGTTGCCTGCGCTGGCGGCGGAACAGCCGTTCGACCTGGTGATGCTGAGCTGCAAGGCCTATGACCTTGAGAGCTCGATCGAGGCGATTGCGCCGGCGGTGTCGTCGCGTACGACGGTGCTGCCGATCCTCAATGGATTGCGCCATTACGCGGCTTTGGATGCGCGCTTCGGGCGCGATGCGGTGCTGGGCGGGCTGTGTTTCATCAGTGCTGCCAAGGCTGGGGATGGCGCGGTGCTGCACCTGGCACCTGCCGCGAAGATCACCTTTGGCGAGCGCGATACGGCCGGCAGCAGTGCGCGGGTGTTGGCACTGGCGGCGGCGTGCGTGCAGGCCGGGGTGGACCATGTGGCCAGTGATGCGATCGGGCAGGAACAGTGGGTCAAGTACACGTTCCTGACCGCGCTGGCGGCTGCGACGTGTGTGATGCGGGCCGATGTGGGCACGATCGTGGCGACCGACGACGGCGCCGCGGTGGTGCGTGGCCTGTATGACGAGTGCCTGGCGGTGGCCGAGGCGGCCGGTGAGCCGGTTCCGGAGAAGGCGCGCGCGATTGCGCTGTCTGCGCTGACCCAGGAGGGCTCGGCGTTGAAGGCGTCGATGTTGCGCGATCTGGAAGCCGGCCAGCAGGTGGAGGCGGAGCAGATCGTGGGCGACATGCTGGCGCGGGCGCGTGCGGCAGGCCAGGCGGCGCCGCTGCTGGCGGTGGCGTATGCGCATCTGCAGGCGTACCAGCGCAACCGCGCGGGTTGAATGTGACCGCCGGTGCGCTTCCGGCGCGGGTGCTGGTGCTGGGGCTGGGGTACGCCGGCCAGCACGTTGCCGCGTTGCTGCAGTCGTTGGGCGTGGCGTGCAGTGGGAAGGTGCGGGATGTCGACGTAGCGCCGGAGGTCATTCGCGATGCGGAGGCGGTGCTTTGTACGGTGCCGCCGGATGAAGACGGCGATCCTGTTTTGGGGTTGTTGACGGCGGAACTGCGCGAGAGCCCTGCGCTGCGGTGGGTGGGCTACCTCTCTTCTACTGCCGTATATGCCGACCGCGATGGTGGTTGGGTGGATGAGCAGTCGGATGCGGATGCCGTGGATGAGACGGCGCGACGGCGCTTGCTGGCCGAGCGGCAGTGGCGCGCGCTTGCGCGGGACAAGGGCATCGCATCGTCGGTATTCCGTCTGCCCGGACTGTATGGGCGCGGACGAAATGCGCTGGTGCAGCTGGCGGAAGGACGCGCGCGGCATGTGCTGAAGCCGGGGCTGGTGTTCAACCGGCTGCACGTGGAAGACCTTGCAACCGCGGTGGTGGCGGCGATGCGCCGTGCCGAGCCCGAGGCGTTGTATCTGCCCTGCGATGATGAAGCGGCGGCGCCGCAGGCGGTGCTGGCGTATGCGGCGGCGTTGGGGGGATTCGAGATGCCGCCTGCCGTGGCGTGGGACGATCCCTCGTTGAGCCCGGCGTTGCGGCGGTTCTATGCCGGGTGCAAGCGGATCGACAGCCGAGGAACACGTGAGGCGCTGCAGTGGGCGCCGAGGTTCGCGACCTATCGCGAAGGCCTGCAGGACGCGTTCAGGGGGTAGAGCCACGCCCTGCGTGGCTGCAATGCCCGGATACCAGGAATGGTCGGCGCGTCAGCCACGCAGGGCGTGGCTCTACCGGATCATTCGACGGGTGGAAGGCGGAAGAACGTGCGCGTTGCCGCGGTGGCATTCGCTGCCGTGGTCGCCACGTCCTCGCCCCGATCCCGTGCCAGCTCTTCCACGATGTGCTTGAGGAACATCGGCTCGTTGCGGCGATCCTTTGGCATCGGCTTCAGGCTGCGCGGCAGCAGGTATGGCGCGTCGGTTTCGATCATCAGGCGCTCGGCCGGAATGTGCTTGACCAGTTCACGCAGGTGCGCGCCACGGCGTTCGTCGCACAGCCAGCCGGTGATGCCGATGTACCAGTCCTGGTCCAGGTAGTCGAACAGCTCCTGGCGCTCACCGGTGAAGCAATGCACCACCGCCGCGCCGATGCGGCCGTCGAAGTTCTTCATCTGCGCCATGAAGTCGGCATGGGCGTCGCGCTGGTGCAGGAACAGCGGCTTCAATGCACCATCCGCCGCGCGCACCTCGCTGGCCAGCTGCAGCTGCCGCTCGAAGGCGCGGTGCTGCGCCGGGCGCGGGGCGAAGTCGCGGAAGTAGTCCAGGCCACACTCACCCACCGCCACCACTTCGGCATGCGCATGCAGGGCGCGCATTTCGGCGTCGCACTCGTCGGTGTATTCCACCGCGTGGTGCGGGTGTACGCCGGCGGTGGCGTACAGGAAGCCAGGATGCTGGCGGGCCAGGTCCAGTGCCATCGGCGAGTGCTCGCGGCTGGCGCCGGTCAGCACCATCTGCACCACGCCGGCGTTGCGCGCGCGGGCAAGTACGGCGTCGCGGTCGCGGTCGAAGGAATCGTGGGTGAGGTTGGCGCCGATATCGATCAGTTGCATGGGGCAGCTACAGGGCAGTTGATCGCGCCATTGTAGCGTGCCGCCCGTGCGGGCCCTGCCCGCGGCCCGTATCCTTGCGGCATGAGCTCGCCTGATTTCCCGATTTCCCCGCTGCTGCCGCAGATCGCTGCACACCTGGCCGCGCACCCGCGCTTGGTGCTGGAAGCGCCACCCGGCGCCGGCAAGACCACCCAGGTGCCGCTGGCACTGCTGGACGCGCCGTGGCTGGAAGGACGGAAGATCATCATGCTGGAACCGCGCCGCGTGGCCGCGCGCAGTGCCGCGCAGTTCATGGCGCGACAGCTGGGCGAAGACGTGGGCGAGACGGTGGGCTACCGGATCCGCTTCGAGAACAAGGTGTCGGCGCGCACCCGGGTGGAAGTGGTGACCGAAGGCATCCTGACCCGCATGCTGCAGGACGACCCGATGCTGGAGGGCGTGGGTGCGTTGCTGTTCGATGAGTTCCACGAACGCCACCTCGCCGCCGACCTCGGCCTGGCGCTGGCGCTGGATGTGCAGGCACAGCTGCGCGATGACCTGCGCATCGTGGTGATGTCGGCCACGCTGGACGGCGAGCGGCTGGCGCAGTTCCTGGACGCACCGCGCCTGGGCAGCGCCGGACGCAGTTTTCCGGTCGCGGTGAGCCACTTCCCGGCCCGCCGTGACGAGGCGCTGGAAGCGCAGGCACGGCGTGCGGTGGAACAGGCGCTGGCGGAACACCCCGGCGACGTGCTGGTGTTCCTGCCCGGCCAGCGTGAGATCTCCCGCACCCTGGCGGCGTTGGACCAGGCGCTGCCGGGCGACATCCAGGTGCTGCCCCTGCACGGCGAACTGCCGGTGGAACAGCAGTCGCGCGTGCTGCAGCCGGACCCGAACGGGCAACGCCGGGTGGTGCTGGCCACCAACGTGGCCGAGTCCTCGGTGACCCTGCCGGGCGTGCGCGTGGTGATCGATGCCGGGCTGGCGCGCGAACCGCGCTACGACCCCAACAGCGGTTTCTCGCGGCTGGACGTGGTGAGCATCGCGCAGGCCTCGGCCGACCAGCGCGCCGGCCGTGCCGGACGCGTTGCAGATGGCTGGGCGTGGCGGCTGTGGCCGCAGTCGCAGCGACTGGAAGCGCAGCGCCGACCGGAGATCGCACAGGTGGAACTGGCGGCGCTGGCGCTGGAGCTGGCGGCGTGGGGCAGCGATGACCTGCGCTTCGTGGACGCCCCGCCGGTGGGTGCGATGGCGGCCGCGCGCGAACTGCTGCAGCGGCTGGGCGCCCTGGGGGGCAATGGCGCGCTGACGGCGCTGGGCCGGCGCATGCTGGCGCTGGGCACGCACCCGCGCCTGGCGGCGATGTTGTTGGCGGCCGGCAACGGCAGCGAACAGGCGCTGGCCTGCGACCTGGCCGCGCTGGTGGAGGCGCGCGACCCGCTGCGCCAGGGCGGTGATGCGCTGGCCGCGCGCTGGCGGGCGCTGGCGGCGTTCCGGCAGGGGCGTGCACCGCACGATGCCAACCGCGGCGCGCTGGCGGCCATCGACGCGGCCAGCAAGCAGTGGCGTCGGCGCCTGCGCTGCGACAGCGCGCCCCCGAACACGGTGGAAGCGCACCAGCTGGGCGACCTGCTCGCGCATGCCTTCCCGGACCGGATCGCCGCCCGCCACCCGACCGACCCGCAGCGCTACCTGCTGGCCAACGGCCGCAGCGCGCGCCTGTTCGACCCCAGCGACCTGCGCGGTGAACCGTGGCTGGTGGCGGTGGAACTCCGCTACGAAGCGCGCGACGCGCTGTTGCTGCGTGCGGCGCCGGTGGACGAGAACCGGCTGCGCCACGATTTCCCCGACCGCTTCCAGCAGGAAGACGTAGTGCGCTGGGATGCGGAAAAACGCGCCCTGGTGGCCCGCCGCGAGAGCCGCTTCGACCGCATCGTGCTGGACAGCCGTTCGGCCGGCCGGGTCGACCCGGCACAGGCCGCGCAGGCCCTGACCGACGCGGTGCGCGAGCTTGGCCTGGAGGCCCTGCCGTGGACGGACGGGCTGCGCCAGTGGCAGGCGCGCGCCGTTGCACTGCGCACGTGGATGCCGGAACTGGAACTGCCGGATGTCTCCGATGCCGCGCTGATGGCGTCGTTGCCGACATGGCTGACGCCTGCATTCAACGGGAAAACCCGGTTGGATGCGCTGGATGAGTCGGCGTTGGGCGAAGCGCTGAAGTCGCCGATGCCGTGGGCGCAGCGGCAACTGGTCGACCGCCATGCGCCGTTGCGGATGGCGGTGCCGTCGGGGATGGAGCGCGGCATCCAGTACGCGCTTGAGGCGGACGGCCACACCCCGCAGCCGCCGGTGCTGGCAGTGAAGCTGCAGGAGCTGTTCGGGCTGGCCGACACCCCGCGCATCGCCGACGGGCGCGTGCCGCTGACGCTGCACCTGCTGTCCCCGGGCGGACGCCCGCTGCAGGTGACCCAGGACCTGCGGAACTTCTGGGCGAACACGTATGCCGAGGTAAAGAAGGAGATGAAGGGGCGGTATCCGAAGCATCCCTGGCCGGATGATCCCTGGACGGCTACGGCTACGCATCGGGCCAAGCCGCGGGGGACCTGATTCCGCGTGGAGCCACGCAGGGCGTGGCTCTACCCCGGGGTGCGCAAGCTGAATCAATGCTGCGGATTGGTTATGGTGGTGACCGGATCGTGGCCGGCGGATAACACGCCCTACACGGCCCTCGCGCGACACTGGATCCCGAACCGAGGCAAAGGACCCCCCAATGAGCAGACTGACCGTGATTACCGACCGCGCCCTGGAGCGTGCACTGGATCTGGCAAGCAACGCCGGCGACGGCCTGAAGCATGCCGGCAGCCACCTGCGCCACCTCGGCCCGCAGGCGACCGACTGGATCAAGACCGGTGCGGCGCTCGGGGCGGTGAAGACCGGCAGCAAGGTGGCGGCCAAGGCCGTGCGCCGCAACCCGGCGGCGACCATCGCAGTGGCTGCGGTGGGCGTGGGCCTGCTGGGCTATGCGCTGTACCGCAAGCAGCAGAAGAAGAAGCTGGCCAACGGCCACGTGGTCAACGGCCAGGCCGAACGCATCAACGCGCGCAACCGCCGCAACACCACCGTGGTGGACGAGCACAGCGACATCGGCAGCGACGCCTGATTGCTGCACTACGCCGAATTGAAAACCGCCGGCTTGCCCGGCGGTTTTTCTTTGCCGGTAGAGCCACGCCCTGCGTGGCTGCAACGTTGATCGGCACCGCGTTCAGCCACGCAGGGCGTGGCTCTACCGGAGGGTGCGCCATTGGCCGGGCTGCAACCCTTCAAGACCGTGCGGCCCCATCGCCACGCGCACCAGCCGCAACGTCGGCAATCCCACCGCTGCGGTCATGCGCCGCACCTGCCGGTTCCGCCCTTCGCGCAACGTGATCGCCAACCACGCATCCGGCACGGTCTTGCGAAACCGCACCGGTGGATTACGTTCCCATAACGTCGGCGTGTCCAACCGCTCCACCCGCGCCGGCAAGGTCGGCCCGTCGTTCAACTGCACGCCACGGCGCAATGCCTGCAACTGTTCGTCGCCGGGCGTGCCCTCCACCTGCACCCAGTAGGTCTTGTCTTCCTTGTGGCGCGGGTCGGTCAACCGATGCGCCAGCCGGCCGTCGTCGGTCAGCAGCAGCAGGCCTTCGCTGTCATAGTCCAGCCGCCCCGCCGCATACACGTCCGGCGGCAGCCCGAACCCGGCCAGCGTGGCACGTGGCGGCTGGCTGCTGTCGGTGAACTGGCACAGGACGTTGAACGGCTTGTTGAAGGCGATGAGCATGGGTGGGACAGCAGCGGCGGTGCGCCATTGTCCCACCCATCGGGGTTGCGGCGTTACGACTTCACGAAGCGCAGGGTCATGCGGTCGCTTTCGCCGATCGCCTTGTACTTCGCATCGTCTGCGGCGTCATGGTTGTTCACCGGCGGCAGGGTCCACACGCCATTGGGATGGTCCTTGGTGTCGCGCGGATTGGTGTTGATCTCGCTGGTGCCGGCCAGCTTGAACCCGGCCGCTTCGGCCATGGCGATCACCTGGGCCTGGCCCACGTAGCCGCTCTTGTCGTCGGCGGGCACGTCGGTCTTGGCGCGATGCTCGACCACGCCGAGCACGCCGCCGGGCTTGAGCACCTTGTAGAAGCCCTTGAACATGCCTTCGGCCTGGTTGGCGGTGCGCCAGTTGTGCACGTTGCGGAAGGTCAGCACCACGTCGGCTGAGTTGTCCGCGCCGAAGGTGGGTGCGTTCGGGTCGAACTGCACCACGGTGGCCTTGTCGTACATGCCCGGGGTCGCCGCGAACTTCTTCTGCAGGCCGTCGATCTGGCGCTGCTGGTAGTCACGGCCCTTGCCTTCGGCCACGGCCTTGGGGTCGACCACGGCGGCGACGTAGGTGCCCTTGTCGCGCAGCAGCGGCGCCAGGATTTCCGAATACCAGCCGCCACCGGGGGTGATTTCGACCACGGTCTTGCCCGGCTCCACGCCGAAGAAGGACAGCGTCTGCGCCGGGTGGCGGTATGCGTCACGCTTCACGTTGGCCGCATCGCGGCCTTTGCCGTCCACGGCGGCCTGCACGGCCGGGGTGATCGCGACCTGGGCGTTGGCGCCGGCCGGCTTGATCGCCATGGCGGGGGGGGCAAGCAACAGGGTGGAGACGGTGAACAGGCAGGCACAGCTGAGCGAACGGGCTTTCATCGAATCACCTACGGTGGACGGGATGCGGCGAGCCTAGCAGCCGCGATGTCAAAGGTGTTCACAAAACGTTAGTGCAGTGCAGCGAAGCGGAACACTGTTTTGTGGCCGGCGCCGCAGCGGTGTCATGGACGGGCACTTATGCTGTGACTCTTGCTTTGGATTGGAGGATTGCCCATGACTGCACCCCGCGAACTCGGCCGTTCCGGCCTGAAGGTGCTTCCCATCGCGTTCGGCGGCAATGTGTTTGGCTGGGGTGCGGACGAGAAGACCTCGTTCGCGCTGCTCGATGCGTTTGTCGACGCCGGCTACAACCTGGTCGACACCGCCGATGTGTATTCGGCCTGGGTACCGGGCAACCAGGGCGGCGAGTCCGAAGCGATCCTGGGCCGCTGGTTCCAGCGCAGCGGCAAGCGCGACAAGGTGGTGCTGGCCACCAAGGTCGCCAAGTGGGCCGAACACCCCGGACTGTCGGCCGACAACATCAGCGCGGCGGTGGAAGATTCCCTCCGGCGGCTGCAGACCGATGTGATCGACCTGTACCAGGCGCACGAGGACGATGAATCCACGCCGCTGGAAACCACGCTGGCCGCGTTCGGGCGGCTGATCGAACAGGGCAAGGTGCGCGCAATTGGCGCATCCAACTACAGCGCTGAGCGGCTGCAGGCGGCGTTGAAGGTCTCCGAGGATTACAAGCTGCCGCGCTACGAGACGCTGCAGCCGGAGTACAACCTTTATGACCGAGCCGGGTACGAAGACGGGTTGGAAGCGGTGGCGCGCGAGCATGGGCTGGGCGTGATCAGCTACTACTCGCTGGCCAGCGGCTTCCTGAGCGGCAAGTACCGCAGTGCCGACGATGCCGGCAAGAGCAGCTCGCGCGGCAGCAGCGTGGTGGGCAAGTACGTGAACCCGCGCGGCCTGCGCATCCTGCAGGCACTGGATGATGTGGCCAGCAGCCACAAGGCGACGCCGGCGCAGGTGGCGATCGCGTGGTTGATCGCGCGGCCGGGTATTACCGCGCCGATTGTCAGTGCGACCAGCGTGGAGCAGTTGCGCGATGTGTTGGCCGCGGCGCAGGTGGGATTGACCGCAGAGGACGTAGCCCAATTGGAGTCCGCAAGCGCGTAGTGCCGGCCGCCGGCCGGCTCCAGGCGATTGCATACCCCGTGCAGAGCCGGCCAGCGGCCGGCACTACGGGGTGGTGGCGTCTTCCGCGATCAACGCGTGGTGCAGGCTGACCCCTGCACGCACGCCTTCTGCACTGGCCAGGGTGATGTTGCCCATCACGGTCGCATCGCCGGCCGCATACACACCCGGCACCGTGGTCTGCTTCTGCGCGTCCACGCGGATCAACACGCCTACCGGGCTTTCATCCAGTTCGCAGCCCAGCTGCTCCACCAGCGCTGACGCCATCTGCTGGCGCGCGCTCACAAACAGCGCGCGCAGATCGATGCGGCGGCCATCGGCCAACAGGGCGGCGCTGAGCTGCGGTGCCTCGCCTTCCAACGCAACCACCGCTTCGGTTTCGATGCGCACCCCGCGCCGCTGCAGGGTCGCGAGCGTCTCATCGTCGAGTTCCATGCCATGTGCGAACAGGGTGACCCTGCCCCAGTCGGCCAGCACCCCGGCCATCATGCTGGACAGCGCATGCCCGCCGAGCAGGCCGATCTCGCCGCCGCCGATTTCATAACCATGGCAGTACGGGCAGTGCAGCACACTGTGGCCCCAGCGCTCGGCCAGGCCGGGCAGTTCCGGCAGCACGTCGGTGATGCCGGTAGCCAGCAACAGCTTGCGCGCCGCCCAGGTTTCACCGCTGGCGGTGGTGACCGCAAAGCCGTCCACGGTGGCCTGCGCGTCGGTCACGGTGTCGGTCGCCCAGCGCACGGTGGAGTAGTCCAGCAGCTGCGCCTTGGCCTGGCGCAGCAGGTCGCTGCCAGAGATCCCATCCAACCCAAGCACGCCATGCGAATGGCTGGAAAAGCGGTTGCGCGGCAGCCCGCTGTCGACCACCAGCACGCTGCGGCGCGCACGCGCCAGCATCATCGCGGCGGACAGGCCGGCGAAACTGCCGCCGACGATCACGGCATCAAAGCTCATGCGGAACTCCTGCTGCAGGGTGGGCCAGGTGCTGGGCGAAGGCTTCGCCCGGGGTGGCCAGGGTGGTGGCGCGCAGGCGGGTTTCGAGCAGGGCCTGCGCCTGTTGGTAGCTTTCATCCAGGGCGGTGTTGACCACCTGCTGGACCGGGCAGCTCCGGCCGGTTTCGCGCACGCCGGTGTGCAGCAGCGCGGGCGAGCCGATCGCACGGTAGACGTCATGCAGGGTGATGCTGGCCGGGTCGCGCGCGAGCTGGCTGCCCCCGCCATGGCCGCGCGCGGTGTGCACCAGCCCGCCCTTGTGCAGGGCGGCGAGCAGGCGGCGGATCACCACCGGATGGGTCGGCAGGCAGGTCGCGAGCTGTTCGGAGGTGCGCGGTCCGGCCTGGCCAACCAGGTGGGCCATGATGTGGAGCGCGTCGGAGAACTGGTTGCTAGATTTCATGTAACACGAATAGTTACATATTAGACAGCCGTTGGGTAGCGTCCGCCGTTTGCCGACCCTCATGGACGGTGAAACGGGTGCATGGGTCGGCCAACGGCCGACGCTACCGGAGGAATGCCTGCCCGGTGAGGTTCTCTGCGAGGTAGTCCAGGAACGAGGTGATCCGGGCCGATACCGCCGTGTTGCGGTAGTAGACGGCGTGGATGGGCTGGCGCACCTCCACGGTGAGCGCGGGCAGTACCTGGACCAGGGTGCCGGCATCGCGGTCGCGCTGGGTCATGAAGTCGGACAGGCAGACCATGCCGGCACCCTCCAGCGCCAGCCGGCGCAGGGTTTCACCACTGGACACCGCCACCGCCGGGCGGATGTGCAGCAGCGCGTCGGTATTTCCGGGCAGCGGCCAGTGGTTGAGCGAGTCGGGTTCGTTGAAGCCGAGCAGTGCGTGCCCGGCCAGGTCGTCCACGGCCTGCGGCGTGCCGCGCTCAGCGAGGTAGGCCGGACTGGCCAGCACCCGCAGGCGGCTGTGCGCGAGCGGGCGCGCGTGCAGGGTGGAGTCGGCCAGCGGCCCGATCCGGATGGCCACGTCGGTGCGGCGTTCGAGCAGGTCGATGTAGCGCTCGCTGCTGTTGAGTTCCAGCTGCACCTCGGGGTACCGCGCACGGTAGCCGGCCACCAGCGGGGCGATCACGTGCAGCACGAACGGGGTGGCCGCATCCACGCGCAGCCGCCCGGCCGGGCGTTGCCGGCGCGCGGCGACCTGTTCTTCCGCCGCTTCGACCGAGGCCACGATGGCACGGGCCTGGGCCAGGAAGGCGTCGCCTTCTTCGGTGAGCTGCAGGCGCCGGGTGGTGCGGGTCAGCAGGGTGGTGCCGAGCTTTTCCTCCAGCCGCGCCAGCGCACGGCTGACCCCGGAGGTGGTCTGACCCAGCTGCTCGGCGGCAGCGGTGATCGAGCCGCTGTCGATCACGGCGATGAACGCCTGCATTTCATCCAGGGTGGTCTTCATACCGCCCATTATTGACCATGAAGCAAGAGTCATTGGCGTGAAGACCGGTTTTTCGGCAAGAGTGCGGCGCGCAGACTGCGCACCTTCTTCTTCCACCGGTAACCGTCATGTCCCGTGGCATCCCCTTGGCCTTGCTGGCGCTCACGCTCGGTGCGTACGCCATCGGCACCACTGAATTCGTCATCGTCGGGCTGATCCCGACCATCGCCGCCGACCTGGGCGTGTCCCTGCCCTCGGCAGGCCTGCTGGTGTCCCTGTACGCGCTGGGCGTGGCCGTGGGCGCGCCGGTGCTGACCGCGCTGACCGGGCGGGTGCCGCGCAAGACCCTGCTGGTGGCCCTGATGGTGCTGTTCACCCTGGGCAACGTGATCGCGTGGATGGCGCCCAGTTACGGGTCGCTAATCGTGGCGAGGGTGCTGACTGGCCTGGCGCATGGCGTGTTCTTCTCGATCGGCTCGATCATCGCCACCTCGGTGGTGCCGAAGGAGAAGGCGGCCAGCGCCATCGCGATCATGTTCACCGGTCTCACCGTGGCGCTGGTCACCGGCGTGCCGCTGGGCACCTTCATCGGCCAGCACCTGGGCTGGCGCGCCACCTTCCTGGCGGTCGCCGCGCTCGGCGTGGTCGCCCTGGTCGGCAGCCTGCTGTTCGTGCCGCGCAACCTGCAGCGCAGCGAGCCGGCCACCTTCGGCCAGCAGCTGGCGGTGCTGGCGCAGCCACGACTGCTGCTGGTGTACGCGATCACCGCGCTGGGTTACGGCGGTACCTTCCTGTCCTTCACCTACCTGGCCTCGATCCTGCAGGACGTCACGGGCTTCTCGCCCAACGCGGTGAGCCTGGTGCTGCTGGTGTACGGCGTCTCGGTGGCGATCGGCAACCTGTGGGGCGGCCGCCTGGCCGACCGTCGTGGCCCGGTGCCGGCGCTGAAGCTGATCTTCGGGCTGCTGGCGCTGGTGCTGTTCGCGCTGACCTTCACCGCGCACAACACGTGGCTGGTGCTGCTTACCGTGCTGGCGTTGGGCGCGGTGGCATTCGGCAACGTGCCCGGTCTGCAGGTGTATGTGGTCAAACAGGCGCAGCGCTTCGCCCCGCAGGCGGCAGACGTGGCCTCGGGCCTGAACATCGCCGCGTTCAACGTCGGCATCGCGATGGGCGCCTCGCTCGGCGGCCTGGTGGTGGACCATCTTGGGCTGATGCACACGCCGTGGCTGGGCGCACTGGTGGTGCTGGGTGCGCTGGGCCTGACCGTGCTGAGCGGCCGGCTGGATCGCCGCGACGGTGTTGCCGAACGCGCCGACGGCCTGGTGGTTGCCGCGCATTGATCGGTGCGATTTCCCTCGTTTAACAGTGCCCGGCGTAGCCTGCACTGCCCTCCCCCCTGAAGGAGTTTCCATGAGCATTCCCGCATTCGGCCTCGGCACCTTCCGCCTGAAAGGCCAGACCGTCATCGACTCGGTCCGCAACGCACTGGAGGTGGGCTACCGCGCCATCGACACCGCGCAGATCTACGGCAACGAAACCGAGGTCGGCCAGGCCATCGCCGAGTCCGGCGTGGCGCGCGAAGACCTGTTCCTCACCACCAAGATCTGGATCGCCAGCTTCCAGCAGGACGCGCTGCTGGAGAGCCTGCGCGAAAGCCTGCGCAAGCTGCGCACCGACCATGTCGACCTGACCCTGATCCACTGGCCGTCGCCGGACGACGCGGTGCCGATGGCCGAGTACCTGGGTGCGCTGAAGCAGGCGAAGGATGAAGGGCTGACCCGGCAGATCGGCATCTCCAACTTCACCATCGAGCTGACCCGCCAGGCCATTGCGATCTTCGGTGCCGATGCCATCGCCACCAACCAGGTCGAGGTGCATCCGTACCTGCAGAACCGTTCGCTGATCGCGTTCCTGCGCGAACAGGGTATCCATGTCACTGCGTACATGAGCCTGGCCTACGGCGAGGTGCTGAAGGACCCGGTGATCCAGGCGATTGCCGACCGCCACGACGCCACCCCGGCACAGGTGGCATTGGCCTGGGCGCTGCAGCAGGGCTTCGCGGTGATTCCGTCGTCCACCCGTCGCGAGAACCTGGCCAGCAACCTGCTGGCGGCCGATCTCACGTTGACCGACGAGGACATGGCACAGATCGCGACGCTTGATCGCGGGCAGCGATTGGCGAACCCGGAGGGGATCGCACCGGCGTGGGATTGATGGCGGTGAGGTGCAGCATTTCGATTGTGGGTCATGCCACAAACGGGCGTTGCACCGTTATCGGCGGTCGATCGGGATGCGACCCTACCGGGTAAATCCGCGCACGTCAGGCCAGCAGCCACTCCCGCATGGCGTCGCTGACCTCTTCCGGCTTTTCCATCGGCGCCAGGTGGCCGCAGTCGGGAATCACCACCAGGGTTGAGCCGGGGACAAGCGCGTGCATCTCCTCGCTGATCGGCAGCGGGGTGATGCGGTCGTTGGCGCCGCAGACGATCAGCAGCGGGTCGCGGTAGCCGGCCAGCACGTCGTGGCCGTCGCTGCGCTCGAGGGCACTCTGGCGCAGGAAGACGTCGGCGCCCAGGCGCGCGGTCATGTCGCGCACGCGCTGCACCAGGACGTAGTCGTCCAGCCGCGAGGCGTCGATGTAGCTGCGCATCAGTTTGTCGCCGAAGCCATGGAAGGTGCCGGGCAGGCGCACGCTGGCGCGTTGGCTCTGGCGCTGGGCGGCGCGTTCGGGCGAGTCGGCGTGGATCGACGTGTCGATCAGCGCCAGCCGCAACACACGCTCAGGCGCCACGCGCAGGATCTGCTGGGCGACGAACCCGCCCAGCGAAAAGCCAGCCAGGGCGAAGCGCGGCGGGGCCTGCGCCAGTACGTCGTCGACTACGGCCTGCAGGGTTTCGCCCCGGGTCTGGTCGCCGACCGTGCAGTCGGCGATGTCGGAAAGGTCTGCAATCTGCGCGCGCCAGAGTTCGGCGTCGTTGAGCAGGCCTGGCAGCAGCAACAGAGGAGTGCGTTCGGTCATGCGGCCATTGTCGGTGATCCAGCCGGCAATGGCGTCTTGTCACCGGTCCTGTGTGTTCCGCGCCGGTCAGTGCGTGATGCCCTCCGGCGGTACCGCCGCCTGTGCCTCCTGCACCGGCAGGGTCACCACCATCACGGTGGGATCGTCAGGGTCCAGCTTTGTCTTGAAGCCCAGCGCCTGGCACATCGCCAGCATGGTGCTGTTCTCGCGCAGCACCTGGCCTTCGACGATGTTCAGGCCAAGCCACTGGGCGTACTCGATCATGATGCTCATCAGGCGCCAGCCGATGCCGTGGCCCTTCAAGTCCGAGCGGATCAGGATGCCGTATTCGCCGCGGTCGTAGTCGGCGTCGGCATGCAGGCGCACCGCGCCAAGCATGTCGCCGCTGCGCGGGTCGATCGCGACCAGGGCGATGGAACGGGCGTAGTCGAGCTGGGTCAGGCGTGCGATGAACTCGTGGCTGAAATGCTTCACCGACTGGAAGAAGCGCAGGCGCAGGTCGTCGTCGGTCACGCGCGCGAAGAAGGCGCGGAACAGCGCATCGTCTTCCGGCCGCACCGGACGCACGAATGCCGGTGCGCCGTCGGACAGCGTGATCGTACGCTCCCACTCCTTGGGATACGGGAACACGGCGAAGCGCGGGTGGCCCCGGCCCTTGTGCAGTTTGCGCGACGGGGCGATGGCCACGCGCGCATCCAGTGCGATGACGCCGTCGCGATCGGCCAGCAGCGGATTGATGTCCAGCGTGCGCACTTCGGGAATGTCGGCGGCGAGCTGGGCCAGCTTGACCAGGATCAGCGCGACCACGCGCTCGTCGGCTGCGGGAACGTCGCGATACGCCTTGAGGATGCGCGAGACGCGGGTGCGGCCGATCAGCTCATGGGCCAGGCGCAGGTCCAGCGGCGGCAGGGCCAGCGCCTTGTCGTCGATCACTTCCACGGCGGTGCCGCCGCGGCCGAACACCACCACCGGGCCGAAGGTCGGATCGTCGGCGATGCCGGCGATCAGCTCGCGCGCCTTCGGCCGCACGATGGTGGGCTGCACCAGCACGCCTTCGATGCGCGCGTTCGGGCGCAGCTCGCGGGCGCGCGCGAGGATGGAGCTGGCCGCGGCCTGCACCGCCTGCAGCGTGCCCAGGTTGAGGCGTACGCCATCCACGTCTGACTTGTGCGGGATGTCGGCGGAAAACACCTTCACTGCCACCGTGGCGCCCTGCTCCAGCAGCGGCTGGGCCAGGTCCATCGCTTCGTGCGCGTCGCGCGCCTGCATCACCGGCGCGGAGGGAATGCCGTACGCCGACAGCAGCTGGTGGGTGGCGATCGGATCCAGCCACTGCTGGCCGGCCGCTAGTGCGGCCTCGACGATCGCGCGCGCGGCGGCGGTGTCGACCACGAAATCCTGCGGCAGGCTGGGCGGGGTTTCCATCAACGCGGCCTGCGCGTCGCGGTAGCGCACCAGGTGCTGGAAGCCGCGCACGGCTTCGGCCTCGGTCGGATAGGTCGGCACGCGCGCGGCATTGAGGGTGGCGGTGGCGCGGTCGTCGTTGCCCAGCCACACCGCGAACACCGGCTTGTCGCGGTGGTGGCGCGGGCGCAGGCCGAGCGTGCGGGTGAGCGCCTGCGCAGCGTCGGCCGAGGAGGTGAACGCGGTCGGCACGTTGACCACCAGCACCGCGTCGTTGCCGGGGTCGGACATCAGCGCGTCAATCGCGGCGGCGTAACGTTCACCGTCGGCGTCGACCACGATGTCGACCGGGTTGCTGCGCGACCAGCCTTCCGGCAGCACGCCGTCGAGCGCGTCGATGGTGGCGGGCGACAGTTCGGCCAGGCTGCCGCGCAGGGCCAGCAACTGGTCCACGGCCAGCCGCCCCACCCCGCCGCCGTTGCTGAGGATGGCCAGCCGACGGCCCGGGAAGGTGCCGAGCCGACCCAGCGTTTCAGCGGCGGTGAACAGCTCGTCCAGTGCGCTCACCCGCAGCAGGCCGGCACGGTTGAACGCAGCGCCATACACCGCGTCGGAGCTGGCCAGCGCCTGCACGTGGGTGTCGCCGTCGGGATCGATGCGGATGTGGCGGCCGGACTTCACCACCACCACCGGCTTGGCGCGCGCGGCGGCACGTGCGGCCGACATGAACTTGCGCGCGTCACGGATGTGTTCGACGTAGAGCAGGATGGCGCGGGTACGGTAGTCGGTAGCGAAATAGTCGAGCAGGTCGCCGAAGTCGACATCCAGCGCGTCGCCGAGCGAGACCACGGCGGAGAAACCCACCGAACGCGCCACGCCCCATTCGACCAGCGCAGCCGCAATCGCGCTGGATTCGGAGATCAGTGCGAGGTCGCCGGCCTGCGGGAAATGCGCGGCAATGCTGGCGTTGAGGCGCGCATGCGGGGCGATCACACCCAGGCAGTGCGGGCCGAGGATGCGCAGGCCCTTGGGGCGTGCGGCCGCTTCGACCTGCTCGCTGAGGGAACCCGGTCCCTGGCCGAGGTTCGCGGTGAGGATGATGGCGGCTGCCACGCCGCGCTCGGCGGCCGTGGCGACCACCTGCGGCACGATGCTGGCCGGCGCGGTGATGACGATCAGCTCCGGCACCCAGTCCAAGTCCTTGAGCCGCTTGACCGTGCTGATGCCGTCGATCTCGCCGTAACGCGGGTTGATCCACGCGACCTTGCCGGGAAACCCGGTGGCGCGCAGGTTGCGCATCACCGCGCGGCCGGCGGAACGCTCGCGCGGGCTGCCGCCGACGACGGCCACCGACTGCGGACGGAATACGGACTGCAGGTGATAGGTGCTCATGGGCTACACGGTACACGGGCGGCCGTGCTGTCGGTATGATCCGGCGCAATCCGGTAGAGCCACGTGCATTACAACAAGGCGCCGCTCAAGATCGCGGCGGCGATGCTGAAGTAGATCACCAGGCCGGTCACGTCGACCAGCGTGGCCACGAACGGGGCCGAGGCGCTGGCCGGGTCGAAGCCGAGGCGCTTGAGGATGAAGGGCAGCATCGAGCCGGACAACGAGCCGAAGGTGACGATGCCCACCAACGCCGCGCCGATGGTGAGCGCCAGCAGCTTCCAGTGCTCGCCATAGTCGTGCAGGCCCAGCAGCTGCCAGGACACGATGCGGATCACCGCCAGCACGCCAAGGATCGCGCCCAGGGTGATGCCGGTGGGCACTTCGCGCAACGCCACCTTCCACCAGTCACGCAGGCGCAGTTCGCGCAGCGCCAGGCTGCGGATCAGCAGCGAGGTGGCCTGCGAACCGGAGTTGCCGCCCGAGCTCATGATCAGCGGGATGAACAGGGTCAGCACCACGGCGCGGGCCAGTTCGTCTTCGTAATGCTGCATGGCGCTGGCGGTAAGCATCTCGCCGAGGAACAACACGCTGAGCCAGCCGGCACGCTTGCGCAGCATCTCGAAGAAGCCGATCTGCATGTACGGCTTTTCCAACGCTTCCATGCCGCCGAACTTGTGCACGTCTTCGGTGGACTCTTCGATCAGCGCGTCCAGGATGTCGTCTACGGTGACGATGCCGAGCACCTGCTGGCGCGCGTCCACCACCGGGATGGCGAGCAGGTCGTGGCGGCGGATCAGCTGGGCCACCTCTTCCTGGTCGAGCAGCGCGTCCACGGTCACCGGCGGGTTGACCTGGGCCACGTCCAGGATCGGCTCGTCCGGCAGCCCGGTGATCAGGCGGCGCATGGTCACCACCTGCTGCAGGGCCTGGGTGCGCGGGTCGAGCACGTAGATGGCGTATACGGTTTCGCGGGTGCGCTCGACCTCGCGGATGTGCTGCAGGGTGCGGCCCACGGTCCAGTCGGCGGGCACGCTGACGAATTCGGTGGTCATCAGCGCACCAGCGGTGTGCGCCGGATAACTGAGCAGCTGCTGGATGGCCTGGCGCGACTCGGCGCTGAGCAGCGGAATCAGGCGCGCGCGTTCGTCCTCGTCCAGTTCATGGACGATGTCGGTGGCACGGTCGTCGGCCATCAGGCCGAGCAGCGCGGCGGCCTTGGCCACCGGCAGCGCGGCAACGAGATCGCCACTGCGGGTGAGCTCGGGCTGTTCGAGCATCTTCACCGCGCGCGGCAACGGCAGCGCGGCCAGGGTGTCGGCGGCGCGCGACAGCTCGAGGGTGTTGAGGTATTCCACCGCGTCGGCGGTGTTGAAGTCCTGCAGGGGTGCGCTCAGGGCGGCGTCGGCCGCCGGGCGCAGGAGGTCTTTCTGGTTCATGGGGTTCGCCTTGTGGATCGCGTTCGCGCGACGCCAACGCTGGCGAACCGTCCCGATGTCAGGCGGTGGCCATCGCTGGCGTCGAGCAAGGTCGACTTCTACTGTCGCTGGACATGGGTGTGGACTCCGGAAGGGTGTTGCGGGGCGCACCGGTGGGCGCGGCCAGCGGGCGGGAGTCTGGACCCGTGGGCAGGCCGGGTCAACCCCTGCGGCGCAGGGGGTCAGGCGCGGTTGAAGGTCGTTGACGCGGCGGGCCGCATAATGGGCCACCGGCGACAGGCCGATGATGCGATGCGCAGGTTTCCCCATGCATAGCGGTGCGCTGGTCCTGGCCCTGGTGTTGTTGCTGGCTGCGGTGATCGCCGTGCCGATATTCAAGAAGCTCGGGCTGGGCGCGGTGCTGGGCTACCTGGTCGCCGGCGTGGTGCTGGGCCCGGACGGATTGGGCTTCGTGCAGGACGCCGACCGGATCCTGGGCGCGGCCGAGATCGGCGTGGTCATGCTGCTGTTCGTGATCGGGCTGGAGCTTTCGCCCGCGCGCCTGAAGGTGATGCGGCGCTCGGTGTTCGGTGCGGGTACGGCGCAGGTGGCGCTGAGCGCGCTGGTGCTGGGCAGCCTGCTGATGCTGGACCACTTCCAGTGGAAGGGCGCGTTGATCGTGGGCATCGCGCTGGCGCTGTCGTCCACCGCAGTGGGCCTGCAGCTGTTGTCCGAACACAAGGGCCTCAACACCGACTACGGGCGGTTGGGCTTCGCGATCCTGCTGTTCCAGGACCTGATCGCAATCCCGCTGCTGGCGGCCATTCCGCTGCTGGGCGGGGCGAAGAACGAAACCCTGGACTGGGGTGATGTAACGCTGGCGCTGGGTGCACTGGCGGTGGTGATCGTGTGCGGGCGGCCGGTACTGCGCTGGCTGTTCAGTACCGTGGCGCGCACGCGCAGCCCCGAAGTGTTTACTGCGATGGCGCTGTTGGTGGTGCTGGGCACCGCGTGGTTCATGCAGGAGGTCGGGCTCAGTCCCAGCCTGGGCGCGTTCCTGGCCGGCGTGCTGCTGTCAGATTCGGAGTTCCGCCACGAGCTGGAATCGCAGATCGAACCGTTCAAGGGCCTGCTGCTGGGCCTGTTCTTCATCGCGGTGGGCATGGGCATCGACCTGGACCGCGTGATCGCCGAGCCGTGGGCGATCGCCATCGGGGTGGCGGTCCTGCTGGTGGTGAAGTTCGGTCTGCTGTTCGGCATCGGCAAGCTGGCGAAACTCAGTACCCGGCATGCCGTGCTGCTGGGCAGCGTGCTGTGGCTGGGCGGCGAGTTTGCCTTCGTGGTGTTCAATGAGGCGCAGCGCGCCAACCTGCTGGGCAATGCCAACCACGACCGGCTGGTGGCGATCGTCGGTCTGTCGATGGCGCTGACGCCGCTGCTGATGATCCTGCTGCTGCGACTGCTGGGCAGCGAGCACGAGTTGGCCAAGGACAAGCGCCCGGCCGACACCATCGACAACGGCGGCACCGAACCCACGGTGATGATTGCCGGCATGGGGCGTTTCGGCCAGATCGTCGCGCGCCTGTTGACCGCGCAGAAGATTCCCTTCGTGGCATTGGAAGCGAACCCGGACACCGTGTCGGACCTGCGCCGGTTCGGCAACAAGCTGTACTACGGCGACCCGACCCGACCGGAGATCCTGCGTGCGGCCGGCAGCGAGAACGTGCGGGTGTATGTGGTGACGCTGGACGACCCGGAGGCGAACATGCGCGCCACCCGGCTGATCCGGCGCATGTATCCGGACGCGGTGGTGCTGGCCCGCGCGCGCAACCGCCAGCATGCGTGGCGCTTGATGGACATGTCGGCCGAACCGTTCCGCGAGGTGTTCGGGTCCAGCCTGGACATGAGCGAGCGCGTGCTGACGGCGCTGGGCATTTCCGAGGCCGTTGCAGCAGCGCACGTGAAGCAGTTCCGCGAACACGATGAGAAACTGCTGCGCGACCAGTACCTGGTCTATGACGACGAGGCTGCGGTGATGCAGACCTCACGCGATGCCAGGGCGGATCTGATGCGGTTGTTCGAAGCGGATGCCGAACGCGACGGCGGAACGGACAACGACCGCCGCGAGTGATCAGCCGTTGTCGCGCAGGAACCGGGCCATCGAGGACACGCCCGGTACGCGCGGTTCGAATTCGCCGGCGACGTCGATGAAGCCGCGCATCACCGCGATCTCGCGCGGGCTGCGGTTGAGCGCATCGCGCACGTCCGGGTCGGCACCGGCGCGCAGCAGGCGCTGCACCAGCAGCGGCAACCCGTGCAGGGCGGCCAGGTGCAGCGGGCCAAAACCACGCGGGTCGCGCGCGTCCAGCGACACGTCTTCATCCAGCAGGCGTTCCACCGCAGCCAGCACGACCTGTTCGTCGCAGGCGGTGCCAGGCTCTGCGCGGGCACCCAGCACCAGCAGCAGCGGTGTGACCGAACCGGCGGCCGCCTGATCGGGCTCGGCACCGGCCAGCAGCAGCGTGTCCAGCAGCGCCAGCAGGCGCGAGCGGTCGCGGGCACCGAAGCCATACAGGGCCGCGCAGTGCAGCGGACCCAGCTGCTGCGCGTCGCCGGCATGCACGTTGGCACCGGCGGTGAGCAGGCGCGCGGCGATGTCGGGCAGGCCCAGCGCCGAGGCCAGCATCAGCACGGTGACCCCGCCGGGCAGGCGGTATTCCAGCTCGGCACCCGCATCGAGCAGGGCCGAGACGATGTCGATCTGGCGCATGCTCACCGCCGCCGACAACGGCGTGGCGCCGCTCGCGGCCGCGTGCTGCGGGTTGGCTCCGCGCGCCAGCAGCAGGTCGACCACGGCCAGGTGGCCACCGCCGGCGGCACGCAGCAGCGCGGTGCAGCCCTGCGCGTCGACCACGTCGATCGCAAAGCCCAGGTCGTTCAAACGGCGCACTGCATCGGCATCACCGGCCATGGCCGCGGCCGGCAGGTCGGCGGCGCGCAGCGCGCGGCCGGGCAGCGGCCACACGCGCCAGTCCAGCCAATCGGCGAGGTCGCGGCGGCCGATCGACAGCGCCACGCCCAGCGGAGTCTGGCCGTCGGCGGCACGCGCTTCGGGCGAGGCGCCCTGCTGCACCAGCAGCTTCAACGAGCCTTCGCGGGCCAGCGCCGTCGCCAGGTGCAGCGCGGTCATGCCGTGGCTGTCGCGCGCTTCGCGGTCCACGCCCAGACTGAGCAGCGCCTGCTGCAGGCGCAGCCAGCCCAGCCGCACCGCCAGCGACAGCGGCGGGTCGCCGGCCGGCGAGGCCGCGAACGGGTCGGCACCACGCTCAAGCAGTTCCAGCGCGAGCTGTTCCAGCCCACGCCCGGCCTGGTCGTGCTGCGCGCAGGCGGCCAGCAGGCGCGCCAGGCCACCGGCACCGGCCGGCGACACGCCCCGGCGCAGCAGCACCTGCAGCGCGGGCACCGCGTCGACACCACGCGCCAGCAGCGCGAACATCGGGGTGTCGCCACAGGCGTCCAGCACTTCCGGCGCGGCGCCGTGCGCCAGCAGCCATTCCACCGCATGCGGGTCCAGCGCCAGCTCGGCGTCGTGCAGCAGGCCGCCCAGTTCTTCGGGGTTGCACAGGCGCGCCAAGGTGGCCATCCCGTCGACGTTGCCGAAGCCCAGCGCTTCGCGCAGCAGGTCCAGCGGCGGGCGGTCCGGCAGGATTGGCGTGCCCGCGTCAGCGTCGCTGTCGGCGGCATTGGCCAGGCCGTCGCTCACCGCGGCCGGCAGCGGATAGCTGCGGTCCAGCAGCGACACGATGGTCCAGCGCCCGGCGGCGGCGGCGATGTCCACCGCGCGGCGGCCCTGTGGGTCCGGTACATCCGCGGCGATGCCCAGGTCGAGCAGGCGGCGTACCAGCAGCGGCGACACGGTGTCGGCCATGCAGGCCAGCAGTACCGCGTTGCGGCCTTCTACGTCCACCGCGTGCAGGTCGGGTTTGTGCGGCAGCAGGTGTTCGACCACGGCGGCGCGACCGGCCCGGGCCGCTTCCAGCCATGGCGTGCGCGACAGCGCATCGCGCGATTCCAGGTTGGCGCCGGCGGCCAGCAGGACCTCGATGATGTCCACGTGCCCGGCCAGTGCGGCTTCATGCAGTGCACTGCGGCGCTGGCGGTCGCGGGCGTCGGCGCGCGCCTTGTGCTTGAGCAGCAGCTGCACGCCGGCGGTGTCGTCTTCTTCGGTGCCGGCCGCAGCCAGCAGCACCGGGGTGCCCTCGGCCGGCTCGGTCCGCGCGCCACGCTCGAGCAGGAAACGCGCCAGGCGCCAGTTGCCGACCTGGCAGGCCACCGCCAGCGGCGACCAGCCGTCGTTGTTGAGCGCGTCCACTTCGGCGGCGGCGTCGCGCAGCAGCGCGGCCACGCCGGGGTCGGAACTGCGCGCGGCATGGTGCAGCGGGGTGTTGCCGTCGCTGTCGACTGCACGCGAATCGGCACCGTTGGCGAGCAGGGTCATCACCGCTTCGGGGCGGCCGTGCCAGCTGTCGCGGGTGGCCGCCAGCAGCGGGGTCATGCCGCGGTGCGGGGTGTTCACGCCCACGCCGCGCGCGATCAGTTCGCGCAGCAGGCGCAGGTCGGGCAGCACCGCCGCCAGCACCACCAGGCTGCGCTGGTCGCGCCAGTTCGGATCCGGGAGGCCGTGCGGGTCGGCCCCGGCGGCCAGCAGCTGCAGGGCGCGGTCGACCCGACCACTGCGCGCAGCGTCGTACAGGGCGGGCAGGCGTTCGTGCTGGCCCAGCGGTTCCAGCGGCTGGCTGGCATCGTCCGGGTGCGCGGCAGCGGCGAAGGCGGCGCTCGCCGGTTCCAGCACGCTGCGGGTGGGCAGCGGGTCGGCCGGTGCAATGCGCTGCAGGGCGAAGTGGGCCAGCGGCGACCCGATCAGCACCAGCAGCGCGAACGGCCAGCGCAGGGTGTCCGGCAGCAGGCCCGGCCAGGCCGGCACCACCACCAGCGCGCAGACCGCGACCACCAGGCCGGCCACGATCAGCCCGCGCCAGGCGCTCAGGTCGCGCGCGGCCAGGGTGCGCCAGTGCCGCGCCAGGCTGCCGTCGCTACGTTCGATCTCATTCCAGAGCGGCCAGGTGCGCCATACGCCGAGCAGGGCGGCGCTGACCGCCACGCTCAGGCCGAGCACCGCGGCGAGGCTGCCGCTGTCGTGCAGTGCGGCCAGCGGCCAGGACACCAACAGCGCAAACAGCGCCGGACCCAGCGCCCACAAGGCGCCGAGCGCCGGCAGGTCCTGCCGGCCCAGCTGCGGCAACGCAGGGACCGCACGGCTGCGCCGCCACCACGACACGCCCAGCGCGAACGCCGGCTGCGCCAGCGCCGCACCGAGCGCGGCCGGCACGCCGCCCAGCACCACGGCCAGCGACAGCAGGCTGCCGACGGCAACGGCAATGGCGGCAGCGCGGGTGCGCAGGGTGTCAGTCATCGCGGGTCATCGCGGCGCGGCACGCGCACCGGCGGGACCGGCGGCGGGGGCATCTGCAGGTGGAAACCACGCTCGGCCAGGTTGGCGCGCACCTGGTCGACGTCGGCCAGGGCGAGGCGACGGTCCGGGGTCAGGGCGACTTCCAGCACGAATGCGAGCGGCGCCAGCGTGGCTTTCAATGCATCCGGGAGGGCATCGAAGGCGTCACGGGCGGCGAGGTAGACGTAGGTGTCCTGCTTGCGTTGGCTTTTGTAGACGTAGGCTTGCATTGCCCGCGGGGCGGTGGCCCTGGGAATAGATGCGTCGATTGTGTCGGAAACCACGCAAGTCCGATAGGTATCTGCCGCGTGGGGCGTCGGTTTTCAGGCGCGGGGCAGATTCAGGTTCATCAATGTGGTGGGGTTGTTCAGGTAGAGATTGCCGCCGTTGTGGTGGGCGGCGGCAATCCTGGGTCGCCGGCGCATGCATGGGCCGGCCAGCGGCCGGCGCTACCGGTGAAATCAGGCTTCGCCTCATTTCACCTTTGCGTAGGTACCCTTCAGCGCGACGCCAGCGAGGATGGCGCCGGCATAGCATTCGTAGTTGGTGGTGCTCTTGAATTCGTTCTTCTTGTAGTAGCTGACGATGTCGACCACGGCATTGGCGCCGCGCGACTTCGCGCCGTCCTGCAGGGCCTTCAGGGCCGACAGCGCCACCCAGTTGCAGGCCACCTCGTCGCTCTTGTTGGCGGCGTTGGTCTTCTTGTTGGTCACGTCTTCACCCATCCGCTGCTGGACGTTGACCTTTTCGCCGGCCAGGTAGAAACGCACGCTGCCGTCGATACCGGCGGCCTTGGCTTCAGGGGATTCGATCAGGCTGCGCAGCGACTGCTCGACACGGGTTTCACGGGCGTGGGCGGTGCTGGCGACGGTGAGCAGGGCGGCAGCGGCAAACAGGGCAAAACGACGCATTCAACTTTCTCCTTGTTGTAAGTCGGGGGTGTTGCTCAGTCCTGCCAGCGGCGGAAGATCAACGAGGTGTTGATGCCGCCGAAGGCGAAGTTGTTGCTCATCACGTACTCAGGCTGCATGAGGCGGCCTTCGCCCCGGATGAAATCCAGCGCGCCGCAGCGCGGGTCGACCTCGTGCAGGTTCAGGGTCGGGGCGAACCAGCCTTCGCGCATCATTTCAATGGTGACCCAGGCTTCGAACGCGCCGCAGGCGCCGAGCATGTGGCCGACATAGCTCTTCAGCGAACTGATCGGCATACCCGCGCCGAATACCTGGGCCGTGGCCTGGGTTTCGGCGATGTCGCCGTGCTCGGTGGCGGTGCCGTGCGCGTTGACGTAGCCGATCTGGCCCGGTTCCAGGCCCGCATCTTCCAACGCCAGGCGCATGGCCTGGGCCATGGTGTCGGCGGTCGGCTGGGTGACGTGCTGGCCGTCGCTGTTGGTGCCATAGCCGACCACTTCGGCCAGGATGGTGGCGCCGCGCGCCTGCGCGTGCTCCAGCTCTTCCAGGATCAGGGTGCCGGCGCCTTCGCCCAGCACCAGGCCATCGCGGTGCGCGTCGAACGGGCTGGGCGTGGTCTGCGGTGCGTCGTTGCGCACGCTGGTGGCGAACAGGGTGTCGAACACTGCAGCAGCGGTGGCGTCGAGCTGTTCAGCGCCGCCGGTGACCATCACCGTCTGCTTGCCACTGCGGATCGCTTCATAGCCCGAGCCCACGCCCTGGCTGCCCGAGGTACAGGCACTGGAGGTGGTGTAGACCCGCCCGGACAAGCCGAAGAACACGCCGATGTTCACCGGCGAGGTGTGGCTCATCATCTTCAGGTAGGTGGTGGCGCTGATGCCTTCGGTGGTGTGGTCGTGCTGCATGCGGCCGAATTCGGCGGTGGCTTCGTGGCTGCCCGACGAGGAGCCGTAGGCCACGCCGGCCAGGCCGCTGCGCAGCACCGGGTGGCCGAGCAGGCCGGCCGCTTCCAGCGCCAGTTCGGTGGCGCGCACCGACATCACCGCCACCTTGCCCATGCTGCGGGTGGTCTTGCGGTTGTAGTTGGACGGCAGTTCGTAATCCTGCGCCGGCGCAGCCAGGCGGGTGTTCAGGCCATCGAACACTTCCCACTCCGGGATGTAGCGCACCGCGTTGCGCTGTTCATGCAGGCGCGTGCGGATGCTCGGCCAGTCGTTGCCCAGCGGACTGATCGCGGCGGCACCGGTGACCACCACGCGACGTTCGGGACCGCGCATCAGACCATGCCTCCGTTCACCGAAATCACCTGGCGGGTGATGTACCCGGCCGATTCGGACAACAGGAACGAAACCGCGTGCGCGACCTCGTCCGGCTGGCCCATGCGGCCGGCGGGAATGAGCTTGAGTGCGTGGTCGAGCACCTCCTGGTTGACCATCTCGGTCTCGATCAGGCCGGGTGCCACGCAGTTGACGGTGATCGCGCGGCTGGCCAGTTCCAGTGCCAGCGCCTTGGTGGCGCCGATGATCCCGGCCTTGGCCGCACTGTAGTTGGTCTGGCCGCGGTTGCCGACCAGCCCCGAGACCGAGGACAGGGTGACGATGCGGCCCGGCCTGCGCCGCCGCACCATCGGCATCACCAGCGGGTGCAGCACGTTGTAGAAGCTGTCCAGGTTGGTGTGCACCACCGCGTCCCAGTCCTCGGCAGGCATGGCCGGGAACGCGCCATCACGTGCGATGCCGGCATTGCAGACCACGCCGTAATAGGTGCCGTGCGCCTCGATGTCCGCTTCCAGCGCGGTACGCGCAGCGTCGCGGTCGGAGACGTCGAACACCAGCACGCGCGCCTGCCGACCCAGTGCCTGGATCTGCGCGACTACCTGCTGTGCTTCCTCGACACGGCTGCGGCAATGCACCACCACGTCGAAGCCGTCGCGCGCGATTCGCAGCGCCACGGCGCGGCCGATGCCCCGGCTGGCGCCGGTCACCAGCACGGTCAAGTTCCCTGTCATGCCTCTCCACTCTCCAGATAGGCCATTGCATCGCGTGGTTCGAACACCGATACGTTGGCGACCGCCAATTCAACATCGCCTGCCAGGATCCGGCAGGCAAACATGCCCAGGCCATTTTCGCCCATCAGCTCGCACTGTGCCTCCACCCGCAGGCAGGTGCCCGGCGTGAAGGCCGGCTGGTGGGCGGTGTAGCGCCGCGTGCCGAGCAGGAACCCGATCGAGGGTTCGCGCCCTTCGGCGCGGGCCCGGCATCCGGCCCAGGCCGCAATCGCCTGCGCCATGTACTCCACGCCGACCCAGGCCGGCACGCCGTCGGGGCCGGAGAACAGGCCCTGCGCGGGCACGTCCACCTCGACCACGATGGATTCGGGCTGCCAGTCGATGACCCGGTCGACCAGGCGCAGGCTGTCGCGGTGCGGCAGTACGCTTTCGATATCGGTGGGAAGCTGCATGCTCAACCCCGTGCCAGCGCCAGCACGGCATTGCTGCCGCCGAACGCGAAGGAATGGCTGAGCACGTGCTGCAGCGGGTGCGACGCGCGCGTGCCCGGGGCGACCAGGGCCAGCGTCGGCAATGCCTCGTCGGCCTCGCCGTCCCACCAGTGGGTGGGCAGGCGCTGGTCCGGATTGTCGGCCAGGGTCATCCAGCACAGCGCGGCTTCAATCGCACCGGAGGCCCCCAGGGTGTGCCCGGTCAGCGGCTTGGTCGAACTGGCCGGCACCGCGGTCCCCAGCACCTGCGCCACGGCCACGCTCTCCATGGCGTCGTTGTGACCGGTAGCGGTGCCGTGCAGGTTCACATAGTCGACCTGCTGCGGCGCCAGTCCGGCGCGGTCCAGCGCCTGCTGCATGGCATCGATGGCGCCGCGCGCCTGCGGGTCGGGCGCGGACATGTGATGCGCGTCGGACGACTCGCCCCAGCCCGACAGCCGCACCGGGCCCGGTTCGCGGGTCATCAGGAACAGGGCCGCGCCCTCACCGATGTTGATGCCGTTGCGGTGCCGCGAGAACGGGTTGCAGCGCGCCGCCGAGACCGACTCCAGCGCGCAGAAGCCGGCCACGGTGAAGCGGCACAGCGAGTCGTCGCCGCCGGCCACCACGGCGTCGACGACCCCGGCACGCAGCAGCCGCGCCGCCGACATCAGCGCCTTGGCGCTGGACGAACAGGCGGTGGAAATGGTCCAGGACGGCCCGGCGCTGCCGATGCGCTCGCGCACGAAGCGGGCCGAAGTGCCCATTTCCTGCTGCGCATAGTGGAAGTCATCGGGCCAGCGGCCTTCGTCGGCCTGCATGCGCAGGGCGTTCTCCGACTCGCCGATCCCCGAGGTGCTGGTGCCGATGATCACCGCCACGCGGTCGGCACCGTACTGCCTGATCGCCGCGTCCACGGCCGGGCGGATCTGCAGCAGCGCACCTTCCAGCAGCGCGTTGTTGCGCCCGCGCAGCGCCACCGGCAGGTCCGACAGGTCCGGCAGCGGGTCGGCCACCTCACCCAGCGCCAAGGTGCGCCCGGGGATCATCTGGTCGTTGTCACGGAGGCCACCGGGCTGGTCGGCGAACAGGCCGTCGCGCACCTGCGCGCGCCCACTGCCCAGTGCGCAGACCACGCCCAGTTCATTCAGATATACCGCCGTACTGCTCACGATTCCGCCTGTCCCATGTCCAACGATTCGATGACCAGTTCATAGCCTTCGGCCAGGTTGCGCAGGCGCACGCGGCCGTTTTCCAGCGGTTCCAGCACCAGCCAGGCCTTGCCGTTCTGCTCCAGGCGACGCCTACCGCCGTCCTCGACCAGCGTCCATCCGGACGGTAGCGCCGCCCGGATGGCATCGGCCGGCCACAGCGCGAACTGAAGGTCGTCCAGCACGCGCTCGCCGCGCACCTGCGGTGGCAGCCAGGGTGCGCGGGTCTGTTCCAGCGTATGCCCGTCCCAGACCATGCGCACGCCGGTCTGTCCCATCGCCTGCACCGCCAGCCTGACCTGTTCGCCATCGGCTTCAAGCAGTGCGTCGAGCTCGCGTTCGTGACTGCCGAAGCGGAACTGCAGGCGCTGCTGCAGCTGCAACGGCTGCGCCAGCGCCGAGGGTGGCAGCTGCAGGGTCGGCAGCTGCACCCGCGGCACGGGCATGCGGGTGCTGGCACAGGCGGCCAGCAGTACGCTCAACAGCAGGGTCAGGATCAGGCGCTGCACAGTTCCTCCAGCACCCGCAGGCGACGACCGCTGTCGTCGGCCACGTACGGATTCCGGGTGTCCCAGGCATAGCCGGCAAGGATCGAGGAAATCATGCGGCGGATCTCCGGCTGCTGGTCAGGATGGTAGATGATCTTCTGGAAGCCGCCGGCGTACCACGCTTCAACGAAGCGTCGGAAGGTCTTCACGCCGGCGCGCAGCGGAATCGCGAACTCGCGCTCCCAGTCCACCTGTTCACCGGCGTGGCGGCGGGCCAGGCAGTCGCTGGCCAGCTGCGCCGACTTGAACGCGATGGTCACGCCGGAAGAGAACACCGGGTCGAGGAACTCGCCGGCGTTGCCCAGCAGTGCGTAGCCCTCGCCCCACAGCGAGCTGACGTTGGCCGAGTAGCCGGTGATGGTGCGCACCGGCAGCACCGCCCATTCCGCGTCCTTGAGCAGGCGGGTCAGGTTGGGGTCTTCGCCGACGATGGCCTGCAGCTTTTCCAGGTCGGTGCCGCCGTACTTCTCGAAGAAGCTCGGCTCGGCGACCACGCCCAGCGAGCAGCAGCCGTTGGAGAACGGAATGGTCCAGTACCACACGTCCACGTGTTCGGGATGGGTGGTGATCAGGATCTTGTTGCGGTCGAAGCCGCCGTCGGCCGGGATGTTGTCGCGCACGTGGCAGAAGATCGCGCCACGCACCGGGAAGTTCGACGGCGACTCCAGCTTGAGCAGCCGTGGCAGCAGGCGCGCGAAGCCGCTGGCGTCGAGGATGAAACCGGCTTCGATGGTGTACTCGCTGCCGTCCGGGCGGCGCACCTGGACGCGGGCCGGGCTGCCCGGTTCGACCGAGAGCACTTCATCGCCGAAGCGCAGGGTGGTGCCCATGCGCTCGGCGCCGCGCGCGAGCACGTCGTCGAAGTTGGCGCGCTGTACCTGGTAGGTGGTGCCCCAGCCTGGTGAGAACTTGTCGCGGAAGTCGAATTCGGTGGTGCGCTCGCCACGCACGAACGCCGCGCCGTTCTTGTACTGGAAGCCGGCTTCCACCACATCCTGCAGCAGGCCGGCCGCTTCGATGTATTCCATGCTCTGCGGCAGCAGGCTCTCGCCGATGGAGAAGCGCGGGAACTGCTGGCGCTCCAGCATCAGCACCTGGCGGCCCTGCTTGCGGAGCATGGCAGCGGCAACCGAACCGGCAGGACCGGCGCCGATCACGAGGATTTCAGTTTTTTCCAGTGCTGCGTTCATCGATGCATCCATGATCAAGACAAAAGGGCTTCGGCGCGGTCGCTCAGTGCGGTGCGTCGTGCGGTTGAGGACGGAACAGCGGCGAGATCAGCCAGACCAGGCCGATGCCGAACAACAGGGTGAGACCGAATGCGCGCAGCGCCGGGGTCGCCGACAGGCCGAGCAGGCCGAACGACAGCCAGGTGCTGGCCGCGCCCACGCACACCGCCAGCCACGCACTGGCGTCGCCGCGGTGTTCGACCAGGAAGATGCCGTAGTCGATGCCCATGCCCAGCAGCAGCATCAGCGCCAGCACATTGAACAGCTGCAACGGCTGGCCGAACAGGCCGAGCAGGCCCAGGGTGAGCGCACCGGCGGCCAGGGTCGGAGCGAACACGCGCCAGGCCTGGGCGCGGTAACGCCAGTACAGCACCGCGAACACCAGCACGATGCCAACCAGCAGCAGCGCGCTCATCAGCTTGCGGTAGTGCTTGAGCAATGCGGAGAAATCGGCAGTGCGGTCGACCCAGCGTACACCGTCGATGCCGGTGGCCTGCGCTTCCAGCAGGCTCAGCGCGTCGGCGCGTGAGAGGTCGTCGACCATCACCACCGAGGCCATGCCCTGCCCCACTTCACCCAACCACAGGTGCCGGAACGGCATCGACGCCGGCGAGGCCAGGAACGCGTCGGCCTGCAGGTCCTGCGCGGCGTAAGCCGGTCGTTCCAGGCTTTCGCCGACCGTGTCGCCCACGGCAGCCAGCACCTGCGGTTCCACTTGTGCGGTCAGCGCAGCGTCGGCGTGCTGCCGCTGCACCGATGGCAGCCACTCGCTGAGGGCGCGATAGCCGCCGATCTGCTTGTCCGCCGACAGCACGCGCAGGCGGGCGACCAGGGCTTCCTCGCGCTCCAGTACCTGCTCGGCGCTGTCGCCCTGCACCAGATAGAACTGCGCGGGGCTGGGCATGCCCAGCATCTGGCTGATGCGGATCTGCTGGCTGCTCAGCGACATCGGCGAGGACTGCAGGCTGCGCAGGTCGTCGTTGGGCTGCAGGCGCAGCATGCCCACGGCGGAAACCACCACCACTGCGCCGAGGAACAGGGCTACCGGGCGACGTCCGTGCAGGCGCGGCCAGCGCTCCAGCGTGGCGCCGAGCCAGCGTGCGAAGCGGGTGCTGCGGATCTCGCCGCCGTCCAGCCACGGGAACCAGAAGATCACCGTGAGGAAGGCCGCGGCCAGGCCCACCACCGAGAACAACGCCATCTGCCGCAGACCCGGGAATGGAGCCAGGCCAAGCGCCAGGTAGGCGAGCGCGCTGGTCAGCAATGCCAGCCACAACCCCGGCAGCAGGTGCCGCAGCAGCTTCCAGCGACGGTCGGCCGGTTCGGCCTGGCGCGAAGCGAACCAGTGGATGCCGTAGTCCTCGGCCACGCCGACCAGCGAGGCGCCGAACACCAGGGTCAGCACGTGCACCTTGCCGAACACCAGGACCGTCACCGCCAGCGCCACGCCGCAGCCGATCAGCAGCGAGGCGCCGACCAGCAGGATCGGCCGCAGCGAGCGGAACGCCAGCCACACCAGCAGCAGCACCGCCGCCAGCGAACCCCAGCCGATCGTGTTGATTTCGCGGTTGGCCTGCACCGCTGCTGCTTCCGCATGCAGGGGTACGCCGGCGCGCAGCACGTCCAGGCCGGGCGCCTGTTTGCTCGCCGCTGCGGTGGCGGCGTCCAGCAGCAGGTCGATATGGCGTTCGCCGTCCAGCTGGAAGGCCGAGCCGATGGTTTCGAACTGGAGTACCGACCAGTGCTTGCCGTCGGCTTCAAGCAGCCCGTCATCGCCCATGCGCAGGCCAGAGCCCACTGCGCGTTCCTGCCACCACTGCGGCCACAGCGACAACGGGTCCTGCCGCCATTCGGTCAGGCGCGGTGCGCCCATCGGACCGTACAGCGCGGCCAGCGCAGACTCGGACAGGCTTTCGGCGGATTCGTCCTGCAGGCGCTGGCGCTGCTGATCCGTGAGCAGGCGGTCGCGATAGGGCGCGTAGAACGCGCGCGCCTGATCGAACCAGCCTTCGATGGAGCCTGCCTCCCGTAGAGCGGGGCTCTGCCCTGCTGCCAGCGGGGCAGAGCCCCGTTCTACGGCGGAGGGCGAGATCGCATCGCGGAACGCCTGTTCGGCGGCCTTGGTCTGCGCGGCATCGGCGCTGCCAAGCAGCACCACGACCTGGCGTGCATTGGCGTCGGCGATGCGGCGGGTCACGTCCGAGAGCAGGCGGTCATGCGCATCCTGCGGCAGCAGAGCCAGGATATCGGTGTCGATCCGCGACTCCTGCTGCCACAACCGCCACTGCTGCACGCCCAGGCCGATCAGCACCAGCAGCCAGGCCACGGCCAACCAGCGCCAGGCACGCTGCAGGCGACCGTTCTCGCGCCACGCCGAACTCAACGCCTCATTCAAACCGGCGGCCCTCGTCGGCGCTCAACTGCGCCGGGGTTTCGCTCAGGGCGGCAAAGTGGATGCGGGTAACGTCCTGGTTGGCTTCGGTGATCTGCACCTCGCGCACGTAGCGGTCGCCGCTCAGGCTGAGCGCGCTGAACACCTTGGCCAGCATCGCCGAGCGTGGGGTCAGCTGCATGCTCCAGCCGTTGTCCGGCAGCGCCTCCACCTTGACCACGAACTGCGCCGACAGCGCCTGTGCGTCGCCGCTCATCAGCGCGAACATGATCGCGTTGACCGAGCGCATCGCCGGCTGCTGGCGGCCGTCCAGTTCGACCCGGCTGCTGCCGTCGCGCTGGCGGCTGAGGATGCGGTCGCGGGTGACCACCACTTCGGAGGGGAACGGCTTGAGCGTGGTCCAGATCACGCCGCGATCCTGGGCCAGCACGAAGCGGCCCTGCGAACGCAGCGGGTTCTTGAAACCGGCCACCTGCTTGTCCTGGTTGAACTCGCCGCGCAGCACGCCCACCTTCGCTACGCGCTGCTTGACCAGGTCGACGTCTGCACCGGGCGCGGCGAACGCCGGCGCGCACACGGCCAGCAGCAACAGCACGCCCAGCGTGCGCAGGAAACGGGTCATGGCGCGTCTACTCCCAGCCGTTCCCACAGCACCGAGGGGCACAGGTACAGCATTTCGTTGGTGGCCGCATCGACCGCGACCTGGATGGTATGGGCGCGGGTCAGCACCTTGCCGGTACCTGCGTCGAGGATCTCGTAGGCGATCTTCAGGCGGTTCTCCCATTCGGTGATGGTGGCGCGCACGCGCAGCGCCTGCCCGTACAGCAGCGGGCGGATGTACTTCACGCGCGCGTCGACCACCGGCCAGATGTAGCCGGAGTCGCGCATCTGCGGGTAGTCGTAGTCGTAGCGCTGCAGCAGCGCGCAGCGGGCCACTTCAAAATACTTGAAGTAGTTGCCGTGCCAGACCACGTGCATCGGATCGCAGTCGTGGAAGGTCGGCGACAGCGCGACCTCGAAGCTCAGGTCAGGCGTTGTCATACAGGCTCCAGCGCTGCCCGCGGATGTCATCCAGCAGGCCGCGCAGTTCGCCGTCCAGGGCACGGTCTTCCTCGACCAGCGCGATGCGCCCGCACAGGTCCTGGTACATGGCGGCCAGCTCGCCGTGCAGGGTGGCATTCATGCCCACGCGCTCGCGCAGGGCGACGCCCTGGCGCGCCGCGATCAGCATGCCGGCCACCACCTGTTCGGTCAGCTCGATCACGCGCAGGCAGTCGCGCGCGGCAATGGTGCCCATGCTGACCTTGTCCTGGTTGTGGCACTCGGTGGAGCGCGAGAACACCGAGGCTGGCATGGTCTGCTTCAGCGCTTCGGCGGTCCACGCCGAGACGCTGATCTGCAGCGCCTTCAGGCCGTGGTTGATCGGCGCGCGCTCGCCGGTCGAGGCCGACAGGTTGGCTGGCAACCCGTGGTTGAAGCGTGCGTCCACCACCAGCGCCAACTGCCGGTCGAGCAGGTCGGCCAGGTTGGCGATGGTGTTCTTCAAGGCATCCATGGCGAAGGCGATATGCCCGCCGTAGAAGTGGCCACCGTGCAGGATGCGCTCGCCGTCGGCGTCGATCAGCGGGTTGTCGTTGGCGCTGTTGAGTTCGGTTTCGATCAGCTGGCGCAGGAACGGCAGCGCGTCCTGGACCACGCCGATCACGTGCGGCGCGCAACGCAGCGAGTAGCGGTCCTGCAGGCGCTGTTCGTTGCGCGGCGGGCGGTCGCTGTGCAGGTCGTCGCGCAGGCGCGCGGCGATCTGCATCTGGCCCGGGTGCGGCTTGGCCGCGAACAGCATCTCGTCGAAGTGGTGCGCGTTGCCGTCGCTGGCCAATACGTTGAATGCCGTGAGGCGGGTAGCGAGCCGGGTCAGGTAGTCCGCGCGTTCGTAAGCCAGGCAGGCCAGAGCGGTCATCACGGCGGTGCCGTTCATGATCGCCAGGCCTTCCTTGGGGCGCAGCCGCAGCGGCGCCATGCCGATCTCGGCCAGCACTTCGGCCGCCGGGCGGCGCGCGCCCTGGTACATCACCTCGCGCTCGCCACACAGCACGGCGGCCACGTAGGACAGCGGGGTCAGGTCGCCACTGGCGCCGACCGAGCCTTCGGCCGGAATCAGCGGCAGCACGTCGTGGCGCAGCAACGTGGCCAGGCCCTGCAGCAGCGGATGGCTGACCCCGGACATGCCGCGTACCAGCGAGGCGAGGCGCGCAGCGATCACCGCGCGGGTTTCCTGCTCGTCCAGGAACCGGCCCAGGCCGCAGCCGTGGTACGTGAACAGGTGATGCGGCAGCTCGGCCACCAGTGCCGGCGGAATGTTCACCGTGCACGAGTCGCCATAGCCGGTGGTCACGCCGTAGATTACCCCGTCTTCGCGCAACAGGCGGTCGAGGAAGTCGGCGCCACGCTGGATGCGCGCGGTGAACGCGGGGTCGTCGGTGACGACCGCGTCAGCCTGGCGCTGCGACAGCGCAACCACGTCTTCGATGGTCAGCGGCGCGTCGCCGAAGCGGACCGTGCGTGCCGGAGTAGAGCCTGCGTTACGTGCCATGAGATGCCTGATCCCAGAAGGGGAAGAAGTTGAACCAGTCCAAGGGTGCTTCGGTGACCTGGAGTTCCAGCCACCGCGCGAAATGTTCGGCCTGCGCGGTCAGCGCGGCGTCGCGCGACCCGCGCGGCAGCACGATGCGGTCGCTGAAATGCTCGAAGCGCACACGGTAGCCATTACCTTCATGCAGGCAGGCCATGCTGTACACCGGGCAGCCCAGCGCTGCCGCCAGCACATAGGCGCCGATCGGGAACTGCGCGGTGTGGCCCAGGAACGGCGCCGGCACGGTGCGACCGCCGCGCAGGGGCACGCGGTCGCCGACGATGGCGACGAAGCCGCCGGCCTGCACGCGACGCTGCAGTTCCACCGCGGTGGCCGGGCCCATGTCGGTGACCTGCATCAGTTCCACCGACGCCAGCGGGTCCAGCCGCTGCATCAGCCGGTTGAAGCGCTGCGCGTGCGCGGTGTGCACCAGCACGGTGATATGGAACCCCGGCACCTGTTCGGCCAGCACCTGGCACAGCTCCAGGCAGCCGATATGCGCGGTGAGGATCAGCCCGCCCTCGCGGCGCGCGATCTTTTCCAGCATCAGGTCGCGCTGCAGGTGGATGCGCTCGGGCGGGTAACGCCCGCCGAGGCCGAGCAGCTTGTCCAGCATCGTGTCGGCGAACAGCGCGAAATGCTTCAGGCTGGCCCAATACCCTGGGGCGCCGCCGAATACGCCGGTGTGCGCCTGCAGCCGCTGCAGGTACTGCAGCGAGGCGCGCCGCGCCACGCCGTTGCCCAGCCAGTGGCACAGCACCACCGGGTACACGCACAGCCGGAACGGCCAGCGCCCGAACCAGCGGTGCACCCCGCACAGGAACAGCACACCGGCCGCCGACGTGCTCTCGCCCAGGTCGGCCCAATGCGGGGCGTTGGCGGATGCTGGCGTATTCATGCTGCGCGGGTGCCTCTGCGGCGGCGCCACAGCAGGCGCGGTGCGCGCGCGAGCATGCCGAAGAACAGCCGGGTGTGCATGCGGCTGATACGGACGTTGTCGCGCCACACGTCGAAATGCGAAACGCCGTCACTGGGATAGGTGACCCGGGTCGGCACGCTGATCACCTGCACCTCCCGCCAGAACAGCCGCACCAGGATCTCGCTGTCGAAGTCCATGCGGCGGCCGATGGTTTCCTCGCCCACGAGCCGGATCACCGGCGCCAGCGGATAGACCCGAAAGCCACACATCGAATCGCGGATCTGCAGCGACAGCGTGTTGATCCAGACCCAGATGTGGGTGGCGTAGCGCCCATACAGGCGCGCCTTCGGCACGCTTTCGTCGTAGGCCGGCGTGCCGCAGATCACCGCATGCGGGTGCTGCCGGGCCAGTGCCTGGAACCGTGGAATGTCGCCCGGCTCGTGCTGGCCGTCGGCGTCGATCTGCAGCACGTGGCTGTACCCGCGCCGCGCCGCTTCGGCAAACCCGGCCAGCATCGCACCGCCCTTGCCCTGGTTGGTCGGCAACCGCAGCAGCGCAACGTGATCCGGCTGCGCGTCGGCGAGGTCCTGCAGCGTCGCCGCGCAGGCGGCGTGCGAGCCGTCATCGACCAGCAGGCAGGGCAGGCCGCTGGCAAGCACGCCCTGCACCACGGCGCCGATGGCGTGTTCGTGGTCGTAGACCGGAATCACCACCAGCGTGGCCTCACGCATCGCCGAACACCACCCGGCCACTGGCGTGCACACCGTGGTCGGAGACGTAGCGGAAGCTGAGCACCGACTTGACCGCGTCCCAGCCGAGGGTCAGCTGCAGGCGGTCGCCCGGGCGCGCGACGTGCTGGAATTTCAGCGCATCCATGCGTTCGAAACGCAGCGGCATCGCGAACACTTCGCGTGCGTAATGGATCGCCCAGTCCAGTTGGACCACCCCGGGCAGGATCTTCGCCTGCGGAAAATGACCGTCGAAGGCGACGAGGTCCGGTTCGAGCGGCAGCACCAGCAGCGCGGCGTCGGCGTCGCGTTGCTGCCACTGCGCGGAAGGCAGCAGCGGCCGGAACAGCGCTGCAAGCGCCACGGCGGTGGTCTTGCCCTGCGCGTTGTACGGCAGTTCGTCAACGAAACGCCAGCGCCGCGGCCGAGTGACCGCATCATGGCTCTGCGCCAGGTGCTCGCCCAGCTGCCGGGCGAACTGGCGGCGCGCGGCGTCGTCCCACTCTGCGGGATCGACCGCACGCGGTACCACCACGGCGGCGAGCTGTTCGCGCGCGCCCGGCAGTACCAGCACGCGTACATCCTGCACCTGCGGGTGCGCGCGCAGCTGCTGTTCCAGCGCGTCGAGCGAGACCCTGCGCTCCTCGATCTTGACGATGCGGTCGACGCGTCCGAGCAGGCGGAAGCTCTGCCCGGCGTCGGCCTCGACGCGGTCCTGGGTCTGCCACCAGGCACTGTCGGCCAGGTGCGGCGACGACACTGACAGGCAGCCGTCTTCGATTCGCCACGCCACGCCCGGCAGCGGGTGCCACTGCGGCGCATCGGCACTCCAGCGACGCCACGCGATGCCGCCGGTTTCGCTGCTGCCGAACACTTCAGTGGGCGCCACGCCAAGCAGCGCGCGCGCCTGCAGGGCGGCTTCGACGGGTAGCGGGCCGCCGGAAGAAAACACCGCGCGCAGGCGTCCGTTCAACGCCGACCAGTCCAGCTGTTCGGGCAGCCGCTTGAGGTGGGCGGGCGTCGCCACCAGCACCGAAGGCTGTTCGGCCAGCGCACTGACCAGGTCTTCATGGAAGAACCGCCGCGGCTGGATCGGACGCCCGGCCGCCAGCGGCCACAGCACGCGGAACAGCAGCCCGTAGATATGCTGGTGCGACACGGTGCCGTGCACCTGCGCACCGTCGAGCTGGTCGCCGAAGGCGGCCTGCAGCGCGTCGACCTCACGGGTGAGCTGGCGCAGGCGCTTGCCGATGGCGCTGGGCGCACCGGTGCTGCCGGAAGTGAACACCACCAGTTCCAGCGTGTCTTCGTCCAGCGCATCGAGCAGGCTGTCCGGGTCCACGTTGGCCAGGGACTGCAGCGGCGCATGTCGATCCGGCACATCCCCGGCAAACCCGTCCACGCGCGGGACCAGGCCGTCCAGCGTGGCCGGCAGGTTGTCGCCGCCCAGGAACACCCGTTTGCCGGCGTGCCACGCGCCCAGCAGGGCGGCAGCGAAGGCCAGGGTGTCGTCGAAGTACAGCGCCCAGTCGCGTCCCGGCGCGGCGGCGAACGCCTGCTGCCAGCCCAGCACCCGGGTGCGGAATTCCGCATGCGCCACGCGGCGGCCGTCGGCGTCGATGCCGACGATACGTCCGGGCTGCGGCACAACGACCATCTGGTCCAGCGCGATCCACTCAGCCATGCGCGTGCGCCGCCTTCACCCGTCGCCGCACCAGCCACTCACCTGCGAACAAGACACCCATCATCACGTACGCCAACAGTCCGTTGTAGAGCGCCCAGACCTGGTTCGAGGCCCAGAACGCCGTGACCAGGGCCAGGGCCCCGTTGAGAACGAAAAAGCCGCACCACACCTGGGTGACGCGGCGGGTATAGAGCACCGCGAATGGCGGCAGGTCCGGCTCGGTCAACCGCGCCAGCCGCTCCACCGCGCTGGGCGGGAAACGCAGGCTGGTGGCGAAGATCACCAGCATGACGGCATTGACCAGGGCCGGGTACAACTTGAGGGGCAACGCCTGGTTGAACGCGGTGGCCAGCAGGGCCAGCAGGCCGCCACCGACCGCGGCCACCCACCACACCGGCTGGCGGGTGGTCAGCGCGCGCAGGGCGGCCAGGGCGAACAGCAGCAGCGCCATCCAGCGCGGCTCGAAGCGGCCGAGCGACAGGTACACCACCAGCGGGTACGCCAGCGACAGCACTGCAAACGCCGCGACCCGCACCCGGACCATGGTCGACCTTCAGCGGCAGCCGTCAGGCGGCCGCTTGCCCGGGCAGCAAACCGTGCACGACATCGACGATGTCCTGGACGGTGCGTACCGACTTGAACGCTTCAGGTTGCAGGTTGCGACCCAGGAGTGGCTTGAGCTGCACGATCAGGTCGACCGCGTCGATGCTGTCGATGTCCAGGTCGTCGTACAGGCGGGCCTGCGGGGTGATGCGCACCGGTTCGATCTCAAAGCTGTCCTTGAGGATCTTGACGATGCGATCGAAAAGTTCGTTCTTGGTCATGACAAATCCTGACGCGCCGTTACGACGGCTGGCGTGCGGCGACGAATTCGCTCAAGGCACGCACGCTGGAAAAATGGCGACGGGTTTCTTCCGAATCGGCGGACAGGCTGACACCGTACTTTTTCTGCAGGGCCAAACCAAGCTCAAGCGCGTCGATGGAATCCAGCCCCAGGCCCTCGACGAACAGGGGCGCCTCGGCATCGATGTCGTCTGGAGCGATGTCTTCCAATGAAAGCGATGAAATGATCAATTCCTTGATCTCGTGCTCAAGTGCCTGCACGGCTTGGTTCTCCAGCGAAGTCAAAGTAATGGGCAAGGTGATCGGTCACGCGCCGGGCCGCCAAGGCATCCCCCCTGGGCGTGTCGTCTGCCCCGGTCAGGAACGGGGCGATCGGGAGATCGTCCCCGACTTCCAGCTGAACGTGAAAACGACGTGATGGCACACGATACCATTTCTGTCCCTTGGTCAGCGTGAGCGGGGTGCAGGTGATCCGCACCGGGGTGATGTCCAGCCGCCCGCGTACCGCGATGTTGGCGGCTCCCCGCTGCAGGCGCAGCGGCTGGCCCGGCTCGGTCCGGGTGCCCTCCGGGAAGATCACCAGGTTCCCCCCGGCGTGGACGGCGGCAATGCAGTCATCCACCAGTCCGGCGCCGTCGCTGTTGGCCACATAGCCCGCCGCACGGACCGGGCCGCGCATGAACGGGTTGCGCGCGACAGCATGCTTGACCACGCAGTCGGCGTTGGGCAGCAGCGACACCAGCAACACCACATCGATCAGGGTCGGATGGTTGGCCAGGATCAGCAGACCGTTGCGCTGCAGGCGCTCGCGCCCGTGGATCTCATAGGTCATCAGCCCCAGCCACCGCATCAGGGCCACATGACTGGCGAAACTGGACTGGACCAGCCGACGTGCCAGCACGCGTCTCCGGGCCGCCGGCAGCAGGAACAGCAACGGCAGCACCCCGCCCAGGACCAGCCCGCCGACCCCGAAGGCCGCGAAGCTGATGCCGGTGCCGACCACGCGCCAGGCGCGGTCGAGGCGGGCGGGCCAGCGCTCAGCCACGGCGCTGCCAGGTCCACTGCTGGCCGTCGGCCTGCAGCTGCAGGCGCGACTCGCCGGAAAGCAGGAAGCGTAGCGCCTCCAGACTGTGCGGCAGGACGCCGGCCGGACTGTCCGGCGTGCCGCTGTCCGAAGCCCCACCGCCCCAGCCCAGCGACAGCCGGGTACCGGGCACGTCGGCCCGGGCCAGCCGCCAGCACCAGGCGAAGAACGGGTCGGGTTCGTCGGCGAAACCGGCGTACACGGCAGGCAACGGCGACTCATAGGCGATCACGCGCACTTCCGGGGCACCATCGGCGAGCAGGCCGAAGGCCTCCACGCAGGCGGCCTCGACCGTGCCGCGCCCGCCGGCCAGGGCCAGGTAGTTGCCACGCTGCCCGCGTGCAATGGAGTACAGCGCGGCCACCGCGTTGTGCACCGAGAGGCCGAAGGCGGTCGGCGACATGGGAGTGTCCTGGCGCAGGGTATCCAGCAGCTCCATCGAGCGCGCCACGTCGCCATGGCGCGAGGCGAACACCAACGGCACCTGCCCTGCGTCGTCGGGCTGCTCGCACCAGCATGCGGCCTGGATGGCCATCCGCCCCAGGCGCTCGATGCGGCGGCGCTGCATGGGGGGAACCTCCGGCAGGGCGGGGGTGTCAGGGCCTTCGGGCAGGGTCGGCGCCATCGCCCACGCCTGCCATGCCGATTTCGTGGTCAGTCCCGGTGCCCAGGCCGACCAATCCACTACTGAGAACTCGATCATTCACGCCAACATGGTTGTCCAGCGTGACGGGACACGCCGCGAAAGGAGCGCACGCTATCATGCCACCCTTGGCACTGGCAGCTTTCACAATCTGAAATGAGTAGCACGATCCACAGCGCGACGGCCGCGCAGGTCCCTTCTTCCTCGTCGGACCCGGCGCTGTTCCACGCGTTCTATGCCCCGGCCGAACGTCGCGACGCCCTCCTGGCCGATCCGCGGACCCTGGCCGTGTTCGGATTTTCCGCTGACCAAGCGGCCTGCGACGACCCGCGCTGGCTGCAGGTGCCGCTGGCCGAACAGGGACCGGCACGGATCGAAGTCTGGCAGGGCGCCGGCCCCGTGCAGCATGGCGTGCGCGACGGGGTGCGCTGGTCGGCCACCGACACGCTCCTGTTCGGTGCGATCGAGATTGATGAAGTCGACAGCGATATCGAGTCGGCTGCGGCAGATGCCTATGCACGCTTGAGTGGTTTTCTGTCCACCTGCGGCTTCCCGCACCTGCTGCGGACCTGGAATTACCTGGATGCGGTGACCGAAGGCGAAGGTGACCAGGAGCGCTATCGGCGCTTCTGCGTGGGCCGCGTGCGTGGGCTGCGCGAGCTGGACGAGGCCGCGCTGCCGGCGGCGACCTGCATCGGCCGCTTCGACGGCGTGCGCCGGCTGCAGGTGTATTGGCTGGCCGCGCGTGAGCCGGGCCTGCCGCTGGAGAACCCGCGCCAGGTCAGTGCGTTCCGCTACCCGCGCCAGTACGGGCCGCAGTCGCCGAGCTTCTCGCGTGCGCTGCTGCCGCCGCTGGCGACCGGCCTGCCGCTGCTGCAGTCAGGGACGGCCGCGATTGTCGGCCATGTCTCACAGCACACCGGCTCGGTGGAAGAACAGCTGGCCGAGACCCTGACCAACCTGCAGAGCCTGGTGGATGCCGCGCGCGCGCAGCGACCGGCATTGCCGGCGCAGCTGGGCGTGGGCTCGCTGTTGAAGGTCTATGTGCGCCGGGCCGGGGACATGCCGGCGATCGCCGCGCGAATGGCCGCGCTTCCCGGTTCACCGGCCTTCGTGGTGCTGCACGCCGAAGTGTGCCGGGCCGAGCTGCTGGTGGAGATCGAAGGTCTTCACGGGTAACGCAGCCCGGCACAGCCCGGCGCTACGTCGCGATCTCATGCACCGCCTGGGCCGGCCAACGGCCGGCGCTACCGGGATCCACCGACCTGACGGTAGCGCCGGCCGTTGGCCGGCCCAGGGAGGGCGTGCGATCAGTGATACCCAACGTCCGCGCGCACCTTGCCCCGGAACACCCGGTACGACCACGCGGTGTACCCCAGGATCACCGGCAGCAGCACCACCAGCCCGACCAGGCTGAAGCCCATCGACGAGGCCGGCGCGGCGGCCTCCCACAAGGTCATGCTCGGCGGCAGCAGGTACGGCCACATGCCCAGCACCAGCCCGATGAAGCCGAGTACGAACAGCGCCAGGGTCAGCAGGAACGGCGGCAGGTCGCGGCGCGGGTGCATGGCGCTGCGCCACAGCGCCACTGCCACCGCCAACGTCAGCAACGGCACCGGCGACAACCACCAGAAGTTGCCGTCGCTGAACCAACGCGCCATCAGGCGCGAGTCCAGGAACGGCAGCCAGGCGCTGACCAGGCCCATGAACACGATCACCGCCACCACCAGCGGCCGGGTCAGGGTCCGTGCCACCGCCTGCTCGCGGCCTTCGGTCTTCAGGATCAGCCAGGTGCTGCCCAGCAGCGCGTAACCGAACACCACCGCTGCCCCGGTCAGCATCGAGAACGGGCTGAACCAGCCAAACGGCCCGCCCACGTAGTTGCCGTCCACCACCTGCAGGCCCTGCACCAGCGCGCCCAGGATCACGCCCTGCGCGAACGCGGCCAGCAGCGAACCCAGCCCGAACGCCACGCTCCACAGCCGGCGCGAGCGGTGCGCCTTGAAGCGGAACTCGAACGCCACGCCGCGGAACACCAGCGCCACCACCAGCAGCAGCACCGGCAGGTACAGCGCCGACAGCAGCGCCGCATAGGCCTTGGGGAAGGCCGCCATCAGCCCGGCCCCGCCCAGCACCAACCAGGTCTCGTTGCCGTCCCAGATCGGCGCGGCGGTGTTCATCATCACATCGAGCTGTGCTTCATCCTCGGCCATCGGCGCGAGGATGCCGATGCCGAGCACGAAGCCGTCCAGCACCACGTACATCAGCACGCCAAAGCCGATCACCGCGAACCACGCCACCGGCAGCCAGGTCGTCATCTCCATGTCAGCGCTCCTCCAGCGGTTCATCGGCGCCGGACAGCGGCCGGGCCGGGGTATGGCTGCCGTCCTCGATGGGGGGCTGCGTATCGTGCGGCTTCGGGCCGGTGCGGATGATCTTCACCAGGTACCAGATGCCCCAGCCGAACACGAACGCGTAGCCGACGATGTATACGCCCAGCGACAGCGCGGTCATCCACGCGCTCTGCGGGCCCACCGCGTCGGCGGTGCGCAGCACGCCGTACACCACCCACGGCTGGCGGCCCATTTCGGTGACGAACCAGCCCGAGACCAGCGCGATGAAACCGCTGGGCAGCATCCAGTTCCAGCCGCGCACCAGCCAGCGCGACTCCAGCAGGCGGCCGCGCCACCACTGGAAGGCCGAGGCCCAGGCCAACAGCAGCATCAAAGTGCCCAGCCCGACCATGATCCGGAAGGCGTAGAACACCGGCACCACGGGCGGACGCTCGCTGGCCGGCACCGCGGTCAGCGGGTCGAAGGTGCCGTCCAGCGAATGGGTCAGGATCAGGCTGCCCAGGCGTGGGATGGCGATCTCGAAGTCGTTGCGCTCGGCTTTCTCATTGGGCACGGCGAACACCACCAGCGGCACGCCTTCGCCCTCGCCTTCCGCATGCCAGTGCGCTTCCACCGCCGCGATCTTCATCGGCTGGTGCTTGAGCGTGTTCAGGCCGTGCATGTCGCCCACGAAGATCTGCACCGGCACCGTCAGCGCGGCGAACGCAACCGCCGCCAGCAGCATGGTGCGCCCCGCTTCCACGTGTTTTCCCTTGCGCAGGTACCACGCGCCGACGCCGCCGATCACGAAACAGGTGGTGATGAACGAGCCCAGCGCCATGTGCGCCAGCCGGTACGGGAAGGAGGGGTTGAACACCACCTGCCACCAGTCCTGCGGCACCACGATGCCGTCGATGATGGCGTGCCCGGCCGGGGTCTGCAGCCAGCTGTTGGAGGACAGGATCCAGAACGTGGAGACCAGCGTGCCCAGCGCCACCATGCAGGTGGAGAAGAAGTGCAGGCGCGGCGAGACCTTGCCCCAGCCGAACATCATCACGCCCAGGAAGCTGGCTTCCAGGAAGAACGCGGTGAGCACCTCGTAGGTGAGCAGCGGCCCGATCACGCTGCCGGCCACCTGGCTCAGGCGCGGCCAGTTGGTGCCGAACTGGAAGGCCATGACGATGCCGCTGACCACGCCCATGCCGAAGGACACCGCGAAGATCTTCTGCCAGAAGAAGTACAGCTCGCGCCAGATGGGCTTTTTCGTACGCAGCCACTGGCCCTCGACAAACGCCAGCCAGCTCGCCGTCCCGATGGTGAAGGCGGGGAACAGCACATGGAAACTGATGACGAACCCGAACTGGATCCGGGACAACAACAACGCGTCCAAGCGACGCCTCCGCACATTCTGGAATCCGCACCAGTCTGGGCCTGTTTTCGTGAAGAGGGCATGCGACTGGGTGACGCGCTGCTTCACTTTGTCGCAGGGTGGGCGGGGCAGCCACGCAGGGCGTGGCTCTACCGGGGTGGTTCCATTACCTGTGGCCCCCTCCCTGCGCGGGTCCGGCTGCTACGCTTGCCGGGTTTTCCTTCACGGTGCTGCCCGCAATGCCCAGAACGCTGCCCTTGTCCCTGCTGCTGCTTGCCGCCCTTGGCGGTACGGCCCATGCGGCACCGACGCCGATCACCATTGAACAGGCCATGGCCGACCCGGACTGGATCGGTCCGCCGGTCGAAAGCGCGTGGTGGTCCTGGAACAGCCAGCAGGTCGAGTACCAGCTCAAGCGCACCGGCAGCCCGGTCCGCGACACCTTCCGCCAGCCGGTCAACGGCGGCGCGGCCAGCCAGGTCGCCGATGACCAGCGCGGCAGCCTGGACGTCGAGAACCCGGTCTACGACAGCACCCGCCAGCGCGCCGCGTTCGTGCGCAACGGCGACGTGTTCCTGCGCGACCTGCGCAGCGGCGCGCTGACCCAGCTGACCCGCAGCACCGAGAAGGCCGGCGCGGTGGGCTTTGCCCGCGACGGCGGGGTGATCTGGCGCACCGGCCAGAACTGGTTCCACTGGACCGCCGCCGGCGGCGTGCAGCAGGTGGCCAGCCTGAAGGCCGAAAAGAACCCGGACGACGCGCCCAAGCCCGACGTGCTGCGCGACCAGCAGATGCGCACCCTCGCCACCCTGCGCAACGACCGCGCCCAGCGTGACGCGTTGAAGGAGCAGGAAGCCAGCTGGCGCCGCGCCGACAGCACCCGCGCGCCGGGCCCGGTCTACCTCGGCGCCGAGGTGGAGATCGTCGACAGCGCGCTGTCGCCGGACACCCGCAGCCTGATCGTGGTGACCAAGCCGAAGGGCTTCGACGAAGGCCGCGGCGGCAAGATGCCGAAGTACGTGACCGAGTCGGGCTACGAGGAATTCGAAGACACCCGTACCCGGGTCGGCCGCAATGACCCGGAACCGAACGCGCTGTGGCTGGTCGACGCGGTCACCGGCACGGTCAAGCCGCTGTCGCTGGACGGCCTGCCGGGCATCGGCACCGACCCGCTGGCGGCGCTGCGCAAGGCGGCCGGCAAGGACGCACTGAAGGGCAACCGCCCGGTGCAGGTCCTGGGCGGCCCCGGCGCGCCTGGCATCCGCTGGAGCAACGACGGCCAGCAGGCTGCGATCCTGCTGCGCGCCAACGACAACAAGGATCGCTGGATCGCCAGCGTGAGCCCGGCCGAGGCCAGGCTGCAGACCCGCCACCGCCTGACCGACAACGCCTGGATCAACTGGGGCTTCAACGACTTCGGCTGGTCCAGCGACAACCGCACGCTGTGGCTGCTGTCGGAAGAGTCCGGCTACTCGCACCTGTACACGCAGCAGGGCACGGCCAAGCCGCAGGCGCTGACCAGCGGCAAGTGGGAAACCTCGATGCCGGTGCCCAGCGCTGATGGCCGTGGCTTCTACGTGCTGTGCAACCAGCAGGCCCCGGGCGACTACGAAGTCTGCGCGGTGGACACCGCTTCGCGCCAGGTGCGTGAGCTGACCTCGCTCAACGGCGTGGAAGACTTCTCGCTGTCGCCGGACGGCCAGCAGCTGCTGGTGCGCTACTCCGGTGCCTACCTGCCGGCACAGCTGGCGGTGGTGCCCAGCGCCGGTGGCCAGGCCAAGGTGCTGACCGACACCCGCACGGCCGCCTTCAAGGCCCGCGAGTGGATCCAGCCGAAGCTGGTGCAGGTGCCGTCGAAGCACGGCGCGGGCGTGGTCTGGGCCAAGTACTACGGCCCGGAGAAGCTGGAACCCGGCAAGAAGTACCCGATCGCCATGTTCGTGCACGGCGCCGGCTACCTGCAGAACGTGCACCAGCGCTACCCGGCCTACTTCCGTGAGCAGATGTTCCACAACCTGCTGGTGCAGCAGGGCTACGTGGTGCTGGACATGGACTACCGCGGTAGCGAAGGCTACGGCCGCGACTGGCGCACCGCGATCTACCGCAACATGGGCCACCCGGAGCTGGAAGACTACAAGGACGGCCTGGAGTGGCTGGTGGCGACCCAGCAGGGCGACCGCGACCACGCCGGCATCTACGGCGGCTCCTACGGCGGCTTCATGACCTTCATGGCGCTGTTCCGTTCGCCGGGCACCTTCAAGGCTGGCGCCGCGCTGCGCCCGGTGGTCGACTGGCACCAGTACAACCACGGCTACACCGCCAACATCCTCAACACCCCGGACATCGACCCGGAGGCGTACCGTAAATCGTCGCCGATCGAGTACGCCGAAGGCCTGCAGGACCACCTGCTGATCGCACACGGGATGATGGACGACAACGTGTTCTTCCAGGACTCGGTCAACCTGACCCAGAAGCTGATCGAGCTGCACAAGGACAACTGGAGCATCGCGCCCTACCCGCTGGAACGCCACGGCTATGTCCGTGCCGACTCCTGGCTGGACCAGTACAAGCGCATCCTCAAGCTGTTCAACGAGACCCTGAAGTGAGCCATGCCGCGGTGACGATACGGATCGTCGCCGCGGTCATCACCGACCCCGCGCAGCGGGTGCTGGTGGTGCGCAAGCACGGCTCGGCGGTGTTCATCCAGCCCGGCGGCAAGCCGGAGCCGGGCGAGGCGCCGCTGGCCGCGCTGGCGCGCGAGCTGGACGAAGAACTGGGCGTGCAGCTGGATCCCGCCACGGCGGTGCCGCTGGGCACCTTCAGCGACTGGGCCGTGCATGAGACCGGCTGCCGGGTGCAGGCCGAGGTGTGGTGGGCCCGGGTGTCGGGCACCCCACGGGCCCGCGCCGAGATCGCCGAGCTGGCCTGGGTGCCGCTGCGGCCCCCGCACGGGCACCGCTTGGCACCCTTGAGCGAAGACCATATCCTGCCGGCGGCCGCGCGCGTCATTGCGTCGGGCTGACCCCACCGCCACCTGCCAGGACACCGGATGTCTTCGACGCTTCCCCCGCTTCTGCCTTCCGCTGCCGCCGCAGCGGCGGCCCGCCCCACGGGCGAGGCCGCGCCCCGCTTCCTCGGCCCGATGGCCAAATCGATCCTGGTGATGTGCATTGTCTCGGCGGTGTGCTGGGCCGGCTGTGTCGTGCTTGCCCTGCTGCTGCACAACTCGGCATGGCTGCAGGAACAGCTGCACGGTGCGGACCTGTCGTGGGTACCCCCATCGCTGCGCTGGTTCGGCCGCCACGCGGTTGCGGTGAACCTGGGGCTGTTCGCCCTGTGCGTGGCCGGCGCCGTGGCCTGCTGGGGCCTGCTGCGCCGTCAGCGCTGGGCGCTGTGGACCTTCATCGTTCTGCTGGTACTGACCGCCCTGCTCAACTTCGTCGGCGTCTGGGTGATCGACGAGATCTTCAGCTACCTGATCGTGCACCTGCCGGGCCACATGGACCCTGCAGATGCCGACCAGGTGCGCACCGACCTGCGCCTGCAGCGCGTGCTGTACACCGGCATCACCGTGATGACCGCGCTGTCCTTCGCCGCCCTGCACGCGTGGCTGGTGCTGCGCCTGCAGCGCCCCGACGTCCAGCGCTGGTTCAACCGCAACGCGTCCACGTAGCGCCGGGCTCTGCCCGGCCGTGCGGTACATTACCGGCATGAACGATTTCGAGCGCGTCCGCGCCTACCTCACCGACCTGCAGGACCGCATCTGCGCTGCAGTGGAAACCGCCGACGGCCAGGCCCGCTTCGCCGAAGACCTCTGGCCGCGTGCCGAGGGCGGTGGCGGGCGCACCCGCATCCTGCGCGACGGCGCGGTGTTCGAGCAGGCCGGCATCGGGTTTTCGGACGTGTCCGGCACCCGCCTGCCGCCGTCGGCCTCGGCCAACCGGCCGGAACTGGCTGGGGCCTCGTGGCGCGCCACCGGCGTGTCACTGGTGTTCCACCCACTCAATCCGTACCTGCCCACCACCCATGCCAACGTGCGCTACTTCAGCGCCGAGCGCGACGGCGAACAGGTCGCTTCCTGGTTCGGCGGCGGCTTCGACCTGACCCCGTTCTACCCGTTCGACGAGGACGTGCAGCACTGGCACCAGGTCGCCCATGACCTGTGCGCGCCGTTCGGCGAGGAGCGTTATGCGGCGCACAAGCGCTGGTGCGACGAGTACTTCTTCCTGCGCCACCGCAATGAGACGCGCGGCGTAGGTGGATTGTTCTTCGACGACCTGCACGGCGACTTCGAGCGCGACTTCGCCTACCTGCGCGCAGTCGGCGACGGCTTCCTGGACGCCTACCTGCCGATCGTGGAACGCCGCAAGGACACGACCTTCGGCGAACGCGAACGCGAGTTCCAGCTGTACCGGCGTGGCCGCTACGTGGAATTCAACCTGGTCTACGACCGCGGCACCCTGTTCGGCCTGCAGAGCGGCGGGCGCAGCGAGAGCATCCTGATGAGCCTGCCCCCGCGCGTGCGCTGGGAATACGGCTTCCAGCCCGAGCCCGGCAGCGCCGAAGCGCGGCTGGGCGATTACCTGGTGCCGCGCGACTGGCTCAACCTCGGTTGAAGCCAGCCGCTGGAGATCAGCCGCTCTGCGTTTGGTTCCGTCGGCGCAGCTGCGCGGCGTGGGCATCCTGCAGTTCGATCTTTTTCTCCGCGTAGTGCTCCACGGCGTGCCGCGCCAGGGTGATGGCGGTGCATTCTTCGTCGTCGAACAAACCACCGCCGCAGTAGACGCGGCCGGACGCCGAAAAGTCCGCGTGTCGCTGCAGTATCCGGTGCAGATGCTCCTGGGCGGCGTCCAGCTTGCGTTGCGTGCGCTCGCGCCGCTCCAGCTGCTTCTGCAGTTTCCGCTCCTGCTTGAGCGGGTGCGGGGGCACGGAGAACGGCCGCCAGCTGCGCGCCCGGTTTTCCACCTGCAACGGCACCGCACGCGACGGCGGCAGCAGATGCGGTGCGTGCTGGATCGGCGGAATGCGCACGGCTTCGTCGTAGGTGGGCGGCGGCTCTTCGCGGAAGCGGGTCGCGGTGGAGCGTGTGGTGTAGACGGCGACCCAGGGGCGCAGCGTGGAAGCAGTGGGGGAGTCGAGGGGCATGGCAGGCATCTCCGTTGCATGGGCCACCCGGGCGGCGGCCCTGATGCGGCCGATTTCAGCAGGGGAAATGCAGGAGCGCTTTCAGGATTCGATCTGTCGTCGCTGGCGGAAATCGCCTGGTGAGGGACCGCCCGGGTCGGCCAGCGGCCGACGCTACCGGATCACGACGACTTTTCGCGCGGGACGATGGTGATGTGGCCGTTGATTTCCAGCAGCGCCATGGAGACTTCGCCGATGTGGGTGCAGCCCTGCTGGCGCATCGCTGCGTCCAGGTCCTGCAGGGTGACGAGCTCGCGCCGCAGTACCGATTCCAGCACCTTGCCGTCGCGGGCGATCAGCACCGGCTCGCCTTCCACCAGCCGCTCCACGCGCCGACTGCGGGTGCTCAGCCAGCCCACGCCGTAGTTGAGCAGGATCAGCGTGGCGGCCAGCAGCAGGCCGCCGCCCAGGGAGGTGTCCTGGCCCAGCAGCGCGTTCTGCACCGCGTTGCCCAGCAACACGATCAGCAGCACGTCGAACGGGGTGATCTGGCCCAGCGCGCGCTTGCCCGAGAGCCGCACCATGCCCAGCACCACCACGTACACCACTACCGCGCGCAGGATGAATTCCCACCAGGGCATGGCCAGGTCGAACAGGTCGGTCATGCGGGACGTCCGAAGGATGATGCGGCGAGCATATCGGTCGGGGCTGTCTGGGGGCCGTAAATAAAAAGCCCCGCCGACCAGGGGGAGGTCAGCGGGGCCGGGGAACGGGCGCTTGGGGAGGAGCCCCCGTTCCGAGATCTGCTCCAGGGGATGGGAGAGATCCACAACAGGCGTTGCGCCTGTCGAGGTCTATAAAAGCACCTCGAACATTGATGATTCGTGAAGGGGGCCAATTAATACTGCAGTGAATCTTGAAACATTCATCCAAGAGTCAGTTTTTGGCCCTGCCGTGAACCAATTCAGCTTTTTCAACGCGATTTCCTGGGCTTAATGCGCCTCGTCCCAGTTATCGCCGACGCCGGCGTCGACCACCAGCGGAACGCGCAACTGAGCAGAAGACGACATTAGTTCGACCACCTGCGTGCGCAAGGTTTCCAGAAACTCGCTTTCGGTTTCGAATACCAGTTCGTCGTGGACCTGAAGAATCATCCGCGCGCGACCGCCCTGCCCCTGCAGCCAGTCGTCCACCTTCACCATGGCGCGCTTGATGATGTCCGCCGCGGTGCCCTGCATGGGCGCGTTGATCGCGGCGCGCTCGGCACCGGCACGCAGGCCCTGGTTGCGGGCGTGGATGTCGTTCAGGTACAGCCGGCGGCCTTCGATGGTTTCCACGTAGCCCTGGTCGCGGGCCTGCTGGCGCATGCGTTCCATGAAGTCGCGCACGCCCGGATAGCGGCTGAAGTACAGCGCCACGTAGTCCTGCGCCTGGCCCCGGTCGATGCCCAGGTTGCGGGCGAGGCCGAACGCGCTCATGCCGTACATCAGGCCGAAGTTGATCGCCTTGGCCGCACGCCGCTCGTTCGGGGTGACCTCGTCCAGCGCGCGGCTGAATACTTCGGCGGCGGTGGCGCGGTGCACGTCCACGCCCTGCTCGAAGGCGCGGACCAGGCCCGGGTCCTCGGACAGGTGGGCCATGATCCGCAGTTCGATCTGCGAGTAGTCGCAGGCCAGCAGCTTGTGCCCCGGCGGGGCCACGAAGGCGCGGCGTATGCGGCGGCCGTCCTCGGTGCGGATCGGGATGTTCTGCAGGTTCGGGTCGGACGAGGACAACCGACCGGTGGCCGCGCCGGACTGGTGGTAGCTGGTGTGAACGCGGCCGGTGTCGGGGTTGACCATTTCCGGCAGCTTGTCGGTGTACGTGCTGCGCAGCTTGGCCAGGCCCCGGTACTCCAGGATCACCCGCGGCAGCTCGTGCTGCTCGGCGATCGCCTCCAGCGCCTCTTCATTGGTGCTGGGCTGGCCCTTGGGCGTCTTCACCAGTGCCGGCAGCTTCAGCTCGTCGAACAGCACTGCCTGCAGCTGCTTGGGCGAGTCCAGGCTGAAGGTGTGCCCGGCCAGCTCGGTGGCCTTCTGCTGGGCAGCCAGCATGCGCGCGCCCAGGTCCTGGCTCTGCCGGCGCAGCTCGGCGCTGTCGATGTAGACCCCGTTGGCCTCGATCCGGGCCAGCACCGGCACCAGCGGCATTTCGATGCTGCGGTACACGTTGTCCAGCGGGGCCGAGGCCAGCAGCTGCGGCTGCAGCACCCGGTGCAGGCGCAGGGTGATGTCGGCGTCTTCGGCAGCGTAGCGGCTGGCTTCGTCGAGCCCCACCTGCGAGAACGGGATCTGCTTGGCGCCCTTGCCGGCCACGTCCTCGAACTTGATGGTGGTGTAGCCCAGGTAGCGCATCGCCAGCGAATCCATGTCGTGGCGGGTGGCGGTGGAGTTGAGCACGAAGCTCTCGAGCATGGTGTCGTCGTGGTAGCCCTGCACGTCCACGCCGTGGCGCCGCAGTACATGCAGGTCGTACTTGCCGTGCTGGCCGAGCTTCTTCTTCTCCGGGTTCTCCAGCACCGGGCGCAGCGCGTCCAGTACCTGCTGGCGCGGCAGCTGCGCCGGGGCGCCGGGGTAGTCATGCCCGACCGGGATGTAGGCGGCCTTGCCCGGCTCCACCGCCAGGCTGATCCCGACCAGGTTGGCGCGCATCGCGTCGAGCGCGTCGGTTTCGGTGTCGAAGGCGATCAGCTCGGCCGTTTCGGCACGGGCGACCCAGGCCTGCAGCTGCTCAGTCGTCAGCACCGTCTCGTACTCGCCCGGGGCCGACAGCGCCGGGTCGAGCGCGGTGGCCGGCTCGCCGGCCGGGGCCTTTGCATAGCCGGCGGCGGTGCCGCGCAGGCTCACCGGCGCGTCGCTGGCCGCGGTGGCCGCTGCGGCCGGGCCGCCGAGCTCCTTCAGTGCCTGGGTGAAGCCATAGCGCAGGTACAGCTCGCCCAGCACCGGCACGTCCGGGTCGCGCAGCGGCAGGGTCTGCGGAGTGGCATCCAGCGACACATCGGTGCGGATCGTCACCAGCTCGCGGTTCAGCGGCAGGCGCTCCAGCGCGGCGCGCAGGTTCTCGCCGATCTTGCCCTTCATGCCCGGCGCGGCGGCCATCACCCCGTCCAGGTGCTGGTACTCGGCCAGCCACTTGGCGGCGGTCTTGGGACCGCACTTCTCCACGCCCGGAACGTTGTCCACGGCGTCGCCCATCAGTGCCAGCAGGTCGACGATCTGGTCGGCGCGCACGCCGAACTTCTCCATCACCGCCGCGTCCGAGTCCATCCGGCTGCCGGTCATGGTGTTGACCAGCTCGATGCCCGGGCGGACAAGCTGGGCGAAGTCCTTGTCGCCGGTGGAAATGGTGACCGTCATGCCCTCGCGGTGGCCCTGCAGGGCCAGGGTGCCGATCACATCGTCGGCTTCCACGCCGGGAATGCGCAGGATGGTCAGGCCCAGCGCCTCGACGATCTGGCACATGGGTTCGATCTGCGGGCGCAGGTCGTCCGGCATCGGCGGACGGTTGGCCTTGTAGTCGGCATACAGGTCGTCACGGAAGGTCTTGCCGGGGGCGTCGACCACGAAGGCGACGTACTCCGGGCGCTCCTTGAGGGTGGCGCGCAGCATGTTGACCACGCCGAACAGCGCGCCGGTGGGTTCACCGGCCGCGTTGGTCAGCGGCGGAAGCGCGTGGAACGCGCGATACAGGTAACTGGACCCGTCAATCAGGACTAATCGGCTCATGCGACGATTCTACGCGCCCGGCCGTGACCGATCGCGGCACCGGCATCACGGGGCATGGGGCATAATCACGGCTCCCCCCCGCCCCAGGAACCCCGGTCCATGAAGACACTGATGCTGGCAGGTCTGCTTGTGTTGGCTGGTTGTGCGACCACCGGCGGTGCCGGCGTTCCTCCGGTCGACGTGACCGGGGCCGATGTTGCCAAGCGCACCATGGACAACGGCGACACCATCGAGGAGTACCGGGTAGGCGGCCAGCTCCGCATGGTCAAGGTCACGCCCTCGCGCGGGGCGCCGTATTACATGTACGAAGGCAACCGGACCGGCGGCGTGGACCGCAGCAAGGACGGAACCGCGCCGGTGTACTGGAAGCTCTACAGCTGGTGAGCAGGGCCCGTAGTACCCGATGAATACGCCGGAACGTCGCAAGCCCATCGATCCCGCCCCGCTGCGTGAGGGGCTCAGCGCCGAGCAGCGCCACACGGTGGACACGCTGGAGCAGTTCGGCTGGCAGCTGCGCTTCGTTCGCCGCCCGATCTTCCGCGACGCGGTGCCGGTGCTGTACGACCGTAGCGGGCAGAAGTACGTGGTGGTGCAGGCCGATGGCACGCTCGATGAATCGCAGACGCTGAAGATCCGTCCGTGAGGCAGTGCCGGGCAGAGCCCGGCACTACGTCAGCGAATGACCAGCACCGGGACCGTGCTGCGCGCAAGCACCTCGGCGGTCTGGCTGCCCAGCAGTACCCGGGTCACGCCGCGGCGGCCATGCGAGGTCATCACGATCAGGTCGCTGTTGCGCTCGGTGGCGGTGTCGATGATGCCGTCGGCGGCGTAGCGGTCGAGCACGTGCAGGGTGGTCGAACGCAGCCCCTGCGCTTCGCATGCGGCCTTGGCCGGGGCCAGGATCTTCGACGCGGTCTCTTCCCGGTCGGCCTTGTACTCGGGGCTGTTCATGTAGCCCACGCTCCAGCCCATGGCGTCGTACATGCCGACCGCCCACGGCTCGGACACGGTGACGATGTCGACCTCCGCATCCAGGTCGCGGGCCAGCTCCAGGCCCTTGAGCAGGCCCTTTTCGGACAGCTCCGAACCGTCGGTGGCAATCAGGATCCGCTTGTACATGGCATGCTCCTTGGCAGTGGCGATGGGACCACCATTGCACACCCGGCGTGCAGGCGATGCCTTGAGCACGATCAATCGGTCCGCGACAGCCGTGCGTGGACCCGCTCCAGGGCCGTGTGCCCGCGCGCGGCCGCAACCGGCCCGAGGACAGCAGTGAGCGCGCCGGCGACCGATTGCCGGACCTGGAGCGCGCGCGACGGATCGGCCTGGATCCACTCGTGGATCTGGGCGGGGGCGAACCGCGCCACCAGCGCGTTGCGGCGTTCGACCAGCCGCTGCGCCATCGCCTGCGGAGGGGGCCATTCCGTCGCCACTGGCCAGTGGCACTCGATCACCCTGGCGATCGCTGCATGCGGCACCAGGGCCAGGCGGTAGCCCATCTCGGCCAGGGTGTCGGCGACCGCCGGATTCGGCGCCACCGGTGGGCGGAACGGGGCGGCAACACTCTCGGACTGGAAGCCGTAAGGCCAGGCCAGGATGTCCTGCAGATTGCCGGGGTCCGGCCCGAACGCATCGAATTCGGCGACGTTGGAAGCAAATGCGTTCGGTATCGGGAACAGGGCGGGTGGTCGCTGCGCCATGGCCACCGTGCGGCTGTCGGCCTTGGGCAGCATGGCGCCCGACTGCGGGTGGCGGAAGCCGAGCGGACCGCTCGAGCCGAAGTCCAGCGACATGCCGACCCGCGCGCCGTCGCGCATGGTGTAGCCGAAGTTCTCCAGCCGGTAGTTGAGCTGGTCCCAGTTGCCCAGCCAGCGTGACACCACGTAATGGCGCAGCTGTTCGCAGCGCAGGTCCACCGGCAGCATGCGGTTCATCGCCTCCAGCGCGTCGAAGCGGGCCTGGTCGGTAGCCGCATGCCGGCGCGCGTCGGCGCCCTGCAGGGCCCACCAGTCGACCCCCGCCCCGCGCAGCAGGGCGGCGTTGTCGGCTACGGCCTTCGCATGCCAGGCGCGCAATGCGTCGTAGCCGCGACGCGCGTCGGGATCGCCCGCCGCCGCCTCATCGGCCGCCGCATCGCTGAGCAGGAAGTCGCCCAGGTCCTGGAACGCGGGGTCGTAGCGGGTGCCCACGTGCTGTCCGGTGCGGGCCAGGCCCTCCGCCGCCGACACCAGTGCGTGGTCGGGCGCCAGCAGCCCGGTCAGTTGGAAGAGCTTGCCCAAGCTGACTTCGATGGCACTGCTGGCGCTGTCGGCGGTGGCCTTGACCCGCCAGCGCTCTTGGTCGCGCATGACCATCACCGCCGGCTGGCTGCCCGCGCCCTGCCAGGGCGTGGCCGGGCAGCGCGCCAGATCGAGCGGGCGCGGGCCGAGTGGCTCTACGTTGCTGACCTGTTCGAGCGGCAGCCGGGGCGACAGCCCGCGCGCCGGCGGCTGCCTGCTCCGCCTCGACGGCGCAGGCGGCGGTGACGCATCGAAGGCGGTGTTGGGAATCAAGGGGCGCGCCCGTCATGAACAGGGCACGGACACTAGCAGTGTCTGTCGACGTTGCCGGTTCGGACTGCGTGCAAAGTGCCTGCGCTTACGGTGCAGCAAGCCGTCGCCGACGCGGTGGACGGCTGCGGGTGGCCACCAGCACGACGACGACCACGCTGGCGGCGGTCAGCCAGAACACCCAGCCGCCCAACATCAGGTCCCGGGTCACCCCTGGCGGCGCGCAGCGCAGCTGCAACAGGTCCAGGTGGCCGCCGCTGTCCAGGCACGCGGCCACCTGGTCGAACAGGGCCAGCACCGGTGCTGCCCAGCCCGCCGACAATGTCAGCGCGACCAGTGCCGCCATCAGGTACGGAATTCCCTTGTTCATGTGCGCGCTCCCAGCAGACAGCGCCAGACTCTGGGCGCGTCGCCGGGGCGCTACAAGGAGCACGCGACGAACTGGGTGAAATCCGGGATGAGTCGCGTTACCGCAGGGGCGAAGCTGGCGGGCGGGAGCGGGAATGACCCCGCCCCGCGCCGGAGTCAGGCGACCTGCACGATCCGCGCGCCCTGGCACAGCGGATAGGTGGCCACCAGCTCGGCAATGCGCTCGCGCATCGTCTCGAACGAGGCGCCATACAAATACAGCGCGGTTTCGCTGGGGCCCTGCCACCAGCTGCAGACTTCGCCGTGGCCGTCGATGCGTTCCACGATCTGGTCAAACACGTAGTTCGAGTCGCACTGTTCGTAGACCTCGTCCGGCAGGTCGGTGCCGTTGAGGTACAGCGCCAGGCCTTCGGTGCTGCCGAATGCCAGGTCGGGTTCGCCTTCGCGCTGGATCAGCGAGCCCTTCGGCGCGCCGAGCTGTTCCAGCGCCTCGATCAGGTTGGGAAGAGCGGCGCCGTCGTGCAGCAGGATCTCGAGATCCCCGTACTCGACCTCACCGTCTTCGGACAGCGCGGTGCCGCCGCCCATGATCTCGCCGATGCCGGCGCCTTCCAGCATGGCATCGAGCGGATCCTCGAACAGCTGCAGGCGATGTTCGGGCTGCAGGCGGGCATTCAATTTGACGTTGAGGGAGAGCGGGGTCGTGGACATGGAATGAGCCGACAAGGAAGGTGGGTGGAATGGTAGAGCCACGCCCTGCGTGGCTGCGTGGCGATCGGCACCGCTCAGCCACGCAGGGCGTGGCTCTACCGGTTGGGTACGTTGCGCGTCGTCCGTGACATGCCGGGGTCAGATCACCGTCAGGTTGGCGTACGCCATCACCAGCCACTTGCTGCCGGCCTCGGCGAATTCCACCTGCACGCGCGCGTGCGCGCCGCTGCCTTCGTAGTCGGTGACCATGCCTTCGCCGAAGCGGGCGTGGGTGACCAGCGCACCGAGCTTGAGCGGCGGCGCTTCCAGCGCGGCGTGGCCGGCCGGGCGGCTGGCGCCCAGCGAGGCACTGCGCGAGACCTGCACCTTGGGGCGCACTTCGTTGAGCAGCTCGCGCGGAATCTCTCGCAGGAAGCGCGAGGGCACGTTGTAGTTTTCCTGGCCGTGGATGCGGCGCGACTCGGCGTAGCTCAGCACCAGCTTCTGGCGTGCGCGGGTGATGCCCACGTAGGCCAGGCGACGCTCTTCTTCGAGGCGACCACTTTCTTCCAGCGAACGCGCGCTCGGGAACAGCCCGTCTTCCATGCCGGCCAGGAACACCAGCGGGAACTCCAGGCCCTTGGCCGAGTGCAGGGTCATCAGCTGCACGCCCTCCTCGCCCGCCTGGGCCTGGCCTTCGCCGGCTTCCAGCGAGGCATAGGACAGGAACGCGACCAGCTCGCTCATGGTCTCACCGGTTTCCTCGATGTCGTCTTCGCGCCGGGTGAAGCGCGAGGCCACCGAGACCAGTTCGTCCAGGTTGTCGGCGCGCGATTCGGAATCCAGCGCGTTGCGGCTTTCCTTCGACCAGTGCTCACGCAGGCCCGAGCGGATCAACACATGGTCGATGCGTTCGGCCAAGGTCATCTCGCCGGCTTCGTGCTCCAGCTGGTTGACCAGGGTGAGGAAGCCGGCCAGCGCGTTGCGGGCGCGTGCGGCCAGTTCGTTGCCCTGGGTGGTCAGCATGGTGGCCTCCCACAGCGAGATCGCCTGGCTGCGCGCCAGCCGGCGCACTTCGTCCAGGGTGCGGTCGCCAATGCCGCGGGTGGGCGTGTTGACCGCACGTTCGAAGGCGGCGTCGTCATTGCGGTTGGTCATCAACCGCAGGTAGGCCAGCGCGTCCTTGATTTCGGCACGCTCGAAGAAGCGCATGCCGCCGTACACCCGGTACGGCACCTGCTCGGAGAGCAGCGCTTCTTCGAACGCACGCGACTGCGCATTGCTGCGGTAAAGCACGGCGGCGTCGCCATAGCTGCCACCGTCGCGCACCCACTGGCGCGCGCGCTCGACCACGTACCGCGCCTCGTCCATTTCGTTGTAGGCCGCATACAGGTCGATCGGTTCGCCGTCACCGCTGTCGGTCCACAGTTCCTTGCCGATCCGGTCCGGGTTGTGCGCGATCACCGCGTTGGCCGCGCCCAGGATGTTGGCACTGGAGCGGTAGTTCTGCTCCAGGCGCACGGTCTGCGCGCCCGGGAAATCCTTCAGGAAGCGCTGTACGTTCTCGACCTTGGCGCCGCGCCAGCCGTAGATGGCCTGGTCGTCGTCGCCGACCACGAACACGTGGCCGCTGTCGCCCGCCAGCACGCGCACGAAGGCGTACTGGATGGCGTTGGTGTCCTGGAACTCGTCCACCAGGATTTCGCGGAAGCGCGAACGGTAGTGGGCCAGCAGCGCCGGGTTGTCGCGCAGCAGTTCGTGCGCGCGCAGCAGCAGTTCGGCGAAGTCGACCAGGCCGGCGCGGTCGCAGCGCTCCTGGTAGGCCGCGTAGGCCTGGCGCATGGTCTCAAGCCAGGCGTCATTCGGCTCCGGCTGGATGTGCTGCGGGCGACGACCTTCGTCCTTCTGCTCGTTGATCCACCACGCGATCTGCTTGGGCGGATGCTTGCTGTCGTCGATCTCCAGCTGCTGCACCACGCGCTTGACCAGGCGCAGCTGGTCGTCCGAGTCCAGCACCTGGAAGCTGTCGGGCAGCTTGGCGTCCTGGTAGTGCAGGCGCAGCAGGCGGTGGGCCAGGCCGTGGAAGGTGCCGATCCACGCACCGCGGCTGCCGTGCGGCAGCTGCACGTCGATGCGGTGGCGCATTTCGCCGGCGGCCTTGTTGGTGAAGGTCACCGCGAAAATGCCATGGGTGGGCACGCCGCAGACTTCATGCAGCCAGGCGATGCGGTGGGTCAGTACGCGGGTCTTGCCGGAGCCGGCACCGGCAAGCACCAGATGGTGGCCGGGCGGTGCGGACACAGCCTCGCGCTGGGCGGGGTTGAGCCCGTCGAGCAAATGGGAAACATCCATGCGCGCATTTTACCCCGTCGGCTGCCGCCGCAGGCGTGAACCCCGCAACCGGTTCAGGCGCTACTGCGCATTCACCGCAGCCGCCTGCGCCTGCACCCGCAGTTCGGGAATCGCCAGGCTTTCCCACAGGGTGCCGATGCGCAGGCTGCCGATCACCTGGATGTTCGGATGCGGCTCGCCCTGCGCCGTGCGCAGGTGGCCGGACGCATCGCTGTCCAGGCCCAGCCCGTGCGGGCCGGGGCGGGCGTGGTCGTCGGCCAGCAGTTGCTGTACCAGCGGGTTGCGCATGCCCAGCGCGCGGGTTTCCACGCCGGTGGCGTTAATCACCGCGCTCACGCTCAGGGGTGCCAAACCGCCCCGCGCACTGTGTGCGTGCAGCTGCAGGGTGTTGCCCTGCACCAGCAGCGCGTCCAGCCGGGCCCGGTGGCGCTGCAGCTGGCCGGACTGCTCCAGCGTTTCCAGCTGGGCGTGCACGCCCTCGGCAATGCGGTGGCGGTGCACGTCCCAGTAGCGCACTACGTGGCGCAGGAAGCGTCCCTGGTCGGCCTCGTCCATGCCCTGCCACAGTGCCTGCCCGAGCGGGCGCAGGCGGTCCATCACCGCCTGCCACGGCACACCCTGTGCCTCGGCGTCGCGCGCATGGCCGCGAAGTGCGCGCAGGCGCACGCGCAGCGGCTGCGCCAGCAGCGGCTGCGGATCGAAGCCGGCACTGGCGCCATGCGCGTGCGGCAATGGCAGCAGTGCATGCCGCGACAGTACGTGGATGCGGCCGCGATGGCCGGCGGCGGTCAGGGCAAGCACGCTGTCGGCCATGCTCAGGCCGGAGCCGATGATCGCCAGGTCGTCGTCGCCGGCCAGCAGGCGCACACCGTCGTAATCCCAGGCGTCGACCACGCGGCCCGGTGGCAGGGCCTCCGCTCCGGGGGCGGGCAGCGGTCGCATGCTGTTGCCGCAGGCGAGCACCACCTGGCGGGCCTGCCAGGTGTCGCCGTCGGCGAGCCGCAGTTCGCACAGCGGCTCGCCCGGGTGCAGCGCCACCACGGCGTCCTGCACGACCTGGAGCTGGGCCGGGCTGGCGGCCTGGGCGTCGTCGAGGCGGTGCTGCAGGTAAGCGGCGTAGTGGCGACGCGGCACGAAGGTGTCGGCCAACACCTCGCGCGGCACCCCCGGCAGCGCATCGGCCTGCAGCAGGTAATCGAGGAAATCACCGGGCGACTCCGGCAGCGCGCTCATTTTTGCCGCCGGCACATTCAGCAGGTGCTCCGGCCACGGCGTGGCGTAGGCGATGCCCTGGGCCAGCGTGGAGGCGGGTTCGAACAGCGCGATCTGCATGCCGGTGGTGGCATTGCGCAGCGCGTTCAGCGCCACCAGCGTGCCGGCGGCGCCGCCACCGATGATGGCCAGGTCTGCCTGGCGCGTGGAATCAGATGCAGTCATGCGCTGCATTGTAGGTCATGGGGGTGATGCGTCTGTGCGCTACATCAAGGCATCGGCCAGCCGTGCTATGCCTTCGCGGCTGCGCCGCCATGCCGGGCGCTGGCGCCACGCATCGAGGTCGAGCTGACGCGACTGGCGCAGGTAGTCGGCCTCGATGTCGATCAGCTGCCGCACCAGCGTCGGCGCGTAGCAGAGCATGCCGATCTCTGCATTGAGCGCGAACGAGCGGATGTCCAGGTTGATCGAGCCGACCAGCGCGATGTCGTCATCCACGGTGAGGTGCTTGGCGTGCAGGAAGTGCGGTTCGTACAGCGCGATGCGCACGCCGGCGCGCAGCAGTTCGTCGTAATACGCCTCCTGCGCCCACGCGGTGAGGTGCTGGTTGTTGCTGGCCGACAGGATCAGCTGCACCTGCACGCCGGACAACGCGGCGATGCGCAGCGCGCTGAGCGTGGCTTCGTCGGGCACGAAGTACGGCGTGACCAGCACGATGCGGCGGCGCGCCAGGTGGATCAACGCGTTCACCGCGTCGCGTGCGTTGCTGAAGGGATACGCCGGGCCGCTGGGCAGCAGCTGGGTCGGCACGTCGTCGGCGCAGACCGGCTCGACCATCATCACTTCCAGGCGCTGGCCGGTTTCCATGTACCAGTCGCTGGCGAACACTGCTTCCAGGTGCGCCACCGCCGGACCGCGCACGCGTGCGACCAGTTCGCGGTTGGGAAAGCCCGGCACGAACTCGGCCTGGGCCAGGTTCTGCGAGCCGATGTAGCCGACCCGGTTGTCGATCACCGCGATCTTGCGGTGGTTGCGCAGGTCCATGCGGCCGCTGCGTCGCCAGCGCAGGCCGCCGGGCAGCATCGCGCGCACGTCCACGTCCACCGCCTGCAGGCGGTGGCGGTAGCGGCGCAGGCCACGCTTGGCACCCACCGCGTCCAGCAGCAGGCGGCACTGCACGCCACGCGCGGCAGCCCGCTGCAGGGCCTGGGCGATCAACTCGCCGACCCCATCGTCGAACATCAGGTAGTACAGCAGGTGGACGCGGTCGCGGGCCTGGTCGATGTCGTCCAGCAGGGCCTGCAGCGAGCCGTCGTAGTCGGTCAGCAGCTCGACCGCATTGCCGTGCACCGGCATGAAATCGCCCTGGCGCTCCACCAGCGGCACCATTTCCGCCGTGGCGGTGTCGGGCAGCGGGGTCCAGCGCAGTGGCGGCTGCAGGGCCTGTTCTTCACGAATCACCTGCGAGGCCTCGGCCTGGCGCTGCACGCGCTGGCGCGACAGCCACGGGTGGCCGAACAGCAGGTACAGCGGCAACCCCAGCAGCGGCACGAACCCGACCAGCAGGAGCCAGCTGCGCGCGGCCCCCGGCGTGGTGCGGCTGGGAATCCACAACAGCGCCGCCAGCCGGATCAGCCAGTCCAGCAGCAGCAACCAGGAACCCAGCAGCCATTCGAACAGCATCGGTTCGCCCTTGTCGGGGTGTGCGGGTATTCTGCCATGCGTGGCCGGAAACGAAAGAACCCGCCGGAAGGCGGGTTCGTTCGTTGGCACTCAGGCAATCCGGTGACGGATTACTTGATCTTGCCTTCCTTGTACGGGACGTGCTTGCGCACGACCGGATCGTACTTCGAGAATTCCATCTTCCCGGGGGTGTTCTTCTTGTTCTTGTCGGTCGTGTAGAAGTGACCGGTACCGGCGGTCGAAATCATACGGACCTTATCGCGCTTGCCTGCCATGATCGTCTACTCCTCAGACCTTTTCGCCGCGCGCACGCAGCTCAGCCAGAACGGAATCGATGCCGTTCTTGTCGATGGTGCGCAGTGCATGCGCGGAAACACGAAGCTTGACCCAGCGGTTCTCGCTGGCAACCCAGAAGCGGCGCTCGTGCAGGTTGGGCAGGAAACGACGACGGGTCTTGTTGTTGGCGTGCGAGACGTTGTTACCCGTCTGCACTCGCTTGCCGGAAACTTGGCATACGCGGGACATTGCGCACCTCGATGAAAGTATGTGTCAGCCCATAGCCCGGGCGACGGCGGCCTCGACGGTTTCCCGCCACACGTCATGAGAATCAAAGGGTTACGCTGACGAGGGCAGACCGGATGACGTGTTCCCGGCCGCCAATCCGGACAAATCCGGACACAGCGAGCCGCGCATTATGCAGCAGCAGCCCCAGCAGCGCAAGTTGTCCACAGATCCCCGGGGGTGCCTGCCTGAACAGGCCGCCGCCTGCACATGGCGGTCGCAGCCACTGGCGATACTGGCGCCTTTACGCAGGAGAACCTGATGCGGCTGCTTGCAGTGACCTATGGAACCGAAGGCGACACCCGGCCGCTGGTGATGCTGTGCCATGGGCTGCAGGCGGCGGGGCATGAGGTGATGCTGCTCGCGGAGGGCGGGACGCTGGGCACGGCGCTGGCGTTGGGTGTGCCGCATGCGGCGCTGGAGGGCGACATCCATGATGAGGTGGTAGCGCTGGTGTCGCGGGGTAACAACCTGGCGGCGGCGTCACGTGGGCTGGCCCGGATGGCGCAGCGGCACGTGCCGGCGTGGATGCGGCAGGCCGATGCGGCGGCGGCCGGTTGCGATGCGGTGCTGACCGGCGGGCTGGCGGCGTTCGTGGGCATGAGCGTGGCCGAGCACCATGGGCTGCCGGCCATCGGGACCGGCATGATTCCGCTGACGCCCACCGGTGACTTCCCGTCGCCGTTCCTGCCGCGGGTGTCGCTGCCAGGTGCGTTCAACCGGTTGAGCTACAGCCTGGTCAACCACGCGGTGTGGCGGACGTTCCGCAAGCCGATCAACGCGGCGCGCAAGGCAATGGGCATGGCCGCGCGACGCTCGCTCTGGCACGACCTGCCGATGCTGTACGGCATCTCGCCCAGCCTGATGCCACCACCTGCGGACTGGCCGGCAGATCACCATGTGTGTGGGCAATGGCGCGCGCCGGATGTGGACTGGCACCCAGAGCCTGCACTTCAGGCGTTCCTGGACGCAGGCCCTGCCCCTGTCTATCTGGGCTTTGGCAGCATGACCGGCTTCGACCGCAGCGTGATGCCGTCACTGCTGCAGGCGTTGGCACCGCGACGCGTGCTCTTGTTTCCCGGCTGGGCCGGCGTGCCGGACGGACCGTTGCCTGCGAACGTATTCGTGGTTGGCCCTACCCCGCACGAGGGGCTGTTCCCGCGCTGCGCGATGGTGATCCATCACGGTGGCAGCGGCACTACGCATTCTGCCTGTCGTGCCGGTGTACCGTCGGTGGTCATGCCGTTTGCCGCAGACCAGTTCTTCTGGGCAGCACGGTTGCAGGCTCTTGGCGTGGCACCTGCGCCATTGTCACAGAAGCGGCTGGACAGCGACACGTTGGCTCGTTCCATTGCATACGCCGAACAAGGGAGCGTGCGATCACGGGCAGCGGCGCTGGGAGACGCCATGGCGTTGGAAAACGGCGTTTCGACAGCTGTCAGGCTCATTACAGGCATGCACCCAGATCGGTAGCGCCGAAGAGAACGGCTCCTGCCGTTCTCTTCGGCGCTACCGCAGTCTTTCGACATCAGGTGACGTTTTTTCGGTGCAACCACCGGTACAGCACCGGCAGCACCAGCAGGGTGAGCAGCGTGGAGGAGACGATGCCGCCGATCACTACCGTGGCCAGCGGACGCTGCACTTCCGATCCGGCGCCGACGTTGAAGGCCATCGGCACGAAGCCGAGCGACGCTACCAGTGCGGTCATCAGCACCGGGCGCAGGCGACCCAGCGCCCCTTCGCGCACTGCCTCCAGCAGCGGCATGCCGCCTTCGCGCAGGCTGCGCACGAAGCTGATCATCACCAGGCCGTTGAGCACCGCCACGCCGGACAGCGCGATGAAGCCAACACCGGCCGAGATCGACAGCGGAATGCCGCGCGCGGCCAGCGCGAGTACGCCGCCAGTGAGGGCCAGCGGCACGCCGCTGAACACGATGGCGGCGTCCTTGACCGACCCGAACGCCCAGAACAGCAGCGCGAAGATCACGATCAAGGTGACCGGCACCACGATCGCCAGGCGCTGGCTGGCCGAGATCAGCTGCTCGAAGCTGCCGCCGTACTCGATCCAGTAGCCGTTGGGCACCTGCACGTCGCGGGTGATCGCCTGCTGCAGGTCGCTGACGAAGCTGCCCAGGTCGCGGTCGCGCACGTTGGCGGTGACCACGATGCGGCGCTTGCCGTTTTCGCGGTTGATCTGGTTCGGGCCTTCGCTGTTGGCCAGGGCGGCCAGTTCGCGCAGCGGCACGGTGCGCGCGGTGCCGCTGGTCCAGCCGCCGGCCTGGCTGGATTCGTCGGCATCGCCGCCGTCCAGCGCCGGCGCCAGCGACACCGGCAGGTCGGCCAGGGCAGCCGGGTCCTGGCGCAGCGCCTCGGGCAGGCGCACCACGATGTCGAAGCGGCGGTCGCCCTCGAACAGCTGGCCGGCCACCTGCCCGCCCACGGCCGTAGCCACGGTGGACTGCACCTGGCCGGGGTTGAGTCCGTAGCCTGCCAGTGCACTGCGGTTGGGCGTCACGGTGAGCAGTGGCAGGCCGCTGGTTTCCTCTACCCGCACATCAGCTGCGCCAGGCACGCTTCCGGCCACGCTGGCGATTCGCTTGCCGACCGACAACAGGGTCTCCAGGTCGTCACCGAACAACATCACCGCCACGTCGGCACGCACGCCGGAGATCAATTCGTTGGTGCGCATCTGGATCGGCTGGGTGAACTCGTAGTTGTTGCCGGGCAGCTGCTCCACCGCCGTTTCCAGCTCGGCCAGCAGGGCGGCGCGCGGCTTGCGCGGGTCCGGCCACGCCTTGCGCGGTTTCATCATGATGAAGGTGTCGGCCACCGACGGCGGCATCGGGTCGGAGGCGACCTCGGGCGTGCCGATCTTGGAGAACACCCTGCTCACTTCCGGGAACTGCACCAGGCGGGTCTCGATCAGCTTCTGCATCTCGATCGACTGGCTCAGGCTGGTGCCGGGAATGCGCATGGCATGCATGGCCACGTCGCCCTCGTCCAGGTTGGGTACGAACTCGCTGCCCAGACGGGTGGCGAGCAGTCCGCAGCCAACCACCAGCACCAGCGCACCGGCGACCATCCAGCGTCCACGTCGCAGCGCGAAGGCCAACAGCGGCTCATAGCGCCGACGCACCCAGGCCATCACGCGGTTCTCCTTTTCCTGCACGTTGCCGCCCAGGAACAGCGCGATGGCGGCCGGCACGAAGGTCAGCGCCAGCAGCATCGCACCGCTCAGCGCCAGCACCACGGTGATTGCCATGGGGTGGAACATTTTTCCTTCCACGCCCGACAACGCGAAGATCGGCAGGTATACCGCGGTGATGATGCCCAGCCCGAACAGGCTGGGACGGATCACCTCGGCGGTGGCGCTGGCGGTTTCGGCAAAGCGCTCCTCACGGGTCATGGCCCGACCCAGCGCATGCTGGCGTTCGCCGAAGCGGCGCAGGCAGTTCTCGATGATGATGACCGCGCCGTCGACGATCAGGCCGAAATCCAGCGCGCCCAGGCTCATGAGGTTGGCCGAGACCCCACCGCGCGCCATGCCGGTAAGGGTGAAGAGCATGGCCAGCGGAATCACCGCGGCCGTGATCAGCGCGGCGCGGAAATTGCCGAGCAGCAGGAACAGCACCACGATCACCAGCAGCGCACCTTCCACCAGGTTCTTCGCAACGGTCTGGATGGTGCGGTCGACCAGGCTGGTGCGGTCGTAGCTGGCGGTGACGGTGACGCCTTCGGGCAGGCTGCGTTGCGCCTGCTCCAGCCTGGCCGCGGCGGCCTGGGCCACTTCGCGGCTGTTCGCACCGATCAGCATCACCACCGTGCCCATCACCACTTCGTGCCCGTCCTGGGTGGCGGCGCCGCTGCGCAGCTCGGGCCCGTCGGCGACCTCGGCCACGTCGTGCACGTGGATCGGCACGCCTTCGCGGCGGGCCAGCACGATGTTGCCGATCTCTTCCAGGTTGGCGACCTGGCCGGGAATGCGCACCAGGAACTGCTGGCCGTTGCGTTCGATGTAGCCGGCGCCGACGTTCTGGTTGTTGCTTTCCACCGCCTGGGCCACGTCTTCCAGGGTAAAGCCCAGCGCGCGCAGGCGCGCCGGGTCGGGCGTGATGTGCACTTGGCGCTGGAACCCACCGATGGTGTTGACCTCGGTCACCCCCGGCACGTTGCGCAGCTGCGGGCGGATCACCCAGTCCTGCAGGGTGCGCAGGTCGGTGGCGGTGTAGGCGCTGCCATCGGGTTTGCGCGCCGCCGGATCGGCGTCGACGGTGTACATGAAGATCTCGCCGAGGCCGGTGGAAATCGGCCCCAGCTGCGGGTCCAGCCCGGCCGGGATCTGCGACTTCACCTGCTGCAGGCGTTCGGCGACCTGTTGCCGCGCGAAGTAGATGTCGGTGCCATCCTCGAACACCACGGTGACCTGCGACAGCCCATAGCGCGACAGCGAGCGCGCCTGCTCCATGCGCGGCAGGCCGGCCATCACCGTTTCCACCGGGTAGGTGATGCGTTGTTCGGCCTCCAGTGGCGAGTAGCCCGGCGCGGCGGTGTTGATCTGCACCTGGACGTTGGTGATGTCCGGCGTGGCGTCGATCGGCAGCTTGGTGAAGCTCCACACGCCCACCGCGACCAGCGCGGCGGTGAGGGTCATCATCAGCCAGCGATGCGCGATGGAAGTGGCGATGATGCGTTCAAGCAACGCGGGGCGCTCAGTGTTCATGCGCGGCCCCTGCCTTGCCGATGTCGGCCTTCACTACGTAGCTCTGTTCGACCACCACGTTCTCGCCTACCGCCAGGCCGTCGAGTACCTCGATCTGCGTGGCATCGCGCGCACCCAGCCGCACATTGCGCGCGGTGTAGGTGTCGCCGGTGCGCACGAACACCACGTCCTTGCCATCCAGCGTCTGCAGCGCGCTCAGCGGCACCACCTGCGCGGCCGGCCTCGTGGCCACCACGATGCGCGCCTTCACCGCCGCGCCCGGCCTCCACAGGCCGTCGTCGTTGCGCAGGGTGGCGCGGGCCACCGTGCTCTGGCTGGCGGTGGCAGTTCCCGGCAGCACGCGTTCCAGCGTGGTCGCCTGGGTGACGCCGTCGGTCATGCGCGAGACGGTGACCGGCACGCCGGCGGTGATGTGCTGGGTGTCGTTGCCGAAGATGTGCAGGTCGACCCACAGCGTGGACAGATCGCCGATCTCGAACAGGGGAGTACCCTCGCCCGCCACGCCACCGACCTGGGCCTGGCGCGCCAGCACCACGCCGCTGATCGGCGCGCTCACCGTGTAGGTGGTGAGGCTGAGGTTGCTTTCGATGCTGGCCAGCACCTGCCCGGCCTTGACCGTGTCGCCGACGTTGGCCCGCAGCGAACGGATCGGCCCGGGGAAGCGTGCCATCACCTGGGCCACGCGTCCGTCCACCGGGGTCAGCAGGCCCTGCACATCGTGCTCGTCGGCAATCCTGCCGGCGGCGACGGGCGCAACCCGGATGCCCGACTGTTCGGCCATGGCAGCGGGAATGACCGTGCTCTCCGGCGCATCGGCGCCGATGCTCCCGGGCGAATCGCCGTGATCATCGCCGCGTAGCGACACGCCATGCGGTGTCCTGGGCGTGCCCGTCCCGCTCGCCATCCCCGGCATCCGACGGTACATCCCTGCCACAGCCCGACAAGGCAGACAGACACAGCAGCAGGAAGGCCATGCGCGATGCGCGCGAAATGATTGAGAAGTTCATGGACGGTCTTCCTCTGACGTGGCGGCGAGCATGCTCTGCCCGGTAAGGCGCTGGATCTCGATCAGGCCGGTCTGCGCAGCGATTGCCGCATCCAGCTGGCGCTGCCGCGCTTCGATGCGCATGGCCTGCAGCTGGGCCCACTCCATGTAACTGATCGCCCCCGCACGCCAGGCCTTTTCGGCGGCGTTTTCAGCGCGCTGGAGTTGCGGCAGCACATCGCGCGCCATCCGCTGCACTTCCAGCCGTGAAGTTTCGTAGCGACCGTGTGCGTCGGCCAGGGTGGCGTACAGCTGCAGCGCGCGCGCTTCGCGCTCCACGCCGTTGAGCGCGAGTTCGGCCTCGGCGGCGCGGATCTCCGGCGCGGCACGCGCGACGCTGCCCAGCGCCAGGCTGAAGCCGCCGACCAGTGAGGTGTCGCGGCTGTCGCGGCTGTCGCGGCTGTTGCGCACGCCGACCTGCCAGTTGAAATCCGGCCGCGCCTGGGTGCGCGCGAGTTGAAGCTGGGCGTCGCGCACCCGGCGTTCGCCGGCCAGCACCGCCAGCTCCGGGGTGCGCTGCAGTTCCTCTGCCAGCACGTCGAACGGCTGCAGCGCGGGCAGCTGCAGCGGGTCGCCGCTGACCACGTCGAAACCGGGTTCGCGCTCGCGCCAGAGCGCGGCCAGGGCCACGCGCGCGGCGCGGTCGGCCTGCAGCGCGCGGTCGCGGTCGACTTCGGCCTGCGCCAGCATGGCCTGGGCGGTCAGCAGCACCGACTCGGGCGAGGCACCGGCCTGCAGCCGCAGCCGTGCGGCTGCCACCGCGCGGCGCCGCTGCTCGATGTCGGTCTGGGCGATGGCCAGCTGCGCGCGCGCTTCGGTGATGGCCAGGTAGCGCTGGGCCACTGCCGCCATCAGGTCCAGGCGGGCGATCTCGCGCTGCGGCGCGAGGGCGTCCAGATTGGCCTGGGCCAGCACGCGACGGGCGTCGAGCTTGCCGCCCCGCTCCAGCACGCCGGCCAGGGTGACGGTGAGTTCGGCGGCGTCGAAACCGCGGTTGGCGCCACTGCCCAGTGCGTTCTCCAGCTCAACGCCAACGGTCAGCGGCGGGCCGAAGGCGGCGGCGTCGCGGCGGGCCTCCCAGATCGGGCGCTGGGCGTCGGCCAAGCGCAGGTCCGGGTGCTGCCGCGCGACGCGGGCGATGGCCTGGTCCAGGCTGAGCGGGGTGGTCGACGGCATGGCGACCGCGGGAGGGACATCGACGAACGGGGTGACAGGCGTGCTGCCCTGCGCATGCGCGCACGGCACGAACGCAATGGCAGCAACGGCTGCCAGACGCATCCACATGGGGAATCTCCGAGTTGCGGTTCAAAGGTGACGTCGCGGCATCGCGCCGCGTGGGTCACACCGCTATCGGGGGGCGCAGCAGGCTCTCGGGTGGCTGCGCCAGCAGCTGCGCGGTCAGTCCGGCCGGCACCGCATGTGCGGGCGCGGCCGGCAACGACCAGGACGAAGCGGCCAGCGGCAGCACGCCGCCATGGCCATGGCACTGCCCGCAATGCACCAGCGCGTGCAGCAGGCGCGCACCGTCGTCATCGTCGTGCGTGCCATCGATGTCGTCGTCCGCTGCACCGCTCGTCGGCGGTGCATGCGACGCCGCATGCGCCTGCCCGGTCACATCGGCATGCGACAACGCGTGCAGGTCACCCAGGGCCGAGGCCAGCGCACCACCGGCCGTGCCAAGCAGCAGCACCACCAGCATCAGCAGGCGGAGCGGCAGCGACAGGTGGCGGCGCAGGCGGGACATCATCGGCGCAGGGTAGCCGCGCCGATGTCCGTTACACAATCGCAGCGGGCGCGGCCGTTCATGCCGTGCGCGCCGTTGCGGGGGCATAGCGGGCCTGGTGCTGGTCGTGCTGGCGCAGGGCTTCGGCCGCGGTGCATGGGCCCGGTGTCGGCTTGCGCGCGCGGCCGTCGCAGGTCGGCACCTGCAGCAGGTAGTCGCACTGCACCGTGCCGTCACTGCGGCCCAGGCTGCCCGGTACGGTGCGTACCGGGTCGCAGCCGACCCGCACCCGGTGCGAGAAGGACGGGCTGATGTCCTCCACCCGCAGGCTTGGCACACCCAGGCGTTCACCCAACCCGACCGTGTCGTTGAAGTCACCGGCGTGCGCGTCGCCGACCAGCGCCACCCAGCGCTGCATGGGCGCGATGGCGCGCTGCTGCCGCTGATCGTGCGCGATGCGTTGGGCGGCCACGTGGTTCATGACCTTGATGCGCAGCTCGAGCGAATCCAACCCGGCCGTTCCCTGCGCGCCCCCCAGGTGGTAGCTGGCCATCAGGTCCAGCGCGACGACGCGGATGCCCGCGTCCGCCGCCGCCTGCACCAGGGCACGGAAGGTGCCTCCGCTGGCCGCGTGGGTGTTGTGGCCCATGTCCTGCGCGGCCAGGAAGCGCTCCAGTGCGAGCGACGGAGTGCCCGTGCGATGCAGCTGCCTGAGGTCGTCGCCGTGGATGTCGTCCTGCAGGTGTTCCAGGTACAGCGTGGTCACGCCCAGCTTCCGGAGCGTGTCCATGTGGTCGATCAACAGGCGCTTGCTGCCCTGGGCAGCATGGTTTTCGCCGATCACCAGCCCGTTGGAGCACTGATAAAGCCGTTCCAGCAGTCTGGCGTGGCTGGAGGGCGGCGCGAGGTCGGGCCACGGGCGGCGCACGCCGAGCGCCTGCGCCGGGGCACCCAGCGCGGCATCCACCAGCTGCGCGCGCGTGGTGAAGAAGCTCTCGATCGCGCTGCGCTCATCGCGGTCCTGCAACGGCATCGCGTACTGCGAGTCGAGCAGGCGGCGATACTTCTGCATCAACGGGACCAGCACCTGCACATGGCCGGACGGCACGGCGAAGCGCTGCAACGGGTCGGGCTTGGGCGGGCGTGGGGGTGCCGTGTCCGGCCGAAGCGCCGTCGCGCCGGCAGCAGGCCGGTTATGTACTTCCAGCAGGCGCGGCGTCGCGGCGGGACGACGACGCGCCGCGCGCGGGGAGAGCGAAGAAATCAGACGGTACTTCAGTGCGGACAGGGCATCCAGCATGGTCGAGCTCCTTATGGGGGTCGACCAGCCTAGCCATCTGCCGGGCGCGCTCTGCGACGCGCTAAGCAGTTTCCGCATCGTGCCGGAAGGCCATGTGCCGATGCGTGCGCCAGCGCACATCGGCCATGGCCATTGCCGACATCAGGGGGCGCGGTTCGCGTCGATGTACGCGCGGATCTGTGCATCCAGCACCGGCAACGGCACCGAGCCCTGCTTGAGCACGGCGTCGTGGAAGGCCTTGACGTCGAAGCGGTCGCCCAATGCCTTCTCCGCTTCACCACGCAGGCGCACGATCGCGATCTCCCCCAGCTTGTAGCTCAGCGCCTGGCCCGGCCAGGAGATGTAGCGGTCCACTTCGGTGGTGACTTCGTGTTCGCTCAGCGCGGTGTGGTCGCGCAGGTAGGCCAGCGCCTGCTCGCGGGTCCAGCCCTTGTGGTGCACGCCGGTGTCGATCACCAGGCGCGCGGCGCGCCACATTTCATAGGTCAGGCGACCGAAATCCTCGTACGGGGTTTCGTAGATGCCCATTTCGATGCCGAGCCGTTCGCTGTACAGGCCCCAGCCTTCGCCATACGCGGAGATGTAGGCGTTGCGGCGGAACTCGGGCTGTTCGCCCTGCTCGGCGGCCAGCGCGCCCTGCAGCGCATGGCCCGGGTCGGACTCGTGCAGGGTCAGCGCCGGGAGGTTGTACAGCGGACGCGCCGGCAGGTTGTAGGTGTTCACCCAGTAGGTGCCCATGCCGCCACGGCCGGCGGTCCAGAACGGGGCGATGTCCGGCGGCACCGGCACGATGGTGAAGCGGGCGCGCGGCAGGGTCATGTACTTGCCGATCACCCCGTCCACGCGCTTGGAGATCCACGCGGCGCGGTGCAGCAGCTCGTCCGGTGTCTTGGCGTAGAACTGCGGGTCGGTGCGCAGGAAGGTCAGGAACTCGGCGAAGCTGCCCTTGAACCCGACCTGCTTGATGACGTCGTTCATTTCCTTCTGGATGCGCGCCACTTCCTTCAGGCCGATCTCGTGGATCTGCTGCGGGGTGAGGTCGAGCGTGGTGTATTCGTGGATCTGCTGCTGGTAGTAGGCCTTGCCGTCCGGCATCGCTTCGGCGGCCAGGGTGGTGCGCGCCTGCGGCACGTATTCGCTGACGAAGAAGGTGCGCAGCTTGGCGAACGCGGGCACCACGCTGCCGCTGATCGCCTGGCGGGCCTGGGCCTGCAGTTCGGCCTGCTCGGCCGCGGGAATGCTGGCCGGCAGCTTCCTGAAAGGCGCGTACAGAGGCGACTGGGTCGGGTCCTTCAGCTCGGACACGGTGGCGATGGAGACCTCGCGGCCGTCGAGCACGGCCTGCGGCACGCTGAAACCGCGCTTGAGGCCGGCGCGCATGTTCTCCGTCTGCTGGTCGAAGTACCGCGGCACATCGTTGAGCTTGGCGATGTAGTTGCGGTAGTCCTTGGCGGTCTTCATCTCTCGGCGCGCCATGAACGAGATGCCGGACCAGAACGAGGAGTCCGAATTGAACGGCATTTCGTACGCGCGCAGGCGCACGTCGGCGGCGAGGTTGTAGACCTGGTCGCGGTAGATGGCGTAGTTGACCCGGTTGGTCGGCGAGAGCGCCTTGGTGTCGAGCGTGTCGAGCTGGGCCAGCACGTCGTCCCAGACCACCAGGCGCGCCTGCTGCGCGGCCGCGCCCACGTCGGGCATGCGGGTGGCGTTGGCCGGGCCGTCGCTGTCTTCGCTGGCCTCACCGCCGCCGGTCTGGCGCCAGGCCCATTCCTTCTCGTAGATGGCCCGGAACGCGGCGTCGGCCGGGGATTCAGCGGCCAGGCTGGCCGGCGCGGCGGCGTTGGCCGGCGGTGCGGCCTGCATGGCGTGGGCAGGAAGGGCCAGGGCGAGCAGCAACGCAGCAACGAGCGGTGATTTCACGATCAGGGGTTCCCAGGGGACGGCAAACCCCGATCATGGCACCCCGGTCTGGCCTGCGCATGGACCGATTGTCATGCACATCAGTGTTCCGCGCGATCCCGTTTCCAGCCCCGGTGCTGGATATCCAGCTTCAGGCTGTACAACGCCGTGAACGCCGGGAACAGGTTCTGCAGCACGCCCACCGAGTCCTGCTTGGCCGAGAACAGGAAGTAGCTCAGCGTCATCAGGCTGCCGACCACGCTCATGTACCAGAACAGGCGCGGGATCACCGGCTTGCCGGCGCGGCGCGAGGCCACGAACTGGACCAGCCAGCGGCCGCCGAACATCAGCGCGCCGGTGTAGCCGATCAGCTTCCAGCCGGTCACGTGCAGGCCGGTCCAGAACAGCCAGGTCAGCGGTTGGTCGAGCCAGTGGATTTCCATCAACGCTCTTCCACGGCGGTGCGCCGGCTGCGCGTGATGAGCCAGGCCACCCCGCGCAGGTCGCGGATGCCGACCAGCGCGCGGCCCAGGTTGTTGTACTTGGAGACCCCGGCGGTGCGGTGGCGGTGGTTGACCGGCACGCTTACGGTTTTCCAGCCGGCCCGCTGCATCAGCGCCGGCAAGTACCGGTGCATGTGGTCGAAATACGGCAGGTCCAGGAAGGCATCGCGCTCGAACAGCTTGATGCCGCAGCCGGTGTCGGGGGTGTCGTCGCGCAGCATACGCGCGCGGATCGCATTGGCCCACTTGCTGGCCCAGCGCTTGCTGCCGCTGTCCTGGCGGTTGACCCGCCAGCCGGCGAACAGTTTGACCTGTGCTTCGGCACCGGCACGGGCGGCCAGCAGCCTGGGAATGTCGGCCGGATCGTTCTGGCCGTCGCCGTCCAGGGTGGCGATCCAGGGCGCGCGCGCCTGCTTGACGCCGTTGCGCACGGCCGTGCTCTGCCCGCTCTGGGTCACATGGTGCAGCACCCGCAGTTCCGGGTTGGCCGCCTTCAGCGATTCGAGCACGGCCAGGGTGTCGTCGCGCGAGTGGTCGTCGATGTAGACGATCTCGAAGGCGATGTGTCCGCGCAGCGCAGCGGTGATCTCGTCGATCAACGGCTGTACGTTGTCGCGCTCATTGAACACCGGGACGACGACCGACAACTGGGGGTGGCTCATGTTCGGGCTCTGCGAGGGGCAAGCGTGAAAAAGACCGCGCATTTTCCGCAATCAAGGTTATCCGAAGATGAACCCGACGTTGTGAGTCAGGCGCGAACGCCGAAATAATCGCGGCACCAGGCCACCACCGGCGGCAGCCCGCGCTCGATGGGCGTGGCCGGTTCATAGCCAAAGGCGTCATGCGCACGCTGCGTGTCGGCCATGGTGCGGACCATGTCGCCCGGCTGCATCGGCTTGTACACCTTGTGCGCCGGGCGTCCGGCGGCATCCTCGATGATCCCGATGAAACGCTCGAGCTCGATCGGGGTGTGGTTGCCCAGGTTGAACACGCGGTGCGGCACATCGTCACTGGACGGATGCGCCAGCGCGCCGAGGATACCGGCCACGATGTCGGAAACATGTGTGAAGTCGCGCTGCATGCGGCCTTCGTTGAACACCTCGATCGGGCGTCCGGCCAGTACTGCGCGCGAGAACAGCAGCGGCGCCATGTCCGGGCGGCCCCACGGTCCGTACACGGTGAAAAAGCGCAGGCCGGTGGCATGCAGGCCGTACAGCTGCGCGTAGGTGTAGGCCATCAGCTCGTTGGCGGCCTTGGTCGCGGCGTACAGCGAGCGCGGTTTGTCGATGCGCTGGTCTTCGGAGAACGGCGGCGTGGCCGAATCGCCGTAGACCGAGCTGCTGGAGGCATACACCAGGTGGGCCACGCCGCGATGGCGGCACAGCTCCAGCATGTTGACGAACCCGGTGAGGTTGCTGTCGACGTAGGCCTGCGGGTTCTGCAGCGAGTAGCGCACCCCTGCCTGGGCGGCCAGGTGGATCACGCGGGTGGGCTGCACCTCATCGAACAGCGCGGCCAGGCCGTCGCGGTCGGTGAGGTCGAGCACGCGGATGTCGGCATCCGGGCACAGCGCGGCCACGCGGTCGCGCTTGATCTGCGGATCGTAGTAGTCGTTGTAGTTGTCCAGCCCGACCGCCCGCTGCCCGGCTTCGAGCAGGGCACGCACGGTGTAGGCGCCGATGAAACCCGCCGCGCCGGTGACAAGGACGGTCATGGGCTCAGTCCTTGCGGACGCGCAGCTTTTCGAGCACGCCGTCCAGGGTGTCCAGGTCGGTGTAGTGGATGATCAGCTTGCCCTTGCCGCCACGGCCATGGTTGATCGCCACGCGCGCGCCCAGCGATTCGGACAGCTCGGTTTCCAGCGAGGCGATATCGGCCTGCGGCGCGCTGGCACTGGGCTTTTTGCGCAGGTTGGCAGGCACCTTGCCGGCCGCGAACTGCTGCGCGCGGTGTTCGACCTCGCGCACCGACCAGCCCTGGTCGGCCGCTTCCTGGGCCAGCTTGCTGGCCAGTTCCGGGGCCAGGGTCAGCAGCGCGCGGGCATGGCCCATTTCCAGGCGACGGGTTTCCAGCAGCAGGCGGATCGCTACCGGTAGCTCCAGCAGGCGCAGCAGGTTCGACACCGAAGCGCGCGAGCGGCCGACGGCCTGGGCGGCTTCGGCATGGGTCAGCGCGAATTCGCTGATCAGCCGCTGCAGCGCTTCGGCTTCTTCCAGCGGGTTGAGGTCTTCGCGCTGGATGTTCTCGATCAGCGCCATCGCGATGACGGTGCGGTCTTCCAGCTCGCGCACCACCACCGGCACTTCGTCCAGGCCGGCCAGCTGCGAGGCGCGCCAGCGGCGTTCGCCGGCCACGATCTCGAAGCTGTCCGGGCCGAGCTGGCGGACCAGGATCGGCTGGATCACGCCCTGCGCCTTGATCGACTCGGCCAGCTCGGCGAGCTTGGTTTCGTCCATCTCGCGACGCGGCTGGTACTTGCCCGGCTGCAGGTGCTGGACCGGCAGCCTGCGCAGCACTTCACCCGGCAGCGGTTCGACCACCGCCGCCGCCTGCACCTGTGTCACCGCGCCCTTGGGCCCCAGCAGCGCATCGAGGCCACGGCCGAGGCCGCGTTTCTTGCCGGGGGCGGGCTTGCTGCTCATCAGGCGGTCTCCATGGCCTTGCCGGCCGTGTTGCGTTGGTGGTGGCGGCGGATGATTTCGCCGGCCAGGCCGAGGTAGGCCACGCCGCCGCGCGAGGCGCGGTCGTAGCCGACAATGCTCTGCCCGTGGCTGGGCGCCTCGGCCAGGCGCACGTTGCGCGGCACGATGGTGCGGAACACGCGGTCGCCGAAATGCTCGGTCAGTTCAGCCGACACGGCATTGGCCAGGTTGTTGCGCACGTCGAACATGGTGCGCAGCACGCCCTCGATCTCCAGGCTGGGATTGAGGTTGGCGCGCAGCGCGTCGATGGTTTCCACCAGCGCGCTCAGGCCTTCCAGCGCGTAGTACTCGCACTGCATCGGCACGATCACCGAATCGGCGGCGGCCAGGGCGTTGAGGGTCAGCAGCGACAGCGCCGGCGGGCAGTCGATCAGGATGAAGTCGTACTCCTCCTGGATCGGCGCCAGTGCGCGCTTGAGGCGCTGTTCGCGCTCGCCCTGGTCCATCAGCTGGATCTCGGCGGCGGTCAGGTCGATGTTGCCCGGCAGCAGGTCGAAGCCTTCCGGGGTGGTCACCCGGATCTCCGCCGCGGTGCTCTCGCCGAGCAGCAGGTCGCAGGTGGAGGCAGCCACTTCGCGCTTGTCCACGCCGCTGCCCATGGTCGCATTGCCCTGGGAATCGAGGTCGACCAGCAGCACGCGCTTGGGTGCAGCAGCCAGGGCGGCGGCCAGATTGACGGCCGTCGTGGTCTTGCCGACGCCACCTTTCTGGTTGGCGATGGCGATGATGCGAGCCATGCGGGTGAGCCTCATCGGCAGGGAGTGGGACTGGGCATTATGCGGTCAGCGGCCGTGTCATGCACTGTGAGATGCGCGCCGGGCCCCTTCATGGCCCGGCCACCACGACCAGGTGACGCTCGCCGGTGAGGCCGGGAACCTTGAGCGGCAACACCTGTTCGACCTGCCAGCCGGCCGGCAGCTGGGCGATCTCGTCGTGCGGGTACACGCCCTTCATCGCCAACAGGCGCCCGCCCGGGCGCAGCAGGTGGCCGCCGACCGCAATGATCCCGGCCAGGGTGTCCATCGCGCGCGCGGTCAGGTTGTCATACGCGGCCGGCTCGTCCAGCGCTTCGGCGCGCGACTCGGCTACGCGGGCGTTGCCCAGGCCCAGCTGGCGCACCGCTTCGCGCATGAAGCGCGCCTTCTTGCCGTTGCTTTCGACCAGGGTCACCTGCAGCTGCGGGCGGGCGATGGCCAGCGGGATGCCCGGCAGCCCCGGGCCGGTGCCGAGGTCGGCCAGCGTGCCCTGCTCCAGGTACGGCTGCATCGCCAGCGAATCGAGCAGGTGGCGGGTGACCATCTCCAGCGGATCGCGGATCGCGGTCAGGTTGTAGGTCTTGTTCCAGCGGTTGAGCAGGGTCAGGTAGGTCAGCAGCGGCGGCGCCAGGGCGGCGTCCAGGCCCATGGCGGCCAGGCCTTTTTCAAGCTCGGCAGCCACGTTGGAAGGAAGAGTGTGCTCGGTCATGCGCCCATTATCGCAGGGTGGCGCCGGTCGTACTGCGCGGATTCGGCGCGATCAGAGCGCGTGCCAGGCCAGCGCGGCGCGGAAATCATCCGCTGCCTGCCATTCGTGCAGGTGCCAGCGCGCGGCCGGGCCCAGTTCGGGGTCGGCCCAGGCCAGGTGCAGGGCGCCGTCCGGTCCCGGGGCCAGGTGCAGGCGATGCAGGCCGAACGAGATGCCCTGGCCCTGCGCCTTGAGGATGGCTTCCTTGGCGCACCAGACCCGGAAGAACCAATGGTTGCGGGCGGTGTCGTCCAGGCCGAGCAGCCAGGCCACTTCGGAAGGGTGGAAGAAGCGCTCGATGATCTCGGCCATGCGCGGGCGGGGCCGCAGCGGTTCCAGGTCCACCCCCAGCCGCACGCCCTCGCCCAGCCCGACCAGCAGCAGGCCGTGGCTGTGGCTCCAGCCGGTGCCCATGTGCGCCAGCGGGCCGTGCAGCTCGGGGCGGCCGCGCGGGTCGCGCTGCAGCGGCAGGGTCTCGGGGCCGCCGCCGAGCTGCTCGGCCAGCAGCACCCGGGCCTGCGGCTCGCCGCGGGTGCCGGGCACGTGCGGCAGCCGCCAGACCGTGACCGGGCCGAACCGCCAGGGGCCGTCCAGGGTGGCCGGCAGGCTCATGCCAAGGCCCCGCCAAGCCCACTGCACGGGGACTTCACGGGGGTTGCCTTCAACTGGCGCCGCTTCATCCACTCAGAGGGAGTCACCAACATGGGCATCATCATCTGGTTGATCGTCGGTGGCATCGTGGGCTGGCTGGCCAGCATCATCATGCGTCGCGACGCGCAGCAGGGCATCATCCTGAACATCGTGGTCGGCATCGTGGGTGCGTTGATTGCAGGGTTCCTGTTCGGCGGCAACATCAACGACGGCATTTCGCTGTGGTCGTTCCTGTACTCGCTGATCGGCGCGGTGATCCTGCTGGCCATCGTGAACCTGTTTACGCGCAAGCGCATCCGGTAAACAACGCCGGTGGACAAGGGAAAGGCCCGGCACCCGCCGGGCCTTTTCTTTTTCAGCCCAGCTGCACCCACGCCGGGGCATGGTCGCTCGGCCGGTCCCAGGTGCGCGGTTCGCGATCGATACCCGAGGCCAGTGCGCGTGCCTTGAGCGCGTCGGAGACCAGGGTCAGGTCGATGCGCAGGCCCAGGTTGCGGCGGAAACCGGCGGCGCGGTAGTCCCACCAGCTGAACACGCCTTGTTCTTCGCTGTGCAGGCGGAACGCGTCGTGCAGGCCCAGCTGCAGCAGCTTGTTGAGCGCGCCGCGTTCGGCGGTGGAAGTGAGGATGTGGTTCTCGTTCCAGACCAGCGGGTCGTGGGTGTCGCGCCCTTCCGGGGCGATGTTGAAGTCGCCCATCACCACCAGTTCGGGGTACTTCGCCAGTTCGGCGGCGACCCAGGCATGCACCGCTTCGAGCCAGCGAAGCTTGTACTCATACTTGTCGGTGCCCACGTCCTGGCCGTTGACCACGTACAGGTTGATGATGCGCACGCCGTTGACGGTGCCGGCGATGACGCGCTTCTGCTCGTCCTCGAAGCCGGGAATGCCGATCTGCACGTCCTGGGCCGGTTCGCGCGAGAGCAGCGCGACGCCGTTGTAGGTCTTCTGCCCCGCGAACACGCTGCGGTAGCCGAGCCCGGCCAGCACCGCGTCGGGGAACTTGTGGTCCTCCATCTTGGTTTCCTGGATTCCGACCACGTCCGGCGCGAACGCCGTGAGCCATTGTTCCAGGTGCGGCAGGCGCACGTTGAGGGAGTTGACGTTCCAGGAGGCGATTTTCATGGGGGCATTCTACCCGCCCCTACCGCACCAACGCCTTCAACAACCCCGCGATCTTTGAATACGGCGGTTTCAACAGATCACTCGCCGCCCAGCGTGCTTGCCACAGGATCGGCAGCTGCTTGCTCATCGCATCGAACCCGGCCCGCCCGTGGTACGCGCCCATGCCGCTGGGACCCACCCCGCCGAACGGCAGGCCGTTGATCGCGAAGTGCAGCAGGGTGTCGTTGACGGTGACGCCACCGGCCACGACCTGGCCCAGCACACGCTCCACCACGTCTCGCTCATCACTGAAGACATACAACGCCAACGGCCGGTCGCGGCCCTGCACCTCGGCCAGCGCGGCATCCAGGTCCGGATAGGCGCACACCGGCAGGATCGGGCCGAAGATTTCCTCCTGCATCAGGTCCAGGTCGGCCGGCGGGTCGAGCACGATGGTCGGCACGATCAGCCGTTCGCGGCGCGCGCGCTCGGGGTCGACAGTGGCCAGTTCGATCACCGGCACGCCGCGTTCGCGGGCCTGGGCCAGGTAGCCGAGCAGGCGCTGGTACTGGCCCTCGTGGATGATGCGGGTGTAGTCGCTGGCGTCGCTGAAATCGCCGTAGCGCTCCCGCACCCGGGTCTGCAGCTGCTGCACCAGCTCGCGCTGGCGGCGGCCGTCGATCAGCACGTAATCCGGCGCGATGCAGGTCTGCCCGGCGTTGAACCACTTGCCGGTGGCGAGGCGCGCGGCGGCCTTGTCCAGCGGGTAGTCGCTGCAGACGATGGCCGGCGACTTGCCGCCCAGCTCCAGGGTGAGCGGAGTCAGGTGCCGGGCGGCGGCGGCCATGACCTTGCGGCCCACGGCGGTGGAGCCGGTGAATACCAGATGGTCCAGCGGTGAGCCGGACAGCGCAGCGGCGAGTTCGCCGTCGCCCTGCACCACCGCCACGCGGTCGGCCGGAAATACCGATGCGAGCAGGTCCTGCAGGAACGCGCTGGTGCGCGGGGTGTGTTCGGACGGCTTGAGGATGACGTGGTTGCCGGCAGCAATCGCGGTGGCGAGCGGAATCAGCGCGAGGTTCACCGGGTAGTTCCACGGCGAGATCACCCCGACCACGCCCAGCGGCACCGGCCGGGTCTGCGCGTGCGCTGGCCAGAACCGCCAGCCCACCCCGACCCGGCGCGGGCGCATCCAGCCCCGCAGGTGGCCGAGCAGGTGGTCGATCTCGTTGAGCACGGTCATGCCGTCGGCGATCAGCGATTCGTGGGTGGAACGGTGCCCGAAGTCGGCGGCGATGGCCTCGGCCATTTCGGGCAGGCGCGATTTCAACGTAGTGCGGAGGCGCTGGAGATCGTTGCGGCGCTGGTCGAGGGATGGACGGTTGCTTTGCCACGCCTGGCGCAGGGTGCGGAGAAGGGCCGGGAGCGCAGCGGGGGCGGTGTGGGTGGGGTCCATGGGGGGAATATAGCAATGGTTTCGGGAGGCACCGCGAGGACACGCATGGCGTGTCGCTACGCCGCCCGGGATGACCATCGTCGCCACCCGCGTAGCGACACGCCATGCGTGTCCCACGGGCACCCGAACGAAAAAGGGCCGCGGCAAACGCCACGGCCCCTCGGTCCATCAATCACCCATGGAACTTACTTGGTGATATCCACACCCTTGGTTTCGCGCAGGAACAACCCGCCCACCACGACCGTCATCAGCGCGATGATGATCGGGTACCACAGGCCGTAGTACAGGTTGCCGGTACCGGCCACCAGCGCGAACGAGATCGCCGGCAGGAAGCCACCGAACCAGCCGTTGCCGATGTGGTACGGCAGCGACATCGAGGTGTAGCGGATGCGGGTCGGGAACAGCTCGACCAGGTAGGCCGCGATCGGGCCATAGACCATGGTGACGTACAGCACCAGCAGCCACAGCATGAACACCGTGCCGGCGATGTTGATGCGGGCGTTGTCGGCCTTCGCCGGATAACCCGCCGCGGTCAATGCACCCTTCAACTCACTACCGAACGCATCACCCTTGGCCTTGAGCTCGTCCTTGGTCAGCCCGGCCGCTTCGAACGAGGTCACCTGGGTGTTGCCCACGCTCACCATCGCCAGCGAACCGGCGGCGGCAGGCTGCACGTCATACGGCACACCGGCCTTGGTCAGCGCGGCAGTGGCCACGTCGCAGGAGCTGGTGAACTTGCGCAGGCCGACCGGATCGAACTGGAACGAGCAGGTGTTCGGGTCGGCGATGACCAGCGCCGGCGAACCGCTGCGGGCTTCTTCGATGCCCGGGTTGGCGAAGTGGGTCAGGCCCTTGAAGATCGGGATGTAGGTCACCGCCGCCAGCAGACAGCCGGCCAGGATGATCTTCTTGCGGCCGATGCGGTCCGACAGCCAGCCGAAGAAGATGAAGAACGGCGTGCCCAGGGCCAGCGCCGCGGCGATCAGCAGGTAGGAGGTGGTGGCATCGACCTTGAGCATGCTGCTCAGGAAGAACAGTGCGTAGAACTGGCCGCCGTACCACACCACGGCCTGGCCGGCCGCGGCACCGAGCAGCACCAGCAGCATCAGCTTGAGGTTGCCGCCCTTCAGGCTGTCGCGGAACGGGGTCTTGGAGCCCTTGCCTTCGGCCTTCATCTGCTGGAACAGCGGGGATTCGCTCAGCTGCAGGCGGATCCACACCGAAATGCCCAGCAGGATGATCGAGACCAGGAACGGAATGCGCCAGCCCCAGGCTTCAAAGGCTTCGTTGCCCAGGAAGTAACGGCAGGCCAGGATGATCAGCAGCGACATGAACAGGCCGAGCGTGGCGGTGCACTGGATGAAGCTGGTGTACAGGCCGCGCTTGTCTTCCGGTGCATGTTCGGCCACGTAGGTGGCCGCGCCACCGTACTCGCCGCCCATCGCCAGGCCCTGGGCCAGGCGCAGCACGATCAGGATCACCGGGGCGGCGAAACCGATCGAGGCGTAGTTGGGCAGCACGCCGACCAGGAAGGTCGAGATGCCCATGATCAGGATCGTGACCAGGAAGGTGTACTTGCGGCCGATGCGGTCGCCGAGGCTGCCGAAGAAGGCCGCGCCGAACGGACGTACGAAGAAGCCGGCGGCGAAGGCCAGCAGGGCGAAGATCATGCCCGTGGTTTCGTTGACCCCGCTGAAGAACTGCTTGGCGATGATCGCCGCCAGCGAGCCGTACAGGAAGAAGTCATACCATTCGAAAACGGTACCCAGGCTGGACGCGAAGATGACCTTCTTGTGGCCCTTGGTGAGCTCTGACTTTGCAGGCAATGGTGTGGTGGACATGGGACGCTTCCCCTCCGAAGCAATCGTGGATGTCGCCGGCCCGTGGACCGGCGTTCGTTGTATTTAGAAGCTGTATTTCGTGGTGAACTGCACGCGGTTGATGTCGCCCTTGCGACCGTCTTCGATCTCGCGCACGCCGTACATGTACTCCGCACCGATATCGACCTTGGGCATCGGTGTGTAAAAGATGTTGCCGCGGATGCTCTGCACGCTCTTGGTGACCAGGGGGCCGAGCACGCTGTCGTTGTCGTAATCGCTGCGCGCGTAGATCAGGTTGGTGCGCAGCTTCGGGGTGAAGGCGTGGCGCCAGCCGACATAGCCGGCCAGCACCCCGGTCGGGTTGAGTTCGTCGCGGGCCACGTCGTAGGCCGTGTCGGCGGTGACGCCCAGGCCCACGTAGCGGGCAATGCCTTCGCCGCCGCTGATCTGGTAATGCAGCGTGTCGCTGTCTGCCATCACCCACTTGCCGCCCAGGGTCAGGCCGCCGCCGATCTTGTCGGCGTCGGCGCCGGTGGCCTGGTTGTCCACCTTCAGCTGACGCACGATGCCGCCGACGCCGAAGGTGCCCCAGTCGCCCTTCCAGCCGTAACGCAGGGTCAGGTCCGGCAGGGAGCCGCGGTCGCTGTTGCTCGCGGCATTGGTCCACGCCCCGGTGACCGGGTTGCGGGTACCGGTGAGCACGGTGGTTTCCGGATTTTCCAGCGCGACGCTGAAGCCGCCCTGGGTGTAGCGCACTTGGGTCTGGCGGACGAACAGCACGCCGTCGGTGGGACCGACGAAGTCGGCCGCTTCCGGCAGCGAGGCCGCGTCCATGAAGTTCGACCAGGTCTGGCCGGCCAGCCAGTTGTTCCAGTACATGTAGGCGTGGCGCAGGGTGACGCCGTAGGTATTGGTGGCGGTCTGGTTGCCCAGCGAGTTGCCGAAGAAGTCCATTTCGAAGAACGCACCGGATTTGTTGCCCTTGTCCGAGACGTTGTCGATGCCCAGGTTGAAGCGCGAGAACTTGGCGTGGGCGTTGAAGTCCACGTCCGACTTCTCTCCGCTGCCGCCGGCACCGGCCACCGGGGTCTGGCCCGGCAGGTACAGCGCACGACCGGTGGCGTCGTCGGCGAGCTGGCCGTCGCCGGTCTGGGTGAGCAGGAAGTCTGCCTTGATGAAGCCGCCGATCTTGACCGTGGTGCCCGGCGCGGCGCCCGGGGTGATGGTGGTGACCTGGATCGGCTGCTTGCCGGCCGGCACGGCGGCCACGGCGGGCTGCTGTGCCTGCACGGCCTTCACTGCCGTGACGTCGGTCTGGGCCTGGCTGATCTGGCCCTGTTGCTGCTGGGTGGTGGACAGCAGCAGCTGCACCTGGCGTTCCAGTTCGGCAACGCGTGCTTCCAGCTGCTTCTCTTTGGCGGTCTCGGCAAACGCCATGCCAGGGGCCACCAGCGCGACCAGCAAACAGGTCGCCAGCGGCTTGCGCATGGTCTTCAACATACGGGTGCTCATGTTGCCCTCTCTCCCGGGTGGCAAGGTGATCGCCGCGTGTGGGGTCACGGTCGAGCCGAGCGTGCGGCCGGCTGACGCACCCCGGCTATTGGCAATTGGTCGAACCCCGGGGTCGGTACGACCAAGGTCTAACCGCGGCGATACCGCGTCGGGCAGTGGATGCGGCAAACTGGGAGGGAACAATCGCGGGTTATGCTGCGATCGCACAACCCAGTCCTAGTGCAAGTGAGGGTGCCATGGCCGATCTTTACCCCGTCAACGCGGACGTTGCCGCCAAGGCGCGCATTGACAAGAACACTTACCAGCAGCTCTACCGCGACTCGGTGGAGAACCCCGACGCGTTCTGGGGCAAGGCCGCCGAGCGGCTGGACTGGTTCAAGACGCCTTCCACGATCCGCAACGTCAGCTACCAGCTCGACGATTTTCGGATCAAGTGGTTCGAAGACGGCGAACTCAACGCCAGCGTCAACTGCCTGGACCGCCAGCTGGACAAGCGCGGCGACAAGGTGGCGCTGCTGTTCGAGCCGGACAGCCCGGACGCACCGGCGCAGGGCGTGACCTACCGCGAGCTGTACGAGCGCACCTGCCGCCTCGGCAACGCGCTGCGCGCGCTGGGCGTCAAGAAGGGCGACCGGGTCACCATCTACCTGCCGATGATCGTCGACGCTGCAGTGGCCATGCTGGCCTGCGCACGGATCGGCGCGATCCACTCGGTGGTGTTCGGCGGTTTCGCCCCGAACTCGATTGCCGACCGCGTGATCGACTGCGGCAGCAAGCTGATCATCACCGCCGACGAAGGCCTGCGCGGCGGCCGGAAAATTCCGCTGAAGGCCAATGTGGACGCCGCACTGAAGCTGCCCGGCACCACCACGGTGGAAACCGTGCTGGTGGTGCGCCACACCGGCGGCGCGGTGGACATGCAGGCCCCGCGCGACCGCTGGTTCCACGACGTGGTGGACCCGCAGCCGGCGCAGTGCGAACCCGAGCGCATGAACGCCGAAGACCCGCTGTTCATCCTGTACACCTCCGGCTCGACCGGCAAGCCCAAGGGCGTGCTGCACACCACCGGCGGTTACCTGCTGTATGCGGCCTACACCCATGAAGCGGTGTTCGACCTGCGCGAGGACGACATTTACTGGTGCACCGCCGACGTCGGCTGGGTCACCGGGCACAGCTACATCGTGTACGGGCCGCTGGCCAACGGTGCCACCTCGCTGATGTTCGAAGGCGTGCCGAACTACCCGGACACCTCGCGCTTCTGGCAGGTGATCGACAAGCACCAGGTCAGCATCTTCTACACCGCACCGACCGCGATCCGCGCGTTGATGCGCGAAGGCGACGCGCCGGTGAAGCGCACCTCGCGTGCCTCGCTGCGCCTGCTCGGCAGCGTCGGCGAGCCGATCAATCCGGAAGCCTGGCGCTGGTACTACGACGTGGTTGGCGATGGCCGCTGCCCGATCGTGGACACCTGGTGGCAGACCGAAACCGGCGGCATCCTGATTTCGCCGCTGCCCGGCGCCACCGACCTCAAGCCCGGTTCGGCCACCCTGCCCTTCTTCGGCGTGCAGCCGGCGCTGGTCAATGCCGACGGCGAGATCAAGGACGGCGCCACCGAAGGCAACCTGATCATCCGCGACTCGTGGCCGGGCCAGATGCGCACCGTCTACGGCGACCACCAGCGTTTCATCGACACCTACTTCCGCACCTACCCGGGCGCGTACTTCACCGGTGACGGCTGCCGTCGCGATGAAGATGGCTATTACTGGATCACCGGCCGCGTCGACGATGTGATCAACGTCTCCGGCCACCGCATCGGCACCGCCGAGGTGGAAAGCGCGCTGGTCTCACACCCGAAGGTCGCCGAGGCGGCCGTGGTCGGCTTCCCGCACGACATCAAGGGCCAGGGCATCTACGGCTACGTGACCCTGGTGGCCGAAGAGACGCCGAGCGACGAGCTGCAGAAGGAGCTGATTGCGTGGGTGCGCCAGGAGATCGGTCCGATCGCCTCGCCCGACCACCTGCAGTGGGCGCCGGGCCTGCCCAAGACGCGCTCGGGCAAGATCATGCGCCGCATCCTGCGCAAGATCGCCGAGAACGCGCCGGACCAGCTGGGCGATACCTCGACCCTTGCCGATCCGTCCGTGGTCGCCTCGCTGGTTGAAGAACGCAAGGTCAAGTAGTTGGAGTTCGCATCCCCCATGCCTACCCTGCTGATCGCCGACGACCACCCGCTGTTCCGCGAAGCCCTGCGCGGTGCGGTGCAGCGGGTGATGCCGGGCGTGCAGCTGTTCGAAGCCGACAGCGTGGAAGCGCTGTACCAGCTGGCCGAACAGCATGCCGACGCCGACCTGGTGCTGATGGACCTCAACATGCCCGGCGCGCAGGGCTTCAACGCGCTGGTGCACATGCGGGCGCTGCATCCGCAGTTGCCGGTGGTGGTGGTGTCCGCGCGCGAGGAGCCGACGGTGATGCGGCGGGCGCTGGACCACGGTGCGTTCGGCTTCATTCCCAAGTCGGCCGACTCGGACACGATCGGCCATGCGCTGGGTGCGATCCTGGACGGCGAGACCTGGGCCCCGCCGGAGGCGCACAACGTGCCGCAGACCGGGCGTGAGGAGCGTGAGGTCGGGCAGCGCTTGCGCGAGCTCACCCCGCAGCAGTTCCGGGTGCTGCAGATGCTGGGCGCGGGGCGCTTGAACAAGCAGATTGCGTACGACCTCAATGTGTCCGAGGCGACGATCAAGGCGCATGTGACCGCGATCCTGCGCAAGCTGGGGGTGACCAACCGCACCCAGGCGGTGCTGATGGCGGGGAAGCTGACGCTGGATGATGAGCCGTTGGTGTTGCCGCCGGAAGAAGATTGATTGAGGTTGCCGGGCAGGGCCCGGCACTACCCGCTTGGGCTATAACGCCTTGCGTTATAGCCCAAGCTATATATCCCAGCATCCCCTGCGCAATTCGCCCATTCCGGGGTAATCCGCGTTCGCGGTGATAAGCTACGCGTCCCTTTGGGGAGTAGCCGGTTTCCCGCTGAAGGGAAACGCCCGCATCAACATACTCGGCCAGTGCGCCGTGGTGCGGGCAGCCATCATGGTTGGCGAGACCAGCGGTCCGCGTGCGCAACGACAGGTTGGGCGCGAACGCGGGCCGTTGCCCGTCATTGCCCGACCTGCTCGTGTCCCCGATGTCTCCCATTTCGATGTTGCTGATCGGCTTTGCCATGTCCACCGATGCCTTCGCGGCGGCGGTCGGCAAAGGTGCGGCCATGCGGAAGCCGCGCTTTCCCGATGCCCTGCGCGCGGGCCTGATCTTTGGCGTGATCGAGGCGATCACCCCGGTGATCGGCTGGCTGCTGGGCCGTGCCGCGTCGTCCTACGTGGAAGCGTTCGACCACTGGATCGCCTTCGTGCTGCTCGGCGCGCTGGGTGTGCACATGATCATCAACGGCGTGAAGCCGGAGGCGGAGGAAGCCGACGAGGACGGGGACAGGCACCGCGGGTTCTGGCACCTGGCCGTGACCGGTTTCGCCACCAGCATCGACGCGATGGCGGTGGGCGTGGGCCTGGCCTTCCTGGACGTGCATATCGGCGTGATGGCGGCGGTGATCGGCCTGTGCACGCTGGTGATGGTGACCACCGGCATCATGCTGGGCCGCGTGCTGGGCAGCATGATCGGCAAGCGTGCGGAGATCGCCGGTGGCGTGATTTTGATCCTCGTGGGCAGTGCGATCCTGTATGAGCACCTGAGTGGTGCCGTTGGTTGACCGGGTTTGCCGGCCAGCGGCCGGCACTACGGGGCATCGACGCTGTAGTGCCCGCCGCTGGCGGGCAACCGCTACGACCTTGGCCGGTGGTAATCGACGATGTCGACAAGCTCGTAACCGTGGGGCGTCTTCAGGTGCAGCAGGCGCCAGGCGTTTCGCCCCGGGCTTTGCCTGCCCTCCCAATGAATGTCGTCGGCTTGATACAGCACGCCCTGGTAGCGCACCGTGTGACCACAGGGCCGGTTCGCTGCCAGATCCTCTTCGATCCGGTTCAATTCGCGCCAGGTGCGGCTGTCCGGCGCCACGCCCGCGAGTTTCTCGCGCAGCAACGCGCTGCGGAGTACGTTTTCCCGAACAGTGGCCGATGCCACCAGGTCGGGCACCGGTGGGCGCGCTTCCCCTGACGCAACCCGGCGCCGTGCATGCCGCCGGTTGGTCACGCTGACCAGCGCACTCGGCTCCAGCGTCTCCAGCGTTTCACCGGGCAACGCATGCACCGAGTGCACGCGCATTTCCCCCTCGCATTCCTCGGTGGAGAACGCGCGCGCATTGCGCAGCGCGGTGTTCGCAAGGTCCACGCGCAGGTAGGGGCAATGCAGCTGGCGCAGTACGGTGCCGGCAGGCACGTGGTCCTGGTTCAGCCCGTCCGCGATCGTCCCCCGTTGCTCCTGGCTGCCCGCTACCAGGTAGCAGGCGCTGGAACTGAGCTTGCTGAGCAGCATGATCGTGGGGTAGCGGAGGTGGGTCAGGTAGAAGTGACGGATGACGCCGCGCATCAGGGGATTCGGCGGCATGCCACGGCTGCTGCAGTAGCTGTCGAACTGGCGGGTCATCCGGTTGACGTCGCCTTCGATCTCCCCAGCCAGCACCTTGAGCGCATCCAGATCGTTCACGCTGGTACCGCGATCGCGCAGCGCCTGGCGGACAGCCGGGTAGTCGACCAGCGCCAGCTCATGCTCCTGCAGCGGCGTCAGGGTTCTGTCCGGGTCCAGGAAGCGCTGCACATTGGTCCAGCCGATGCCCATCCAGCCGCCGATGAGTGCATCGGGAACCACATTGCCGCAGCCGCGAAAGGCCAGCGAGAAGGCCGCGCCGACCGCAGCGCCCACGAGGGACCCCAGCGGGATCGCGCCGTGCGAATGCAGCGGCGTCGCAAGAATGGAGCGCAATGAGGGAATCGGCACGAAGGCTCCGCAGCGTGAAGGTGGGCCGCGCAGCATAGACAGCAGGACAGCGCGGCAGCGCCGCGCCTGTCGGTTTCATCCCTTCAGGGTGGAGTGCGCCGCCAGGTACGCGCGCAGCGAGGCCGGCTTGATCGGCTTGGTCAGCAGGCGGTAGCCGCGGTCGCGCGCCATGCGCTTGAGCTCGTCGCGGCCGTCGGCGGTAAGCAGCGCGCCGGGAATGTCGCGCCCGGCCTGCGCGCGCAGCGCCACCAGCGTGTCCAGCCCATCCAGGCGGTCGTGCAGGTGGTAGTCCACCAGCATCACATCCGGCTGCGCCATCACCTCCTCCAGCGCCTGGTCCACGGTGCTGGCGGTAATCACCTCTACCTGCCAGCGGCCGAGCAGCGCACGCATGCCGTCGAGGATTTCCTGGTCGTTGTCCACGCACAGCACGCGCATGCCGGCCAGCGAGTCGGTGCGCGTGCTGTGTTCGGGCACGGCGGCGGGCGCGTCGCTCGGCGGCAGCTCGGGCACCGCCGCGCGCGGCAGCAGGATCGAGAACATGCTGCCGCTGCCCACCTGGCTGCGTGCATTGAGGCGATGGTCGAGCAGGCGCGAGATGCGCTGGCAGATCGACAGGCCCAGGCCCAACCCCTGTTCGCCCCAGTCGAACGGCTGCTGGTAGCGATGGAACTCGTTGAAGATCTGCTGCATGTGATGCTCGGGAATACCCGGGCCGGTGTCCCACACCTGCAGTTCGATTTCATCGCCACGGTGGCGCACCGCCAGCACGATGCGGCCCTGGCGGGTGTAGCGCAGCGCATTGGCCAGGAAGTTCTGCAGCACGCGGCGCAACAGGCGGCGGTCGCTGCGCACCCACGCCGGGCGCGCGAACAGGTCCAGGCGCAGGCCGCGCCCGGCCGCCACCGGCGAGTACTGCGCGGCCAGCTCGCGCATCAGCAGGCTCACGTCGAAGTCGCCGATCACCGGGTGCAGGCCGCCGGCATCCAGACGAGACACATCCAGCAGCCCGTCCAGCAGTTCCTCGGCAGCGCGCAGCGAGGCATCCACGCGCTCGGCGAGATGTCGCTGCTCGTCATTGTTGTGGTGGCTGTCGCGCAGTGCGGAGGCGAACAGCCGCGCGGCATTGAGCGGCTGCAGCACGTCGTGGCTGATCGCGGCCAGGAAGCGGGTCTTGGACTGCTGCGCCACCTCGGCTTCGTGCGAGCGCTCGGCCACGCGCTGCTCCAGCGTTTCGTTCGCTTCCAACAGCGCGTTTTCGGCGTGCTTGTAGTCGGTGATGTCGTTGTAGCTGGTCACGTAACCGCCACCGGGCAACGCCTGGCCGCGCATTTCGATCACGCGGCCGTCGCTGCGGGTGCGTTCGAAGATGTGCGGCGAACCGGCCCGCATGTAGCCGATGCGGCGGTTGATCTGCACGTCGATTTCGCCCTCGCCCAGCTCGCCGCGCTCGGCGTTGTAGCGGATCAGGTCGGCCACCGGCCTGCCCACGTAGAGCATCCCGTCGGGGTAGCCGAACATCTGCTGGTAGCGGCGGTTCCAGGCGGTCAGGCGCATGTCCGGGTCGACCACGCTGACCCCGGCGCTGATGTTCTCCAGCGTGGTGGAGAGGATTTCGCGGTTGAAGCGCAGTTCCTGCCCGGCTTCGTCGAGCACCGCCACCACTTCGCCCAGGTCCATGCCCGAGCCGCGCAGCAGGCTGGTCAGCAGCAGCCGCGCCGAGGCCGCGCCGATCGAAGCGGCGAGCAGGCGCTCGGTGAACTGCACCCAGGCGCGGTCGGCGGCCGCCGAAGCCTGCAGTTCGCGGCCCAGCGACTGCGCCTGTTCGAAGAACGAGCGCCGCGCATGGCGGTCGCCGACCACGCGCGCGGCCAGCGCCAGCAGGTCGCCCACGTGCACGTGGCCGGGCCAGTCGCCGGCCACCGACGGGCGCTGTGCGTACGGGTCCAGGAACGGCGCGGCACGCAGGCGCTCGTCCACGCCCGGGCGCCAGCGCACCGAGACCAGCAGCATCGCGGCGGCGTTGATCAGCAGCGACCAGAACGTGCCGTGGGTAAGCGGGTCCCAGCCGGTCATGCCGAACAGGCCCTGCGGCTGCAGCCAGCTGATGCCGAACGGCCCGTCGCGCAGCCAGCTGCCGTCGGTCCAGCCGGCATGGGTCAATGCGGGCAGCAGCAGCGTATAGATCCAGGTGCCGAAGCCGAGCAGGATGCCGGCTTCCACGCCGCGGCGGCTGGCACCGCGCCAGTACAGGCCGCCGATCAATCCGGGCGCGAACTGCGCCACCGCCGCGAACGCCATCAGCCCGTACGAGGCCAACGTGCTGTCGTTGCTGCTGCCGCGGTAGTAGCTGTAGGCCGCCATCGCCAGCAGCAGGATCGCCAGGCGGCGGATCCACAGCACCCGCGACGCCATGTCCGCCGCTTCCTGGTGGTCGCCACTGCGACGCAGCAGCACCGGCATCACCAGGTCGTTGCTGACCATGGTGGCCAGTGCGATGGAGGCGACGATGACCATGCCGGTCGCGGCCGAGAACCCACCCACGTACGCGACCAGGGCCAGGAATTTGCGGCCTTCGGCCAGCGGCAGGGCCAGCACCATGCTGTCGTCGGCAATGCTGCCGCCGGTGCCGAACAGCGTCACGCCGGCGGTGGCGATCGGAATCACCATCGCCGAGATCACCACCAGGTAGCCGCCGAACATCCAGCGCGCGCGGCGCACATCGCGCACGTCGCCGCATTCCACCACCGCCACGTGGAACTGGCGCGGCAGGCAGACGATGGCCAGGAAGCTGAGCAGGGTCTGCGAAATGAAGCCCACCGGCGGCAGCCCGGTGAACAGTGTGTGCGCGCTGCGCACCACGGTTTCGCCGCGGTCGGCCAGCCACAGGTAGGCGAACAGGCCCAGCGCCACCATCGCGATCAGCTTGATCATCGACTCCAGCGCGATCGCCAGCATCATGCCGTGGTGGTGCTCGGTGGCATCCACCTGGCGGGTGCCGAACAGGGTGGCGAACAGCGCCATCAGCAGCGCCACGTACAGTGCCGGGTCGCTGAAGTAGCCGGTTGGCCCGACATTGCCGGTCAGCACCTGCAGGCTCATCGCCACCGCTTTGTACTGCAGCGCCAGGTACGGAATGATGCCGATCAGCGCGATCACCGCAACCAACGCGGCCAACCGCCGCGAGCGGCCGAAGCGCGAGGAAATGAAGTCGGCGATGGAGACCACGTTCTGGCTGCGCGCGATCAGCGCCAGCCGCTCGATGATGCGCCAGCCGAACAGCAGCAGCAGCAGCGGCCCCAGGTAGATCGGCAGGTAGCCGATGCCGTTGCGCACCGCCGTGCCGACCGCGCCGTAGAAGGTCCACGACGAGCAGTACACCGCCAGCGCCAGGCTGTAGACCACCGGGCGCAGCCACGGGCGGTCGGGGTACATCGGGCGCCGGTCGCCCCACCAGGCCACGCCGAACAGCAGCGCGGCATAGGCCACCGACACCAGCAGCAGGATCCAGCTAGAAACCACGGGCACGTTTCCCCAAGCGCATGCGGCAGTGTAGCCGCTGGATCGGGCCGCCTGCGGTCATGCCGAGGCGGCCAGCGGCGCCAACGGGCGCGAGGGCAGGTGCAGCTCGATCCGGGTGCCGGCGCCGGGGCGGCTGTGCACCTGCACCGAGCCGCCGGCGGCGGCCACCAGGCTGGCAGTGACCGACAGGCCCAGGCCGGTGCCCTGCCCGACCGGCTTGGTGGTGAAGAACGGTTCCAGGCAGCGCGCGCGCACGCTTTCGCTCATGCCCTGGCCGGTGTCCTGCAGCTGCAGCACCAGCGCGCCGTCGGGCTGCGGCGGTTGCAGGCGCAGGCTGAAGCGGCCGCCGTCGGGCATCGCCTGGTTGGCGTTGACCGCCAGACTGAGCAGGATCGACTCCAGCTGGGCCGGGTCGAAATGGATCAGCCGCTGCACACCGCCGGTGTCCACTTCGCAGTGCACGCGCTCGTCGAACACTTGCTGCACCACCGGCGCCATCGCGGTGAGCGTGGCCGCCGCGTCCAGCAGCTGCGGGCGGCCGGGTTCGAGCCGGCTGAAGTCGAGCAGCCGGCGGCTGACCGCGCTGGCCCGCCGGGTCGCCGAATCGGCGCCCTGCAGCGCGTCCTGCAGGGCCGCGCCTTCGCTGCGCCGGGCCTTGGCCACATAGCCCAGCACCAGCGCCAGCAGGTGGTTGAAGTCGTGCGCGATGCCGCTGGCCAGGCGCCCGACGTTGTCCATCTTCATCGCGTGCACCAGCTGGTCGCGCGAGCGCTCGCGCGCCTGCATCTCCACCTGCAGCTCATCGCGCTTGCGGGCCAGCTCCTGGCTGCGCTGGCGGGCCTCGTGCAGGCTTTCGCGCAGGCCGGTCACGCTGTGGTGGAGCAGCCAGGCGGTCATCACCGCGCCGAACGCGGACACGGCCAGGTCGGTGGCCGCCTGCAGCACCCGGTCCGGGCGGAACAGCGCGCCGGCCGCGTCGATCCACCCGCCCAGCGTCATCAGCGCGCACAGCCAGGCGGTGGCCCAGGCCAGCGGCCGCCGGCCCAGCACCGCGGCGACCAGCAGTACCGGTACCAGCTGCACCATCTGCACCCGCAACTGCGCGGCCAGGCCCCAGTAGCCATAGGCCAGCACCAGCAGCAGCGCTTCGCCGACCAGGAAGGTCGCGGCGGCATGCAGGCTGCGCCCGTTGCGGTGTTCGAGCAGGCACAGCACGCAGAGCAGGGTATGCGCGGCCGCCATCGACGGCACCATCAGGTCCAGGCCGCTGCCCAGCCGCAGCGCGATCCACGCCGCCAGCAGCGGGTGGTACAGCGCCACCAGCAGCAGCAGGCTGCGCAGCATGGCGTCGGTGCGCCGGCCCAGCCCGTGCGGGCGGTCGGTGCTGTCGGCGCGGGTGCGGGGCGTCGGCTCGGGCATGCGGGGGGGGTCGGCGGGCGGCGCCGGCACGCGGCGGCAACCCCGGTATATTAGCAGCGCGTCTGCATTCGACCGGGGAAGTCGTTGTTGCCATGCCCAAGCTGTTGCCTGTCCGGCGCACCCTGCGTGCGCTTGCCATACTGCTGTCGCTGATCGCGTTGCCTGCGCTGGCGCAACGCCCGCTCGACGGGGCGCCGCGGATGGCCCAGGTCGAGCAGTGCAACGCGCTGCTCACCAGCGAACCGCAGGCCGCGCTGCAGCTGGCGCGCCGGTTGCTGGCCGGGCCGGCGTTGTCGACCTCGATGGAGATCGGTGCGGTGGGCTGCCTGGGCGCCGCCGCGCGGGCGCTGGGCCAGCTGGAACAGACCACCGAGCTGCCCGACCGCCTGCTGGCTGCGGCCGCACGCGCCGACGCCACCCCCGCCGACCGCCAGCGCGCGCGCACCATCGCCGCGCACCTGCTGCTGTGGGGCGGCGAACGCGCCCGGGCGCTGAGCCTGACCGCCACCCTGCTGGACGAGGCGGTCCGCGAACGCGACGCGCAGGGCCAGATCAGTGCGCTGATGCAGATCGCGATGATCCGCGGCGATGCGATGGGCGACGCCGAAGGCGCGCTCACCTACCTGCACAAGGCCACCGTGCTCAGCGAGCACCTGCACCGCCCGCCCAATGCCGGCGACCTGATCCTGTACTACAACTACGGCTATGCGCTGCTGAACCTGCAACGCCACGCGCAGGCGGCGGCCGCGTTCAAGCGCGCCGAAGCGATCGGCACCCGGTTGGCCGGGCAGGAACTGTTCCTCAACCGCATCGCCAGCCACCGCGCCGAGATCCAGCGCGTTGCCGGGCAGCTGGATGTGGCCGAAGCCGGCCTGCGCCGGGTACTGGCCTGGCAGGCCGCGCAGGATCCGCAGGGCCAGGTGGTGACCCTGCAGCGCCTGGCCCGGGTGGCCGTAGACCGGGGCAACACCGCCGCGGCACTGCCGCTGGCCGAACAGGCGCAGCGACTGGCGGTGGGCGGCCACTTCACCGAAGAGATCCGCAACGGGCTGGACCTGCTCGGCGACCTGCACACCCTCCTCGGCCACCGCGACCAGGCGCTCGAACTCACGCGCCAGGGCCGTGCGCTGGACAAGGCGCGCAACCAGGGCGAGACCCTGGGCCAGCTGGCGCGGCTGCAGGCCTCGGCCGAACGCAGCATCGATCCCGCACAGGTCAATGCCGAGCAGGACCTGGGCCGCGTGCGGGTGATCCGCAACAGCGCGGTGATCGCGCTGGTCGTGGTCGGTGCGCTGGCCACGGTGATCGTGCTGCGGCTGCGCCGCCAGCGGCGCCAGCTGACCCTGCTCAGCCGCACCGACGCGGTCACCGGCCTGCTCAACCGGCGTGAGGCCGAGCGCCGGCTGGAGGAACGCAGCGCGCGCAGCGACGGCCACCACCGCAGCGCGCTGCTGCTGGTGGAACTGGATGACTTCAAGGCGCTCAACGACCGCTACGGCCAGGCCGCCGGCGACCGCGTGTTGCACAGCGTGGCGCAGTGCCTGCAGGCCGCCTGCGACCGCCACGACCTGCTGGCACGCTGGGGCGGCGCGGCGTTCCTGGTGGCCCGCCACGACACGACTGCCGAAGCGGCGCAGGCACTGGCCAGCCACCTGCGGCTGGCGATCGAACGGCTGGTGGTGGAAGCCGGGCCGCAGCAGCACCTGACACTCACTGCCAGCGTGGGCGTAGCGCCGCTGCCGTTGTTCGCGGATGCGCCGGCGGTGGTGGAAGACAGTCTTCGTGCGGCCGATCGTGCGTTGCAGGGTGCGCGCCAGAGCGGGCGCAATGCGTGGGCCGGCGTGTGGGGCGAACACAGCAGCGAGGCACCGCATCTGCATGCGGTGCTGGGGAATCCGGAAGCTGCGATGGCGGCCGGGTGGATCAGCCTGAGCGGCAGCCACCCGATTCGCTGGTCGCCCTGACGCGCAGCCACGCAGGGCGTGGCTCTACCTGCGCCCCCCCCGGTGGACCGCGCCCAACGCAGCCCCGCCGCGGTAGAGCCACGCCCTGCGTGGCTGCACATCAATGGCTACACGCTCAGCGCGCTACCTCGAAGCGCACTTCCACCCGCCGGTTCGGCAGCAGGCACTCCAGCAGCGCCGCACGCGGCTTCACGCCATCGCACTGCTGCACCTGCTGGGTATCGCCGCGGTACTCGTAGCGGATCGTCGCCGGGTCCAGCCCGCGGCCGATCAACAGCTCGCGCACCGTCTTCGCACGCCGCTCGGACAGCGCCTGGTTCGCGTCGAAGCCGCGGCCCTGCAGGCGATCGGCATGCCCGACCAGCACCACCGACTGCAGCTGCAGCGACTCACTGCCGATGCTGGCCAGCGCGCGGTCGATGCTTTCCAGCGAGTAGGTGCGGATGTCGCGGTAGCCGTCGCGGTCGAATTCGAACAGCACGTTGGCCACCAGCGGGCCCGGTGCCACCGTCGGTGCCACCGCGCACTGGCGCGCCTGCGCTTCGGCGTCGTTGACCAGCTCTTCGGCGATCTGGATGTACGGCTTGGAATGGCGCCACTGCTGCTGGTTGAACTCATTGCCGGCATGCACCAGCTCCACCTCGCCACACGCCACCTGCTGCGCGGCACAGGCGAAGCCCCGGCTGCCGTGCAGCACGCGCAGGCGCTGCCACAGGTCATCGCGGAGGTACTTGGCGTTGTTCACCAGCGGGGTGTCGGTCGGCAATGGGCTTGCCCCCTGCTCCATGCCGACGATCAGCCGCTCCGATTCGCCCAGCGCCGCCTGCGGAAAATCGCTGCGGTCGTTGCGGCTGTACTCGTGGAACGACACGTCCAGCCAGCACTGCGCCTTGGACAGGTGGTAGTCGCGGATCGGCCGGCCGCCGTCGTTGAGCGCCTGGATGCGCCCCTGGGTGGCCTCATACGTGGCGTGGTCGGCATGGATGGCTTCGTCGCTGATCCGCAGCTGCTGCGGCAGCAGCTGCGCGGTCTGCGCCGATGCGGCGCCGGCCAGCACGGTGAACAGGGCCGCGCCCAGCAACGGGCGTGCGGCGTAGAAGGTCATGGCGGTGTTTTTCATCAAATTATCCTCAGCGTGCCGGGTCGCGGTAGCGGACGGGGTCCGGCCGGAAAAGGTCTTCGTCGAACTTGAAGCGCAGGCGCAGGAACACGCCCTGCTCGGTGTACTCGTAACCGTTGAGATCGCGGTCGCCGCTGAAACCGGTCCAGTTGTAACCGGCCGACAACCACAGGTTCTGGCGCAGCAGGCGGCCCACTTCCATGCCGTAGGCGTACTGGTTCGCACCGGTCTGGCCACGGAAGGTGGAGCCGAGCACGCCCACGTCCCAGTTCTCGGTGATGTCGTACACCACGCGGGCGGAGAACAGCATGGCGCGGAAGCGGCTGTTCACGCGTGCGCCGTCGGCGTAGGCGAACTGGTCCTGCTGCCACTTGCCGGCCACGCGCCCGGTGATCCACCAGGGCCGCGACGGATGCCAGTCGGCATGGGTCGAGACGATATGCGCGCGGGTGCGCACGTCCTGGCTGCTGCCATCCACGGTGCTGCCGTCGGACAGGGTCAGTCCGCTCTCGTCGCGCTCGAGTTTGTACTCGTAGCGCGCCAGTGCGTTGATCCGGTTGCGGTCGGTGTCGCGGTAGGCAACGCCGAGCTGGAAGCGGTCCTGCAGCACATCGCCGCGCGCGTCGTAACGCGTGCTCAGCAGGTAGTTGCGGGCCAGCAGGGTCCAGTCGCGGCTCAGCTTGCGGGCCAGCATGAACTGCAGCAGCGTGGTGTTGAACGCTTCGTTGGTCTCGGTGTCCGGGACGTCCTCGGAAATGCGGTGCTCGGCCCGGATCGCGCCGCGCCACAGCGGATTGGCTGCGTAATCCAGCGCCAGCGCCAGGCCGGTGCTGTCACCGGTGCTGCCGTCGATCACCTTCACGTGTTCGGCCGAGCTGGACAGGCGCATGCCTTCGCGGATGTCCCAGTTGTTGCGGATACCCGAGGCCGCCTGCACGTCGCGGCCACTGATCGCATCGCGCAGCCGATATTCGCTGAAGGTCTGGGTGTCGCGCAGGTAACTGCTGTCGATACCGAACACCAGCGCATCGGCCTCGCGGTCGGTGGTGGTGATGCCGTAGGCGCTGGTCAGGCCGGTCTGCTTTTCATAGCGGCCGTACAGGCGGCTGCGCTCGAACACCTGGTAGTCCAGGCCGGCGGCCAGGCGCCGGCGGTCTTCGCCGCTGACGCTGTGTTCGATCTCGGCACCGCTGCTGAGCCTGTCGCTCAGCCGGTAGCCCAGGCCGAAGCGGGCGCTGTCCGATTCCAGCTCGGTGCCCACCGGCAGGTCGCTGGTGATCGGGCTGCCGGTGTTGCTGCCGTTGATCACCATCAGCCCGGTGGCCGGGTCCAGCGCCTGCTGGCCGTAGCCGAGCGCGCCGCCACCGGCACCGGTGGCGAAGCCGCCGGTGAGGCCGCCGGCGTTGCCGAACGGCACCCCGGACGACCACGGCGAGGTCACGCCGATGGTCTCGCGGATGCTGCGCACGCCCAGGTCCACGGTGAGCCGTTCGGTGGCACCGATGCGCACACCGGCGCCGCCGGCGTCGCGCTTGCCGCCGTCCGGGTTGCGGTCCTCGCTGCGCAGGCCTTCCACGTACAGCTCCAGGCGCGGCCCAAGCTGATAGGCCACGCGGGCGTTGTACTCACCACGCCCGCCGTACAGCGGCGCGGCCGGGTTGTTGAACGCCGGGTCGGTGCGCGCCGCGAACAGGCGCGCGTCCAGCTTGCCGGCCGCATGTGCGAACTCCACCCGCCATGCATCGCCCTCCACGTCGCCGGTGATGTCCTTCAAGCCCTGCGAGGTGATCTGGTTGATCGAGTTGGTGTTCACTTCGCTCCGGGTGCGCGCGAACTCGGCCACCAGCAGCGTGTTGTCGCCGAACCGGTAGCTGGCATTGGCGCTGCCCATGCGGAATTCCGCATACGGGTTGCGGTCGTCCACCACGGCGGCGCCCACTTCCATGCGCGGGGTCAGCTTGACCTGCGTGTCGGCACCGCCCACCCAGAACGTCTCGGTGTCCTGGTCCAGTTCATAGGTGATGCGCAGCGAGACCGGGTTGAGGTCGCTGTCGAACGCCGGCAGGAACTGGTTGAGCAGGATGCGGCCGGAGAACGGCTCGAAGCTGTAGTCCACCAGCCGCGCCAGCGGCCGCACCGAGACGATGCGGGTGGGCTGGTTGCGGTCGCGCACGATCACTTCGACCCGCTCGCTGCCTTCCAGCACCGCGTTGTTGCGCAGCGCATACGGGCCGCTGCCCTGGCTGCGGAACTCCTCGATCACCTGGCGCAGCGAATCCTCGATGGCGAACACATTGCTGCGCACGCGCTCGCTTTCGAAATGCCAGCCCAGCCCGGTGGCGGTGCGGTTGTAGGTGCCCAGGCTGCGCTGCGGGATCGGGCCGCTGCCGCCGATGCCGGTGGCTGTCGCCAGGCCGTCGCCGGTCTGGAAGTCGCCGTACAGCAGGTAGCTGCGCTTGTTGTCGATACGCACGTACAGGCGCTCGGCCGAACGCGCGTCGAAGCCGCGCAGCGCGGAGTCGCCGTACACCGGATAGAACTCTTCCGGCTGGATGTCGCGCAGCAGGCGGCCGCGGGTGTCCTTGTCCGAATCGTAGGCGGCGGTCAGCAGCGCGTCGCCCTTGATCCGGCCCTTCACGAAGAACGCGGTGCGGGCAGCGGCATTCGCCTTGCCGTTGTTGAACTGACGCTCCCAGCGGCGGATGTCGCGGTCGAACGCGTCGTGGTGTTCCACCGGCGAAACCAGCCCGCCATTACCCTTGCGGCGGAAGTTGACCACGCCTTCGATCAGGCCGGTGGCGATCATCTCGCGCATTTCCGGCACGAAGCCGATGCTGCCCTGCGCCGTTTCGCTGCCGGCGGTCACGCGCAGCAGCAGGTCCTGCGGCTCGTGCGGGGCCAGCAGGTCGAACTCGGCCGCGCCGTCCACCACCTGCAGCTGCACGCCCGGGGTGACCTTGTCGGCATCCAGCGCGCCCGGTCCCAGTTCGTCGGTGCGCGAGCCCGGCAGGCGGATCCGGCCGCCGCTGTTTTCAAGGGTGGCGTAGGTGGTGCCGCTGAGCGGCAGCCCGGCGGCATCGAGCAGCTGCACGCGCACGTGCACCGCGCTCTGGCCGTCGGCCGGCACGCCGTCGCGGTCCAGTTCGACCACGATCCGGTCCAGCACGCCGGACGGCGTCGCGCGCAGCGCCACCGGCGCGGCGTCAACGCTGGCCGGGCTACGCGGGTACAGCGTGCTGGCGTCGCCCAGCACCGGGGTGAACCGGCTCGGCGTGCCCACGCTTTGCGCCATCGCGGGCAGGGTGGCCAGCGCACAGGCGAGCAGGCTCAGGCGGGGCAGCCGGTGCAACACGGGGGCGCGGCTCATGGCTGGCCCTCCGTCGCGGTGCCGGCAGCGGGCGGGTTGGCTCGGGGTTGCACGATCGGTCTCTGGTTGGCCGTGTCGGTCGCCTGTTGCGGCGCCCGCGCGGGTTTGCTTTCAAAGCGCAGCGGCGCCTGGCCCGGTTCGGTTTCCGGTGCGCGCACCTCGCCCTGGGTGCGGCGGGCCTTGACCTGCTCCAGCACCGGGTTGGCACAGCTGCCCTCGATGAAGTCGGCGCGGTGCAGCTCACCGTTCTTCAGGTCGAGGAACAGGCTGTCGGCGTCGCCCAGGTTGCGGTTGCTGCTGGTGGTCAGGCGCGCGCCGACCGGCAGCGTGCTGGCGTCCACCTTCAGGGTGTGGCTCTGCGGCGGCAGGCCGCAGAAGCTGTACTTGCCTTCCGAATCGCTGATCACCCAGGTGCCGTCGGAGAAGTACAGGCGCACGCCCGGAATGCCGAGCTCTTCGCGGTCCTGCAGGTGGTTGTTGTTGCAGTCCATGAACACCTTGCCGAGCACGCAGGCCTGTTCGGTGAACACGCCACCGGTGACGCGCACGCGGTACTCGGCACGGTTGGAGGCCAGCGAACCGGGCAGCGGTGCGATGGCAGTGGTGTCGATGCAACCGCCGCTGATCGAACAGCCGAATGCCTGCGCGCGGTTGATGCCATCGCCCTGCTGCGCACCCACGCCCACGCGGACCCGGTAGGTCAGCACGATCTGGCCGCCGACGTTGATCGGGCCCAGCGCAAAGCCCAGCAGCGGGCCCGGGCGGCCGGCCGGATCGGCCAGCGCGCGTCCGTCGGCACGCGCGGTGCCGTCGATGTAGGTGAAGCCACGCGGCAGGCGGTCGACCACGTTCAACGCGCCAAGCGCGCTGCCGGCAGTCTGGCGCACGGTGATGGTGTACTGCACGGTGTCGCCGATCTCCGCGGTCTGGCGGTCGCCGGTCTTGGTGATCGCCAGGCCGGTGGCCACCGCGGTGTCCAGCGGCAGGTGGTTGTGCACGATCGCCGCCGTGGCCGAACCGGCAAACAGGGTCAGGTAGTACTCGGTCGCCGTGCCCACCGCGCCGGTTGGCGCCTGGGTATTGGCCTGCACCACATGGTTGGCGCCTGCCCCACCGGCCGGCGACAGCGCGCTGGCCTGCGGCGGGATCATGGTCGACACGAAGGTGTAGCCACCCGGCGGGGTCACCGTCAGCTGGAACTCGCAGCGGGCCGGCGCGCCCGGACCGAACGCGAACTGGTAGAAGCCTTCGCTGCCCACCGTCATCGCGATGCTGCTGCCTTCGATGCGGTAGCCGCCACCGGCCGCGTTGAGCACGCCGGTACGCGGGTCGTAGCCGCTGCACAGGCCCACCGGGGCCAGGGTCACGATCGAGCCCGGCACCGGGTCGCGGGTGGTGGCGTCGTACACCACGCCCGACGGGTCCACCGGCAGGCTCTGCTGCGGCAGGTGCTGGCCGGCGCGCAACACCACCTCCAGCTGGCTGGTGGCGTTGTCGGTGGTGACGCAGGCACTGACCCCACCGCGCGCGATGGCGGCCTCGGCATCGCAGGGTTCCTGCACGCCAGCGGCGGTTTCGCGGGTGACCGGGAACGGCCACAGCACGGTCGAACGTGGGTCGCGGAAGCGGATGTTCCACTTCACGCCGGGCACCACGTCACCGAAGCGGTAGCTGCCGTCGGCGGCGCTGGTGGTGCTCTTCACCACCTGGCCGTTGGCCGGGTCGACCAGCTCGACGGTCCAGGCCGACAGGCGACGGTCGCCGCCGTCGAGCAGCTGGTCGTCGCTGCCGATGTCGAACCACACCGTGCCGCCGACCGACGCGGCCAGCTGCACGCTGTTGGGCACGCGGCAGGCGTTGTGGATGATGCCGTCCACGCACGCTGGCAGGTCGCCGACCTCGCCGTCGAACGCGGCACGCTCGGCCGGCGTCGGGGCGCGGAACGGGTTCTCGCCGCCGCCTTCCACCAGCACTGCGTTGTTCACCGTGCCGGCCTCGGCCGCTGCGGCGCTGACGCGCACCTGCACCGCAATGGTGTCGGGCGAGATCGCACCGGCCGCCAGCACGCGCTGGCTGCTGCAGCTGAAGCGGGTGGCGCCGGCGTCGCCGGTGCAGGTCCAGCCGGTACCCACCGGCGTGCCGTCCAGGCTCAGCCCGGTCGGCAGGCGGTCGTGCACCACGTACTCGCCGCGGCTCGGCTGCTGCCCGGCGTTGCGCACCTGGATGGTGTAGCCGGCCACGTTGTTGACCGTGAAGCGGGTGCTGGTCGAGGCCTTGCTGACCATCAGGTCGGGCGAGTCGCCGATCTCACCGAAGTCGTACTCCAGCGCGTCCACGCCCAGCGGCAGCACGATCTGGCTGATCGCCGAGGGCACGCTGCTGCGGTCGGTGACCACGCCGACACTGGCACCGCTCACGGTGCCCGCGCTGGTGATGCCGTTGAGCGTCTGCGGCGGCTGGGTCGGCTCGGTCACCGTGTAGGTGCCCGGACGCAGGCCTTCGAAGCGGTAGCGGCCTTCAGCATCGGTGGTCAGGGTGGCGTTGACCGGCTGACCGAGGTCATCGGTGCCGGTGAGCACTACGCTGACGCCGGCAATGCCGCCTTCGCCGCTGTCGACCACGCCGTTGTCATTGCTGTCGTTGTAGACGCGGCCGGCAATGCTGGCGGTCGGAATCTCACCGAAGTTGTTGTTGATCGACTGCTGGTTGACGCCCAGCACCACCGCGCTGATCTGCGAGGGCGCGGTGCCCGGCGCGGTCACGCTGCCACCGGTGCTGCCGGCCACGGTGCGGCCGTCACGGGTGCCGGTCGGCTGCTCCGGCTCGGTCACCACATAGGTGCCCGGCGGCAGCTCGGCAAAGCTGTAGCTGCCGTCGGCGTCGGTCACGGTGTCGCGGCTGATCGCATTGCCGGCCAGGTCGGTGCCGGCCAGGGTGACGCGCACATTGGCCAGGCCGGTTTCACCCGGATCGACCACCCCGTCGTTGTTGCGGTCGGTCCAGACCTTGCCGCTGATGCCGCTGTTGAGCGGAATCTCACCGAACAGGTTGTCCACCGAGGCGCTGCCCGGGGTGGTCAGGTCGATGCTGCTGATCCGGCTGGGCACGCTGGTGATCGGCGTGGCGGTGCCACGGCTGACCCCCCCGACGGTGCCGGCGGTGGTGATGCCGTTGCTGGTACCGGCCGGCTGCTGAGGCTCGGTCACGGTGTAGGTGCCCGGGCGCAGCGTGTCGAAGGCGAAACGGCCATCGGCGTCGGTCTGCACGCTCAGGCTGACGCTGGCGCCGGTGTCGTCGGTGCCGGTCAGCTCGAGGGTCACATGCTCGATGCCGGTCTCGGCAGCACCGTTGCGCACGCCGTCGTTGTCCACGTCGAAGAACACCGTGCCGGCGATCGACACCGGCAGGATTTCGGCGAAGTCCTGCTGTACCGCGTGCTTGCCGGCCGGCAGCACGATCGCGCTGATCGCACTGGGCACGGTGGCCACGGTCGACGCCACGCCCGCCGCAGCACCGTCGACGGTGCCAGCGTGGGTGATGCCGTTGATGGTTGCCGTGCCGTTGAACAGCGGCTGCGCGGCCTGCTCGGTCACCGTGTAGGTGCCGGCCAGCAGGTGTTCGAAGCTGTAGCGGCCGTCGGCGTCGGTCAGTGCGGTGGTCACCGCATTGCCCAGCGCATCCACGCTGCCGGCGGGAAGCTGCAGCTGCACGCCGGGCAGGCCGGGTTCGCCCGCCTCCTGCACGCCGTTGTTGTTGCGGTCCAGGAACACCGTTCCCGACAGCGAACCGGCCAGTTCGCCGAAGTCGTTGCCGCTGGCGCCAGCCGCCGGCAGGTTGCTGATGGTGATGACGTTGCCCGGCTGTTCGCGGCCTTCGCCCAGCCCGGTCGGCTGGGTTTCAGTGATGCGGTAGTCCTGCCCCGCCACGGCGCCCGGGTAGGTGTACTGGCCGTCGCTGTTGGTAACCAGGGTCACCGTGGTGTCGTCCGGGGTGCCGAAGATGCCGTCGTTGCCGGCGCCCACGATCACGACCTGCGCGCCCGGAATGCCGATGTCACCGGCGTTGTTGTCGCCGTCATCGTTGCGGTCCAGGTACACAGTGCCGCTGATCGGCGCATTGGCCAGCTCGCCGAACAGGTAGTCGGTGGCGTCCTGGCCGGCGTTGATGACGATGCCCGAGATCACGTTGGCCACCGCAGTGGTGCCCGGGGTGGCGGCATTGCCCACCGTGTGCTTGCCGTCCAGGTAACCGGCCGGCTGGGTTTCGGTCAGCGTGTAGCTGCTGCCCGCCTGGGGCGGCAGCAGGTCGGCGAAGCGGTAGGCACCGCTGCCGTCGGTAGTGGTGGTCAGCGAGACCGGGTTGCCGAGTACGTCGGTGCCGGCCAGCGTTACGGTGACGTTGGCGATGGCATTCTCGCCCGCGTCCCGGCGGCCGTTGTTGTTGTTGGCCGCGACGTTGGAGAAGTCTTCATAGACCGAACCGCTGAGCGCACCCAGCGTCTCGCCGAAGTCATTGCCGGTGGAGCCGGTCAGCGCCAGCGCGTTGACCGTGATGCTGTTCGACGCGTTCTCGGCCGCGTTGGCATAGCCCTGCGGCTGGGTCTCGCTGATGCGGTAGTTCTGCCCGACCACCAGTGCATCGAATTCGTACCGGCCCTGTGCATCGGTCTGCACGGTGACCGGCGCAAGGTCGTCGCCGTTGCCGAACACGCCATCGGCGCCGGCTCCGGTGAGGGTGACGGTCACGCCCTGCAGGCCGCCGTTGGGCTGCGAGTTGCGGGTCCCCGCATCGCCGGCATCGAAATCGCCGTTGCCATTGCGGTCCAGGTACACGTGGCCGGAGATCGCGGTGATCGCGTCCTCGCCGAAGTTGAAGGCGGTGCCGTCGTCGCCGCGCGACAGGTCGATGTTGCTGATCCGGTCGGTGGTGGCGGCATCGCCCGAGGCACCGGTGGCGACCGTGCAGCCCACGCAGGCCGCGCCGCCCACCTGGCCCGGGTTGATCGCGCTCGGGCGGTTGCGGTAGCTGCCGGTCGGCAGCACCTCGCGCAGGGTGTATGCGGTCAGCGGGTCCAGCGCTGCGAAGCTGTAGCCGCCGTCGCTGCCGGTGGTGGCGGTCGCCAGCACCACGCCTGCGGCATCCAGCAGTTCCACCGTGGCATTGGCGATCGGCGCGTCACCGCTGTTGCGGGTGTTGCTGTAGTTGCTGTCCACGTACACGAAGCCGGACAGCGCCACGCGCCGCACTTCCGGGAAGTTGTAGCGCACCGCGTCCACGCCCGCGCCCAGCGCGATGCCGGTGTACAGCGAATTGGCACTGAGGACCGGGTCGACCACGGCAAACGTGCCACCGGCCGACGGGGCCAGTGCGCCGCTGGCTGGCGGTGCGACCGGGCCGTTGACGTACGTGGTCGGCTGCACCTGGGTCACGGTGTAGCCGCTCGCACCGGCCGGGGCCAGGTTGTCGAAGCGGTACGCACCGTTCGTGTCGGTGGTGGTGGTCTGCGTCACCGCGTTGCCATAGGCATCCTGCCCGGACAGGCGCACTTCCACGCCCGGGATCGCCTGCTCGCCGGCCTGCTGCGTACCGCCATTGGTGCCGCTGCGGTCGCGGTCCTGGAACACCACGCCCGCCAGCGAGGAGCGCACCACGGTGTGGGTGCTGGTGCTCTCGTCATTGCCGGGGTTCGGGTCGACCTGGTCGCTGGCGGCGCGCGCGGTGTTGCTGCCGGCGCCGCTGGGCGGCAGCGAGGTCCAGCGCGCCGGCACCAGCACGCGGGTGCGGCCGTCCAGCGCGAGGTCGCCCATGCGGCAGGTCAGTGCGCGGCCGGCCAGGGTGCAGTTGCCCATGCCATTGCTGACCACGCCGGCGTCGGCGGTGTTGCCGACCTTCTGCCAGGTGACGGCCTCGGCGCCGCCGATCACTTCCAGCTGCGCCGGCAGGGTGTCGGTGACCACCACGCCGTCGCCGCGCTGCGGGCTGTTGCCGCTGCGGTCGCGCGACAGGCTGTGGCCCGGGCCGTTGTTGACCACGTCCAGCACGTACCAGAACGGCTGGCGCAGGCTGATGCTGGCGGCTGCGGGCGGCAGCGGCTGGGTCGGGTCGGCGTTCGGCGCAGCCACCACGCTGGTCTTGGTCATGGCCAGGTCGGCGCGGGTACGGATGCTGGTTTCCTGCACCGCCGTGTTGTTGCTGCTGTCGCGCTCGGTTTCGGCCGAACGCGCCGTCACCGAGTTCAGCAGGGTGGCGCCGGTCGCCGGGGGCGAGGCCAGGTATTGATAGACCAGGTACAGGTAGCTGGTCTGGCCCGCTGCGATCACACCCTGTTCGGTGGTGGACACGCCGATGCTCGGCATGGTGCACGACAGGGTCTGCGGCGCCGTGGTCGGGTTGCTGCTGCCCGGGGCCACGGTGCAGCGGTCGCCGGGCGCTTCCAGCACGCCCTGCGGCGTGGTGTTGGTGCCGGTGCGGCTGCCGACGAAGCGTACGTCGGCGCCGGCTGCCGGGGTAATGGTGTCTTCGATCAGGGTGCGGGTGGACAGCGACGGGCCGTCGTTGCGCACGCTCACCTGATAGAGGATGTAGTTGTTGGTTTCCTGCCCCGGGCGCGAATCGAAGCCCAGTGGATCCACCGCACCGACGAAGTTCTGGTCGATCTTGTTGACGATCAGGTCCACTTCACCGGCGGTGAAGTCGAGCACCGCGTTGCGGGTGTCGTCGCTGGTGGTGCTGTTGTAGTTGTAGCTGACCCCGTTGCCGAGCGTGCCGCTGGCCGGATCTTCGGTGCCGTCGTTGTTGAGATCGAAATGGAAGCTGCCGACGTTGGTGAACTGTCGGCCGGTGTTGCCGCTGTTGACGTTCGGGCGGATCACCACCGTCATGGTCTGGGTGGAATTGTTGGCCATGTCCAGCGGGGCGCAGGTCAGGCGCAGCGTGGCCGGCGCGCCGCCGGTGTTGAACCACGAGGTGCCGCCGGGTGCGGACGCCGAATTGATCGTGCCGTCCTGACGGGTCACGCTGCAGGCGGTGTTTCCGGTGCCGGTACGCACCGCCGAGACCAGCACGAAGCCGGCGTCGTTGGCCGGCAGGGTGAAGGTGTCGTTGAACACCACACCGCGCGCCATCGACGGACCGCGGTTCTGGTAGGTGATGCGGTAGGTGGTGTTGACACCGGCGCGGCCGGGACTGCCCGAGGTGATGTCCTTGGCGGTGGTGGCGACGTTGGCCACCGGGTCGATCTGCACCCAGTCCTGGGCGCTGTTGTTGCTCGCGTCGGCTTCGCCGATCGAACCGGACACGCTCGGGTCGACGCTCACGCCGGCGGTGTTGCAGAAGCGGCCGGCCTGCAGCGGCTGGCCGGCGCAGGTGCCTGCGGCCTGGCTCTGGCTGTCGAACAGCCCGCGGTTGACGGTGAAGGCAATCGTGGCAGTGGCGTTGGTCGCCAGCGCGGTGCTGCCGGAGCGGCAGATCCAGGCGCTGCCGCTGAGGGCGCAGCTCCAGCCGGCCGGCGTGGTGATCGGGGTGACCGTGGTCGAACCGGTCACGAAGCCGGGGATCGGGTCGTTCATCACCACGCCGGTGGTGGCCGCGCCGCTGTTGGTGATCTGCAGGGTGTAGCTCACCGAGCCATCCGCATCGCGGACGATGTTGTCGGCGTCGCCAGCGGCGTTGGTACGCTTGGTGATCGACAGGTCCGCGCGCGCGTCGGTGGCGCGGCTGCTGCCGCCGGTGCAGTCGTTGGTGGTGTTCGGATCCAGGTTGATGGCGCCGGCAGTGGTCGGCTCGGCCGAACCGCCGCTGCCGCCGGTGCACGCGGTGTTGCCCAGCGTGCCCTGCAGGCGCGCCAGCGTGTACAGCGTGAGCGCGGCAGAATTGGCATTGACCGCGACCGGGTAGCCGCCGGTCTGGGTGCAGGTCACCACCTGCGCGGCGGTGCCGTTCCAGGCGCGGTCGACGCTGCAGGTGAAGCCGCCTACGGTGATCGGTGTGTTCGCCGCATACGGCTGACCCGTGGCATCCACCCACTCCTCGCCCACGGCGAGCGTGTCCACCAGTTGCAGGTTGCCGGTGACCGTGCGCGGCCCCAGGTTCTGCGCGCGCAGCGTGGAGGTCATCACGCTGTCGGTGCGCACGCCGGTGCCGTTCCACACCGGCACCAGGGGCGGGGTCTTGTTCTTGCTCATGCGCAGGTCGGCGCCGTCGGGAATGACGGTCAGGCCGACGCTGCCGGTGTTGTTGGCGGGCACCGGGTCCGGCGTGGTGGCGCTGATCTGCGCGCTGTTGACCACCGTACCGCTGCTGTTGGTGCCGGTGGACGGCACCTGCGCGGTGATGGTGATGACGGCCTGCGCACCGGGCGCGAAACTGCCGGCCAGGGTGCAGGTGCGCACGTCGCTGGTCGCGTTGCTGGTGCAGGTCCAACCGGCCGGCGCGATACCGCCGGTGATCGTGAAGCCTTCCGGCATCGGGTCGGTGATCGACACGCCGGTGGCCGGGCTCGGCCCGTCGTTGCGCGCGGTCAGCGTATAGGTCACCACCGAACCGGCGGCCGCCGGCGCCGGCGACACCGACTTGGACAGCAGCAGGTCGGCACCGGCGGTCACCGCCGTGGTCACCTGGGCGGCATTGTTGTCCGGTATCGCATCGGGCACGTTGCCGGCATTGACCACCGCCGAATTGACGATGTTGCCGGTGCCCACGTTGACCTTGCCGCGGAACGAATAGCTGGTGCTGGCGCCCACCGCGAGCGTGCCGTTGTAGGTGCCGTTCTGCTGGGTGAACGACCAGTCCGCACCGGTCGGCACGCCGACCAGGGTGACGTTCGGCGGCAGCGTGTCGGCCACGCGGAACCCGGTGGTCACGCTCGGGCCGTTGTTACGCACGCTCAGGGTGTAGGTGATTTCGCCGCCGCCGATGACCGGGTTCGGGGTGCCGCTCTTGCTCAGTTCCAGATCGGCCGAGGCCTGGATGGTGGTGTTCTGGCTGGTGCGGTTGTTGGCAACGTTGGTGTCGCTGCCGAAGAACGGGTCGTTGCCCTGCAGGTTCTGGATCGGCGTGGTGTCCGGCGGCAGCGCGGCGGCAAAGCCGATCGCGGTGCGCACGGTGATGGTGGCCGGCTGCGACGCGGTGGTGGTCACCGGCAGCTTGAATTCGTAGGGCGCGGTGGATGCGCTCAGGGTCGGGTTGGTGCAGCGCACGCGGGTGGTGCCGCTGGCGCCCGGGGAAGCGCTGCAGCCAGCCGGGGCGGTGCTGCCCAGCGCGGTACCGGCGGGCAGGTCGAACAGGGTCACGGTGCCGGTGGCGGTGTCGTTGGCGCCGTTCTCGACCTTGACGTTGTAGATCACCGTGGTACCTGCCGGCACCGGGTCGTAGCCGGTGTCGGAGAAGTCGGTGATCTGCAGGTCGATCGCCAGCGCGGACAGCGGCGTTGCCAGCACAAGGGCGGCGAGGCTTCGCTGCAGCAACGCGCGCCACGATGGCGCCTGCGCGCGCTCGAACGACGTCACCGCCGCGCAGCAGGCTGCGCGATCGCTATGGCTGGACATGTGTTTTCCCCTGTTCCGGTCGGTGCTGCGTTCACAGGGAACGAAGCACGATGCGCGTACAACGCAACCGGTACAGACGTCCCCTGTCTTATCGAACCCGAACCACAGGCGACAGACGTCGCCGGCGTATCCGGGCGGGGCGCATTGTGTTGGGCGCGGCCAGGCAAGTCAGTGCCGCCGGCTCACCCAGGCTCACACTTGCTCACATCCTGCGTGCGATCGACCGGCTCAGCCGGTCAGCAGGTAACCCTGGCCGCGCAGCGCGCGGAGCGGCAGTTCCACGCCGGTGGCGGCACGCACGCGGGCGCGCAGGCGGTGCACCAGCACGTCCAGCCGGTGCGGATCGAAGTCCCACGGGGTGTCGGTGACGGCCGCGATCAGCTGCTCGCGCGTGACCGCGGCGCCCGATGCGTCCACCAGCTGCTGCAGCAGGCCGCGCTCCATGGCGGTCAGCGGCAGCGTGGCGGCGGTGGGCGCATGCAGGGTCCAGCCGTCGTCGGCCAGCTGCCAGCGCGCGGCGACCGTCGGAGGTGCTGGCGTGGCGGCGATGGAAGCAGCCGGAAGGCGCCGGCGCAGGCTGAGCAGGCCGGCCGCCAGCACGTCCATGTCCGGCGGCTTCACCAGGTAGAGGTCGGCGCCTTGGGTGAGACCCAGCGCCATGTCGCGGGCATCGCCGCGACCGGTGAGCATCACGATGCCGATGCTGGCCGAGGCGCGCAGGTGGCTGGCCACTGCATAGCCGTCTTCGCCGGGCAGGCCCACGTCGAGCACCACGATGTCGCAGCGGTCGCTGAGCAGCGCACGGTACAGGGCTTCGGCACTGCCCAGCCCGCGCACGCTGGCGCCCCGCCAGGCCAGGTCGTCCAGCAGCAGCGCCAGCAGTTCGGGGTCGTCTTCCACTACCCAGACCTGCAGTCCTTCCAGTTCCCGTGGTGCCGTCACGTGCCTTGTCGCAGTCCCCGTTTCAGACTGCAGTCTAGCCGCCGGTGTGGGATGAGCCAAATGCGACAAAAAGCAGGGAATGCCGTCAGCGCGGCGGTGGACGACAGGAAGATGTCGTTGTTGCCGCTTGTCCACGCCGGTCGTGGCGGTCAGCGTGCAGGCGAGCCTTTTCTGGAAACCGCCATGCCCGTCGCCACCGTCCCCGATGTGCTGAGTCCGTTGCTGTGCCAGCGCCTGGCCCATTCGTGGCCGCCGGAACATCACGCCGGTGTCTTCAGGGAGTTGGGCTTCCTGTTGGAGACGGTCCGCAACGTTCCGCCGGTCACCCTCACGCCGCCGCCGGTGGCCCCGAACAACCCCTGGGCGATGGCCCAGGTCTATCAACGGCTGGTTCTGCCGAAACATGGCTCGCCGTTCGGGCCGCTTACCAGCGACGAGGACCGCGCCGTCAGGGCGGTGCATTACCTGTACGAAGTCCAGGTGGCGCCGCCGTTGGAGGACACCGCCATGGCCGTTCCACGACGTCCACAGAGCGCCATCCATGCGCGCGTGTTGAATGAGGTCCGCCGCGAATTCTCGCTGCTGCCCTTCCCCAAGCCCGACGAGGGCTGGGAGCGGGCGGTTCACGACGTGGCCGCCCGACTGATGGAGAAGTCGATCCGGATGGGCGTGCAGCCCACCGAGGTCGTGGTCGTGGGCGCGCGGGAGATGCCGCCCAGGCCGGGCCGCCACATGGGCGGCGTGTCATTGCACCTGGCGGGCTGGAACGGTGCCGCCCCGCCGCCGGAGCACACGGCGGAAACGGCCAACCCGAACGTGTGGGATCCCAACAACCCGCTGGGCAACGAGCCCAACCTGCTGCGTGCCCCGCTGCAGCTGGACTGGATCGGGATCAGGTCCCTGCCCCCGGCCTGAGCTGTCCGGCTTTACTCCGCCGGTACGCCCATTTCCTTCAGCAGTTCCGGCGCCGGGTAGACCTTGGCCAGCAGCCAGCGCAGGTAGCGCATGTCCACGTGCACGGCGCGCTTGAAGCGCGGGTCGAACCACCAGCTGGCGCTCACCGATTCCCAGTTGCTGTCGAAGTTCAGCCCGATCAGTTCGCCGCGTGCGTTCAGCACCGGCGAGCCGGAGTTGCCGCCGGTGGTGTCCAGGTTGGTCAGGAAGTTCACCGTCTGGGTCTTCAGCACCGGGTCGGCGGTGCTGCCGAAGTCGCCCTTGGCGATCGCCGCGAGCAGCGGCTTGGGTGCGTCGAACGGATAGGCGTTGGTGTTCTTCTCGACGATGCCGGCCACGGTGGTGACCGGGTCGAAGTGCACCGCGTCACGCGGCGACAGCGCTTCCACCTTGCCGTAGCTGATGCGCAGGGTGCGATTGGCGTCCGGGTACACCGCGCGGCCCTGCTTGGCGCGCCACGCGAACAGGGCCTGCATGTAGGCCGGGCGCAGGCGCAGCTGTTCGCCTTCGCGGGTCTTGCGCTCGTCCTCCAGGCGCAACTGCACCGCCACCAGCGGGCCGGCCAGGTCGATCAACGGGTCATGCGCGAGCGGCTTGCCGTCCTTCGCAGCGGCGAAGCGCGACAGGCGCTCGCTTTCCTCGCCCAGCCGGGTACCGGCGTACAGCGTGTCCAGGGCCTTGGCCAGCGCGGCCGGGGTACGGCCGAACGCGGCGTCGAACTCGGGCACGCGCTGCGCGTCGGGCAGCTGCTGGTAGCGGGTGAACAGGTCGGTCAGCAGGGCCTTTTCCACCTCGGGCGAATAGCGGCGCTGGACCTGCTTGAGGGTTCCCTCGATCAGCGCCAGGTCGCGCTGCTGGTAGCCGCTTTCGCGCTCGGCGTCGGGCTTGGCCGACTCGATACGCAGCCGCTCCAGCATCAGCGCCGAGCGTAGCAGCTGGCTCTGGCTGGCGGCCTGTTCCAGCACGAAGTCGCGCTCGCCCATCGAGGCGCCCTGCGAGAGGGTGCCGAACAGGGCCTGGATGTCGGGGCGGTAGGCCGCGTCGGTGGCCTGCAGCATGGCGGCTTCGTCGGCGGCACGCTGGGCCTTGGCGTCGCTGCGCAGCAGGCCTTCGAGCTCGCCGGCGGCGCGCTTGCGGTTGTTCTTCAGCGACTGCAGCTGCGCCGCGTAGCGGGTACGCGCCTGCGGGTCCTTGGCGGTGGCCGCTTCGATGGTGTCGATCAGCTGCTGGAACACGGCCACGCGGCGCGGCAGCACGGCATCGATCTGGGCGGCGAATTCGGCGGCGGTACGATGGCGATAGGTGATGCCGGGGTAGCCGGCGAGCATGGCGTAGTCGCCGGTCTTTGGACCGTCGATGGACATCTTCAGGTGTGCCGGCGGGTGGTAGGGCACGTTGTCGGGGCTGTAGGCGGCGGGCTTGCCGTCCTTGCCGACGTAGGCACGCAGCAGGGTGAAGTCGCCGGTGTGGCGCGGCCACATGAAGTTGTCGATCTCGTCGCCGTAGTTGCCGATGGCGCGCGGCGGTGCGTAGACCAGGCGGACGTCGCTCAGTTCGAGCTGGCGGATGCGGTAGAAGTCGGTGCCGTAGTACATGTCGGCGACGCTGCAGCGCACGTTGCCTTCGGCCTCGCACTCGGCCACGAGGCGCTTGCTGGCGCGGTCGACGGCGTCGAAGTAGGCACGGCCGGTCTTGCCGCGCGCGTCGCGCAGCACTTCATCGGTGACCTTGTCGAAGCCGGTGGTGACCAGCACGCGGAAGTCGGGGTTGGAGGGGCGCTCGTCGGCGCGACCCTGGGCGATGAAGCCGCCGTCGATCAGGTTGTGCTCGGCGGTGGTGTTGTACTGGATGACGCCCATGGCGACGTGGTGGTTGGTCAGCAGCAGGCCGTCGGCGGAGACGAACGAGCCGGTACCGCCGCCAGCACGGACCACGGCGCTCAGGGGCGGTGCGGTCACGTTGGCCAGGTCGGCGGGGTTTCCCTTGAAGCCGGCGGCCTTCAGCGGCTTGGCCAGCTCCGGCAGCTGGGTCGGCATCCACATGCCTTCGTCGGCATGGGCGGCGGCAGCGAGGGTGAGGCCAAGCGCCAGGGCGGCGCTGAGGGGCTTGCGTGCGGGCATGGGTGCATCCAGTACGGCGGAACGAGGGGGCACCTTAGCCACTGGGCGCGATTGGGGCAACCAAGGGTTCGGTAGAGCCGGGCTCTGCCCGGCTGCTGTTGGATTCAGGCGAACAGCCCAGGTCTGCTGGTTCCCCTGGCCAGGGCCGTCGGGTGCGGGTTTGTGGGGGACGCCGTAAATACATCCATGTAGGCTCATCGCCGCTTGCACGTGTGCGCTGTCCTGCGCACACGGCAAGACCGGGGTTGGGCTCCTGCCCAACCCGTCGGGCGCATGCGCCCGACCCATGCGGCTCGTGCCCCCTCAAACCCACCCCCGCCGACCCTTCGACAGGGCGTCGGTGGCCTGGGGAAACGCCGGCGTGCCGACCTGCGGTCGACACGTATGCGTGCTGCGTGGCTTATGGGGGACACGCATGGCGTGTCGCTACGCGGCACCGAGTGATGCGGGTTCGGTAGGGTTGGTTCCCAAACAACCGCCGACTCTGTTCGCGATCGCTTTGACGCATGGGCCTGTGCAATCCCGTGCGTGTTGGAGGCTTGATGTCGATCGGTGCAATGCCGTTACCGGGCGCGGGGGTTGTTATCGGCAGTCGGCTGGGGCGCGACCCTACCAACAGCGTTGCCCGTGTTGGGTTGTGCCAGGGTGCTGATCACGCAGGGCCGGGCCGGAGCCCGGCCCACGGCATCATGCGTACCAGCCTGCGCGGCGGCAGGCTCTGCGCACGGTGGGCTTCAGGGTGCGGAGCAGCACGCAACCGGGTGCAACCTGGACGGTGAGCCGCGCGCCGGGTTCGATGCCCGCAGTGGCCAGCCACATGCCGCGAAGGTGGAGGGACGGGATCGGGATTTCGCCCGGTTCGGGTTCGTGGTCGTCGTGGCGCACCGTGCCGACGAGCACAGTGCGGGGCGTGCGCCAGTGGTAGATGACACGCGGTTGGGTGCCGGCGGATGAATCGCGTTTTTGATCATGCATGGTAGGCCTCACCTTGATGTCTCCCCCGCCGGGATGGCGAGGGAGTCGGGAGGCTAATAGCCGTTAGTTGGAAACGGTGCGACGTATTTCCGCGAGAGGTGTTGTATTTCGTCACCCTCCCGACGCATTGCATCAAACCAACTGATTTACTGAGCTATTAGACTCAGGACCCACCATGCGGACGTGGCGAAGGTAGCTCAATTTGATTGTTTCTGTTGAAACGCGCGGATCGATTGACTGCGCCTAAGTCGATGTCGGGAGTGAGCCAGATGCGGGCGCGGGGCGTTGTGGCGCATGCGCGTCGCAGAGTGTGATGCGCATCGCGGCGTATCGTTTCTACGGCGTTTTCAGTTGTGAAACGCCTTTTTCTACCTGCCGTTTTTGGCATGGGTTGCGCGTGCGGATGCAGGCGGTTCCGATGTTTGCAATGCCCCATCGGATGTTGGGGAGTTATCGGCGGTCGGCTGGGGCGCGACCCTACCGGCGATTGCAAACGTCATCCGTAGAGGCATCCGGATGCCCCGTGGTAGGGTCGGTTCCCAAACGACCGCCGTGAAATCCTCCGCGTTCGTTGACGCATGGAAATGATCGGCAACGGCATTTCCCGTAGCCACCGACGCACTGTCGGAGGGTCGGCGGGGGTGGGTTTGAGGGGGCACGAGCCGCATGGGTCGGGCGCATGCGCCCGACGGGTTGGGCAGGAGCCCAACCCCGGTCTTGCCGTGTGCGCAGGACAGCGCACACGTGCAAGCGGCGATGAGCTTACATGGACGTACTTGCAGCGTCCCCCACAAACCCGCACCCGACGGCCCCAGCCAGGGAAACGTTGCAAACGGCGGCTGTTCGCCTGAATCCAACAGCAGCCGGGCAGGGCCCGGCTCTACCGGCTGTGATGCACAGAGCAGCTGGGCAGAGCCCAGCTCTACTTCTCTCGCCGCCAATTGATGGAGCCACGGTTTTCCACCGTGCTCGATTCCACTTCGATGTCGAAGCCACGCCGCAGCAGATACTTCAGCGTAATCACCGAACCGCTGCCCACCAGCGAAACGCCGTAGCCTACATACAGCTTCGGCGAGATGAACTTGCCGAAGCCGATCACCGAACCGCCCAGCGCGCGCGACTGGCTGACACCCGCATCGTCCAGCCCGAGCTTCGCGCCCAGCTGCGACGCCAGCAGACCACTTCCGGCCGAGAGCGCCGCCGAGGCCGCCGTGACCTGCTGCGTCTGGTCACTGCTCGCGCCCGTGAGGCTGCGGCCCAGCACCAGGAACGCCAGCGCTTCGGACTGCGACATTGCCGGGTCCGACCACACATCCACCCGCGGCGACTGCGCACGCCCGGTCACGTCGATACCCGCCGTGACATCGCCCACCCGGCGCTCGGCACGGATGTTGATGCGCGGGTCCGAGACCGGATTGAAGTTCCAGTTGAGGTTGCCGCGCGTGATCGTCAGGTCCTGACCGTACGCCTTGTAGCGCCCGCTCACTTCCAGCGCACCGTTGGCCGTCATTTCGCGACCCGGCCGCGACCACACCTGCATCTTCCCGCTCAGCCCGCCCTTCAGACCGAACCCCGCCATCCGCACGTTGTCGCCCAGGCTCACCGTCAGGTCCATGTCCAGCGGTGAGCTCGGCCCCTCTTCCGGGTCCGCCGGGTCCAGCACCACCACGTCTTCGGACACCGACGTGCCGCGATCCAGCCGCTCCAGGTCCAGGTCCGCTTCCGGCACGTGCACCGTACCGCGCAGCTTCATCGCCGCCGCTTCCAAGGTGAAGTCCAGGTTCGGATTGGCCACGATCCGCAGTTCCGGCGTGTTCGACAACAACACGTTCTCGCCATGGATATGCAGCTGCAACGGCTGCGCATTACCGAACCACGACAGCCCGCCATCGATGAACAGCGTGCCCTTGCCCGAATTCGCCTGCGCCGTGATCTTGGCCGAACCGTCCGGCTGCGCCACGAAACTGCCACTGCCCTGGTCGAAGGTCAGGCCCAGCGCCGGGAACTCGCCCTTGAAGTTGCTCAGCTTCGCATCGCCACCCAGCGTCGGCGTACCGCGCGTGCCACGCAGGCTCACATGGCCTTCGATCAAACCGGTGGGCCGCACGATGTCCGGCGAGAACAGCTCCAGCCAGTACAACCGCGACATGTTGAGGTACAGCTCGCCATTGAGCGGCGCATTCGCATCCCACCCCGTCTGCACCTTCGCATCAACGAAGCCATTGCCCTGGAAGCCCACGCCCAGCTTCGCGTTGATCTGCGCCGGCGTCATCTCCAGCGTCGCCGAGAACTGGTCGTACCGCACCAGCTCACCGCGCGCGTTGTCGCCCAGGCGGATGCCGCCTTCCAGCGACGCGATCTTCGCACTGCCTTCCCACGCATTGCCGCGCGGACGGATGCGACCGTCCAGCGTCAGCTCGCCACGCAGGTACAGGCGCCGACCCGACTGCGGCGGCAGCCACGGCTGCACCAGCGCCAGCGGCAACGCGTCGCCGCGCACCACCAGCCCATCGCGCGGCCAGTTTGCACTCGCACACAGCGCACCACCGGTGGCCGCGCCCAGGCAGGTATCGCTCAGCGTGAAGTTGCTCCCCTGCACACTGAACGTAGACGCCTCGCGCAGCGCCCACGGATCGCCCTTCACCGGCGCAATGCGCAGCGCCGAAAGATCGCCCCGCCACGCACTGCCCTGCTGGCGCACGCCACCCTGCAGCGCCACCGCGCCCAGTTCGTTCTTCGCCTGCGCATCCACGCGCAGGTTGGAGAGGCTGCCGCTGGCGTCCACGTTCAACGTGTCCAGCAGCATCCCCACCTGCACCTTCGTGCCCTGCACCGCCAGCGTCCCATTGCTGCCCTGCCATGGCAGGCGGCCGCGGATGCTCAGCGCTTCAGCACGCCAGTCGTTGTAACGCAGGCCACTGCCGACCAGATCAGCGGTGATGTCCGGCGCCGTGCGCGGCCCGCGCACCTGCACCGTGCCGCGCAGCGTACCGGTACTGCCCGGCATCAGGTCATCCAGCTGCACCGGCTCCAGCTGAGCCTGCACGTCCAGCCGGTCGCCAACGCTGCCGCGCGCGGTCAGCCGGCTGTTGCCCACCGCCAGGCGCACGTTGCCCTCGCCCTGCTGCCCGCGCAGCGCGAAGCGACCCTGCGCGTCCACGTTGCGGTTGCGCAGCGTGCCGCGGATCCCCGGCACGTCCACCGTCGCCTCATAGCTCGCCGCAGTACCGGCCGGGCTGCCCGCCGGCACCGGCAGCTGGCGGCCCTTCGAGGCCACCGAGCCCGACAGGCGCCCGTCCCAGCCCGGCACGAAATAGCCCGGGTCGAATGCGGCCAGGTTCGCCGCCACGTCCCAGTCCAGCTGCGGCGCCCACGCCACCTGGCCGGTGACATCCAGCGCGCCACCCGGCGTCTTCGCCTGCAGGCGCTTGATCTGCGCGGCCGTGTCGCTGCCACGCACGTCGAAGTCCAGGTTCGCCGACTGCTGCTCACGCGCGACCGAAGCCGTACCGACCGCTGCCCAGCCCTTGAGCGTGCCGGCCAGGCCCATGCGCGCTTCCTTCAACGTCACCGGCACCGGCTTGGCCGCGCCCGGCGTGGTGGTGTCCGCTTCCGGTACGAAGGTCAGATCGTGCGCCACGATCGAGAAACGCAGGCTGGCGTTTTCGCGGTCGGTGAAGTCGGCCGTGCCCTGCAGGCGCGCCTGGCCACCAAAGCCTTTCACCACCAGCGGCGACACCGTCAGCACCTGGTCGGCCAGGCCCACGTTCGACGGCGCCAGTTCCACCGCCAGGTCGCCCTGCTGGACGCGCCCCTGCAGGTTGGCCTGCCCGCCCTTGCCGGTCGCGGTGAAGTCCAGCGACAGCGGCACGCTGGCCGGGTCCATGCCCGGCACCAGCAGCGCCAGGTCCAGTTCCTTGCTGCGCGCACTGGCCTTCCACACCGGCTCGTCGCGGCCGTCGAACACCAGGCTGGCCTGCAGCGGTGCCGGCGCATGCCCGGCCACGGCGATTTCCATGCGGCCCAGGTTGCCACGCGCGACCAGCCCCAGCTTCGCCGGGGTTCGCCCGCGCGGCGCCGGCAACGAGGCGCCGATGGTGATGTCGGTGGTGTAGTCGTTGCCGGGCAGGTAATGCCCGTCAATGCGGAAGTCGCCCAGGTTGCTGTCGACCTTGAGCTGGCGCGCGCGGAATTCGCCATTGGCGACTTCCAGTCCACCGCGCAGCTTGGCGATGTCGATCACCGGTTCCTGCGCCTGGGTGACGCGGAAGCCGTCGATGATGATGGTGTCGGCCTGGATCGCCAGCGGCATCTCGATCTGCGGCAGCGACTCCGGCCACGACGGCATCTCGAACGGCTCATCGCTCTTGGCCAGGTTCAACGTGGCGTTCTTGATCTGCAGCGCATCCAGCTGCAGCTTGCGGCCGAGCAGCGGGCGGATGTCCGGGTCCAGGTAGGCGCGCTCGGCGGTGAAGTGGATGTCGTCGTAACGGAAATCCAGGTCGTGCAGCACCAGCGGTCCGGACACCGGGCCCTCGATCCGGCTCCAGGTCAGCGTTGCGCCGGCAGGCAGCCGCGCCACCACCTGGGCCAGCAGCACGTCGCGCCCGGCCACGGTCTGCAGCAGCCAGTACACCAGCATCAGTGCCAGCAGCACCAAGCCGAGGACGGTGAAGCCCGACCACGCCCAGAAGCGGCGCTTGCGGTAGAAACGCACGCGCGGCGGTGGCGGGGTTGCGGGGGTCGGCGTGCTCACAGGTCCGCTCCGATGCTCAGGTACAGCTGGAACTGCGAGTCGGGGTTGTTCAGGCCGTGCGCGATATCCACGCGCACCGGGCCCACCGGCGACTTCCAGCGCACGCCGAAGCCCACGCCGGTATGCAGGTCGATGGTGTTGTCGAACGCGCTGCCGGTGTCGACGAACACCGCGCCGCCCCACGGACCGCCCTTGAAGTAATGCTCGTACTCGGCCGAGGCGGTCACCACGTTCTTGGCGCCCAACGCGAATTTGTCCGGCGGCGGCGTGCGCGGTCCGACCTCACGGAAGGCATAACCGCGGATGCTGCGGTCGCCACCGGCGAAGAAGCGCAGGCTGGGCGGCATCGCCACCAGGTCGCTGGTCCAGGTGGTACCGGCTTCGCCGCGCAGGATCAGGCGGTCGGCCTCGCCCACCGGAATGAACCAGCGCGCCATCACGTTGGCCTGCACGAAGCTGGTATCCGAGCCCACGCCTTCGATGCCACCGCGCATCGTGGCGGTACCGCTGATGCCGCTGCGCGGCGCCAGCCGGTCGTCCACGTTGACGTAGTCGGCCACCAGCTGCGGGTACACCAGCGTGGACGTGTTGTAGATGGCGTCGGTGAACTCGGTGCCCGAGGCATAGCGCCAGCGTTCGCGCAGCGCGTTGATCGAGGCGATCGCAGTCCAGTGTTCGTTGATCTCGCCGCTGCGGCTGGCGATCAGCTTGAAGTTGCGCAGGTCGATGTAGTCGGTCTGCTCGTCGTAGGCGCTGGCGGTGAAGCCATACCAGCCGTCCAGCCACTTGAACGCGGGGATCCGGTAAGTGGTGACCAGGCTCTTGCGCTTCTGCGCATAGTCGAGCTGGGTGTTCATCTTGTGGCCGCGGCTGTTCATGAAGCGCCGCTCGAGGCCACCGCGCACACCGAATCCGCTTTCGCTGCCGTAGCTGACACCGGCGGTGTAGATGGTGCGCTTGGCGCGGGTCAGGTTGATGTCCACCGGCACGTTGCCGTTTTCATCGGCCTGGTCCGGCTGCGGCTGGATGTCGATCACGCTGAAATAATCGAGCTTGGTCAGCGACTCGCGCAGGCGGTCGAGCTTGCCTTCATGGAAGTAGCTGCCTTTTTCCCAGTACACCAGCGGGTCGAACAGGCGTTCCACGAAGTAGTCCTGGTGGAAACGGATGTCGCCCATGTTGTAGCGCCGGCCGCTGTCCCAGGTGAGGTCGATGTCGGCGGCGTTCTCGGCGCGGGTGATCTCCACCCGGCGCTGGGTGAAGTCCGCATCGAAGTAGCCGCGCTCGGCCAGGCGCCGGGTGATGGTCACGCGGCTGGCGTCGTAGCGGGTGTGTTCGAAGCGCTGCCCCTTGCGCGGACGGAAGTTCTCGATGTCTTCCTGCAGGTACTGGTCCAGCTGCGCCGGTCCGGTGATGTCGATGTTCTCGCGGCGCACCAGGGTCGGCGGGCCGCGCTCGACATGGATGATCACGTGCAGGTTGTCGCCTTCGCGCGGACTCTCCACCTTGATCACCGGGTTGTAGTAGCCGAAAGGCTCCAGTGCCTGGCGGGTCTGGCGCTCGGCCTGCGAGAGCAGGTATTCCAGCCGCGACTCCCCCTGCGGGGTGCCGATGGTGTCGTACAGCGACAGCGAGACTTCGATGTTCTCGATGATCTCCGCGTCATCGCCCCGGTCCAGCCCGGTGATGTCGACCTTGTCGATGGTGCCGCGCGCGTGCGCGGTCGTGGCGAGGGCCAGCGACAGGAACAGGAGGGGCAGGAGGTGTTTCAATGGCGGCATGGACACAGGATAGCGGGAACGGGCTGAAAACGAAGCCTGTATCCACCCCATCCGGGGCGCCGGACATCACGCCATATTCACGCTGGCAACGATTGCGGTCGTCCGCCCATCACTCGAAATGGTCAAGAAACGCCTGCCAGCTGCACGGGGGTGACACGTAGATCTCGTACATTCCCGTCCGGCGGCCCGACTCGATGCATACGATGAAGAAGTTGGGTGGGGCATCCGCGTCCTGCTGATCGGGCCGACAGACGAAGTAGCTGTCTGCACCCCCATCGGTATTGCGCATGCCGATCACCTGCGCGTCCGGCTCGAGGGTCAGGTTGGTGGTGTCCCATGCGACGCCTTCGGGCGAAGTAGCGTCGTGCCACAGCAGCTTTACCGGCCCATCCCGGTTGCTGTCATCCGGTAGCCAGCCCTGCGTGAGGTAGCCACCCACGCCGGTCAGGTCGTTGGTCAACGCACGCCTGGCATGGGGGTCGAAACTCAGGTCCCGGTCGCGTAGTGCCAGCAGCACCTGCTCCTGTGCAGGGCTGAGCAGTGATCTGGCCGGCGCATCCGCGTCCGGCCGGCCCGCCGCCGGCGAGTGATCCGATGGTTGCAGCGGAACGCCTGGTCCAGAGCCTTTGATCTCCATCTTCCGTTCCTCTCCGTGCTGCTTCCAGGGTGCGGGCCATGTCCGGTGGCAGCCATGCCTCCGGGCCCGGGCCAGCCGAGGCGTCTAGAAGATTTCCATTTCCTCCGCAGTCGGCATCCACAGCCGCGGCACCGGAAGGTCGCTGGCCACGGGAGGATGATGCAGCAGATCTGCCTCGGCCGCTTCCCTGCGCTGTGGGTGGGCCTTGTCCAGCAACGCGGCGCGGATGCTGGCTCGTGCCGTTTCCAGCTCACTTTCCGTCGCTTTCCATTGCGGGCGGGTTCGTTCCAGCTCCCGGGTGACCATGAGGTTGAGTCGCCATTCGGTACGTTCGGGGTTGTCCAGGAAATGGAAGAACACGCGCATTTTCACCTGCTTCAGCACGCTGGTCAGGGCGGTCAGGCGCCGGTCGCAACTGGTGGCGCAGGGATGCATGTCGGAGATCATCACCATCTCCCCGCTCAACCCCTCCACCGGCGTGTTGCTGGCCGCGCGAAGCGGCCCTGCCAGCTCGGGCTTCGCTGCGATCATTGCAGCGAACCAGCTGTCCAGTGCCTTGCCTTCGCTGCACGATCGGATCTCGAACACCCGATAATTGCCGGGTTTGAGCTCGCGTACATTCGACGGCAGGAAGCGAGCATCGCCGAGTAGTTTCTGCAGCGTTTCAGGAAACGCATGCCGCGGTAGTGCTTCCAACTCCGCATCGGCCAGGTCGGCGAGCCTGACCCATCCGGGCGCTCCGTCGGCTCCATTGGGACCCACGCGCGCGCGCAGGTCCTCGTCCGTCAACGTCACCAGTCCAGAGCTGCGTGCCCGCTCGCTGCTGGTGGTCAGCAGGTCGGCACCCATCGCGTAGTCGGTACGGAAGCGATCACTGGGAGGGATCGGCGTTGCGGTGCGTTGTTTGCCTTTGCCCTTGTAGCTCTTTTCAACAAGATCATCGGCAACGAAGACACGGCGGATCGGGGTGCTGCCGACGTAGTCGGCGCCACTCATCCATGCCACCGGCGGGCCACTGTAGGCAACGCCCCGGGAGGGGAAATTTTCCAGGACAACGGGTTCGCCGTTGAATCGCAGATCCTGGAGGTCGTAGGCGACGAAATTCTTCAGGCGGAAGTTGCGCTCATGCATCAGGTCCCTGCCGCCCAGTTCAGCCACGCGCGCCAGCTTGGCTTCCGGGAGTTCCTGGCCTTGCGCCTGCAACGCGCGCCTTTCCAGCCTCAGTGCCTCAAGCTCAATCTGCATATCCCGGATGCCGGCGTACTGCTGCTCGGCGCGCGCGTGCACCTGGAACAGCCGCTCATTGACCGCGTCACGCGTCGCGACTTCCCCCGGACCCAGCGATACGCTCGCCGGCGGATCGCACCCGTCCACACCCCGCTTGACCCTGCCTCCGGGTGAGCGCGGCATCGAACAGACCCGCATCAGCGGGGTCCGCTTCATGTGATTCACCACCGCGCGTCGCAGCGCGGTCGGGTCGGAGAGCGCGTTCCGTTCGGTCGATGTCAGTTGCGAATAGACACCCTCCTGCCAGTTTTTGATGTCGCCGTGGGCACCGTTATCGCCGGGAATGTAGGGACGACCGTCTGCGCCGAACGCCAATTGGCCCACCACGCCTTCCTGCGACTGTCGGCGGAACACCAACATGGCCGCGTCGGTCTCGGTATCGGCCGTGACCGTCCACACCCGCTCCGGCAGGACGTCCTGGAGATGGGCGCCCAGCTCCTGCACCTCCGAGAGCGAGCGGATGCGACCGCCCACTACCGCTTCGCGCTGCCTGCGCCGCGAGCGGTTGTCTAGCACTTCGGCCACCTTGCTGGCGGTCCGCTGGGGAAACAGCCACGCCTCGGCATGCTGTTTCAGCACGCGGTCGCTGCTGACCAGCGCTTCGGCCTCGGCGCGGGTCAGTTCGGGGTAGTGCTTGACCAGGTTGTCCGCTGCTGCGGGCAGGCGATGTTGCATGGCCGCCCAGCGCTGCCATGTCTGCAGGCTCTGCGCAGGAGCAGCGGCGATGGTACGGCCCAGCTCGCGACGCACGGCTGCCATGAGCTCGGGCCGGCTGGCATCTTCGGCCAGGCCCAGTCGGTCGATCAATGCCAGCTCGTCGGCTGCGTCGACCAGGGCCTCCAGGCTGGGCAGTGTCCGTGCATCCTCGGTGCGGACATGCAGCCCCACCGGTCCCATTCCGAAGCGTGCCACGCGCGTCCAGTCGCCGAAGTCCTCGGTGTAGGTTTCCACGCTGCGCCCGTTGCCGAGCGCAGGCGTGTCCGCCCACGCACGCAGGACCATCGCTTCGTCGCCGGGCAGGCCCAGGCTGTCGGGAGAATCGCAGAGCTGCTGGATCCGCGCCGTCATCGTCATCTCGCGGACGGTCTGCAGCAGGTCGGTGTCCGGCCGCTGCTTGAGCGTCATGAAGCCAAACACGGCTTCAAGCTGATCCAGCTTGCTCGGCGACAACACTTCCGCTTCCGGGACGCGCTTGATCCAGTCCGGCTTGGTCGGCGACGGCAACGGAGTGGTGGTGACCCGAACGGCCGCCCGTTGTTGCATGCGCCGCCACTGGCCATCCTTGAAGTGCACCGGCGCGCCGGCTGCGTCGCCGTCGCTTCGATCGCGCAGGCGGCGCACGCCGTTGCCGTCCACATAGCTCTCGACGAACTCACCGTTGCGCTGCAGGTACTCGCGGCCCTGCTGCAGGTACAGCGTGCCGCCGTCGGGAAGCGGGCGTGACAGCATCGGCGCCTGCTCCAGCGTGGCGCGTGGCTGCACCCATGCCGTGCCCAGCGTGCCGTCGGCAGCGAACGCCCGCGACTGCAGGCGCCAGTGGCGCAGGGCGTCGGCTGCGTCGGCGACGGTGTCCAGGCTGCGCCTGCCCACCTGGTACAGCAGCTCGCGGATCCGGTTGACCTGCGCGAAGTCGATCCCTTCGTACAGGGCTTCTGCCAAGGCCATCAGCGCGGCGTCACGGTCGCCGCGTTCGAACTGCTCGAAGCCCTCCTCGATGCTTCGCCCCACCAACCCCAGGGTGCCGGCCAGGCACAGCAGGGTCGCGGTGCCGCCGCTGGCCAGCGAGCACAGCGCGCCTACACCGACCGCGCCCATCAGGGTGAAGGTGTCTGCAAACCGCTCCAGCTGGCTGACGGTCATCTCGTCCACGTCGTCGACGCGCGCCGCGATCAGCGCCTCCGCTGCGGCGTCAGGGCCCTGCGTGGCCGCGAATCCCACCGGGATGGCGTAGCTGGCCGAGGTATGCGCGAACATCGCGGCCAGGTCGGGGTGGTGGCGGTACTGCGCGCGCGCGCGGATGTAGGCTTCCGCGCCCGGTTGGCGCAGCCATTGGCCGAATGCGCGCGCGTCCAGCAGCCGGTCGCCCTGCGCGGTGTCGGGCAGGAACACATAGGTGCCCGCGGTGCTGCGGATCGCCCACAGGCCGACCAGGGCGTGGTCCTTGAGGGTCACCGCCTGCAGCGACGACGGCCGCGCGCCGTCGGGGTCCAGCCGTGCGTGCGCGGCCTTCAACGCCGTGCGCGTGGCCACGTCGATCGCGCCATTCTGGTAGGCCACCTCGATCATCCACCCGGTGCGGGCGCGCAGCTGGTCGGCCAGGGCACCGGCGAATGCATTGCCATCGGCACTGTGCGGCAGCGCCTGCAGGTGCTCGATGTAGGCATCGGCCAGCGCGTTGCTGTCGGCGTAGTCCTCCAGCACGCCGCACAGCGCGCGGCGCAGCGCCGGGTCCTGCAGCTGCGCGCCAAGCGCGGCGTCGATATCCGGTGTGCCGTGTGCGCCGGCCTGGTAGGCCACCAGCTGCATCGCGTCGAGGGTGCGGTCGTCCAGCCAGGGCGCCGGCTCCAACCGTGCCTCGGGCATGCCGGCCGCGTCCGGCGACCAGTCGGGCAGGTTGGCCGGCATCGAGGGACGGCGCAGCCCGTGCCGCTGCCAACCGCTGGTGGCCCAGTCGGTCAGCGCCATCTCGTGGACGCCCACGCGCAGTCGCACCCGGTCCGGGTCGAAGCCGTCCAGCGATCCTTGCAGCCCGGCCATGCGCAGCGCGCCGGTCATCGCGTCGCAGACGCTGTCGTGTGCGTGCTGGCGCAGGCTCTGCAGCGCGGTGTCCTGCTGCAGGCGATAGGCGTTTTCCGCGTTGACGTTGGCAATCCCGAGCGGACTCCAGCGCAGCAGGTTGCGGTCCAGCTGCTGCTGCGCCAGTCCCTGCCCGTGCACGACCAGCGCGTCTGCCCACGCCTGGCGTTCGCCTGCCGGCGTATCCACCGGGGCGAAGTCGAGCCGGAAACTGTCGGCCGGGTTCCAGGCCTTGGCGCTGCGGTCGCCGCTCTGGTAGTGCGACCAGCGCGACTCCCAGGACTGCACGCGCTCGCGCAGCGCGGCGCGTTGTGCCGGCATGGCGGCCTGCACGATGTCGCCGGCCAGGGTGCCGTCGATCCTGCCATTGGCGGCGAACATGCCGATTCGCGCACGCTGGGCGTCCAGGAACTGGCGGAAAGCGCCTTCGTCGCCAAACGCCTGGAAGCTGGCCAGGTCGGAGCGGTACAGCACCACCTGGCCGCGCAGGCCCGGCTCGCCGGCACTGCGCAGCACCAGGTAATTGGGCACCTGCACGGAGATCGGCGTGCCATTGGGCAGGCGGTCGGTGTAGGTCAGGGTCGCGCGCTCCACCGCGCTCGTACCCTGCAGGAAGCCCAGTACCACGTCGGCGCCACGCCGGTGCGCGTTGCCGCTGCCCAGTGCGCCGTGCGCCTTGGCCTTCAACGCGTCGATGGCCAGGCGCGCCTGCACGGCGCGACCCAGCGCGGGGCGCAGCTGTTCGACGCGGGCGTTGATGTCGGTGCGCAGGCGACGCGCCTCGGCGCTGCGCACGAAGCGGGTCAGCTGGGCGCGTTCGGGGGTCGACACGGGTGTGCCGTTGCGCAGGAACACCGGCGTGCCCTGCGCATCACGGGCCAGGCAGAATTCGAGCAACGGCAGGCGGTCATCCACGGCCATGCCGGCCACGCGGGCGGACGGCAGGCGCACCTCGATGTCCTGCCAGTCGCCCTGCCAGCCCGCCGTGCGCAGGGCCGCACGCATCGTCGCGCCGGCGCTGTCCTGCACGGCAGACAATGCGGGGCGCAGGCCACGCAGCGCCTGCCATTGGCCGACCAGCAGCTCCTGCTCGGTCGTGGGCAGTTTCGCGACCCACTCCCAGCCTGCACGCGTGGCGATATCGCGCGCCATCGCGACCGACCAGCGGCGCATGCTCTGCACCTGCTGCAACAGCTCCGGGTCATCGCGAAGGGCGTCCAGCTGTGCGGCGGTCACGCCATGCAGCTGCGCGGCGTAGTTGCGGTGCGGTGGCGTGGGTGCGACCGTGGCGCCCGCTGCTGCGCGTCGGGTGCGAGCGCTGCGCGCCGGCTCGATGTCGCCGAGCACGAGGTCCAGCGCGGTTCCCCAGTTGCCGTCCGGCAGTTCCACCGGGGCGTTGGCGAGCTGGCTGGCCACGTCCGTGGTCGTTGCCGCAGTCGGCACGGCGGGCCACAACCACTGCTTCAACCCCCATGCCGCGGCGCCGAGACCACCGAGGCTGCCTGCAACGGCGCCATACAGCAGGCCGCGGCGCAGGCCGGGCGCGCTGCGGGTGGTCGCGGTCGCGGCCGCGGTTGCGCCCGCGCCGACCTGCACCGTCGCGGTTACCAGCGGCGTGCTGGCGGTCACTTCCTGCAGCGGCACCGCGCCCATGTCGGTCATTTCGATGGAGGGCGGCCCCTGCGGCACGGGTTGGAAGCCGCCGCGCCCCCACTGGCCCAAGGCGGTGACGGCGGCACCCAACCAGGGAATCCACCCCACCTGCGGACGCGCGGCCGGCGATGAAGCGGCGTCCGACACCACGGCAGCTCCTTCAGATGCAAACGGCGCTGCAACGGCTCCACCCGAATGAGGCAGTCCGGGCGCCTGCCATGCGGTTTGCCCGACATTCGCTACGTCCCACGGCGGAATGATCGCCTCGCGCCGGTCCACCGCCTTCTGATGCGCAATGCGTTCCAGCTTCTGCGCAGGCGTCAGCGCGACCTTGGGTGCGGCGAGGTCTGCCCCCTGTGCCGATGCCACCGGCTCCAGCAGCGCGCCGCCCACGCCGTTGAGCACGGCGATGCGCTGCCAGTGGTCGGGCAGCTCGGCGATGAAGCGGCCGATGCCCTGCAGCTGGCGGCTCGGCGAGGGCAGCGCGCGTTGCACCTGCCAGAGCAGCGTGGCAACGGCGAGCGCGGACAGCAGGTGGCCGCCGGCCAGGTTCGGGCGCAGCTGCGCGTCCGTGTCGGCGATGCTGTCGTGCAGGTTGGCCAGGCCGGTGCGCACGGATTCGGGCAGCGACTGCACCAGCGCGTCGAATTCGGCATGGCTGCGCAGCGATGGCAGCGCGGCGGCCAGTGACGGCAACACGCCCGCAAGGCTGCTCCAGCTGCCGCTGAACGCCGCACGCGCCACCTGGCCTGCGCTCAGTGCGTTGTTGGCCCAGCCGGGCAGCGCCGCAAGCAGGGTGCTCCATGCGGCACGGTCGAGCACGGTGCCCAGCACGTTCAGGCCGAGATCGCGCACCACGTTGATCTCGTGGTCGCGCGCGGCCAGCGCCTTTTCCATATGGGCGGTGACCTCCTCCCGCTCGGCTTGCGTGGTCGCTGCGGCGAGATGGCGGTCCATGATGTCGGCGACCTTCCAGCTTTCGGGCGGGTAGGCAGCGCGGATCCTGCCGCGTACATCTGCTTCGCGCTGGCTCAGCACCCGCACCGGTGCTTCGGCTTCCACCGCCGACGGCAGTGTCGCGTTGCCTACATGGTCCGGGCGGATGCTGTCCGCGTCCTGCGCGGCGGGTGCGTTGGGGGTGGCCGTGTGCCGATCAAGGGTGGAGAGCAGCAGGGCGGCGCGATCTAGCGAGGGCATGGGTACTTCCGTACGACGTGGGGCGGCGCTGGACTATCACGCCGCCCCCGGAAATACCGATTGCATGAATCTATCGTTTTTCGCGATTTGTGTAGATGCGCTCAATCAAGATTCAGACTGATTGCATTTTTCGTCGCAATCGAGCGGATGCACGAAAAAAGAAAGCGCCCGAACATGTCGGGCGCTTTCAGGGTGTCGCAGGAACGGGGCGTTGCCGTCAGCTGGACAGATGCTCGATCGCCGCCACGCTGCCCAGGCGGTCTCCCAGGCGCTTGAGCAGGGCCAGGCGGTTCGCACGCAGCTTCGGATCTTCGGCGTTGACCATCACCGCGTCGAAGAACGCATCCACCTGCGGGCGCAGGCGGGCCAGGCGCGCCAGCACGCTCATGTAGTCCTTTTGGTGCAGGCTCGCGTTGCTGTCATCGATGGCGGCTTCCACCGCTTCGGCCAACTCGCTTTCGGCAGGTTCCACCAGCAACGACGGGTCGACCATGCCGGGAATCTCGCCATCCGCCTTGCGCAGGATGTTGCGGATGCGCTTGTTGGCGGCAGCCAACGCTTCGGCTTCCGGCAGCGCCGCGAACGTGCCGATCGCGTCGATGCGGCGGTCGAAGTCATACAGCGACGCCGGCTTCAGCTCGGCCACCGCATTGAAGTGCGTGGCCGGCACGCCCTTGTCGGCGTAGTAGCCGCGCAGGCGGTCGAGGATGAAGTCGTACAGTTCCTGCGGCAGGGTGTCGGTCTTGCGCTCCACGCTGGGCTGCACGGCGGTCGGCAGGCCGGCCAGCGCGCTGGCCAGCAGCGCGCGCAGGTCCAGGTCGAAGCCCGATTCGATGATCGTGCGCGCCAGGCCCAGCGCGTTGCGGCGCAGGGCGAACGGGTCCTTGTTGCCGGTCGGCTTCAGGCCTGCGGCAAAACCACCGGCCAGCGTGTCCAGGCGCTCGGCGATGGCCAGCACCTTGCCCAGTGCCGACAGCGCAATGTCGTCGCCACCGAAGCGCGGCTGGTAGGCCTCGTCGATGGCCAGCGCGACCTCGGGCGACTCGCCACCGGTCACCGCGTAATGACGGCCGGCGATGCCCTGCAGCTCGGGGAACTCGTTGACCATGCGCGATTGCAGGTCGTTCTTGGCCAGCAACGCGGCACGTTTGGCCAGCACCGGGTCGGCACCCACCTGCGGCGCGATCGCCCCGGCCAGCGCGACCACGCGCTGCACCTTGTCGGCCACCGAACCCAGCTTGGCCTGGTAGGTCACGGTCTTCAGGCCGTCACCCATCGATTCCAGGCCCTGCTTGAGGTCTTCGTCGAAGAAGAACTTGGCGTCGGCAAAACGCGGGCGGATCACCCGCTCGTAGCCCTTGGCCACTTCGGCCACGTTCTTCGACTCGATGTTGGCGATGCCGATGAACTTCTCGGTGAGCTTGCCGCTGGCGTCGAGCACCGGGAAGAACTTCTGGTTGATCTCCATGGTTTCGATCAGCGCTTCCTGCGGCACCGCCAGGAATTCGCGTTCGAAACTGCACAGCACCGGCGCCGGCCATTCGACCAGGTTGACCACCTGTTCCAGGTTGTCGTCGGTGATCCGCGCCTGGCCACCGGCCGACGCCGCTTCGGCATTCACGGCCTCGACAATGCGTGCACGGCGCGCGTCGGGGTCGACCAGCACGCAGGCGGCCTGCAGCGAGCTCACATAGTCGTCCGGCTGCGACAGCCACACGGTCTTGTCGTGCATGAAACGATGGCCACGGCTCATGCGGTCGGACTTCAGGCCCAGCACCTCGGCGTCGACCACGTCCTTGCCGTGCAGCAGCACCAGCCAATGCACCGGACGGGCGAAGCCGTAGCTGTGGCTGCCCCAGCGCATCGGCTTGGGAATCGGCATGCCGGCCAGCGCCTCGGCCAGGATCTCCGGCAGCAGGCTGGCGGTGCGCGCGCCCGGGGTGACCGAACGGTGCACGAAACGCTCGCCCTTGGCGTCGCTGGTCCGTTCCAGCGCGGTCCAGTCGATCCCGGCCTTGGCCGCGAAGCCCTGCAGCGCCTTGGTCGGCTGGCCGTCGGCGTCGAGCCCGATGTTCAGGTACGGGCCCAGCACTTCGCCCTTCTGCTCCGGCTGCTCCACCGCCACGCCAGGCAGCAGCACCGCAAGACGACGCGGGGTCGAAAGCGGCTTGGCCTCGCCCTTCTCAACGGCCACGCCACGCTTGGTGAGGCCATCCACAACGCCATCGAAGAACGCCTGGGCCAGGCCCGGCAGCGCCTTCACCGGCAGTTCTTCGGTACCCAGTTCGATCAACAGCGGCAGCATCGTGCTCATGCCTGTACCTCCTTGGCCGCCACCGCTTCGATGCGCTTGGCTTCATACAGTTTTGCCACCGCCTGGGCCAGCGCGCGCACGCGCAGGATGTAGCGCTGGCGCTCGGTCACGCTGATCGCGCGGCGCGCGTCCAGCAGGTTGAACGAATGGCTGGCCTTGCAGACCTGCTCATAGGCCGGCAGCGGCAGGCCCACCTCGACCAGCTTCTGCGCTTCCTTCTCGCAGGCGTCGAAGCGGTGGAACAGTTCGTCCACGTCCGCATATTCGAAGTTGTAGGTGCTCTGCTCCACTTCGTTCTGCAGGTACACGTCGCCGTAGGTCACCGGCGTGCCGTCCGGGCCGTAGGTCCAGACCAGGTCGTAGACGTTGTCGCAGTTCTGCAGGTACATGCACAGGCGCTCGAGACCGTAGGTGATCTCGCCCAGCACCGGCTTGCACTCCAGGCCACCGGCCTGCTGGAAGTAGGTGAACTGGGTCACTTCCATGCCGTTGAGCCAGACTTCCCAGCCCAGGCCCCAGGCGCCCAGCGTCGGCGATTCCCAGTTGTCCTCGACGAAGCGCAGGTCGTGCACCAGCGGATCGATGCCCAGCGCCTTGAGCGAATCCAGGTACAGCTGCTGGATGTTGTCCGGGCTGGGCTTCATCGCCACTTGGTACTGGTAGTAGCGCTGCAGGCGGTTGGGGTTCTCGCCGTAGCGGCCGTCGGTGGGACGGCGCGAGGGCTGCACGTACGCCGCGTTCCAGCTTTCCGGACCGATCGAGCGCAGGAAGGTCGCCGGGTGGAAGGTGCCGGCACCGACCTCCAGGTCCAGCGGCTGGATCAGCACGCAGCCCTGCTGCGCCCAATACTGGTTGAGGGTCTGGATCAGGCCCTGGAAAGTGATCGGAACGTTCGGGTTCGCGGACATGCGGCGGATTCTTGCCTGCAAAGGGGGTGCGCTAGTATAGCGAGGGACCTGCAACCCCCGCTTCGAGGATTCTGGCGCCATGGAACACCGCTCACCGGCAACGCTCGCCCCCGCCCCGCAGCCCCTGCCGCCGGGCCGGCTGGTGTTCGAGCAGGTCGCTGCGGCCATGGTCGCCGACGGGCTGGTCGCGGCGCAGGACGTGGAGCGCATCCGCTTTACCGGCCAGGGCGCACGCAACGCCAGCGAAGTGCACCCGCTGGTGCTGCTGGCCAACCTGAAGCTGGCCGCGGCCGGCGGCGGCGAACTGGGCCTGGAGCGCCTGACCCAGTGGCTGGCCGAACGCACCGGCACCCGCTACCTGCGCATCGACCCGACCCGGGTGGACGTCTCGGCAGTGACCGCGCTGGTCTCGCACGCCTACGCCCGCCGCCACCGCTTCCTGCCGCTGGCGGTGGACAGCGAACGGCTGCTGGTGGCCACCAGCGAACCGCTGTCCCAGGAATGGCTGCTCGACCTGCAGCACCTGACCCGCCGCCGGATCGAGCTGGCGATGGTCAATCCGCTCGACCTGCACCGCTACACCATGGAGTTCTACGGGGTCACGCGCTCGGTGCGCGGCGCCCGCAACGACTCGCGGAGCGAGACCAACGGCACCCTGCCCAGCTTCGAACAGCTGGTGGAGCTGGGCCGCGCCGGCGATGTGAACGCCGACGACCAGCACGTGGTGCACATCGTCGACTGGCTGCTGCAGTACGCCTTCGAACAGCGTGCCTCGGACATCCACCTGGAGCCCCGTCGCGACATGGGGCGCATGCGCTTCCGCATCGACGGCGTGCTGCACAAGGTGTTCGAGGTGCCGCCGGCGGTGATGACCGCCGTGGTCAGCCGGATCAAGGTGCTGGGCCGCATGGACCTTGCCGAGCGCCGCCGTCCGCAGGACGGGCGCATCAAGACCCGTTCGCCGGGCGGGCGCGAGGTCGAAATGCGCCTCTCCACCATGCCTACCGCGTTCGGCGAGAAGTGCGTGATGCGCATCTTCGACCCCGACGCGGCCTTCAAGAGCATCGACCAGCTCGGCTTCAGCCCGCAGGAAGCGGCCGGCTGGACCGCCCTGGTCGAGCGCCCGCACGGCATCGTGCTGGTCACCGGCCCCACCGGCTCGGGCAAGACCACCACCCTGTATTCCACCCTCAAGCGCCTGGCCACGCCCGACGTGAACGTGTGCACGGTGGAAGATCCGATCGAAATGATCGCCCCGGAATTCAACCAGATGCAGGTCCAGACCAACATCGACCTGGATTTCGCCGCCGGCGTGCGCACCCTGCTGCGGCAGGACCCGGACATCATCATGATCGGCGAAATCCGCGACCTGGAAACCGCGCAGATGGCGGTCCAGGCCTCGCTGACCGGCCACCTGGTGCTCTCCACCCTGCATACCAACGACGCGCCCTCGGCGATCACCCGCCTGCTCGACCTGGGCGTGCCGCATTACCTGCTGGCCAGCACCATCAACGGCGTGCTCGCCCAGCGCCTGGTGCGCACCCTGTGCCCGCACTGCAAGGTGCCCAAGCCGCTCACCGCCGCCCAATGGGCGGTCCTGGCTGATGCCGATGAAGCATTACCAGAGTCGGCCACGCCATATGCACCGGCCGGTTGCCTGGACTGCCGGCGCACCGGTTTCCTCGGCCGTGTCGGCCTGTATGAGTTGCTGCCATTGGGCCCGCGCCTGCGTGGGCTGATCCGCGCAGACATGGACCTGGCCGGTTTCAGCCAGGCCGCGCGTGCTGAAGGAGTGAGAACCCTGCGTCGCGCGGCACTTGAAAAGGTGGCGGCAGGGCTGACTACAATCGAGGAAGTCCTGACCGTACTGCCTCCGCGAGATGAACCGCACGCCCTTCCTGATTCTTGAAACCGGCCAACCGGTCGCCTCGCTGCGCCGCTACGGCCGTTTTCCGCACTGGATCCGGGTCGCGGCCGGCCTGGACGCCGACGAAACCGTGGTCGTGGACGTGGTCAAGGGCGACGAACTGCCCGACCACCGCGACTTTGCCGGCGTCATCATCAGCGGCTCGGCCGCCTACGTCACCGACCGCGCCGACTGGAGCGAGCGCAGCGCGCACTGGCTGCGCGCCGCCGCCCATGAAAACCGCCCGGTGTTCGGCATCTGCTACGGCCACCAGCTGCTCGCGCACGCCCTCGGCGGCGAAGTGGCCTACAACCCCGCCGGGCGCGAGTCCGGCACCATCGAACTGGCGCTCGAACCCTCGGCCGTGGACGACCCCCTGTTCGCCGGCCTGCCGGCCCGCTTCCCGGCCCACGCCACCCACCTGCAGACCGTGCTGCGCGCCCCCGAAGGCGCCGCCATCCTGGCGCGCTCGGCGCAGGACAACTGCCACGCCTTCCGCTGGGGCCAGCAGGCCTGGGGCGTGCAGTTCCACCCCGAGTTCGCCACCCACCACATGCGCGGCTACGTCCGCGCCCGTGCCGAGTGCATCAGCCGCCACGGCGGCTGCGCCCGCAGCCTCGCCCGTGGCGTCAGCGCCGCCCCGCTGGCCCGCCAGCTGCTGCGCCGCTTCGTCCGCCAGGCCCGCAACAACTGAAAGGTAGACGCCAAGCGCCTTTCCTTCAGGTGAGGCGCGCGGAAAACAGGGATAATCAATTCGATCCAGGGCGCACGCGCCCTTCCCCCTGTTCCGGAATGGTATGAGCGAGATTCGCAAGCTGCCCGCCTCTGCGGGCGCCCAATGGCTGCTGGACGCATTTTCCCTGTATCGCCGCGCACCGCTGCAACTGGCGGTTCTTGGCGTGATCGGCATGCTGGTCAGCTCGCTGATCCTCGTGCTCGCCCAGGCCCTGCCCAGCTGGCTCGGCGTCATCGGCCAGCTGCTCTCCGTCGCCGTCGGCCCGCTCGTCTTCGGCGGCATGCTCTGCGCCGTGCGCGAAGTCGACGACGGCCACCGCGCCACTCCCGTGCACCTGCTGCAGCCGATCCGCGACCGCCGCGTCAGCCACCTGCTGGTCCCGCTCGCGATCCAGCTGATCGCCATCATCGCGCTCGGCTCGCTGCTCTACCTGATGATGGGTAGCGAAGGCCTCACCGCCTCCGCCGAGATGTTCCGCAAGATGCAGGAACTGCAGCAGTCCGGCGCCACCCCCAGCAACGAGCAGACCCTGGCCCTCATGGCCGGCGTCCCGGTGATGCGCATCCTGCTCTGGATCCTGCTCGCCTTCGCCACCTTCGTCGCGCTGAGCATGGCCATGTTCACCCAGCCCGCCCTGGTCGTGTTCGATCACCAGAGCGGCATGCACGCCCTGCGCATGAGCCTGCAGGGCTGCATCCGCAACTTCGGCGCCATGGCCGTGTTCATGCTGCTCGGCCTGATCGCCACGCTCTGCATCTACTTCCTGGTCGTTATCGCCATGCAGCTCGCCATGCTCGTCGCCGGCGTAGGCGCCGCCGCCTTCGTCATGCAGCTGGCCATGTCCACCGTCATCATGCCGCTCTACGTAGGCGCCGTGTACGCCGCCTGGAAGCAGATGTTCGACCACCGCGGCCGCAACACGCCGCCGCCAGTGCCGCCCAGCAACGGCCCAGGCAACATCTTCGCAGCATAATGTCGGAGCCGGGCAGAGCCCGGCTCTACTGTCCGCACACCGCAATCCATCGGGGGCGGCCGCCGGGTAGCCCCCGGAGGGACGCTAGAAAACATGGATGTTTTCTAGCAGCCCCCATGGACGGGTTCACGGCGTGTCCCGGAGCGGGGCTGCCCGGCGGCCGCCCCAGCACGTAAAAACTGAAACGCTGCTCTCAGCGCAATCTAGAAGCGAAGCGAATCACTGCGTCTGCTTCTCATCACTTTTCGCCGGCACCAACCACCGCGAAGCGTGAATTCCAAGCTCATAAAGCAGCACCATCGGAATCGCCAGCATCAGCTGCGACACCACGTCCGGCGGCGTCAACACCGCCGCCAGCACGAAGATGCCCACGATCGCGTAACCGCGGCCTTCCTTGAACTGCTGCGGCGACACCCAGCCCAGCAGCGTCAGAATCACCATCGCCACCGGCAACTCGAAACTGCTGCCGAACGCAAAGAAGATCGCCAGCACGAAATCCAGGTACGCATTCGCATCCGGCGTGATCGCAATCACATCCGGCCGGAACGTCGTCAGGAAATGGAACACCGCCGGCAGCACCAGGAAATACGCAAACGCACAGCCGATGTAGAACAGCAGCACCGACGTTGCCAGCAACGGCACCGCCAGCCGCTTCTCCCGCGCATACAGGCCTGGTGCCACGAACGCCCACAGCTGGTACAGCAACCACGGCACCGCAATGAACAACGCCACGAAGAACGTCAGCTTCAGCGGCGCAAAGAACGCCCCCGCCGGATTGATCGCAATCATCGACTGCCCATTCGGCAGCTGCGAAATCAACGGGTGTGCCAGCCAGTTGTAGATCTGCCGCGAAAACGGCATCAACCCCAGCAGCACCACCCCCAACCCGATCAGCGCCCGCATCAACCGCGCCCGCAACTCGATCAGGTGCTCGATCAACCCGCTTTCCGGATTCTCATTGCCACTCATCGCGGCACCTCCGGCGCAGCAGGCGGCGGATCACGCGGCGCCTGCCCATCGATTCCCGGCGGCGCCATCGCATCGCGGGTTTCGTCCGCCACCACATGCTGCGCCACGCTCGCCGGCGAACCCGGCGCAGGCCCCGTCATCACCGGCTCCTCGCCTGGCGCGACCGCAGCGTCCGTCGCATGCACCTGCTGGCGCACCTGCTCCGCCTCGCGTCGCACCGCCTCACCGCTCGCCCGCAGCTGCGCTTCCGTGTCGCGCACCGACTCCTGCGCCTCACGGAACTGCCGCTTGATCTCATCCGCGTGCAGCTCGCGCTCAAGCTCCTGCTTCACCGAATCCCACTGATTGCGCGCACGTCGCACCCACAGCCCCGCAAAGCGCGCCGCCTTCGGCAGCCGCTCCGGACCCAGCACGACCAGCGCGACGACCGCGATGACCAGCAGCTCACTGAAACCAATATCGAACACGGCATGCCGCCTTGATCAGCGACGGTCGCGGTCGTGCTCGTTCTGCGACGTCGTCGACGGATCCTGCGGACGCGACTCATCGCTCAGGTGCGCGGTCGGCTTGTCGTCGTCGTCGCGCATGCCCTTCTTGAATTCCTTGACCGCACTACCCAGGTCCTTGGCCCCACTGGTCAGCTTCTTGGTGCCGAACACCAGCAGCACGATGACCAGTACCACCACCCAATGCCAAATGCTGAAACTGCCCATGATGTTCTGCTCGCATTACCTGGAAACCAAGCCTTGAGCATAACGCACCGCCGGGAGGGCGGCGCGCGTGACGAAAGTCAGTTTCCGTCCAACGACTCGGTACGGACCTCACCCTCACCCACCGGCTGGAAGCCCTGCTGCGGTGCCGGCTGCGTTGGAACCGCCTGCAGCGGCGCCGTGGTGGCGCCCGCATTGGCCTGTTCAGCTACCGCCGGGGCCGCCTGCTGCGGCTGCGGGCCTGCCGGCCGCGGCGCCGGCGCGCTGCTGGCCGTGCCCCGGTTCTGGCGGGCCGAGTACGTTGCCTCTTCCAGGCGGTCGCGGAAAGCCACCACGTCCATCGACGGCTGCGCCGTGGTGCGACCCTCGATGATCATCCGCGCCGTGGTGTTGCTGCCATACGCGTCCAGGTTGGACTCGTCATCGATCTGCAGCACCGCCCCGTCCAGCGCCACGCCCGCGAACAGCCCGCGCGCGCGCGACCAGGACCAGATCTCCGCCTTCAGCTGCCCGTCGGTGGCCGCCGCCGCGTTGCGCCCGACCGGACCGGCCGCCACGCCGGCATCGGCGCCCAGGGTGAACTTGCCGTTGACGATGTTGTCCAGGCTGCGATCGTTGCGGAACACCAGCACCACGTCCGACGACTGCACACCGGCCTGGAAGCCGATGCTGCCGCCGGTGAGCTTGATGAACGCCGGGCTCGACCAGCTGCCGTCCGGATTCTTGACCGACATCAGCCCATGCCCACGACGGCCGCCGATGACCAGACCCGCCTTGATCGTGTCGGGAATGACCACTACGGCCCGCGCTTCGTCCAGCAGCTTGTCCGGGATGCCCTGTTCGGGGATCGCCTGGATCTCATTCAGCACGCGCACCGCATTGCGGGCGCGCTGGTCCTGCTCCGGCCCGGCGAATGCCGGGGTCGACAGCAGGCTGGCGGTGATCAGCAGTGCAAGGCTCAAACGGCGCATGGGTGCTCCAGAAAGGGGGGGAATCGAAATACGGACGATTCAAAAAATAGATCGCTTCCCCGAAATTAGTGGGGTTCTTATGAATCCGCAATGAGTATGCACGCGCTGTCGCGCAGACCTGCGAGAATGTCCCCATGCTCGACGCACCCGACACCGCCGTGCTGGCGGTCAATCTAGGCACACCCGAGACGCCCACCGCCCCTGCGGTGCGGCGCTACCTGGCGGAATTCCTCAGCGACCCGCGCGTGGTCGCGATTCCGCCGCTATTGTGGAAGCCGCTGCTGTACGGGCTGATCCTGCCCCTGCGCGGCGGCCGTTCCGCCGCCAAGTACGCCCAGGTCTGGCTGCCCGACGGCTCACCGTTGATGGTGCACACCCGCCGCCTGGCCGAGGCCATGCAGCAGCTCATGCCCAACCTGCGCGTCCGCCACGCCATGCGCTACGGCGCCCCGGCGCTGACCGCAGAGCTGGACCGGCTCGCCGCCGAAGGCATGCGACGGATCGTGGTGCTGCCGCTGTATCCGCAGTACTCCACCACCACCACCGCCTCCATCGAAGACCAGGTGCGCGACTGGCAGCCGCGGCATCCGGGCGTCACCGTCACCCTGGTGCGCGACTACGCGGTCGACCCGGACTGGGTGGCCGCCGTGGCGGGCAGCATCCGCCACTGGTGGGCCGAACACGGGCGCGGCGAGCGCCTGGTGTTCTCCTTCCACGGCATTCCGCAACGCCTGGCCGACGCCGGCGATCCGTATCCGCAGCGCTGCGAAGCCAGCGCCAAGGCGATCGCGCAGGCGCTGGCGCTGGGCCCTGACGACTGGCAGCTCACCTACCAGTCGCGCTTCGGTCGCGAGAAATGGCTGCAACCGTATGCCGAGCCTACGCTGTGGGCGATGGCCGAGCGCGGGATCAAGAAGATCGACGTGGTCTGCCCCGGCTTTGCCACCGACTGCCTGGAAACCCTGGAAGAAGTGGCGATGGGGTTCACCGAGACGGTGGCCGAGCGCGGCGCGCAGATGCGCTACATCCCCTGCCTCAATGCCGATCCCGCGCATGCGCTGGCACTGTCGCGGCTGAGCATCGCGGCGCTGACATGAGGCTGGAACCGTTCACCCTGCCGGTCGACGGCAGCATCGTCGCCGGGCTGCGCTCGGCAGCCACCGAAGGTGCGCGCGTTCTGGCCCTGCATGGTTGGCTCGACAACGCCGCCAGCTTCGTTCCGCTGGCCGATGCGCTGCCGGACCTGCAGCTGGTGGCCATCGACCTTCCGGGTCACGGCCACAGCGCGCACCTGCCGCATGGCACCCAGTACAACACGCCTGGCGCGATCTGCCACGTTCTGGACGTGGCCGATGCATTGGGCTGGGATCGCTTCACCCTGCTCGGTCATTCCATGGGCGCCGGCATCGCCAGCCTCACCGCGGCGGCGGCGCCCGAACGCGTGGAACGCCTGGTCGCCATTGAAGCACTCGGCGGCCTGCGTGGCCCCGAAGATGAAACGGCGCAGCGCCTGCGCGAGCACGTGCGCGCCGCGCGTGCACTGCCCTCGAAGAAACTGCGCGTGTTTGCCGACCTGGCCGCGCCGGTACGCGCGCGGATGATGGCCAATCAGCTCAGCGAGCCGTGCGCACGACTGCTGGTCGAGCGCGGCGTGATGGCGGTCGAAGGCGGCTACAGCTGGTGCAGCGACCAGCGCCTGATGCTGCCCACCGCGATGCGGATGAGCGAAGCGCAGATCGACAATCTGCTCGCCGCGATCGAATGCCCCACCCAGGTGATCTACGCCACCCCGGCGCAGTCCTATTACCCCGAACCGCTGCGCAGCGAGCGCATCAAACTGCTGCGCGATGGCCGCCTGGACGTATTCCCCGGCACCCATCACCTGCACATGGAGCACCCGCAGCTCGTAGCGGACGTGATCGCGCGGTTCCTCGCGGAATAATGTCGCGGACAAAGAAAAAACCCCGCTGCGTAAGCAGCGGGGTTTTTGGGTGTAAACCCTGGCGATGACCTACT
>NZ_PKQQ01000006.1 GCF_002893095.1 Stenotrophomonas sp. VV52 | reverse complement strand
AACCGTCCGTGATATCGGGGTAGAACCCGAACTCCTCTTGCACGGGATAACGTCCGATGGGCCAACCGTTCGCTGCGTATGCCGTGCGCGGGCCGGTTTGCTCCTGCAGAAGCACTGCGACGATGTCGCTGATCGGAGCATCTTGTAATCTGACACGCCCCCCGACAGGGTTCGATGCGTTCATCCAGCGAAGGACCAGGTCGCGCGTGCCTTCTGGAACTTGGACGATTAGCAGTTCCTCCTGCCACGTGCAGAGACGCTCGTACGCCGCAAACTCATTGGCGATCGCGGATTCAATCGCATTATTGCGACTCTGCAGGAGCGCGTGAGTCTTCTGGCGTAGATCGTCCCAGTCTTCGTGAGATTGGACGGCAATACTTGCCGGAAGATCATTTCGGCGGAGCTTCGGCGGGCGACGTAGTCGGGGAAAGTGTTCTTGGATCGTGTGCTGCAAACTATTTCCGTCCTTGAGAACGTCAGGCCCGGATGTGATGACCTGACGAAGCGCCGCTGAGTACTTGGTCCTAGTATTAATGGAGAGGCCCTGCGTGCTCTGAAGGTCGCCCTCGATAGCATGCAGTAACGCAACTACCTCTCCTGCGGTGATTTGGTCTACACGCTTTCGCAACAAAGCGATGGAACCGATCTGTAGGCACTTGAGTGCCCGTCTGAAGGAGGACACCGGGCCGCAAGGCATAGGTGTCAAGAGGGCTTTTTGCTGGAAGGCGACTACCGCTTGGTAAAGCGCTGAATCCGCTGGCCAATCTGACAGATCCAGCAAGCTGGTGCCGATGCTGCGCCTGCCTCCGCGTTGACGCTCCACTGAAATGGCAAGATCTCGCTTCTCGCTCCCTGCTATACGCGATCCTAGTGATCCCTCAGCAGTGGATAAAAAAAAAGTGTTCGGTTCCAATAGCTTAAGCCGCGTGGTCGGTAGGTACACATTTCCTAGAATACACTCGATGACCGCCACCAGCTGGAAGCGGGAAGGGAACTGATCGGTGCGCGCGGCGCGCGCGACCATCACCGTGCCGGACTCCAGCGGTTCGCGCAGTACTTCAAGGGTGTGGCGACTCCACTCGGGCAGTTCGTCCAGGAACAGCACACCGTTGTGCGCAAGAGAGATCTCACCCGGTCGGGGATGGGTTCCCCCGCCGACCAGCGAAACTGCGCTGGCGGTGTGGTGCGGGGCGCGGTAAGGCCTGTGCCGCCAGCGCGCGGCGTCGATGCCGGCGCCGCTGCATGAAGCGATGGTGGCGGTTTCCAGTGCTTCAGCTTCGGTCGCATCGGGGAGGATGCCCGGCAGGCGTGAGGCCAGCAGGGTCTTGCCGCAGCCCGGCGTGCCAAGCAGCAGCAGGTGATGGCCGCCGGCCGCCGCCACTTCGAGCGCGCGACGCGCCTGCAGCTGGCCGCGTACGTCGCGCAGGTCGGCGACCGCCAACGGCGTGACAGGTGCGGGTACTGCATTCGGCAGCGAGCGGCTGGCCAGGGAGGCGCAGACCTCCAGCAGGGTGCGGGCTACGCGTACGTCCGCATGCTGGGCCAGTGCCGCCTCTTCACCATTGCCGGCCGCGAGTATCAGCGTACGCCCCTGCTGGGCGGCGGCAATGGCAGCGGGGAGGGCGCCATCCACACCGCGCAGTTCGCCGGTGAGGGCGAGCTCGCCAAGAAACTCGTAATTGGCCAGCAGGTGCCGGTCGATCTGGTCGCTGGCGGCCAGGATGCCGAGCGCGATGGCCAGGTCGAAGCGCCCGCCTTCCTTGGGCAGGTCGGCCGGCGCCAGGTTGATCAGGATGCGCTGCTGCGGGTAGTCGAAGCGCGCGCACAACAGCGCGGCACGCACGCGGTCGCGCGATTCGCGCACAGCGGCCTCGGGCAGGCCGACCATGGTGGTATGCGGCAGGCCACCGCTCAACATCACTTCAATACGTACCGCCGGCGCAGCGATGCCAACGCGCGCGCGGCTGTGCACCAGCGCAAGGCTCATGCAGGTTTCCGGGTTGACTCAACAATCTGCGAGCTTGCCCGGTGGCGCTTGAGATGCCTGTCGGTTGGAGCCGCGCGGGCAATTCAGAAGAAGCCGCAGCGCTACCTCAGTGGCGACGCTTCACCGAGGATCAGGGCGCCGGACGCTCCGGAGCGGCAGCGCCTGCTTCCAGTGCCGCCACGGTTTTTTCCAGCGCTTCCAGCTTCTCGCGGGTGCGCAGCAGCACTGCACGCTGCACGTCGAATTCTTCGCGGGTCACCAGGTCCAGCTTGCCCAGGCCGGCCTGCAGGGCGCTCTTGAAGGTGGCCTGCAGCTCCTCGCGGGATTGACGCAGGCCCGGCGGGACCATGTCGCTCAGGCGGCGTGCAAGGTCATCGAGCTGGTTGAGGTCAATCATGGGGGATCTCTGCGGGTGGGGCTGGCCAGGCACTAGGATAGCGTTATCCTTGCGCCGCAGATCAAAGGAGCCGATAGATGAAGATGGTCATGGCGGTGGTCAAGCCGTTCAAACTCGACGACGTGCGCGAGGCGCTGGCCGAGCGCGGTGTCACCGGGATCACGGTCACCGAGGTGAAGGGCTTCGGCCGCCAGAAGGGGCATACCGAGCTCTACCGGGGCGCCGAGTACGTGGTCGACTTCCTGCCGAAGGTGAAGATCGAGGTGGCCGTGACCGATGAGCAGGTCGAGGAGGTGGTGGAAGCCATCGTCAAGGCGGCCGGCACCGGCAAGATCGGCGACGGCAAGGTGTTCGTGTACGACCTCGGCAGCGTGGTGCGGATTCGTACGGGCGAGTTGGACGCGGACGCGCTCTAGCCCTTGAACCACCGATAGAACCGCTTCCACGCCACCCGCACCCCGGCCACCCAGCGCGGGTCGGCCACCTGGGCCGCTTCGGCGGCGCTGGGGCGGGCGCCGGTCAGGCGCTGGCGCATCTTCAGCAGGTTCTTCATGTCGCTGCGGCGCAGCTGCCGCGACACCGGGTGCACCGGCAGCCAGCGGGGGCTGCGCCAGGCCGAGGTGAAATCCACCAGCACCGGCACGCCGCCGCTCACCATCACATTGGTGCCATGCAGGTCGTTGTGGGTGATGCCGGCCGCGTGCAGGCGGCTCAGCGCATGCTGCAGCTGTTCGAACACCTCGATGCCGACCGACTGGGCCGCGCTCAGGGTCTGGCCGGGAATGAATTCCATGCCCAGCGCGAGGCCGCCGATGGTGCCGAGCAGGGCCGGGGCGTGCTTCCAGCCGCTGAGCCGCTGCAGGATGCGGGCCTCACGACGGACCAGCAGGCGGGCCACCGGGGAGAGCGGGGTGCCGCGGTAACGGGTGTAGTCCTTGACCACGGCCGGCTGCCCGTTCAGGCAGGTGCGGTAGACATCGGGTTCCAACAGGCGTTCGCCGCGCTTGAGCAGCTCGGCGGGGGCGGTGTCGTCGACACACGCAGCAACAGGGGTAGTCATGACGTTCCAAGGCGACCCGGCGGTCGGCGCAAAGCGTCAGGCGTACCGGTGCTACTGAATGGGGAGGGATGAAGGTTTCGTTAATTTTAGTACTCGGGAGTACACGAAACCAGTGTCTGTCGGAAAAATGTCGTAGCCGGGGGTGGAACAGAGCGTCGCGCGTCTGAATGTCCCGTGGGGACTGGCTTGACCCGGGACCGGCTGGCCCGGACCATAGCGGGCTTGAATGCGCCCGCGCGGCAGTCCCGCACCTGACGGCACGTCTCCGTCGCGCCCGGCTCTCCCCCTTACACCTTCGGGTTCCGGCAGTGGCCGGTGGATGCTTGATGATCAAGATTATTGTGGTGGCCCTGTTCGTGGCCTGCGTGCTGTACGTGCACTACCGCGGCAAGGTCCGGGCGCGCTGGTCGCGCCAGTTGCTCGACCATTCCAGCTTCATGGCGCCGATCAACGTGGTCATGTACCTGTTCTCCAAGGTGCCGACCACGCCGTTCCTGGACCCGGGCAAGGAGTTCCCGCAGCTGGAACCGCTGCGGGCGAACTGGAAGATGATCCGCGACGAGGCGCTGGCGCTGCGCGATGCGGAGAAGATCGCGGCGTCCAGCTCGTACAACGACGCCGGCTTCAATTCGTTCTTCCGCCGTGGCTGGAAGCGCTTCTACCTGAAGTGGTACGGACCGTCGCATCCGTCGGCCAGGTCGCTGTGCCCGCAGACCACCGCGCTGCTGGAGTCGATTCCGGACGTGCGCGCGGCGATGTTCGCGCAGCTTCCGCCGGGCAGCGAGCTGCGCCCGCACCGCGATCCGTTCGCCGGTTCGCTGCGCCTGCACCTGGGCCTGGCCACGCCGAATGACGACCGCTGCTATATCGAGGTCGACGGCATCCGCAAAAGCTGGCGCGACGGCGAGTGGATGATGTTCGACGAAACCTATGTGCACCACGCGCACAATGAAACCGAAGAGGACCGGGTGATCCTGTTCTGCGACATCGCCCGCCCGCTGCGCTTCGGCCTGCCGGGCCTGTTCAACCGCGCCGTGGCCGCCACGCTGCTGGCCGGCGGCGCTTCGCCGAACTTCCCCGGCGACCCGACCGGCGGGGTGAACAAGGCGTTTGGTGGGTTGTACAAGGTGCGGCTGAAGGCCAAGGCCCTGCGTGCGCGCAGTGCGTTCGCCTACCACGCGATCAAGTGGGGGTTGGTGGTGCTGGTGATTGCGGGGATCTGGGCGATCTAGGACCGCTTGGAGCCGGCCGGCGGCCGGCACTACCGGAGCCAAAAAAACCCGCGCCGTCACCGGCGCGGGTTTTTTCTTGTAGTGCCGGCCGCCGGCCGGCTCCTCCGTAACCTCAGCTCTTCAGCGCAGCCTGCACGAACGGCGGGGTCACAAGAACGCCGGTATGCAGCGCGGCGGTGTAGTACAGCGTCTCGAAGCCCTTCGAAGCCGAGTCCGCCTGGCGGAAGTCGAAGCTGCTCTGGCCCTTGCGCGCCAGGGTCACGCTCCACCAGCCGGTGGGGTAGCACGGCTGCGGGAACGGCAGGGTCTTGAACGACTGGAAGCCGGCCTTGCCCATTTCCGTGCGCATCTCGTTGATCAGGTCCAGCTGCATCAGCGGCGACTCGGACTGCTGCACCAGGATGCCGTCTTCCTTCAGCGCCTTGAAGCAGCTCTCGTAGAAGGCCTTGTTGAACAGGCCCTCACCCGGGCCGACCGGGTCGGTGGAGTCCACGATCACCACGTCCACGCTGCCGGCCGGGCAGTTGGCCATGTAGGCCACGCCGTCGTCGAACATCAGCTCGGCGCGCGGGTCGTTGTTGGAATCGCACAGCTCCGGGAAGTGCTTCTCGGCCATGCGGGTGACCTGCTCGTCGATGTCGCACTGGGTCACACTCTCCACGCCCTTGTGCTTGAGCACCTCGCGCAGGGTGCCGCAGTCGCCGCCGCCGATGATCACCACGCGCTTGGGCGCGGCGTGGGTGAACAGCACCGGGTGGCTGATCATCTCGTGGTAGAAGAAGTTGTCCTTGCTGGTCAGCATGATGGCGCCATCGATGGTCATCAGGTTGCCCCAGTCGGTGGTCGCGAAGATCTCGATCTTCTGGAACGGGGACTGGACCTCGTCCAGCTTGCCCTTCAGGCGATAGCCGATGGCCGAGCCGGTGCGCTCGAAATGCTCGATGTACCAGTTGGTGTTGTCAGTCATGGTGTAACAGTCCTGTTCGGAGAAGGTGGAGCCGGGGTCCGCGCCTGTTCAGGTTCAATCCCCGGGGTCGGGCGCGGGCGCGCATGATAACGGAGCTGTCGCCTGTTAGGCGTTATCATGCACCCCCTTTTTTACCAACCAGGCCCACTGAAATGACCGATTGGTCCCTCGACCAAGCCCGCAAGACCTACTCGATTCCGCATTGGGCGGATGGCTACTTCGACGTGGATCAGGCTGGACACATGGTGGTGAGACCGACTGGCCAGGACGGCCCGGTGGTGTCGTTGCCCAACATCGTGGACGCCGCGCGCGCGGGCGGGGCCAAGCTGCCGCTGCTGGTGCGTTTTCCGGACATCCTGGGGCAGCGTCTGGGCAAGCTGCAGGCCGCGTTCGGCCGGGCCCAAGCCGACTGGGACTACCCGGGCGGCTATACCGCCGTGTACCCGATCAAGGTCAACCAGCACCGGGGCGTGGCCGGCACCCTGGCCAGCCACCATGGCGAGGGCTTCGGCCTGGAAGCGGGCAGCAAGCCGGAACTGATGGCCGTGCTGGCGCTGTCGCGCCCGGGCGGGCTGATCGTCTGCAACGGCTACAAGGACCGCGAGTACATCCGGCTGGCCCTGATCGGCCGCAAGCTGGGCCTGCAGACCTTCATCGTGATCGAGAAGCCGTCCGAGCTGAAGCTGGTGCTGGAGGAAGCCAAGGCGCTGGACGTGAAGCCGGGCCTGGGCGTGCGCATGCGCCTGGCGTCGCTGGGCGCGGGCAAGTGGCAGAACAGCGGCGGCGACAAGGCCAAGTTCGGCCTCTCCCCGCGCCAGCTTCTGGACCTGTGGAAGTCGCTGCGCGACACCGAGTACGCCGATTGCCTGAGCCTGCTGCATTTCCACATGGGTTCGCAGATCTCCAACGTGCGCGACATCGCCAACGGCATGCGCGAAGCCACCCGCTACTTCGTGGAACTGTCGCGCCTGGGCGCGAAGATCACCCACGTGGACGTGGGCGGCGGGCTGGGCGTGGACTACGAAGGCACCCGTTCGCGCAGCTTCTGTTCGATCAACTACGGGCTGGATTCGTACGCCGGCAACATCGTGCAGCCGCTGGCCAATGCCTGTGAAGAGCACGGCCTGACCCCGCCGCGCATCGTCACCGAGTGCGGCCGGGCGATGACCGCGCACCACGCGGTGCTGATCGCCAACGTCTCCGAGGTCGAAGAAGCGCAGGAAGGCCGCGTGCCGGACCAGCACGACGACGAGCCGGCGGCGATCCGCCACCTGCGCGAGATCCATGCCGACCTCGACCAGCGCCCGGCGGTGGAGCTGTTCCAGGAAGCGCAGCACTTCCATGCCGAAGGCCTGGCCAGCTATGCGCTGGGCCAGATCGACCTGCCGCAGCGTGCGCGCATCGACGACCTGTTCTACGCCATCGCCCACGCGGTGCGGGCGCGCCTGAGCTACGACGAGAAGAGCCATCGCCCGGCGCTGGACGAGTTGAACGAGCGGCTGGTGGACAAGTACTTCGTCAACTTCAGCGTGTTCGAGTCGATCCCGGATGCGTGGGCGATCGACCAGGTGTTCCCGATCGTGCCGATCGAACGCCTGGACGAAGTGCCGCAGCGTCGCGGCATCATTGCCGACATGACCTGCGATTCGGACGGCATGGTGAAGACCTACGTCGAGAACGAGAGTCTGGACACCTCGCTGCCGCTGCACGCGGTGCGCCCGGGCGAAAGCTACCGGATCGGGTTCTTCATGGTCGGCGCGTACCAGGAAATCCTGGGCGACATCCACAACCTGTTCGGCGACACCGACGCGGTGGAAGTGCTGGCCGATGCCGATGGTTACGCGATCACCCAGCAACGCCGCGGCGACACCACCGACGTGATGCTGGACTACGTGGGCTACAGCCTGGCCGACCTGCGTGCCAGCTACGCCGAGCGCGTGGCCGCGGCGAACCTGTCGCCGGAACGCGCGCAGGAGCTGTCCGAGGCACTGGAAGCCGGGTTGACCGGTTACACGTACCTGTCTGACGAGCCGCTGGTCTGAGCAGTCGCGCCATCTTCCACCTGTTCCTGCACGCCGCCATACCGGCGTTGCTGGCGTGGATGTTCTGGCGCAAGCGCTTCCTGTCGGCGTGGGCGCTGATGCTGCTCGGTTGGATCATCGACCTGGATCACCTGCTCGCCGATCCGATCTATGCGCCGAACCGCTGCAGCATCGGCTTCCATCCGTTGCACACCGCGCCGGCGATCGCGGTGTATGCAGGGTTGTGCGTTCCGAAGAAGACGCGGTTGTTCGGGATCGGGTTGATGATCCACATCGTGCTGGATGCAATGGATTGTTGGCTCATGCACGCGGGATCAGCCCGCGGGTAACACCAGCTCCGCCACCAACCCGCGCGTCCCATTCCGCAACACCAACCCGCCGCCGTAACTCTCGGCGATATCGGCCACGATCGCCAAGCCCAGCCCGCTGCCCGGCGCGCGCTGGTCCAGCCGCACGCCACGACCGAGTACCCGCGACAGGTCTTCTTCGGGCAGGCCGTCGCCGTCGTCGCTGACGGTGATCCGCAGCCGCTTGTCGGCCAGCGCAACGCCCACCTCCACCCGCTGCGCCGCCCACTTGCCGGCGTTGTCCAGCAGGTTGCCCAGCATTTCTTCCAGGTCCTCGCGCGCACCTGCGAACACGCCCGGTGCGTCGGCGGCGCAGGTGAACACCACGCCACGCTCGTCGTGCACGCGTTGCATCAACCCGCACAGCGCGCTGACCACCGGCGCCACCGGCGTGCGCTGCTGATGGTCGGCGGCCACGCCCAGTGCCAGGTAGCGGTCGATGCTGGCCTGCATGCGTGCGGTTTCGCTGCGCAGCGTCTGCCGCCAGTCGGTGCCGGCACCTGCGGCTTCGGTGGAGAGCACCGTCAGCGGCGTCTTCAGGGCATGTGCCAGGTCTTCGGCACTGCGCCGTGCGCGCAGCACCATGCGGCCGTGGTGGTCGAGCAATGCGTTGAGCTCGGCGGCCAGCGGCGCGACTTCGCGGACCAGGCCCTGCTGCGGAAAACGCACGTCCTCGCCGTTGCGCACCTGCTCGGCAATGCGCCCGAGCTGCTTCAGTGGACGCAGCCCGTAATGCACCTGGGCGACCAGCACCGCAAACCACAACGCGATCAGCACCATCAGCGCCAGCGCGGTACGTTGCCGGAAGGCCGTGACCTGGGCATCCAGCTGGCTGCGGTCGGTGGCCACGATCACCCGCAGCGGCAGGGCCGCACGGGGCAGGGTGACCTGCTGCGCCATCGCACGCAGCGGCTGCTGCAGCGGGCCGGTGGTATCGAAGGACCGGGCCGGGCCGGTACGCAGCGTGGCCGGCGCAGGCAGCGTTTCGTCCCACAGCGAGCGCGACTGTCCCAGTGGCTGCCCCTGCGCATCCAGCAACTGCCAGTACGCGCCGGAAAACACCCGCCGGTAACGCTCGCCGCGCAGCTCGTCGCGCACCTGCACGGCCCCCTGCGCGTCCACCTCCAGCAGGGCCAGCACCGCGAGCAGGTCCGCGTTGAGCTGCTGGTCCAGGGTGGCCTGCGCGGAGCGCTCGTACATCGCGCCCAGCCACCAGGTGGCCAGTGCCGAGACCAGCACCATGCCCCATCCACCGGCCAGCAGCAGGCGGCTGCGCAACGAACGGGTGTTCATGGGTGCGCCGACAGGCGGAAGCCCTGGCCGCGATGGGTGTGGATGAGCGTGCTGCCGAGTTTGCGGCGGATGCGGCCGATCAGCACGTCCAGGGTGTTGGAGTCGGGATCGAATCCGGACTCGTAGACATGCTCGCCCAGCCGCGAACGGCTGATCACCACGTCCGGGTGGTGCATGAAGTAACTCAGGATGCGGTGTTCCTGCGGGCTCAGGGGCAGCAGCACGCCGTCCAGCTCGAAGCGGCCGGCGTTGACGTCCAGCCGCAGCGGGCCGCACTGCAGGCGCGGGCTGGCATGGCCGGCACTGCGCCGGATCAGCGCGCGCAGCCGCAGCAGCAGCTCCTCGGGCTGGAACGGCTTGGTCAGGAAGTCGTCGGCACCGGCGTCGAAGCCGGCCAGTTTGTCGTGCCAGCGCGTCCGCGCGGTCAGCACCAGCACCGGGAAATCGCGCCCGGCCTGGCGCCAGCGCTCGATCACGCTCAGGCCATCCAGCCCCGGCAGGCCAAGGTCGACCACCGCCGCGGCGATGTCTTCCACCTGGCCCTGGTACTCGGCGTCCACGCCTTCACTGCTGTGCACCACCACGTACCCGGCATCTTCCAGCAGCAGCTGCAGCTGGCTGGCGAGCAGGGCATCGTCCTCGGCAAGCAGGAGTCGCATCAGTCCTCTTCCATCTTGAGCAGGCGGCCGCTGGTCGCATCATAGTCCAGCTCCATTACCACGCCGTTGGGGCCGAGGATCTCGATCTCATACTCGCCGTCGTCCAGCTCCACTTCCAGCAGCTGCCCGGGGTAGCGGCGCAGGGCGTCGCGCACCACGGTTTCCAGCGGGACATAGCGGCCCTGTTTGACCGCCTGGCGCACGGCGTCCTGCTGGCGTGCGCCGCCGTCCAGCACCCGCATGGGGTCCTGGGCCGAGGCGCTCAACAACAGGGGCAGCAGCAGCGAGAGGGTATTCATGGCCATACGGTATACGCGGGGCCTTTAAACGGGTCCTAACAGCGGGCCTCATGCTCCGCTTAAGGGCGCTTGCCAGACTGGCGGCGCCGGGATGATCCGGTCACCTTCAGGAACACCCCCATGAACAAGCTGATCCTTGCCGCCGCGCTGGCGGCCACCTTCACCACCGCCCCGGCCTTTGCCGCGTCCCTCAGCGCTGCCGAGGTGCAGGCCAAGCTGAGCGCCGCCGGCTACACCCAGGTCATGGAGCTCGAGCGCGACGACGGCGTGTGGGAAGCCGATGTCATCCGCGCCGACGGCCGCCTGGCCGACGTGATCGTCGACCCGGCCAACGGGGAGATCTTCGATCCGCTCAGCGGCCGTCCGATGCTGGAGGCCGGGCAGATCCTGAGCCTGGCCAGCAAGGCTGGACTGACGAAGATCGAGTCGGTGGAACGCGACGGCGCCACCTGGACCCTGGAAGCGCGCAATGCCCGCAACCAGCGCGTGGACGTGCGCATGAGCGGCCATGACGGGCGGATCATTTCCACCCAGCGCGACAACTGGTGGGACTGAGCCGGCTTACCAGCCAACCGGCGGCGGACCGCCCCAGAAACCGGGGCCGTAGCCGCCGTAACCCGCCCCATACGGTCCATAGAAGCCAGGGCCCTTGCCCTCGCTGATCTGGATGTTGAGGTTCATGTTGCGGGTCTTGCCTTCGTCGTTGGTGTAGTTCTTGTTGAGGTTCAACTCGGCCGCGTTGTAGTGCGTGTTGCCGAAGTTCTTGGCATAGCCGATGCCGGTGGTGATGCTGCCGTTGACCCGCAGCTTGTCGTCGACCACGTCGGCGATGCGGTTGCCGGCGGCATCGCGCTGGACCGCACGGCGACCGCTCTTGTCGCCATAGAAGGTGCCCGGCGGGTCGCCGCGCAGGCTGGGGTCGTTCAGGTACTGCAGTGGCTGCTGCGGCAGCGACAGGTCCAGGTCGGTGGCCGACTGCGGGCCGGTGGCACCGGCCGCGGACTGTGCCAGCACGACGCCGGGGGCCATCAGCAACAGCAGCAGGGAAAGCGGGCGGATCATGGTGGGCTCCGGGGCAAGGCAAGGCGGCCGACAGCGCTGACGCTAGCAGCCGTTGCTTGAATGATGCCTGTAGTGGCGCCGTTTGGGTCAGCGATCCAGGCGCTCGAACCCGAACAGGCCGGCCAGCGGGTGGCGGCGGCGCTCGATCCGGGCCCGCAGCAGTTCGGCACCGATCATCGAATAGGTGATGCCGTTGCCGCCATAAGCCATGGCGAACAGGATCCGCGGTCCCCACTGCGGGTGCGGGCCGAAGAACGGCAGCCCGTCTTCGGTCTCGGCGAAGGTGCCGGCCCATGAGAAGGCGGGTTGCAGCGGCAGGTGCGGGAACAGTTTTCCCACCTGCTTGAGCAGGGTGCCGGTCTTGCCCGCGATGCGGCGGTCGCGCCGGGCGGGAATGTCCACCGCGTCGTCTTCACCGCCAACCAGCAGCCGGTGGTCGCCGGTGCTGCGCATGTACAGATAGGGGCGCGCCGACTCCCAGACCATGGTGTCTGCCAGCGGGCCGAGCAGGCCCGGGTCGATCGGGTCGGTGATGAAGGCGTAGCTGCTGCGGTTGCGCGCCACCTTCTGCTTCAGCCAGCGCTGCCCCGCATAACCGGTGGCCAGCACCACGTGCCGGCTGCGGATGCGCATCCCTTCCGGGGTGGTGGCGGTGACCCCGCGCGCCGTCGGTTCCAGGCGGTGCAGCACCGTGCGGTCGTGCACCGCGCAGCCGGCCTTGGCCAGGCGCATCAGCAGGCGGTAGGTGAGCTGGTAGGGATCGACCCGCGCGGCCAGCGCGCTGAGGATGGCGCCCGGCGCGGGCACGCCGTACTCCGCCCGAACCGTTTCCGCGTCCAGCCAACGTACGTCGAAGCCGTGCTTCCGGCGCAGGTCGTACTCGTCCTGCAGCACCGGCCCGTGCCGGCGCTTGCTGGCGTAGTACAGGCTCTGCATGGGGTGGCAATCCACGCTGCGGAAGCCGGCGGCCACCGCGCGCAGCGCAGGAATCGCCTCTGCGCAGGCGCGGTAGGCCAATACCGCATCGGCTTCGCCGAAGCGCTTGGCCAGGTCGATCAGATGCGTATCGATTTCATACTGCAGCAGCGCGGTACTGGCGGCGGTGCTGCCCCAGCCGATGTCGCGCTGCTCCACCAGCACCACGTCATGGCCGTGCGCACACAGTTCATTGGCGATCAACGCGCCACTGATGCCACCGCCCACCACCAGTACGTCGCAGCTGCGGTCCTCGCGCAGCGGCGGGAAGGCGTGCATCAGCCCGTTGCTGACCGCCCAGAAGGGATAGCCGCTCTTGAGGTCCATGCGCGATCAGGCGGTGGGATGGCCGGTGTGCGGAGTGCGGATCAGCGGGGTCAGGTCGAAGCCCTGCAGGCGCGCCACTTCCAGGTAGTGCTCGGCCGTGGTGGCATCCAGCGTGGGCTCGCGCCCCAGCAACCACAGATACTTGCGGTCCGGGCTGCCGACCAGGGCAACGCTGTAGTCCGGCGCCACCTGGATCACCCAGTAGTCGCCCTTGGTGAAGGGGATCCAGCGCAGGCCCGCTGGCAGGAAGCTCACTTCCAGGCGTGCGGGATCGTTGTCTACCGGGCAGGCCTCGCCCTCTGCTTCCTCCACTTCCCCATTGACGATGCAGCGGTTGACCACTTTGACGTTGCCATTGTCCTTCACCGAATAATGGGCGGTGACGTCGGTGCAGTCTTCAGGCTCGTGCCTGATCGGCAGCCGGGCCAGTTCGTACCAGGTGCCGACGTAGCGCGGCAGCTGCAGATCGGCAACGGTTTTCAGTTCGGCATGGGTGGTCATCGCGGGCCCCGTAGTGGAAGTGGACGCCACGATGCCGGGGCTGCCGCCATGGCCGGGTGAAGCCTGAACGATGCGATTTACACACGCATACTCCGTGTGAACAGGGCTCGGTTTATAGTCCCGGCAGGCGCGGTGGTCCGCGTGAACTCCAGGTGCAGGTTTGTCTTTCCGTCCTCGTAATTCCCTGCTGCGGCCGCTGGCCGCGATGCTGCTGAGTGTCTGGCTGTGCATGGCCCCCGGGGCCTGGGCGCAGGCCCCCGACGATCCCACCGCACAGCCCAAGGCGCAGCTGTCCCAGGCCGGCAAGGAACTGGACGCGATCCGCGACGCGCTGGCCGACGCCGAAACCCGCGAGACCCTGAGCTCGCTGTTCGACCGCGCCATGAAGGTGCAGCGCGACGCCGACGCCGCCCAGGGCGGCCTGCAGCCCGAGCTGGACCAGCTCGACAACCGCCTGACCCAGCTGGGCACCGTTCCGGAAGGCACCGTGGAGGCGCGCGAGCTGGCCCAGCAGCGAAAGTCGCTGACCCAGCAGCGCGCCGATATCGCCGCCGCGATCGCGCGCGCCAAGTTGCTGGCAGTGGATGCCAAGCAGCTGGGCGCGGACATCGAAAAGATGCGCGTCACCCAGTTCAGCGAAGAGCTGGCCCGCAAGGTCAATTCGCCGCTGTCGCCCACGTTGTGGCGGCAGTTCGCCAAGGACGTGCCGGCTGACCTGACGCGCTTGGGCGCGCTGTACCGGCAGGGCGAAAGCACCGCGCGCAAGGCCATTGCCCAGCACGGCTGGAGCGCGCCATTGACCGGGCTGGCTGTGGCGCTGTTGATGTTCTTCCCGCTGCGGCTGTGGTTGCGTGCGGCGGGTCGCCGCTACGCGGCGTCCGAGCGGGCGCCGGACGGTCGCCTGCGCCGCTCGGGCCTGGCGGTGTGGCTGCTGGCGGTGGGTACGCTGCTGCCCGGGCTGGCGGGGGTGGTGGTGGTGGGCTCGCTGGACGCCATCGGGGCCATTCCGCCGCGACTCCAGAACGTGGCCCTCATGTTGCAGGTGGCGACCTTCATCGCGGCCTTCATCACTGCGTTGAGCGCTGCACTGCTGGTACCCAAGCGCCCGTCGTGGCGCCTGCTGAACCTGGACGACGCCGCTGCCTGGCGCCTGCGCAAATACGCCTGGGGTGCGGCCGGGCTGACCTGGATCAGCATCGTGCTGGTCGCACTGAACCGCGCCGCGCGCACCAGCACCATCACCACCGTGGCGGTCGATGGCCTGATCGCGATCACCTACATGGCGCTGATCATCGCCATCCTGGTGTCGCTGGCACGCCTGCACCGCCGCCAGACCGACGAGGCCGAAGCCAAGCTGGAAGCGCAGGCGCAGGCCGACCCGAATGCCAAGCCCAAGGGTCCGCCGCGCCGCAGTGGCTGGATCGTGGTGGCGCGGCTGGCCGGCCACCTGGTGGTGGCCGCGGCGGTTATTGCCACGCTGCTGGGATATCTCAACCTGGCCCTGTTCGTCGGCCAGCAGCTGGTCTGGGGCGCGGTGGTGCTGATGGCCGCCTCGCTGCTGATGAAGTTCGTCGACGACCTGGCCACGTGGCTGTTGTGCCCCACCAGCCGCGTGGGCCGCACCGTCCTGCTGACCACCGGGCTCAGTGAATCGCGCGTCGTGCAGGCCGGCGTGCTGCTGTCGGCAGCACTGCGCATCGGCGTGATCCTGCTGGCCGTGATTGCATTGACTGCGCCGTTCGGCAACCTCAGCGCGCTGTACGGTGGCCTGGATACCCTGTCCAAGGGCATCAGCATCGGCGACAACATCACCCTCAAACCCAGCAACATCCTCTATGCGGTGCTCGCCTTCCTGCTGGTGTGGGGGGTTATGCAGGCGTTCCAGCGCTGGCTGAGCGACACCTACCTGCCCAAGACCGAGCTGGACGCCGGTGCGCGCAATTCGATCAGCACCGTTACCCGCTACCTGGGCATCATCGCGGCGGTGCTGTGGGCGCTGACCGCGCTGGGGATCGGCTTCGAACGCCTGGCGCTGGTGGTCAGCGCGCTGTCGGTGGGTATCGGTTTCGGCCTGCAGGCGATCACCCAGAACTTCGTATCGGGCCTGATCCTGCTGGCCGAGCGGCCGGTGAAGATCGGCGACTGGGTCAAGCTGGGCGACCAGGAAGGTGACATCAAGCGGATCAACGTGCGCTCCACCGAGATCCAGGTCGGCGACAAGTCGACCCTGATCGTGCCGAATTCCGAGCTGATCACCAAGACCGTGCGCAACATGACCATGGGCAACGCGCAGGGCCGGATCCAGATCCAGTTCACGGTACCGCTCAGCGCAGACGTGACGCTGGTGCGGCAGATACTGCTCGATGCGTACACCGACCACGTGGGCGTGCTGGCCGACCCGGCGCCGTCGGTGTTCATCGATTCGATCGCCAACGGCCAGGTGGCGATCAACAGCTTCGCCTATACCTCGGGACCGCGCGCGGTTTACGGCGTGCGCAGCGACCTGTACTTCACCATGCTGCAGAAGTTCGCCGCAGCAGGCATCGCCCTGTCGGCGCCGACCGACATCCACCTGGTCCGGGATCCGGCGCCACCTCCGGAAACGCCCTGACCAGCGCCGGCGGCCGGTCTCAGCGATGGGCCGCCGGCACGCCCAGTGCGCGGTGGTCGGGCAGGATCACCACAGGCGGCTGCAGCTCGCCCTGTTCGTCGTCGGCGTCTTCGTCGGAGGCCTTGCCGCCCTGCTTGATCGGCTTGAGCGCCTTGCCCGGCGACACGTGCGGGGTGCGCGGGCTGCCGCCTACCTTGATCAGCATGCCGGCCGCGTTGCCGCCTTCGCCCAGCCGTTCCTGCAATGCCGGCCCGTACAGGGTCAGCGTGGCAGGGTCGACCAGGTGCAGGGTGCGACTGCCGCTGGCGATGGGCGGGGGCGACACCATTGCGCCGGGAATGCCATCCACGGTGCGCATCTTGATCTCATACAACGGCGAAGCGAGCGAGCTGCCTTCCTTTGCAATGGCCATGCCTTCGCGCATCGCCCAGCGCATGCCCAGGGCGCGGGCGGGCGGGGGTTGCCGACCCATCACCTTCCACAGGAAGCGCAGCCTGCCGCGCGCGGTGCGCTGGACCACGCTGACGCCCACGCGAAGCAGTGCCACGCTGCCGGCGGCCGGGTTGAGCGCGTCCACGGTGCCGCGGCCAAGCACCTTGGAGAGCTCGGCAAGGCGCGGCACGGTGAGCTTCATCCCGGGCCTGGCCAGCACCTTCACCATGCCGCTGGCCACCGGCCCGACCACGATGATCGCTTCCAGGTATAGCCCGAAGGCGGCCATGGCGAACTCGTTGCGGTTCTTCGACGAGATCCGGCGCAGGTTCTCCACGAACGGCACGATGAAGTCCACGGCGCTGAGCCAGAAGGGCGCGCCACCCAGGTAGATCTCGTAACCGGTCAGGGCCATGCCCTCGCCTCCGAAGCTTTCCCTGTCCAGCCAGAAGAACCCGTACTGGACCGGTTCGATCAGCGCATGGAACGGTGAGCGGGTGACATTGTCGCGGTCGCCCGTGCGGGGAGGCACCAGCAGCGGCTCGACGATCACGTTGGAGAGCCTGCCGGCGGCAGGTGCCTTGTCGCTGGCATACGCGTCCCAGTCCACTGGCAGCGGCGTGCCGCGACGGACGTGCACGGTGGCCATGTTGCCGCTGCGCAGGCGAACCTTGCGCTTCTGCAGTTCGCCGCCGAGCGGCAGGGCCCCGTCCAACGGCAACGGCACGATCCGGCTCTGCAGCGGGAACAGCTGGAAGTGGCGCAGCTGGCCGGTCATGTTCAGGGTATACACCACGCCGAAGCGGCCACGATACGGGTCGGTGTCGTTGCGGGTTTCCTGCCGGGCTTCCAGGTCGGGCTCATGCGTGCGCAGGGTGAACACCTGGACATCGCCGCGCCGCAACGCATCGCGCTCTTCTTCGGGTCGCTGGTACAGCGCCTCTTCGATCAGCACGCCGTAGCCACGCTGCGCGTTGCGGAAGTACGCGTCGAAGCGACGCTGATAGCGCGCGTTGATGTCTGCCAGGCGTGGCAGCGTCGGCTTCATGCGCGCATAAGCGTTCTGCAGTGCGGCCTCGTAGCGGGGATTACCCTGTGCGTGGTTGAGCGGCGTGTCGGGAACGAAGGTGCGGCACGGCCGCCAACGGTCGCTGCTGTTGCGCAGCGCACCGCCAGCCACCAGCTCGAAGAACGGGAAGCTGCGGCCGAAGTGGTTGTCGTCGTGGCAGAGCAGGAAGCCGGTGGAATTCCATGCATGTTCGGCGAGCACCCCGGGGAACCGCGGAAACAGCCGGCGGATTTCCGCCTCCACCAACGGCATGCGGTAAGGCAGCGGGGCCAGTACGTCGGCTACCGCGCGCTCGATGTCGGCCACTCGATGGTCGAAGGCCAGCAGGGCCGCCTCGATGCGCTCGGCGCGGCGCATCGGTCGCGAAGATCCCCGGTCCAGCTGGCGGAACACGTACCAGTCGTGGGTTGGCAGGCGTCGTGCCTGCAGGGTCAGCCGTTTGACCAGCTCGGGCACGTCCTTGCCCTCCATCAGGTCGGCCGAAAGGGTCAGCAGTTCACTGAACCGCATCTGCTGCGACAGTCCGCGACGGATGCGCTCGGCCAGGTGCACCCCCGCGACGAAATGGATCGAAGCGATGGTGTTGGCATACACCAGATTGGGCGGCACATCGCGCGTCAGCAGTTCCGGCGCCGCGTCCTGCAGGGCCAGTGTCGTCGCCATGCCGAGCATCGAGGTGGGAACGCGCCCCATGCTGCGCAGGTAATCGAGGAAGTCCAGCCGGATCTCGGCGAAGGTGCGCCCCCAGTTGGACGGCTTGTGCAGCCGGTAGCCCAGCAGCACCCGCGCATCGCGGTTCGAGGGTGGACCCAGGTCCAGCACGATCGCCACCCGCATCAGGCTGGCCAGCAGCGTCGGCGAGGTGGGCGCATGGAGGCTGCCCTGGTACCAGCCGAGCGCGCGCAGCAACGCGGTCTGCAGCACCTCCGCGCGCGGCGTACGCGCCATGGCGGCGACAAAATGGCTGGCACGGTGCACCTGGTCCCAGGCCATCTCGCCGCGTTCGACCAGCGGCCGGGCGAGATACTCCAGCAGGGTCTGGTCGCCAGGAGCGCGCTGCGCAAGGAAGTCAGAAGTGGTGGCGCGAACCTGGGCAAGGTCGCTGGCATCCAGTACATCCCACGCATGCAGCAGGTCCGCGCGCATACCCAGCCGCAGTTCCGCCAGCAGGCGCTCCACGCAGCGTGCCGCACCGTCGTAGTGGGTTTCCTCTTCGGGCCCGCAGCCGCCATGCGCGGTCAGGATGTCCGATACATTGACCCGACCGTCGGAACGGACCTGGCTACCCAGCTGGTACGCGACCGCGCGCAGGGTGGCCAGCTGCGGCATGGCGTCAGGGTCGTGCTGCCAGGTGTCGTTGCGGTCGAGCGGATGCAGCACGCCTGCCGCATCCTGCACAGCCACGTTGCCTTCGACATCCACGCCCAGCCAGCGCGGCACCAGCTGCCGACGCTGCAGCGTGGCCTGCAGCCCAGGCGAGGCCAGCAGTCCGGCGAAGGCATGGAGTGCCGGATGCAGGTTTGTCGTAGTAGCGGTGCCCAGTGCGGCACGATGGTCCTCGCCGGTTGCGTCGGGGTGATGCGTGAGCAGCTGGGCGAGATCCTGCAGCTCATTGCTCGCCTGGCGCCAGGCCGGTTGCATCGGGGTTTGCCGCAGCCAGCGCTCGTGCACCCGCGCGATGGCCAGCAGCAGGCGGGCCTGTGTGCAGAGTAGGGGCATCGCGCAGGGTGCTGTCGAGAGCGGCGGCAACGCGCCGTGGAACTGGAGGGCATTTGCCAGCGGTACCGATGTACCGGGCGAGAACCGGCCGAACCGGTCGGTCATGCGGTAAAGCGCTTCCAGCCAGTCCGACAGCGGAGGCGCCATGCGGCTGGCCAGGCTGTCGGCGATGATCACGCTGCGCCCGCCGCCGCGCACCTGTGCGGTGAGCCCGTCGGTCCCTACCCGCAGGGTAGGGAAGGTGGCGTTCTGGCGGCGCATGTCCAGCCAGATCACAGGCTGCTCGTAGACCTGGCGAAGCTGCTGCTGTGCCTTGCGCCATGCTGCCAGCAGCGGCGAGGACGCGGTGGGCGCCAGGCTCTGCTGTTCAAGCGCTTCCTCCCAGCTGTGGGGCCGTGCATCGAAGCGCTCCCACAGGTGGTTCAGCAGCCGCTGGTGATCCTGCTGCGCCAAAGCGTCGGTGCGTTCGTCCCACTCGACCTCCACGCGACGGGGTTGCGGCGTCGGCGGCGGAGGTGGCGCCAGTTGCCGGTCGAGCGCCGCCAGGCAGGCGTCGAACGGTGCGTCGTCGATCGGCGCGGCAGGCAGCGGTGCGGCGTAGTAGGCCAGCATCTCCGGCATCCGCAGCCGACCATCCGAGCGCACCGGGGCATGCAGCAGGGTGGAGAGGCCGCGCAGCAGGCTGTCGATGGCGGCCAACGCCGCAGGCGGTTGGCCGGCGTCGAACAGCGGTACGGCGCGGGTGTCCTGCAGGCCGCGGGCCAGCACTGGACCGTGCGCGGGATACTCCAGTTGGGCTGGGTCGGCGTGGTGGTGCCAGCACAGCGCGATGACCTCGGCGTGCTGGGACACCTGCAGCAGCAGGCTGCGCGCCAGTGCCATGTTGTGGCCCAGGTGCGAGCGCGGATCGGGCCGCCAGCTGCGCCAGATCGGTTCCAGCCCGCGGATCGGCGCTGCTTTGAGCTGCCGGACCTGGTGCTGAAGCTCCCGAAGCATCGTGGTCTCGTTGGTCGTGGCGGTCTGCCCGTCGGGCAACTGCAGGCGTCGCTCCAGCTGCTGGATGGCGCTGTCGATCGCGAGCGGTCGCTGCGTGCTGGTGGACATGGGGTGGCCCAGGTAAAACCCCAGCGCACAGTCGAGGCGGCCGGGAACGGCATTGTCGAAACAGCCGCCAGCCGTGCGCACGCTGCGCTGCAGGTCCAACAGCAGCACTTCGGTGGGCGTCGACCAGGTGTTGATACCGTCCGCATCGAACTGCGGATGCAGCTGGATCACCGTGCCCGAGGTCGCCCGTGCGGCATGCACCTGGCCGTCGGCCACCCGTATCGTCGAGGGCGGCGTGCGCTCGGCGTACAGACGTTGCTGGAAGTCGTCCTGGCGGTAGAGCCAGCCCAGCTGCTCCCGTATGGCCAGCAGTGCCACCGCGAACGGTGATCCGATCGCGGGACTGAACGCGGTATGCGGAATGGTTACGCTGCCTTGGGTGACGGCGGCATCGCGCAGCGTCCAGAGCGACTCGATCAAGGCGACCTGGTCCTGTGCCGCCGCTTCGTCCTGCCCCGTTGCCCACGGATCCAGCGAACGCGTCGGTCGTCGGGGCGCTTCGCGCCGAGTGTCGACGTCGCGTGGTTCTCCAGCCCGCGTCAACGGTTCGAACCGCGTGCTGCCGGTGCGGGGCGCCGACGTGGCCGCAGCGTTGAACGCCCACACAGCCAGGCCGGCGCCGGCCGTGGCGGTGGCCACGCCGGCCGCCAGGGCTACACCCCGTCGCGGCCCGAACTGCCGCGCCAGCGCAGGCACGGTGGCTGCGCCGGCCATGGCCACAGGCAGCGCAGGGTGCAGCAGGTGCGTGGAGGCAGATGCACCCGTGGCGGCGAGCGCCGTGCAGTGCCGGGGCGCCGACGCGGCATCCGGGAGTTCGGACCTGGCAGGCTCGAACAGCGCGCGTGCGCCGGTGCCGACCCGGTCCAGCTGGTCGAGCGCCGCGGGCAATCGCGCCAGGCGCTGCCCGGTCGTCGTGGCCGGCGCTGCGGTCGGCTGCTGCCGGAACCATAGGGCCCACGCCGTGCCGAGCAGCAGCAGGCGCAGCGGCGTGGACGGCAGTTCCAGTGTCCGGTGCAGCATGCGATGTCCGGAAGCGGCCTGCTGCAGCACGCCCTCCAGCCAGTGCGGCAGCAACGCGATCAGCGGTTCGACCCACGCGCCACCGCGCAACGAGGGCAGCGGCAGCTGGCACAGCCACTCCAACCAGGGCAGCACGCGCCGCGCCTGCAGCACCTGTGGCAGCGCCGCTGCCTGCTGCGACCACGCCAGCAGGCGCGCGCCCTCCGGTCCCAAAGCCGCATTGCTGACGGCATACAGCGCCATGCCGGCCGCGCGCCTGCACTGCAGCTGGCCCAGCCCGCTGAGCAGGGCCGCTACGACCCGGGCACATTCCCGCTGCCACGCGTCCGCCACCGGCATCGGCACGGTGGGCTGGGCGGCAAGCGCGTTGTCGAGCGCCGTGGGTCGGGCTGGCAGCGGCGCATCTCTCAGCGCGGCTGCCAACAGCGTGCCCAGCGCGTCTGGCGACGTGGCGGCAAGCGCTTCATTGAGCCGCGCTTCGACCCGGGCGAGCTCGGAAGGAAGCAGCGGGCAGCGTCGCAACAGGCGCGTCAGCGCAGGGGACAGTGGGACGTCGGTCGTGTCATTGCCATGACCCCACGCCCCATTGCGCAGGCTGACGGGCGCAACGCCGGGTGTCGGTTCCATCGGTGCAGGAACCGCAACGGGCGGCGGCGCCGAGGTGCGGCCCGCGCCCTGCAGTGTGCCCAGCATGATGTGCTCCCCGGATCGACAGCGGCGGGCGCCGATTCTGCCGATCCAGCGTCGATCAGGCTGTGCGTGTCATCGCAGAACGGGCGCGCTGTACAGCCCGCAGCGCCACTTTCAGCCGCGATTGCCACGTCGTGACGGGATCAGCGCAAACGTGTCCACCGCCAGCTTCTCGGCATGGTTCAACCAGGCGCGGATTTCCAGGTCATCCACTTCGTGGTCCAGCCCGACCGGCACCGTGATGCGGCCGTCGGCATCGGGCTGTACCCACTGCTGGGCCACCACCACCTTGCGCTTGGACGACACCGCTTCGATCCAGAAGCCGCGGTCGGGCGACTGTTTCGCGACCAGCTGCAGCATGTACTGGCCGGCGCGGGTGCGGCGGCCCTTCTGGGTAATCATGTGCGCCTGGCGGATGCTCGGGCGCGGGCCGTTGAACGGGTCCAGCGGCGCGTCCACGGCGAAGCCCTGGCGCAGCTGGTCGTCGCGATAAAGCTTGATGCCCTTGTCGCGATTGACCAGCATCGCGCACCAGTCGCCGTCGGCCGAGCCGTCCTCGAAGGCGGTGCAGCGATCCACGTACGCCAGTGTGTTGGCCGGGTCGGCCAGGTCGAACTGCTTGGAGGTGTTTTCCAGGTAGACCGACTTGAGGTCCCAGGTCTTGTCGTACTCCAGCAGCACCGGCGGCTGCACGTGCTGCAGGCCGATCACCACCTGGTTGTCCTCATCGATGCGCAGCTGGCGGGTCTTGTCGCCCAGCCACAGCGAGCGCGAGAAGGCCAGGTAGCGCGGGAAGTCCTTGCCACCCTCGCGGAACGCGGCGGCACTGGCGCTGTTGGACTGCTCCGGGTGCAGCAGCGAACGGCCAAAGCCGATCTCACCGATCCCGGGGTCGACCAGGCTGAGCAGGGTAGCGCCCGAATCCAGGGTCGAGCCGTTGCGCGCGGCCAGCTGGCGCGGCGCGATGTCCTTGCCCAGGAACAGCAGCAGGTTCTCGCGCGTCTGCCTGGCCAGGATGTGGCTCAGGTCATTGGGCATGGCCAGGTGGTCGGAGGCGATCACGATCAGGGTGTCATCCCCGTAGGCGCTGGCCTGGATGCGGTCGACCAGCTTCGAGATCAGCACGTCGGTGCACTTGAGCGCATTGAGCATGCCGATGTTGCCGTACTCGCTCTGGTAGCGGGTGCGCTTGCACGCCACCGGCAGGTGGCCGGCCGGGTGGTGGGTGTCCATGGTCAGGGTGGTCAGCATGAACGGCTGGCCGGCCTTGGACAGCTGCATGAAGCGGTCGAAGGCCTTGTCCAACAGCACATCGTCGTGCACGCCCCACGGCGAGAAGTGCGAACGCGCGATCTTCTGCTGCTTGAACCACGCCAGGTCGTCGACTGCGTCGAAACCGTGCGTGGCCAGGAACTGGCCCTTGCCGGCAAACAGCCCGTTGGCGCCGCCCATGTAGTGGTTGGTGTAGCCCTGCTGCTTGAGATAGTCGCCCAGGCACACTGCTTCGGGCAGGAAGCTGCCCATGCGGTCCATGCTGTTCTCATCGCCCTGCGCGGTGGTCAGCGGCACGCCGCACATGGACGACACCAGTCCGGCGATGGTCCAGCCGCCCCCTTCGGCCGACACCAGGCCGCGCACGTCCAGCGACTGGCCGGCGAGGCGGTTCAGGTTGGGCATCAGCCCCGGGAATGCGGTTTCATCCAGATAGGTGCGTTCCAGGCTTTCGCCGTAGATCCACACAATGTTGCGCGGCGTACGCAACGCCTGCTGCGGGACGCGATACTCCGGCGCCACCATGCTGTAGTCGACCGGACGCGTCTGCTGGTAGAGGCGCTGGCCGTCGCGGTACAGCGGGCTGACCCCGATAGCCACCACCCACAGCGCAAGGAAGCCGGCAAACACGCTGCGGCCGTGTGCGGTGCGGTGCCAGCGCTTGATCCGCGGGGTGAGCAGCGGCAGCAGCGAAAGCAGGACCAGTGCGATGAAGCCGGCGATGTAGCCCTTGAAGTCCGATACACCGGCGCCTTCCATGTCGGCGCCAAGGTGGTACAGCGTTGCTGCATTCAGTCCGTCCCCGGACAACTTGTTGATCAGCCACCACGCGCTGAGCGCCAGCAACAGCACCGACATCAAGCTGGCCTTCCACCATGCCCAGCGACCCGAGGCGAGCAGCAGCCAGGTGAGCAGCAACAGCGACAGCAGCAGGATCCAGGGCATAGGCATCATCGGCAGCGGAGACGAACCGGCTGCCAAGCACACCCACATGACAGGCCGATGACCCGATCATGCATGCACGAACCTGACTGAAATGTTTGTTGAAAACGCGCGCTGGATGCCTACACCGCATCGTGTTGCAAAGGGTAAAGCGCGCGTGAAAGCTCAGCGATGACCGCGTTCTTCCCGCGAGCGCGCACGTCGGTCGAACAACAGTGCGCTGAGGATGATGCCGAGCCCGAGGATCACGCCGATCAGCATCAAGGTGAATGCGATCGCGGGATAGCCGAAGAAATGCCAGCCGGTATCCACCTTCATCATCAACGCCGCAGCAAGAATGAGCGCGGCAGTGACGATGCCCGCCGACACCCGGTTGGCGATCTTCTGCAGGTTCTCCATCAGCCGCGATTCTTCCAGCCCGGTCACCTTCATCTGCAGGCGGTTCTCGGCCAGCAGGGCGAGGATGTCGGACATCTTGCGCGGGCCTTCGCGCAGCAGCTGCTGCACTTCCATCGCCTCACTGGCGAGGTTGGCGGCAGAGAGCGATTTCTTCAGGCGAGCACGCATCACGTGCTGCAGCTGCCGTTCGACGATGCGGCGCGTGTCCAGGTCGGGCGAGAGCAGCCGGCATACGGCTTCCAGGTTGAGCAGCGCCTTGCCGAGCAGACTCAGTTCCGGCGGCGTGCGCAACCCGCTGGCGGTGGCGATCCGCACCAGGTCCAGCACCACGCGGCCCTCGGAGAACGTGCCGCTGGCCGCATAGCGCGCGATGACCTGGCCGGTCTCGCGCAGGTAACGCTCCTCGTCGAAGGCTTCCAGGCGCGTGCTGATGCCGATGATCTCATCGGCCACTTCCTCGCCGCGTCCATCGACGGCGGCGAACAGCAGCTTGAGCAGGCGCTCGCGCAGGCGCGGCGGCATGTGCGCGACCATGCCCAGGTCGAAGATCGCCAGGCGGCCGTCGGGGGTGACCCGCAGGTTGCCCGGATGCGGGTCGGCGTGGATCTCCCCGTGCACGAAGATCTGGTCGATGTAGCCCCGGATCAGGGCGGCGGCCAGCGGTGCCATCGGTTCTTCGGTGCGGCGCACGTCGGGGATCATGTCCACGCGCACGCCCTGCGCCAGTTCCATGGTCAGCACGCGGTGGCTGCAGTAGTCCCAGATCGGCTGCGGCACCCACAGCGGCTTGAACGGACGCAGGTGCTGGCCGAAGCGCTGCAGGTTCTCGGCTTCGGCCTGGTAGTCCAGCTCCTGCATCAGGGTCTTGGCGAATTCGTTGAGCCAGTCGCGCAGGCGCACCCGGCGGCCCACCTGGGTCAGGTGGTCGGCGGCCAGCGCGAAGCTGCGCAGCACTTCCAGGTCCGAACGCAGCTGTGCGGCCACTTCCGGCTTCTGCACCTTCACCGCGACCTCGCGGCCGTCATGCAGCTGCGCGCGGTGCACCTGCGCGATGGAGGCGCAGCCCAGCGGCACCGGGTCGAAGCTGGCGAACAGCTTGGATACCGACGCGCCCAGTTCCTGCTCGATGATGCCGTAGACGCGCTCGACCGGGATCGGCGCCACCTTTTCCTGCATGCGCTCCAGCGCCGTGGCGAATTCCACCGGCACCATGTCCGGGCGGGTGGACAGCATCTGCCCCAGCTTGACGAAGGTGGGGCCCAGCGATTCCAGGTCGGTGACGAACTGCTCCGGATTTCCTTCCGGCGGCAGGTCGTGGACGGCGCGTGAGTCCAGGTTCATGCCCGAAAACACGCCCGAGTGCCGGTAGCGCAGCAGCAAGCGCAGGATCTGGCTGCGGCGGTTCATGCCTTTGACCAGCGAGGGTGAGCCGGGGACGAGGGGCGTGGTAGTCAAGCAGGGCTCCGGGGCGATACAGACCCGCAGTGTCGCCGCCGGGAAGTGGTGGGCTGGTGAATCCCGGCGATCTTCGACGAACGCGGCCGGATCGGGCAGAATCGCTGCCACCCTTCGATTCCTGGATGACCATGGCCGGTGCCAGCCTGTTTGCGTTGCTCGACGATATCGCCGCCCTGCTGGATGACGTCTCCATCCTGACCAAGGTGGCGGCGAAGAAGACCGCCGGCGTGCTGGGCGACGACCTGGCGCTGAACGCGCAGCAGGTCACCGGGGTCAGCGCCAACCGCGAGCTGCCGGTGGTGTGGGCGGTGGCCAAGGGCTCGCTGGTGAACAAGGCGATCCTGGTTCCGGCGGCGCTGGCGATCAGCGCGCTGGAAGCGTGGCTGAAGGGCAAGGGCTATCCGATTCCGATCGTGGTGCCGCTGATGATGATCGGCGGCGCGTTCCTCTGCTATGAGGGCGTGGAAAAGCTGGCGCACCGCTTCCTGCACTCGAAGGAAGAAGACGCGCAGAAGAAGGCCGAACGGGTCGCTGCGCTGGCCGATGAGAAGGTCGACATGGTGGCGTGGGAGAAGGACAAGATCAAAGGCGCGGTGCGCACCGACTTCATCCTGTCTGCCGAGATCATCGTGCTGTCGCTGGGCGTGGTATCGGCCGCGCCGTTCCTCAACCAGTTGACCGCGCTGGTGGTGATCGCGCTGGGCATGACGGTGTTCGTCTATGGGCTGGTGGCGGGCATCGTGAAGCTGGATGACGCGGGGCTGTACCTGTCGCGCAAGGGTGGGGCGCTGGCGGCGTTCGGTCGCGGTCTTCTGGTATCGGCGCCGTGGCTGATGAAGTTCCTGTCGGTGGCCGGTACCGCCGCGATGTTCCTGGTCGGTGGCGGGATCCTCGTGCACAACGTGCCGGCGCTGCATCACTTCGTCCAGGGGCTGGGCGGGGATGGGCAGTGGGGTTGGCTGGTGAGCGCGCTGGGGAATGTGGTGGTCGGCGTGATTGCCGGCGCGGTAGTGCTGGCGGTGGTGACCGGGATCCAGAAGGCGCGCGGCAAGACCGCGCACTGAATCCGGCACTGCTTGGGACACGCGTGGCGTGTCGCTACGCGGGGTGGGCTGACCGGTAGAGCCACGCCCTGCGTGGCTGTCGCGGTGTCGGACATGGCGCAGCCACGCAGGGCGTGGCTCTACCGTCAGGGGTCGTCAGCCGGCTTGGACGCGGTTTTTGCCTACGCGCTTTGCGGCGTAGAGCGCTGCATCGGCGCGCTTGAGCAGCGCTTCGCCACTTTCGCCGGGCTGCCACTGGGCCAGGCCCGCGCTGAAGTGGACCGGTACGCGTTGGCCGTCCAGCTGCAGTGGCCGCTGCGCCAGCGAGCGCTGCAGCCGCTGCAGGGTGGACATGCTGTCGGCGCCCGGGGTTTCGGGCATCAACAGCACGAACTCGTCGCCCCCGATGCGCGCGATGGTGTCCGAGCTGCGCAGCAGCAGCTGGCACACGGTGACCAGGTGGCGCAGGATCGCGTCGCCACCGGGGTGGCCGTGGTCGCTGTTGGTCTGGTGGAAGTCGTCCAGGTCCAGCAGCGCCAGCGCCAACGGGTGGCCGTGCCGTTCGGCGCGGGTCAGTTCACGTTCCAGCAGCTCGTCGAAGCCGCGCCGGTTCAATGCACCGGTCAGCGGGTCGGTACGCACCAGCCCGGAGACGTCTCGCAGTTCCTGTTCCAGCTCGGCAATGCGCGCTTCGGCCTGTTCCACGTCGCGGCGGGCGTTGCCCAGGTGGTCGCGTGCCTGCAGCGCCTGTTCCTGCACGCGGCCGGTGTCCTGCAGCACGTCCTGCAGCAGTTGGTTGAGGTCCGCAATGCTGCGCGCTTCCTTCAGCGCCAGCGCATAGCTGCTGATCCGATCGTGGTACTCGCCGGTGCTGACCGCCATGCCATCCAGCTGTTCGATGAAGTCGCCCATCAGGCTCTTCATGGCGGCCTTGGAATCGACGATTCCCTGCTTGAGCAGGCCCTGCTTGTAGATCACTTCGCGCAGGTTGGCGCGCGCCTGTTCGACCGAGTCGCGGTCCAGCGGGCCGCCGATCAGCGCACGCACCGCATGCAGCTGCCCATGCAGCCAGCTGCTGTCGTCGAGCAGCTCGCCGATGTTCTCGAGCAGCAGGTCGAACAGGCTCAACAGCAGCTCCTGCTGTTCCCGCCAGCCGTCGCTGCGCACGCCGATCTGGTGGGTGAGCTCGCGCAGACGCAGTTCCAGCGGCTGCAGCGGCTGGCCGGGGTGCCAGTGGCGCAGCTCGGCGGCCAGCTGCACCGGCTCGTCCTTCAGTTCGGGCATGTTCTGCAGCAGGCTGGCTACGGTCACGCCCAGGGTCATGCGCAGCAGTTCGCGCAGGCGCAGGCTGTCGGGCGGGCCGTCGGGGCTGTCCTGCTCGATGGTGCGGATGTACTTGTCGATCAGCTGGCGCATGGCGCGGCCGTAGCTGACCCAGTCGGCGCTGCGCTGGGCCGACTGCAGGCGCTGGCCCATGTCGCCCAGCTCGCCGGGAAGGGTGGCCATGCCGTCGGCGAACGCCGCCAGCAGCGGTTCGGGCTGCTCGGCGCCGGCGAACAGGCGTTGCAGCTGGGCGCTGCTGCCGCCCCTGGCGACGGGCGTGTCCACCGTATCCCCGGTCGCCTTGGCCGCGCCCAGGCGGCGCGACAGCAGCCGCCCCACGGCAGTGCCGGGGCCGGGGCTGGGGAGGGCGTCCTGCGGGTCCTTCATGCGGCGGTCTTGGGACAGGGTGAGGTTGGAACAGTATCGGCGCGGCGGGGCCCGGCTTGAACCCCCCCCAAAACGACGACGGCCACCCTGCGGTGGCCGTCGTCACTTCCTCACGTGGAGTCGGTCAGTTGGCCAGCGCGAGGTCGTCCAGCATCGCGCGCAGGAAGCGGGCCGCTTCGCCGCCGGTGGCCGCGCGGTGGTCGAAGGTGACCGACAGCGGGATCACCTTGTGCGCTTCCACGCCGCCCATGACCGGGGTCATCTGGTGGCGGGCACGGCCGGCGGCGACGATGGCCACGCACGGCGGTACCACCACCGGGGTGGCATAGCGACCGGCGAACATGCCGAAGTTGGAGAGCGAGATGGTGTAGCCGCTCAGCTCCGAGGCCGCGATCGAGCGCGCTTCGACCTGCTCACGCAGGCGGTTCACGCCTTCGCGGATGCCGCGTGCATCCAGCACGTCGGCATTGCGCAGGGCCGGCACGAACAGGCCGTCGTCGGTGTCCACCGCGATGCCCACGTCCACGTGTGCGTGCAGGGTGCGGGTCAGGGCGTCGCCGTCGAACCAGGCATTCAGCGCCGGGACCTTCTGGCAACCGACCACGATCGCACGCACCAGGCGGGCGGTCATGTCGTTGCCCGGCGCCCAGGCGTGGATATCGGCGTCGTCGTTCAGCGTGGTCGGCACGACCTTGCTGTGTGCGTCGGCCATCACCCGTGCCATGTTGCGGCGGACACCCTTCAGCTGCTCCGGCTGGCCCTTGGCGACCACGCCCGGCGGCTGGGTGCGCATCGGCTTGCCGGCGGCCGACAACGGCGCGCGGGCTTCAGCGGCGCGCGCGACCGGGGCGGCTGCCGCCACCGGGGCTGCCGCCGCAGGTGCCGGTGCCGCACCGACCTTGGCGCTGCCGTCGGCAGCGGCCTGCTTGACGTCGGCCATGGTCACCGCGCCGTCGGCGCCGGTGGCCCGCACGCGGGTCAGGTCCACGCCCAGCTTGCGCGCGGTGGCGCGCACCGCCGGCACGGCCTTGACCCCGCCTACCGCCACCGCCTGTTCGGCGTGCACGGCGTTGGAGCTCTGCATCGCACCGACCACGGTGCCTTCGTCTTCGCGCTCGGCGCCCGGCTTGGCGATCTCGCCGCCATCGTCGGAAGCCACCACCTTGTCCGGCTGCGCCGGGGCGGTCTGGCCGGTGCTCGGTGTCGGCGCCGGGGCCGCGTGGCCGTGGCTGTGGCCGGTGTCCTGGCCATCGGCGCGCTGCGGCAGGTTCGGGTCCAGTACGAACTGGGCCAGCACGCTGCCGGTGGGAATGATGTCGCCGGCGCCGCCGGCCAGCTTCAGCACCGTGCCGGAGAACGGCGAGGGCACTTCAACCACGGCCTTGGCGGTCTCCATCGAGACCAGCGGCTCGTCCAGCTTGATCACGTCGCCTTCCTTGACGAACCACTCGACGATGGTGGCGTCGGGCAGGCCTTCGCCGAGGTCGGGCAGGTGGAAATTCTTGTTCTCACTCATGTGCAGTTCTCTTCCAGCAGTTCGAGATCGCGGGCCGGCAGCCAGCCCGTCGCGCCGTTCGCGCGTTCGGACCACCACCAGCCGCCGTGTTCATGATGCAGTTTGACCATTTCGCCGCTGTCCACGTCCAGTTCGCGGGCGTCGTAGTCGCGCAGGGCCTCTGCGCGACCGTCGTCCAACCGCTGCAACCACGCCACCGGTGCCCAGCCGGCACGCCCGTCATCGGTGCGTACCCAGGCAAACGCCGGCCATTCCTCGTCACGAACACCCAGTTCGACGATCTGGCCGGTGCGGAACCGGAGCGGGTTGGGGTACTGGCTGCGGTACGGGCCTAGGAGACGGGCCCGCATGTCAGCCTGCCGCCACCGCGCGTTTGGCCGCGCTGACGATCCGGTCCACGCTCGGCAGGTACTTCATTTCCAGGCGGAACAGCGGAATATGGGTGTCATAGCCGGTCACGCGTTCGACCGGCGCGAGCAGGTCGTACAGCGATTCCTCGGCCAGGCGCGCGGCGATTTCAGCGCCGAAGCCCGCGGTCTTCGGGGCCTCCTGCACGATCACGCAGCGGCCGGTCTTGGCCACCGACTCGGCGATGGTGGCGAAGTCGAGCGGACGCAGCGTGGCGACGTCGATCACTTCGGCACTGATGCCTTCGCCGGCCAGCTTGTCGGCTGCTTCCAGCGCTTCCTTCACCTGCGCGCCCCAGGTCACCAGGGTCACGTCGGTGCCGTCGCGCAGCACGAAGCACACGTCCAGCGGCAGCGCTTCGCCGTCGTTGACCACTACTTCCTTGTACTGGCGGTAGATGCGCTTGGGTTCCATGTAGATCACCGGATCCGGTTCGCGGATCGCGGCCAGCAGCAGGCCGTACGCGCGCTGCGGCGAAGACGGCAGCACCACGCGCAGGCCGGGCACGTTGGTGAAGATCGCTTCGTTGGCTTCGCTGTGGTGTTCCGGCGCACGGATGCCGCCGCCCCACGGCACGCGCAGCACCATCGGGCAGTGCAGGCGGCCACGGGTGCGGTAACGCAGGCGCGCGGCGTGGCAGACGATGTGGTCCACCATCGGGTACATGAAACCGTCGAACTGGGCTTCTGCGACCGGCTTCATGCCCTGTGCGGCCAGGCCGATGGTCAGGCCGGCAATGGTGGTTTCATCCAGCGGGGTGTCCAGGATGCGGTCGGCGCCGAAGCGCTGCTGCAGGCCGGCGGTGGCGCGGAACACACCGCCGTTGACGCCGACGTCTTCGCCGAGCACCAGCACCGACTTGTCGTGCTCCAGCTCCCAGGCCAAGGCCTGGGTGATGGCTTCGATGAGGGTGATGGGGGTGCTGGTCATCGTTTCTTCTCCGCGCGCGACGGCGGCGCTGTCGGCGGCGTTGGTCTGCGCGCCGGAGGCGCCGTTCTTGATCTCATCCATGGCGCTGCTCCAGGGCAATCGCCTGGGCGCGCTGGGCCAGCAGGTCCTGCGGCGGATCGGCATACAGGAAGTCGAACATCGCCTCGACCGGCTGCACCGGGGTGTTGAGGTACAGGTTCACTTCCTCGTCCACGCGCTTGCCGCACTCGACGGTCCACGCCTGTTCTTCTTCCTCGCTCCACACGCCGGCACCGATCAAGTACTTGCGCAGGCGCAGCATCGGTTCGCGCTGCCAGGCGTCCTTCACCTCGGCATCGTCGCGGTAGCGGCGCGCGTCATCGGCGGTGGTGTGGTCGGACAGGCGGTAGGTCATCAGTTCCAGCACGGTGCCGCCGTCGCCGGCCAGCGCGCGCTCGCGCGCCTGCAGCATGGCGGCCATCACCGCGATCAGGTCGTTGCCGTCCACCTGCAGGCAGTGCAGGCCACCGGCCAGGCCCTTCTGGGCCAGCGTTTCCGCACCGGTCTGGGCCGAACGCGGCACCGAGATCGCCCAACCGTTGTTGACGATGCACAGGATCAGCGGCAGCTTGTAGGCACCGGCCGAGTTCAGCGCAGCATAGAAGTCGGTCTTGGAGCTGCCGCCGTCGCCGCAGACGGCCACGGCGATCTGCTTCTCCTGGTTGAGCTTGAACTTCAGCGCAGCGCCGGCGGCGTGCAGGCACTGGGTGGAGATCGGCACGCAGAACGGGAAGTCCTTGGCCGCATTGCCGCCGTAGTCGTTGCCGCGCTCGTCGCCGCCCCAGTACATCAGGACGTCGCGCGGGCGCACGCCACGCATGAACATGGCGCCATACTCGCGGTAGGAGGGGGCGAACACGTCGTCTTTCTGCATGGCCGCGCCGATGCCCACGTGCGCGGCCTCATGGCCCAGGCAGGCGGCGTAGGTACCCAGCTTGCCGGTACGCTGCAGCGCGATCGACTTGCCGTCGAACACGCGCACGAACAGCATCTGCTTGAACATCGGCAGCAGCGCGCGCGGGTCGCGCAGGGCTTCGGGCAGGTCATCGCGGACGAGCGTGCCGTCCGTGTCCAGGTACTGCAGGTATTCGATCTTGAACTCAGCGGCAACCGTCATTGCGTACTGCACCTTCGACAGGAAGTTACAAATGATATGAATTGCCATGTTAAGGAAGGCGTATGAAAAAGCCGTCCTGCGGCGCAGCAAGAACTGCCCCGGGCAGCACCCCGGTATACCCCGGGAAGGACCACCAACGCCAATAACATCAACGTATTCAGTTGTATCAACGGCGCATGAGCGGTTCGCCGCCTGCGGCCCCGCCCAAGCCGGTCCCGGCCGCCGTCCGCGCTGAACGCGGGACACCGCCGGTTCCACACGCCAGCGTAGGGTGCGGCCTGCCCAGCGACCCGGCCACTGCGCTACCCTTTCTGCCCCTCAAGCGGTCCCCGCCATGTCTGTCGACAAGAACCAACGCGATCTGGAAGCCGGCATCCACACCGACCTGGAAGGCCGCCTGACCTACGGCGGCTACCTGCGGCTGGACCAGCTGCTCTCGGCGCAGCAGCCGCTGTCCAACCCGCCGCACCACGACGAGATGCTCTTCATCATCCAGCACCAGACCTCGGAGCTGTGGCTGAAGCTGCTGGGGCACGAGCTGCGCGCGGCGATCGGCTTCCTGCAGAACGACCAGGTCTGGCAGTGCCAGAAGGTGCTGGCGCGCAGCAAGCAGGTGCTGCGCCAGCTCACCGAACAGTGGTCGGTGCTGGAAACGCTGACCCCGTCCGAATACATGGGCTTCCGCGACGTGCTGGGCCCGTCGTCGGGCTTCCAGTCGCTGCAGTACCGCTACATCGAGTTCCTGCTGGGCAACAAGAACGCGCAGATGCTGCAGGTGTTCTCGCATGACCCGGCGGGGCAGGCGCAGCTGCAGCAGGTACTGGACGCGCCCAGCCTGTACGAGGAGTTCCTGCGCTACCTGGCACGCTTCGGCCACGACATCCCGGCCGGTTACCAGGCGCGCGACTGGCAGTCGCCGCATGTTTCCGACGACACGCTGCTGCCGGTGTTCGAGCGGATCTACCAGAACACCGACCGCTACTGGCGCGAGTACGCGCTGTGCGAAGACCTGGTGGACCTGGAAACCGCCTTCCAGCTCTGGCGCTTCCGCCACATGCGTACGGTGATGCGGGTGATCGGCTTCAAGCGCGGCACCGGTGGCTCCAGCGGGGTGGGCTTCCTGCGCCAGGCGCTTGAGCTGACCTTCTTCCCGGAGCTGTTCCAGGTGCGCACCACGATCCGCAACGACGATCCGCTGCCGCCGGAGGCCTGAGCCGGCGCGGCGCTTCCGCCACCCATTCATGTTTGCCTGCCAGAACCGCCGTACGGTGCGGCAGGCCCCGCCGTTGCTGCGCTGGCGGCGGTGGGGCGATGGTTGCAGGTGCAAGTTCAGCAACCTTGCCGGCAGTTGCACGGATTGGTGTGTATTTGACGTGAACGCCGTTGTTCTGGGATTCTCCCGCGCTGTTTCGCACATCGGACGTGCATGTCTTCCACCGAACCCAGGAATCCCGCATGAGCGTAGACGCCGCCGCGAAATCCGTTCCCGAACCGGCGTTGCCGGAGTTCAAGACCACGATGGGCCATCCGCGCCCGCTGTGGATGCTGTTCATGACCGAGTTCTGGGAGCGCTTCGCGTTCTACGGGATCCGCTGGGCGCTGGTGCTGTACATCGTGGCCCAGTTCTTCGGTGGCGACTCGGCCGGGCAGGCCGCAGCCAGCCGCACCTACGGCGCCTACCTGGCCCTGGTCTACGCCGCCGCGATCTTCGGTGGCTACGTGGCCGACCGCGTGCTGGGCTACCAGCGTTCGATCCTGACCGGCGCGGTGATCATGGCGGCCGGTCTGTTCATGGTCGCCATGCCGAACAAGGAAGTGTTCGAGCTGGGCCTGGCCACGATCATCATCGGCAATGGCCTGTTCAAGCCGAACATCTCCACCATGGTCGGCAAGCTGTACGGCCTGAAGGATGAGCGCCGCGACTCGGGCTTCACCATCTTCTACATGGGCATCAACATCGGCGCGATGATCGCCCCGGTGCTGACCCAGTACCTGGCCGAAAAGGTCTTCGGTACCGAAGCGATGCCGTCCTACAAGATGGTGTTCATCGCATCCGGCATCGGCATGCTGCTCAGCCTGGTGTGGTTCTACATCGGCCGCGCCGGCCTCAAGGGCATCGGTGCACCGCCGGCCGGTGGCGAAGGCATGGGCCGGGTGGTGATGGTGTTCGTCGGTTCGCTGGTCGCCATTCCGGTGGCCTACTTCCTGCTCTCCACCGGTGCCACCGCGCTGGCCTGGATCCTCGGCATCATGTTCGTGGCGCTCGGTGCGCTGCTGCTGGTGGAAGGCATCCGCGAAGGCAAGGTGCAGCGCGACCGCGTCATCGCGATGCTGATCATCTTCACGTTCAACGTGATGTTCTGGATGTTCTTCGAACAGGCCGGCAGCTCCTTCACCTTCCTGGCCGACAACATCGTCAACCGCAACCTGGGTGGCTGGACCTTCCCGACCGCGTGGTTCCAGTCGGTGAACTCGGTGGCCATCATCGCGCTGGCCCCGATCATCGCCTGGATCTGGATCAAGCTTGGCCGTGCCAATCCGTCCATTCCGCGCAAGTTCGGCCTGGGCCTGCTGTTCAACGGCGCGGCGTTCGCGCTGCTGATGCTGGCCCTGTCCAGCATGGTGGTGGACGGCAAGATCCCGTTCTGGACGCTGTTCATGGTCTACGTGATCCAGTCCGTGGGTGAGCTGTGCCTGTCGCCGATCGGCCTGTCGATGGTGACCAAGCTGGCACCGGTGCGCCTGGTCGGTTTCGGCATGGGTGGCTGGTTCCTGTCCACCGGCATCGGCAACAACCTGTCGGGCATCTTCGCCGGAGTGGTGAGCGGCGAAGGCGGCATGACCGTCGAGTCGGCGCTGAAGGGCTACACCTTCGGCTTCTGGGCGTTGATCGGTTCGGGCGTGGTGCTGTTCCTGATCGCCCCGCTGATCAACAAGCTGATGCACGGCGTCAAGTGAGGTCTGCGATGCGCATGTCCGCTGTGGGTGCTTCGTTGATCGTGGCCGGCCTGCTGGCCGCCTGTTCGCCGTCGGCGCCCACCGCCGCACCTGCGCAGCCGCTGGACACCACCGAGCAGAAGCCGCCGGTGGCCGATCCCAGCCAACCGGTGGCCTCGGGCAACACGCCGGCCGCCGCGGACGTCGCTGCGGTGGCCGCGCTCAACGCGCAGTTCGACCCGGCCCGCGACCCGGTGGCCGACCTGGCCACGGCCAAGGTCGAAGCGCAGCGCGGTGGGAAACGGATCGTGCTGGACGTGGGCGGGGAGTGGTGCTCGTGGTGCCACCTGCTGGACGCGTTCGTCGAGGGCGATGCGGAGATCCGCAGCTTCCGCGACGCCAACTACGTCTGGATGAAGGTGAACTACAGCGAGGACAACGAGAACGCCGCGTTCCTGTCGCAGTACCCGCAGATCAAGGGCTACCCGCACCTGTTCGTGCTGGACGCGCAGGGCACGCTGCTGCACTCGCAGTTCACCGGCGAGCTGGAAGCCGACAAGGGCCAGCCGAAGGGCTACAACCGCGACAAGTTCGTGGCCTTCATGAAGGACTGGGCGCCGCCACAGGCGCCCTGATGCAAACCAGGAAAATGCCGCGACCATCGCGGCATTTTTTTTTCGATGGTTCCGATGAACCGGCTTTCCGGTAGTGCCGGCCGCTGGCCGGCTCCTGGGAACGCCTGGTTGCGCGAGGAGCCGGCCGGCGGCCGGCACTACAGTTCCTGGATGTGGCGCCGCTAATGAACGCATGCAGCCTGCCTCCAGCGACAGCACTTCACACACCGCCCTCGAGGCACCGGGCGGCGTGAGCCTGCCGCCGGCGGAGGTGTTGCTGGACGACCACTCCGCGCACGCTGGCGATGCCGACACGCCTGACCCGGGTGCAACGCTGTACCGCCTGCCGCTGGTATCGGTTCCGGACAACGTGCTGCTCAAGGCCGCCGTGCAGAAGCTGGTGGAGCAGAAGGCGCAACTGGACGCACTGGCGCGCAACCCGGCGCTGGCCGGCCTGCTGCCGAGCGAATGGCAGGGCAGCGGCGCCCGCGGCGTCGACCTGCAGGCCTTCGTGCTCTCGGTGCTGCCCTACCTGCACAACGCGACCAAAGCCGAAACCGCGCCGGCGCGGCTGCCGCTCAGGCACGTGCTGGGCGACAGCGGCCGTTGGAACCACGCCGATGTGGCGGAACCGAAATCGCTGGCGTTCTTCCTCGCCAGCGACGACCGCGCCGGCGCCGGGGTGAAAGACCCGGCCGAAGCGTACCTGGTGGCGCCGCTGGGCCTGGCCTGGGCGCAGGAAGGGCGTACCCGCCCCGGTTTCCTGCGCCAGATGGGCTACCCCAGCATGGCCGCGCGCGTGCACGTGCTGCCGTATCCCGAGCCCGGCCAGCTGGCGCTGTACAGCGTCGTGGCCCATGGCGTTGCCCAGGTGTGGTGCGTGCTGGACCGGCGCAAGCTGCGCCCGCTGCTGGCGCCGTGGCTGAGCGTGCCGCTGCTGACCGCCTACGGCGTGGGAGCACCCACGTCCTGGCCGGCGTCGTACCCGGCCATCGATGAGGTGGCACGGGCGCTGGCCACCGCACGCACCGGCAAGGGCCCGGTGGAAGTGGACCTGCCCAAGGTGGTGGCCAAACTGGCCGAAGACGCATCGGGCGAAACCTGGATGCCGGTCAGCCTGCTCCAGGTGGGAACCTGGGCGCCGCGCTGGCGTTACTTCCTGGCCACCTTCATTGCGCTGCCGGCCGCGCTGCTGGTGATCGCCGCGCTGGCGTTGCCGGGCGCGCTGGAAGCGGCGGCGGTGGCGGCCTCACTGGGCCTGGCCGCCGGTGCGATCGGTGCGCTGGCTGCGCCGTGGGTGCATGCGCGGCGGAAGCATCTGAGCTAGCCCTCGTCCATCCGCTGGAGGCCGTCGCCGGCCAGGCGCAGGATCAGCTTTTCCAGCATCTGCTCCTCTTCCTCGCTGAGCACCGACATCAGCTTGCGGGTGATCTCGATCACCAGCGGGGCGATGGTCTCGTACACCTCGAAACCGGCTGCAGACAGCGCCAGCACCGAGCGGCGGCGGTCGTCGCCATGGGTTTCACGCTTGATGAAGCCGCGTTCGAGCAGTCTGGCCACGGCCCGGCTGACCGCCACCTTGTCCATCGCGGTGCGGTCGGAGACCTCGCTGGCCGACGAGCCCGGGTACAGCGCCAGGATCGTGATCACCCGCCATTCGGGAATCGCCAGGCCGTACCGGTCCCCATACAGCTTGGCGATGTTGCCGCTGACCCGGTTGGACAGGACGCTCAGCCGGTAGGGCAGGAACTGCTCGAGGTCGAGCAGGGCGTGCGAGGCACGGATGCTGTGGCTGCTGGGATCGGCTGGGCTCATGCTGCGGTGCACCTTGATGGTGGTTTCATGTGAAACTATAACCTTGTTTCCGGATTCCGCATTCTCGCGGGTCTGCCTTCCGCCCGCACCTGGTTTTTTCCGGGGGTGGGCCGCTTCGGAGCCCAATCATGAGCAGCCAGCCCGCAACCGCGTCGCACGCCCCCAACCCCGGCATGCAGGTCACCACCTTCGAGAACCCGATGGGCATCGACGGCTTCGAGTTCGTCGAATTCGCCGCGCCGGCCGGTCGGGGTGCCGAACTGCACGACTATTTCCGCAAGATGGGTTTCACCGCCGTGCTGCGCCACAAGCAGCGCGCCATCACCGTGTACCGCCAGGGCGACGTCAATTTCCTGGTCAATGAAGAACCCGATTCGTTCGCTTCGGACTTCGCCGACAAGCACGGTCCGTGCGCCTGCGGCTTCGCGATCCGCTTCAAGAAGCCGGGCGACGAAGTGCTGCGCCTTGCGCTGGGCAACGGCGCCGAAGTGGTCGACTTCAAGCCGGAAACCAAGGCGGTGCCGGCCCCGGTGATCAAGGGCATCGGCGACTGCATGCTGTACCTGGTGGACCGTTATGGTGCCAACGGCAGCATGTTCGACACCGACTATGCGCCGATCGAAGGCGTCGACCCGCGTCCGGTCGGCTTCGGCCTGACCTTCATCGACCACCTGACCCACAACCTGTACTTCGGCAACATGCAGCAGTGGTCGGATTACTACGAGCGCCTGTTCAACTTCCGCGAGATCCGCTACTTCGACATCAAGGGCCTCAAGACCGGCCTGGTGTCCAAGGCGATGACCGCGCCGGACGGCATCGTGCGCATTCCGCTGAATGAATCGTCCGACCCGAAGAGCCAGATCAACGAGTACCTGGACGCGTACAAGGGCGAGGGCATCCAGCACATCGCCTGCTTCACCGAGAACATCTACGACACCGTTGAAGCGATGCGCGCGCAGGGCGTGGAGTTCCTCGATACGCCGGAGACCTACTTCGACGTCATCGACATGCGCGTGCCGGGCCACGGCGAAGACGTGCCGCGCCTGGCGAAGAACAAGATCCTGATCGACGCCGATCCGGAAACCAAGCAGCGCAAGCTGCTGCAGATCTTCACCACCAACTGCATCGGCCCGATCTTCTTCGAGATCATCCAGCGCAAGGGCAATGAAGGCTTCGGCGAAGGCAACTTCACCGCGCTGTTCGAAAGCATCGAGCGCGACCAGATCAAGCGCGGCGTTCTGTAAGAAAAGGAACCGACCATGACGTCCTCCATCTCCGCACGCGGCTACCAGACCGGCTTCGGCAACGAGTTCGCCACCGAGGCGGTGGAGGGCGCGCTGCCGGTCGGCCGCAATTCGCCGCAGCGGGTCGCGCACGGGCTGTATGCCGAACAGCTGTCCGGCACCGCCTTCACCGCACCGCGCGGCAGCAACCGGCGCAGCTGGGTGTACCGGATCCGCCCGGCGGTGACCCACGGCGAGTTCCAGCCGTACGCGCAGCCGCACCTGCACAGCGACTTCGCGCACGGCGCGGTGTCGCCCAACCAGCTGCGCTGGGACCCGCTGCCGCTGCCGGCCACGCCGACCGACTTCGTCGACGGCCTGTACACCATGGGCGGCAATGGTTCGCCCGACGCGCATGGCGGGGTGGGCATCCATCTGTACGCGGCCACCGCCGACATGCAGGGTCGTTACTTCTACAACGCCGACGGCGAGCTGCTGATCGTGCCGCAGCTGGGTCGGCTGCGCCTGCTCACCGAGTTCGGCGTGATCGAGATCGAACCGCAGCAGATCGCGGTGATCCCGCGCGGCGTGCGCTTCCGCGTGGAGCTTCCGGACGGGCAGGCCCGTGGCTACGTGTGCGAGAACTTCGGCGCGCTGCTCAAGCTGCCCGACCTGGGGCCGATCGGCTCCAACGGCTTGGCCAACCCCCGCGATTTCGAAACCCCGCAGGCCGCCTTTGAAGACCTGGACGGCGACTTCGAGCTGATCGCCAAGTTCCAGGGCCAGCTGTGGCGGGCGCCCATCGACCATTCGCCGCTGGACGTGGTCGCCTGGCATGGCAACTACGCGCCGTACCGCTACGACCTGCGCCGCTTCAACACCATCGGTTCGATCAGCCACGACCATCCGGACCCGTCGATCTTCCTGGTGCTGCACTCGCCCAGTGACACGCCGGGAACCAGCAACATGGACTTCGCGATCTTCCCGCCCCGCTGGCTGGTGGCGCAGGACACGTTCCGGCCGCCGTGGTTCCACCGCAACATCGCCAGCGAGTTCATGGGCCTGATCCACGGCGCCTACGACGCAAAGGCCGAAGGCTTCGTGCCCGGTGGCGCGTCCCTGCACAACAGCATGAGCGGGCATGGACCGGACGCGGCCACGTTCGAGAAGGCGTCTGCCGCTGACCTCAGCAAGCCGGACGTGATCAAGGACACCATGGCCTTCATGTTCGAAACCCGCGGCGTGATCCGTCCCACCGCGCAGGCGATGGACGCCGCGCACCGCCAGCGTGGCTACCAGCAGTGCTGGAAGGGTTTGAAGAAGAACTTCAGCGCGTGAACCGAGGCGGGCGTCAGCCCGCCACCACCCCGGCCTGTTCCAGCTGTGCCAGATGGGACTCCGGCAGCACCTCGAACAGGCGCTGGCGGACCCGCTCGCAGTAACCGGGCGAGGTCAGGCCGGGCAGGGCGTCCAGCGCGTTGTGCAGGGCCGCGATCACCTGGTCGTCGCTGCGCGACTGCTGCAGCGCATGCAGCAGTGCGGCAGCCTGCGGATGCCGCTGGAGTTCCAGGATGCCGAGCAGGTAGATGCGTGCGGCCACCATCGAGCGGCGACGCTCGGTGACCGGTGCGGCGGAGGCCGCGGGTGCGGTTGCAGCCGACGACGGGGAGGTCACCGGTACCGCTGCGGGTGCTGGTTCCGCCGGGGCGGTCGACACCAGGTAGCCGGCCTGGATCAGCTGGATCACCATCGCCGACGCCTCCGGCCCGATCATGGCGGAGAGCTGGGCCAGGTCGCGCTGGCCATCGCACAGGATCAGCAGGCGCCGTTGGCGCATGTCCAGGGGCGCGCGGTGGGCCTGCAGGGCGTCGCGGGCGAGATCGGTCTTGCGCGGTTGCATGGGCATGGGGGTCGAAGCGGTGCATGCCCAGCCTGAACGGCCGACGTGTAACTGTGATGACAGGCACGCTCTGCATGCACGGGCTGCACATTTCCCACGCTAGCCTGCGGACCACACACAGGAGGACCTGCAGATGAAACAGCTGGGAGGCGTTTTGGCGCTGGGCGTGGCGTTGGCATTGAGCGCATGCGACCGCGCTCCGGAGACCCCGTCGACCGACGCGGGTGCGGCGGTGGCCGAGCCGGCTGCGGCCGCGCCTGCGGGCACCGCGCCCGCAACCCCGGCCACGGAGCCCGCCTCGCAGGGTCCAGCGCGCCTCGACGGCTACGGTCCGCTGACCCTCGGTTCGAGCCTGGACGAGGTGCGCAGCGCATGGAAGGAGCCCCTGCAGGGGGAAGTTCCCGACGACTACTGCCACGCCCTGCGTCCCCAGGGCAGCCAGGCTGACGATGTGATCCTGATGATTGAGGGCAACCGCCTGGTCCGCTATGACGTGCGCAACGACCGGATCGCGGCGCCGGGTGGTGGCAAGGTCGGCATGTCGCTGGGCCAGCTGCAGACCCTGTACCCGGAGCGTGGCGACCTCATGCCGCACAAGTACGACGAACGCGGCCACAACTTGCGGGTGCGCCCGGTGGCCGAGGGCGGCGCGCTGGTCAACTTCGAGATCGATGGGGATGGCAAGGTTACCGCCTGGCGGGTTGGTCAGACCCCACAGGTGGACTACGTAGAGGGCTGTTCCTAGAATCGGGCCACGACACCTGGGGATCCACCGATGATCGCTGCTACCGCTTGGTTCCTGCTGGGCCTGCTGCTGCTTGCATTGGGTGGCGACTCCATCGTCAAGGCCGCCTCCGGGCTGGGCCAGCGCTTCGGCGCCTCGCCCTTCGTGGCGGGGTTGTTGCTGGTCACCTTCGGCACCTCGCTGCCGGAACTGGTGGTCAATGCACGCGCGTTCGTGGTCGGCGCCGAGGACTTGGCGCTGGGCAACGCGGTGGGCAGCAACATCGTCAACGTGGGCCTGACCCTGGCCCTGGCGGCGCTGGCTGCACCGCTGCTGGTGCGGGCACGGCTGCTGTCGCCGCTGCTGATCCTGCTGGCCGTGGCCAGCCTGGCGCTGATCGTGTTCGGCCTGGACGGGGCGATCGCGCGCTGGGAAGGCGCGGTGCTGCTGCTGGGCTTCGTTGCGCTGCTGGCTTTCGTGCTGCGTGCGGCGAAGCGCGAGTCGGAAGGGGTGCGGGAAGCGATCGCCGGTTACGCGATGACCCGCACCGGACTGGGGCTCAACCTGATCCGGGTGGTGTTCGCGGCGGTGTGCCTCTACTACGGCGCGCGCTGGATCGTCGGTGCAGCGCCGGTGATGGGCGCCAGCCTGGGCTGGTCGCCGTTGCTGGTCGGCCTGCTGCCGGTCGCCATCGGCACCGCGCTGCCGGAGGTGGCGGCAGCCATCGTGGCGGCACGCCGTGGCCAGGGCGACATGGTGCTCGGCCACGTGATCGGCTCGAGCCTGTTCAACCTGCTGGTGGTGGTAGGCGGCATGGCCGCGCTGCGCCCGCTGGCGCTGCCCGAGTCGTTCGTGAAGCTCGAGCTGCCGGCGGCCATCGCCTTCGTGCTGGTGCTGTACCCGATGTTGCGCGGCGACCTGGTGGTCAGCCGGAAGGAAGGCGGGATCCTGCTGGTGGCGTTCGTGGGGTGGGTGATTCTGGAGCTGGCGCTGCTGGCTTGATGCGTCTGGTTCGTTCCGCATCCGGAATGTTGCGGCGCCCCGTGGGACACGCATGGCGTGTCGCTACGCCGATCAGCGCAATGTGGTCGCTCCGCACGTAGCGACACGCCATGCGTGTCCAACGCGGTGCGCGATCACGCGCCTTCGCTGAAGATTAGAGCTTTTGTTCCGGGTCGGCGGTGGGATCCGTGCGCGTGGCGACGCGTTCGTCATCGTCGCGCCTCTCTGGCCCCATGCGCGGACGCGGCGGCGGCAACTGCTCCTCCTCCGCCGTCTCATTCCCCGGCAGGCTCGGGCGCTTCTCCATCATCAGCGACAGCGCCGCCTTGGCCATCATGTGCGCGCTGATCGGCGCGGTGATGAACAGGAACACGGTGATCAGCAGCTCGCGCGGCTGCGGGTCTTCGCCCAGGAAGATGTGGTACAGCACCGAGCCCAGCAGCACGCAGCCGACGCCCAACGTGCTGGCCTTGGTCGGCGCATGCAGGCGCTTGAAGAAGGTGTCCAGCTTCACCAGCCCCAGCGCACCGACCAGGATGAAGAAGCAGCCGAACAGCAGCAGCAGCGACAGCGCGACCTGGATGAAGGTGATCATTCGACGATGTCCCGGCGCAGCACGAACTTGCTCAGCACCACGGTGCTGCCGAAGCCCAGCATCGCAATCAGCAGCGCCGCTTCGAAGTACACCGCCGAGTTGAGGTACATGCCGAACAGCATCAGTTCGGCGATGGCGGTCACCGACATGGTGTCCAGTGCCAGGATCCGGTCGGGCACGGTCGGGCCGCGCAGCAGGCGCCAGGTGGCCATCAGCATGGCCAGGCCGACGATATGCATGCACACCGCCATGGTGGTCTGGATGAAAGTGAAACCGGTCATGGGAAAATCTCCATCAGCGGGGCTTCGTAACGGCGCTTGATCTCCTTGATCAGCGCGTCTGGATCTTCCAGGTGCAGCACATGCACCAGCAGATAGCGGCGATCGTCGGAAAGCGCGGCCGACACCGTGCCCGGGGTCAGGGTGATCATGCTGGTCAACGCGGCAATGCCGTGGATGTTGGCAATGTCCAGCGGCAGCCAGATGAAGCCGGGATGGATGCGACGCTCGGGTCCCAGCACCTGGATCGCCACGCGGATGTTGGAGACCAGGATGTCCCACAGCGTCACGCAGACCAGCTTGGGCAGCGGCCGCAGCGTGCCGATGCGGGCGAACTCACGGTCCAGCCGCGCGGCGAACAACGGCACCACCACGCCCAGCACCATGCCGAGCAGGATCTGGCCCAGGGTGAAGCTGTCGGACATCAGCACCCAGAACGCGGTCACCATCACGCTCAGCGACGGCGAGGGAAACACGCGACGGAAGAGGGGGCGACGGCTCATGGGTTGCGGATCTCCGGCGTGGTGGCACGCAGTTCGCCCACGTAGTCCTGCGGCGAGAGCAGCTGGGCGGCCATGGCATCGGTGTACTGCATCAACGGGTTGGCGAACACGCTCATGCCGATGCCATAGCAGAGCAGCAGGGCGGCGGCGAAGAGCTCAACGGTGCGGGTGGGGGCCTTGCGCGGCGGCGGCACGCCCTCTTCCAGCACCGGCACGCGCCAGAACAGGCGGATGCCACCGCGGGTGATGCCCACGATCACCATCAGGCTGCTGCCGAGCACGGCGGCCCAGACCACGGCGGTGTACTGCGCCGGCATGCCGGCCAGCAGCGCCGCCTTGGCCAGGAACCCGGACAGCGGCGGCAGGCCGGCCACCGACACCGCCCCGATCAGGAACAGCACCGCGGGCGTTTCCTTGCCAGGCATCGGCGCAATGATTTCCTTGCGGTCGCTGGCACCGCCACGGCGGCGACGGATCAGGTCGGCGATGAGGAACAGCGCGGCGGCGACGAAGGTGCTGTGCGGCAGGTAATAGAGACCTGCCGAGAGCACTTCAGGGGTGCGGATCGAGAAGGCGATGAACAGCGTCGCCGCCGACACCACCACCAGGTAGGAGATCAGCACGCGAAGGCGCGCAGCGGCCAGAACCCCCAGCCCACCCAGCAGCAGCGTGGCCACGCCGGCCCAGAACAGCCACTGGCTGCCGTAGCCGGCCATGGCACCGGCATCCTCGCCGAACCACAGGCTGCTGACCCGCAGCATCGCGTACAGGCCGACCTTGGTCATGATCGCAAACAGGGCAGCCACCGCCGCCGGCGCGCGCGCGTAGGCCTCGGGGAGCCACAGGTACAACGGCATCAGCGCAGCCTTGCTGCAGAACACCAGCAGCAACAGCCCCATCGTGGCCTTGGTCAGGGTCAGGTGGCTGGCCGGTACGTCGGCGATGCGCTGCGACAGCTCGGCCATGTTGAGCGAGCCCAGTGAGGCGTACAGCAGGCCCAGCGCGATCAGGAACAGGGTCGAGGCAGTGACGTTGAACACCACGTAGTGCAGGCCGATGCGCATGCGCAGGCCGCGCCCGCCGCTGAGCAGCAGGCCATACGAGGCGATCAGCATCACCTCGAAGAACACGAACAGGTTGAAGATGTCGCCGGTGAGGAACGCACCATTCAGCCCGACCAGCTGGAACTGGAACAGCGCATGGAAGTGCGGTGCGCGGCGGTCCCAGCCCGAACAGGCATGCAGCAGGCAGGGGATGGCCAGCAGCACGGTGGTCAGCAGCATCCAGCTCGACAGCCGGTCGGCCACCAGCGAAATGCCCAGGCGCGAGGGCCAGTCGCCCAGCAGGTAGACCGCGATGCTGCCGTCGGCGGTCTGCGCGAACAGCAGTCCCACGGCGGCGGCCAGCGCCGCCAGCGTGGTCCACGCGACCGTGCGCTGCACCGTCGGCCCGTAGCGGCGGTGTTCGACGAACAGTGAACACGCAGCACCGACCAGCGGAACCAGGATCGGCAGGATCACCGCATGGTTCATGCGCCACCCTCCCGGCCGGGCGCGGTATCGGGAAGCTCGGAAGCCTCATCCTCGTGCGCGTCCACATGGTCGCTGTGGTTGTCGCTGCGGCTGCGCATGGCCAGCACGATGCTCACCGCGGTCATCGCAAAGGCGATGACGATCGCGGTGAGCACCAGCGCCTGCGGCAGCGGGTCGGTGTAGTTGCCCAGGTTCGAATCCAGTCCTGCGCGAAGCACCGGCGCCTTGCCGCTGACCAACCGGCCGCCGGCGAAGATCAGCAGGTTGGTGGCATAGGACAGGAAGGTCATGCCCAGGATCACGTCGAAGCTGCGCGCGCGCAGCAGCAGGTAGATGCCGATCGCACCCAGTACGCCAATTGCACTTGCCAGGGCCAGTTCCATCAGTGGGTCTCCCCGGTGCGTGCCGAACGGCGGTTGGGATCGATCTCGCCCTTGCGCGAGTCGCGGGTACGCGAGGGCTTCACGGTGCCCATCATCGACAGGATCAGCATCGCGCCGCCGAACACCACCAGGTACACGCCGGTGTCGAAGCCGATGGCACTGGCCAGCGGCACGGTGCCGATCAGCGGCACGTCCAGGTCGATATGGCCACTGGTCAGGAACGGCACCCCGAACAGCATCGAGGCACTGCCACTGACGATGGCGATCAACAGGCCCGCGCCGATGCAGCGGATATAGTCGAAGCCGAAGCGCGACTCCACCGACGCGGTGCCCTGGATCACGTACTGGATCAGCAGCGGCACCGCCAGCACCAGGCCGGCGATGAAGCCGCCGCCAGGCGCGTTGTGGCCGCGCAGGAACAGGAAGATGGACACGGTGAGGGTCAGCGGGAACATCACCTGGGCCAGGTCGGCCGGCACCGGCAGCTGGATGGGCGGGCCGGGCATGATCTGCTCCGGCGCCATGCGCGAGCGCCGCAGCATGGCGTGCACCACCAGCGCGGCGATGCCGAACACGGTGATCTCGCCGAACGTATCGAACCCGCGGAAGTCGACCAGGATCACGTTGACCACGTTCTCGCCGTACGCCTCGGGCAGGGCGCGCGCCAGCATTTCGCCGGCCATGGTGTTGGGCGGCAGGGTCATGGCGCTGTAGGCCATGGCGGCCAGGCCGGCGCCGCCGACCACCGCGATCAGCGCGTCGCGGCGCTTGCGCCACTGCGACTTCTCCGGTGGCGACTGTGCCGGCAGGTAGTTCATGCCCAGCAACATCAGCACCAGGGTGACCATTTCCACCAGCAGCTGGGTCAACGCCAGGTCGGGCGCCGAGAGGTATACGAAGGTGAGCGAGACCATCAGCCCCGTTCCGCCCACCACCAGTACCGCCAGCAGGCGCTGCCGGTACAGGAACAACGCGCCCAGCGCGCAGGCAATCATCACCACCCACACCAGCCAGCCCAGCAGCGACAACGGCTGCGGTGACGGCCAGTTCGGCGACACCGGGTTGGCCACGAAGGGGGCGGCGGCCACGATGATCGCCACTACCACCAGTGCCATCAGCATGCGCTGCAGGCTGCCGTTGGCCAGCGTGTGCGTGAGCCAGTGGGCGAACCCGAACACCACGTCCAGCTGCTTGTGGAACAGGTTGCGGCCGGTGGCGCGGGTGATCACTGCATGCAGGTTGATCAGGCGACGCAGGCCAAAGTAGAGCGCGATGCCGCCAAGTACCCCGCCGATGCTCATCATCAGCGGCATGTTGAAGCCGTGCCAGATCGACAGGCTGTACGCCGGCATGGCCGGGCCCAGGATGGAGGAGGCCGCTGCGTGCAGTACCGGTGCCACGGTGAGGGCCGGGGCGATGCCCACGGCGACGCAGATCACCACCAGGATCTCCACCGGCACCTTCATGAAGCGCGGCGGCTCGTGCGGCACGCGGTCCAGGTCGTGCGGCCCCTTGCCGAAGAAGGTGTCGTGCACGAAGCGCAGGCTGTAGGCCACGCCGAACACGCCGGCCAGCAGCGCTGCGATGGACACGGCGATGCGCATCGGCTCCGGGCCCTGTGCGGTGATCGCCTCGGCGAACAGCATTTCCTTGGAGAGGAAGCCGTTGAGCAGGGGAATGCCGGCCATCGCCAGCGAGGCGATGATTGCCAGCGCGCTGGTGAATGGCATCAGCCGCCGCAACCCGCCGAGCTTGCGCATGTCGCGGGTGCCGGTTTCATGGTCGATGATGCCGGCGGCCATGAACAGCGAAGCCTTGAAGGTGGCGTGGTTGAGGATGTGGAACACGCCGGCCACCACCGCCATCGGCGTGGACAGGCCGAACAGCAGGGTGATCAGGCCGAGGTGGGAGATCGTCGAATAGGCCAGCAGGCCTTTCAGGTCGTGCTGGAAGATCGCGTTCCAGGCACCGATCAGCAGGGTCAGCGCGCCGATCCCGCTGACCGTATAGAAGAACAGGTCGGTGCCGGCCAGGGCCGGGTGCAGCCGCGCCAGCAGGAACACGCCGGCCTTCACCATCGTGGCCGAATGCAGGTAGGCCGACACCGGAGTCGGCGCGGCCATGGCATGCGGCAGCCAGAAGTGGAACGGGAACTGCGCGCTCTTGGTGAAGATGCCGGCCAGCACCAGGAACAGCGCGTACGGGTACAGCGGGCTGCTGCGGATCAGGTCGCCGGCGGCCAGCACCGCGTCCAGTTCGAAGCTGCCGACGATGCGCCCGATCAGCAGCACGCCACCCAGCAGCGCCAGTCCGCCGCCGCCGGTCACCACCAGCGCCATCCGCGCACCCTCGCGGGCGTCCTGGCGGTGCGACCAGAAGCCGATCAGCAGGAACGAGCTGATGCTGGTCATTTCCCAGAACACCATCAGCAGCAGCAGGTTGCCCGACAGCACCATGCCCAGCATGGCGCCCATGAACAGCAGCAGGTAGCAGTAGAACCGGTGCGCGTTGTCGCGTGGGCTCAGGTAGTAGTGGGCATACATCACCACCAGCGCGCCGATCGCCAGCACCATCCCGGCGAACATCCAGGCCAGCCCGTCCAGCCGCAGCGAGAAGGCCAGGCCGATCTGCGGCAGCCATTCCCCAAAACTGCGCACGACCCCGCCATCGAGGATGCCGGGGGTCATCGTTGCCAGCAGTGCCAGACCGCCCACGGGGGCGGCGGCGGCCATCCAGGCGGCGGTAGCGCGGGAGCTGCGGCGGAACACGGCCACGGCCACCGCCAGCAGGAAGGGCAGGGCAAGCAGCAGGAGAAGGCTGGGGTTCATGCAGGGAATGCGCGATTCACGAGCAGGCCTTTCAGTCTAACAGGCGGGGATTTGTCGCGGAAAGACTCGATTACGCCATCAATTGCAGGCAACGTGCGTGATTCATTTTATCTATCGCCACGCAGACTCCCATTCGGGTGCCTTCCATCGCGTATGGAGCGGTCCGGACATTCCGCGCAACGCGATGTCCGGCGGCCGGTCGGCCCAGCAATGACGGGGGCTGCGCGCTGCGCAACCGCGTCCCGAACATGAACGGTTCCCCCGTCCAACCGCCCTCCCACGGCCATGCTCCACCCGCCCGCGTGGAGCAGGAGTGAGCATGATTTTCGTTCAGGTTCGCGTGGCGCCGGGGGCTGCCCGGCGCATGCTCAGTACCGCCAGTCCATCCGGCGGTAGAACTTGGCCATCACCCAGGCCGGGCCGATCAGCAGATAGGTCAGGTCGGTGAGGAAGCTGGGCTTGCGCCCTTCGTACTTGTGGCCGATGAACTGCGCGATCCATGCCACCACGAACACGCCCAGCCCCAGCCAGGCCAAGTTGGCCAGGCCGATCTCGGCTTCCAGAAGCCGGCAGGTGCAGCCGGTCACGAAGAAGAACGCCAACATCCCCAGGCCCAACCGGCGTGAGAGCCGGTTGTAGAAGCACCATGCGGTGAACATCGCCACCCCTGCCCAGACCCCGTACTGGAACCAGGTGATCAACGGCGGCAGGCACCACAGCAGGGCGACCACCGACCACAGGATCGCCGGTACCGCCACCACATGGATGCGCTGGTTCAGCGTATTGCGGTGGTCAGCCGAGTAACTGGCAAAATACCGGTCGATGGGTCGCACAAGCTGGGTAGTCGTGGACATCGAGGTTCCTCAATCGACTGAAATTCCCGCCAGCCGCTGCAACGCTTCAGCGTACTTGGCGCGCGTGCGTTCGATGATCTCCGCCGGAATGCTCGGTCCCGGGGCGGTCTTGCCCCAGTCCAGGGTCTCCAGGTAATCGCGGACGAACTGCTTGTCGTAGCTCGGCGGGCTGGTGCCCACCTCGTACTCGTCGGCCGGCCAGTAGCGCGAGGAATCCGGCGTCAGCATCTCGTCCATGATGTACAGGCGGCCATCGGCATCGGTCCCGAACTCGAACTTGGTGTCGGCCAGGATGATGCCGTGTTCGCGCGCGTAATCGGCGGCGAACTTGTAGATGCGCAGGGTGGCGTCGCGCACGCGCTCGGCCAGGTCGGCGCCTACCGCTTTCACCATCGCGTCGAAGTCGATGTTCTCGTCATGGTCGCCTACGGCGGCCTTGGTCGACGGGGTGAAGATCGGCTCGGGCAGCTGTTCGGCCTGGCGCAGGCCATCGGGCAGTTCAATGCCACTGACCTTGCCGGTGCGCTGGTAGTCCTTCCAGCCGCTGCCGATCAGGTAGCCGCGGGCGATGGCTTCCACCGGCACCGGCTTGAGCTTGCGAGTCACCACCGCGCGCTTGGCATACAGGGCCGGGTCCACGCCCTCGGGCAGCACGCTGGCCACGTCGATGCCGGTCAGGTGGTTGGGCATCAGGTGCGCGGTCTTGGCGAACCAGAAGTTCGACACCTGGCAGAGCATTTCGCCCTTGCCCGGGATCGGATCTGGAAGCACCACGTCGAAGGCGGACAGACGGTCGGTGGCGACCATCAGCAGGTAGTCCCCCGGCGGGGTGCCGGCGGGCAGCCGCTCGCGTGGAATGTCGAAAACATCACGCACCTTGCCGCGATGGCGCAAGGGCAGGCCGGGGAGATCGGATTGCAACAACGTGGTCGGCACGGGCACTCCTGAGGCTTCGTCGAGACAGCTGCCCAGGGCACCCGGAGGGCCCGCAGGGACAGCGGGCGGCCTAGTGTAAAGCGGGTTGGGCCCGCTGTGACGTAAAATGAGGATCCCTTGTTGCCACGGCCGCCCCGACGACCATGCGCTGGTACGGAAAACTGCTCGGATTCATCGCCGGCGCCCTGCTTTTCAGGCCCAATCCGCTGTTCGGCGCCGTGGTCGGCCTGCTCATCGGGCATGCCTTCGATTCCGACTGGTTCCGCCTGAACAGGGAGAACCCCTACCGTGAGCTGGGGCTGACCTCCGAAGCCACTGACGCCGAGGTCGACCTGGCCTACCGCCGTCTGATGTCCCAGTACCACCCCGACAAGGTCGTGGGCGCCGCCCCCGAGCTGCGACAGCAGGCCGAACGCCGGTCGCGCCAGCTCAACGCCGCCTACGACCGCATCAAGACCCTGCGCAAGCGCTGAGCGCGCGCCCCCTCTTTTCATACGTCCTGAAGGCCCCGGCCATGTCCAACTGCATCATTGCCCCGTCCATCCTGTCCGCCAACTTCGCCCGCCTTGGCGAAGAAGTGGACAACGTGCTCGCCGCCGGCGCCGACTGGGTGCATTTCGACGTGATGGACAACCATTACGTGCCGAACCTGACCATCGGCCCGATGGTCTGCCAGGCACTGCGCAAGCACGGCGTGACCGCGCCGATCGACGTGCACCTGATGGTGGAACCGGTGGACCGCATCATTCCGGACTTCGCCGAGGCCGGTGCCACCTACATCAGCTTCCATCCCGAAGCCAGCCGACACGTGCACCGCACCATCCAGCTGATCCGCTCGCTGGGCTGCAAGCCCGGCCTGGTGCTCAATCCGGGTACGCCGGTGGACATCCTGGACTGGGTGCTGGACGACCTGGACCTGGTGCTGCTGATGTCGGTCAACCCGGGCTTCGGCGGCCAGGCCTTCATTCCCTCGGCGCTGGACAAGCTGCGCGTGGTCCGCCAGAAGATCGATGCCAGCGGCCGCGACGTGCGCCTGGAGATCGACGGTGGGGTCAAGGCCGACAACATCAGCGCGATCGCCGCCGCCGGCGCCGATGCGTTCGTGGCCGGCTCGGCCATTTTCAACGCGCCGGTCAGCTACAAGGACGTGATCGACCAGATGCGCCACAACGTCGCCAAGGCGCGGGGCTGAGCATGGGCGCGGCCGGCCTGCAGATCCGCACCGCCACTGCCGCCGATGCCGCGCTGATCCTGCGCTTCATCCGCGAACTGGCGATCTATGAGAAGGCCGAATCGTCGGTGCAGACCGACGAAGCCGGCATCGTCGCCAGCCTGTTCGGCGACGACGCCAAGGCCCGCGCGCTGGTATGCGAAGTCGATGGCACCGCCATCGGCTACGCGGTGTACTTCTACAACTATTCCACCTGGCTGGGCCGCAACGGCATCTACCTGGAAGACCTGTACGTCAGCCCGGCCCATCGCGGCAGCGGCGCCGGCAAGGCACTGCTGCAGCACATCGCCCGCATCGCCGTCGCCGAAGGCTGCGGCCGCTTTGAATGGTCGGTGCTGGACTGGAACGAACCGGCCATCAAATTCTACGAAGCGGCCGGCGCGAAGCCGCAGAGTGAATGGACGGTGTACCGGCTGGAAGGCGATGCGTTGAAGGCCTTCGCCGGAAACGGCTGAGGCGCTGCGATCACACGAACTGCTGATGCGGTTGTGGCGGACGAAAACTCAGATGGCCTGAGTAAGGGCTGCACCCTTTATAGGCACACCCAATCAGGTTTGGAATACCGATAGAGACAATCTGCTTGCCAGGCTTGGCGAGAGTCAGCAGAATCAACCGCATCCAGCCCTCCAAGTACGCCTCCCACCTCATCCAGGGACGGCCAAACCGGGGGCTTTTTCTTTCGCGAAGTGCAGGTGGGGCTGTCAATGCCAACCGCAGTCCTGACTGATGGCGGCTATTTCATCAAGCGCTTTCGTCGCATTGAGCCGCACAACTGCTACGACGCCGGGCGCGCTGCTGAGCTTGCGCATCGGTGGGCGCTAGCGCACCTGACGCCTCCGTCTGAGGAAACAAGATCGCTTTACCGCATCTTCTTCTACGACTGCCCGCCGTTGACCAAGAAGATGCACAACCCGATTTCGGGGCAATGCGTGGACTTCGCGAAGTCTGCTGAGGCCGTTTTCCGCACGGAACTTCATGATCGGTTGCGTCACATGCGAAAGGTTGCGCTGCGACTTGGCCACCTCACCGAGTTGAGCTCTTGGACAGCAAGCAGCCGAGTGCTTGAAGGGCTTTTGAAAGGACGCATGCAATTCGGTGATCTGACTGCGGAAGACCTGTATCCCAATGTCAGGCAAAAAGGTGTCGACATGCGGATCGGGATTGATATCTCGTCGCTGGCACTGAAAAGGCAGGTGCGTCAAATCGTCTTGATGGCTGGAGACGCTGATTTCATTCCAGCGGCGAAACTGGCCCGGCGGGAAGGAGTGGATTTCATCCTGGACCCAATGTGGTCTTCGACTCCGAAAGGCCTGATCGAGCATGTTGACGGAATGCGCTCGGTTTGCCCCAGGCCTGTTGGACACGCACAAGAACCTGCGCACGAAAAAAAAGACCGCACTCCTGCGAATGCGGCCCTGGGAATAGCGGGAGGCTGATCCTGCCTCCATCCATCGTCCCTGCTATGGACTTCCATTCTCCGGGTGGTCAGTGACCGTTTGATGACGTTCACCGGGCCTGACGCATCCCCCTGATAGCCTGCGCCCCCCCCTACCGTGGAAGTGCTGTATGCGTGGTCTTCGCTGGCGTTTGATCCTCAATGGCAAGTCGACCGGCAACCAGGAGGTGCGCGAGGCGGTGCATGCGCTGCGCGAGCAGGGGGTGACCCTGGAAGTCCGGGTGACCTGGGAGGATGGCGATGCCGAGCGGTACGTGGCCGAAGCCATCGAGCACGGGGTGGATACGATCATTGCTGCCGGGGGCGACGGTACCCTGAGCGAGGTGGCGGAGACTCTGGCGCACCGCGATGAAACGGCCGACGCCCTGCCTTCGCTGGGACTGGTGCCGCTGGGCACCGCCAACGACTTCGCCACAGCCGCCGGGATCCCCGACGAGCCGCTGCAGGCCCTGCAGATGATCCTGGCCCAAGCCGCCCGACCGCTGGACCTGCTGCGCATCGATGCCGAGGGCGATCTGTGGTGGTGCGCCAACGTGGCCAGTGGCGGCTTCGGCACCGAGGTGACGGTGGAAACCGACGAAGGTCTGAAGAAGGTGTTGGGTGGCCTGGCCTACCTGGTTACCGGCATCTCCCGGCTTGGCCGGATCGAGCCGATCCGTGCACGGCTGCGCACGCCGGACTTCAGCTGGGAAGGGGGCTTCATCGCACTGGGAATCGGCAACGGCCGCCAGGCCGGCGGCGGGCAGGTGCTGTGCCCGGAGGCGCTGGTCGACGATGGTCTGCTGGATATCACGGTCATTCCAGAGCTCAGTGGCGAAGTCGCGTCCACACTTGCCGCGCTGGTACGCGGCGGCAAGCAGGGTGCATTGGAGCAGGTGGCCGAACGCACCCGTGCGCCGTGGGTGGAGATCGACGCCGACGAACCGATGACACTCAATCTGGACGGCGAGCCGGTAAAGGCACGTCGCTTCCGCATCGACTGCGTCGCATCGCGCCTGCGCATGCACCTGCCGCTGGACAGCACGCTCCTGGCGTAGAGCCGGGCTCTGCCCGGCTGTTTTGCCCGGCTGCTCTCACAACAACGGCACATCCTCTTCCCGCGACGGAAAACCGAACGCCTCCCGCTTTTTCCTGATGTGCTCAGGCATCGGCGGACGCGGAATGCCCCGTGCAACCAGCCATGCCTGAGACTTCTTCTGCCACGGCAGAAGGTCGGGCGTCGTGATTTCCCAGTAGATGTCTTCCACCATCAGCTGGCGCGAAGGAGCGCTTGACCCTGCCGGCGGGCGCGACGCCAAGGTGGGATCGGCGCCGTGCTCAAGCAACCAATACGCGGAATCGAAGCCACCCCGACCGGTGTACCAGCTCAGGACCGTGTCATCGCCCTTGCGGAGGTTGGACTCGTTGATGTTTGCCCCGTGCGCAATCAATGTCTGGATGTTCTTCCACTGATTGCCACTGAGGAACGCTTGGAGCATCAACGTTTCATTGGCAGAATTCCGCGTGTTCGGATCGCCGCCATGCTCGAGCAGCAGCTCGAGGAAGCGCGGGTCGTCCATTTTGGCCGCATAGACCATCGCGTTGTTGAAGCGGATCTCCCGGCCGTTCATCTGCTTCACTTCGCGGGCATTGGGATCTGCGCCGTTGACCAGCAGTGCGCGCAAACCATCCAGGTTTCGTGCACGTAGTGGCCAGGCCACGAGCGGGATGCCGTCCCTGCGTGCGAAGGTCCTGTCAGGATCAACGCCCTCCTCCTTGATCAGTCGCATGATCGCGTCTTCATCGCCGTTCTCGGTCGCCACGGCAAGCTGCAGCGCTTTTCCTTCGAAGTAATCCGCAGCCCCATGTGAAGAGGAAGCGGCGCATCCATTGACCAGAAAAAGTGTGAGCCAAGCCGCACTTATGAGGCCTTTTGTCATCATGTTGTGAAGACTGACGCGCATGATCATCCTGATGTTGAAGCCCCTGAAAGGGTGACATTAGCAAAGTGTTCTGCTATTCGATAAGCAGCGCGGCTCGGGGGGATCGCGCGCCTTCACTGTGCAATGGAGCTTGCCATGAGTGGTCCCGAATTCCAGGCGCGTGCCAGCGCCGTCCAGCAGAACCATCTCCTCGTCCAGCAGCTGCGCGACAGCGGCAATGACAGCGAAGCAGATCGACTTCAGGAGACATATCACGCACGGGAGATGTCCGGACTCGCCGCCGATGTCTACCTTTCCGCAAAGGGCGACGGTGCACCGCCGGTGGGCTGGTCGCGTGCCAGCGAGGATCCCGCCACGCTGCGCGCTGCGGGAATCAATCTGGAAGACGATGAAGTCCGTGACCTGTTGCATCCCCTGCAGTCCGGGTTCCGTGCGGAGATCTACCTGCCCGACAAGGCCGTGCTCGGTGAAGCTGCCAAGCCGGTCGTGGTCTACAAAGGCTCGACGGGCGTAATCATCGACCCGTCTGCACCCGGAGGGCGACGCGAGTCCGGCGGGGAGGACTTCCTCAACAACGGTCAGCAGGGCATCGGCATGCGTAGTGACTACTACGATCGCGCGATGCGGCTCGCGGCGACCATCAATCGCGACATTCCCGGTGGATTCGAGATCGCCGGCCACTCCCTCGGTGGCGGCATGGCCTCTGCGGCCTCGGCCGTGACCGGTGCGCGTGCCACCACCTTCAATGCAGCCGGCCTGCATCCCGACACCGCTTCGCGTTACGCCAAGGACAACGGGCTGCCTGTGTTCAATCCGCAGCAGACCGTGCATACGTATCAAACCAGTGGCGAAGTGCTCAACGATGTGCAGAACGGTCTGCAGCGGTTGAACGAGCATCAGCGCAATGGCTACGGGCTGCTGGCCAACGAAGCCAGCAAGCTTCTGCAGGAACCCATGATGCAGTCGCTCGTCACCGAAAAGATGCGCGAGATGCTGCCGCCCGGGGCGCAGACCGCCGCCGCACAGTTCGTCGAGCAGCTGGGGTCCAAGCCCGGCAACGAAGCGCTGCGCAACGTGCCGGTCGCCGCCGGCCAGATGGAAATCGTGCTTGATGCCAAGACCCGCAATGCGCAGGGCGAGCTGGTCGACCGCGCGCGCACCGCCGCGCCCAGCCAGGTCGCCGAACTCGCGGGTCCTCTCTCCACCGTGCTGCACGCCGGTGCGCAGGGCATGCGCGCCGGTCGCGTTGCGGGCGAACAGGTCGAACGTGCCGGTGCCGGAGTGGCGTACGCACTGGACAAGACCGGTGATGGCCTGGAGCAGGTCGCGCGGGTGCAGGGCATGGTGGTCGGCAAGGTGGTGGAAACCGGCTCGGCCACGCTGCGCGTTGGCGTGCAGGGGGGCACCACGGTGGTCGCCAGTGGGCGCGAACTGACTGGCATGGTGGAAGCCACCCGCGACCGCGTGCGCGGCCACCTGATGGCCGGGCCGCTGTCGGCGCTGTCTGCCGGTGCGGACCTGATCGGGCTGGACGACGTATCGAAGCGCTTGCAGGCCAACGCCGAGCAGATCCGTACCGCCCAGGAAAGCCGCGCCGTTCAAGCCGAACGTGAAGCCCGCGAAGACGCCGCCACCGTGCGGGCGGCCGGGCAACGCGTCGCTGACGGCATCGACCGCCAGGGCCAGTGGGTCGCCGGCACCCTGCGAAATGGCTATGCCACCGCCGGTGCCTACGTCGACCAGGGCTACGACTTCTCCGCGTACCACGTGAAGAACGTCACCGCGCAGGCGCCTGCCGTGCTGGCCACGGTAGGTGGCGTGGGTACTGCGACCGCGGCGGCCGTCGCCACGCATGTGCCCACCGCCAATCGCCCGCAGAACCTTCTCAACCTGGCCGAAACCGCTGTGTTCGCGAACCGCATCATGCCGTCGTTCGGCGAGGCGGCCGCGCGCCATGGCATGGCCGATACCGTCATTCCCAGTCTCGATGCCGAGCTCGGGAAGCAGGAGGCGCACGCGCGCACGCTGCTGGAACAGCACGAACGCATCCAGCACCCGGCGGAGAAGCACGCGGCCGTCGCCGCCGAGCCCTCCACGCTGGTGGTCGGCATCAACGACCCAGGCCACAGGCAGTACCACATGTTCCAGGGTGCGCAGTCCGGGGTGCATGGGATCGATGCGGCCCACAACCGCGTGCCCGACCTGCAGAGCGACCAGCTGGCCGGTGCGCTCGCGGCCAAGGCCATGCAGGAAGGACTGGAACGCATCGAGCGGGTCGTACTCAGCGAGGACCGCACCCGCGTCTTCGCCGTCGATACCCAGGACCTGACGTCGGTGCACCGCCACCTGGCCCAGGTGGACGTGGTCGCCGGCCGCCAGCAGCCGCTCAGCGTGAGCACCGAGCAGGTGGCCGAGGCCACTCGCCAGCAGGAGCGCACCGCTGCGACACCGGCGCTGGTGACCGACCTGGGCGCCGAACAGCGCGAACAGGAGCAGCAGGCCGCACGCCGCATGGGTTGACGCATCTGGCTCTGTCGGCGGCTGAACCGCCGGCGGGGCCGTGACTGGACCGGGCGCGCGCGGGTTCCATCCGGTGCCGCCAATGCGGTACAGTCCCCGGGTGTCCATTCTGACGACCCCGCATACCCTTTCTTCCGCTCGCCGTTGGTGGCGATGGTGGCCTGTTGCCGTCGTCCGTCCCGCCACCGCCGTTTCCCGGAAGGAAAGTCGTCTTGATCACGCTCGAGCAGTTCCAGCAGCAGGCCGCTGAAGGCCATACCCGCATCCCCGTCGTCCGCGAAGTGCTGTCCGACCTGGACACGCCGCTTTCGGTCTATCTGAAGCTCGCCGACGGCCCGCACACCTATCTGTTCGAATCGGTCGAAGGCGGCGAACGCTTCGGGCGCTACTCGATCATCGGCCTGCCGGCGCGGCGCGTGTATGCCTTCCACGGCCATACCCTGACCGTCAGCGAGGCGGGGCAGGTGGTGGAAACCCGTGAGGTGGCCGACCCGTTCACCGAGGTCGAGGCGCTGCGCAGCGCCCATTCGGTGCCGAAGCTGGCGGGCCTGCCCGGTTTCACCGGCGGCCTGGTCGGCTGGTTCGGGTTCGAGTGCATCGGCTATATCGAACCGCGCCTGGCCCCGCCGCGCGGCCGCGATGAGCTGGGCACCCCGGACATCCTGCTGCTGCATTCCGAAGACCTGGCGGTGTTCGACAACCTCAAGGGCCGCCTGTACCTGATCGTGCATGCCGACCCTGGCCAGCCCGGTGCGTGGGACGACGCGCAGGCACGCCTGGATGCCCTGGTGTCCAAGCTGCGCGCCCCCGGTGCGGGCTACCCGGCGCCGATCACCCGCGACGTGCTGGACGAAAACGACTTCGTGTCCGGCTTCACCCGCGAAGGCTTCATCGCCGCAGTGGACAAGTCCAAGGAATACATCCGCGCCGGCGACATCTTCCAGGTGGTCCTCAGCCAGCGCCTGAGCGTGCCGTTCAAGGCGCGCCCGGTGGACGTGTACCGGGCGCTGCGCGCGCTCAACCCGTCGCCGTACATGTACTTCCTCGACACCGGCGACGTGCAGGTGGTCGGCTCCTCGCCGGAAATCCTGGTGCGCCTGCAGGACGGCGAGGTCACCGTGCGCCCGATCGCCGGTACCCGGCCGCGCGGCGCCACGGTGGAAGAAGACAACGCACTGGAGGCCGAGCTGCTGGCCGATCCGAAGGAACGCGCCGAGCACCTGATGCTGATCGACCTCGGCCGCAACGATGCGGGGCGTGTTTCAAAGGCGGGTACGGTGGAAGTGGGCGAGCAGTTCGTGATCGAGCGCTACAGCCACGTCATGCATATCGTCAGCGAAGTTACCGGGCAGCTGCAGCCGGGCCTGAGCTATGCCGACGTGCTGCGCGCCACCTTCCCGGCGGGCACCGTCAGCGGCGCGCCGAAGATCCGCGCGCTGGAAGTCATCCGCGAGCTGGAGCCGATCAAGCGCAACGTGTATGCCGGCAGCATCGGCTACATCGGCTGGCATGGCGACGCCGACACCGCCATCGCGATCCGCACCGCGGTGATCAAGGACGGCCGCCTGCACGTGCAGGCCGGCGCCGGCATCGTCTACGACTCGGACCCGGGCAAGGAATGGGACGAGACCATGAACAAGGGCCGCGCCCTGTTCCGCGCTGTAGCCCAGGCCGCCAAGGGCCTCTGACCAGGAAATTCCGATGTTGTGGATGATCGACAACTACGACAGCTTCACCTACAACCTCGTGCAGTACCTGCAGACGCTGGGTGCCGAGGTGAAGGTGGTGCGCAACGATGCGATGAGCGTGGACGAGATTGCCGCGCAGAAGCCCGAGCGCATCGTGATCTCGCCCGGCCCGTGCACGCCCAACGAAGCGGGCGTGTCGCTGGAGTTGATCCAGCGGCTTGGCCCGACCACGCCGATCCTCGGCGTGTGCCTGGGCCACCAGGGCATCGGCCAGGTGTACGGCGGCGACGTGATCCGCGCCGGCACCATCATGCATGGCAAGACTTCGCCGATCCGGCATGAAGGCAAGGGTGTGTTCGCCGGCCTGCCGGACCGTTACCAGGCCACCCGCTACCACTCGCTGGTGGTGGACAAGACCACGCTGCCGGCGTGCCTGGAAGTGACCGCCTGGACCGAGAACGAGGATGGCTCCATGGAAGAGATCATGGGCCTGCGCCATCGCGAGTTCCCGGTCGAAGGCGTGCAGTTCCACCCCGAATCGATCCTCACCGAGCACGGCCATGCCCTGCTGAAGAACTTCCTGCAAGGACACCGCGCATGACCTTCACCCCCCACGAAGCGCTGCAGCGGACCATCGAACACCGCGAAATCTTCTTCGACGAAATGGTCGACCTGATGCGCCAGGTGATGCGCGGCGAGGTCTCGCCGGTGATGACTGCGGCGATCCTCACCGGCCTGCGGGTCAAGAAGGAAACGGTCGGCGAGATTGCCGGCGCGGCCACGGTCATGCGCGAACTGGCCTTGGCGGTACCGGTGCAGGACAAGACCCACCTGATCGACATCGTCGGCACCGGTGGCGACGGCTCGCATACCTTCAACATCTCCACCTGCGCGATGTTCGTGGTCGCTGCAGCCGGTGCGCGGGTTGCCAAGCACGGCAACCGCAGTGTGTCGTCCAAGTCCGGCAGCGCCGACGCAGTGGAAGCGTTGGGTGCGGTCATCGAACTGCGCCCGGAAGAAGTGGCGCAGGCGATTACGGAGACCGGTATCGGCTTCATGTTCGCGCCGATGCACCACCCGGCGATGAAGGTGGTGGCGCCGGTGCGTCGCGAGATGGGCGTACGCACCATCTTCAACATCCTCGGTCCGCTGACCAACCCGGTCGGTGCCACCAACGTGCTGATGGGCGTGTTCCATCCGGACCTGGTGGGCATCCAGGCGCGCGTGCTGCGCGAGCTGGGCGCCGAGCGCGCCATGGTGGTGTGGGGCCGCGACAACATGGACGAGATCTCGCTGGGCGCCGGCACGCTGGTCGGCGAGCTGCGCGATGGCAAGGTCCGCGAGTACGAGATCCATCCGGAAGATTTCGGCATTGCCATGTCGGCCAGCCGCAACCTCAAGGTAAGCGGTCCGGAGGAATCGATCGCGATGCTGCGCGGCGTGCTCGACAACGCGCCGGGCCCGGCGCTGGACATCGTGGCGCTCAACGCCGGCGCGGCGCTGTACGTCGCCGGCGTGGCCAGCAGCATCGCCGACGGCCTGGCCCGCGCCCGCGCCGCCATTGCCGACGGCAGCGCCCGCCAGCGCATGCACGACTACGTGGACGCCACCCGGCGCATCCGCACGGCGGGCTGAGCCCGCCTTCACGCCTCACCCGTGACTGGTCGATAATGGCCGGCCTGAAGGACCCCGAACGACATGAGCGACAAGAGCGACATCCTCGAGACCATCCTGGCCCGCAAGGCCGTAGAAGTGGCCGAGCGCCGTGCCCGGGTGCCGCTGGAAGCGCTCCAGGAACGCCTGGCCACGGCGTCGCCGGTACGGGGTTTCGCCGATGCATTGCGCGCCTCCATCGCCGCCGGCAATCCTGCAGTGATCGCCGAGGTGAAGAAGGCCAGCCCGTCCAAGGGCGTGATCCGCCCGGACTTCCACCCGGCCGACATCGCGGTGAGCTATGAGTTCGGCGGCGCCAGCTGCCTGTCGGTGCTGACCGACGTGGACTTCTTCCAGGGCGCCGACGCCTACCTGCAGCAGGCGCGCGACGCGTGCACGCTGCCGGTGCTGCGCAAGGATTTCGTGGTCGACGCCTACCAGGTGTACGAGGCGCGCGTGCTTGGCGCGGACTGCATCCTGCTGATCGTGGCCGCGCTCGAAGACCGCCAGCTGGCCGAGCTGTCCGACCTGGCCATGCAGCTGGGCATGGACGTGCTGGTGGAAGTGCACGATATCGACGAACTAGAGCGTGCCATCCAGGTGCCGGTGCCGCTGATCGGAATCAACAACCGCAACCTGCGCACCTTCGAGGTGTCGCTGCAGACCACCCTGGAGATGCGCCAGGCCGTGCCGCGCGACCGCCTGCTGGTCACCGAAAGTGGCATCCTCGGCCCGGACGACGTGACCCTGATGCGCAACGCCGGGGTGCATGCGTTCCTGGTCGGCGAGGCCTTCATGCGGGTCGAAGAACCCGGCGAGGGCCTGCGTCAGCTATTCTTCAGCGCATGACAGCGAACTACCCGACTCCGCACGACGACGCGCCGCTGGTGGTCTTCGACTTCGACCACACCCTGTACGATGGCGACTCCGGCAGCCACCTGTTCGCCTCGCTGATCAAGCGCAACCCGTTGCGGCTGCTCGGCGCGCTGCTGGTGACGCCGGTCGCCGGGCCGCTGGTGGCGATGCTGCCGACGCGGCGTACCGGCATCTCGGTCTATGTCTGGATCGCCACGTTCGGCCTGCACCGCGCGCGTGAATTCAACCGGGTGATCGACGCCTACGTGCTCAAGCACGAGGCGCAGCTGCGCGCCAAGCTGCTGCCGCAGGCGCTGCAGGTGTTCGCCGAACATCGTGCCAAGGGCGACCGCGTGGTGGTGGCAACCGGCGCACCGCCGGAGCTGGCCCGCGCGATCCTGGCCTTCGTCGCCCACCAGGGCGTGCCGGTGATCGGCAGCGAAGTCGGGCCGCGCTTTGGTGCGGTCGGCGCCACCCGGCACTGCCACAACGAAGAAAAGATGCGGATGCTGCGCGAGCGTGGCTACGGCGACATCGACGTGGCCTATTCGGACAGCACCGCCGACCTGCCGCTGCTGCTGGCCGCAAAGGAGCCGGTGGTGGTGAACCCGAAGGTGTCCAAGGTGGCGTACTTCCGCCAGGTGTTGAAGCCGGGTACCCGGATCCTCAACTGGGGCTGCGTCGACCGCGGCGGTGACCGGGGTTAACCCAACCACCCCTTCACTGCATGGCCGATCTGGAACAGGCTGATCGACAGCACCAGCACGCCCACCGCGATCAGCACCCAGCGTTCCTTGACCCGTTTCACCAGGATGGCCGCCAGCGGCGCGGCCATCATGCCGCCGATCAGCAGGCCGGCCACGATGTTCAGGTACTGCAGGCCCATCGACAGCAGGAACGTGATCGACACCGCCAATGTGACTACGAACTCGGCGGCATTGACCGTGCCGATGGTGGTGCGTGCCTGGCCGCCGCGGGCGAGCAGGGTGGAGGTGGCCACCGGCCCCCAGCCGCCGCCGCCGCTGGCGTCCAGCAGCCCGGCGAAGAAGCCCAGCACCGGTACCCGCTTCACTTCCTGGCGCGGCACCAGCCGCCCGGCCGCGCGCAGCAGGATGAACACCGCCAGCACCAGAAGGTAGGCGTATATGAAAGGACGGATCGCCTCACCCGGCAGCTGGGTCAGCACGTAGGCACCGACCACCCCGCCGACCGCGCCGGGCAGGGCCAGGCGCAGGAACAGCCGCTTGTCCACGTTGCCCGCCACCAGGTGCGACACCCCGGAGGCGCCTGTCGTGAACACCTCGGCGGTATGCACGCTTGCGCTGACCGCCGCCGGGGGGATGCCCATGCTGAGCATCACCGACGAGGACACCAGCCCGAACGCCATGCCCAGCGCGCCGTCGACCAGCTGCGCGCCGAGGCCGATCAGGATGAACCAGTAGAATTCGCTGCCAGGTGCCATGCATTCAGCCTACCGGCACCGTGTGAAGGGCATTGTCATGCCCCACCATGCGGCCGGCCGTGGGCCGGCAACCGGAATCAGCGCGTCCCGTACAGGACAACGGTCTTGCCGCGGGCGTGCAGCAGCCCGTCGCTCTGCAGCTTCTTGAGCACCCGCCCGGCCATTTCACGCGAACACCCCACCAGCCGCGCCAGCTCCTGGCGGGACACGCGCAGCTGGGTGCCCTGCGGATGGCTCATGGCCTCCGGCTCACGGGCCAGGTCGTGCAGCGTACGCACGATGCGGTCGGTAACGTCCAGGAAGGCCAGCCGGCTGGCCTTGCGGCTGGTGTCCAGCAGGCGCTTGGAGACCTGCTGGCCCAGCGCGTAGAGCAGGCGCGGGGCGTCGGTGGAGAGCGGCCCCAGGAACAGCTGGTGCAGCCGCTCGTAGCTGATCTCGGCAAGTTCGCACGGGGTGCGGGTGCGCAGGATCACCTCGCGGCGCTCGGTCTCCACGAACAGGCCCATCTCGCCCACGAACTCCCCCGAGCCGAAGTAGCCCAGGACCAGCTCGCGGTCGTCCTCTTCCTCGGCAATTATGGAAACGGAGCCGCTGATCACGTAGTACAGGGTGCCCGCGGGGTCGCCGGGGCGGAAAACATCGGTGCGTCCTGGGTAGCGGCGTCGGTGGCTGTGGGCCAGAAAGCGATCTATGGTGGCGATGTCCAGGGCCAATGGACTCGTGGCAAGGCGCACAGATGACACGTTGAGGCGCTCCCTTTGCTCATGAACAATTCACGGCTATGTGCCGCGAGCTTAACGATCAGGGTTGTGAAGGGCAAACCCCAACACAGCAACTTGTTTCAATGCAAGTTTCGCCCTCGATCAGTTTGCCCCATAATTGTTCCTTTCCCACCACACACAGGATCGACCGCCGTGGTCAAGCCGTTGCCTCGCCTGAGGTTGCAGGGTTTCAACAACCTCACCAAGGCGCTGAGCTTCAACATCTATGACGTGTGTTACGCCCGCACCGAAGAGGAGCGCCAGCGTTACATTGAATACATCGATGAAGAGTACAACGCCGATAGGCTGACTCAAATCTTGACCGATGTCGCTGAGATCATCGGCGCCAACATCCTCAACGTGGCGCGCCAGGACTACGATCCGCAGGGCGCTTCGGTGACGATCCTGATCTCCGAAGAACCGGTGATCGACAAGAAGCTGGCGGGCAAGGAGTTGATCTCCGACGCCGTGGTAGCGCACATGGACAAGAGCCACATCACTGTCCATACCTACCCCGAAACCCACCCGCAGGAAGGCATCGCCACGTTCCGCGCGGACATCGATGTGGCTACCTGTGGCGTGATTTCGCCGCTGAAGGCGCTGAACTACCTGATCGAGAGCCTGGAATCGGACATCGTGATCATGGACTACCGCGTCCGTGGCTTCACCCGTGACGTGAAGGGCAAGAAGCACTTCATCGACCACAAGATCAACTCGATCCAGAACTTCCTGGCCAAGAACATCAAGTCGCGTTACGAGATGTTCGACGTCAACGTCTACCAGGAAAACATCTTCCACACGAAGATGCACCTGAAGGACTTCGACCTGGACCAGTACCTGTTCGAAGAGAAGGCCAAGAACCTGTCGTTCAAGGAACGCATGAAGATCGAAGCGCTGCTGAAGCGCGAGATCGAAGAGCTGTTCCACGGCCGCAACCTGTCCGAGTAATACACTGCTTCACCCGCCCGGGCCTGGCCCCGGCGGGGTGGCAGACAGGCGGGACGTCCCGCCCTGTGGAACATCTGTTTTGCGCAGAATCATTGTTCCACGGCAAGCTGCCGATGACGGTCCGGTGTGAAGACACCGGGCCGTTTTGTTTTTGTTTAGGAGGCAATCCCCATGCCCTGGATCTACCTGCTGCTGGCCGGCGTGTTCGAAATCGGCTTCGCGCTTGGCTTGAAATACAGCGACGGCTTCAGCAAGCCCTGGCCGACCGTGGCCACCATCATTTCGGCGGGCATCAGCCTGTACCTGCTCACCCAGGCCCTGCGCACCATTCCGGTAGGGACCGGCTACGCCATCTGGACCGGGATCGGCGCGCTCGGCGTGGCGATCCTGGGCATCTTCCTGTTCGGCGACAGCGCTTCGGCGCCGCGGCTGGCGTGCATCGGGCTGATCGTGGCGGGTGTTATCGGCCTGAAGCTGGTCTCTGGTTGACCTGGTAGCGCCGGCCGTTGGCCGGCCCTCCAGATCGTTGAGGCCCCGCGTGGGCCGGCCAACGGCCGGCGCTACCGGTGCCTCTTACAACCGATACGCAATCGTCTTCATCGCCTTGGACGCCAACGCCATCACCCCCGGAATCGGGAACGGCAGCTTCCGCGCGCCGGCATGTTCGGCATGGTCCGCATGGCGGGCCTCGTCGATCTTCATCACCTTGAGGATCTCGCGGCTGCGCTGGTCGGCCGGGGGCAGGGTGTCCAGGTGTTCGTCCAGGTGGGCCTCCACCTGGCGCTCGGTCTCCACCACGAAGCCCAGGTTCCAGCCGTCCCCGCGCAGGCCGGCGAGGGTGCCGATGGTGTAGCTGCCGGCATACCAGATCGGGTTGAACAGGCTGGGCCGGCTGTCCAGTTCGCGCAGGCGCTGCGCGCACCAGGCCAGGTGGTCGGTCTCTTCCTGGGCCGCTTCCAGCAGGTGGGCACGGGTCTGCGGCTCCTGCGCCACGGCGGCCTGGCCGAAGTACAGGCCCTGCGCACAGACCTCACCGACGTGGTTGATGCGCATCAGCCCGGCCGCATGGCGGCGCTCGGTGCGGGCCATCGGCGCCTCGTCGGTGGCCTCGGCGGGGTACGGGCGGCTCGCGGGAGGGTTGCCGAACACCGTGTCCAGGGCGCGCTGGGCCTCGGTCAGCAGGTGGTCGAGCGGGGTGATCTGGCGGTACGCGGTCATCCGGGTGGGCATCGCGGCGGCGGGGGAAGGGTGATTCTCGCCCATTTGCATGGCCAAGGGTTGCACTGTACAATCCCGCCTCTTCACAACGCGTGGCAGAGTTCCGGCCGCTCCATGGCCGCAATGAGCCCGACCTACCTGAGTTCTTTCATGAGCACTTTCACTGCAAAGTCCGAGACCGTCCAGCGCGACTGGTATCTCGTCGACGCCTCCGGCAAGACGCTGGGCCGTCTGTCCACCGAGCTGGCCCGCCGTCTGCGCGGCAAGCACAAGCCGGTCTACACCCCCCACGTTGATACCGGTGATTACCTGGTTGTCATCAATGCAGAAAAGATTGCCGTCACCGGCAACAAGCTGCAGGACAAGCTGTACCACCGCTTCACTGGCTACATCGGCAACCTGAAGACCGAAACCCTGGCCCAGGCGCTTGAGCGCCACCCGGAACGCGTCATCGAAACCGCCGTCAAGGGCATGCTGCCGAAGGGCCCGCTGGGCCGCGCCATGTACCGCAAGCTCAAGGTGTACTCGGGTTCCGAGCACCCGCACGCCGCTCAGCAGCCCCAGGTTCTGGATATCTAATCATGGCTATCACTCAAAACTACGGCACCGGCCGCCGCAAGTCCTCCACCGCCCGCGTGTTCCTGCGCAAGGGCGCCGGCAACATCACCGTCAATGGTCGTCCGCTGGACGAGTTCTTTGGCCGTGAGACCGCACGCATGATCGTGCGTCAGCCGCTGGAACTGACCAAGAACACCGAATCGTTCGACATCATGGTCACCGCCGCTGGCGGCGGCACCACCGGCCAGGCCGGTGCGATCCGCCTGGGCATCGCCCGCGCGCTGGTCGAGTACGACGAAACCCTGAAGTCCGAACTGCGCAAGGCCGGCTTCATGACCCGTGACGCCCGTGAAGTCGAGCGTAAGAAGGTCGGCCTGCACAAGGCACGTCGCGCCACCCAGTTCTCCAAGCGCTGATCCATTGCGCCTGGCGTGGGATCCTTCGGGATCCCGCTGGGAGGAACACAAAAGCCCGGCTTCGGCCGGGCTTTTGTCGTTTCAGCGGGGCCAAAAGGGTTCAGACCGCGCCCGGTTCGCCCTTGGCCTTGCTGCGTGGCCAATAGCCGCCGCCGCGCTTGGGCGCCGATGCGCGCTTGCGCGGACGGTCGTGCCCGGCCGCATTGCCGGGCATCCAGGCTTCCTGTGCGGACCTGGGCATCGAATCCACGCCGGTGCCGGCCACGCCCCGCGCCAGCGGCGCCAGGTGGCGCAGCGCGCGCGCGTACACGCCGCGCTTGAACATCACCACGTGTTCCACCGGGTACCAGAAGTCCACCCAGCGCCACTGGTCGAACTCGGGGCTGTCGGTATGGTCCAGTTTGACGTGCGATTCGTCGCCGGCCAGGCGCAGCAGGAACCAGACCTGCTTCTGGCCGATGCAGACCTGCTTCTCATTGCGACGGATGGCACGGGCCGGCAGGCGATAGCGCAGCCAGCCCGGTGTCGCACCCAGCACTTCCACGTGCTCTGGCAACAGGCCTGTTTCTTCATGCAACTCGCGATACATGGCTTCGACAGGCGTCTCGTCGGTGTTCATCCCACCCTGCGGGAACTGCCAGCCATCCCGGCGCACACGTCGTGCCCAGAACACCTGCCCGTCCTGCCGCATCAGCACGATGCCGACGTTCGGTCGATAGCCGTCCGGATCGATCACGATGCGGACTCCTAGAAAAATCTACTGGTCGGGACTGTGCCATGCCCGCACTCCACTCACAAGCGCGGTGAAAAAGTGTTGACAGATTCGGTTTACATGTCCAGAATTGCCGGCTCACTAGGGCTATGTAGCTCAGCCGGTTAGAGCACAGCACTCATAATGCTGGGGTCGGTGGTTCGAGTCCACCCATAGCCACCAAGTCCGCTTGGTTTTCTAGTGAAAAAGTGCAACAATTGCACGCAGTTATTGCCCCGTCGCCAAGCGGTAAGGCACCTGACTCTGACTCAGGCATTCGGTGGTTCGAATCCATCCGGGGCAGCCATATACGAAGAAAGACCGATCGAAAGATCGGTCTTTTTTTTTGTGCCTGAACGGGTTGGCTGAACCGTATCGAGAATGATTCATTTCCGAAATTGACAACCATTCTCGTTTCGATTGGAATAGCCACAGGCCGATCCGGGCCTGCCTGCCGAGTCCGCACGTGTACGTCTGCATCTGCAACGGGGTTACCGACCACCAGATCCGCGAAGCCGCCCAGAGCGGTGTCGCCAGCGTGTCCGAGCTGACCATGCGTACCGGCTGCGGCGCCACCTGCGGTTCCTGCCTGGACATGGCTGCCGACCTGCTGGCCAAGGCCCGCAATACCCATGACCTGCCATTGCCTGTCCTGGGCCTCGTTGCCTGACGGCAAGCGGTTCTGATTCGCGTTTCATCATGACGGCGCGCGACGCGCTACAGTGCCGGCGTTTTCACGCTGCAGGAGCACGGTCATGAAGGGCGACGCCAAGGTCATCGAATTCCTCAACAAGGTCCTCTACAACGAGCTGACCGCGATCAACCAGTACTTCCTGCACGCCAAGATGCTGAAGAACTGGGGTCTGAAGGAACTGTCCGAACACGAGTACAAGGAATCGATCGAGGAGATGAAGCACGCCGACGTGCTCTCCGATCGCATCCTGTTCCTTGAAGGCCTGCCGAACTTCCAGGCGCTGGGCAAGCTGCGCATCGGCGAGAACCCCACCGAGATCCTGCAGTGCGACCTGGCGCTGGAACGCGAAGGCGTGGTCACCCTGCGCGAAGCGGTGGCGTATGCCGATTCGGTGGCCGACTACGTGAGCCGCCAGCTGTTCGTGAAGATCCTCGACAACGAGGAAGAGCACATCGACTGGCTGGAAACCCAGCTGGAACTGATCGAGCGCATCGGCGAGCCGAACTACCTGCTCACCAAGCTGGAAGAGTGAGTCAGCGCAGTTCGCTGGCGCGCACGCTGGCCTGGTAGCCGGCCAGCGCCAGCCGGGCACGCGCGTACTCGGCAATCAGCAGCGCCACGGCCACGGCCGGGCGCTCCAGCGTACCGGCGCGGGCGTCGTGTTCGATCCGACGCGCCGCTACCGAGAGCGCCATCGCCCCCACGTTCGCACTGGCCGACTTCAGGCTGTGGGCGAGCGCCCGCAGCCGTTCCAGGTCGGCCTCCACCGAGGCATCCTGGAGCTGGCGGATCAGCGGCGGCGTGTCTTCCAGGAAGACACCGATGATGGTTGCGATCTCCGCGCCGATAACCTCCTGCAGTTCGTCCAGCACCTCGGCGTCGAGTACTGAAGGGCTGGGCTCATCACTGCTGTCCAGCAGTGCAGGCGCCATCACCGTGGGCAGGGGCGGCGGACTGGGGGCGGCCTCGGGCGTCGGCGCTGCCGCCCGCACATTGCGTGCGTCGGCGGCGTTGTCTTCCATCCGGAACTGCCAGCGCAGCAGGCAGGCCTGCAGCGATTCGCGGTTGACCGGCTTGGACAGGTAGTCGTCCATCCCGGCCTGCAGGCAGCGCTCGCGGTCGCCGGCCATCGCATTGGCGGTCATCGCCACGATCGGCAGGCGGGTGCGGCCCTGTCCGGCTTCCAGTTCGCGCCAGCGGCGGGTGGCGCTGTAGCCGTCCAGCACCGGCATCTGGCAGTCCATCAACACCAGGTCGAAGCGCTGGCGCTGCAACTGCGCCAGCCCCTGCTCACCGTCATTGGCGGTGGTGACGGTACAGCCGAGCACCTGCAGCAGGCGCTGGGCCACCAGCAGGTTGGTGCTGTTGTCTTCCACCAGCAGCAGGCGCAGGCCGAGCTGCGGGGCTTCTACCGGGCCGCTGTACGGCTCCACGCTGGCCAGCAGCGGTGCCGGGCGCGCGCTGGCCTGCGCCGGGCGCAGCAGCGCATGCAACAGCGCCTCGTCGGTGTCGCGCGGCAGGACCTGGGTGTTCTCGCGCAGCAGTGCTGCCAGCGGTTCCTCGCCCTGCAGCCACAGCAGGCGCGGGGTCGGCGTGCGGGCGTCGTGCAGGACCGCGCGATGCAGCGCGGTCGCACCGTGGCGCAGCGCGTGCGTATCGGCAATCACCCATACCAGGTCCGGTTCGATCCCGGGGCGCACCGGCGCGCGCAGGATGTCCAGCGCGGCCGACGCACTGTCCACCGTGTGCAGGCGGATGTCGTGGTGCTGCAGCACGCGCTGCAGGCGCTGCACCAGCAGCGGGTCTTCGCTGACCAGCAGTGCACGGGTGCTGGCGGGTACCGCAGGCAGGTCGCCGGCCACCTTGAGCAGCGGAATCTCGAACCAGAACGTGGCGCCGTGGCGCGGGGTCGAACTTACCCCGATCTGGCCGTGCATCAGGTCGATGATGCGCTTGCAGATCGCCAGGCCCAGGCCGGTGCCGCCATAGATGCGCGTGGTCGAGGCGTCGGCCTGGCTGAAGGACTGGAACAGCCGCGCCTGCTGCGTGCCGTCGATGCCGATGCCGGTGTCGATCACTTCGAAGCGCAGCTGGTGTTCGCTGCCGTTTTCGCCGAGGCGGGTCACCTTCAGGCGGATCTGGCCGCGCTCGGTGAACTTGATCGCATTGACCATCAGGTTGCCCAGCACCTGGCGCAGCCGCACCGGGTCGCCGCGCACCGACAGCCGTACCGCCGGGTCCAGTTCCAGCGAGACTGCCAGGCCCTTGGCCTCGGCACTGCGCTGCATGAGCTGGACGATGCCTTCGAGCAGCTCGCGCAGGTTGAAGGTGGTGATCTCCAAATCCAGGCCCTTGGCCTCCAGACGGGAGTAATCGAGGATGTCGTCGACGATCCGCAGCAGCTGCTGCGAGCTGACCGTGGCAGTGGCCAGCATCTGGCGCTGGTCGGTCCCGAGCTGGCCGTGTGCGATCAGGTCGAGCATCGGCAGGATGCCGTTGAGCGGGGTGCGGATCTCGTGGCTCATGGTGGCCAGGAATTCGCCCTTGGCCAACGCCGCCGCTTCAGCGGCCTGCTTGGCCTGCAGCAGCTCGCGCTCCAGCATGTCCTGCTGCTGCACGGCGCGCTGCAGATGGTCGCGCTCGCCGGCCAGCGCTTCATTGCGACGTTGCAACAGCACCTGCTGCGCCTGCAGATCGCGCCAGCGGCCCACGGCGACCAGCGCGGCGATCACGGCGGCGGCAGCCGTGCCGGCGGCAATCGCCGGCCACGGTCCGTTGGCGCCGGCCAGTGCCATGCCGCTGGCGGTGGCCGCCAGTGCGGCGGCGATCGCCGCCAACCAGAGTGCTGAGGGAACCCGTCCTTGGGTCGTCATGGTCAGAGCACCGCGTTGTGGAAGTCGAAGTTCAGTTCGCTCCCGGCCGACTGCACCATGTTGCCCTGGATGAAATCGACCCCGCCCATCCACATTGCCGCAGCGGCCTGGGGATCTTCGATCTGCTGCCCGATGATCATCGCGCCGGCGCGGTGCGCGGCGTCGATGGCCGCGCGCAGTTCATCGCGGGTCTGCTGGTTGGCATGGCTGCTGGAGAAGCGCGCGGCCATACGCACGAACGCCAGCGGCAGCTGGTTCAACAGCGCATTGGCTTCGCTGCCCGGCTCGAACTGGCTCAGGCAGAAGCGCACCCCGGCCGCACTCATGCGCGTGCAGAACTGCTGCAGGGTCACGGTGTGGATCAGCGCGTCGGGCAGGCGCACGTCGATGACCAGCGCGCTGCCGGGCAGGTTGCGTTGCTGCAGCGTTTCCAGCAGCCAGTCGGCGAAGGCATCGCGGGCCAGCGTGCGCAGCGACTGCGACACGAACAGGCTCAGCGGCTGGGTGGCGTGCTGGTACAGATCGAGCAGGCCCAGTGCATGGTCCAGCACCTGCTGGTCGAGGTCGGCGATGCGTCCGGCCGCCTCCGCGGCCGGAATCACCTGGCCGGCGTTGAGCACGCTGCCGTCGGCCTGGCGCAGGCGCAGCAGCACCTGGTACTGGGCGGTGTTGCCGCCAGCCACCGCGACGATCGGCTGGTAGGCCGGTTCGAGCTGGCCTTCAAGCATGGCCAGGTGTTCCTGCGCGGCCACGTCTTCCCGACGCACGTGCGCGGCCACCCCGGACGGCAGCAGGCGCGCCTGCAGGGTGGTGCGTTCCACCGCTTCCAGCGCGGTACCGGCGTCGCTGAAGCCGCCGGACAGCTGTGCATGCCCGACGACGCCGCGCAGGTGCACCGACTCTTCGTCGCGGATCACGAACGCGCGGGAGGACAGTTCGTCGCGCAGCTGGTGCGCCATGGCGTCCAGGGTTTCCTCGTCCAGGCCCCGCGCCAGCACCAGGAAGCTGTTGTCGTTCAGGCGCGCCAGCAGGTGCGGATGCGCGTTGTCGGCCAGCCGCTGCGCGGCCTGCACCATCAGGCGCTCGAACGCGGCATAGCCATAGCGTTCGCGCAGGCCCAACGCACTGGCTACTTCGATGAAGAACAGGCCGCCGTGCTCGCCGTGCGCCAGCGCGCCGCTCAGCTGCTGCATCACGTGGTGGCGGGTCGGCAGGCCGGTCTCGGGATTGTTCATCGCCGGCGCGCCCTGTGCGCCCGGCTGCATCGCGGCCTGCGCGCGGGCGCGGCGGATCCGGTTGGAGACCGCGGCGATCAGGTGGCGCGGGCGGATCGGCTTGCTCAGGAAATCATCGGCGCCGCTGTCGAGCACTTCGAACTGGCGCTCCGGGTCCGGGTCACCGCTGAGGAACACGATCGGCAGCAGCTGCTGGCCGGGCTGCTGGCGGATCAGCGCGGTCAGGCGCATGCCGTCCAGGCCCGGCAGGTGCAGGTCCATCAGGATCAGGTCAGGGCGCTGCTCGGTGATCACCTGTTGCACGCCTTCGGCTTCGCTGTGCACGATCGCCTCCATCCCGGCGCCATGCAGCACGCTCTGTGCAAACAGCGCCTGCGAACGGTCGTCTTCGACGATCAGCACGCGGTAGGGGGCCTCGCTGCCCAGCGGCAGCTGCGCGCCGTCGTCCTGCCACTGCGCCGGCGGCAGGACCGGCGGCGTAGGTGCTGCGGGCGCGGCCGTGCCGGCATTGAGCGGCACCACGTTGCTGGGCGCGCGCGCCGCAGCGACGGCCTCCGCACTGGCCCAGCGCTGCCAGTGGTCGGCGGGCGGGGTCTCGGCGCGGGTGGCGCGGGTGGATGCAACAGCGTTGTCTTGGACGGCCATCAGTACTCCCTGTCTGCGGCGCAATTATGCGGTATCGCGGGTGGCGGGAACGCGACCGGCCGGTTGCCGCAGCAGCCAGCGCATGCCTTTCCACAGGGTGCGCCAGACCAGCCAGACCACCAGCGCGCCGATCAGGCTGCAGGCGACCACCACGACCAGCGCCAGCCACGGATGGGCCAGCGCCAGCGCCAGCCCGCCCACCACCACGGTGTCTTCCGCAGCCGAGGCCACCCAGTTGCTGGCCGGCTCGGGCGAGGTGTTCAGCAGGGCGCGGGTGCCGGACTTCAGCCCGTGGCTGGCCAGTGCCACCCCCGCCCCGGCGGCCAGCGAGGTCGCGCTGAGCTCGCCATCGGGCGACAGCGTGGCGGCGGCCAGGAAGGCGCCGGCCGGCACCCGGGCCAGGGTCTGGACCAGGTCCCAGGCCGAGTCCACCCCGGGAATCTTGTCGGCCACGAATTCGGTCGCGGCCAGCGCCGCGGAGGTGCCCAGCACCCACCACGACTCGGTGGCCTGCAGGGCCGGAGGCAGCTCGACCCAGCCGAGCAGGCCGGCCAGGCCAACGCCGAACACGGTCAGGTACACGCGGATGCCGGCCAGCCAAGCCAGCAGGATGCCGATCACGAACAGGTGGGCCTCGGTCATGGCAGGCGCTCCGGCGTCAAAGTGTGCACAGGCCCACACTATCGGGGATGACGTCCCTGAACGCTACTGCCCGGGGCGGGGGGTAGGGCGAAAAATGTGCCAACCCTGACTTACACTAGGGAGTCGCTCTTTCCGACAGGGGTCGTGTCGGTATCGCCCACGCGGCGCTACCGCCGTAAACGCCATGAACAATCCGACACCTTCGCGTATCCAGATCCGGCGCCCGGGCAGCCCGGCGGCGCCCGATCGCCGCCGCCTGCTGATCCTCGGCGGCATCTGGCTGGCCAGCCTGGTCCTGGCCGTGCTGCTCGGCCGCTGGATGGGCAGCCCCGGTGGCGACGTCGGCCGCCAGCTCGACGCCGCGCAGGCACGTGCCGAGACCCTGCAGAAGCAGGTCGCGGACCTGCAGCAGCGCCAGGCCACCCTGGAGGCCTCGGACCGGATCAGCCGCGCCGCCAACAACGAGGTGCAGACCTCGCTGGGCGAGCGCGACGAGGAGATCGCCGGCCTTCGCGCCGACGTGGCCTTCTACGAACGCCTGGTCGGCGCCACCAGCCAGCGCAAGGGCCTGAACACCCATTCCATCGAGTTTTCGCCCGAAGCGGGCGGCACCTGGCAGTACGCCGTGGTGCTGACCCAGAACCTCAACCGTGGCGCGATCAGCCAGGGCCAGATGCGCTTCACGGTGGAAGGCGTCAAGGACGGCAAGTTGACCTCGGTCAGCTGGGACGAGCTGCACCAGCGCACCAAGGTGCCGGGCCAGGATTACTCCTTCCGGTACTTCCAGCAGCTCACCGGCAGCGTCATGTTGCCAAAAGACTTCACCCCGCAACGCGTGCGGGTCACGCTGGGAACCGGCGCGGGGGGCGCCACCCAGGTATTCGACTGGAAGCAGGCCGGCGCACCGGCTGCACCAGCAACGGCAGAAAAAGGGGAGTAAACCCATGTTTGGCAGCAACAAGTCCAACCGCGACGGGCATCTGGTCGTGGACGCGCTGATTGGCGCGCAGGTGGTGATCCGCGGGGACGTGGAATTCAGCGGTGGCCTGTACGTGGAAGGCACCATCCTGGGCAAGGTGATCGCCCAGGACGGCGCCACCAACGCCACCCTTACCCTGGCCGAACAGGGCAGCATCGAAGGCGAGATCCGCGCCCACGTGGTCGTGCTCAGCGGCCGCCTGGACGGCGACGTGCACGCCAGCGAGCGGGTCGAACTGACCCCCAGCGCCCGCGTGACCGGCAACATCCATTACCAGGTGGTGGAAATGAACGCTGGCGCCCAGCTGACCGGTCGCCTGATCCATGGCGCGGCGCAGATGGCGCTGCCACCACCGGCCGAAGAGCCCGCTGTCACCAAGGATGGCAAGGACGGCAACGCCCGCAGGAAGCTTGCCGACGCCATGGCCTGAATGCCGGGCGCTTGAAAGCGTGCCCATGCACCCCCATGCTGGGTGCATGAGCACGCTTGTTTCCCTGCCCGGCGCCCCTGCCGCCGCGCCGAACTACCAGTCGCTGGACCGTCCGCTGAACTTCACCGAGCCCGCTGCGGCCAAAGTCAAGGAGCTGATCCAGGACGAAGCCAGCGATTCGCTGGCCCTGCGCGTCTACATCCAGGGCGGTGGCTGCTCCGGTTTCCAGTACGGTTTCGAGTTCGACGAGAACCGTGCCGACGACGACCTGGCCGTGGACACCAACGGCGTGACCCTGCTGGTCGATCCGCTCAGCCTGCAGTACCTGATGGGCGCCGAAGTGGATTACACCGAAAGCCTGACCGGCGCACAGTTCGTGATCCGCAATCCGAACGCGAAGACCACCTGCGGCTGCGGCAGCAGTTTCAGCATGTGACTTGCTGTTCCGGTTGAATCGCGGCAGGCTTTGCGGATGTCCAACATCTCCCTGCCGCTGGCCGGTTTTGCATTCACCACCGATCCCCTTGAACGCGCCGACACGATGCGCGACAACGCCGACGCGTTGTTGCAGTTGTGGCCTCAGGCGCGCGTGCTGGTCATCGATGCCGATGGTCGCGCGCTGGCAGGGGACGACGGCCAGCCGCTGGCGCTGACCGGTGCCGAGCTCGGCGGCGGCCCCGGCACGGCGATCTTCCTGGGCCTGCGCGGCCAGCAGGCGTGGTTCTCGGTGGAATCGGCCGCGGTGGATGCCACCGCGCCGCAGCGGGTGGACCTGCGCGAGTCGGCCACCACCTGGTCGGCTGCCGACGCCAGCGCCTTCTGCTACGCACGCGGCATGTCCTACTGGCAATCGCGCACGCGCTTCTGCGGCGTGTGCGGCGGCGCCGTGGCCTTCACCCGGGGCGGCTTCATCGGCCGCTGCGCCAAGTGCAACACCGAACACTACCCGCGGGTCGACCCGGCGGTCATCGTGGCGGTGGAGAACGACGGGCGGCTGCTGCTCGGCCGCCAGGCCAACTGGGCGCCGCGCCGTTACTCGGTGCTGGCCGGGTTCGTCGAGCCGGGCGAATCGCTGGAGCAGACCGTGGTCCGCGAGGTGTTCGAGGAAAGCAAGGTGCGGGTGCGGCACTGCCAGTACCTGGGCACCCAGCCGTGGCCGTTCCCGGGCGCGTTGATGCTGGGCTTCAGTGCAACTGCCGAAAACGACATCCCGACCGTGAACGGCGAGCTCGAAGACGCGCGCTGGTTCACCGCCGAAGAAGTGGGCGCCGCGCTGGCCCGGGACATCGAGGACGACGGGCAGGGGATCCGCCTGTCGCCGCCGATCTCGATTTCGCGCAGCCTGATCGAACACTGGTACCGCCGCCAGGTCGGGTGACCCGGGGCGAAGCGTTGCCGCTGCCTGAACACGGGGCGGCGTACATTACCTGTGGCCCCGGGGAATGGCCGGAGCGCACGGCATAGTAGCGGCCAGAAACCGAACGGAGGCAGTCATGTTCACCACCCTGGTCGCAGTCCTGGTCGCCCTGGCCCTGGGCCACGTCGCGCCTGCCGCGGCAGTGGCGCTGCGCCGGTTCGGCCTCTACCGGCGCTGGCTGCAGTGGCTGGACGCGCATGCCCCGGAGGCCGGCGCCTGGCGCGGCCGGCACGGCTGGGTGCTGGCGCTGCTGCCGTTCGTGGTGGCCATGGCGCTGCTGCAGTGGCTGTTCCACGACCGCCTGTTCGGCCTGCCGTCGCTGCTGCTGGGCATTGCCACGCTGGTGATCTGCTGGGGCCCGCGCGACCTGGACCGCGACGTGGAAGCGGTGATCGACGCCGACGACGCGCCCACCCGGCACGCCGCCATTGGCCAGTTGCAGTCGGCCGGCGGCAGCCTGCACGAGGACGTGCCGTCGCTGGTCGAGGCGACCCTGCTCAATGCGCTGCGGCGCTGGTTCGCGGTGCTGTTCTGGTTCCTGCTGCTGGGCCCGGTCGGGGCGCTGGCGTACCGCCTGTTGGCCCTGCTGGCGGTCGGTCCGATGCGTTCGCTGGCCGACGTGGAAACCGTGGTGGGCGCACGCCAGGTGCTGTCATGGCTGGAGTGGCCGGTGGCGCAGCTGATGTCGCTGTCGATGGCGCTGGTCGGCAACTTCGACACCGCCTTCAAGGCGTGGCGCGACGCGCACGGCAACCGCTGGGTGGCGTCGACCGACTTCCTGGGCGCGGTTGCGCGCGCCAGTGTCAGCGCCGAACTGCGCGAAGACGCGCACGATTACAGCGATGCCGGCATGGTGCCGGTATGGCGCCGCCTGCCCGAGCTGCGTGATGCCATGAGCCTGGTCTGGCGCATGCTGCTGCTATGGATGGCCGCCCTCGCCCTGCTGGTGATCGCAGGCTGGGTGACGTAAACAAGGTTGATGCACCGCCCGCCGGTAGCGTCGGCCGTTGGCCGACCCAAGCGGTCTATGCCACGCCCGGCGCAAGCAAACTGAAGGGATACCAAGGCAGGTTACGCATCACTGCATACCCCACCAACACCACCAACCACACCATCGGATTGGCCAGCACCCGCATCAACGGGTCCAGCGCACGCACGCGCACGCCCGCGTTGTTGAGCAGCATCAACAGCAGGAACGGCAGCGAAATCACCAGCAGCGGATTCATCGCCATCGCGCCGGCCCAGTCCAGATGCACCAGCGAATACAGGCAGCGCGTGCTGCCGCAGCCCGGGCAGTAGATCCCGGTCAATGCATACAACGGGCACCCCGGCAGCGGACTGTTCGCGGCATACGGGCTGACATGGCGCAGCACCACGGCCGCGCCGGCGGCGAGGCCGGCACTGATCGCCAGCGGCGCCCAGCGCGACAGAACGGAACGGGAAGGCATCGTCATGACGGCAGAACGGCCCGAGCCGGACACCCCGCAGGGGCGCCGGACCGGGCCGTCCAGGGTGCGATCAGTAGTTGCCGCTCATCGCGCCGCCAACGCCCATCACCATCACCAGGACGATGTACAGGACGATGCCGACGACGCCGATGATGGCCGACCACATGGCCCACTTCTTGGCCTTGTCCGACGACTCCTGCGCACCGGCGATGTCACCGGCGGCCAGCTTGCCGTTGACCTGCGCGGCGAACACGATCGAGACGATGCCGGCCGGCAGGCAGCAGAACAGGGTGGTGAGGATGGCCCAGACCAGGTTGTTGGGGACTTGCGGGGCAGTGGCGTTCATCGATGAAGCTCCATTTTCAAGGGTGGGTTGAACAGAAGGTGTTTCAGAGTTCGGAAAGAGCGCCCAGCGCGGCAATGCCGCCGAACAAGCCAAACCACAACAGCAGCAGTACCGGCAACGCGAGCGCTGATGCCCATGCCCACCCCGCGGCCTTGCGCGATGCGGCATACGCCCCGGCCACGTCGCCGGCGGCGCGGCGGCCATCGACCTGCGCGGCATACACGATCGACACCACGCCCAACGGCAGGCAGCAGAACAGCGTGGTCAGGATCGCCCACACAAGGTTGTTGGGAACGACTACACCCGACGGGGTCGGTGGCGGCAGATGATTCAAGTACGGCTCCATTCCATTGGTTGTCCCTTGGCATCTCCCAACGCCAATAGACACCCCCTATGGCCGGTAATCTAACCGAAGTTCCGACGGATGTATGCGTTTACATGCCCCCGTTTTGGGATTTTTCCCATGCGTGCACGAACGGAAACGGGCCGCATGCGGCCCGTTGCTTGCACGATCCGGCTTGTTTTGTCGGTTTTAGCCTTGATCGCCGCGCAGTGCGCGGACCTGCGCTTCCAGCCCTTCCGCCGTCGCGGTGGCACCGTCCACCGGTACCCCGGCGATCACCTCGATGTGCGCGCGCAGGCGGCGCGGCACCCGCATCCGTCCCAGGCGACTGTCGCGCCGGCTCCACATGCTGGCCCACATGCCGCGCAATGCCATGGGCACCACCGGAACCGGCCGGCGTTCCAGGATCTTCTCCACACCCGACTTGAACGCGGCCATTTCGCCGTCGCGGGTGAGTGCGCCTTCGGGGAAGATGCAGACCAGTTCGCCTTCGGCCAGCGCACGGTCCACTTCGTCGAACGCGGCCTGCATCAGCGCGGGGTCCTCGCGTGCGCCGGCGATCGGAATCGCCTTGGCGGTGCGGAAGATCCAGCGCATCACCGGAATGTTGAAGATCCTGTAGTACATGACGAAGCGCACCGGGCGCGGGATGGTCGCCGACAGGATCAGCGCGTCCATGTAGCTGACGTGGTTGCACACGATCAGCGCGGCCCCTTCGTCGGGCACGTTCGCTTCGATGCCATGCGGGCGCAACCGGTACAGGAAGCGCACCATCACCCAGCTGAGGAAGCGCATCAGGAATTCGGGAACGATGGTGAAGATGTAGATCGCCACCACGGCGTTGGCGATGGCCAACGCGAGGAACAACTGCGGAATGGTCCAGTGCAGGAACTTCTGGGTGGCCAGCGCGATCATGGCGGCGGCGACGATGAAGCCGGAGTTCTGGATGTTGAGCGCGGCGAACACGCGCGACATTTCCGACTTCGGGGTGCGGCTCTGGATCAACGCGAACAGCGGCACCACGAAGAAGCCGGTGAACAGGCCGATGCCGACCAGATCGACGATGATGCGCACGCTGCCCGGCGCCGAGACGAACTCGGCCACGCCCAATCCAGCGGCGGTGGCGGTGCCGGCGCGCGCGAAATACAGGTCGAGCATGAAGGCGGTCATGCCGAATGCACCGAGTGGCACCAGGCCGATTTCCACGGTGCGCCCGGACAGCTTTTCGCAGAGCAGCGAGCCGACGCCGGTGCCGATGGAGAACAGCGCCAGCGCGAAGATGTACAGGGTGGGTTCGCCGCCGAGGTTGACCACCGCGTAGGTGGGCAGCTGCGAGGTGAGCATGGTGCCGACGAACCAGAACCAGGACACGCCCAGGATGGCGTTGGCCACGGCCTTCTGCTTCTTGGCCAGGCGCAGCACGGCGAGCGATTCGGGAATCGGGTTCCAGTTGATCTTCAGGTCCGGCGCGCCGGCGTCGACCTTGGGAATCATGCGCGCGGTGATGTTGCCGGCAATGGCCAGGCCGATCACGGCGGTGGCGGCCACGACCGGGCCGAAGCTGCCGGCCAGGGTGAAGATGATGCCGCCGCTGATCATGCCGGTGAGGATCGACATGGAGGTGCCCATTTCCACCAGGCCGTTGCCGCCGGTGAGTTCTTCCGGCTTGAGTACCGAGGGCAGCACGGAATACTTCACCGGGCCGAACAGGGTGGACTGCAGGCCGGTGCAGAACAGCGCCACCAGCAGGATCGGCATGTTCTGGGTGAGGAAGCCGACGGCGGCCAGCGACATGATCGCGATCTCCATGGTGGTGGTGATCACGATGAGGCGCGATTTCTCCAGCTTCTCGGCGATCTGGCCGGCGAGGGCGGAAAACAGGAAGTAGGGCAGGATGAAGATGGCCGGGGCCAGCGTGGTGTACAGCGACTGTTCTTCCTGGCTGACGCCAAGGTAGAACAGCAGGCCGATGATGGCCTGGCGGTACACGTTGTCGTTGAAGGCACCCAACGACTGGACGATGAAGAACGGCAGGAAGCGGCGCTGGCGGAGCAGGGCGAACTGACTGTGGCCGGACATGGGATCTCCTTGCGAGCCGGCAGACTATCACGCAGCCGGGCAGAGCCCGGCGCTACGGTTCCGGGAATTCATTGTGCGGGCGCGTGGCGACGCGTTCGTCATCGCGGGGCGTCAAATGCGTTGCGGCGCGGTGCGCCGACCTCATTCGCCGCCCCACGCAGCTTCGGCAGCAACCGCAGCATCAACGCGATCTGGGTACGAATCAGCTGCAGCTTCGGCGGCATGTCGTCGGTGACCTGTTCAAGCTGTTCGGCCAAGGCGCGGTCGGCGTTGTTCGCGCTTTCATCGACCGCCTCGCGCCGCTCCAGCGCACCGGCGATCTCCTGCATCGCCTGCTGCACGCGCTCGCCACTGGAGCGCGCCAACGTGTCCTGCGCGTAGCTGTCCAGCTGCGCGCGGTGGGCGCCGAGTGCGGACAGGTGGCCCAGCAGCGTATTGGACAGGGCCAGGAAGCGGAAGCCGGCGTCGAGGTTGCCGCGCACGTGGCCGGGCTCGCGCAGCATGTTGGACAGGGCGGTGGAGAGGGCGACGTCGGCGTTGTGCATGTCGCGGCGGGCAACGCGGTAGGCGAGGTCGTCCTGCATGCCGCTGCCGTACTGGCCGAGCACGGCCTGCAGGTAGCCGGCGCAGCGCTGCAGCACGCGCGCCATGACCAGGTCGAGGCGGCGGCCCTGCCAGTCGGGCAGGATCAGGAACGCGGCGGCGGCGGCGATGGCGCAGCCGAGCAGGGTGTCGACCAGGCGCGGCCAGATCAGCAGGAAGCCGTCGCCGATCAGGTTGAAGCAGGTCAGGGCCATGACGGTGATGGCGGCCGAGGCGACCAGGTAGCGGTCGCTGCGGGTGAAGAAGAACAGCAGGGCCGAGAGCAGGGCGATCAGCAGTTCGAGGCGCAGGTCCTGGAACAGCTGCAGCAGGGCCCAGGTGAGGACGAGGCCGATCAGGGTGCCGGCGACGCGCTGGGCAAGGCGTTGCCGGGTGGCGCCGAAGTTGGGGCGGCAGACGAAGACGATGGTGAGCAGGACCCAGGAGCCGTTCTGGGTGTTGAACAGGCGGATGGCGATGAAGCCGACGATCAGGGCGATGGCCATGCGCAGGCCGTGGCGGAACAGCACGGAGCCGGGGGTGAGCTGCTGGCGGAGGCGCACGCCCATTTCGCGCAGGGTATGCGGGTTGGTGTCGCGCAGGCGGGTGTCGACGTTGTCGAGGGTGGATTCGGACTGGGCGGCTTCGGAGAGGCGGCGTTCGATGCTCTGCAGGTTGTGGCCGAGCAGGTCGAGGGAGGACAGCAGGCGCTGCCATTGGGGGTTGTGCTGGGCGCGCAGCCAGGCGAGGGAGTCGGTGAGGTCGGCGGTGGCCTGGCGGGTACGTTCGCCGTAGTCGAAGGGGCGGCGCAGGCGGATGGCGGTGCCGAGGCTGGCGCAGGCTTCGCCCTGCAGGGCGAGCAGGCGCTGGCAGCGGTACAGGACGTCGCTGTGGAAGAAGGCGTCGGTGAGGGCGCCGTAGGGGTAGTGGGAGGAACTGGCGCGTTCGTGGAAGTCCTGGGCCATGTAGTAGAGGCGCAGGTACAGGCCGGACTGGACGCCGGGCCGGCCGGAGCGGCCGAAGCGGGCGAGGATGGCGGTCTTGGCGGTGTTGAGGGCGTCGACGACGCGGCGGTTCTGTTCGGCGAGGGCAAGCTGGCGCTTCTGGACGTCGGCGTCGCGCACGGGTTCGAACAGGTCGGCCTTGAGCTGGAGGTAGCGGCCGAGTTCGATGTAGAGGCGGGCGAGGCGTTCGCGTACGGGGCGGTTGGCGAACAGGGCGGTCCAGAGGATGGAGAGCAGGCCGTACCAGAGGGCGCCGGCAAGCAGGTGGCTGACGGCGTTGAAGGCCTGGGCGCGGTCGGCGGCGCCATGCTGTTCGAGGCCGATCATGGTGTAGATGGCGAGGGTGACGGTGGCCTGGGCGATGGAGGCGTAGCGTTCGCCGAGGGCGCCGAGCAGGGTCAGGCTGAAGGTGGCCAGGGCGAGGGCGGCGATGAACAGCCAGGGCCAGGCGAACAGGTGGACGACGGCGGCGGCAGCGGCGATGAAGCAGAGCAGGGAGAGGGCGACGGACTTGGTCCGGCCCCACCAGTTGTCGTCGGTTTCGGCAATGGCGCTGGCGATGATGCCGAGGAACACGCCGGGCAGGGCGGGCAACTGGTCGAGGTGCCAGCACACGCCCATGGCGGCGGACAATGCGATGAAGACCCGCAGGCCATAGCTGGCCTTCTCATGCGCCCACAGGCGGCTCAGGCGGGATTCTCGGGCAGACATGCGGACTCGTGGTGCGGGGGCGCCTCATTATTGCGTCATCGCGGTGAATCCTGCATCGCGGCGGCGAGGGACTGTTGGATTGCGCGAAAGGCAGCGTCTCAATTGCTACGGGCTGGGGCGGCCACCGGGCAGCCCCGCTCCGAGACACGCCGTGAACCCATCCATGGGGGCTGCTAGAAAACATCCATGTTTTCTAGCGTCTCTCCGGGGGCTACCCGGCGGCCGCCCCCACACAGGGTCGCGTGCGGATGGGAGAATCAATTACAGATCAAACCTTACGCTCACTGCAAAGGTTCGCGGCAGGCCTATGCCGGCGTTCGACCAATACTTCTTGTTGGCCAGGTTTTCCACGCTCGCGCGCCACGTCACCGGATGTCCGTTCGCCTGCATGCGGTATCCCACGCCGGCGTTGACCAGGGTGTAATCCGGCAGCTTCAGGGTGTTCTCGGCGTCGTAATACACATCGCCGTAATAGCGGGCGAGTGCGTACAGGCTCAGGCCTTCGACCTGCTGCACGCTGTAATCGGCGTGCACCACGCCGTTCCAGCGTGCGGCGCCTGCGGTGCGGTTGCCCTGCTGGGTGATGCTGTCGGGTGAGAGCTTGTCGTAGGTGGGGTCGAGCCAGGTGACGCCGCCGCCGAGGCTGAAGGCGTCGCTCAGGAGGACGTTGCCGCTGACCTCCACGCCTTCGTACAGGGTGATGCCGTCCTGCACGAGCAGTTTGCCGGCGCTGGTCAGGCGGTCGATGTTGGCGCCGCGTTCGAGCCGGAAGGCGGCGGCGTTGGCGTTCCAGCGCGGGTATTCGATCTTGGCACCGATCTCGAACTGTTTGCTGATGGTGGGGTCGAGCACGTCGCCGGCGTTGATGTAGTCGCTGCCGACGCGGCTGCCGGCTTCGAGCGATTCGACGTAGCTGGTGTACAGGGTGACTTCGTCGGCGGGCTTGTACATGACCGCGTAGGTCGGGGTGACCGGGTAGGTGTGGTAGCTGCCCTTGTTCTCGAAGTCGTTGTAGCGGGCGCCAGCCAGCAGCGACCAGCCGTGGCCGACGTCGACGGTGTCGCTGAGGAACACGGCCTGCTGGATGGTTTCGCTGCCGCGGGTCAGTTCGTGGGAGCCGACCGCGTCGTGGCGCAGGGTGGGGCGCTGGTACAGGTTGCCGCGGCCGATGGTGTTCCATTCGTACGGACGGTCCCAGCCGAGGCCGGTCTGGTGCGAGACGCCGGCCACCGGCTGGTGCGAGAGCGGGCCGGTCTGGAAGCGGCCCTGCACGATGGCCTGGGCGAGCTTCCACTCGCTCTTGCCGCCGAGCTCGTAGGCGTTGATGTCGTAATCGCCGTTCACGTCGTCGATGTAGGCGAAGATCTTGTTCACGTCGTTCCACGACGAGGTGTAGCCGTAACTCAGGCTGGTCTTCCAGTCGCTGTTGATCTGCCAGTGCAGGGCGGTGGAGAGCAGGCTGGAGCGGGTGTCGTAGAAGGTGCCGGGGATGGCGTTGTTGACGTCGCCGGCAATCGGGCGCGGCAGTTCGGTCAGGCCGATGAAGTAGTACTGCGGCGACTCTTCGCCCAGGTCGCGCTGCTGGAACACGCCGTCGAAGGTCCAGGTGAGGCTGTCGCTCAGGCGGGCGTCCAGCGACAACGCGCCGACCTTGCGGTCGACCTCGCCGCCGTTGAAGGTCTCGCCTTTCTCCTGGTAGGCGTTGAAGCGGTAGCCGAACATCTGTTCGTTGCCGAAGCGACCGCCTGCATCGACCTGGCTGCTGACGATGCCCTGTTCGCGCAAGCCGAGCTGGGCGGAGAAGGTCGAGGTGTCGGTGGGTTTTTTGGTCACGTAGTTGATGATGCCGCCGGGCTGGCCGAAGCCGTACATGAAACCGCCCGGACCCTTCAGCAATTCCACCTGCTCCATCACTTCCAGCGGCCATTCGGTGCCCCAGGACGAGACCTGCAGGCCGTTGACGCGGTAGCTGTCGTAGCTGAGGTCGATGCCGCGGTTGCGGATCGGCGAGCTCCAGCCGCTGGCGTAGGCGCTGACCTGGGTGACCACCGAGGGGTCGGTCAGGAAGGCCTCGCCCAGCGAGACCACCTGGCGCTTCTCGATGTCTTCGCGGCCGATCACCGAGATCGCGAACGGGGTATCGCGTACCGGGCGGTCGCCCAGTGCGCCGGTGTCGGTGTGGGTCCGTTCGGCGGTGACCTTGACTGCGTCCAGCTCGGTGGCCGAGCGGGACTGGGCGTGGGTGGTGCAGGCCAGCGACAGTGAAAGCGCAAGCAGGGCCGGGCGCAGGGCACGGCGCGGAAGAACGGAAGCACGCATGTAGTGGGGGTCCTCTGCGGACAGCAGCACACCGTCCGCGATCGGTGGATGGCGGAAAGAAGAGGGCGTGGCTGAGTCGGGGCACTGCCCGCGGAAGGCGGATTCAGCGCGGTGCGCGAGGCGCGGCAGGACCGTGGCTGATGCGAATTGTTCTCTTTTGGGTGTCTTCCGTCAAATAACGGTCATGCGCGCGCTGCACGCCGCAGGGCCACCTTCTCGCGGCGCCGTGCCCGCCAGCCGCGCCAATGCTGCTGCAGGCACGAGAAGATCACGTACAGCGCCGGGGTGCTGAGCAGGGTCAGGCTCTGCGAGAACAGCAGGCCGCCGATCATCGCGATGCCGAGCGGGCGGCGCAGTTCGCTGCCCTCGCCCAGCCCGATCGCGAGCGGCACTGCGGCCAGGATCGCGACCATGGTGGTCATCATGATCGGGCGGAAGCGCACGATGCTGGCTTCGCGGACCGCTTCCAGCGGGCTCTTGCCGTGCTCGCGCTGGGCCACCACCGCGAAGTCGATCATCATGATCGCGTTCTTCTTGACGATGCCGATCAGCAGCACCAGCGCGATCATCGAGATCACCGACAGCTCGGTATTGGTCACGAACAGCGCCAGCAGTGCACCCACGCCTGCCGCCGGGAGCGTGGACAGGATGGTGACCGGATGCACCAGGCTTTCGTACAGCATGCCCAGTACGAGGTACACGGTGATGATCGCGGCCAGCACCAGGATCAGCATCGAATTGGGGTTGAGCTGCACGTTGAAGCCGCCGCCATCGCTGATGCGGATGTCGCCGGGCAGGCGCAGGCCGTCCACGGTGGACTTGATGATCGCCTCGCCTTCGCCGGTACTCACGCCTGGCGCCAGGTTGTAGCTCAGGTCCATGGTGGTGTACTGGTTCTGGTGGGTGATCTGCGGTGGCGCCAGCCCCGGCACCTGCCGTGCCACGGCGGTGATCGGAATCATCTCGCCGTTGCCGGCGCGCACGTGGATCTCGTCGAGCGCGCGCGGGGTGGCGGTCTGCTCGGGCAGCGCGTTGACCACCACGCTGTACTGGTTGATGTCCGAATAGATGGTGGAAATCTGGCGCTGGCCGAACGCGCCGTACAGCGCGCCGTCGATGGCGCCGACCGACACGCCCAGGCGCGCGGCCTTGGCCCGGTCGATCTCGATGTTCTGGCGCAGGCCGGCGGTGTCCACGTCGGTGCCGACATCGCGCAGCATCGGGTTCTTCTTCAGCGCGGCCTGCACCTTCGGCAACCACTCCTGCAGCTGGGCCAGGTCGTTGCCCTGCAGCGACACGCGGTACTGCGCGCCCTGGCTGTTGCCGCCGCCGCCGTCGCTGGGCAGGTCCTGGATCGCGCGCAGGCGCAGTTCCAGGTCCGGGTAGCGGTCGGCCTTGGCGCTCAACCGTGCCAACGCCTGCGCGGTGGTTTCGCGGCGGCCTTCCTTGCGGGTCTTCAGTTCGATGTTGAACTGCGCGCTGGAGCCCTGCCGGCCACTGCCCAGGCGCACGCCCACGGTCTTCACCGCCGGGTCGGCCATCAGCATGTCGGTGATGCGGCGCTGGCGGTTGACCATGTCCTCGAACGAGACCGTGGCGCTGGAGTTGGCGCGGCCCCAGATCAGGCCGGTGTCCTGCGGCGGGAACGAGCCCTTCTTGACCGCACCGGCCAGCATCACCGTGGCCACGATCAGCAGGATCGGGGTCAGCGAAAGCAGCAGCGCGTGGCGCAGCGAGAAGTCCAGGCACACTGTGTAGACCCGCAGCATGCGGTCGTGGGTGGCGTCGAGGAAACGACCGATCCGCGACGGCTTCTCCGGCTCGGCATGCGCGCTCAGGAAGCGGCTGCACAGCGCCGGGGTCAGGGTCAGCGAGACGATCATCGACACCACGATCGCCGCCACCAGGGTCACGGTGAACTCGCGGAAGAACGCGCCGACCATGCCGCTGGCGAACAGCAGCGGAATGAACACCGCCACCAGCGAGGCGGTGATCGACACGATGGTGAAGCCGATCTCGCGCGCACCGGTCAACGCCGCCTGCATGCGCGGCATGCCCTCGTCGAGGTGGCGCATGATGTTCTCGATCACCACGATCGCATCGTCGACCACGAAGCCGATCGCGATCACGAGCGCCAGCAGGCTCAGGTTGTTCAGGGTGAAACCGAACACGTACATGACCAGCGCCGCACCGGCCAGCGACAGCGGCACGGTGATCGCCGCGATCAGGGTCGGCGCCAGCCGGCGCAGGAACAGCGCCATGGTCAGGATCACCATCGCCAGGCTGATCAGCAGGGTGATCTGCACTTCATGCAGCGAGGAGCGGATGGTCGGGGTGCGGTCGAAGTACGGGGTCAACGTGGTGCCTGGCTGCAGGTAGTCGCGCAGCATCGGAATCTGCGCCTTGACCCGGTCCACTGTCTCTACGATGTTTGCGCCGGCGCGGGTGAACACGTACATCACTACCGCGGGCTTGTGGTCGAACCAGGCCGCCTGGTAGGCGTCCTGCTGGCCGTCGTAGACGTTGGCCACGTCCTTCAGGCGGATCACCCGCCCATCGTCCTGGGTCTTGATTACCAGGTTGGCGAAGTCGGCCGCGCGCGCCACCGAGTCGTTGGCGATGATCGCGGTGGTGGTGTTGCCGTCGCTGAGGAAGCCGGTGGGCGAGGTCACGTTGGCCGCGCGCACGGCATTGCGCAGGTCGTCCGGGGTGAGATTCAGCGCGTTGAGCAGGCGCAGGTTGACGTCCACGCGCACGGCGGGCGTAGACGCACCTGCGATATCCACCGAAGAAACGCCGCTGATCTGGCGGATGCGCTGGGCCAGCAGCGAGTCGGCCACGTTGTACAGCTCGTCGGCCGACTGCGTCTGCGAGGTCAGCGCGATCGCGATCACCGGGTCGTCGTTCGGGTTGGCCTTCTGGAACATCGGCGACCCGAGCCCGGAGGGCAGGTCGGCCTGTGCCGAATTGATCGCGGTCTGCACGTCCAGCGCGGCCGAGTCGATGTCGACTCCGCTCTGGAACACCATGAACACCAGCGAGCTGCCTTCGGAACTGGACGAGCGCATCTGGTCCACGCCCGGCAGCTGGCCCAGGTGGCGCTCCAGCGGTGCGGTCACCGTGGAGGCCATGGTGGTGGCATCCGCGCCGGACTGGCTGGCGTGCACGAAGATCACCGGAATCTGGATGTTCGGCAGTGCCGACACGCCCAGCTTCAGGTAGCACATCAGGCCGACCACGAACAGGCCGATGGCCAGCAGCGCGGTGCCGATCGGGCGGCGGATGAACGGGCCGGAGATGTTCACGCGTGGTCCTGCGCGGTGCCGTTGCGCAGCGCGCGCTGTTCACGGCGCTGGCGCAGCCACTCGGAGTAGCGCTCCATGTACAGGTAGATCACCGGCGTGGTGTACAGCGTGACCAGCTGCGAAATCAGCAGGCCGCCGACGATGGCGATGCCCAGCGGGCGGCGCAGTTCCGAGCCGATGCCGGTGCCCAGCGCCAGCGGCAGCGCGCCGAGCATGGCCGCGGCGGTGGTCATCATGATCGGGCGGAAGCGCAGCAGGCAGGCGCGGCGGATCGCTTCGTGCGCGTTGGCGCCGGCACGGCGTGCCTCGATGGCGAAGTCCACCATCATGATGCCGTTCTTCTTGACGATGCCGATCAGCAGCACGATGCCGACGATGCCGTCCACCGACAGGCTCAGCCCGCACACCATCAGCGCCAGCAGCGCACCCACGCCGGCCGGGGGCAGGGTGGAGATGATCGTGATCGGGTGGATGTAGCTTTCATACAGCACGCCGAGCACGATGTAGATCACCACCAGCGACGCCAGCAGCAGCCACACCACGTCGGTCTGGCTGCCGGTGAACTCGGCGGCCTTGCCGATGAACTGCGCATGCACCTGCGACGGCATGTCCAGGCTGGCCCTGGTTTCTTCGATCGCCTTGACCGCGTCGGACAGCGAGTAGCCCGGCGCGATGTTGAACGACACCGTCACCGCCGGCAGCTGCTGCTGGTGGCTGACCACCAGCGGCGTGCTGGTGACCTTGCCTTCTGCCAGCGCCGCCAGCGGGATGATGTCGCCGGCACCGACCGGGATGCCGGTGTTCTGCGCGCCGATGCCGGTGGCGGTGGACGAGTTGGACGAGGTGACCTGGCCGAAGTTGGTGGCGTTGCTGCCGGTCAGCGCGCCTGCACCGTTCGAGGCGACGGCGAGCTGGTTCATCAGCGCGGTGCTGGTGCGGAACTCGGGCGCTACTTCCAGCACCACGCGGTACTGGTTGAGTTCGGTGAAGATGGTCGAGATCTGGCGCTGGCCGAACGCGTCGTACAGGGTGTCGTCGATGGTCTGCATCGGCACGCCCAGCACGCTGGCCTTGTCGCGGTCGATGGTCAGCTCCAGGGCGCGGCCCTGGTTGGACAGGTTGTTGTCCACGTCGGCCAGTTCCGGACGCTGGCGCAGCGCCTCGGTCAGGCGCGTGGCCTGCAGCGCGACCTGCGCGCTGTCCACGTCCGACAGCGAGTACTGGTACTCGGTGGCGGCCACGCGGGTGTCCAGGGTCACGTCCTGCACCGGCTTGAGGTACAGCGCCACGCCGGGAATGCCGGCCACCGCCTGCTGCAGGCGCGGCAGGATGTCTTCCAGGCCATCGCGGTCGCCGCGTTCCTTGAGCACGATCGACAGCTGGCCCTGGTTGAGCGTGGGATTCATGCTGCCGGCGCCGATGAAGGCGGCCACGCCGGTCACTGCAGGGTCCTTGCGCAACGCTTCAGCCACCGCCTGGGTGCGCTGCTCCATCTGCGGGAAGGCAATGTTCTGGTCGGCCTGGACCACGCCGGTGATCAGCCCGGTGTCCTGTTCGGGCAGCAGGCCCTTGGGGATCACGATGTACAGCACCACGGTCAGCACCAGCGCGCCGGCCGCCACGGCCAGGGTCAGGCGCTGGTGGTCCAGCACCCAGTCCAGGCTCTGCTCGTACAGCCCCACGGTGCGGCTCCACACGGTCTGCTTGCCGGCTGCATGCGCGCGCTCGTGTGCGTCTTCGCCTTCGGGCAGCGCGTCGGGCTTGAGCAGGTAAGCGCACATCATCGGGGTGAGGGTCAGCGAGATCAGCATCGACAGCACCACCGCGATGCTCAACACCCATGCGAACTCGTGGAACAGCCGCCCGGTCACGCCCGGCATCAGCAACAGCGGCAGGAACACCGCCACCAGCGAGACCGTCAACGAGAGCACGGTGAAGCCGATCTGGCGTGCGCCGATCTCGGCCGCCTCCGGGCCGCTCCTGCCCTGTTCGATGTAGCGCACGATGTTCTCGATCATCACGATCGCATCGTCGACCACGAAGCCGGTAGCCACCACCAGCGCCATCAGCGAGAGGTTGTCCAGCGACATGCCGGCGAATGCCATGACCCCGAACGTGCCGGCCAGCGACAACGGCACCGCCACCGAGGGAATGATGGTCGCCCACAGCCGGCGCAGGAACACGAAGATCACCGCCACCACCAGGCCGATGGTGAGGATCAGGGTGAACTGCACTTCATGCACCGAAGCGCGGATGGTTTCGGTGCGGTCGGAGAACACCTCCAGGTGCACGTCGGCCGGCAGCACGTTCTGCAGCTGCGGCATCAGCGCACGGATGCGCTCCACGGTCTGCACGATGTTGGCACCGGGCTGGCGACGGATCTCCAGCAGCACTGCCGGCTTGCCGTCGGCCCAGGCGGCGAGCTGGTCGTTCTCGACCCCGTCGATCACCTGGGCCACGTCCGACAGCCGCACCGGTGCGCCGTTCTTGTAGCTGATGATGGTCTCGCGGTACTCGGCGGCGCTGGTCAGCTGGTCGTTGGTGCCGATGCTGTAGGACTGCGTCTTGCCATTGAGCGAGCCCTTGGGCGCGTTGACGTTGGCCTGGGTCAGCGCGCTGCGCAGGTCTTCCAGGGTCAGGCCCATGTTCGAGAGCTGCGCCGGGTTGACCTGGATGCGCACGGCCGGGCGCACGTTGCCGGCGATCGAGACCAGGCCCACGCCCTGCACCTGCGACAGGCGCTGGGCCAGGATCGAGTCGGCGTAGTTGTTCACGTCGCGCAGCGGGCGCGTGTCGGAGGTGAGCTTGAGGGTGATGATCGCCGCGTCGGCCGGGTTCACCCGGTTGTAGACCGGCTGGTAGGGCAGCGACGAGGGCAGGGTGGCCTGGCGGATCGCTGCCTGCACGTCCTGCGCGGCGATGTCGATGTCGCGGTCCATCGAGAACTGCAGGATGATCGTGGACAACCCCGCCGAGGAATCGGAGGTCATCAGCTCCAGCCCGGAGATCTGCCCGAACTGGCGCTCCAGCGGCGTGGTCACCAGCGAGGCCATGGTGGTGGCGTTGGCACCGGGATACTGGGTGGTGACCACCAGGCTGGGCGCGTCGATCTCCGGCAGCGCCGACACCGGCAACTGGCGATAGCCCAGGATGCCGAGCAGCAGCAGGCCCGCCATCAGCAGCGAGGTGGCGATGGGGCGGCGGATGAAGATCGTCGAAAAGCCCACGGGCGGATCCTTGCTGTTACGTCAAACGGCGATGCAGGACACGAACGCCGACCAGCGGGCCGGCGTCGCGGACACGGGGCGCGCGGTCAGCGCGGGCCGCCGCCACGGCGACCACCGCCGCCTTGCTTCTGCGCGGCGGCCTTGAGCTCGGCCTCGGTCGGGGCGGCCGGGGTTTCGCCCGGCTTCAGCGCGGTGACCTTGCTGCCCGGCTTGAGCCGGAACTGGCCTTCGCTGACCACGCGCTCGCCGCCCTTCAGGCCTTCGGTGACCTGCACGTGGCTGTCGCCCACTTCCACGCCGCTCTTCACGGTCTGCATGGCCACGGTATTGTCCGGCTTGACGATGTAGACGTACTCGCCGTCCGGGCCGCGCATCACCGCCTGGGTGGGGATGACCACGCCACCGGCAATCGTGCGCAGCTGCATGCGCACGTTGACGAACTGGCCCGGCCACAGGCTGTTGTCCTTGTTGTCGAACAGGGCGCGGGCACGGAAGGTGCCGCTGTCGCTGCTGATCTGGTTGTCCACCACGTCCAGCGTGCCGCCGTCGGTGAGCACGTGGGCGTCGTTGCGGTCGAGCGCGGCGATGGTCACCGGGCCGGCCTGCTGCGCCTGGCGCACGTCCGGCAGCTGGCGCTCGGGCAGGTTGAACACCACGTGGATCGGGTGGACCTGGGTCAGCGTGACAATCGCGGTACCGGCGCTGACCACGTTGCCGGCGTCGACCGCGCGGATGCCGGCGATGCCGGAGATCGGCGCGGTTACGCGGGTGTATTGCAGCTGCACCTGGGCCGCGCGCATGCTGGCTTCATTGGCCGCGACCGCGCTTTCGTACTGGGCCACCTGGTTGCGCTGGGTGTCCAGGTCGGTCTTGGCGACGTACTGGCGGTATTCGGGCGAATTGGAGCGCTGGAAGTTGGAGCGGGCCGTGGCCAGCTGCGCCTGGTTCTGCTTCTTGGCAGCGGCGGCTTCGTCATAGCTGGCCTGCAGGGTGCGCGGGTCGATCTGCGCCAGCAGGTCGCCCTGCTTCACTTCCTGGCCTTCCTTGAAGTTGATGCTGAGCAGCTGGCCGCCGACCTGCGGGCTGACGGTCACGGTGTTCATCGCGCTTACCGTGCCCAGCGCGCTGGCATACACCGGCACGTCCTGGCGGGCGGCGTCGATCACGGTCACGGGTACCGGGCCGTTGTCGCGCTCGCCGTCCTTGCCGGCCTCGGCCTGCGGGCCGCCCTTGGCGTCTTTCGCCTTGCCGCCGCCGAGCATGCGCATGCCGACCAGCCCGACCACCAGCACTGCGATCACCAGCAGCACGATCTTCCAGAAACGCGACATTCAAAAACTCCTGAGGCAGGCGAAGGGCGGGGCCCGGTTGGCAGGTACGAAGGATACCCGTCCGGCGTGACCCTGAATGCATGACGGATGGGACGGGCGGTCAGACCGGCGAAGGCCTTCAAGGTTCAATCGTGGCGACCGCCAGACGTCCCGCCGCGCCCCAGTCTCCAACGCGCCAGGGCCTCGAAAGTTACAGCGCAAACCAAGCGGATGCCCTACATTCAGGTTCATCACCCTTCCTGCCTTCCGTGGAGACCTGCATGCCCCGTCTGTCGCTGTTGCTGTCCGCCCTGCTGCTGGCCTCCCCCGCGCTGGCCGCCGCCGCCCCGGCCGAGCGCCCCGAAGTCACCGCCGCCGCCGCCCGCCTGCAGGCCCAGGTGGTGGAGTGGCGCCGCGACTTCCACCAGCACCCGGAGCTGTCCAACCGCGAAGAGCGCACCGCCGCCAAGGTCGCCGAACAGCTGCGCGCGATGGGCCTGAAGCCCAAGACCGGCATTGCCCACCACGGCGTGGTCGCGATCATCAAGGGCGGCAAGCCCGGCCCGCGCATCGCCCTGCGGGCCGACATGGACGCGCTGCCGGTGACCGAACAGACCGGGCTGCCGTTCGCCTCCAAGGCCACCAGCACCTACCGCGGTGAGCCGGTCGGGGTGATGCACGCCTGCGGCCACGACGCGCACACCGCCACGCTGCTCGGCGTGGCCGACGCACTGGTCAAGATGAAGGCCAACCTGCCCGGCGAAGTGATGCTGATCTTCCAACCCTCCGAGGAAGGCGCGCCGGCACCGGAAGAAGGCGGCGCCTCGCTGATGCTCAAGGAAGGCCTGTTCGCCGACTTCAAGCCGGATGCGGTGTTCGGCCTGCATGTGTTCTCCAGCGTCCAGGCCGGGCAGATCGCGGTCCGCAGCGGCCCGCTGATGGCTGCTTCAGACCGCTTCGGGATCAAGGTGATCGGCCGCCAGACCCATGGTTCGGCGCCGTGGAACGGGGTCGACCCGATCGTGGCCACCGCCGACCTGGTCGGTACCGCGCAGACCATCGTCAGCCGTCGTTCCAATATTTCCAAGCAGCCGGCCGTGGTGTCCTTCGGTGCGATCAAGGGCGGCATCCGCTACAACATCATTCCCGATGAAGTGGAGATGGTGGGTACCATCCGCACCTTCGACGAGGGCATGCGCCAGCAGATCTTCGCCGACCTGCGCAACGTGGCCGAGCACACCGCCGCCGCGCATGGCGCCAAGGCGCAGACCGAGATCTACGAGGCCGAAGGCAACCCGGCCACGGTCAACGACCCGGCGCTGACCGCGCGCATGCTGCCCAGCCTGCAGGCCGTGGTCGGCGAAGCCAACGTCTACGAACCGCCGCTGCAGATGGGCGCCGAAGACTTCTCGCTGTACGCCCAGCAGGTGCCGGGCATGTTCTTCTTCGTCGGCGCCACCAGCGAAGGCATCGACCCGGCCACCGCCCCGGCCAACCATTCGCCGAAGTTCCTGCTGGACGAGAAGGCGCTGGATGTGGGGTTGCGGGCGCTGTTGCAGGTGTCTTTGGACTATCTCAATTCGCCTTCGGCGCCTTGAGATCCGAGCATTCCACCTTAGCCCCCCGCCTTCGGGGCGCCCCCTTCAACAAGAAGGGGGCTCTCCACCCGATTTATTTGCGTGTTACTGCCGGATTTCCCGCACGGTCCGCGCCGGCGCTTCGATGCCGGCGCTGGCCCGCCACGGGTTGATGTCCAGCCCGCCCCGACGGGTGTAACGCGCCTCCACCTCCAGCCATTCCGGCTGGCAGCGCAGGGTGATCTCGTTGAAGATCCGTTCCACGCACTGTTCGTGGAACTCGGCGTGTTCGCGGTAGCTCACCAGGTAGCGCAGCAGGCCTTCGCGGTCGATGCGCGGACCGCGATAACGCACGCTCACGCTGGCCCAGTCCGGCTGCCCGGTGACCGGGCAGTTGGACTTGAGCAGGGCCGAGCTCAGGGTCTCGGTCACCACCTGGCCGGCATTGGCCGACAGGTACTCCGGCGCGGGCGGGCCGTAGCGTTCGATCGCCACGTCCAGTTCGTCCAGCGACTCGCCCTCGGCGCCGTCCACCAGCGGCGGCACCCCGAACACCACGTTCACCACCGCCCCGGCACAGGCCGACAGGTCGCCGGCAATGCGCTGGCGGGCCTGTTCGTCGTCGTCGAAGCGGGTGCTGTTGAGCGAGTTGAGGTACAGCTTGAACGACTTGGATTCGATCAGGTTCGGCGAGGTGCACGGCACGCTGACCGTGGCCACCGCCACCCGCGGCTTGCCGCGCCGGTCCAGCCAGCTCAGCTCATAGGCCTGCCAGCGGTCGTGGCCGACGAACGGCAGGTGGGCCTCGTCCACCCCGATCTCCTCGCGCGCGGCGCGGCGGGGGATCGGGAAGAGCAGGGCGGGATCGTAGTGGGAGGGGTAAGCAACCTCGCGACCGAGGCTGGAGTCCTGGGGGGTATTCATGCGGCCATTTTAGCGTGGCCGGCCGCCGCCCCGGGCCCTGTTCAGAAAAGCGCCCGAATCCTTCACGTCCGCGCCATGCCCCATTAACAAGGCCTGTGACAAAGTGCCATCCAGGTTGTCATATCCAGAAAGGAGCGCGTGGATGAGTACCGACAAGAAAGCCGATTTCTCCGGTGTCAAAGCCAGCGTCGATACCACTGCACAAAAGGTGGAGAAGGCCGATTTTTCCGGCGTGACCGCTTCGGTCGATACCACGGCCGAAAAGGTGGGGGGCAGTACCTACACCGTACAGAAGGGCGACTCGCTGTCGAAGATCGCCAAGAACGAGCTGGGCGATGCCAACGCCTGGAACCGTATTTTCGAGGCGAACAGGGACCTTCTGGACGACCCGGACAAGATCCAGCCCGGCCAGGTCCTGAAGATCCCGGCGAAATCCTGATCCCACTCGAACTGCACGCCACTCATTCCCAGGGAGGAATTCCATGAAGAAGACGTCCATCAGTACCGCCGTTCTTGCCGCCCTGCTGGCCACCGTTGCGCTCGCCGGCTGCAAGAAGAAGGAAGACACCGCCGACAACAACGCCCAGCCGGCAGCTCCGGTTGCGACTGCACCGGCCGAACCGGCCGCGCCGCAGCCGATGACCGCTGCCGCGCCGGTGAACGTCTCCGCTGTCAGCGTCGGCAAGACCGCCGCTGCCGACAAGTCGGTTGCGCCGACCGCGATGTTCGGGCCCAAGGACATCATCATCGTCTCGATCCGCACCGACGGCACCGCCAACAATGCCAATGTCGGCGCCAAGTTGACCTACCAGGACGGCCAAGTGGCAGGCGAGCAGAGCCAGGCACTGAACACCACCGGTGCCGAGACCACCAACATCAGCTTCACGAATGCCAACGGCTGGCCGACGGGCAAGTACCGCGCGGAAGTCATGGTAGATGGCAAGGCGGCTGGAACGCCGCAGGAGTTCGAGGTCAAGTAAGTCCCGCCGACTCTCTCCCGGCACGGGCTCACGATGGACGCAGCCGCGAGGCTGCGTCTTTTTTATTGGCCAGTACCTTTGCGTATGGCGCGGCTTTGCTCCCCGGGTCCGAAACCGCGACAATGAGGGGGTTACCCGGAGAGCATCAGACCCCCATGTCGAACACGCCCAAGATTCTGTACACGCTTACCGATGAAGCCCCGTTCCTGGCGACCCAGTCGCTGCTGCCGATCGTCGAGGCCTACACCGCCACCGCCGGCATTGCCGTGGAAACCCGTGACATCTCGCTGTCCGGCCGCATCCTGGCGCTGTTCCCGGACTTCCTGAAGGACGACCAGAAGGAAGCCGACCACCTGGCCGAACTGGGCCAGCTGGCGACCACCCCGGACGCCAACATCATCAAGCTGCCCAACATCAGCGCCTCGGTGCCGCAGTTGAAGGCCGCGATCAAGGAACTGCAGGACCAGGGCTTTGCGCTGCCGAACTACCCGGACGTGCCCACCGATGACGTCTCGCGCGACATCAAGGCCCGTTACGACAAGGTCAAGGGCAGCGCGGTGAACCCGGTGCTGCGCGAAGGCAATTCCGACCGCCGCGCACCGCTGTCGGTCAAGAACTACGCCCGCAAGCATCCGCACCGCATGGGCAAGTGGTCGCCCGAATCGAAGTCGCACGTGGCCCACATGGACGGCGGTGACTTCTACGGCAGCGAAAAGTCGGCCACCCTGGCCAACGCCGGCAACCTGAAGATTGAACTGCAGCAGGCCGACGGCAGCGTCGTGGTGCTGAAGGAAAAGACCGCGGTCAAGGCCGGGGAGATCGTCGACGCCGCCGTGATGAGCCGCAACGCACTGGCTGCCTTCGTGCAGGCGCAGATCGTTGACGCCAAGGCCAAGGGCGTGCTGTTCTCGCTGCACCTGAAGGCCACCATGATGAAGGTCTCCGACCCGATCATGTTCGGCGTGGTCGTCGAAGAGTTCTACAAGGACGTGCTGGCCAAGCACGCCGACGTGCTCACGCAGGCCGGCTTCGATCCCAACAACGGTATCGGCGATCTGTACGCGCGCCTGCCGCAGCTGCCTGAAGCCACCCAGGAAACGATCAAGGCCGACCTGGCCGCCGAGTACGGCAAGCGTCCGGGCCTGGCCATGGTCAACTCCGACAAGGGCATCACCAACCTGCACGTGCCCAGCGACGTGATCGTCGACGCCTCGATGCCGGCGATGATCCGCGACTCCGGCGGCATGTGGAATGCCGACGGCAAGCTGCAGGACACCAAGGCCGTCATCCCCGACCGGTGCTACGCCGGCGTGTACCAGGCCGTCATCGACGACTGCATCGCGCACGGCGCGTTCGACCCGGCCACCATGGGCTCGGTGCCGAACGTCGGCCTGATGGCACAGAAGGCCGAAGAGTACGGCTCGCACGACAAGACCTTCCAGATCCCGGCCGACGGCACCGTGCGCGTCACCGACGACGCCGGCACCGTGGTGTTCGAGCACGCCGTGCAGACCGGCGACATCTGGCGCATGTGCCAGACCAAGGACGCGCCGATCCAGGACTGGGTGAAGCTGGCGGTCAACCGTGCGCGCCTGAGCAGCACCCCGGCCGTGTTCTGGCTGGACGCCGCACGCGCGCACGACGCGCAGGTCATCGCCAAGGTCGAAACCTATCTCAAGGACCACGACACCAGCGGCCTGGACATCCGCATCCTGGCCCCGGTGGAAGCCACCGCGTTCTCGCTGGACCGCATCCGCAAGGGTGAGGACACCATCTCGGTGACCGGCAACGTGCTGCGTGATTACCTTACCGACCTGTTCCCGATCATGGAGCTGGGCACCAGCGCCAAGATGCTGTCGATCGTGCCGCTGATGGCCGGTGGCGGCCTGTTCGAAACCGGCGCGGGTGGTTCGGCGCCCAAGCACGTGCAGCAGTTCGTCGAAGAAGACTACCTGCGCTGGGATTCGCTGGGCGAGTTCCTGGCCCTGGCCGCGTCGCTGGAACACCTGGGCAACCGCTACAACAACGCCGGTGCCAGCGTGCTTGCGAAGACCCTGGACCAGGCCAACGGCCAGTTCCTGGACAACGACAAGTCGCCCTCGCGCAAACTGGGTGGCATCGACAACCGTGGCAGCCACTTCTACATCGCGCTGTACTGGGCCCAGGCCCTGGCCGCGCAGGATGACGACGCCGCACTGAAGGCCCGCTTCGCGCCGCTGGCCAAGGCACTGACCGACAACGAGCAGGCCATCGTGGCCGAGCTCATTGCCGCGCAGGGCAAGCCGGTGGACATCGGTGGTTATTACCGCCCGGACGTGGCCAAGGCCAGCACCGCGATGCGTCCGAGCACCACCTTCAACGCGGCCCTGGCGGCGCTGTAAGGTTCGACCCCCGCCACAGCGGTGATCGATCGAAAACCCGCGCCCCGGCGCGGGTTTTTTGTTGGCAATCCCATTTCCGACACGAACCTCCATTTTTGCCTGCAAATACGTGACGCCCGCCAACAGGGTTCTGGCACGCTGTGCTCCGCCACGCATGTGGGGGTGGCAGGGAAGCGCAACCAGGGGAAGGGCGATGGCCAGGGTTCTCGTGGTCGGATCGGATATCCAGGGTGAACGTGCATTGCTGCAACGCCTGCGTGTGGCCGCGTCATTGCCGGCCGACACCGTGCGCAGTTGTCGCGATCTTGATGAGTGCGACCTGCTGGTGATCAAGGACACGCCGGCGCTGCGCAACGCCGCGCTGCGCATGGTGCGCGAACGTCCGCGCATCCAGTTCTGGGTGGAAGACCAGGATGGCCAGCTGCGGCCGGGGCAGGGGGCCAATCGCGGCGTACTCGACGACAGTGCCATCGAGTGCGCGCTGCGGGGGATGCCGGCCGCGGTCAACAGCATCGACGAACCGCGCAGCGCACAGGGGGCCAAGGCGATCACGCGCGCGTTGCGCGAACGCCTGCAGTCGCGGCAGGGGCATGCCGCGCTGGTCCTGGAGGACGAACCGCAGCTGCTGCTGGACTTCGTGCAGGACCAGATGGTGCTGCCGGTTGGAGTACCGGCCGCCAGCCTGGCGCAGGACCTGTCGGACGTGTTCGACATGCTCTCGCTGCATGGTCTTTCCGAACGCCGCTACCAGGAGCTCGCCGGGGCCCTGCCACGCCAGCCGCTGCGCCCGTTGCTGTGGCAGTGGGGCCAGCGTCCCGCGCACTGGCAGGACCTGGACGCGCGCCTGAAACGCGGCGCACGGGTCAAACTGCTGCGCTGGCCCGACTTCCGCGTCCTCGGCAACCAGCACGACAGCTTCCGGTTGTGTTCGCTGCTGCTCAAGCGCGCCTGCAGCGTGCAAGAGTGCGCCACCCTGCTGGATGTACGGGACGATGCCGTGCGCGACGTGGTGCATCCGGCGTATCTGTGCGGCTACGCCGCGGTGGAGGACTTCCAGTCCAATGCGCCAGCGGTGCGTGCCCCGGGCGGCGGCGGCACGCTGCTGTCGCGCATGTGGCGCAGCGTGCGCCAGCGGGGCGGGGGCTGAGCGTGCGCGAACACAAGATCGTGGTGCTGGGCGGCATGGGCAGTGGCAAGTCGACCCTGGTCCGCGCCATCGCGGCCGGCGCGGTGGTGGACACCGATGTGCCCAACAGCGACCGCGACGGTGCCGACAAGGCCTCCACCACCGTGGCGATGGACTACGCCGACATCGACCTGCCCAACGGTGACCGCCTGCGCCTGTACGGCACCCCGGGACAGCAGCGCTTCGATTTCATCTGGCCGATCCTGCTGCAGGGCGCCAGCGGCGTGGTGCTGCTGCTTGATGCGACCCGCTGGGCAGCGGTGGAAGAGCTCCAGGACTACGTCGCGGTGCTGCGCCAGCATGCTGCCGACGTGCCGGCGGTCATTGGCGTTTCGCGACTGGACCTGGCGCCCTCATTCGATCTTGAAACGTGCACCGCCGTAGCGGGCTGGGGCAACCGGATGCTTCCGGTCATGCCGGTGGACGCACGCAATCGCGAACAGGGGCTTTCGCTGATGGATGTGCTGATGAGTGAGATGGAAGTCCACGAGCTGGTACCGGGTCATGGCTGACGGGCACGACGTACGTCGGTTGGATCCGGTCACACGTGAGCGCGTGATCCGGCACCTGCAGGCCTTCGCCGACGACATCAACGGCGTGCGCAGCGCGGTGCTGGCCAGCGTGGACGGCTTCGCGCTGGTACCGGCGGCGGGCACCCATGGCAACGGCGAACGCCTGGCTGCCATGACCAGCGCGATGCTGGCGCTGGCAGCTGCGGTGGGGCGCGAGCTGGCGCTGGGCGAGCTGGAGGTCCTGATCCTGGAGGCCGGTGAAGGCAAGGTGCTGATGCTGGCCCTGCCCTGCACGCCGGTACCGCTGCTGCTGATGACCGCCTGCGACGCGACCTGCGTGACCGGCAAGGTGCTTTGGAGTGCGAAGGAATGTGGCCGCAACATCATGGCCGAACTCAGCGGATCACGAGCCGATCCGCAGGGAACCTAGGGGCTCGACAACCAGAACGGGGTGCAGCATGGGCAACATGAACAATGCAGTGAGCGATACCTTGAACTCGCTGATGCAGATCGATGGCGCGAAGGCAGTTGCACTTGTGGACTATGAGAGCGGCATGCTCCTGGGCGAGGCCGGCTCGGGCATGGACATGGAAGTGGCTGCGGCGGGCAACACCGAAGTGATCCGCGCGAAGATGAAGACGGCCGCGTCGTTGAACCTCAATGACACCATCGAAGACATCCTGATCTCGCTGGGCACCGCGTACCACATCCTGCGCCCGGTAGCGAAGAAGAAGGGGCTGTTCCTCTACCTGGTGCTCGACCGCAACAAGTCCAACCTGGCGCTCGCGCGCCGCAAGGTGCAGGACGTGGAAGGCGCGCTGGTGATGTGAGTGCTGCAGGCGCCGACCACTCCAGGGTGGTCGGCGCACGCCGCGCGGGCGCACAATGGGGGCGGTCCTTCCGGTTGCCCTGCATGCCTGTTGCCGATTCCCACGATGAAGTCGCGTTGGCCGCCTCCCTTGCCCTGCTGGTCCGCGGGGGGTTCGAGGACTATCACGCACGCTTTGCCAGCATCACCCGGCGCGCGCGGATGCGCTTCGAGACGCAGGACTGGAGCGGTGCGCAGGGTGACGCGGTGGAACGTATCGGGCTGTACGACCGCTGCATTGCCGAGACCGTGGATGCGCTGCGGCGCGCCGCAGGCGAGGCGGTGGGCAGGCGCAGCCTCTGGCTGCGCGTGCACGCGGCGTACGCCGCCCTGGTCGGGCCGCTGATCGATGCCGAGCTGTACAAGACCTTCTACAACACCCTGGCGCGGCGCCTGTTCGCCACCGAAGGCGTGGATGCCGAGGTCGAGTTCATGGCGCTGGACGTGGAACCGTCCGACGCCATCACCCATCCGGTCGCACGGCACACCTACGCGGTGTCCACCACGCGCCCGGTCGAGGCGTTCATGCGGGTGCTGGGCGACTATCGGTTCGAGGTGCCCTACGCGCACCAGATGCGCTGCGCGGCGGCGATCGCCGTGCGCCTGCAGGACGACCTGCAGCACTGGGGCACGCATCCGGTGCGCAGCATCGAACTGCTCGACACCGTGTTCTACCGCGAGCGCCGCGCCTACCTGGTGGGGCGGGTGTTCGGTGAACACCGCTTTTCGCCCTGCGTGATCGCGCTGGTCAATGACGGCGCCGGCCTGCGTGCCGAGGCGGTGCTGACCCGGCGCCGCGACGTGGCGCACCTGTTCGGCGTATCGCGCAGCTACTTCCAGGCCGACCTGGCCACGGTGGGCGACGCGGTGGTATTTCTGCGCAGCCTGCTGCCGGCCAAGCCCATCGATGAGATCTACACCGTGCTGGGCCGCGCCAAGCAGGGCAAGACCGAGCGCTACCGCACCTTCTTCCGTCACTTCCTGGACCACCCCGACGAACAGCTGGTGCATGCCGAGGGCACGCCGGGCATGGTCATGGCGGTGTTCACCCTGCCCAGTTACCCGCTGGTGTTCAAGCTGATCCGCGACCGCTTCGCCTGGCCCAAGAGCATGACCCGGCACCAGGTGGAAGAGAAGTACGCGCTGGTGTTCAACCTGGACCGCGTGGGCCGGCTGCTGGACGCGCAGCCCTACCGTCACCTGCGCTTCCCGAAATCGCGCTTCTCGCCGGCATTGCGCGAGGAACTGCTGACCCAGTGCGCCGCCAGCGTGCGCGAGGAAGGCGACACCTTGGTGATCGCGCTGTGCTACGTTCAGCGCCGCTTCCGCCCGCTCAACCTGTACCTGCGCGAGCAGACCGCCGAGGCGCGTCGCGCCGCCGCACTGGACTACGCGCAGGCGATCACCGACATGGCGCGCAACAACATCTTCCCCGGCGACATGCTGCCGAAGAACTTCGGTGTATCGCGGCACGGGCGTGCGGTGTTCTACGACTACGATGAACTGTGCCTGGTCAGCGACTGCGTGTTCCGCGCGTGGCCGCAGCCGCGCAATGCCGACGAAGCGATGGCCGACGAGCCGTGGTTCCATGTGGGGCCACGCGATGTGTTTCCGGAACGGTTCGCGCCGTTCATGGGACTCCCCGCAGCAGAACTTGCTGCGGTTCGCGAACACCATGGTCATCTGTTCGATCCCCTGTGGTGGCAGGGGTTGCAGGGATGTTTCGCGGCCGGGAACTACCCTGACACATTGCCCTACGCGGACACCCACCGGCTGGCGTGATTTACCCCTGACATACCGGTGGGGTACTCTCGACGCTCATCACAAGGAGCAGGTGAGATGCGTTATTCCCCCCTTCTGGCCCTGGCCCTCGCTGTTGGCGGCGCCGGGCTGGTTGCAAGCAGTGAATCCCCCGCGCAGAACGCACGCGAAGTGCGGCAGACCGCTGAAGCCAGCATGACGCTGGGCGGCACCATCGATATCGGCAGCGAAGGACAGGTGACCGGCTTTGCGCTGTCGCATGCCGAAAAGGTGCCTGCCGACCTGGCGGCATTCGTCACCCGCCAGGTGCAGGCATGGCGCTTCGCGCCGATGATGGTCGATGGTGCTGCCGTGGCCATCCAGACCCCGGTGATAGTCCGCCTGGTACAGCAGCCCGATTCGAACGGTGATGGTGCGAACGTGCGTGTCACCGGCGCCAGCTTTGCGAAGTACGACCCGGAGAGCACCAGCCGCGTCACCTTCATCGCACGGCCCGCACCGATTTACCCGAAGGACGTGTACGCCGTGCGCGGGCGCGGTGACGTGCTGATGCTGCTCAAGATCGCACGCGACGGCAGCGTGGCCGATGTGTTCACCGAGCAGGTCAACCTGCGCGTGGTCGGCAAGGAAAGGCAGATGAGCGCCATGCGCGCCTCGCTGGCGCGTGCCTCCGAAGCCGCCGCACGGACCTGGACCTTCCGCCCACCGACCACCGGCGCCGCCAAGGACGCCGAGTCCTGGAACGTTCGGGTGCCGGTGCGCTACGCCATGGGCGAGCCGCGCATGGAGCGCTATGGCGAATGGGAAGCCTACATTCCGGGCCCGCACGAGCGCGCGCCGTTCAGCAATGCTCGGGCTGACGCGAACGCGGCGCCCGACCTGCTGGCCGACGGCGGCCTCTACATGGCCGACCTGGACGACGGCCCGCGCCTGCTGACCCCGCTGGGCGGCTGATCGCGCATCCGGCCGTCCTGCCTGCGCGGCAGGGGGGCCGATGACGAACCCGACGGCATGCGCTACGCTCGCTGCTCAGATCACAGGGAGGGGATTCGATGCGTTCTGTTCTATACGTTGCACTGGCGGTAGCGCTGGGCTGTGGCGTCATGGCGGTAGTGCCGCAGGCGGCCGCAATGTCCAAAAGCGAAGCGCGCGCCGCCGCCGAAGGCAGCATGGTGCTGGGCGGTCAGATCAACATCGGTGCCGAAGGCCAGGTGGAAGCCTTTGCGCTGGACCAGCGTGAGAAGATACCTGCCGATGTTGCGGACTTCGTGGAACGCTCGGTGCTGACCTGGCGCTTCGCGCCGGTCATGCGTGACGGCCAACCGGTACGTGCGCGCACCGTGGTGTCGATCCGCCTGTCGGCCAAGGCCGGTCCCGACGGAAACGACATGGTGACGTTGGAGGGGGCTACCTTCGGTGGCTATGACCGCAACAGCACCGACGAGGTGACCTGGATCAAGCTGCAGCCGCCGATCTACCCCGCATACGCCCTGGAAATGGGTGGCCAGGGCGACGTGATCGTCATCGTGAAGGTGGGGCGCGACGGCCAGGTCCTGGATGCCGTTGCCGAGCAGGTGAACCTGCGCGTGCTCACGGACGAGCGTCGCATGCAGAAGCTGCGCGATACCTTCGCACGGCAGACCGTCAACACCGCCAAGCGCTGGACCTTCCGTGCGCCGACCACGGGCGATGCGAAGGATGCGCCGTTCTGGACGATTCGTGTTCCTGTCGACTACGCGTTCAATGACAGCGGCAAGGAAGCAGGCTATGGCAAGTGGAAAGTCTATATTCCCGGCCCGCGCACGCCGGCGACCTGGCGTACGGACGAGCAGCGCGCGAGCGATACCTACGGTCCGCTGGCGTCTGGTGGCATCTACATGGCCGACGTCAACACTGGCCCACGCCTGCTGACCCCGCTGGGCGGCTGATCGCGCTTCCCATCACCCCTGCGCCGGGCCCTCCGGCGCCGGGTACACCACGGTGCGGTTGCGGCCCTGTTCCTTGGCCATGTACAGCGCCTTGTCGGCCAGGCGCAGCGCCTGGTGTGGGTCCTCGTGGTAGCTGGGGTAGTGGGCCACGCCCAGCGATACCGTTACCGTGCCGACCTCCTCGAACACTTCCGCTTCCACCTGCCGGCGCAGGCGTTCGGCGATGGCGGCGCTGGCGGCGATGTCGATGCCCGGCAGCAGGATCAGGAATTCCTCGCCGCCATTGCGGCACAGCAGGTCGGTGTCGCGCGAGTCGTCGCGCATGATCTGCGCGATGCGCAGGATCACCGCGTCGCCCACGGCATGGCCGAAGCGGTCGTTGATGGTCTTGAAGCGGTCGATGTCCAGCGCGACGATGCCGAACAGCTGCCCGCGCGCCTGCCAGTCTTCCAACCCTTCCTGCAGGCCACGGCGATTCTGCAGGCCGGTAAGCGGGTCGGTCATGCTGGCGCGGCTGAGCTTGCCGATCCGGTCCTGCAGCAGGTTGAAGCTGTACAGCAGCGCCTGCTTGAGGTGTGCGGCCTCGTAGTACCACGCGCGGATGCCGCTGACATGGCGGATGGCGATGCCGGTGTCGCGGTTCTGCACGTTGCGCGCCATCTGCCACAGCGGCAGCGAAATGCGCCGTGCGAACCACCAGGTGACCAGCAGCGACAGCACGCCCAGCGGGATGGCGTTCCAGATCACCGCCTTCATCAACCGCGAGAGCGGCGCCAAGGTGGCGGCGGTGGGACGCTGCGCGACCACGCCCCAGCCCACGCTGGGCACCGGTGCGTAGCCGGCCAGCATCAGCACGCCATGGCTGTTGCGCACTTCCTGCGCGCCCGAATGGCCCTGGCTTACAGCTTTGACCGCCGGATTCTCCAGCGCGAACTGCCCCACCCGGGTCGGCTCGATGTGGTAAAGGATGCGGCCGTTGCGGTCGACCACGTACAGGTACGAGCCGTCGCGGTAGTAGTGCTTGCCGAGCAGGCTCTGCAGGATGCTGCGTTCGCGCAGGTAGATGGTGCCGCTGACGTAGCCGCGGTACTGGCCCTGCGCGTCGAAGATGGGGTGCGAGATCGCCACCAGCAGGCGCCCGGTGGCCGACTGGTACGGGTCGCTGATGTACGGCTCGCGGCGCTTCAGCGCTTCGCTGTTGCCCTGGCTGTTGAGCGTGATGCCGGTGAGCGCCAGGCTCAGCGGCGAGGTGGCCAGCACCGTGCCGGCCGGGTCCACGATCAGCACCGAATTGAAGCTGTTGGTCTGCAGCTGCAGGCGCGCGGCGTGGGCTTCCAGCCCGGCGCGGTCATGGTTCTGCTTTCCCAGCTCGATGGCGGCGTAGGCCAGCTGCTGCTGGGCCGACAGTATGAAGTTCTGGGTGCTCTCGGCCAGCTTGCTGGCATAGACCCGGTTGGACTCCAGCGTGGTGCCGATCAGCTGCTCTCGCTGGACGCGGTAGCTCGCATGCAGGGTGTTGGCCAGGGCGACCAGCGAGCTGAGCAGCGCCAGCGCAAGAATCAGCTTGCCCAGGTTGAGGCGGGACGACAGCAGGGGCATGGACTTCAACTACCGGCAGGGTGACGAGCGGTCACGGCGCGGATTATCACGGATTCGCCGGGTCAAGGGTAACCGTCGGCGCTACCGTTCCAGCCGCTTGCGTAGAACGCTGCGTACATTGGCCGCCATCGCCTCGTCCAGCGGCCCGAGCACCCCACGGGCGTGCTCGGGAATGTGCGCGGTGGCGTCGGCGCCCGTTGCGAACACAAAGTGGTCGAACATCGCCCGCCAGTGGCGACGCTGCGCCGGTGGCAACGAGCGCAGGGCCAGCAGCGAGAGCATCAGGGCGTTCATCGGTGCGTCGGTCCATGCCGGCACCGGGCGCCACCAGTAGTTCACCAGCACGTTGAAGTCGTCCAGCCCTTCCATGTGGTGCCACCACAGCGAGGGAATGAACACCGCATCGCCGGGCCCCAGTTCGGCGACCTGGGCGCTGGCCCAGGCCCGTTCGAAGCGCGGGAAGCGGTCCAGGTCGGGCGCGGCGAAGTCGACCAGGCTCACCGCCTGGCCGGCCGGCGTGAAGTCCAGCGGGCCCACGTACAGATTGCCGACCTGGTCGGGCGGGAACAGGGTGACCCGGCGGCGGCCGGCGGCCACGCAGGCCAGGTTGTCCGGCACGTCGTGATGGGCGGCAATGCGCGAACGGTTGCCGATCCAGATGCTCGCCAGCGGGTCGTCCACGCCGAGCGCCATCGGGTTGTCCTGGCGGAAGCCGGGCAGGAAGCTGTCCAGCGTCGTGGAGGCGACATAGATGGTGGGAGCAGCGGGAGCGTTGCGGTACTTGAGCAGGGTGTCGAGCACCACCTTGAGGGGAATCTGCTCACGGCGGAAATTGAAGCCGCTCATGTCCGCGTTGTAGAAGATCCGGCCCTGCGCGTCGGGCGGGGCGGTGGTCGCGGCCACCGGCAGGGTGCCGTGGTCGTACTGCTTGAGATGGGCCACGGCGGCGTCGGCCGAGGCCTGGGCGGCGGCCACCATCGGCCAGTCGCCGACCAGCCCGCGAATGACTTTGGGCGTGGTCCAGGTGGGGAGCAGCACCGGCAGCTGGCTGCGGTCGAGGTCGCGGACTTCGTCGATCGGGCCGGGCGTTGCAGGCATGGCGGGTCGCTTGCGGGGCAGGGACGGTCTGGCGAGTGTAGACCCGCCAGACCGCCTTGGGGCCTTAGAACTTGTAGCGGACGCCGAACATGTAGCGCGGGCCGGTCTGGGTGGCGTAGCGCAGCATGTTGGTGTGGCGCGCGTAGGTGCGCATGGTCTCGTCGGTGAGGTTGATCGCCTCCACGCTCAGCGACAGCTGGTCGTTGACCGCATAGCTGATGTTGAGGTCGAGCTGGCCATAGTCGTCGGTGTAGTTCGGGTTCGGACCCTGGCCGCCGATGCCGTTGAGGAACTTGTCGCGCCAGTTGTACGCCGCACGGATCTGCCAGCTGTTCTTGTCATAGAACGCCACCAGGTTGGCCGAGTCGCTCAGCCCCACCATCGGGTACTGGTCGCCCAGGCTCAGGTTGTCGAAGGTCAGCCCCGACTTCACCTTGGTGTAGTTGGCGGCCAGGCCGAAGCCGGACTGCCCGAACAGGTGCTGCACCGCGATTTCCCAGCCATCGAGATGGTCCGAACGCTGGTTGGCCGGCAGGGTGATGTCGAACCCGGCGATCGGGTCGCCGGGCTGGCCGACGATGGTGCCGGTGAGCTGGCCGGCCGAGTTGGTGCCGGTGGCGGTCACGCCGGGCTGGCCGTTGAAGTTGGTGAAGATGTAATCGCGGATGCAGGGCATGTCGGACACGCCGCAGCCCGCCGCCAGCGCCGCATTCCAGTACGCGCCACCGACCGGCGTGTGCAGGTCGCCGGTGTTCTCGCGGACGATGGTGTTGCTGATGAAGTTCTTGATGTTCTTGCGGAAGAAGCCGACCGAGGCGTAGCTGGACTCGCCGTAGTACCACTCCAGCGACAGGTCGAAGTTGTCCGACAGCAGCGGTTCCAGCGCCGGGTTGCCGCGCGACCCGCTACCGCCCTGGGTACGCACGATATCGGCCAGCGACTGCCCGCTCTGGATCTGGTCCCACCCCGCGCGGCCCAGGCTGCGGCTGTAGCTGCCGCGCAGTGCCAGGCTGTCGCTGATGTCCAGCTTCAGGTCCAGGTTCGGCAGCACGTAGTCGTACTTGCCGCTGTCGCTGATGAAGCCGCTCTCGCTGGCATAGTCGATGTTCAGCTCGTTGGCCGAACTCCAGCTGATCCCGTTGGGCACGCGCACCATCGCGGTGGAGTCCACGTCGGTCTGCTCATAGCGCACGCCGACCGCTACGTTCAGCGGCATCGACCAGTCGAAGGTGGTGCGGTACTGCAGGAACGCGCTCTTGGACTTCTCGTTGGTGCGGATGTCCTGCGAGTACTCGGTCGGGGCGACGTAGCAGGTCGGGCAGGCCGGGTCGGAGGCGGTACCGACCTGGGCGGCGCGGTTGATCAGGCGGTCGAAGTCGAACACCAGGAACTGGCCGGTAAGGCGCGGATCGCTGTGGCCGGAGAACGCATCGAAGTACTTCGCCATGTCATCGGCGTACCAGATGCTGTCATCGTAGTCGGCCGGCGTGCCCAGGCCACCCCAGGTATTGCGCTGCATGATCGCCGAGGCCGAGCGGTTCTTCACGTCGGTATAGCCGACGCCGAAGTCCAGCGCGGAGTAGTCGGCGAACCTGAAGGTACCGCGGCCCTGGTACTGCTCTACCTCGGACTTGTTGTAGCTGTTCTGGAATACCGAGCCGGTGACCAGCGCATCGGCGGCCTGCACGCCACCCGGCGGCAGCGCGATGTTGATGATGGGCAGGTCGCCGCTGTAGTCCACGGTGGTCTTGCCGCGCACGAACGCGGCCACGCCGAGCACGCCGGCCGAACCGTACGGGCTGTCCGGCTGCGACTCGCCGGTGGAGTTGTGGGCGTCGAAGTTCAGGGTCAACGCATCGTTGACTTCCCACTCCACGTTGAAGCCCAGCGAGTCCAGCGTGTTCTTGGTGGCCAGCTGCGCGCCACCCATCGACACGTCCGAATTGACCATGTCTTCGCTGTAGATGATCGGCGCGGCGACCGGGCCGTTGGTCCAGATGCTGTCGCCCGGGCCGTAGTTGAACCACACCGACAGTTCGCTGCGCTGCTGCTGCACCTTGTTTTCCACATAGGTGTAGTCCAGCGTGGTGGTCACGTTGTCGACCGGCTTCCACTGCAGGGTGGCCTGGCCGTTGGTGCGCTGGCGCTGCACGCCGTTTACGTTGTACGCGGTGTTCTGCGGGCGCCCGTACACATCGTTCGGACCCGGACGGTTCTGGATGCGGTCGGCATAGCCCTGGCCCGGCTGCGGCAGCACGCGCCAGTCGGTGGTGTTGTCGCCTTCGAACGTGGCCCAGCCTTCGGCCACGGTGGCCTGGTTGAAGCCGGAGTCGCGCTCCTGGTAGCTGCCGCTCAGCATCACGCCGAAACGACCATCGGCATAGGTGTCGCTGAAGATGCCCGACAGCTCGCCGGTGAAGTCCGAGCCCTTCAGGGTGCGCGGCAGGTTGTCGTTGGAGGTGTCGTTGACCGCCTTCACGCCCACGCTGACCACCGGCGCCGCTTCGAGCGGACGCAGGGTCTTGACGTTGATGGTGGCGCCGATGCCGCCAGTCGGGTTGTCGGCACGGGTGGTCTTGAACACTTCCACCGCCGAGATCGACTCGGAGGCGATGTTGGCGAAGTCGAACGAGCGCGAGCCGGACAGGCCGCCACCGCCGTTGCCGAGATTGGAGGCCGGCATCTGGCGGCCGTTGAGCAGCACCAGGTTGAAGTCGGGGCCGATGCCGCGCACGGTGACCTTGGAGCCTTCGCCGCTGGAGGTGCGGTCGATCGACACGCCGCTGATGCGCTGCAGCGATTCGGCCAGGTTGGTGTCCGGGAACTTGCCGATGTCTTCGGCCACGATGCCGTCGACCACGCCCTGGCTGTCGCGCTTGAGGTTCATGGACGAGGTGAGGCTGCCGCGGATACCGGTGACCTGCACCGTATCGAGCGTGGCGGGGTCGAGCCCCTGCGAGGACGACGCAGCGCCATCCCGGCTGGTGTCCTGGGCCCATGCCGGCCCGGCCAGCACGGCGAGCAGCGCGGAAGTGAGCATTGCCTTGCGGGGTACAGCCTTGTACGTCTTCATTGCGCTCCCTCCCCAGGGAAATCGGTAATGGCAGTCCTACGGTGTCTGGCACGAATCAACAACGATGTGGGCGGATTGGGCCCACGCCTGACAGCGTTGTCAACAAACTGCCATGCAACCTCCTGTTGCATTACCCGCTGCCGACGCACCCGAATACGCAAAGTGCCTGTGCGTAAAGCCGGAAAACGCTGCTGTGCGGGCCTCTCCGGTGGTTTTTGGCGGGACGTGATGCGCCCGAGCCCGTCCCATGCGGTCGTTGTGCAGTGCAGAAAGGAACTGCGCAAACCGTGATCGCGTGCTCGCTGACAGCGCTGTCGCGCAATCTGGCCGATTGTCTGACAGCGCTGGACAATCTCGTTCCGAGCAGGTTCCATGTCTGGCCGCCGCATGGCTGGCATTTCCTTCAGAAGGACACGCAATGGACACTTCCACCGCGGTTCGCGGGCACCACGTACAGAGCACGCGCACGGCCCTGGCCGTGGTCACGGCCATCTTCTTCATGTGGGGCTTCATCACCTGCCTCAACGACATCCTGATTCCGCACCTGAAGGCCGCGTTCTCGCTGACCTGGGTGCAGGCGATGCTGATCCAGTTCACCTTCTTCGGCGCGTACTTCCTGATGTCGTTGCCAGCGGGACGGCTGGTGGCGGCCGTAGGCTACAAGCGCGGCATCGTGGCCGGCCTGGCCATTGCGGGTGTCGGCGCGCTGCTGTTCTGGCCGGCCGCTGCGCTGCACGTGTATGGACTGTTCCTGGGCGCGCTGTTCGTGCTGGCCACCGGCATCACCGTGTTGCAGGTGGCGGCCAATCCGTACGTAGCGCTGCTGGGCCCGGAACAGACCAGCTCCAGCCGGTTGACCCTGGCGCAGTCGATGAACGCACTCGGCACCACCATCGCGCCGCTGTTCGGTGGCCTGCTGATCCTGGCCGCCGAACCGCGCAGTGCCGATCAGCTGGCACTGCTGCCGCAGGCCGAAGCGCTGGCCTACCGCGCCGCTGAAGCACAGTCGGTGCAGCTGCCGTACTTCGGGCTCGCCGTTGCGCTGTTCGTGCTGGCCGCAGCGATCTGGATGTTCCGCCTGCCCAGCATCGCCGGCGTGGAAGATACCCGGCACCCAGGAACGCTGGGTGACGCGCTGCGCCACAAGCACCTGGCGTTCGGTGTACTGGCAATCTTCTTCTACGTGGGCGCGGAAGTGTCCATCGGCAGCGTGCTGGTCAACTTCCTGTCCATGCCCGGCATCGGCGAGGGGCTGACCGAGCAGCAGGCCACGCACTACGTGTCGCTGTACTGGGGTGGTGCGCTGGTGGGCCGGCTGGTGGGTACGTTCCTGCTGGCGAAGTTCGATCCGCGCCGCCTGTTGGGGATCTTTGCGCTGATCGTCATGGGCCTGCTGGCGGTGACCATGCTCGGCACCGGCAACCTGGCCAAGTGGAGCGTGGTCAGCGTCGGCCTGTTCAACTCGATCATGTTTCCGACCATTTTCGCGCTCGCCATCGGCGGGCTGGGTCCGCTGACCGGGCAGGGCTCCAGCCTGCTCGTCATGGCGATCGTCGGCGGCGCGGTGATTCCGCTCGCGGTGGGCTGGCTGGCCGACCAGTACGGCCTGCAGGCGTCGTTCCTGCTGCCGCTGCTGTGTTACCTGTTCATCGTGTTCTACGCCTGGCGCGGTTCGCGCCGGGTCGGCTGAGCGATCAGCGGCGGCGCGGTGCGTGGGTGGACTCACGCACCAGCACCGCATGGTCCACGGTGACCATGCTGCCGGCGCCGGACGAGCGGATCCGTTCGATCAGCTGTTCGGTGGCGATCCGCCCCATGGTGTCGGTGGGCTGGCGCACCGTGGTCAACGCCGGGTAGATGTGGCCGGCAATCGGCGTGTCGTCGAAGCCGCACACCGAAAGATCGCGCGGCACGCGCAACCCGCGCTGCCCGGCCACGCGGAACACGGCGGCCGCCATGTCATCGTTGGCCGCGAAGATCGCGGTGGGCGGTTCGGGCAGGTCGAGCAGCGCATTGGCAGCTTCGATGCCGGACTCGAACGAGAACTGGCCGTTCACCACCAGGCTCGGGTCGTACTCGATTCCCGCATCGCGGAGCGCCTGGCGGTACCCGGCCAGGCGCCATTGGCACGCGCCGTGCGCGCGCGGGCCCTTGATGTGCCCGATGCGCCGGTGGCCCTGCTTGACCAGGTGCCCGATCAGTTCCACCACCGCCGTGGTCTCGTCCATGCGCACGCCGATGATGCCCTCGGGGTGGCGCGGCGCGATGCTGGCAAACGGAATCTCGTTTTCTTCCAGGTAGGCCAGCACCACGGCATCGTCGGTCAGCGGCGGAATCAGCACCACGCCGTCGGGCCGCGAATTCTCGAACAGCGCCGACAGGTCCGGCAGGGTACGCCGACCGATGCCCACCGGCCCCAGGATCAGGTTGTAGTGGTGCGCGTGGCAGGCTTCCAGCATGCCGTTCTGGATTTCCATGAGGTAATTGCGCGAGGGATTGTTGTACACCAGCGCCAGCGCATACGAACGCTGCCCGGCCAGGCTGCGCGCGGAAAGGTTGGGCTTGTAGCCCAGCCGCGTCACCGCCGCGAGCACGCGCTCGCGCGTTTCCTCGCGCACGTTGGGCTCATGGTTGAGCACGCGCGAGACGGTCTTGATCGAAACGCCCGCAACCGCCGCGACATCTTCGATACGACTACGCATGGTGCGATGGTTCCTCTGCAAGTGCCGGTCGGCCGCAGCGGATGGTGCCACGACGCGGGGCATTCGTGCACGGTCATCCGATTCCATGCGGCGATGCAACAGCAATGGCCCGTGGACAGCACCGCCGGACAGCGCCAGCCCAGCAGTGGCGGTGAAAGCAGGACATCGGCGTGCGCCAACGGTTGACAGCGCCACGCCCGGCTTATATGACAGCGCTGTCAGCGGATGCGCCCAAGCGGCCGCGATCCGCCCCCTTGCCGATGATTTTCCTTTGGAGGTAGATGTCCGTGAGCAGCGCCCGGAAGACCGTTCTTGCCCTCTGTGTACTGACGGCTTTGGCCGCGCAGGCCCCCGTCGTCTCCGCCGCCGAGCGCCTGCAGGACTGGCCCCGGGTGACCAGCGCCGTCGCTGCGGACCCAGCCATCGAAGCCCGCGTGCGCACCATCGTCGGCGAGATGACGCTGGCGCAGAAGGTCGGGCAGATGACCCAGCCCGAGATCAAGCAGATCACCCCGGAGCAGGTGCGCACGTACTACATCGGCTCGGTGCTCAACGGTGGCGGTTCGTGGCCGGGCATGGACAAGCACGCCAGCGTGGCCGACTGGGTCAAGCTGGCCGATGCCTATCATGCGGCGTCGCTGTCCACCGACGCGCAAACCCCGGTGCCGGTCATCTGGGGCACCGACGCCGTGCACGGCCACAGCAACGTGTACGGCGCCACCCTGTTCCCGCACAACATCGGCCTGGGCGCGACCCGCGATGCAGCGCTGATCGAACGCATCGGCGCCGCCACCGGCACCGCCACCCGTGCCACCGGCATCGGCTGGGTGTTCGCGCCGACCCTGGCGGTCGCACATGACCCGCGCTGGGGCCGTACCTACGAAAGCTTCTCTTCCGATCCCGCGGTGGTGCGTGAGTTCGCCACGGCGTACGTCAAGGGCGCGCAGGGCCGCTTCAACGCCGACGGCAACGTGGTGGCCACCGCCAAGCATTACATCGGCGACGGCGCCACCGACAACGGCCGCGACCAGGGCGAGTCCACGGTCGACAAGGCGACCATGATCAACGTGCACGGCCAAGGCTACTTCGGTGCGCTGGGCGAGGGCGTACAGACCGTGATGGCCTCGTTCAACAGCTGGAACGACCGCGCCGGCGGCGTGGACTACGGCAAGATGCACGGCAGCCAGGCGCTGCTCACCGGCGCGCTGAAGGACAAGATGGGCTTCGATGGCTTCGTGGTGTCCGACTGGAACGGCATCGCACAGGTGCCCGGGTGCCGCAACGACAGCTGTGCGCAGGCGATCAATGCCGGCATCGATATGGTGATGGTGCCCGACGACTGGAAGGCGTTCATCGCCAACACCATGGCCCAGGTAGAGAGCGGTGAGATTCCCATGGCCCGTATCGACGATGCGGTGACCCGCATCCTGCGGGTCAAGCTGCGTGCCGGCCTGTTCGACCACAAGCCCTCGGACAGCCGGTTCGCCGGCGACAGCGCAGCCGTGCAGCACCGCGCGCTGGCGCGCGAAGCGGTGCGCGAATCGCTGGTGCTGCTGAAGAACCAGGACAAGGTGCTGCCGCTCAAGCGCAACGCACGGGTGCTGGTGGTCGGTGAAAGCGCCGACAACCTCTCCAACCAGGCCGGTGGCTGGTCGCTGACCTGGCAGGGCACCGAGAACACCAATGCCGACTTCCCCAACGCCGACTCGGTGCTGGGCGCGCTGCGCGCAGAACTGGGCGCAGCGCAGGTCACGTTCAATGCCGATGCGGAAGACATCGACGCCACGCAGTTCGACGTGGTGGTGGCGGTGATCGGCGAAACGCCGTACGCCGAAACCAACGGCGACATCCTCGCCTCGGACACGGTCAGCCACAGCCGTGCGCAGCCCAAGGACCTGGCTGTGCTGAAGGCGGCGGCCGCCGCCGGCAAGCCGGTGGTCACCGTGTACTTCTCCGGCCGTCCGATGTACACCAACGACCTGCTCAATCTCTCGCAGGCGTTCGTCGCCGCGTGGCTGCCGGGTTCCGAAGGCAAGGGCGTTACCGACGTGCTGGTGGCCGGCAAGGACGGCAAGGCGGCGCATGACTTCACCGGCCGGCTGAGCTTCCCGTGGCCGGGTGTGCCATGCCCGGCGCCGATCGACCGCCCGGACCCGAAGCGCCCGCCGCTGTTCAAGCTTGGCTACGGCCTGAGCTACGCGCAGCCGGCGCAGGTCGCGCGCCTGCCGGAGGCCAACCCGGACCATTGCGGCGAAGTGACCACCCTGCCGATCTTCAACCGCCTGGACGCCGCACCGTTCTCGCTGCACATCGCGGCCAACGGCGCCACCCAGCCGCTCGGCAACGACCTCAACGCCAGCCTGCGCTGGCCGAAGGAGAAGCCGGTGGCCGACGTGCGTACCGTCCAGATCAACACCCAGCAGGACGCGCGCGAAGTGACCTGGCTTGCCCCGGCGCAGCTGATCGCACGCAGCACCTCGCGGCGCAACCTGAGCGCGCTGGCGCGCAGCAACGGCGCCCTGCAGTTCGACGTGATGGTGCAGCACCCGCCGGCGTCGGCGGTAAAGGTGACCATGCAGTGCGGTACCGGCTGCGAAGGCGGCGTGGACATCGCCTCGACCCTGGCCTCGCTGCAACCGGGCCAGAAACGCACCGTGACCATCCCGCTGGCCTGCTTCGCCAGCAAGGGCGTAGACCTGGGCGCGGTGGAAGCGCCGTTCGTGGTCACCGCCGACAAGCCGTTTGCAGCGGCATTCACCCAGGTGCGCGTTGCAGCGAAGGCCGACAAGGCGGAAGGCGTAGTGGCCTGCAGGTAAGACCGTAGCGCCGGGCTCTGCCCGGCCGCTTTGGCATTCTGCGGAGCCGGGCAGAGCCCGGCTCTACCGACGGTTTGTGTCGTGTTCACCGCAAAAATGGGAGTTGTTGCAGAGGATGCTTTTCGCGTGATCGGTAGCGTGTGGCCTACACAGGCGCGGGGAGACCGATGTGACGCTGATGCATGTGCTGGGTGGGCTGTCGCTGCTCATCCTGGTCGCCGTATCTACGATGATCAGGGTGGGGATCGGGTTCGAGCATGGGGATGGGGACGGGGATGTGTTGGCCGGGCGGGAGGAGACCCCAGTCGAGCAAGTGGAGCCAGCAGCGGGCGCTCCGCTGGACCCGGTGGCAGCGCCGGGTTCACTTCACTTTGGCCCACTGCTGGATCGCATGCGACCCTGAGTCTCATCTGCCGCCAGCGATAGGAATGTCCTCAGTACTTCAAGGTGTGAGACACGCGACCCTTCTCGTCGTAGTAGTGCCACACCCCTGATTGCGTCCCATTGGCGTACTGCCCGCGGAAGCGCAGGTAGCTTCCCTCGATGGCGAGGGACGTGCCGTGCCTGATGTAGCACCCTACCGAACTCCCGCCCTCCCACGGTCGTAGCATCTTGACAGCAGGTGGCGTGCACTCGATGGGTTCTCTTTCGAGTACTTCGAACTGATTGTCGAGTCCTTGGCGGAGGAACGCCTCGCTATCCGTGCCCTCCACATACAAGTTGGAATGCTTGTTCTCCATATTGCTCTGGTCGTAGTTGGACTCTTTCAACAGTCCCCCATCAGAAGCTAACCAACGCCACGTACCGGTCCGCTGTCCGTTCAAGTACTGGCCTCTCAAGTAGACGTGACCGTCCCTGGATGCGGAGACGCGTCCGACCTGAATGTAGCAGCCGGATGAAACCCCGTTGAATCCCCAATCCTTCACAATCTCAATGGACGGAGGCTCACAGGCAACATCCTGGGCGGCAAGTACTTCCATGTCACGGGAGTTGTCTGGGAAGAACGACATTCCGCAGCCGGTCAGGCTGGTGGAGATTCCCAAAAAAAACATGGCGTTGTAAGGCAGGATTTTCATCTTCGTCGTTCAATGGTTGGGGATGTGGCACAGTCGGATAGATCAGTGCGCGATCGTTCTGTGCACCCTTCCATCCTCTTCATACACGGTCCAGATGCCTGCTTCCCTTCCATCCACATACTTCGCCTGGATGTGGAGATAGCTGCCCTCCACGTAATAGAACGTTCCATGCTTGACGTAGCATCCTATGGAGTTTCCGTTGCTCCATGGGCGCAACATCTTCACTGCCGGAGTGGGACAGCTGATCTCCTCCTGGTGCAGGATCTCGACATAGTCACCACGGCCGGGCCGTTGATACATGTTGGTGGCGCTGATGTAAGGGCCATCGCTCGAGCCTTCCTCTGGCACATCGGACGGGCGGTACTCAACTTCGTTCATGACATTCCCGTCAGGCGTGAACCATCGCCACTTTCCGGTTCTTCTTCCGCCCGCGTAGTGCCCCCTGAGTTGAATGTATCCGTCCTTGGCTACGGAAAAATCACCGATCTGGATATAACAACCAGTCGAAACTCCGTTCATCCCCCAGCCCTTCACTATCTCAACAGACGGTGGTTCGCAGTGCTGCTTCTGCTCCGCAAGAACGTCCGCATCCCGGGAGCTGTCGGGAAAGGGTGACACTCTGCACCCTGCGAGGATGGCTGAGACGAAAACAATGCTCATTGCTTTGATCGATGGTGTGTTCATCGCAGACCCGGAACCTTTGAGTGGATCAGCCGTTCGTTCCTTTCACTGATTGCTTGTGCCTCTTCGGGTGTGATGATCCTCGCGTTCCAAAGGACCTGGGTGGTGAACGTCCTGCATTGGTTGTCGTACGTCCAGCGGCCAAGGTCCCTGTCCTCAGAAAGTTGCGCGTTCACTAACTCTTCGTCCACGCCATCAACCTTCCTGCAGCTCAACGTCCTGTCTACGTTCCGCGTGCTGTGGTCAACTACCGTCACTGGGTCTCCGTACCTATCACCCTTCTGATTTCCCGCATCCGCTCCCGCTTTTGCGGTGCCCATCCCAGCTTCGCGCGACGACGTTTTGATCCACTGATGATCGACAGGTATTCGTCCACCGAAGGCAGGCTGTCCACACAGCATCACATCCAATCCCAACGGGTCGGTCCACGTGACTGGATTGCCCAGCGCATAGGCATAGGTGTTCAATCCACCCGCCAGACCAATGGGGTCGCTCTGGATGTACCGGCCGGTCGCTGCATCGTAGTCGCGGAACCCGTTGTACCAGAGACCGGTTTCCTCATCGTGGTATTGACCCGGGAAGCCAAGGTTGAGCCCACCTATGTCATCCTGGGTCACACTGCGGCCATAGGCGTAGTTGTAAGCTTTCCAGACGGTCTGCTGGGTCGCATTGGTGACAAAGTCCGGGCGTCCAAGATGGTCGTTGTGGATGTAGTTGAGGCGGCCGTCGCGGAACAGGCCGACCAGCTCGCCGTCGAACCATAGATAGTCGCTCCACCGGCCGTTGCTCTGCTCGGCAAGAAGCTGGTTCTGTCCGGTGTAGAAGTATCGGGTGATGTCTTCGTTCGACTTTGCTACGCGCTGCCCCTGCGAGTTCACCAGATAGTCCGTCGTCCTCCCATTGACGTTGCTCTGCTCCATTCGGTTGAAGCCGTTGTAACTGTAGGTCTGCGTGTGCCCCTGGCTGACGTCACTGATGCGATTGCCGAGTGCGTCGTACTGGTACCGCGTTGTGCGCTCGGGGTGCAGGTGTTCCTGCGTCCGGTTCGACAACGAGTCGATGGTGTAGCGACTCAGCTGCGCACCGGCCTGGTGGCTGGTGTAGTTGCCGCCCGCATCGTAGGTCAGCCGGTTGTCGACGTTGTAGCGTAGAACGCGATTGAGTCGGCCCAGACCATCGTAGCCCAGGGTTTGGCTGAGGGCGGGATCGACAGCATCGGCGATGCCGGCTATCTCATTGTCCGGGCTGTAAAGATAGTCCCAGTAGCTGAGTGCGCCGCCGTCGGGGCGGCGGACCGACATGGCGGTGACACGCCCACTCAGGTCGTGGTTGTAGCCCCGCCACAGGCCATTGCCGTAGGTCATCGCGCGCCGGCTGCCCAGTGCCGATCGAAGCGTGTGCTTCACCACGCTGTGGATGGTGCCGTCGCTGGTGAGTGTCAGCGTATCGGGGTATCCATCGGCGGAGTAGCCATAGTTTGCCGTGGCTCCACTGGGATAGTCGATCCGCGCGAGACGACCAGTCCCGTCATAACCGTAGCGGGTGCTTCCCTCCGACACGCCGTCGGCGGCCTGGATGGCATCGCGCCGCTCCAGGAGCCTTCCATCGCCCGTGTAGGCGAAGGCGCTGATCAGGCCGGGCGAAGTGGCTGTGCACAGCCGGCCCTTGCCGCCTGGACAGGCATCGTATGAGAACGTCTGTACCTGTCCTTCTGCACTGGCCTGGACCAGCCTCCCAGCGCCGTCGTAGGTGTAGAGTACTTCGCTGCCGTCGTTGCGGATCGTGGCGATGCGCAGTCCGGCGGCATCATACGCGTGGTCGGTGGCGCCGGTGTCCGGACTCTGCTGCGACCATAGCAGTCCCAGGCCATCGTAACGGTAGCGCGTAGCCAGCCCTCGCGGATCGGTGACCTGGGTAATGCGATTGCCCAGGTCGTAGGCGAAGTGGCTGGTGCCGCCGTGGGCATCGATCTGGGTGGTCATTCGCCCGAGGGCGTCATACTGCATCCGGGTAGTACGGTTCTGCGCGTCGGTCACCTGGGTGACCCGATTCTCCATGTCGTACTCGTAGCGCACGTGCTGGCCGCTGGAACCACGCTGGGCGATCAACCGGCTCATCTCATCGTACTCGTAGTGAACGGTGGCCACCACATTGCTCAGGCCCAAGAGGGCAATCATCGCGGTCGACATCAGGGAGCTCCTTCCTGGGGCACATCCCACGGGACAGTGCAGGCGGGGTTGCCGGGGCGGCAGATGGGTCGACGGTTCTCGACCTCTACGGCGGTGTTCCCGCGTGGTCCCCAGGCGACGCCCCCGCGCGAAAGTGTGGACATGTACATGATGCGGGTGACGCCACTGCCGGGATGGGTTGGCGAAACTGGCCAGCGAATGACGACGTCCTGCCCAGGGTGGACGGAGTGCGGAAGCAGCTGATGATCGGTGAATGCATGTCTTCCCCACGCCAGGTATGTGTCGCCGTGCCAGACGACGTTGCCGGTGTTGCGCAGGTGTGCTGTGAGTACGGATTGTTCGCCGTTGTAGATCAACGAAGGCGAAGGCGCGAAACTGATGAAGTCGGCGGTGCGAACAATGGCGGGAGCGCTGTAGGTGCCCGCATTGCCAATGACGAGGTTGGCGCCGCCTGCAGGCGAGATGGCGTGCACGTGGATGCCCTGGTTGGCATGGTTAGTGCGGATGTGGTCGTTCAGGTGAACCCGGAATCGGTAAGCAGTCCCTTGCGCCTGGCAAGCGTTGGCGATGTCCGGCCCCGTCGCGTGGTCGGCCCGGCCCGATGCCACGCCTGTGCCGCTGCCGGCAGGACCGCCCATGTAGATGTGTACGTCTATTGGTGAGTTGACGCCGATCGAGCACGCCCAGCCCTCGACAAAGTAGTTCCACTCTCCGTCCCGGGTGACACCCAGAACGTCTCCGGTAACCGGCGCGGTGGGAACGGCGTGTGCACTTGAGCCGTCGAGCATCACGTTGTGGGACACGCCCTGTGGGGAAACTCCCTGCACTACGATCCGTTGACCACCGAACTGCTGGCGCTGTGCAACGGTGATGGGAAGCGCGAACCGGTGCGCGCTACCGCCAGACTGGCATGCGTGGCCCACCGCCTGTTCGCTGGCCAGGTTGGCCGTTCCAGTGGCTAGAGCTTGTCCCGACTCGACGTTGGCCTGCACCGTGATGGACTTGCTGCTGCCAGTGGTGCATGCCCAGCCGACCACGGACCATTGCCATGCCGCATCGTGCGTTACCCCTTCCACGCGGCCGGTCACCGATGTGCCGAACGGGTAGTCGGTCTGTGTAACCTGGCTGCGCGTAAGGTTGGAGGCGGCGTCGTGGCTGTAGCGGGTCCAGCGGTAGGTGCCGTCCTTCAGCGGCACGGTCTCGCTCACGCGACGGAGGGCGGCATCATAGCCGTAGTGCACAACGTTGCCGTCCGGGCCTGTGACGCTGGAGACCATGCCCGGGCCGTTGTAGGTGATGGCGGTGGTCGCCGACAGGCTGCCGTCCCGTTGGCGGCGTGACACCACTCGCCCGCGGGTGTCGTAGGTCAGTTCCAGTACGTCTCCGTTGGAGCCGGTGATGGTGCCGGGCTGGCCACGCCCGTTGTGGCCAGCGTAGGCCGTGGAGTGCCCAAGTCCATCGGTAACGCTGACCAGGTCCCCTTGGGGATTGAAGGACAGGGTTACGCTGTCCTGCGGCAGCGGACCATCCACCGTGGCTGTGGCAGTGATGTTGTTGGAGTGGTAGCTGTAGGCGATGGTCGTTCGCATCTCGCTTGCACCTGCGGTGGCGGCGCCGGAGAGATCGCGTACGATCTCCGAGCTGACCCTGCCACGGGGGTCGTAGCCGTAGACAATCTCCCGCTCGCCTTCGATCCGTTCGGTGAGCAGGCGATTGTGCGTGCTGTCCCAGGTATACGTGGTGACGCGTTGCTCCGGTGTACCCGCAGCTTCCGCCATGCGGATCCGCTGGCCCTCTGCGTTGTAGTCGAAGTCGGTCAGGCTGTTTGCAAAGTCATGAACCAGATCGGGATTGCCATTCGCGTCATAGGTCTGCTCCTTGTAGCTTCCGGCGCAGAGCGGAGAAGCGGTTCCCTGCACGCTGAGCTTTCGGCCGTCCTCGAAGCGATGGGTGGTGCTGCGACCCAGTGGATTGGTAACCGTGACGCTCATCTTGACCGGCCGCTGGACGGTGGCGTTGCGCAAGGCCACTTCCCCGCCGGGAAGCGACCAGGGCACGTAACAGATGCGACCGTCCGGCCCGTGCTCGCACCACCCCGGTGCCTCCCCCTGCAATGCGCCACCCGGCCGGGCGGGAGCGGGCGGGCGTCGCACGGGCTGGCTTGACTCGACGTTGTAACGGAACTCATGACGCTCCACGCCGCCATGATGCTCGGTAAGCACCGTGCGGCGATTCGCGTCGTATGCAAAGGTGGAGTAGCGCGTGCCGTTGATCGACTTGCCGGTCAGGCCACCCGGATGGCGCGGATCTTCGTAGTGATAGGTCAGTACGGTGTCGGGCTGTCCAGGCAGGGTAGTGCTGGCCAGCCGCGACTGCCCCGAACCGAATACATTGCCCGTGTAGGTGTACCGATAGATGGCCCCGGCGGGGTCGGTTACCTGGCTCAGCTGACCGTTTGTCCAGGTGAAGCGGACGCTGCGCCCCGACGAATGAGTGACCTGTTGCAGGTACTTGTCGCTGTAAGTGAAATCCCAGGCAACACCCTGCTCGTTCATCAGCCGGGTAACGTACCCGTCAGCGTTGAAGGTCTCGCTTCCGCCGCCTTCATTGTGCACTGTGTAGGAGCTGTCGCTGTCACGAAGCAGGTAGGCGACAGGGCCGGGCTTGTCTTCATTCCAGCGATCAGTGCCGCCAACACGCAGGAACTTGATCCGGCGTCCGTCGGGATACTGCACCCAGGCGATGGCGCCGGCAGCGGAGAATGCCAGCGAGTAATCGAAGTTGCTGATCCAGTGCCCACCAAATATGCCCGTAGCGCTCCAGTGATGGTTGTAGGTTCGCTGAAGGAACAAGCCCATCTCGCCGTGGCTGGCGAAGTCCAGTTCGCTCTCAGTCTTGTTGCCTGTGTAGAGCACCACCGGATTTCCTGCGCTCTCGTCATCCGGGCAGCCGCTGCGGTCGTCGCTCTCCTGTTCCCTGCTGGTCTGGGTGCGACGGAACACGCGTTCCGATTCGGCAGGCATGCCTGGGCTGAGCGACACCATCGGGCGGGTTATCGGGATGGACACGTACGGCGGTCTCACGAACATGGTTTCGAAGTTCGTGATGTCGTCGTTTCCAGAGCGGCCGCCGGAAAAGCTGCCAGCTCTACTGTTGGCCAGGTATCGGACGGCAAAGGACTTTTTGCGCCACTCCTTGGCTTCGACTTCAGGCATGGTCAACACAAGGGGCAATAGAACTGTCGCCAACGCGAACCCGATACCGCAGGTACTGCCCCGATTCGAACATCCCATGCGTTTGACTCCCTGGAAGTTTTCGCTCTGGCGGCTGCGATCAAGCGCGCAGCAACTCTGCACATCCTTGTGCACGTTCGCGCTCGGAAGCTTTCAAGAATCGCGCATCTGGCAAATATGGGAGTTTGTTCAAGGAGTGGCGTATTTCGGGCCTGTATCGTTTGGACCGTGGGGGGAATTCGCCCGGTGCAAAGACAAAAAAAGCCCCGCCGAAGCGGGGCCCTTTCTGTTTCGACAGCCGCGCCGATCAGCGCTTCATCGAACCGAAGAACTCGTCGTTGGACTTGGTGTTCTTCATCTTGTCCAGCAGGAACTCCATCGCAGCGATTTCGTCCATCGGGTGCAGCAGCTTGCGCAGGATCCAGATCTTCTGCAGCAGCTCCGGTTCGATCAGCAGGTCTTCGCGGCGGGTGCCGGAACGGTTGATGTCGATGGCCGGGTAGACGCGCTTTTCAGTGATGCGACGGTTCAGGTGCACTTCGCTGTTGCCGGTGCCCTTGAACTCTTCGTAGATCACTTCGTCCATCTTGCTGCCGGTGTCGACCAGCGCAGTGGCGATGATGGTCAGGCTGCCGCCTTCCTCCACGTTGCGCGCGGCACCGAAGAAGCGCTTCGGGCGGTGCAGGGCGTTGGCGTCCACGCCGCCGGTGAGCACCTTGCCGGAGCTGGGCACCACGTTGTTGTAGGCACGGGCCAGGCGGGTGATCGAGTCGAGCAGGATCACCACGTCCTTCTTGTGTTCCACCAGGCGCTTGGCACGCTCGATCACCATTTCGGCAACCTGCACGTGACGGGCGGCCGGCTCGTCGAAGGTGGAGCTGATGACTTCGCCGCGCACGGTGCGCTGCATTTCGGTCACTTCTTCCGGGCGCTCGTCGATGAGCAGCACGATCATGTGCACTTCCGGATGGTTGGTGGTGATCGCCGTCGCCACCTGCTGCATCATCATCGTCTTGCCGGCCTTCGGCGGAGAGACGATCAGCGCACGCTGGCCCTTGCCCTGCGGCGCCATCAGGTCGAGGATGCGGCCGGTGATGTCTTCGGACGAGCCGTTGCCGCGTTCCAGGGTGAAGCGCTTGCGCGGGAACAGGGGGGTGAGGTTCTCGAACAGCACCTTGTTCTTGGACGCTTCCAGCGGCTCACCGTTGATGGTGTCCACGATCGAGAGCGCGAAGTAGCGCTCGCCGTCCTTCGGGAAACGGATGCGGCCGGACAGGTGGTCGCCGGTGCGCAGGTTGAAGCGACGGATCTGGCTGGGCGAGATGTAGGTGTCGTCCGGGCCGGCCAGGTAGCTGGCTTCGGCCGCGCGGAGGAAGCCGAAACCGTCCGGCAGGATTTCCAGCACGCCGTCGGCGGCAACGCCGTCGCCATGGCGGGTGAGCACCTTGAGCAGGGCGAAGATGACGTCCTGCTTGCGGGCACGGGCCACGCCCTCGGAAATCTGCAGCTGGTCGGCAATGTCCAGCAGCTTCTGCGCCGGCATGCGCTTGAGGTCGCTCAGCGAGTAGACCGGGAAGCCTTCGGGCACGTTGGCCTGCTGGGTACGCACGAACGGCTGCTGCTCGCCATTGTCCTGCGGCATGCCGTCGTCGCGGTAGCCACCGCCGCCGCCGCGATTGCGGTCGCGGTCACGGCGATTGCGGAAGCGGTCGCGGCGGTTGCCCTGGCCCTGGCCCTGGTTCTGGCCGCCCTGGTTCTGGCCCTGCTGGTACGGGTTCTGCCCGCCCTGCTGGTTGTTGTTGCTGTTGTTGTTGCGCTGGCCGCCGTCGCCGGCGTCCTGGCCACCGCCCTGCGGGGCCGGGGCATCGCCGCTGGACGCGGCCGGTGCCGGAGGCGCCTGCACAGGTGCCGGAGCAGCCGGCGCCGGCGCGGCGGGCGCGGCAGCCAGGGGCAGGGCGTTCTGGGCGGGGGTGGACCCGGTGTCGGCGCTGGGAGCAGCGGCCTTGGCGACGCGCGGCTTGCGCACGCGCTTCTCGGCGGGCGCGTCGGCGCTCCCGGGTTCGGAAGTAGTGATATCGGACAAGTGCTGAATTCCTCGCTGGAAGGTGCGAGCGCCCGGCAGGGCGGCGAACGTTGGGAAGGGATTCTGGAAAGAAACGTCGTCCAGAAGATGCGGCACGCGAATGCGGCCGGATGTGCCGACACTAACACCGGCTCGCGGCGGCGCGCAAGCCGGGTGGGGCAGGGTCATTCATGCGGGCGTGGGGCCCGCGGGGGGCAGCCGGTCGTGGCCGGCTGCCGGGGTGGATCAGGCCAGGGCCCGGTCGATCAGGCCCGCCAGCTGGGCCTTGCCCACTGCGCCGATCTGCTCACCGACCTTCTCGCCGTCCTTGAACACCACCAGGTACGGGATCGAACGGACGTGGTACTTGGCGGCCAGGGCGCGGCTCTGGTCGACGTTGACCTTCACGATCTTGGCGCGGCCATCGTAGGCGTCGGCCAGTTCGTCCAGGGCCGGGGCGATCATCTTGCAGGGACCACACCATTCGGCCCAGAAATCGACCAGGACCGGTTCCTTGGAACTCAATACGGTGCTATCGAAGTCGGCGTCGCCGACGTGTACAACCTTGTCGCTCATCTTGGTCTCTCGTTTTGGAGTGCACCTGGACGTGGCCATTCAAGGCCTCATCCGCTCTGCTGCCTCGTTCCCCCTGGGGTCGCCGGCGGTGCGCCCGATGGATGCCTGGACGCTCACGGCCGGCAGTGTACCCCTATCGTCGCGGGGTGGCAGGTGCCGGTTGGAAAGATTTGTCCTGTGACAGTCGTCGCGCTTTGCCGGGGGTGGCTCTAGCTATGTGGGGGGTGGGTTTGGCGGTTCCAGCCTGGTGGAGGCCGGCGTTCAACTGGGGGTTGGGGGAATGAAGAGGCCGGCTTCGGGGGATTTCCGTGGGACACGCGTGGCGTGTCGCTACGCGGGATGGACGCCCGACGACAGGTTTGAGTTCGTCGCAATGGGGTGTGCGACGGGGTGGGCCGGTATCCGGGCGGGTTTGCGCTAAACTGGGTCATTGTGCGGTGCCCCGGGACCCGGTTGGGTCCGGCCTCCGCCTTCCCCGGCGCAGGGCCCGCAGTGGCGACGGTGCCCCCCAAGATTGCAAGCCACCCGCTCTTCGTCGGCTGGCCTTACCAAGACGGACTCATGAGCGACAAACCGCTGACCGATTTGACTTTCTCCTCCTTCGAGCTGCATCCGGCCCTGCAGGCGGGCCTTGAAGGCGCTGGTTTCACCCGCTGCACCCCGATCCAGGCGCTGACCCTTCCGGTGGCATTGCCCGGTGGCGACGTGGCCGGCCAGGCACAGACCGGCACCGGCAAGACGCTGGCGTTCCTGGTTGCGGTAGTGAACCGCCTGCTGACCCGCCCGGCGCTGGCCGACCGCAAGCCGGAAGATCCGCGCGCGCTGATCCTGGCGCCGACCCGTGAACTGGCCATCCAGATCCACAAGGACGCGGTGAAGTTCGGTTCGGAGCTGGGCCTGCGCTTCGCGCTGGTCTACGGCGGCGTGGATTACGACAAGCAGCGCGAACTGCTGCAGCAGGGCGTGGACGTCATCATCGCCACCCCGGGCCGCCTGATCGATTACGTCAAGCAGCACAAGGTGGTGTCGCTGCACGCCTGCGAAATCTGCGTGCTCGACGAAGCCGACCGCATGTTCGACCTGGGCTTCATCAAGGACATCCGCTTCCTGCTGCGCCGCATGCCCGAGCGCACCACGCGCCAGACCCTGCTGTTCAGCGCCACGCTCAGCCACCGCGTGCTGGAGCTGGCCTATGAGCACATGAACGAGCCGCAGAAGCTGGTGGTGGAAAGCGAGTCGATCACCGCCGCACGGGTGCGCCAGCGCATCTACTTCCCGGCCGACGAAGAGAAGATCCCGCTGCTGCTGGGCCTGCTGTCGCGCAGCGAAGGCGCGCGCACCATGGTGTTCGTCAACACCAAGGTGTTCGTCGAGCGCGTGGCGCGTTCGCTGGAGAAGGCCGGCTACCGCGTCGGCGTGCTGTCCGGCGACGTGCCACAGAAGAAGCGCGAGAGCCTGCTCAACCGCTTCCAGAAGGGCCAGCTGGAAATCCTGGTGGCCACCGACGTGGCCGCGCGCGGCCTGCACATCGACGGCATCAAGTACGTCTACAACTACGACCTGCCGTTCGACGCCGAAGACTACGTGCACCGCATCGGCCGTACCGCCCGCCTGGGCGAGGAAGGCGATGCGATCAGCTTCGCGTGCGAGCGCTACGCGATGGGCCTGCCGGACATCGAGGCCTACATCGAGCAGAAGATCCCGGTCGAAGCGGTCACCAGCGAACTGCTGACCGCGCTGCCGCGCCCCGAGCGCGCGCCGCTGCCGGAAGGCGAAGCCGACGACAACGAGAGCGTGGGCCAGATCTTCCGCGAGGCGCGCGAAGCGCGTGCCGCCGAAGAACAGCGCCGTGGCGGTGGCAGCAGCCGCGGTGGCAAGCCCTCCGGTGGTCGTGGCGAACGCCGCGGCCCGGGCGAGCGCAGCAGCGATGGCAAACCGCGTCGCGAGCGCAAGCCGCGCGTGGAAGGCGAGCAGCCGGCTACCGAAGGCGCGCCGAAGCCGCAGCAGCCGGCGCAGGCCGGTGCCCCCTCCGCCGCCAACAGCCCGGCAGTGGAAGGCGAGCGCGCACCGCGCAAGCGCCGTCGTCGTCGCCACGGCCGTCCGGTCGAAGGCGCAACCGCCGAAGGCGGCGCTGGCCAGCCGGTGACGCCGGTGCAGGTCACCGCCAGGTCGATGCGCAACCCGGCGCCGGCTGCGGACCCGGGCGCTTCGTTCCTGACCCGCATCGGCCGCAAGATCCGCCGCATGCTCTCGGGCAGCTGACCGATCAACGGTGGTGCCCAACGGTTGGACGGGCGCCACCGCATCCCCACGCCGTCGCTTCGCTCCTGCATAATCGGGGAATGAGCGTCCTGCGTTTTGACAATGTCAGCAAACACTATGCGGGCGGCCACCAGGCACTGGTGGACGTCAGCTTCGAAGTTGCGCCCGGCGAAATGCTGTTCGTTACCGGGCACTCCGGTGCCGGCAAGAGCACGCTGCTCAAGTTGATCCATCTCGACGAGCGGCCCAGCCGTGGCGCGGTGGTGTTCGACGAACGCAACCTGCTCAAGGTGCGCGGCGGCGACATCCCGCACCACCGCCGTGCGGTCGGCGCGGTCTACCAGGACCATCGCCTGTTGATGGACCGCAGCATCGCCGAGAACGTCGCACTGCCGCTGATCCTGCGCGGTACCCGGCGCGCCGACATCGGCAAGCGGGTGCGCTCGGTGCTCGAACGCATGGGCCTGGGCCACCGCGAAAAGGCGTTGCCTTCGCAGCTCTCGGCCGGTGAGCAGCAGCGCGTCGGCATCGCCCGTGCAATCGTCGGCGAACCCAAGCTGCTGGTTGCCGACGAACCCACCGGCAATCTCGACCCGACCCTGGCTGCGGAAATCATGGCGCTGTTTGCCGAACTGCCCGCGCGCGGCACCAGCGTGCTGGTGGTCAGCCACGACCTGGCGCTGCTGCGCGCCATGCGCAAGCGCGTGCTGATCCTGGACCACGGCAAACTGATCGACGACATCTCGCCGCAGGACCTGGCCGAATGAGTACCGCCACCAACAAGGAAGCCGCCGCGCCGTCGCGGCTGGGCGTGTGGCTGCACCACCACGGCCACAGCGTGGTGTTCAGCCTGGGCCGCGCCTGGCGCAAGCCGTGGGCGACCCTGCTGACCATCATGGTGATGGCCCTCGCGCTGGCCCTGCCGCTGGGCCTGTCGATCGCGCTGGACAACCTCAAGCATTTTGCCGGCAGCGTGCAGCAGTCGCGCGACATCAACCTGTTCCTGAAAACCGACGTGGACGCCGCCGCCGCGAAGCAGGTGGCCGACACCCTGCGCGGCCGTGCCGACGTGGCCGGCGTGACCCTGCGTTCGCCGGACGAAGGCTTGGCCGAACTGCGCGACAGCGCGGGCCTGGGCGAGGCGATCGATGCACTGCACGACAACCCGCTGCCGTCGCTGCTGATCATCACCCCGGCCAACGGCACCGACGATGCGCGCCTGGCGCAATCGCTGGAGAGCCTGCCGCAGGCCGACCTGGTGCAGCACGACGCGCTGTGGCGCAAGCGCCTGGACGCCTGGCTGGGCTTCGGCACGCGCCTGGTGCAGGTGCTGTCGGTGCTGCTGGGCCTCGGTGCGGCGCTGGTGGTCGGCAACACGGTCCGCCTGGACATCCAGGCACGCCGCGATGAGATCGGCGTGCTGCAGCTGCTGGGCGCCAGCGACGGCTTCATCCGCCGCCCGTTCCTGTACCTGGGCGCGTGGTATGGCCTGGGCGCCGGCGCGCTGGCGCTGGCACTGGTCGGCGGAGCCGGCCTGGCCCTGCGCCCGCCGCTGGCCGCGTTGTCGCAAAGTTATGCCAGCCCGTTCGTGCTGCACGGGCTGGACCTGCTGCATTCCTCGCTCGTGCTGGTCGGCACCGTCGTGCTGGGCTGGCTGGGCGCGTGGCTGGTGACGGGACACTTCCTGCGCCAGACCCGTCCGACCGAAACCTGAAGGCCCATCCTGCATGCGTCCGCAAGTATTGAAGCACCTGGTCGATGACGCGCCGCGCGTCATGGTGGTCGATGGTTCCAAGCTGGTCCGCAAGCTCATCGCCGACGTGCTGCAGCGCGAACTGCCGGCCGTGGAAGTGGTGGGCTGCGCCAGCATCGAAGACGCGCGCAAGGCGCTGGAGGCCGGTCCGGTCAACCTGGTCACCACCTCGCTCACGCTCAGCGACGGCGACGGCCTGGCGCTGGCGCGGCTGGTCCGCGAAACCGCCGGCCAGGCCTATGTGCCGGTGATCGTGGTCTCCGGCGACGCCCAGCAGCACCTGGAGCAGCGCCGCTTCACCGACTACGTCACCGACTATTTCGACAAGGCGCTGGGGCATGAGGCGCTGGCGACCTTCATCCGCGGCTATGTGCAGCCGGAAACCATTCCCGGCGCCACCATCCTGTATGTGGAAGACAGCCGCGTGGTCGCCGAGGCGACCAAGCGCATGCTCGAGCGCCAGAGCCTCAACGTGCTGCACGTGATGACCGCCGAAGAGGCCTTCGCGCTGCTGACCGCCGAATCGCTGGGCCGCAGCAGCCACCGCATCGACCTGGTGCTGACCGACGTGACCCTCAAGGGCGAGCTCAGTGGCCTGGATGTGGTCGAGCGCGTGCGCGTGGACTTCGGTTACGGCAAGCGCCGCCTGCCGGTGCTGGTGATGACCGGCGACGGCAATCCGCTGAACCAGTCCAGCCTGCTGCAGGCCGGGGCCAACGACCTGGTGCAGAAGCCGATCGAAGAGCGGCTGCTGGTGACCAAGGTGCTGTTCCAGCTGCGCCTGGCCCGCCTCAACGAAAAACCGATGGTGCGATGAACGACGACGTACAGGCGGGCATCCAGCTCGAACCCAGCTGGAAGGCCCGTATCGGCGATTACCTGCTGCGCCCGGAGATGCGTGAGCTTGCGGCCTACCTGCGCCAACGCAAGGCGGCCGGGGCGCATGTATTCCCGCCAGGCCCGCAGATCTTCGCCGCCTTCGACGCCACCCCGTTCGAGCAGGTGAAGGTGGTCATCCTCGGCCAGGACCCGTACCACGGGGCAGGGCAGGCGCATGGCCTGAGCTTCTCGGTGATGCCCGGCGTACCGGTGCCGCCGTCGCTGCTGAACATGTACAAGGAGCTGGAATCGGACCTGGGCCTGCCGCGTCCGGACCATGGCTGCCTGTTGCCGTGGGCGCAGCGCGGCGTGCTGCTGCTCAATGCGGTGCTGACCGTGGAAGAAGGGCAGGCCGGTGCGCACCAGAAGCGTGGCTGGGAAGGATTCACCGACCACGTGGTGGAGACCCTCAACCGCGAGCGCGAGGGGCTGGTGTTCCTGCTCTGGGGCAGCTACGCGCAACAGAAGGGCAAGGTCATCGACACCGCCCGCCATCGCGTGCTCAAGGCGCCGCATCCGTCGCCGCTGTCGGCGCACCGCGGCTTCCTGGGCTGCGGGCATTTCTCCGCAGCCAATGACTACCTGGAGCGACGCGGCCTGGGCCGCGTCGACTGGTCGCTGCCGCCGCGGGCGGCGCTCGACCCGGCTATACCCCCAGCATCTCGATGATGGCATGGGCCATCCGGCGCTTGCGCGGCGGCAGGCGCCGCACCAGCGACAGGATGTTGCCTTCCAGGTCGTTCTGTACGTAATCCGCATTCGGCTGCACGGTGCCGTGCAGGCCGTCACCATCGGGTTTGGCACATCCCCTTCCGGTTGCCAGCCATTCGAACCTTACGCGGGTGGCGACAGCAATCTGTGCCAGATGCGACACGCTGGGGGTAGTGCCCTCCTTTCGCTCCCACTGCGCGACCGCACTGCGTTTTACACCGGTTTCCAGAGCCAGTTGCGTCTGTGAAAGCCCTGCAGTGGTCCGTGCTGCTCGAATTCGATCCGACATCGACAGCATTGAAATCTCTCCCTTGCGTGTCCTTTCTGCGATGGGTAGTTATCGATACTAACCGGGCAGCGATTCTTTTTTCCGAATGTACAGAATCGCTGTCCGTGTCTGCCGCTCAAGGGTTTCCCATCTTTTCTCCCGTGAACGTCAGTACTGCTAACTGCGGGTCTTCACAAAACCTTGTTTGCGTCAATCCGTTCGCCGACGTAATTAATTGTGAAACCGGCCACACATCGCCGGCAATTCAAAAAACGTCGAAAAAAGCAGGTCTGCATGGATCCCATGGTTGGTTCGCCAACCGTGCGGGAGCAATGCAGCTCGGCGCAGGGGGACGGAAAATGGATAATGTTTCAGGCGTGAATATTGTGTCAGGACGATTCAGGTTTGCGAAATTCGGCCTGCTGTTTGTGATGGTCCTCTCATTATTCGGCGGAGTTTCCTCCGTGAAGGCGCAGGATGCGTGCACGGCCAACGGCGCCTGCGTTTCGGCCGGCCCGCGGCTGGTCCAGGTAAGCAGCGCGGAGAGCCCCGTACTGAATCTGCTGTTTTCCACGCTGCTGCCTGGTACGAATATCAATCTAACAGCGCTCGACTGGAACAGCCTGGCCGCTGCCGATGTAAATCTGAATGCGTTACTTACCCAACTTAATGGGGGAGTTGTCGTAAGTGACCCAAGTCAGGTGCTCAATGCGAACATCACCCTGGCCCAGCTGCAGGCCGCGCTGGTCTCGGTGCTGCAGGCCGACGGCCAGACCGCTGCCGCCAATGCGCTGAACCTGCTCACCCCCTCCATCGGTGGCCTCACCGGCAATATCCGCCTCGCCGACCTGCTGCAGGTGAGCCTGCCGCCCGGATCGCTGGCCAACGTCAACCTGGACGTGCTCGACCTCATCACCGGCGGCGTGCAGCTGTACAACTTCCGCAACGTGGTGACCACGCCCACGCCGGTGACCCTGACTACCGCGCAGCTTGCCCCGCTCGGACTCGGTGGCCTCGCCAACGTCCGCATCTGGGCACAGGTGGTGGAACCGCCCACCTACAACTGCGGCCCGGTCGGCACCGGCTTCCACAGCGCCGCGATCCGCCTGAAGCTCGACTTCGACGTCGCCCAGGGCCTGACCCTCGCGCCGCTCGTGTCCGCGCTCAACGGGCTCAACATCGGCGGCCTGGTCTCGCTGGCCGGCACCAACATCACCGCCTCGCTGTTGCACCTTTCGGTGTATGCCGACATCGCACGTGCCGAAGGCACCATCAACGCCGTCAACCTGGCCAGCAACGCCGTCACCCTGCAGGCGCGCCCGGGCCTGGTCAACCTGTACATCGGCACCATCGCCGACGCGGTGTTCTTCAACCGTACCGCCGTACTGACCCCGGCCAGCGTCACCCCGATCACCGCAACGTCGCTGGCGGTGACGGTGGGCGTCAACCTGCTTGCTGGCCTGAGGGTGGCCGATGTGGACATACCGCTTGCCGTGTCGCTGCGCGCGGTCGCCACCGCGACACCGTCAACGCAGTCCGTGGTGTTCACCGGGCCATTCAAACAGACCCGCACGCTCACAAGCGGGACCGTAAGCGCCACTGCGCTGGTCACCTCCCTGGTCAACTCTTTGGAACTGCAGATCACCAGCGGTACGCCGGTGGTGCGCCTGGTCAACAACCTGATCGTGCTGCCACTGCCGGTAGGCAACATCGTGAACGCCGTCGTGGGCAGCCTGCTCCAGACCCTGCGTCCGGTGGTTACTGCCGTGGTTGCGCCGGTGCTGTCGGCGGTGTTGGGGGGCGTGGTCGACAACCTGCTGGGCCTGCTCGGCATCCGCATCGGCCAAGCCGTGTTTACCGTGGAAAGCATCTCGCAGAGTTGCGCGGCCACCGTGCAGCTGGTCAAGACACTTGCGCCGACCACCGACACCGGGGTGTTCAACCTCAGCGTCGCGCAGGGCGCCACCGTCCTGGTCAGCGTTGCCAACGTCGGCAACAACGGTGCGACCACGGCAGTGGTGACCGCACCCGGCACGATCTACACGCTGGCCGAAACCGCCGGTACCGCAACCGTACTGAGTCGCTACGCCAGCACCTGGGAATGCAAGGACCAGGCGGGCACCACGCTGACCAGCGGCACCGGGCAGAACTTCACCTTCACCTCGCCGGCGTTGTCCGCGCAGCCGCTCAACGTTGTCTGCCGGATCACCAACCGCACGCGACAGGCCGATCTCTCGATCACCAAGTCCGATGGCAGCGGCACCTACACGCCAGGCGGCGCGGCCAGCTACGTCATCACCGTCAGCAATGCGGGGCCCGATGCGGTGACCGCCGCGCAGGTCGCCGACACCCTTCCGGCCGGGGCCACGTTGAGCGCTGCGTGGACCTGGTCAACGGGGGGACGGCAACGATCACGGTGCCGGTGATCTTCAGCGCGGACCCCGCCGCGTACTAGTCGTCTTCATCCGGCGCGCCGCCGCGGTGGCGCGCCGACAGCAACGTCGCAATGCGTAGCGCGTGGGGAGCCCCCTGCGCGGTGCTATCGAGGATACCTGCATGTCGACCGCCAGCGTTCGCCGCTTCCTTGCCGCACTGCTCATGACCCTGGCCACGGCCAGCGTCCACGCACAGGCGTACCGCAACCCGCTGGTGAACAGCGCCACGGTCACCGCGCCGGCCGACATCTCCGACCCCACCCCGGGCAACAACAGCAGCAGCGACAGCAATACGCTTGCCGCCACCGCGCAACTGAGCGTGATCAAGACCATCACCACGCCTGTGCCGGTCGCCGCTGGCGCGCCGGTCCAATACCGTATCGAAGTACGCAATGCGGGACCGTCCCAGGCGGTGGGCGCGACCCTGTCCGATTCGGTGCCGACGCAACTCACCGGCGTCACCTGGACCTGCGCGCCGGTATCGGCAGCCACTACGTGCAGCGCCGCATCGGGCACCGGCAGCATCAACGTCGGTGTCAACGTCGGCGTAGGGGAGGTCCTGGTGGTGCTGGTCAACGGCGCTGCACCCACCGTGACCCCGGCCACGATCTCGGCCAATGCCGCCACCATCACCGCGCCGCCCGGCACCACCGATCCAACCCCGGGCGACAACACCGGGACCACGCCGACCATTCCGGTGCAGGCCGCCGCCATCGTCGCCAACAACGACGATTACAGCGCCACGCCGGTGGCGCCGGGGGCCGGTGGCACCACGCCGCGCGTGTTCGCCAACGATACTCTGGGCGGTGCCGCATTCGCCGATGCAGCCGTGGTCGCGACGCTGACCACGGCGCCTGCGGGCTACGCGATCAACGCCAACGGCACCATCAGCGTGCCGGCCACGGCCGCCGCCGGCCCGGTCGCGCTCACTTATCAGATCTGCGAGGCCGCCTCGCCGAGCAACTGCGCCAGTGCCAACGTCGCGTTGATCGTCAGCCCCAACGCGGTGGACGACAGCGTTGCCGTCCAGGCCGGCCAGGCCGTCAACGCGGACGTCAGCAGCAACGACAACTCCGTTGCCGGCGCCACCTTCGCGCAGGCCGGCGCCGCCCCCACCCAGGGCAGCGTGGTGTTGCAGTCCACCGGTGCATTCACCTACACCGCCAACGCGGGGGCCGCCGGAACCGATACGTTCGCCTACCAGCTGTGCCTGCCCGCGCCCAATGGCAGCGTGTGCGACACCGCCACGGTCACCGTCAACCTCACCGCCAACGTCATCGACGCCGTCAACGATGACTTCAGCACCCCGGCGATCCCGGCGGCGTCAGGTGGCACTACCAGCACCAGCGTACTTGCCAACGACACGTTCAACGCCACCCCTGTGTCGTCCGCCAATCTGACCACCACCCTGATCACGGCACCGGCCGGTTACACCCTGGATGCAGCGGGGCTCATCAGCGTGCCGGCCAATGCCGTGGCCGGTCCGGTCAGCCTGGCCTACCGCATCTGCGTGACTGCCGCACCCACGCTGTGCGACACCGCCAGCGTGCAGCTGGTGGTGGCACCGGATGCGGTCGACGACGCCGTCACCACGCCCGGCGCCGGGCAGCCGGTGTCGGGCAACGTCGGCAGCAACGACAACACCCCCGCCGGCTCGGCATTCACCGCCAGCGGTGCTGCGCCGACCAAGGGCAGCGTCACCGTCAATGCGGAGGGTTCCTTCACCTACACGCCCGCTGCCGGTGCCACCGGAACCGACACGTTTGGATACCAGGTGTGCCTGCCTAGTCCCGCCGGGGTCTGCGACACCGCGCTCGTAACGGTGACCTTGGGCGCGAATGCGCTGATGGCCAACGATGACCTGTTCCCGACGCCGGTGTCGGCGCTGACCGGCGGCAGCACGCCGAGCGTGCTTGGCAACGACACGCTCAACGGCGTCGTGGTCACCCCGGGCACCGTCACCGCCACCCTGCAGGGCGGCGTGGCCGGGTACACGCTGGATGCGTCCACCGGTGTGATCACGGTGGCGGCTGGCGTGCCCGCCGGTGCCACCGCGCTCAGCTACCAGCTGTGCGAAAACGCGGTGCCGGCCAACTGCAGCACCGCCAATGTGCAGGTGCTGGTCAGCCCGCCGGCGCAACCGGATACGTTCAATGTGCAGTCCGGGCAGGCGGTCAACGGCAACGTTGGCACCAACGATGCGCCGCCGGCCGGCGCGGTGTTCGCCGCGCTCACCCAGCCGACCGTGGGCACGCTGGTGTTCAACGACGACGGCACCTTTACCTACACCTCGCCCGCTGGCAGCACCGGCAGCAACAGCTTCACCTACCAGGTCTGCCTGCCTGCGCCGAACTCGGCGGTATGCGCATCCACCACCGCCACGCTGGTGATTGCGGCCAACACGGTCGACGCGGTGGACGACCCGTTCACCGCCCCCGCGATCTCGCCGGTCACCGGCGGCAGCACGCCGTCGGTGCTGGGCAATGACCTGTACAACGGCGCGCCTGCCGCCGCCGCCCAGGTCACGCTGAGCCTGGTCAATGCACCGCCGCCGGGCTACACCATCACCAGTGCTGGCGTGATCAACGTACCTGCAGGTGCCGCTGCAGGCGCGGTGAGTCTCACCTATGAACTGTGCGAAGCGGGTACCACCAGCAACTGCGACACCGCGCAGGTGGCATTGCTGATCGCGCCCGCGGCCGCCAATGACACCTACACCACCCCGGCCGGCCAGCCGCTGCCGGGCGATGTCAGCCTCAACGACAACGCGCCCGCCGGTTCCACCTACAGCGTGCTGACGCCCCCGGCGGCGGGCAGCTTCGTGCTGCAGGCCGATGGCACCTTCGTCTACACCCCGGCCGGCGCCGGTGCGCAGACGCTGCAGTACCAGGTCTGCCTACCCGCACCTGACGCCGGCACCTGCGCTACCGGCACGGTGAACATCACCGTCATTGCCAACACCCTGGATGCGCTGGACGACAACTTCCGTACACCGGCCTTCGCGCCGGGCATCGGTGGCAGTACGCCCAGCGTGCTGGGTAACGACACCTTCAACGGTGCAGCGGCCAATCCACTGCAGGTCACCGTGAACCTGGTCGGCGCGCCGACGGGCTTCAGCATGGATGCGGCCGGTGTGATCAACGTGGCCAGCTTCGCCCCGGCCGGCGCCACTACGCTCACCTACCAGCTGTGCGAACTGGGCTCCACCACCAACTGCGACACCGCTGCGGTGCAGGTGCTGATCGCGCCGGATGCGCTGGACGACAGCGTCGCGGTCACAGGGACCCAGCCGGGCAGCTTCAATCTGGCCGCCAACGACAACGTGCCGGCCGGCGCCACCTTCACCGTGACTCTGGCCCCGACCAAGGGCACCGGCGTGCTCGCGGCCGATGGCACCCTGCAGTACACCGCCACCGCCGGGCAGAGTGGTGCGGACACGCTCACCTACCAGGTCTGCCTGCCAGCACCGGATGGCGCTGTCTGCGACAGCGCGCAGGTGGCGATCAGCATCGCCGCCGCCGCACTGGTCGCGGTCAACGACGATTACAGTGCCAGCCCGATCCCGCCCGCCGGTGGAAGCACGCCCAGCGTGCTGCTCAACGACACCTTCAATGGTGCAGCGATCGTCCCGGGCACCACGCCGGTGACGGCATCGTTGACCACGCTGGTGTCGGGTTACAGCATGGCTGCCAACGGCGTGGTCTCGGTGGCTGCCGGCACCCCGCCGGGCTCGGTCGCGCTGAACTACCAGGTCTGCGAAACCGCGTTGCCCAGCAACTGTGCCGCCGCAACTGCGGTGGTGGTGATGAGCCCGGACGCGGTCAACGACGTGCTGCCGGCCACCGCCGGGGCCACCACCGTGCTCAACGTGCTGGCCAATGACCTTGCGCCGGTATCGCCGGTGGTCACGATCACCGTGGTCCCGGTCGGCGGCACCGCCGTGGTGAACGCCGATGGCAGCCTCAGCTACACCCCCACCGGCCCGTTCGTGGGCCCGGACTCCCTGACCTACCAGCTGTGCCTGCCGGCGCCGCATGGCAGCGTCTGCGATACCGCCACGGTGGCGATCACGGTCAGCGCCACCACGCTCACCGCCGCCAACGACAACTACACCGCCACCCCGATCGCGCCGGCGGCCGGTGGCAGTACCGCCAGCGTGCTGCTCAACGACACGTTCAACGGTGCGGCCATCGTGCCGGGCACCACGCCGGTCACCGCCACGCTGCTCAATGCGGTGCCCGGCTACACCATGGCCCCCACCGGGGTAATCACCGTGGCGGCCGGGACCACGCCTGCAGCGGTGACCCTGGGTTACCAGGTCTGCGAAACCGCTTTGCCGACCAACTGTGCTGCTGCGACGGCGGTGGTCGCGGTCAGCCCGGATGCAGTCGATGACGCGCTGCCGGCCACCGCTGGCACCAGCACCGTGCTCAACGTGCTGGCCAATGACGCGGCGCCGCTCAATCCGGTGGTGAGCATTGTCGGCGCACCGGCCAACGGCACCGCCGTGGCCAATGGCGACGGCAGCATCGGCTACACGCCGAACGGTGCTTACACCGGTGCGGACTCCTTTACCTACCAGCTGTGCCTGCCGGTGCCGGGGGCCGGGGTCTGCGACACCGCCACTGTCGCGGTGACCGTCAGCGCCACCACCCTGACCGCCAGCAACGATGACTTCACCGCCACGCCGATCGCGCCCGCCACGGGTGGCAGCACCCCCAGCGTGCTGCTCAACGACAGCTTCAGCGGTGCGCCCATCGTGCCTGGCACCACGCCCGTTACTGCAACCCTGTCCACGCCGGTCACCGGCTACAGCATGGCGCCCAACGGTGTGATCACCGTGGCGGCCGGCACCACGCCCGCTGCGGTCACCCTGAACTACCAGGTTTGCGAAAACGCAGTCCCGACCAACTGTGCCGGTGCCACCGCCGTGGTCGCGGTCAGCCCGGATGCAGTGGCCGACGCTTTGCCCGCCACTGCCGGCACCACCACCGTACTGAACGTGCTGGCCAATGACACCGCACCGGTCAATCCGACGGTCACGGTTGCGGTGGCGCCCACCAACGGGTCCACCACCGTCAACGGCGACGGCACTATCAGCTATACGCCCACTACCGGTTTCACCGGTCCGGACACCTTCACCTATCAGCTGTGCCTGCCGGCGCCCGGTGCCGCAGTGTGCGACACCGCCACGGTCAACGTGACGGTAGGGACCAGCAGCATCACGGCGACCGCTGACGACTTCACCGGCACGCCCGTTGCACCGGCCGCCGGTGGCACCACCGCCAGCGTGCTGCTCAACGACACCTTCAACGGTGCTCCCATCGTGCCCGGCACCACCGCCGTGAGCGCGACCCTGCTCACCCCGGTGACCGGCTACAGCATGGACGCCAACGGCGTGATCACCGTCGCGCCCGGCACCGTACCCGCTGCAGTCACGCTGAACTACCAGGTCTGCGAGAACGCGGTGCCCACCAACTGTGCCGGGTCCAGCGTGGTCGTTGCGGTCAGTCCCGATGCAGCCGACGATGCCTTGCCGGCCACCACCGGTACCACGACGGTGTTCAACGTACTGGCCAACGACACCGTGCCGACCAATCCGACCGTCACCGTCAGCGTGGCGCCTGGCAACGGCAGTGCCGTGGCCAACCCCGACGGCACGATCAGCTACACCCCCACGCCGGGCTACACCGGTCCGGACACGCTCACCTACCAGGTCTGCCTGCCGGCGCCGGGTGCCGCAGTGTGCGATACCGCCACGCTGACCATCACCGTCAGCGCCACCACGCTGGCCGCCACCGCCGACGACTTCACCGCCGCGCCGATTGCGCCGGCCAGCGGTGGCAGCACCGCCAGCGTCCTGCTCAACGACACCTTCAACGGTGCGCCGATCGTGCCGGGCACCACGCCGGTGGCGGCGTCCCTGGTCACGCCGGTCGCGGGCTACAGCATCGCCCCCGATGGTGTGGTCACGGTTGCAGCCGGTACTTCCCCGGCCGCAACCACGCTCAACTACCAGGTCTGCGAAGTCGCCGTGCCGACCAACTGCGCGCAGTCCACCGCGGTGGTTGCGGTCAGCCCGGTGGTCGTCGATGACACGCTGAACGCCGCGGCCGGTGCCACCACCGTGCTCAGCGTCACCAGCAACGACACCCTGCCGGCCACGCCGACCCTGAGCCTCCCGGTCGCGCCGACCAACGGCACGGCCGTGTTCAACCCCGACGGCACCATCAGCTACACCCCCAACGCCGGCTACACCGGTCCGGACAGCTTCACCTACCAGGCCTGCCTGCCGGCGCCTGCCGCCGCTGTGTGCGATACCGCGACCGTGACCCTCACCATTGCGGCCACCAGTGTCGCCGCGACCAACGACGACTTCACCGCTGCCCCGATTGCACCGTCCACGGGCGGCACTACCGCCAGCGTGCTGCTCAACGACACCTTCAACGGTGCACCGATCGTGCCGGGCACGACGCCGGTGACCGCCACGCTGCTCGCGCCGGTCGCGGGCTACGGCATGGGCGCCAACGGCGTGGTGACGGTTGCGCCGGGTACCACGCCGGCGGCCACCACCCTGGGCTACCAAGTGTGCGAGACCGCCGTGCCGACCAACTGCGCGCAGGCCGCCGCGGTGGTCGCGGTGAGTCCGGTCGCTGCCGATGACACGCTGTCGGCCGGTGCAGGCGCCACCACGGTGCTCAACGTCACCGCCAACGACACGCTGCCGCTCAACCCGGTCATCACCGTTCCGGCGGCGCCGACCAACGGCACCGTCGTGGTCAACGGCGACAACACCATCAGCTACACCCCGAATGCCGGTTTCAGCGGCAGCGATACCTTCACCTACCAGGTGTGCCTGCCTGCCCCGGGCGCCAGTGTCTGCGACACGGCGTCGGTCAGCCTGACCGTGACCGCCACGTCGCTGGCCGCCGTGGGCGACGACTTCAGTGGCACGCCCATTGCACCTGCGGCCGGTGGCAACACGCCCAGCGTGCTGCTCAACGACACCTTCAACGGTGCACCGATCGTGCCGGGGACCACGCCGGTCACCGCCACGCTGGTGACGCCGGTTGCGGGCTACAGCATTGCGTCGACAGGCGTGGTCACGGTGGCGCCGGGGACGCCGCCGTCTGCGGCCACCCTTGCGTACCAGGTGTGTGAAAACGCACAGCCCACCAACTGTGCCCAGGCGACCGCACTGGTGGCGGTGCGTCCGGATGCCATCGATGACAGTCTGGCCGCTGGCGCTGGCACGACCGTGCTCAACGTGGCTGCCAACGACACGCTGCCCGTCAACCCGGTGATCACGGTCCTGGCCCCGCCGAGCAATGGCGTTGCCCTGGTCAACGGCGACAACACCATCAGCTACACGCCCAATGCGGGCTTTACCGGCAACGACAGTTTCACCTATCAGGCGTGCCTGCCCGCACCCAATCTCAATGTGTGCGATACCGCCTCGGTCGCCGTTGCAGTGACTGCCAGCACCCTGGACGCGGTGGATGACACCCTCACCAACGTGCCGGCCACCGGTGCGCTCGGTGTGGTGAACGTGCTGGCCAATGACACCTTCAACGGCGCCGCGCTGGATCCGGCCACGGTGCAGTTGACCCCCAACAACACCACCGCACTGACCATCCAGCCCAACGGCAGCCTGGACGTGGCGGCCGGTACGCCGGGCGTGACCTACACCACGACCTATCGCATCTGCCTGGTGGCGCAACCTGCGGTATGCGACATCGGCACCGTGTCGGTCACCCTGGCCAGCACGCCGGGCCTGCTCGACGCGGTCGATGACACCGTGGCGAACGTACCGGTCACCGGTGCGACCGGTGTAGCCAATGTGTTGACCAACGACACGTACAACAACGCGGCACTCGATCCGACCACCGTGGTGCTGACCCCGGCCAACACGGCGGCGATCACCATCCAGCCCGATGGCCGCGTGGATGTGGCGGCCGGTACGCCTGGCACCACCTACACCACCACCTACCAGATCTGCCTGGTGACGCAGCCGGCGGTGTGCGATGTCGGCACGGTGTCGGTCACCCTTGCCAATGCGGGTGTGGTGGTGGCGGCAGACGACACCGTGCCCGATGCACCTCCGGGCGGCGGCAGTGGCCTGGGCAACGTGCTGGACAACGACACGCTCGATGGTGCGCCGGTGGATCCCTCCTCCGTGGTGCTGACCCCGGTCAACACCCCGGCGCTGACCATCCAGCCCGACGGCAGCGTGACCGTGGCGCCGGGTACCCCGGGAACGACCTACACCACCACCTACCAGATCTGCCTGGTAGCGCAGCCGACCGTGTGCGACACCGGCACGCTGTCGGTGACGCTGGCCGCTGCACCCAACGCAATGCCGGTAGCCAGCGACGACCAGGCGACCACGCCGCAAGGCGTTGCGGTGGACGTCCCGGTGCTGGCCAACGACGTTGCCAATGGCACGCCGATCAATCCGGACGACGTGGTGGTCACCGTCAGCGCCGCGCCCACGATGGGAACGGCCTCGGTGCTTCCGAATGCCCGGTTGCGCTATGTCCCGATGACCAACTTCAGTGGCACGGACAGTTTCACCTACAGCGTCTGCTCGGAAGCCACGCCGGAGAACTGCAGCAGCGCCACGGTGACCGTGCAGACCGGCCCGAACGACGTGGACGTGGTGGATGAGAACATCACCGTGCTCAGCGGTACCACTACCACGGTTCCGTTGCTGGACAACCTGACCACCAGCGGGGCGACCATCAATCCGGCCTCCATGCGCCTGGGTCGTGCCGCGTCCAGCGGCGGTGCCACCTGCGCGAATGGCGACTGCGTCTACACCGCCTTCGTCGGCTACAGCGGGCTGGACAACTTCAGCTACAACATCTGCGACCGTTCGTTGCCCACGCCGGTGTGCGTGGAAGGCTGGGTCAACGTGGTGGTCACCGCCGATACGATCGTGCTGCGGCTGACCAAGCAGGCCACCCAGCGCAGCGTGCAGGTGGGCGATGTGGTGCGCTACGTGGTCACCGTGGAAAACATGGGCGACGTCGACGCGCTGGGCGCAACCCTGTACGACACCCTGCCGAGCGGCTTCACCTTCATCCCGGGCAGCCTCGAGGTCCAGGACGCCGACAACGCGGCCCGCGCCAGCGGCATTGCGCCGCTGCGCATCGACGGGGTGGACATCCCGGCCGGTGGCAGCGCCACGCTGGTGTATTACCTGCGCGTCGGCGCCGGCGTGGGCGTGGGCATCCACACCAACCGCATCACTGCCAACGACGTGCTGGGGACGACCATCAGCAACGTGGCCTCTGCCGATGTCGAGGTGATCGGCGACCCGCTGCTGGACGAAAGCCTGGTCATTGGCAGCGTGTTCGACGACCGCAACGGCAATGGCGCACAGGACCCCGGCGAACGCGGCATACCCGGTGTGCGCGTCGTGTCGGTGGAAGGTCTCGTGATCGAAACCGACGCCTGGGGTCGCTACCACCTGGTCGGCATCAATGGTGGCCAGGCACGCGGACGCAACTTCATCCTCAAGGTCGACCCGACCACGTTGCCGGCCGAGGCGCGCTTCACCACGCGCAATCCGCTGGTACGCCGGATCACCCCGGGGCTGCCGGTGCGCTTCGACTTCGGCGTGGGCATGCCGGACGGACAGCTGGGCGAAGGGCCACCGCAACGTCCTCAACAGGTGCTGGAGGTCGGCGAAGCGTTGTTCGTTCCCGGCCAGGCAACGCTCGGTGCAGCCGCCGAGGCGGTGCTGGCGCATGCCGCAAGCACGCTTCAGGCCCAAGGCGGTGGACGGGTCAACGTCGTGAAGGGGCAGGCGACACCCGCGCTTGCCGGACAGCGCGCGGAGGCACTGCGAAACGCACTGCTGCCGCGCCTGCCTGCGGACGTCGCCGCGCACGTGCAGGTCCAGGTGCAGCCCGCTGCACCGGATCGCCCCGCCACCCGTGCGGACCGCTGAGGAGATGACCATGACCACCCAGACCTCACTCAGCGCCCTGATGCTCCTGCTGGTCCTCTGGCTGCCGGCAGCCCAGGCCGAAGCCCAGGTCCAGCAGCCCCAGCCCGCTCCCGAGGTGCCCGCCACGCTGTGCGGCGTGGACGGCTGCCGGCAGGGCAACGACCTGCTGCTTCAGCTGCATCCCGCCGTTGGGCCGGACGCGCCGGTCGCCGAGGCGCCCGGCTCGGTCACGGCCTCGTCCACCGAGCTGCCGGACGGCGCGGTGGTGTGGGCCACCGAAGACCCCGCCCTGTCCGCGCCGGTGCTCAACGTGCAGACCGGTTCGATGGCGCCGTTCGAGAACGGCCGGTTGACCAAGCCGCTGCGCTTCCATGGTTACAACAACTATTCGTCGTTCATCGAGCGGCTGGAAGTGGTGATCTACCGCGGCAGCGATACCGATCTGGTCACGCCGCTGGCGCGCATCGACATGCCCGTGGACTACGTGGCCAACACCGAGTGGGATGGCCAGCTGCCCGACAACCTCAACCTGCGTGTGGGCGACGACCTGCAGTACATCGCCCGCGCCTACGGCCGCGACGGTTCCTTCGACGAAACCAGCGTGCAGCGCTTCCAGCTGGTGCTGCCCACCGATTACGAGCGCGGCACCCAACTGGTGCGCGACGACGTGCAGCGTTCGCTGGGCCGCGTGCTCAGTGGCGATGACGCGCAGGCGCAGCAGCTCAGCAACGCAATCTACGGTCAGAACGCGCTGCGCCAGCAGAACATCCCGATCTACGGTTCGCGCGTGCGCATCTACGGGCGTGGCCTTAGCCCGAACGCGCGGGTGATGATCAACGGGCAGAGCTTCCCGGTGGACCTGGAGCAGAAGTTCGCCGCCGAGTTCCTGGAGCCGATCGGCCAGCACCGTTACAGCGTGCAGGTGGAGGCCTTGGACGCGCCGACCCTGACCCGCACCCTGGACGTGGACGTGACCGGCAGCTACCGCTTCCTGGTGGCGCTGGCCGACGTGACGCTGTCCAGCAACACCGCCAGCGGCAACCTCGACCCGCTCGCGGCCGATCGCGACCAGGACGACAGCTTCCTCAGCGAGGGCCGGCTGGCGTTCTACCTGAAGAGCAAGTATCGCGGGAAGTACCTGGTCACCGCACAGGCAGACACCTACGACCAGGAGCTGAAGCGCCTGTTCGACGGCTTCCTGGATGCCGACGCGCGCGATGTGTTCCGCCGCCTCGATCCGGACCAGTACTACCCGGTGTACGGCGATGATTCGACTACTTACCGCGACGTGGACACCCAGGGCCGGTTGTACGTGCGCGTGGACTGGGACCAGAACCAGGCGCTGTGGGGCAACTTCGCCACCGGCTTCACCGGCACCGAATATGGGCAGTACGTGCGTTCGCTGTACGGTGCGGCCGTGAGCTGGCGCTCGCGCGCCACCACCCCGCTGGGCGATCCGCGCTCGCTGCTGAAGGCGTTCGGTTCCGAGGCGCAGTCCGCACTGGGCCACAGCGAATTCCTCGGCACCGGCGGGAGCCTTTACTACCTGCGCCATACCGACCTGCTGCCCGGATCGGAGCAGGTGGTGCTGGAAGTACGCGACCGCACCACGGGGCGTACCGAGGTGCGCACCAACCTGACCCGTGGCGTGGATTACGAGATCAACGAGATCCAGGGCCGCCTGTTCCTGACCCGCGAGCTGGCGCAGATCACCCGCGAGAACGTGCGCACGTTGACCCGCGACACCCCGCTGGACGGCTATGACCAGCTGCTGCTGGTGGACTACGAGTACATCCCGCTTGGCTTCAGTACCGACGACGTCAGCGCAGGCGTGCGCGGCAAGCAATGGTTCGGCGATCACGTCGCGCTGGGTGGCACGTACGTCGACGAGAACCGCAGTGGCGACGACTACAGCCTGATGGGCGCCGACCTGACCCTGCAGGCCGGGCGCGGCACCTACCTGAAGCTGGAACAGACCCGCACCGAAGCCACGGCCGCGCCGATCTTCTACTCGGACAACGGCGGCCTGAGCTTCATCCAGCGCAACCCGGTCAGTCCCGACCGCAAGGGCGACGCGCGTGCGGTGGAAGCGCGTGCCAACCTGCGCGAACTGGGCTGGACAGAACAGGACTGGAGCATGGGCGGGTGGTGGCGCGACGTCGATGCGGGGTTCTCGGTCTCGCGCATGGACAGCGGGCTGGCGCTGGAAGAGTACGGGGCGGAGTTCCTTGGCTACTTCACCGACAACCTCAGCCTGTACGGCCGCTACAGCCGTGCCGAGCGGGGCGAGGTGGCGGTGGAGCAGTCGCAGCTGACGCTGGACTGGCGGCTGGGCAACGACGGCCAGCTCGGCGCCGAGTTGCGTCGGGTGCAGGAGGAAAATGCCGGCGTCGATGTGGCCGGTACGCTGGCGGCGTTGAGCTACCGGCAGCGCCTGGGCGCCAAGTGGGAGCTGTACGGGGTAGGGCAGCTGACCGTGGACGACGACGGCGGCGCCTATGAAGACAACAACCTGGCCACGCTGGGCGCGCGCTACCTGTTCGGAAACCGCTCCAGCCTGGGTGCGGAAGTCAGCAGCGGCAGCCGCGGCGAAGGCGCCAAGCTCGAAGGCGAATACTGGATGACGCCCGAGCACAGCTTCTACGGCAACTACACCTACAGCACCGACCGGACCACTACCGACCCGCTGTACAACGACACCGGGCTGCAGTCGGGGTGGACGCTGGGCCAGCGCTGGCGGCTGAGCAACCAGGTCAACGTGTTCAACGAAAGCCAGTACCTCAAGGACCGCCGTGACGAGAGTGCGGGGCTGGTCAACACCTTCGGCATGGATTTCTATCCGTCGCAGGGCTGGACGCTGGGCTTCAGCGTGATGGATGGCAACCTGGACGCCACCACCGGCCGGGTCGACCGCCGCGCGTACAGCGTCAACGGCGGGCGTACCGACGCCAACACGCAGTGGACCAGCAAGCTGGAGTATCGCCGCGATGAAGGCGCCGAAGAGCGCCGCCAGTGGGTGACCACCAACCGGCTGCTGTACAAGGTCAACGAAGACTGGCGCATCGCCCTGCGCGCCAACTATGCCGACACCGACGATGCGCGCAACCCGCTGGCCGACGCGAAACTGGTCGAGTCCAACCTGGGCTTTGCGTGGCGCCCGCACGACAACACGCGCTGGGCGGCGTTCGGCAAGTACACCTATCTGTATGACGTGGCGTCGCTGGGCCAGGAAGGCGGCAACGTGTACGACCAGAAGTCGCGGATCGTGTCGTTTGAAGGGGTGATGCAGCTGACCGACCGCTGGGAGCTGGCGGCCAAGCTGGCCGGTCGCTGGGGCGACTATCGTACCGGGCGTGGCGAGGGCGCGTGGCTGGACAGTCGGGTCAACTTCTCGGCCCTGCAGCTGCGCTACCGGTTGTTCGCGCAGTGGGAGGCGATGGGCGAGTACCGCTGGCTGGACGTGCGCGAGGGGGGCGACAGGAAGGGCTGGCTGGTGGGGGTGGACCGGCAGGTGGGGCAGAACTTCAAGGTTGGAGCCGGGTACAACTTCACGGAGTTCAGTGATGACCTGACCGAGCTGCGGTATGAGAGCAAGGGCTTCTTCCTGAACCTTTCGGGGTATTACTGAGGGTCCAGGGCTGAACCGGTGGCAACGTTTTCAAGCTGAACGGGCAGCGGGACGTGGGATTGTGCGGCCCAAACCACGCCGTGATGACGTATTTGGCCCTATATCATTGAATACAAAGGAAATGTTGGCGACACCTGACCACTCGCCAGTGTCACCATTTCCCTGTAGGTTAGAGGGGTGATCCGATCCATCGTTTCATCAGTGAGACGCTGGAACTTTTCCACCCCTTAGCAGTCCAATTCCGTGACTGCTAAAATGCCAACCTATGAGCCAGAACATGTCTACTGCCCTTGTGGCAAACAATCTTCCGATTCCCAGTGCGCTCGGTTCGCTGGACGCCTACATCGGCGCCGTGCACCAGATCCCGGTGTTGACGGTCGATGACGAGCAGGACCTGGCCCGCCGCTTCCGCGACGAACAGGACCTGGACGCCGCGCGCGAGCTGGTCCATTCCCACCTGCGCTTCGTGGTGCACGTGGCCCGTGGCTACAACGGCTACGGCCTTGCACTGGGCGACCTGATCCAGGAAGGCAACATCGGCCTGATGAAGGCGGTGAAGCGCTTCGACCCGGACATGGGCGTTCGCCTGGTGTCGTTCGCCGTGCACTGGATCCGTGCCGAAATGCACGAGTTCATCCTGAAGAACTGGCGCATCGTCAAGGTCGCCACGACCAAGGCGCAGCGCAAGCTGTTCTTCAACCTGCGCAAGTCCAAGACCCGCCTGGGCTGGATGAACGCGGCTGAAGTCACCGCCGTGGCCAAGGACCTCAACGTGTCCGAGCGCGAAGTGCTCGAAATGGAATCGCGCCTGTCCGGCCGCGATATCGGTTTCGACGCGCCGACCGACGAAGACAACGACCACGCGCCGCCGTCGCCGGCCGCGTTCCTGGTCGCCAACGACGAAGACCCGTCGATGGCCTATGAGCGTGCCGACAGCGAAGACAACCAGCTGCAGCTGCTGCGCGAAGGCATGGCCGAGCTCGACGCCCGCTCGCGCGACATCATCCGTCGCCGCTGGCTGGACGCCGACAGCAAGGTCACCCTGCAGGAACTGGCCGACGAGTACGGCGTTTCCGCCGAACGCATCCGCCAGGTGGAAGCGAACGCGCTGAAAAAGATGAAGGCGCTGTTTACTGCCTGATGCAGGTTCAACGCACGAAACAGAAAACCCGGCAATGCCGGGTTTTTTGTTGTCTGTTCGATCGCAGGGTCAGGCCTGCTCGCGCGCAATTGCACGCCAGCCGATGTCATCGCGATGGAACTCGTGGTCCCACGTGATCTTCGCCACGCCTGCATACGCATTGGCCTGTGCATCGCCCACGCTGTCGCCCAGCGCCGCCACGCACAGCACGCGGCCGCCGGCGCTGAGCACCTGGCCCTGCGCATCCAGCGTGGTGCCGGCATGGAACACCTTGGCGGTGGACGGGACCTGGTCCAACCCGTGGATGACATCGCCGGTGATCGGCGCTTCGGGGTAGGGCGAGGCCGCCATCACCACGCCCAGCGACGGGCGCGCGTCCCACTGCGCTTCCACCTCATGCAGGCGCACGTCGATGGCCGCTTCGACCAGTTCCACCAGGTCCGACTGCAGGCGCAGCATCACCGGCTGGGTTTCCGGGTCGCCGAAGCGCACGTTGAACTCGATGACCTTCGGCGCGCCGCTGGCGTCGATCATCAGGCCCGCATAGAGGAACCCGGTAAACGGAATGCCATCGGCGATCATGCCCTGCACGGTGGGATTGACCACCTCGCGCATCACGCGCGCATGCACCTCGTCGGTCACCACCGGTGCCGGCGAGTACGCGCCCATGCCGCCGGTGTTGGGGCCGGTGTCGCCATTGCCGACGCGCTTGTGATCCTGCGAGGTCGCCATCGGCAGCGCGGTGGTGCCATCGACCATCGAGATGAAGCTGGCTTCCTCGCCCTCGAGGAATTCCTCGATCACCACGCGTGCGCCGGCGTCGCCGAAAGCGTTGCCCGACAGCATGTCGCGCACCGCGTCTTCGGCTTCCTGCTGGGTCATCGCCACGATCACGCCCTTGCCGGCGGCTAGGCCATCGGCCTTGACCACGATCGGCGCGCCCTTTTCGCGGAGGTAGGCCAGCGCCGCGTCCACCTCGGTGTGCACCGCATAGAACGCGGTGGGGATGTTGTGCCGGGCCAGGAAGTCCTTGGCGTAGGCCTTGCTGCCCTCCAGCTGCGCGGCGGCGGCGGTCGGCCCGAAGATGCGGTGCCCGGCAGCGCGGAAGCGATCCACCACGCCCGCCACCAGCGGTACTTCCGGACCTACCACGGTCAGTTCAATGCCTTCTGCTTTCACCAGCTCGAGCAGGCCATCCAGATCGGTGACCTTGATCGCGATGTTGCGGCACTTGGGTTCGTTCGCGGTGCCCGCATTGCCAGGCGCCACCAGCACTTCACTGACACGGGGAGACTGGGCCAGCTTCCAGGCCAATGCATGTTCACGGCCGCCGGAGCCGATGACGAGGATTTTCAAGGCAGTTCTCGCAGCAGAAGGGGGAGAATCAATGACGGAAGTGGCGCACGCCGGTGAACACCATCGCCAGCCCGTGTTCGTCGGCTGCCGCGATGACTTCGGCGTCGCGCATCGAACCGCCCGGCTGGATCACCGCCTTGATGCCGGCTGCGGCAGCAGCGTCGATGCCGTCGCGGAACGGGAAGAAGGCATCCGACGCCATCACCGAACCTTCCACCACCAGGTTCGCATCGGCCGCCTTGATGCCGGCGATGCGCGCCGAGTACACGCGGCTCATCTGGCCGGCACCAACGCCGATGGTGCGGTTGTCCTTTGCGTACACGATGGCATTGGACTTCACGAACTTGGCCACGTTCCAGGCGAACAGCAGGTCAGCGAACTGCTTGTCGGTCGGCGCCACCTTGCTGACCACGGTGAGCTCGTCGCGGCTCATGCCGCGGTTGTCGGCGCTCTGCACCAGCAGGCCCGAACCGATGCGCTTGGTGTCGTAGTTGTTGCGGCCGTCGCCGTGCGGAATGCGCAGCACGCGCACGTTGGCCTTCTTCTGCGCGTATTCCAGTGCGGCCGGCTCGTAGTCCGGCGCGATCAGCACTTCAACGAACTGGCGGTCCAGGATCACCTTGGCCGTGGCTGCATCCAGCGGCTTGTTGAAGGCGATGATGCCGCCGAACGCGCTGGTCGGGTCGGTCGCATAGGCCAGTTCATAGGCATCGCCGTTGCCGGCGCCCACGGCCACGCCGCACGGGTTGGCGTGCTTGACGATGACGCAGGCCGGCGCGTCGAACTGCCGCACGCATTCCCACGCCGCGTCGGCGTCGGCCAGGTTGTTGTAGCTCAGTTCCTTGCCCTGCAGCTGCTGGAACGTGGCCAGCGTGCCCGGCACCGGGTACAGGTCCCGGTAGAACGCGCCGGTCTGATGCGGGTTTTCGCCGTAGCGCAGGTCCATGACCTTCACGAAGCTGGAGTTCATCTGCGCCGGGAACTCGGTGCGCAGCGGCACGGCCGCGTCGGTCGCGGTGACGGCCGACAGGTAATTGCTGATCGCCGCGTCGTACTGGGCCACGCGGTTGAACGCGGCTACCGAGAACGCGAAGCGCTTGGCGGCCGAGAGCTTGCCATCATTCGCATCGAGCTCGGCCAGCAGTTCCGCATACTGCGACGGGTCGGTGGCTACCGCGACGCGCGCGAAGTTCTTGGCGGCCGAACGCAGCATGGCCGGGCCGCCGATGTCGATGTTCTCCACCGCATCGGCCAGCGAGCAGTCCGCGTTGGCGGTGACGCTCTCGAACGGATACAGGTTCAGCACCAGCAGGTCGATCGGCGCGATGCCGTGTTCGGCCATCACCGCTTCGTCCTGGCCGGCGCGGCCGAGCAGGCCACCGTGTACCAGCGGGTGCAGGGTCTTGACCCGGCCGTCCATCATTTCCGGGAAGCCGGTGACGTCGGCCACGTCCTTGACCGGCAAGCCCGCGTCGCGGATCGCCTTGGCGGTGCCGCCGGTGGAAAGCAGTTCGACGTTGCGCGCAACCAGCGCACGGGCCAGGTCAAGCAGGCCGGTCTTGTCGGAAACGGAAAGCAGGGCCCGGCGCACGGGCAGCAGATCGGAACTCATGGGGGCAGGAGATCGAAGCGGAGCGGGCCCATATTGTAGGCCGTCCCGACCACCCCCGGGCATTACGTGGCGATGCCGTATTCCTTCAGCTTCTTGCGCAGGGTGGCGCGGTGGATGCCCAGCATCGACGCCGCACGGCTCTGGTTGCCTTCGCAGTGGTTGAGCACCTCCACGAACAACGGGATTTCCATCTCGCGCAGCACGATTTCGTACACGTCATCCGCGTCGCAGCCATCCAGGTCGCGCAGGTAGCGACGCACCGACTGGGCCACGTGCTCGCGCAGCGGCGGCTTCGGCGCGCCACGACTATTGTCAGGACGAGAAAGGACTGCGTTCAAGAAGGATCCCGGTGCGAAGCCAGGGCGGACCACAACCCTGGCGGAAAATTTGGAGGGGGTCAGTCTAGCGCGTGCGCCGCCGCCCCGCCACGCTCGCCGACAGGATGCCGGGTTACAGGAATTCGAAGGTGAATGCGACGGTGGAGGCGGCCGGCTCGCGCACCCGAAACGCGATCTGCGCGCTCTGGCCCGGTTCCAGCACCGCTGCGGCGTCCGTTGCGGGGTCCAGGTAGTCGTGCGGGGCGAACACGCGGGTGCCGATCACGCGGCCGTCGGCGTCGGACAGCGACAGCCGCAGCGACGGCCAGCCCTGTGCCCAGCGCGCATCGTTGCGGAAGCTGGCCTGCACCTGCAGGGCCCCGGGCTGGCCTGGCACCGGGCGCACGTCGCGGCCGATCATGCTGAAGGCGGTGGGTTCTTGCCACGCCGGCAGGCTGCAGCGCAGCACGCTGCACAGCCCGGCGATCCACGGGCGGCTGCCGGCGTCGGCGGCCAGCCGCGCGCGGTCGGCCACGGCAATCTGCAGCGCCAGCACCACCACCAGGCCCGCCACCAGCCCCCACTGCCAGCGCGGGGTGGGCAGCGGCGCTTCGGGTGCGCGCATGAAGCTGGGCGCGGCGGGTGCCGCCTCCGCTTCGGGCTGCTCCGCCAGGCGCCTGAACGCCTCATCACCTGCAGGGTCGTGCGCGACCCTGTCGTCCGCGCTGTCGACGGAGACCGGTTCGGCGACCTCCGGTTCGCTAGCTGCATCCTGCGCAGCGATGTCCTCGTGGTCGCTTGCGCTGACCGGGTTGTCCGACGCGCTGTCCATTTCCGTGTCCCGTTCCTTGTCCACTGTCGTCCCATCGACATCCGTCGGCGGCACCGGGGCGTCATCCGCAGGTGCACCGGATGATGCACGCAGGAACGTGGCCAGCGGGCGGCGCGGGGGCGGGGTGGACTCGGTCATCGGGTCAGCGCCGGGCGAAGGTGCCTCATTCAAGCACGACGGACGCCGGTGATGCGCATCCAGTCGCCGTCCTGGGCCACTTCAAGCTGCTCGAACCACGGCGCATAACGCACCAGCAGTTCGTCTTCCTGTCCGTGCAGGATGCCCGACAGCGCGATCCGGCCAGCCGGTGCCACGCGCGCGGCCAGCACGTCGGCCAGCGCGTCCAGTGCCGAGGCCAGGATGTTCGCCACCACCACCGGGTAGGTCGCCTGGGGTTCGTCGGAGGGCAGGAAGACCTGCACCTGGTCCTGCAGGCCGTTGCGTTCGGCATTGTCGCCGGTCGCGATCACCGCCTGCGGGTCATTGTCCACGCCCACCGCGCGGGCGGCGCCGAGCTTGAGTGCGGCCAGCGCCAGGATTCCCGAGCCGCAGCCGAAGTCCAGCACGGTCTGCCCGGCCAGCGCGCCCTCGGCGGCCAGACCGTCCAGCCAGCGCAGGCACAGCGCGGTGGTGGGGTGCGTGCCCGAACCGAACGCCAGGCCCGGGTCCAGGCGCACCACGGCCGCGTCGGCAGCCTGCGCGGCGTCCGGCAGTTCATGGTTCCACGGCACGATCCAGGTGCGCTCGCCGAACGCCATCGGCTGGAACTGGTCGAGCCAGGCACGTTCCCAGTCCTCGTCCTGCACCGCGCGGAAACTGGCGGTATTCCATTCCAGGCCCGGGTCGAACGCTTCCAGTGCGGCCAGCAGCGCCAGCGCATTGGTGTCGGACGGAAACAGGGCGCTCAGCACCAGGTCGTTCCACAGCGGCGTTTCGCCCACGCCGGGCTCCAGGATGGCGCGCTCGTTGCTGGTATCGGCATCGGCGTCGAGCAGGGTCACCGCCAGCGCGCCGACGTCGTCCAGCGCGTTCTCGTAGCGGGGCTGGGTGGCTTCGGTGCAATGGAGGGTGAGTTCCAGGAACGGCATGTCGGTAACAACCTGCGGAAAACGGTGAATGCTAGACCATTGCGCCGGGCGACGGCAGCTTCGGTCTCCCGCCGGCTTGAGAATCAATGGGATGCCGTGTTCAGACAGCGGGAAGCGTCATTGCTAAACTCCGCAGCCTGCGGCGTGTGTTCCGCGAACCGGTTCCCCTGAATGGCCCTCGTGCCCACCCTCAAAACCTGGCTGCTGGTGGTACCGGCCCTGGCCTTGCTGGGCGTGGTGGGGTATCGCGCGGGCGGCCGTGCGCTGCATCTGGACGCGCCGGCCACGGCGGCGGATGAAGTGCCGGCCGCCAGTGGCGCGACGATGCCGCTGCAGGCCCGGCAGCTGGCGCGCCAGTTGCTGGCCAGCGAACGCAGCGCTGCGGTGCCGTCGGGATTGCCGCTGGACATCCGCGCCGATATCGAAGGCGACACCGACCTGTTCGCCTATGCGCAGCGCCTGCGCCTGCAGGCGGGCAACGGCAATGCCGAGGCCGGCTGGATGGTCAGCCGCGTGTACGACTACTGCGCCATCTATGCGATGGATCCGGGCGGCTACCAGCTCGACAATACCCTGCTGACCGGCATGGGCATGAGCGCGTCGGCACCGATGGTGCAGGCACGCGAACGCGTCGCACGGCGCTGTGCCGGGTTCGTGTCCAGCGACGGGCTGGGGCGCAGCCTGATCCTGACCCAGCGCACGCTGGCCGCACGCGCCGGCAACCTGGCCGCCGAAGCGGCGCTGTTCGCCGACGGCCAGCCGTTGAAGGACGGTCCCGAATACCGCCGCAACCTGGTCGAGCGGGTGATGGAATCGCGCGATCCGGAAGCGTACATGGCCATTTCCACGGCCATGGGCCAGCGCGCCAGTGGCGACGCCGCGCTGCAGGGCCTGGTGGCGGGCGATCAGTTCAGCGAACTGGCGTGGCGTCTTGCCGCGTGCGAATTGGGCATGGCCTGCGGGCCGGACAGTGTGCTGATGAACAATTTCTGTGCGAATGGAGGGATCTGTTCGCAGGACGGTGGGCAGGACTTTTCCACATTCGTGTATGACGCCGCGGTATCGCGGCAAGGTGCGGGAAAAATGAAGACGTTGGTTGAACAGTTGATCAAGCGGAGTGGCCGCGCATGAATTACCGTCGATTCCTGCATGGTGCAAAATTCTGGTTCTGGGTGGCGCTGTTCGTGGCCTACTCGGCCGGTGCGGTCGGGCTGGTGATGATCGATACCTACGATGACCGCTACCGGAAGTTGTCCAAGGTAACGCTCACCTCGGTGAAGGCGCAGGAAGACGTGCGCCGGGCCGGTGCCAGCCAGGTCGCGGCGGTGTACCGCGCGCAGAGCGGCATGCCGTTCGCCTCGCTGCCGGCCGGCAGCACCTTCCAGGTGGTCTGGCCGGACGGCTCCACCGAAACCATGGTGATCGTCGACCCGACCTCGTCGCTCGGCGTGGCACCGGTCAAGGACACCCAGGTCACCGCGGCCGAGGTCACTGCGGCCGACGCCGCCCGCTGACGATACGGATCCGGCACAGCCAGCCGGGTCCGATCATGCGCTGATCGTGCCGATTGCGTCACGATGATTCACGGCATCTATCGATTCTGCGATTGAGGTAGGCAGCGTCGCTTGGACAGAAGCGCGCGGCTTCGATTTCATCGGGCACGCCCTTCCATCGAGCTGCCCATGCCCACTTCCGCTGCCGAGCACCGGCACGCGACCGGTCGCCACCATGCCGGTCGCCCTGTTTTCGCCCCGACGCCCCATCCGCTGGACACCCGCGCCATTCGTCGGGTTGAAACCCCGGTGCAGGCATTGGCAGCGGTGCTGTCGATCACCAATGCCACCGGCATGCCGACCACAACCGGTCGCCCACCTGCGGTGTCGGCCCATCCGTTGCAGTCGGCGAACTGCATTCCCGTACCGCCCGCCTCCGGCATGCCGGGCGCACTGCACACCGTGGCGGGCCTCCTGCGCAGCCCGGTCAGCGAACTGTTCACCGACGCCCGCAACGCCTGGGAGCGCCACGAAGGCGTGCGCTGCGCGCCGCCCGTGGGTCCTGGCATGCGTGCGCTGCTGCAGGCAGGCGATGCGGCCGCCACCATCATCGAAGCGGCCGGCATAGGCGCGCGCGGGGTGTTCGCCCTGCAGACGGCGGGAGAAGCGCTCGACCTGACCGCCGACGCGCTCGAGCACAAGCCATTGGACCGCGCCGAACTGACCGACGCCGCACTTGCCCTCGGTGGGGCAAGAGGCCTGGTAGAGCCGGGCCCTGCCCGGCTGGATCCGGACCCGGTCGAGGACCCTCGCCCCGCGCGCGCGCCCCAGGTGGGCATCCGCCAGACCAGCGCCGAACTGCACGACGGTCGCATCCTGGTGCCGTTCGAAGGCCGCGAGCGTGCGCTGGGCATCAGCGAGGGACGCCTGCAGGTACTGGACGACACCGGCTACGTCGATGTGGCGTTCGACAGCAGCGACTGGACCTGGAGGCGGGTCACGACGCCGCAGGGCACAACCTCCCGCGTTGCCCGCATCGACAGCTCCATTCCCCTGTTCGACACGGTGGCAGCGCAGCTGAAAGCGCAGCGACCACTGGACCACGCCACGCTGCGGCTGGACCTGCTTGGCCCGGAGGGCATCCTGTACTACAACGACGCCGTCAGCGGGCGCGCCGGCAACGCGGTCTGCGTGGACGGCCGCTACTACGCCGCCACGCTCGGCGAGGCACTGTCGCTGCGCATCGGCACCCTTGAGCTGGTCAAGCGCGACGGCGTTTACCACCTGCGTGAAAAGGCGCCCACGCCGGTGCGCACGCTGCGCTGCCGCCGCGCGCCGGGAGAGGCCTGCGCCGCGCTGCTGCCGGAGTTCTCCACGGAGCTGTCCGGCACGCTGGAGGCGCATTACGGGCGCGCACTCGACGCGCAGCAGGCGCGCGCACGCGGCCTCCAGCCGGACATCGGCCGCCCCGGCTGGTACATCAGCCTCAAGGGCGGTCGCCTGCGCCACTTCGTGCGCTACCGGGAGCGCTACTTCCGGGTGCGGATCCGCGAGGTGGACGAGCACACCCGGCGTATTTCGGTCTACCTGCCGCGCGGCATCGGCGCTGCGCGCCTGCATCGTCGTGGCCAGCCCGCGCACCACATCGTCGACATGCGCCAGGCCATCCCAAAGGAAGAAAACCGGTTCATGACCCAGGCCGAGTTCAACGTGGAGTACCGCGGCATGCCCAGCCTGGAGGCCGCGCAGGTGTACGAAAGCGCGGTGGCCCAGAACGATCGGCTGCGCCTGAGCCAGCTGCAGCGCGCCGCGATCCGCAGTTACCTCACCTGGCGCCGGCGGTCCATGGATGACTTCCTGCAGTACGGCAGCGTGCAGCCGGTCTTCCGCGACTCCGAACAGGTAGTGGCGCGGATCAACCGCGGCCTGGCGCGCATTCCGCCGCACGCGGGGCGCGTGTACGTGGCGCTGGCGGTGGACGCGGCGCAACTGGCTGGCCTGCAGGAAGGGCAGGTCGTCTACAGCCGGACGTTCCTGGTGGCCAGTGGCGACCGGGGACGCGCGGTGAGCGCGGCGGCAGGCGCCGGCGATGGCCCGCAGGGCGCCTCAACGGTGGTGACCCTGCAGGTACAGAAGCATGCGCACCCCACCGGGCTGCTCTCGCTGCAGGACGAAGCGCAGGTGATGATCGGCAACAACGTGCTGTTCAAGGTCACCGGCAAGGCGCCGGGCGAACTGCAGCTGGAGGAGCTGGGCGCCGCACGCCAGGCGCTGGGCACGCTCGGCGCGCAACCCCTGCTGGCAACCCCACTACGGGACTAGCCCCAAAACGCGTGGAGCCGGGCTCTGCCCGGCTCCACGCAATCCAACTACCCAGCGCGATCAGGTCAACGCAATCGACTTGTTCTTGCGCTCGGCCAGACGCTTTTCCAGGTAGTGGATGTTCTGTCCACCCGCCTGGAAGCCCTTGTCGCGCATGATGCGCTGCTGCAGGGCCACGTTGGTCTTGATCCCGTCCACCACCATCTCGCTCAGCGCAACGCGCATGCGCGCAATCGCGGTCTCACGGTCCGGACCGTGCACGATCAGCTTGCCGATCATCGAGTCGTAGTTCGACGGCACGCGGTACCCGGCGTAGATGTGCGTATCCACGCGCACACCCGGGCCACCCGGCGGATGGAAGGCGGTGATCTGCCCCGGGCTCGGCACGAAGGTTTCGGCGTCTTCAGCGTTGATGCGGCACTCGATCGCGTGACCGGTGAGCACGATGTCGCTCTGCTTGATGCTGAGCTTGTGGCCGGCGGCAATGCGCAGCTGCTCCACCACCAGGTCGATACCGGTCACCATTTCGGTCACCGGATGCTCCACCTGGATGCGGGTGTTCATTTCGATGAAGTAGAAGCGGCCGTCTTCGTACAGGAACTCGAAGGTGCCCGCACCGCGATAACCGATGCGCACGCACGCCTCGGTGCACACCTTGCCGATCTCTTCGCGCTGCTCGGCGCTGATGCCCGGCGCTGGCGCTTCTTCCACCACCTTCTGGTGGCGGCGCTGCATCGAGCAGTCGCGCTCACCCAGGTGGATGGCGTTGCCCTGGCCGTCGGCCAGCACCTGGATTTCCACGTGGCGCGGATTTTCCAGGAACTTCTCCATGTACACCTCGCCATTGCCGAACGCGGCCTTGGCCTCGCTCTTGGTGGTTTCGATGGAGGTCTTCAGCGACGCCTCGGCGTGCACCACGCGCATGCCGCGGCCACCGCCGCCGCCGGCGGCCTTGATGATGACCGGGTAGCCGATCTCACGGGCAATCTTGGTGTTGGCCACGATGTCGTCGCCAAGCGGGCCGCCCGAGCCGGGCACGCACGGCACGCCGGCGGCCTTCATCGCGCGGATCGCTTCGACCTTGTCGCCCATCATGCGGATGGTGTCGGCCTTGGGGCCGATGAAGATGAAGCCGGACTCCTCCACGCGCTCGGCGAAGTCGGCGTTCTCGGACAGGAAGCCGTAGCCCGGGTGGATGGCCTGGGCGTCGGTGACTTCCGCCGCGGCGATCAGCGCCGGAATGTTGAGGTAGCTTTCCGGCGACGGGCCCGGACCGATGCAGACCGACTCGTCGGCCATGGCCACGTGCTTGAGGTTGCGGTCGACCGTGGAATGCACGGCCACCGTGCGGATGCCCAGGGTATGGCACGCGCGCAGGATGCGCAGCGCGATCTCACCCCGGTTGGCAATAACGACTTTGTCGAGCATGGACGGATCCTTAGCCGATCACGAACAGCGGCTGGTCGAATTCGACCGGCTGGCCGTTTTCACCCAGGATGGCCACGATGGTGCCGGAAGCATCGGCTTCGATCGGGTTGAACATCTTCATCGCTTCGATGATCGCCAGCGTTTCGCCGGCCTTGACCTGCTGGCCGACCGACACGAAGGCCGGCTTGTCCGGCGCGGACGAGGTGTAGAAGGTGCCGACCATCGGCGAGCGCAGCACGTGGCCTTCCGGCAGGGCCGGACCCGGCTTGGCGGTGCCGCCGGTGGACGCTTCGGTCGGCGACTGCATCGGCATCGCCGGTGCGGCGGCCTGGGCAGCCGGCGGCGCCATCACCATCTGCGGCGCGGCCTGCACCACGCCGTAGCCCGAGACCGGGGCGCGCGACAGGCGGACGGATTCTTCGCCTTCCTTGATTTCGATTTCGGCAAGGTTCGACTCTTCCAGCAGGTCGATCAGCTTCTTGATTTTGCGGAGATCCATAGGGGCCTCTTGTTTTTGATGTCTAGTGTGGTGGGAAGCGCGTTGCGCTCGGGTCAATTCAATGGGGTTCAGGCTGCTGCCAGCCGGGCCAGCGCCGCGTCCATGGCATAACGGTAGCTGTCGGCACCGAAGCCGCAGATGACGCCGACCGCCTTGTCGCTGAAATAGCTGTGCTGGCGGAACGGTTCGCGGGCATGCGGGTTGGACAGGTGGATTTCGATGAACGGCACGTCCACCGCGGCCAGCGCGTCGCGCAGGGCCACCGAGGTGTGGGTGAACGCGGCCGGATTGATCAGGATGAAGGTGGTACCGTCGGTACGGGCAGCCTGCACCCGGTCCACCAGCACGTGCTCGGCGTTGGACTGCAGGCTCTCTACCGCGTGCCCGGCGGCCTGCGCCTGCGCCAGCAGGGCCTGGTCGATCTGCGCCAGCGTGGTGTGCCCATAGACCCCCGGCTCGCGCGTACCGAGCAGGTTGAGGTTGGGGCCGTGCAGGACCAGCAGTTTCGCCATGGGTGCCACGTAACAGGAAAGGGCGGAGTCTGGCGGAACCGGTGGATCGTGTCCAGTTCGGCGAAGTTACGCGCGTTTCAATCGTTTGTTTGAAATGTGGGTGTCGGCTTTGCCACACCCCCGGGTGCGGTCGCCGCAACCCCTGTGGGGCGGACATCTCCGCAACGATCCGCTTGCGCCGGGCGCGCGCAGGTCTGGGCGGCGGCTGGCCCAACGCCTCCCGGCGCCCATGACGCGCTGGGGAGGTAGGGTCGCATCCCAATCGACCGCCTTCAGCACTTCAACGATCGACGGAGGCATGAACCATGGCGGAGACAATGCCGAGACCGCCAGTGCGGTCAATTCGCCCGATTCCCGCCACGATCAAGTACCGCCGCCTGCTTCACCAGCTCCGGCAGTGAACGAGCGCCCATCTTGCGCATCGCCTTGCCGCGATGTGCCTTGACGGTGATCTCGCTGATGCCCAGCTCCGCCGCGATCTGCTTGTTCAGTCGACCGCGCACCACCAGGCCGAGCACGTCCTGCTCGCGCGGGGTCAGCGAGGTGTAGGCGTCCTGCAGCGACCGTATGGACGCCATTCCCTGGAGCGCGGCTTCGCTCGAGGCCAGCGCTTCCGAGATGGCGCACAGCAACGCCTCGCCATCGAACGGCTTGGTCAGGAACTCGACGGCGCCGGCGCGCATGGCGCGCACAGTCAACGGGATGTCGCCGTACCCGGTGATGAAGATGATCGGCAGGTCCGGCCGTTGCGATGCCATCGACGTCTGCAGGTCCAGTCCATTGAGATCTGGTAGGTGGACGTCCAGTACGAGGCACGCCGGTACCTGCGGCCGCGGCTCTTCGAGGAACGCCGTGGCCGAGCTGAACACCATCGGTTGCCAGCCGGCATGCTCGATCATCAGCTCAAGTGACTCGCGCACCGAGATATCGTCGTCGACCACGTACACCAGGGCGGAAGCATGCTGCATGGGGCGTTCTCCGGGGATCGGCGGGCAGTCGCTCAGGGCTGCGGCAGCGCGGCGTTGAGCGCACGCAGCAGCTCGGCCTCGCTGAAGGGTTTGGCCAGGCACTCCACTGCACCTTGCCGGACCAGGCGCGGACGTTCGCTGGCCGAGCCATGCGCGGTGATGAAGATGAGCGGTATCGCGTACTGCCGGCGGCGCAGTTCCAGCATCAGCTCAGGGCCACTCATGCCGGGCATGGCGACGTCCAGGATGAGGCAGCGGGTGCTCTCGATCTCGGCCGAGGCGAGGAACTCGGCGGCCGAAGAAAACGCGGCCACCGTATAGCCGAATTCGCGCAGCAGGTCGGGCAGCGACTCGCGCACCGATTCGTCGTCGTCCACCACCGACACCAGCAGGGCAGGGCTCATGCGCGTGCCTCCGCGCGGGGCAGGGTAAAGGCGAACTGGGCGCCGCCCATGTCCGCCGATTCCACCCAGAGCGCGCCACCGTGGCTGTCGATGATCGAGCGGCTCACCGACAGGCCGATGCCCATGCCGCTGCGCTTGGTGGTGTGGAAGGCCTGGAAGATGCGCTCCGCGTCGTGTGGGTCGACACCGTCGCCGGAGTCACTCACCGACAGACGTACGCGGTCGGTGCCTTCGGTAGCGGTGGTCACGCACAGCCGTCGGGTGCGGTGTTCGAGGGCAGACATGGCTTCGCTGGCATTGAGCAGCAGGTTGAGGATGACCTGCTGTACCTGCACGCGGTCGGCCCAGGCCGGTGGCAACGGGTCCGCGAACCTCAGTTGCAGCGAGATGCCGGCACGGTCCAGTTCGGCCGAGACCAGGGCCAGTACTTCACGGGTCGCTTCGTTCAGATCCAGCGGCTCTGCCGTGGCATCGGCCTTGGCGAACAGCGCCCGCAGGCGCTTGACCACGTCCGACGCGCGGTTACCGTCGCGCAGGGTGCGCCGCACCGTCTCGCGTGCGCCCACGAGATTGGGAGGATCTGCGTTCAACATGCGCATGCAGGTATTGGCGTTGGTGATGATGCCGGCCAGCGGCTGGTTGACCTCATGGGCGATGGAGGCAGTCAACGCGCCCAGGCTCGCGACGCGCGCCACGTGGGCCAGCTCCGAGCGGACCCGGGCCAGCGACAGTTCGGCCTGCTTGCGGTCCTCGATATCGGTGTTCTGCCCGTACCAGCGCAGCACCTTTCCGCTGTCGTCCAGCAACGGCACGGCGCGGATCAGGAACCACCGGTAGCGCTCATCGGCTCCGCGCAGCCTGGCCTCGAAGCTGCCCTGCTCGCCCGACGCCAGCAGGGCATGCCAGTATGCGCCCAGGGGCGCTGCGTCGGCGGGATGGATGCGCGAGGTCCAGCCGCTGCCCAGCGCGTCCTCCGGCTGCATGCCGGTGTAGTCGAACCAGCGCTGGTTGAGGAATTCCACGCTGCCGTCCGGTGCGGCCTGCCAGACGAACCCCGGTACGGTGTCGATCAGGGCGCGCAGCCGCTGTTTCGAGGCGGCCAGTTCGGCCAGTGTCTGCGCCAGCAGCGCTTCACCTCGTTTACGGTCATCGACGTCCACGTCGAGGAAGCACCAGCGCTGGATGCTGCCGGCTGCGTCCCTCACCGGCTGGCCGCGCACGTGGAACCAGCGGTACGCGCCGTCGGCGCGACGTACGCGGTACTCCATCTCGAACCGGTCCCCCGTGGCCACGCAGTGCGCCCACTGTTCGATGGCCTGCGGAAGCTCGTCTGGATGGATCAGCTGCGCAGTCTTCCATGCGCGCTGTTCCTCGAGGCTGGCACCGCGGAATGCGACCGCCTGCTCATTGGCGTACTCCACCTGGCCGTCGGGCGTCATCAGCAGTACCGATGCCGGCATGGCGTCGGCCAGCGCGCGGAACGTGGCGATCGTGGGGTCTTCCGACCCACTGGGTTCTGTCTTCGCCATGGGCTCTGCTCGACGATCGTCAACGGGAAAGGGTGCGCGTCGCTGCGCTGCGTTCCAACCATACCTTGGTGTCGATCCGGCGGGCTCATACAAAGGTATCGACCGATACCTTGGTTCAAGTGTGCGCCGGCGCGGGGCCTGCTGATATGCACCCACTGCGACGCTTCCGTCGTGCGGAGCCCCCCATGTCCTCCACCGTCCTTTGTCCTCGCCGAACTACAGCCTGTCTTCGCCTGGTCGCCGTGCTGGGTTTCGCCGTCGCCTGCCCGCTGGCCCCGGCGCTTGCCGCGCCGGTCGCCCCCGCGCCGAGCTCGCCCGATACCAGCATTCGCCCCTATCACGTGCATGTTCCCGAGTCGGAGCTCGTCGAGCTGCGCAGGCGCATTGCGCAGACCCGCTGGCCCGACCGGGAAACCGTCGCCGACACCTCCCAGGGCGTGCAGTTGGCCGCCCTGCAGGAACTGCTGGGGTACTGGGGCAGCGGCTATGACTGGCGCCGGGTGGAGAAGCGGCTCAACAGCCTGCCGCAGTACATCACCACCATCGACGGGGTGGACATCCAGTTCATCCACGTCCGCTCGCGCGAGCCGCATGCGATGCCACTGGTGCTCACCCATGGCTGGCCGGGTTCGCCGCTGGAGTTCATCAACGCGATCGGGCCGCTGACCGATCCGGTAGCCCATGGCGGTCGCGCCGAAGACGCCTTCGACGTGGTGATTCCGGCCATTCCCGGCTACGGTTTTTCGGGCCGGCCAACGGCGCCGGGATGGAACCCGGATCGGGTGGCGCGGGCCTGGGACGTGCTGATGAAACGTCTGGGCTATACCCATTACGTGTCGCAGGGGGGCGACCACGGGTCGGTCATCTCCGATGCGCTGGCACGCCAGGCGCCGCAGGGTCTGCTGGGCATTCATCTGAACATGCCGGCCACGATTCCGGCCGAACTGGTGGAGGGCATCAATGCCGGGCATGCAGCGCCGCCCGGGCTGGGTGCAAGCGAGCGCGAGGCATACGACCAGCTGAGTACGTTCTTTGGCCGCAATGCCGCCTACGGCGCGATGATGGTGACCCGCCCGCAGACGGTGGGGTATGCGCTGACCGACTCACCGGCCGGCATGGCGGCGTGGCTTTACGAGAAGATTGCGGCCTGGACCGACAGCAACGGCCACCCCGAAGCCGTGCTCGGCCGCGACGCCATCCTCGACGACCTGACCCTGTACTGGGTCACCCGGACCGGCGCGTCTTCATCGCGCTTCTACTGGGAAAACAACAACAACAACTTCAGTGCCGCCGCACAGAAGACGGCCAGCATCCGCGTGCCGGTCGCGGTGACGGTCTTCCCCGGCGAGATTTACCGGGCCCCGGAAAGCTGGACGCGCCAGGCCTACCCCTCGCTTTACTACTTCCACCAAGCCGGTAAGGGCGGCCATTTCGCCGCATGGGAACAACCCCAGCTGTTTGCCGAAGAACTGCGCACCGCGTTCGCGCCGTTGCGCCATTCCGCGCCTTGATTCCGCACCACGGGCTTTCCTTCTGGAGACGATGATGAATACCTTGATGACTCGCGCAACCTTCGTGCCCCCCGCCTTCAACGTGCTGGGCGCTTCCCTGCTGGCGTGCCTGTTCCAGCTTGGCCTGGTCGGTAGCGCCGCTGCAGCGCCTTCGACCACTGCACCTGCCGCAGCGGCCACCCCGCAGGGTGCATTGGGTGCGCTCAAGCACGTGCGTGCTGGCGTGCTGGACGTGGCCTATGCCGAACTCGGGCCGGCAAAAGGGCCGGTGGTGATCCTGCTGCATGGCTGGCCCTACGACATCCACAGCTATGACGACGTGGCGCCGCTGCTGGCGGCAAAGGGCTACCGGGTGCTGGTTCCGTTCGCACGCGGCTACGGCGACACCCGCTTCCTCTCCAGCGGCACCCCGCGCAATGCCGAGCCCGCCGCGCTGGCCCAGGACGTGATCGACTTCATGGACGCGTTGGGCATCAAACGCGCCGGGCTTGCCGGGTTCGACTGGGGCGCGCGTTCTGCCAACATCGTCGCCGCGCTGTGGCCCGAGCGCGTGCGCTCGCTGGTGGCGGTGAGCGGCTACCTGATCAGCAGCCAGGCGGCAGGCAGTGCACCTTTGCCGCCGAAGGCCGAGCTGCAGTGGTGGTACCAGTTCTACTTCGCCACTGACCGCGGTCGCGACGGCTATGAGAAGAACCGCCACGACTTCGCTCGCCTGATCTGGCAGCTGGCCTCGCCGCAGTGGAAGTTCGACGACGCCACCTTCGCGCGCAGTGCCGCCGCACTGGACAATCCCGACCAGGTGGCCATTGCCATCCACAACTACCGGTGGCGCCTGGGTCTTGCCGAAGGCGAAGCGAAGTACGCGCCGCTCGAACAGCGCCTGGCCGGTCTTCCCAACATCGAGGTGCCGACCATCACCATGGAGGGCGACGCCAACGGCGCGCCGCACCCGACTGCCGAGAGCTATGCCAAACGCTTCACCGGCAAGTACGAGTACCGGCTGATCAGCGGCGGCATCGGCCACAACCTGCCGCAGGAGAGTCCGCAGGCGTTCGCGCAGGCGGTGATCGACGTCGACCGCCTGTAAGCAGCGGAGAAGCCGATGAGAATCCTCCGAATCCTTTTGTTCGTCCTGGTCTGCACACTGATCGTGTTCGGCACCATCTTCATCGCACGCGGCGCGCCCGCCACCAAACCGGCATCGCCCATCTACGGCGTGACCCTGCCGGACGACTACCGGCGCTGGCAGCTGGTGGGCGTGGCGCAGGAAGCCGCTCCGTTGAACGAGCTGCGCGCGGTGCTCGGCAACGACGTGGCCGTGCGCGCCTATCGGGCGGGCCGGTTGCCATTTCCCGACGGCACGGTGCTGGTGAAGCTCGCCTGGAAGGACGTGCCGTCGGGCGAGTTCGCCCCGGCCTCGGTTCCCGGCGCGGCCACCACCGTGCAGGTCATGGTGAAGGACTCGAAGAAGTACGCCGCGTCCGGCGGCTGGGGCTTTGGCCGCTTCATCGACGGGCAACCCGCCGACCGCGCCCAGCATGAAACCTGCCTGGCCTGCCATCAATCGCGGGTCAAGGACCACGACCTTGTGTTCACCCGGTGGGCGCAGTGACTGGCCCCGTTTTCCACTCTCGCTGAGGAATGCCCCCATGATCCTGCGCAATCGCCGCTCAATCTCCCTTGCCGGTACGCTGACGCTGCTGGCGTTGTCACTGGCCACGCCGCTGGCAGGCTTTGCTGCCCCTGCTTCGGCGGCCAAGCCCACGGTGGTGCTGGTCCACGGCGCCTTCGCCGACAGTTCCAGCTGGAATGGCGTCATCGACCGGCTGCACGCCGATGGCTACCGCGTGATAGCGGCGCCCAACGAACTTCGAAGCGTCCGTGCCGACGCGGCTGAGGTGAACAGCCTGCTGCGCAGCATCCCCGGCCCGGTGGTGCTGGTGGGGCATTCCTATGGCGGCCTGGTGATCAGCGCCGCGGCCGATGACGCGTCCAACGTCAAGGCGCTGGTGTTCGTCGCGGCCTTTGCACCGGCGGTGGGCGAAACCGCGGCGCAGCTTTCCGGCAGGTTCCCGGGCAGCAGCCTTGGCGCGACGCTGGCACCGCCGGTCGTGCTGGCCGATGGCGGCAAGGATCTCTACATCGAACAGGACAAGTTCCATGCGCAGTTCGCCGCAGATGTTCCCGCCGCGCAGGCACGCCTGATGGCGGCAGGCCAGCGCCCGATCACCGAGGCCGCATTGAACGAGGCCAGCCCGGCGTCGGCGTGGAAGACGCTGCCCAGCTGGTTCGTGTACGGCGATGCCGACCTGAACATTCCTGCCGCCGCGCAGGCGTTCATGGCCGAGCGCGCGCAGGCGCGCGAGACCGTGGTGGTCAAGGGTGGCTCGCACGTGGTCATGGTGTCCCATCCCGACACCGTGGCGGCGCTGATCGAGAAAGCAGCGCAGGGAGCACGCCCGTGACACAACGATGGCTCATCACTGGCGCATCGCGCGGCATCGGGCGCGCGCTGGCCGAGGCGGTACTCGAAGCGGGACATCAATTGGTCGCCACCGCCCGCGATCCGGCCCGTCTTGACGGCCTGGTGCAGCGCCACGGCAGTGCGGTACGAACGACTGCGTTGGACGTGACCGACCCTGGGCAGGCAGTTCACGCGGTGGCGTTGGCGCAGCAGGCCTTCGGCGGGCTGGACGTGCTGGTGAACAACGCCGGCTACGGCGATGTGAATTCCGTGGAAGACGCCAGCCTGGCGGAGATCCGGCAGCAGATCGAAACCAACCTGTTCGGCACCATCATCATGACCAAGGCGGTCATTCCGCTGATGCGCGGGCAGGGCAGTGGCCACATCATCCAGTTCTCCTCGGTCGGCGGCCGGATCGGCGCGCCCGGGCGTGCGGCGTACTCTGCCGCCAAGTGGGGCGTTGAAGGCTTCTCCGAGTCGTTGGCCAGGGAGATGGCGTTGATCGGCGTTCAGGTCACCGTCGTAGAGCCGGGTGGCTTCCGTACCGACTTCGCCGGCGCGTCCACCACCTTGCATGAGGGCCGGCGCGAGTACGACGCCGTTGTGGGCGCCACCGCACGGGCCCAGCGTGCCTATGACGGTCGCCAGCCCGGCGACCCGGCGCGGGCCGCCGCCGCGCTGCTCAAGCTTGCAGCACAGGAACGGCCGCCGCTGCGCCTGGCGCTGGGCAGCGACGCGCTGGAAATCATCGCCAACGCGGACCGCGACAGGCTGCTGGAGATGGAGCGGTGGCGGGAACTCAGCGTGTCGACGGACTACCCGCTGGCGAAATGACGCGTTCGACAAGTTCGCTTGAATTCCGCATCGGAGCATGCGGCGCTGCCTTTGTCCGGTATGTCCGCGTGGAAGTCGAATCGGGGCGAGTATGCGCTGGACGATCTCGGCATGGTGGACTGGTACGAGCACGCCAAGGCGAACGCGGCTTGGCCGCCGATGTGATGACAAACACGCCTGCAGGGTAAACTGATCCGATCCATGCCCCAGCACGTGTTGTAAAGGAAAAATGAACGCTGTCATTTACCACAACCCCAGGTGCGGTACTTCGCGCAACACGCTGGCGCTGATCCGGCATGCCGGCATTGAGCCGCAGGTGGTGGATTACCTGCGCACTCCGCCCACCCGGCAGAAGCTCGCGGAGCTGATAGCGGCGGCAGGTCTGCAGGTGCGCGATGCGATCCGCAGCAAGGAGGCGCCGTATGCGGCCCTTGGGCTGGCCGACGCGGCCTTGAGCGACGAAGCGCTGCTCGACGCAATGGTCGCCAACCCGATCCTGATCCAGCGGCCGCTGGTACAGACCGGGTTGGGTACCCGCCTGGCGCGGCCGTCGGAGGTGGTGCTGGAGATTCTTCCCGTGATCGCAACGCCATTCACCAAGGAAGATGGCGAAGTGGTCAAGCCGCAGGCGAAGCCAGATCCACGCCGCTGATGATCTGCTCGACGCGGAACAGCAGATCGTCGATGTTGAACGGCTTGCCGATGAACGGCACGTCCTGGTGCGCCTTTGGAATCGCCTGGAAGTAGATGGCTGACGCGAACAGATAGGGCGTTCCCTGCGCAGCGAGGCGGTCCGCTACGGGAAAAATCGCGCCGTCGCGTAGTTCAACATCGAGTACCGCAGCGTCGAAATGCTGGTAGGCCATGGCGGCAAATGCATCCGTCACCGAGTACGCGGGAACGGCGGTGTAACCGGCTGCGGTTAACACTTCGACGAAGAGTCGTGACAGTTCGATTTCATCCTCGACCACCAGCACGGTAGCGCCGGTGGGTGAAACGGCCAAGCTGTTCATGATCTCTGCGCGGAATGGAGGCAGTTTGAGTCTAGCCCGGCGCATGTCAACGTCGGGGCAAACGCTCTTGCCCCGACGTTCATTGAATGCGAAGGAACCCCTCAGTCGCGTGTTTCTGCGGTCTTTTTCAACAGCACGTTCGCTGCTTCCTCGGATGAGGCGGGGTTCTGACCGGTGATCAACAATCCATCGCTCACCACATGCGAGCCCCAGTCCGGGCCCTTGGAGTAGTCGCCACCGAGCGACTTCAGCGTGTCTTCCACCAGGAACGGCACCACGTCGGTCAGGCCGACGCCTGCTTCTTCTGAGTTGGTGAAGCCAGTGACCTTCCTGCCCTTCACCAGCGGGTTGCCATCGGTCGCTTTCACGTGGCGCAGTACGCCCGGCGCGTGACACACCAGGCCAACCGGCTTCCCGGCACCGATGAAGGATTCGATCAACGCAATGGAGTTCCTGTCTTCGGCCAGGTCCCACAACGGACCATGGCCGCCGGGGTAGAAGACCGTGTCGAAATCATCCTGCGAGACACTATCCAGGCGAACGGTGTTCGCCAGTTTGGCGGTCGCCTCTGCGTCGGCTTCAAAGCGGCGCGTCGACGCCGTCTGTGCGTCGGGTTCGTTGCTCTTGGGATCGAGCGGTGGCTGGCCGCCCTTGGGCGAAGCGAGGGTGATGTTGGCGCCCGCATCCAGGAAGGCGTAGTAGGGCGCGGCGAGTTCTTCAAGCCAGAAGCCGGTCTTCTTGCCGGTAGTGCCAAGCTCATCGTGGGACGTGAGGACGATCAGGACGTTCATGCAGTGTATTCCTGTGAAGTGGGGGGGGCAGCCTGGGTCGGGCGCGCAGTGTGGCCCAAGGGCAGTAAAAGTACGGTGTTGAAGGTGCAACGCCGTTGTTAGGCTGCGACCATCCCTCCATGGAGACGCCACCGTGCGCGTTACAGCCTCGCGGAACTCCCACGTTGTCCTGCTCTCAACTGCGTTGGCCCTCGCGGTATCGGTGGCTGCCTGCAAGCGCGAACCCGATCCCGTGGCGCCGGTGGCTGCCGAAGCTCCGGCGGACGCGTCGGCGCCTTCGACCGCTCCCGCCGCTGCGCCGGTCGAACGAGCCGCCCAGCCTGGCGGCGTGACGGTCACCGCCGATAATTTCGTGCGCGCCGAATCGGACCGCTACCTCGCGTCGGTGGTGAAGGACGGCGGGCTGGGAAAGCTGGTGCATCGACGCGAACCGGCGTCCATCGATAACCAGACCGTCGTTCGATTGAATCGTGACACGTTGTATTCCAGTGGTGTGTTCGATCTCGATGCGGGGCCGGTCACCATCACCCTGCCTGATGCCGGTGATCGGTTCATGTCCATGCAGGTCATCGACGAGGATCAATACACTACCCAGGTCAACTACAAGCCCGGCGCCTATACCTTGAGTCGCGGCAAGGACGGAACCCGCTACGTGATCGTGGCGCTGCGCACGCTGGTGGATCCCAACAATCCGGACGATGTGACCCAGGTGCACGCGCTGCAGGATGCGATCAAGGTACAGCAGGCTTCGCCGGGCAGCTTCGAGGTACCCCAGTGGGACGCGGCAAGCCGGGACACGGTGCGTAACGCGCTGCTGACGCTTGCCGAAACCCTGCCCGATACCCGGCACATGTTCGGTACCCGTGACACCGTCGATCCGGTCCGCCGGCTGATCGGTGCTGCGTCTGCATGGGGCGGCAATCCCGATGCCGATGCGATGTACCTCAACGTCACCCCGCCGAACAACGACGGCAAGACCGTGTACCGCCTGCACGTGGCCGATGTGCCGGTGGACGGCTTCTGGTCGGTGAGCCTGTACAACGCCAAGGGCTACTTCGAGAAGAATGCGCAGGACGCCTACACGCTCAACAACCTGACCGCGAAGAAGAATGCGGACGGCTCGGTCGACATCCAGTTCGGCGGCTGCGACGGACAGGTGCCCAACTGCCTGCCGACCATGGCCGGCTGGAATTACCTGGTGCGGCTGTATCGCCCACGAGCGGAGATCCTGGACGGACGCTGGACCTTCCCGGAGGCGGTGGCAGTGCAGTAAGCATGGTGTTTACGCGGGTTCTGCCATGCTGGAGGCATGAACCCGCCCACGCCACCCGATACCGACGATGCAGCAGTTCAAAAGCCGCGCCCGCGCTCGCGGGCTTACACCCTGCGTCGATGGCTGGCGTGGTTCGTGGTTCCCTGCCTGCTGGGCATCACCGTGCTGGCCTTCTGGAACAGCGAATGGTTGAGGGCCCCGCGCGCGATGTGGGACCTGTCCCGCATGCCGCCGCCGACATCGCTGCCGGTGCCGGTGGAAGGCGTGGCGGCGCGGCGCATCGCCGACACCTTCGGCGCGCCGCGTGGGCGCGATCGCACCCACGCCGGGGTGGACATATTCGCGAGACGCGGTACGCCGGTGCGCAGCGCGGGGCCCGGCGTGGTGGTGGCGGTGCGCGACAGTGGGCTGGGTGGGCGCCAGGTCTGGGTGGTGGGGCCCGCGCGTGAGCGTTACTACTACGCCCATCTGGAAGACTGGCGCGAAGGCCTCTCGGAAGGCGACGTACTCGCCGAGGGCGATGTACTGGGCTATGTGGGCGATAGCGGCAATGCGGCCGGTACCCCGCCGCACCTGCACTGGGGCATCTATGGCAGCAGTGGGGCGTACGATCCACTGCCGCTGCTGCGTGCGCACGTCACCGGCCAGCCGCGCGCCTCAACCCCGCGCTGACACCGGCCCGGACACATGCGCATGCCCGCGCACGTGCCAGCGCCACGGGAACTCCACCGCATGGCGGATGCCGATGCGTGGCCCCGCCACCGGATCCTCCGGTGGTGGCATGCCGTCGGAGACGATGCGGATGCCGCGATCGTTCTTCACCAGGTCGGCACCATCCAGCGCCTTGTCGATGCCCATCGCCTGCGACAGCCGCCCCGGACCGCTGGCCAGCTCGCGGTCGCGGCGGATCGCCGGGCGCGCTTCGCGGATGAGGTCCAGGCCCTGCACCGGTTCCAGCGCCCGCAACAGCACGCCCCAGCCTTGACCGACTTCACCACACACCGCGTTGCTGCCCCAGTGCATGCCATACGTGAAATACACATACAGGTGCCCGCACTCACCGAACATGCTGGCGGTGCGTGCGGTCATGCCACGGAACGAGTGCGCGGCCGGGTCCTGGTCGCCGGCATAAGCCTCCACTTCCACGATGCGCCCGGCACGACCGTCGTCGCGCACCAGCAGCTTGTTGAGCAGCTCCGGCGCCACCTCGGTCGGATGGCGCCGGTAGAAACGCCGCGGCAGCGTACGCCAGCGCGAAGGGGGCAGCAGAACGGAAGCGGGCATGTCAGGGTCCAGCGTGGTTGCCCCCAGCATGCACCGGCCGCCGTCGTCGCCGCATCAAGCCTCAGCGCAGCGACAGCGGCTGCTGCGCCAGGATTCGTGCCAGCTTGTTCGGGTTGCGCTGCACCAGGATCTGGGTGATGCGCTCGCCGTCGGTGTCGAACGACATCGCCGATTCCAGGTGGTCGCCGAAGTAACGCAGTAGCCCCATGCGGCCGTTGAAGAACGCCGGCACCATGCGCAGCTCGGCGCGCCGCCGCAGCGTGGGGGCGAACAGTAGCTGCGCGATGCGGGCGCCGCCCAGCATCGGTTTGGGGAAGCTGCTGACAATGCCGCCGCCGTCGCCGATCAACTGCGCCGAACTGTCCATCAGCGCCATCATCGACTTCAGGTCGGCCTTGTCCAGTGCGTCGGCGAAGGCCTGGAGCAACTGCTGGTGCGTACGGTGCGGCACCACATGCAGCGGCCGTTCCTCGCGCAGGCGAGCACGCGCACGATGCACGATCTGCCGGCAGGCCGCTTCGCTCTTGTCCAGGATGCCGGCGATTTCCGGGTAGTCGCGGTCGAACACATCGTGCAGCAGGAAGGCGGCGCGCGCTTCCGGTGCCAGCCGCTCCAGCACGGCCAGGAACGCAACCGAAAGATCGCTGGCCGCTTCGTGCAGGCGCTCGGGCGTGTCCGCGTCTTCGGTCGGGACCGGCTCGGGCAGCCAGATGCCCACGTACTGTTCGCGGCTGCGCCGGGCCAGGCGCAGCTCGTCGATGGCGATGCGGGTGGCGGTGGCGACCAGCCAGGCTTCGGCGTTCTCGATGGCTGCGCGGTCGGTGCCATTCCAGCGCAGCCATACCTCTTGGGCCACGTCTTCGGCCTCGGCCATCGAGCCCAGCATGCGGTAGGCCACGCCCAGTACGCGCGGGCGCAACGAGGTAAACAGGTCGGGGGAGGTATCCATCGCGGCATTCAACACGAGCAGAGGCCGCAGGAACAGTGCCGGGAGAGGAGCACCGTTCCTGCGGCGGGCAATGCCCCGCTCAATGCGGTGGCAATACGGCGGGTTTGTCCGCGTCCTTGAGCAGGAACACCACGAATCGCGCCGGTTTGGTGCTGCTCGCGTTGCGGCCCACGGTGTGCAGGTCTTCCGGACCTTCGTGGAAGGCCTCGCCGGGACCCAGCGTGACCTCGCGACCACCGGCCACGCCCATCACGATGTTGCCCTCCAGTACGTAGACGAACCCATGCGCATCGTGTCGATGTACCGGGTCGGCACCGCCCGGCGGGTACTCCACGGTGAGGATCAAGGCTTCCTTGCCCGGGTACTCGGGCAGGGCCTTGCTCATCACCGATGTCACCACCGGCTCGGGGGCGGCAGGGGCGGGTGCGGCCGCCATCGTGGCGGGGCTGGCGGCGGCCAGCAGCAGGGAGCACAGGATCAGGCGCATGGGTGTCTCCTTCAGTTGAGGTCGGCCTTGTCCAGGCCCCAGGCCTTGTCGCGCGAACCCGGTTCGCTGCGGAAGGCGATGTTGATGCGGTTCCAGGCATTGATGCCCATCACCGCATGGGTGAGATCCAGCACTTCCTGTTCGGAAAGCTGGCCACGCACGCGCTCGTAGAGTTCATCCGGCACGCCGTGCACGGGCAGCTGGGTGAGCACTTCGGTCCACGCGAGCGCGGCGCGTTCGCGCGGGCTGAACAGGGTGGATTCGCGCCACACTGCCAGGTGGTGCAGGCGCAGCGGACGCTCGCCGTGGATCGTGGCCTGCTTGACGTGCATGTCCACGCAGAACCCGCAGCCGTTGAGCTGGGACGCGCGGATCGCGATCAGGTCCTGGATCGGTTCTTCGATGGTGGTGGCATGCGCGGCCATGCTGTAGTCGAGCAGTTTCTTGAACAGGGCGGGCGCTTGCTTCTGGTAGTCGAGACGTTCGCTCATGGTCGTGGTCCTGGCAGTAGAGGGAGGCAGATCGGAGGCTGCAGGCTAGGCGCCGCGCCGCCGCCCCGGTAGCCGGCGCGGCGGACGCACCGTGTTGAGCGCAACGCACCAATCCCGGCGGGGTGGGGCTGTCACAGCGCAGTGCGCTGGTCCGTCTGACCGGTATGAGCACCCCGAACGCCATCGATGCCGCAGGCCCGCCGTGCCCCGCCGACCAGGTGTGGACGACGTTCCTGGTCGCGCTGGACGCCCTGCCGGCCGACGCGCGCCTGCTGCTGTTGCTGCACGACGTGGCCGGGGCATCCATCGAAGAGCTCATGCCCCTGCTTGGACTCTCTGCCGACGACTGCCGGCAGCGCCTGCAAGCCGCCCATGCCTGCCTGCGTGCCCACGCGCGCCTCCCCGGAGTGCCACCCGCATGTCCCTGACCGAACCGGGCACCGTCGAAGACGGTGTCGATCCGCTCACCACCGGCTTCTCGGCAAGCTATGCCGGGGTCATGGCCTTCATTGCGGTGGCCCACGAGGGCAGCTTCTCGCGCGCGGCAGATCGACTCGGCATCGGTCGCTCGGCGGTCAGCCGCAGCGTGCAGAAGCTGGAAGGGCAGCTGGGCGTGCGCCTGTTCCTGCGCACCACGCGGTCCACCTCGCTGACGCGCGAGGGCGAGCTGTTCCATGAAGGCTGTCGCCCCGGCGTGGACCGCATCCTGCAGGCGCTGGAGGAAATGCGCGACCTTCGCGACGGACCACCCCGCGGCCACCTGCGGGTCAGCGCCAACTACGGCTTTGGCCGCAAGGTGATCGCGCCGCTGCTCTCGGCGTTCCGTGCCCGTTTCCCGGACGTCACCCTGGAGCTGCAGCTGGAAGAGCGCGCGCTGGACCTGGCCGCCGACCGCATCGATGTGGCCTTCCGCGATGGCGTGCTGGAAGACAGCGAGGTGATCGCCAAGCATCTGATCCCAATGCAGCTTCTAGTCTGTGCCGCACCGGCGTACGTACAGCAGCATGGCCTGCCGAGCACCGTGGCCGAACTGTCCGCGCATGCCTGCATCAGCCAGCGCCAGCCGAACGGGCGCCTGCAGCCGTGGGAATTCCGCGTGGACGGCAAGCCGCTCAGCGTGGAACCGTCCTCGGCGCTTGTGTTCAACGACGCCGACCTGGCGCTGCAGGCGGTGCTGCAGGGCCAGGGGTTGGCGCAGCTGCCGAACTACCAGGTGCGTGCGGCGCTGGACGCCGGCCTGGCGGTGAGCTGCCTGGACCAATATGCGGCCGACGACCGTGGCCATTACCTGTGCTACCTGAGTCGGCGCCAGCTGCCCAAGCGGATCCGCGCCTTCATCGACTTCATCACCAGCGAAGTCCGCGCGCTCGACCTGGACGTAGTGACCCACTGGGAGAGCGTGCAGCAGGCCGGCGCCCCGGCGCGCGACATCGACGCCGGGGCCTGGCGGTGACCCCGATTGGTTCCCGGCAGGCAACAGTGCGCGTCCGTGCGCGGATCTACTGCCGCCCTGGCGGTCTGCCTAGCATCCCCACAAGCCCCGGTTCCAGCGGGGCGTCCCCTTCCAGCAGTGGAGCATCCCCATGAAGTTCCTGGTCATCGGCGGCACCGGCCGCATCGGCAGCAAAGTAGTCGACCGCCTGCGCGCGGCCGGGCACGAGATCGTCATCGCCGCGCCCTCCACCGGCATCGACATCATCAGCGGCGAGGGCCTGGACGCGGCCATGGTCGGCACCGACGTGGTCATCGACCTGGCCAACTCGCCGTCGTTCGAGGACGCGGCCGTGCTGGCGTTCTTCCAGACCGCCGGACGCAACATCCTCGCGGCCGAAAAGGCGGCGGGTGTGCGTCACCACGTGGCGCTGTCGGTGGTGGGTACCGACAAGCTGGCGGCCAGCGGCTACTTCCGCGGCAAGATCGCGCAGGAAGCGCTGATCCGCGACGCGGGCATCGCCTACACCATCATCCATTCCACCCAGTTCTTCGAGTTCCTGCCGGGCATCATCCAGTCCGCCGGTGAGTCATTGCGGCTGCCCACCGCACTGGTGCAGCCGATCTCCGCCGACGACGTGGCCGATGCGGTGGTGAAGGTGGCGCTGCAGCCCGCAATCAATGGCGTGGTGGAAATCGCCGGCCCCGAGCGCGCGCCGATGGACGAACTGGCGCAGCGCTTCATGGACCGCACCGGCGACCCGCGCCGCGTGGTCGGCGACGCGCAGGCGCCGTACTTCGGTGCGCAGCTGCAGGACGACACCCTGGTACCTGCCGGACAGGCATGGCTGGGCCGCCAGGGCTTCGACGGCTGGCTGCAGCAGTCCGGACTGGTGCGCTGACCTGCCATGTCCGACCTGAAGCCGCCGTCGCCTGCCGTACTCGACAAATACCGTGGCGATGAAGTGCGTCCGCTCTATACCGGGCGGGTGCGGGTCCAGGGCGGTGTCACCGGCCATGGTCGTGCCTCCGGCGTGGTGGTGTCCGACGACGGCGCGCTGGAGCTCGATCTGCGCCTGCCGCCCTCGCTGGGTGGTCCCGGCGGCGGCAGCAACCCGGAGCAGCTGCTGGCCGCCGGTTACGCCGCCTGTTTCCACGGTGCGATGAACCTGCTGGCCAGCCGCGCCGGACTGGTGCTGGTGGATGCCTGCATCGAGGTGGCGGTGACCTTCTCGCGCGATCCGATCGACGGGCTGTACCTGCTGTCGGCCGAGGTGGAGGCCTACCTTCCCGGGCTGGAGAGCAGCGTGGCTGCCGAGCTGGTCCGCAACACCGAACGCGTCTGCCCCTACGCAAAGATGTTCCGCAACGGCATCACCCACGTGGTGAGCGTGGTGCCCACCGCAGCGCCCTGAGCGGCGCTTACCCTGCCGGAGACAACGATCATGCACGCTGGTCGCTCTTACACTTTCACCGAATTCCTGGTCTGGACGCGTCGTCCGCTGTACCTGCTGATCCTGTGGAACGTCGCCCTGGTGGCGCTGTACCAGCTGGGCGGCCTGCATTGGCTGACGGTGCCGTGGAACGTGATCTTCATGCTCGGCACCAGCGTGGCGCTGATCGCCGGCTTCAAGAACACCCAGACCTACAACCGGTTGTGGGAAGCGCAGCAGGTGTGGGCGTCGATCACCGCGGCCAGCCGTTTGTGGGGCACCATGAGCCGCGACTACGTGAGCCACCCCGAACATACCCGGCGGCTGGTGTACCGGCACCTGGCCTGGCTGACCGCGTTGCGCTACCAGATGCGCGAGAGCAAGCCGTGGGAAACCCAGAAGCTGACGCCGAATGTGGAGTACCGCAAGCACTATGACGTGCCGGAGAAGGTGCGTACGTTGGATGCCGAACTTACCAAGTACGTGACCCCGGACGAGCGCTCGCGCATCCTGGGTGCGACCAGCAGGGCCACCGAAGTGCTGTCGCTGCAGGGCGCCGCGCTGCGCCAGCTGCTCGACGACGGACAGATTCCGCAGGCCAGCTTCGCCGAGCTGCAGCGCGTGCTGCGCGACCTGCATGACCAGCAATCGCGCAGCGAGCGCATCAAGAACTACCCGTACCCACGCCAGTACGCGGTGATCAACGTGATCTTCGTGCGCATCCTGTGCCTGCTGCTGCCGCTGGGCATGATCGACCTGCTGGCGCCGATGAACGACACCGTGGGCGGTGCGATGGCCGGGCACATGGTGTGGCTGGCGATCCCGCTGGGCGTGCTGGTGTCGTGGATGTACGCCGCGCTGGACCAGGTCGGTGAGAGCAGCGCCAACCCGTTCGAAGGCGGTGCCAACGACATTCCGATCTCGCAGCTGTGCGGCACGGTCGAGAGCGACCTTCGCCAGATGCTGGATGAGCGCGATGTGCCGATCCAGCAGGCGCCTGCCAGCCCCATCGTGATGTAACACCTACAAGGACCTCACACATGAAGATCGTCGTCATCGGAGGCCACGGGCTGATCGGCAGTCGGGTGGTGGAGCATCTGGCTGCGCACGGGCACGAAGCGGTACCGGCGTCGCGCCGCACCGGCGCGGACGTGCTGACCGGCCAGGGCCTGACCGCCGCACTGCAGGGCGCACAGGTGGTGGTGGATGCCGCCAACGCGCCGATCTTCGACGACCCGCAGGTCGGCGACTTCTTCCAGCGGGCCACCACACAGTTGCTGGCCGCCTGCGAACGCGCCGGCGTGGAGCATCTGGTCGGCCTTTCCATCGTGGGGACGCCGTACCTGCAGGACAGCCCCTACTTCCGCGCCAAGGCGGTGCAGGAAGGCCTGATCCGCCAATCCGGCCTGCGCTCCACGCTGGTGCGCGCGACCCAGTGCCACGAGTTCATGGCACAGCTGGTGGCACCGCTGGCCCAACGCCAGCCGCTGCACCTGTCGCCCGCCAAGGTCCAGCCGGTGGCCGCCGATGATCTGGCCGCACTGGTCGCGCAGGTCGCGATGACCGCGCCGACCCGGCGCATGGTGCAGATCGCCGGCCCCGAGTGCCACCGCCTGTTCGAGCTGGTGGAGCGGGTGATGTACTTCAACCAGGACGACCGCCCGGTCGTGGAAGACCCGGATGCGCGCTACTACGGCGCCCGGCTGAAGGACACCACCCTCACCCCCGAACCCGGCGCGCTGCTGGGCAGTACCCGCTTCGCCGACTGGCTGGACAGCCACACGCGCGGTCCGTTACCCCTCGTCCACCTCCCAAAGCCGTAGTGCCCGCCGCCGGCCGGCTCCAAGAGATGCAGAACGCAGGCAACGCGTCATCTTCCCGTCGTCTACGCACGGTACAACGGCTGCGTAGTTTGACGGCGCTCAAGGTTCTGAGGACACACCTCTAAAGTTGCTCCAGTCGCGGCCGATACCGATGCGTCATTCCGCTTGGAGTACGCAATGTCGGCCTTCCCCCGCCGCCTGTGGTTGTCCCTCACCCGACGCGGTGAGTCCGTTCCCGTCCGGCATGCCCTGCGCGACGGGCTGGTTGCACTGCGCCGGCTGAGCGTGGCGCGCAAGCTGAAGATCAGCCTGGTCGCCTGTGTATCGGGCCTGCTGCTGGTGGCTATCGTGTACGCGTGGACACGGTACAACAGCGAGCGTGCTGCTGACACGTTCGACAGGCACCAGCAGGTCACCGGGCTGGTGGCGGCACTCGGCACCCAGGTCGCAGACGCCCGCCGCCTGCAGACCCGCTATGCAACCAGCTTCGACGATGCCGACCGCCAGGCGCTGCAGCAGGCACGGCAGCACCTGCAGGAGTCGCTGGCCGGTCTGCAGCGCGCTGCCGCAGGCAATGGCAAGGCGGAGGCGTTGCAGGCACTGGCCGCACGCATCGCCGAGTTCGCCGACGGCATTACCGCGTTGAACGCACGCGTGGATGAAATGGGGCGTGGCGAGGAAAACCTGCGCGCGCAGGTGGAGGCCGCGGCGACCACGATGGAGGACGCCCTGGCCACGGTGCAGCGCCCGGCGCTGGACGCGCAATGGCAGACGATTCGCCGGCAGGAGGCGATGCTGCTGCTCACCGGCGATTCCGCCCACACCGATCGTGCCAGTGAGGCCAAGCTGCCGTTCGAGCTGGCGGTGGCCGCGCCGGGCCTGCGTTCGGACGCACAGGACGCGCTGCGCGCGGCGATGGACGCCTATCAGGGCGCATTGCTGGGCTACACCGCCGCGCGGGTCGGGCTGGACATCGAGGCGCAGTCGCTGGCCGACACGGCCGCGCAGATCGCGCCCAGCCTCGAACAGGTCCAGCAGGTGCAGGCCGCGTCGCTGGAAGCGGCGCGCGGCCGCCTGCAGAGCCAGGCGCGGGCCATGACCGCCGTGTTCGCGGTGACCCTCCTGCTGGTGGCGATGCTGCTGGTCGCCACCCTGCTGCTCACCCTGCAGGCGGTGCAGCGCCCGATGGCCGACACCCTGCGCTTTGCCGAGGACATCGCAGAAGACCGCTTGGACACGGTGCTGGTCGTGCGCAATCCGCACGACGAGTTCGGGCGGTTGGCGCAGCGGCTGCTGCACATGCAGGGCCGGCTGCGCAGCCGGATCGAGGCCGAGCGTGCGGCCGCGCGCGACAACACCCGCGCCCGCCAGGCGCTGGACAGCGCCCAGACCGGGTTGATGGTGCTCGAGCCGGACGGCAGCATCGGCTTCCTCAACCGCGCGCTGTGCAGCGCACTGGGTTGCACGCCGGAACAGTGGCGCGGCGAGCCCGCGCATCGGCTGCACCCGGTGTTCGCCAACGTGGCCGCGCAACTGCAGCGTGGCAAGGGCAGCGCCCATGATGTCGAGCAGGGCGGCGTCCGCTACCAGCTGGTGCTCAACCCCATCCTGGACGAGGGCCAACTGCTCGGCGCGGCAGTGGAGTGGCGCAGCCGCGCGCTGGAGACCACGGTGGAAACCGAGGTGGCCGCGCTGGTGGACGCGGCCGCGCACGGCGAGCTGGATGCGCGCATCGCCGTGCATGACAAGCAGGGATTCGTGCTGACCCTGGCAGTCAGCATCAACCGGCTGCTGGACACCTTCCAGGGCAACCTGGCCGGGCTGCAGGTGCTGCTGTCGGGGCTCGCACGCGGCGACCTGGGGCTGCGCATGCAGGGCGACTTCCAGGGCGTGTTCGCACAGATGCGCGACGACGCCAACGCCAGCGTGCAGCAGCTTTCCGACATCGTGGTGCGCATCCAGCAGGCTACCGGCGCGATCCATGGCGCGGCCGACGAGATCGTCGCCGGCAACCGCGACCTGGCCGAGCGCACCGAGCGCCAGGCCGCGCACCTGGAAGAAACCGCCTCGTCGATGGAGGAACTCACCGCCACCGTGCGCCAGAACGCCGATTCCGCACTGCAGGCCAATCGGCTCGCGGTAGGCGCCGCGGACATCGCGGTGGAGGGCGGCAGCGCGGTCGCGCAGGTGGTGGCGACCATGCACGACATCGCCGCCTCGTCGCGCCGGATCGGCGACATCACCGGGGTGATCGACGGCATCGCCTTCCAGACCAACATCCTGGCGCTCAACGCGGCCGTGGAAGCTGCACGTGCCGGTGAACAGGGGCGCAGCTTCGCCGTGGTGGCCGGCGAAGTGCGCCTGCTCGCGCAGCGCAGTGCCGATGCCGCGCGCCAGATCAAGACCCTGATCGAGGCGTCGGTGGAGAACGTGAATGCGGGCACCCGCCAGGTCGACCAGGCAGGTGCGACCATGACCCGCATCGTCAGCAGCGTGGAGCAGGTCACTGCGATCACCGCCAGTATTTCGGCCGCCTCCCAGCAGCAGAGCGAGGGGATCGAACAGGTCGGCAAGACCCTGCTGCAGATGGACGGCAGCACCCAGCAGAATGCCGCGATGGTGGAGGAGGCCAGTGCATCGGCGCAGGCCATGCAGCGACAGGCCGGGCAGTTGTCCGAAGCGGTGGCCGCGTTCGTGCTGGAGCGGCCGGCGGCGCCCGTCACCAGGCGCATGCGCGCGGTGGGTATGCTGGATGCATGAGCACCCGAAAGAAGCCCTTTGCACCCCGCGCTGCCGCTGACGCGCTCGTGCGCGTTCGCGGTGCCCGCGAACACAACCTGAAGAACGTCGACGTGGACATTCCACGCGACGCACTGGTGGTGTTCTCGGGCATCTCCGGTTCCGGCAAGTCGTCGCTGGCCTTCGGTACGCTGTATGCCGAGGCGCAGCGGCGCTACCTGGAGTCGCTGTCGCCGTACGCGCGGCGGTTGATCGACCAGGTCGGCGTGCCCGACGTGGATGCGATCGAAGGCCTGCCCCCGGCGGTGGCGCTGCAGCAGCAGCGCGGCACCGCCAGCGTGCGGTCCAGCGTGGGCAGCGTGACCACGCTGTCCAGCCTGCTGCGCATGCTGTACTCGCGTGCCGGTACGTATCCGGCGAAACAGCCGATGCTGTACGCCGAGGATTTCTCGCCGAACACGCCGCAGGGTGCCTGCCCGAACTGCCACGGGCTGGGCCACGTGTACGAGGTGACCGAGCAGTCGATGGTGCCCGATCCTTCGCTGAGCATCCGCGAACGCGCCATCGCTGCGTGGCCACCGGCCTGGCACGGCCAGAACCAGCGCGACATCCTGGTCACGCTCGGCTACGACGTCGACATTCCCTGGCGCGACCTGCCGAAGAAGCAGCGCGACTGGATCCTGTTCACCGAAGAGCAGCCGGTGGTGCCGGTCTACGCAGGCTTCACCCCCGCCGAAACCCGCGCTGCGCTGCGTCGCAAGGAAGAGCCCAGCTACATGGGCACGTTCAGCGGCGCGCGGCGCTATGTGCTGCACACCTTCGCCACCACCCAGAGCGCCATGATGAAAAAGCGCGTGGCGCGCTACATGGTCGGTACGGTGTGCCCGGTCTGCGAGGGCAAGCGCCTGAAGCGCGCATCGTTGTCGGTGACGTTCGCCGGGCTGGACATCGGCGCGCTGTCGCAGCTGTCACTGGCGGCCATGGCCGACGCGCTGCGACCGGCCGCCGAAGGCCGATTCGAAGCGCCTGCGGCACGCGCACCGCGTAGTCGTGCCGCCGGGCGCAAGGCAGAGCAGGCGCGGGTGGCCGCCGGCGGCCTGCAGCACGCAGGCAGTAGCGACGTGCGCCGTACCCCGGACCTGTCTGAAGAAAAGCGCATTGCCGCGCAGCGCATCGCGCAGGACCTGGTGGAGCGGATCGGCACGCTGGAAGCGCTGGGGCTGGGGTATCTGTCGATGGACCGCGCCACGCCCACGTTGTCGCCGGGCGAGCTGCAACGGCTGCGCCTGGCCACCCAGATCCGCTCCAGCCTGTTCGGCGTGGTGTACGTCCTCGACGAACCGACCGCCGGCCTGCATCCGGCCGATGGGGAGGCGCTGTACGACGCACTGGACCAGCTCAAGGCCGGTGGCAACACGTTGTTCGTGGTCGAGCACGACCTGGAGATGCTGCGCCGCGCCGACTGGCTGGTGGACGTCGGCCCCGGTGCCGGCCAGCATGGCGGGCAGGTGCTGTACAGCGGTGTGCCGGACGGTCTTCGCACGGTGAAGGCATCGGCCACCGCGCCTTACCTGTTCGATACCCACGCGGCCATGCGCCGCACGCCGCGCGAACCGGCCGGCTGGCTGGAGCTGCGCGGTATCCATCGCAACAACCTGCATGGGTTGGACGCACGCTTCCCGCTGGGCGCGTTCTGCGCGGTCACCGGCGTGTCCGGCTCCGGCAAATCCAGCTTGGTCAGCCAGGCGCTGGTGGAGCTGGTTGGCGACCACCTGGGCCATGAGCCGCCGGCAGCGGAGACCGACGACGACCTGCCGCAGCCGAGCCGGATCGAGCGCACGCGCGGCCGCCTGCATGCCGGGCAGGCCGCGATCAAACGACTGGTCAACGTCGACCAGAAGCCGATCGGGCGCACCCCGCGTTCCAACCTGGCCACCTACACCGGGCTGTTCGACCACGTGCGCAAGCTGTTCGCGGCAACCCGCACGGCCAAGGCGCGGCGGTACAGCGCCAGCCGCTTCTCCTTCAACATGGCCCAGGGGCGCTGCGAAACCTGCGAAGGCGAGGGTTTCGTGCACGTGGAACTGCTGTTCATGCCCAGCGTGTACGCGCCATGCCCGACCTGCCACGGCCAGCGCTACAACGCCAAAACCCTGGAGGTGGAGTGGAACGGCCGCAACATCGCGCAGGTACTGGCGATGACCGTGGAGGAGGCGCTGGCGTTCTTCGTCGACGAAGCGGTGGTGCAGCGCCCGCTGCAGCTGCTGCGCGACATCGGCCTCGGCTACCTGCGGCTGGGCCAGCCGGCCACGGAACTGTCCGGTGGCGAAGCGCAGCGCATCAAGCTCGCCACCGAACTGCAGCGCAGCCAGCACGGCAACACCCTGTATGTGCTGGACGAACCCACCACCGGCCTGCACCCGGCCGACGTGGACAAGCTGATGGCGCAGCTGCACGGCCTGGTCGACGCGGGCAACACCGTGGTGGTGGTCGAGCACGACCTGCGCGTGGTCGCCGATACCGACTGGGTGATCGACGTGGGCCCGGGCGCGGGCGAGCAGGGCGGCCAGGTGGTTGCCGCCGGCACGCCCGAGCAGGTGAGCCGTTCGAAACAGGGAAAGACCGCCCGCTATCTGCGGCGCTTCTTTACCTGAGGCTCGCCCACGTCTCCACTTCGCCTGCGGCGAACGGCCCGAGCTTCTGTTTGACGATCCTGCCCTCGGCGTTCACCAGCACCGAATACGGCAGCAGCCCCTGCGCATTGCCCAGGCGCACGCTCGCGTCATCCGGCGCGGGCTGCTCGACCACGATGGGGTAGCTCACCGGCACCTGCTGCAGGTAGTCGCGCACGCCGTCGGGCGTATCGATGGCCAGGCCGACCACCTGCACGCCGTCGCCGGGCTGCGCGGCAGCGAACGCGGCCAGCATCGGCATCTCCTCGATGCAGGGACCGCACCAGCTGGCCCAGACATTGATCAGCAGCGGACGGCCATGGAAGCGGGCGAAATCCACCGGCGCGCCGTCCACGTCGGGCAGGGTGATCGCCGGCATCGGATCGCCGGGCCTGGCCGGGACGGCGGCAGGACGTTCCGCCGCAGCAGACCGGGGTTCCTGCGGTTCACGCGCGAACTGGTAGAGGCCGGTGCCCAGGCCCATTGCCGCCGCGATCAGCCCTGTCACCAGCAGCGACCTGCGCGGCGGCGCGCTCATCGTGCGGTGCGCAGCAGCGCTTCTTCGACCAGCGCCTGGGTCAGCACGGTGGGCAGTACCGTCGGCGGTGCGCCCGGGCCGTACACCACGTACAGGGGCACGCCGACCGCCTTGTGTTCATCCAGGAACGCGGTGATCTGCTCATCGACATTGGTGTAGTCGCCGCGCATGTACACCGCGTTGGTCCGACGCAGCGTTTCCTCGAACGCGTGGGTGCCCAGCACCGCACGTTCGTTGGCCTTGCAGGTCACGCACCAGTCGGCGGTCATGTTGACGAACACCACGCGATTGTCCTGGCGCAGGCGGTCGAGCATCTGCGGCGAATAGGCCACCACGTTGTCGGCGGTGGGCGCTGCGACCTTGCCCGGGGCGTCGATGCGGGTCACCGCCCACACCGGCACCAGCGCACCCAGCAGCAGTACCAGGGCCAGCACCGCGCCCACCCGCTGGCTGCGCCAGCGGCTGCGCTCGAACCACCACAGCGCCAGGCCCAGTACCACCAGTCCGGCCAGCACCAGCGCCATGGCGTCCACGCCGCGCTGCTTGCCCAGCACCCACAGCAGCCACAACGCGGTGCCATACATCGGGAAGGCCAGCACCTGTTTCAGCGTTTCCATCCATGCGCCGGGGCGCGGCAGGCGCCTGGCCAGCGACGGTACGAAGCCGATCAGCAGGAACGGCAGCGCCAAGCCCAGGCCCAGCACCAGGAACACCAGCATCGCCGGCAGGGCCGGCGCGGTGAACGCGTAGGCCAGCGGTGCGCCCATGAACGGCGCCACGCACGGACTGGCGACCACGCAGGCGAGCACGCCGGTGAAGAAATCGCCGACCGGCCCGCTGCGCGAGGCCAGCGACTGGCCCACGCCGCCGAGGCTGCCACCGAGCGTGAACACGCCCGACAGGCTCAGGCCCACGGTGAACATCAGGTACACCAGCGCGGCGATGAACCACGGGTGCTGCAGCTGGAAGCCCCAGCCGGCGGCCTGGCCCGCCGCACGCAGGGCAAGCACCAGCGCGCCGATCGCAGCGAACGCGACCAGCACGCCGGCGGTGTACCAGAGGGCATGGCTGCGCGCGCGCTGGCGGCTCTCGCCGCTCTGCGCCACGCCCAGCACCTTCAGCGACAGGATCGGCAGCACGCACGGCATCAGGTTGAGGATCAGGCCACCGGCCAGCGCCAGCAGCAGCGCCGCGATCAGCGTGGTCGGGGTGGCGTCGCTGCTGGTCGGCGGGGGCGTGCGCTGCGCGTTGTCGGCGCTGGCATCGGGTGCCTCGGCCTGCGCCGCGTCCGCCACCGGCTCGTTCGGGCGGATCAGCATCGGCTGGGTGGCAATGCCATTGGCCTCGCGCGGCTGCGGGCGCTTGTCGCGGCTCACCAGCGGCGCGATCACGTCGCTGCGGCGCACCGCTTCATCGGCGCTGGCATTGACCTTGCCGGCCGGCAGCGCCAGCTTCACGCGGCGCGTCATCGGCGGGTAGCAGATCCCGTCGGTCTGGCAGCCCTGGAAGGTGATCACCAGGGTCGCCTCGGCAGCGTCGGCGACGGTGCGACGCAGCGGCAGCGCGACCTCGGTCTGGTCGAAGTACACCGCCACGTCGCCGAAGTGTTCGTCGCGGTGCGACTTCGCCGCGGGCCAGCGCGGGGTGTCGGCGCGGATGCCGGGGGCGCCTTCCAGCTTCAGCGAGGTGCGGTCGCGGTACAGGTAGTAACCCGGCGCCGGGCTGAAACGCAGCAGCACGGTGTTGCCGTCGCCGACGATGGCCTCGAAGCCGAATGCGCGTTCGGAAGGCAGCGGCAGCGCCTGGGTGCTGGCCGTTCCAGGCAGGCGCAGCCCACCGCCGGCGTCGCCGCCCAGCGGGTTGTTGAACGGCGATGTCGCCGCGCCGTTGAAGGCCGGAGTTACCGCAGTGTCGCCCCGAGCGGTTCCGCCGGGCAGCTTCACCTGCAGGCTGCGCTTCTGCGGCGGGTAGCACACGCCTGCATCGGCGCAGCCCTGGTAACGCACTTCCAGCGTCACCATGCCGGCATCGTCGGTGGCCTTGCCCGGCAGCACGGCGACCAGACGGTCGCGGTAGGTTTCCACTTCGCCGAAGAAGTCGTCGTGGTGCTTCTTGCCGGCCGGCATCTGCAGCGCCTCGGCGACGAAGGCCGCGTCGCTCTTCACCGTGGTGCGGTGGCGATACAGGTAGTAGCCCGGCGCGATCTTCCAGCTGACCTCGATATGCCCGCGGTCGCGCGCCTGCGCGCTCAGCCCGAAGGCCTCATCCACCGGCAACAGGTCTTTCTCGCTGACGGCCAGGGCCGGCAGGGACACCACGAACAGCGCGCACAGCGCGGCAAAGCGACCAAACAGCGTCATCAATCGGTTTCCTCTCGGGTCTGGGCCCGAATCCAGTCCAGGTAGGCCGGCAGGCCAGCGCGGGTTTCGACCGCGATGCACTCGGGGAGTTCATACGGGTGCAGCACCTGCACCCGGGCGATGGCCGCATCCAGGCGGCTGCCGGTGGTCTTGATCAGCAGCTGGACCTCGGCGTCCTCGGTGACCTCGCCGTGCCAGCGGTAGGTCGAATGCGCCCCGTCCAGCCGTGTCACGCACGCGGCCAGGCGTTCTTCCACCAACGCGTGCGCCAGCCGCGCCGCGGTGGCGGCGTCAGGGCAGGTGGTCAGAAGAATGAATACGGAATCGGCGGTCGACATGACCGCCGATTATAGGGATGGAATTCCCCCGCTGCCGGCCGGCCCAAGGCGGGGCCGGCCAACATTACGGCACTGCCGGCCAACACAACGGGTAGTGCCGGCCGCCGGCCGGCTCCACGTAACCCGTCAGTCAGCGAGCTGGCAGCTCGCCGGCTTGGCCGAAGTGAACAGCGCCGGCGTAGCCCACTCGGGGTGGTCGATGAACGGATTGCGGTTGCCCTGGAAGCTGAAGACGACCTCATTGCGGGCCTTTTCAGCCGCGTTGGGCGGATCTGCAAGGTGCCACTCGATCAGCGTCGAGAGCAGCCCCATGTACGCCGGCGAGGACGAGGTCTTGACGATTCTGCTGCGGTCGTCGGTCAGCTCCAGGTCCGGTTCGGACTGCCCGGTCGCCGCGTCCTTGCCGCCCTCATAACGGATCGCCATGTACATCACCGCACGCGCCATGTCGCCCTTGCGCTGGCCCCACACTTCGAAGGTGCCGGTATTGCCGTCCGGGCTGCGCACCCAGTTGGAATTGCCCGGGTATCCGCCGCTGCCACCGCCCTGGCCGTTGTTGTTCTCGGTGGCGCGCTCGCCGCAATTGACGTCGCACTTGGCGAACGGCTTGTTGCCGCGGTCCGCGTTCCATTGCGCGTCGGTCAGGTACAGCATGTGGGTATCGGTGTAGGGCGCATACGGCAGGCCCTTGTCGCCGGTGGTGCTGGCAAAGCCCAGCGAGTTGGGCCAGGTGTGTTCGCGGTTGTAGGTCAGGCCGCTACCGGTGCCCGCGCGGTCGCTGACCTTGGCGTAGCTGCGGTTGCGGTACGCGTCCAGGATCCGGCCGCTGTTGTTGGGATCCTCGTCGGCGATCTCCAGGATGGTCCAGGTGCTGGTCCCCGAGCCGCTGTACGGATACGAGGTGTGGCCCTTGATCGTCTCATGCAGCGAACAGCGCAGCTGGCTCGGGCTGGAGGTGTTCACCTTCGAGTAGTAGCTGCCCGGGTCCGGGTCGGGACCGGGGTCGGTGCCGCCTGCGGCGACGTTGAAGGCAATGCGGGTGTCCGCAGCCGGACGGGCGCCCTGCGCATCCTTGATCCGGGCGGCCCGGATATCGAACCGGCAGGCTTCACCGGCGACCAGCGCGGTATTGGTGGACAGGGTGAAGGTGGTGCCGCTGGTGGCGTGGGTGAGCGGCACGCTGCCGGACTGGCCGCAGCTGAGCACGAACGCGCCGCTGCTGAGCGTGACGGTCTCGCTGAAGGTCACGGCCAGGTCGGCGGCGGCCGGGAAGGTGGTGGCGCCCTGCTCGGGGGTGGTGGTGCGGACCGAGGGCGGGGTATTCGGGCCGGTGCCGCCGCTGCCGCTGAAGGTCTGGCCGTTGTTGCAGGCACCGAAGGTCTGCGCCGCCGAGGGCGCCCAGGTGAAGTGGGCGTACTGGCTGCCGCTGCCGGTGAGTTGGAGGGAGGTGCCCGGCGCGGTGCTGTTGGTCTCGCTGACCGGGATGTTCTGGCTGGTCAGCCCGGCCGCCGGCCCGCTGGCGGCGGTGACGGTGCCTTCGTAGCTGATGAACTGCACCACCTTGCCGCTGCCATCGACCAGCGCGATGCCGTCGTTGGCGCCGTTCTGCAGGCCGTTGGTGGGGTAGGTGACGGTGGCGAGGCTGGCCTTGCCGCAGCCGGCGGCCGTGCCGGCAGGTACCGGGTTGCTGGCATACACCGTGGCGGCGGACGGGGCGCTGCCGTTGTACAGGTACAGCGTGTAGCTGCCGAGGTCCTCGCCGCCGGTGGCGACGACCTCGATCGCCTCACCGACGTCACCGGCGGGGGTGCTGTCGTCGTAGTGCAGCTCATTGATGAATACGTCGGCGCGGGCGGGGCCGGCGGCCAGCGCCAGCAGGCACGCCAGGGAAAGCGGTGTGGGCAACCTCATCTACGGCTCCTTGTGATTGGGTTTTGCCCGCCGAATCTAGCCAATCCATATGACACATCTATCGATATGTCGTATTCGGCACGCCGCAATGGGACGTGCGTCAAGAAATTGGCGGAACTTTGTCGGGTTGAGCCTCTCTGACGATTCCCCATCTGCGAAAAATTCGGGTCCGGCCCCTTGAAAGGCACAGGTGGGCCACCATCTCTGCCCTGTCCCGCACTGGCGGGTTTTTTCACGAGCGGTGCTGGCAGTCACCTTGGGTGAGTGCTAACATCGCCGGACTTTGTCTGACCAATCAATAACTTAAGAGGTCCCACATGAGCATCAAGCCGCTTCACGACCGCGTTGTGGTCAAGCCGATCGAAGCCGACGAAATCTCCGCCGGCGGCATCGTGATCCCGGACTCGGCCAAGGAAAAGTCGACCAAGGGTGAAGTCGTGGCCGTGGGCCCGGGCAAGCCGCTGGACAACGGCAGCGTCCGCGCGCCGTCGCTGAAGGTCGGTGACAAGGTCATCTATGGCCAGTACGCCGGCAGCAGCTACAAGAGCGAAGGCGTGGAATACAAGGTCCTGCGCGAAGACGACATCCTCGCCGTCATCGGCTGATTGATGCCGCCGGGCCGAGCGCCCGGCCACCTGTCCCCCAATTATTCAGAAGGTAATCGCAATGGCTGCCAAGGAAATTCGTTTCGGTGAAGACGCCCGTTCGCGCATGGTGCGCGGCGTCAACGTTCTCGCCAATGCCGTCAAGGCCACCCTGGGCCCGAAGGGCCGCAACGTCGTGCTCGAGAAGAGCTTCGGCGCCCCGACCATCACCAAGGACGGCGTGTCCGTCGCCAAGGAAATCGAACTGGCTGACAAGTTCGAGAACATGGGCGCGCAGATGGTGAAGGAAGTCGCGTCGCGTACCAATGACGACGCCGGCGACGGCACCACCACCGCCACCGTGCTGGCCCAGGCCCTGATCCGCGAAGGCGCCAAGGCCGTTGCCGCCGGCATGAACCCGATGGACCTCAAGCGCGGTATCGACAAGGCCGTGGTTGCCGCCGTCGCCGAGCTGAAGAACATCTCCAAGCCCACCGCCGACGACAAGGCCATTGCCCAGGTCGGTACGATCTCGGCCAACTCGGACGAGTCGATCGGCAACATCATCGCCGAAGCGATGAAGGAAGTTGGCAAGGAAGGCGTGATCACCGTTGAAGAAGGCTCGGGCCTGGAAAACGAGCTGGACGTGGTCAAGGGCATGCAGTTCGACCGCGGCTACCTGTCCCCGTACTTCATCAACAACCAGCAGGCGCAGACCGCCGACCTGGACGACCCGTACATCCTGCTGCACGACAAGAAGATCTCCAACGTCCGTGACCTGCTGCCGGTGCTGGAAGGCGTCGCCAAGGCCGGCAAGCCGCTGCTGATCGTGGCCGAGGAAGTCGAAGGCGAAGCGCTGGCCACCCTGGTGGTCAACACCATCCGTGGCATCGTCAAGGTCGTGGCCGTCAAGGCACCGGGCTTCGGCGACCGTCGCAAGGCGATGCTGGAAGACATGGCCGTGCTGACCGGCGGTACCGTGATCTCCGAAGAGATCGGTCTGTCGCTGGAGAAGGCCACCATCAACGACCTGGGCCGCGCCAAGAAGGTGCAGGTTTCCAAGGAGAACACCACGATCATCGACGGCCTGGGCGACAAGGCCGCCGTGGAATCGCGCGTGGCCCGCATCAAGACCCAGATCGAAGACACCTCGTCCGACTACGACCGTGAAAAGCTGCAGGAACGCGTGGCCAAGCTGGCCGGCGGTGTTGCCGTGATCAAGGTCGGCGCGTCGACCGAAATCGAAATGAAGGAAAAGAAGGACCGCGTCGACGACGCCCTGCACGCTACCCGTGCGGCGGTCGAAGAAGGCGTGGTGCCGGGCGGCGGTGTTGCCCTGGTCCGTGCGGTCACCGCGCTGGCCGGCCTGAAGGGCGCCAACGAAGACCAGAACCACGGCATCCAGATCGCCCTGCGCGCGATGGAAGCCCCGCTGCGTGAAATCGTCGCCAACGCCGGCGAAGAGCCGTCCGTGATCGTCAACAAGGTCAAGGAAGGCACCGGCAGCTTCGGCTACAACGCCGCCAGCGGCGAGTTCGGCGACATGCTGGCCTTCGGCATCCTGGACCCGACCAAGGTGACCCGTTCGGCCCTGCAGAACGCAGCCTCCATCGCCGGCCTGATGATCACCACCGAAGCAATGGTGGCTGAGGCGCCGAAGAAGGATGAGCCGGCCATGGGCGGCGGTGGCATGGGCGGCATGGGTGGCATGGGCGGCATGGACTTCTAAGGTCCGCGCACCCGCGACATCCTGTCGTGATGCATGCGAAGAACCCCGCCGCGAGGCGGGGTTTTTTGTTGGCCGGCTGCGACCGCAGTTGCGAATGAAACATTTTGCGTCGCACAAAAGCTGTGTTATCTATAGTCCCCAATGAACGCACGCCCCGCCAATTCCTACTTTTGGTATTACTTTCCGAAGCCACCGGCGGAGGAAGGCATGCGCTCAACCTGAAGAAAGCTTCAGACGCATACCCGAAAGCCGCCAGCGCACCTGGCGGCTTTTTTGTTGCCGCCGCGCTGGGGACCCCCACCTTCCAGGAGACCCCCCATGCCCCCGCACACCGACGACCTGCGCATCCGAAAACTCGAACCGTTGACCCCGCCGGCGCAGCTGATCGCCATGCTGCCCTGCGACGACGAAGCCTCCGATACGGTGAGTGCCTCGCGCACGGCGCTGCACGAGATCCTGCATGGCCGAGATGACCGCCTGGCGGTGGTGATCGGCCCGTGCTCGATCCACGATCCGGTGGCTGCCATCGAATACGCCCATCGCCTCAAGCCGCTGCGCGACGCCTACGCCGGCGATCTGGAGATCGTCATGCGCGTCTACTTCGAGAAGCCGCGCACCACCGTCGGCTGGAAAGGCCTGATCAACGATCCGGACCTGGACGGCAGCTTCCAGATCAACAAGGGCCTGCGCATCGCCCGCGGCCTGCTGCGCGACATCAACAAGCTGGGCCTGCCGGCCGGCGTGGAATTCCTTGACGTGATCTCGCCGCAGTACATCGCCGACCTGGTGGCCTGGGGCGCGATCGGCGCGCGCACCACTGAAAGCCAGGTGCATCGTGAACTGGCGTCGGGGCTGTCGTGCCCGGTGGGCTTCAAGAACGGCACCGACGGCAACATCAAGATCGCCGCCGATGCAGTGGGCGCCGCCTCCAACCCGCATCACTTCCTGTCGGTCACCAAGCAGGGCGACACCGCCATTGTCGCCACCGCCGGCAACCCGGACTGCCATGTGATCCTGCGCGGCGGCAAACAGCCGAACTTCGACGCGGCCAGCGTGGATGCGGCCAGCCAGACCCTGGGCAAGGCGCACCTGCCGGCGCGGCTGATGATCGATGCCAGCCACGCCAACAGCAGCAAGAATCCGGAAAACCAGCCCAAGGTGGTTGCCGACATCAACGCGCAGCTGGCCGGCGGTGAAGAGCGCATCGTCGGGGTGATGGTGGAAAGCCACCTGGTCGCCGGTCGCCAGGACCTGGTGGAAGGCCAGCCGCTGACCTACGGCCAGAGCATCACCGACGGCTGCATCGGCTGGGACACCTCGCTGGAGGTGCTGGAATCGCTGGCCCAGGCGGTGCGCGCGCGGCGTGCACGCCGTCTGGCAGCGGCCGCCTGAGGCGGGTGCGGGGCCGGCGGCCGGCCGGCCCCGCGAAAGACCACGCCTACTGAAATCCCTGGTTTATTAATTAGAATCAATTGGATACACCCAACCCAAGTGGCGCAGACTTCAGGCCTCGCTTGAGAGCTCCACAAGGTGTATGTACAATGTATGCACAATCCAGCAACGTGCGAGTGCTCCCCATGGGAACCGCAAGCAAGGTCATCAATTTCCGCGCACCGGCCGACAAGCAGGATCTGATCGATCGCGCCGTGCAGATCAGCGGTGTGAACCGCACCGAGTTCATCCTCGACGCGGCGTGCGACAAGGCGCGCGAAGTCCTGGCCGACCAGACGCAGTTCAACGTGAGTGCGGAGCAGCTGCAGCGGTTCAATGCACTGCTGGACGCGCCGCTCGAAGACAACCCGGCGCTGCGCCGGCTGTTGAGCACGCCCGCACCCTGGGAGCGGTAAGCCCTTGCGGCTCTCCGCTCCCGTACCGCTGCAGGCGGAACATCTGCTTGATGGGTTCCGCTGCAGCGCCCCTGCGCTGACCCGGTGGCTGCTTGAGCGCGCGCACCAGAATCAGGCGTCGGGCGCTTCGCGGTGTTTTGTCAGCTGCGACGATCAGCAACGCGTGGTCGGCTACTACGCGCTTTCCGCTGGCGGGATATCGCACGACACTGCGCCGGGCAGGATCCGTCGCAACATGCCGGATCCGATCCCGGTCATCGTGCTCGGGCGGCTGGCCGTGCATGCAGAGTGGGCCGGGCAGGGAATCGGCCAAGGCCTTCTGAAAGATGCCGTGCTGCGCGCCTTGCAGGCCTGCGGCCAGCTGGGTGCCCGTGCATTGCTCTGCCACGCCATCGATGAACCGGCCAAGGCGTTCTATCTCAAGCACGGGTTCATCGTGTCACCGATCCATCCGCTCACGGTGATGTTGCCGCTTCAGTGGACTTCGTCACGGTAGACGAACTTCGGCATTTCCCACTTGTAGTGGATCGCGAGCAGGCGCAATGCAAAGCCGCCGCCCAGCGACCAGAGCGTGGCCGCATTGAGCGACACGCCCAGCTCCAGCAGGCCCAGCCACGCGGCACCGGTAAACAGCGTGATCACCGCGTACAGCTCCTTCTGGAAGATCAGCGGCACTTCGTTGCACAGCACATCGCGCAGCACGCCGCCGAAAGCGCCGGTGAGCATGCCCGCGATCAATACGATCGGCACCGAGTGGCCGGCGTCGCGCGCCACGGCGCACCCGATCAGCGTGAACGCGATCAGTCCCAGGCCATCCAGCACCAGGAAGGTGCGGCGGAAATGATGCATCCAGCGCGCCAGCCAGGTGGCGATCAAGGCCGCGCAGATGGTGAAGCCCAGGTACTCCGGGTGCTGGACCCAGCCCAGCGGGTAATGGCCGAGCACGATGTCGCGCAGCGAGCCGCCGCCCAGCGCGGTGACGCAGGCGATGATGACCACGCCGAACAGGTCCATGCGCCGACGGCCCGCGGACAGGGCGCCGGTCATGGCTTCAGCGGAAATGGCGATGAGGTAGATGACAGCGAGCAGCATGGGGGAACTCCAGGACGCAGGCGGGGCCGCGTCCGGCGCGGATTCTAGCAGCCAGTATCGCCGCGTCGGTGGATAATCCCGGTATGCCCGCTGAACCCGCCCCCTGGTACGTGTACCTGCTCGAATGCCGAAATGGCAGCTACTACGCCGGCATCAGCAACGACGTGGACGCCCGTTTCCAGGCGCACCTGTGCGGCAAGGGCGCGCGCTACACCCGCGCCAACCCGCCGCTGAAGGTGCTGGCCGTGCGCGCCTATCCGGACCGTGCGGCGGCGTCGAAGGCCGAGTGGGCACTCAAGAAGCAGCCCCGCGAGCGCAAGCTGGCGTGGCTGCAGGCCGCCGACGCGGAACCTATCTGAGCGTGCTGCTCAAGGCCGGGGGCGGCGGTCGTCCTGGTCGTCGCCGAAGATGATCCGCGCGCTGCGCTGGTAGCTCCAGTACGCCACGGCCCAGTTGAGCAGCACCACGATCCGGTTGCGGAAGCCGATCAGGAAGAACACGTGCGCGGCCAGCCAGAACCACCAGGCCAGCACGCCCGACAGCTGCAGCCGGCCCAGGTGCACGATGGCGGCCATGCGGCCGATCGTGGCCAGGTTGCCGAAGTCCTGGTACTTGAACGGCCCGGGCGCCTGCCGACCTTCCAGCCTTGCGCGCACGGTGGCGGCCACGTGCTTGCCCATCTGCTTGGCTGCCGGCGCCACGCCCGGCACCGGGCGTCCATCGGCCTGCTGCAGCGCGGCCAGGTCGCCAGCGACGAAGATCTCGGGGTGTCCGGCCACGGTGAGGTCCGGTTGCACCGGAACGCGCCCGGCGCGATCCAGCGGCACCTCCAGCGTGCGCGCCAGCGGCGAGGCCGCCACACCGGCCGCCCAGACCACCGTGCGCGCGGGAATGAACTGTTCGCCGAGCTGGAAGCCTTCGCTGTTGATGTTGCTCACCGGGGTGCCGGTCAGTACTTCCACGCCGAGCCTCTCCAGTTGTCGGCGCGCCTTGAGCGAGAGCACCTCGGGGAAGCTGGACAGCACGCGCGGGCCCGCCTCCACCAGCCGCACCTTGGCGCTGGCCGGGTCGATGTGGCGGAACTCGTTGCGCAGGGTATGCCGCGCAATCTCGGCCAGGGTGCCGGCCAGCTCCACGCCGGTCGGGCCACCGCCCACCACGGCGAAGCTGAGCCAGGCTGCCTTGCGCGCCGGGTCGGGTTCGGCCTCCGCGCGCTCGAACGCCAGCAGCAGTTTGCGGCGCAGCGCGATGGCATCGTCGAGTGTCTTCAGGCCGGGCGCGTCGGCGGCCCATTCGTCGTGCCCGAAGTAGGCGTGGGTGGCGCCGGTGCACAGCATCAACGTGTCGTAGCCGAGCGTGCTGCCATCAGCCAGGGTGATCTGGCGCGCGTGCTTGTCGAGGGTGGTGACTTCGCCCAGTCGTACTTCCACGTTGCGCTGCTCGCCCAGGATATGGCGCAGCGGTGCGGCGATATCGGGTGCGGACAGGCCCGCCGTGGCGACCTGGTACAGAAGCGGCTGGAACAGATGGTGGTTGCGACGGTCCACCAGGGTGATGCGGACGCGCGCGCTGGCCAGCGCGCGGGTGGCCCAGAGGCCGGCAAAACCACCCCCGATGATGACCAGGTGGGGCAGGGGATCGCGGGTCATGCAGACGCTCCAGGACGGTCGATTCCAATATGCGCATCGTCGCATGTCGGGCTGCATGTGCACGTGCATGCCTGCAACCCGATTCAGCGGCCATCGCAGCGGTACGGCCATCGGCGTATCGTAGCGGCGCACTTCAATGATCAGGAAACCAACATGCTGAAGATCTGGGGCCGGCAAAATTCCAGCAACGTGCGCAAGGTATTGTGGTGCACCGAGGAAATCGGCCTGCCATACGAATCCATCGAAGTGGGTGGTCCGTTCGGTGGCACGCAGTCGCCCGGGTACACGGCGATGAATCCCAACGGGCTGGTGCCGGTGATCGAAGACCAGGGCCTGCCGCTGTGGGAATCCAACACCATCGTGCGCTACCTGAGCGCGCGTTACGCGTTGGGCACGTTGTACCCGGAAGACGCGATGACGCGCGCCCAGGCCGAGAAGTGGATGGACTGGAGCACCTCGCGGATGGCGCCGCTGTACAGCGAACTGATCTGGGGCATCATGCGCACCGCACCGGCCAACCGCGACGAAGCGCGCATCAACGCGGCCGTGGTGCGTGCCGGTGAGCTGCTGGCGATGGCCGATGCCACGCTGGCGCGGCAACCGTGGCTGTCCGGCGAGCAGTTTGCGATGGGCGACATCCCGCTGGGCGCACTTGTCTATGCGTGGTTCGAACTGCCGATCCAGCGCCCGTCGCTGCCGCACCTGGAAGCGTGGTACCAGCGCCTCCAACAGCGCCCCGCATACGTCAAGGCGGTCATGACGCCGCTGACCTAATACAGGTCCATCGGGTCTACATCCAGCGACCAGCGCACCTTCCGCGCCTGCGGCAGCGCGTAGACCTGCGGCATGATCTGGTCCAACAGTGCATGCAGCGGCCGTCGCGACGGCGCCGACAACAGCAGCTGGGTGCGCTGGTAACCGGCGCGGCGCGGCATCGGTGCCGGCATCGGGCCGAACCGCTCCACCGGGCTGTCGTGCGCGATCAGCTCGCGCACGCCGCTCAGCATGGCATTGGCATGTTCCACCTGCTGCGCCTCGGCGCGCAGCAGCGCCAGGTGTGCGAACGGCGGGAAGCCCGCCGCTTCGCGCTGCTGCAGTTCGGCATCGGCGAAGGCGTGGTAACCGCCATTGACCAGCGTTTCCAGCAACGGATGCCCGGGATGGTGGGTCTGCAGCCAGACTTCGCCGGGATCGGTCGCGCGCCCCGCGCGCCCCGCCACCTGGATCAGCTGCTGGGCCAGTTTTTCGCTGGCGCGGAAATCGGCCGAGAACAGGCCTTCGTCGATCCCCACCACGACCACCAGGGTCAGCTTGGGCAGGTCGTGGCCCTTGGCCAGGATCTGCGTCCCGACCAGGATGCCCGCACGGTCGCCCAGCGACGCCAACTGGCTTTCCAGTGCGTCGCGCCGATTCGTGGTACCCCGGTCGATGCGGATCACCGGGTAGTCGGCAAACGCCTCCACCAGATGCTCTTCAAGCCTTTCGGTGCCGATGCCCTGCGGCTGCAGCGCCAGGCTGCCGCAGTCCGGGCAGGCCAGCGGCGCCGGTTGGCGCGCGCCGCAGTGGTGGCACTGCAGGCGGCGCCCGCCAGCGTGCACGGTCATCGGCGCATCGCAGCGCTTGCAGGGCGCGGTCCAGCCGCAGTCGTGGCAGAGCAGCACCGGCGCGTAGCCGCGACGGTTCTTGAACACCAGCACCTGGTGGCCGGCCTGCAGGTGCTGTTCGATACCCTGCAGGACCTCTGGCGACAGGCCGTCCTTCAGCGGGCGCTTGCGCACGTCGAGCACCCGCACCGTGGGCGGTCGGGCCTCGCCGGCGCGCTGCTTCAGGCGCAGATGGGTGTACCGGCCCGCGTGCGCGTTGTGCAGCGACTCCAGCGACGGGGTGGCGCTGCCCAGGACCACGGGAATGTCGAGCGCCTTGGCCCGCACCAGCGCGAAATCGCGGGCGTGGTAACGGATCCCGTCCTGCTGCTTGTAACTGCCGTCGTGTTCTTCGTCCACCACGATGAGGCCGGCGTTGGGCAGCGGTGTGAACACCGCCGAGCGCGTTCCCACCACCACCTGCGCTTCGCCGCGTGCGGCGGCTGCCCAGACCCGCGCGCGTTCGTTGTCGTTCAAGCCCGAGTGCAGCACATGCACGGTGATGCCCAGGCGGCTGCGGAAGCGGGCGAGGGTCTGCGGGGTGAGCCCGATCTCGGGCACCAGGACCAGCGCCTGGCGGCCGCGCGCCAGGCAGTCGGCGATCGCCTGCAGGTACACCTCGGTCTTGCCGCTGCCGGTCACACCATCGAGCAGGAATGCACCGAAACCCTTCCCGGCGGTGATCGCCGCGATCGCGTCGGCCTGCTCCGCGTTCGGGCACGGGCCGGGCCGGAGGCTGGGCAACGCAGCGCTGTGCGCGAGCGCAACGCGTTCGACCAGCCCACGTTTGGCCAAGGCGCGGGCGGCACTGCGCCAGTCATGCAGTGCCTCTTCCAGCAGGTCCTCATCGACACTGCCGTTGCCGAGCAGCTCGGCCAGGCGGTGGGGTCGTGTCCCCGCGCGCAGTTTCACGCCCGGCTCCTGGCCGGCAGGGGTGAGCTGCCAGCCCCAACGATGGGTGTCGGGGACGGGTTCGCCCTTGCGCAACGGGGCGGGCAGGGCAGTGCTGACCACTTCCCCCAGCGGCGCGTGGGTATAGCGGGACAACCACTGCAGCGATGACCAGAGTTCCCCGCCCAGCAGTGGGGCCGGGTCCAGCCACGCCACCGCAGCGCGAAGGGTGGCGCCGTCGGCCACTGTGCCGATTCCGGCCACCACGCCGACCAGCTCGCGGGACCCGAAGGGCACCCGCAGCCGACGGCCGACCATGCCTGCGTGCGGCAGCTCGCCCGGCGGGGGGGCGTAGTCGAACCACTGCGGCAAGGGCACGGGCAGGACGACCTGCAGGGTGGGCGTGGGGGCAGGGGAAAGCATCGGGCCAGTGTAGCGGTCGTGGACCGGCCTGTTCAGTCGGAGAATCCCCTGTCGGGGCCTGCCGTGGAACCTAAATACCGGCTAAATATCCGTGGCTATTGGAGATTCGGTCTTATCCACATCTTCTGTGGATAAGTCTGTGTGCGAGTGTCGAACTCCGAGCTGATTGTCAGGGAGTTCCGCCCTCACACCTGTGTTGGTCAAAAAATAGCCACACAGTAAAATCCAATAAAATCAACACCATGGCTGTGAAACAAAGCTGACACACGGGTGACGCGGGCTTCACCCCCCGGTTTTGTGCCGTTTTTGTTGGTGCTGTGCACAACCTGCGCGGCTGTCAAGCGTTCCCGGCCGTATGTCGCGCCGCCTGCGGCCTGCATCGGCATGCCCGACCGGGGGCGCACTCGCTATCATTCCGGCACTTGATGGAGTTGCTATGACGGCTGTGAACGCCCCTGTTTCATCCAACGCAGCGGGCGCATTGTCCGCGTTCCTGCGAGGCGTTGAACGCCGTGCCCTGGTCGTTGCCGAGCTGCAGTGCGGCGACCCGACCGTTGCCGAACAGGCCTTGGTCGCGGTCATGCGTGCGTTCGCCGGGATCGCCAGCGACGTGCCCATGGCCCAGTGGCCCGACCGGTTCTGGATCCTGCTGGCGCACCGCACCCCGATCCGCGTTCCCGCCGCAGGTGGGCAGTGGGCACCGGAACTGTCGCACCTGCCGCAGCTGGCACCGCCCGCGCGCCTGGCCCTGCTGCTGCGGGTCGGTGGCGGGTTGGACGAGGCCGCCGCCGCACAGATCCTGGACATGCCCGTGGCCGACTACCAGCACGCGCTGGCCGAGGCCTGCCCGCGCGACGCACACGGCCACCCGGATGCCGCCGGCTGGCGCGCGCTGGCCGAGCAGGTACAGCAGCGCCTGCGCGAGATGCCCGCCAGCCGCCTGCAGCAGCTGCATCAGCCGGCCGCCGTGCCCGCACCGGGCAAGGACAAGGGACCGGCCTCCTGGCGCGCGCCCGCGCCTGCAGAGGCCGCCCCCCGCCGCGGCCCTGCCCGTCGCCGTGCCGGCAATCGCCGGCCCGTGTGGCGAGGCCTGCTGATCCTGCTGGTCACCACCGGCGTGCTGCTGGGCGGCGCGGCCTGGTGGAAGCATCGGCCGGCCGCCGTGCCCCCCGAGGCGAGCGTGCCCGACGGTGCGGTGTCCACCGCCGACCCGGTGGCCGTGGAACAGCTGCCGGCCGACGACCTGCCGGTGGCCGCGCCGGCCGACCCCGCGCATGCCGCCAGCGACGCGGCGATGCTGGCCGATCCCGAACTGATGCTGGCCCGCGATGCTGATCTGTATGCCTGGTTCGCGGCCGGCGGTCCGGTGCCCGTCGATGAGTCGCAGCCGCAACCGAACCGCCCCGAACCTGCCGCTGCCGGCCTGGAGACGTCTGCCGCCGATGAATAAGTCGATCCTGCTGCTCCTGATGGCCCTGTCCGCTGGCGCCACTGCCGCGCCCCAGGCACTGCCGCTGCCCACCCCGGTTGCCGCCCCCGTCCCCACCCCGACCACCGCACCGGCGATTCCCGCAACGCCGGCCGCGCTCGATCCGGCCCAGCTGCGCGAGCTGCGCACCCGCTACGCGCAGTGGCAGGCGCTGCCCGAATCCGAACGCACCCGCATCCGCGAGGCCGCGCGCCGCGTGGCCGCGCTGCCGGCGGCGCAGCAGCAGTCGCTGCGCGCGCGCTTCGACGAACAGGACCAGCGCTTCCGAGACGGCTGGCGGTTGGGCCCGCAGCTGGGCCAGCAGTTCCCCAAGCTGCAGGGCCTGTTCGGCTACCTGCCGGTGGAACAGCGCGAACCCGCCCTGCTCGCGCTGCGCCAGCTCAACGACGGCCAGCTGGCCCAGCTCACCCTGATTGCCCAGCGCACGCCGCCGCAGGAGCGCGACCGCGTACGTGACCAGTTCCTGGGCCTGGCGCCGGCCGCCCGTGATGCCTGGCTGCGGGAAAATGTAGTGCGGTAAGCGTAAGATGGCCGCCCGCAACCCGGTGCCTGTGCCCTTCGCGCGCTGCCGTAGTCTGCGGTCTGTGATCCCATGTCTACCGTTACCTCCACGCCGCGCCTCTCCCGGGAAGTGCGTGCCACCGGCCTGCTCGCGCTGCCGCTGGTGCTCGGCCATGTCTCCACCGGCCTGATTTCCTTCGTCGACAACGTCATCGCCGGGCACCACGGCACCCAGACCCTGGCCGCCGTCACCATCGGCACCGCCCTGCTGTGGCTGCCGATGCTGATTCCGATCGGCACCCTGATCTCGCTGACCGCCTCGGTTTCGCAGCTGCACGGCGCCGGCCGCGAGCGCGAGATCGGCCCGCTGTTCCGCCAGGCGCTATGGCTGGCGCTGGGCCTGGGCCTGATCATGTTCACCTTCCTCACGGTGGTGCCGCCGCTGCTGCCGGCGTTCGGCATCGCGCCGGACATCGTGCCCGGCGCAACCGCCTTCCTGCATGCGGTGCGCTGGGGCGGCCCGGCGCTCACCCTGTACTTCTGCATGCGCTACCTCAGCGAAGGCATGCACTGGACGCTGCCCACCATGCTGCTCGGCTTCGGCGGCCTGCTGGTGCTGGCGCCGCTGGGCTACGTGCTGTGCTACGGCAAGCTGGGCTTCCCGGAAATGGGCGCTGAAGGCCTGGGCATCGCCTCGGCCACCATGATGTGGATCCAGGCGCTGTGCTTTGCCGGTTACCTGTGGAAGACCCGCCGCTTCGCCCACCTGGAATTGTTCTCGCACCTGGAGCTGCCGCGTTGGGCGGCGATCTGGGACCTGCTGAGGACCGGCCTGCCGATCGGCATCACGGTGCTGATGGAAGGCGGGTTGTTCATCGTCACCGCGCTGCTGATCGGCCGCCTGGGCGCAACCGAGGCTGCCTCGCACCAGATCGCGATCAACGTGGCGCAGCTGTGCTTCATGATTCCGATGGGCGTGGCCGAAGCCACCACCGTGCGGGTCGGCCATGCGGTGGGCAGCGGCAACGGGCTGGGCGTGCGTCGGGCCTCGATTGCCGGGCTGCTGATCATCCTGGGAACGCAGACGCTTTCGGCGTTGGTGCTGCTGTTCGGGCACGACGCCATCGTCGGCGTGTACACCGCCGACCTGGGCGTGGCCGCGCTCGCCTCGACCCTGCTGCTGTATGCGGCGGCCTTCCAGTTCCCCGACGGCATCCAGGTACTGTCGGCCGGCGCGCTGCGCGGCCTGAAGGACACCCGCGTGCCGATGTTCATCGCCATGTTCTCGTACTGGGGGCTGGGCATGCCGCTCGGCGCCGGGCTCGGCCTGGGCCTGGGCATGGGACCGCAGGGCATGTGGCTGGGCCTGATCCTGGGCCTTACCGCCGCCGCGATCCTGATGGGCTGGCGCCTGCGGGTCAGCAGCCGTCGCGTCGGGACCACCCTGGCCTGACGGCCCCCTTACTTGTGTCCGATGCCGGCCTGTCCGGCAGCGGCTATGCTGGTACCACGGCAAGAAGCCAACTGGAGTTTCCCCCATGAACCAACCCGTGCGTCGCAATCCTGTCGCCAGCTTCTTCATCGGGCTGTGGGATGTGATGAACTTTACCCGCAGGCTGATCCTCAACCTGCTGTTCTTCGGCCTGCTGCTGCTGATCCTCGTCCTGTTCGTGGTGGCGATGGGCAAGGGCGCCAGCAGCAACCGTGCCCTGCAGGACCGCACCTCGCTGGTGATCGCGCCGGAAGGCCGCCTGGTCGAGCAGTTCAGTGCAGACCCGGTCAGCCGTGCGCTCGCCAAGGCCATTGGCGACAACAGCGCCGAGGAAGTGCAGCTGCGCGACCTGATCCGCGCGCTGGATGCGGCACGGGACGACAAGAAGATCGAGCGGGTGGTGCTGCAGCTGGACAAGCTGCAGCCGAGCGGCTTCGCTTCAATGCGTGAAGTGGCGGCGTCGCTGCAGGCCGTGCGCGCGTCGGGCAAGCAGGTGGTGGCCTATGCCGACAACCTGAGCCAGTGGCAGTACCTGCTGGCCGCGCAGGCCGACGAGATCTACCTCGACCCGATGGGCGGGGTGGTGCTGGAAGGCCTTGGCCGTTACCGCCAGTACTTCCGCACCGGGTTGCAGGACAAGCTGGGCGTGGACGTGCACCTGTTCAAGGTGGGCGAGTACAAGTCCGCGGCCGAACCGTACGTGCTGGACGCCGCCTCGCCGCAGGCCAAGGAAGCCGACCTGTTCTGGATGAACGACGTGTGGCAGCGCTACCTGGCCGACATTGCCAAGGCGCGCAAGCTGGACGCCGCGCAGCTGGCGGCCGGCATCGACACGATGCCTGAGGGCATCGCCGCCGCCGGTGGCGACCTGGCCAAGTTCGCCCTGCAGCAGAAGCTGGTGGACGGTCTGAAGACCCGTGAGGAAGTCGAAGACCTGCTGGCCGACCGTGGCGTCGCCGACGAAGACGCCGACGGCGGCTTCCGCAGCGTCAACCTGGACGGCTACCTGGCCCAGCTCGACATGCGCGGTTCACCGGTGGATTCGCGTCCGCAGGTGGCGGTGGTGGTGGCCTCGGGCGAAATCGCCGGCGGCGACCTGCCGGCCGGCCGCGTGGGTGGTGAGTCGACCTCGGCGCTGCTGCGCGAAGCGCGCGACGACGACAACGTCAAGGCGGTGGTGCTGCGCGTGGATTCGCCGGGTGGCGAAGTGTTCGCCTCCGAGCAGATCCGTCGCGAAGTGGTGGCGCTGAAGGCCGCCGGCAAGCCGGTGGTGGTGTCGATGGGCGACCTGGCTGCTTCGGGCGGTTACTGGATCAGCATGAATGCCGACCGCATCTATGCCGACCCGTCGACCATCACCGGTTCGATCGGCATCTTCGGCATGATCCCGAACCTGTCGCGCTCGCTGGACAAGATCGGCGTGCATACCGACGGCGTGGGCACCACCCGCTTCGCCGGTGCCTTCGACATCACCCGTCCGATGGATCCGGCCGTGGGCCAGGTGATCCAGTCGGTGATCAACAAGGGCTACGCCGACTTCACCGGCAAGGTGGCCGATGCGCGCAACAAGCCGGTGGAAGCGGTGGACGAAGTGGCGCGTGGCCGCGTGTGGAGCGGTGCGCAGGCCAAGGAGCGCGGCCTGGTCGACGCCTTCGGTGGCCTGAAGGACGCCATTGCCGATGCCGCCAATCGCGCCAAGCTGGGCGGTCCCGACAAAGTGCGGGTGCGCTACATCGAAAAGGCGGCCACCCCGTTTGCACAGTTCCTGAGCGGCTTTGCCGGCAGCCACGCCGGTGCCTGGATGCTGGGTGAAACCGGCATGGCGCGGATCATGCTGGCCCGCTCGATGCCGGAAGTGGATACGCAGCTGCGCTTCGTTGAAGATGCCGCCCGCGACCCGCGCGGCAGTGCCCCGGTGAAAGCCCTGGCATACTGTTTCTGCGGCTTCTGATACATCGAAAAAACCCGGCGAAAGCCGGGTTTTTTTTATTTAGGGTTCGATGGCGGAGTCATCCGCGGCGCGTGTATCCGGCGCCTTTTCCAGCGTTTCGCGGGCCGCCTTGGCCTTTTCCAGCGGTGCCTGCACGGCGTCGCGCAGGGCGGTGGCCTGCGGTTCGGGGCGCTTGTCGGGATCCGGCGGCACCGGACGGTTGCAGCCGCTCACTACCAGCAGGCCGAGCAGCGGCAGGGCGATACGGATCAACATGGCAACCTCGCGGGCGAGCCCAGGAAATCGTAGTGTCGCACCGCTTTGCCAGCCCGTGTGTGACGGGATGCGCTGCACCCGCATGCGGGCTATCCTGCCCGCACGACTTACGGGGCAGGCCCCCAACGCAGGAGAAGCAGGTGAGCGCGCATCGTTGGCGACTGGATGGACAGACCGCATTGATCACCGGTGCCAGTGCCGGCATCGGCCTGGCGATCGCACACGAACTGCTGGGATTCGGTGCCGACCTGCTGATCGTCGGGCGCGACGCCGATGCGCTGGAAATGGCCCGCGACGAGCTGGCCGACGCGTACCCGGACCGTGAGATCCACGGGCTTGCCGCCGATGTCTCCGACGACGAGGACCGCCGCGAGATCCTCGACTGGGTGGAAGACCACAGCGACGGCCTGCACCTGCTGATCAACAATGCCGGCGGCAACGTCACCAAGGCGGCCACCGAATACACCGAAGACGAATGGCGCGGCATCTTCGAAACCAACCTGTTCTCGGCCTTCGAGCTGTCGCGCTATGCGCACCCGTTGCTGGCGCGCCATGCCGCCTCGGCGATCGTCAACGTGGGCAGCGTGTCGGGCCTCACCCACGTGCGCAGCGGCGCGGTGTATGGCATGACCAAGGCCGCCATGCACCAGATGACGCGCAACCTGGCGGTGGAGTGGGCTGAAGACGGCATCCGGGTCAATGCGGTGGCGCCCTGGTACATCCGCACCCGCCGCACCTCCGGGCCGCTGTCGGACCCGGACTATTACGAGCAGGTCATCGACCGTACCCCGATGCGCCGCATCGGCGAGCCGGAAGAAGTTGCGGCTGCGGTGGGCTTCCTGTGCCTGCCTGCGGCCAGCTATGTCACCGGCGAATGCATCGCGGTGGACGGTGGGTTCCTGCGCTACGGGTTTTAACGTCAACCGGGGACCGCGCAGCTCGACTCGGCCAGCACTGCCTGGAGGCGGGCGCGCTCTGCCGCAGCGGCGGCCGCATTGTCCGGCGAAGCGAACCGCTCGCGCCCGCGTGCATCGCGGAAGCGCTGCTGCCACGCGTTGCAGCGCTGGTCTTCGGGTATCGGCTCGCACGCGTCGCGGATCACCTCGCAGCTGGCGGCATTGACCGGCGTCGCCCCGCCCAGGGCGGTGACCGACAGCAGCTGGCAGTGGGGCGGCGCGGGCTCGCGCTCATGCAGGTAGCGGCCGCCGTCCTGTGCCTGGCACTGGTAGATCTCCGGCAGCGGCGGCTTGTCGGTGTCCGCTGCGGTTGCATCGTCTCCGGGCTTGGGCAGGTTGGCCGTGTCGAGAATCGCGGTCCCGGTGGGCACTTCGTAGGCCTCTGAAATGATGCGCTCGACCGGCCGGGCCTTGCCGGGCACAAAGGCGGGCACCGCAGCGGGCGCGTCGCCCGCCGCCGCTGGCGCGCTGGCCGCGGGTGCCACCGGTGGTGGCGCCGCTGCGGGCGGCGTAATGCTGCTGGACACCGACACCTCGGCGCGCGACGGCGCCGCGTTCATGCGCTGGATGACCTGGTGGCTGCCGGCCGGGCACGGCGTGCCCTGCACGGTGCTGTTGCCATCGGCGTCGGTACAGCGGAACACGATCGCGTCGTCGGCCATTGCCGACGAGGCCACGCACAGCAACAGGAGCCACCAGGGTTTCATCCGCGCAGGATACAACGCACCTGGCCCGCCGCCCTATCGGCAGTCGCGGTCCAGCCGCGCATCCACGCCGCGCTGTTCACGGCTGATCGCGTCGCGTTCGCCCTGCAGCGCGCTGTTGTAACGGCGCACCAGCTCCCAGCGGCGGTCGCTGAGGATCGAACACACTTCGCTGGCCGGCAGGGGATGGCACTGGTCGCGCACCAGCACATTGCCGGCCGGCACCACCACGTCATGGTAGGTGCCGGGGTAGGCCGAACCTTCGGTGTGCCACTGGGTGCTCCCGCTGCCCACGGTGAAACTGCCCCCGCCGCGCGAGCCACCGCCCTGCACGGTCAGCGAACCACCGCTGGAGGTGATCGAACCGCTGCCCATCGGTGCGATAGGTGGAAGGGGACGGGGATCCGGGCGGGGCCCGGGACCTGGACCCGGACCTGGTCCGGGACGAATGCCGCCTGGACCGCGTCCCGGCAACCAGGCGCTGGTCCACACCGGCACCCAGCGCGGATTCCCCTCGCTGGTCTCGCTGGTGTAACGGCTGCCATCGTCGCGGATGCATTCGTACATCGGCTGCGGCGGCTGTACGTGGACGTAGCGCACTTCGCGTTCGGGCGCGGCAGGCGGTGGCGTGGACGGTGTGCTGTCGCTGCGCACGACCCGGGGGGCCGGGTCGCGCGGGCGCTGCATTTCGCGCACTTCCTGGCGGCCGTCACGGCACGGCGCGTCCTGCAGCGACACCGCGCCCTTGCTGCCCACGCAGCGGTACACCCGCACGCTGCTGTCCTGGGCCGCCAGCGGAGCGGCGACAGCGGGCAGCAGGAGGAACAGCCAGAGGGCAGGGGATGGGCGCATGGCCGCAGTGTGCGGCCTTGCCTGTGCACGCGTAAACAACGCCGCGGCTCAGGTGCGCAGCACCTGCCCGGTGAGGGCGTCGCGGATCGGGGTGGGCTGGGCCAGGCCGCCGGTGGCGCCGTCGACCAGGCCGTCCAGCAGGGCCAGCAGCGCGGGATCCAGCTCGGCGCGGGTGCGTGCCGGCGGGTGGCCGGCCAGGTTGGCGCTGGTCGAGACCAGCGGTCCGCCCCAGGCACGGCACAGCGCGGCCACCAGGGGATGTGCGCTGATCCGCACCGCAATGCCGGTGTGGTGGCCGGTGATCCAGCGCGGCGCACGCGTGCCCGCCGGCAGGATCCAGGTGTGCGCGCCGGGCCAGCTGGCCAGCACTTCTGCGCGGCGGTCGGCGGGCAGTTGATTGACCGAAACCCAGCCGTCCAGCTGGGCCAGGTCGGCGGCGACCAGGATCATGCCCTTCTCGACCGGGCGCTGCTTGAGCCGCAGCAGCTTCAACACCGCAGCTTCATTGGCCGGATCGCAGCCCAACCCCCATACGGCTTCAGTGGGGTAGGCGACCACCCCGCCAGCGTGCAGGGTGGGAACAGCCGAATCGACGGTGAGCTCGTTCATGGGCGCAACCGGTCAGGCCTTCTTGGCGACGGCCTTCTTCGTTGCCGCCTTCTTGGCCGCGGCTTTCTTCGCCGTCGCCTTCTTGGCGGCCTTCTTGGCCGGTGCCTTCTTCGCGGCGGCCTTCTTCACCGTCGCCTTTTTGGCAGCCGGTTCTTTCTTCACCGCAGCCTTCTTGGCCACGACCTTCTTGGCGGCCTTCTTGCCGAAGCCCTTGCGCACCGGCTTGCCGGTTTCTTCCATGAGCTGCTGCACTTCGGCCAGGGTCAGCGACGCCGGTTCGCGATCCTTGGGGATCTTGCCGTTCATCTTGCCGTCGCTCAGGTACGGGCCGAAGCGACCGTTCAGGACCTGGATCTCGCTGCCGTCGAATTCCTTGATGATCCGGTTGCGCGCGATCTCTTCCTTCTCTTCGATCAGGAACACGGCGCGGGCCAGATCGATGGTGTAGGGGTCATCTTCCTTCTTCAGCGAGGCGTAGGTGCTGCCGCGCTTGGCGAACGGACCGAAGCGGCCGATGCCGACACTGACGTCTTCGCCCTTGTCCTCACCCAGGGCGCGCGGCATCAGGAACAGTTCCAGCGCGTCTTCCAGGCTGATGGTGTGCATCGACTGGCCGGGGCGCAGCGAGGCGAACTTCGGCTTCTCCTCGGCATCTTCGGCAGTGCTGCCGATCGCCGCGTACGGCCCGAACCGGCCCAGGCGCACGCTGACCGGCTTGCCGGTCTTGGGGTCGGTGCCGAGCTCGCGCGCGCCACTGGCCTCGGCGCGGTCGACCGATTCCTTCTTCTCTTCCACGAGCTTGTTGAACGGGTCCCAGAAACGGGCCATCAACGGGATCCAGTCTTCTTCGCCACGCGAGACCGCGTCGAGCTCGTCCTCGAGCCTGGCGGTGAAGTCGTAGTCCACGTACTGGGTGAAGTGGCTGGACAGGAACTTGGACACCGCGCGGCCGACGTCGGACGGGCGGAAGCTGCGGCCTTCCATTTCCACGTACTTGCGGAACAGCAGGGTCTGGATGATCGACGAATAGGTCGACGGACGGCCGATGCCATACTCTTCCAGCGCCTTGACCAGCGCCGCTTCGGTGAAGCGCGGCGGCGGCTGGGTGAAGTGCTGTTCGGCGAGGATGCGGTCCAGGGGCACGCGGTCGCCCGGCTGCATCGCCGGCAGCTTGCGGCCTTCGTCGTCGTCCTCGGCGCTCTTGCTGTCCTTGCCTTCCTCATAGACCGCGAGGAAGCCGGGCACCACCACGGTGGTGCCGCTGGCGCGGAACACATGCTCGCTGCCGGCCGAGAGGTCGACGCTGACGGTGTTGAGCGTGGCCGGGATCATCTGGCTGGCCACGGCGCGCTTCCAGATCAGCTCGTACAGCTTGCGCTCGTCGTCGGTCAGGTAGCGCGAGACCTGCGCCGGGGTCCGCAGCGCCGAGGTCGGGCGCACCGCTTCGTGCGCTTCCTGGGCGTTCTTGGACTTGGTCTGGTAGGTGTTGGGCTTGTCCGGCAACGCGGCAATGCCGTAGTCGCGGGCGATCACGTCGCGGATCTCGGCCAGTGCGTCCTGCGACAGGCTGACCGAGTCGGTACGCATGTAGGAGATCAGGCCGACCGTGCCTTCGTCGCCGATGGCCACGCCTTCGTACAGCTTCTGCGCCACCTGCATGGTCTTGCGGGTGGTGAAGCCGAGCTTGCGCGAGGCTTCCTGCTGCAGGGTGGAGGTGGTGAACGGGGCGGCCGGGCGGCGCTTGCGCTCCTTGCTGGCCACGTCGGTGACATGCAGCATGCCCTGCGCGGCCTGCTGGATGCGCAGGCGCGCGGCCTCGGCGGTGTCGCCGTCGGTCACGGTGAACTGTTCGAACTTCTGCCCGTCCAGCTTGATCAGGCGGGCATTGAAGTGCTGCGAGGGATGCGCGCAGGCGGCGTCGATGCTCCAGTATTCGCGGGCGATGAAGGCTTCGATCTCTTCCTCGCGCTCGACGATCATGCGCAGCGCCGGGCTCTGCACGCGGCCGGCGGACAGGCCGCGCTGGACCTTGCGCCACAGCACCGGGGACAGGTTGAAGCCGACCAGGTAGTCCAGCGCGCGGCGCGCCTGCTGGGCGTCGACCAGGTCGCTGGCGATGGCGCGCGGCTGGTTCATGGCCTCCTTGATCGCGCGCGGGGTGATCTCGGTGAAGACCACCCGCTGCATCGGCTTGTCCTTGACCAGGCCGCGTTCCTTCAGGATCTCGGCGATATGCCAGCTGATCGCCTCACCTTCGCGGTCCGGGTCGGTGGCCAGGAAGATGTCGTCGGCCCCCTTGGCGGCCTTGGCGATGGCGTCGACATGCTTCTCGTTCTTGTCGATCAGGTCGTAACGCATCGCGAAGTTGTTGTCGGGGTCGACCGCGCCTTCCTTGGGGACCAGGTCGCGCACATGCCCATACGAGGCCAGGACGGTGAAGTCCTTGCCGAGGTATTTGTTGATCGTCTTGGCCTTGGCGGGCGATTCGACGATGAGCAGGTGCTTGGGCATGTCGTTGATTTCTGTGGGCAGCGGCCCGGGGGAGGGCGCTAGGGTGGAGCAAAAGGCCGCATTAGTGAAGGGCAGCCGTCGAATTCCATACGCTGAACGCCCGGTTGTGCGCCGGGCGTTCAGGTTCTGCGCGTGCTAGAGGAATCACGCCGGGGCCGCCCGTGTCAAGCGGCCCGGTGTGAGGAGGGTCAGGACATGGACGAGGCGATGACCCCGAACATGGCGATCACCAGCCCGATGCTGATCACGGTCAGGATGCCGCTGATGACCAGGATCACGATGGTCACGGTGCCCAGGCCGCGCTCCTGGAACTCGGCGTTTTCGGTGAACGCCCACTTGTCCACCACCAGGGTGTCGCACAGCATGTCGTGCAGGGCCTGCTTGCGCTCGGTGAAGGCGGCCATGATGAAGCCGATGAACAGGGTCAGGCTGCTCAGGATGAAGCCGAAATAGCGCCCCACGCCGCGCATGAACGTGATCCGCTCACCGTCGCTGCGCACCACCTTGATGCCCACGGCCATCTTGCCCAGGGTGGCACCGCCGCGCGAGGCATGGAAGCCGGCGTAGTAGCCGATGCCGATCACGAAGCCGCCCAGCATCGCCACCAGGCTCAGCGCCACGGCCAGGGTTTCGTTGCCGCTGGCCGCGCCGATCAGGTTGAAAATGAGGCTGACCGGAATGTTGATGATGCCGACCACGATCGAGTCCAGGAAGTAGGCGGCATAGCGCTTCCAGAAGCCGGCATAGACCACCTCGCCGCCGCTGACCACGGTGGCGCCGTAGCTGCCGGTGGCGCCGGGCGCGGAGTACGGCGAGTAGGTGCCGCCCCCGGTGCCCGGGAGCGGGGCGGTGCCGTTGTCGATGGCGGTGTAGTCCCCGCGCAGGTCGAAACCGCTGCCCAGGTTCTCGGCCGCGCTGGTCAGGTTCTGCAGCTGCAGTTCCTCCACCGCTTCGGACACCGGCTTCCACGCGCCATAGCCTTCGCGCCAGACCAGCGTGGTGAGGCTGATCTCCCCGCGCTGCAAGCGTTGGCGGAGGTCTTCGGCCATCAACGGACCCTGGCGCTCCTGGCCATCGGCGTAATACCACTCAGTCATTGCGTACTTCCCCTTCTGGATTCATCCGTAATCATGAAGTCGCGGCTCAGCCGCGGCACTGCACCGGCACGTACTTGGCGTCGAGATCGCTGCTGCAGGTCCACTCCTGGCTCTGCATGTCGTACTCGAACCACAGCATCTTGCCATCCAGCGCACGCTTGCCGGGCACCGAGAACTCCATTTCGATGCCGCACTTGCCTTCGCCAAAGCGGCCGATCCGCACCGCGCCGACGTAATCGGCGGCGTAGGAGCTCGGGCTCTTGAAGCCGTCGTCGTCGTTGACCGGGCAGCGCTCGGTGTTCAGGGCGAACTCGTTCACCTGGTACTTCAACTGCGACACGATGCCGACCGCATTGGCCACCCGGGCGCGGTGCAGATAGTCGTTATAGGCGGGAATCGCGATGGCGGCGAGGATGCCCATCACCACCAGGAACCCGACGCCCACCACCAGGCCGATGACCAGGCAGCCGGAGGTCTTCTTCGGCGGCGGTGCGGCACGCACGTAGGACGGCGCCGGGCCCGGCACGGCGGCGTGCGGCGAAGACGAAGGGGGGGGCGAGGGCGAATCGAATCCGGGAATGCGCGGCGGGCTGGGCACGACCGGCTCCAGCGGGGGTCCACCCAGGTCCGGTCCGGCCATGGGCGGCGGTGCGATCACCAGGCCCAGCTCGTCGGCCACGCTGCGCAGGGGCTGCCACTGTGGCAGCCCGTCACGCCAGACGAGGGAGTCCAGCGCGACTTCGCCGGACGTGTACTTCTCAACCAACTCTTCAGATGTCAGCGGACCACGCTGCTGACGATTCCCTTCTGCATAGAACCACTGGCTCACTTTCCATTCCCCTGAATGCGCGAAGCACCCAGTGTACGGTCAGTGAAGGGGTTCCGGCTCGTCCACGAACATCTGGGTTTCCATCCAGGCGTAGGCGGCTTCGGCGCCAGGCTGGTTGAACAGCACCATCAGCACCACCCATTTCAGGTCGTCCAGGTCCAGGTCGTCCTGGTCCAGGGCCATGGCGCGGTCGAGCACCAGCTCGCGCTGGTTGGCGTCCAGGATGCCGTGCTGTTCCAGGAACATCAGGAACCCGCGGCCTTCCACGTCGAGCTTGTCCAGCTCCGGGCCATGGAAAATGCGGACCGGACCGTCGACCCGGGCCACGCTCACGGCGGGGCGCTGCTCGGCGAGGGCGTCGAGCCAGTCGAAGGCCTTGTTGATCTCGGTGGGGCTGAAGCCGGCCTGTATCAGGCTGTTCTGGAGGGTATCGCGGTCGCGGACGATGTCCGCGTCTTCGCTGAAGTAGTGTTCAAACAGGTACAGCAGGACGTCCAGAATGCTCTCTTTCATTGCCCCTCGGCCTGCGTCAACGACGCTGTGGAGGTGAAGAAACTAGGGTTTTCGACAGTAGCGGCCATGGGTGGCAACCACCTTTCCATCCAGTTCCATGATCAGCAGCATGGCCGACAGCTGCGTCGCCGTCAATCCGCTGCGCTCGATCAATGAATCCATACCCGTTGGGTTTTCATCCAGCACTTTCCACAAGCGCTGGTAGTCGGGTGGAAGAGCGGGGGAGGGGGTGGGCACCGTGGGCCGTGCCTGTTCAGTGGGGGCTGCCAGGCGGGAACGCAAGGCCTGGCCCAGTTGCGCCGCCGCCCCGCAGAGGCCGGCCACCACCTCTGCCGGCGTTTCGACCAGCTGGGCGCCATCGCGGATCAGCCGGTGGCAGCCCCGGGCCCGGGGGTTGCGCACCGAACCGGGCAGGGCGAACACCTCGCGCCCGGCCTCGGCGGCCAGGCGTGCGGTGATCAGCGCCCCCGAGCGCAGCGCGGCTTCGATGACCAGCGTGCCCAACGACAGCCCGGCCACGATCCGGTTGCGGGCGGGGAACTGCCCGGGCCGCGCTGCCGTCCCCGGCGGGTACTCGCTGACCACCGCGCCGCGCTCGGCAATGCAGGCCTGCAGGGCGGTGTTGCGCGGCGGGAAGGCCAGGTCCAGGCCGGTGGCCACCACCGCGACGGTGCGCCCGTCGGGGACCTCCAATGCGCCTCGGTGGGCGCGCGCATCGACCCCGGCGGCCAGCCCGCTGACCACCGCCAGGCCGCTGCGGGCCAGGGCGGTGGCAAATTCCGCCGCCAACTCCCCGCCGGTGGGGGATGGGGTACGGCTGCCCACCACGGCCACGCCCGGATGCCACAGCGCCGCCGGGTCGCCGTGGATGAAAAGGGCGAGCGGCGCGGTCTCCAGTTCGCCGAGCAGGGGCGGATAGTCGGGATCGCCGGCCGGCAGCAGGTGCCGGCCGGGCTGTTCCAGCCAGCGCAGCCCACGGGCAAGCGCCTCGCGCTCGGGCAGGGCCAGCCGGGCCCGCTGTTCGGCACTGCATCCGGCGGCGCGCCATGCCGCCGGGCCGCTGCGTAGGGCGTCGGCGGGTGTTTCGAAGCGCGTGAGGAGGGTGCGGCGCGGAGCGATCGCGCCGCCGGCTAGGACCAGGCGCAGCAGCGCCTCGGTGGAACAGGGGGGCGTCTGGGGCATCGGGTCAGGCTAGCCCGCAGACGACGACGGCGCCCTCGGGCGCCGTCGCGTTGGTGCGTCAGAATGTGCCCCGACCAGCGGTCGGTGCCTACTGCGCGTCGGGATGCTTGGCCGAGTAACCGACCAGCACCGGCTTCACGCCCTGCATCACCAGTGCATAGCTGACCTTGTCGAAGGTGCGGAACACCATCGCGTGGGCGGCGTACTCATCCGGCAGCGAAACGCGGCCGGCACCGTCGGTCAGCGAGTCGTCCATCCTCGAGGAGCCCGGGTACTTCATGCGGTGCGCCACATGCCGCCCCTGGCGCCACAGCGAGACCACGGTGCCGTTGTCGATGCCGTTGGCACTGCCGGCCGAGATCGCGATGACATCGCGCGGGCCGCCGGCCAGGTACATGTCCGTCACCGCCAGCACGCGCATGTCCAGGCCTTCGGTCTGGGCAGCCGGGACGTGCGGGACGAACTGCAGGTCGTACGGCGTGGCTTCCACCGGCACCAGGCGGTCGCCAGCGCGGACTTCACGCCCGTCGACCCGGCCCTGCAGCGCCAGCGTGGCCACGTCCGAGCGGCCGTCCGGCAGCTTGGTCACGGTGCCCACGTTCAGCTGGCCCAGCTCGTAGCCCAGCATCTCGTGGCGCTTGCTCGGCGCGGCCACGAAGTTCGCCCACAGGTTGCCGCTGCCGGGGGTGACCTTGCCATTGGCGGTCAGGTCCTCGGTCGGCTTGGGCAGCGAGTAGCGCACGGTCGGGCGGACCACGGCCCAGCGCTGGCCCACCTGGGCGCCCTCCAGGCCATGCACGTAAGCCACCTGGCCGGTCGTGGCGCGCAGGCGGTTGTCTTCCAGGCCGACCACGTACGGCAGCGAGTCGATCTCGTCGACCACGCTGAGCTGCTTCAGGAAGGGCTCGATCTGGCTCAGCGGGATCGCGTCGATCGGCGCTTCCTGGCGCGGGCCCGGCTGGGCCACGACGCGGTCCAGGTAGGCCAAGCTCAGCACGTCGCCCGGGTAGATCAGGTGCGGGTTCTTGACCTGCGGGTTGGCCTGCCAGATTTCCGGCCACAACCACGGCTTTTTAAGGAAGCGCGCGGAAATATCCCACAAGGTATCGCCCTTCTGGACGACATAGGTTTCCGGGTGCCCGCCATTCACTTCAACGGCGGTAGCATAGGTAGCGACGGTCAGCATCGCGACGGCGACGACCGTACGTGTCTTTTCAAACATAGGTGTGGTGCCTGATTCCCCAACAGGTTCGAGCACTATAGTCCAGAAACCGGGGCGCAAGGCAAGCGTTGGCGATAGAATTGCGACGTACGCCGCTTTAAGGGCGCCCCCAAACGGTATTTGCCATGGCTCTCCTGCCCATTCTTGAGTTCCCGGACCCGCGCCTGCGCACCAAGGCCGCGCGGATCGACGCCGCCGAGGTGACCACCCCGGCCTTCCAGGAACTGATCGACAACATGTTCCAGACCATGTACGAGGCCCCGGGCATCGGCCTGGCCGCCTCCCAGGTCGACGTCCACAAGCGCTTCATGGTGATCGACGTCAGCGAGGAGAAGAACACCCCGCTGGTCTTCATCAACCCGGAGATCGCCGCCAGCGAAGGCGGCAAGGTCTACCAGGAAGGCTGCCTGTCAGTCCCCGGGATCTTCGCCGACGTGACCCGCGCCGACAGCATCACCGTGCGCTTCCTGGACCGCCAGGGCGTGGCCCAGGAGCTGACCACCGACGGCCTGCTGGCCGTCTGCGTGCAGCATGAGATGGACCACCTGGACGGCAAGCTGTTCATCGACTACCTCTCGCCGCTCAAGCGCGAGATGGTCCGCAAGAAGCTGGCCAAGCAGCGCAAGCACGTTGCCTGACCTGGCCACGGACGTGGCGGCGCGGCCAGCCCGCGCCCCGCGACCGGTTGTTCGGCGCCGACCTCCGGCGCCGTTTTTCTTTCTGCAAGTGGGAACGCCATGAAGATTGTCTTTGCCGGTACGCCTGAGTTCGCCGTGTCGTCGCTGCGCGCTGCCGCGCGCCACCATGAGGTGGTGGGCGTGTACACCCAGCCCGACCGCCCGGCCGGCCGCGGACGTGGGCTGATGCCCTCGCCGGTGAAGCTGGAGGCAATCGCCCGGGGCATTCCGGTGTTCCAGCCCGAATCGCTGAAGACGCCGGAGGCCCAGCAGCAGCTGCGCGACCTGCAGCCGGACCTGATGGTGGTGGTGGCCTACGGGTTGATCCTGCCCAAGGCCGTGCTGGCCATCCCCACCCATGGCTGCTGGAACGTGCATGCCTCGCTGCTGCCGCGCTGGCGCGGCGCCGCGCCGATCCAGCGTGCGATCCAGGCCGGCGACGCCGAAACCGGCGTGTGCCTGATGCAGATGGAGGCCGGGCTGGACACCGGGCCGGTGCTGCTGCGCCAGCACACCCCGATCCAGGCCGGCGAGCTCGGCGGGTCGCTGCACGACCGCCTCGCCGAACTCGGCGCACAGGTGCTTTCCGACGGCCTGGGCCTGCTGCGTGCCGGCCTCAAGCCGATCGCGCAGCCGCAGCCGGCGCAGGGCGTGACCTACGCGCACAAGCTGGACAAGGCCGAGGCGCGGCTGGACTGGTCCGACGATGCGCAGGTGCTGGAGCGGACCGTGCGCGCGTTCAACCCGTGGCCGATCGCCGAGGCGCAGCTGGCCGGCGAGCGCGTGCGCATCCATGGCGCGCTGGCGCTGGCCGACAACCAGGGCAAGGCGCCGGGCACCCTGCTGGCGGTCGGGCGCGAGGGCATCGACATCGCCTGCGGCCAGGGCGCGCTGCGCCTGCGCGTGCTGCAGCGCGAGGGCGGCAAGGCGATCACCGCCGCCGATTACCTCAATGCGCGTCGCGACCTGGTCGCAGGGGGCTGAGATGGCACATCACCGCCAGGCCAAACCGTCCCCGCAGCTGTCCTCGATGGCCCCGGGCGTTCCGACCCGGGTGCTGGCCGCGCGCGTGCTGGCCCAGGTGATCGGCCGTGGCCGGTCGCTCAAGGCCGAACTCACCACCGCATTGCCCGGCCTGGACGACAGCCGCGACCGCGCCCTGCTTGAAGCGCTGTGCTTTGCCGTGCTGCGCCGGCGTACCGCGTACGACGCCGCACTGGCGAAGTGGATGCAGCGTCCGCTGGGGGCGCGCGACGAAGAACTGCGCGCGCTGCTGCTGGTGGGCTTCGCGCAGCTGGATGCGCTGGACCTTCCGGCGCACGCCGCGCTCTCGGCCACGGTCGAGGCCGCACGCGCGCTGGGCCGCGAGCGCCAGGCCGGCATGGTCAATGCCCTGCTGCGCCGGGCCCAGCGCGATGGCATTCCGGCCGTGCCGGCACGCGACGCCTTCCCCAAGTGGCTGGCCGAGCAGATCGAACAGGACTGGCCGGACCAGGCCGAGGCGATCTTCACCGAAAGCCTCACCCCGGCGCCGCTGTGGTTGCGGGTAAACCGCCAGCAGGGCGACCGCGCGGCGATGCTGCAGCGCCTGGAGGCGGCTGGCATCGCGGCCGAAACCACCGACCTGGCCGCCGACGCGATCCGCCTGCCGGTGCCGGTGGCGGTGACCGCGCTGCCGGGCTTCAGCGACGGCGCGCTGTCGGTGCAGGACCTCTCCGCGCAGCAGGTGGCCGACGCCCTGGCGCCGCGCCCCGGCGCGCGCGTGCTGGATGCCTGCGCCGCACCGGGTGGCAAGTCCGCACACCTGCTCGAGCGCGATCCCAGCCTGCGCCTGCTGGCGCTGGACATCGACCCGCGCCGGCTCAAGCGCATCAGCGAGACCTTCGCCCGCACCGGCGTGGGCGAACACGCCCAGGTCCGGGCGGCCGATGCCACCGACCCGGCCAGCTGGTGGGACGGCGAGCCGTTCGATGTGATCCTGCTCGATGCGCCGTGCTCGGCCACCGGCATCATCCGCCGCCAGCCGGACGTGCTGCTGCACCGCCGCGCCACCGACATTCCGACCCTGGTGGCGCTGCAGGCACGCCTGCTCGACGCCTGCTTCGGCATGCTCGCCCCCGGCGGCACCCTGTTGTACGCGACATGCTCGATCCTGCGCGAAGAAAACCAGTTCCAGGTCGAGGCGTTCCTGCAACGCACCCCGCGCGCGGGGTTCCTGCCACTGGGTGACGCTTACGGCCATGATTCGTGGGCGGGGCGCCAGCGTCTGCCGGGCGAACACGGCGCTGATGGCTTCTTCTATGCGCGCCTGCTGAAGAAGGGGTAACGCGGCACCGGTAGAATCGGCACCATGCTGACGACACGCCAATCAAGGGACTTCTGGTTGCTCGCCATCACCGCGCTGTTGGTGCTGGGCGCCGGGCTGGGCATGCGTGATCCGTGGCCGTCGGACGAGCCGCGCTTCGCATTGGTCGCCAAGCAGATGGTGCTGAGCGGGGACTGGCTGTTCCCGCACCGCGGTACCGAGCTGTACTCCGACAAGCCACCGATGCTGATGTGGCTGCAGGCCACCCTGTACACGCTGCTGCGCGACTGGCGGGTGGCGTTCCTGCTGCCGACCCTGCTTGCGTCGCTGGGAACGCTGGCCTGCGTGTACGACCTCGGCCGCCGCCTGTGGACCCGCAAGGTCGGCCTGTACGCCGCCTGGGCGCTGCTGTTCGCGGTCCACTTCACCTTCCAGGCCAAGAAGGCCCAGATCGACCCGCTGGTGGTGTTCTTCATCACCCTGGCCAATTACGGGCTGCTGCGGCACCTGCTGTGCGGCCCGGCCTGGCGCTGGTGGTGGCTGGGCTGGTTCGCGGCCGGGCTGGGGGTGATCACCAAGGGTGTCGGGGTTCTGGCCCTGTTCATGCTCGTGCCGGCGCTGGTCGCGGTGGCGCTGGGTTGGCCGCGGGTACGGCTGGACCTGCGCAACTGGCGGTTCTGGCTGGGGCCGGTGGCGTTCGCTGCGGCCGTGGCGCTGTGGCTGGTGCCGATGGTGCTGGCCGCTACCTCCAGCGGCCAGGCCGAGTACCGCGCGTACATGAACGACATCCTGTTCCGGCAGACGGCCAAGCGCTACGCCCAGTCCTGGGACCACCATCAGCCGTGGTGGTACTTCCTGGCCACCATGCCGTCGATGTGGATCCCGGCGTTCCTGCTGGTGCCCTGGGCCATTCCGGCCTGGTGGCGGCGACTGCGCCGGCGCGACCCGCGCTACCTGCTGCTGCTGGGCTGGTGGGTGCTCATCGTGCTGTTCTTCTCGATTCCGCACGGCAAGCGCGACGTCTACATCCTGCCGGCGCTGCCGATCTTCTGCCTGGCGCTGGCGCCGCTGCTGCCGGGCCTGCTGCGTCGGCGCGACGTGCAGTGGGTGCTGGGCGGCTTCGCCGCACTGCTGACCGTGGCACTGCTCGGCGTGGGCGTGGCGATGCTGGGTGGCGAGCCCGGTTTCGAGCGGAGGCTGATCCTGGAGCGCGGGATCGACAGCGCGGTGACTGCCGCGCTTGGCTGGGTCGGCATCGCGCTGGGCAGCTGGGGCGTGGTCAGCCTGTTGTTCAGCGGGCCGCGCCGCTTCCACATCGCAGTGATGTCGATCCTGGCCATGGCCTGGGTCACTTACGGCCTGGTGGGCTATCCGTTGTTCAATGATTCCAGTTCCGCACGGGGGCTGATGCGCGATGCAGGCGAGCGGATCGGGCCGGACGCCGAACTGGCGCTGGTCGGCTGGAAGGAGCAGAACCTGCTGATGTCCGACCGCCCGGTGCGCACCTTCGGCTTCAAGCGACGCTGGTACCTGCAGCTGCAGGATGGCGTCGCCTGGCAGGCCGAGGCGCCCGAGCGGCGCTGGCTGCTGGTGCAGCAGGCGGCACTGCTGGACTGCGTGGACCGCGACCAGGCCGAGCGGGTGGGCGTGGCCAACCGGCGCGGCTGGTGGCTGGTGCCGGCCCGGGCCTTCGTCGGGCCTTGCCAGCCCAACGCCGTGGACCTGGCCCGGATCCGGCGCGAGCAGGGCAAGGAAGACGGCGAGGACTAGCCGCCCGCTCATGGATCATTCCCGACCTATCGGCCACAATGCCGACCGCTCCGCCCGAGTAGCCCTGAACGTGAACCACGCGCTTTCCCGTCCCGCCGGCATCCACCCCGCATTGGCCTGGGTGTTCACCGTGGCACTCGGCCTTTCGCCGGTGCTGCTGATGTCGACCATGGACGGCGGCAGCGCGGGGTACTACGGGCTGGTACTGCTCAGCTTCATCGTGCTGGCGTGGGTGCGCCGTCCGGCCCAGGGCACGACCTGGTGCGACAACCGCCGCGAATACCTGTGGATGGTGGCGGGCATGGCGGTGCTGCTGGTGGGGGTGCTCACCAGCCTGGTGGTGCATGGGATATGGAAGGGCTCGGAAGTCGAAAAGGCCGTGCGCTTTCTTACGGTCGGGCTGATCCTGGCCGCCGCGCTGCGGGTGCCGCGCCACATCCTTGCCCACGCCACGCTCGGCCTGCTCGGTGGGATCTGGTATGCGGTCATCAACGTGGCCTGGCTGGTGCTGAGCACGGGTGAACGGCCGGCCACCCAGCAGTTCAATGCGGTGACCTACGGCGACCTGACCCTGCTGTTTTCGATGATCGCGTTCCTGCTGCTGGGCCTGCGCATCACCCGTTTCCGCCGGATCGAGTTCGTGCTCAAGCTGGTCAGCGGCATCGCCGGTGTCGCTGCGTTCCTTGCCACGCAGACCCGGGGTGGGCTGTTGGCGATTCCCTTTTTCCTGTTCATCGCCATGCTGGTGCAGGGCCGACGCATGAACCGCCTGAAGCTGCTGGCAGCGGCGCTGCTGCTGGGCATGGCGGGCCTCATCGTGGCCAGCGATGCCTCGATGCGCCAGCGCATCCACCTCGGCGTGAGCGAATTCGATCAGTGCCAGGTGGCGCACCTGTCCGACACCTCGGTGTGCATCCGCCTGCAGTTGTGGAGCGCGGCCGGTCACATGATCCGCAGCGAGCCGGTGTTCGGCGTGGGCGGCGGCGACCGCTTCCGCGAAGAGCTGGCCAAGCTGGCCGACGCCAAGCAGGTCACGCCGACGGTGGCGCGCGATTTCGGCGAAACCCACAACGACCTGCTGTACTTCCTGGCCACCTACGGCGTGCTGGGCGGGCTGGGGCTGGTGCTGCTGTACATCGCGCCCGGCTGGTTGTTCGCGCGTCGGCTGCGGCTGGACGTGACCGACCGACCCACGCGGCTGTTCGCCGGCGCGGGCCTGATGATCTGCGTGGGCTTCGCCGTGTTCGGCATCACCGAAATGATGTTCCGCGACATGCGCACCGCCTCGTTCTATGCCACCTGGATGGCCTGTTTCCTGGCCCTTTCCGACCCGCTGCGGCTGCGCTCAGGCAACGGCTGACGGGGGTTCGCCCAGCACCGCGGCGTAGCTGGCTTCCGTCAGCCGGCTGAAGGTCTCCAGCCCGAAATCCCGCTCGGCGCGCGCGCGCGCCGCCTGGCCTACCGCCGGCAAGGTGCTGCGCAGGGCGTACAGCGCCTCCACCTGCGCGGCGATCGCCGCCACGTTCCGCACCGGCACGATCCAGCCATCCTGGCCGTGGGTGATGTTCTCGGGCAGGCCCGCGTAGTCGCTGACCATCACCGGTTTGCCCATCGCCATCATCTCGCGGCAGGCGAAGGAGATGGTTTCGATGTCCCAGGACAGCACGAAGCCGGCGTCGCCACTGGCCACGAACGGGCGGATGTCCTCGAGCAGGCCGGCGAAATGCACCTGCGCTGCGACCCCCAGCTGCGCCACTTCCGCGACCAGCTGCGGGTCCGGATCGCGCCCGGCCACGGCCATGTGCACCTTGCTGCGGATCGGTGCGGGCAACGTGGCGATGGCGCGCGCCAGGTCGATCCAGCCCTTGTGGTCGTCGGTGCCGGCGTTGCTGACCAGCACCAGTGCCTCGGGGTCGGTCGTCCAGCGCGCGCGCAGCGCAGCGCCTTCGCCGGGGTCGACCGGCGAGAAGCGCTCCAGGTCCACGCCATTGCGGACCACGTCGATCGGGCAGTGACGGTACGGGCTGTCGAGCAGCATCTGGCGGGTGTGCGCGGACACCGCGATCACCCGATCGGTGCCCCAGCGCGCCCGCACCGCGTTGCCCAGCGTGTTGCTGGGTTTGCTGTTGTGCTTGGTGAACACCAGCTTCGGTCGCCGCGACAGGCCGGCCACCGCTTCCATCGCCACGCGGTGGTCGCGCGCGCCGTTGGCGTGCACGATGTCGATGCCCTGGGCGACGATCAACCGGCGCAGGGTGCGCAGGTCGGACCACTGCCGTCCCAGCGTCGGCAGGCCGCTGCTGAAGGCGATCTGCACCGGCTCGGCAATGCGCTCCTGGCGGACCACGCGCAGCACCCGGCTGTCGGCGGGAGCCGCCATGAACAGCTGGTGGCGGGGCGACAGGGCGCGGGCCAGCGACGCCAGGTAGGTGGTATGGCCGCCGCCGTCGCCAGCGTGGAAGTTGGTGTAGAGGATCTTCATGGGGGCCTTCGGTTCAGGGGGTGTCGCCGCGGCGGGGCGGGTCGGCCACCGGCTGTCCGTGCTGCAGCATCCACAGCATGATGGTCTTCTGGCGCACATAGTTGGCCCGCACGTAGGCGTAGACCAGCCCGTGCCAACCGTCGCGGAAGCCGCCGCGCAGCAGCAGTCCGCGCCAGAACCGCCACGCCGGCGCCAGCACCAGCTTGGCCAGGGTAGCGCGCTTGCCACGGGCGAATTCGTGTTCGGCCATCATCCGGGCGTAGCGCTGGGTCTTGGCCAGCTGCTGTTCCAGCGAACGGTAGGGGTAGTGGATGAGGTCGCCCCGCAACGTGCCGACGCTGCCGTCGACGCTGGCCGCCTCGTGGATCTCGCGCTTGCCGCGCCAGCCGCCATGGCGGCGGTCGAACAGGCGCAGCACCCGGTCCGGATACGCATTGCCGTGGCGCAGGAACTTGCCGAAGTACTCGGACAGGCGTGCGAAACGGTAGCCGTGGTGGCCCGTGAAGCCGCTGGCCTGGGCGGCCTGGATCGCCTCGCGCAGGGTATCGCTGACCCGCTCGTCCGCGTCCAGGCACAGCACCCAGTCGTGCGTGGCCTGTTCGACGCAGAACGCCTTCTGGCTGCGGAAGCCGTCGAACGGACGCTGCAGCACGCGCGCCCCGGCGGCCGTGGCGATGGCCACGGTGGCATCGGTGGAATACGAGTCCACGACGATCACCTCGTCGCAGAAGGCCAGCGAGGCCAGGCAGTCGCCGATGCGGTCTGCTTCATTGAACGCGATAATGCAGGCCGAAATGCGAGGCCGTTCAACGGGAGCGGTCGTGGAGGACATGATGGCCGAGTACCTGCTGTTTGCGACGGAGCGCTATGCGCTGCCTATTCTCGCCCCGTTGGCCCAGGCGTTGCACGCCTCCGGCCAATCGGTGTCGGCATGGTTCACCGACGGCGCGGCCGGGGCCAGCCTGCCGGGCGTACCCGATGTCGGCCTGCAGCAGGCGCTGGCACTGCGCCCACGGGCGGTGTTCAGTGCGGCCAACTGGGTGCCGCCGTTCATCGCCGGGGCCAAGGTGCAGGTCTTCCACGGCTTCAACGTGCAGAAGCGCGACAGTGCGCGCGGCCACTTCCGGGTGCGCGGGTTGTTCGACCTGTACTGCACGCAGGGGCCGGCGACGACCGCGCCGTTCCGGGAGCTGGCCGCGCGCGAAGGCCACTTCGCGGTGGCCGAAACCGGCTGGCCGAAGCTGGACCCGCTGTTCCTCGACGATGCCGGCGCCAGCGCCGCGCTGCGTGCACCGGCGCAGGGTCGGCCGGTGATCCTGTTCGGGTCGACCTTCACCGAGCGCCTCAGCGCCGCCCCGCATCTGTTCGAGCAGATTGCCGCCGACATTGCGGGGGGCGCGCACTACTGGCTGCTCACCCTGCACCCCAAGTGCCCGCCGGAGCTGTTCGCCCGGTATCGCGCGCTGGCCGGTCCGAACGCGGCGTTCATCGAGCCCGAGCAGGTCATGGCCGCGCAGCGTGCCGCCGACGTGCTGGTCTCGGACACCTCGTCGATCGTGTCCGAGTTCGTGGTCCAGCACAAACCGGTGGTGACGTTCCGCAACCGGGTGCCGCAGCCGCACATGATCGATTTCGACGACCCTTCGCAGCTGCCCGCCATGCTGGCGCGCGCGCTGCATCCGGAGCCGGCGTTGATGGCCGAGATCAGGCGCTACGCCGACGACATCCACCCGTGGCGCGATGGGCGTTCCAGCGAGCGCGTCATCGCCGCGACCGAGGATTTCCTCTCCGGCGAAATGGGGGTGCTCAAGCGCAAGCCGTTCGGCGCGTGGACGCGCGGCCTGCAGATCCGAAAGGACCTGGGATATTGGGGGCCGTCGCGGCGCTGAATTACGGGGTTGCCACGCAGGGCGGTGTGCGTGCGCAGGATCATGGCGTTGACACGCATGGCGTGTCACTACGACCCATGGTCGCTTGGGTTGGGGGTCGAACGATGATGTTCAGTCGCACCCGTCACGTAGCGACACGCCATGCGTGTCCTTGGGGTCACCACCGCAGCCGACGCTCCGACAACGCCGCATTCAACCGCTCGAACACCTCCCGCGCTTCATCCTCCGACAGATACCGCAGGCACAAGCCCACGCTGCCATGCGCGCCAGCCGTATCCAGCCACACGCTGCTGGTGCCCAGCCAGCGGTCCAGCGGCGAGCGCTGCAGCCGCAACGCCTGCAGCTTGTCCAGCGCGGCAAAACGCCACCAGCGCTGCCACCAGCCCCCGCGCACTGCCACGTAGCGGGCGTCCAGGTGGTACCCCATGCGCGCCATCGTGCGATACGCACGCAGCGCCGACCACGGGAGCCAGGCCAGTATCAGTGCGCCCCACGGCCCCACTTCCCACACCGCGCCGGACGCCAGCAGCGGCACGATCACAAGGGCCGGCAGGCACAGCCGCCACCAACCCCGCTGCGGCACCGGATTCCACTGTGGCGGCGGCCACTGCAGCTGCGGCAGCAGGTGCTGCACCAGCGCATCGCAGGCCTGCGGCGTGGCCAGCGGCGCCAGTTCGCGCAGGTCGCGGCGTTCGCCGTTGGTCGACACCCCGGCGGCGATATCGATGCGCAGGTGGCGGCGCTTGAACCAGCGCTGCAGCGCGCTTTCGCGCAGTGTCCAGGCCTGGATCCGGCGCCGCGCCACGCTGGTGCGCATCCGGGTGAGCAGGCCGCTGGCCACGGTCAGGCGACGCTCGTGTTCGGTCAGCCGGAAGCCGTGGTAACGCAGCAATGCCATCGCCACCGACAACACCCGCAGCGTCACCCAGAAGCCCACCACCAGCACCAGCGCGGCGACCACCCAGACCCAGGTGGCCGGATGCAGGTGGTTGGCATAGCCGAAGGCCTGGCGGCCGCCGTACTCGATCGCATCGTTGACGGTGTCGCGTGGGAACAGCTGGTAGGACGCACCGAACAGCGCCAGCACCACCACCCAGCCCCGGTCGGACAACAGCCCGATCCGGACCACGTCGGCGATGTCCAGCTGCAGCAGCACGTCATCGGCGGGCAGTGCCGGTGCCGCTTCGTCGCCGGGATCGGCGACTGCCACCGGTTGCTGTCCGCGCTGGCGCACCAGCTGTTCCAGAGCAAGGGCCTGGTCCAATCGCAGCACGCGCATTTCCGCTTCGGGGCGATTGCCGCCGGCCGATTCCAGGCGCAGCTCGGCCACGTTGAACATGCGGTGCAGCGGGTTCTGGTGCACCACCACGTTGTGGATGCGCGCGAATGGAATCTCGCGGCGGTTGCGCGAAACCACCCCGCTGCGCACGCTGATCGCATCGCGCCCGATCCGGTAGTGGTAGGTCAGGTACTGCAGGATCGAGATCGCCACCAGCACCACGATCACCACCAGCGCGGCCAGGTTCGACCACATCTCGTCGCGGTCGCCGCGGTTGCCGAACACCACCAGCGCCACCAGCGGCAGCAGGAACTGGCGCAGCTGCATCAGCAGGACGAACAGCCACGACCACGGGTGCAGGCGCTGGTCGGGCGCGTCGTCGTCAGGCGTCTGCGTACTCACAGGGCGTCGTCATCCTGGTCCAGCTGCCGGCCCAGCGTGTCGCGCAGGCGCTCGGCATCGGCCTGGTCCAGCCCGCCCAGCGACACCGCGCTGAAGCGGCTGCCGGCGGTGTGCACCACCAGCGTGGCCAGCTGCGCGGTGCGCTCGATCGGGCCCCGGCGCAGGTCCAGGTGCTGCACGCGCGACAACGGCACGCGGGTTTCGAGCTGCCACATCAGGTCGCGGCGCACGCCCAGCCCCTGCGCATCGAGCCGCCACCAGGTGCGGCGCTGCCGCCGGTAGCCGAACGCAAAACCGATCAGCGCGCCAGGCAGCAGCATCGCCGCCGCGCCGACCCAGCGCATCGGCATGTCCAGCACCACCCACAGTGTGCCCAGCGCGCCGCCGATGATGATCGCGCCGGTGATGGCGCCGGCAATGCCGGCCAGCGTGGCCGCGCGCTTGGGCAACGGCTGCCAGTGGCCCTGGTCGGGCAGGGGATGGGGCGACGGCAAGGGAGGCGGGGCAAGGTCGGACAAGGCGGGTGCTCGGCAGGAGGAAACATGCCGGGCGTCCGCATCAGGTCGGCTGCGCCCGTCGCGACGACGGTAGCAGGTTGGCGTGCGCTATTGCGCGGCCTGGATCAGCGCGTCCACATCGAGCATATGGCCGGCGCGTTCGGCCTTGGTGCGCAGGTAATGTTCGTTCTCGGCGGTGATGTCGCCGGTTACCGGCACGCAGTCCACCACCTCGATCCCGGCATGGCGCAGGCGCTGGGCCTTGGTCGGATTGTTGCTGAGCAGCTGGATGCGCTGCACGCCCAGGCCCTGCAGCATCGCCACCGCGCTGCCGTAGCGGCGCTCGTCGGCACCGAAGCCCAGCTGCGCGTCGGCGTCGATCGTGTCCAGCCCATCGTGCTGGTAGCCATAGGCGCGCATCTTCGCGGCGATGCCGGTGCCGCGACCTTCCTGGTCCAGGTACAGCAGCACGCCGCCGCCCAGCTCCTTGAGCTTGCGCAGGCCACGCCGCAGCTGGTCGCCGCAGTCGCATTTGAGCGAGCCGAACAGGTCGCCGGTCAGGCAGGAGGAATGCACGCGCACCGGTACCACCCCGGCGAAGTCCGGGTTGCCCACGATGATCGCGACCTGGTCGCGCTGGGCGACCCCGCCGCGGAACACCGCAAATTCGGTCATGCCCACCTCGCGCAGCGGCACCGGCGAGCGCGCCACCAGTTCGTAGGCGTGGGCGGCCTGTTCGGCGCCCTGGGCCAGGTCGCACAGCGACACCTGCGCGCAGCTGTCGAAGCGGTCATCGCCGGGCGCCAGCAGCACCCCGACCATGGCCGGCAGCAGCAGCCCGAGCCGGGCGATCTCCACCGCGCCATCGTCCAGCGCCTGCCCGGCCGTCCACCCGGCCGGCATCGGCTCGGGTTCGCGCAGGTAGCTCAGCGAGGGCAGGGCATCGAAGTCGATCCCAGCCAGCGGCACCCGGGCGCCGTGCTCGGCGGCCACGCCCAGCACCCGCGCACGGGTGGCGGTGAGGAACAGGTAATGCTGGCCGGCGGCGACCTCGGCAAAGGCGGTGTAGCTGCTGCGGGTACTGCTGTCCAGGGCGATGAAGGCCAGGCGCTGGCCCTGGCTGTCGTCGATCACCACCGGGCGACCGGCGCGCAGTTCGGCCACCGCGCGCTCGCAGCGGATCGCGGCCGGATCGCCGAACGGGGAAGAAGCAGCTGGGGACATGGCGGGGGCCGTGGGGGACATCGTGGTTTCACAGTGGGGTCGGAAGGCGCTGATTCAATTGCGCGCCGCGCGACACAGCGTCGCAGTCGGTGGGGCGGCTAGTGCGGGTGCTCCTCGGTGGCATACGGGTCCACCTCGTCGCTGTGCGGCGGGCGCAGCGTATAGCGCTTGTAGGTCCACTGGTACTGGGCGGGGTCGCGGCGGGCGATCGCCTCGATTCCGGCGTTCAGCGCACTGGCCGCGGTACGCGGGTCCGGGTCGGCCACCGCCGGCGCGGCCGGAGTGATGTGCAGTGCGAACTGCATGCCCGGGCCCGTGCGTTCGCACCACCCGTAGAGCACGGTGGCGCCGGTGCGTTCGGCCAGCCTGTTAACCAGGGTCATGGTCAGCGCTTCCACCCCGAAGAACGGCGCGAACACGCCGTCGCCGGCCTTGGGCTGCTGGTCCGGCAGAATTCCGGTGGCGCCGCCGTCCTTGAGTACCTTGAACAGCTGGCGCACGGCCGGGCCTTCGGCGCGCACCTGCTGCACGTTGCTGCCACCGCGCACCAACTGCAGGAATTCGTCGCCCACCGCTTCATCGGGCGCCTTGTAGACGATGGCGATCGGCCCGCGCGAGGCCAACCACTGGTTGAGCAGCTCCCAGTTGCCGTAGTGCGGGGCGGCCACGATCACGCCCTTGCCACTGGCCAGGGCCGCGTCGTACAGGGCTTCGCCGTGCCGCTCGGTGAGCAGGGCCAGGTTCTGATCGCGCGGGCGGGTCCACAGGCGCAGGGTTTCCACCGCCTGCAGGGCGGTCGAGCGCAGCACCGCCTTGTGCAGGGCCGCGCGCTGGTCGGCTGACAGCTCCGGGTAGGCCAGCTCCAGGTTGCGCCGGGTCACCCGGCTCTCGCGGGCGTTCAGGGCGATCCACAGCCCGGCCAGCGCATGCGCGAAACCGCGCAGCCAGGACCAGGGCAGGCGGGTGAACAGGGCAGCGGCGCGGTAGGCCAGGCGGGCGGTGGTTTGCGGTTTCATCGCGTCAAAGTCTAGCCGGTGCGCGCGCCCAACTACTAAGGTAGGCCGCCCCTCCAGCGGAATCGCCCCTGCCATGCTTGTCCTCATCCAGCGCGTTACCCAGGCCAGCGTCAGCGTCGACGGGGCCGTGGTCGGCCAGATCGGCCCCGGCCTGCTGGCCCTGGTCGGCATGGAACCGGGCGACACCGACGCCCAGATCGCCCGGATGGCCGATCGGCTGCTTGGTTACCGTGTGTTTGCAGATGACAGCGGAAAAATGAACCGATCCCTGGGGGAGACAGGGGGCGGCCTGCTGCTGGTCAGCCAGTTCACCCTGGCGGCGGACACCTCCAGCGGGATGCGACCGGGTTTCAGTACCGCCGCGCCCCCCGCCGAGGCTGAACGTGGATTCAACAGATTGGTGGAGATCTGTCGTCAAAAGCATGTTTCGGGGGTGGAAACCGGGCAGTTCGGCGCCCATATGGTTGTCAGCCTGGTCAACGATGGTCCAGTGACTTTCCTGCTCAGACCCTGACCCCGGGACCACCGCCCGGGCCCGAGGGGGCGCTGGGCTGGTATAATGCTAGGTTCTATTCCTCATCCCTGCCGGTGGCGCGAGCACTACATGGCCAACGAACGTCCTGCCCAGCAAAACGACATCAAGCTTCTGATCAGCAAGGGCCTGGAACAGGGCTACCTGACCTACGCCGAAGTCAATGACCACCTGCCCGACGACATTGTCGACCCGGAGCAGATCGAAGACATCATCGGCATGATCAACGGCATGGGCATCGATGTCCATGAAGTGGCGCCCGATGCCGAAACCCTGCTGCTCAACGACGGCAACACCGGTAACCGCGAAGTCGATGACACCGCGGCCGAAGAAGCTGCCGCCGCGCTGAGCGCACTCGACACCGAAGGTGGCCGCACCACCGACCCGGTGCGCATGTACATGCGCGAAATGGGTACCGTCGAGCTGCTGACCCGCGAAGGCGAAATCGCCATCGCCAAGCGTATCGAAGAAGGCCTGGGCCAGGTCCAGGCCGCACTCGGCACCTTCCCGGTGTCGGTCGAATCGCTGCTGTCCGATTACGAAGCCCACAAGGAAGGCAAGAAGCGCCTGGCCGAAGTGATCGTCGGCTTCAACGACCTGGTGGAAGAAGTCCCGGCCCCGGCCGTGGCGGAAGACACCAGCGACGACGCTGACGAAGAAGGCGACGAAGACGAAGACGACGGCGACGACGTCGAAGAAGAAGCCGGCCCGACCGGTCCGGATCCGGAAGAAGTCGCCCGCCGCATGGCCGAGCTGGCTGCTGCCTACGCCGCCTTCAAGAAGGCGGCCGCCAAGGCCGACCGCAAGCCGCTGGCCAAGCTGCGCGACGACATGGCCGCCATCTTCGTCACCCTGAAGCTGCCGCTGCCGCTGACCGACGTGCTGGTCAAGCAGCTGCGCGACGTGATGGCCGACATCAAGGGCCACGAGCGCCGCGTGCTCAACCTGGCCACGGTCACTGCCCGCATGCCGCGCAAGGACTTCATCCGTTCGTGGGAAGGCAACCAGACCAACCTGGAATGGGTGGAAGACGCACTCAAGCGCAAGCAGAAGTGGTCGTCGGCGCTGCGTGACGTCAAGGACCAGATCATTGCCGAACAGCAGTCCACCATCGACATCGAGAAGAGCACCTCGCTGGAGCTGGAAGAGCTGAAGGAAATCAGCCGGGCCATGGCCTACGGCGAAGCCAAGGCGCGCAAGGCCAAGAAGGAAATGGTCGAAGCCAACCTGCGCCTGGTGATCTCCATCGCCAAGAAGTACACCAACCGTGGCCTGCAGTTCCTCGACCTGATCCAGGAAGGCAACATCGGCCTGATGAAGGCCGTGGACAAGTTCGAGTACCGCCGCGGTTACAAGTTCTCCACCTATGCGACCTGGTGGATCCGCCAGGCCATCACCCGTTCGATCGCCGACCAGGCGCGCACCATCCGTATTCCGGTGCACATGATCGAAACGATCAACAAGTTGAACCGCATTTCCCGCCAGATGCTCCAGCAGTACGGCCGCGAGGCCACGCCGGAGGAGCTGGCCAAGGAAATGGATATGCCGGAAGACAAGATCCGCAAGGTGATGAAGATCGCCAAGGAGCCGATCTCGATGGAAACCCCGATCGGCGACGACGAGGATTCCCATCTGGGCGACTTCATCGAGGACACCAACGTGGAGTCCCCGATCGAGAACACCACCAACATCAACCTGTCTGAAACCGTGCGCGACGTGCTGGCCGGCCTCACCCCGAGGGAAGCCAAGGTGCTGCGCATGCGCTTCGGCATCGACATGAACACCGACCACACCCTCGAGGAAGTGGGCAAGCAGTTCGACGTCACCCGCGAGCGCATCCGTCAGATCGAAGCCAAGGCCCTGCGCAAGCTGCGTCACCCGAGTCGTTCGGAACAGCTGCGCAGCTTCCTGGACATCGATTGATTCCAGCGTTGGTGCGTTGAAAGAAAAACCCCGCTTCGGCGGGGTTTTTTGTGGGTGTCCATTGCAGATGAGGGCGCCGTTGCGGGTCGGTGGGCGCTTAGGGCTAACGCGGACGCTCAGCGGTAGGGTCGGTTCCCAAACGACCGCCGACGCTGCCGATCGGCCCGGTAACGAATGACCACCGAACGGAGACGGCCCTTCCCCCGAATGCAACAAATTGCGTTCCCGGGACCGCCGCGCATGCCCCACGCTGCCCACATGGTCGCTATTCCCCCCAACAGACACTTCCCTCTCTTTGGCCTGAAAGAAGACGCCACCGTCGAGCGCCTGGGCCATCTCGAATCCTTGCCAGGCGAAACATTCAGGGCGCATCTCACCTCCACGCGACCCAACCTCACCAGATGCCCGGATGGCGACATCTTCCTGGGCCTGCCCTGGTACCTCGACGACCTCCGGCCCCAAGGGTTCCTGGGCAGGTTGCACGCCCAGCGACGCGCCCACCAGCCGGGCCTTAGCTTGCCAGGCGACCACGCCTCACCGACGAGCCTGCTCAACCACCTCGCGCTAACCGGAGGAACCGGTGTCGGCGACATCCTGCCGGGAGAGCCCGCACTCCACGCCGCGCTGACCGGGCTTGAATGCCCGCCTGACCAAGTGCACGAAGTGGATCGCAACCGTGCCTATCCGGAGCGCGCCCAAGGCCTGGCAATCGGTAAGGGGGTCTCCTCAGGACCAGGCGGCGAGCAACCCAAGTTCACAGCCACCGTCGCAGCAGACGAACAGCGCAGGGCCGTGCTGGTGAAGTTCGCACGAGCAGCTGAAGGCGAGGCGGGCCAACGCTGGGCGGACCTGCTCGTATGCGAGCACATTGCTCTGCAGTGCCTGCGAGACGCGGGCGTGGACGCCGCCACCTCGGAGTTGATCCATGCGCGAGGGTTTACGCTTCTTGAGGTAGAGCGCTTCGACCGAACACCGAACGTCCTGGGCCGCCGCGGACTCGTCTCTCTGCTGTCGCTTTCGTCGGCGTTTGTGGGCGATGTGACTTCGAGCTGGGGCAGCGTGGGCAAGGAGTTGCATGCCCAAGGCTGGCTGACTGCGGAAGCCGTCGATAGCATGGGACTGCTACACGCTTTCGGGCGGCTGATCGGCAACAGCGACATGCACCAAGGAAACCTTGCATTTCACTTGGCCGACCATGGGCCCCTGAAACTGGCCCCCGCGTACGACATGTTGCCCATGTCGCTGGCACCGTCACGTGCAGGAGGACTGCCCGACCTAGCCCCCATCAGGCCGGTTGCGCCACGGTGCCAGGCCGACCAACGCCGCCTGCGTTTGGCCGCGCCGCTGGCGGCTGACTTCTGGCGGCGGGTAGCCGCGTCTCGGCTGCTTCACTCGCGTGCCCTGCGCGCGCTGGCCAAGCGGAACGAATGGCGGGTGACGGCGCTGGCCAATGCACTGGACTAGCCCCGCCCCTGCCCAGCCCGGTACCAGTGGAAAGGCCCCTGTGGCGTCCACTACACTGTGCACCCGCGCAGGGCCTATAGCTCAACGGTTAGAGCAGAGGACTCATAATCCTTTGGTTCCAGGTTCGAATCCTGGTGGGCCCACCACATAAGCGTCCGGCATTGTCCAAGCAAGTCCGCGATTCGACCATAAACCCCGAAAATTGCGGGGTTTGTTGCCCTCTACCGTCTGAGCCTGTCCGATTGAAACCGGAATAAAAGTGAGTCAGGCTGTGAGTCAGAGGGCCAGCCGCGTTTTGGCTGACTCACAAATGGCTGACTCACATGCTCACCGACACCAAGCTGCGCACACTCAAGCCGCGCGAGAGCGCATACCGCATCGCGGATACCAATGGCTTGTGCATCGAAGTCCGTCCCAGCAGTTCGAAGGTCTGGCGATATCGATATCGCTACGCCGGCAAGCCAAGCATCATCACGATGGCGGAATACCCGGCGATGGGACTGGCGGAGGCGCGTACCGAACGTGACCGCCTACGCGCCTTGGTAAAGGGTGGGTGTAATTCATCACTCGTCGCCAAGATCGAGCCAGCTGCGAACGTCGAGCGGGTAGAGACAACGTTCGGCGCGATCGCTGCCGAACTTCTGTCTAAGCGGGCGAAGGAAGGTTTAAGCCCCGGGTCCGTGAAGCGCGAGCGCCGACCTGCTCCGGGCGATGCATTCCTACCGTAGATTTCCCGTGACTTTGGCAGCTTTGAAGTTGGCCCCCATGCTGTTCGTCCGCCCAGGGGAGCTGCTGAAAGGGCGGTGGGTGGATATTGATCTGCGCACAGCGGAGTGGCGTTTTACCGCCAGCAACACCGGGACACCCCACATCGTCCCTCTTTCTTCCCAAGCGAAAGAGATCCTGGCGGATCTTCGCCCTCTCACGATTCGAAGCGAATTCGTCTTCCCCGGAGTCAGGAGCGCAAAACGACCAATGAGCGAGAACACGATCAACGCCGCGCTGCGCTACCTTGGCTTTAACGGCGACATCATCACCGGACACGGGTTCCGGTCCATGGCGCGAGCTGTCTTGGATGAAGTCCTAGGCTTCCGTCCTGACTACCTCGAGCACCAGTTGGCGCACGCTGTCCGTGATCCGCTCGGGCGAGCCTACAACCGAACGGCACACCTCCCAGAGCGCAAGAAGAGGATGCAGGCGTGGGCGGACTACTTGGACGGTTTGAGGCTCAATGCCAACGTTGTGTCGATGGTTCGCGAGGCTATATGACAATTAGCGGGAGCGGCTGCAACCGCAGATCAGAGAGGGCGCCATGATCCAGTTTGTTGGCATCGATCCCGGCGGCGAGTTGGCTATGGGCTGGTGCGTGATGACCGTGCACGACGCCGGCGTCCGGCTCGACTCCGGTATCTGTACCGGGGCCGATACCTGCCTGGGCTCGATTGCGTCACACGTTGAGGGACCACCCGCAGCAGTGGGAATTGATGCGCCCTTGTACTCGACTTACGACGGCGATCGAGTCTCCGATCGTCGAATTCGGGCCGCCGTAGCTTTCGCGGGGGGAAGCGGTGGGACCGTCAACCACGTGAACTCGCTGCGTGGAGCTTGCCTAGTGCAAGGGATATTGGCTGCGGTCGCGATTGCGCAACGGTGGCCCTCGACGCGCGTGACGGATTCCCATCCCAAGGCGCTGCTGCGGGTGTGGCCGGAGGCGGATGCCTTCGTATCGAAATATCCTTTCAGAACCGATCACGAGCGCGACGCTGCACTCGGCGCCTACGCCGCCAAGGCGTACTACGACCAGTCGCCCGGGTGGGTAGACTGGATCACCCGAGAGAACAAGCTGTTCCTGCCTAGCGGTCGGCCGGTCGCATACTGGTTTCCGGAGTGCCCCGATGGCCTTCGCCACCGATAGCGCTATGGCTTCCGCGTTGTCGGCCGAGCCTCCACTTCTGGCCGGCCGCCACCGCGCAGTGGCCACCCGCCACCTGAAGCGGAAGTTTGCAACCATCTGCCGTGCATCTGCGAGGCGGCTACAGCACAGGTCGTTGACGATGCTGGAGCACCTTTGCGTGGGTCCGCCCTTAAAGTTGACAGAATTACCTCGCCCCGAACCGCAAGAGCAATCAAATGCCAAAGTGCGAAGATCAAGACTTTCCTTGTCAAAACGCTGACTACACCGCTTTCGATAGCCTAGCTCGTCTCGAGCTCGCCAAGCCACCCACGGCGGACGAAATAATCAATGCAAGTGCATTCTGCACGGTGATCCCGATAGAAGAGGCGATCCAACAGGGCGATTTTACGTACAAGGACAACTTGAAGGGGCTGCGTAGTAAGGCGGGCCTTTACCATTTGTGGGTCGATTATGACGATTGCGATGATCATGCAACGCGCACAATGCTGTGCGTCTATGTAGGCAAAGGACTAGCAGAGGCGCGAGTGACGAACCATATCAAAGAGAAGTGGCCTAGCAAGCAATTGCTGTACGTCACGTTCTTTGAGTGTGGCAATAGAACGGCCAAGTACCTGGAACAGTTGTTCTTGGATTGCTACGGGTTTTACCTCAACAGCAATGAGAACAACGGTAGCGAACACTTGTTTGCCGTTTGGGATTATGAGCGCCACTTTTTGGGAACTGAATTGCACGCGGTTTCTAATCTGACGCCGCGTAAGCGCGCAATCCAGAAGCTCGGCTAACGTGCTCGGGCTTGCAGTGGTCGCGGGCAATTCCTAAGAAACAATTGCACGACGAATGGCCTGCCGCATGCCTGTTCCAAAGAATGGGCTGGCGATACAGGAGCCCGTGGAAAGCGTCGAGTACTGAGCAGGCTCATGATCGAAATACTTGGCTCACCCGAAACCGCTGCATACTGGATCGCCCAGGGTTTTGTCGACAGTCGTCAGCTGTTTAGTTCGTGCTCCATCTCGAACTCTACCGGGGACAGCCAGTCGTTGGAACTGTGTCGCCGTTTTGGGTTGTAAAACATCTCGATGTACTGGAAGACGTCGGCCCGCGCCTCGTCGTGATTGCTGTAGATCCTCCGCTTAATGCGCTCCCGCCTCAGTAGCTGGAAGAAGCTCTCCATCGCTGCGGTGTCATGGCAGTTTCCTCGTCGACTCATACTGCACACGATGTCGTGCTCGCGCAGGAAGCTCTGCCAGTCTTCGCTGGTGAACTGGGTTCCCTGGTCGGAGTGAAGCAGAAGCCCGGGGCTTGGCTTGCGCCGCCACACTGCAGCCAATAGCGCCTGCAAAACGAGGTCCGTACGTTTAATTGGCCGGGTTACCCATCCAACGACCTGACGCGAAAACAGATCAAGCACTACCGCCAAGTACAGGTAGCCGTCGTACGTGCGGATGTAGGTGATGTCCGTGACCCAAGCGCGATTGGGTTCACTGACCTTGAAGCCGCGAGCCAGAACGTTCTTGGCGACTGATCCAGCAGGGCCGCTCAACGGGCGTGGTCGCCGACCATAGCCGACCACAGCTCGCAGCCCCTCGTTCTTCATCAAGCGTGCCACGTGATGACGACTACACGTCTCGCCACGCTCGAGCAGATCTGTGGCCACTTTGCGGTGACCATGCACGGAGCCACTCTCCAGCCAGCTATGCTTGATCAGGTCGGCCGTACTCAACGATCTGCCGGACCGCCTCGATCTTGAACTCATCGGTGTACCGCTTCGTGCTCATAACCACCTCCGTCTAAGCCATAGTTTATGGCTGCGAGGTGTCTGCGGAACCCTGGGAGATTCAGTTGGGCGAGAAAGAGGTCCCACACTACGACTACGTCCTTATCGATGAGGCACAAGACTGGCCGGAGCTAGAACGGGACACAGTCTGTAAGCTGTTTGGTCCGCAACGATGCATTGTTGCGGACGGGGTTGATCAGCTCGTCAGGTCGAATCGACAAACGGAGTGGACAGCGAGACTTAAGGGTGTTCCTCATCAAGTGGTTCCGCTTCGTCAGAGTCTGCGGCTTAAGGCTTCGCTGGCAACGTTTGCAGCGATGCTTGACCAAAAAATCGGAATTGACGACTGGAACCTGCGAGCTACCGGCGAAACACACGGAGGTCGTGTTACGGCTCTTATCGGAAGCTTCTACGCGGTCCGCGAAGCGCTGGTGGATCTCGTCACAAGGTTCAGTGACGGAGTCAATCTGTCAATAGATTCGCTGATATGTGCGCCCTATACGTCGGACACGGCAGGCACGACGCGTACGGTCTTAGAGGTAATCGCTGGAAGTGGTCACGAATACTGGGACGGCACTGATCGTGAGAATCGATCTACGTTTTCAAGTGATGTGAGTCAGGTAAGGGTCGTGACCTATGATTCTTGTCGCGGGCTTGAGGGGTGGAACGTGATTTGTACTTCGTTTGATCGTCTGCTCGATCAGAAGGAGAAGAGATTCGATCCGGGGGGAGGAGCGAAGGACCTGTACGTGTCAGACGAACAAGCTGCCAGGCGTCATGCTGCGTCTTGGGCGATGATTCCTGTAAGTAGGGCAATAGATCACCTTGTCCTCTACATTGAAGACGATGGACACTGGATTACGAATGCGATACGCGATGTAACGCGAGACGTTGGTCCGGATTGCGATTGGTTGGAAATTATTGCTCGAAGCAATAATTAGTTCGGTTCGGCGGATTTCCGTTGACCCTGTCTGGGTCAGGAGGGAGACTCCCTTGTGGCCGGTTGCAGTCACGGGCATCTCGCGATCTGTTGCTGTTGTCTAATCGGGATTAATTTACCGCTAATCCGCTCACATGCCTGTTCCCCAATAGCGCCACATCCCTGCGTCACACACGTGCCCGCAACCGCACGCGGTTAGCAGTAAAACTGCGACCCTGGCCACCGGATCCGACGTGCACGTAGTTGCCATCAGTGCTGATCGCTACGAGCAATCGATCGATGACGTCGGGCACGTCAACTACGTCGCCCGCGGCTATCTGCTCGCGGATTCTGTCGACTTCCGGAAGCGACGGGCCCAACGCAACGAGCGCTTTCGAAATGCCGAGATGTCGCTCGAACCACTGCACGGCGTTGCTCAGCGTTAGCAGATCGCGCGCCATGCCGCGCTCGATGTGCAATCGCACCTCGCCCCAGATGTCGTGCTCGCCGGCCATGGTCAACAGGCCGACCAGCCGCGCGTTGAGCGACGCTCGTTCTTCTTGCTCGCTGGTGTCTAGCCTGCGTCGCTGCGGTGACCACCACTCGTAGTCGAGTAACCACGCGGCCCAGAGCATCAAGCCAACGAGGTGGATGACCTCTTCCGGCGCTTCTTCGTCGCAGAGCAGCTCGACGCCTTCCTCGGATACGAAGAGGCGATCCAGGGCCGTATCGACCAACCCCTCGAGATCCTCGACCCAAAACAGATCGATGTGGGGAACGCGCCAGCGATCTGTTAGCTCCAGCTTCGACAACTCCTGCAGCAGGGCGAGGACCGCGACTAGTTGTACGACCAGGCCTGCCGCGGCCTGCTGCGTATGCGGTGCCGCCTTCAGGGCTCGTGACATGCGCCGGCACAGTTTTCCGACACGACGACACACAGCATCACCGATGTCGGCATCGACAGGCTGGCGTACATCCGGGGTAGGCAGGAGGTCTTCTTCATCGTCCTGACCAATCTGCTCTTCCTCCGAGCGGCCGGAGCGATTCAGGCCAGGCGCGGCGGGGGCTGCTCCAACATCGATGTTCCTGGTCAGAATCTCGATGAGGTAGGCTAGGTCATGCGATGCCGCAAACAGAGAAGGCGCGGGCTTCCTACCAACGGCCGCGAGCGGAACGCGCAACGTCTCCGGTCCGGCGATTGCTTCCTCATGCGTTTGCCCGTCATTTCGGCGCGCAGGAACGCGTAGCACATTGGCCACGCCGTCGGCGAAGATGACACGCTCCAGCGCCGGGAGGACGCGGGAGATATCTTCGATGTCCGAGCCGAGAGCACGTAGAAGTTCAATCGTGGGGTCTTGGCCCGCCCGCTTGATCTGACGATCGATCACCTGGGGGTGGTGCACGAGAACGCGTGCAATCGGCGAATCGCCCTGATGTAGGACCAATGAGCGAATTTGCAGAAAATCCCGTTCTACGCGCAGTGTGCCCGGCACCGTCCAGCCTAGCCCGGCGATCAGGGGCCGGTCCGCGTCGTCACAAGCGTCGACCCGGTCGAAGGCGGGAAGGCGCGATGCGTCAACCGAGATCGTCTGGTTCGCGTGGTCCGCGATTGCAATGAACACCGGTGTGGCTTGGCTCCGAGGCTCGTCGAATTCCGCGCGCGAGCGCGTCATGATGTCGAACAGCACCTTCTTCGGCAGCGGACGAATGGACGGAAGTCGATCCATGCCTATCTCGGATGCGCACTTCCTTGCGTCGTCGTCGGTGCGTACGACCATGGCTTCGGTGTTTACGATCACACCGCTACTCATCCACGCAGGTGCGCTCGGGTTGGCGCTGCCGCAAGCGAACAAGGCGTCCCCTCCGATACCCTCGAAGTACACGGCCTTGGCATGCAGATATCCGTCATGGCCGGCTCGGCCGAGATCCCCAGCGTCGACTACCTTGAGACGCTCGTCCTCCGGAAGCCGCGACAAGCACACGGTGCCAGGCTCGACGCCGATCACGATGCGAGCCGACGGCCAGCGACGCAGTAACTCGGAAATGAATCGGCCTTCTGTGTCGAAGAACGCCCCGATGAGGGCGATGTCTTTGACTTGCGCGGGTGCCATAGCAGCTAGTTGGTCCAACAATCCCGCCGAGCCTGCATCCTGCGCTAGCAGGGTGGCGTCTCCCTCCGGCGCATCGGAAAGATGCACGCCGAATGCCTGGTCGAGCTTGTAAGCCGATTCGAGCAAGGCGGACGGGAGATCGGTCCTACCGAGCCACTGGCGCACCGTCCCCCAAGCTTGCGTAAGCGCACGGCGCGCAGGAGAACCCGGAAGTCCCGAGATGCGATGGAACGACGAAACTTCGCGGTTGTAACCGAAACCCGAGATTGTCAGGTTTTGGCTGCCGATGAAGAGGCTGGCGCGTTGCTTGCCGGCGAGCATGCAGATTTTTGGATGAAATGCACCGCTCACGGACACCGGCACCAAGGTGTATCCGACACCCGCGAGGCTAGGCCGGGTCGCCGCGCTGGCGCACGCGAGCGCGCACTGCTTTTGGTCCATGACCACCACGTTGTTGCGAGATCCCGCCGCGGTCAGCCGACGGAGAATTAAATCCTCATAGAACTTGAGATTCGCGTTGAACGTGGTGAACAAGGAGGCGTTGACATCGCCGGCCTTGATTGCGTCGAGAATCGATATGCGCTCAGTCGCCATGGCGCGCCATCCAGGCTTGGCCAATTTCAGTCACGACGACTGCCTCGTGGCGACCTTCTCCTTTCGGACGCAACGCCCCCAAGTCGATCAGCACTTGCATTGACTGGTTGAAGCGGGGCGTAGTGCGCGTGGGGAGCGGTGTTGCATCGACGATCTCGACGCCGAGCTCGCCCGGGCGAAATCGGAACGTGGACCGACCTGTTTCGTGCAGCTTGCGGAGCGCGACGGAGAGATGTGTCGTTAGACACCATTGCGTGATGTCCCGCAGCACGTCTCGGACGCTGGACCCGCGCCACTTGGCCAAGCGCAAGCGGAAGCTTTCGAGATTAATGGGATAGCGCTGGAGCTCCTCGTGCATCAGCGCAATGCCTTCGTAGGCCGGTCGATGTTCGTCCGTGCGGGTAGCGAGGAGGCCGATTACGTGGAACGCGTGAACCACGAGCGCCGCGTTGCTGTGCCCTTGGCGCGACGTTCCAAGAAGGTGTTCGCAGAGCTGATGCTCGTGATCGGTGTGCATCCAGTCGCCAAGCGATGGTGCAGAGCTCGACAGTTGCGCGAGGAAGTCACTGAAGAGGGGCGTCCTGCAAAACTTCTCCACGGCGTCGCCGAGTGCGCCGTCAGCCAAATGCGCGGCGAGCGTTTCGATGGTTGGAAACGTCGTCTCGCCGCTCACTTGATGCTCCGCGAGCAAGTCCAGAGTCGAAGCGAACAAACTGAGGAACGCCACCGACAGGAGTTCGTTCGATTGGTAAATGCCCCAGCGCGCCCGGGTTGCCTGCAGCGACACCGGAAGGTGCCAATCCTGGCCGTCAGGTAAGTGGCCCGAATACATGACGCCTCGGAACATAGTGACGTCGAACGGCGCCTCCGATCCCGACAGCGCTTCGGCGAGGTGCAGCAGCAGCGCCAATGACAGACGCCGCTGCTGGCCGGTTGCCTCGTAGTGTTCGCCTTCGGCGAGGAAAAGGGTTTCCAGCAATGCGTACTCTTGCGTTCCTGCATGGAGGCCGCAGGGACAAAACGCCGCGAGGGCATCGAGGTCCTTGGCGACGACCCGGCCGGCGGCCACTACCTTCCAGAAACGATCGGAGGGCACAACGCCATCGACCGCGCGCGCGAGCGGTTCGCCGAGCTCGTCCGAGTAACGGACCCAATCATGGAGCCTGGTATCCAGCAGGCGCAGCTCGGCGAGGGTGCCGACATAATACTGGCCAAGGCCGCCGAGGGTCTGCTTGAAGTAACGAGTGGGGACCTCCGCACGAGTGGCAAACTTGTCGAGGTCGATGGCGCCGTCCGCAGCGAGACTTGCCATGGCGGCCGTCAATTGCGTTCGGCCCGCCATACCGGCGCCGTGCAGGAAATCCGGTTCTTCCAACTCGCGCGCATGCCGCTCGGCGATAAGCGTCAGGAGAAAATCGGCGCGCCGGAAAGCGTTCACGAATTGCTCCCGGTCCACCTTGGGGTGACGCTGGTCGAACGACCAGATCACCCACGGATACAGCGAGTAATACCTTGCGCGGTCGGTGACGTTGGTAATTCCCGGAACCAGCTGTGCGTACACGAGCTGGCACGGCGACTGCGTGCCGAGGTGATCGACGCCGCCGATGGCGACGGGTGGCGCAAGCCAGCCAATGTGGATACCCATTTGCCCCCTTTCCGGCGTGTTCAGGCGTTTGTTGGCCGCCGTGCCGGCCCCTGTTTGCCTTATGGTATCTTAGGAGCGGCAACCTTTGGGGAAGGATATGGCGACCAGTAACTTCGTGTGCAGCAAGCCCAACAAGCTGCTGCGGTTAGGCCTCGACGAGTTGTCGAAAGAAGACAACTTCGGCTTCGTGCGCAGCCGGATCGGCGTGGTAAGGCTGCTCAGGCACCTCCTCAAGGAACGCCACGATCAATTCCAAGGGTTGCCGACTTTCGCGTCGCTGGTTGATTCGATCGAAGGGCTTGATGGAATCTTGGATGAATGCGAACTAGTGCTTCGCCGATATGTCGTAGGCGAACTCTCGGCGGACGAACTGGACGCCCTCATACACGACGACATCGTCAGTGCGTTGAATGACGATGTCTCTGACCTTCGACCAATGGACTGTGCGGACGACCAAGGGTCGGAGGACGCACAGGTGCTGATGGAACGCACGTGGGCCGACTTGATGCCGCATACCCGGGCGCTGCAGGACCTGCTGCAGTCCGTTTCGGATGACGACATGTTTGCGATGCCTAGCTGGCGACTGAAATTCGAGCGTGAGGAGGCGGAGCATTTGTCTCGAAATCCTAGCGGTCGCGTCGTGGTTTTCGAGTCGAAATAGACGCCGCGCTGTCGATCGCGCGGCACGACTTCAGCCAGGTGTTACTTGGCTCGGCGATGTCTGCTATCGGCGGGAAGCAATTAGCGGACAACGGGTTTTCATGAAGCTCTGCTAGTCCATGCGAATCTTATTGAGGGTGAAGGGAAGGCTGAATGAAGATTTCCAACAACGGCCGCGGTATCCACGTTCGCGAAATTCCAGGCATGGAAAAGCTGAGGGCGTTGCCGGACAACTGGCAGGCGTTCACAAATCTCGATCTGTCCCTGCCAGGCAAAGGCATGCGCGAGATCGACGTGATCCTCGTCCTCGAGGACCGTCTTCTCCTGGTGGACTTGAAGGACTGGAAGGGGCCGATCAGCAGTCAGGATGGAAACTGGTTCAACGGCGACCGAGATAACGGCAGGTCTCCGGTGGCAAAGATTGCTGAAATCACGCGCGAGCTGTTCCCGCTACTGAAGAAGTTTCTAGCGGATCAGTCGAAGAGGGAGGGACTGGCAAGTTCCTTGGGTTCTCCGCTGATCCAGTCTGCGGTGGTGTTGACCAACACTAAGGACCGCTCGCGTATTGCTGACAGCGAGGCTTCCTTTGTTTTTCACGTCGATGATTTCATACGCATCGTGAGGAACACGCAGGAACGCGTGAAGATCTTTGGGGGGGTATGGCACGAGGACTTTACCAGCGACAAATGGATGCAACGCTTCAAGCGATTCTTCAACGTTAGTGGCGGTATTTTTCAGCCCGGCACGCGTCGCTATGGTGGCTACGTCGCACGCAATGAAAGTCCCACCTTCCAGCACGGTACCGAAGTTTATGCCGAGTTCGAAGTGGAGGAGGCGGGGATCAACAATTCATTCGGCCTGTTGCGGCGCTGGAATTTTGCCAAGGCCGACACTCGCTTCCAGACAGAAGGAGGGCGGGCCGAAATCGCTGGGCGCGAACGGAAAGTGATCGCCTGGCTGGATGATCGCAACCCAAAATGCGGGGAAACCATATTCAAACCCAGGGCGGAAGATCCCGAGCGGGGCGTCGCCTATTGGGAAGTGTTCGAGCGTCGCCGCAGGATGAAGCGGCTGAGCGACTTCGCCAAAACAGAACTGGCCGATCTGACGGCTGGAGAGAGAATCGAGCTGGCGCGGCAGGTGCTGTCGTCGCTCACGCCGATTCACGGCTTGAATGCAGCACATCTGGACGTGGGAACCCACAGCATCTGGGTAGAGTTACCTACCACGGTGAGGCTATCGCATTTGATGGCCGCTTCGCTGCCCGATGTGCAAACGCTGGGCGAATCACGCTTCCAGTTCCTTTCGACTTCGTGCGTTCCAGAGGACATCCTCGGTGGTCCGGTGGACGTGCTGCGCAAAGACGTATTCCTTCTGGGCTGCGTGATCCATGTTCTCCTGTTCGGGACATTTCCGGAAGGCGAGCCGCCGGAATGGAAGCCAGGCATCCACCCTCACGGTGAATTCGCCAACCTGCATCCGTGGTTTGAGAAGTGCCTGGACATGGAGCAGGGCAGTCGATTCGGCAATGCCGGGGAGATGCTATCGGCCTTCAATGCGGCTTTGGCCTCCGTGGTCGATGAAAGGTCCACGATCGAGGGTCTGGAGCGTTACCGGACGCTCAAGACTCAACGAGACATATTCAAGGCTTATCCCGAAACAGAACTGCTGAAGGAAGATGAGCGGACGATCATCTGGAGATCTGATGCGGTCGGACAACACCGACTAGTCAAACTTTGGCAGGCGGCTGCACTGGGAAATGTCGTCAAGGAACGCAGCCGGATCCTGGCATTTCTCGATCATGCGCAGCAGTTGGTGGAGGCCCCGCCGCAAGGTGCGGCCAAGTTGCTCCATGCCCATTGGACCGGCGATGCAATCGTCATCGTCCAAGAGTACATCGCCGGTAAAACCCTCGCAGAGCACACGGAAGGGAATGCATTCAATGATTCGTCCACAACGCTCGATTTTATCGTTGCGCTGATTGATGTGTTGGACAACCTGCATGGGCGGTACGTGGCCCATGGCGATATTAAGCCGGACAACATCGTTGTCGATTGGAGCAATGCGGGCACGCCCCTTCCGGTTCTCATTGACCTGGTGGATTTCTCATGCGGGCAAGACGGATCGAGGAAGTCGCGTGCGTATTCCCCCGCTTCAGGCGGACGCTTCGAACGCGATCGCTTCGCGGTGACGAAGATCGCTGAAGAACTTCTCGCAAGAGTTGATATTTCGGATGACGCCGCTAGGCGCATTGCGCGCTCCATCGAAGAATGCCGTATGGGACCGCCATCCAACGGGACTTTGTTGCCGCTGCGTGAGGCAATAGAACGGGCCAAGAACTCTCAGAGCGATGAGGCGCTGGCAACGTACATCGTTTCTATCATCCGTGCGGAAACGGGTCCGATGCTTTCTGACGAAGGCCAGTACTGGATCGCCAAGTCCGACAAGAGAATCAGGATCTTGGGTGCGGTGGAAGAACTGTCCATTGAGCTGAGCAATGATGGGGTTCCAACAAGGGCCTGGCGTAATTCGCTGGATCAAGCACAGTCTCAACGTCTGAGCCGACAGAAAAAATGTTCTTTCCGAGGAAGTATCGTAATTGAGAGCGGTTTCAGTCGACTGGATTCCATTTCAACGATCCTCCAATTGCCAGAAGTTGCCACTGCCCTTGCTGCACCTTCTTCTTCGCAGGAAAGTGAAGAAGAACTAGAGATGTCTCAAGTCGCCAGCATCGAGGCTAAGGAAGATGAGCTGGTTGAAAGGGAGCAAGCAGAGCAGGCCACTACCCCCCGCTTGGTGGATGTCCCGCTGCTGTGGGAACGCTCCATCAAGATAGAAGGCGAGCTCAAGACCGAGGTGCTCGCCTTGGGTGACAGCACCTATCGTGCCCAAGCGCGCCTGCATGTTGTGCCGATCCAGTTGGCGATGGGCGATATGGATTTCGACCGAAAGGATGTGGTCGCAGTCGAGAAGTTGGATAGCAAGGGTGGCTGGAGAAAAATAGGCACCCTCGATGTGCAGAAATCATCGGCAGATGCGCTTGGAATTCACGGTTATACAGATGGATCGCGCGGCTCGATTGTTCGCGATGGCGATCGCTTGCGTTTCCAGAGTAGGCTCGAAAACAGCAGTTGGCAGCGGCGCGAGGAAGCAACCGCACGAATCTTAAAGGGTCATGCGGTAGCTCAGGGCCTGCTCGATGCATTTAATCCCGTTTCTGGAAAGTCTCCTGGCAAGGTGGATGCGGAGGTCGACAAGACCTTTGTCGTGGAGAACTACAATCTAAACTCCACCCAGGTCGATGCATTCCAGGGAATTCTTGAGCATCGCCCACTAGGACTGTTGCAGGGTCCGCCCGGGACCGGGAAGACGCATTTCATTGGCGCGTTGGTTCACTACGCCCTGACACATGGGCTTGCACGGAACGTCTTGGTCGCCAGCCAGTCGCACGAAGCAGTTAACAATGCCGCCGAAGCGGTCTTGAACCTGTTCGGAAAGGACCGGGATACGCTGAGCATGATCCGCGTGGGCGCCGAAGGCCAAGTGTCCGAGTCGTTGCGGCCTTATCACGTGGCAACCGTGGAGAAAGCGTACAAGGACAGTTTTGTCGCCACGCGCGACATGCGCATGGAAGCAGTGGCAAATTACTTGGGGCTGGGCAGGTGCGAGTGCGACGTTGTCCTCTACTACGAGGAGACGATCCGACCGATATTGGCTCGCATATCGGAGCTGGCGGAGGCGGAAAATGAGAGTTCAAGGATCAATTCGCTGAAAGGAACATTGGAACAATGCTTGCTGGACAGGGGCATTGATTGCGATTTGATGGATGTTGAAGCGTCTGAAGTCGAGCAGATGGTTTCTCCGTTGTATTTCTCGAAACTGCCCAGCGATCAGGCACACCGTATTGAACGCCTGCGCCATGTCGTGGAACTAGGACGCGATATCGTTGGTACTGTTTCCACATGGCAGAGAAGCTATGAGACGTTTCTAGCCGGAACCCGTCAAGTTGTCACCGGTACCTGCGTCGGCCTAGGTCGTTCTTCGCTGGGGTTAACCAAGACCGCCTTTGACTTGGTAATCGTCGATGAGGCGGCACGCTGCACACCGAGCGAGCTGGCGGTTCCAATCCAGGCGGGAAAGTGGATAGTGCTGGTCGGCGACCATGCACAGCTTGAACCATTGCATTCCTCCGATGTTGTGGATGCACTCACCGAAGAATTGAAGCTCTCGGTCAGTGAGGTTGTCAGAAGCGATTTCGAACGCGTATTCGAATCCGCATACGGCAAGCAGGCCGGCTACACACTAAAAAAGCAGTACCGAATGCTGCCGCCAATTGGCCGATTGGTGTCCAACGCGTTCTATGATCGCGCGCTTCAGCATGGACGAACGTCTTCGAGAATTCCTGTTAATGTGTTGCCGCCCGAACTCAGCATGCCATTGGCATGGGCGTGTACGGATTCCATGGGGGTCGCGGCCTACCAGAAGAGGGGCGAAGTCCGGCCTGGTAGCTTGCAAAATGCGGCAGAGGCCGACGTGATTGTCTCGCTGCTCAAGCGATGGTCGGAACACGAGCCTTTCCTGAGCTGGCTCAGAAGCCTTCCAGATGGCTCGCAGGCCATTGGCGTGATTTGTGCCTATGCCGCCCAGCTGGACCTAGTTAGACGGAAACTTCAGTCGGAGAGCTTGCCGGAGGCATTTCGACGCACGATCAAGGTCGATACCATCGACAGCTACCAAGGCAAGGAAAATTTGGTCGTGATGCTGTCCTTGGTTAGGAACAATGCGGATGGAGCGAAGGATCACGGCACCGCAACCATTAACCCCGGTTTTATGGCTAAAAAGAATCGAGTCAATGTCGCCTTGAGTCGAGCGATGGATCGTTTGCTTATCGTTGGTGCAAAGGCAGGCTGGCGAGACGGGTCCCCCCTTGGCAGGATCTCGACAGGGTTCGACGAAGAGATTAAGGCCGGTGAAGCCGTGCTGCTGGATGCCGCCGAGCTCGTGTCTTCCCCTAAGGCGGGACAAAAAAAGGGAAAGAACACGCCTGATAGTTTCAAGGCGCAAAACGGTCGTGTCGCATGACTACTTCACGGCGAGTTCTGTCACTGACCAAGAATACAGATAGTAATGACGCCGACGCCGTTGAAGTCCGCGTTCCTGTTGGAATTTTCGATGTGCAGCTTCCAGCCCGACAGTTTCTTGTTCATCACAAAGTGGCGGAAGTGGGTGACGTCTCCCTCACGACCGAATTCCTCTTGCGCCTTCTGTATTCCGCGGATGGGATACAAGAGGATGCAGCTGCACATTTCTTCGGCTTCAACGCTAACGAGATGGCGTATGTCATCAGGGACGCGGAGACAAGGGCTTACATATCCCGTTCCGAAGGTCGCATTTGGCTGACGGATGCAGGTCAAGCGTTGTTCAAGGAGGGTGATAAGCCGCAAATTTACGACGTTGTTAAGAAAATGGACAAGATCGGTTTCGATCTGCTCTCACTGGCGCCCTGCGATCGCGAGTACCAATCCGATTTCGAGAGGGCGCTTCCCGAGCTAAGAATTCGCAACCCGGAGTTGGCCGCAACTGCGTCGAAGCATGTGCCGGAGTCGTTTCGAAGATTCTACGTAGAGATAGCCAGCCGAAAAGAAAGAGATGCGGCGGATATTCTGAAGCGGTCTCTTTACTCTGTGGATGAGGTGGTGGCTGGCGACCGGTTTTCCACAATCGTCCCTTTTGTGGCAATCGCAAATGTCCGGCGGCCTGGCGAGCCGGAGCCGTTCTTGGACGCATGGAAGGTGGGACATGAACTCAGTGATCGCGATCAGGTGGTGCATGGCATCGCTGAATACTTGGAAAATTTACGGACATCACAAACCGCCGAAGACGCAAATGCTTTCGATACGCTTGTGGAATTCGCACCATCCTACTTGAAGGAATACAGCAATAAGTCCGGGTTTGCAGCGCTTCGATACTTCAAAGAGACGGCTGGGCGTGCGGGTGAGCTTCGAAGCCACAGACCTACGGTTGGTATCGTGGGGGCGTTGTACCAACCGGAAAATATTGAGCGAGTCGCGACTGCAATCGGCTACACCAAGGATCGAATGGTCGGCAAGGATGATGCGTTTGTTTGGGTGATGCCGAATCAGGCAGCTTGGGGGGCATCTCGCTCCTTCCGGATGTTGCTTGAAAGACTCGCAAAAGAAGGTGCTTCTTCCGACAGTAGTGGAAAGTTGATGGAGCGTACTCCAGTTGTAGTTGGCCATGAAAAGCCAGCATGGCACCTGGTTAAGGCCTTGCCGGCCACATACATCAGGCCGAAGAACGGAGCGATTCCGAGTTCGCTCGAGATTCTTTTAGTTCCAGGACGAATGGCGGCAATCACCGTTCATGCTCCAGTTACCGAGAGTCGTGGTTTTCCTGTGCCGTTGGGTATCCTCAGCTTTGATGAGGCCACTGTTCGTCGTGTGCACCAGTATCTAGCGGCTCAACTACCGCCGAAAGTGACAAGATACGGGGCTGCGGATGGCTTTGCATTGCGTGACAGTCTGGATTGGCCTGTTGATGCGGGTTCCCAGGAAGGTTCAAACTCGCTTGACTCAGCGTGAGCTTGTGCAGGACCGCGTCCTCAGATCAATGCTATGTATCTGCTATAGCTTAACGCTTTCATCAACTAATTCATAAAACGGCTAGCCGAATCGCATTTTATCTCGGCAACGCCTGTCCCGCGTCGGAGTCGAGGTGCTTTCGCCACTCATGTTTGGCGTCGGACCGACAGCGCCCATCAGTGCGGGGCGTGATTCGGATGAGCGGACGCATCGCTACCGCTGATCTGTCAACGAAAAATGTTTCAGACGCAGATCACCTGCGTGAGACCAAAGTCGGATGGTCTCGCGTAAGAGCCTCCGCACTGCAGAGCTCAATGGGAGATGGAAGGTGATCCCGCCAAGGACTGATGTTCTGACCTGCATGCTGGTGGTGGCCGCGACTCTGCTTTTAGGTTTCGCCCAATGCACGGGGTGCACTTCCAGGTTTCCATAAACAACTGTGCGCAGCGGAAATATGCACAAGTCCCGGATTTCCGGGCCTTGCGCGTTTATGCCATCAAGTTACGAGGAAACGACAATGCACTTGGTTGAAACGATGGCCTATGCCGGCGAGAAGCCGTGGCACGGGCTAGGCAACAACCTGGCCCCTCAGCAGCCGATTGAGGTCTGGAGGCAGGAAGCGGGGATGGATTGGAAGATTGAGCGGTCCGAAGTCCGCTACATCACCGGCAGCAACAGCGTGGGGGTTATCAATGCCTTCCCGGAACAGAAGGTGCTGTACCGCTCCGACAGCAAATGCCCGCTGGCTGTGGTCAGCAAACGGTTCCAAGTCGTCCAACCGGGCGAGATACTTGAGTTCTACCGCGACCTGACCGCCTGCAGCGGATTCGAGCTGGAAACGGCTGGCGTGCTGCGGGGAGGCCGCAAGTTCTGGGCGCTGGCTCGTACCGGCCAGAGCACCACGCTGAAGCCGTGGGCGAGGACGCATCGCAGGAGTCATGTGTACTGGCGCGCAGTGGTCGATAAGGCGCTGATACGTGAGTACTTCACGGGTCTATCGAGCAGGGCGGAGACAGCGTGTCTCAAGGCAGCAACGCAGCAGTTCTACGAGTGTTGTATGAAGTCGTCGGCAGACAGTTCGGCGCCCCTGCCTCATGACTCTCAACCCGCAGGTTAAGTGTCTTCGGTAGGTTGGGACTGGGCTTGCCCGCTGTTCTCGGGTTGCCTACTGCCGAAGACGGTCTGCGAAGCCTACAACCGGCAGATACTCGTACGCCCTTCCTGCCATTTGCGTCTCGAGCAGACCTGCATTCACTAGCGCCGTCAGGTCACCGAGAGCCGTCGGGTAAGAAATCTGATGGGCAGCACGGTGCGTTGCCACGGTATAGGCGCGATCTGGATCGTTCAGGGCGTTCGCGAGAAGCGCACGCTGCCGGTGGTTAAGCTCGATCCCGGCAACCCGTGAGGTACCCAGTGTGCGGTGCACCTGGCGCTTCTGGTCGCTCTTGCTCTTGATATAGGCATGCAATCCCGCAATCGATTGCTCAATCGCATCGAGCTGCTGCGAGATGAAGTAAGTCATGTCCGAATCGTCATGCTCGGTGTAGAGGTAGGCGCGCATGTAGTTGCCTTGCGACTTCCTCAGAACACTTGAGATGGACAGATACTCGGTAAGCCAGTAGCCGGAATTCATCATCGACCAGTAGAACAGCACTCGGGCAGTGCGCCCGTTACCGTCGCAGAACGGGTGGTCGTAGCCGATCTGGAAGTGGATGGCGATTGCTCGAACCACTGGATGAATGAACGGGTCTTCGTTCTGGCCGTTGGCAAACTCGCACAGCCTTTCCAGCCGCTCCCTGACCTCCTTGGCGGGTGGGGGTGTATGCAGTACGGTGTCCGAGCCACGGTCGAAGATGAGGACGTTGTCGTCGGCGTCGCGCAACCGTCCGCAGTCGCTGTCTGACTCCATGGTTCCGGCAGTGAGCAACGCGTGCAGCTCCAGGATTTCATCAACGGTGAAGCGCCGCTTCCCCCTCTCCCTCACCAGCTTCATCGCCAGGTAGTTGTTGTAGATCATCCGTTCGCTCTGATCGCGCGGGAACCGGCCGGTGCTCAGCATCTCCTTGGCGACAACGCGACTTGTCGCTGCGCCCTCGAGCTGGGACGAGGTCATGGACTCTTCGATCAGCGAGCGGATGAGAAACCGCCCCGGGCCTCCCGAGCTTTCCATCTTCCGAATCGCATCTGCGGCTTCGCGGTCAACGTAGTGAAGACTCTTCAGCAGCCTGAAACCAATGGACACCGAGAAGGGCTCTCCATCCTTGTCCTGCAGTGCAAGCTCCTGCTTGAGTGCAAGACGAGCAAACTTGATCGTTGCCCACCAGGTGCGGGAGGTCAGCCCGTCCGGCGGCGTTTTATGCCGGAGCCGGTCCCAATGGATGTAGTCACCCTGTACCTCGGGAGAGAACTTGCCCGAATAGAGGTCCATGAGAATGCCGGCCTTTACGGCCTCCTCGAACACCTCGTTCAGCTTCGGTGGGTCGACGGGGATCTTCATGCCCTCGAACTATAAAGTTTGCATAAGCTTTATAGCAAGCTATAGATGGCGGCCTGGTCGCACATCGGATTGAGATTGCTTCCTTCCAAGCAGAGGAGGCGAAGAGGCCGGTAGATGGGCACAGTCGTAGAGCAGCTCGGGAGCGGCTAACCTGGCTGTTTGCGACTTCGGAGTAGGGTTCGCGGTTTCTCTTGAACGCTGGGCCAGCAGACGTTTTTAGCCTCAGCTATCGCGTCGCAGCTCACAGTTCGAACCTCTTTTCGGTACCGATTCCGCAGAACGAGTGCTGCTTCTTTGACTGCGACGCGTGCGCGGCAGACGATCCCGTTGTCGCCGCACAATCGGCGACCGGGATTTGCAGCCCGTTCTGTTTTGAGGTGCACCAGCGCCCATCGTTCGATGCATGGCCCTTTCCTTTTCGGCCCGCTGCATCGACGATGGGCGGTCGCTTGCCAGTTAAATGGCGGGCGGTGTGCGGAGGCTGAAAGGCCTGCCGGTGGCCTCAATCCGGTCTGCAAACCGTGCACCGTCCGCCACCTCGTTTTGCAGCGGGGCGGCGGACCTTGATGATCAATTGAGGAGTTCCGCCATGTCATCTGAATCCCTGGGCGCGCCCGAGCGCACCACCGTCAACTTCGTCTCCTACTTCAGCTACATCGCCGGTACGCTGGACTGGGGAAGCCCTCAGTGGTGCACGCTTGAGAAGCACCTCAACGCCATCCAGGAGCCCTTCGAGTCACTCACGATGGGGGCGGTGCTGCGCGCCATTTCCGCCACTCGCGATGTTCACCCCGAGTTGCCCGGCACCTTCGTGAACCGCCTGCTGGGGCCCGACGACGTCTCAAGGAAAGAGCTGTTCAGCGTCATCCGGCGACTGCTGCGAGTCTTCGACCTGAGCGTGGTTGAGCTGCTGGCGCTTGTCGACATCCTGGACCGCTGCCCGGGCTCGGTGGAGGATCTGAGCGTGCGAAATCTGCTCGGGCTGATTTCCATCGTCGATACGGCAGCCGTTCCGCTGACACCGGATCCGGTGGCAGAGGCGATCAAGCGTGCATTGGACTGCGTGCATTAGCTTGCGCCAGACCGCCGAAGTTCGCGCAGCGTTCACTAGGCTGGAGAGACATTCCGCCTCAGGAGCGTGGGAAGCACCCATCACCATTGCAGGACGGTGGCTACAGCTTGACGCAGTAGGAGATGGATCAGCTTTACGCTCACGTGTCCCTTCTGGAGTTGAACCGATGAGAGGATGTTGCTCAGTTCTCGTTCTCACATTCTGCCTTGTGCCAACACTGACAGCACATGCACAGATGCCCGCGGAGAACGCCAAGACGAAGGTGTCGGCGCAGACGTCTGATGGGATGGCGTGCGATAGCCCCGACCAGTCCCAGGCAGGACTCAACCAGTGCGCAAGCGACAGCGCCCAGGGCGCCGATGCCGAGCTCAACCGGGTCTATGCGAAGGTGCTGGCAGCCAATGCAGGCGACAAGGTGTTCGTGGAGAAGTTTCGGGCAGCGCAACGTGCGTGGGTGGCGTTCCGCGATGCACAGATCGCGGCGCGGTACCCAGACCCTGCGGACTCCGGCAGCGTGTTGCCGATGTGCCAGAGCGGCGAGTACGAGCAGCTGACACGCGACCGCATCAAACAGCTTGAGCAATGGGTATCTGGCACTGAGGAGGGCGACGTGTGCGCAGGCTCCTATCCCACTGCGGGGGAGTAGGTGCAGCAAGGCGCCGGATCGGCGATCCGGCGCCTCGAAGAGCTCGGCCATGTCGTGTGGCCCAGGTCACTTCTCCTGCAGGAACGCCAGCAGATCCTGGTTGACCTTGTCCTTGTGCGTTTCGGTAAGCCCGTGCGGCGCGCCGGGATACTCGATCAGCCTCGCACCCTTGATCAGCTTGGCCGACTGCCGGCCACCCACGTCGATCGGCACCACCTGGTCGTCGTCGCCATGGATGATCAGGGTGGGCACGTTGAAGCGCTTCAGGTCACCGCGGAAGTCGGTGGCGGAGAACGCGGCAACCGAGTCGTAAGTGTTCTTCAAACCGCCGGCCATGCCCTGCGCCCACCAGGCATCAATCAACGCCTGGTTCGGTTTCGCGCCCGGACGGTTGTAGCCGTAGAACGGGCCGCTGGGAACGTCCTTGAACAACTGCGAGCGGTTCTCCAGCTGGCCCTTGCGCATGCCGTCGAAGACCTCGATCGGTACGCCGCCCGGATTGTCTGCGGTCTTGAGCATGAAGGGCGGCACGGCGCTGATCAGCACGGCCTTCTTTACACGGTCGGTGCCGTAGCGGCCGATGTAGCGGGCCACTTCACCGCCGCCCGTGGAGAAGCCCACCAGGGTGACGTCCTTCAGGCCCAAGGTGTTGATCACCGTGGCCAGGTCGTCGGCGTAGTGGTCCATGTCGTTGCCGTCCCACGGCTGGCTGGAGCGGCCGTGGCCGCGGCGGTCGTGGGCGACCACGCGGTAGCCCTTGCTGGCTAGGAACATCATCTGCGGGTCCCAGCTGTCCGAGTCCAGCGGCCAGCCGTGGCTGAAGGTCACCACCGGACCGTCTTTCGGGCCCCAGTCCTTGTAGTACAGCTGCACGCCATCGGCGGTGGTGATCGTGCTGGGGGTGTGCGCGGTGGCAACCGGCGCCGGGCGCGACGGGTTGACCGCATCTGCAGAGCTGCCAGCCTGGACAGCCACGGCAAGGGCGGTGGCGGCGAGGGTGCGGGTGATCGTGTTCATTGTTCTATCTCCTGCGAGGGAAAGGGGAACGACGTGGGGGAGGGCTCAGAAGTCCCAGAACACCGGCACCCAGCGGAACGCGTCGCCGTCGGCGGAGACGCGGCCCACCGAGGGGAACGGCAGATGGGTGGCGACCAGCATTTCGCCGGTGCCGGCCAGTTCGTTGAGCAGGGCGATGCGCACCTGGGCGGCGCCTTCGGGGTCATGTTCGAAGCCGTTGTGCCAGTTGGGCTGTTCGAAGCCGACCGCGAAGATGGCATCGCCGGCAAAGGTGAGCGCTTCGCCCCTCGAGCTCAGCCGCACCACGCTGTGGCCGGGAGTGTGGCCGCCGGTGCGACGCGCGGTGACGCCCGGTGCAATCTCCTGCGCATCTTCGAATGTGTGCACCTGGCTGCCGTACTCGGCCAGGAACTGGGTGGCGGTGGCGCGCAGCGCATCCGGGAAGCCCGGGGGCATGTTGGTGCGGGTGAAGTCCGGCGACTTCCAGAACTCAACTTCGGAAGCAGCGACGTGGATGCGCAGGTCGGGGCGCAGCTGCTCCCTTACGCCGTCCACCAGCAGGCCACCGATGTGGTCCATGTGCAGGTGGGTGATCACCACGTCGGTGATCTCGCGCAGGTCGATGCCGGATGCGCCCAGGCGGCGGATCAGCTGGCCGGCACGTGGCAGGTTCAGATCGGGGTCCATGCCGAGACCGGCGTCGATCAGGATGTTGCGGTCGCCACTGCGCACCACCATCACGTTCAGGGCCCAGTCCAGCGCGTCCGGCGGCAGGTACATGTCCTTGAACCACGGCGCGCGCTCGGCGGCCGAAACGTTGTGGCCCAGCATCTGGGTGGGCAGCGGCAGCACGCCGTCGCTGACCACCAGTACGTCGATATCGCCGACCTTGAGTGCGTAACGCGAGGGAACCAGTTCGTCGAGCGCGGGGGCCGGTGGAGCTACGGTTTCATCAAGACTGAACATGAGGGAATCTCCTGGGAAAGGGGCGGGCTGGCAGGAATGCGTGGCTGGCGCTGCGCGGGGCGGAACTGGAGAGGCGTTGCCGGGCAGGGGGGAGTCGCCGTGCAGGCGCGGTGGAATGGCCGTGCAGGATCAGCGTAGGAAAGCCGGGCAGCGGGCAGTAGATCCGCGAGGGGGCACACGGTGTTGCCGATCAGGCAGCAATGGCGCCGGGCCACCGGGGCGGGGTGCGTTGCGCGATACTGGGAGCACGGCACACGACCCTTCAGGCAGGCTGATCGGTATGCACTGGTTCCGCGTCCACCTTGTTGTGATCGCCCACTGCCATGCGCACCGCCAGGGTCGCGCATAGCGCCGCGTCATTGCTGGGTGCCATGGCGCGCGAGCTGGGCTCGCGCGTGCGCTGGCGCCAGCGCGGACTGGACGAGCTGGAAGCACTGCTTTCGGTGTTGCTCGCCATCGTGATTGCACATGCCATCGGTGCGACCAACATCGGCTGGGCCGCGTTCACCGGCTTCATGGTGATGCGCACGCAGCTGGCCGAGACCCTGTCACGCGGCGTGCTTCGGATGTTGGGTACGGCGGTGGGCGCTGCGATGGGCTGGGCCCTGATAACGCGCGAGGCAGACACGCCGGTGGTGGTGGCGCTGGCGCTACTGTTCGTGGGCACGGTTACGCTGTACGCGGCGATCACCCGCCGGCACAGCCATGCGTGGCTGTTTACCGGCCTCACCTTCGCAATGGTCGCGCTGGACAGCCTCAAGCAGCCGCAGATGGCGGTGCATGCGTTTGCGTTGACCCGGGTGCTGGAGGTGGCTGCAGGAACCTCAGCAGGCATCCTGGTCAACTTGGCCTCAGCGTGGACGGTGCGGCCGCGCATCCAGGGCGCCCAGCACCTGTTCGCGGACACCGTGGAGAACGCGCCGCCGGGATGGCAGAAGGCGGCGGCAGCGCATGCGCTATTGGCTGGTGTCGTGCTGGGCGTGCTGCCGTTGTTGTCGCCGCTGCTGGGCGCAAGCACGCTGGTGCAGGCTGCGATCACGATCATGGCGGTCATGACGGTGCCGTTGTTATCGCTCGACGGGGAGGGCAATGCGGTGGGCACCCGCATTGCGCACCGGTTTGCCGGTTGTGCTCTGGGAGCGCTGGCCGCCGCAGGCGCACTTGTGGTCTCGCACCACCACCTGCCGTTGGCGGTGGCACTGCTGTGCCTGGGGGTCTGGGCGGGCCGCCATATCGAAAACAGCGGAAAGTCCTTCGCGTACATCGGCACCCAGTTCGCGGTCGTCCTGCTGGTGGTGGTCGTCCCCGATGACATCCATCAGCTCGCCAGCGCCCCGGGCTGGGCGCGACTGAGCGGCATCGTGCTGGGCATCGCGCTGCTGGTGCCGGCACGCGAGGCGGCGAAAAGGCTCGGGCGTCGACGCAGTCGGCGGGCGGTGAGCGATTCCTGAAAGCGGGTGGCACCGCCCCGCGCTTCAATACGCCATCGCCGTGTGTGGCGAGAACCCCCGAATGCAGTCGTTGGCAACGGGTTATGGCTGTATGAAGCAGAGAGGATGCGTTACGGACGCGGGTTCGATTCCCGCCAGCTCCACCACATGTGCACCCGCGCGGTGCCCAGCTGAAGGGGCTGCACTGGTTTCGACGTGGCGAGCAGTCAATGTGGACAGCCCGAGAGGCGACCGACGTAATCGGCGCAAAAACTGTAATCGCCAATGCTGATTACTACGATCAGAACGAGCAGAAAGAACTGCTCGCCGCCTGATTTCACGCAAGCGCACGTGATCACCAAACGCGCAACCACCCCGCCCACAACGGCGGGGTGGTCTTTTTGCCCAGACTCAGAACTTCCAACCCACCCGCGCGTAATAGAACCCGCCGTTGAAGCCGTATGGGGTGTGCACCGGGTACTCCGCGCCGGCTACGCCGGACCAGGGGTTTTTGCCCGGTACGCGGTCGAACAGGTTCTGCGCGCCGAGGCTGAAGTACAGGCCGGAGTCGAACTTCCAGCCTACTTCGGCATCCACGATCAACGCGCTGCCGCCGTAGATCGGCAGGCCGCCGTCGGCCGCTGAAATCACGCCGCTGTCCAGGTGGTCTTCGTAGAAGGAGCCGTAATAGTTGAAGCGCAGGTTGGCGTTGAAGATCTGCCGTTGGTGATGGATGCTGAAGTAGCCCTTGGTCTTGGGTAGCGATTTCTCCAGCTTGTAAACGCGGGCTTCGTCGATGAAATCGGTGTCGAAGCGATCGACCTCGGTCTTGTTCCAGTTCGCCGCCAGCGAATAGGTGGTGGTGCCACCGAAGTGATCGCTGCGATAGCTGGTGACCAGGTCCACGCCGGTGGTGGTGGTGTCGAAGGCATTGCCGAAGTAGGTCACCTGCGAGATCGAAGCAGCTTCGGGATTGCCGCCCGCCACCAGCGCCGCACGCTCCTCCGGCGTCACCGCGAAGCTGGTACTCAGTGCGATGCGGTCCTCGACCTTGATCTGGTAGCCGTCCAGGGTGAACAGCCAGTCGCCCTCGGTCCAGACCGCACCCAGCGACACGTTCTTCGACTCCTCCGGGGTCAGCGGCCGCGCGCCCTTGAGCTGCGCGATGGGGTTGGTCGGGGGCAGGGTGGCGATGTCTTCCAGCGCGGTGCCACCGAACACGGTGCTGATCTGGCTGATGTTGGCCTGGCCGGGCGTAGGTGCACGGAAGCCGGTGTTGTACGCACCGCGCAGGGCGAAGTGTTCGTTGAAGTCGAATCGCCCGGTGACCTTGCCGGTGGTGGTGCTGCCGAACGAGTCGTAGTCTTCAAAGCGCAGTGCACCGGCCAGCAGGAAGCGTTCGGTGACCTGCGCTTCCAGGTCCGCATAGGCCGCCCAGTTGCGGCGGTCGAAGGTGCCGGCGGTTCGGGTACTGAAGCCGTTGAAACCGTTCGAGCCCAGCGCGAAGCCCTGTTCGGTCAGTGGACCAATGGCGGTGGAGGGGCCATCGCCGGGGCTGATCTTGAAGCTCTCTTCGCGCCATTCCGCGCCGGCGGCCAGGCGCAGCGGCTGGAAGGTGAAGCGGGTTTCAAAGTCGCGGGTCACGTCCACGTTGACGCTTTTTTCGGTCTGGGTGTTGCCGCCGGGCCGGAAGTACAGGCCTTCGGGCTGGTCCGGGCCCGGTGACGCGTTGACGGTGTTGTAGATGATGAACTCGATATCGTTGCGACCCCAGGAACCGCTCACGTCCCAGTACCAGTCGCCCCAGTTGCCCTTGGCGCCGGCGAAGATCGAGCTGTCTTCCAGCTTGCCGCCAAAGCGCGGGGTGAAGCCGCCCGGCAGGCTGGACAGGAAGGTGTAGCAGTTGGCCGGCAGCGCGGCGACGGCTCCGCTGACGGTGCTGTACGGCAGCAGGTTGCCGCCGCCATCGCGCAGCGCGATGGTGGGGCAGGCGTCGGCGCCGGTGAGGTTGCCGATCAGCAGGGTCTCGCCGCCGTCGTTGGAGTACACGCCCGAACGCGCGGTGGGGTCGCGGAAGTAGAAGCCGCCGTCCACGTCGCGCTTGGCGTAGTTGCCGAACAGGTAGAAATCCACCGCGTCGGTGCTGAGGCCCAGGTTGGCGACCAGCTTCAGGTCGTCGTCGATCTTCGGGGAGCCCCATACCTGGGCCGGATCGCCTACGCCCGGGTAGCCGGCGGCGATGGCGGCGGCGGCGTCGTCGCGCTGCACGCTGCGCGAGGTGTCGTCGGCCTTGCGCCACTCGGCGGTGAGGGTGGCAAAGCCGCGTTCGGTAAGGGGCAGGCCGATCTGCGCCGAGTACTGGGTGGTGAGCCCGTCGCCCTTGTAGAACTGACCGGCGAATACTTCGGCAGTGCCGCCTTCGCGGATCTTCTTCAGGCCGAAGTTGATCACCCCTGCAATCGCATCCGAGCCGTACTGCGCGGCAGCGCCGTCGCGCAGGACGTCTACCTGCTCCAGCGCGAGGGAGGGGAACACCGAGAGGTCCGGGCCCTGCGCACCGTCGGAAAGCCCATGGCCCAGGAAGGTGATGACCGCAGCGCGATGGAAGCGCTTGCCGTTGACCAGCAGCAGGGTGTTGTCCGGCGGCAGGCCGCGCAGGTTGGCCGGGCGGATCAGGCTGGCGGCGTCGTCGATGGGGATGGTGCTGACGTTGAACGAGGGAACCAGCACGCGGAGCTGGTCGAGCGCGTCGGTGGCACCCTGGTTGCGGAATTCTTCGCCGCTGATGATGTCGATCGGGACTGCCGAGGATGAAACGGTACGGGGTTTGGTACGACTGCCCAGGACCGAGACGGTGTCCAGGGTGGATGTTTCAGGAGTGCCCGGAGGGCTGCTGTCCTGTGCCACCGCGATGGAGCTGGTGACCAGCAGCGCGGCGGCCAGTGCCGCCTTTACTGCAGATGCCAATGGCGAAATTGCTTTCGGAGCGTGAACACACTTGCCAATGCGGTAGTCCATGCATGCACCTTGCAGTCAGATTGTGGGTTTAGTCGTTCGCGTAGGTACTCATCCGGTTGGTTCTCCTTGCGTGCCAGAGGGGCTGGTGCGCTGCACAAAGAATTAACAGAGCGTAAACAGTACTGCAACGTATCTTTCGTTTTTGTCTCACTTACGGGACGCAGAGCACATCGTGAGGCGAATAACGGTAGTATTCGCCTCATCTGGTGAGGCGAATGGGGGTGTTATTCGGCTCACGGTCCTCAGAGGAGACGTCATGGCTTCCCACTGGATATGGCAGAACACCGACTGGCCTTCGTTCCAGTGGCAGCAGGCTGAGCTGGCGCCTCTGCTGCGGGCGTGTGCCCAGGCCCAAGGACAATTGACCGGAATGGTGGGCGCCGAGAACGACGCCGAGCGCGCCGAAGACGCGCTGGATGCCCTGCTGGCCAACGTGATCACCTCGTCAGCGATCGAAGGCGAGCGCTTGAACGTGGCATCGGTGCGCTCCTCCCTTGCACGGCGGCTGGGCATGGACGCGCAGGTCGCCATCAGCGCCCGCAGCGAGGGGCTGGCCGACCTGACCTTGGACGCCGTCACGCAGATTGAGCGCCCGCTGGACCTGCAGCGCATGCTCCAGTGGCACAGGTGGCTGTGCCCCGCCGATGACAGCTTTCTTCCCTCCCGGATCCGGGTGGGTGCCCTGCGCGGCGACGAACCGATGCAGGTGGTCTCCGGGCGTGTCGACCGGCCCACGGTGCATTTCGAGGCGCCACCCCGTAATGGGCTTGAAGCTCAGCTGGACGCGTTCTTCGACTGGTTTTCCGCCACCCGCCATGACCCGCAACTGGACCCCTTACTGCGAGCCGGTGTCGCACACTTCTGGTTGATCACCCTGCATCCGTTCGATGACGGCAACGGGCGATTGACGCGCGCGGTCACCGACCTGGCGTTGGCGCAGGCGGAGCCGCAGGTGATCCGTTTCCATGCGGTGTCGGCCAGCATCCTGGATGACCGCGCGGGCTACTACCGCGTGCTGGAAGCCAGCCAGAAGGGCGAAATGGACATCACCGAATGGCTGCAGTGGTTCCTGGAAACCCTGCTGCACAGCCTGCTCCAGGCCACCACGCGCATCGATGCGGTGCTGGCCAAGGCACGCTTCTGGCGCCAGCACCCGCAGTTCTCGCTCGCCGCCGAGCAGGTAAAAGTGCTGAATTGGCTGCTGGATGGGGGCGAGCGCGGGTTCGAATCGGGCATCAGTGCCAGTCAGTACCGCGCAGTGGCAGGGGTCTCGCGTGCCACCGCGTCGCGCCATCTGGCAGATCTGGTGGTGAAGGGCTGTCTGCGCCGACTTCCCGGAGGCGGACGCAGCACGCGTTACGAGATCAACGCGGTGCAGTCAAGGACAGCACTTCACGAGATATGAACTGCTAGGGCGCGGCAAGCGACGCCTGCAACGCCTTTGCGAGCGCGGCATCGCCGTTGACCAGGTCCGCCCAGCGCAGGTCCACGCCCTTGCGATGTCCCTTCAGCACCAGCTTCAGTCCTTCCGGATCCAGCGTCAGGGTGTAGGTCTCATCGCCGATCTGCACTTCGCGGCGCAGGGGTTTGTCGAGCGGCGTCATCGTACTCTCCTCGGCGCGCTAAGCGGCGGCTTCGTCCTTCAGCGAGCCCCTGATCGCGCCGGCCAGGTCGGTGCGGGTGAACGGTTTGGCCAGGATCGGAATGCTGCGCCCCACCGTGCCACTGGCGTCGATGTCGCGCGGATAGCCGGAGGTGAACAGCACGCGCAGTGCCGGCTTGTGCGACAACGCGCGCTTGGCCAGTTCCCAGCCGGACATGCCCGGCATCACGATGTCCGAGAACAGCAGGTCCACGCTGACGTCGGTACGTTCCAGCAGTCGCATCGCCGAAGGGCCGTCGTGCGCTTCGAGCACGCGGTAGCCGAGCTGGCGCAGGGTGTCCACGGTATAGGCGCGTACGTCGTCGTTGTCTTCGGCGACCAGTACGGTGGCTTCGTCCTGCATCTCATAGCCGCCCAGCCCGCGTTGCTCGGTCTGTCCAGTCTGTGGCAGCTCGGCGTCGGAGCGTGGGAACAGCAGCGTGATCGCGGTGCCGCTGCCCGGCGCAGAGTCGACCAGCACGTGGCCGCCGGATTGCTTGACGAAACCGTACACCATCGACAAGCCAAGACCGGTTCCACGCCCGACCTCCTTGGTGGTGAAGAACGGCTCGAACACCCGTGTGAGGGTTTCGGCGGACATGCCGTGGCCGGTGTCGCGGACCCGCAGCATGGCGTAACGGCCGGGCGGTACGTCGGGATTCTGTGCGGTGAAGTCGTCATCCAGGTGGGCGTTGTCCACCTCGATGACCAGGCGGCCGCCGTCGGGCATCGCGTCGCGTGCGTTGACCGCCAGGTTGAGCACCGAGGCTTCAAGCTGGCTGGGGTCGACCTCCACGCACCAGATGTCCGGGTGGTGCACCATTTCCAGCTGCACCAGCTCGCCCAGCGAGCGGTGCAGCATGTCTTCCATGTCGCGCACCTGCGCGTTGAGGTCCACCGGCATGTTGCGCAGCGGCTGCCGGCGCGAGAACGCAAGCAGGCGCTGGGTCACGTTGGCCGCGCGCATCACGCCCTTGAGCGCGTTGTCCAGGGCGCGTGCCGAGCCACCGGCGGCATCGCCCAGGCGGTCGGTGAGCAGCTTGGCGTACTCCACGTTGCCGGCGATGACGGTCAGGATGTTGTTGAAGTCGTGCGCGATGCCGCCGGTAAGCTGGCCGACCGCTTCGATCTTCTGGCTCTGGCGCAGCGCCTCTTCGGCCTGCCGGCGGGCGGTGGTTTCGACCGCTTCGGCGACCACGGCGGTCACGCTGCCCTGATGGTCGTACAGCGGCCGGAACGAGAATTCGAAACTGCGCTTGCCGGTGGGCAGGCGCAGGTCCAGCTCGTGCCGCGAGGCGGTGCCGGCGGCGGCGTCGTGCACCGCACCCGACACGATCACCGGCACGCCGTCGGTATCGGCGAACCAGGCCGACTCGCAGTAGACCGCGTCGCGCACGTCTTCCTTGCCCGCCAGGATCGCGTCCAGCGCGGCGGAATTGGTGTCGATGATGCGGCCGTCCAGGGTCAACAGGATCTGGTGCTGGAAGCTGGACTCGAACAGCGCCTGCAGCCGGCTTTCGCTGCGGTGCAGGGCGGAGGTGCGTTCGCTGACCTGGCGCTCCAGCGACTCGTTGCTGGCGGTCAACTGGGCCTGGGCCTGCTTGAGTTCGCCGATGTCGCGGGCCATGGCGTACATGTGCAGTCGCTGCTGGCTGTCGCGCAGGTCGCTTTCCACCCGCTGCAGATGGCGTCGCTCCTGCGCTTCCTTGATCGCGCGCAACACCGCGTCCGGCAGCCGCTGCAGGCGCGCCTTGACCACGTAGTCGCGCGCACCACGCTTCAATGCCTCGACGGCCAGTTCTTCGGTCAGGGTGCCGGAAACGAAGATGAAGGGAACGTCGGGTGCCAGCTCGCAGGCCAGCACCAGGGCGGCATCGCCACTGAACCCGGGCAGCACGTGGTCGGCCAGGATCACGTCGAAGGCATCGGTGGCCAACGCATCGCGCATGCCCGCTTCCGACCAGGTGCGTTCAGCGGTGAACGCGATACCGGCGCGCCGCAGCTGCAGCGTTATCAATTCTGCATCGAGCGCGCTGTCCTCGACCATGAGGATGCGGATCGAAGCGCCGTTCAACCTTTCAGACATCGGTGCGGCTCTTGGCGCCGAACAACGTGCCGTGCGGCGGGGGCTGGTTGGTGATGCCCCAGAACATGCCCAGGCCCTGGATGGCTTCCAGGAATTCCTTGAAGTCCACCGGCTTGACCACGAAGGCGTTCACGCCCAGCTCGTAGCTGCTGACCAGGTCCGATTCCTCGCGCGAGGAGGTGAGCATCACCACCGGGGTGCTGCTGATCGAGGCATCCATGCGGATCTCTTTCAACACTTCCAATCCGTTGAGCTTGGGAAGCTTCAGGTCCAGCAGCACCACCACCGGACCGCCGTGCTGCGCATCCGCGTAGCGTCCCTCGGCGCGCAGGTATTCCAGCGCCTCGACACCGTCCCGCACGTGGGTGACATCGTTCAGGAGCTGGCAACGGGCCAAGGCGGCCATCGTCAGCTCAGCGTCCTTCGGATTGTCTTCCACGAGCAGAATCGGCCGCAGATCTCTCATAGGTTGTCTCCAGTAACAAAGGGAATGGTGAAGAAGAAGGTGGCACCTTCGCCGACCCGGCCTTCGGCCCAGGTGCGCCCGCCGTGGCGGGTGATGATGCGGTGTACGTTGGCCAGGCCAATGCCGGTGCCTTCGTACTCGTCCGCATGGTGCAGGCGCTGGAACACCCCGAACAGCTTGTCGACATAGCGCATGTCGAAACCGCAGCCGTTGTCTTTCACGTAGAAGACGTCTTCGGTGTCGCTGCGCTGGTGCCCCACTTCAATGGTGGGTGAGGCACTGTCGCGCGTGAACTTGATCGCATTGGACAGCAGGTTCTGCCAGACCAGGCGGAGCATGCCCGGGTCTGCCTGAACACGGGGCAGATGCGGTATCTGCCAGCGGATCGAGCGCCCGGCGTACTCCATGTCCAGCTTGTGCCGCACATCTTCGACCAGGGCGGTCATGTCCATCGAGATCTGACCCATCGTGGACCTGCCCATCTGCGAGAAGCTGAGCAGGTCGTCCACCAGCGTTCCGGCCGATTGTGCGGACTCGACGATGGTATCCAGAAATCTCTTCTCTGAATCATTCAGCCTCTCCGCCGCCGAGGCCCAGAGCAGTTCCGAGTAGCCGACGATGTGGCGGAAGGGTGCGCGCAGGTCGTGGCTGACCGAATACGAGAACGCTTCCAGCTCCTTGTTGCTGCGCAGGAGCTGTTCGTTCAGCGCGGCCATTTCCTCGGCCTTGCGCAGCACGATGTCGACGATGGCGGTGCGCAGTTCCAGCGCGGCATCGCGGTCGACGTCGTCCCACGGCAGCGACTGCCGCTGCACGGTTTCCTTCCAGCCTTCGAACGAAGTGCGTGGCGACAATGGCAGGCCGGTCTCTTCCTTGCGCGGGTCACCGCCCCAGCGCACCGTGCGGACCACTTCCGGGCGGAACCACAGCACGAAGCTGTCGTGGATCTGCGATATTGAAATGGCCAGCACGCCGCTGGCGACGTCGGCGAAGGCTTCGGCGGGTTTCCAGAGCAGCGGCAGCCGGTCGGTGCAGTAGAGGTCGCCTTCGTGCTGCTGCACGCTCAGCCACTGCACCAGCTCCATCACCTGCGCGCGGCTGGGGCATTCCCCGTGCAACAGGCATTCGCCCCGGTGCACGATGGCGGCGCCGCTGGAGTGGGTCAGCGCCAGCAGGTTGTGCTGGTCGCGGCCGAGCGCGGCCATGAAGTCGGTGTCGCCCGCCATGCGCCCCAGCAGCCGGACCTGGATGGCGCGGCGCGCGATCCGCGCTTCCACCCCCGCGGCGCGTTCCTTCAGGGATATCTGCAGCGACAGGATCTGCCCGATGAACTCGCAGGCCGTGCGCACGTGGTAGGGCACGCGCTTGGGCTGCGCGTTGTGGCAGGAGATCAACCCCCACAACTCGCCTTCGCGCAGCAGCGACACCGACATCGAGGCGCCGGTGGCCATATTGCGCATGTACTGCAGGTGCACCGGCGACACACTGCGCAGCATCGCCGGGCTCAGGTCGGTCGGCCCCGGACCGGCGTGGCCGGCGCTGCGGACCAGCGGCACCGGTTGGTAGTTGCTGTCGGCAATAAGGCGCACGCGGTTCTGCCGGTACAGTGCACGCGCCTGGGCGGGAATGTCGGATTCGGGGAAGCGCAGGTCCAGGTAGCTCGGCAGCACGCCGTTGCCGTCCTCGGCCACCACTGCGCCGTTCCAGTCCTTGTCGAACTGGTAGACCAGGGTGCGGTCGAAACCGGTCAGCTCGCGGATCTGCACCGACGCCAGCTCGCACAGTTCGCGCGTGGTCTCGACCCGCTCGATCGCTTCCATGAAGCGGCGGATCGCCGGGTACAGGTCCTCCAGCGAACCGGGCTCGCCGGGCACCGGTGCTTCCAGTTCGACGATGAGGTCATCACCGAGCCGGTGGGCCAGCGTGTGGTGGCCGCCATGGGGACCGATGGCATGCGCGCCAAGGAACTGCGTGGTACCCGGCTTGATGGTTTCCAGCGCTGGTCTGCACCTGGCAAGGGCGCCTCCGAGTACGTCGTCGATGGGGTGGCCCAGCGGATCGCCCAACGTGCCGAGCAGGTCAGCGTGCGCGATGGCACGTTCCTTGACGATCAGGGTCTGCGGATCGAGGACAAGGATCAGGCCGTAGGGTTGTATGGCACCTGGCGTGCGGATCGGTTCTTGGGCGCAGCTGGACACATCCAGCGCGCGGTCACTCACATTCCAGGACGACATTCGTTCAACCCCCACCGGGTACCGTGATCAGGAAGCCACCCCATAGCTTCGCATATCGGCGCCGTCAGCCCCGTGAGGAGCCGGGTGTTTCAACGCAGCTTCCGCGTGCACTGCACGGTATCCACACACACCGGTCACTCATCCGAGACGGGAGGCAGGGTATCCCTTTCCCATGGACAGGCTCTCCGACCACGCTGCCCCCGCACTTGAAGCCGCCGCGCGGGAGGTACTGACCCGGCAGCCCGCGCTGCCACTGCCCGGCCGGGGCCACACACTGGAGCGCTGGCGGCTGCTGGCCGCATTGGCCGCGCGCGACCTGTGCATCGCCAAAGTGCTGGAAGCGCACTACGACGCGCAGGCGATCCTGGCGGACCTGCATGCCACCTTGCTGGGTGAGGGCACCCTGGCGGCGGTGTGGGCTGCCGAGGGGCCGCAGGCCACGCTTCGTTTCGACGATGAAACCGGGACGGTCAGCGGCAGCAAGCCCTGGTGTTCGGGGGCGGGGCTGGTGGACGTGGCACTGGTGACGGCGCGCCATGGCGAGGGCTCGCGGCTGGTGTGCATCCGTACCGATGCGCCGGGTGTGCTGCTGCAGCCGCAGACCTGGCATGCCACTGGCATGGGCGGGATTCCCAGCGGCACCGTGCAGTTCGACCAGGTGCATGCCGAACCGGTCGGTGCGCCGGGCGCGTACCTGGCGCGGCCGGGCTTCTGGCACGGCGGCGCCGGGATTGCCGCGTGCTGGTACGGGGCTGCAGTAGCACTGGCGTCGCCACTCCAGCGCTCGCCGCGGGTGGACGGCGACGCCCAGGCGGCCGCGCTGCTCGGCGAGGTCGACATGGCCCTGCAGTCCTCCGCCGCGTTGCTGCGTGAGCTTGCCGCGTGGATCGATGCGATGCCTGCGCGGTCCCACCAGACCGACGTGATCCGCGTGCGCAGCGTGGTCGAGCGCACCTGCACGCGGGTGCTGGACGCGGTGGGTCGCGCGCTGGGCCCGGCGCCGATGTGCCTGGATCCGGAGCATGCCCAGCGCTGGTCCGACCTCACGGTGTTCATCCGACAGAGCCATGCGGATCGGGACTGGGCGGAACTGGGGAGGGCGGTCCAGCGCCAGGAGGATCCGTGGACGCTGTAACGGTGCGTATCGAGGGCCGGGGTACGCCCGAGTCCGCGTGGCAGACCTGCGCGTGGCTGGAGGCACTGCCATCGGTGCGGGCCGACACCGTACTGCTCGGCGCGCGTCGCCTGATCGTGGTCTCCCCGCATCCGGATGACGAAGTGCTCGCCTGCGGTGGCCTGATGCAGGCGGCGCTGGCCGAAGGCTGCAACGTGCAGGTGGTGTCGGTTACCGACGGCGAAGCCTGCTATCCCGATCACCCGCGCTGGTCGCACTCCCGGCTTCGCGATGCCCGCAGGCGCGAGCTGGCCAGCGCGATGCAGGCACTGGGCATGGACGCGACGCATGTCAGCGCGCTCAGCATTCCCGATGGCGCGGTTGCACGGCATGAACCCGACCTCGCCGCGCACCTGGCCGGACGCCTGCTGCCGGGCGACGTGGTGGTCGCGCCATGGGTCCAGGACGCGCACCCGGATCACGAGGCGGTGGGGCGGGCGGCGGCGGCAGCGGCGCTCAGCTGCGGCGCGCGCGCGCTGCAGTACCCGGTCTGGGCCTGGCATTGGCTGGACCCGTCGGCGGCATCAGGGCCGTGGCCGAGCGCGCAGCGCATTGCCCTGTGCGCCGACGCGCAGGCGCGCAAGCAGCGGGCGATATCGGCCTTTGCCACGCAGACCGGCGCCGTGGGCGACCTGGAGTGCGAGCCGATCCTGCCCGAATACGTCCTGGCGCGGTTCCACCGCCCTTATGAGGTACTGATCGGATGAGCGTCGCCGAATACTTCGAGCAGATCTACCGGGAGCCGGACCCGTTCCAGTACCGCAACAGGTGGTACGAGGCGCGCAAGCGGGCGTTGACCCTGGCCTGCCTGACCCGGCAGCGCTACCGCAGCGGCTGGGAAGTCGGGTGCTCCAATGGCGTGCTCACGGCGGAGCTGGCAGGGCGCTGCGACGCGCTGCTTGCCACCGACCTCAATGCGGCTGCCTTGGCGGACGCCGCAGCGACCACGCATGACCGCCCCAATGTGCGCCTGGCGCAGGCCCGTCATCCTGATCAATGGCCGGACGGCCGCTTCGACCTGATCGTGGTGAGCGAGGTCGGTTATTACCTGCCGCCGCAGGAAGTAGTGGAAATGGCGGCGAAGCTGCGGGCCAGCCTGACCGATGACGGACTGCTGCTCGCCTGCCACTGGCTGCATCCCTTCGACGCGGCGTTGAGTTCGGCACTGCAGGTACACCGCGCCTTTGCGCGGGGGCTGGAAGAGGCGTTCTGTTACCAGGATGCCGACATGGTGCTGCAGGGCTGGGGCACCGGGCTCGCCAGCGTGGCGCAGCAGGAAGGCCTGCGATGATCGGCGTGATCGTACCGGCACACGATGAAGCGCAGTCCATCGGCCGCTGCCTTGCAGCCATTGCCACTGCGGCTGCCGACCCCCAGCTGCAGGGCGAGGAGGTGCTGGTCGTGGTGGCACTGGATGCCTGCAGCGACGGGACGGGGGCGATCTGCGCGGCACACGGCGTAGCCACCGTGGCGGTCGATGCACGCTGCGTGGGCAGCGCGCGTGCGGCCGCGGCCACGTTCGCGCTGGCCCTCGGTGCGCGCTGGATCGCCAGCACCGACGCCGATACCGTGGTGCCACCGGACTGGCTGTCGCGTCAGGTCAGCTGCGGTGCGGACGCGTTCTGCGGCGTGGTGGGGGTCGGGGACTGGCTGGACTATCCGGACCGGGTGCGCCGCGCATTCGCCGAACGGGAAGTGGCGCGGGACGGGCACCGGCATATCCACGGTGCCAACCTCGGCGTGAGTGCGCCGGCCTATGTGGCGGCGGGTGGTTTCGCGCAGCTGCATACCGGCGAGGACGTGGCCCTGGTGGATGCCATCGCCCGCAGCGGCGCCCGCATCGCCTGGCTCGCCCGGCCGGCGGTGGCCACCAGTGCGCGGCGGACCGCCCGTGCCGAGCACGGTTTCAGCAGTTTCCTGCGCGCGCTGGAACGTGAGGTGGTCGGCACGGGTGCGGGCCTGCTGCCTTCGCGCATGGTGCCCGAGTGATGGAGCAGCCCGCCGACCTGCTGGGCTGGGCCGCGACCGGGGTGCTGATCGCCACCCTGGCACGGCAGATCTACAAGCAGCACCGTGAGGCGTCGGCAGAAGGTGTGTCGACCTGGCTGTTTGTCGGGCAGATGACGGCCTCCATCCTCTTCATCATCTACAGCGCCTTGCTGGGCTCGACCGTATTCGTAGTGACCAACAGCCTGATCCTGCTCACTGCCATCGTCGGCCAGATACTTGCGATACGTCGCCGTCGCGAACAGTCAAACAGCTCCGGCCCAGCCTGATCATCTGAACCAGTCAGTCTTGTGCACACGCCCTTCACACGGCATCGGGTGTCGTGATGGTGCCTCTACCTGAATTCATTTAAGCTCGGGGCCACTCGAGCCCTGACGCGTCTTCGCGTTGGGGCTCTCTCACTTTCCCTGCAGGAACTACCCCCATGGCGGCATTGCAGCAGCGCACCATCGACCTTCTTCGCGTGCACCAGGACGCGGTCCTGGCACAGTGGACCGGGCAGCTGGCCGCCCAGGGCCAGGATGGCCGGCTCGGCGCCCGCGAGCTGGAGAACCAGACCCGCGAATTCTGGCGCCTGTTCCAGGCCGCGTTGTCCACCGCCAGTGCCGGCGGCGTGGGCGGAAACGAATGGCAGGAGCTCCGCCAGTTCCTCGATCAGCTCTCGCGCGATCGCGTCCTGAAGGGGTTCAGTTCCTCGGAAACGGCCAGCTTCCTGTTCTCGCTCAAGCGCCCGCTGTTCGAGTTGATCCAGAACACCTTCGCCGACGACGCAAAGACGCTCGGCGAGCAGCTGTGGGTGATCTCGGAGCTGGTCGACGACCTGGGCCTGCACAGCGTCAAGGCATTCCAGAAGACCCGTGAGGAAGTGATCCAGCGGCAGCAGGAAGAAATGCTGGAACTGTCGACCCCGGTGGTCAAGCTGTGGGAAGGTGTCCTCGCGCTGCCGATGATCGGCACGCTCGATTCCCAGCGCACCCAGGTAGTGATGGAGTCGCTGCTGCAGCGGATCGTCGAGACCGGCTCGGAGATCGCCATCATCGACATCACCGGCGTGCCCACCGTGGACACCTTGGTCGCCCAGCATCTGCTCAAGACGGTTACCGCCATCCGCCTGATGGGCGCCGACGCGATCATCAGCGGCGTGCGTCCGCAGATCGCACAGACCATCGTGCACCTGGGCCTGGACCTGCAGGGCATCGTGACCAAGGCCAACCTGGCCGACGCGCTGGCGCTGGCGCTCAAGCGCACCGGCCAGGTGGTGACCAAGGCTGCCAACTGAAATGGACCGCATTCCTATCCTGCAGATGGGCGACCTGTTGCTGGTCACCATCCAGGTCGACATGCATGACCAGCTGGCGCTGACCCTGCAGGACGATCTCAGCGATCGCATCCAGCGAACCTCCGCGCGTGGCGTTCTGATTGATATATCCGCGCTGGATATCGTCGACTCCTTCATCGGTCGCATGATTTCAACCATCTCCTCGCTGGCCCGGATCATGGATGCCACCACCGTGGTGGTAGGCATGCAGCCGGCGGTGGCGATCACCCTGGTGGAGCTCGGCCTGACACTTGCCGGCGTGCGCACCGCACTCAATGTCGAGCGTGGCATGGCGCTGTTGCAGCGCACCGACGAAGACGCCCCATGAGCGCGCCCAGTGGATCGTTGCCGATCTGCGTCGAACAGGACGTGGTACTGGCCCGCCAGGCCGTTCGCCAATTGGCCGTGGCCAACAGGATGAGCCTGATCAACCAGACCAAGCTGGTCACCGCCGCAAGCGAGCTGGCACGCAATGCGGTCATCTACGGTGGTGGCGGCAGCATGGAATGGTTCGTGGTGGAGAGCGGCGTTCGTCGCGGGCTGAAGCTCGTGTTCTCCGACAACGGTCCCGGCATCCCCGATGTCGCCCAGGCGCTCACCGACGGCTGGTCCTCCGGCAGCGGCATGGGTCTGGGCCTGTCCGGCTCGCGCAGGCTGGTGGACGAGTTCGACCTGGACAGCGCTCCGGGGAAGGGCACCCGCATTACCATCATCAAATGGATCTGAACTTCTCCGGTCGGGTCACCGAGGTCGTGGTGGTGGAAGAAGTCTCGCAGGTGGGCCAGGCACGCCGCGCGGCACAGGCGCTGGCCGATGCGATCGGCTTTGACGAGGTCGATGCCGGGCGCGTCGCGCTGGCCGCCACCGAGCTGGCCACCAACCTGATCAAGCACGCACGCGGCGGGCGGATGTACCTGTCCGTCGTGTGCGGTCGCGGCGGTGACGGTGTGGAGCTGCATACGCTCGATGCCGGCCCCGGCTTTTCCCTCGCCCAGTCGTTGCCGGATGGCTATTCCACCGGCGGTACCCAAGGCCAGGGACTGGGCGCGATCCAGCGCCAGGCCACGGTGCTGGATGCCTGGTCGGACGACAAGGGCAGCGTGGTCCTGGCCCGCATCTATGCCAGCCGCGCCGCGCGTGACGTGGACGTGCCGTATGGCGCGCTGCGACTGGCGATGCGGCACGAACTGGCCTGCGGCGACGCCTGGCACCTGCGCGCGGATGTACAGTCGGTCGCGTTGACCCTGATCGACGGACTGGGCCATGGCCTGTCCGCCTCCGATGCGGCCCAGGCCGGTGTTGCTGCCGTAGCCAGGCGCGGTGACGCCTCGCCCCCCGATGTGATCGCGGCCATGCACGCCGGCATGTCCGGCACCCGCGGGGGTGCTGCGGCGGTGGCCCGCGTGGACGTGGCCAACGGCGCCGTCCAGTTTGCCGGTATCGGCAACATTGCCGCCGCCCTGCATGAGCCCACCAGCACCCGGGGCATGGCCTCCCACCCCGGGATCGTGGGAGTCCAGTTCCGCAAGGCGCAACCATTCCATTTTCACGCGACCGCAGGCACGCTGCTGCTCATGCACAGTGACGGACTGCAGGCCCGCTGGAACCTGCGCGACTACCCTGGATTGCTGCACCGCCACCCGGCCCTGATCGTGGCGGTCCTGCAGCGCGACTTTGATCGTGGTCGGGACGACACCGGCATCGTTGCCCTGCGGCTTGGAGACCTGCATTGAACGCCCCCACGACCGAACAGGAAGTCCAGCAGCTGCGCGAACAGGCCGATGCCCTGCGCGCGGAGCTGGAGGAGACCAACCAGGGCGTGCTGGCCCTGTACGCCGAGCTGGACCAGCAGGCCGAGCAGCTGCGCGAGGTGTCCGAGCTGAAGAGCCGCTTCCTCTCGTACATGAGCCACGAGTTCCGCACCCCGCTGGGCTCGATCCTGAGCATGACGCGCCTGCTGGAAGACGGCATGGACGGTCCGCTGACCGACGAGCAGCGCCGCCAGGTGCGCTTCATCAGCGGTTCGGCCGGCGAGCTGCGCGAGATGGTCGACGACCTGCTGGACCTGGCCAAGATCGAGGCCGGGCGCATCACCATTTCGCCGGCCTGGTTCGAACTGATGGACCTGTTCTCTGCGCTGCGCGGCATGTTCCGTCCGCTGATCGAGGGCAACCAGGTCGATCTGGTGTTCGAAGATCCGCCTGCATTGCCGATGCTCTACACCGACGACAAGAAGCTGGCGCAGATCCTGCGCAACTTCATTTCCAATGCGCTCAAGTTCACGCCGAACGGGCAGGTGATCGTCTCGGCGCAGCGGGTGGACGCGCAATCGGTGTGTTTCAGCGTGCGCGATACCGGCATCGGCATCCCGCAGGACCTGCTGCCGACGCTGTTCGAAGATTTCGTCCAGGTGGATACACCGCTGCAGAAGCGCCTGCGCGGCACCGGCCTGGGCCTGTCGCTGTGCAAGCGCTTCGCCGAACTGCTGGGCGGCACGGTGGGCGTGAGCAGCGAAGTGGGCGTGGGATCGAACTTCCATGTGACCCTGCCGATCAAGCTTGCCGCGGTGGAGGACGCCGATGCCGACGCGTGATCGCATCCTGATCGTCGACGACAACGTGGCGACCCGCTATGCGGTGCGCCGCGTACTGGAGCACCACGGGTTCCGCGTGGATGAAGCCGGTACCGGTGGCGAGGGCCTGGCGCAGCTGAAGGCGCAGGAATTCGGCGCGCTGGTGCTGGACGTGAACCTGCCGGACATGAGCGGTTTCGACGTGGTGCGTGAGCTGCGCGCGGACCCGCGCCTGCAGCTGCTGCCCGTGGTCCACGTGTCGGCAGCGTCCATCGCCACCGGCGACCTGATCACCGGCCTCAATGCCGGCGCCGACGCCTACCTGATCCATCCGGTGGACCCGGACATCCTGCTCGCCACCCTGCGCAGCCTGCTTCGCGCGCGTCGCGCCGAGGACGCGCTGCGCGAGGCCGAAGCACGTTTCGCCGAGATTTTCCGCCAGGTCAGCACGCCGATCGGCGTGCTCGATGCCCGGCTCCACGTGCACGAATCCAACGATGCGTTCAAACGGCTGCTGGGAGACCACTTTGGCGCCGGCGACATCGAGTCGCTGCTCGATCACCAGGTAGGCCCGATGAGTGCGTTGAAGGTCGCCCTCGCGGAAGGCGAACGCTGGCAGGGCACGTTTGCCCTGCCGTTGCTGGGCAGCCGGCGCATGACCGAGTGGCGGGTCACGCCCTACAGCACGCCCGGCCTGGGCCTGGTGCTGGTCGAAGACATCACCGAGCGGCATGTGCGCGAGCTGGAGCAGCGCCAGGAACTGGAAAGCGCCAACAGCGAACTAGCCTTCCAGATCGCCGAGCGCGAGCGCACCGAAATGGAGCTGATGCAGGCGCAGAAGATGGATTCGCTGGGCCAGCTCACCGGCGGCATCGCGCACGACTTCAACAACCTGCTCACCACGATCATCTCCGGCCTGGACATGATCGAGATCGCCGCCAGCAGTGGCAAATGGGACAAGGCCAGCCGTTACGTCGACATAGCCACTGCCTCGGCCCACCGCGCCGCAGGGCTGACCCAGCGCATGCTGGCGTTCGCGCGCAAGCAGCCGCTGGACCCGCAGCCCTTCGACGTGATCGCCCGGATCCGGTCGCTGGAAGACATGCTGCGTCGTTCGATCGGCGAGAACATCGAACTGGAACTGGAGCTCGGAGGCGAACCGCTGGTGGCGGTGGCCGACGCCAACCAGTTCGAGAATGTCATGCTCAACCTGGTCATCAATGCGCGCGACGCATTGGCCGGGCAGGGGCTGATCCGGCTGCGCGCCGGTCGCGTGCACATCGAACGCGACCACGAGCTATCCGCGGGCGATTACATCAGCGTCAAGGTGATCGACAACGGCAGTGGCATTCCGCTGGAGCTGCGGGGCAAGGTATTCGAGCCCTTCTTCACCACCAAGCCGCAGGGCGAAGGTACCGGCCTGGGCCTGTCGATGACCTACGGTTTTGCCCGCCAGTCCGGGGGCAGTGCCCGGATCGCCAGCGAGCTGGGCGAAGGTACCGAGATCGAACTGCTGCTGCCTGAAGGTCGGGAGGCGGCCGCCGAAGCGGCGGCAACGCCGGCCCAGGTCCAACGTGGCCACGCCGAACGCATCCTGCTGGTGGACGACACCGATTCGGTGCGGATGATGGTGCGCGAGATGCTGGTGGAGTCCGGTTACCAGGTGGTCGAGGCCACCAACGCCCAGCAGGCGCTGCTGGAACTGCATTCCGACCGCGAGGTGCAGCTGCTGCTGTCCGATGTCGGGTTGCCCGGCATGAACGGCCGCGAGCTGGCCGACGCCGCACGCGCGCTGCGCCCGGCGCTGCCGGTGCTGTTCATCACCGGCTATACGGAGCGCGCGGCGGTGCGCGACGAGTTCCTGGGCGAGCGCATGTCACTGCTGCCCAAGCCGTTCAGCGTGCACGACCTGCTGCGCACGGTACGGGCCATGCTCTGACCGGTATGATGGCGCCCTTCTGGAATCGCCCTGACCCCCATGTCCGTTTCATACCCGCTGCGCCAGCAATGGCTCGGCAACATCCGCGGTGACCTGCTGTCCGGCACCGTGGTCGCGCTTGCGCTGATCCCCGAGGCGATTGCCTTTTCCATCATCGCCGGGGTCGACCCCAAGGTCGGCCTCTACGCCTCGTTCTGCATCGCGGTGGTCACCGCCATCGCCGGTGGCCGACCCGGCATGATCTCGGCCGCCACCGGCGCAATGGCACTGGTGATGGTCGATCTGGTCAAGGACCATGGCCTGCAGTACCTGCTGGCGGCGACGATCCTGGCAGGTCTTCTGCAGGTGGTGGCCGGCGCCTTGAAGCTCGGTGCGCTGATGCGGTTCGTGTCGCGCTCGGTCATCACCGGCTTCGTCAACGCCCTGGCCATCCTGATCTTCCTGGCGCAGATGCCGGAGCTGATCGGTCGCTCCTGGCAGGTCTGGGCGGTGTGCGCCGCCGGCCTGGCCATCATCTACCTGCTTCCCCGCATCACCCGGGCGGTGCCCTCGGCGCTGGTGGCCATCGTGGTGCTGACTGCATTGTCGATCGGGCTGCACTGGGAGGTGCGCACCGTGGGCGACATGGGCGCGCTGCCCGACAGCCTGCCGGTGTTCCTGTTCCCGGACGTGCCGCTCACCTGGGACACCCTCAAACTGCTGCTGCCGGTGTCGGCCACGCTGGCGGTGGTGGGCCTGCTCGAATCGATGATGACCGCGCAGATCGTCGAAGACATGACCGACACTCCGAGCCAGCGCAACCGCGAGTGCGCGGGGCAGGGCCTGGCCAACATCACCGCCGGATTGTTTGGCGGCATGGGCGGCTGCGCGATGATCGGCCAGTCGGTGATCAACGTGTCCTCCGGCGGGCGTGGCCGGCTGTCGTGCCTGTGGGCCGGGGTGCTGTTGCTGCTGCTGGTGGTGTACGGCGCGGAGTGGGTGCGGCAGATTCCAATGGCGGCGCTGGTCGCGGTGATGATCATGGTCAGCATCGGCACCTTCCACTGGCGCTCGTTCGCCGAATTCCGCCTGCACCCGAAGAGCTCCTCGGTGGTGATGGTGGCCACGGTGGTGGTCACGGTGGCCACCCATGACCTGGCCAAGGGCGTGCTGACCGGCGTGCTGCTCTCGGCGCTGTTCTTCGCACGCAAGGTGGGCCGCCTGCTGGTGGTGGCCGATGAGGTGGACGCCGACGGCGTGCGCACCTACCGGGTCAGCGGCCAGGTGTTCTTCGCCTCGGCCGGCCAGTTCGCCGAAAGCATCGATTACCAGCACGTCCCGGCGCGGGTGGTGATCGACCTGACCCACGCCCACTTCTGGGACCTGAGCGCGGTCGGGGCGCTGGACCGGGTCACGGCCAAGCTGCGTGCGCACGGCGCGCAGGTGGACGTGGTCGGGCTCAACGCGGCCAGCCAGACCCTGGTGGAGCGCCTGGGCCGGCCGCACTCAGAGGGTGCTGCCCCCGGCGGTCACTGAACCGGGTCAGGATTCGGCCCTCAACATCGGTAGCACAGCGCCGTTACCGGGGGATGACTCCCCTGGATTCCCCCCGCATGTCCGCGTCTCCTTCCGTTGCCTCCAAGCGCCCCGGCAGCATCGCCAATCGTCTGATGCTCGGTACCGCCCTGATCGCCATGCTCTGCTTCGGCGTCACGGCGGCGCTGAGCTACCGCGAGGCCAGCCAGGCACTGCTGGCCTCATCGCAACGGACCATGGAAAGCGAGGCTGAAGCCGAGTCGCGCCGGGTTGGCGCCGATCTGGCGGCCGCGTTTGCGACCAGCCAGGCACTGGCCGACAGTCTGGTGGTGCAGCACCAGGCCGGCGGCCTGACCCGCATCACCGCCGCACAGGTACTGCGGCAGCAGGTCCAGTCGCACCCGGAATGGGCCGGCATGGGCATGCTGTGGGAGCCGCAGGCATTCGACGGCAAGGATGCCGACTTCGTCGATGCCGAAGCGCACGACGCCACCGGCCGTTTCATGAGCTACTGGGCCTGGCAGGACGGCACGCCGGTGCAGGACGTGCTGAAGGGCTACGACGTTCCGGGCGACGGCGACTGGTACCTGCGCCCGCGCGAACTGAAGCGGCAGACCGTGAGCGAGCCCTATCAGTATGAGATTGGCGGGAAGCAGGTGCTGATGAGCACCCTGTCGACCCCGGTACTGGATCAGGGCGGATTCCTCGGCGTGGTGACCGTGGACGTGGGGCTTGCCGCGCTCCAGGAGCGGCTGGCCGCGCTGCGTCCCATGGGGCAGGGCCACGTGGAGCTGATTTCCCCGGGCGGCATCGTGCTGGCGGCACGGGACGCCAAGCAGATCGGGCAGCGTCGCGACGACGCGCTGACGGCCCGGATCCTGTCGGCAGTCGCCAGCGACCAGCGCTTCGAAGCCTTCGAGCCGGATGCGGCAGGTAACGTGAAGGCCTATGTGCCGCTGCGCGTGGGCGGCAGCCAGGAGCGCTTCGCGCTGGGCGTGATCGTTCCGTATGCCCTGATCACCGAACAGGCGCGTGCGCTGCTGTGGATCATCCTGGCTGTCGGCCTGGGTGCGGCGCTGGTGCTCAGTGCGAGCGTGTACGTACTGTTGCGCCGCCAGGCGATCCGGCCGTTGGCGGATGCGGTGCGGTTGTCTGCCGACATTGCCGACGGCAGGCTGGATAGTGCGCTGCCGGCTGCGCGCGACGACGAAGTGGGGCGCCTGCTCGAATCGATGCAGCGCATGCGCGGGCAACTCCGTGCAGTGATGGCCGCACAGGGTGAGATGGCTCGCCGCCATGAAAGCGGCGAACTCGGTTTCCGCATGGACGCAGATGCGTTCCCGGGTGAGTACGGGCGCATGGTCGCCGACACCAACCAGCTGGTGGGGGCGAACATCGCAGTTACCCGCCGCCTGGTTGACGTGATGCAGCGTTACGCAGTGGGCGACCTGTCGCAGGACATGGACCGTCTGCCTGGCGAGCAGGCCGCCTTCACCGAGGCGATGGACACCACCAAGGCCAACCTGCGCGCGATCAATTCCCAGATCGGCGACCTGGCCGGTGCCGCTGCGCGCGGCGATTTCAGCCAGCGTGGCGATGCGGTGCGCTTCAAGCACGACTTCCGCGCCATGGTCGAGAACCTCAACACCATGATGCAGGTCAGCGACGACAACCTGCAGCAGATCTCCACCCTGCTGCGCGCGATCGCGGTCGGCGACCTGACCGCGCGCATGCACGGCGAGTTCCATGGCGTGTTCGCGCAGATGCGCGATGACGCCGATACCACGGTCACCCAGTTGACCGACATCGTGGGCCGTATCCAGCAGGCGACCGGCAGCATCAACCTCGCCGCTGGTGAGATCGCGTCGGGCAACAGCGACCTGTCGCGACGCACCGAACAGCAGGCGGCGAGCCTGGAAGAAACCGCCGCGTCCATGGAGGAACTCACCTCGACCGTGCGCCAGAACGCGGACCATGCGGTGCAGGCCAACCGGCTGGCAGCCGGCGCTGCCGAGGTAGCCGCGCAGGGTGGGCAGGTGGTCGGCCAGGTGGTGACGACGATGGCGGGCATCGAAGCGGCCTCGAAGCGCATCGCCGAGATCATCTCGGTCATCGACGGTATCGCGTTCCAGACCAACATCCTGGCGCTCAATGCGGCCGTCGAGGCCGCCCGCGCCGGTGAGCAGGGCCGCGGCTTCGCGGTGGTCGCTTCGGAAGTGCGTGCGCTGGCGCAGCGCTCTGCCGGTGCCGCAAAGGAAATCAAGCAGCTGATCGACGACTCGGTGGAACAGGTGACCGAAGGCTCGGCGCTGGTGCAGGCCGCGGGCCGCACCATGGAAGAAATCGTCAGCGGCGTGAGCCGGGTCAACGACATCATGGCCGAGATCTCCGCCGCGTCGAAGGAACAGTCGGCCGGTATCGAGCAGGTCAACCAGACCATCACCCAGATGGACGAAACCACCCAGCAGAACGCGGCGCTGGTGGAAGAAGCCACCGCCGCCGCGCGCGCGATGGAAGAGCAGGCGCAGCACCTGGGCACCGCCGTGGCGATCTTCCGCACCGACGGTGGCGCTTCGGTCCCGGCGCGGGTCGCCCATGCCGCGTAGGGCGGCCGGGCCGGGCGGATGTGCCGTCACACATTCGTCCATGAATTGATATAGGGTGCGCATTCCGCGCGGCACGGAGCCCTGCGGCGAACTGGAATGCACCGAGAAGAATCAGACCATGTCGAGCGTAGTGATGTCCCCTGAGCGCCCCGAGGCCGGCCCGCGCATCCTGCCGTGCCCGGTTGCCACCCAGGCGCAGCACCTGTTGGCCCACCTGCAGTTTTCCCATGTCGGCCTGCGCGCACTGGCGCAGCCGCAGCTGGCGCCCGACGTCGCCGTCGACGCTGCCACGGCCTGACCAGGCCCTTTGGGGGCTGATCTGCGCAATCGGGGGTCGGGGACGACCGGGTCCCGCCGCCACCGCCAAGGCTGCCTGAGCCGGCTGGCGTCGCGCCCCCGATCTGCCTGAATAGGCAAAGCCTTGTGCCGCAAGGGCTGCAGCGCGTCGCCGCGATCTACCCGGTTTGCTCCCCCTCCACTTTGCTGAATGGGGGGAATCAACGGAAAGGCCCTTCGCGCGCGGCTTACATTTGCCCCCCTATGCTGGGCCGCATTTTTCGCCTCAGCGCCGTTGGAGAGTTCGTGGTTTCCGCCAGTCACAGACATCAGCCCGCCGCCGCCCACGGCCGCGCGGGCGCGCAGGATAGCCACGCATGAGTGTGCAGGACGTCAATACCGCCCTTGATGCGGGGCGGTCCGTGCTGCCTGCCGAAACCCCGCTGGGCATGCCCGAACAGAGCTTCGTCGACGGACGCCTGCAGGTAGCGCGCCAGCGCACCGCGCCGCGCATGATCGCCCTGCGTCGCTTCTACATCTTCGGCGGCACCGCCGCGATGACCGTCGCGGCCACCGCGATGATGTGGAAGGTGCTGGCGGTCAATGGCATCACCGTGCTGGAAGGCTGCCTGCTGGTGCTGTTCGTGGCGCTGTTCGCCTGGATCGCGCTGTCGTTCGCCGGTGCGTTGGCCGGCTTCCTCACCGCCGTGTTCGACCGCGGCTACAAGCTGGGCATCGACCCGGACGAGCCCCTGCCGCAGGTGCATACCCGCACCGCGCTGCTGATGCCGACCTACAACGAAGACCCGCGCCGCCTGCTGGCCGGGCTGCAGGCCATCTACGAGTCGGTGGCCAGCACCGGTCAGCTGGAGCAGTTCGACTTCTACGTGCTCAGCGACACCCGTCGCGAGGACATCGGTGCGGCCGAAGAAGAGGCCTTCGCCGAACTGTGCGCGGCCGTGGGCGGGCACGAACGCCTGTTCTATCGCCGTCGCGGCAGCAACAGCGGGCGCAAGGCCGGCAACATCGCCGACTGGGTGCGCCGCTTCGGCGCCGGCTATCCGCAGATGCTGATCCTGGACGCGGACAGCCTGATGACCGGCGACACCATCGTGCGCCTGGTCGCGGGCATGGAGCACAACCCCGACGTGGGCCTGATCCAGACCCTGCCGGCGGTGATCGGCGGGCGCACCCTGTTCGCACGCATGCAGCAGTTCGGCGGGCGCGTGTACGGCCCGGTGATCGGCCGCGGCGTGGCGTGGTGGCACGGCGCGGAGAGCAACTACTGGGGCCACAACGCGGTGATCCGCACCGAGGCCTTCGCCGAAAACGCGGGCCTGCCGCCGCTGCCGGGCCGGCAGCCATTCGGTGGGCACGTGCTCAGCCATGATTTCGTCGAGGCGGCGCTGATGCGTCGCGGCGGCTGGGCCACCCACATGGTGCCCTACCTCAAGGGCAGCTATGAAGAAGGTCCGCCGACCCTGACCGACATGCTGGTGCGCGACCGCCGCTGGTGCCAGGGCAACCTGCAGCACGCCAAGGTGGTGGGTTCGCGCGGCCTGCACTGGGTCAGCCGGATGCACATGATGATCGGCATCGGGCATTACTTCACCGCGCCGATGTGGGCGATGCTGATGCTGATCGGCATTGCCATTCCGCTGTTCCAGGGCGGCATCGACTTCAGCGAAGTGCTGCATCTCTCCCCCGGCGTCTACTGGCGCCAGCAGGACGAAACCCAGGTGATCCGCATGTTCGCGATCACCATGGCGGTGCTGCTGCTGCCCAAGGTGCTGGGCTACTTCGCCATGCTGCTGGACCCGGCCGAACGCCGGGGCTGCGGCGGCGGTATCCGCGCGTTCGTGTCGATGCTGCTGGAAACCGTGCTGGCCGCGCTGATGGCGCCGGTGGTGATGTACGTGCAGTCGCGTGGCGTGGCCGAAGTGCTGGCCGGCAAGGATTCGGGCTGGGACGCGCAGCAGCGCGACGATGGCGGCATTTCCTGGCCAGCGCTGATCAAGGGCTACGGCGGCTTGAGCGTGTTCGGTCTGTTCATGGGCGTACTGGCCTATGCGGTGTCGCCGTCGCTGGCCGCCTGGATGGCGCCGGTGGTGGTGGGCATGGTGCTGGCGATCCCGGTGGTTGCGCTGACCTCCGACCGTCGTGCCGGCCAGCTGCTGCACCGCCTGCGGCTGATGGAGATCCCCGAAGAGACCAGCCCGCCGACCATCCTGGTACGCGCTGCGGAACTGCGCCGCGCGGCGGCCGAACGCGCCGGACACTGATCCGGCGCTCCGCGTGCCCCATAATGCGGCCAGAACGTTCTGGAGCCGCTTGATGTCGCACACGCTGGAAACCGTAGTCAACGAAACCGCCGCCAACCCGCAATGGGCCGTGATCTGGCTGCACGGCCTGGGCGCCGATGGCCACGACTTCGCGCCGATCGTGCCCGAGCTGCTGCGCCCGGACTGGCCGGCGATCCGCTTCGTGTTTCCGCATGCGCCGGTGCAGCCGATCACCATCAACAACGGCGTGCCGATGCGCGCGTGGTACGACATCGTCAGCATGGACTTCGCTTCGCGCGCCGATGCGGCCGGGGTGACCGCGTCGGTGCAGGCGCTGGATGCGTTGGTGGAAGCTGAAATCGCGCGCGGCATCCCGGCCGAGCGCATCCTGCTGGCCGGTTTCTCGCAGGGCGGGGCGGTGATCCTGAGCGCGGCACTGCGCTGGACACGGCCCATCGCCGGGCTGATCGCGCTGTCCACCTATCTGCCGGATCCGAAGGCCGCCGCCGATGCACGCGTGGCGGACGGCATCCGTCCGCCGGTGTTCATGGCGCACGGCGCGCATGACCCGGTCATCCCGCAGGGCATCGCGGTGGAGAGCGCCGGCATGTTGAAGAGCCTGGGCTTCCCGATGGAATGGCATTCCTACCCGATGGCCCACCAGGTCTGCGCCGAGGAAATCCACGCGCTGGGCGACTGGCTGGACGCACGCTTCCGCGCGGCCTGAGCCATGAACGACCCGCGCCAGCAGCCGTGGTTGCCGGAGCTGTGCCGCCTGCCGCGGCTGGGCGCGATGCTCGGCCTGGCCGAGCTGGTCGTGGTGGTGGTGGCGCTGGCGCCGGACGGCACCCGGCAGTGGAGCGTGCCTGACTTCCTGTCGGCCAGTGCGCTGTCGCTGTGGCTGGCGCTGGCGGTCACGGTCAGCCTGTGCGCCGCGCGCACGCTGTTGTCGCGATTGCCGGAAGCACTGGGTGCGGTAGTGGCCGTGGCGATGACGGCGCTGATCGCAGCGGTGTGCACCGGCATCGTGCACGCCCTCTTTGCGGCGCTCGGCGCGACCGGCTTCGCCGGCGACGTGGGCTTCTGGCGGTTCACCCTGGGCTGCGCGACGGTCACCGCGTTGATCGTGGCGCTGGCACTGCGCTACTTCTACGTCAGCGACCGCTGGAGCGCGCAGACCGTCGCCAATGCGCGCGCGCAGGCCGACGCACTGCAGGCGCGGATCCGCCCGCACTTCCTGTTCAACAGCATGAACCTCATCGCCAGCCTGGTCCGGCGCGACCCGGAAGTGGCCGAGCGCGCGGTGCTCGATCTCTCCGACCTGTTCCGTGCCGCGCTGGGTGCGGGCGAGGGCGATTCCACGCTGCAGGCCGAGTGCGAGCTGGCCGAGGCCTACCTGTCGATCGAATCGCTGCGCCTGGGTGATCGGCTGCAGGTGGAATGGCAGCGTGGAGACGCGTTGCCGCTGACCCTGCCGATGCCACGCCTGGTCCTGCAGCCGTTGGTGGAGAACGCGGTGCTGCATGGCATTTCGCGCCTGCCGGACGGCGGCAGGATCGTCATTTCATTGGCCTGCGAAGGCAACCTGCTGCATCTCCAGGTGCGCAATCCGGCGCCCGATCCCGAAGCGCGCGCGCTGCCGCTGATGCAGGGCGCCGGCCATGCACAGCGCAACATCGCGCACCGCCTGGCCTGGCGCTTCGGCCCGGCCGCGCGGATGACGGGGGCATGGGCCGACGGCTACTATGCCTGCGACATCTTCGTGCCCGTCCAGTGAGGAAGCCTGCGTGAGAGTGGTCATCGCCGACGACGAACCGCTTGCGCGCGAGCGCCTGCGCAGCCTGCTGGCGGAGCAGCCCGGCGTCGAGGTCGTGGCCGAAGCCGAGAACGGCGAGCAGGCCCTGCATGCGTGCGCCGAGCTGCAGCCGGACCTGGTGCTGCTGGACATCGCCATGCCCGGTTTGGACGGGCTGGAGGCGGCGCGCCACCTGGCCACGTTCGAGCCGCGCCCGGCGGTGGTGTTCTGCACCGCCTACGACGCGCATGCGCTGTCGGCGTTCGAGGCGGCGGCGATCGACTACCTGATGAAACCGGTGCGCAGCGAGCGCCTGGCGGCTGCACTCGAGCGCGCCCGCATGTTCCTGGCCGGCCGCAACGGCCAGCCCGCCGCAGCCAGCCAGCAGGCGCGCACCCTGTTGTGCGCCCGCCTGCGAGGCAGCCTGCGCCTGATCCCGGTCGAGGACATCCATTACCTGCAGGCCGAGGAAAAGTACGTGGTGGTCCACCACGCACGTGGCGAGGACCTGATCGAAGAATCGCTGAAGTCGCTGGAAGAGGAATTCGCCAGCCGCTTCGTGCGCATCCACCGCAACTGCCTGGTGGCCCGCCACGAGCTGGTGGAGCTGCGACGCAATGGCGCAGGCCAGGTCCAGGCGGTGCTGCGCCATGGCAAGGCACCGCTGGAAGTCAGCCGCCGCTGCGTGGCCAGCCTGAAGCAGGATCTGAAGCATCTGTAGGCGATAATGCCCGCATGGATACCCTGCGCATCGCCACCCGAAAGAGCCCGCTTGCCCTCTGGCAGAGCGAACACGTTGCCGACCGCCTGCGCCAGGTGCATCCCGGGCTGGAGGTGGTGCTGGTACCGATGAGCACGCGCGGGGATGAAGTGCTGGACCGCTCGCTGGCGGCCATTGGCGGCAAGGGCCTGTTCCTCAAGGAGCTGGAGCTGGCCATGCTGCGCGGTGAAGCGGACTGCGCGGTGCATTCGCTCAAGGACGTGCCGATGGAGCTGGATGCGCCGTTCGCCTTGCCGGCGATGCTGGCCCGGCACGATCCTGCCGACGGTTTCATTTCCAATCTTTACGCGTCGCTGGATGCGCTGCCGATCGGCGCGCGGGTGGGCACCTCCTCGTTGCGCCGCCAGGCCCAGCTGCGCGCGCTGCGCCCGGACCTGGACCTGCAGGACCTGCGCGGCAACGTCAACACGCGCCTGGCCAAGCTGGACAACGGTGGCTACGACGCCATCGTACTGGCCGTGGCCGGACTGGAGCGATTGGGCCTGGGCCATCGGATCGTGGCGCGACTCAACGCACCCGAATGGCTGCCGGCACCGGCGCAGGGCGCGGTCACCGTGGAATGCAACGGCGACGATGCCAGGGTCATGGCCCTGTTCGCGGCGCTGGACGATGCACGCACGCGCGCCTGCGTGGAAGCCGAGCGCGCGATGAACCGCGCACTGCATGGCAGCTGCCATGTACCGGTCGCCGGTTACGCGCAGTGGGAAGGGGAGAACCTGTTCCTGCAGGGCCTGGTCGGCGGGGTGGCCGATGGCCGCCTGGTCCGCGCGGAAGCGCGCGGACCGGCTGCCAACCCGGATGCGCTCGGAAAGGCCGTGGCGCAGGGGTTGCTGGAGGGGGGCGCCGGCGAGCTGCTCGCCGGCTGAGAGCTTACTTGAACTTGTAGACCACGTTCATCGTGGTCAGCGTGTCGGTCTTGCGCTTGTCTTCAGCGACGTCGCTGTTGTAACGGGCCTGCCAGGCGGCCTTGAGCGCCAGGTGCTCGTTCATGCTCACCGAGACGCCGAAGTCGTTCTGGCCGAAGGTGTTGTACGAGCCCGATTCGACCAGCAGGGTGTTGATCAGGTCGGTGTTGGGGGTCAGCGAGTACTTCACGTCGAACAGGCCGCGGCCGATCAGGCCGGTGCGGGTCTCATCGTCTTCGGTGTTGTGGGTGCGGCGTACACCGGGGCCGATCTGCGCGTCCATGTAGAAGCGGTCGCGGTCCATCAGCCGGGTGCCGTAACCCAGACCGAACGAGCTCTGGCGGTCGTAGGTGGCGAAATCATCGCGCTCGTAACGCACCGTGGCGGTGATCTGGCGGTGTTCGCCCAGCTGCAGCGCGCTGCCGGCGCTGCCGGTGTAACGGTTGGCGGTGGTGTTGCTGCGCTTGGTGACCGTGCCGTCCACATCGTTCGTTTCGGTGTATTCCGAACGCGAACGCAGGCCGAACAGGTCCATGCTGTGCACCCAGTCGTCATCGGTGTAACGCAGGCGCAGGCGGCCGTTGGCGCTTTCGGTGTTGCTGTTGCCGCGTGCCGAGGCGAAGCCGAGTTCGCCGCCGCTTCCGCTCCAGGGCGAGGTCATCGCGGCCAGGTCGGTGGTGTCCTGCGCAAAGGCCGCGGGGGCACTGAGCAGCAGGGAAGCAAACAACGTCACGCGCAAAGACATCAACGGTTCTCCGGATCAGGCGGGGAAGGAGCAACGCGTGATGATACTTGATGCCTTCACGCGGTTTTTCCTTTCCGCGCCCGTGCTTTAGGCGACGTTCGGACTTTTCGCCTGTTCAGGGGAGGTCGATGCGCAGCGTGTCGTCATTGAAGCGGCTGTAATCCACCGTGGCCTTGAACGCCTGGCCCTGGGTCTCGCCTTGCCGTTCGATCCGCAGCGGCAGGCCCTGCGCGCCGATCCAGTACAGCAGGCCATCGGGCGCGGCACGGGCGTGGCGCACGCGGTAGCGGCGTGCGGTCTCGCCGCCGACGCGGTCATCGCCCAGGTCCTCAACCGCCAGGTCGGCAGCCACCGCATCGGCCGGCAGCGGGCTGCGCCATTGCGCCAGCAGGCCCGGCGGCACCGGCACCTGGCGGACTTCGCCGGCGCGCTGCAGGAAGAAGGTGTCGCCGATGATGGTCTGCACGCCCTCGTCGGTCTGCAGCCGGTAACGGTCCGGGGCCACGAAGTCCATCGTCGCTTCCAGCGTGCGCGGTCCCTGCATGTGCAGGGTGGCGTGGAAGCTGCGCAGCTGGCCGAACCGCTGGCTCGCGGCCAGCACCGCCTGGGCCGGGTCGGTGGCCGCGGGCACCGACGGCGCATTGACGGGGGCCGGAGCGGTAGGCGTGGGCGACTGTCCGCAGGCAGAGAGCAGCAAGGACAGCACGGCAACAGCGGGCAGCAGGCGCAGGGTCATGGGCGCGGACGGTGGGCGAGGGGGTTCACGATAGCGGAAGTTCGGGCCGGGGCCGCCACAACGGCGGCGACTCGGACATAATCGGGTCATGGACCGATATGAACGCATCAACGCCCTGCATCGTCTGCTGAAGTCCGCCCGCTATCCGGTCACGGTGGCGACCCTGCAGGAAAAGCTGGCGTGTTCACGCGCCACCGTCTACCGCGACCTGGCCTTCCTGCGCGACGCGCTGATGGCCCCGGTCGAGGGCGATGGCGAAGCCGGTTTCCGCTACCAGGACGACGAGAGCGCCCGCTTCGAGCTGCCCGGATTGTGGCTCAGCTCCGAAGAGCTGCACGCGCTGCTGGCCTCCCAGCACCTGCTGGCGCGCACCGGCGGCGGCGTGCTGTCGTCGGTGCTGGCCCCGCTGCAGCAACGCATCGAGGGCCTGCTGGCCGCGCAGGCCGGCGTGTCCAGCTGGCCGGTGGACCGGGTCCGGGTGATTCCGCACCGGGGCCGCAAGTTCGACGAGGCCAGCTTCCGTGCGGTGGCCTCGGCGGTGCTGGAGCGCAAGCAGCTGGCGTTCGAGTACCGGGCGCGTTCCACCGACGAGGCGACCAAGCGCACGGTCTCGCCGCAGCGCATGACCCACTACCGCGACAACTGGTACCTGGACGCCTGGGACCACGGCCGCGAAGGCCTGCGCAGCTTTGCGGTGGACCGCATCTACAAGGCCCGCGTGGTCGACACCAGCGCCCGCGACGTCGACGACAGCGAGTTGGACGAGCAGCTTGGCGCCAGTTACGGGATCTTCTCGGGCCCGCCCAAGGGCTGGGCGACCATCGTGTTCAGCGCCAAGGCCGCGCGCTGGGTGGCCGACGAGCATTGGCATTCGAAGCAGCAGGGGCGCTTCCTGGCCGATGGCCGCTACGAGCTCAAGGTGCCCTACAGCGTCTCGCGCGAGCTGCTGATGGACGTGCTGCACTATGGGTCGGACGCGGAAATCATCGAGCCGGCCATGCTGCGCGAGCAGGCCAAGGCGCTGTTGGAGCTGGCGCTTACGAATTATCGGTGAGGGGGCAGCCACGCAGGGCGTGGCTCTACCCAGTGTGGCTGCGGTATGGTTGGGGGCTATTGGACCCCCCCGGATTGCGCCTCCCATGAAGAATTATCTGTTGCTTCCGCTGCTGGCTGCTTCGCTGGCCCTGGCTGCCTGCGGCAAGCCCGCTGCCGACTCCAGCAAGCTGGTGGTCGCCGCCACGGCGGTGCCGCATGCCGAGATCCTGGCGGTGGTCAAGCCGATCCTGCAGAAGGAAGGCCTGGAGCTGGACGTGAAGGTCTTCAACGACTACGTACAGCCCAATGACCAGCTGGTGCAGAAGCAGGTCGACGTGAACTACTTCCAGACCGAACCCTACCTGGATGCCTACAACCGCGACCGCAAGACCGACCTGACCAAGGTCATCGGCGTGCATATCGAACCGTTCGGCGCCTATTCGCGCCGGTTCAAGTCGCTGGCCGACCTGCCGGTCGGGGCCGACGTGGTGATTCCCAACGACCCGAGCAACAACAGCCGCGCGCTGATCCTGCTGCACAAGGCCGGCGTGATCACGCTGAAGGACCCCAGCAACGCGCTGGCGACCCAGCGCGACATCATCGCCAATCCGAAGCAGCTCAAGTTCCGTGAGCTGGATTCGGCCATGCTGCCGCGCGTGCTCGACCAGGTCGACCTGGCCCTGATCAACACCAACTACGCGCTCGACGCCGGGCTCAACCCGACCCAGGACGCGCTGGCGATCGAAAGCAAGGACTCGCCGTACGTGAACTTCCTGGTCGCGCGTCCGGACAACAAGGACGACCCGCGCGTCCAGCAGCTCGCCAAGGCCCTGACCAGCCCGGAAGTCAAGGCGTTCATCGCCGAGAAATACAAGGGCGCGGTGCTGCCGGCGTTCTGATTCATCCCACCCGGAACCCCATCGTCGCTTCCACCGCCTGCTGCCAGCCGGCATACAGCGCCTCGCGCTGGTCGGCCGGCATATGCGGGGTGAAGCGGCGGTCCACCGCCCACTGCTCGGCGATCTCCGCGCGACTGCGCCAGAACCCGGTGGCCAACCCGGCCAGGTACGCGGCGCCCAGCGCGGTGGTTTCGGCCACCTGCGGGCGCAGCACCGGCACGCCGAGCAGGTCGCTCTGGAACTGGGCCATGAAGTCGTTGGTGATCGCGCCGCCGTCGGCACGCAGTTCGCTCAGGTCGATCCCGGCGTCGGCCTGCATTGCGGCCAGCACGTCGCGGGTCTGGTAGGCCATTGATTCCACCGCCGCGCGGATGAAGTGCTCCTTCGTGGTGCCGCGGCTCAGGCCGAACACCGCGCCGCGCACGTCGCTGCGCCAATAGGGTGCACCCAGACCGACGAAGGCCGGCACCATGTACACGCCGCCATTGTCCGGCGCCCGTTCGGCATAGGCCTGGCAGTCGCTCGACTTGCCGAACATGCGCAGCCCGTCGCGCAGCCACTGCACCACCGAGCCGGCCACGAAGATCGAGCCTTCCAGCGCGTACTCCACGCGGCCGTCGATGCCCCAGGCAATCGTGGTGAGCAGGCCGTTGCGCGAATCCACCGGGCGCGTGCCGGTGTGCATCAGCATGAAGCAGCCGGTGCCATAGGTGTTCTTGACCATGCCCGGTTCGAAGCAGGCCTGGCCGAACAGCGCGGCCTGCTGGTCGCCGGCGATCCCGGCAATGGGAATGTGCTGGTCGAAGAAGAACTGCGCCTGGGTGGTGCCGTAGACCTCGCTGGAGCTGCGCACCTCGGGCAGCATCGCGCGCGGGATGTCCAGCAGCGCCAGCAACTGGTCGTCCCACGCCAGGGTGTGGATGTTGAACAGCAGCGTGCGGGCCGCATTGCTGTAGTCGGTGACGTGTGCGGCGCCGCCGGTGAGGTTCCAGACCAGCCAGCTGTCGATCGTGCCGAACAGCAGTTCGCCGCGCTCGGCGCGCGCCTGCGCACCGTCGACATGGTCCAGGATCCAGCGGATCTTGGTCGCGGAAAAATAGGCGTCCACCAGCAGCCCGGTGCGCGCGTGGACCAGCGGTTCGTGGCCTTCCTCTTTCAGCCGCTCGCAGATGGCCTGGCTCTGCCGCGACTGCCAGACCACCGCGTTGTGGATCGGCTGGCCGGTGGCCTTGTCCCAGACCACGGTGGTTTCGCGCTGGTTGGTGATGCCGATCGCCGCGATCTGGCGCGGGTCGACCTGTTCGCGGTTGAGCAGTTCGGTGAGCGTGGTGTAGACGCTGGTGAGGATCTCGCGCGGATCGTGTTCGACCCAGCCCGGTTGCGGGAAATGCTGGGCGAACTCGCGCTGGGCCACCCCGACCATGCGTCCGGCGCGGTCGAACAGCATCGCGCGTGAGCTGGTGGTGCCCTGGTCGATGGCGAGTACGTAGTGCTTGTCCATGGGGTGGCCTTGGTGAACCTTCGGCAGGATAACCGCGGAGCCGGGTGGGGTCAGGCGGGTGTGGCGGGCATTCCGGGGAGCCGGCCGGCGGCCGGCACTATGCGGCTGGCAAGGTACGTGGCCACTGACTGCTGCTGCCCTGGGTCGAGGCGCAGGCCGAAATGCGTGCGTCGCCACAACAGGTCCTCGGGTTCGCGGACCCACTCGTGCTCCACCAGGTAATCCACTTCGCGTGCATACAGTCCGGCGCCGAAATGCGGGCCCAGCTGCGAAACGGTCTGCGCGTCGCCCAGCACTGCGCGCACGCGCGTGCCGTGGCGGCGAGCCATGTCGTGCAGCAGCGGCTCCGGCAAGTGCGGGTAGGCCGCCAGCAGCGCCGGCAGCAGCGTGTCCAGCGTGCCGCCGTCGCCGCCGGGCAAGGGCGGTCCGCCCGCAGTCCACGCCGCTTCGCTGCGGCCGAGTGCGGTTGCCAGCTGGTCGACGGCCTCTTCGGCCAGGGTCCGGCAGGTGGTGAGCTTGCCGCCGAGCACGCTCAGCATCAGCGCCTGCTGGTGGTCCAGGTGCAGGCGATAGTCGCGGGTGACCCGGGCGGCATCATGGTGGTGGTCGGCCAGCAGCGGACGCACCCCGCTGAACTGCCACACCACGTGTTCGGGGTGGACGGGTGTGCGCAACCACTGGTTCACCGACGCGCACAGGTAGAGCACTTCGGCCGGCGAGATGCGGACCCGGGCCGGGTCGCCTTCATGGTCCACATCGGTGGTCCCGATCAGGCTGTAGTCCTGGTCGAAGGGAATCACGAACACCACGCGATGGTCCGGTTGCTGCAGCAGGTAGGCGCTGTCGTGCGGATACAGGCGCGGCACGACGATATGGCTGCCCTGCACCAGGCGCAGGCCGATCGGTGCGTCCATGCCGGCCCGCTCCAGCAGGTTGCCGGCCCAGGGGCCGGTGGCATTGACCACCGCGCGCACACGCATGCGCTGCACCGTGCCGTCGGCCTGGCGCAGCACCGCCAGCCAGTGGTCGCGGTGGCGGATCAGCTGTTCGCAGCGGGTGCGCACCTGGATCTCCGCACCGCGCTCGCGCGCGTCCATGGCCGTGGCGATGACCAGCCGCGCGTCGTCCACGCGCGCGTCGGCATAGCTGAAGGCCGTGCGCCAGCGCGGTTGCAGCACCGCGCCGCGCGGGTCACGGCGCAGGTCCACCCGCTGCGAGCGTGGAAATGCCGGGCCGGTGTCGGCCAGGTGGTCGTACAGCCAGAGCCCGGCGCGCAGCATCCACGCCGGCCGCAGGTGGCGTGCATGGGGCAGCACGAAGGCGGTAGGCGTGACCAGGTGCGGCGCCAGCCGCTGCAGCACGCTGCGTTCGCGCAGTGCCTTGCGTACGAGCGCGAACTGGCCGAACTGGAGGTAGCGCAGTCCGCCATGGATCAGCTTGGTGCTCGCGCTGGAGGTGTGCGCGGCCAGGTCATCCTGTTCGCACAGGGTGACCGACCAGCCGCGACCGGCGGCGTCGCGGGCAATGGAGACCCCATTGATGCCGCCGCCTACGACCAGGACATCCCGGATATCGTCCATTGACCCCCCTCTGTGCGTCTGCCGAGTATCGAGACGCAGGCGACAAGGTCGGATGAAACGGCACGGGCCAGAAACGACAACGGGCCCCGGAAGGGGCCCGTTGCAGGGGCGTTGCGGTGTCGCTTAGAAGCGCGCGCCGATACCAAAGCCCACGGTCCACGGGTCCAGCTTGGCCTCGTCGCCGGTGCCGTTGCCGTTCACGGTCAGCTCCGGGCGCGAGTGCATGTAGCGGGCATCGGCACGGGCGAACCAGGTGCTGTTGATGTTCATGTCCACGCCGACGGTGCCGATGGCGCCCTTGGCGGTTTCCAGGCCGATGTGGCCGACGTCGCTGGCCAGCTTCTCGTTGCTGAAGTTCGACTCGTAGTAACCCACGCCCACGAACGGGCGGAACACGTTGTCGGCCTGGCCGAAGTGGTACTGGCCGCTCAGTGCGATCGGCTGCTGTTCGACGGTGCCCAGCTTGGCATTGTTGGCGCCACGCACGCGGTGGTCGAACTTGTCGGCCGCGCCCCACAGCTCCACGGCCCAGTTGTCGTTGATGTAGTAGCTGAAGCTCAGCGTCGGTGCCGGGCCGCCGTCGACCTTGTCGATGCCTTCCAGCGGATCGTTCTTCGGCTGCAGCAGCGCGACGCCGCCAACAACGGCGAAATGCTTGCCCGACGCGGTGTCGGTGGCGGTGTCCTGCGCGAACGCGGCAGGTGCGAAGGCAAGGGCAGTCAGGGTAGCCAGGGTCAGGGTGCGGATGGAGCGCATGGGGGAATCTCCTCAGGGTATTTTTTTGTTCTGGGCCCCGATGCGTTGGGGCGAGGCAAACGTAGTCCCCGCAACATGAATCGAATCCGACGCACGTTAAATTTTGGTTTGTTCCGTTCAGGCGGCAGCGCAGAAACACAGTGCTGCCGCGCGATGATGCGGTGCAGGACATTCATCGATCTGGAGACACCGTGACGAAACCACTGCACTGCATCGGTCTGTCTGCGCAGGCCGCGACCGATTGTCGCGTGCTGGTACTGGGGTCGATGCCGGGTGTTGCGTCGCTGCAGGCGGCGCAGTACTACGCGCACCCGCGCAATCGGTTCTGGCCGTTGATGGCGGCACTCACCGGCATCGATGCCACCACGCCGTACCTCGAGCGCCTGCGCGCGTTGCAGCTGGCAGGCGTCGGTCTGTGGGATGTGATCGGGCAGTGCCAGCGCACCGGCAGCCTGGATACGGCGATCGTGCGCGGCAGCGAGGTCCCCAATGCGCTGTCCGCGCTGATCGCCGGCCTGCCACGGCTTGCGGCGATTGCCTGCAACGGGGCCACTGCACACCGTGCCTTCGTGCGCTGGGTGCAACCGCAGCTGGACCTGCGTGCGGCGGCGCTGCCGGTGTGGTCCTTGCCCTCGACCAGCCCGGCCAATGCCGGTTGGCCGCTGGGCAGGCTGCGGGCGGCGTGGCAACCGCTGGCCGATGTCCTGGCGCACTGAGCGGAACAGCAGCGGGACAATACGGTACCGACTGGAAGCGGCTGCAACAGGCTGTCCCGGAGCGGGGGTGGTGAAAGTTGCCCAAGCCGGTTGGCGCTGGCGCCTCCTGCCCTCACAATAGGCGATTCCCTACACCAGATTGCCGGAGTTATCCCCATGGCCGAAATCAAGGAAGCACTTGTCCCCGATATCGGTGACTACAGCGATATCCCGGTAATCGAGGTGCTGGTCGCCGTTGGTGACACCGTCAAGAAGGACCAGGGCCTGGTCACGCTGGAGTCGGACAAGGCCACGATGGAAGTGCCGTCCTCGGTCGCTGGCGTGGTCAAGGAAATCAAGGTCAAGGTCGGCGACAACCTGTCCGAGGGCAAGGTCGTGGCGCTGATCGAAGTGGCCGACGCCGCTGCAGCACCGGCCCCGGCCGCTGCTCCGGCTCCGGCTCCGGCCAAGGCCGCTGCGGCCGCCGCGCCGGCCCCGGCTACCCAGAGCGCACCGGCCGCCGCGCCGGCTGCCGCCGGTGGCACGGTCGAAGCAACCGTCCCCGACATCGGCGATTACACCGACATTCCGGTGATCGAAGTGCTGGTCGCCGTGGGCGACACGGTCAAGAAGGACCAGGGCCTGGTCACGCTGGAATCGGACAAGGCCACCATGGAAGTGCCCTCGTCGGTTGCCGGCGTGGTCAAGGAAATCAAGGTCAAGGTCGGCGACACCCTTTCGCAGGGCAAGGTCGTGGCGATCATCGAAGCCGACGGCGCTGCCGCACCGGCTCCGACCAAGGCGGCTGCTGCCGCGGCCCCGGCCGCTGCCGAAACCGGCACCAAGGTGGAGCCGGTCGCCGTGCCGGCCCAGCCGGACAAGCTGGCTGCCCGCGAGATCGCCAGCGCCCCGTCGGCCGGCAACCCGAGCAGCCCGCCGGTGCAGTTCAACGCCGACAGCGTGCTGCCGGCCAAGGTGCCGTATGCCTCCCCGGCGGTGCGCGTGTTCGCCCGCGAGCTGGGCGTGGACCTCAACCAGCTCACCGGTACCGAGAAGGGCGGCCGCATCACCAAGGGCGACGTGCAGAAGTTCGTCAAGTCGGCCCTGACCGGTGGCGCTGCCGTGGGCGGTGGCACCGTCGCTGCGGGCGGCGGGCTCAACCTGCTGCCGTGGCCGAAGGTCGACTTCAGCAAGTTCGGCGAGGTTGAAACCCAGCCGCTGTCGCGCATCAAGAAGATCTCCGGGGCCAACCTGGCGCGCAACTGGGCGATGATTCCGCACGTCACCCAGTTCGAACAGGCCGACATCACCGACCTGGAAGGCCTGCGCGTGGCGCTGAACAAGGAGAACGAAAAGGCCGGCATCAAGCTGACCATGCTCGCCTTCCTGATCAAGGCCAGCGCCGCGGCGCTCAAGCAGTTCCCGGAATTCAACGCATCGCTGGATGCGGCCGGTGAGAACCTGACTCTGAAGAAGTACTTCAACATCGGCTTTGCCGCCGACACCCCGAACGGCCTGGTCGTTCCGGTGATCCGCGACGTCGACAAGAAGGGCGTGGTGCAGATCGCGCAGGAAACCGGCGAGCTGGCCAGGAAGGCGCGCGACGGCAAGCTGGGCCCGGCCGACATGAGCGGTGGCTGCTTCTCGATCAGCTCGCTGGGCGGCATCGGCGGCACCGCGTTCACCCCGATCGTCAATGCGCCGGAAGTGGCCATCCTGGGTGTGTCCAAGTCGTCGATCCAGCCGGTCTGGAACGGCAAGGAATTCGCCCCGAAGCTGATGCTGCCGCTGTCGCTGAGCTACGACCACCGCGTCATCGACGGTGCGCTGGCCGCACGCTTCACCGCTTACCTGTCGCAGGTGCTGGCCGACATGCGGCGCGTGCTGCTGTGATCGAGCGGGCTGCGGTTTCCCGGCAGCGGGGCAGGGCCCCGCTCTACGGCCTGGCGATGGCGTTGGCCTTCGTGCCGGCCGCCCATGCGGCCTGCACCACTGAGCTGGGGCATGGATGGCCGCCGGCGGTGGGCAACTACGGCCAGGCGGTGGAAACGCTGTTCGTGGGCAAGGCGCAGCCGATGCTGTCGTTGGTCACCCTGCCCAAGGGCGGGGTGGAAACCGGCGTGGCGCTGCTGCCCGGCACCCAGGACCAGGCGTGGACGCTGCGCTTCAGCAAGGCCGACAAGCGCGTGTACACCTGGAACAACAGTGCACGCGGTGGTGGCGTTGAGCTGCGCGTGGACCAGGAGCCGGACCAGTACCAGGTCGCCATTCCCGCTGCCCTGGCCCAGCGCCTGGTGCGCAGCTGGCGCAGTGCGCTCGACGCAGGCGTTCCGGCCGACCGCAAGGCGCCGATCACCGACGGCGAAGTGCTGTCGTTCCAGGTCGATGGCGAACGCTACAGCGGTCCGCGCTGGGAGTGCGGTGCCGGCAAGCTGATGATGAAACAGGTGGCGCTGCTGATCGAAGCCAGCGACACCAAGGAAAAGAAGCTCGACCGTCGCTGGCAGGATCTGGACGAGTCGCTCGACGAACTGCAGCAACTGCTCGCCGGCACGGCCGGCTGAGACCCAGGAGAACACGCATGGCCGCTATTGAAATCAAGGTTCCCGACATTGGCGATTACAGCGCCGTCCCGGTGATCGAACTGCTGGTCGCGGTGGGCGACACGGTGAAGAAGGACCAGGGCCTGGTCACGCTGGAGTCGGACAAGGCCACGCTGGAAGTGCCGTCTTCGGCCGCCGGGGTGGTCAAGGAAATCAAGGTCAAGCTCGGCGACACGCTGTCCGAAGGCGACGTGGTGGTGGTGCTGGACGCCGAAGGCGCCGCTGCCGCTGCGCCTGCCGCCGAGGCGCCGAAGGCCGCCGCACCGGCCAGCAAGCCGCCGGTGACCCCGTCGCACCGCGCCCCGGCCGAACCCGCCGCGCCGCAGCCGGCACTGTCCTCGGGCAAGCCGGCCGACATCGAGTGCCAGATGGTGGTGCTGGGCGCCGGCCCGGGCGGTTACACCGCTGCATTCCGCTCGGCCGACCTGGGCGTGGACACCGTGCTGATCGAGCGTTACGCCAGCCTGGGCGGGGTCTGCCTCAACGTGGGCTGCATTCCCTCCAAGGCGCTGCTGCACGCTGCGGCGGTGATCGACGAAGTGGCCCACGCCGGCGACTTCGGGGTGGAGTTCGGCGCGCCGACCATCACCCTGGACAAGCTGCGCGGCTACAAGGAAAAGGTGGTCACCCAGCTGACCAAGGGCCTGGCCGGCATGGCCAAGCAGCGCAAGGTGCGCACCGTGCAGGGCGTGGCGACCTTCGTCTCGGCCAACGAGCTGGAGATCGTCGGCGACGACGGCAAGACCCAGCTGCTGCGGTTCCAGCAGTGCATCATCGCCGCCGGTTCGCAGGCGGTGAAGCTGCCGAATTTCCCGTGGGACGACCCGCGCGTGATGGACTCCACCGACGCGCTGGAGCTGGCCGACGTGCCGGGTTCGCTGCTGGTCGTGGGTGGCGGCATCATCGGGCTGGAAATGGCGACCGTGTATGCCGCGCTCGGCAGCAAGGTCACCGTGGTCGAGTTCATGGACCAGCTGATGCCGGGCGCCGACAAGGACCTGGTCAAGCCGCTGGCCGATCGCCTGAAGAAGCAGGGCGTCGAGGTTCATCTCAAGACCAAGGCGTCGGGCGTCAGCGCCGATGCGAAGGGCATCACGGTGACCTTCGAAGCCGCATCCGAAGGCGAGAAGCCGGGTCTGGAGCAGGGCACCTTCGATCGCGTGCTGGTCGCGGTGGGCCGCTCGCCCAACGGTAAGAAGATCGGCGCGGAAAAGGCCGGCGTGGGCGTGACCGAGCGCGGTTTCATTCCGGTCGACCGCCAGATGCGTACCAACGTGCCGCACATCTTTGCCATCGGCGATATCGTCGGCAACCCGATGCTGGCCCACAAGGCCACGCACGAAGGCAAGCTGGCCGCCGAAGTGGCCTCGGGCGAGAAGAAGGAGTGGGTGGCGCGGGTGATTCCGTCGGTGGCCTACACCAACCCGGAAATCGCCTGGGTCGGCGTGACCGAGACCGAAGCCAAGGCGCAGGGCCTGAAGGTCGGCGTGGCCAAGTTCCCGTGGGCCGCCAGCGGCCGCGCGATCGGCATCGGCCGCACCGAAGGCTTCACCAAGCTGATCTTCGACGAGGACACCCACCGCATCATCGGCGGTGCGATCGTTGGCGTGCATGCTGGCGACCTGCTGGCTGAGATCGGCCTGGCCATCGAGATGGGTGCCGAAGCCGAAGACATCGGCCACACCATCCACGCCCACCCGACGCTCAGCGAGTCGGTGGCGATGGCTGCGGAGATCTACGACGGCACCATCACCGATCTGTACATCCCCAAGAAAAAATAACGCGGTAGACCCAACAAAAAACCCGGCGAAAGCCGGGTTTTTTTTAACCTGGACGTAGAGCCGGGCTCTGCCCGGCTCCAACACGCCTCAGAACGAAACGCTGATACCCGCCACCGGACCCTTGAACTCCTGCTTCAGGCCGATCGTGCCGTCGCGGCCACTCTGGTCAACGTCAAGGCGGAACCAGTCGTAGCCGGCGAAGAGGCCGAAGTTGTCGGTGAACTTGTAGTCCACGATCACATTGGCGCGGGTCAGGTCGCCGTCGTAGTCGTCGAAGTTGCCCCAGTCGGTGTTGAGGTACTGGCCCTGCGCGGTGATCATCCACTTTTCCGAGGGGGTGATGGTGAAGCGTGCACCCACCACCGGCGCGATGCCGTCGGCCTTCTCGTCCAGGAACGTGCCGTTGTACACGGTGCCCAGGTCGGCGTACGCCTTGGTGCTCACCTTGGCGTATTCCGCACCCAGCTGCAGGCCCAGATCAAAGGTCTCGGTGTCCACCACCGAGTAGTCGTACACCAGGCTGGCCACCTGGTACTTCAGTTCGCCCTTGACGAAGCTGCCGGCCGGGACGGTTTCACCGCCGAAGCTGATGCCGTCGTCCAGCGTTTCGCGGCGGTCCTTGTCGTACTTGAAGTAGTTGAAGATCAGGCGCTGGCGGTTGCTGATGCGGAACAGGCCGTCGACGCGCGGCTCCCATTCCTTGCCGCCCAGGCCGAAGTCCTCATCGAAGCCCACGTCCTGGCCCAGCACCGTGGTGTTGCCGCGGATGGTGTTGTCCGAGTCGATGTTCATGGCGCCCAGGCGCAGGGCGAAGCGGTCGTCGCCCTCGGCTGCACTGGCCGAGGTGGCGTGGGTGAGTGCGGCCATGGCCAGCGGCAGGGCGAGCAGCGGAAGCAGACGCATCGGGGTGTCCTTGCAGTGATTCGGGGGAATTGGAATCACTCTGCCTTAGCGGCGCGTCCACCATTCGTGAACGTATGGTGGAGGGGGCGTGTACCGTTCATCGGGCGGGCGCCCGGAAAAGAGCGGCCCCGGAGAGAGCTCGGGGCCGCTCGGTACCGGCCTGCACAGGGGCGTCGACGAGGATCGAATGGACAGGCCGAACAGTCAGACTGCCGTCCGCGACGAAAGTTCAATATGCTGCGCCGCAAAAATGAATTGGGACCCCGGATGGCGGGTTCGACCCGCCGACGCCCGCAAAATCTGTGGCGATGCAGCAACTTGCGGCGTCCGGGATGAACGGGGGGCGGTTGTCTCGCAAATTGTCCCGTTGCTATAATTTGGCGGCTCGACGAGGCAAAGCACTTGCTGCCTCGGCCACTCTTCCCACAACCATGCAGGACATACGTGTGCTGAACTCCGTTGACGCGGGTCGGCGACTGATGCTGCGCGCAGCGGTCTACCCGCTGGCCGCAGTGGCTGTCCTGGCCCTGGCCTTCCTGCTGCTGGCAGGTCCGAAGTACGCCCTTGGGGCGCTTGCGTCGGGTGTCGCGGTATCGGCAGGCGGCTGGGTCGCGGCACGGATGGCGCTGGGGGGCGGGGTGCAGGCGGCGGGTTCGGCCATGTCGCGGCTGATCCTGGCGGTGGTGGCGAAGTGGGCGCTCGTATTCGGTGTCCTGGCGGTGGGTTTCGTGGTCTTCAAGCTGCCTGCACTGGCGCTGCTGGCCGGAATCGCCGTCGGACTGATGTTCCAGGTCCTGGCTCTGGCCAGGCGCTGATCCAATTTATTTAACTCAAGGTTCCGGACACATGGCAGGCGAGGCGCTTACACCCACCTCCTACATCCAACATCACCTGCACAACCTGACGTTCCATATGCAGGAAGGTGGTTTCTGGGCTATTCACGTCGACACCATTGTGACTTCGGTCGCGCTGGGTTTGTTGATGGTGTTTGGCTTCTGGCTGGCCACCCGCAAGGCGACCGCCGGCGTCCCGGGCAAGTGGCAGGCGTTCGTGGAGATCTGCCTCGAGTTCGTCGACCGCCAGGCCAAGGACACCTACCACGGCACCAGCAAGCTGGTGACCCCGATCGCGATCACGATCTTCTTCTGGATCCTCCTGATGAACCTCATCAAGATGATCCCGGCCGACTTCATCGCCCTTCCGCTGGAAGCGCTGGGCGTGCCGTACTGGAAGCCGGTCCCCACCGCCGACGTCAATGCCACCCTGGGCATGTCGATCAGCGTGTTCTTCCTGATGCTGTTCTTCGCGCTGCGTTCCAAGGGCCTGGGTGGCTTCACCAAGGAATTCCTGACCGCGCCGTTCGGCAAGTGGATGATGCCGTTCAACCTGATCCTCAACATCGTCGAGTGGCTGAGCAAGCCGATTTCGCTGGCGATGCGACTGTTCGGCAACATGTTCGGCGGCGAAATCGTGTTCCTGCTGATCTGGGTGCTGGGCAGTGCCGGCATCATGGGCGCCCTCGCGGGCGGTGCCTTCGGCCTCGGCTGGATGCTGTTCCACCTGCTGGTGATTCCGCTGCAGGCATTCATCTTCATGATGCTGTCGATCGTGTACCTGAGCCTGTCGGAAGACGCTCACTGAGTTTTCGCTTCACCCTTCATCCGTTTCATTACCCTTAGCAACTTAAGTTTCCGGAGATAACCCATGTACTTTGCCGTCCTGACCAACCTCGCCCAAGTCCAGAGCTCCACCGTCCTCGCCGTCGGCATCATGATCGGCCTGGCCGCGCTGGGTGCCGGTCTCGGTCTGGCCATCATGGCCGGTAAGTTCCTGGAATCGGCTGCCCGCCAGCCGGAACTGATCCCGGTACTGCAGGTCCGCATGTTCATCACCGCCGGCCTGATCGACGCCGCGTTCATCATCTCGGTCGCCGTCGGCCTGCTGCTGGCCTTCGCCAACCCGACCATCGCTGAATTCGTTGCGCGTCTGCCGGCTGTCGCGGGCTGATCCAGCGAAGACACGATCAGGCGCCTTGTGCGCCTGATCGCGGATGAAGGAACGGACGCGCCGCTCCTGCGGCGCTTCCACCCCGTCACCCCAGATTGAGCGAACCCCATGGAAATCGGTTTTACCCTCGTTGCCCAGGCACTGGCGTTCGCCGGTCTGATCTGGATCATCGCGACCAAGATCTGGCCGCCGCTGATGAACGCCATCGAAGAGCGCCAGCAGAAGATCGCTGAAGGCCTCGCCGCTGCCGACCGCAGCCAGAAGGATCTGGCCCAGGCGCAGGAAAAGGTCAACGAAGCACTGAAGGACGCGCGCACCAAGGCCAACGAGATCATCGACCAGGCCCATGCCCGCGCCAACCAGATCGTTGACGCCGCCAAGAATGAAGCCATCGTCGAAGCGAACCGCCAGAAAGAACTGGCCCACGCCGAGATCGAGGCTGCCGCAAACCGTGCCCGCGAAGATCTGCGCAAGCAGGTGTCCGTGCTGGCCGTGACCGGTGCCGAAAAGCTGCTCAAGCGCGAAATCGACGCCAACGCCCACAAGGCGCTGCTCGACGAGCTGGCCTCGGAGATCTGATCGATGAGCCAGGCCCTCACGCTTGCACGCCCGTATGCCCGCGCCGCGTTCGCGACCGCGCGCGACGAAGGCACGTTCGCGCCGTGGTCGGACGCGCTTGCGTTCTCCGCCCACGTAGCCGCAGATCCGCGCGTGTCGGCCCTGCTGTCGAACCCGGAACTGGACCGCGGCGATGCCGTCGCGTTGCTGGCGCCGGAATCGGCGGGCGAGTCGTTCGGTCGCTTCCTGGCCATCCTGGCCGAAGCGCACCGGCTGCCGCTGCTGCCGGAAATCGCAGGCATGTACGACCAGCTCCGCGCTGAAGCCGAACACGTGGTCAAGGCCACGGTGACCTCGGCCGCCGAGCTGTCCTCCACTGAGCTGGACGCCATCAAGGCCGCGCTGCGCAAGCGCTTCGGCCAAGACGTGGAGATCACCACCGCGATCGATGCTTCGCTGATCGGCGGTGCGGTGATCGACGCAGGCGACGTGGTGATCGATGGCTCGCTCAAGGGCAAGCTGTCGCGCCTGCAGACCGCGCTCGCTAACTGAATTCATTTAACGTCCGGCCTGACCGCCGGCACTAGGACTTGACGATGGCAACCACGCTCAACCCCTCCGAAATCAGCGAACTGATCAAGAACCGCATCGAGAAGGTCAAGCTGGCCGCGGAATCGCGCAACGAAGGCACCGTGACCAGCGTGTCCGACGGCATCGTGCGCATCTTCGGCCTGGCCGACGTGATGCAGGGCGAAATGATCGAACTGCCGAACAACACCTTCGCCCTGGCCCTGAACCTGGAGCGCGACTCGGTCGGCGCCGTGGTCCTGGGTGGCTATGAGCACCTGCGCGAAGGCGACGTGGCCAAGACCACCGGTCGCATCCTGGAAGTGCCGGTCGGTCCGGAAATGCTGGGTCGCGTGGTCAACGCGCTCGGCGAGCCGATCGACGGCAAGGGCCCGATCGCAGCCCAGCTTACGGCTCCGGTGGAGCGCGTTGCCCCGGGCGTGATCTGGCGCAAGTCGGTCGACCAGCCGGTGCAGACCGGTTACAAGTCGGTCGACTCGATGATCCCGATCGGCCGTGGCCAGCGCGAGCTGGTCATCGGTGACCGCCAGACCGGCAAGACCGCCCTGGCCATCGATGCGGTGATCAACCAGAAGGACACCGGCATCAAGTGCGTGTACGTCGCGATCGGCCAGAAGGCCTCGACCGTGGCCAACATCGTGCGCAAGCTGGAAGAAAACGGCGCGCTGGCCCACACCGTGGTCGTGGCCGCCACCGCTTCCGAATCGGCTGCCATGCAGTACATCAGCGCCTACTCGGGCTGCACCATGGGTGAGTACTTCATGGACCGCGGCCAGGACGCCCTGATCGTGTACGACGACCTGTCCAAGCAGGCCGTGGCCTACCGCCAGATCTCGCTGCTGCTGAAGCGTCCGCCGGGCCGTGAAGCCTACCCGGGTGACGTGTTCTACCTGCACTCGCGCCTGCTGGAACGTGCGGCCCGCGTCTCGGAAGAGTACGTGGAGCAGTTCACCAAGGGTGAAGTGAAGGGCAAGACCGGTTCGCTGACCGCGCTGCCGATCATCGAAACCCAGGCCGGCGACGTTTCGGCGTTCGTGCCGACCAACGTGATCTCGATCACCGACGGCCAGATCTTCCTGGAAACCGACCTGTTCAACTCGGGCATCCGCCCGGCCGTGAACGCCGGTATCTCGGTGTCGCGCGTCGGTGGTGCGGCCCAGACCAAGATCATCAAGAAGCTGTCGGGCGGCATCCGCATCTCGCTGGCCCAGTACCGTGAGCTGGCTGCGTTCGCGCAGTTCGCCTCGGACCTGGACGAAGCCACCCGCAAGCAGCTCGAGCGCGGTCAGCGCGTCACCGAGCTGATGAAGCAGAAGCAGTACGCTCCGATGTCGATCGCCAACCAGGCGCTGTCGATCTACGCCGTCAACGAGGGCTACCTCGACGACGTGCCGGTCGCCAAGCTGCTCGGGTTCGAAGAAGGCCTGCACGCCCACTTCGCCAACACCCAGGGCGAGCTGATCGGCAAGGTCAACGCCACCGGCGGTTGGGACAACGACATCGAAGCGGCCTTCAAGAAGGGCATCGCCGAGTTCAAGACCACCGGCAGCTGGTAAGACGCACGTGCGGCGGGCCATCCGGCCTCGCCGCACCGTTGAAGCAGCGGGGCATGGCCCCGCTCTACGGGAATAAGAGATGGCAAGCGGTCGCGAAATCAAAACCAAGATCAAGAGCGTGCAGAACACCCGCAAGGTGACCCGCGCGCTGGAGATGGTGTCGGCCTCCAAGATCCGCAAGGCGCAGGATCGCATGAAGACCTCGCGTCCGTATGCGCAGGCGATGAAGCAGGTGATCGGCCACCTGGCCCAGGCCAGCACCGACTACCAGCATCCGTTCCTGGTCCAGCGCGATGAGGTCAAGCGGGTCGGCTACATCGTGATCTCGTCCGACCGCGGCCTGGCCGGCGGCCTGAACAACAACCTGTTCCGCAAGATGCTGGGCGAAGTCCGCCAGTACCAGGAAAAGGGCGCCGAGATCGACGTGGTGACCATCGGCCAGAAGGCATCGACCTTCTTCCGCCGGGTCAAGGTCAACATGGTCGGCAGCGTCACCCACATGGGCGACGTGCCGCACCTGGAACAGCTGATCGGCGTCATCAAGGTCATGCTCGACGCCTTCACCGAAGGCAAGGTCGACCGCGTGTACCTGGTCTACAACCGCTTCATCAACACGATGGTGCAGAAGGCCAGCTTCGACCAGCTGCTGCCGTTGCCGGCTGCCGAAAAGCAGGTCGCGCACCATGACTGGGACTACCTGTACGAGCCCGACGCCGCCACCGTGCTCGAGCACGTGATGACGCGCTACGTGGAGTCGCTGGTGTACCAGGCCGTGCTGGAAAACGTGGCCTCCGAGCATGCAGCGCGCATGGTGGCGATGAAGTCGGCCAGCGACAACGCGAACAAGCTGATCGGAACCCTGCAGCTGGTCTACAACAAGGCCCGCCAGGCAGCGATCACCCAGGAAATCTCCGAAATCGTCGGCGGCGCGGCAGCAGTCTGACGCGCACAGTCAAAGCATTTAAATTAGAGGATGCAGCAATGAGTCAGGGCAAGATCGTTCAGATCATCGGCGCCGTCGTCGACGTGGAATTCCCCCGCGAGTCGGTGCCGAAGGTGTATGACGCACTGAAGGTGGACAACACCGAAATCACGCTGGAAGTGCAGCAGCAGCTCGGCGACGGCGTGGTCCGTTGCATCGCGCTGGGCTCCACCGACGGCCTGAAGCGCAACCTGGTTGCCACCAACACCAACCGCGCCATCTCGGTGCCGGTCGGTGCAGGCACCCTGGGCCGCATCATGGACGTGCTCGGCCGTCCGATCGACGAAGCCGGCCCGGTGGTCGCCAGCGACAGCTGGGAAATCCACCGTGAAGCCCCGTCGTACGAAGACCAGTCCCCGGCCACCGAGCTGCTGGAAACCGGCATCAAGGTCATCGACCTGATGTGCCCGTTCGCCAAGGGCGGCAAGGTCGGCCTGTTCGGCGGCGCCGGCGTCGGCAAGACCGTCAACATGATGGAGCTGATCAACAACATCGCCAAGGCGCACAGCGGCCTGTCCGTGTTCGCCGGCGTGGGTGAGCGTACCCGTGAGGGCAACGACTTCTACCACGAGATGAAGGACTCCAACGTCCTGGACAAGGTCGCGATGGTGTACGGCCAGATGAACGAGCCGCCGGGCAACCGTCTGCGCGTTGCACTGACCGGCCTGACCATGGCCGAGTACTTCCGCGACGAGAAGGACGAGAACGGCAAGGGCAAGGACGTGCTGCTGTTCGTCGACAACATCTACCGCTACACCCTGGCCGGTACCGAAGTGTCGGCACTGCTGGGCCGCATGCCGTCGGCCGTGGGTTACCAGCCGACCCTGGCCGAGGAAATGGGCGTCCTGCAGGAGCGCATCACCTCGACCAAGAACGGCTCGATCACCTCGATCCAGGCCGTGTACGTGCCCGCCGATGACTTGACCGACCCGTCGCCGGCGACCACCTTCGCCCACCTTGACTCGACCGTCACCCTGTCGCGTTCGATCGCCTCGCTGGGTATCTACCCGGCGGTCGATCCGCTGGATTCCACCAGCCGCCAGATGGACCCGCTGGTCATCGGCCACGAGCATTACGACACCGCCCAGCGCGTCCAGCAGACCCTGCAGAAGTACAAGGAACTGAAGGACATCATCGCCATCCTGGGCATGGACGAACTGTCCGAAGAAGACAAGCAGGCCGTGTCGCGCGCGCGCAAGATCGAGCGCTTCTTCAGCCAGCCGTTCCACGTGGCCGAAGTGTTCACCGGCTCGCCGGGTAAGTACGTGTCGCTGAAGGACACCATCCGCGGCTTCAAGGCCATCGTCGACGGCGAATACGACCACCTGCCGGAGCAGGCGTTCTACATGGTCGGCAGCATCGAAGAAGCGGTCGAGAAGGCCAAGAAGATGGCTGAGAAGGCCTGATCATGAGCACCATCCGTTGCGACATCGTCAGCGCCGAGCAGGAAATCTTCCGTGGTGAAGCGACTCTGGTCGTGGCTACGGGTGAGCTCGGCGAACTGGGCATCGCGCCCAAGCACGCCCCGCTGATCACCCGGCTGAAGCCGGGCAAGGTGGTGGTCACCACCCCGAATGGCGAACAACTGGACTTCGCCATCTCCGGCGGCATCCTCGAGGTGCAGCCGCAGGTCGTGACCGTGCTGGCCGACACCGCGATCCGCGCGCAGGACATCGACGAAACCGCGGTCCGCAAGGCCAAGGAAGAAGCCGAGCGCATCCTGGCCAATCGTGGCGAGGCGATGGAAGTGGCCGAAGCCCAGCAGAAGCTGGCCGAAGCCGTGGTCCAGCTGCAGGCGCTGGAGCGCCTGCGCAAGACCCTCAAGCACTGAGTTCCTGCTTACGCTGCACACCTCAACGCCGGCTTCCGCCGGCGTTGTTGTTTCCGGCATAGAATCGTTCCCATACCACCACGTACACGCCTGCCCCCATGACCCAAGCCCTGCACGTCATCATCCTTGCCGCCGGCGCTGGAAAGCGCATGAAGTCCGACCTGCCCAAGGTGCTGCAGCCGATCGCCGGCCGCCCGATGCTGGCGCATGTAATCGACACCGCGCGGCAGTTGCAGCCCCAGGCGATCCACGTGGTGTACGGCCATGGCGGTGAAGCGGTACGCGCCGCCTTCGCCGACCAGCCGGACCTGCAGTGGGCCGAGCAGCGCGAGCAGCTGGGCACCGGCCATGCCGTGCAGCAGGCCATGCCGCAGGTGCCCGACGAAGCCAAGGTGCTGGTGCTGTACGGCGACGTGCCGCTGATCCGGCTCGACACCCTGCAGCACCTGCTTTCGCAGCCGGGCCGGCTGGCGGTGCTGGTGGCGGACATGGCCAACCCCACGGGCTATGGCCGCATCGTGCGCAATGCCGAGGGCAAGGTCGGCGCGATCGTGGAGCAGAAGGACGCCAGCGAAGAGCAGCTGGCGATCCGCACCATCAATACCGGCATCATCACCGCCGACGCGACCGCGCTGCGCACCTGGCTGTCGCAGCTGTCCAACAGCAATGCGCAGGGCGAGTACTACCTCACCGACGTGTTTGCCTCGGCCGCGGCCGATTACACCCCGGCGGACATGGCCTTCGTGGCCGACGCGCAGGAAGCCGAAGGCGCCAACGATCCGTGGCAGCTGTCCCAGCTGGAGCGGGCCTGGCAGCTGCGCGAGGTTCGTGCGCTGTGCGCGCAGGGCGCGCGCGTGATCGACCCGGCGCGGCTGGACATCCGTGGCTCGGTGACGGTCGGTCGCGACGTGCAGATCGACGTCAACGTGATCCTGGAAGGCACCGTGGAACTTGGCGACGGCGTCAGCATCGGGCCGTTCACCCGCCTGAAGGACGTGAAGCTGGCCGCCGGCACGGTGGTCAAGCCGCACTGCGACCTGGAAGGTGTGGTCAGCGAAGGCGCGGCCGACATCGGCCCGTTCTCGCGGCTGCGCCCCGGTACGGTGCTGGCCGAAGGTTCGCACGTGGGCAACTTCGTGGAGACCAAGAAGGTCCACCTGGGGGTGGGCAGCAAGGCCAACCACCTCACCTACCTGGGCGATGCGGTGATCGGCAGCAAGGTCAACATTGGCGCGGGCACCATCACCTGCAACTACGATGGCGTGAACAAGTCGCAGACCACCATCGGCGACAACGCCTTCATCGGGTCGAACAGCTCGCTGGTAGCGCCGGTGACGATTGGCGAGCGGGCGACCATTGCGGCCGGTTCGGTCATCACGCGAAACGCGCCGGATGGCGAATTGACCGTTGCGCGGGCGCGCCAGCAGACCATCGAAGGCTGGCATCGCCCGGTGAAAAAATAAGCGATCAGGCCGGCAGGAAAATCGCCACGCACAGGCCGCCTTCGCGGCGGTTCTGCAGCGACACCCGGCCGCCGTGCGCTTCCACGATTTCGCGGGTGAGCGCCAGGCCCAGGCCGGTGCCGTTGCGCTTGGTTGAGTAGAACGGCATCAGGGCATTCTGCAGCACTGCTTCGTTCATGCCCTTGCCACGGTCGAGCACTTCGATGCGCAACCACTGCGGCAGCCGGGTCAGGCGCAATTCCACATCATCATTGGGCGGCTCGGCTTCCGAGCACGCCTCGTGCGCGTTCTTCAGCAGGTTCAACAGCGCCTGGCCCAGCTGGGCGATATCCACCCGGCCCTGCAGGTCGTCGGGAATCTCGGCCATGCGGAACGGGATCTGCAGCTGCAGCCCGCCCAGGAACTGCTTCCACTGCACGTTCTGCAGCTGCGGCTGCGGCAGCTTGGCAAAGCGCGCATAGCCGCGGATGAAGCCTTCCAGGTGCCGTGAGCGCTCTTCGATGGTGGTGAACACCTCTTCCAGGCGTTCGGTCTTGCCACGCCGCACCAGCTCGCCACCGGAGTGCGCCAGCGAGGCGATCGGCGCCAGCGAGTTGTTGAGCTCATGGCTGATCACCCGGATCACCTTCTTCCAGGTCTGCACTTCCTGACGGCGCAGCTCGGCGGTGAGCAGGCGGATCAGCAGCAGGTCGTGCGGGCGACCGTTGAGATGGAAGTTGCGCCGCGACAGGTGGTAGACCTGTTCGTCGTCTTCATCGCCGTCTTCGGCTTCGTCGCCCGGCCCACGTACCGCGAACAGGCTGTCGCCACCGCGCTCGATCGCATCGCGCAGTTCCACCGGCATGGTCTCCAGCACGTGCTGCATCGCCTGGCCTTCCAGCTTCCAGCCATTGTGCAGCAGCTTGCGGGCGGCCAGGTTGGAGAACACCACGCGCTGCACGCCGTCGCCGCCATTGGTCAGCAGCAGCATCGACACCGGCGTGTTCTGCACCATGGTGTCCAGCAGCAGTTCGCGCTGGACCAGGCCCTGGCGCTGTTCGCGCAGCACATCGCCCAGCTCGCGGTGCGCCTGCACCAGGTCGCCCAGTTCGTCGTTGCCCGGCCAGTACACGCTGAAGTTGTACTCGCCGTCGCGGTAGGTGCTGGTGGTGCCGGACAGCGCACGCAGCAGAGAACGGACCGGCGCGGTGGCGCGGCGCAGCGTCCACCACATCAGGGCGAGCAGTACGAGGGTGGACACCAGCGCCACCGCCCAGCCGCGGTCCATCCAGTAGGCCAGCAGCCACGGACCGGCTGCAGCCAGCGCCAGCACCGGCAGCAGGCGCAGGAACAGGCGGAAGGTAAACGAGGTGCGCTTCATTCGCGGGGGATGCCGTAGCGGTCCATGCGCCGGTACAGCGCCTGCCGGCTGAGCCCGAGTTCGGCGGCGGCCTGCGCGATGATGCCGTGGCTGTGCGACAGCGCCGATTCGATGCGGCTGCGGTCGGGGTCGGCGCCCGGTGTCGTCGCGCGCGGCGCAGGGGCCGCACGCGGCAGGTTGAGGTCGGCCACCTCGATGCGCGCACCCTGGGCGAGCAGCCCGGCGCGCTGGATCACGTTGCGCAGCTCGCGCACGTTGCCCGGCCAGGCGTGGCGCTGCAGCGCGCTGGCCGCAGCGCTGGACAGCGGCTTGCCATCGCCGAGGAAACGTTCGGCCAGTGGCAGGATGTCGCCGGGCCGCTCGGCCAGCGGCGGCAGCGCCAGCTCGACGGTGTTGAGACGGTAGTAGAGGTCTTCGCGGAACTGGCCATCGCGGATCATCGCCGGCAGGTCGGCGTTGGTGGCGCTGATCACGCGCACCTTCACCTGTCGCTCGCGGTTGGAGCCCAGCCGCTCGAAGCGGCCGGTTTCCAGCACGCGCAGCAGTTTCATCTGGCCGCCGAGCGAGAGGTTGCCGATCTCGTCCAGGAACAGGGTGCCGCCGTCAGCGGCTTCGAACTTGCCTTCGCGCGCCTTGTTGGCGCCGGTGTAGGCGCCGGCTTCGCTGCCGAACAGCTCCGCTTCGATCAATTCAGCAGGAATGGCCCCACAGTTCAGTGCCACGAACGGGCCCTTGGCCACCAGTGAATTGGCCTGGATGATCTCGGCGATCTTCTCCTTGCCGGCACCGTTCGGGCCGGTGATCAGCACCGGCAGTTCCGAGCGTGCGACCTGGCAGGCCAGGTTGACCACGCGTTCGCTGGCCGGGTCGGCCACCACCGCACCCCGCAGGTCGTAACGGGTTTCCAGCGCGGTCCGGTCGCGTTGTTCGCGCGCGCGGCGGCGATCCAGTTCGCGGCGGGTTTCCGAGAGCTCCAGCAGGTTGTTGACCGTGGTCAGCAGCTTGCGGTCGTCCCAGGGCTTGGCCAGGTAGTCGGCGGCACCGGCCTTGACCAGGTCCACCGCGCTGCTCAGGTGGGTCCATGCGGTCAGCAGGATCACCGGCAGGTCGGGGTGGCGCGCGCGGATCTGCTGGAACAGCGCTTCGCCCTCTTCGCCGGAGGTGGTGTCCTCGGTGAAGTTCATGTCCTGGATCACCAGGTCGATCGGCTGTTGTTCCAGCACCGCCAGCCCGGCCTCGGGCGACAGCGCGTGCAGCGCCTCGATGTCGTGCAGCGAGAACAGCACGTCCAGTGCCGTGGCCACGCTGGCGTTGTCGTCAATGATCAGGATCGAAGGCATGCGGCAGCAGGAGACCGGAAAGTAGGCAGAGAGTACCCGAGCGCCGGCCCCACCGGCAGGGTGGGGCCGGATCCGGGCTTACGGCCGTGACGGGGGCGCCGGAGGCGCAGGGGGCGCCGGCGGCGGTGGCGGCTGCACGGCCCGCCACGCGGCGGTCGGCACGCTGACCACCTCGACCCGTCCGGACCGGCGCACGGTGACGGGCACCGTGACCTTGTCGCTGCTGCTGAGCGCGGCGGTCAGATCGTCCACGCGCTGCACCGGCACGCCGTCCACGCGCAGGACCTGGTCGCCCGCCTGCACGCCGAAGCGCGCCGTGGGCGACGCTGCGACGATGGTGACTACGCCCTGTGCGGATTCCACGGTCAGCCGTGCGCCGTCCTGGCGCCAGTCCATGCGCGAGGATTCGCTGCGGCTGCTTTCCGCGCAGGCGGTGGTGGAGAGCAGTGCCAGCCCGAGCAAGGCGGCGCGGAGGAGGGGAGCGCCCATGTCAGGCGCTCCGGGTGGCGACGGCAGGCGGCACCGCCGCTGCGCGGTGGGCGGGCCCGAACACCGCGACCTGGCCCAGCAGCCACAGCAGGACCGCACCGATGGGCAGGTAGGCGATCGGCATGCGCGGCAGTTCGTAGGCGCTCATCAGCCAGAGGTTGATCGAGTACGCCAGCAGCATGCCGAGCACGATGCCGACCGTGGCCAGCAGGAAGTTCTCGGTCTGGAAGTAGCGCAGGATCTGGCCGCGGGTGGCACCCAGCGCACGGCGGATGCCGATCTGCTTGGTACGCTGCTGCACCCAGAAGCTGGCCAGGCCGACGATGCCCAGCGCGGTGACCACCAGCAGCGCCACGCACACCGTGATCAGCAGGCCGACCATCGCGCGGTCGTTCTGGAAGTACTTGGTGCGCTGCTCTTCATAGGTGAGCTTGGCGCGCACCATGCGGTTGGTGTCGACCTTTTCCAGCGCGGACACTGCAGCAGCCAGCACTTCCTGGCGGCGCGCGGCGTCGGTGACCCGGATCAGGTACAGGCCCATATCGTAGTTGACCCGCACCGGCAGGATCATCGAGTAGCCGGTGTCGGACTCCACCGTGACCGGGCGCGCCAGTTCCTTCACCACGCCGACGATGCGCAGCGGCATGCGGCCGCTGTAGATGGTCTTGCCCACCGCCTGGCCGTCCGGGAACAGCTTGTTTGCAGCTTTGCTGCTCAGGATCACCGCAGAACCGCGCTGTTCGATGGTGGCGTCCTTCTCCACGTCTTCCAGGTTGGCGAACTCATCGCCTTCGAAGTCGCGGCCGGCGACCAGCTGCAGGCCCATCGTATCCAGCGTGCCTTCGCTGGCGAAGAACTGCGCGGCGTTGAAGTTCGGCCGCTCCTGGTCGGGGATCAGCGACAGGCTGGTGTTCCAGGAGTTGCGGCGGAACGGCAGCTGGTTGATCGGCACCGCGTTCTTCACCCCGGGAATGGCCCGCAGCGCGGCCAGGTCTTCGCGGGTACGGGCGGTGGCGTTGACCTGGGTGCCGATGCCGCCCAGGCGCACTTCCAGCAGCTCCTGTTCGGCGATGCCGCTGGGCTGGTTGATTTTCTCCAGGCGCTGGCCGATCAGGAACAGCGCGTTGCAGACGATCGCGCAGGTCAGCGCGATCTCCAGCACGATGAGGGCGGCGGCAGTCTTGTGCCGGCGCAGCGTGGTCAGGATGGGTCGGATATCCATGATGTGCTCCGGATCCTTACTGCGATTTGAGTTGGATGGCGGGGGTGACCTGCATGGCGCGCAGCGCCGGCAGGAAACCGGCCAGCAGGCTGGCGGCCAGGGTCAGGCCGAAGGTGAGCAGCAGCATCTTGCCGTCCAGGGTGGCGAGCTTGGCGTAGTCCACCGGCTGCTGGCGTACCGCGTACAGGCCGAGCATCGCCAGCCCCAGGCCCATTACACCGCCGGCCAGACCGACCGTGCCCGCTTCCACCAGCGACTGCAGGAAGATCTGCCCACGGCTGGCGCCGAGTGCGCGACGTACGCCGATCTCGCCGCTGCGGCGCAGGAATTTCGCGAGCAGCAGGCCTACCGTGTTGATCAGGCAGACCGCCAGGAAGCCCAGGGCCAGCCACAGCTGCAGGCGCACGTCGCTGGGAACCACCTGCTGGAAGTCCAGCCACTCCATCACGTTGCGCAGGCGCACGTTCGACGGACGCTGGAAGCGGCCGGCTGCCTTCTGCTGCGCCGAGTAGTTTTCCAGGTACGCGCGGTAGTCGGCGGCGTCGGACGGCGAGGCCAGCTCCACCCAGTACTGCATCCAGGTGCACGGCGCGTTGAGCGCGGTTTCCTCGCCGTTGGCGTTGTCCCAGCAGTTCATGTTGCCGTTGCGGCCGAACTTGAGGTCCAGCGCGGTGGAGACCGGAACGAAGATGTCTTCGCTGTCGCCGTAGCGGCCGGTTTCCAGGTCGTAGAAGTGCGGGTTCGGGTTCCACTCCTTGAGCACGCCGACGATGTTGAAGGTGTGTCCGTCCATGCGCAGCGGGCGGCCCACGCTGTTCTGGCCGTTGAACAGCTTGTCGTTCAGCGCCTTGGAGATCACCGCGACCCGACCACGGCCTTCATCCTGGTCGGCCTTCCAGCCCTGGCCGAACTGGAACGGCGTGTCGAACATGGCGAAGAAATCGGTGGAGGTATAACGCGCGTCGGTGTCGAACGGGCGCAGCGTGCTGGTGTCCGGCTCCACGGTGACGCCACCGCCGGTCATCAGCACCTGGTGCTTGGCCTTCTTTTCGCGCAGCAGGGTTTCGCCGTCGTAGCGGGTCACCTGTTCTTCGGGCTCCTCGCTGGGCTGGTAGCCGATCATCGGGCGCGGGTCGACCTGCACGTTGAACAGGCGGTCGCTCTTCTGCGGGATGGGATCGCCGGAGAGCACATGGAACACGGTGAGGGTGGTCATCGAGGCGCCGATGCCGAGCGCGATCGCGGTCACCATCAGCGCGGTGAGCACCTTGTTGCGCCGGAAGCTGCGCAGGGCCAGTCGGAAGTAGTAGGCGAGCATGGTGGCGGCCTCAGTCGTTGACGGTGGCAACGGCAACGCGCGGGGTGGCCAGCACCGGTTCGCGCACCAGGTCGGTGGCCTGGCCGTCGACGATGTGCACGTTGCGCTGGGCACGCGCGGCCAGTTCCGGATCATGGGTGACCATGACGATGGTGGTGCCGGCGGCGTTGATCTCTTCAAGCAGTTCCATCACCCCGCGTGCCATCTGGGTGTCCAGGTTGCCGGTCGGTTCGTCGGCCAGCAGCAGGCGCGGGCTGCCGGCCAGCGCACGCGCGATCGCCGCGCGCTGCTGCTGGCCGCCGGAGAGCTCGGACGGGTAATGCTTCATGCGCGAGCCCAGGCCGACCTGCTGCAGTGCGTGTTCGATGCGCTGTTTGCGCTCGCTGGCGGACATGCCGCGGTAGCGCAGCGGTACGTCCACGTTGTCGAACAGGTTGAGGTCGGAAATCAGGTTGAAGCCCTGGAAGATGAAGCCGATCTTCTGGTTGCGCAGCCGGCTGCGGGCGTCGTCGCCGAGCTTGCTCACGTCCTGCCCGTCGAGCAGGTAGGTGCCGCTGGTGAAGGTCTCCAGCAGGCCGGCAATGTTCAGGAAGGTGGTCTTGCCGGAACCGGACGGACCGGTGACGGCAACGAACTCGCCTTCGCGAACGTGCAGGTCCAGCGACCGCAGGGCATGGGTTTCCACCTGTTCGGTGCGGAACACCTTGGCGACCGAGCGCATCTCAAGCATGGCTGTATTCCTTGTATGGGTAGGGTGGATCAGTTGATGGACACGCGTTCGGCGTCGCCGAACAGATCGCTGCCGGAGACCACGACCCGATCGCCGGGTTGCAGGCCAGAGAGGATTTCCACTTCGCCCAGGCTGCTGACACCCAGCTGGACCGGACGGCGCACCGCGGTGCTGCCATCCATGACATAGGCCTGGCCGTTGCCCTGCTCCACGAACGGGCCACGTTCGACCTTGATCACGTTGCGACGGGTATCGAGCACCACCCGGGCCTGCATGCGCTGGCTCTGGCGCAGGCCCTGCGGCGGCTTGTCGGTAAAGCGGATGCGGGCATTGACCTCGCCGGCCACCACTTCGGGCGACACCGCGCTGATCTCGCCGGCGAACGGCTGGCCGCTGCCGCTGGTGAGCTGCGCCGGGATGCCCAGCGACAGGTCGCGGGCGAAGCTTTCCGGCACCTTGATCTCGATCTCGAAGCGCGACAGGTCGACCACGCCCAGGATCGGGGCGTTGGCGGCCACCTGGGTGTGCTGGGTGGCCTGGACCTGGCCGACCTGGCCGTCGAACGGCGCGCGCAGGGTCAGCGCGTCCACCTGGCGCTGCACTTCGTCCACCACCGCGCGCTGGCGGTCGGCCAGCAGGCGCTTGTTGCGCGCGTCCAGGTCGGCGCCCTGGCCCTGCAGGCGGGCGTCGGTCTGGGCGTTGGCCAGGGAGATGTCGGCCTTCTTCAGGGTGTCGTTGGCCTTGGCCAGGTCTATCTGCGGCACCGCGCCGCCGTCGTAGCCGCGCTGGTAGCGCTGCAGGTCGCGCTCGGCGGCCTGGCGCTCGATGTTGGCCTGGTCGGTTTCCTTGCTGGCCTTGGCGCGGGCCAGGGTGGCGTCGAGCAGCGACCGGCTGGCTTCGGCTTCCAGGCCGGCCAGGGTGGCCTGTTCCTGGGCCAGCTTGCTGCGCAGTTCGGGGCTGTCGATCACCGCCAGCTCCTGGTCCTTCTTCACCACGTCACCGGCGACCACCTTCAGGTCCACGGTACCGGCGGAGATGGCGTACAGCACCGGGCTGTTGGCGGCGATCACCTTGCCGTCGGCGGCGAGGTCGCGGACCAGGTCGCCCTTCTTGACCTCGGCGATGCGGACGCGGGTGCTGTCGAATGAACGGCTGGCCCCCAGCCAGGCGCGGGCGGCGAAACCGATCGCCAGCACTACCACCAGGGCGGCGATGCCCGGCCACAGCCAGCGCTTCCACGGTGCCGCCGTGGCCGGGGTGGAAAAGGTCTGGTCCTGGGCAGAAGTGTCGCGGATCATCGGCTCGGTCGCGGTTGGGTTGCGGTAGTTGCGGTATACCAAGCACACCGCGTGCCAACTTCTGCGCCTTGTTAAACAGCCACTTACGAGCGGTACGGACGCGTCCGGGTGTCCGCGGACACTGTGCCGGACACTTTTGTTAAGCGGACAGCGGCGGGGTGCCGGCAGTGCCCACGCTAGAATGGGGCATCGACAGCAGGGATCTGAATCTATGTGCGGGATTGTGGGAGCGATCGCAGATCGCGATGTGGTGCCGGTACTGATCGAGGGTCTCAAGCGCCTGGAATACCGCGGTTACGATTCGTCCGGCATCGCCGTGCTGGACCGGACCCAGGCCCAGCCGGACGTGCGCCGGGTGCGCCGCACCGGCCGCGTGGCCGAGATGGAGAAGGCCGCGGCCGCCGAAGGCTTCGACGCCACCCTGGGCATCGGCCACACCCGCTGGGCCACCCATGGCGGGGTCACCGAAGCCAATGCCCACCCGCACACCAGCCACGGCGTGGCGCTGGTGCACAACGGCATCATCGAAAACCACGAAGCGCAGCGTGAGCGCCTGCGCGGCCTGGGCTACGTGTTCGAGTCGCAGACCGACACCGAAGTCATCGCCCACCTGATGCATTACAACCTGAAGAACGGCGACAGCCTGCTCTCGGCACTGCAGCGTACGGTGAAGGAACTGACCGGTGCCTACGCGCTGGCGGTGATGAGCCGCGCCGAACCGGACCACTTCGTCTGCGCGCGCATGGGCTGCCCGTTGCTGGTCGGCCTGGGCGAGGGCGAGAACTTCGTGGCGTCCGACGTGTCGGCGGTGATCTCGGCCACCC